>NZ_JBBPBE010000003.1:0-5834 GCF_038009395.1 Heyndrickxia sp. FSL W8-0423 | reverse complement strand
CCTATACGTATTTTGTCACTACGTTACAAAATACATAGGGCTCTGCGAGGCTTTTCGGCTCCGCCGAGCCATGCCCTGCATGGCAAAAAACAAGACCTTGGGCCTTGCCCAAACCCACTGGGGAACTCTTCCCCAGACCCCATTAATCGAACTCCCCAACCCCTCAATCCTTGAGGGGCTCCCTCGCCGGTAGGCAGGTCAAAAGGTGCACTTTTGACACACCAAGAGGGTCTTGGTGCAGTGAGTCCGTCAACTCCTTATCCTCCCTGCGGTCCGGTACCGTTGACAGACACCATACGGGGCTTTCTCGCCGTTGTGAGATGTTACCCCTTACTTAAAAGACCTTTGGTTGCCTTTAAGGCAACAGAACCGCCTTAAGGCGCTCCTAAAGCCCTAATTGCTTGCTAGCAAAATCAAATAATCGTTCGTTGATCCCTTATCAAATTAAAAACATTGTCGAATTTCGTCTTTTTCTTAGTTCTTAAGAATTAAGAAAAAGTTTTAAACAAATACTAGCGTTAAAACGACAAAGGACTTATTTCTCGTATGAAAATAAAATTTATAAAAAAGATTAACACTATGTATTTTAGTGCTATAGCAGGTTTAATCTTAACAACTGCTTATACAACAATATTAATGATTTTCGTAACTAAAACTTACAATAAAGTAAAGTGAATAACAGTATCTTGGCTTTTATTTTGCTGTTATTGTTTTAGTGTTTTATATTTTCGTTAAATCCTTATTTTTAAAATGAAGTGTATAATATGGGGTAGCGTCCCGAAAATGCGGATTTACAACGGTTAGCTGTTTTCAGCATTAAAAATGAAGGATTTAACAACGATAAGACTTTTGAGACAAGTCATACGAGACACTAGCAAGCTTTATTTGACGCAAAATCGGTTAAGTCTCAATAGATTAAACCCTATTGGAACAAGGTTTATTTCCTTAGCGTTGTTATTACGCATAATCCTGACGCTACCCCAATATTTAGACGACTTTATGCCGAGAAAACTTTTTGAAAAAGAAAAGAACCCTAAAATAAACTTAAAGCGCAAGCGTTCGGATAGCGCTAGCTATTAAACCGAACGATTGACACGCTTTGGGTTTTTAGGGTTCAAAGTTTCTATTCAAAAAGGAAATTGGAATAAAAACCAAATTAATTAAACTGTTTATTTTTTATCTATAAACTAATCCGCCATCTGTTAAAATAGATTGACCAGTTATATAATCTGAATCTTCCGAAGCTAGGAATGATACTAAATTTGCTACATCTTTAGGTTCTTGATATCTTCCTAATTTTATAGCACTTGAAAATTTTTCAAAAGCATCTCCAGGATTTAAATTTTCATCATATTTAACCATTTCTTCATCGATTCTTTCCCACATTTTAGTTTTTGCCACTCCTGGACAATAAGCATTAACGTTAATTTTATACTTTGCTAATTCTTTAGCTGCAACTTGAGTGTATGATCTAACTGCGTGTTTAGTAGCTGAATATGTACCTAGCATTTCGTAAGATTCGTGACCTGCTATACTACAAGCGTTTATTATTTTACCTTTTGTATTTTGTTTTATAAATTGTTTTGCAGCTGCTTGGGTACCATAAACAGTTCCAAATACATTAATATTAAATAATTTATTAAGTTGATTTTCGTCTATTTCTAAGAAAGGTGTTACAGCATCCACACCTGCATTATTAATAAAAACATCTAATTTATTAAATTCTTTTACAGTAAATTTAACTAGTTCTTCTTGTTCTTTTTGTTTTGAAACATCACTTTTGAAAGATATTACATTATATCCTTTTTCTTTGAATTCTTTTTCTGTTTCTAGTAACAAATCATTATTGATGTCTTGAACAACGATATTAAAACCATCATTTGCTAATCTTTCAGCTATAGCTTTACCTAAACCACCTGCTGAACCTGTTATTATTGCTACTTTATTTTCTGAGTTCATATGCTTATGTCTCCTTTTATATTTAGTGCTTTCAATAAAAATTGTATTCTTTAAAAAAAATTAAGCAATATTTATGTTTTTTTCTTGTTTTTTCTTATCTTGATGCCTTGTTGCTGTAAAGCTTTATCCATGGCCGACACGCCTTGTAAGCCCTCGCTTACTCTCAAAATTCGGAACGTAATTGATATGTAAATGGGGGTTCGCTTCATCATCATACAAGACCATGTTATAGACTGCTAAATTGGGATTTCTTTCTTGAAACTCCTCTGCATACTGCACTAGTGCCGCTTTCTTCAAAGGCCGGTATTCCTCGCCATCTTTCCCCTCTCCAATGGCAACAATAAGCTCCCTTTGTTCATGCGTTTTACTGTCCTTTCGAATTTTCTCGTAATAGTCCTCAATCTTACGGTCTTTCCTACTTTGCTTCGCATTGTAGGCTTCGACCGCTTCACCGAATACCTCTTGATAAACGTCTCGAATATCCCTTTGAACAAAGTAAATATTTTCGTTTAGCCTGGACGAATCAATGCCAGGATTCCCATGAATATTTTCTCGGTTATTATGTGCCATATTGCTTTTATGAGATTGATTAAACGAGATAGAAGCCAACATAAAATATCACCACTTCGCCCAAAATTATTGATAAACCAAGTCTAGCAAAGCGACGACGTTTGTCAATTAGCATAACCCTATACGTATTTTCCTATACGTATTTTGTCACTACGTTACAAAATACATAGGGCTCTGCGAGGCTTTTCGGCTCCGCCGAGCCATGCCCTGCATGGCAAAAAACAAGACCTTGGGCCTTGCCCAAACCCAGCTGGGGAACTCTTCCCCAGACCCCCTAATCGAACTCCCCAACCCCTCAATCCTTGAGGGGCTCCCTCGCCGGTAGGCAGGTCAAAAGGTGCACTTTTGACACACCAAGAGGGTCTTGGTGCAGCGTATCTGTCAACTCCTTATCCTCCCTGACGGTCCGGTATCGTTGACAGATGCCAGGTATGGCCCCTCTGGCCATCGCCAGAGATGAGCCATATTAAAAAGCCTTGCTAGCGCCAAAAACGCTGCAGAGGGCATTTATGAGCTTCTGGCAAAGGGTTGGTTTTTTGGGTTTCCCCCTTGTTTTAGGGTGGAAGGCGCAGGCTGGGGTGAATTGGCGAGAGCCAAGAGGGGCTAGCCCCTTATTGCGTAGATCCATAAGGCAAAAGAAAAAAATTATGAACGGTAGCACTGGCGGTTTTGGCGGTACAATGGCACGAGCAAGCCGATTGCCTTAAATCCTCGTTTTAGGTACGTCGGCTTGGCGACAGTTCAGCACCGCCAAAATTTCGGAATGCAAGGGGGAAAGGGTGGAGATTTTTTGAGTGGGTTTCTCAAAAAATACTACCCGTACCTTGCATGGAGAAAAGCCCTTATATAGAGAGTGAGAGTGTAACAACCTTATAGAGTTTAAAAAAGACTGTTATATCAAGGGTTTTTAGAGGTTTTCTTTGTTATCAGATTAGATAACATTAGTTATCAGATTTGATAACAAAGAAAATCGAAAAAAAAGAGCCAATTTTGGCTCTTAAAATAGTTGAACTGGAAAGTCTTTAAGTAGTGCTTTTGCATTGATAAATAAGGCTTTTAAAGTTTCCTCGATATTGTCTTTATCTCCTGAATACAAAAGATTAGGATTGATGAACAAAGCATATGTACGAACATTAACGTTTTCCCTTTTGTGTCCTTCACCTTTTACAATAATCCCTTTTTCAACTAATCCTTTAACAATTCTACTAACCGTAGAACGGCTTGTTCCAAGTCGTTCCGCTAATTGACTTTGATTTAGAGGAACAGGATTTTTTGAAAGAATATCGTCTACTAAACAATTACTTTTAAATCCTAAAAATCTTTGAATCCTTAATAAAAATAGCATTTCTTCATCAGTAAAATATTTATTTTCAAGAGCATAATCCCAATTACTTTGAATCAATTGAACAAACCTCACTTTCGATTGTGGTGAGCGTTTAGTCCCTATGTAAAGGTCTTTTCCAGTAGCTTTACTTAATAATTCCATAGCATTTTCAATCAAATCTTGAGAAATCCCCCCATGATCTAAAGCGTACTGAAGCTTTTCCAAATCAAAATCTTTTTTTCTAGCATTTCTTTCAGCTTGGTCAAAATTCACAATTTTTGTCATAAAATAATTCTCTCCCTTGGTGGAAGGAATTAGTCCGATTATGATATAATATATATATCTAAATTAAATATAAAGGGACTAATTCCCTTGTCCTTTGTAATACGAGACAACCGCCTGCCGTCCAAAGCATGGGCGGTTTTTCTCGTTTCTAGTAAATTATAGCAAATTAATAGATTCCCTGCATTATCGCTCCATTTCCCAATCATCACGACTGCGCCTTTGCATTTTCTTCTCCCTCTGTTCACGCTCTTTATCCTGCTTCATCGACTCATTGACATCCTTAACCAAATTGAATTTTTGAGCAAGGGAATTCATCAAATCAAAGGCTTTCGGAACGTTCTCTTTAATAAAATCCACGCACATGGATTTAAACTGTTTTATGCGCTGCGTTAAATCCTTAATTTGTTCTTGCTGCTGTTCAATGACCATATCCTTTTCCTCATGTCGGCGTTCAGACGATTCTAACGCCTTTTTCACCTTCTCATGTTCGGCTCTTGGAACAAAATCCTCTGTTTGAACAGGAATAGCTTTTTTGGCTCTCTCCAGTTCTGCAGAAAGGTAATAATTATTGACGTTGGCCTTTTTCAAGTGTTCCGCCACAATATCAAAGTTTTTAGCCAAACTCTTGTGTTTTTCCAATGATTCTTTTTGACTGACCAACATTTTATCGTAATCGGCTTTCTTGATTTTGACATACCTTCCGAGCATGTCCGTATTAGCTTCTGGCTCATAGATCGGCTCAACTTTGGGAGCCTTATATTGAGGCATCTCTGCTAGTTGTTTAGTCGATTGGGTCAACGTCTTTCCACGCTCTTTAAACTCTCTCACAATAGCCCTCTGAGCTTCATATTCGGTTTCTAAGGCCTTTTTAGAAGATTGAAGGTCATCTATATGGTTAATCGCTTTTACAATCTCCTGGCGCTTTTTAAGCCCCTCTGCTTCGATTTGCTTCAAAGCTTCTTTGGCTTCTTTGAATTGAGGAACTTTCATGTACTTGTGGGAACCGACATTGGCTCTTTCAAAATCGGGAATATGAGCCTTCGCCAGCTCCTCAATGCGTGCGGTCTCTCGCTCACGCCAATGCTTAATGAGTTCTGTCCCTTTTCCTTCAATGCCTTGTTGTTGTAAGGCTTTATCCATGCCGACACGCCTTGTCAGACCCCTTTTGCTTTCAAAGTTCGGAACGTAATTAATATGCAAATGGGGATTCGCTTCATCATCATGCAACACCATGTTATAGACTGCTAGATTCGGATTTCTTTCTTGAAATTCCTCTGCATACTGCACCAATGCAGCCTTTTTTAAACCGCGGTATTCCTCACCGTCTTTTCCTTCTCCAATGGCAACAATCAATTCCCTTTGTTCATGCGTTTTACTGTCATTGCGAATCTTCTCGTAATAGTCCTCAATCTTGCGGTCTTTCCTACTCTGCTTTGCATTGTAGGCTTCCACCGCTTCACCAAAGGTATCCTCATACACTTCTCGAATATCCTTCTGAACAAAATAAATATTTTCATCTAGCCTGGACGGATCAATGCCAGGATTCCCATAAATATTTTCTCGGTTATTGTGTGCCATGTTACTTTTGTGAGATTGATTGAAAGAGATAGAAGCCAACATAAAATATCACCACTCCGCCCAAAATTATTGATAAAACAAGTCTAGCAAAGCGACGAAGTTTGTCAATAAGAGTAAC
>NZ_JBBPBE010000002.1:0-42210 GCF_038009395.1 Heyndrickxia sp. FSL W8-0423 | reverse complement strand
AATAGCAGGTAATGAATACTAAAAATGCAAAATAAAAAAAGAAGAGCACAGCGTTTTAATGAAGTGCTGGTAACACTCATTAAAACGTCCGCCTATCTACACTAGGCAAACACTTTGCTGTACCCTCTACAAGTATTTTATTACTTGCAGATGATTAAAGCAACGGTTTGCTTAAATGTGGCCGTTGCTTTTTCTTATTAAGGGGCAGATTTAGTATGAAAAAGAAAATTGATGTAATAGCAAGCGTGGATTCCTTCCACAATCTTTCTACATTTGACGATATCGAGGATATGAATAAAACTATTCGCGCATACAGAGACGTCGTTAAAACGACCGTAGCACGTTCTGACGTGCAAGCTAGACTAATTGCATTACTTGAAGTATTAAAGCGCCACAGTTGTAAGCAAATAGGTGTTAGCTACATGTCTAAAAATACGATTGCTGATAAGTTGGAGTTATCGTACAAAACTGTACAAAGACTAATGAAGAAATTAGAAGACTTAGGAATGATCCGTCAGATTGCTATGAAGCGTAAAAAAGATATGCTTCAAACAGCTAATGCTGTGCAAATCATTCCGGTAAAAAATGATGTGTCCGACAAGACACCTAGTAAAAAGTCCGAGAAGTGTCCGACCAATAAAACAACTTCTTCTTCCTTAAAACAAAAGATTATTAATAATACACGTAAGGTCGTGTCATTTTCACAAGCTAATTTTGTAGCTTCATGGGTTCCAGATCAATTTGCTAAATTAACGAGTTATTTTTACCAAGAATCAAAAACCATAAATGAATTGTGGAAGGTAGTTAGACAAAATAATCGAATCATCAATCATGTGGAAGGCAAAAGAGCATTTACAGAACAGCAAGAACTACATATTGGAGTCAAGGCATTTAAAGAACTTGTAATGAAGATTAAAGCCGGGAAAAGTGTAAAGAATATTTTTGGGTATTTTAACGGAATCGTTAATAAAATCATGGACAAGCTTTATTTTGATGATGAGTTTATGTCTAATTGATTTCTTCAAAAGTGTGGACGTGAGCTCTTAAATTGTATTGGTTGATCCAGGACTCAAATTTTCGTTTTCTGTTTTTACTTTTTGTAAAAATATAAAGAATTGATAATCGGTCTTGTTTAAATGCATCGATATAACTTTCTATTTTTTTCTTGTTGTCTGACATATCTCGGGTATTATCAATTTCAACAAAGTGAGTATATCCATTTCTGGTGAATGAAGCATCAGCAATAATTTTTTTATTGGCTATTTTTAAGCCACCATTTACAATTATTTCGTGCTTTTTCATATCAGATTTTAATTCAATGACGTGTTCTCTTCGCCAATCCAATGGACAATTGAAGTGAAAATATACTTCATTGGATAGCAATGTGTGTTCTATAAGAGCATTCCGTTTCACTTCTTTTGTAGACCCAATAAATTCGCGTCCATCTTTATTCAAGTAAAGTACCTTTTCTTTATTGAAAAATGTTGTGTGAATGAATGGTTCAAGTTGCTTAACAATCCTACAAGCATTGCGATAACTTTTTAAATCATGCTTTCGTCTTAATTGCTTAATTGTTACCATACCTAGTTGATCTATAGTCATTAATAGACTCTCTATCTTGGTTTGAGTTGATAACAGCATCTTGCTCTTCCTCCAATCGTTTAAACATATACTTATCATCAATGTATGGGACCTGTATAGTACGATTTTTTTCAATTTTATATATTGCTCTTCCTGGAATAGATGGAAGGTCCTCTGCTCCAATATCATCAAGAATAACTCTGCTTGCAATTTGTGCTGCAGCTATAAATGATAACCGTGCCACGATATTCATTTTCACTTGCATAGGCACAGCTTCGCGAGTTGGATATTGAGTACAAAAAATTAGTCTATATCCTAATGCTCCACCAATACGAGCAATTTCGGATAACGCCGATTGACAATACTTTGCATACTTTTTAGCTTCGCCAGAAACAATATCCGGGGAAAGTTCTGCCCCTTCGTCCACAATAATAAAAGTGCGTTTCTGGATAGGTGTGTCGACGATATTTGTATATTGTTTTGATCGCATATATTGTTGACGTTTTTTTAGGTCCTCAATAATATTGGAAAGCAATTCTGTAGACTCATAAATATCACTGGCAACTTCTTTAACTTGTGGAATGCCCATGTAATGACCAAATTCCATACCGCCTTTTAGATCAAGAATATAAAAATCTACATTTTCCATTTGATTCATAAGCAGAGAATAAAACATTTCTTTAATTAAAACCGTTTTACCAAACCTTGTAACACCACCTACAAGCATATGAGGATATTTATCGAAGTCATGATAAAGGATTCCTTCATGATTTTTTCCGATCGGAACCTCCCATTTATCTTGTGTAAGGAGATCATCTGTAAACGACCATTTTTCAGGCAGCTGATTCTTATAAACTTTAATCTTTAGCAGTCCATCGTATTCAAACTCTATATCCTTATTTAATCCGTCTATAATAGCTGATTTTATGCTTTCAAATGCTTCTGAAGGTATTCCTAAGGGTAAGGTGTATAAATAGGTTGAATACTGCTCATTCTCGTATTTCTTGTGTAACTTTGGATATAAAAATGCATCATCCTTTTTAATTCCCACTCTTCTATTTTCAAATATTGTTTGGATTTTCTTTTCATCACTCATTGCTTTCTTTGGTATGAGTGCAGCTCCAGTAATAATTGCAGGAAGTGCTAACCATTCTAACATTTAAACCACCTCACCATAATTTTTCAATAATTTTATTTTCGATTTCTTTATAACTATCAACCTCGCAAGCATCGAATTTATACATGTGATCAAGGATAGATTCATATTCCTCTTTATTCTTACATTCATCAAATAAATTATTTAAATGGCTTGATGAAAATAAGAATGGTTCGTTTAGTTCCTCAAATTGATTTCTTCTTAATCTGTCTTTATTCCATTTGCTATCAGCTACATTTTGAAACATTGACCGTAACATACCATTCACAGACATATTCATCCTCCTATTCCTTGAAGTCTTCATTGAATTATTCATAAGATGTATTGTTCATTGAAGTATGCAAAGTTATATGATAATAGATTAAAATCATGTTTCTTTTTGTTCATTTTAAGTCCGACATATATACATATACCTAAATAAATAGTTTACTAAGTTCCTTCATCAGATAGAAAATTCCTCCGTATTTCATCACCTCCATCACAATAGTAAGAACCGAATCATTAATTGCAATCCCCGATTTATCAAGTAACGCAACACCTACTAAACTTCCACCAACTGCCCCTACCGACACTATTCCAAATGTAAAAGGGTCCATATACTATCACTCTCCCTTCTTTGTATAGTTCATTGTATGGGCGAATGACATAAAACTTGCCTGTCTTTCACAAAAAAATACGATTTTTTGCGTAGTTATTTGTGAAAGGTTATTCTCACGGCTATGTAGAATGAATATAATAGGTGATGAAGATGGTTATCAATAACTTAGGAAAAATCATTAAAAACTCTCCTTTTAATAGGCCATACATTGAAAAGTACATTGGAGTATCAAGGAACACTCTATCCAATTGGTGTACAGGGAGGTCCTATCCAACAATTCCGCAATTATTGAAACTTTGTAAGCTCTTAAACGTAAAAGTAGAGGATTTGTATAAATTGAGGGAGGAAGAAAATTGAAGAAAATATTTGTGGCCACAATGATCTTAATATTGATGGTTGGGTGTAGTGCGAAAACAGATACAAATGAAGAAAAAAACAAAGGAAAAGATAACGAAGAAAAAAAGATTTCGGTTATTGATAAATTACCTAATTTCCCTATGCCTTTAAATACTTTTGTTAAAGAGTTTAATGATAATGCAAAAAGTAACAAGGATGTATTTAATAAAATTATTTTACTGCAAAATCCAAGCAAATTGGAATTTAAACCTATGAACGAAAAAGACGGACCATTGCACAAAGTATTATATACAAATGATACTTTTAATATAAATGCGGTTTTTACTAACGATAAACAGTTCAAAAGAGTTACTTTCGTTCAAATGTCAAAGCCTGACACTGATACAACTAGTGCATTATTAAACATATTTTCTATATTGGATATAGACTCAAATTACTTAAATGATTTTCTAGAAAGTGATGAGAAACATATGTCAATTTCTGAAAAAGGTTATAAAGTGATTTTTTCGCAAGACATGTCAATGTACTTGTTAACTGTTAGTTTTGAAAAAGATAATAATAAAAAATAACCGTCCTAATGGGCGGTTTTAGTCTATGGAGGGATATTTGTGAATACTATCGATTACTTAAATTTAAAGCAAGATTGGACACACATAAAAGAAAGGATATTACACGTTGCTAATCAACTTGAAGGAGACGATAAATACAAGAAAGAAGATGCTGTAAGAGATTTGATTAAGACAATTGAATATATGGATGATAATGAGCCGAGAGCCGTGTATATTGACTCTCATTAAAAGGTTTTTTATGTGCAAAAAAAATAAATTAAAAACTTTTCCTATTTCACTTTACATGTACAAAAATACATGTTATATTACATATACAGTAAAACAAAGAGGAGGAAATGAAAATGAAAAACGTTATGGTAAGAGCTTGGGAAATAGCAAAAGAAGGAGTTAAAAAATTCGGTGGTAAAGTAAAAGAATATTTTGCTCAAGCTCTTACTATGGCATGGGCGGAAATTAAAAATACACCTGCTGATAAAGCAAGAGCAATGTTTATGGATATTTTCTCTCAAGGTAAGAATATGGAAGTTGTAAGAGAAATTGAAAACGGCTATGAAGTAATTATTAAAGGGAAATTACATGAAATCACTTATGTGACAGAAACAGATAATCTTGCAGCTGGTATACGCACTAATGTATTTTTTCGAATCGTTAATACGACAGTTAAAGCAAACAACACATTAACTCGTTTGATTGGAGTGATCCAGTAATGCCCCGTAAATTAGATCTTACTGGACAAACATACGGGATGTTAAAGGTAATAAAAGAAATTGAAGGCATAAGAGTCAAATCAGGAAAAAAAGAAGTAAATAAACGTAGATGGCTCTGTCAATGCGACTGTGGAAACCAACTCCCTGTAATCACTGACAGTTTAAGAAACGGAAACACAAAATCTTGTGGATGTAATAAAAACGAGTGGATATCTGAAAAGAATTCTCCTGACTTAACAGGAAAGCGTTTTTCTAAACTAAAGGTACTAAGGAGAAATTTAGAAAAAACGAATAATAATCACACTTTTTGGGAATGCCAATGTGATTGTGGAAATACAACCGTTGTCGATAGTTCGAACTTGATAAGTGGAAATACGAAAAGTTGTGGGTGTTTATCACCAATAATTTCTAAAGAACAATGCATAAACGAAATGATAAGTATCTATGAAAAGCACGGAAAAGTAACTACAAAAGAACTAAATCAATTACTTACTTTTAGCTATAACACGATGAAAAAGAAATTTCCAAAAATGAAAATCAATGCGATCTGGGATGAAATAATTAAGGAATACGAAAGGAGAAAAAATATTGAACAGTGAACAAATAAAAAAGTGGGTAGATGAAAATCTGCTCACTAAGCAGGAAGCGATGGAGGTTACCCAACAAAGCTTAACCTCATTTAATCAATCGATTGAGGCTGGACGTTTGGTCCCTTTTTATGATCACGGTGTAGATCGTAGTCGTGTAAGATTATATCTTAAAAGTGACGTAGAAGCATATGCTAAGCAAGTTGCAGAGCGTCGGAAAAATCTTAAAAAAAAATAATTAAAACTTTACAAAAAACACTTTACATGTACTTTTATACATGGTATATTATAGATACAGCAAGGGGATAACATAAAAAATAAAAATAATTGGAGGAATGGAAAATGGCAAAGGTATTTTACGAAGACATTTTAGTAGGTGAAGTGGTAACAAACAGAAGTTTAACAGTGGATGAGGCCCTTGAGTTGATCGGCTTTAACGAAGAAAAGTTTATTGAAGAAAACGGATTTGACGATATCGACTATAACGATTTTAAATTAGTTTACTAAGTATTGGGAGGGTTCGCCCTCCTACCACAAATAAAGGAGGAAAATAAAAATGAAAACAGTTGAAAAAGGAATTGAAGTTAGAGTTTATCCTAAATCTTGGGGACGTGAAGTGTATTTTGATACATTGGAGGATTGCTTAGATTACATTGATGTTGATTTTATTCAAGAGAAAGTAAAGAATGAAGCTTGTGCATGGAACGAAGATAGCTTTATAGAATTTGGAATACAAGAAGGTAAAACAGGATTTATATTGAGTGTTTTTGTCAGACTAAGCAATGAAATGGTACACGATTTATATACTAAGGAAAATTAAAAAGAGCGCTATTTAGGCGCTCCTTCCCACTACGTTCAGATGATAATAAAAATAAATATTCTTTATATCCTACTGCATTCAGATAATTAAAAATATCTTAGCATATAGTTTTAAAATTAACAAGCCCTTCTCAATCGAGAGGGGCTTTTAATGTGGAATCGTGATGGAATATTAATTTTAGCAATTGACAATTAAAATATACTACTTAACACGTATTTTTTGATTTGCATAAATTAAATTTTTATCTTTAATGTTTTTGTTTAATTTTAGAATCGCACTAACGGACGTATTATATTTTGCTGCAATCTTGGATAATACCTCTCCTTTACCTACAACATGATACTTAGCTTTTGTTGTGGAAGTAGCAGACTTTTTATTATCTGCTGGATTGATCCATGAGCCAGGAACACTTTTTTTAGATGTAACGTTAAGCATGCCATTAGAACGATTAAATACATAATACGTACCCGCTTTAACAGTACCTTTTGCATTTTTCTTTCCTTTAGCGTCAGCAGCATTAATATAAGCATTTATGGTTTTTACAACAGTGTATTTTTCATCCTTTGGTTTACTTACTGGCTTTGATTCGTGCTTTTTTTCCGGCTTATTCACTGGGGTAGTTTTCTTTTTTCCAGTAAACCACTCAAGATTTTTATCGCCATTTAACAAGTTAAAGTCAAGACCACCATTGTACCAGTCTACTTTACAATACTGCGAATACTGCCATAAGCAACATGGATAATCTGGCTTTTTATCAGGTTTACCGTTGTCTTTTCCGTATCGTGGTAACCACAAGAAATCAGCTTTTACTTTATCTAAATCATATTTTTTATACAATTCGTGGGACACATAAAAGCCCGTTTTATAACCTACATCTTTTAATACGTCGATAAAAGCTTGTGATGCTTTTGCGAGGTCTTTTGTTCCACAAGATTTTACTGTATCGCCTTCCACATCCAAAGCTAAAAATAGAGCATCTTTATCAGCGCGTTTCATGAAATCCTTTGCTTCCACAATTGCGTCATTAACGGATACGAACATGCCATAAGCATAATGGCCAAATGGGATTTTATATTTTTTACAGTTTGCAACATGGTTTTTATACTCACGATCAATCAGATTAGACCCATACTGGACACGAATAATTACTAGATCAACTTCTTTTGCGGCCTTAGCCCAATTAATTGCACTTGACGGTTGATGATGTGAAATGTCCATGATAATTCCCATTATTCATTTTCCTCCTTTTCGTCTTTTTCCTGGATTACATGCAATTTATCAACTAGCACATTAGGCACTTTCAAGCCTAGTTGCGCACAGTTTTCTAAGATGGATAGAATCTCATTAGCGATATAAAAAATGACCGTAGCATAAGCCACAGCCCCACTTAACGATAGTATTTGGTCAATAATATTAGCAGCAATGATAATCCCAAATATGCCGATTTTACGGGCATACCCAAACAATGCATTTCGGCTTCGTAAAGTCTTTTCTTTCCATGCTTTTGCAATTCCAGTTAAAATATCAACTAACATTGCAATAGCTAATAAATCTAAAAATTTTACCGTTCCAAATAAATACACTCTGATTAATTCTAAAGTCATGATTTTTCTCCTCTCAAATAGAAAAAGAGGACAGCGAAAGCCCTCTTTTAACCAAAATAAAAAATCGCCTAATTCATTTAGACGATTTAGTTAAAGATTTTGTATAAGTTATATAATTTGTAAAAACACCATCTGCCCCAGCGTTGATGACACGCTTTTGCTCTGATTTTTCTTTTTTATCGTTCAAGAAGAAAACATAAAGTTTTAGATTGTTTTTGTGCATTTTATCAATTAATTTTTTATCAACTAATTTCGAATCTACTCCGATACCCATGGCATATTTTTTCCACTCTTTTAGCTTCTTATCTGTAAATTCTTTCTTGCTTTTAAAGAGGGTAAGCTGTACCAATGGAACAGATTTGTTCAACTTGTGTATTTTTTGTAGACTCATTGCGGAGTAAGATTGAATCACAACCTTCTTTTTCTTGATAAGTCCTTTTTTGTTTAGCAATTTAACTAGAGGTTCTTCCATTTTGAGTTTGTTATTTACCCGTCTTGTTTCGATGAAATACTTGGTATTGGATCCATATCGATTGATAAGTTCCTCTAAAGTTATGATTCTTTCGTTCTTATACTTTCTATTAAACCAGCTACCGGCATCCAACTTTTTAAGCTGCTTTAAGGTAAAACGGCTTACATCCCCCTTTCCATTTGTAGTTCTGTTTAACGTTGGATCATGCATCAATACTAACTTTTTATCTTTGGTTTCTCGTAGATCCATTTCCAAAAAGTCAGCTTTGTCTTTTACAGCTAGTTTAAATGCAGACATGGTTTCTTCTGGCGCTCGATCATCAGCACCCCGATGTGCAATTATTTCCGTTTTTACTTTTTTCTCTTTTTTCTCTTTTTTTGCATAAACACTATAGGAACAACCCACACTACTTATTGAAAATAAACAAATGATTAAAAATATAATTAATTTTTTCATACTATTAATTTACCATAAATCAGGGTATTTATTACCAAAAATATTAAACTTTTTTGTTATCTTCACTTGTTCCAGCGTTCTTTTCCTTTTCTGCTAACAGTTCCTTTTCCAATTCTTCCTTTTTCTCATTCACCTCCCTTAATTGCTGTTCCAAATTTTGAATTCTTGTAGTATTAATTGAATTTAAACTGACTTGTGTTGCCTTTTGATCAGCAAGTGTTGCGATTTGATTTTTCAAATCATTTATTATAACCAGATAAAATTCTTGTGTTGGAACTTCCATTTTTAAGCCGCCTCCAATAACGCTAATCGTCTATCCAAATCAGCTACTTTTATAATTAGATTTTTGTTTTGTTCTTGCATTGTTTCAAAAAGTTCCTTGATCGCCTGTGAATTAATGGCTGTCATATTGTCAATCGAAATAGACTTTTCGCTTTGAGTTAAAAACTTATCAGACAGACGATAATTATCACCAATGACAGGTCCGAAGGTTGGCTTCACAATCCCTCTATCCAAATCTGAAAGATAATTATATGAATAAAAATCTGTGTTCATTATTTCGTCGAGGGCACTAAAATCAATCAGTTTGATATTTGCTTTTAATGTTTCCGATGATGATTTACTAAGCGATCCTGTATAATCCAAAGTGGCAATACCAATATCGATACGGGAGCCGTTTGTTGTGTTATTCATAAAATATACTTTACCACTGTCTAAACTAGCTATGGTATGATATCCGATTCGCATGTTGTTCGCTTCTAGCCACTTGTCGGAATGGATGAGCTGTGATGCATTTATTTGTCCGTCTGCAAAAATTTCAATTTCATTTTTCCAGTTCGGACTAGTCGTAGAAGCGGTCTGCCCCATTGTTATTTGGTGTGGAGAGACATCAATTCTATCTCTAATCCCGGAAAATGAGCCATCATAGCTACCATTACTGCTTGTATTATAAGCACGAAATTTCATTGCAGATGGTCCGTAGTATGTTTCAGCGAAATAGTTTGTATTGCTGTCTGGAATGTTTACAATTGTTTTGAAACTCAAGTAAGCACTGTTCAGATTATATATACCATTCAATTTTTTTGAGTTGTACGCTGCTGTTTCTTCACTATAATTATATCGACCGGATAAACCGGATGTATCATTTCCTGTGAGAGTAGTAGCGATATTTAATACACCGTTTAATGACATATTTCCACCAAACGTAGCGCTATTAGCAGTTAAATTTCCATACGAATCAACATTAAAATTACTTCCTACTTTTAGGGACCCACCAGTTATGGTAGCGTTATTTGAAATTATGGTCCCGCTGAAAGTACCTCTCTTAGCTACTAAATTTCCGGCAGTATCTACAGTGAAATTACCATTTCCGATATTCAAACTAACACCTGATAAACTACCAGCCGTTACATTACCTAAATCAGCTGATAGTGCGCTTAATTGTCCAACGTTTAAGGTATCAGCATCAATCTTAGCAATAATCCATGCACTACCTGTCCATTTTTTGATAGCAATTACCTTCCCTGTGGAATCAGTCTGAAACCACGTAGAATTGGTTGCTGGATTGCTTGGTGCTGTTGTGCCCATATACGCAATGCCATCTTTTCCGGCAGGCCCTTGAGGTCCTTGGGGTCCTGTTGCTCCTGTATCACCTTTTTCCCCTTTAATGAGCACCCAATTATACTTAGATGGGTCTGTACTATCAGCTGCAGTGTAGTCAGTATATGTGCCCATATAAGCCTTACCTTTTGGAAACTGAGAGAATCCTGAACCATTTGAGTCATCAGCATAGGCAATGTGAAGATACGGAGTTTTCCCGTCTGTTCCTGTTTTTCCTGGTATTCCTTGATCTCCCTTTGGTCCTTGTAGTCCCTGAACAGGTACCCAAGCACCATCGATATATTGGTGAACAGATACAGAATCATCAATATTATTTGTTTGATTCCATAGATCACCTTCTTTCGGATTAATTGGCTCATCTTGACCGTAGAATATATCTGGTTTACTGTTTGCGATATCAACTGCATGATTTGCAATTTGAGTTGAATTAGTAAAAGGAATATCTACACTTCCGCGGACCGCCATTTTCCTCACCTCCTTTAATAGCTGAATTCTCGACTGTTGCCCGCACCAAAACGTGTAGCATATATTTTTCTCTTTGATCTATCAATCGTAAAAACATCCCACGCATCTTCTTCTAGTGATATAAGTGGACGATCAGGCATTTTTCCTGCAAAATCATTTCTTGCTAAAGAATCCAATGTCTGAATAAGGAGCATTCCATTTTTCGTCATGCTGCTATCGTAATGAATATGTCCACTTATGACAGCAATAACTTCCCCTTTTCCTTGACTTGTAAAATTACAAGAAACATTACATGTATAGCCTGTTGTAGTTCCGTTTCCAGTATAGGAAGTACCATTTTTAAAAGCGTTCAAAATACCATACATTATGTCGCTATTAATCTGTGGATCAGAATTGAATGAACCTTGTAATGGCGCATGAGTAAAAATTAAAACTCCCCAAGAATTATCAGGAAGTTTAAGTGCCGTATTAGCGAGCCAATTTAATTGCGCATTACGAAATGCCGACTGCCACATGGCTGGGTATTTATTTGTGCCATCTGCCTGTGTAATGTACGGATTGTCAAAACTATTTAGGCAGATAGCCCTAATTTTTTGAGTAGGAAAATCCTTATAATAATAGAGACTTTCCTTATCACTTACATTTTGAACAACCCCAGAATCAAGATATTTTTTTAATACATTATAACGTTCCGATGGCTGAATAACCGACCTCATCAAATTATTATCCTTGTCGTGAGCATACCAACTATTATCATCATGATTGCCAAACAAAAATAATAATGGGGCATTAATAAAAGATGCTAGTGAGTCAGCTGCATCTTGTAGATCTGTCATCATTAATTTCTTTTGCTCATGACCATCGATTAAGTCACCACCATGGACAACTAAATCAATTTTTGCTTGGTTGGTTAAATATGCTACATTCTGCATATGCAAGGTACTTCTGCTTTTAAGGTTATTTCCGTTTGTGCTGTTAGTTGCATAATGTGTGTCTGTGATAAAAATAACGGATAAAGTATTATCAGTTTGTACTTGAGACAATTCATCCAAAACAAAATCGATTCCATTTTTAAAGTATATAGCTACACTTGGTAAATTACCGTCATCTATTTTACAACGAATCACACATCCTACTACTTCACTTCCGACTGTAATCACATTTCCAATATTTTTATGAGCATCTGACCAAGCATCATCGTAAGTACCATCCGCATTGATTTTCTGCCATACAAATTGAGATATGTCGAGAGTGGATGTGACTTCATCCTTTCCTAGATAAACCCGAATGATAATTCTTTTTTGTGCAGTTCCCTCTGAAAAGTCTAACCCGTCCGGGGCAAAGTATTGGATGTTATAGTTTTTAGCTTGTTCTGCGGCTTCTTGTGCTGCCTTCGCCTTAGCCTGTAATTCTTGAATAATTTCGGGTGTAACAACCTTAATTTCGACGAATTCACCTATAATTACTTTATTATTGAATGGATTTGCTTCGGATTCATCCAATTGAATGACCCTAGCTGATATAGTAAGTTCTGGCTGCATAGAAAAGTCTGTAACTTGGTAGTGATCACCTAGATTTGGCTTATATCCAAGATAAGCTACATCTACATTGTAATTGTATTTTGGATGATTCAATTTTTCCAATTGTTCTTTTCCCCAACTGAGTAAACCATTTTTGTTTAAGATGGAATCATTTACAACATAACCTTCTAAATAATCGCCACTATTGTTATATAAATCGTTGGCATCATCATCGACAATGTAATCCCTGCCGCCATTCACACTAGCGATTGATACTATATTTCCTTTTGAATCCGTTCCACCATAAACATATAGTTTTGTATAAAGCTGTGAATCGTTACCGGTTCTAGTAATCCCTAATAAATCATGGGAGTAGTCTAACCTTTTTCCCTCTGACTCTCCTAATTTCTCCACAATATCTACTAATTTACGAATGATCTTCCCGTTGTAAACTTCTACATAAGCTTTAATTTCTACGGAAAATTGTTGTGTTAATTGATCTAGCCAATATTGAGCGTTGCTCCCTGCACTAAATTCTAGTGATTTAACACCGCCAAAAAAATCATTATTACCAATTTCCCAACCAGATCTTTGAAGGATATAACCGAAAGCATCTTCACTATTAGCGTTAGGCATCGCCTTCGCTGGAACAATTTTATGCGTTAAATCCCATGCCAATAAATTTAATGCTTGTGCTTTTTTTACATGGGTAGGACCAACTGTGTCATCAACCCAATCATAAATCCGATAACAGTAAAAAAGACCATCATTCCCTTTCTTAAGAAGGTGATAGCCTTGTGTCATAAATGCTGTTTCTCGATACCCATATGGAACACTTATTTCTAAAGTGTCAGACCATATCTTGCCCTGATCATCTGCGATTTTTGTACTGCGTAAATCGTTGTAAAACTTACATCCTTTTCCTTGTAAATCAAGAACACCGCAGACATCCAAATTAGGATCCAAAATCGTATACAAGCTATCACCTCTAATTCTTAGTTGGTCTGTATTCGTAATACCATTCGGCGTCTTTTAGATCTGGGTCGTAGGCAAATGTTTTTGGAACCCCGCCTTTTAATGTAGGAAATTGACTGCCTATATAAAAATTCTTCATAAAAATAGCACCATTCTTGTAAACGGTGCGATCTTCACAATTAATTTTCACTTCATCACCTTTACGTATAATGACGGTCGGTACAGATGGAGAACCATTACCACCATCGATAATATTCCATACTTTCACATCACTTAAAGCCATTCCGTTATTCGTATATTTCACTTGCGGATTTGCCGTATCTTCTTCGATATCCCATTTTGCTACATAAACAGCTACACCTGCCAAGGATTGATTATATATATTCTTACTATCTGTCCATTTTGTAACAACGGGTTTATCCCAAACGGGATTGTGTTTGCTGTTACATTTCATAATCTCCACACGAAATTTATTACCAATCTTTTGTAATTCGATATAGCCGTAAAAGTTAGAATAAGTATTCGTCGTTGGGTCCTCCGGAAGAGTAACTGTTTTCCATAATTGCTCGGTTTTCGTCTTTCCTTTGACCTTTACTTTCTTTGTACCGTTTTTTACCTTTATCGTGACAGTATCCTTCTTTTTAGAGTAAATGTTACCTTGACCATAATGGATATTATAAAATTTACTTGAATTCATTACTTGCACTTGAACAATTGCTTTCTTACTTTGACCATTGTCTTTTAAGCTAATTTTACCGATTGCATTTCCGTTATTGTCTAAAAGATAGAGTTCAACTTTACCATGAGCACGTGCATAATATTGATTGTTCCAGAGCCAACAACGTACACGATAGTCTTTATATTGACCATTTAACCACTGCTGCACGATTGGACCATGCCACTTGTTTTTAACAAAGGGACCAAAGTTAGAATATCCAGTACCATCTACTCCTACTCTTAACGCATCACCAGAACTTCGCATTGCTCCACCGACCACACCATTTTCAGGGGTAAAGGTTAAGGTATCTTTAGTGATTGTCGTCCATGTCGCAAGCGTTCCGCAAGTATCGTGAAATACAAGGGGTTCCTTATCTATGGGTAAATTACCTGTATCAGGGTCTACATTTTCACCGATAAATACATAATTCCCATCTTGATCTGTAACAGATAGACTCGTTAAGTCTTTCTTAGGAATACAAGTAAAAATTGGATAACACTCTGCAGAGCCATCTGGTAAAATTGTTATTGGATTTTTAGTAATATCCTTGTTTTGGTATTCCCCATACCCTTTAGGATCCGAACACGAAAAAGTAAGGGTGCATGTAGCCCAATGTGTTTTTTCTACACGTTCCGGAGTTGTTATTCCACTAAAATGACCATAATAGGTATAATCAGATTCTGTACTAAAAATCATTGGGTATTCCCCAGCATCAAATGTCATAACTAATTCGGTAAGTTGATCAATTTTTTGTACTCTTTCTTGTTCAGATTTTGCCGTTATTGTTATTAAAATTTCCCAGATCTTTTGACCATAACTGTTACCCATAAAAATCTTTCCGACCATACCCGGTACATCTTGGACATTTTCGGTTATTTCGGGGGTAACCGGTTTTTTTATTTCATTTACAATGATATCCAAATCCTGTTTTGAATCCACACCACAAAAATTAAATGTTGTACTCATTAAATTGGTGCTACCCCCTTAAAAATATTTCTTGTTTGTTCTCGCCTATCTTTTTCTTTCTTATTGGCTTCATAAATATCTTTTGTTCCAATATATACATTAGAATCTTTTAATACCATTTGAGTTAATAATTCGATTTGCTTTTGCATTAAAGAGATTTGTTGATCTTGTCGACTAACAAATTCTTTATAATCACTATTAGAGTTGGTACTGACATTTGGTAATTGATTAGGTCGTTTATTTCCTTGAATTTGTTTTCCAGCCAATGCCAATAACTTCATAGCATCGGTTCTCCTGCTTGGATCAGTAGGTATAACAAATTCTGGCCAACCACCTTCAGCAAGGCGATACAGCCCCTCATCATTGATTAATCCACCTGTCTTATATCCAACACCTCTATATGCTTTTGAAAGGGAGCCATAACGTGCTAAAGCGTATCTAATAGATGCCAAAATGTTTGATAATGGATCCCAAATATTTGTATTATAACCCGGCATTGCATAAGCCTTAAATGTGGGATCAATAACCTGCATAAGACCTTTCGAAGGAGTTCCTCTTAAGGCATTAATATCCCATAGGTTAATAGCCTTCGGATTCCCTCCCGACTCAGTTTGCATTTGATAGAGTAATCTATCTAAGTTAGCCTTAGTAAATTGTCCTGTCATCGCTAATGCTTTGGATGCTATACCTGCCCATCTTTGCACTCCTGCACCAGCTGAGCCGCCAATACCACCAAACCAATTACCCCATAAATCCTTAATCCAACTTGTAGCCATTTCTCCAATTGATTTTAAAGGGTTACCAGTAAGATTATTCATTATTGATGGTAAAGCAATTTTATTTAAACCAAATTTATCTGTTGCAAAATTCCAAACAGAGTCAGCACCTTTTAAAAACAAATCGAAAAAATCTCCAATACCATCAGCATAACCAGGGAACCCATAAGATTTTAATAATTTTTCAGTTTGCTTGTTTGGTAATACAGATGTACCTCGAGGTAAATTACTAAATAATTCTGGACCGCTTGCTCCTAATAATGTTAACCCTTGCCCCGGAATATGAGCCAACTCTCTACCTTCTTCTCCCACAATAGCAGGACCGCCGGGGTGACCTGTGGAAGGTGTTCCTTTTGCATATTCATCATAAGATTTTGTGGCAGGTTTTAAAACTGCGTTTTGCCGTTTTATTTTTTGTCTACCGTTTTCTTTGATGCTTCCTTTTTTAGCTATTGGTTCTTTTCCAAATAAACCGCGAATCCAGTTAGCTGCACTAAGAACGCCATTGTACAAATTATCCCACTTTGATAATACTTCTCCGGTTTCCCAGTTTACTTGATCCACATGTTCACCGGCTTGGGATTTTGCTGATTTGATAACTTTGATATGCATGTCCTCTGCTTTTGATACAACCTTGTTCCTCTTATTTTTAGCTTCTTGGATTATTTTCTTGGCTTCTTCGGCTGAAATAATACCTAATTCATCACGTGCGGATGTAGCATAAGCGACAGTATCGTTATATTGTTTATTCGCTTCTTTAACTACCTTATTTTTCGTCTCTAAAGACTTTTTCACCGTATTTGCTGCTGTCTCGGCTTCAATAATACTTTTATTATTTTTTAAATTTGTTAAAATGGTTTCTTGCTCTTTTTGACTTGCAGACATTTCTTGTACAGCTTTGGTTCTCATTTGTTCTTGCAATCTTGCAATCTCTTTTGCTTCAGCGTCAGTTATACCGCGTTTTTGATTAGCTGCAGTTGTCCAAATTTCCTTTATCCTTGCTTGACTTTTGGTATGAGCTTCTTCTTCTTTCAATTGATCAGCCTTTAGTTTAGCAAGCCTTTTAGCTTCCTCCTGTTCAGTTAAAACAGAACTTTGATCAAATAAACTTTGTTGTTCTTGCAATTGTTTAGCATGATTCTCCTTCATCGCCTGAAGAATTTTATCGCCCATTTCTTGATATTTAGAAACCATACGTTTTGCCATTCCATCAGTAATCGTTTGAGAAGAATACGCTAAACTATTTAATTCAGCAGTTGCATCCTCATCCAATTTCATGTATGATCCGACTGCCGCTTTAGTTGCATCGGATATTTTACCTTTAAAAATATCACTCTTAATAATAGGTTTGTCCATTTTCTTATCAAGCACAACAAATCCTGCTGCTAGACCCGCGATACCTAGTGTAGTCAATCCTACTGGACCTGTTAATGCGGTCAAGCCTAACCTTAGCCATTTTAAAAATCCGCCAGCTTCGGCGATAGTTTTTGAAAACTTACCAACATTAACAGAAATTGTGGCTATAAATCCGCCAAACGTTCCTAATACTTTAAGAGACGGTCCGATTCCAACAGCTAATGCCGTTCCTGCTATTGCAGAATTTTTTATAAAATCTTTCATTGTTGGGGATAAGTTATCATAACTTGCTTTTATAGATTTTATTTTCTCAACAAAACCAACGAACATTTTTCCAAATTTAACACCAGCTTCTTGAGCAATATCACCCATGTCATCGAGGCGACCTGTAAAGTCGTTAATCATCGGTTTTAATTGTGAAAAGAAGCCACCGCCTTTACCACCTGCATCTAGAAAAGAAGCGCCTAAACGACCGACAGCCGCCCACATGTTTGATATGCTAGCAGTAAATGATTCCTTACCCATTTTCTTAGCCGCGCCACCAATATTTTTTTCGATGGCTTTTAAGAACATTTGGGATGAAATTTTCCCATCGGATGCCATTTTTTTAACGTCAGCTGCAGCCACACCAGCTTCTTCACCTAACCATTGATAAATTGGTATACCTCTATCAGCCAATTGGTTTAGGTTGTCCGTATAGGCTACCTGTGATGTTTGTACTTGGTTGATAATACTTCCCATTTCACTCATGGATGCTCCTGCAATGGCAGCCGCATCACCAGTAAGCGATAAGTATCTAGTTAACTCTTTACCTGGTTTAATGCCAGCAGCTACTGCGCTCGCCGCTGTCGTTGCCGCCTCGTCCATTCCATAAGATGTACCTTTCACCGAATCAAGCGCTGAAGTCATAATCAGATCAACACTTTTAGCATCATGGCCAAGACCTTTTAACTTTGCTCTAGCTGTATCTATACCAACTAGACGACCAAACCCTTTGACCAACGCTATACCCGCTAATGCGGACGCTGCCCCAACGGCGGGCTTAGTGATTTTATTGGTTAAATTTTGTCCAAGTTCTTTTGTTTTGTCGGAAATAGATTTCAAACCGTTGCCAAATTTAATGAGAGAGTCGCCAGCTTTAAAAAGAGTGGAGTTTTGTATTTTTTGTTGCCGCTGAAATTCCTTCATTTCTTCTGTGACATTTTTAATATAGCGTTCTAGGCTGTTTAGCTTTGCTGCTTCATTGTTGTATGCACGAGCCGCTTTTTCTGCTTCTGTCGAGCCTTCTCCATGCTCTTTTACCATCTTTTCATAGCTTTTTTGAGCTTTGTCAACGATTGCTTTTTGCACTTCAATCTTTTTATTTAATCCACTTATACGGGATTCGTATTTATTAATAGATTTATCAGCACGATCAAAGACAGATAGATTGGCCTTCATTTCACTGTTAACCAAACTTAGCTTGGATTTTAAGTCTTTTAGACCGCTGTCTATTTTTAATGTATTTAAATCTAAGCCTATCGAAAGCCCTTCGATTTTTTCCACACATTCACCCTCCTTTCTTCAAAAAAATAAAAAATCCTTAACCCCCGAATGCAGAGATTAAAGATTTTGTCTGTTTAGGTTTATTCCGTTCAAGTAATATCTCAATTAGAAAATGATAGGGCATGGCTAAAATTTCATTGATATCCTTACCTTGTTCCATAAAGTCGAGAATAAGTTTATCTAAATATTCCTTTTGTTTTTGCGGAGTAAAATCCGCATCTGTTAGCGATTCTTCTCCGCTAAATACTTTTTTGTTTCATCCGATTGCCGTCCTCGCGCAATAAATAGTATTTGTTCTTGGAGGGTTTCGATTGCATCGGGTCCATGTAAACCATTAAACAACTCATCTTTTGTAAATTGATTACCATATAATTTCGAAGAAACGAAATTCAATAATTGGTCCATTAAATCTATTTCCTCATTAGCATCTATTTCACCTGATAGGCTCTTATCAATTGTCTCTACTAAATCAAGTGCTTCATAAACAACAGAAAGTGGGATAAATACAGGGGTGAGATATTTTTCTGTAACTACTTCCCCTTCTTTTACTTCTTTTACAAGCTCAATCATATTTCGTTTTAAATTAGCCATTTATAAACATCCTTTCTAATTTAGATAACTAAAAAAGAGCAAGCGTTATGCCTGCTCTTTAATTAGTACTTGATTCTGCTTATTTTTTGTGGACGACAACTCTTTGATTCGTGCTGCAGTAGGTTTCGGTGCTCCTTCTGCTGGATAAACGTCGTCCTTTATATAAATCCTGTTATTATCCTGTAAATCTTTGAAATCATGAACGACTACATACTTTTTTTCTTTTTTAGGAGTTTGCTTATTTTCTTTACTCATATTTTATGCCCCCTCCGGAACTGTATCAGTTGGATAAGCTTTTCCAAAAACCTTCATAAATAAAGCGTCTCTATTTTTCGTTTGTCCAGCTGGATCATAACCAAAGATCACTGATTTATCTTTAGAAAAACCATCGACCTTACGATCCATGAATTGTGCTGCAATTTCTTCTGAACTAAATTCAGTGTTTTCTCCTTTTGTCTGTCCAGTGACATTCGGGCGAGTAAACATTCCCTTTGGTAAGCCGACGTATTCTCGGGATCCATCTTCATAAGTTTTTGCAAATACTACGGCAACATATGGAGGGTTATCCTCACTACCTGCAGCAGTAAGTCCATCAACCGTTTCCCACCCTAACAATTTTTCTTTATCCTGGATTGGTATTTTGTGAAATTGTGATGACACCGATATGTTACCACTTGATACAGCTAATTCAGCCGTCTTATTATCACCAAACGCACGAACAATTTCTTGGGGCATTTCAACATTAATATTTTGTAAAAACTTCACACGTTCAATATAAGCTGCAGTGGTTCCTTCTCCTATTTCACCGTAGAAAAATTCATCCACACCTGTTGAAGCACGATATACTTTCTCTTCTGCCAAATTAATCACTCCTTTAAAATAATAAAAAAAGACAGCTTATAAGCCGTCTAAATCGTTTCTATATATTGTTCCTCGGTAACGCCTGGCGTCACGAAAGACACCTTCTTTATACTCTTGTGGTCCACTCTGCTGTTTAAAACCAAATTGGTTCCACATGACGTTACGAATCTTGTCCGCGATGGTATTAGTCACTACTCTATTAGGAGACCAAACTTCGATTTGAAAAAGACAATCGTATGACAACCATGTATCATCTGCAAAATCCGAAGGGGATGGAGCATCTAATAGATCAATAATAATAAACGGTGCCTTAACGTCTCCTGTTTCGGGATACTCGTAATATTTAATCCTGCCATATGCTTGGTCTTTAATATATTGATCAGCAATTAAGGCATTATAAATAAGACTTAAAATATCCATTATAATCCCTCCTTAATTGCATTTTTAATGGCGCTACGATAAGCCTTTTCTGCATTTTTCAATGCTCTTGCCACCGCACCCTTACCTGGTGGATTTGGATTATTTATTGTTCCCCATTCGTTCAAGTGAATAATGCGATACCTTCCTTTAGGGCCGCGCCAATGTACTTTAATTGTTCGTACTCCAGCAATCCACATTGGTTCTGATATGGTAATTTCCTCAATTGATGCTCCTGTGTCTTTAAACGATTCGAATTGACTTCTCAGTTCTTTAACAAAAACCTTCGCACCAGATAATAAAGCTTTATCACTAATTCGTTGTATTTTAGCTTTATCAAAGCGTTTTTCGAGTTCTTTCAAAAGTTTTTCTTGCCCAGTTATCTTGACACTCATTCTTTTAACTCCGCTATGATTCTTATAAAATCTTTATTTTGTAAATCAGGTTGAACACCTTTGACATTATATCTATGATTTTTATACAACGGATGATCGATAGATAAATAGTGTTTGTTTGTAGGAATATAATCCATTTGTGGATCCCTAATCGTTATGGTTAAATCAGTTAAGGTTCCATTTGCTTTGGCAGTCTCCAAATCCTTCATCCACACACTATCAATCTTCGCCCAGGCTTCATACAAAACTTTCTTTTCAACTTCCCCCGGTTCCGGTCCTTCATTAGGCGCAAATTCATAAAAAGTGACAGGAGTACGTAAATCACCCGAATTAACCCGCGGTGGTTTATATTTAAATGGATCCATCGTCTTTAACCTCCGGCATTAGCGATAATCCTAAACTTGTAATATCACTAAGGAAATTGTCCTCGAAGTATTCAAGGGCATCATTATAAGCGTACCGAGTACGTTCGAATACTAACTCTTTTGCTCGTATATCCGTATCCTTTTCACCGTAAATATCAAAATTACCACAACTAGCTTTAATGGCAGTAATAGAAAAGGACAACAATTGTTTTAAATTGCTGTCCTCATTGTGAGAAATATGCATACGGTCTTTAAATTCTTTTAACAATTCATCTGTGATCAATTAGATCACCTCTCTTAGGCTCCTTCTGGTTCGGAAACGGATGTGCTGAATTTAATATCCAAATCGTATAGTAGAGCCGTTTTATTATCTTCTGGCTTACCATTAGCAAATTGCTTAATTGTATAAAGCATAGCATCTTCAATTGCAAGAGTTTGGTCAAACTTATTAGTCTTGTAACCTCCAGCTACTGCTGCAAGATATTTCCCTTTTACAAAGAATAATGCTTTCTTTTCAGGGATTTCTTCCGACTCAATCACTTGAATATTATAAGGTAGAGAAGTCACCCACTGGCCTGTGCTTGTTTGAATAGTATTGCGGGCCTGTACACTAATAGCGTCTATAGGGTTTACCACCATGGCCACTTTGTTTAGCACTTTACGAGCTTTATTTTTGGAGTCTGTTGATAAAGCCTTAATAACATCATGTAATTCACCAGCAACCACTTCGCCAAATTGGGAAGGAGCAAATGTTAAAGTACCGCTAGATGTTTTATCTGTTACCGCACCATTTTCAGCAACATTTTTCATTAATCCGATTGGTTCATTTTTAGATGGTCCTCGACCGTTTACAAGTCCATATTCTAAACCAACAGAATAAGACTCAACTAATAGAGTACGAACATAGCGTTCAACCCATTCTGGTCCGAGGTCTAGCATATCTTTTGGAATTACTGCAAAAGCAGTTAGTTTCAATTGGCCAATTTGTTCTTCGCTAAATGCTGCACCGATTTGACCTTTAATTTCCCCAAATAGTGCACCCCAAGCATATGCTTTAGTAGGGTCTGATTTAATAAAACGAGTGACGGCACCTAAATCTTGTAATCCAATAGCACTAAGTAAAGGATGTTCAGTTGTTAAATCCTCAAAAATACGTTCTTGAGTTGTAACAGGAAGGATAGAGTCTTCGTTAAAACCCCCGAACTCAATGACCTCATTAAAGAATTTTCTCTCTGTGGAAGTTAATACATTTTGACCGCGTGCAGCTAAAATTTGTGCATCGTGAACCTCATTACGTGCTTCATTTGTGATTTGTTCTGTTAAATCAGTTTGTAGGGCAGTAAACATTTCACTAAATGCATTTTCTAACTGCTCGGGAGTTGAATCCTCCGCTTTCATCACATTCATATAAGCTTGCTTTTTCGCTTCGAAATTTTCCATTTTACCTTTTAGTTTCATTGGCATAATTTGTTACCTCCATTTTTTAAGTAAATTAAAAGAACCATTTCCTTTGTTTTCCACAGTTGTTGTGGAAGTAGGGGATGGTTCTTGTTTTTGATTATTTGGTTTTAAAGTGTTTTTCAATTCATTGATAATGTTCTTTTTCTGTTCAAGGTCTAATACGGAATTAACTATGTTGTTAGGTTCTTCTAATTCGTCATCTTCTGAACCTTCCGCTTTATTAGCAAATCCAATTTCTACAGCCTTTTTAGCGCTGAACCAAGTTTCGCTATCTACCTTTTCGCGAATCTCCTCGCGACTTACTTTAGCCTTCGTCATGTAAATATCAATAATACCTTCTTCTAGTTCCTCAAGCACGTCCGCTTCTTTTCTCATATCGCGCTTACTTCCCCAGACCAAACTTCCTGCCTCATGGATCATGAGCATTGATCCAAGTTCCATTACCAATTCATCTGCAGCCATAGCAATGACCGACGCTGCCGAACAAGCATATCCATCAACGTGTATAGTTACTTTGCCATTATGTCGCTTTAGTCGATTAAAAATAGATATTCCATCAAATGCATCGCCCCCTGGGCTGTTCAAGTTAATGACAATATCATTTGTTCCCGCAGCATTCAACGCCTGATCAATATCGCTGGCTGAAAAAGAATCGGAAAACCATGCATCTCCGATTACTCCGTAAATAGTGATATTGGTAGTCTTTGTTTCTTCATCGTGTACAACATTAAATTTTTGAGGAATTTGCTTAAGTTGTTCAACATATGACTGATTCTTGAATTGTTTAAAAAAATCTTCTTTCGTCAACATTCTCACTCTATCTCACCTCCTTCAACTTCTTCAGCAGATTGATAGTTTTTTGTAAAGTAATGCTTGTCTAGTCGTGGGTCCGGTGATGGCTCGTCCCCAAGTTTTACGCGAACTTCATTTGGTGTATATGCCATACTGGAGATAAGTTTATCGACAGCAGCAGCTACTTCCAGTGGGTTCATTTCTGCTATTCCACGTATTTCGATTTTTTGGCCATTTAAGTAATCTTTTTTGTCTATCAATTTCGCATTTAATTCATCACTGATTTTTTTCATCAACGGGCCAATACAGAATTTTATATAGGCTTTAATACTAGTTTCATAATCCGCCAATTCTCCATGTATTAATGCATTAGGAATCCCTAGTATATTTGCCACATCATCAATTAAAGATTTTTTAAGTTTTGTTAATTTTTCTATGGTCTGCCCATTATTTTTATTTTCTCCGCTAGAAACCTCGTTGTATTCATATCCTTTTAACTTTGGAACTAAGGCAATCAAATTTTTTCTAAAAGAGTTAAATAGCCTGTTGATAAAATCCTGTAACTTCTTCTGATTTTCTTCCGTAAGTGGTTGTGTAGTCTCTACCCCAACAGTTCCGCGGATTTGATTTTCTATATGGCCAACTTCAATCATCCTACTAAATAAATCGCCAAAATCATCAAACATTCCTTCCATAAACTTTGAGAGTTTCTCATTGTTGTAGGTTATATAAATAACCTCGTCCATTTTAAATGTACGTTGAAAGGTATAATCTTTTACAGTTACATCGCGAAAAACGTCCGGATAAACTGCATATTCATCCCTAGTGAAACTATCAGCAATTAGGAGATCATTTGTATCAGTTAAAATCACTAATACTTCATTTTCGTTTATCAATTCATAAATAAATTTTTGCCAAAAATCTGCTGCCGATTGATCTGTATTCGGTCGGACGTTTAATAGATAATGCCAATCATCAAGTTGACGTTTCCCATTCTTCATGAGTCTAAAATCTGATTGACTAATCGTGCGGCCGATAAAATTTATACACGTTTCCAATGCCATCTTTTTTAAGTATGCTCGATGCGGAACCTTTTCAGAAAACAAGTCAAGATCAAACAGCGATTCGAGTTCCTTATTACGTCTTAAAACGTTATCCAAAAATCCCATTTACATGATCACCCCCTCCCTAAAAGTTCAAGGCATCTAATACATCTAAAGTGTCTGAAGGATCGTAGTCATCTAAATCCCGCGATGCCCATACTCCATATAAAAACATCATAAAACCATCCGTTTTACGTTTGACTGGCTCTTTTTTACGATATAACTTATTGCCTTTACTATCGATAACAACCAATACATTATTTGTGTACCATCGCATTACTGGATTGTTTCCGAAAATAACATTATGGTTATCAAATGCTAATTCAATCTTTGGTGCTAACAACGCACTTGCTGCATCTGGATTTCGTATGTCTTCAACCTCAAAGCCTTCTGTTTCAAATAACGGCCTTAAAATCTCCATTCGGAAATTATCTCCTACAATTTTTTTAATGTTCCAACCCTCTTTCCTCTTATCAACAAACCATTTAACAATTAAATGAGGATCCATCGTATCCTTGTGGAGGACGGTTAAAAATCCTTGCTGTTCCCATTCCTTGATTGGTGCGAATTTACGATGGTCCTTTTTATTGTTCCCTTCCGCTTTATTGCCACTATAAGCATAGTGCTTATCAGCAAATGGTTTACACACAAAAGAATGTGTTAATTCAACCGGTAAGATAAACTTATCACCTTCCACAAACAACAACCCATTCGCTACAAAGTCCCGGATAGAAGCGTAATCAACACAACCTATACATTCACGTTTTCTCAATTTATCCAAATCGTACTCTTGATTTGTCGCTTCGATTTTCTCCCAGGACGTTACCGACTTTTCTAAATCGACTTTTGGTAAATTCATTCGCTTTGTAATGAAATTTTCATAACCCGATGAATCGTTTTGAAGTTTGCGATACTGTTTTAAAACCTTTTTGTACAATGTTTTTGCATAATCAGATAACGGTAGGTGAAACATCGGATTGGCTTTTTGCCACATCTTCATATCGTGCATTTCATTTTCATCATCGATGCAGCACATAAACGGAAATAATGAATCTTCTTTTACTGATACTTCACGTTTTAAAATACTCATTGCCCTATCTTTCAATCGGTCAATGAATCCGTCACGCACAAATCCATCTGTACCAATAAAAAATTCCCGGCTGTCTTTGACCTTACCAAGACCTCCCGAGAATACGTCTACTACTTCATTATTTTCATATTCATGCACTTCATCGTAAATAACACAACCATCACGCAAACCATCTTTTGTACTGGCATTTGAAGTATGAAACTGAAAAATTGATTTGGTATCTATTGATTCGATAATAGCCTTCTGATGTTTGAAGTATGCTTTCAAATCATCATTCATATCAATCGCATTATAAACTTCTGTAAATGACGTTTTAGCTTGTTTTTCACTGTTGGCTACGATTGATACATTATAAAAATCAATTCCATGAAGTTCACTAATTAAATAATTTACTAGTGCTGAAATAAAACCATTTTTACCTGCACCACGGGCCATGTAAATAAGAAATTCATCAAACACTAAATCATCCGAATCTTTGTAACGCAAAAAAATAAAACACGTTAAAAACTTCTGGAATGGCTGTAAAGGGAAGTACCATTTGTCAGCAAACTGAATGAAGTTTTCAATCTGTTCACTTTCAAAATAAATATCCTGCATCGTCAATATATCTTGCTCTAACCATTCGATGAGCATAATCCGCTCTTTATTTAAAATGATTTCGCCATCCCGCCACTGACGAATATATTCATCGATATAGCTATAACTAATCAAATTAAACTACCACGCTTCGGTTTGCCTTCCACAGTTTCTGATGCAGGGGCAGGGGTTGCATTTAATTTAAACTTGATCGATTTTTCTAGCGCAATTTTTTGAGCATTGATTTTCATTTTTTCATTCATACTAGGATGACTCTTAATAAATTTTTGTGAACCATTTTCAATAGTAATGCTGACACCGTCACGATCAATCACTTTATCACATTCCGCATCTAATTCATGCAGGCGAATTAAATCATTTACTTTTTTTACTTCTAGCAAATCTTCGGTATCAATACGTGCTAATAATTGTTTTTTTAATTCATCGAAATTTACTTTTTTCATATTACCCCTCCCCCCTATCACCCCTAATGTGAAGGTCTTATTTTTAAATATTTTTAGAGAGTTGAGTCCCCCCTTACCGGTGCCCCAATCCTTTATTCGACTAAAGTTTTTGACCCGGGGGGGTATCTATATTCTTTTAATTTCAATAGGTTTGTTTTCTTTTTCAAGAGTTTTTATTATTGGTCTGAAATCCACCTTTATTTCATATTCATTTCTTTCTAAATCGCTGTATTCCCTCTTGATGTAATTATAAATACTTTCCCGTTGTAACCTATCAATACGCTTTTTCATTTGTTCATACTCACTGATTGGCATCGTTACTGTAATCATTTACTTACCACCTTTCATCATCAGCCCACTTATTTTTCTTTCTCCACAACGAATAATCAACATATCGTCCATGCTTTTTGTTATGACAGTTAACGCAAAGAGTCTCAAGGTTCTCCATGTCTAATGCTAATTCAGGATGATCTTCAAGCTCTTTGATATGGTCGACAACCAGCTGAATCTTCTTACGCTTAGCACTCTCACTGTACTCATTGGTATCAATGGTTACTCTTCCTTGCCGTTTACATTCCTGGCATTCATAGTGATCACGCTGCTTTACTTCTTCACGTAATTGTTTCCATGCTTTGCCGTCATAGAACTTTCGTTTCTGTTCACGGGTTTTATATTCAGCCATTACCTATCGCCTCAACGAGTAACCACATGACGGACAATCTTTCATAGTATGAATGAGTTTACTATCTGCATAGAAATCATTTGTATCTAATAATTCACCACAAGATGGACAAATAGATTTATCTATCTGTTCTAACTCATCAGCTAAAGCTTGAGTATGCTTAGCGATAGCTTTCAATTTAGCAGACATTATCTTTGAATTAACATCTATTGTTAATGATGGTTTCATTTCCTCCTCACCCTTCCTCCTACACGTTTAAATGTGTCTCGATTTGTTCCCATAAGATTAGTAACATCTCTGAAACTTAATTTCTCTTTCTTTTGTTTAGGCTTTTCTTTTTTATTCCTAGCTGCACGTCTTAGTTGGTTGAACTTACGAATAGAATCTTTACTTAAATGATCAGCAAATTTCATGAGTTCACCTCGTACATGGTTCTAATTCTTTTCAGATTTGCTTGTATAATGTTTTAAATAGTTTCATAGACATTTACATTAACAAACTTTATTAGCCTTTAGATTTAAAGATAATGACACAAAAAACGACACCCACCACTTAAAGTAATGAATGCCGCCTTATCAATTTTCCTATGATACAAATTTATCATGTTAAAAACCAAATGGTTTAAGTTAATATGAAAATTTTTCTAAATTCTTTTTAATATTTTTTGAAAGTTTTTTTAAACTAATTTTTCACTGTGATAGCAAGATTTAATGTTAATGCCAATCTGTAGAAAGCTTTCCAGCGAATCTTTGCATACTTTACATGGCTAATTGGTGGTTGAAATTTAAAGCAATAAACATTCATATCATTAATATATTCACTATCTTTTGACATATATCTTTCTTCTATAAGGAAGCGTTCCATGCTAGGAAGTTTCTTCACAGCCCATTCAGTTCTTTCGCAAAATTCTTTACGATATCTTTGCTGATCTACATTATAGATTGCAATATTACCAGTTTGATCACTAGTTTCATTTGTTGGACCGTGATATCTTATTTCACTACTACTTGTAATAGATGCTTCTCTTTCGTCAAATAATAAGTATTTATATAAACGATATGTTTCTAAATGTGCTTCTACAGCTGCTTGGGTTGCTGTTCTATCTAATTCTGGTAATTCAAACCCCATTTTATTCCCCCATTTCTCAGGAATACTCTAAGCTTAAGCGAAGAGAAAATTATTTTACTAATTCTAGTTGACCATCTGAAACTTCCACATTCCCTTTTCCATCCACAGAAGAGTAAGTTAAATCAATTAAGTAATACTGACCGTACTTATTATGTTTCTCTGTAATTTTGTGCATTTGAAGATTATCATTTTCTTTAGCTGCTGAAACAATTTCCTCTGCTTCTTCACGTGTATCTGCGTAATGTTGTTCCTTTTGATTTAATTGTACTTTTGTCATTGTATTAGCTCCTTTTATTTGAAATTTTGTTACGTTATATCTTCGGAATTTGATTTAAAAACCTAAATACTTTTTCCTTGCTTTTTCCGCACATTTTAAGAAAAATTCCTCTGCTTCTCTTGGTGACATTTCAAGATAAAAATTAAAATTGTCATAATCACCAACTTGGATATGCAGATAGTTTCTAAAAGTATCGTATGTGCTAAAATGTGTATTGATATAATCTATTTCTAGTTTTGAAATATCTTCATCTTCTGTAACAGTTCGGTAATCACTTCTTTTAATAATGATTTCTTGCCCCATGTAATTTCACTCCTTTCGTCATAATTTTAGTCAACTAAACACTAAATCTAGTTTGTTGCGTAAATACTTTCTCCGAAAACTTTCGCTTTCTTTTTTATTCCGGATAGAATTCTATTTACTTTCACACGAGACAACCCTAATTGATCAGCAAGAACAGATTGTTCAATTTTTTCATCATATACCTTAAACCAAAGTAACTTTTCCAGTTCGTTCAATGTGCTTAAAAATTGACGTAAAATCATGTTATTTATCACGGTTCTTTCAAGGTTAAAGTGATTATGCAAAGTATCTTGAATTTCCGTTTCCTGGTCAGGTTCATCTTTTAGTTTTAAGTTTATAGAGACATAGGTTGCTGGATTCTTTAATGCAATGGCTCTTGGCATTTTTACTAGCGTATTTTCCGTTACTGCTGATTGTATTTCCCATTTTACTTTCGGATACAAATATGTTGAAAAACTAGTACCTTTTGTTGGATCATAGCTTGCCTTTGCTTTTACTAGACCTAACATGCCATATTGTATTAAATCCTCCGTTGTATGACCTCCATTAGCTTCAATACTTTCTCTATAGGCAAAGTACCGTTTAGCAATACTAAGGACAATCCCCCTATACTTTTCAACAAAATCATCGCCAACTAATTTTAGTGTTTCCATTCCATTTTTAGGCTCCTTTAGTTCTTGTCATCATTCCACTGTGTTTGAGATTAATTTTCTCTCTATTTGGATTGATTTTATAAAAGGCTCTGTGCAATTGCCGATGTAATGATACAACCGATTTTAGTCCGTATATCTTCGCCATTTCATGTAACGAGTAACCTTCTGCAAAATACATCAATACTTCTTTTTCTCGTTGAGACAACTTTTCAAATTGTTCTTCCCAGTACAATTTTTTAATAACCTTTTTCTCAACATTTTCCGTTTCATCAATAACCGAATCCTTAAATGTTTCTTCATTGTCAGTTTGTCGCTGTGCATCAAGTGAAGAAATATCATTATAGATTTTTCTTTTTTCACTATTTATTTTCTCAATATGATGGGAAAATTCACTTTTAATGTTCATATATGCAAAAGTCTTAAATGATCCTTTGCCCGGCTGGTAATTCTTAATGGCTACCATAATGCCGATATAACCGATTTGATACAAATCATAAAAGCTATATCTTCTTTCTGGATGCCATCGATCAAACATTTTATTGATTAAGTGTTTAATAAGATGGTCGAAAAGATTTCGATTAAAACCCTCCGATACGACTTGTTCTAATAAATGTTTTGGGCAATCTTGGTCATAAGAAATAATGGTCCATAATTGTGCATTTGTTGCGTTCGAGATATTCATGCCAATATGCCCTCCACAATGTCTATTTCCTCGTATTCATCTAAAAACATAAAGATATACCCACCACTAGTTTTAGTTTTGTGATTGCAATTATCTAAAATGGCTTGATAAGATAGGAAGCATTTCCGCCCAGCTTCACGGGCTGAACGGAATTCATCAATTACTTCTAATGTTTTTAAATCCAATTGGACAACGGGCTTACTTTTCGATTTATACCCTGTTTTTTTACCGAGTTTTGATTTATCGATATATTCAAGATTTGCGAAATAATCATCTGTAATAATCTCATTTTTATGATGTAAAACTTGTCCAGGCTTTGGCATTCCTACATAATGAAAAGCGACTAATTGACTAACTTTATAAGCTTTGTATATTCCGTTAAACATCACTTTAATGTGCAAATGTCCTGATTTCTTGTGTAGAAATGGTAGTAAAAATCCAGTATGTTTTAGATAGACTCTTTTAAATCGACCGTAATTTGAGATTAAAAAAGCCCCATCTGATCCATGTACTTGTTTCCACAATTCGTTATGATAAATCTCTTTTTCATACCATTCTTTGCGCTGGGCAATAGTTGTTTTATCATCAGCCAAATAACAGTTAATACTTCTGATTTTCCTTTTTCTCGATTTCATCGATGCTAATGATTCATATGAATGGCCGCTTAATTCAGTGAGATACTGATAGGATGTTTCAGATAAAATATTGGTTCGAGGATCATATAGAAAAAGTGTCATTCAAGCTTCTCCTCCTTAGTAAAATTCATTTTCCAGTACCTCTAATCGTTAATAATTCAAGGGCTACCTCTATGAAGGTTTTAGGTTCATCTGAACGTAATCCAGCTTTTAATAGATTGATAATATATTCTTTCCGTTCTTTCGCACATTGGCGGTATTTTAAGAAATCAGCAATTTCTTCATCAGCCATAGCATCCCAATCATAATTAAGTGAATGATCTAAAGCAGTACCGTATTTACTTATTCCGAACTCATCTTGTTTGTACATTACCTCTTTAAGTTGTTCCAGTGTTTTATCTGAAACAGCATGCTTTGATAAATCCAATAATGTTTGTTCCATAAAATCAACCTTTCAATTGTTCTCTTGCTCTATATAAAAAATGATGGTAAATGTAATTTCCAGTTGTAGCAGGTGCCACAAACACTGTTGAAAAATTGTATCTTGCTTCAAATGTTTTCAAGCTGCCCAGCAAGGATTCAGGCTTATATTTACTCCTATACTCACCTTTAAGGATTTTCTGATATCCTTCTAGGTCTTCCACAATCAACACAAATGGATGTTTAGATGCTCTTATCAATTCATTTTCAAAACGTGTCCTATCCTTGATAGATTCCACAAGCTCGTCCACTCCATTTTTTCTTTCCAGTAAAGCATTAAGATAAAGATCACGTGTAATCCCTAACTCTGGATTAGCTGGAATCATTGCTGAATAATCACCAGTTTTCATTGTCCTAATTCGAAATTGAACATCTTTCTTACGAAAATAATCAAGTACATGCTGATTTTTCTGTTCTCTAGTATCTACTGTGATTATTAAACTATCTAAAATAGTTTTTAATTCTTTATCCGTGAAACGATATTGTAAAGCGTTCATGTTAGACCTCCAATAGAGAAGGGTTTTCGTAAATGTTTCCGATGACTTCCCATGTTACTTTTGGTACATTCCACGAATCGAAATGGTTGTATACCCCATCTTTTGGATACTCGCACACAAAGCTACCTTTTCGATATTTAACTACACACTTCCAATCCATCTTTTGAGCATTCGGATAATCGTTATTAAATAGCAATACATCCCCTTCATAAATCTCTTTATCGTTTTTATCTTTAAGACCTGTGTATTGAACGACTTCAACCTTATCGGTTATATTTTCTTTATGCATAAGTGATTGATAAGCCCAATTTCGTTCTTCGATTAGAAAAACTTCTCCTTCTTGATCAATAAATATTTCATCATAATCAAGCCAACATTTTTTTGTTTTATCCCAAACACGAAACTTCATTCTCATGCTCCTTTCTTAAAATAAGCCATTGCCCTTTCATAAATCTCTTTTGAAAATTTGAATGTATTTATATCTTCATAATTACAAGTTGGTTCCTTTGGATTCTTCCAACCGTTATTTGATAGTTCTACACATAATTTCATGATTAATTTGGTTGCCGTATCATCATGATTCAACCAATCATTAATTTTTTTATTCATATCCTGTTCGATACCAACATAGAAATTTAATATCTTGTCCATCGTTTGAAAAATGTTATGTTCCTGATCCGAATAATCATTTTTCAAATAAGCTACTATTCTTGTTTTATATTGTTTCGCTATTTCCTCAAGTTCTGGATAGATATTCTCAGGATGTTCTATGTATAAATCGTCACTATCAAGAACTAAAGAAGAGCCCATTGATTGGAAATCACTTACAATTTGTTTTGGGTGCAAATTCTATCACCTCGATCAAAAGGGTTAATAACGGGTTAATGACATTTTTTCTCGTTAACCCCCTATAAACGTTGATATACCAAGGTTTTTTATACATTTTTAGGTTAATGGGTTAACGAGGTTAACGGATTTTGTATTAAAGCCCTATATACTATATATATATTTATTTTTTTATTTATTTTTCACAAAGGGTGTTATAGAAAAAACATTAACCCTCATTAACCCACCATCAATTAATATTGATATACCAATGGTTTGAATGGGTTAATGACGAAATCTCCTTATTAACCCTCGTTAACCCTTTTATATTTTCTTTCTATTAATTGGAGTAATTTTACTTTTATCTTCTTCTGCATTTTGAGAAGAGAATAAATTACTACCTGCATATTCATTAAGGGTTATTCCATGAAAGAAAACCTTATTCTTAGCTCCGTTTTCTTTCTTAAAACCTCTTACTTCTAGCTGACGATAAAATTGTCTGCTTTTTAATTCGATTTCATGATTTGAATAACACCATTTCGTGTAGTTTTCATATAAAGATTTGGCTTCAATTTTTCCGTTAGGATTAACAACACAATTTTCTGCAATAAATGGTCCAAGGATATCCATATCCTCACGATAATCATCTGTTGCTTCTTTAACTGTTTTAGGATCTTTTAATCCCTCTCTCTGCCACTTCAAGCAACCTTCCACCGCCCAATTTAAAATACCAGGCATTTCATTTTTTAATTTCTCCGGTAGATCAGCATCCACTTTTTCTTCTGGAATAGTTACAGTAAAAGGAATCAATTTAATTCTGCGCCAAATCCCGTTGTCCCCACCTTTTACAATTGGCTTATGGTTCGTTGTAAAGAAGATTTTAAACTCCGGTGTAAACTCAAAGTATTCTTGACGAAGGAATCTAGCTGACATTTTTTCTCCACCAGTGATTTGTTTTACCAATGCTTCTGATAATTGCTGCCCTTCCTCACTCTCAACGGCTGACACAAACCTCGCACCATCTAATCTGGCCACATCGTTATTGATCCCTGAATCATTTTTCTTTTTTAGGAAAGTATCACTGTTTGTTTGCCTTCCATATTCACCAAGTAGATCCTGAATAGTATTAATAAAAGTTGATTTACCATTACGGCCATTCCCAAATAAGAAAAACATAACTTGTTCCTTTGTTATCCCAGTCAATGAATAGCCAATTGCTTTTTGAAGAAATTCAATTAATTCATAATCTGGTTTACCATCTGAACATATAAAAATACTTTCAAGAAATGCAATCCAGTTAGGACATTCAGCACCTTTTATATATGGAATTGGTGATATTTTTGTAAGTAATAATTCACGATTATGTGGAAGTAATTCACCTGTTTTTAAATCAATTACACCGTTATCGCAATTAAACAAATATTTATGAGAATCAAAGTCCTTTTTTCTAACTGAAACCATCGGTCTTACATCCAATATGCTATTAATTCGGATGGATCTTCTTTCACATTTCTTTGCCCATTCATACAATTGCTTTGATCTATATTTGTCTTCTTCTTCCTTTGATTCAGCATATAGTCCCCTAAGCGTTTGTGCTGCCATAGCTTCTATTTTTCTTTTGCTATCTTCCTGCCACTGTTTTCCGTTCCATATAAGCCATTCAAGTTCATTACAATACCGAATATTATCCCCGTGATAGTAGACAATCCTTTCAGCGTTTCCTAACTCGGTTAAATGAAAAGCTGGAGGTTTATCGACTATTTCATCTGTATCCTCTATCTCATGTGATTCATCTGATATATAGATTTCATAATGTTTTTCTTGTGGCGGTTCAAAATCAGATATTGTTGAAGGAGTAGACATGATAGCTGTGTCAATTGTCATTTGTCCATAGGTTCGGCCATCACTAGAATGTGGCTTATCCCATTTATCGCGAATTAATGCTGACTCACGAAACATCGAGTCCATTTTAGCTGCGTCTTTATCAGTCCAGAAGGCTAGATGATTACATAAAGCCATATCAGTTGAAGAATGATCACCATTGATTAATTCACCTCGGAAAAGTGATTCAATACTTGGTCCGTTTTTGCTATCAAACATTTTCTTCCACAATTCTGAAGTTGAAAGACCGCTAATATCATAACGATCTTTTCTAGGATTGTTATTTGATATTGGTTTAGTTTTCTCTTCAAGATACTTACTAAATAAAACCTTGAATTCTTCCGTTCTTTCTTCTACTGGTATTTGATCTAAGCAATTCCCAGTAAAAGTGAAGTAACGTCCATGCCTATAAACTTCTAACCCTAGAGTTGAATTTTTCCGACCAGTTCCTGGTCCTTTAAGTGGAAGTTTACCTTTAGCAATAATGTGGATTCCTTCACCACTTGGACTGTATTCTGTATAGCTTTGAATTGTTTCAATGACATCCTCTGCTAGTTGACTTAATGCTCCTTCACTGACACAATGATCAATGTCTATCCCTATGAATGGATCATCCTTTGAAAACATGAATCCAATTCCGTCATAATCACCTTCATTGAAATATTTAATAATTGTAGGAAACGTTGACCATGTTCTTTTTTCATTTGATAAGGCCATTTCTCCATTAAACTGATACGGAACCTTAGTCATTTTTCCATTTCGTTCTTCTTGCCGCCATAAGATCCAATGAGGAGTATTTTTAAGTTCCGTTGGTATTTGATTGAATTTATATGTCATTTTGATTTACTCCCTTTGTTGAAAGGGAGCAATAATTGCCCCCTCCTATTCAATGAATCTATTTATTTTTAAATCAAAATGGAACGTCATCATCTGAAATATTAATTGGAGCTGGTGCTGATACCTCAGAAACTTTAAAACCATTTACTTGAGCATATTTCTTTCCGTTGTATTCACGTTCTCCCACAACAACTCTTAGAGGTTTATTTAAAAATGCATCTGCCCACTCTTTATAATTTTTGAATTGCATTCCACTTGGGAAACCAGCTGCTTTAGATGCTGCATGAAATCTCCACATTGATTTTTCAGTTACTACAAAGTTGTCATATAAGATTTTTTGACCTTGGCATGGTTGATCTACATCACTACGAATTTCATAATCTACAACAATACGGGGATTACCGTTTGATGAAGTCGTTTGTTCATAATTAACAACTGTTACCTCATATTCTCCTGGTTTAATTTCCTCAAATCCTTTTGCTTGTTCATGATCTACTGTAAACATTATTTTTCCTCCTTAGTTTTGAAAATTTGTAATCTATCTAATGCAGCATTTAAATATTTCAGATTAAATTCATCTAATTTTTGATTTGATTTAAATTCAATTTCAGATAGTAATTTAGCTGCATCATCACTAGATTTAACAATTTCTTTAATTTGATGAATAAGCTTGTTCTTTTCCTTGGCTTGTTCAGCTTTAACATCAATACCAAGTTCAAGCCATTTGTAAATAGTTGCCCCATGTTCTGGCTTAATAAGTTCGCCATTTTCATTTATTAGATTGGAGTTATCTTTTGTAGGTGTAGCTGTATGGTTTTGCTCCATCCTTAGAACAATCATAAATTCATATTCTAGATCATCTTTTTGGATTGGTTTAAGTCCTAATTTACGAATTTGAAGCTTATCATTATCATCCCTTTCAGCTTGATATTCTTGTTTAGTTCGAAGTGTAGAAATAATATGAACATCATTTTCTGTAAGGGATTTAATAAAATCCTTAATAATTGGCTTCATCGTTTTCCAATCTTGAAAACGACCTCCTAAGTCTTGCTGCTGATCTAGGATTCCTCCAATACCTTCCCAAGCATGTGAAAGGCTATCCACAATCACTACTTCACAACCATCTTTTTTTAATAGTTCAATAGCTTCGTGGTATCTCACAGTTGAGTACGGAGCATCGAACTCTATATGTTTAAAACGGCCAATCTTATAACCCTTAACTGTATTGTTAGCATAAAGTAGTGCCCTTTTATGCTCGGTATCAATAACACCAATCTTCTTCCACAATTCTTCTTCTGGAATATCTGGATAAGCTTCTTTCATCATTCCGTATGCAAGAATTAGGGAAGTTAACGTTTTACCTCCACCACTCGCACCAAATAAGGCAATACAGGCTTTCAATTTTTCACGTTGAGCCAATTTGATTTGAAAACTCATTAGTACACCCCTTCTTAATCAGAACAGTTAATAAGTGGTTGTATATACATTTTCCCCATCTATATCCACTGATATTGTGATGAAAATTCTATTCCCAAACCTATTCCACATCACCACTTTCTAACATTTCTTTAAATAATTCTTTAAATTGATCTACATCCACTTTTATACCTCCACACTGTAAGAGATTGATTCAGGCTTAACAGTCACACCTTTTACTAATTGACCGTTTTCATCCACAACTACTTTTTCACCACTGATTTCTACAATTTTGAGGGTCTTCTTTAAATCAGACCATTTCACGCTATTTTTGATATAATCAACCATTTCATTTTGAAGAACATAATCTAAAAGCTGTTCTTCATTTTCCTTTTCAGGTGCTTCTTTGCTTTTACGAGTTTTCGATTTCCCATATGGAGTAGAAATCGTTTTTGCCTTTGGATCCTCTGCAAGTTTTTTAGCATGGTATTGTTGAATCAAACTTTCAAAAAAGCTTGTACTATTTTCAATTGTGGATAGCTCTCCTTTTTCCCATTGGTTGATACGATCACGTTCCACATTTGCTAATTGCTTGATTTCCTTTTCTTTAGACTTCAAAGCAGATAGTTTACGAAATGCCCAGTTAAGACTATCTAAATCTGTAATTTCAAAACGATGTTCCGTAGTATCCAGTGATTGAATATCCTCAACTTCCATTAGTTCATACTGTTGTAATGCGTTCATTTATTTTTCCTCCTTTAAAAATGCTTTGGCAAATTCTCTTATTAACGGAAATTTATTATGGATTATCGCATCCATGTTTCTTTCATAAAATTCTTTATCGTAAGAAACTACACCACATTCCTTTATTTCAACATTCTTATGACCTTCCTTTTCGCATAAATTTCTTTCCCATTCGGCAGTTTGTTGATCTTTGCATACCGACATTAATTCTTTATCAGCCATTACGACATAAACTTTCATTGCTTTTCCTCCTTAAAAACTTGATCTAAGTATTCATAAGTATCGAGTAACTCTTCAAAAAAATTACTTCCACTAAAAGTTTTTTGATATTGTTCTAGAAAACTATATAGTGGCTCCAATTTTGGATTAACAGGACTATAGACTGTTCTATCTTTTGTATCGAAATATGGCATTTTTAATCCTCCAGTTGATTTTTTATTGTATTTCTCATAAACTGAAGATAACTATTTGAGATTTGGACTCGTTGTTGCAGCAACGGGTCTTATTTTTGTAACTCTAGATCTTCTAAATCTGTCCAGTATTCTTCACCCATGCTATCTGCTACACGGACAGATACACCTGCTGGATACTCAAGTGCTTCAATAATTTTAAAACTTCTTGTAATTACTCCTGTTTGACCGATTAGATCATTTCTTTTTTTAGGTTCGAATTCCACTATGCTCACCTCCCTTCAAGTATTCTTAAAAACGTTCCTCAAATTTCGCCAAGTGTCTAAAAAGAAAGCCTGGTTAGGCTTGTTGAAGATAATCTTCGAACTACGCATTAAATTTTGCTTGGATTTCTCTTTTGATGATTTCCTGAATTTCCTCTTCGTTCGGAGTTACTGCCTTTACGGTTTCTTCAATTCGATTTTCTATTTTCTGAAATAACTCTTTGTCGACGTATTGCTTCACTTTATCGTTAATCCAGTGTTCAGCTCTTGTAGTCCTATCTCCACCACTTGAAGAAGGTCTGTATTTCTCAGACAACTTACTTGAATCCCTAGAGAATTTATAGCAAGGTTCATCCAAATAATCTTGCAATACCCTTTTGATGTACTTATCAACTTCTAACCTTGGTGGTTTGCTACTGTGATAAGATTGATATTCTTCACCGACAATTACTGTTTTTAAATAGTCATCAACGATTGGAGATATAATTTTCTTTACTTCTTCTTTGACCATTTCTTGTGCTTGTTGTTTGACCATTCTCTCTATTTCTTCTGATGCAATTTGAGAAACTAGGTTCTGCAACTCATATTCCAAATCTTCTTTACCGATTTCAAGGCTAATATTCGCTTTCATACTTTTTCCTCCTTATTACGCATTTTGGGTCTACTACTCACCCCTTATCCTTAATCACTCCGTAAATCATGATGGCGAAAAACACGATGAACAAAGTTATTAGATACAGTGGAAAAAAGTCCATTTGGTCATCACCTTTCAATTAATTTAAGATGCCTTTCCCTTTTGGGAAGTCACTTTGCAAGTAAGATATGTTCTTAACTTCCCATCTTCAAATGAAACTTTACGGTCGTACTTTTCTAAATTTTTGTTTTCATTTTTATTTTCCTTACCAACATACTTCCATGCTCCAGCATCATTTAGTAATTGTGATAATCCTTGAGGAACCCTCACATCATTACCATCTAAAGTCATGGAAGTAATAATAAGGTCTTCTGATACTTTCATACCAAAACTCCTCTACTTTAAGAAGAAACAATTATTTTCGAATCTCTACTTAAAGTAGAGTTAACATTAAAAAAAATATGATCGTAATCAATTCCAAGTATTTCACTAATTTTTTTTGCTTCCTTAACAGTTACTTCATCAGGCTCCCTTTCCATTTTCCTGTAAGTTTGCACATGAACACCAAGCTTTAAGGCCATTTCTCGTTGAGTTAACCCTTTGATTAATCTTGCTTGCTTAAGAGTGAAAACCACCGTTATCACCTCGCTTTCCTTATCGCTTAAACACATAATAATCTACTTAAAGTAGAATGTCAACTACTTAAATAATAAAATTAACTACTTTAAATTGACCTACCTTAAATAAAAGTAGATTTTTTTCGCTTTTATGTTGAAATATATCTACTTTTAGTTTATGATGACCTTATAAACAGACCGGAGGTAAATAAAAGTGAGTATAGGGAAAAACATTAAGAGGTTGAGAGAACAACATAATTTATCGCAAGAAGAACTAGCAGAAATTGCAGGAGTTTCTGACAAAGCAGTATCAACTTGGGAAAATGATTTAAAAACTCCTCGAATGGGATCCATACAAAAAATTGCTGATCATTTTGGAATTTTAAAAAGTGATATTATTGAAGATCAAAAAGTACAACCAATTAAACCGGGCGTAACAGTTAATGGTGATTCACGTCCAGTTCCGTTGTTAGGGACAATTGCAGCTGGAATACCTTTAGAAATGGTTCCTGTTTTAGAAATGGTAAATGTACCAAGAGAAGTAGCTGAAAGGTTTCCTAATGCATTCTTAGTAAAAGTTTCAGGAGACAGCATGAATAAGATAGTTCCTCCAAATGCTTTAGCCTTAATAGATCCGGAAGAAGAAGTAAAAAATGGAGATATTGCTGCTGTTGCAGTCAATGGATATGATGCTACCCTAAAAAGATTTTATAAGTTTCAAGATGGAATTACTCTTGAACCTGAAAGTTATAATCCTGAACACAAAACACAATTTTATAGTAAAAATGATCAAGAATTTAATCCTATATCAATTAAAGGTAAGTTCGTGTGGTTCATGGCTCCTTTAGATATTAGATTTTAAGGCAGGTGTCTTTTTAATGACAAAGGCAGCTTTGTATATTCGAGTAAGTACACAAGATCAGATTGAAAATTATAGTATTGAAGTACAAAAAGAACGATTAGAAGCTTATTGTAAAGCTAAAAACTGGGACATATACAATATATATATTGATGGTGGTTATTCAGGTGCAACTCTCGATCGACCTGATTTACAAAGAATGCTTAAAGAATTAAAAAATATAAATACTGTTGTAGTCTATAAATTAGATAGATTGTCCCGATCTCAAAAAGGTACATTGGAATTAATTGAAGAACACTTTTTGAAAAACAATGTTGATTTTGTTTCTATTACTGAAACTCTAGATACATCTACACCTTTTGGAAAAGCAATGATAGGTATCCTTTCTGTATTCGCTCAACTAGAACGAGAAACGATTGCTGAACGAATGAGAATGGGTCATATTAAACGTGCAGAAAATGGCTTGAGAGGTATGGGTGGTGACTACGATCCTGCCGGTTATTCTAGAGTTGATGGTCAATTAGTAATAAAAGATGATGAAGCTAAACATATCAAAAGAGCTTATGATTTGTACGAACAATATCATTCTATTACAAAAGTTCAAGAAAGATTAAAAGAAGAAGGCTATCCAGTTTGGAGATTTAGAAGATACAGGGATATACTTTCAAATCATTTATACGTAGGACAAGTCAGTTTTGCCGGAAAGCTTTACGAAGGACAACATGATGCAATCATTAGCCGAAAGCAATTTGACCGCGTACAAGGGCTCCTAGAGCGTCACAAAGGGAATAATGCTCATAAAGCTAAAGAAAGCCTATTATCAGGTCTTATTCGATGTAAGGAGTGTGGGGAGCGATATGTTTCTTATAGCACAGGAATATCGGTGACAAAAAAGAAAAAATATTATTATTATATTTGTAGAGCACGAAGATTCCCAAGTGAGTATGAAAAAAGATGTGAAAATAAAACTTGGAATCGAAAAAAACTAGAAGATATTATTATAAATGAAATTGAGAATATTTCATTCAATTTAACAAGAACCAATAAAAAACAGCAAAAAATTAATTTTGAAAAACTGATTAAAGAAGTAGATCAAAAAATTAAACGATTATTAGATGTTTATTTGAAAGATGATGGAAACTCAACTTTATTTAGTAAAGATATTTTTGAAGAAAAATTGTCCGAGTTAAATAATGAAAAGGAAAAATTAATTTCCAAAAAGCAAAGTCAAGTTGAACCAAATGAGATACTTTCAGACGAAATGCTAAAATATATCCAAAGCGATCTAAGAGAACTTGATTTTAAAGATAAACAAGCTATAGTACAAACGCTAATAGATGAAATATACATTGATGGTGATAACGTCAGAATAGATTGGCGTTTTTAATTTCATTGTTTTTTCGGTATTCATTGTCGGCTATTCA
>NZ_JBBPBE010000001.1:1322500-4050369 GCF_038009395.1 Heyndrickxia sp. FSL W8-0423 | reverse complement strand
TGTGGCGCAGGAAAAACAGAGATCCTTTTTGAAGGCGTTAATGAAGCCTTAAAACAAAACATGAGAGTCTGCATTGCCACACCCCGCACCGATGTCGTTCTCGAACTTGCCCCTCGATTGCAAAAAGTTTTTCCAACGATCCAAGTGGCAGCCCTTTATGGAGGAAGTGAAGATCGACATCTATTTTCACCCTTAACGATCGCAACGACCCACCAATTATTCCGTTTCTACGAGGCTTTTGATGTCATCATTGTCGATGAGGTCGACGCCTTTCCGTACACTTACGACCACACACTACAATGGGCCGTGAAAAAATCAGCAAAAAGCTCGGCAGCAAAAATCTATTTAACGGCAACACCTAACGAAAAATGGCAGCTTGAATGTAAAACAGGCAAACGTCCATTTATCACAATCCCAGCCCGATTTCATCGCTATTCCTTACCAGTTCCAACTTTCACATGGTGCGGAAATTGGAAAAAGTCATTTGAAAAAGGAATCATCCCCGCACCTATCGAAAAATGGACAAAAGAAAGAATACAAAGAGGAAAACAAGCCCTTATTTTTCTCCCAAACATCAAATTAATGGAAAAAACGGCCCCATACTTTAGAAAACTTCATCCAAACATCGAATCCGTCCATGCTGAAGACCCAAACAGGAAAGCCAAAGTCGAACGAATGCGCAAAAAAGAAACACAAATCCTTCTCACGACAACCATTCTCGAAAGAGGTGTCACATTTCCGAATATTGATGTCGCAGTCGTTGGAGCCGAAGATGGCATTTTTACCGAAGCCGCCCTCGTGCAAATTTCCGGTCGCGTCGGAAGAAGTTTACAACATCCAACTGGAAACATCACGTTTTTCCATCATGGACGAACAAGGGCAATGAATAAAGCGTACAACCACATTATCCAAATGAATAAAGAAGCGAAAGAAAGGGGATTAATCGATGTCTAATCATTGTTTAAATTGTCATCTCCCACTTCCATTCGAACTCACCTGGCAATCACTATTCAAACAATTGCCACCCTCCTATTTATGTAAAGACTGCAAAAAGCAATTGGCTCCTATACACCCGCCAATCTGTCCAAAATGCAGCCGCCCGCTTGAAAAACTTTCGAAAGACTATATTAAGGGGGATGTATGTCTCGACTGCTATCGCTGGGAAAATGATACGAACTGGACCAACATTCTCGATAAAAATATTTCTTTCTATGAATACAATGACTTTTTAAAAGATTTGCTTGCCCGTTTCAAATATCGCGGCGACTATATACTAGCAAAAATTTTTTCACAAAAAATCCAAAAGGAACTAGAAAAAATCAGCTGCGACGAAATCGTTCCGATCCCGCTTAGCAATGAACGCCTTCTCGAACGAGGATTCAATCAATCCACTGCATTAGCAACCGAAGCAAACTTAAACGTTGCTAATCTCCTAACAAGAGTGCATACCGAAAAACAATCAAAAAAGTCTCGCCAGGAACGAATTCATCTTCAACAAGTTTTCAATCGAAAAGATGACGTTAAACTGGAAGGGGAAAATATTCTCCTGATCGATGACATCTATACAACGGGCTCAACACTTAGACATGCGGCAAAAATATTAAAAGAGGCAGGCGCAAAAAGCGTCACATCCATCACAATTGCAAGAGGTTAACTATTAACAAAATCAATTAACATCCGATATAATAAATATATTAGTGATCAGTAGGAGGAGAACCGGATGGCAGATTTAGAAAACTGTCCGAAATGTGGTGCATTGTATATTAAAAACAATGTTCGTGACGTTTGTGAAAAATGCTATAAAGAAGAAGAAAAACGATATGAAGTTGTTTATAAATTTTTGAAAAAACGCGAAAATCGCTCGGCTACTAAAGATACCGTCGTCGATGAAACAGGAGTCGAAGAGGAATTACTATATAAATGGGTTCGTAAAGGCCGGCTCCAGCTCGCACAATTCCCTAACCTTGGATATCCTTGTGCAAAATGTGGAACAATCATAAGAGAAGGGAAACTCTGTGTAAAATGTACAGGAAGCATCCTAAATGACCTAGAATTACATAAAAAAGAAGAAAAACGAAAAGAAAAACTCCAAAAACGCACATACTATAGTCAGTCATAATTAACAAAAAAATCCAAACTCGCTGTTTGGATTTTTGACTAAATGGGAAAAATCGACTATAAAACTTTCACAAAAACTACCGATATAAACAATATAGGAAAAAATACGTTCGAACGAAAGGGGCGTAACCAATGAAAATTAACAACATTGGAAATCATGGAATCAACCCATATAAAAAGCAAATGAATAAAATGGAACAAGTAAATAAGAGCGGAAAACAAGTTGATAAAGTAGAGATATCCGGTGCGGCAAAGGAAATGCAGCAACTATCGAGCATCGAAAAAGAACGCCAAGCAAAAGTGGAACAATTAAAAAAACAAGTCGAGAACGGTCAGTATAAGATCGATCCGGAGAAAATTTCCACTAGTATAATGAAATATTACCGACCATAAAGTTTAACGGAGCGTGAGAAACATGCAAGTGCAAAATGATATGAAGATTCCATCTTTTACACAACAAGAAAAGCCCCTTGAATTAAAAGCGGGCGATGTCTATCAAGCAACAATAAAAGATAAAATCTCTGATCATGAGGCTGTACTGCAAATTAGAGGCCAAGAGGTAAAAGTGAGTATCCAAGGTAATTTCCCTTCAAGCGGGAATTTGTCAATTGAAGTAAAGGATACAAAACAGGCCATGCCAGTTGTAAAAGCGCTCCCACAAACAGAAGCAGCAGTTAATCAACAAAAGACTGTCCCATTTGTTATGGGAAATACAAAATTACCTGATGATTTAAAGGCTGCTGTAAACCTCCTAGTGAAACACAATATTCCTCTTGAACAAACCACACTGAGTCAAGTGAAGTCTTTTATGGAGCATGAAACAGGGACAACTACTCAAAAGTTGGAAACAATTGCAGCAATCATAAACAAAGGCTTGGATCTCACAAAGTCCCAGTTACAAGCAGTTCATCAAGCATTGCACTCATCTTCAATCGAACAGCTTGTTCAAGACATCGCCCCTGGCTTTGATCAGAAAACAATGGAAGCGATAAAAGGCAACACTACAGTCATTCTTTCAAAAAATAGAAACATTACTCAATCGGATCAGCTTTATCGTGTTGGTATGGATAAAGTAAATGAGGTTCTAGAAAAATTAGCACAGGGTATAAAGGATCCGCAAAAACTGCGGTTAATTGACTCATTACAAAAGGAATTAATAAAGGAAGGAGGATTGGAGCGGGTAATCAAACTTCTTCACGCGAATTTTTCCAGTGAGCTTAAAGCCGATCCTGCCCTATCCTCTTTAGTAAAAGATGCGATAAAACTTGGGTCACTAAGTCAATCATTCTTATTTGAAGCAGTAGAAAAATCGAACGTTCAGACGAATCAGGCAAATACCATTCAACAGGCGATCAAAATGGTTCAAAAAAGCCCAAATATGAATGAACTGATGCAATTCATTAAAGAGCAACTAATAGATTCAACCAATCTATCAACTATAGAATCAGAATCATTGAGAAACGTAGTGGAACATGCTGAACAGCTTCAGTCAAGTGGACGAGAATTGGCAGCACGTAAAGAATTGATGACCGAATTACATGCCATTAATAAAAATCATAAACTGCCTGTGACAGCGCCTATCTCGGAAGATACCGCATACCAAGTCAATGATGATTTCTTAGCAACATTGCCTATCCAGTCTAAGGATGTAATCGTCACGACGATTACAAAAAAGCTATCACAAGCGGCTATTGATTTTAAAGAAATAAAAAGGGAAATTTCAAACAATCTACAATCAATAATTAAATTATTTGATATGTTTAAACAAAATGCCGGAAACCAAGCAAAGCCCTTATTAGAATCAACGATTAAACAATTGGATAAAGCCATTTTACGAAGCGACTTTATGCTTTATACCGATATGACAACAGAAAAGAAGCTATTACAAGCAAGTTCACAGTTAAATGAAGCGAAAAAGCTTTTAAGCACAGGCAATTTTTCGGACGCAAATAAAATTGTAAGTGAAGTCAAAACGATGATGGACAAGTTGATTTTTAAACCTTCAAATGTGAAAGTACAGCATTTTGTAACAAAAGAATTTTTACAGCAAGAGGAGCCATCATTATCTAAGCAGCTGATTCATTCATTAAATGATTCAAACCAAACATTAAAACAATCACCATCCGCACGGCAAGCATTTGAGTTTGTTCGAAATTTAGGTTTAACCTATGAGTCAGAACAGGCACATTCCTTAATCACAAAAGGGCAGGGCCAAGCATCGTTAGACTCTACTGTAAAAGGGATCTTACAGAGGCTTGCACAGACTGAAGGGAATCCTACGATAGATCAAACATTGCAAAACCTTACCGGACAACAGCTATTAAGCAGGTCAGATCAATCAAGTACACAAAGTTTAATGTTTGCTCTACCATTTCTTATTCAAAATAAAGTGGAGAATGTGAAAGTCTATATTAATTCTAAAAATCAGTCGGAAAAAATAGATTGGGAGCATTGCAGTCTTTATTTTCTATTTGAAACGAAGAAGCTTGGTGAAGTGGGGATTCTACTTTCCTCATCCGATCGGGTCCTAAATCTCACGATAAAAAACGACCGCCAAGGATTTAAGGAAAAAATTACACCACTTGCTGAAGTGGCAAAAGAAAGATTAAAGGAAATCGGCTATAGCATAGGGACAATCCAATTTACACGATTAACAGAGTCAAATAAGTCTTTAACACCTAAAGTAGAAGCTGAAAAAAAGAACATCACAAGAGGATTGGACCTTACGATATGACAATGAAATATTTTAACCCCAAAAACAAACGAATACTTAATGGTCCATCGGCAGCAGTTATCCGCTATGATGAAACACAACCTGGTCCAACAGTCGTTGCACATGGTACAGGCAATGTTGCCGAAAAAATCATTGAACTAGCAAAAAAACACGGAGTTCAAATGCAAGAAGATGCAGGACTTCTTCAGCAATTGATTGATGTAGACTTAGGTGATAATATTCCTCCACAACTATATTCAGTCATTGCCGAAATATTAATATTAATTGAGGAAATGGAAAAAAACTATTAAAAAATGAAAGAATCATCCGATATATAGAGTGATTAGGAGGTTAAAATCATGGAATTTTTAACAAAAGAATTCATTTATTCAAAATCATCACAAGAAATAACCTCATTGCTCTATGAAGCATTAATGGATCGAGTGCGCGAAGCAATTGATGCAATAGAAAAAAAGGACTTTATTGAAGCAAATACAAAGCTTCAAAAGGCAAATGATATTTTACAACGATTAGGTGTAGGTTTGAATTATGAAGCGGGGATTATTGCTGACCAGCTTGATACCCTTTATAACTATATGGCAAATAACTTAGTAGAAGCAAACTTGAAAAAAGATACGACCCTTTTAATAGAAGTTCTTCAAATCACGGAATCTATCGCAAATGCTTGGAATGAAGCATTAAAAAATAAAGAAAAACAAGAAACTCAACTTCAACGAAAAGCGAATGCTTACGAACAGCATGTAGCAGTAGCAACACAGGAATAAGAGAAATGAGGAGAATCGAACATGAGGATTAATCACAATATCCAAGCATTAAATGCGTACAGAAATTTATCACAAACGATGAGCAGTACATCGAAAAGCCTTGAAAAACTTTCATCCGGACTGCGCATTAACCGTGCGGCAGACGATGCGGCAGGACTTGCCATTTCCGAAAAAATGCGTTCACAAATCCGCGGTTTAAGTATGGCTGAACGAAATTCATTGGATGCTGTTTCTCTTATTCAAACTGCTGAAGGGGCATTGAACGAAACCCATTCCATTTTGCAAAGAATGAGGGAATTAAGTGTGCAGGCATCAAATGGCACACTAGAGGATAATGATCGTGGCGCGATACAAGCCGAAATGAATCAATTAACATTTGAAATTGATCGTATCGCTGATACGACGCAATTCAACCAAAAGAAATTATTCAGTGGTGCGGAAAAAGGAAGACCATTTGCCGAAATTAGCTCGGATCAAGTGACTTATCAGGGAACGGGAACATGGAAGGGTACGATTACAGCGGATCCTACAGACCCTGCTCAAGTCGTAATGGACTTTTCTGCAGCATTTGGAAAGCAACTATCGACAGCAATTGATGGCAAAACCTTTACAGTTAATGGCAAGACGTATGAAATAGATATTACAAATGGCAAAACACCTGGCCTTTCTAAATCTAGTAATATCGCTGTCAATTTAACAACGGCTCAATGGAAAGACAACGCAGCGAATGATACAGATGCCGTTTCAAATATAAATAATTTACTTGGTGCATTAACATCAGCAATTAATGCAAATGATCCTACTTTCACTGCAAAAGCAACAAATGCGGCAAATACTGGAACTACAACTGATAATATCATTAATAATGGTAAAATCACTTTAACGACTAAAGCGAATATGGCTCCAATTGATGCCGCAACTATAAAAGTAAGTACAACCTTTGCAAATACAGCAGTCAAATATTTAGACCCTACTAATTTAACAACAGAAGTAAAAAATGTCATCGGCAAACCAAATGCAATTAATGCTGAGACGTTTAATCTAAAATTTTCTGAAGTTCCAAAAGCAGGGGATCAATTAAAAATTGGCAACTTAACGATTAATTTCGGCACTCCATCAAAAGCGTACGCAAACAATAGCGCAACAATCGATATAACTGGAAAAGATGTTTTTACTGTATTAAACGAAATTAATCAAACTTTAGTAACTGCACAAAAGGATACGACAAATAACCCGTTAAAAGATCTTGCACCAACCTTTAGTGTTGTTGGAAATACATTATCATTAGGCACGACAAAAACGAATGACGGTACGAGCGGTTTGGCAATCCAGCTAATTGACAAAGATTTTGAAGCAAACGCAGGAAAAGATCTTGAAATTCAGTTCCAAATTGGAGCAAACAGCTCCGAAACATTAACGATGTCTATCGGAATAATGGATGCTGCTAGCTTAGGACTTGCAAGAGACTTACAAGGAAACAAAATTACAACACCAGGACTAAACGCTCAAGCAGGAGTAGATGTAAGTACGGCGCAAGGAGCTAGTGAAGCGATTGACCTTATCGATCAAGCGATCCAAAAGGTTTCTGCAGAACGAAGCAAATTAGGGGCATACCAAAACCGATTAGAGCACACCGTTACAAATTTACAAACTGCCAATGAAAACTTAACAGCTGCTGAATCACGTATTCGTGACCTTGACATGGCAGAAGAAATGACAAATTATACACGTAACAATATTCTAAACCAAGCCGGTCAAGCAATGCTCGCGCAAGCAAACCAGCTGCCACAAGGAATTCTACAGTTATTGAAATAAATTTCAACATGGGGTGGAGGACAAATAGGACTCCACCCTTATTTATTGGGGATAATCTCCAACTGAAATTTTATTGAAACTCACGTAAAATAAGAAAAAAGCGATGAAGAGGTGAGCACCGTGGAAGTAGGGAAAGTAGATAAATTAGGTTTAAATAAACTTCAAAAAAAGAATCAAGTAGCTTCAGAGACGGTCTCGTTTTCAGAAGTCATGTCTAAAGGACGTGAAAATAGAACGTTAGAAAGAATGACCAAGCTGATGCAAGACATCGAGGACCAAGGACAAAAGCTTGCCAAATCAAGAACGATTGAAGATTTTCGTAAATATAAAAAACTTGTGAAATCCTTTATGGAGGATGCCGTCAATAATGGTCTAAAGCTGGAAGAACAGCGCGGTCTCAACTGGCGTGGACGTTCAAAAGTTTATAAAATCGTTAAAGAAGTAGATTCGAAATTAATCGATTTAGCCAATAAAGTACTGGAAAAAGAACAAAAAGGAATAGATATATTAGGACTTGTCGGAGAAATTCAAGGATTAATCGTTAATATTTACACTTAACATTTTTCCTTATTTGCCGATAAAAAAGATAGAAACTTAAAACAGGAGGGTCTTTCATGCTGACCCAAAAGCTAATAGAAATATTGCAAAAAACACTTAAGCTTCATCAAAGTCTATATGAAATTGCTGTTGAAAAAACAGAAGTTATAAAATCAGCCAATATCGAATCATTACAGAACATCATCCAAAATGAACAAAAGCATATTGCAGCCATTCAAATGTTTGAAAATCAACGACAAGAATTGGTTGCACGATTTAAAAAAGATTTAGCCATTGAAATGGACGGGTTCACTATTTCAGCACTACTTACTCATTTAAATGGACCCGAGAAGGAACAGATTCAAGAACTACAAGCGAATTTAATCCAACAAGTGGATGAATTGAAAAATGTAAATACGTTGAATCAACAATTACTTATGCATTCCTTACAATTCGTTCATTTGAATTTAAACTTTTTCGATCCAGAGCCTGAATCACCAAATTATACAAAATCAGCAGATGAAGAGCTTGTCGAAACGACGCGATCTTTATTTGATTCTCAAGCCTAACGAGAAAAGGAGGGAAACCATTGCGTTCAACATTTTTCGGTTTAGAAACGGCCAAACGCGGAATGTTTACTTCGCAAAGTGCCATTTATACAACAGGAAATAATATTTCAAATGCGAATACACCTGGATATACAAGACAACGAATAGAATTTATCCAAACAGAAGGTTTTCCATCACCGGCGATGAACCGACCTGAAATTCCGGGCTTACTCGGAACAGGAGTAAAAGAAGGATCGATTGAGAGAATTAGGGATCAATTTATCGATCGGCAGTATCGCAATGAAAATACGAAATTAGGATACTGGCAATCCTATGCTGGGTCTGTACAAAAAATGGAAGAAATTATGAATGAACCGAGTGACTATGGTTTATCAAAAGCGATGTCGCAATTTTGGCAGTCACTTCAAGATTTAAGTGTAAACCCTGAAAATGAGGGGGCAAGGATGGTTGTTTTACAACGTGGACAATCATTAGCAGAAACATTTAATTATTTGCATGATTCTTTAACGTCCGTGCGCAATGAGCTGAATCATGAAATGGATGTAACGGTTCAACAAGTCAATTCATTAACGACCCAGCTTGCCGCTGTAAATAAGCAAATTAGTGAAGTAGAGCCTCATGGTTATTTACCGAATGATTTATACGACCAAAGAGACCGTTTACTTGATGAATTATCGAGTATTGTTCCTATTGAAACGACCTATCAAACATCAGGTGGCAAACCATCACCAAAAGCAGAAGGTACAGCTAGTATCAATCTAGTCATTGGAAATAAAAAGATAAGCTTAGTAAACGGCTCAAATGCAAGTGCTCTTTCTATTGAAAAAGATGAAAAAGGTGTAAGTTCAATTTCAGTTAATGGTGAAATCGCGACAAGTGATATGAATAGCCTCACAGGCCAAGGAAAACTAAATGCATTAATTCAAGCATATGGAACAGGTGAAGGCAAAGGGTTGTATCCGGAAATGCTTGATAACTTAGATAAACTAGCTTATACATATGCAAGCATTTTTAACGAGATTCATTCAAAAGGCTATGATAAGGATGGAAATGGCGGAGTCGATGCAAATGGCAATCCACTAGGCAAAAACTTTTTCGAAGGACTAGGAACTGATTATAAAGGGGCGGCAGGAAGTATTAAGGTAGCTGACCTCAAACCGTCAGAAATCGCTGCTTCACTAGTGAAAGGTAATGCAGGAAATGGTGGCAACGCGATTGCTTTAGGGAATATTAAAGACTTGCAATTCTCTAATAACTCTGTCACGTTAAGCGATGGAACGAAACTTGAAAATTTAGAAATAAATAATGGAACGATCCAATCGTTTTTTGAAGGGACAATTGGAAGTATGGCGGTAAAAGGTCAGCAGGCAAATCGACTCGCACATAATAGTGAAGTCCTTCTAAATTCTGTAGATAAAAACCGTCAATCAGTTACAGCAGTTTCTTTAGATGAAGAGTTTTCAAACTTAATACAATTTCAACATGCCTATTCAGCATCTGCTCGCATGATTACAGCAATCGATGAGATGCTTGATCAAATTATTAATGGACTGGGACATGTTGGGAAATAGGGGTGAAATGAGATGCGCGTAACACAAAGTATGATATCGAATAATGTGATGTTTAATATTAACCAAAGCTATTCACTCATGGATAAGCTAAATGAACAAATGACAACTCAAAAAAAGATTTCAAGACCGTCGGATGATCCAGTCGTTGCGATGAAAGGAATGTTTTATCGGACAAATGTAATGGAAATTGAGCAGTTCAAAAGCAATTTCTCAGAAGCGCGAAATTGGGTAGAAACAACCGATTCTGCATTAAGTGAAATGAATAAAGCCTTGCAACGGATTCGTGAAATAACGGTAAGTGCGAATAATGGAACATATGATAAAGAGCAAACGAAAGCAGTAGCGGATGAAGTTAGTCAATTAAAAGAACATATTGCCTCCATTGCTAATTCTAAAGTCGGCGACAAATATATTTTTAACGGAAGCAATACATTAACAGCCCCTGTTCAAACGACTGATGCAGGTATCAAAGCACAATTTTCTGAAGGTAATGTAAATATGGAGCTTTCTAAAGGAATCTATGTTCCAGTTAATATCAATGGAACGAATGCCTTTATGGGTGGTGCAAATGGGGACAGTGTCTTTACAGAATTAGACAATCTGGAAAAAACATTACGAGGAGAAGGATCCGGAAAAATAGGCGACTTCATTCAAACGATGGATGACCGGATTTCTAAAGTTTTATCTGCTCAATCCGAAATCGGTGCACGAACAAACCGCTTAGATTTCATGGAAGAAAGAATTGACAATCAAAAACTTATCGCGAAACGGGTCATGTCAGATAATGAAGATATCGACTTTGAAAAACTCGTCACAGACTTCAAAACACAGGAAGCCATTCACCGTGCTGCGATGGAAGCCGGTGCAAGAATCATCCAACCGACACTATTGGATTTCCTAAGGTAAAAGGGAAGCTATTCATTTCGAATAGCTTTTTTTGTAAGATATAGAAAGAAGGGGATGAATTTCTATGCAGGTGTCACAAATTAGACTCCAATCCCAGCAGGCACAAATTGAATTACAAACGAGACCAGCCACACAAACGATCGAACAGCCAAAAGCACAAATGGATATCCAGCAGCCCCATGCGGAATTACAAATACATACAATTCCCGGCAAACTTTCCATTGACCAAACCGAAGCATGGGAAGAGATGGATATTAAAAGTGTCTTTCGACGAACCGAAGAAAATGCCCAATATGGCAAGCAGAAGGCAATGGAAGGAATCGCAAGAATTGCCTCTGAAGGCGACCAACTGATGAAGATAGAAAACAGTCGGAAAGTAATCGTCGAGCAATCGGCCCAACGAGCACTTGAGAACCAAACATTCGACACGAATATTACATGGATTCCATCGTTTTTTTCTGTAAAAACGGACTACCAGCCAGCGAAAGTAACTATTGATTGGAATACCCACCAAGCAAACATCAATGTGAACACACAAAAACCAATTATTACGTATCAACCAGGTGAAGTAACAGCAAGATTGAAACAGCATCAAGCATTAAATATAGACTTTACGCTGTAAGATGAAATGGAGTGTTATAAATGAAAATCGAAACAAAATATCACGGCGAAACCGAAATAAATGAAAAAGACGTTCTCCACTTTGAAAAGGGAATCCCAGGGTTTCCAGAAGAACACAAATTTATTTTGCTTCCATTACCAGACCAAGCCTTGTTTACGATTATGCAATCGCTTCAAACGGCCGGACTTGCATTTGTCTTAACAAGTCCATTTAATTTTATCGACAAATACGAATTTGCTCTTGATGAAAGTACAATGGAACAATTGTTTATCGAAAGTCAGGAAGATATTAGCGTATTCACAATTGTAACGGTCCAAGATCCATTTGAAAAAACAACCGCAAACCTGCAAGCACCAATTGTGTTAAACATAAAAAATAACAAAGCAAAACAAGTCATCCTAAACGATTCACCATACAAAATCAAACATCCGCTCTTTGAGCAACCAGTAAAGGGGTGAGACGATGCTAGTCCTATCACGAAAAAAAGGTGAAGCCATCCAAATCGGTGATGACATCGAAATCACCATCACCGCCATCAAAGGCGACCAAGTCAAAATCGGCATCAACGCACCAAAAAATGTAGAAATCCATCGGAAAGAAGTCTACCTAGACATCCAATCCGAAAACACCGAAGCATCAAAAGATATCACAAACCTTCTATCACTCCTACCAAAAACAAAAAAAGAATAAAATTTTTATCAAAAACTATTAAACCTCCTCGAAACCTGTCGATATAAATAATGTAAGCGAGAGTTGAAAGGACGGCCGACTTTCTGCTCTTGCTAAACAAACTAATTTATATCGTTCACAAGGATGTGAGCGGGATATTCAAGGAGGAAATTATATTATGCAAATCAATCATAATATTGCGGCGTTGAATACTTATAACAAGTTAAATGCTGCTTCAAATGCTCAGTCTAAATCTATGGAGAAATTGTCTTCTGGTATGCGTATTAACCGAGCAGGAGATGATGCAGCTGGTCTTGCTATTTCTGAAAAAATGCGCGGACAAATTCGTGGATTAGATATGGCATCTAAAAATGCTCAAGATGGTATCTCATTAATCCAAACAGCTGAAGGTGCATTAAACGAAACACATGATATCCTTCAACGTATGCGTGAATTAGCAGTTCAATCTTCAAACGATACAAATACAGATGCAGATAGAAATGAAATTCAAAAAGAAGTTAGCCAATTAAAAGATGAAATTGGCAGAATTGCTAATACAACAGAATTCAACACTAAAAAGCTTTTAAACGGTGACCTTGAGGGAGCAAAAACTGCACAAGGCACAGAATTAAAATCTGTTGAATTAAATGCTGCCGGTGCCGCAGCTACTGACGCTACACTTTTAACAGATTTAACTGATGCAAATGGTAACTCATTAGGTCTTAAATCTGGCGATGTTATAAAAATTAATGCAAAAATTAATGGTACAGCACAATCGGAAACAACAGTAACAATTGCTGATGACACTGATGTGGATGCATTATTAACTGCAATTGGAAGTATCGCGGGCGGAACAGCAACTATTGAAGCTGATGGTACTCTTAAAGTTGTAGGTGCAGATGGAACTGCTGGTGCAATCTCAGATCTTAAATTGTCTGTTGATGATCGTCAATTATTTAATAATAAATTCAGTAACTTTAAAGAAACACAAGCAGCTTTAGATACAAATGTTGATTCAGCACTATCTTTCCAAATTGGAGCAAATGAAGGACAAACAATGAAAGTAGATATTAACAGAATGGATGTTCAAGCACTTTCACTTCAATCCGTTGATTTAAGTACAGAACAAGGTGCTCAAACTTCAATTTCTGTTATCAATAGTGCAATTGAAAAAGTATCTACTGAGCGTTCAAAACTTGGTGCTTTCCAAAACCGCTTGGATCATACAATTAACAACTTAGGTACATCTTCCGAAAACCTAACTGCTGCGGAATCTCGTATCCGTGACGTTGATTATGCTTTAGCTGCCTAACAGTGACAAGCACAGTCGTCCTAGCTGGTAACGGCTAGAGATTATGATCGGGTGAATTGCTGGAAAACCCTTAGAGCTTTTCCTACCACAACGTAGTTGGAAACGACAAGCGTGATGGTGAGAAAAAAGAAAAGATTGGGCAATCAGCAGCCAAGCTCCTGTCTCGAAAGAGTGGAGAAGGTCCAACGACTAGGATAGACCATCTAAGGCGTAAGCTATGATGATGAAATCCATAGGTGAAACAATGATCATCAGCATTGTGAATCCGAAGTGCCCGACCCCTATAAGAAATTATGAGGGTGAAGATATAGTCTAGTCATTTATGAAAGTAAATGTTCGCACGATGGCGAAAGAAATGATGAACCAAACTAAGAATTCTATTCTTTCTCAAGCAGCACAAGCAATGTTGGCTCAATCCAATCAAATGCCTCAAGGAGTATTACAACTCTTGAGATAATTGGTTGAAGGGCGTCTTATCTGGAAACGGGTAAGAGGATTACTGGGTGAATTGCTGGAACTTCCTAAAGCTTCATCAACCACAACGTAACTGGAAACGGTCTGCGTGAAGGTGTGAAAATGATGCAGATGAAACAATGGATAATCAGCAGCCAAGCTCCTGTGAGGAAACTCTGGAGAAGGTTCAACGACTAGAGAATACGGTCTAAGGTGATAAGCTATGACTATGAATCTCGTAGGGCAGCGGGAAGCTGTTCGAAGTGCCCAGCTCCATGAAAAATCATGGATGAAGATATAGTCTATTCTATGATCGAAAGACATAGTCGCAAAGCAAGCGAACCAACAACCACAAGGAGTATTACAACTTCTTCGTTAATTTATTAAAGAAGGGCTTTGGGTTATCCAAAGCCTTTTCTATATTTTTGTAGTAATTCTATAATAAGTTCATTTTCCTAAGTTCTCGTAGTTTATAAACAATAGACCAATAGCTTCTGTCAAGTTGTACAGCGATCTCTTTATCGGAATATCCGTTTTTCTTAAGAAATATGATCCGGTTTATTTCTTCAGTCGTATAATTTCTCCACCTTTCCGAGTCACTTACTACAATTTGATAATTAGAATACTGTTCCTTCCACTTTACTTTTTCCTGTTTCAAGCGAAAAATCCAATTTGTTTTATAATACATACTTGGACATGTTTTTGTTATATCTTCGATTATATTTAAAAATAAAAATGTTTGTTTAACTGATGTAGTACGTAAAATTAATCCATTTCCATCTTTTCTGCTAGCTAAATGTAAATGAATATCAAAAGTATTCTTAATGTGATTTTTTAATAGAGTTAAATCTTCGGAGGTGTAATTCTGTAAGTATAAGTATATTTGCGGAGTTAAGTAAATTTTTTTATTAATATGATTAACGCGATGGGTAATTGACAATGTTCCATCATCCATATAAAGTACAGCTAAAAAATAATTGAGTTTACAGTAGTCTAACATTGATTTTGGAATGGTCTTAGCACCATTTTCAACATAAAATAATTTTAATAACTGGGTAAAAAGTGGATTCGATCCTGATCGAAGTGTTTGACTTTGTGCCGTAATATAAAATAATCCTCCCATTAAATCTGCTTTCCATTCCCGATACGCTTTTTGATTTTTGCCATAATGTTCTCTATAACTACTATTTTTTCTTCTACTTCCTTTATATAGTTTCGTTAGTTCTCCATCTCCGATAATACTAGCTATTAATACATTCGTCTGAACTTCGTTTAAATTTGCAAACATTTTAAACACCTCTCAACAGGAACGTATGTTTCTATTTTAACATGAATACTATTAATTGGCATGAGTAGTAAGAAAAAATTCAGTAGTTTTAGGTAAAATATTTTAATCAGAGTAATCTTTTATTCTAAAATTTATTGTAAATAATTTTCACAATTCTACTAAAAAGTGATAATTTTTTACCGATATAAAAAGCAGGAATTAAAGGAGTTTTTCTAATGATCATTAACTATAATGTTCCTGTTATCAAAACATTAAACCAATTAAATAAAACAAATAAAAAAGTGGCATCTGCTGTCGAAAAACTATCTTCTGGTCTTCAGATTAATCGTGCCGGGGATGATGCAGCGGGGTTAGCAATTTCTGAAAAAATGCGGGCACAAATACGAGGACTTGGGCAAGCCCATCGTAATATCCAAGATGGTATTTCGCTTATTCAAACTGCTGAGGGTGGGCTATCGAATATATTATCACCACCTTTAGAGCGAATGAGAGAGTTAGCAGTACAAGCAGCAAATGATACGTTAACTGAAGAGGATCGAGCAGCGGTTCAAGATGAAATCGAACAGATTAAGCAAGGGATTGAACAAATTGTTCAAAATACAAATTTCAATGGGGTGCCATTACTAAAAGGAATTCGGGATTCTATTCCTCATAATCCGGCACGAAACCCTAATCAATTTCTTGGTATTGATCTTTCAGGAACACAATTTGCATCAAGTGATGGGGTGAACTGGTCAGTCCAAGCAACGACTGGAGCAGGGATTAATACTAATGGCCTAACCTGGGGGGACAACCAGTTTGTAGTTGTTGGAAATAATGGTCTAATCCGAACATCAGTAGATGGAACATCATGGGTCAATCAAAATTCAGGCACTTCCAATACTTTACATAATGTAATCTATGGCAATAACCAGTATGTGGCGGTTGGTTCAAATGGAACGATCCTTACATCTTCAAATGGGAGTGATTGGACTGCTCAAACATCTGGTACGACTGAAAATATCATAAATGTCCTGTGGAATGGTAATCAATATGTAGCAGTTGGAGGAAGAGCAACCATACTCACATCTGACGATGGGGTCACTTGGACAACTCGTTATTCAGGTGTTTCCAATACGTTACGAGCAATAGAGTGGGATGGAAGTCAGTATGTAGTAATGGGCGACAACGGAAAGTTCCTTACTTCATCTGACGGAAAATCATGGGCCTATCATTCTACTGGCATTTCAAGTAATTTTGTGGATGTTGCACGGAATGATAATACGTTTGTAGCGATAACTGATGATGGAAGCATTTTGTCTTCATCAAATGGTAATAACTGGACTATTCAAGTATCGTCTTCAAGAAATTGGTTAAATGATATTGCTTGGAGTGGAAGTCAATTTGTCATCACGGGAGGAACTCCCACTGCGAAAGAGATGATTTTATCTTCATCTGACGGATTATCTTGGACTACACGCATGTCGGGAACGTATGCCCCTATTCAAGCTATGGTATGGGCTGGAAATACTGATTCTGAGCAAGTAGATAATTCTTTAAAACCAATAGTCTTCTCCTTACAAGTTGGACCTAATGCAAATCAATCAGTTCAAATTAGTATAAATGATGCAGGTATCGAGAGCATAGGGATTGCTGATGTAAATGTGCTCACAAGAAATGGCTGGGAGGCTGCGATTGATCGTGTAGACCAAGCGATTGGGAAAATAATTTCAGAACGTACGAAGCTGGGTAGTATGCAAAACCGTCTTGAACATGCAATGAATAATAATGAAAATTATGAAGAAAATCTAACAGCCGCAGAATCTCAAATCCGAGACGCTGACATAGCAAAATCAGTAATGGAGCAAACAAGGAATTCTATTCTTGCTCAAGCAGCACAAGCCATGTTAGCACAATCACAGCAAATGCCTCAAGGGGTGTTGCAGCTTCTAAGATAATAATTTTTAAAAGGAAATATTTCTTCTTTTAAAAGTATATAAAATTTACTGATAAAAAGTATTGGGTCGAGGAATACCTATGGAGGTAATGAACAAGCATGAAAAAATTAATTAGTCTATTATCTATATTAATACTAGTATTTTCTTTCTTTTTACAAGAAACACAAGCGTCCACAGTTAATACGAAAAAAAGTCGTGTGACATATACATTAAAAGATAATAAAGGGAAGAAATGTATTGTTTATGTTGTTCCGACAAGTGAAAAGAAAGCAAGAGGTTCGAATAATGCTAAATATGGTTGGAACACTCTATGGGCTGGAGTAAACGAGGGTGATCTAATATATCACGGAAATTATAAACTTTATATTAAAAAGTCGGGAAAGAAAAATGTTAGTTATACTGGCTTCAAACTTAAAAACTATACTTATAATGCAACAAGAAAAATGATGTATTCCATACCATCGAAACATAAAGGACAGCCAGACCTTTTTATTATCTCTGGAACGGAATCATCCAACTTTGAATATGGTGAAATTTATTACATTCAAAGTGGTAAGCTAAAAAAAGCAAAAAATGCTTTTGAATATACACTGCGCCCACATAATATCGGCAAAAATAAATACCAAGTACCTGCTTATAACAATGCGAACGGAAAATGGTATATTAGTGATTTTAAGTTGGCTCTATCCAGTGGTAAATTGGAAGAAACTCAAGTACTCATTAAAAGATATAAAAATATGGATAAATTTATTAAAGGATGGAGAAAGGACTGGAAATAGAAATTCGAGGAAATATGGGGACGATTCTTTTGTTAATCTAATTTATGTTCTTGGTTTCATAGCAATAGTCCCCGATTTTTGAAAGTTCTACGGAGATTTCCCTTTTAAAAATACCAAATAGAATATTTGTTCTGTTTTTGTTATTATTAATGTATAAGATCGAAAAGGGTTGTGATATATTAATGGTAACGAGCATGGTGTTTGAGAAGCCCCCAATTTATTCCGCTGTTGATTATGATGGACTTTGGAAAAAACTTATTAATGAGCTGTTTGAGGAGTTTGTCCTATTTTTTGCACCCGATTTATATGAAAAAATTGATTTTTAGAAGAAGTATGAATTTTTGCAGCAGGAGCTTTATAAAGAAGTTATTCAAGAGAAGAAGGGCAAACAAATTGCTGATCAAATTGTTAAAGTATACTTAAAAAGTGGTATAGAAAAATGGCTTCTTATCCACATTGAAGTTCAAGGGGATCCCGATCCAGAGTTCCCAAATTGCAGTCTTAGCTGGTATGTATGCAAGTATGTCTAAAAATGATGACGATACCCGCTTTCGTTTCAAACTCAAATTAATGCGGTTACTTTTGCAAAAAAGTAACTTTCCTCAAGAAGAACAACGCATCTATTTATCTGCCCTTATTTATTTTGTAGACTACATCTTGCAAATTCCCGATGAATTGACATCCAAATTAAGAAATGAAATCATGATCATGAAGGAGGAAGTGGATATGTTCTTTTTAGATCGAAAAAATCTACCCCCAACTTTTGGTGAAATAAGAGAAGAAGCACGTGAAGAAGGCTTAGAGCAAGGACGTAAACAGATTGCCCTTGAAATGTTAGCAGATGGTATGGATGTTGAAGTAATTGCTAAATATGTAAAACTTCCTATCGAAGAAATTAAAAGATTGAAGAAAAAGGGATGGACACAGTGACACCCCGAATTCCCCAAAAATGTTGATAAGGGATTTAACGTCTTTTATTTGAGAGGGATTCTATCTATTACCAAGCCAGAGGATAACTGTACTGGAACTTCTATAAGCTTTTTCAACCACAATATAACTGGAAATGGTCCATCGATAGCTTAAATAAAATCATAGGAAACTTGTTTTTATTGAAAACGAGTTTTTTATGATTTTTTTAATTCAAGTCATTCCCGAAAACAAACAAATCCATCCTAAACATTCACAAAAAACTACCGATATAAATAATAGAAGAAAAGACTTTACAGATTAGGGAGTGAAACCAAATGGTTCGTATAAGCGGATTGGCCAGCGGCATGGACATCGACCAAATGGTAAAGGATTTAATGAAGGTAGAACGTATGCCTTTAGATAAATTAAAGCAAAAACAGCAAACCCTTGAATGGCAACGGGATGATTATCGTTCATTGAATACATTGTTTTTTAATTTTCGACAAACATTAACAAATATGAAATTAACGCCAGCATATCGTGCGAGAAGTACCGTTTCAACGAATGATCAATTTCTGACAGCCACTGCTTCAAGTGCAGCTGCGATGTCATCGTACTCAATTTCGAAAGTGAAACAGTTGGCAACGGCTGCCACAAAAGTAAACACAGGGAAGATATCTTCTGGCACAGAAAAAGTAGATATAAATCAAAGTATAATGAGTCAAGCAGGTAAACTTAGTGGACTTACATGGGAACAAGGTGTTGTTGAATCAAAGTCTATTAGTGTATCAGAAGATGGGACTGAACTGAAATTTCCATTGGATGGAGCAAACCTAAAAGATATTAACAACATGAATATTAAAGTCGATGGGAAAACCTATAAACTTGTAACTGACCCTAATGCAGTTCTAGCCGACAATGAAGTTCGTGTCTCTGTATCTGATACTGGTACCGATGGGGTTCTTACATTTAAATCATTAAAAAAAGGAAGCAACGTAAAAATTGACTATGTTGCCGATAAAAAAATAGAAAAAACAACTATATCAGATCAAACAACAGGGTTTCAGTTAAACCATGGAGCAATTGTTACTGATTCCAACTTTTCTATCGTTTTAAATAATAAAACGTTTAAACTTGACGAAAATGGAACTGACTTAATAGAAGTAGATGCATCAGGTAATCCAGCCTCCTCAGGATTGAAACTTGGCACATTAGATAAAGAAACAGGGAAAGTTACATTTAGTGATGCTTATAAAGAAGAACTAAAAAAAGAAGCTGAGGAAAAACGAGCTGCTGAAAATTTAGGTGAGAAGGATACAGTAAGTTTTGATGTTTCCACAACCTATCAACAAAACTACACAAGTTTTAAGGTGGCTACATCTACCTCTCAATATCCTAATGGAGTTGAGGAAAACTTTTTTGTTCAAGGAAACGATTCTTTAAGTAAAGTTATGACAAATGTTAATAATTCCAATGTGGGTGTTTCACTGTTCTATGATTCTTTTTCCGATCAAATGACGTTAACACGTACGGAAACAGGAAACTTTAACGGAGATGAAACAGTTCAAGAAATTTCAACCTCAGGTAATTTTATTGATACCGTATTGAAATTTGGTGGAGCTGCTGAAACAGGCGGTACAAACGCAAAATTCAACATTAATGGTCTAGATACTGAAAGAACATCCAATACTTTTGAAATGAATGGCGTCACATTTACACTGAAGAAAACTTTCGATACTGCCGAAAGTGTATCTATCAAGAACGACTCTTCCAAAGTCTTTGATAATATCAAAGCGTTCGTCGATGAATACAATAAATTAATAGATACGGTGAATAAAAAAATCTCAGAAGATAGATACAGAGATTATGGTCCTCTAACAGACGAACAACGTGAGCAGCTTTCCGATAAACAGCAAGAAATGTGGGAAGAAAAAGCGAAAAGTGGTCTGCTTAAAGGGGATACAATGCTTTCGGGTGCACTTACTCAAATGCGGATGTCAATGTATCAGCCGGTTGATAATGCAAATGTCGCCTTTGCTTTTAAACAATTGGCTGCAATCGGAATTAAAACAACGGCGAATTATTTAGAAGGTGGAAAGCTTGAAATTGATGAAGCTGCACTGAAAAAAGCGATTGAAGATGATCCGACATCTGTAGAAAATCTATTCAGAGGTACAGGAGATACAACTTCCTCCAAAGGGATTGTCCAACGACTCTATGATGATGTCTCAACAACAATTAATAAATTAAATGATCGCGCCGGAAAAGCATATTCCACAAACCAGCAATTTACAATAGGAAGAAATTTAGATGATGTAGCTAAAAAAATAACATCCTTTACCGATCGATTAAAACAAATCGAGGATCGTTATTACCGTCAATTTTCAGCAATGGAATCGGCTATTCAAAAATCAAACAACCAAATGAATTACCTATTACAGCAATTTAGTAGTGGACAGTAAATTTACTAGAAAGGAATGGGAGAGTATGGCAATGTCCAATCCCTATCAAACGTACCAAAAGAACTCTGTCACAACAGCATCGCCAGGAGAGTTAACATTAATGCTTTATAATGGCTGCTTAAAATTTACGAATCTCGCAAAAGTAGCGATTAAGCAAAAAAATATCGAAGAGAAAAATAAATACATCCTAAAAGCTCAGAATATTATTCAAGAGCTAATGGTTACATTGAATATGGATTTAGAAGTTTCAAAAAATATGATGTCACTTTATGACTATATCCATTATCAATTAATTCAAGCGAATATTAAAAATGACATCGCTGCTCTTGAGGAAGTAGAAGAGTTTGTTACGGAGTTTCGTGATACATGGAAACAGGTTATCCAATTAAATCGTCAGCAGCAGTATGGGGTTCAAGGTGGCAAAGCATAATGAATCCGATTCAGGAATGCTGTAACCTTACTAAGGAATTGATCGAGTTTTTAAGAAATAATAATGATGCCGATCGGGATAATGTGATTCAAAAAGTCGAACATTTTCTCGTAAAACGCGAATCACTACTTGAGGATATCAAGCCACCTTTTTCAGCTGAAGATCAATTATTAGGTGAAAGATTGATCTTATTGGGAAAGCAACTAAATCTACTATTGATGAATGTAAAACAAGAAATTCAAAAAGATTTGAATGGATTAAATAAAAAAAAGAAATCGATGAATCAATATGCGAATCCATATGCAAATATTCAAAATGACGGTTTTTTCTATGATAAAAGAAAATAAATGAAAAATAGGACCATCAACTGATGGTTCTTATTTTTTTTAAAGCTTGAAAAATGTATAAAAAAATATAGAACATACGTTTTGGTTTGTGATATAATAAAAAAAAGGACATTTAAACCTTCCACATTAAAGTTCTAAATCTACAAAGACAATTCTTCATGAAAAAACTTAAACTATTCACCAAACAATCACCGATTAGTTTACTTACTAATTTCCACCTAACACTTTTACAAGATTTTTGCGGAAAACATATGGAAAATTTGAATCACATCAATTGAAACAATAAGGCATCGCTCTGTTATCTAAAATCGCATTGAAAAAGATTCGATAACGAAAGGATGATGAACCAATATGGAAACGAATTATATGATTAATCGATCAATTTATTATTGGTCAGGTGTTTATCGTTCTAATTTACAGAAAAGAATGGCCTATCGGGAATTACGAACGGTCATTGCAATAAATATTTTAAATTTTGATCTTCTTAACGATACAAAAAGATTTCATACCTCATTCCATTTATATGAGGATAAAGATTTTTTCAAACTTACTAATATGATGGAATTTCACTTTGTGGAAATGCCGAAGCTAATTAATGAATGGAAACAAGGGAAATTAGATCCATGGAATGATTTATTGGCCAGGTGGTTGCTTCTGTTAGGGATTGTTGATAGTCGGACCGATACGTTCTACGAGGATATTTATAATGAATTGGAGGCGATTGCGATGAAAGATGATGTGTTAAAGTCTGCATTTAAAAATTGGGATTATTTAAGCGCAACCCAAGAGGAACGACTTGCATATGAGGCGAGGCTGAAACATGTTCTGGATGAAGAAGCAGCCATTCGTGAGGCTGAATTAAGAGAAAAAGAAGCACTGGAGAGAGGCCTGCAAAAAGGTATACAGCAAGGAATGAAACAAGGAATTGAACAAGGTATCGAACAAGGCCAATTAGAAAAAGCAAAAGAAATAGCTCAAAAAATGCTTAAAAAAGGGCTTGATATTGAAAGTGTTATGGAATTAACAGGACTTTCGAGTGATGCCATTGAAATATTAAAAAGGAACATAGATTAATTCGCAAAAAACAACTTGCTAATTTTTATTACTCCTCTTATAATAACTTTAATATTCAATCAATTCCCATAAATTAAAAACTACGAAGAGAAAAGTAAGATTTAATCATTTTTTTAAAGAGAGCTTCGGGAGCTGAAAAGAAGCAAAAAATGGAAATCTGAAAAATGGCCTCTGAGTTTCGTGCTGAACGTATCAATCGATATTAGTAGGTTCCGACGAGAGTTGGTACTCGTTATCCATACCACAGTATAAAAGTGTAAGCTTGAGTACTTGTCGAGGCTGTATGTGTGAGCATGCAGTAAAGTAAGGTGGTACCACGTTGATTCAACCACGTCCTTATCGTTAATGATGGGGGCGTGGTTTTTTATTTTGTTTTAAATTTATTAAAGCCAGGGAGGATAACAGCATGGGTAAGAATTTAGTGATTCAAACAGATTTTGGTACAAGTGATGGGGCAGTTAGTGCAACGTATGGAGTGGCCATTTCTGTTGATCCGGATCTTCGGATTTTTGATCTAACACATGATATTCCACAATATAATATTTGGGAAGGCTCTTATCGTCTCTACCAAACCATCACGTATTGGCCAGCGGAAACGGTCTTTGTTTCCGTCGTTGATCCGGGAGTGGGATCAGATCGTTTAAGCATTGTCGCTAAAACGGTGGATAATCAATATATTGTTTCACCTGATAACGGGACACTCACACATATTAAAAAACAGATTGGTATTAAAGAGGCGAGAGTGATTGATGAAACGGTCAATAGATTGCCCAAGTCGGGCGAATCATACACATTCCACGGTCGTGATGTCTATGCCTATACGGGCGCACGCTTAGCGGCAAATGTAATCACGTTTGAACAGGTAGGACCTAAAATCGATGTGAAGCAAATTGTTGAATTACCGAACACAAAGGCTAGCCTCAATAAGGGGGTGATTTCCGGAACAATTGATATTCTAGATGTTCGCTTCGGGAATCTTTGGACGAATATAAGTCGTGAATTATTTAAAAGCGGAGTATTGAATACGGAACATCATTAGAAGTGACGATCTCTAATAATCGACATCAAGTGTATAAAAACAAAATGACATTTGGTCGTTGTTTCGCGGATAGTCGGCTAGGAGAACCATTGCTTTATGTAAATTCTTTAGACAAAATAGGCGTTGCTCTTAACCAAGGATCTTTTGCAAAAGCTTATCATATTTCGACCGGGGCGAATTGGAAAATTAGTATTCGCAAAATAATGTAATAATTGCAGAAAAACTAGCCAAAAGTACTAAACATTCCCATTGACAAACCGATATAAAAAATAAAAGGGTTGTAAGGGGTGAGAGGAAATGATTGATAGACTTGGAGGACAGGCGCTACCTGCAGCAACAATAACTACTACAGTCCAAGGAGATACGGATAATAGTAACCTTGCAGAATCGACGCAATCCAGGCATACAGAAGAAATGAAAGTGGAAGTGGTGCCAAAGGATAAACTCGAAAAAATAATTGATAGTATGAATGAGTTTGTTGCTGCATCAAACACTCATTTAAAATTCGAATTTCATGATAAATTAAATGAGTATTATGTAACAGTAGTTGATGACACAACACAGGAAGTCGTTAAAGAAATTCCTTCAAAGAAAATGCTCGATATGTATGCGGCAATGACTGAATTTCTTGGCGTTATGGTAGATAAAAAAATATAATAAATACATATATGTTTTCCTAGTTAATCCAGTATATGAAATAATTAAAACTATGATAAAATGAGTGTAGCCACCTGGAGTAGGTGGTTTTAATTATGTTTTTAATAATGATCTCATGGGGGACATATTATGCCTGTGTTCAATGTGATGGAGGAAATTGTAAGAAATGCAATTGATGAACATAAAGATCAGTTGAATTTAACATGTGCTTGTGAAAATTGTTTAGACGATATTTTAGCACTTTCATTAAATCGGTTACCTCCGAAATATATCGTGAATCCAAATACGAGTCCATTTGTTCGGGCTGCATATACAGCCGATCGACAAGGCGCGGCGAACATAATTAGCACCGTTTTTCAGGCAGCGGAAATCGTATCGAAAAATCCGCGGCATATATGATGTATTAAGGAATTTTTGAAGTATAGTATTTATGTAGTTTTGTTATTATTTTTCAGATAAATAATAGGTACTTAGTATTGTTCAAATAATACGAGCACCTGCAGAAGAAATCAACAACCTAATTTAACATTGCCTTAACAAAAATAAGATCTAAGAGGTGGCCAATGAATTGGTTCAGTAAAAAAACAATAAATGAACAACCTGTTCTTGAGAAAGATGAGCAACTAATCTCGATAAACATTAAAGATCATGAAGTAAACAAACAGATGCAAATGATTCGTTTTACAGAGGGAGATTTACGCATCGCAGCATCTATAAAATATATTGTTGATCAAAACATTGAAAAGATCGTTGATGATTTTTATGATGCAATCGGTCATCAGGCAAATTTAATGAACATCATCAATCAGTATAGTAGCATCGACCGGCTGCGACAAACATTAAAACGCCATATAAGTGAAATGTTTGTTGGAGTTATTGATGATGGCTTTATCGAAAAGCGGAAAACGATAGCTGTTGTTCATTTACATATTGGGTTAGAACCTAAATGGTATTTAGGGGCATTTCAAAATCTATTGTATTCCTTAATTGAACTCATTGAAGAACATGTAGAATCAAAAGCTAGGGTAATTGAAATCATAAAAAGCATTTCAAAACTTCTTAACTTTGAACAACAAATTGTTCTTGAAACATATGATAAAGAATATCAAAAAGTCCGCAAGCAGCATGAAGAACAAAAGAAAATTATTGAGCAGCAAGTGGCCCAAGTATCTGAAACGCTTTCTCAATTTTCGACCCAAACCAATGATTTTATGAATCAACTAAATTTACAATCTGCTGAAATGCTGTCCATTGCTAGTCAAAATGTTGAAGTAGCAAAACTTATGTCTGCGGAAGCAAGTATTAGTAAAGAAAAATTAAGTCAAGAACTACAATTAATCAATAATATTGAAGCAAGTACTCTAAATATCAATGAACGGGTTAAAGAGCTTAAGAAAGCATCGGATCAAGTTCATTCCATCATTTCCATTATTACGAGTGTTGCTGAACAAACAAACTTATTAGCATTAAATGCAGCAATCGAATCTGCAAGGGCTGGCGAGTATGGAAAGGGATTTTCGGTCGTTGCTGGTGAAGTAAGAAAATTAGCCGAAGAAACAAAAAAATCAATCGGTAATATTTCTACATTAATCGAAAGCATAAAAAGTCAAATTGAGAATGTAACAATTTCGATCGGAGATGTGACAGAACTTACAAAGGAAAGTTCAAAAGAGATCACTAATATGGACTCATTCTTTGATAAAATTTTACAAGCAGCAGATGAAAATAAACATCATAGTGATCGAACTAAAATTGAGCTAACGCAAACGTCGGAAATTATTCAACAAGTGACAAACCTTATGGAACAAATTGCTATTTCTTCTGACGATTTAAAGGAGCTTTCACAAAGATTTAATACAAATTAAATAGGAGGTATCCAAATTTGGATACCTCTTTTTACTATAAAGGATCTACCAGAAGAACCCTGGGTAGCCATATCCATACGGATAGCCGCCGTAAAGGGCAGGAGCTAGCAAGGCAGATCCTGCAAGTCCTCCGAGAACTCCGCCTAAAAATGGTCCACCGAAAAATGGTCTGCCCCACGGACGACCGAACCCCCATGGACGACCAAATCCCCAAGGGCGTCCCCAAATTCGTTGATCATTGGCATTGTATTGATACTCATTCCAATTTGGCATTTGATGATAATACTCAGGATGCATCACATTTCCTCCTCTTTTATTTATAAACGCTTTCCCTAAAGGATATGAAAATTACACAAAGAGGGTTTGGGTGAATATCCCACTTTATGAAAAATAAAAAAATACAGAAAACTAGTTAAGAGTATGCTATAATTTTTTCCAAATAGGACAAATGGGGGATATGGGAGTGGAACAATTTGTAGAGAATCTCTTTACTCAAGACGTTATCGAAAACATATTAAATCGATTTAATCTAGATCATTCCTATAAAAAATTAGGTGATTTTGAAAATTATGTGTTCGAAGTGTATGAGCTGGGTAAGCCTAAAATATTGCGGATAACACATAGTTCGCATCGTTCCAAACAGGAATTGGAATCTGAGTTAGACTGGATTCAATATTTGAATCGTTGCGGAATTAGCATACCAAATGTTTTACTTTCACCTGACGAAAAAACAGTAGAGGAATTTACGGTTGAGAACTCCTCTTTTTTTGCCAGTCTTTTTGAAAAAGCATCCGGTGATCCGATTACATTAGATGATTCCATTTTCAATGAAAAGTTGTTCTATAAATGGGGGAAAATGATCGGGAAGATGCATCGCCACACGAAAGAGTATCAGCCTTCGGAAGGAATTGTTCCAAGACAACACTGGGATTCCGCCGATCTACTTGATTTTGAAAAATATTACTCAAATGAGGAGTTACTTGAACATACAAGGAATGTCGTGGGAAAAATTCAGCAATTAGCGAAAAGCAAAGATAATTATGGATTAATTCATTCTGATATTCATCAAGGGAATTTTTTCTATGATGGTAATACGATACATGTTTTTGATTTCGATGATGCAAGCTATCATTATTTTGCTTCCGACATTGCTATTCCGCTTTATTATGCGACGAATTCAAAGCATTTTTATAGTACGAGGGATGAACGAAATCGGTTTGCTAAAAAATTTTTAACCGCTTTTCTCGACGGATACGAAGAGGAAAATAAATTTTTTAGTGACTGGATCGAAATGATACCTTTATTTTTACAACTTCGAGACAGTGAATTATATGCAGTTTTTAATAAAAAAGTTGCTCCCGAGGAACGAAATGATCGTGTAAAACATTGGATGAAGGAAATTAAACAACGGATGGAAGAGAATGTAGCCATTGTCGATATAGACTTTTTGACATAATTCTCAAATTCGACAAAAAACTTTTCGTTTTAAGCAGGAATATGATGGGCTATAATAGAAATATATAAACATAGTATTTATAATAGGAGGCAGTTTCCAATGTTTAAGCAAATGGAAGCGGCATCCATATAATGAGGAGGAGTCCATATGATGAACTACAACATACGTGGCGAGAACATTGAGGTAACTCCAGCAATTAGAGAATACACAGAGAAAAAAGTAAGTAAATTAGAACGATATTTTACAGAAGTACCTGAAGCAAATGTACATGTTAATCTTAAAGTGTATCAAGATAAATCATCTAAAGTTGAAATTACCATTCCCCTCCCGCAATTAGTCCTAAGGGCAGAGGAAATTAATAACGATATGTATGCAGCAATTGACTTAATTGTTGACAAGCTCGAACGACAAATTCGTAAACATAAAACGAAAGTCAATCGTAAATTCCGAGAAAAAGGAAATGCAATGGAATTTTTCTCAAACGGTGAAAGCCAAGCGGAATCCGACGATGATCTTGAGTTTGAAGTTGTTCGTACAAAGCAATTTGATTTGAAACCGATGGATAGTGAAGAAGCGGTTCTTCAGATGAACATGCTTGGACATAATTTCTTCGTCTTCACCGATGCAGAATCAAATAACACAAACATCGTATATCGTCGAAAAGATGGGAAATATGGTTTAATCGAAACGAAATAGTGATCTGACAATAAGGTGAGTACCTACAGTTGTAGTGTCTCGCCTTTCTTTTTCCTTAAAAGTGGGTGATAAAATGAAGTTGGATGATATTGATCGAAAAATTCTTCAAATTTTAACAGAAAACGGGCGTGCATCCTATGTAGATATTGGCAAGGAATTAAACTTGTCCCGTGTAGCAGTTCGCGAGCGAGTACATCAATTAATGAATAATGGCGTAATCGAAAAATTTACTGTTGTGATTAACTCAGAAAAAATTGGAAAGCACGTATCCGCGTTTTTTGAAGTGGATTGTGAACCAGCTTTTTTAGTTCAAGTTGCACAAGCTCTTGCAGATAATCCAAGTGTAGCCAGTTGCTATCAAATGACAGGTCCTAGCACATTACATATGCATGTTTTAGTCGACGACTTTATTGCTTTGGAAAATTTCATCAACAATGAATTGTATGCGTTAGACGGGATAACAAGAGTTGAAAGTAATATTTTATTAAGGCGATTTAAAAGCCGAAATGGATTGAAGCTTTAAGTGAAACAACTGCATGCTAAGAGTGGAATTTGAGTTCGTAATCCTGGAGCCTGAGACCAAGTGAACGAATCCGCTGGATGCGAGAAGATGAGGACGGGAAATCCAAGTGGACGAATCCGCCGGATGCGGGAAGATAAGGATGGATGCACCCTGCTCAAGTGGACGAATCTGCTGGATGCGGGAAGATAAGGATGGATGAAACCTGCCCAAGTGGACGAATCCGCCGGATACGGGAAGATAAGGATAGATGAACCCTGCTCAAGTGGACGAATCTGCTGGATGCGGGAAGATAAGGAAGGATGAACCCTGCTCAAGTGGACGAATCCGTCAGATACGGGAAGATAAGGCCAGGAAAACCATATTCAAGTGAACGAATCCTCGAAATAAACCCTAAAAATGACATAGCGTGCTAGTTACTAAAATGCGCTTAATCCGAACCGGGCATCTTTTTTGCTCGGTTTTTCTTATTAAAAAAATTTATTGTAGAATAAAATGAAAATTTTCTATATAATCGTAATTAATTAAAAAATAATTCCGTTTGTAAATTATTTTTACAAAAAAGACTAACAAATGTTAATCAAAAAGGATTATTTGTTTTCAAGGAGGGAATAGAAGGTGAAATTGGATCATTTGTATCAGCCATATTCTTCGGTTCGTAACACAATATTTGCGAAAAATGGAATGGTGGCGACATCGCAGCCATTGGCAGCTCAGGCTGGACTTAGTATTCTTCGAAAAGGCGGAAATGCGATTGATGCGGCAATTGCCACGGCGGCCGCTTTAACGGTAGTTGAACCAACTTCAAACGGAATTGGTGGGGACGCATTTGCACTCGTTTGGACGAATGGGAAGTTGCATGGATTAAATGGGAGCGGTCCGGCACCTAAGTCCATTTCTATCGATGACATCAAGGCGAGAGGACATGAAAAAATGCCAACATACGGTGTCATTCCGATTACCGTTCCTGGTGCACCAGCTGCTTGGGTCGAGCTATCAAAGAAGTTCGGCAAACTGCCGCTGCAAGATGTACTCCAACCAGCGATTCGCTATGCGGAGGACGGCTATCCGCTCACACCAATATTAGGGAAAAATTGGATGGCGACCTATAAACGTTTCAAAGAAATTTTCAAAGGGGAAGAATACCAGCCTTGGTTTGACACATTTGCACCGAATGGAAATGCCCCTCTTATAGGTGATATTTGGCGTTCACCTGGTCATGCTGCCACATTACAATCAATTGCAGAGACAGATGGGGAAAGTTTTTACCGTGGAGAATTAGCTGAAAAAATTGCAGATTATATTCAGAAATATGATGGATTTTTATCAAAAGAGGATTTGGCTGATTTCAAAGCGGAATGGGTCGAACCGATTTCTACTCACTATCGCGGCTATGATGTATGGGAAATTCCACCGAATGGGCAAGGGCTGGTAGCATTAATGGCCTTAAATATTGCGCGCGGCTTTGATTTTACCGAAAAAGAAACGGTCGAGACATATCATAAACAAATTGAAGCGATGAAGCTTGCATTTACTGATGGGAAAGCTTTTATTACTGATCAAAGACATATGAAACTTACGACAGAACATTTATTATCAGAAGAGTATGCAAGAACGAGACGTGAATTGATTGAAGACATGGCATTAGTCCCTGATCCATATAAGCCGCCAAGTGGAGGTACCGTGTATTTGGCTGCCGCGGATGGGGAGGGTAACATGGTTTCCTTTATTCAAAGTAATTATATGGGATTCGGTTCGGGAATTGTTATCCCTGGAACAGGCATTGCTTTGCAAAATCGTGGACATGATTTTTCTTTAGATCCGGAGCATTCCAATGCTTTACAGCCTGGGAAGAAAACCTATCATACGATTATTCCTGGTTTTCTCACAAAAGATAATCAAGCTGTTGGCCCATTCGGCGTCATGGGTGGTTATATGCAGCCGCAGGGACATTTTCAAGTAGTCATGAATACGGTCGATTTTCATTTGAATCCTCAAGCTGCCTTGGATGCCCCGCGTTGGCAATGGATAGAAGGGAAGAAAATTGTTGTCGAAGCGAATTTTCCAAACCATCTCGTGCAGGCATTGATTCGTTTAGGTCATCAAATCGAAATTGCTCCTGATACTGGCGGTTTTGGCAGGGGGCAAATTATTTGGCGAAATCCTGAAACGGGTGTTTTAATGGGAGGGACAGAATCTAGAACAGATGGATCGATTGCTGCTTGGTAGTGAATAGGATTGGTTCGATCAAATATGGTCAATCTAACGATATCGATCATTTTGTGTATGAGGAAATTTTTCAACGAGAATAGCATCAATAGAAATGATTAAAGGATTGTGATAGTTTTGAAACAAATGGATATTTTTATTGCCTTTTTCCGATCGGGTATGCTCGGCTATGGAGGAGGATTATCCGCCATTCCGCTTATGCATAGGGAAGTCGTAGAAACGTATAAATGGATGGATGACGAAGAATTTTCCGATATATTGGCATTGGCTAATACACTCCCCGGGCCGATTAATACGAAAATGTCTGGATATATTGGCTGGAGGGTTGGCGGCTTTTTAGGGATGCTTACGGCACTTGCTGCAACGGTTCTGCCTACCGTTATTTTAATGATTATTTTATTAACGGTATTACATGCGTATAATGACAAACCATGGGTAAGAGGGATGTCAAAAGCCGTTGTACCAATTGCTGGTGTCATGTTAGGTGTGCTCACATGGGATTTTGTTAAAAAGTCAAAGAGTTCGATGGGGTGGATGTCAACTCTCATTGTCATCGGGATTAGTATTATCGTTATCAATATTTTAGGACTTCATCCAGCGATCATGATTGTCGGACTTCTAGTTGCTGCTTTATTTTCGAAACAGGAAGAGAAAGAAAAGCAGGTGAAAGCATCATGATCTATTGGCAAATTTTCGTAGCGAATTTTATGGCGAATTTTTTAGGATATGGAGGGGGACCCGCTTCTATTCCCTTACTTGAACATGAAGTAGTTGACCGTTATAAATGGTTTACCGTCCATGAATTTAGTGAAATGGTCGCGTTAGGAAATGCGTTGCCGGGACCAATAGCGACTAAATTAGCTGGTTTTGTTGGTTACCAGCAAGGGGGGATATTAGGAGCCATTGTCGGTTTATTTGCGACCATTGCGCCCTCCATTATTTTACTGATCATTTTATTGGGGATTTTACTAAAATTTAAAGAGTCTCCGAAGGTAAAAAATATGACGAAACTCGTTCGTCCGGCGATAGCGGTACTATTAGGAGTCATGACAATTGACTTTTTCTCCAGTTCATACGAAGGAATTGGTATCATACATACCATCTTTTTAGGTGGTGCGAGTCTGCTATTATTAGAAAAGTGGAAAGTAAGTCCCGTCTACGTTATTTGTGGGGCTTTACTATACGGAGCAATCTTTCTTGGGTAAGGAAATTTTTGGCCTGCTACATGTTATCAGGTCTTAATTTTTTTCTCCTACTTGGTATGAGTTGTCACTTCATAGTATACAATGGTAAAATTTAATCAGGTTTCAAAATAAGAATGCTTGGTGAGAGGATTTTTGGTCTTTCATCACGAAAGAGTTAAGACCTAAACGAAAGTTCACTCACATTTACTATAAAGGAGCGTTTACTACATGGCAGCTTTTTTAGAAAAAGTTTTTGATGCAAACAAACGTGAAATAAAACGACTAGATAAGATGGCGAATCAAATTGAAGAATTAGCATCTGATATGGAAAAAATGTCTGATGAACAGCTTCGCGAAAAAACAGAGGAATTTAAACAACGCTATCAAAACGGCGAATCATTAGATGATTTACTAACAGAAGCTTTCGCTGTTGTTCGGGAAGGTGCTCGTCGTGTTCTTGGTCTTTATCCATACCACGTCCAATTAATGGGTGGGATTTCCTTACATGAAGGAAATATCTCGGAAATGAAAACGGGTGAAGGGAAAACCTTAACAGCGACAATGCCCGTATACTTAAATGCGCTTTCCGGAAAAGGCGTCCATGTTGTCACTGTTAACGAATATTTAGCTAGCCGTGATGCGACAGAAATGGGCGAACTGTATGAGTTTCTTGGCTTAACTGTTGGCTTAAACTTAAATAGTATGTCAAGTGAAGAAAAACAAGAGGCATACGCTGCTGACATCACTTATGGAACGAATAATGAATTTGGGTTCGACTATTTACGTGATAATATGGTGTTATATAAGGAACAGCGGGTGCAGCGTCCATTGTATTATGCAGTAATTGATGAGGTCGACTCCATTTTAATCGATGAAGCGCGGACACCTTTAATTATTTCCGGTCAAGCACAAAAATCTACTTCTTTATATATTCAAGCGAATGCTTTTGTTCGTACATTGAAAAAAGAAGAAGATTACACATACGACGAAAAAACGAAAAGTGTTCAATTAACAGAAGAAGGAATCAATAAAGCAGAACGTTATTTCTCAATTGATAATCTATTCGATATTTCACATGTAACATTGAATCATCATATTAATCAGGCGTTAAAAGCAAATGTCAGCATGCATTTGGATGTTGATTACGTTGTACAAGATGGGGAAATTGTGATTGTCGATCAATTTACCGGTCGTCTCATGAAAGGACGCCGCTTCAGTGATGGCCTACATCAAGCAATTGAAGCAAAAGAAGCCGTTGAGATTCAAAATGAAAGTATGACAATGGCAACAATTACATTCCAAAACTACTTCCGAATGTATGAAAAGCTTGCCGGTATGACAGGTACGGCGAAAACGGAAGAAGAGGAATTCAGAAACATTTATAATATGAGAGTTATTGTTATTCCTACGAATAAACCAATTATTCGGGACGACCGTCCGGATTTGATTTATGCAAGTATGGAAGGGAAATTCCGTGCAGTTGTTGAAGACATTGCCGAACGTCATAAAAAAGGCCAACCGATTCTTGTCGGTACGGTAGCAATTGAAACATCTGAATTAATCTCCGGTTTATTACAGAAAAAAGGCGTTCGCCATAATGTATTGAATGCGAAAAATCATGAACGTGAAGCCGAAATAATTGCTGAAGCAGGCCACAAAGGCTCCGTAACGATTGCTACAAACATGGCTGGTCGTGGAACAGATATTAAACTAGGTGAGGGAGTTAAAGAACTTGGTGGATTAGCCGTTATCGGTACAGAGCGCCATGAATCTCGCCGGATTGATAATCAGCTTCGTGGTCGTTCAGGACGTCAAGGTGATCCAGGGGTCACACAATTTTATCTCTCCATGGAAGATGAATTGATGCGTCGTTTTGGTTCAGATAATATGAAAAACATGATGCAGCGTTTAGGTATGGATGATTCCCAACCAATTCAAAGTAAAATGGTATCGCGAGCAGTGGAATCAGCACAAAAACGTGTAGAAGGAAATAACTTCGATGCCCGTAAACAACTTTTACAATATGATGATGTGTTGCGCCAACAACGTGAAATCATTTATACTCAACGAAATGAAGTGCTCAATTCCGAGAATTTACGTGAAATCGTTGAAAAAATGATTCAGTCTGTTCTTGAACGCAATATTCAACTATATGCTTCAAGTCATGAGGACGAAGAAAACTGGAATCTTCAAGGACTAGTTGATTTTGTTCACGGCAATCTTTTACCTGAAGGCGATTTAACAATTGACGAATTACGTGGTAAGGAACCTGAAGAGATATCAGACCTTATTATGGAAAAAGTCAAAGTCCGTTACGATGAAAAGGAAGAGTCGTTAACACCTGAACAAATGCGCGAATTTGAAAAAGTTGTTCTCCTTCGTGCAGTTGATTCAAAATGGATTGATCATATCGATGCAATGGATCACTTGCGTCAAGGAATTCATCTTCGTGCATACGGTCAAGTGGATCCGTTACGAGAATATCAAAGTGAAGGGTTCGCTATGTTTGAAGGGATGATTGAAGCAATCGAAGAGGATGCAGCGAAATATGTGATGAAAGCTGAAATTAGAAACAATCTTCAACGTGAAGAAGTAGCTAAAGGTCAAGCGGTGAATCCGAAAGAAGACGGGGAAAAGGTGAAAAAGAAACCGGTGAAAAAATCCGTTGATATTGGCCGTAATGCTCCGTGTCCATGTGGAAGCGGCAAGAAGTATAAGCAATGTCATGGTAAGAATGTTTAAATCTAAGATACAAATGGATTTTTTTAAGGGACAGGTGAAAAAGCCTGTCCTAAACTAATTACAAATTACACCCTGAGGTGAGGCAAAATGGAATTATTTGAAATACGTACAGAACTTGAGAAAACAGCTAAGAAACTAGCGGACTTTAGGGGGTCTCTTTGACTTAGAAAACAAAGAAGCCCGCATTGCCGAATTAGATGAAAGAATGCTTGAGCCTGACTTTTGGAATGATCAGCAAGGTGCACAAACGATCATCAATGAAGCTAATGGCTTAAAGGATTTAGTTAATGAATATAAGGAACTTCTTGATATTCAAGAAAACCTTGAATTAACTCATGAACTTGTGAAAGAAGAGAATGATGCGGAACTTGCTGGGGAACTAGAATCTGAATTGGAAATATTAGTGGAGAGAGTAAATCAATTTGAATTACAACTTCTATTAAGCGAACCATATGATAAAAATAATGCGATTCTTGAGCTTCATCCCGGTGCAGGTGGTACGGAATCACAAGACTGGGGTTCCATGCTTTTACGCATGTACACACGCTGGGCAGAGAAAAAAGGTTTCAAAGTGGAAACGCTCGATTATTTACCTGGTGATGAAGCTGGTATTAAAAGTGTCACTTTATTAATTAAAGGACATAATGCATATGGCTATTTAAAGGCGGAAAAAGGGGTTCATCGTCTAGTCCGAATCTCACCGTTTGATTCGTCAGGCCGCCGTCATACATCCTTCGTTTCCTGCGAAGTTATGCCGGAGTTTAACGAAGAGATTGAAATCGACATTCGCACAGAAGACATCAAAATAGATACGTACCGTGCAAGCGGTGCCGGTGGACAACATATTAATACAACCGATTCAGCTGTTCGTATTACTCATATCCCAACAGGTATCGTTGTTACATGTCAAAACGAAAGATCGCAAATCAAAAATCGTGAGCAAGCAATGAAAATGCTCCAAGCAAAACTTTATCAGCGTGAACTCGAAGAAAAAGAAAAAGCACTCGCTGAAATTCGTGGAGAACAAAAAGAAATCGGCTGGGGAAGCCAAATCAGATCCTACGTCTTCCACCCATACTCAATGGTCAAAGACCATCGCACCAACACAGAAGTAGGAAACGTCCAAGCAGTAATGGACGGCGAGCTTGACAACTTCATCAACGCCTACCTCCGCTCCCGCATATAAGTGTCACTTTATAGGTGCCTGACACCGGTGTCATTACACCGGTGTCAGGCACCGTTTGTGGACACTTTCCATCTGGGATGGACAGTTAATGTTTGATTTGAATTCTTTTTATAAGAAGCTTTTACCTGCGTGGTGAAGGCTTCTTAACGTTGAGATTGAAGACCTATCATTAAAATTTTTGAATCGCTCAAACACGGTATTAATTATTACCGAAAAGAAGAAAGAAATACGTAAAGGAATTTTGAATAAAATTGACCGTAGTGTGACAAAACTAACAGCATATGGTGGTTTTACTGAGAGTGAGAGACCGGTACTTATGTGTGGTCGATCAAATAGAATTCACAAAGTTGAAACAACTAGTGAAACCCCTTGATCCATCTGCATTTGTCGTGGTTAAGGATGCATCAGAGGTACTTGGGGAAGGTTTCAAAAGAAGCGAAAAAGGTATATAGTAATAATGATAAAGGATTAATTTTCCAACATCTAAAGACTTGTGGTAATAAGTCAAGAGAAAATCCATAAAAAATAAAGTTGATTTTGGACTTTCAAAGGAAAAAAAGGCGCACTGAACTAAACCCGCACCATCACAAGAACGCTTGTTCGGGTTTGCTGAAAGGATTCAAAAGCAGCTATTTGCTTTTGAGTTACACGCTCCTTTTTGGCGTGTAGAGTTGGTGATTGCGTAGTAGCACATCCACCAAACGCACTAATTTTCTTGCAGTCATGACAAGGGCTCTTTTGTGTTGAAATTTCGGAACTTCTTTATACTTCTTTAAGTAAAATTCACGATAGGCGGGTTCATTTCGTTGGACCGAGTTGGCAGCTTCAACTAAGTAATAACGAAGATACTGATTTCCCGACATGACTCGTGGTGTTCGTTCCGATTCATAGTCGCCTGATTGCGATTTTTTCCAGAAGAGACCGGCATATTTAGCTATTTGCGCTTGTGTTTCAAATCGATCAATTTGACCGATTTCGGCGATAATCCCTGCCGCATAAACCGGACCAATACCCGGCACGCTTTTCAAGCACTGTCCTTCTGGAATAATGTGAAATAGGGACTCAATCCCTTTTTCTAACTCTTTGACCTGGTTTTTAAGTGTTTGAATGAGTTTGGCATAGGTGGCCAATACGACATCAACGGAGTCCTGTACGACCTTGCCTAAACGGTAGGAGTCACGAATCGCCTTTTGGATGGATTTCGCAACTTTTTCTGGCTGACGAAAGCGACCTTTTCCTCTCTCTTGAAGGAACTCAGCCAGCTCTTCCAGCTCCATCTGAGCGATCTCATCCAGCGAAAAGGATTCAGCGAACAACTCCATCATGGTCGAACCAAAAACAGAAGTATCTACTTCATTGGTCAATGTATTGCACTTGTAATAGAGATTTTCAAGGAAATGCTGCTTACACTCGGTCAATTGATGAATGACCTGATAACGAGAACGCGTTAAACGCTGAAGGGCAACATACTTTTCTTCCTTGATGATGGTTTTATTATAGCGCCCAAACCGAAGAAAGTCGGCAATCCGAAATGCATCAATTTTATCGGTTTTATCTTCTTCAAATAAGCCTTTAAACCGATGGATCGCCTTTGGATTTTGAACCACCACTTCCACCCCAATCCGTTTTAAGTCGGCATCGTTATCTAAAAGATGCGCAGGGTGAAAGCTATACACAGAGGTGGATTCCATGCCGACAATGATTTTTTCGTAATGGGATTGTCCATGATAAGCTAAGATATTTTCTTTAATCTGGTTCGCTCCATGAATATCGTTTGGAAAAGTCGTTTCTTTTAAACGTGTGTCTTCGCTGTCCAGAAAACACACATCAAGTTTTTTAGAGCTTACATCAATACCTACAAATAAATTCACGGAAAGGACCTCCTTTCATTTGATTATGGAATAAGCTTGGATACTGCGGGATATCCCTAGAAACAATGGTCTGGCAACAGCCTCGCGTATGAGTATTCAAAAGGTGCGTCTCTAAAAGCTGCCCCAATGTCCACTAACATTGGTATAGAAATACACCGATACAGCTTGTGTGTTTGCAGTACAACCATTGTCTGGGTCACAGTCTTTAATCGTAGTCGAACTACAGGAGGAAACAGCATATTCCCAGTTGGATCCATTCCAATGTCTATTATCCAGGGATATCCCCCAGTATCCAAGCAATTCGGGTTGTGCTATTTATGAATATAAAGAGAGAGCAGCATTGCCTCCATCATAGATAGCAATATCTTAATTATTTAGTTATCAAAGAACAATAAAAGCAATTTCTAAAACTTATTATACGAGGAGGAAATAAAATGGTTAAAAAGCTAATAGGAATTCTGATGATTTTCACATTAGCATTCGGACTTGCTGCCTGCGGCTCTAGTAGCAAGGACAATAATAATGATAATGCTAATAAAAATGAAACAACGACAAATACTAACAAATCGACAAACACAGCAAGTGCTGGGGATGCAGAAAAATTATTTAGTCAAAATTGTGCAAGCTGTCACGGTGGAAACCTCGAAGGTGCAGTTGGCCCTAATTTAACAAAAGTAGGAGCAAAATATAACAAAGATCAAATCCTCGATATCATTAATAAGGGGAAATCAGGCGGAATGCCTGGAGGACTTATTAAAGGTGATGACGCAGATAAAGTAGCTACATGGCTATCTGAGAAAAAATAATAGCAATTCAAATGACCTGATGTTAGTATGACAAACATCAGGTTTTTTCTTTGTTAACAGATATAATGACAAAAATAGAACTTTCATACTATTGAAAAAGTATTTAAAATATGAATATTTTCCTCTCGAAAGAATCAAATTTTTCAATAGAATAAAGCTTTGAAATATAAATGTAATATTATTTTCCATTAACATTCAAGTTTATGATGTTATAATAGTTTTGTGATTAAATTTCGCTATTTTACGTCAGCATTCGAGTTATTCGTGGGAAGTTAGCGAAATAGTAAAGAAAATGACAGTTATGAATTATGGGGATCTAGTAAAATGATCCTAGAAGAGTAAGGTGATTAAATGATAGAAATGCAAAATGTATATAAAAAATATCCCAATGGGATTATAGCTACAAATGATTTGAACATTCAAATCAAACAAGGTGAATTCGTATATGTCGTCGGACCTAGTGGAGCAGGGAAATCGACTTTTATAAAAATGATTTACCGCGAGGAAAAAGCAACACAAGGTAATATTATGGTTAATGGAATTAATTTAAGTAAGTTGAAAAATAGCCGAATTCCATATTTTCGCAGACAAATAGGAGTCGTTTTCCAAGATTTTAAATTGCTGCCTACATTAACGGTTTTTGAAAATGTTGCTTTCGCAATGGAAGTAATCGAGGAACAACCAAAGCAAATCAAACAACGGGTGATGGAAGTTCTTAATTTAGTCGGATTGAAGCATAAAGCAAGAATGCTTCCAACAGAGCTTTCCGGTGGGGAGCAGCAGCGTGTATCGATTGCACGATCCATTGTAAATACACCAAAGGTTGTAATTGCGGACGAGCCTACGGGAAATCTTGACCCAGAAACGTCATGGGAAATTATGAACATTTTAGAAGAAATTAATACACGAGGGACAACTGTGGTAATGGCAACACATAATCGTGAAATCGTTAATACTATTAGACATCGAGTTATCGCTATAGAAGGCGGTCGCATTGTCCGTGACGAGCAACGGGGGGATTACGGATATGAAAGCTAGAACAGTTAGAAGACACCTTCGTGAAAGCTTCAAGAGTTTAGGGCGTAATGGATGGATGATGTTTGCTTCTGCAAGTGCGGTAACTATCACATTATTGCTAGTGGGCGTTTTCTTTGTCATTATGATGAATATGAATAAAATTGCTTCCGATATCGAGCATGATGTCGAAGTTAGAGTTCATATCGATTTAACAGCGAAACAACAAGATCAAGAAGCTCTTAAAAATAAAATAGAGAATTTAAGCCAAGTTAAATCAGTTGAATTTTCTTCTAAAGAGAATGAACTTCAAAATTTAATAAATAGTATGGGGAATGACATGAAGTTATTCGAACAAAACAATCCCCTCTATGATGTATTTATTGTAAAAACAAAGAAACCGACAGATACACCGGCAGTAGCGAAACAAATCGAATCTTTCCCCCATGTCGAATCTGCAAAATATGGTGAGGGGAAAGTAGAGAAACTGTTTAATGTCTTAAAAATAAGCCGTAATGTGGGACTAGTATTAGTTATTGGTTTATTATTTACCGCGATGTTTTTAATCTCGAATACAATTAAAATTACGATTTTTGCTAGACGTAAAGAAATTGAGATTATGAAATTAGTAGGTGCAACAAACTGGTTTATTCGATGGCCATTTATTATGGAAGGCCTTTGGTTAGGGATTCTCGGATCAATTTTACCGATTCTTATTATCACATTCGGATACTATTACATGCATAGTTTCTTAGCACCAAAATTAGAAAGTAATATGATTCAAATTTTAAACTATAATCCATTTGTGTTTGAAATTACAGGCATACTCCTATTAATGGGTATTTTAATCGGTATTTGGGGAAGTACAATGTCCATTCGCCGATTCTTAAAAATTTAAACATATAACCGAGGTAGTGCTGCTACCTCCGCCATCCATACATATACATATAAAATTTCTTAAGGGGGAAAAACATTGAAAAAAAAGTCATTGCTTTCGGTTACTTTAGCATCAGTACTTGGTTTTGGCGGTTTATTTGCTTATCAATCCGATGCCTTTGCATCCAAACTATCGAATTTACAAGATCAGCAAAAAGATGTGCAAAATAAACAGTCAAATATTCACTCAAATATTAAACAAAAAGAGAACAAGATTGATGAAATTAAAGGAAAACAAAACAATCTTGAAAGTGAATTGGAAACATTAGATGTAAATATCGCAGATACAGATGAAAAAATACAAGAAAAGCAGCAACAAATTGATGTAGCTAAAAGGGAAATAGAAAAGCTGAAATCCGAAATTAATGCATTAAAAAAGCGAATCAAGGAACGAAATGAACTGTTGGACAAACGTGCCCGTACAATGCAAACAAATGGTGGGGGCTCAGTAAATTATTTAGATGTTATATTAGGTGCGGACAGCATTGCGGATTTACTTGACCGTGTATCCGCCGTTACTACATTAGTCAATGCAGATAAGCAAATCATTGATGAACAAAAAAGAGATCAAGCGGAGTTAGAAAAGAAGCAAGCAGATGTAACAAAAAAACTAAATAATCTTCAAGAAATGCAACAAAAGTTACAAGCGATGAAAGCTGAATTAAATCAACAAAAATCAAGAAAAAATGTGATATTGAAAGAACTTGGAAAACAAAAGAAAAAACTAGAACATGATAAAATGTCTTTAGAGGAAGAAAATGCAATCCTTTCTGCACAAAAATCCGCGATCGAAAAAGCGATTCAATTAGAAAAGGATCGTATTGCAGAAGAGCAACGTGCCGCAGCAGAAGCAGCAGCTGCACAGAAACAACAAAGCTCATATAGTACAAACGGCAGCGGGAATAGTGGAAACAGTAGTAATAGTGTAAATAGCGTGAGCAGTGGCGGAGGAAAATCTTCCGGAACACCAGCTGTTTCATCCGGAACATTTACACGTCCGGCACAAGGCTATGTTTCTTCTGAATTTGGTAGACGCTCTTTCGATGCAGATGGATTCCATTCAGGAATAGATATTGCTAAGGGAGGAACAGTTCCTATCGTGGCTGCCGGTGATGGAGTAGTAACTCGTTCATATTTTTCTTCAAGTTACGGAAATTGTATCTTCATTACCCATTCTGTTAACGGAAAAATTTATACGACAGTTTATGCACATATGAGTTCTCGTACCATTGGTGAAAATGCAACAGTACGAAAAGGACAAGTCATTGGTTATATGGGAAGCACTGGACAAGCCTATGGCCAACATTTACATTTTGAATTCTATATCGGACCATGGACAGCATCCCATTCAAATGCTGTAAACCCTAGAAACTATATTAATTTTTAAATGAAAGGACCACTTTATGTGGTTCTTTTTTTTGCGGAATTATTGTTATCTGATTGTTGCATGTAAATAATTAGTATTTGTATTTATGATGTTAGAAATTAAAATATGTGTTATGATACAGTGGAATAAGTTTCCGCTATTTCTCAAATAGGTAATTATTTAATTACGATAGTTTCGGACATACTGTACGAAACTATCGTAACAAAAAGAAATAACGTATCTTGTTAAAGGAGTTCAAGATGACAATTATTACTATTTTATTGGCATTTTTTTTTATTTTAAACTTTATTTTATCGGGTGCCGTCATCTTTCTAGAACGGCGAAACATAGGTGCAACATGGGCTTGGCTGTTAGTTTTGTTGTTTATTCCTGTAGCAGGATTCATTATTTATTTAGTTTTTGGACAAAACTTGAGCAGAAGAAGAATCTTTTATTGGAAAGATCAGGAGAAAATTGGAATAAAGGAAATCGCCCATCGTCAAATTGAACTGTTAAGAAATAATTCTTTCCCCTTTCATGATGAGCGGACTGTGCAATATAAAGAATTAGTTTATATGCTTCTAGTTAATGATGATGCGATTATGTCACATGATAATGAGGTAGAAATTTTTATTGATGGTGAGGACAAATTTCGCTCTTTATTTGAAGATATAAAGAGGGCAAACGATCACATTCATCTTGTTTATTACATCGTTCGAAATGACTCATTAGGTCAAAAGTTAGTTGAACTGCTTACTGAAAAGGCCAAGGAAGGGGTCAAAGTTCGTTTTTTATATGATGACATGGGTTCGCGAAAGCTTCCACGGAAATTTTTTAAAGAATTAATTGAAGCCGGTGGCGAGGTCGCGGCATTTTTTCCTGCAAAAATACCGATGCTGAATTTACGTGTCAATTTCCGAAATCACCGCAAACTTGCGATTATCGATGGTAGTATTGGCTATATCGGTGGATTTAATATTGGTGATGAGTATTTGGGGTTGGATAAAAAATTCGGTTATTGGCGGGATACCCATTTGAAAATAACGGGAAAAGCTGTTTATGCAATGCAAACACGTTTTGTATTAGATTGGAATCAAGCCTCGGCTAAAGAAATTCGTTATAAAGAAAGTTTTTTCCCCGATATACAATCTGTCGGCTACACAGATGTTCAGATTGTATCCAGTGGACCTGACTCAGAGTGGGAGCAAATTAAAAACGGTTATATTAAGATGATTAATGAGGCGAAAAAATACATATACATGCAAACTCCATATTTCATTCCAGATGATAGCCTATTGAATGCACTTAAAATCGCGATTTTATCTGGGGTGGATGTTCGTTTAATGATTCCGAACAAGCCTGATCATATGTTTGTTTATTGGGCTACATATTCCAATGTTGGGGAATTATTGAAAACAGGTGCAAAAGTATATATATACGAAAATGGATTCATTCATGCAAAAATGCTCGTAGTTGACGGGAAAATAGCAACAGTTGGTACTGCGAATATTGATAATCGAAGTTTCCGTTTAAACTTTGAAGTGAATGCCTTTTTGTATAGCCATCATCTTTCTAAAAGACTAGAATTGATTTATAAAGCAGATATGGAAAAATCAAGAGAATTAACATTAGAGGACTATTTGCAACGACCGAAATCGATTCGATTCAAGGAATCTGTCTCAAGATTATTGTCTCCAATTTTATAAAACAGCCAAATGATAGGGATAACCCTATCATTTTTTTGACAAAAATATAGATCGGGCGTACAATTTAAAATATTTAAAATTATCCTATAGTTAGAGGTGCTGGCAAAGTGGATCAATCATTTGAAACGAAAATCGTTCATCATTCATTAAAAAAGACCAATCATATTCGTAGTAAAACGACACCAATCTTTCAAACTTCTGCTTTTACTTTTAGTTCATTAGAAGAGCTTGAAGGTTTTTATCAAGGTGATGAATCTTACTTATATTCGAGAACGGGCAATCCAAACACGGATGAACTAGGACAAATGGTAGCAAACCTTGAAGGGGCACCAAGTGGGGTAGCTACTTCTTCGGGGCTATCAGCAATACTAGCTGGTCTGTTATCGGTTGTTTCATCTGGTGATCATATCGTTGCGGCTGAAGATATTTATGGTGGTACACACCATTTGTTAAAGGAAGAATTAAAAAATTTAGGAATTGAAACATCCTTTGTAAACTTTGCTGATCAAACTGCCATCCGAGATGCAATACTGGAAAATACAAAACTATTATATTCCGAAACGGTTACAAATCCCTTTTTACGTGTGGAACAGATTGATACACTAGTAAAACTAGGTAAGGATTATAATTTATATACAATGGTAGACAATACCTTTGCCACACCATATTTGCTAAATCCCTATCAGGAGGGCATCGATATTGTCGCTCATAGTGCGACGAAATATTTAGGCGGCCATAGCGATGTGACGGCGGGAGTTGTTGTTGGTTCCGAGGAATTAATGACGAAAGCACGTCAAAAAGTAGTGAATCTCGGAAGTAATTTAAGTTCTTTTGAAGCTTGGCTAACTTGTCGCGGCATAAAAACATTAGCATTACGGATGGAACGTCAATCCGCAAATGCGAAACAATTGGCAGACGCACTCTATCAAAATTCAAATATCAAAAAAGTCTATTATCCCACCGATCTTTCCAGTAAAGGAAATGGGGCAATTGTCACAATTGAATTAGCTGACACATGTGACATCCATCGATTCTTTTCATCGTTGGGCTGGGTGAAAATTGTACCTACGTTAGCCGGAGTTGAAACGACCGTATCCTATCCGTTAGGCACATCCCACCGAGCACTTTCACTCGAAGAACAGCAGAACATAGGAATCAACCAACAAGTTGTTCGTATTTCGATTGGAATTGAGGATGCTGAGGATATCATTAAGCAATTTGATGAAGCCATTAAAGCATCGGTTTAAATGATATCGCTTTTTCTGAAGGATTGTTACTTTTAACAAAGCGCAGAGTGGATTGGAGCGGAAGGAACCTGACTCCTGCGGGATATAGAGAAAAGGTCGAGACCCCACAGGCGCTAGCGCCGAGGAGGCTCGACTTCCTCCCCGCGGAAAGGAACGGTCACCGTCTATTCTTAGAAAAAATTTTTATAAAAAAAGGTTGACGAAGTAACAATTCGTCTACTATAATGCAAAACAAGAGCAATTTAAAATTTTCTAAAAAAACTAAATGAATCACTCTTATCGAGAGCGGCGGAGGGACTAGGCCCTTTGATGCCCGGCAACCTTCAAGCATTTTGCTTGAAAAGGTGCTAATTCCTACAGATCCTTTAAAGATCTGAAAGATAAGGGGAGGAACCTATTGATTAGCCCTCTTCTTATGAAGAGGGCTTTTTGCTTCCCTTCGTATATCCCACTTCAACGATCACACTTCAGGAATTTCTCGGCTCGCCTAGAGAAAAAATCAAAAACTTTGGAGGAATGTAAAATGACAAACGAACAATTTCAACCCGAAACATTATTACTACACGGAGGGCAAGAACCAGATCCAACAACAGGGTCACGTACAGTTCCTGTATATAAAACCACATCCTATGTATTTAAAGATACAGATCATGCACAAGGTTTATTTGCATTAGAACAGCAAGGATTCATTTATTCGCGAATCGGCAATCCAACTGTTGATGTGTTTGAACAGCGAATTGCCCTATTAGAAGGCGGAACTGCTGCTGTTGCATTGTCTTCAGGAATGGCTGCAATTGCTTTCTCCATTCTAAATATCGCTGGTGCAGGAGACGAAATCGTCGCTGCCGGAAATTTATACGGTGGAACATTTAATCTATTTTCTAATACCCTTCCGAAGTATGGAATTAACGTAAAATTCGTTGATGCAACAGACCCAGAAAATTTTAGAACCGCGATAACATCAAAAACAAAAGCAGTATTTGCTGAAATCATCGGTAACCCTAGCCTGCACGTTCTTGATGTAGAAGAAGTCGCGAAGGTTGCTCATGAAAATGGTGTTCCACTGATTATTGATAACACATTTGGTACTCCATACCTTTCAAACCCTATTAAATGGGGAGCAGATGTGGTCATCCATTCAGCTACAAAATGGATCGGCGGTCACGGAACAACGATTGGCGGTGTTGTAGTTGATGGTGGGAAATTCGACTGGAACAGTGACCGATTCCCGGATTTTAAAGAACCAGACCTAAGCTATCACGGTCTCCGTTATGGTGTTGATGTTCCACAAGCGGCGTTTGCAACAAAATTACGCGTACAAATTTTGCGAGATTTCGGTGCAAGTTTAAGTCCGGATAGTGCGTTCCTATTATTACAAGGTTTGGAAACATTACACTTGCGTGTACAAAAGCATGTTGAAAATGCGGGTAAAGTAGCACAATTTTTACAAAACCATCCTGCAGTTGCATGGGTTAATCATCCAAGTTTAGAAGAACATCCATCACATGAAAGAGCAGCTAAATACTTAAAAGGCGGCTTCGGATCGATTGTCAATTTCGGAATTAAAGGCGGCAGAGAAGCAGGGCGAAAAGTCATTGATAATATTCAATTATGGTCACACGTAGCGAATGTTGGAGATGCTAAATCTTTAATCATTCACCCAGCATCGACTACACATCAACAGTTAAGCGCCGAAGAATTAAAAGTTTCAGGTGTAACCGAAGAACTAATTCGCTTATCCGTCGGACTAGAAGCCGTTGAAGATCTCACAGCCGATCTGAACCAAGCCATTCTTAAAGCAACAAGTGTAACAGTTTAATCGAAGGTGTCAGGCACCGCATTTCCATAACTAGTAAATATGTGGTGCCGTTTATGATATGTATAAAATGCCTTCCCGATGAAGGAATTGAAGATTGGTAAAGGCAGGTGGGAGGTTGTAATGACAGTTATTAAAGTAGCATTGTTAGGTTTTGGAACGGTGGGTGAGGGTGTCTATAGTGCCATTCACTCACATCAAACACAGCTTAGAAAATTATTGGGAAAAGAAGTTGAGATTGTCGCGATTCTCATTCGTGATCAAACAAAAGAGAGAAAGATTGATGCGAATGTTCTTGTGACAACCAATTTTGAGGATATCATCAATATTCCGGATTTGGACGTGATATTCGAGGCAATTGTAGGAGAGGAACCAAGTAGATCCTATTTACTCCAAGCCATTGAAAAAGGCATCCATGTTGTTACTGCTAATAAAGAAATGTTTGCTAATCACGGTCATGAACTAATTCAAAGGGCCCAGCAAAATGAAACCAAAATTGGCTTTGAAGCAACAACAGCTGGAGGAGTTCCAATCATTCGAACGATTAAACAGCTATTACAAGTAAATCGTATCACCAAAATACAAGGGATATTAAATGGAACATCGAATTTTATTTTAACTGAAATGAGAGAACGAAAGCTTTCATTTGATAAAGCGCTCCAACTCGCACAGAAGAAGGGATATGCGGAAGCTGATCCAACGAATGATATTAGCGGAATCGATGCTTTTTATAAATTAATGATACTAAGTCAATTAGTCATTAATCAACAACCGAATTGGTCAGAAGTAATTATTGATGGGATCGTATCTATCACACAGGAACAGATTAAACAAGCGGAAAAACGAGGACAACGTTTTAAACATATTGCTGAAATTACCTTCAATGATCACTCTTTAGTAGCTTCCGTTCAGCCAATCATCGTTGATTCGAATCATCCCCTTTATTCCATTGAAGGTGTTGAAAATGCCGTTGCAATAGAAGCAAGTTTAGTCGGAAAAATTACCCTTCAAGGTCCCGGAGCTGGAAAGTTGGCGACCGCAAGTGCGATGATTGAAGACTTTGTGGACATCATCCAACATTCAGCAACAAAGAAACGACTCGAATATCAATCTATTTAATGAACAGAAAGAAATCGGTCCAACCTTAACGGGTTTACTTGTGAGGTGCATAAAGGAAAATCATAATTCACAGTCAAAAAGACTTAGAGATGTATTTTTCTCTAAGTCTTTTTTTAAACAAAACGACAAGTATATTAGATGCTAAAACGAATTTGAATAAGCGGAGAAATTTCCCTTAATGAGCATAATAGCATTGAAAACAGCTTAAATAGCCGGAAGTTTTCCGGCTATTAACCCAAAAAACGCAAAAAAGGGTAATTTTGCTTTGCTTAATCGGAAAATTTCCGCTTAAATCCCCCAAACCAAGCTCTATTCTACAGTATAACCGGAGATTCTCCGCTTATTTTAAAACCCAAGTTACCCAATAAAGTTAGACCCAACAATCTTCGTAATCACAAAAAATTCACACACCTCTTTATCATTTTGGCTGCTTACTAAAATCCGTTTCTTTAATCAACTTAATCAGTCGAGAGACTTCTAATAATAGAATCATAAAACATACCCAAACTCCACCAAAAGCATACCCGGCGGCAAAATCGCTCGGAACATGGATCCCTAAATAAATTTCGCTCGCAGCGATTGCTAATAAAATAAAGATAACGATCAAAAAAGTGAGTAAATTAAGTAAAGTACTTTTACTATGACGAATGATTTCGTACATAAAAAACGAATATATAATAGAACAACTTAATGCTTGTTCATTTGGAAAGGATTGACTAAACAGTTCTTTTCCGTGTGTCACGTAATGGAAAAGAATATTAAGCCCCTTTCCTAAAAAGACAGCCCCTAGTATACTCAGGAAAAAATAAAGGAATTCAATCCGCTTAATTCCCCCCTTAACGGATATCCAAACGGCAGTAAAGAGGATGAATACCAAAAGTACTTTCCAATTAGACATAGAATTGAAAAGCGTCATCACAGGTTTCCAACGTTCATTAAATGCATACATAATGATCGTATTTGTAATCGAATTAAACTGCTCAAATTCATTAGCAATAAAGTCTTGAATCATTCCAACAATTAAAAATATGAGACCAATGAAAGCAATTAATGCCCCAAATATCACTAGCTTTGTTTTTAAAAAACTATTGAATCGATTAAATGTATTTTCAATTAATAAAAGGATATTTTCTTTAATTTTCTTTCTGTTCGTTTTAATTAAATAATAGGCTAGATAAATTATGCCGATGCCAATGCAGGCAAGGGTAACATATACTTTCGCCTCATTATGAAAAGACTCCCATTTTGGCCCGAAAATATTACCTAAACTAATGAACGTACCAACCCAAATAAAGACCCCGATATAGGCAAAAATCGCAAATGTTTTAAAAGGGATTCGTGTAATACCTGAAAAGATACTAGTAATATGACGCACGCCTGGAATAAAGTAAGAAAAAAGTAATAGCCCCTTCCCATATTTTTTATTCCATTTTGCGATTTTTTCAATTTTGTCTGGCCCCATATGAATTTTACTTCCATATTTATTGAAAAATGGCTTACCTAATTTATAACCGATCCAGTAGGAAATACTTACTCCCACTATCCCGCCAAGACCGCCAAATAAAATGGTTAAATATAAATTTAATTTATGTTGATAAACAAGAAATCCAACATAGCTCATCAATATTTCATTAGGAATAGGAACGATGATTAATTCCAGCATCAATGAAATAAATAGAACCAAATATCCGAACTGATCGATTAAATGAAATAGCCAACTCAAAATGACTTCCCCCTCGATAAATAAAACAAAAACGCACTATATAGACTTTTTTATCATGATAAAAGTTTCACAAACTAAAAATGAGCTTTATATAAATTTATTATAAACAAATATTGAAAGAAATAGAAAATACTCTTCCCTCTACGAGGAAAATTAATCAACCCTTTAATGATTGAATCATCATAACTCGTCCTTTTCACACATATATTGAAATATTAACAGCGTTGAATCCTAACAAATTAGGGGGAGTCAGATGAACCGAAAATGGATGGCCGTTATGGTTTCGTGCGCATTAGTAACCGGAGCTGGCGGTACATATATAGGAATGAAGTGGCTGGAGCCGGAACAAGTACAGACACAAAACACCACAAAAGAAAACCAAATGATTAATTATGTGAAAAACAAAGGAGAATCACTGCCGGACTTAGCAAAAATTGCCCAAGCATATGACTTAATTAAAGGTTCCTATGTTGAAACAGTGGATGAAAGTAAATTAGTTGAGGGTGCCATTCAAGGAATGGTCAGCACGTTAAATGACCCGTATTCCGTCTATATGGATGCAAAAACGGCTTCACAATTTAACGAGACCCTCGAATCAACGTTTGAAGGAATTGGTGCGGAAATGACATCAAAGGATGGGAAAGCAATAATTGTTGCACCTTATAAAAACTCTCCTGCGGAAAAAGCGGGTTTGAAACCAAAAGATGAAATTATCAAGGTAGATGGGACGAGTGTTAAGGGGCTCGATCTATATAAAGTGACGACAAAGATTCGCGGGAAAAAAGGGACGACGGTCACACTTGAAATTAAACGTGAAGGTGTGAGCGATCCACTCGAAATTAAAGTAAAACGTGATAAAATTCCGATGGAAACTGTATTTGCGAGCATGAAAGAAGACGGCACCAAATCAATTGGATACATTGAGATTACTCAATTTTCACAAAATACGGCGGCTGATTTTAAAAGAGAATTAAGTAAGCTGGAAAAACAAAAAATGGATGGATTAATCATAGATGTTAGAGGAAATCCAGGCGGGCTTTTAGTAAGTGTGGAAGAAATTTTAAGCGTTTTAGTTACGAATCAAAAACCGTCTTATCAAATTCAACAGCGTGATGGGGAGAAACTCCCATATTACTCCAAATTAAAAGAAAGCAAAAAATACCCTATTTCTGTATTAGTAGATGAGGGGAGCGCATCAGCTTCTGAAATTCTTGCCGGCGCCTTAAAAGAAGCTGAAGGATATACATTAATTGGTGAAAAGACATTTGGAAAAGGAACAGTTCAGCAGGCTGTCCCAATGGGCGATGGAAGCACGATCAAGCTAACGATGTTTAAATGGCTCACGCCTAATGGAAATTGGATTCACCATAAAGGAATTGAGCCAAACATTGAAATTAAGCAACCAGATTATTTCTATATCCATCCATTGGAAGTAGAAAAAACAATGACCGTTGACATGAATAATGAACAAATAAAAATTGCCCAGCAAATGCTCGATGGACTTGGATACGCTACCGGACGGGCAGATGGGTATTATGATAAGCAAACAGAAAATGCGGTAAAAGCATTTCAAAACGAAGTGGGGCTGCCGGCTACAGGAGAAATTGATCCAAAAACAGCGGAATCGTTAGAAGAGGAAATTACTTCAGCTATAAAAAACGAAAAAAACGACCTGCAACTACAAGTTGCACTTAAAAGCTTTAAAAAATAAGGAACAGGACGCACCTGTTCCTTATTTTTTTTACCAATACTTAATAGGTTTTATGTACACAATCTGATAAAATAGAAATAATAGATTAGGTGGTGAAAAAAGTATGACGCAAATGTGGATAATGGAAATATTGAAAGGCATTGGGAAGATGTTTCTTCATCCAATATTCTACTATTCTATTATTTTAGCCGTTATTACTGGTCTTTCTCGTGTGAAACGAGAACGAAGTGATTTTCATATAAGGGTAAATGATCCATTGCAAGAATTACGTTTTTTATTTCCTGCAGGATTACTAATAGGGTTCATTCTTTCTATTATTACAGTCGGAAGTGGGTTAACAATTTCTTACTCCATCGTTACCATGTTAGCGATTATTACGATTGTGCTTTCACTTATAGGTAATTTTCGCTTTTTGTCTCCAGCATTTACGATCGGATTTTCATTTGTTTTTCTATTTTTAGCGAAACAATTAAACTGGAATCTTCCTATATTATCAGGACATCCATCTGATAATAGTTTATCAGGTTTTATTGTATTATTAGGTCTGCTGTTAATCGTTGAAGGTATACAAATGATGCGAAATGGATCAAAGAAATTTTCGCCAATCCTTCGAAATAGCAGAAGAGGTTTAGTTGTTGGTGCCCATCAGGTAAAACGAATATGGCTCATTCCTGTATTTTGTTTTCTGCCAATTGGCCCATTAACTGCCCCTTTCGAATGGTGGCCGACGTTTGATTTTGGGACAAGCTCGTATTCTTTCATTCTTGTTCCGTTTGCTGTAGGATTTCAACAGCAAATTCAAAGTACTTTGCCTCAATTAGCGGTAAAACGGATTGGGAAACAGGTAATTGCATTAGGGATAGTTATCTCAGCCATTGCTATATCAGGAATGTGGGTACCGATTCTATCAATAGTCGCAGTGATCATCGCAATCATTGGCAGAGGGTGGATTTCTTATCGACATCGTGTCCGGGAAAACGCGGCGCCATATTATTTTACACCTCGAAAAAATGGACTTATCGTTTTAGCTGTTATACCTCATTCTCCCGCTGAAAAATTAGGACTTCAAACAGGAGAGATTATTTATAAATGCAACGGGCAACTAACTGGAAACAAAAAAGAGTTTTACAAAGCCCTTCAAAAAAATCGTGCGTACTGTAAATTAGAAGTTCTTAATTCAGAAGGAGAGGTCCGCTTTGTACAAGGAGCATTATTTGAAGGAGATCACCATGAACTTGGTATTTTAACAGTAGAAGATAGGAAGAAATGGAATGGGAATGAGGCTTCTTAAAAAAACCATTGAGTTTCTAAAAGAATTATCAAATAATAAAGAGGGTAATATGATATTATCCTCTTTTTTGTGGATTGAAAATATCAATAGATAAAGTCAAATTTTAAAAATATTAAAGGATGAAATCACACAATGGTTAGAAGTTCAAAACATTTAGCACGTATATCACTTGCGATCATGGGAGTAGGATTTGTACTTACATTCCCATTTAGTGATTCGAAGATTATCGCATTTTTACACGGAGGATTTGAGGCAGGGATTGTTGGGGGTCTAGCAGATTGGTTCGCTGTCACAGCACTCTTTCGTTACCCGTTTGGAATACCTATTCCACATACCTCATTATTAACGAAAAATCGTTCAAGGATTACGAAGGCGTTAATTTCTACTTTAGAAAATGATTGGCTTTCGAAGAAAAGTATTAAAGATAAGCTGAATACGATTCAGATGACAGAAAAAATAATCAATATAGCCGAAAGGGAATTGCAATCACCACGCTTAAACAAAGCAATCGCAACTTTATTATCACAAATGATTGTGAAAGTTGACGTTCAAAAGCTTGCTCCACTTCTTTCAAAATATATGAAGGATTATCTTTATTTATATAAAATGCAATCTCTACTCGAAGTTGGGTCCAAGAAAATTCTTGATCATCAATTTGATCAAAAAGGATTGGATTATCTATTGATGCATGGGGAGAAATGGATTTCGAAAGAAGAAACGAAATACAAGCTTGGTAGTATGGCAGTAACTGCCCTTAATAAAATTGAATTAGATGGTTTTTTACAATTTGCTCTAAAATCCTTTCAAAGCTTAATTAACGAAGAGAAAATGGGGAAAATCATTCAAAATCTTATAAGTAATGTTATTCATGATCTACAAAATCCGAATAGTAATGATCGGGAAAAGGTTTTATTATCTATTCAAACGTTCTTACATAATGCCGGAGATAATCAAGCGCTCATTGAAGAATTGGAGAAATTCAAGCAATCATTGCTTGAGGAATGGGATCCGTCTGAAAGTATTGAAAAAATACTGTTTGAAATGCAAAAGAAACTAGCGGGTTATATTCAAAATAGTCCTTTTGTGGAAGCACATCTTATTCCATTAATCATGGAGCTATTCCAATCACTTAGAGGAAATCAAGAAAAAATGATGGCAATCGAAACATGGCTCCACACACAAATCACAAACTTTGTCGAAGAAAATCATTCAAAAATCGGCAGACTAGTTGAAGAAAACCTAAACAAACTCGATGATCAAACACTTATCAACATGGTAGAAAACAATATCGGTAAAGACCTGCAATGGATAAGAGTAAACGGAGCAATCTGCGGATTCATCATTGGAATATTGATTACTGGAATTGAGATGTTATTTTCTCTATAAATCCTTTTAACAATATTAAAAGCACAGAGTGGATTGGAGCGGAAGGGTGCGAGACTCCTGCGGGACATAGAGGAAAGGTCGAGACCCCACAGGCGCGAAAAGCGTCGAGGAGGCTCGACTTCCTCCCCGCGGAAAGCGAGCACCCTGTAGCGTAAAGGAACGGTCCATTATTTATTTCTAATTAAACTTTACTAAAATAAATAAGATGTTCATTAGAAGATAGACATCGAGTGATGAAGTCTATCTTCTATTTTTTACTTAATTTAATTTAAAAAAATTTTTAATAAGTAAAATTATCGGAATATATAGACTAAACACATATTATTTTGTACAATGTTTTCAGAACTTGGTTTTTATTTTGAATAATACAAATATAAATAATAAGGAGGAAGAAATACCTGTTTCTAATGAACAAAATTTACTATGTCTAAAAGGGGGAAATTAGAGATATGAAGAAAATCTTAGGTATTTCGATGTCACTTCTACTCTCAGCTGGACTAATGGCCGGCTGTGGCGGAGCAAAGAGTGGGGGAAAAGGCGGGGATGAGATAGTAATCGGAGCCAATCTTGAATTATCCGGTGGGGTTGCTTCTTACGGCCAATCGATTTTAGAAGGGGTGAATCTCGCTCTTGATGAAATCAACAAAGAAGGGATTGACGGAAAGAAAATTAAACTAATTAAAGTAGACAATAAATCGGATGCTGCTGAAGCAACAAGTGTAGCAACGAAATTAATAGATAAGGATAAAGTCTCAGCGATTATTGGTGCAGCAACAAGTACAAATACACTTGCACAAGTACAAATTGCCCAAGGGAAAAAAATTCCGCTCATTACTCCAACTGGCACTAGTCCGACTATTACCTTTGATAAAGGAAAACTAAATGACTTTGTGTTTAGAACTTGCTTTATTGATCCATTCCAAGGAACAGTCGCAGCGAATTTTGCTTCTAATGAATTGAAGGTCAAAACAGCTTCGATCCTTATCGATAGTTCAAGTGACTATGCAAAAGGATTAGCGGCAGCATTTAAAGAAGCATTTGAAAAGAATGGTGGAACCATTGTAGGCAATGACGAAGCCTATGTACAAAAAGATACAGATTTCCGCTCTACATTAACTCGGATTAAATCAAAAAATCCTGAATTTGTGTTTGTACCTGGATATTATGAAGAAGTTGGCTTAATTTTGAAACAAGCACGTGAAATAGGTTTAAATGTACCATTTATGGGTGGAGACGGATGGGATTCTCCTAAACTCATTGAAATTGGTGGAAAAGAAGCAACGAATAATACGTATATTACGAACCACTACTCATCTGGAGATTCGGATGCGAAAATTCAAGACTTTGTAAAAGCATTTAAAGCGAAATACAAAGATAAAACGCCTGACGCATTCAATGCTCTTGGATACGATACGTTATATCTCCTTGCAGATGCCATTAAACGTGCAGGAAGCTCTGAGCCTGAAAAAATTCAAAAGGCACTAGCTGAAACGAAAGAACTTGATTTAATTTCCGGAAAAATGACACTTGACGAAAATCATAATCCGATTAAATCAGCGACGATTTTAAAATTTGTAGATGGCGAACAAAAATTTGAAGCAAAAATTAATCCATAAATTGTAATAGGGGGCTAGTCCCCCTATTTTAGAGTTTATCAGGATTTTAAGGGGAGTGAGACAATGGAGATAATTCAGCAGCTAGTAAACGGTATCTCACTAGGTAGTATTTATGCACTCATTGCACTGGGCTATACAATGGTCTATGGAATTGTTAAACTAATCAATTTTGCTCATGGGGATGTCTTCATGATCGGGTCCTTTATCGGATTTTACTCGATTACCTTTTTACATCTTGGTTTCTTCCCGGCATTGATTATATCGATGGTCGTTTGTGCAATTCTAGGGGTAGTAATTGAAAGAATCGCCTATAAGCCGTTACGTAATGCGACGAGAATTGCCGCACTTATTACCGCAATCGGTGTTTCTTTATTAATTGAATATGGAATGATTTATTTAAGAGGTGCACAACCAGAAGCTTATCCGATTAATACTCTTCCTTCAAAAAGTATCCACATTTTAGGTATTACGATCAATAGTCAATCATTGTTTATTCTAGGTATATCCATTGTGCTGATGATTGTTCTTCAATTTATTGTGCATAAAACGAAAACGGGAAAAGCGATGAGAGCCGTATCTCATGATGCAGAAGCCGCAAAATTAATGGGAATTAGTGTTGATCGAACGATTTCCGCTACTTTTGCCATTGGGTCCGCACTAGCAGGAGCCGCAGGCGTAATATTCGGAACATATTATATAAAAATCGAACCATTAATGGGGCTAATACCTGGGATCAAAGCATTTGTTGCTGCTGTTTTAGGAGGAATTGGAATCATTCCGGGGGCAATGGTAGGTGGATTATTATTAGGTGTCATCGAATCACTTGTCAGTGCATTTGGTTATTCATTATGGCGTGACGGTGTTGCCTTTATCGTACTCATTCTTATACTTATTTTTCGACCATCTGGACTATTTGGCAAAAACTTCAAGGAAAAGGTTTAAGAAGGAGGAGAAGGTATGTCGATACTTAAACAGTCAAAAGGTTTTTGGCTATCAATCATTGTATCCTTAATATTTTTTGTAGTTGTCCAATGGCTAATTAGTAGTGAAATAATTAGTTCTTACTACACGAATACACTTTTTACTTTATCTATTAATATCATTCTCGCGATTAGCCTACATCTAATTATCGGAATTACCGGTCAGTTTTCGATCGGACATGCTGGTTTTCTCGCTGTCGGTGCATATGCATCAGCGATCATGACGATGAAGCTTGAACTGCCATTTCCCATTGCTTTAATTGTTGGGGGAATTGTCGCCACTATTGCTGGACTGATTATCGGGATTCCCAGCCTTCGTTTAAAAGGGGATTATTTAGCAATTGCCACTTTAGGATTCGGTGAAATTGTGCGGATTATCCTATTAAACATTGACTATGTTGGTGGAGCTAGTGGAATGCAGGTAATGAATTATACTACTTGGCCATGGGTTTACGCTTGTCTTTTAATATCTATTATTGTTATCGTCAATTTTACAAATTCGACCCACGGGCGAGCATGTATTTCGATTAGAGAAAATGAGATTGCTTCTGATGCTATGGGGATCAATACGACTTATTATAAAGTAATCGCATTTGCGATCGGTTCCTTTTTTGCCGGAGTGGCAGGAGGATTATATGCTCATAACTTCTATATTATCCAACCGACGAACTTTGGTTTCTTAAAATCATTCGATATTTTAATCTTTGTTGTACTTGGAGGTTTGGGAAGTTTATCGGGAGCAGTGATTGCGGCTGTCATTTTAACGATTGTTTCAACGTTTTTACAAGATTATGCTGAAACAAGGATGATTATTTATTCACTAGTCCTAATCATCGTAATGCTTTTCCGTCCACAAGGATTACTGGGAACAAGAGAAATTACCTCATTCTTCAAAAAAAGCAAAGATGCTGGTGGAGGGACACAAAATGGAAACAAACAAACCACTGCTTAAAGTAGATCATGTAGGGATTACATTCGGGGGACTAAAGGCTGTTTCAGATGTAAATATGGAGTTGGGAAAAGGTGAGTTGGTTGGATTAATTGGACCGAATGGTGCAGGGAAAACAACGTTTTTTAATCTATTAACAGGTGTTTATGAACCTACCATGGGGAATATTGAATTAAACGGAAAACGGATTAATGGGAATGCCCCTTATCAGATTACGAGAAAAGGAATTAGTCGGACCTTCCAGAATATTAGACTATTTAACGAGCTGACGGTTTTAGATAATGTTAAAGTTGCCTATCATTCCAATGCTAAACATGGAATATTTAGCTCTATCCTGCGTCTTCCCTCGCATTTTAAAGGTGAGAAAGAGATGGAGCAGGAAGCGATTGATTTTCTGAAAATCTTCAATCTTGATTTATATAAAGATGAAAAAGCAAAAAATCTGCCGTATGGACAACAAAGACGTCTCGAAATTGCTCGTGCATTGGCTACAAAGCCAAGCCTGCTCTTACTTGATGAGCCGGCAGCAGGAATGAATCCACAAGAAACGGAATCATTAATGAAATTAATTGCTTTTATTCGAGAAAAATTTGATTTAACAATTCTACTTATCGAACACGATATGCAGCTTGTCATGGGCGTATGTCAACGGATTTACGTTCTTGATCACGGACAATTGATTGCAGAAGGCACGCCATTAGAAATACGAAACAATCCGAAAGTGATCGAAGCATATTTAGGGGAGGAGGTTTCATAATGCTAACAATTGAGAACATCAACGTATATTATGGAAATATTCAAGCATTAAAAGGAGTCTCCCTAACGATTAATCAAGGTGAAATTGTCACATTAATAGGTGCAAATGGTGCAGGAAAAAGTACGTTATTAAAAACGATTTCCGGATTACTAAAGCCTAAACAAGGTCAAATTTTGTTCGAAAAAAGCTCGATAGCTGGGAATGCCGCACAAAGTATAGTTAAAAAGGGAATTTCCCATGTTCCTGAGGGAAGAAGGGTTTTCGCCAATATGACTGTCGAAGAAAATCTCGAATTAGGTGCATTTTTACGCAAAGATAAAGCTGGAATTAAAGAGGATTTCGAGAAAGTCTATCAGCTTTTTCCACGTTTATTAGAACGAAAAAAACAACAGGCCGGGACGCTATCAGGTGGTGAACAACAAATGCTGGCGATGGGGCGTGCATTAATGGCCCGACCGAGATTATTGCTGCTCGATGAGCCATCAATGGGATTAGCACCACTTTTAGTAAAAACGATTTTTAAAATAATTGAAGAAATTAATCAGTCCGGTACTACGATATTACTTGTTGAACAAAATGCTAATATGGCATTATCGATAGCTAATCGAGCCTATGTCATTGAAACGGGTCGTGTGGTTGCATCCGGAACTCCGGAAGAATTAGATAGTAGTGATCAAGTGAAATTAGCCTATCTTGGCGGCCATTAGATAGAAAGAGAAAGCATTGATAGTAGTTCAATGCTTTTTCTTTTTGAAATTTTTGCGAAACAATTAGAGTAAGTATGTTAAAATATAGTGGTTATCGTTTGTAAGATATGGAAGAAAAACAAATATATTGGGATTTTGCAATTTTAAATGGAAGGAATAGGTGAGGAAATTAATGAGTAAGAAAAAATTGCTATTTTTCAGTGTGGTCACTTCACTCCTCTTGTCAGCCTGCAATGCAGCAAAAGTGCCAATGTCAGTAAAAGAGCATGATATGAGCTCAATGGAGCCAGTGACAGGTGATGAAACGAAATCAGACTGGACATTGCCGAAAGATCCGAAAGCAAATGAGGATGTTCCAATGTCTATCGTAATAAAAGATAAACACGATAAACTTATCAAACAATTTGAAACTGTAAGCGAAAAGAAAATGCATTTAGTTATTGTCAGCAAAGATTTATCTTATTTCAGTCATATCCACCCAACATTAAAGGATAATGGCGAGTTTACCATCACTACGAAATTTCCGGCGGGTGGCGATTATAAAATGACTGCCGAAATGACACCAGTAGGAGCGAGCGAATACAGTTTGGAAGATCATTGGGTTCATGTAGTAGGAGATGAGCCAAAACCAAAACCAATCGTTCCCGATAAAAATCTAACGAAAGTAATCGATGGTAAGAAAGTCACGCTTTCTTTTGAAAATGAGTTAAAGGCGAAAAAAAATACGAATATTACATTCACATTGTATGATGAACAAACAAAAAAACCGATTAAGGATCTTCAACCCTATCTAGGAACGATCGGGCATGCGGTAGCAATCGATAAAGACTTGAAACATTTTTTACATGTTCACCCTATCTATACGAAAACGACTGGACCAGAAGTTACGTTTATGACGTATTTTCCGAATAAAGGAATCTATCGTATTTGGGGGCAATTTAATATTGATGGCAACATCCTTACTGTTCCATTTACACTTGAAGTTTCATAATTGTTTTACTAATAGATATTCGAAAAATAAAATGCGCTTAGTACAAGACTACTAGGCGTATTTTTAGTAGATTCATATAGATAATCTATCAATCTTGTTCAAATTGCTTTTCTAAATTCTTATCTAATATAAACACTTCAATTCTTTCCCCCATTTTTGTACTAATATCACTATGACTTGAGATTACTGTACAATTCGTAAGTTTCTCGACAATTCTCTCGAAGTTTTCGCTATACATTTCCCTAAGAACTTGACGCATTTGTTTCACTAGCTTTTTACCATATTGGTGATTAACTAAATGTTTCTCTTCAATGGTTAAAACACCTTTAAATCTAGCAATGACCATATCATGGACAATATATGTTTTTGTTTCTTGTGGCCCACGGCCAATAAGATCTCGTTGAAGTTTAATAAAGGCTTCACTAAGATCCGCTTCTAACCTTTTTTTTGTTATTGCCATGGTCAATGCCCCCATTCCATTATCTTGAAGATAATATTACTTTTGGATGTTTACCATTGTCAATAGAAAAATAAAAAAATAAAAAACCAACGAAATATTACGAAAAAATTAGTAATAAATAGATAATTTGAGAAATGATATGGAAATTGAGAAAATTCAACCGGATTTCGTTAAATTTCGTAATTTACAAATAAGCAAGGAGCGAAGTAGAATAAGCGTCATAATAAAAAATATTTCGGCCTAGTCTCAAAATTGAGAACGGAGGAACCACTTTCTTGGGGTTAATTCTACGGTTTGTAGAAGGGATGAGATCTTCTCTTTCGCCATCCTACCCGTCAGCTAACTTCGTCGGCTAAAGCGAAGGAGGTCTAAAGAGACCACCTTACCAAGGTGCTTTTTTGACTATGTTCTATACATAATCAAAAAGGAAACTTGAATTAATAGTAGGTCTTTTTGTTTTGCCTATTTTTAAAAAAGGATACTTGGAAGACAGAATGCAAAGGGAGCGAATGCTTGCTGGGCATTAGGTAGACCAATGTGTACTTTTTCTCCAAAAAATTGAGAAAAATGATTCGAATCAGAGGCATTCAAATCGAATGCATATTTACTGACCGGAACTTTTTTTACTCAAGCGGAGGGAAAGTATGTATTGGTCTATTTTTTTTGGAGGTGAAAGAAGAAAAGTAAAGATTTATTGCAGTGACTAGTTGAAGTGTAAGTTAAAAATCAGTCAAAGACTTGTGGTAATAAGTCAAGAGAAAATCCATAAAAAATAAAGTTGATTTTGGACTTTCAAAGGAAAAAAAGGCGCACTGAACTAAACCCGCACCATCACAAGAACGCTTGTTCGGGTTTGCTGAAAGGATTCAAAAGCAGCTATTTGCTTTTGAGTTACACGCTCCTTTTTGGCGTGTAGAGTTGGTGATTGCGTAGTAGCACATCCACCAAACGCACTAATTTTCTTGCAGTCATGACAAGGGCTCTTTTGTGTTGAAATTTCGGAACTTCTTTATACTTCTTTAAGTAAAATTCACGATAGGCGGGTTCATTTCGTTGGACCGAGTTGGCAGCTTCAACTAAGTAATAACGAAGATACTGATTTCCCGACATGACTCGTGGTGTTCGTTCCGATTCATAGTCGCCTGATTGCGATTTTTTCCAGAAGAGACCGGCATATTTAGCTATTTGCGCTTGTGTTTCAAATCGATCAATTTGACCGATTTCGGCGATAATCCCTGCCGCATAAACCGGACCAATACCCGGCACGCTTTTCAAGCACTGTCCTTCTGGAATAATGTGAAATAGGGACTCAATCCCTTTTTCTAACTCTTTGACCTGGTTTTTAAGTGTTTGAATGAGTTTGGCATAGGTGGCCAATACGACATCAACGGAGTCCTGTACGACCTTGCCTAAACGGTAGGAGTCACGAATCGCCTTTTGGATGGATTTCGCAACTTTTTCTGGCTGACGAAAGCGACCTTTTCCTCTCTCTTGAAGGAACTCAGCCAGCTCTTCCAGCTCCATCTGAGCGATCTCATCCAGCGAAAAGGATTCAGCGAACAACTCCATCATGGTCGAACCAAAAACAGAAGTATCTACTTCATTGGTCAATGTATTGCACTTGTAATAGAGATTTTCAAGGAAATGCTGCTTACACTCGGTCAATTGATGAATGACCTGATAACGAGAACGCGTTAAACGCTGAAGGGCAACATACTTTTCTTCCTTGATGATGGTTTTATTATAGCGCCCAAACCGAAGAAAGTCGGCAATCCGAAATGCATCAATTTTATCGGTTTTATCTTCTTCAAATAAGCCTTTAAACCGATGGATCGCCTTTGGATTTTGAACCACCACTTCCACCCCAATCCGTTTTAAGTCGGCATCGTTATCTAAAAGATGCGCAGGGTGAAAGCTATACACAGAGGTGGATTCCATGCCGACAATGATTTTTTCGTAATGGGATTGTCCATGATAAGCTAAGATATTTTCTTTAATCTGGTTCGCTCCATGAATATCGTTTGGAAAAGTCGTTTCTTTTAAACGTGTGTCTTCGCTGTCCAGAAAACACACATCAAGTTTTTTAGAGCTTACATCAATACCTACAAATAAATTCACGGAAAGGACCTCCTTTCATTTGATTATGGAATAAGCTTGGATACTGCGGGATATCCCTAGAAACAATGGTCTGGCAACAGCCTCGCGTATGAGTATTCAAAAGGTGCGTCTCTAAAAGCTGCCCCAATGTCCACTAACATTGGTATAGAAATACACCGATACAGCTTGTGTGTTTGCAGTACAACCATTGTCTGGGTCACAGTCTTTAATCGTAGTCGAACTACAGGAGGAAACAGCATATTCCCAGTTGGATCCATTCCAATGTCTATTATCCAGGGATATCCCCCAGTATCCAAGCAATTCGGGTTGTGCTATTTATGAATATAAAGAGAGAGCAGCATTGCCTCCATCATAGATAGCAATATCTTAATTATTTAGTTATCAAAGAACAATAAAAGCAATTTCTAAAACTTATTATACGAGGAGTGTAATTAAATGAAAATGGTCCGTCTTTGTTTATTGTTCATTTTGCTATGTGGGTTAATTTATCCATTAGTGACAACAGCTGCTGCTCAACTAATTTTTCCGAAGCAAGCAAAGGGAAGTCTAGTATATGATGAAGATAATATAATAGGTTCTGAATTAATTGCACAACAATTTACAACGAAGCAGTATTTTCACGGAAGAATATCATCGATTCAAAATGATGGAGCTGCTAGTGGTTCTACTAATTATGCACCATCCAATAAAGACTTACTCAAACGAGTAAAAGAATCGATTGACACCTTAAAAAGAGAAAATCCTGGAATAAAAACAAGCGATATTCCATTGGATTTGATTACGAATTCAGGATCAGGACTTGACCCGGAAATTTCTATTAAGGCGGCTGAATTTCAGATTTCCCGAGTTTCAAAAGAATCTGGAATTTCTGAGGAAAAACTTCATCTATTAATTAATCAGTATAAAGAAAAAAGGTCCTTAGGACTATTTGGAGAACCCAGAATTAATGTATTAACTCTTAACCTAGCATTGATGGATTTACTGGAGCATGAAGAGTAGACATTTTATGGTAATCTAAACTTTGGTCTTTGGGGTGATTGAAATGTTTGTAAGTGATAATTTTAGTTTTAGAAGAAAAACCCCCGAGGAAATTCTTCAGGAAATTGAACGATTAAACAAAGGTAAATTAAAGTTATATATTGGCTCTGCACCTGGAGTTGGGAAAACCTATCGAATGCTCCTTGAAGCTCATGACTTAAGAAATGAAGGAATTGATGTAGTGATTGGTTTCATCGAAACACATAATCGTCATGAAACTGAGAAACTTATTCAGAACCTTGAAATAGTGCCATTAAAGGACATTTCATATAAGGGTAAAATCTTTAAAGAGCTAAACCTAGAAAAAATTATTGAAAGAAACCCTGATGTCGTCATCATTGACGAACTAGCACATACAAATGTTCCGGGTTCTTCTAATGAAAAACGATATGCAGACGTTCAGGAGATTCTAACTTACGGGATAAACGTTATCTCCGCCGTGAATATTCAGCATTTAGAAAGTTTACATGATATTGTTCAACAAATAACAGGGGTTCAAGTGAGAGAACGAATTCCTGATTTTATTTTAAATTCTGCTCATGAGGTAATCCTTGTCGATGTGACGCCCGAATTATTACAAAAGCGTTTGAAAGAGGGAAAGATTTATACGGCCAATAAGATTGACCAGGCACTGCAAAACTTTTTTACTAAATGGAATTTATCAGCATTAAGAGAATTGTCACTACGTGAAGTCGCTAATGATGTAGATGAAAAAGCTGAAAAGGAAAATTTCATTCCCCATGGAACAAGTGAAAAAATTTTAGTTTGCATTCAGAATGATCTAAATGCAGAAAAGCTTATTAGAAGAGGATGGCGTATCGCCAGTCGTTTAAAATCAGCTCTCTATATTTTTCATGGAACCTATAAAAGCATGGACATCATGAATAGTAAGGAGAGGAAAAACATACTCGTATGGGAACAGTTGGCACTAGAATTCAATGCACAATTTATTGTAGAAGAAATGACCAATAAAAAGATTGCAAAAGTAATAACAGATATCTCAAAAAAATACAATATTACTCAAATTATTTTAGGTCAATCAGCAAGGTCACGGTTTGAGGAAATAACAAAAGGCTCCATCGTAAATGAAATAATGCGATTAACATCTGGAATTGACATTCACATAGTAGCCTAAACAAAGTTTGTTTTAGTCAAAGATATCTTCGAAAAATGTAAACTTCACCGACATGTATAAATAAACCATTCCGAGAGAAAACTTCTCCCGGAATGGTTTCATTACCCAATCATAAATCTTCCCTTTGGATAACGATAAAGTTCTTTAGTTTGTTTATGTGTTAAGGCAATAGCAATTGTCAGTGGACCTAATCGGCCAATAAACATCGTTATTGAAATAATAATTTTCCCTAGTATGGAAAGCTCCGGAGTAAGCCCCATTGATAGTCCGACCGTTCCAAAGGCCGAGGTTGCTTCAAATAAGATAACCTCGAAGTTTTTCTCTGTTTCAGTTATCGAAAGAAGCATCGTGACGATCACAACGACTGTAAAGCCAATTAATGCTACAGTGATTGCCTTATAAATCATCGTGGGAACTAAGCGTTGGCGAAAGAAAACGACATCTTCCTTCCCTCTCATTTGTGCCCAAGCTGCTCCTAATAACGTAACAAAGGTTGTCGTTTTAATTCCGCCACCCGTTGAGCCTGGAGAAGCACCAATAAACATTAAGATAATAAGTAAAAATATCGTGGAATCAGTTAAATCAGGGATGTTCACTGTATTTGCCCCCGCCGTTCTTGCTGTAACCGATTGGAAAAGGGAAGCGAGGATTTTTCCACTTGAAGAAAGCGGTTGTAGTGTCTTAGGATTACTATATTCTAATAAGAAAATAAACATTGTCCCAAATAATACTAAAGCTCCGGTCGTGCAAAGTACCACTTTACTATGTAACGAAAATCTACGGAAGGATTTATGTTCAAGGAAATCATGAACAACAATAAATCCAATTCCCCCTAGAATAATTAATGATGAGATCACCAAAGTTACAACAGGGTCTGATACGTATCCTGTTAAACTCCGGAATCCGCCCATTAAATCAAAGCCTGCATTATTAAAGTTAGAAATGGAATGAAAAACTCCGAAATATATCGCTTTTGCAAGGGGCATATCAAATGAAAAACGGATACTTAATAAAATTGCTCCTAGCCCTTCCGTAATTAGCGTAAAGAAAAGGACTGTTTTAACTAGTCGGACTACCCCCTGAGTAGAAACCACATTTAATGCTTCTTGTAACAATAATCGTTCCTTCAAAGAGATCTTTCTTCCAATTAACAGGGCGAATAAAGTTGCAAAGGTCATAAACCCAAGTCCCCCAATTTGAATTAAGGCCAACACAGTCATTTGTCCAAATACAGTAAAGGTTGTTCCAGTATCAACAACAACGAGACCTGTAACACATGTTGCAGAAGTTGCTGTAAATAAGGCATTAATCCAGCTTAACCCCTTCCCATCCTGTGTAGCGATAGGTAATTGAAGAAGCAAACAACCAATGAATATAATTACAACAAAACCAAGGATTAATATTTTTGGAGGTGAAAGCTTTAAGCGTTTATACAGATTATTTATCATCGTTTTCGTCCCTTTTTCAAGAATCTTAAGAATAGTTTACAATGACCCTTTTCTTTAATTATTTTTCTATTATATTTGAAAATTATTGAATTTCATATATGTTTATATTCCCCTTTTCAAAAAATTTAATTACAAATATTAATTACCTTATTTTATTGACAGAAACCAATTTATCAATTATCTTTAATTCAAGATATTTAATATACGAAATTATTTTTGGGGAAATAAGAGATAAAATATGTACAAAAGGAGTTGGACACTATGCAACTAAAAGGAATCCATCACGTATCTGCATTTACTGCAAATGCGCAAAATAATTTTTATTTCTATACAAAAACACTTGGAATGCGCTTAATCAAAAAAACTGTAAATCAAGATGATGTTTCGGTTTATCATTTATTTTACGGTGATGAACTAGGTAATGCCGGTACAGAGCTCACCTTTTTTGAAATCCCACATGCGGCAAGGAATCATGACGGAAATAATAGTATTTCTGAAATATCATTACGTGTAAAAAATAATCAAGCATTGGCATTTTGGAAAAATCGATTTGAAGAGTTGGCGATCGAACATAGTGAAATTGAAGAAGTTTTTAATCGGAAAGCCCTTCGATTTAAAGATTTTGAGGGGCAGCGACTCATTCTTGTTTCAGATGAAAATAATCAAGGCGTGGCAGCCGGCACTCCTTGGGGGAAAAGTCCAATTCCAAATGAATATGGGATTATTGGATTAGGACCCGTAAAATTAACCGTTCCGAATAGTGAACCCACTGTAGAGGTACTTACTGACATAATGGGATTCAGTCTAAAAGGAAAGTACCCTTCGGCGGTTCACGGTCAGCCAGATGTTCTCGTTTATGAAACCGGTGAAGGTGGAACAGGAGCCGAAGTTCATATCGAGGAAAGAACAGATTTGCCAAGAGAAAGATTGGGGCGTGGAGGGGTACATCACGTTGCATTCCGGGTGGACAATGAAGAGGAATTAAAGGAATGGGTTCAAAAAATAAAAGGGGAGAGAATGCCAAACTCCGGATTTGTAGATCGATTTTATTTCAAATCTTTATACTATCGAGAGCCGAATGGTATTTTGTTTGAGCTTGCAACGGATGGGCCAGGCTTTGCAACAGATGAGGATATTGAGCACTTAGGAGAAAGATTAGCATTACCACCATTTTTGGAACAAAAACGCAGTCAAATTGAAGCAAACTTAAAGCCGCTAGACACGAAACAATCATAAACAAAACTACTTGATTTTTCTTTTGTAGCTTGCTTATAAATGGGAAAGTCGAAAGATTAGATTATGAACCAGAAGATCAGATCAAAAATGAATAGGAAAAATGGTTAGGTACGGGAGCACATTACATTAAATGGTGCTCCCAATTTTTTTGTCTAAATACAGAGTGCTAGACACAATGGATCGAGCACTATGTGCAATAAGAAATTGAGCCAAATAATAAGTCGTCATGATTAATACATTTGAATATGGAATGTTTGCGACAAACATATTCCATGATAGGATGGAATCAGAAATAACGAATAAAATACTGCCTATGCTCGCCCATATGTTACCGGTCATGATTGCCGACCAAGTCATTAATGAAATAACAATTACATAGAAGATTACAGGAATGACAAGTGAAGCATTTCCATTTTGAATAATTGCTGTAATTAATTCCTTTCCCATGAAAAAGGAATAACAAACAATCGGAATAATGGAAACGAAACGGAGCCATGAAAACCGCCAATTGCTAAAAAAAGCACCCATATAAAAAAGGTGTCCAATAAGAAAAGCGGATAGTCCAACGATAAACCAATGAAGAGTTCCATCACCAAGCATACAGAAGAATAATCCACAAATAATGGTCCAATAGGTTTTTGATGACGTGGATGGGCGATGTAAATAAGCATAGCTAATAATTAACCACATCGGAATTAGTTTGAACAAAATCTTAATTAGCATTGGATGTTCTGGGATGAAAAAAATATACAAAACGCTCATTATTAAGATAAAGATTGGTAACAAATACTTTTTCAATTTGATCCCCGCCTAACGAAATATAATTCAGATAATTCCTAATCTTATAGTACCAAATTGATTCTTAAAGTAGAATGAAAATAAAAACTTTTTACTTGAAAGGGGAATTATGAAAGTGTTTATTAGAAGAGCAGAGATACTCGATGCAGTTGGAATCGCGAAAGTTCATGTAGATAGCTGGAAGACAACCTACAAAAACATCGTACCGGATTCTTTTTTAGATAATCTATCCTATGAACAACGGACAGAATTATGGAAAAAGAATATTAGTGAAGAAGGGAACGATGTTTTTGTTGCCGAAAATGATGAGGGTGAAATTGTAGGATTTGTCAGCGGTGGTAAAAGAGGAAATAATCATACAGAAAATGCGGGGGATCTTACTGCTATTTATATTCTCGAATCGTATCAAGGAATGGGAATTGGAAGAAAGCTAGTGGAACCGATGTTCAATCAATTTGAGAAATTAGGATATACGACAATATTTGTGGAAGTATTAGAACAAAATAAATCCCTCCATTTTTACGAGGCATTAGGAGCAAAATGGTTCGATTCTAAGAAAATTACAATAGGTGGTGCTGAATTGAATCTATTAATTTATAAGTGGGAGTTGGAGCGTAAAATCGGTTTATGAAAGGAGTATAACATGGAAAGAATCGCAGGAAAAACTGTTGAAGAATGGGAAAAGAACTATCCTTTAATTAAGCAAATGATTTCAACCGAAGAAGTATTTTGGACAAATCCGAAATACGGAACATTTAAAGAAGCAATGAAACATATATCCTTGAGTGAAAAAGATGTAAAAGAAGCAGAACAAAGATTACTACGTTTTTCTTCTTATATTGCGCAAGTGTTTCCTGAAACAAAAGAAATGAATGGGATCATCGAATCTCCTACTGTCGAGATTCCTCATATGCAAAAAGTGCTTGAAAGTAAAATGAAAAAAACAATGGAAGGAAGACTTTTGCTCAAATGTGATAGTCATCTTGCCATATCAGGATCAATAAAAGCAAGAGGGGGAATATACGAAGTATTAAAACATGCCGAAGACCTCGCCATCGAAGCAAATATGCTAACGTTTAAAGATGACTATTCTATGATTGATAGTGAGAGGTTTAGAAAATTTTATTCACAATACTCGATTGTCGTCGGCTCAACAGGAAATTTAGGGTTAAGTATTGGGATCATGAGTGCGAAGCTTGGATTTAGCGTAACCGTACATATGTCTGCTGATGCGAAGCAATGGAAAAAAGACCTGTTAAGAAGTAAAGGAGTAAATGTAGTAGAACATCCATCCGATTATAGTAAAGCAGTAGAAGAAGGGAGAAAGCAAGCAGAACAAAATCCTAACGGCTATTTTATTGATGATGAAAATTCGACTACTTTATTTTTAGGGTATGCAGTTGCAGCGTTTCGATTAAAAGAACAATTTGACAAGATGGATATTAAAGTGGATGAGGAGCATCCATTATTTGTTTATCTTCCATGTGGAGTTGGGGGCGGACCAGGCGGAGTAGCTTTCGGGCTTAAATTAGTATTTAAAGACCATGTTCACTGCTTTTTTGCTGAGCCGACCCATTCTCCTTGCATGCTTCTAGGATTAATGACAGAACAGCATGATCATATATCAGTACAAGAATTTGGAATTGATAATGTAACAGCAGCGGATGGACTCGCTGTTGGAAGACCATCACGATTTGTCGGTAAAACATTGGAAAATCTAATTAGCGGAGTATATACAGTAAGTGATGAACACTTATATGCTTTACTTAGCACTTTAGCCGATACAGAGGGGATGTATTTAGAACCTTCGGCGTTGGCGGGAGTAGCCGGACCGATTCGACTATTTAATGATCGGTCGGGACTAAAGTATTTGGAAGACCAATTTGTATTAGGAAAAATGCGAAATGCAGTTCATCTTGCTTGGGGCACAGGCGGGAGTATGGTCCCGAAGGAAGTGATGGAAACCTATTATCAAAGAGGATTGCAATTCCAATTAGGAAAATAATTACTTCGAAAAAACAAACCGGTTCGAATAAAGAACGGGTTCACTTTTGAGGTGCAAACATTGTAAAACACATAGGAAAACGCACTTGAATTCACACTATGATTCACAGTGCGTTTTTTACTGATTTATCAACATTTTGGTGAATTTTAATTGTTAATTGTTTCCTGAATCACATAGTAAAAACACGGAGTATGAAATAATTATTGGAGGTGTGTGAGTTTTTTGTGATTTAGTATGTGGATTATGTTGTGATTACAGGGGTTGTTGGATTTAATTTTAATGGATAAATTTCCCGGGCACACAGATTCCTACATGATTAGCGGTCTTAGAAGACCCCACAGATGCATTTTTACCTCGCGAAGGCTACCTGAAATGTATCCAAATGAGGTTAACTAGATTTCTTACCTTAATTGAAGAAACCAGTGATATTTAATAAGCGGAGATTTTCCGCTTAAACTACAAAATAGAGTCCTGGTTCAGGGATATAAGCGGAGATTTTCCGGTTAGGCAAAGAAAAAATACCCATTTTTACGTTTTTCGAGTCAATAGGCGGAATTTCTTCGTCTATTTAGGTCATTTTCAGTGAAATTTATTAATTAAGGGAAATTTCTCCGCTTATTTTTCAAACTTGCTAGGGCATATACTGAACTTATACAACTGGTTAGTAAAATTAAAAAAAAGGCATGGGATATTTGTATCCCTACACCTTTTTGACTGTGCAATATACTGTGAATTGTGTTGTGAAATTTATGTGATTATGTTTGTGATTTAGCGTTTTGCACCTAACAAGTGAACCCGTTATTCGAATAAACCGGTTTGTCTTTTCTCAATCTTCTTTAGAGTTCTTACCTTTATTTCGTTTATTTCCCTTACTGTTATCCCCGCTAAAAGGATCCTGGCCTTGTGATTGGGGTGCGTTTTGATTTTTACTTCCTTTGTTAAATTTTTTTGTCATGAACACCATCTCCTTTCTTATTTCCATTTCAGTTTGTCCTTATTTGATGTACAGCATTCTATTATTTCTGCTCAGCAGAAACCTTTTCCGCTTCCCAGTAAAATTCGCTGTACACGTCAGCAATAGCTTCTGCTGTACGATACAATTCATCAAGATTATTATCAACGCCACCGATTTCGAATAGCATCGCATTTTTAGCCAGATCTTGATTATACTTTCCATTTCCTTGATTATACCCTTTGATCATTACACCATGAAGCATAATACCGGGATATTTTTTCTCCATTTGCTTAGCAAATTTTAAAGCAAAGCTTCGATTTTTTTCAAAGTTGTTCACTTCTTTTCCAACAATAATAGAAATTTTGGCATATGGCTTCCCATTAATTTTAGTTGTTGTTAATTTTCGTGGTTGAGAATCCCTATGAATATCAATTATATTCGTAATATCTTTATTTCTGGATAAAGTGGATGCAACCATACTTCTTGATAAGGTGTAGGCATCATTTACAGACCATCCTTTGGCATGAAGTGCTTCTGCCATATTAGTTTTATCATGCACCACACCAATCCCACGCTCTTCAAGTTCTTCGGTTAGTTTTTTTCCAACCGCAACGACATTTACCTTTTCATTATTACTTGAAACTGCCCCATTTTTCAAAAGTGGTTTAAATGACTCATAGCTATGCGTGTGGTAAATATATACAACTTTTCTGCCATTTGTCGTCATTTTAGGTTTCTTTTTATTTGTTTCAGGAACGTCAGATTTAATATTTTCCTCATTAATTTCATTATCTTTCAGCACTTCTTCAAGAGGAGGAGAAGATTCAACAGGTAAATTCGTATAATCCGCCCCTTTTCCGGCAAAAAAGATTTCCGCATCATAGGAGTAAAATCCGGGCAGCTCTCTGCCAAGTAAGCTCCGAATATCACCAGGCTTCAAATTTGTAGCTGCATTAAAAACAACTGTCGATATTTTCGGCGGCTTACTTTTTTCCGGTAATACTTCATGTACTTGTGAAAATTCCAATCCCATTAAATAAACAAAGTTTTCCGGAGAGAAGTTTTTCATGGATTGACTTACATAGGAGGAAGTAAAATATTTGCTCCCTACTGAGGTTAGAAGGCTGGAAATAAATAAAATCGCTGCTACAAGTAAAAAGGGGACAATAAATGGTGTCCGTTTCTTCATCAACTCACCTCGTGATTCATGTTATTCTATTTATATGTTTGTAAAAATTTTAGTAGAATCACAAAATGGAATAGGAGAAATGAAAAAAACGCCTGTAGGTTCAGGCGTTTTTCTTAATGATTATCAAGTTGTAAAAAACTTCTTCGCTTTTTCAAAGTACTCCATGTCCTCATCGAGTAATTCTTCTTCGTGGAAGATAGCGTCAACCGGGCAAACTGCTTGGCATGCACCGCAATCAATACAAATATCCGGATCGATGTAAAATTGATCCTTTCCTTCAGCAATACAATCGACTGGGCAAACCTCTACACATTCTGCAGCTTTCTCTCCTTGACAAGGAAATGTAATTACAAAAGCCATATAAACTGACCACCTTTACATGATTTCTCATTAGAAACTGGAATGAGAATGATTATAGTTAGATAAAACAGAGCCAATTGGTTCTCAATTCATTATACTATCAATCAGGATATATTTATCCTATATTCTAGCATATAAAAAATTCAATCATTTTATTTATGATTTAATGATTTTTGCATGAAAACGACTTGATGTGCAAGTCCGTTTATACGTTGAATGACATTTTGATCGATGATTTCATTGCTTGAATTGAAATGGGTATCGTGAACATAGACATAATTCGGTGCAACAAATGATCGAAAAAATCCCGCAATTGGTTTTAATTGGTTTTCAATGACTAAGTAATGTTGGTATGTTCCCCCTGTTGCTGCAAAACCGATGACTTTCCCGCTAAATGCATCGACCGGTACTAAATCAAACAAGTTTTTCAATGCTCCCGTCATCGACGCTTGATAAATTGGTGTTCCAATAATGTAAAAATCAGCTGAAGACACGATATCAATAACGGTTTTCGTATCCCCCGTATACGTAGATGGGTTCCGGCCATCACAAAATTGAACATCGTATTTTTGTAAATCTAATAATTCGATCTCTATTTCAGGGAATTGTTCTTTGGCGGATTGAAGTATTTTTTCAACAACTAACCTTGTTCTTTCACCTGAAATAGTACCAGAAATTCCAAGTAGTTTCATGTTAATCTCCTTAATTATGTAGTAGTACTTCTAAAATATGCAAGGCATACCGATAAGCTACACTTTTTATATATTTTTGTATAAAATGTTGTTATAATCAATATAACAAAATAAACTACTTCGTACAACGAAAAAATTCGGAGGTGAGAAAGTTGGAAAAAAAATCTTCAACGAGGGATCAACTTCTTCATTTATTAAAAAGATATAAAAAATTAAGTGTGGTTGATTTGGAATCTCATCTTGAAATTACCGGAATGGCGGTAAGACGCCATTTAAATAATTTAGAAAATGAACGATTGATCCAATCCGAAACAATACGGAAATCGATGGGAAGACCTGTCCAAGTGTATTTTTTGACAAAAACGGGCGAAAATCAATTTCCAAAAAGCTATTCGAGTATAACAGTTGAATTTCTGGAAGACATTGAAGAAATGAACGGACAAGAGATGATAGATACGTTATTCCAAAACCGTGAACGACGATTAGAAAATAAATATAAAGAGCGTATTCAACACAATCAATTAAAGGATCGGGTAGCGGAACTGGCTAATATTCAAAACGAAAACGGGTATATGGTGGAGTGGGTTGAAAAAGAGGATGGTACTTTTGAATTAACGGAGTATAATTGTCCTATTTTTGACGTTGCTAGAAAGTACCAAAAAGCATGTTCATGTGAGCACTCTTTATTTCAAAAGATATTAAAAACAAATGAAATTGAACAAGTGTGCTGCATGTCTAAAGGCGGCGATCATTGTAAATACGTGATTAAAGAAAAGTAACATTCTTATGTGGAGGTTATTCAATCTATCCGGTGAGAGAAGCAACCAGCCCAACTTGGTCGCCAAAGCCCCGGAATGAAGCCCAAGAGCGAAGCAAAAAGTCCAACTTGGTCGCCAAAGCCTTGGAATGAAGCCCAAGAACGGAGCAACGAGTCCAACTTGGTAGTCAAAACCCCGGAATGGAGCCCAAGAACGAAGCAATCAGCCCAACTTGGTCGCCAAAGCCCTGGAATGAAGCTCAAGAACGAAGCAACCAGCTCAACTTGGTAGTCAAAGCCCTGGAATGAAGCCCAAGAACGAAGCAACGAGTCCAACTTGGTAGTCAAAACCCCATTAAGAAATTTATAGAAACGAAGCTACTTTACACGAATATTTCCAGATCCATTCTAATAGTTTTTTTTGCTTATGAAAATATTTCTTTAATGACATAAAAATCCCTTCCATGTATGATAAAGAAAAATAAGCTGGTACTTGGAGGGAGCTTTTAACATGAATAAAATACTTGTAGTCGATGATGAACCTTCAATCGTTACACTTTTAAAATTCAACTTAGAACAAGCGGGATTTTCCGTTATTACTGCCGCAAATGGTACCGAAGGCTATGAACTTGCCTTGAAGGAACAATTTAGTTTTATCGTTTTAGATTTAATGCTGCCTGGAATGGATGGAATGGAAATTTGTAAAAGACTTCGCCAGGAAAAAATAAAAACTCCAATCTTAATGCTGACAGCTAAAGGGGATGAATTGGACAAGATTCTCGGACTTGAGCTCGGTGCAGATGATTATTTAACAAAACCATTTAGTCCTAGAGAGGTTGTTGCTAGAGTAAAGGCAATCTTACGAAGAACAACGGAAACGAATGAAGCAAATGAAACCGAAGAACCGCATTATACAATCGGCCATTTGAAGGTATATCCGGAGCAATTTGAAGCTTATTTTAAAAGTGAGAAGCTAGAACTAACACCGAAGGAATTTGAACTTCTGCTCTATTTATCAAGTAATAGAGGGAAAGTTTTAAGCAGGGATCAACTGTTAGATTCGGTATGGAATTATGATTATGCAGGAGATACTAGAATTGTGGATGTCCACATTAGTCATTTACGCGAAAAAATTGAAGAAGATACGAAACAACCACAATATATTAAAACGATAAGAGGCTTTGGATATAAAATGGAAGGACCGAAAAATGAATAAACTTTGGTTGAAAATTTCTTTTCGTTTTTTATTGCTATTGTTTTTTGTCCTACTAGCGATAGGTTTTTTTATCGGAGATTTGATGAAAAATACTTATATGGATATGACAAGGAATCAATTATTTCAAGATGCAAATATTGTATCTGAATTTATTAATTCAAAAGAAATTCGAAAACAATCCAATGAATTGCAAGAAAAGGTCGAAAGCTTTTATGCCGAAAACCAACCTAGAATTACCATCATTGATGCGAACGGTGACGTGATAGCGGATTCTGAAGATAACCCGGCAAAGATGGAAAGTCATGCGAATCGTCCCGAGTTTAAAGATATTATCAAACGGCATAAGAAAAATGCTGAGTCCATTAGATTTAGTGAAACCCTTGGTTACAATATGATGTATGTGGCCACTCCTATTCAAAACGATGATCAAGTAGTCGGAGTAATAAGAGTTGCGTTTACATTGCAAAATATTGATCATGCTATAAAAAAATTGTGGCTAAGTCTTGGTTTAGCGATGGGAATTACATTAATTTTAGCAAGTATTATTGCCATTAGCTTAGCGAAAGGAATTACAAGACCGATTGAAGATATTATCCAAGTAGCTAGAAGACTTTCTGAAAAAGATTATAGTAGCAGAGTAAGGGCGAAAACAAACGGGGAACTGGAGCAGCTTTCGATCGCTATCAATACATTAGCGAAAAGCTTACAGCACCAGATGGAGGAAATTAGCGAAAATCAGCAAAAATTAACTGGTGTGCTAACCAATATGGTTAGTGGCGTCATGCTAATCAATCCGGAAGGCCGCATCGTTCTTGTAAATCCAGCTATGGAAAAAATTATTGGATCAACGGCCGATCAATTAAGAGGTAAACTACATATTGAAGCAGGCAAAAGCTTTGGTCTTAGTCAATTAATTGATCAATCATTAAAGAAAAAAATAAAAATTCATGATGAAGTGCAAATGTATTACCCCGATCAAAGAATTTTGGATGCTCATTTAGCACCCTATTTAGGGGCAAATGGAGAAATAAAAGGAATCATTACGGTCCTTCATGATATAACGGACATTCGGAGATTGGAGAAAATGCGTAGCGAATTTGTTGCTAATGTTTCGCATGAATTAAAAACACCTATTACTTCTTTGAAAGGATTTGCAGAAACATTGCTAGATGGTGCAATGTATGATCCCGAAATAGCAAAATCCTTCTTAACGATTATTCATGATGAAAGTGAGCGGCTCCATCGTTTAATTACCGATATTCTTCACTTATCAAAAATTGAACAGCATCAGCTTCCATTTCATCCCGAGCCATTAAATGTAACAGGTGTCATTTACGAAACGATCGATACGATTCAAGAAGAAATTAATAAAAAACAATTAACTATCAAACTTCCTAATCAAAAACCAGTCATCATTGATGCGGAAAAGGATCGTTTGCAGCAAATTATATTGAATCTTGTTGCCAATGCTGTGACCTATACTCCTGACAAAGGAACAATTGAAATTGGGATTGTGGAAAAAGACGACCAAATTGAGTTAACTGTGAAAGATACTGGTATTGGAATTTCGAAAGAAGAATTGCCACGCATTTTTGAACGTTTCTATCGAGTGGATAAAGCTCGCTCACGTAATTCAGGAGGAACTGGACTTGGACTTGCGATTGTCAAACATCTAGTCGAATCCCACCATGGTTCTATCCAAGTAGATAGTGAAGAAGGCAAGGGAACACTATTTACAATAACCCTTCCTAAAAAACAAAATAGGTAGATTTTCTCGAAATTCTATCAAACACATCCGATTATGGATGTGTTTTTTTATTGCAATGTTAAGTCGCTTTGCAAATTTTTACATTTGGTTGATTGAAGCGGAAAAGCGAGCACCTGCAGCGGAAATCAACCCCCTTGTTTAACAGATTCTAATTTACAATATCTTAACATTTCATTAATACACGCTTAATACCCATAGATTATCTTAATCTTGTAAGAAAAATCACCTAAAAAACTAGGGGGCAAAAGTAGATGAGAAAAAGAGTCTTAGCATTATTTAGTATGTTACTAGTGTTTGCAATTTTCGCAGCCGGATGTGGAAGCAATAATGAAACAGGCTCGAAAGCAAATGCAGAAGGTGGAGATAAAGAATCAACAAAAGGCTCAATCACTGCAGTTGGATCAAGTGCATTACAACCATTGGTTGATGAAGCAGCAAATCAATATATGAGTACAAATCAAGGGGCTACCATTAATGTCCAAGGAGGCGGAAGTGGTACGGGCCTAAGCCAAATTAGTGAAGGTGCAGTAGATATCGGTAACTCTGATATTTTTGCAGAAGAAAAGGATGGCATTGATGCAAGTAAACTTGTTGACCATAAAGTCGCAGTAGTAGGCATGGGGCCAGTAGTAAATAAAGATGCAGGTGTAGAAGACATTACGAAGAAACAACTTATTGACATCTTTACAGGAAAAATTAAAAACTGGAAAGATGTCGGCGGTAAAGATGTGAAAATTGTCATTATCAACCGTGCGGAAGGATCTGGAACAAGAGCAGTATTTGAAAAGCATGCACTTGATGGAGCAACACCTGCTAAAGCACAAGAACAAGATTCATCTGGTACTGTTCAAAAAATTGTTAGTGAAACACCAGGAGCGATTAGTTATCTAGCATTCTCTTATTTCAATGATTCGATTCAACCATTAAAAGTGGATGGCGTTGCACCAACGGAAGCAAATGTAGAAACAAATGATTGGAAAATCTGGGCGTATGAACATATGTACACAAACGGTGAGCCTAAAGGATTAGCAAAAGAATTTTTAGACTTCATCCTAAGTGATGACATTCAATCTTCAGTTATTCCGAAACTAGGTTATATTCCAGTGACAGGAATGAAAGTAGAACGTGATGCAGATGGGAATATAAAGAATAAATAGGTAACTTATAGGATTAGAACTTCCATTCATTAGTCGAAAGCTAAGAATGGAAGTTTCATTGATTGTAAGAAAAAGGGAGAAGTATTCGTTTTTTATGCTTGTGTTAGCTGCTAGAATCATTTTCTTCAAGAAACTGACACATGTCTTTGAAAGGGGAAAGTATCTTGGAATTAAAGGATATAAAGATGACTGAAAAACAGTGGAATTCTTCAACTAAGATTTGGACTGAAAAAAGGGGGAGAATTCTCACATTTACTTCTGTTTCTATCATGATTATGATTGCGATTTCCATTTTATATTTTGTTGCATCAAAAGGGTTTAGCACTTTTACAGTTAATAAAGCAAGTATCGTTGACTTTTTTACAGGACTAGAGTGGAAGCCTGGTAGTTTAAATGAATTAGGAAAACCAATTGTAGGGGCGTTGCCGCTTATTTTCGGTTCCTTTGCAGTTACTCTTTTAGCAGCCATTATTTGCTCACCACTTGCTATTGGTGCAGCGATATTTATGACAGAAATTTCACCAAAGTTTGGGAAGAAAGTGTTGCAGCCAGTTATAGAGCTTCTTGTTGGAATCCCATCAGTTGTATATGGATTTGTTGGCTTAAGTGTCGTTGTTCCTTTCTTGAGAGAGCATCTAGGAGGAAGTGGATTTGGCATTGCAGCAGGAACAATCGTTTTGACAGTGATGATTTTACCGACAATTACAAGTCTTTCAATGGATGCCATCGAAGCCGTCCCAATGCAAATAAGAGAAGCTTCTTTAGCATTAGGTGCAACACGCTGGCAAACCATTTACCGAGTTATTCTTAAGACTTCATTACCTGGCTTATTGACAGCGATCGTTTTCGGAATGGCTCGTGCATTTGGTGAAGCTTTAGCCGTACAGATGGTTATTGGAAACTCTACCGTCATACCGACTTCATTAGTAGAACCTGCTTCAACATTAACGAGTATTTTAACAATGGGAATGGGTTATACCGTCATGGGGAAAGCAGAGAATAATGCTTTATGGTCATTAGCATTAATGTTATTGCTCATGTCACTAGTCTTTATCATTATTATTCGCATCTTAGGTCGCAGGAGGGTTTACTAATGAATGCAAAACTCGTCGATCGTATGGCAACCGTTATTTTTTACGCAATTGCCGCTGTTATTGTCTTGCTTCTAGCTGGATTATTTGGCTATATTCTCGTCAACGGGGTCGGAAATATAAGTTGGAAGTTTATTACATCACCTCCACAATCGTTTCAGGCAGGTGGGGGAATTGGACCACAGCTCTTTAATTCATTTTATTTACTCGTTTTAACAATGATCATCAGCATTCCATTATCATTAGGTGCTGGAATATATATGTCTGAATATGCAAAGAAAAATGTATTTACCGATATTCTTCGCACTGTGATTGAAGTATTGTCATCCCTTCCGTCCATTGTCGTTGGTTTGTTTGGATTTTTATTCTTCGTCATTTATATGGGGTGGGGGTTCTCGATATTAACTGGTGCACTCGTCCTTACGATATTTAACTTACCGTTAATGGTTAGTGTAGTTGAAACCTCTTTGAAAGGTGTATCCAATGCACAGCGGGAAGCAGGACTTGCCCTTGGCATTTCGAAATGGGAAACGATCAAAAAAATATTACTTCCAGCAGCCATCCCTGGTATTGTTACCGGAATTATTCTTGCATCGGGGAGAGTATTCGGTGAAGCGGCCGCGTTAATATATACAGCCGGAATGAGTACGCCGATTCTCGACTTTTCAAATTGGAATCCATTTAGCCCGACATCACCACTTAATCCGATGAGACCAGCAGAAACACTTGCCGTTCATATTTGGAAAATTAATTCAGAAGGATTAATGCCTGATGTAAAAGAGGTATCGAGTGGCACATCCGCGTTGCTTATCATCTTAATCTTACTCTTTAACCTTGCAGCACGATGGATTGGAAAACTTATCTATAAAAGAATGACATCTTCTTAATAGCAAACGAAGGAGTGGAATGAATGGAAGCATTAATGGAAAAGAGACAAAGTAAAGTCGTTGTTTCACTTACGAATCGAAAAAATGAACGAAAGGACCGGACAGTAAAGAAAGAAACAGCATTAGAAACAAAGGATTTACATGTTTACTATGGGAGTAATCTTGCTTTGAAAAATATCTCGATGCCCATTTATAAAAATCAAGTGACCGCATTTATTGGACCATCAGGTTGTGGGAAATCTACCTATTTAAGAAGTTTAAATCGAATGAATGACGAGATTCAAGGATGTCGTGTCGAAGGAAGCATCTTTTATAAAGAATTTAATATTAATCAAGCGGATGTCAATGTATTTGAAATCCGAAAAAATATTGGGATGGTGTTTCAACGTCCAAATCCATTTGCAAAAAGTATTTTTGATAATGTCGCATTTGGCCCTAAACAGCACGGAGAGAAAAATAAAAAAGTATTACAGGAAATCGTCGAAAAAAGCCTACGCAAAGCGGCCCTTTGGGATGAGGTTAAAGATCGTTTAAATAAGTCAGCCCTTGCATTATCAGGAGGTCAGCAACAGCGACTTTGTATTGCAAGAGCAATTGCGATGGAACCGGATGTCCTTTTACTTGATGAACCAGCATCCGCTTTAGATCCAATTTCAACGAGTAAAATTGAAGAGTTAATCATGGAATTGAAAAAGGACTATACAGTCGTCATCGTTACACACAACATGCAACAAGCCGCCAGAATTTCTGATTACACAGCATTTTTCTACATGGGGGATCTAATTGAATACGGTGAAACAAGAAACATTTTTACAAATCCTCAGCAAAAACAAACAGAAGATTATGTTTCCGGGAATTTTGGATAGGTAAATTTACAATTTAATTGAAGGAAGTATTAGATATACATTGTTGAATTTATAACTATGTTGATTGGAGCGGAAGGCACGAGACTCCTGCGGGAGTACGGGGCAGGGGAGACCCCGCAGGCGCTTAAGCGCTGAGGAGGCTCCCCGGACCGCCCGCGGAAAGCGAGTGCCTGGAGCGGAAATCAACAGTCACAATTAGCAAAACCTATTTGAACAGAAACACGGATAATATCATACGAAGTAGGTGAAACGAATTGGCCATCTCAATGGAACAACGCGAAACAACGAAAACAATCATTAGCAGCAAGGAATTAAATGTATATTATGATCAATTCCAAGCTTTGAAAAATATATCAATCAATATGAAAAAAAATCGAGTAACCGCACTTATCGGGCCGTCAGGATGTGGAAAATCTACGTTTTTGCGGACATTGAATCGTATGAATGATTTAGTGCCACGCTTCAGAGTAGAAGGCAGTCTAAACTATAATAATCAGGAAATTTATAGTCCGAAAATTGATGTCGTCGAACTTCGAAAACAAGTAGGCATGGTGTTTCAACGTCCCAATCCTTTTCCAATGTCCATTTACGAAAATGTCGCCTATGGCTTGCGAATTCATGGAATGAAGAAAAAAGGAATGATTGATGAAATCGTCGAAAAAAGCTTACGACAAGCGGCGTTATGGGATGAGGTAAAAGATCGCTTACACACATCTGCGATGGGACTATCCGGTGGACAACAGCAAAGACTTGTTATAGCGAGAGTGTTAGCCATTCAACCTGATGTCATTTTGATGGATGAACCCGCTTCAGCTTTAGACCCAATTTCTACCTCAAAAATCGAGCAGCTAATATTAGAATTGAAGGAGCAGTACACCATCATTATTGTCACACACAGTATGCAACAAGCAGCACGCGTTTCAGATGAAACCGCATTTTTTCTAAATGGTGAGATTGTTGAATTCAATCAAACCCATTCTATTTTTACCAATCCAGAAAGAAAAGAAACCGAAGATTATATCTCGGGGAGATTTGGCTAATTGCATATTAAGAATTAAGGGGGTATTCATGGTGGCAAGACGAGTGTTTGAGGATCGCTTAACAGAACTTCATGAAACATTAATGTCGATGGGACTTCTCGTCGAAGAGGCGATATACAAAAGTGTCACATCATTAGTGAACAAAAATAGTGAACTAGCGTTGGAAGTTGTATTAGATGACGAACGGATAAATGAATATGAAGTGGAAATTGAGAAGAAATGTTTCGAGTTAATTGCTTTGCAACAACCTGTGGGAACTGACTTACGACGAATTGCCACAATGTTAAAAGTAGCAACAGATTTAGAGCGAATGGGAGATCATGCCGTTAGTATCGCTAAATCAACGATTCGTTTAAAGGACGAAACCTATTTAAAACCGCTTATTGATATTCCTAAAATGGCTGAAATCGTAAAAGCCATGGTCCGTGAAGTGTTAGATGCTTATATATCCCTTGACCGTGATGGGGCGGTTGCCGTTTCAAAAAAAGATGATGAAATTGATAAATATCTATCAATGATTTTTATGGAATTAATTGAAATTATGCAACAAGACTCAACGAAAGTAAATCAAGCTCTCCACTTTCTACTCGTCGCCCAGCACCTAGAACGAATCGGAGACTACGTAACCAACGTATGTGAATGGATCGTATATTTGAAAACCGGCTCCTTAGTCGATCTAAATAAATAATAAGACTCTAAAGCAGACGAAAAAGCGTCTGTTTTTTATTTTTCTGGCTGTGTTAAAGTAAAATGCTATTTTTGCACTATGATTGGAGCGGAAATCGATATCCTATTTTTCTGATAATACTTGACTTCTTTAAGGCCCATTATATAAAATGAAAAATATAATATATGAACATATATGCATATATTGAATATAATAGAGGTGAAACCAATGACAGAAGATAATAATCGTATTGATTTAGAGCATGATGAATTAGATGAAGAAACATTATTTATCGTTTCCCAAACATTTAAAGCATTATCTGAACCAACAAGGATTCGAATTCTGCATTTATTATCCGAAAAAGAACATTCCGTAAATGAAATTGCCGAAAAACTATCACTTCTTCAAACAACTGTATCGCATCAACTAAGATTTTTGAAAAACCTGCGCTTAGTAAAATACAGAAGAGAAGGCACAACATTATTTTATTCGCACGACGATGAACATGTTATGAATATACTGAAACAAACCATTAACCATGCTAGACATCACTGACTATCTTTTTCACATAATAACACGTGGAAAACACAGATTATAAAAGACGATCAATTAAGTCATAATCGAAAAAATAGTAACAGACTGCTTGCTTTGTTCAAGGGGGAGTTAACATGGCTGAATATAAATTACAAGGCCTTTCATGTGCAAATTGTGCCAGGGAAATGGAAGAGGAAATTCAAAAACTTGAGAATGGCGAGGATGCAAAAGTTTTGTATAACTCGAGCAAGTTAATCGTAAAAGATGATATTTCACTCACCCAAGTAGAAAAGATTTTGGCAAATGATGGAACGGCCATTGTCAAAGACGAACATGCACATGACGATCATAATCATACCCACGCACATTCACATTCAAACCGCATGCTAAAAACATTAATTATAATGTCAGCGGTGCTTTATTTTATCGCGATATTCGTTGGCAAATGGAGCGAAGGTATAGCAATTACGATCTTTATAATTGCCGCAGCATTGAGCGGATACCAAACTTTTATCCAAGGAATCAAAAACTTATTTCGTTTAAAATTTAATATCGATACATTGATGACCATAGCACTCATTGGTGCATTTGGAATTGGTGAATGGAAAGAAGGGACACTAGTCGCCATTCTTTTCGGAATCAATGAATTTCTTGAAGGTCTTGGCATGGAAAAAGCTAGAAGTTCGATGGAGGCATTGCTAAAGGTCGCTCCGAAACAAGCAACATTAATTGCAAATGGAAAAGAACAGATTGTATCTATTGAAACATTAAATGCAGGAGATATCGTATTAGTCAAGCCGGGAGAAAAAATCCCTTCGGACGGAATTGTAATCGAAGGAAAAAGTTCAGTAAATGAGGCGGCCATCACTGGTGAACCGATGCCAGTCGAAAAATCGATCGATGAATCCGTATATGGTGGCAGTATTAATAATGAAGGAATCTTAAAAATTTCCATTACGAAATCATATGAAGATTCTTCTCTTGCAAAAATTCTACACTTAGTAGAGGAAGCACAAGAAACAAAAACACCTACAGAACAGTTTATTAACCATTTTGCAAAGTATTACACACCCGCAATAATAATAATCGCGATTATTGTTATGATTGCTCCGCCACTTTTGGCAGGTGCAGATTGGGGAAAATGGTTTTACCAAGGCTTAGCGGTGTTAATTGTCGGTTGTCCTTGTGCACTCGTTCTTTCGTCTCCAATAGCTATTGTATCCGGAATCACACGGAACGCTCGAAATGGTATTCTCATTAAAGGCGGAGTTTTCCTTGAACAATTAGGAAAGATTGATACGATCGCTTTTGATAAAACAGGAACACTAACGAAAGGCGAACCGTTTGTAGAAATAATGAAAGTATTTGATGAGCGATTTTTGACGATTGCGGGCTCAGTAGAAAAGCTTTCTTCCCATCCCCTTGCAAAAGCAGTGATGCGAAAAGTTGAAGAAGCATCAGCCCCTCTTATCGAAACAACAGATGTGGAAACATTACCCGGTCAAGGGATCTCAGCAATTGTAAACGGAGAGCGCTACTTTGTTGGCAATGAAAAAGGACTGCCTACTACCGCAATGACAGCAAGCATTCAAAAAGAAATTACAGCACTTAAAGATCAGGGATATACACTTGTTACTGTCGCAGATAAAGAAAAAGTTCTTGGTTTAATGGGGATAACCGATGAAGTTCGTAGCGAAAGTAAACAAATTATTAACGAATTACATCAAGCAGGAATTAAACATACGGTAATGTTGACAGGAGATCATCAAAAAACGGCTAAAAAAGTTGCTGAACAAATTGGCTTATCAAATTACTATGCCAATCTTTTACCTGATGAAAAGGTTAAAAAAATAAAGGAACTCACACAAAAGGGAAAAATTGCAATGGTAGGAGATGGAATCAACGACGCACCAGCTCTAGCGACCGCTGATCTCGGAATTGCAATGGGAAAAGGAACGGACAGTGCCATTGAAACAGCAGATATCGTCCTAATGCAGGATCATCTAGGAAAACTACCTTCTGCAGTTAGAATTTCAAAACGCGTTAATCATATTATTAAATTAAATATATCATTAGCTCTAGGTCTAAAATTAATTGCCTTACTTCTAACAATCCCAGGCTGGCTAACACTTTGGATTGCCATTCTTTCTGACATGGGAGCGACGGTTTTAGTTACATTAATTAGTTTAACATTAATGATTGAGGCTAAGAAAAAAGGCTACAGTATTTTTTAAAAAGAAAGAAAAAATGGGGTCTGCCACGGTCATTTGGACTGTGGTACTTTTTTATGGAGAGAAATATTTTTGATAAATAACTATATTGTGAAGCATTCAAGAATAAAAATGGGAGTTTCAACGAAGGAGAAAAAATGAATTCAACCAAGACTTCAAAAAGCGTGCACTAATAATGATGTTGGCTTCTATGTTTATGCCCCAAAACAAAGAGGTAAAATAAAGGAGCAGTTTTCGTTTGATTGCCGTTATATTTGTGGCTAACGATTGGTTTTAATCAAATCAAGAGGCATATGACGGATTTTAAATAAACTTTAAACGTCTCGCATAACGCCACTTTATTTCTAATTACCATCTTCAAGAGTTTGAAAGGGTGACTAACGATCATACCGAATTATTAGTTTAAAAATAGAAATAATAAGAATTTATAGTAAAAATATGATATTATTAACTGGTAAAATATATCTTTTTCTACGGGAGGTAAAAGTATTTGAATACAAGCATGTTTTTTTTAGTTAATTCCTTGGACGTAAAGCGTGGCGGGTTAACAAAAGCATCCTTAAATCAAGCAAATACATTTGCAAATATGGGATATGATACTCATATTCTCACATTTGACTTTAATACTAGGTATGATAAAATTCGTAAAAATTTGATAGAAACAGATCAGTTAAATAAAAACGTTAAAGTATTAAACATGTATGAAGAACTTTGTGGGGAAGAAGAGTTATTAGTAAAGCCTGAACCAATTGAAACAGGGGTTTTAGACCCACATGTTGGACATAATGCATATAGAGTTTATGAAAATGGACTATACACTAGATACAAGAAATATCACGATGATGGTATTTTAGATTTTGTTGATTATTTTAATGAACAAAGATATAGAACGAAAAAAGAGGTTTATGATGAAAATGGTGTAGTTAGAAAAGTTTCATATATGGACATTAATTTAAATAAACCAAGACAAATGGTTTATTATAGAAACGATTCTCAACCGTATCTTTCTAAATGGGTGAATCCAGAAAACGGAAGAGCGATTCGAGTTAATGTCCATGAAATTAACGGAAACATTAAGAAGATCTTTAAGAATGACGAAGAATTAAAAACTGATTGGATTGAGAATGTAATTGAGGCTTGTGAAAATCCAGTCTTAGTATCTGATGCAAGAAACACAGATATTTTGATGATTAAAGTTAAGAATAAAAAAGCGGCTAAAATTTGGAGGTTGCATAGTAGTCATCTTGCCGCACCTTATGAAACGGATTCAGATATTGCACCTACAGTTCAAACGGGTATTAATCATATTGATCACCTAGATGCCGCATTAGTTCTTACTAATCAGCAAAAGATTGATATTGAAAATCGAATCGGAAAAAGAGATAACCTTTTCGTTCTTCCGCATGCAGCTAAATCTAGTATTAAAAAAGGTTTGTTCGGTGGAGTAAAGGTGGAGAAAGATGAAAAGTTGGCAGTAGTGATAGGAAGATATTCAGCTATTAAAAATTTAAATCACATAATTAAAGCCTTTAAAATTGTATTGAAAAGTGTGCCAGATGTAAGGTTAGAATTATGGGGGGAAGGTCCAGAAAGAGAAAACCTTCAAAAGCTTATTAAAGAATTAAAATTAACAGAAAATGTTTCATTGAAAGGCTATACACAGAACCCTTCGGATATTTATCAAGGAGCTTTATTTAGTGTATTAGCTTCTAAAACTGAAGGATTTGCCCTTTCAGTTTTGGAAAGTATGTCTAATTGTACACCGGTAGTAAGTTACGACATCAGATACGGGCCGAGAGAATTAATAGATCATCACAAAAATGGTTTACTAGTTGAAAAATATAATGTAGATAAATTAGCTGAAGCTATGATTACCATGTTTAACAATCCTAAAGATTCAATAAAAATGGGTAAGCTTGCATCAAAAAAGATTGAAAAGAATTACAACCAAAAATTATATGAAGAGAAATGGATAAATATAGTTAATAAGGTTATAAATAACCGACACGTAGATTAATTAATTAAAATTACTGATAAACTGATTTCAGTTGGAGAGTCTGTCAATAACAAAGCCAGAGTAAAAATCATATCATAAGGGGTATGAATTTGTCTCTTTTTCCTAATCTATGTTACAATCTCACGAAATACAAAAAAAGGTGATAATATGGGAATTCATCAATACTTCAAAAGCTTATCGGATTTAGAAAAAATTTATCGCTGTCCAGGAAAGTTTAAATTCCAAGAACATTCCGTTGCCAGTCATTCATTTAAAGTAACAAAAGTAGCCCAATTTCTCGGAACGGTGGAAGAAAATAAAGGAAATAAAGTAAATTGGCAGGCACTTTATGAAAAAGCATTAAATCATGACTACAATGAATTGTTTACAGGCGATATAAAAACACCAGTAAAATACGCCTCAGCCGAGCTAAGAGACTTGTTCAGCCAAGTAGAAGAACAAATGACGCAAAAATTTATTTTTAAAGAATTTCCAAAGGAATATCAGCAAATTTACTTAGACCGTTTTAAAGAAGGAAAAGATGACACATTAGAAGGGAAAATTTTATCAGTCGCAGATAAAATTGATTTGTTATATGAATCCTTCGGAGAAATCCAAAAAGGGAATCCTGAACCGCTTTTTCAAGAAATCTATGAAGAATCCTTATTAACAATTCTTGAATTTAAAGAAATGGAAAGCGTGAGATATTTTCTCAATGAAGTTTTACCAGACATGCTCGATGAAAAATTTATTGAACATAGCGAGCTAAACAAAGTCACACAAAAAATCGTTAAAGCAAATTTAGAAGAATAAAAAATTTTCACCCCCCTTGTGTTTTTTTCCATTTTAGAAAAGAATAGAGATAGGATTTTTAACCTTAGGGGTGAAAACAGTGTTAGATAAAATTTTGGCAGCTATTTTTCTACCAGGAATTCTCGTTGTCTTTTTCACAAGGGTAACATATAACCATATTGTGGGCTTACTATTAACAGTCGCCTTGATTGTCGCTTCTGTTTATAAAGGATACACACATACATGGCCTTTATTTATTATTGACGCTGCATCGTTAACCATTGGATTTTATTATGCAAACCGTATGGTAAACCGAAATAAAAAAAGGAAAAAACCGGAAAGTAAAAACGTTTGAGGCAAATGAAAAGTTCATTGTTTCAAACGTCTTTTTACTTGCGTTAAGTAAATGTTAGGAGAAGAGAACATGATAAAAATAACAAAAGAAATGAAAGAAGATGCAATAAGGGAAATTCAACAATTTTTTCTAAATGAAAGAGACGAAGAAATCGGGGATTTAGCTGCTGAAAATGTCTTTGTATTTGTTAAAGAAAAATTAGGGCCAATTTTTTATAATGAAGCAATTGCAGATGCACAAAAAATGGTCGTGCAAAGGATGAATTCGTTAGAAGAAGAGCTTTATACGTTGGAAAAGAGAATAAAGTAATCGATTAAGAACTTGGAACCTTTTTCCCGGTTCTTTTTCAATTTCTGTGAAATGTTAAAAAACCGAAAATTTGTTCGCTTTTTTATGGTTGAGAAACACTTGTTTGTGGTAAAATAATAAGTATGAAAAAACGTGAATAATGTACCTTTTTGGGAAGCTTTGTTAAAGTTCAGTGTTGATATTGATACCATGTTGATTGAAGCGGAAGGTGCGAGACTCCTGCGGGATCAGCTGGACAGATGAGACCCCGCGGGGAGCGAAGCGATGAGGAGGCTCATCGCCAGCCCCGCGGAAAGCGAGTACCTGCAGCGGAAATCAATAATCTAGTTTAACAGAACCTTTTTTGAAAAGATGACATAGATAGGTAAAGTGGATGGGAGGAAAATGGATTGAACGAACAATTTGAGCTCGTTTCGAAGTATCAGCCGCAAGGAGATCAACCCGAAGCTATTCGAAAAATTGTTGAAGGCATAAAAAATGGAAAGAAACATCAAACCTTACTAGGGGCAACAGGGACAGGTAAAACTTTTACCATCTCCAACGTAATAAAGGAAGTAAAAAAGCCGACTTTAATTATTGCTCACAATAAAACATTAGCGGGACAATTATACAGTGAGTTTAAAGAATTTTTTCCAAATAATGCTGTTGAATACTTTGTCAGTTATTATGATTATTTCCAGCCCGAGGCGTATGTACCTCAAACAGACACATATATCGAAAAAGATTCGAGTATTAATGATGAGATTGATAAGTTAAGACACTCGGCAACGTCATCTTTATTTGAACGTGAAGATGTAATCATTATTGCCAGTGTTTCATGTATTTACGGTTTGGGTAATCCGGAAGAATACCGAGAAATGGTCCTTTCTCTACGAACTGGAATGGAAGTTGAACGAAACCAGCTTCTTCGCAAACTTGTAGACATACAGTTTTCTAGAAATGACATTGATTTTCAACGGGGTACATTTCGAGTAAGAGGCGATGTTGTTGAAATTTTCCCAGCTTCAAAGGATGAACATTGTATTCGTGTTGAATTTTTTGGTGATGAAATAGATCGGATTCGTGAAGTTGATGCTCTAACAGGTGAAATTATTGGTGATCGTGATCATGTCGCTATTTTCCCGGCTTCCCACTTCGTAACACGAGAAGAAAAAATGCGGGTAGCGATTGCAAATATTGAAAAGGAATTAGAAGAACGTCTAAAGGAACTACGTGATAATAATCGTTTACTTGAGGCACAGAGGCTAGAGCAAAGGACTAATTATGATTTAGAAATGATGCGTGAGATGGGATTCTGCTCAGGTATAGAAAATTATTCGCGTCACTTAACATTACGCCCTTCAGGTTCCACACCGTATACACTACTAGACTATTTCCCTGAAGACTTTTTAATTGTTGTCGATGAATCTCATGTCACGATTCCCCAAATACGCGGAATGTATAATGGTGACCAGGCACGCAAGCAAGTTCTTGTGGAGCATGGATTTCGCTTGCCATCAGCTTTGGATAACCGACCATTAAAATTTGAAGAATTCGAATCACATGTGAATCAAATCGTTTACGTATCTGCAACACCAGGCCCGTATGAAATCGAGCATACTCCAGAAATGGTTGAACAAATTATTCGTCCGACTGGCCTACTTGATCCAACAATTGAAGTTCGCCCAATTGAAGGACAAATTGATGACTTGCTTGGTGAAATAAATGAAAGAGTAGAACGCAATGAAAGGGTTCTTATTACTACGTTAACGAAAAAAATGTCAGAAGACTTAACGGATTATTTAAAGGAAGTCGGTATAAAAGTACAATATTTACACTCGGAAGTGAAGACATTAGAAAGAATTGAAGTTATTCGGGATCTACGTCTTGGAAAATACGATGTGTTAGTTGGAATTAACCTGTTGAGGGAAGGTTTAGATATTCCAGAAGTATCACTAGTTGCTATTCTTGATGCAGATAAAGAAGGATTCTTGCGTTCTGAACGTTCACTGATTCAGACGATCGGCCGTGCTGCGCGTAATGCGAATGGCCAAGTCATTATGTATGCGGATAAGATGACGGATTCAATGAAGAAGGCGATTGAAGAAACAAAGCGTCGCCGCACAGTTCAAGAAAAATATAATTCAAAACATGGGATTACCCCTCAAACGATACAAAAGGATATCCGTGATGTGATCCGGGCGACTCGTGCAGCAGAAGACCAAGAAGAATATGTTGCAACAACACCAACGAAATTAACGAAAAAAGAACGAGAAAAATTAATCCAACAATTAGAACATGATATGAAAGAAGCTGCGAAGGCGCTCGACTTTGAACGTGCCGCACAGCTTCGTGATACATTATTAGAATTGAAAGCGGAAGGATGACATATATATGGCAAAAGATAAAATTATCGTTCAAGGAGCAAGAGCACATAATCTGAAAAACATTGATGTCACCATTCCGAGAGATCAATTAGTTGTGTTAACAGGGTTATCCGGTTCGGGAAAATCATCATTGGCATTTGATACGATTTATGCTGAAGGTCAACGTAGATATGTGGAATCACTTTCAGCCTATGCTAGACAATTTTTAGGTCAAATGGATAAGCCAGATGTCGATGCGATTGAAGGCCTATCTCCTGCGATATCAATTGATCAAAAAACAACAAGTCGAAATCCCCGTTCAACGGTTGGAACCGTAACAGAAATCTACGATTATTTACGTCTGTTATTTGCAAGAATTGGGAGACCAATTTGCCCAACACATGGAATTGAAATTACTTCACAAACGATTGAACAAATGGTTGATCGTATTATGGAATATCCGGAAAGAACAAAACTCCAAGTGTTGGCACCAATTGTTTCAGGGCGTAAGGGTGCCCATGTAAAAGTATTTGAAGATATTAAGAAACAAGGCTTTGTACGTGTACGTGTTGACGGAGAAATGCTTGACTTAAGTGAAGACATCGAATTGGAAAAAAATAAGAAACATTCAATTGAAGTAGTAGTGGACCGGATTGTCGTAAAAGATGAAGTTGCCTCCCGATTGGCAGATTCACTAGAAACAGCTTTGAGGCTTGCTGATGGAAGAGTCATTATTGATGTAATCGGCCAGGAAGAACTTTTATTTAGCGAGCATTTAGCATGTCCACATTGTGGGTTTTCAATTGATAAATTAGAGCCAAGGATGTTTTCATTTAACAGCCCATTCGGTGCTTGTCCCGAATGTGATGGACTTGGAACGAAGCTCAAAGTCGAACGCAGTTTAATTATTCCGAATCCGGAACTTTCATTAAAAGAACATGCAATTGCACCATGGGAGCCAGTAAGTTCACAATATTATCCACAGCTGCTTGAAGCTGTTTGTAATCATTTTGGAATTGATATGGATACACCTGTAAAAAATCTTCCAAAGCACCAATTAGATAAGATTTTGCTGGGGTCTGGTGAAGAATCGATTTATTTCCGTTATGAAAATGATTTTGGGCAAATTCGTGAAGGACATGTGAAATTCGAAGGCGTCATACGCAATGTAGAAAGACGCTACCGGGAAACAAACTCTGACTATATTCGTGAACAAATGGAAAAATATATGGGACAGCAACCATGTTCAAAATGCAAGGGCTACCGCCTCAAAGAAGAAAGCCTTGCTGTCAAAATCAATAATAAGCATATCGGGCAAGTAACAGAACTTTCAATTGAACAGGCAGATGAATTATTTATTCAGCTGGATTTAACTGAAAAAGAACGGCAAATCGCCAATCTTGTCCTTCGTGAAATTCGTGAGCGACTAGGATTTCTTGTGAATGTCGGGTTAGAGTATTTAACGTTGAGCCGTGCAGCTGGAACATTATCTGGAGGAGAAGCACAACGCATTCGTTTAGCAACACAAATTGGTTCACGATTAACCGGTGTCCTTTACATATTGGATGAACCATCAATCGGTTTGCATCAGCGAGATAATGACCGTTTAATCCAAACACTCCAAAATATGAGAGATATCGGAAATACATTGATTGTCGTTGAACACGATGAAGACACAATGCTCGCTGCGGATTATTTAATTGATATTGGTCCAGGTGCAGGTGTTCATGGAGGCGAAATTATATCTGCTGGAACACCTAAAGAAGTTATGAATGATCCACATTCATTAACGGGCCAATATTTATCCGGGAAAAAATTCATCCCATTACCAATTGAACGCCGTAAACCAGATGGTCGTTTTATTGAAATCAAAGGGGCAAAAGAAAATAATTTGAAAAATGTCACTGTGAAATTTCCACTAGGTAGCTTTGTGGCAGTAACAGGTGTCTCAGGTTCGGGAAAAAGCACGCTCGTAAATGAAGTGTTACACAAAACCTTAGCTCAAAAGCTGAATCGGGCAAAAAGCAAGCCTGGGGAGCATAGGGAGATCACTGGCATTGATTACCTCGAAAAAGTAATTGATATTGATCAATCACCAATCGGTCGAACACCGCGTTCAAACCCAGCTACCTACACAGGTGTGTTTGATGATATCCGTGACGTCTTTTCAGCTACCAATGAGGCAAAAATTCGCGGGTACAAAAAGGGTAGATTCAGTTTTAATGTCAAAGGCGGGCGCTGTGAGGCATGTCGTGGCGATGGAATTATCAAAATTGAAATGCACTTTTTACCGGATGTATATGTCCCATGTGAAGTATGCCATGGGAAACGCTACAATCGTGAGACATTAGAAGTAAAATATAAAGGGAAAAATATTGCCGATGTTCTCGATATGACTGTTGAAGATGCTGTTGAGTTTTTTGAAAATATCCCTAAAATCAAACGAAAATTGCAGACAATTTATGATGTTGGATTAGGTTATATAAAGCTTGGCCAGCCAGCAACGACTCTTTCAGGAGGGGAAGCTCAACGGGTGAAGCTAGCCTCTGAACTTCACAAAAGGTCAAATGGTAAATCCTTATACATTCTTGATGAACCAACAACAGGACTGCATGTTGATGATATATCAAGGCTATTAGAAGTTCTTCAACGACTTGTTGAAAATGGAGATACCGTTCTTGTGATTGAACATAATCTAGATGTCATTAAAACAGCAGATTATTTAATCGACCTTGGACCAGAGGGTGGTGCGAAAGGTGGAACGATTGTAGGAACAGGAACACCGGAAAAGATATGTGAGATTCCAGAGTCCTATACAGGTAAATACTTAAAACCCATTATTGAGAGAGACCGCGAAAGAATGGAAAAACGGATTGAAGAGCAAGAAAAAGCGGGTGTAGGGCAGTAATTGATAAGGGAGTGACCATTTTGGGTGGTCACTCCTTTTTCATTACATTATGGAAAAAACTTTGAATGAAGCTCAAGATTCAATTTTTAAATCCATCTTGGTCGTAAAAGCGAGTGAATGGAGCCCAAGATTCAATTTTTAAATCCATCTTGGTAGACAAAGCGAGCGAATGAAGCCCAAGATCCAAATCTTAGATCCATCTTGGTCGCTAAAGCGAGCGAATGAAGCCCAAGATCCAATACAAAAATCCATCTTGGTCGTTAAAGCGGGAGAATGAAGCTCAAGATCCAAAACTTAAACCCATCTTGGTCGTTAAAGCGAGTGAATAAAGCCCAAGATCCAAATCTTAAATTCGTCTTGGTCGTTAAAGCGAGTGAATGAAGCTCAAGAACCAAAACTTAGCTCCATCTTGGTCGTCAAAGCGAGAGAATGAAGCCCAAGAACCAAAACTTAGCTCCATCTTGGTAGACAAAGCGAGCGAATGAAGCCCAAGATCCAAAACTAAAACCCATCTTGGTCGTCCCCAAAATCGAAACCCTAGAATCAAGCCTAACCCAAACAAACCAACAATATAAATGCTTCAAAATCATCAACGACTCTTAATTTACATTTAATTTTATACAAGGCTGTTAATTATTACGAATATAATAGGTGGATTTACCATGTCCCAGTTGCTTAAAATGTGTTGAAAGTACCCTTTGAATTGTTTTGTGTGAAGTAATTTTACACCATTCTTGAATCGAGTTTGTTGTCAGCTTTTTATTTGGAAATAGTAAACAATATTCCTCTATACTACGTAATACTGCCGATGTAATATTTTCTTTGTGTCCGCATTTAGGACATACAATGAAATACTTTTCATAATGGTCAATAAATCCTTTACACTTATCACATGTGATGCCTTTTTTTAGTTGATCAAAACTATACTTCGGTACTCGTATAAACGGTGATTCATCCACATGTAAAGATAATAATTGATTGGCAAGTTTAGAATGATAGCTAGTTAGATTTGACGATTTCTTATTCATGCTGTCAATAAATCGTTCAATCTGCGAAGGGAAAATAATGGGCAAATTGATAGGGGCTTGATAAAGATAAAAATCGGGCTTAACGAAGATTAGATGTTCTTCAACTGGCAAGTGACAACCTAAATCTTGGAGGACTCTTCGGAGTAATGATGCACTTCTTTTTAATTGGAGTAAAGGATTCTTTATTTCTTTTTCTTTGCCAGATAGGAAATGCCATTCATCATTTTTGATAATGTAATCACCTTCAAAATATTTTATTTCAAAAAAATGAATGATGTCCTGAAGCATGATTAAAGAGTCAACTTGAAAGAAAGTGTTGCTATGTTCAAACAATAGATCGTTCAAAATAAGGCAATCGATCGTAAGGCTTTCCATCCATTCGTCAAATATTTTTTCACCTTGAAAGCCCTTTTCAAGGTTTAAATAATACGATTTTTCCTTTACGGATAAATTCGTTCGTATATCCATACTTCGAAAACGTCTTAATTCTACTGACTCAATACGAGGCTTCTTAATCATATCCCACATCCTTTTCAAACAATCTATAATTTTATAATATAAAAAGCTTTATGCAAACTCAAGTTAATTTTCCCCCTCATGTTGAATATACATGATAAAAAAGAGGGGGCATGAAAATGGCGATTCTAGTAACAGGTGGAGCCGGATATATAGGTAGTCATACATGCATTGAACTATTACAGGCGGGTGAGGAAATTATCGTTGCCGATAATTTTTCCAATAGTAATATTGAAGCGTTATTTCGTGTGAAAAAGATTACAAAAAAGGCTTTCAATATTTATAAAGTTGATTTGAAAAATAGAGAGGAAATCCAAAAAATTTTTAACGAAAACAGTATAGAAGCAGTTATCCATTTTGCAAGTTTAAAATCAACAAATGAGTCGATAGCAATTTCACTAGAATATTATAAAAACAATATAATAGGTACCCTAAACTTACTCGATATAATGAAGAACCACCATGTGAAAAGAATCGTATTTAGTTCATCTGCAGCTGTATATGGGATACCAGAAACGGTTCCGATTGCAGAAACTGCTGCAACGAAACCTATTAATCCTTATGGAAGAACGAAGCTGATGATTGAGGAGATTCTTCGTGATCTATATAATTCAGATAAGGAGTGGAGTATTACAATTTTAAGATATTTTAATCCAAACGGCGCCCACAAAAGCGGTCTAATCGGAGAGGATCCTAATGATATTCCTACAAATTTAATGCCTTATATTAGTAAGGTGGCGGTTGGGCAATTAAATGAGCTAAAAATATATGGGAATGATTATCCAACAATTGATGGGACCGGAATTCGTGATTATATTCACGTCGAGGATCTTGCAAACGGCCATTTGAAGGCTCTAAATAAAACAAAAGTAACCACTGGTGTTGCTACATATAATCTCGGTACCGGAAAAGGTTATAGTGTTTTCCAAATGGTTAAAGCATTTGAAAATGCAGCCCAACGAACAATTCCATATAAAATAGTCGGACGGAGGCAAGGAGATACAGCCATTAGTTATGCAAATTCGTCAAAAGCTGAAAAGGAATTAAACTGGGTGGCAAAGAAAGGAATTGATGATATTTGCGAAGATACGTGGCGGTGGCAAAAAAACAATCCATACGGATATAAAAGTACAAAATGAAATCAGCAAAAAGCCGATTTCATTTTTCAATTCTACACACTTTCTCATAAAACATATTGATTGCGTCATTCAAATAAGCTTCATAGTCGAAAGCTTGTTCATTTATTCGTTTTCCTTCTAAATAATCGTTCATCCCTTTGACTAAGCCATCAATGGAATTTTCAACAATTAAACCGTAGCCTCCTTCAACAACACTTCTAGATCCCGGAATATCTGTCACAATTACGGGTTTACCGAGGACGAGTGCTTCGAGCAATACCATTGGCTGCCCCTCTTGATTTGAGGAAAGCACAAAACAATCACAAAGATTTAATAAGGTATATGGATTGTCTATCTGACCGGTAAAGATAATTTTATCCTGTAATTGCAATTTTTTTACCTTTTCTTTTAATACGTCCCTTAATGCTCCGTCCCCAACAATATATAATCTGGCATTTTTATTTGCTGATGCAATAACGGAAAATGCATCAATTAATTTAGCATGATCCTTTTCAGGTCCGAGTCTCCCAATCGTAATAAAATTTATATTAGATGTACTGGGCATTGGAAATGCGGGGGCAGTGGACGCTAATCCTTTTAACGATAGATCAGTTTCCATCGCAAATTCATATTGATAATCTTCTTTTTTTGCAAGGATATTTTTATAATCAATCGTATTGATCACGTAGTCCATTTTTCTTGAAGATTCTTCAATAAAACGCATTAAATTTTGTTTGTTTTGCTCATGTGTCAGCTTAGAAACAGATAAAATTTTATCGTAAAAATTATATAAAGAAAAAATGATATGTAAATTTTTTCGATGCGGATATTTTTTATTTACCTTTTTGTCTATTTCTTTTCTCATATCCGAGTGAAGAAAAATACTTTTTCTTTTAAAATCTCCAAAAGCAAACAATAGGGACCAAAATGGACTGTAGCCGCTAAAGTCGATGCCGATATCAAACTTCGTTAACCCAACCATACGTCCCATTTCCCTTTGATACATTTTTGCTGGCATGAGACGTTTCATATATGGTGTGTAGGCACCATTTTGTAAAAACAGTATATGACGTAATCGTTCAGCAATAGTTGCGTTCCAACTCCCAACTCGGTAGATAATATGAACATTTTTATCTATCTTGTTTAAATTATGTATCTTTTCTTCCTTTTGATTTCCATAATCAATGAGGGTAACATCATACAGATCATAATCGATTGATTTTAATAAATTTGTTATGGAAGCAGTTATTCCATTGTTTAAAAAGCCACCGCCGTATATTAAAATTTTTGTTTTATTCGTAGCGGTACGAATAAGATACTTCTCTTGTATTTTTTCATAAAAAACGGCATTTACAAAACGCTCAGTGGCGTGACCGTCATCATGATAGCAAAATTGTTCTATAAATCGTTGATAGACCGGTTTAAATTGTTCTTTTACAGATTCAATATGTTGAATTCTATCAATAACTCCATCAATAGTCCGACAAACAGGACCAGGTAATTGATCTAGGGGGATATATGTACCACGTTTCTCCATATAATCTTCTTCATCATAAGCATAAAAAAGAACGGGACGCTTTGTCGGAAGAAATTCAAAAAAAATACTAGAGTAATCAGTGATTAAAAGATCCACTATAGACAACAGCTCATTTGAATCTATTTTATTTGGTATACAATTACGGTCCATCCCTTTATGTTTGAAATATTGCTGGGCATAATAATGTGATTTAAGCAAAACAATATATTCGGGGCCAACAGATTGTTGAATCGTCTGCACATCTTTTAATAATCTGTCACTTTCATTTACTTCAGCCCCTAACGTACCTCTCCATGTTGGAGCATATAAAATGACTTTTTTCTTTGAAGGGATGGATAATTTTTTTCGAACCAATTCCTTATCCGCATGAAACATTAAGTCAACTCGGGGATAACCCGTATCCAAAACTTTCCCGTTATAAATCGTATAAATAGCATGTGATTTCAGTAATTTTTTATATGTAAATTCATTTGGGCTAACGAGATAATCTGCACATAAAAAATTCCGTTGAATATTTTTATGTTCTGCAAAACCTTTCTTTTTAATATCTAAACCCATTGTTTTTAATGGTGTCCCATGCCACGTATTCACATAGATTTGTCCTTTTCTTTTTAGAAAATAAGAGGGGAAGGTCGTGTCATTGATTAGGTATTTCGCAGTAGCGAGTCGCTTCACATATGGGATACTTTGATAGATGACATATTCAACATTAGGAAAATGAGTAAACTCTTCATGAATGGCTGCTTTATCTTTTATCGCCCAAATATGTTGAAAATCTTTAAATGCTGGATGATCTATCAAATAGGAAAATACGACATATGGGTTCCCTGTCATACTTTCCCCATGATAGGACTCATAAAATATCATTTTATCGTTAATTGCCTTTTTTTCTATGTAATTTGTATAAATCGTTTGTTTTCGAAAATTCTTTCCGAATAGATTCTTTGCTTTTTTTAAACTTTTCTTTAACATGTTTTCCTCCGACTTCCCTTTGAAAATACGATTAAACTATTCATAGTATGGGTAGTAAAACATCGATTTATAATGCTATTTGGAAATTTTCTGCAGATTTTATGAAATAGTGTATATTTCAAATGAGAGAAGAAAAGGATGAATATGAAAGGTACAGGGCATTTCGTAATAATGGAGGAAATATATAAATGAAAGAAAAGCTGCTGCAGGTGAAAAATATTTTAAAACGGCGTATCAAATTTATTAGACAGCCGGTCAGAGACTATTTATGGAATACGAACTTTAGACAAAGAGTAAAGTACACGAAGTTTCTTAATAAAACGAAAGTGAAAAATCACGTCATTTTATATGAAGCATACCATGGGAAAAATATGACAGGTAACCCTTATGCGATTTTTAAAGGAATCCTTAAAGATCCAGCATTTCGTCATTTTCAGCATATATGGGCAATCGAAGAGGAAAAGAATATAATACCTATTTATAAAAACTATAAAAATGTCGTATTCGTAAAAATACATAGTGATGAATACTTAAAATATTTAACGGAAGCAAAATATTTAATCAACAATACGAGCTTTCCGTATTATTTTCAAAAAAAACAGGGGCAAATCTATATTAATACGTGGCATGGAACGCCTTTGAAGACTTTGGGAATGCATGTGAAAGATGCTGCGCTTTCTGATCATAAAAATATTCAAAGAAACTTGCTTCATACTGACTACTTAATTAGTCCAAACAAATTCACATATGAAAAATTATTGCAGTCACATGATATTTTTTCACTCTTTAATGGAAAAATAGCGGATATTGGCTATCCTAGGGTCGATTCGATGTTTCATGCTGATAAAAATAAAATTAGGAAACGCCTGTCCATCCCGTCTGACAAAAAGATTATTTTATTTGCACCAACGTGGAGAGGAAAGGTCAATCAAGAAACGGATACGAGTAGGAAATTACATGAGGAATTGACGGAATTAAAGGAAAAAATGGGAGACGAATATATAATTTTATTAAAAACCCATTACTTTGCATATAAGTTTTTCGAAAATAGTGATATGGCAAATATTTGTGTTCCAGAATGGATGGACACAAATGAATTACTATCAATTGTAGATCTGTTAATTACAGATTACTCCAGTATTTTCTTTGACTTTTTACCTTCAAAAAAACCAATTATCTTTTATGGTGACGATTATGATTTTTATGAAAAGGAAAGAGGTTTTTATATAGAAGTTAACGAGTTACCTGGACCGTTTTGCACAACGATTCAAGGGGTAATTGACGAAATACATCAACTGCAAATCGTAAAGGAGCAATACGAAGGGAAATATAATCAATTTTTGCAGAACTATTGCTATCATGATGATGGAAACGCAACAGAGCGATTTATAGACATTGTTTTGAAGGGCAAGGAGAGTGAAAATGTTATTAAAAATGAAAATAATAAGAAGAAAATTTTGTTTTATTGTGGAGGATTCTATAATAATGGAATTACGATTTCTGCAATTAATCTAATGAATAATCTTGATTATTCAAAATATGAAATCGTTGTTATTGAGTCTTCCGAGTTACATGATGGAAAAGAAAATAATATAAAAAAACTACACCCAAATGTAAGTGTCCTTTACCGTGTAGGCAGTTGGAACATGACGATAAAAGAATGGTATCAGCATCAATTAGTCGTTAGAAGAGGGTTATATTCAAAAGTTATGAGAAGAAATGCCCCAAAAAGCATGTATAAAAGAGAGCTATCACGTATGCTAGGGAATGCAAATTTCGATATTGTCGTTGATTTCGGCGGCTACAACTCATTTTGGACATTATTATTTGCCTGTGGATCGGATAAAAAGAAATGTATTTACTTGCATAATATTATGATGAAAGAATACGAAAAAGTAATAAACGGAGATTATAAGCATCGTAAAAATTTAAAGATCATTTTTTCATTATATCGTTATTTTGATAAAATTATTTCAGTATCTGAGTCAGCTAATAGTGAAAACTTTAATGATTTACATCAATATATTGATCATGCCAAAGAAAAAATGGTTTATGTAAATAATGTCATAAATTATAAACATGTACTAACGATGAAAGACCAAAAAAGGCTAATAAATTTTGAAAACCAACAGTTTTTAATTTTAAGTGGAGGCAATACCGAATTAGGGGTCCTAGATTTGAAAGGAGTAGCTGTACCACAGGAACAAAATATTAATTTTATCAATATAGCTAGACTTTCACCTGAAAAAGATCAAGAAACATTAATTCATGCTTTTGCTAAAGTCACCGAAGTAGAGGAAAAAGCACGACTTTACATTGTTGGAGAAGGACCTTTAGAACAACAATTAAAGCACTTAGTTCAATCTCTAGGAATTGGCAATAAAGTATACTTCACAGGACAAATAGAAAACCCATTCGTACTACTTAACCAATGTGATTGCTTTATCCTATCCTCCGAATATGAAGGGCAAGGATTAGTCTTACTCGAAGCCCTAATACTCGAAAAACCAGTAATTGGGACAAATGTTCCCGGAATAAAAAGTGTACTTGCAGATGGCTACGGAAAATTGATTGAACACAATGTCGAAGCATTAAAACAAGCGATGATTACATTTATAGAAGAAGGAATGGAAATGAAGGAATTTGATTATGTGGGGTATAATAGGGATGCGATTCAGATGTTTATACAAGAAATTTGTTAAAATAAATAGTTGTACTAAAAAGGAAAACCTATTAAGTTTTCCTTTTTTTAATATTAATTACTATTTCATTTCAAAAATATTATATGTTTCAACGTATTCATAACCAATGAAAATTTTATTTGTTTATGTTAAATTTATTTAAGACTTTGTTTTGAGCATCGTAAGACGGTGACTAAATATTAAACAACTTTAAGGAGTTAACATAAATGAGGAAAGTTTCAATTATTATCCCTATATTTAATACGGAAGAGTTTTTAACGGAGTGTCTAAATTCTGTTGTTAATCAAACTTACAAAGATTTAGAAGTTATTTTGATTAATGACGGATCAACCGATCGTTCACAAGAAATTATTGATGAGTTTTCAAATAGGGATTCGAGAATTATATCTATTCATTTAAGTGAAAACAAAGGGGTAGGTTATTCTAGAAATGTAGGTGTTTCTAAAGCAACAGGGGATTATGTGTATTTTCTTGATAGCGATGATTACCTTGCACTTAATACAATACAAATACTCGTTGAAAATATCGGGAACCATGTCATGATTTCGGGTCAACAAAAACGAATCAAAACAAAAGAAGATAGTAAAAGTCTTGTGAGAGAAATAGAACTTAAAGAAAGTAAAGAAATGAAACGGCAATTTAAAAATTGCTCATTATTGAATCGGCTTATTTCAATTGATTTTATTAAAGATAATCACCTGAAATTTTCGGAGGATGTAAGCTACTATTCTGAACTATTATTTATAGTTAATGCTATGATAAAAATGGATACTTATATATATATTAAAGGATGTTACTATAATAAAAGATGGCGTAATGATCCCATCTCGAATCCAGCATTGATGCAACAGGATAGTGATAGAATTGTTACAGACTTTTTAGAAGTATTTAATGATTTAAGGGAAAAGTATGGTAATAGTGAAGATGTCGCCCATTATTTAGATAGATTATTTTTAAATTTTTATAGAAGGAATATTATCAAACTTTTTAGCCAAAGTGGAAAGATCAATAAATTTTTTAGAAGGTTGTCCACCTCCGCAGCAAAGGTTAATAAGGAAAAATGGAAAGAGCAAAATCTTCATATTCGACGTGAATTTAATCTGTTATTAAAAGGAAAACAAAAACAATATGTAAAGTTAATTCGTCTGCATCATTTCGCTAAAAATATAAAAAGTGTAATTAAAAGCAGAAGCAAACGTAAAATTTATGTTCAATTGTATAGATCCTTATTTATGAAAATGTCTCTGAAAGAAAGAACTATAGTTTTTGAAAGTTTTTTAGGGAAAAATTATTCAGACAGTCCTAAATATATTTATGAATATATGCTAAACAATAATATGAACTATAAATATGTATGGGTGTTCAATGAAACGGGCAAAAATATCCCAGGAAATGCTAAGCAGGTAAAGAGATTTAGTCTTGCATATTATTATTATCTTGGTACATCTAAATATTGGGTGAGTAATTCTCGATTGCCATTGCATTTAAATAAACGTCCGGATAATGTATACTTGCAAACTTGGCATGGGACGCCACTGAAAAAACTTGTTTTTGACATGAATGATATTTATTCTGCAAACCCAAATTATAAAAAACATTTTTATCAGCAATCAAGACGGTGGGACTACTTAATATCACCGAATCAATATTCCTCCGATATTTTTCGTAGAGCATTTAAATTTGATAAAACGATGCTAGAATATGGTTATCCAAGAAATGATATTTTATATAAAAACAATAATGAGGAATTTATTAATTCATTAAAGGTTCGGCTAGGCATACCAATTGATAAAAAGGTTATTCTATATGCACCAACATGGAGAGATGATGAATTTTATGAGCCTGGAAAATATAAATTTAAATTAAAATTAGACTTGAATAAAATGAAAGAACAGCTTGGAGATGAATATGTAATTGCTTTAAGAATGCATTATTTCATTGCAGATGACATTGATACAAGCGGTTTAGAGGGATTTGCCTATAACTTTTCTAAATATGATGATATTGCAGAGTTATATTTAATTTCGGATATTTTAATTACTGATTATTCATCCGTCTTTTTCGATTATGCTAACTTAAAAAGACCTATTTTATTCTTTACGTATGATTTAGAAAAATATCGTGATACTTTAAGAGGCTTTTATATAGATATGGAGAATGATATCCCCGGACCAATGTTAAAAACAACAGAAGAAATTATTAGTGCAATAAAGAAAATAGAATTAGTTGAGAATGAATATAAAAGAAAATACGATGATTTTTATAAGAAGTTTTGTGAATGGGATAATGGTAAGGCAACTGAAAATATAGTTGCACATATTTTTAATAAATAAGAAAATAATTAAATAATATAAGCAGGTTTTTCTTAAAAATTTTCTCTTTTTGATTATGACATGTTATACTAAAATTCTATAGTGAAATATACAAGCTGAGGTGACATCATTTGCAAAAAGTTAAAAAGGCGATAATCCCTGCGGCAGGGTTAGGAACGAGATTCCTTCCGGCAACGAAAGCAATGCCAAAAGAAATGCTCCCTATAGTGGACAAGCCAACTATTCAATATATTATTGAAGAAGCAATTGAATCCGGAATCGAGGATATTATTATTGTAACAGGAAAAGGAAAAAGAGCAATAGAAGACCATTTTGACTATGCATTTGAATTAGAGGAAAATTTAATTGCAAAGGAAAAGTTTGAACTACTTGAAAAGGTGCGTCAACCTTCAAAAGTTGATATTCATTATATACGACAAAAGGAACCAAAAGGGCTAGGACATGCAATTTGGTGTGCAAGAAAATTTATTGGTAAAGAACCCTTTGCGGTTTTATTGGGTGATGATATTGTTCAATCTGAAATTCCTTGTTTGAAACAGTTAATAAATGTTTATAATGATGTTAACTCTTCCGTAATTGGTGTACAGCAGGTTCCAAAAGAAGAAGCGTCTAGATATGGTATTATTGATCCAAATAGACAAGAGGGACGATTATATGAGGTGAATAGCTTTGTAGAAAAGCCTTCAATTGAGTATGCACCTTCTGACATTGCAATTATGGGTAGATATGTACTAACTCCTGAAATATTTGATTATCTTGAATTACAACAAATTGGTTCCGGTGGAGAAATACAATTAACGGATGCCATTCAAAAGCTAAATGAAATACAAAAAGTTTATGCATATAATTTTGAAGGTAAACGCTATGATGTCGGTGAAAAACTTGGTTTTATAAAGACAACTATTGAAATGGCATTATCTAGAGAGGATTTACATCACGAAATGGTCAATTATTTGGAACAACTTGTAGAGAATATTTTAATTGATCATAAAAAAGTTTAAAAAAAGAGGCACAAGTGCTTCTTTTTTTTTTGAACACATTCCAGTAAATTAACATTATTTTGACTACTTTCGATAATAATTGATATTGAAGATTATTAGATTTATAATGTTGAAAGTATTAATTCGTAAAGTACTATATATTATTCATGCTAATAAATTCATAAAATTATTATGGGAAACTTGATTTTTATAGTGATTTATTTTAAAATCGTAATTTTTTCTAGGTGTATATAAAAAATATACAGTTAAATAATAATTAACATAAAAATGTTTTTCTTAAATAAATGCTCATGAAAAGTGAATGAGAGGAGTTATTGCAGTGGGTATTCTAGAATCTTTATGGAAACCAAAGGTCATTGAGAATTTTGTAGTACATTCAATCTGTTTTAATGGCCAAAAAATGATAGTAAAATTAAAAGGAACTTCAGAATTAGAAATTGAAAAAAACAATATAGATTTCTATATAAAAGAAAGAAATACAAAACAAAAACTTTTTTTTAAGGTGACCCAGGAATTAAGTGAAGAAAATTTATATGAAGCAATTGTTGATTTCACAGGAAATAACGATTTACTATTAGAAAATAGTGTTTTGGATGCTTATATTAGAGTTAAAACTAATAATAATTCAAAAAAATTCAGAATAAAGAGTCTCCATGTAGATTCTATGCCACAATTACTTATCGACAATAGGGATGCTTCAGTTGTTATTATTCCTTATTCTACGAAAAATGGTAATCTATCTTTTAAAATTGAGAAACCGAGCGTTGTTTCAAAAGTGGAGACTGTTCACTTAAATGAAAATGGAATTTTATCATTGAAGGGTTACGCGTATTATCCAACATGGGATGCTTCTAAACAAAATAATATTACGCTAACTTTACATTTGAGAAATGAAAATGGAGATTTTGAAAAGAGTTTTCAGGTGCAAAATATAAAACGTAATGATTTAGGGGGAAAATTTACTTGGTCCGGCTATGAAGTGAATATAAACTTAGTTGATTTAGATTTTGAACTAATTGAAGGAAATGAAATTAATATTGAAATCGAGCTTAGAAATAATACTCTAGAAAAAAATAATGAAAACTTCATTGAAACATCTACCATTCAGATGTTAGATGATTCAATATCAGATCAATCGATAATTATTAAGGATACACATGAAAATGAAAAAGAAGTATCAATAAAAATAAGAAATAAAACAAAGTCCGTATTTTTAATATTAAATGATAATAATTTACAAATTGAAGTAGATACCATTTTTGTAGATATTGGAAGTATAACTATAAATGCTGTTTTACTATCCAATCATCCGTTATTTCAAAGTGTGGATGGTGACTATACGCTTGTAATGAAAAAAAGGTTTTTGAATGTTATTTATGAATTCCCTATTCATATCGATAATTCTCGTTTTACATTCAAAGCAAATTTAAATGAAATGTTAGGTAAAGGTGTACTGAAGGAAGGTATATGGGATTTGTATGTTAATGTTGAAAATAAACATTACCGTATAGCATCCCGTATGGATAATATACAAAATAAACAAAAAATTATTAGTTTCCCTCAACAACTTGTTAAAGGGATTAATTCGAATGCGATAGTCGTAAAACCATATTATACTATGCATAATTGTGTATCATTATTAATACGAAACTATACATATTCAAAATCTATAAACCGAATTAATATCAATGATACCAGGATGGAAATCCACGGAAAAATTAATATTATGGTACCTAATGATGAAATACCTAATCAAGTTAACGGATCAATCTTTATTAATGGGAGGTATGGTAAATCATATGATTTTCCTGCTATATGGAAATTGCGTAAAACTAATAAGACAAATGTTGAATTTGAGTTTTCTGTAACTGCCACTTTCCCGGAAGACAAGATGACGAAAATGAAGGATTGGGTATTAGATAATATTACGTTTGAATCTATTATATGTAATCTTGATTTTGGTGAGATACAATCAAGATTTCCTTTGAATATTCGACCAGAGAAAATTGATAAATCATTTGAAGATAAACTTAATAATGTTCCGAAAATCAAAAGGTTAATGGGAAAAGGAAAACTTACTTTTTACCGTATAATTAATAAGATACTACCAGTTCAAGAAAATACCTATGTGTTCCAAAGTTATTATGGGAATAGTTATGCATGTAATCCGAAGGCTATTTATGAGGAATTGTTATTGAAACATAAAAAGATAAAAGCAGTTTGGGTTATGAAAGATCTGAGGAAGGATATTCCAGGTAAGCCTATTCTTGTAAAACCAAATTCTATAAAATATTTTTTTTACATGGCAATTGCAAAGTACTTTGTTAATAACGGAAACTTTCCTGATTTTTATGTGAAGAGAAACGGAACAATACACGTTGAAACGTGGCACGGTACCCCTCTGAAAAGACTTGGATTAGATGTTGATCCTAATTCAACTGCATACGCAGAAAATACATCAAAAGAATTATTGAATAGAATAAAACGATGGGATTATTTAATTGCTCCTAACCATTATACTGCTGAGATATTAGAGAGGGCATACAACTATAATAAAAAAACATTAGAAATTGGTTATCCTAGGAATGATATTTTTTACCGAGAAGGCAAAGAAATGAAAATAATAGATATTAAAAAGCAGCTTAATATCGACCCGGATAAAAAGGTCATATTGTATGCACCTACTTGGAGAGAAGAGGATCGGAAAGGAAGTAAAAAGTCATCCCCTTTTGAATTAAGATTTGATCTCGATCAATTCAAGGAAAGATTTGGTGACAAATATGTTTTGTTATTAAGACTACATTATTTTGATGCTGCAAGAATACACTTACTTGGTTATGAAAATTTAGTATACAATGTAACACACTACGATGATATTCAAGAACTTTATTTGATTTCCGATATTTTAATAACTGATTATTCTTCCGTTATGTTTGATTACGCAAACCTAAAAAGACCAATGATTTTCTTTACTTATGACTTGTTAAAATATGCAACTAAAATGAGGGGCTTTTATTTTGACTTTAAAGAGGAAGCTCCAGGTCCATTAGTTTTGAACGATATCGAACTTTATGAGGCAATTGAAAATATCGATGAAGTTCAAAAGGAATACAGTGAAAAGTTGAAAAAGTTCCAAGAAAGGTTCTGTAATTTGGATGATGGATATGCATCAAAACGGGCGATCGAAATGATTTTCGAAAATGGTGAGCGTAGGTGAATGAAATGAAAATATACTTTTTAATATATGATATATATGGTATGGGTGGAACTGTAAGAACGGTTTTAAATGTAGCGAATTATTTGGCAGAAAATAATTATAATATAGAAATTGTTAGTGTACTTCGTAGACGGGCTAAAGAATTTTTTGAAATTGACCCTCGCATTAAAGTAACGGTATTACATGATGAAATTGGAAGAAATAAAAGACCAAAGGATATAAAATCAAAAGTTATAAAGAGGATTAATAAATCGAAAAGTAGGTTAATTCATTCGGATGATGAAGCATTTTCATTTTTTTCACTTTTAACTGATATTAAACTGTATAATTTTATAAAATCAATTGATTCTGGTATCTTGATCACAACACGTCCAAGCTTTAATATATTTGCATCCAAATATGCTAATAAAAATGTTGTGTTAGTCGGTCAAGAACACTTGAATTTCGGAATATACCCAGAAAAATTAAAGGAATCAATTCAAAAACATTACACAAATTTAGATTATTTAATTACACTTACAGATGATGATACTAAAGACTATGATAAAATTTTTTCTGGTAGTGGTGTAATTGTAAGGAAGATTACTAATTCTATCCCTAAATTTACAGGAGCAATCTCAAAGTTGAATGAAAAAGTTGTATTAGCCGCGGGGAGGCTAGCGCCACAAAAAGGCTTTGATATGTTAATAGAAGCATTTAGTAAAGTTAACAAATATTATCCAGATTGGAAATTGAAAATATTTGGATTTGGTAGAGAAAAAAATAATCTTCAGCAATTAATTTCGGATTACCGATTATATAATCACGTTTATCTTATGGGGGCAACTCAAGATATGGAAAGTGAGCTATCGAAATCTTCAATATACGCTTTAAGTTCTCGATTTGAAGGTTTTGGAATGGTTATTGTTGAAGCAATGCAATGTGGTGTACCAGTGGTAAGTTTTGATTGTCCCAAAGGTCCAGCTGAGATTATTTCAAATAACATAGACGGTATACTTGTCGAGAATGGAGATGTAGATGCATTTGCTGATGCTTTAATTGAACTAATAGGAAATGAAGAAAAGAGGCGACAATTAGCCGAAAACGCGCTTGTTAATGTTAAAAGGTTCGAAATTGAAAATATAGGTAAACTATGGATTGATTTAATAAATGAAATTGAACAGAATAGGTTAAGCACTAAAATATTGAATAATTAATAATAAAAAATGAATGCAGAAAAATAATGAATAATGTTTTCTACCTATATAATATAAGATATGTTTTCCGGACTTTACATATTTTATATTTGAAAGAATGTGTATTTTGGTTATAATATGGGGGAAGTTATTTATTTGTAACTCACTAATTTGAGCTTTATTTTTGAACCAAACTGTAAGAGGAGAGGTTAGAATGAAAAAGGTAATAACATACGGAACTTTTGATTTACTTCATTGGGGACATATAAATTTATTAAAGAGAGCCAGAGAACTAGGTGATTATTTAATAGTTGCTATTTCAACTGATGAATTTAACGATCTTAAAAATAAAAAATCTTATCACAGTTATGAAAACCGAAAAATGATTTTAGAATCTATTCGTTATGTTGATGAAGTGATACCTGAAAATACATGGGAGCAAAAGATAGATGATGTTATTAACAATAATGTAGACGTTTTTGTAATGGGTGATGATTGGGAAGGAAAATTCGATTTTTTAAAAGACTATTGTGAAGTAGTTTATTTACCTAGAACTGTTGGTATTTCAACGTCAAAAATAAAAAAGGATTTATTCTCAGTGAGAAATGGTTAGAGAATTCTTGATTGAACTGTATTTATTGCTTTTTAAAATACAGTTTAATTTTTTCAATTTATTTCCTTTAAAAGAAAAGGTAACATTTGTTGTTTCCTTTAAAGATAACGGTCTGTTTGTATATAATGAAATGAAAAAAAAGCAAATCCCCTGTAAAATTGTTTTTCTTTGCGAAAAGTCGAGTTATAGTGAGATAAAAAAGAACGTTGATTCTGAAGTGCTATTATTTGAAATAAAAAATTTTAAAAACTTTATTAAATCTATATATCATCTTGCTACTTCAAAGCATATTATTGTTGATAATTATTTTGGATTTTTAGCAGCAATTAACTTTAAAGATGAAGTAGAGTGTATTCAGTTATGGCACGCAGCTGGTGCGATTAAAACATTCGGATTAAAAGATAAATCCGTTTCATTTAGATCAAACCATGCAAATATACGTTTTCAACGAGTATACAATAAGTTTGAAAAAATAATTGTGGGCTCAGATGAAATGGCAGAAATTTTTAAAGAGGCATTTAACATATCAGAAAATAATATATTATATACTGGTATTCCTCGTACTGATTTATTTTATAATGAAAATTATCAAAATTTGATTAGAGAAGAACTTTTAGGAAAGAATCCACTGTTTAAACATAAAAAAGTTATTTTTTATGTTCCAACTTTTCGTGATGGCAGCCTTAATGATTTTGAACTTCATTTAGATTTAGATCAGTTATATCGGGAATTGTCAAAAGAATACGTAGTAATCATTAAATTACATCCTGCCATCACGAATAAACTTATGATTAATAAAAAATTTGATAATTTTGTGTTTGATTTTTCTTCATATTCTAATGTAAATGATCTATTGTTTATTACAGATTATTTAATTACAGATTATTCGTCTATTCCCTATGAATTTTCTTTGCTAGAGAAACCGATGATTTTTTATCCATATGACTTGGAGGAATATCAACAACAAAGAGGATTTTGGGGTCCTTATGAGAAATTAGTCCCAGGTCCTATCGCTTATGAAACACAAGATATTATAAAAATAATAAAGAATGATCAATTTGATTACGAACAAATTCGCACATTTGCAAAGACTTGGAATAAGTATTCTAAAGGTACATCAAGTGAAAATATAGTAAATTGTCTTTTTAATAAGAAAAGCTTTATGAAACAAAACTAAAATAAATTGTAGACATGGTGTTCTAACTTATGAAAAATCCAATTAAAGGAATAGGGAAAAGTCTATTTATAAAAATAAAAAGACATCCAATTTCAACATATATTTATAAACTTGTTTTTTTCTGTCTCGGATTATTACCGATGAAGAAAAATTTAATTATTTTTGAGAGTTTTTTGGGCAAACAATATAGTTGTAATCCAAGAGCAATTTACGAATATATGAAGGTAAATCATCCGGAATACGTAATGTATTGGAGTGTAGATAAGAAATATCTACAGAATTTCCAAGAAAAAAACTTATTAATTATTCAACGCTTTTCGATAAGGTGGTTTATTGCGATAGCTCGTGCACGGTACTGGGTTAATAATAGTCGTATGCCTCAGTGGATTCCAAAGCCTAAGCATACTGTCTATCTTCAAACATGGCATGGTACCCCCCTAAAACGTTTGGCAATGGATATGGACGAGGTCTATATCCCTGGAATATCAACAGAAAAATATAAACAAGAATTTATTAAAGAAACAAGTAATTGGGACTACTTAATATCGCCTAATGCATATTCATCTGAAATTTTTAAAAGAGCATTTCGGTTTGAAAAGGTAATAATAGAATCGGGTTATCCCCGCAATGATTATTTATATACTAGTAACAATGAAAAAAACTTACATGCAATTAAAGAAGCCTACGGGATACCGAAGGATAAGAAAATTATCTTATACGCTCCTACATGGCGTGATGATCAGTTTTATGAAATTGGAAAATATAAATTTGATATAGAATTAGATCTTCATGAGATGAGAGAAAAACTGGGGGATCATTATATTATAATTTTGAGAATGCATTATCTTGTGGCAGAGAAATTTGATTTACAACCGTATAAAGGGTTCGTTTATGATTTTTCTAACCACGAAGATATTCGTGATCTTTATTTAATTTCTGATTTACTGATTACCGATTACTCCTCGGTATTTTTTGATTATGCTAATTTAAGAAAGCCTATTTTCTTTTATGTGTATGATATTGTAGAATATCGAGATAAGTTACGTGGATTTTATTTTGATTTTGAAAAGAATGCACCTGGTCCACTACTCAAAACTACCAATGACCTAATTAGGAGTATTAAGTCGTTGGAGGATAATGACTTTAAGCTACCAGAGTCTTTTGAATTATTTTATAATAAGTTTTGTTACTTAGAAGATGGAAAAGCATCTCAAAGAGTGGTTGAAATAGTGTTTAAATAAATATATTATTAAAACGTGGATAAAAAGTTTATCCCCGTTTTTTTTTGTTAAAAGCATATTTTTTAGTTTTGACTTTATAATTTTCCAGAAAAAATGTTTGCAAAGCTTTAAAGACTCAGATTAAAAACATTATTACTTAGATGTTAGGGGTTTACGAATTGCAGAAATTTGCTATTATTATACCAGTTTATAATAAAGAACGATTTCTGAAAGAAACTATTGAAAGTATTCTTAATCAGACAATAAATTTTTTCAAGTATATTGAAGTAATCTTAGTTAATGATGGAAGTACTGATAAAAGTGCGGAAATTTGCCAACTATATAAAAATATGTATCCAAATAATATTAAATATATAGAAATTGAAAATAATGGACCCTCTTATGCTAGGAATTTAGGACTCAGAATGGTTTCAAATGACACTAGTTTAATAGGATTTTTGGATGCTGACGATAAATATCAAAATAATTCTCTATATGAGGTATCTAATTTTTTTTACAAATATAAAGTTGATTTGGCGGTAATTCCAATTATGTATTTTACTTCTAAAGGTGAGAAAAGAGAACATAACTTAAATTATCGATTTTCTAAAGGTTCTAGAGTTATAGACATTTTTAAGGAGCATTCCGCTATACACTTTTATGCCGGTGGAGTTTTTATAAAAAAATCCATTTTAGATAAAAAAAACTTTAATTTTGATGAGTCTATAGACTACTGGGAGGACGCTCTTACCTTAAATAAATATTTTCTACTAAATCCGACATACGGAGTTATCGATCAAACATTCTACTACTATAGAAGAGAAGCAGTAGCCGATTCTTTAGTTGATAATTCATGGTCAAACAAAAAAAGATATAACATATTGGTGGAAAATGGTTATTTAACTTTAGTGGAGTTATCTATAAAAAAATATGGAGTAGTACTCCCATATATTCAATTTCTACTTGTTTATCATTTAAAGTTGTTCTTATATAAAAGAAATTCAGAAAAGATTATGACAAACCTATCTGAGATAGAAAAAAAGAATCTCATTTTATCAATTATCAATATTTTGCAGTATATTGATGAGGATTATATACTTGAGCAAAATATGAAACATTATTATAAAGAGTTTCTTATTTCACTAAAAAGAAGTGGATGGCCATTAAAGCTAAACTTGTTACCAAATGAAAATGGCAGTGATGAAATAATTATAAAAAAGAAGCAGTTTATAGGATATGGAATAAAGTTAATTGGATACTATAGTTCAGAATACTATACACTAACTAGTAAGGATTATATAAGTATTAGATCGGGAAAGAAAGATATGATTTGTACACAAAAGCATATTGAAAAGGACATTAAAATATGGGGACAACCAGTAAGAAATTTAGAGTTTGCCGGATTTGAGGTAGTTTTGCCACTTCACCGGCTTAAAATTGAATTTTATCTAAATAAGTACAGTGGATTCAGCTCTAAGTTAAACTCATTTAATTACTACGAGAGAATAGTAAAAAAAATACCTCTTTTGAGGATAGTTAAATTACTTATAACATTTTTCAAAAGAAGGAAACGAAATAGTATGAAAAAAAATGAAAGAAGAGGTATTAACTAAAGTGTGCGATATATCTATTATTATTCCAACTTATAATGCAAGAGAATATATTATAGAAACATTAGAATCTATTAGGAAACAAACCTTTACTGGGAAAACTGAAATAATTTGTGTAGACGATTGTTCGGAAGATAACACGGTAGAGATAATAAAAAACTATAAAGATACAACCGAACTTACTGTAAAAATAATACAACAAACAAAGAATCAACGACAAGGTGCAGCACGTAATCGAGGGATCGAAGAGGCAATCGGGGAATATATATTCTTTTTAGATAGTGATGATTTTCTTGATGAGGACACTTTAGAGGTTATGTATAAAAAAGCAAAAATAAGAGATTGTGATTTTGTATTGTGTGATTGGGTTTATTATTATGAGACAGACGGAGAAGTTTATGTTAATAATGATTTATTTTTATTCGAGGAATGGCTTAGCAAAGAAAATTGCGAAAAGTTATACCAAGCTCAAACATACTTTAGTGTAAATAAATTATACAAAAGAGATTTTTTATTGAAAAATGAAATAAAATTTGGAGAAGGGTATATTTATGAGGATTTTGAATTCTATATAGATGCAGTTCAAAAAGCTGATCTAATAGGAATTGTTAGCAATCCATTTTATAAAGTTAGGGTAAATCCCAATTCTACTACTAAAACTGACTCTACTACAACAGTTCATATGAATGATTTTTTAGTAGCAATTGAAAAAAGCTTAAATAAATTTAATCCTAGACATAAGGATTCATTTTACATGGTTTATAAATATTTTTTTAATAGGGCACAAATCTATTCTGAAAATAGGGTGCCTAGCCGATATAAAAGAAAGATGATAAAAAGAACTGTTGAAATATTAAATAATCGTAGTGTAAATTACTATGTTCCTAAAAATATTGTTTTGCATAATAGAATGTATTTTCAGAAAAGACTCATCCAAAATAACAAAATAACGGCAATAATGACTGTTCGGAAACTGCAAAATAAAGGGACGCTTAATAGGTACTATTTAATTCTCTCTAAAATTTACAAACGATTATTAATTAATAAGTTGAGAGAAAAAATGAGAGCAAGGGCTATGATGAGAATAAAAAATCAATCAAAAAATGCTCCAATAAAAGAAAATACAGTCCTCTTTCTGGGTTTTGATTATCGCTATATAGGTAATTCTAAATACTTATTTAATTATTTAAGAAATAATTTCTCTGAACTTAATATTAAGTTTGTCACAGTAGATTCATCTGTTCCTACAAAATATAGGATAAAACCAAGAAGTAATGAGTTTTGGAAAGCCTTAGGAGAATCAAAAATCATCATTACTGAGAGCTGGACACCTTTAGCATTCTTTAAAAAGGAAGACTCCTTATGGGTTCAACTGTGGCATGGAACTCCGTATAAGCGCTTATTTTTTGACAGTCATGAAAAATTCATTTCCAAATTCAACCGAAATCATAAACGAGATAAAAAGAGAGATATTTCCAAATGGGACTATTTGCTAGCTGATTCATTTGGAGGAAAAAGAAAGTTAAAATCAGCATTTTCTTTTCCAGAAGATAAAATTTTACCTTTAGGTTATCCTAGAGTTCAGTGGCTAAAAGATAATCAAGAAAATAATTTATTAAAAAGTGACATAAGAAAAAGATTGGGGATTAGTGGTAATAAAAAAGTCATATTGTACACACCAACATGGAGAGACTATAATTATAAAAATAGTAATCCAAATTTTGATTATCTATTAGACCTTAAAGTGCTTAATGCTGAGTTAGGGGACGAATTTGCTGTAGTAGCTAAACTACATTCAATGGAGAGAACAAGTATACCAGTGAATAATGTAATTTATCCAGAAGATACGATTGAAACACAAGAACTGTTATTAATCTCAGATATTTTAATTAGTGACTACTCATCGATTATCTTTGACATATTACCATTAAATATGGAGTTTTTATTATATGTAAACGACAAAGATGAATTTGCTTATGCAAGAGGCACATATGAGGATTTGGATAATCTATTGGAGCCATTTACACATAACAATATAGGTAGTATTCTTAATCATATCAAAAATAAATATAGCATTACAAAGCATCCAAATTATGATTTTTTGAGGAAAGAGTATTCAAATATGTTTGATTGGGATAGTAATCGTAAAGTAGCTGAAATGATAGAATCAATAGTCAAAAAAAAAGTTTCGATTTAATTAACAAATTCCCCTGGGTGTGACAATGTAATGTTGGCTCCTATAGGGGAATTTTACTTTGCTTGCCCTTTTTGTTTACGATAAATGAAATTTGGTTATATCTTTTAATAGTCGTGTAGAATAAATTCATTATGACATTTAATTGTAGAAGTGATAAAATATTATTTCAAGTGTGTTTTTTGATGAACTACTTTTATAAGAGTTTGTTAAATTTATTATTACCAATTCGTTAGGTATAAATAATGTATAATAACATTATTTAGTGAATTAATTTCTGCCTCAGAAAGGATCAACACATGCGTTCTGTAACAACAGTCATTAAAGAACAAATTAATAGCTTTTATCTTGCAAGACGTTTGTCTGTTTATGAATTAAAAAGTGCAAATCGAAATCATTATTTAGGGATATTGTGGGAAATCATTAATCCGATGATTCAAATATCGATTTATTGGTTTGTGTTCGGATATGGAATACTTCATAGTAATGGTGGCCGGCAAGCTGTTGAATTATATGGACATAAGATTCCTTATTTCCCATGGATGCTCTCTGGTATTGTTGTATGGTTTTTCGTAAACCAATCGATTACTCAAGGATCGAAGTCTATTTATAGTCGAATTAGGATGATTTCGAAAATGAGCTTCCCGATGAGTGTTATACCTACTTATGTGATATTTGCAAAACTGTATCAGCATTTAATGCTGCTTGCGGTTGTTCTTGTGATTTTTCAATTTCTCGGTTACCCAATTAATATTCATTATTTGCAATTGCCATATTTTATTATTGCAACGGTGATCTTTTTAATAACTTTGTCATTAATAACTTCAACATTAACAACCATTGTACGAGACTTTCAGATGTTGATTACATCTCTTGTACGGATTTTAATTTATTTATCGCCAATTCTATGGCCGCCTTATAACATGGATAGTAGGATTGTTGCGATTATGAAACTTAATCCATTATTCTATCTCATCGAAGGATACCGTGCATCAATCTTAGGATTATCCTGGTATCCCGTTGAGCATTGGGAATACTCCCTATATTTTTGGGGTATAATTCTTGTATTATTATTTTTCGGATCGATTCTACATGTTAAATTTAGAGACCGTTTTGTAGATTTCTTATAACTTCTATCTTTAATTAAGAAAGAACTTACTAAACGTAATGGAGAGAAATTATGAGTCATTCAGTTATTTTTGAAAAAGTAACGAAGAAATATAAAATGTATAATAAGAACTCAGAAAAATTATTAGATATTATTTTTCCCGATGGCTACGGTGAAGATTTCTTTGCTTTGCAAAACATTAATTTTACAGCAGATCATGGGGACGTAATAGGTGTTATTGGGGTAAATGGCGCCGGAAAGTCGACCTTGTCGAATTTAATTACGGGTGTTATTCCTCCGACTTCCGGAACGATTGAAATTAAAGGGCAAGCATCGTTAATCGCCATTAATTCAGGATTGAACAATGAATTAACAGGTAGAGAAAACATTGAATTGAAGTGTTTAATGCTTGGTTTTAATAAAAAGGAAATTCGGGAGTTAATGCCGGAAATTATTGAGTTTGCGGATATCGGGAATTTTATTGATCAGCCGGTGAAAAAGTATTCAAGCGGGATGAAGTCTCGTTTAGGGTTTGCCATATCGGTCAATATTGATCCGGATATTTTAGTTATTGACGAAGCTTTATCGGTTGGGGATCAAACATTTACTGATAAGTGTTTGGACAAAATGAATGAGTTCAAAGAAAAAGGGAAAACAATCTTTTTTATTAGCCATTCAATTGGTCAAGTCAAAAAGTTTTGTCAAAAAGCGCTATGGCTTGAAGCTGGTGAGGTAAAAGAGTATGGAACGATTAAGGAAATTATTCCGCAGTATGAAAAATTCCTAAAAGAATTCAAAGCAATGTCCAAAGAGGAACAACGTAACTTTAAACAACTTGTCCTCGAAAAACGAAGCAAACTAAAGGAATATAGTTCATAATATTAGACCAAAAAGGGTTGTCTCACTTCTCAGACAACCCTTTTTATTTTTAATCCTACATTTGAATAAACGGTATTGTGAAAAATAAATTTTCGATTTTGAAATTGGTGTTCAATTTGATTTTTCGTAAGCTTCCTAATATTAATTTTCATATACTCATCATATCTTAAAAAGATGGAGTAGGTTGATGTGGGAAGCTTGTTTAAAAAATTCAAATCAATTTCTAATCTTCCGTAACCGGACTCGTCGATCATAACAGGTAGTGAATATTCCCGAAAAGCATTTTTTCCATCTTTAATAACTACTTCAGTTATTTTATCCCGTCTTTCTCCGTATACGAAAAAATTAAGTTTATATGTATCGTCAGTAAAATAGTCTTCCTTAAATTTAGCAAACAGAGGAATGCGAATATATTTGTGTTCATCTTCAAGTAATGGAGATATAATGTAGGGAAGATTATCCTTAATCAACACATCCTTAACTTTTTCCTTCTTATTCCATTCAAATAGCTTTTCAAGTTCTTTATAATTTTTTTGACGGAAAAGCTCATAAACCACTTTATTTATCGGCTGGAGAAAGTGATCAGAAAACTCGTATCTTAATCCTTTTGTCGTTTTTAAAACCTTGTTAAGTTTATAATAATAAACTCGCTTGAGCTTCGTTTTTTGAAAATGTGGTGTCGCAAAAAATCTTTCGATACAATCATATTCGTATAATCGATTTAAGATCATTTGCTCTTTTTCCAACTCGAGATTTTTGTTAATAATATAGTTTATAACTTTTAGGTTACATTCTGTTTTTTGCATAATATTTGTTTGATTTGTTAATCGTGTTTGTTGATTATCAAGTCGATTTAAATAATAAATCGGAGTTTTTGTTGTTGAAATTGTGTTGCAATGGGTTAAAACGTCGATGAAAAATTGTTTATCCTCCGCAAACTTCATTTCCGGAAATTGAATCTGATTTTCTTTTATTACGCTCGCTCTAATCATTCGTGCTCTTGGCCCTAAATGATGAAAGATATGGGGAATGGAAAATGGTGATACCGCTCTTCTTTCTTTACAAGATTCATGTTCTCCAATTATTTTCGTACCAGCCGAACGATATTGAATCGTTTTGCCAACGACATAATCACTTCCTGTTTCTTCTAAAATGTTATGTAGTGATTCTATGCCAGTAGGTTCAAGCCAATCATCTGCATCTAAAAAGGTGATGTATTTAGAAGTTGACAAATGAATGCCAATATTGCGCGGCTTACCTGGTGTTCCTGTATTACATTTTAAAAATACAACAATAATGTTATCGAATTTTGAAGAATAATCTAAGAGGATATCTCTTGAGGAATCAGTCGAACAATCATCAATTAGTATATATTCGATATTTTCGAATCCAATTGACTGATTAATTACGGAATCAATTGTTTTTCTTAAATGCTTTTCAGAATTATATACCGGGGTGATGACAGTAACTTTTGATGGTTTTGTTCTGTTTTCTAATTTGTTATCAACGATATGATAGCCTAAAGAATTATAGGTTATCGGGCGGTTTTTGTTTTTTACCTTGAACATAAATTTTCCCTCAACTTTACTTAGTTATTATTTAATTTTTATCATAAGGTTTTTGATTTATACAAATAATTGGAGGAAAGAGGTGGTTTACGTTATTTTTTAGCTGTTTAGCATTAACTCCATCTTAAGACTGATGAACGATTTAAGTGAATGTGTGAAAATAAAGCTAAATGAAACTTATCAAGTCCTTTAATCGTAAAAAGGATAAAGAATACGATCAGTTAACATAAAAAATTGGTGCAATTTTAATGTCAAATTACATTTAAATTGGAGGGGTTTTTCATGCAGGAAGAAAGAAAAAAAATTATTGGAATGGTAAAGGAAGGGAAGTTGTCAACAGAAGAGGCACTCATTTTATTAGACGCGTTAGAAAATAAAAGTGAAAAAGTACCCGAAACGAATCAGGCTCATCAGGAAAAATATCAAGAAAAACAGCAATACTCCAATGAGCAAACAGAGGATAACTACTCATCACAATTCAATGATGCAAAAGATAAAATTATGGATTTTGTGAATACAGCTTTCAAAAAAATAAAAGATATCGATTTGAATTTTAATCAATCTGTTGATATCCCTCATGTTTACCAACAAGCAAATGTGACATTAACCAATATTGATGTTGACGTTGCAAATGGTCATGTTGAAGTAAAAGCATGGGACCAACCAGATGTACGTGTAGAGTGCCAAGCAAGGGTATATCGCAAAGATAACCGCGATGAAGCGAGAGCTTTCTTTATTGACAATAGTTCATTTTATTTAGAAAACGGCTTGCTTCGTTTTTCAACTCAATCGAAGTGGATGAAAGTAGATACGATTGTTTACATTCCAAAAAATGATTATGAAAAAGTATCGATTCGTACATTTAATGGAAGTGTCACTGGAGAAGGTTTGTCAGGAGTTGATTTAAAAGCAAAGACAGCTAATGGTAAAATTGTTTTGAAAAACATGAAATCCGATAAATTAGACGCGGAAACAGTGAACGGCAAAGTTCTTGTAACTGACTCAACTGCCGGTCGTTTTTCAGCTGAAACAATGCATGGCAGCATTGATGTTGAAGGTGAATATGAAACAATTGATTTGCAAACATTAAATGGAAATTTAAGTTCTGTTTTAAACAATGAAATGACAGAAACACTTCATTTAAAAGCAGTTTCTGGTAACATCAATGTTTATCTTCCATCTGACGTAGGCATAGAGGGAGATTGTAAATCAAATTTAGGGAATGTCAAAATTACTCTTGAGAACATTGATGTAATTGAAGAGAAGAAGGAAATGGTCCAGAAACAAGTCAGATTTAAACGCAGTTCTTTGACTGAAAAACCTATCCACATTTTTGCTGAAACACGAACAGGTAATATTATTGTTCAAAATAATGAAAAGGTTGATAGTCGAAGCACCGAACCTGTTCATTCAGAAGGGCAGAATGAGCCTGTCCATTCAGAAGAAAAGAATGATAATGAAGGAGAAATAAAAGAATAGGTTATTAAATCGCATGTTCTAGGAATATCTTCATTTTTGTGCATAAACTATAAATAGAATACTCGTACTCTTAATTGTAAAGGTTGTTGTTAGATGAGATGGTTATTAGGTATATTAATTAATGCTTTACTATTTGTCGCCATGGCAGGGTATTTTGAGGGATTTGAAGTATCGAGCTTTGGTTCAGCTGTCGTTGCTAGTTTTATTTTATCCATATTAAATGTACTTGTACGCCCAATATTAATTATTTTAACGTTTCCGATTACCATTATTACATTAGGGATCTTTCTGTTTGTCATAAATGCTATTACATTAATGATGACTGACCGTTTGATGGGAGATGCTTTTAATTTTGAAGGCTTTGGCACTGCGTTTTTGGTAGCTATCATCATGTCAATAGCTAATCTCATTATCCAAAAAGCTGTTTTTTCTAATAATCGTGATGAATAAAGGACAGGAATAATTTCCTGTCCTTTATTTTTGGTGATATCTTTTACTTATCCTTCACGATCACAGGATCGTACCCCTTATCCTTTAATTCCTTTAACAGCCTTTCTGCATTTTTTTCTTCTGCAAAGGCACCAATTTGGACCCTATATAGCTCCTTTGGTTTTGCTTCTTTCTTCGGAGGTGTTGTTGCTTTCTTCTTTTTAAGCTTGTATTGATCAACAATACCTTTTACAATTGCTTCTGCACATGTTTTTTGATACGATTCTGAGCGGATTAGTTTGAGTTCGCTTTTATTCGTATAAAATCCACATTCGGTAAGAATGGCTGTCATATTCGTTTCTCGAAGCACATGAAAATCCGCTGTTTTAACTCCTCGGTCAGCAAGTCCGGTAGCGATGATCAGATTTTTTTGAACTTTATTTGCAAGAGCAACTGCTTCCTTCGGCTTTGTTAAATATACATACGTTTCAATGCCGTTTGCACTTGTCCAAGTTGTTCCGTAAGCATTTGCATGAATGGCTACGTAACAGTCGACCTTTAAGCGATTTGCTTTATCTGTCCTTTCCTTTAATGGAACATCTTCTTTTTTGGAGTGTGCGAAGTAAACCGAAACATTTTCATATGTTTCAAGTAATGCTTTCGCATGATCGGCTACAGAACTTGTAAATGAGAATTCTTTATAATTATCTGGACTTCTTTTTCCAGGAGTATTCGGTCCGTGACCCGCATCAAGCATAATCTTCAACATAATCTTCTCCTTTCATTATGTCTCACTTTCATAATATGAATTTCACTTCGTTTTCGGTACCCTTAGCAAATGAATGAGGTATTTGGGGTGGTCTTAAATAGTGGTAAAATGCTAAAATAAAGAAAGTTTAATATTCCAGACTGATGAAAATAGTCATAGTCGGTTTTAAGGGAGGATGCCAATTTGGCAAAGGTTCGTATAGAGGATATAATTAAAAAATTTAATTTAGAATTAATTAGTGGTGAGGAAGGGATCCATCGACCAATTACAACGAGTGATATTTCACGTCCAGGGTTAGAGTTGGCTGGTTTTTTTAATTATTATCCGGCTGATAGAATCCAGCTGTTAGGGATGACAGAAATTACTTTTTGTGAGCGATTGGATCCAACTGAACGAAAAATTCGTTTAGAAAAACTTTGTAATGATATTACGCCGGGAATCATTATTTCAAGGGAAATGGATGTCCCGGAAGAATTAATAGAGGCGTCAGAGGAGTACTCTATTCCCCTCATGCGTACAAAAATGAAGACGACACGGTTTTCCAGCCATTTAACGAATTATCTAGAGTTTAAGCTAGCTCCAACTACAGCTGTTCATGGAGTCCTAGTTGATATTTACGGTGTAGGCGTTTTAATCACTGGGAAAAGCGGTGTCGGTAAAAGTGAAGCCGCTTTAGAACTTGTGAAACGGGGACATCGTCTTGTAGCGGATGATTGTGTGGAAATTCGCCAAGAAGATACCGATACGCTTGTTGGTAATGCCCCTGATTTAATTGAACATTTGCTTGAAATTCGCGGATTAGGAATTATTAATGTCATGACTTTGTTTGGAGCAGGTGCTGTTAGAAGTCATAAACGAATTACTTTAGTTGTTGATCTTGAATTATGGGATCAGAGTAAGCACTATGATCGCCTTGGCCTTGACGAAGAAAAAATGAAAATCATTGATACGGAATTAACTAAGCTGACAATCCCTGTTCGACCGGGAAGAAACTTAGCGATTATTATTGAGGTGGCAGCTATGAATTTCCGATTAAAACGAATGGGTGTAAATGCCGCCCAACAATTTACCGATCGTTTGGCAGATGTCATTATTGATGAAGGTGATCGGGAAGAAATGTAGAATTTACATAGAAGAGGGAAGGAGTTAAATACATATGGAATCAAACATTACACCTTTGAATCCGATTGCCTTTAAATTAGGAGGGCTTGAGGTTCATTGGTATGGAATAATTATTGGAGTAGGTATTGCTCTTGGTTTGTACCTGGTAATGAAAGAATCCGAGAGACTTGGTCTTAATAAAGATTTGTTTGCCGATCTGTTAATCTGGGCGATTCCAATTTCAATTATTTGCGCCCGTATTTATTACGTAATATTTGAATGGAATAATTATTATTCAACACACCCGCAAGACATTATTAAAATTTGGAACGGCGGAATTGCCATCCATGGTGCATTAATTGGCGCGATCATTACAACGATTATTTTTTCACGGTTAAAAAAGGTTTCATTCTGGAAATTAGCGGATATTGCAGCGCCAAGTATTATTCTCGGACAAGCAATTGGTCGCTGGGGAAATTTCATGAACCAAGAAGCCCATGGCGGTGAGGTGAGTCGTTCATTTCTAGAAAATCTCCATTTACCTGATTTTATTATTAATCAAATGTATATTGATGGAACATACTACCAGCCAACATTTTTATATGAATCAATTTGGAATATTGTTGGGTTTATCATACTTATTTTATTGAGAAGAGTGAATTTGCGAAGAGGGGAACTTTTCTTAAGCTATATTATTTGGTATTCAATCGGTCGTTTCTTTGTAGAAGGTTTAAGGACGGACAGTTTAATGCTTACGAGCAATTTAAGAATGGCACAAGTGATTTCGATTGCTTTAGTTGCCATTGCGATCGTTCTTTGGATTATTCGTAAAGTAACTGGAATGGCGAAAGAACGCTATCGTGAGTAGAACAAATGATGGGGAGAAATGAAAAATGGTTCAGTCTTTAAAAATAGGGATATGGTCAGGTTTAAAAACAACGTGGACATTGGGGAAAATAATTTTTCCTGTTACTTTAATTGTAGCCGTTTTACAATATACGCCCGTGTTACCGTGGATAATTAAACTTATCTCGCCTTTAATGGGGATTTTCGGTTTATCAGGGGATGCAGCCATTCCTATTGTGCTTGGTAACTTTCTAAACTTATACGCAGGGATCGCAGGAATTCTTTCGGTGGATCTTTCGGTAAAAGAGGTGTTTACGATCGCAGTTATGCTTTCATTTGCACACAATCTTTTAATCGAATCAAGTGTAGCAGTTAAGGTGGGCGTGAAGGTTTGGGTGATGATTCTTGTCAGGGTAGGATTAGCCATTTTGTCAGCTCTTTTTATTAATCTTGTTTGGCATGGTGGACATGAAACGGCCCAGTACGGAATGATTGCCCCACAGGATGAACAATTGTCCGGAATATGGGCAATTGCTTGGCATGCAGTTGAAAAGGCTGCATTAGGCGTTTATCAGTTAGCGATTATCGTTATTCCGTTAATGGTTGGGATTCAGATTTTAAAAGATTTAAAAGTTTTACAATGGTTTTCGCGAATGATGGCACCATTTACCCGAATTCTTGGAATGAAAGAAAACACATCTACTACTCTAGCCGCCGGATTATTATTTGGTTTAGCCTACGGTGCCGGAGTGATGATTCAAGCGGTAAAAGAAGATGGCGTAAGTAAAAAAGACGTGACATTAGCATTTATATTTCTAGTAGGTTGTCACGCGGTAGTAGAAGATACGTTAATTTTTGTCCCGTTAGGAATTCCTGTTTTACCATTGTTATTCATTCGGCTGTTTACGGCCATTCTATTAACCCTGATCGTCGGATTTATTTGGGATCGTAGGGAAATTGCAAAAAATAATATTCAAAATGCATTTGAAAGGTAGTTGGAGGAAAGATTCCCCCGTTAACAATTCAACTACGGGAACCCCTTTTTTATACATAAATAGAAAGGAAGAGCTCTATTATGACTAATAAAATCGTAGGGATACATGTTTAATGCGTAATACTAGTCGTCACCCTGTTTCGGGTGCTAATTCCTTGTGGCATGTGTATAAGACTGTCCCATTTTGGAAGGTAGTCAAAAACTTTCTAGTGATTCAACTCGCTAGATATACCCCATTTCTATCGATGAAAAATTGGCTATACCGTACATTTTTAAAAATGAAAGTTGGGGACAAAACATCTTTCGCTCTGATGGTCATGCTGGATGTTATGTTTCCGGAAAAAATTTCTGTCGGTGAGAATTCGGTTATCGGTTATAATACAACAATTCTTGCTCACGAGTATTTAATTAAAGAATATCGTCTAGGAGAAGTAAAAATTGGCAGTGAAGTAATGATTGGAGCAAATACAACAATCCTACCCGGTGTCGAAATTGGGGATGGAGCAATTGTTTCAGCGGGTACACTCGTTCATAAGGACGTACCTGCCGGAGCATTCGTTGGTGGTAATCCAATGCGAATAATCTATACGAAAGAGGAAATGGAAAAACGCAAGTAAAGAAGATTCTATCCCCCTAATTTTTTTAAGGGGGTTTTTTCTTGTTGTATAAGCTTTATGAAGGGTTGCCTCTTTAATATACAATGTTTGACTGTTAATCATTGTTCGTTTATATGTTATACTACAGAAGTTAACTATGTACGATTTGTGAGGGACTTTCATGGCAAAAGACTCAAAGGTAAGACAAGAAAATGGAGTAGTCTTGTCGTTCATACCTACTGGAGAATATTATTTTAATAAAGGAATAAATGCTTTTCATCGTCATGATTTGACAGGCGCAAGGAAATACCTTGAACGTGCAATTCAACTGGAACCATATGAACCGATGATTGCTTGTCAACTTGGCTTAGTATATATGCAATTAGAACAATACCAAGAATCTAATGATCTCTTTAATCGAATTCTTGAGGAACTTGATCCGAGTATGACCGAGTGTCTTTATTTTTTGGCGAATAATTTTGCTGAACTTGGATTATTTAGTGAGGCGAAAAACTATGCAACTTCATATCTCGATACAGATCCATACGGTGAGTTTATAGAGGATGCGGAAGATTTGCTTTATATTGTTGGGATGGAAGAAGATGGCGAGGATGACTTTCCAATCAAGGATGAGTTGATTTTAAAACAAGATAAAGCAAGACAACTCCTTGAATCAGGTAATTTTGAAAAAGCAGTAGAAATTCTCACTAATGTAATCGAAGAGTTTCCTGACTTTTGGTCTGCATATAACAACCTAGCACTAGGATATTTCTATTTAGGTGACATGGATAAAGCAGCATCCGTATTAGACGAACTCCTCGTTAAAAATCCCGGTAATCTGCATGGCATATGCAATTTAGCTGTATTTCTTTATCACCAACGACGTGATCAAGAACTGCAAGTTTTACTTGAAGGATTGGAAAAAGTCAAGCCACTATTGATTGAACATAAATATAAATTAGGTGCTACCTTTGCATTAATAGGGAGATACAAGCAAGCTTATATGTGGCTGAATAAATTAAAAAAGTATGGATTTGAAGGGGATTCCAGTTATTATTATTGGTTGGCACAATCAGCATATTATACCGGGCACGAACAAACGGCGAAAAATGCGTGGAAGCAATTATTAGAGCTTAATCCTGAAAAAGAAGGACAGGAACCATGGAATGATAAAAATATGCAAGGCGTAGGATTTGAAGACGATGTAACTTCGACACTCAAAAAACTGCGTAGTGATTATATGGAGGAACGATTGTTTGGGATTTTCATCCTATCAAAGTCAACTCGTAAAGATGAAATGGTTTCACATCCTGATTTTAAATCGCTAGATGAATTTTCACTCACAGAAAAGGTTTATTTAGCAAATGTACTTGATGCGGATTTAAAAAAACAGTTTGATCCGAATGGGATTATTTCAAGGGCACATCAAGTGGCGGATATTTTATATGAAAAGCATCATCCGATCGACGCCGCTTCGTCTGGCCTATTTCTAATGTGGTTTTCCGTTTTCTTGGAAGGCGTGAAAAATGGGCAAGAATTTACAAACTTGCGCGGATTTGCCGCTGCAACGGAATATCTATGGAATAAATTAAAGCATGAGAAAAAATCTCAGGCAGAAATATCTAAAACCTATGAAATTTCAAACTCAACCTTGCAAAAATACACAAAAATTGTCCTCCAATATTGCAAGTAAGCATATATTTGGACGGAACTGACTTTGTCTTATAGGATAGAGGTAGTTAGGGAATGCTTATAGCATTAAATAGATTGAAAAGTTGCTGACTAGTAAAGATTCTTTTCTAAAAGAATGTTGCTTTTTCTGTATTAATACGGAGTGGATTGGAGCGAAAGGAGCTTGACTCCAGCGGGACATAGAGGAAAAGTCGAGACCCCGCAGGGCGAATGCCCGAGGAGTTAGAAAAGTAGAGGCGGCTTGCTTATCGACGTACGAACTGGAGGGCAGCGACTGAGATAAAGGAATCACGATGAACCCAAAGGGTGAATCGATGATGACTTATCGTAGGGAGGTGACCGGAAGTTCGCTAGTCGATAGCCGCCGGAACTAGACAGACTCGACTTCTCACCGCGAAAAAGCAAGCTCCTGCAGCGGAAAGAAACGGACTATGTTATTTCCAAAAAAACAATCTATACGATAACGATTATTTTTGACATTTGCTAAGGAGTGTTGAGTATGTCAGAGGAAAAAATTTATGATGTCATCATTATAGGTGCAGGTCCAGCAGGAATGACTGCAGCCGTCTATACATCACGTGCCAATTTATCAACATTAATGATTGAACGTGGAATCCCGGGTGGTCAAATGGCCAATACCGAGGAAGTAGAAAATTATCCAGGGTATGATCACATTCTCGGACCTGATCTTTCAAATAAAATGTTTGAACATGCGAAAAAATTTGGTGCAGAATACGCTTACGGTGATATTAAAGAGATTGTTGATGGGGAAGAATACAAAACAATCAAAGCGGGCGCAAAGGAATATAAAGCCAGAGCGATTATTCTCGCAACTGGAGCGGAATATAAAAAAATTGGTGTTCCCGGTGAAAAAGAATTAGGTGGACGCGGCGTTTCTTATTGTGCTGTCTGTGACGGTGCATTCTTCAAAGGCAAAGAATTAGTTGTCGTTGGTGGCGGTGATTCTGCAGTTGAAGAAGGAGTTTATTTAACACGTTTTGCAAGCAAAGTAACAATTATTCACAGACGTGATCAGCTTCGTGCCCAAAAAATTCTTCAAGACCGTGCCTTTTCTAACGAGAAAGTTGATTTTATTTGGAATCATACAATTAAAGAAATACACGAAGAGAATGGTAAGGTTGGTTCTGTTACTCTTATTTCAACCGAAAATGGCGAGGAAACGGAATTTAAAACGGATGGTGTATTTATCTATATAGGAATGGTTCCACTAACAAAGCCATTCCAAAATTTAGGGATTACTAACGAAGCTGGCTATATTGTAACCGACGAAAATATGGTTACAAAAGTTCCTGGAATCTTTGCAGCGGGGGATGTACGTGAAAAGACATTACGCCAAATCGTCACTGCAACAGGTGATGGAAGTATTGCAGCTCAAAATGCTCAAATCTATGTAGAAGAACTAAAAGAAAAGCTTCACGTGTAACGAATGTCAATCGGTGTTGACTGAACTTTTTCTTAGGAATATAACCTTAACTAAAAAGTCATTGTTTTGTAACGCTCTTGAAATAAACATTCGGTATGATATAAGTAGTTGAAATTGACCCCCTTTTTTTATAAGATCCCTTGTTAGCATAGGCTCAATGCCTATGCTTTTTTTTGCTTTTAACCCCCTTTGTTCTCGATTTTTACTCACTAACATGGAATGTTTTGTCTTTCATTGTTTGAAACCTTTAAAAATAGTATAATTAAGTGACTTATATAAGAAATTTACTTTTTTACCCTACTGAGGTGATGCCGATGCAACGAGTAACTAATAATGTGTATATAAAAGAAGATAAGGTGTTGCTTTTACAAAAACCGAGTAGAAACTGGTGGGTTGCTCCTGGTGGAAAAATGGAACAGGGGGAATCTGTTCGTGAATCAGTCATTCGTGAATTTCGCGAAGAAACGGGAATATATATTAAACAACCACTACTTAAAGGTGTTTTTACTTTCAATATAAAAGACGGCAAAGACATCATTTCGGAATGGATGATGTTTTCGTTTAAGTCAACTGAAGGAGATGGCCAACCTCTGCAATACTCCGAGGAAGGCATTCTAAAATGGCATCCTATTAAGGAAATAAACAAATTGCCAATGGCAGCGGGCGATTATCATATATTGGATTATGTGATCCACGGGAATGGGATCATTTATGGGAATTTTACCTATACACCGGAATTTGAATTACTATCGTATCGATTAGATCCTAGTTAATTACATAGACACGGTATTGGAAACTAATTTTAGGAGGAGAAAGAATGAGCACAGGTGCAAATAATGTTCAATTAGTGATCATTACTGGAATGTCTGGTGCTGGTAAGACCGTTGCAATTCAAAGCTTTGAAGATCTCGGCTTTTTTTGTGTAGATAATTTACCTCCTACACTGCTTCCGAAGTTTTTGGAACTAATGAAAGACGCGACCAACAAAATGAATAAAGTGGCACTCGTTATGGATTTGCGAGGAAGGGAATTTTTTGAGCACTTATTCAAGGCTTTGGATGATCTAACCGAAACTTCCTGGGTATCTCCGCGTATTCTCTTTTTAGATGCCGATGATTCAGTATTAGTGCGCCGGTATAAGGAAACAAGACGAATGCATCCATTATCTCCGTCCGGCTTACCGCTAGAAGGAATCCGTCAAGAGCGAATGCTTCTGGAAGAGCTTAAAGGACGGGCGCAAATAATTTTTAATACATCAGAATTAAAGCCGAAAGAGTTGCGGGAAAAAATTCTAGAAGAGTTCTCAATAAATAAACAATCGATATTCACCGTCAATGTTATGTCGTTTGGATTTAAACATGGGATTCCAATAGATGCGGATTTAGTGTTCGATGTCCGTTTTCTTCCTAATCCTTTCTATATTGAAAATATGCGTCCAAAAACAGGTCTTGACCAAGAGGTTTATGACTATGTTTTAAAATGGAACGAAACGAATAAATTTCTTGAAAAGGTTATAGACTTATTAGCCTTTATGCTTCCTCATTATAAGCGTGAAGGAAAAAGTCAATTAATCATTGCGATAGGCTGTACAGGTGGACAACATCGTTCCGTAGCGTTAACAGAATATATTGGACAATATTTTAAAAATGATTATCATACTAGAATTACACATCGTGATATTAAAAAAAGGAAGGTAACAACAACATGAGCATAGAAAAAAAGCCGCGGATCGTCATTATCGGCGGCGGGACTGGATTACCTGTATTATTAAGAGGGATTAAAAAATATCCGGTTGATATTACAGCAATTGTAACAGTAGCAGATGATGGAGGAAGTTCAGGACGAATCCGAGATGAAATGGATATTCCCTCACCAGGTGATATTAGAAATGTCATGGCAGCACTTTCGGAGGTGGAACCGTTAATTGAACAAATGTTTCAACACCGCTTTAAGACATCGAATGAGCTCGCAGGACATTCGTTAGGAAATTTAATTATTGCAGCTTTAACTTCAATTACCGGTGATTTTGTTCATGCTATACAAGAAATGAGCAGAGTGTTAAATGTGCGAGGCAAGGTGCTTCCGGCTGCTAATCAGAGTGTCGTTCTCCATGCAGAAATGGAAGATGGGACAATTGTCTCCGGTGAGTCAAAAATACCTTTTTCCGGGAAGAAAATTAAACGCGTTTTTCTGACTCCCGAAGTCATCCATCCTATGCCAGAAACCATTCGCGCTATTCGAAAAGCAGATTTAATCGTTGTTGGACCGGGGAGCTTATATACAAGTATTTTACCTAATTTACTCGTTCCAGAATTAGGTAAAGAGGTATGTAATGCCAAAGCAAGAAAGGTATATATTTGTAACTTAATGACACAAGCAGGTGAAACATTAGATTTCACTGCAAGTGATCATGTGAAAGCGATTTATGATCATATGGATTGTTCGTTTATTGATACGATACTCGTAAATAATGAGGAAATTCCGGCAAATATACAGGAGAAATACAAAGAAGAGCTTGCCAAACCTGTAGTCTATGACGTCGAAAAATTAGTAGCACTTGGGATTGATGTCATCTATGATAAATTCGTCACTTATCATGATGGAGTCATCCGTCATGATACCGAAAAGGTTGCTAAAATACTTTACTCATTACTTGATCAGCCTTTAATGAATGTAGATTCTAAATAAAGAAGCTCGGGGATTAATTATAATTTCCATTACCTACATTTTATATGAAAAGCTTCTCCCCTTTTATTTGGTAGTCAAATCGATGATTGCTAAAAAAGAATAGGGAAAGGAGGTATGAAGAATGTCATTTGCTTCGGAAACAAAAAAAGAGCTCACAAATTTACAAATTAAAGATTGTTGTGCACGAGCAGAATTATCTGCTCTTATTCGTATGAACGGTTCATTGTCTTTTTCAAATAAAATCTTGGTCGTAAACGTTCAAACCGAAAATGCAGCAATCGCCAGAAGAATTTATACATTAATTAAAAGGATTTATGACACTCCTGTTGAATTATTAGTTAGAAAGAAAATGCGTCTAAAGAAAAATAATGTGTATATTGTTAGATTGAGAACAAAGGCAAAGGAAATTTTAGAGGATCTTGATATTTTAGGTGAGGGATTTACATTTATTCATCATATTTCACCTGCATTGATTAAGAAAAAGTGTTGTAAACGGTCTTATTTGCGGGGAGCCTTTCTTGCAGGGGGATCAGTGAACAATCCGGAAACTTCATCCTATCATTTGGAGATTTTTTCACTATATAAAGAACATAATGATTCGTTGTGTGAACTTATGAATTTCTTTCACTTGAATAGCAAAACATTAGAACGAAAAAAAGGGTTTATTACGTATTTGAAAGAAGCGGAAAAAATTACCGAATACTTAAATGTAATTGGCGCCCATAATGCACTTCTTCGCTTTGAGGACGTAAGAATTGTAAGAGATATGAGAAATTCAGTCAATCGCTTAGTCAATTGTGAAACGGCAAATTTAAATAAAACGATCGGTGCAGCATTAAGACAAGTAGAAAACATTCGGTATATTGATGAAACGGTTGGGCTGCAAATTCTTCCGGATAAGTTAAGGGAAATTGCGGAATTGCGTGTGGCGTATCAAGATGTCACCTTAAAGGAATTAGGGGAAATGGTTTCATCCGGTAATATAAGCAAGTCGGGCATTAATCATCGTTTGCGAAAAATCGACGAAATTGCTGATAAGTTGCGAGCAGGAGAAATAGATAAAAATTCAATGGCAAAATAAATAATTTGAAGCTGAATAAAAAGGGGGATAAAGAATAAATGATAGAAAGACAAGTTGAAGTTAAACTAAAAACCGGATTACAGGCACGCCCGGCAGCATTGTTCGTTCAGGAGGCCCATCGATTTTCTTCAGAGATTTTTCTTGAAAAAGATGGGAAAAAGGTAAACGCCAAAAGCATTATGGGATTAATGAGTCTTGCAGCTGGTGTGGGCTCAACGATTAGCTTAAGCGCAGATGGTCCTGATGAAACAGAAGCTTTAGACACGTTAGCTAAATTTATTGAAAATGAATAAAAGAAAAAGAACTGTCACTTGTACAGTTCTTTTTCGCTTTAATTTACTTTTTTTCTTCTGAACGTGTAATAATTTGATCAATTAAACCATATTCTTTTGCTTTTTCAGCTGTCATGAAATTATCGCGATCAGTGTCTCTTTCAATGACTTCTAGAGGTTGGCCTGTACGTTCAGCTAGTATTTTATTTAATTTTTCACGTAAGAATAAAATACGTTTAGCAGCAATTTCAATTTCAGTCGCTTGACCTTGCGCACCTCCAAGTGGTTGGTGAATCATTACTTCACTATTTGGAAGGGCATAGCGTTTTCCTTTTTCACCGGCAGCTAGTAAAAAAGCACCCATAGATGCTGCCATACCTGTACAAATTGTTGATACATCGGATTTGATAAATTGCATTGTATCATAGATAGCCATACCAGCTGTGATACTGCCACCAGGGCTGTTAATATAAAGGGAAATGTCCTTACCTGGGTTTTCAGCATCTAAAAATAATAGTTGAGCAACAATCGAGTTTGCTACATTATCATCGATTGCACTACCAAGCATAATGATACGGTCTTTAAGCAAGCGTGAATAAATATCATATGCACGTTCACCACGATTTGTTTGTTCAATAACTGTAGGAATTAAGTTCATACTTGTTCCTCCTTTTTGATTGGCTCGGCGAATGGTTGCCGAGATTTTTATCAAATTTTTATTCAAAGGAAAATAAATCCTTATGTAATGTTATCATACACTGATGGTCAATAAAGGTCAAACAAATCACTTTCTATTTATAAAATTTTTTCTTCTTTTGATTACACTTTAATCATAGTATCCAAAATAAATGGTTTTTAAACTTTTTCGTAAATGGTTAGTTTTTTGTTGTTTTCGTTGAACGTTCCTTTCCGCTCCAGGGTGCTCGCTTTCCGCGGGGCGGGGGCGGTGAGCCTCCTCATCGCTTCGCTCCCCGCGGTGTCTCACCTGTCTAGCTCCAGCGCCTAGCCCCTCGAGGTCAAATAACCTTCGACAAATGAAGTTAAAGAGCAAACTTCATTTGTCGAAGGTTATTTGCTTGTCGGGGCTGACCAAGGCGCTTCCGCTTTTCTTACTGTCCCGCTGATCCCGCAGGAGTCTCGCCCCCTTCCGATCCAATCCACTCTGTGCTTTCAATATGTTATTAAAGTAAAAACTAAAGAAAAAACAGCTAATAAAAAACCTCTTGTTCTATTAGAACAAGAGGTGGGTACGCCCTCGGAGGGAATCGAACCCCCATTTTAAGAACCGGAATCTTACGTGCTATCCGTTGCACCACGAGGGCATTTTATAAACCGTACGATAAAAAATTATATCCTATAACACTTGAAATTGCAATAAATAATATGAAAACAAAAAGTTATGAATATATATATATGTACGGATACTTGAATGTAAGGTAAAATGTAATTGAAAGGCAAAGGGGTGAGATTTAATTGGATTTAAAATTTGGCTTATACCAACAACAAACCTTAAAATTGTCTATGACGCAAGAATTGAAACAGGCAATCGAACTTCTCCAATATTCTACACAAGAATTGACCTCTTTTTTGGAAGCGAAAGCGACTGAAAATCCTCTTATTCAATTAGAAAATACGAATATAAAATATATAGATATACGTAACGATGGATCGAAAAAAAGTAGGTCGAAAGTTAAAGAACGGGACGACAAGCAATGGATAGATCAAATATCCCAAACGTCAATGAGCCTTCAGGATTATCTATTTATTCAAATCTCTTTGAAAACGCTATCAAAAGATGAAAAAAGAATGCTTACTCAGCTTATTTATAATCTTGATGCAAATGGATATTTAACGATTTCGCTTGAGGAGGCAGCGCAGATTTGCGGTTTGACAATCGAAATGGCGGATCAGTGTCTTAAATTAATCCATAATTTAGAACCAGCAGGAGTAGGAGCACGTAACCTTAAAGAATGTTTATTGCTCCAAATTAATCGAAAAGCGGATTGCCCACAAATTGTAAAGGATATTGTAGTAAACTATTTTAATGAATTTGCGGAGAAAAAATGGAAAGTTATTTCACATGAACTTGACGTTCAAATGAATGAAATTCAAAAGGCAGCAGATTATATTAAAAAACTTGAACCTCGGCCTGGTTCAGCTTATCATAAAGAACAGCCGCAATATATTGTACCGGATTTAATTGTAACGATAGAAAATGATAATATTGAAGTTAGTCTTTTTCAAAAACATCTACCTAATGTGCAATTTCAAAAGGATTATTATACGAAAATGTCTGCATATAAAGATCAACAAGTAAAACACTTTTTGAAAGAGAAAACAAAAGATTATCAGTGGATCATGAAAAGCCTTCAACAACGAAATGAAACACTTTTAAAAGTAGGAATGGCGATTATCGAAAAGCAGTTTGATTTCTTTTTAAAAGGACCGGCGTATTTAAAACCGTTAACGATGAAAGAAGTGTCTCAGGAAATTGGCATACATGAATCTACTGTAAGTCGGGCCGTTCGAGAAAAATATATTCAAACACCGTTTGGGACTTATGAATTAAGATACTTTTTTTCTGCCGGCTTAATGAAAACGACGGGGGAAGAAGAAGAGCAAGCATCCGCATTTCAAGTGAAGACGATGATCGCAAATTTCATTGAGAAGGAAAATAAATTAAAACCGCTATCTGACCAGTTAATCGTTGATAAATTAAAGAACCACGGAATCGTTGTATCAAGAAGAACGATTGCAAAATATCGTGAACAATTGAAGATACCTTCTTCTGCAAAGCGGAAACGGTATGGATAATAGTAAGGAGCGTTTATATGGAAGTAATTTTTTATACAAGAGAGAAATGTCAACTTTGTAAGGAAGCAAAGGAAGTATTAAAAATTCTTCAAAGTGACTATGATTTTGAATTAATAGAGAAAAATATTGACGATAGTGATGAGCTGACAGAAAAATACGGCTTAATGATACCAGTCATTGAAATGAATAAAGATATCATTCAATATGGACAAATTGATTATTATACATTAAGTAAACGATTGCAAAAAAAAGTTGATCCATCATAGTTGAATTTCTATATTTACCCTGCTAAAATAGAAAATGTAGCAAGGGTAATTTTTTTTATTGCTAATGGGACATAATATGTCTACGCGGGACGTAATACGACCAGAAGAACTGAAGGGATTAATTCTATGTATTCTTTAATTGAGCTTCAAAAGAAATTATTACCTGACATGCTTTTAATTATGCAAAAGAGATACCAAATTCTTCGTTCTATTCGATTTATGGAGCCTGTTGGTAGAAGAACTTTGGCACAAGCACTTGGTCTATCAGAACGCATATTGCGTAGTGAAGTTGAATTTTTAAATGACCAAAAGTTAATCACGATTAAAACAAGTGGTATGACTATTTCTCAGCAAGGCCTATCCGTTTTACAAGGTTTGGAAGGAATAATGAGAGATGTATCGGGTATTAATGAAATGGAAGAGCGATTAAAAAAGGAATTAAATCTTCAAGAAGTAGTAATCGTTCCCGGAGATAGCGATGAAACGCCATGGGTTAAACAAGAACTAGGAAGAGCTTGTGCAAAAAGAATGAAAAAGCGCTTAGTTGGGGAAAATATCATCGCAGTAGCTGGCGGAACGACGATGGCGGCTGTAGCTGATATGCTGACATTTGATTTTATTGGGAATACCAATACGCTGTTCGTCCCGGCAAGAGGCGGGATAGGTGAAGATGTCAAAAACGAAGCGAATTCCATTTGTGCAAAAATGGCTGAAAATACCGGCTGCAAACATCGTGTTCTATATGTACCTGATCAAGTAAGTAAAGAGGTTTATGACTCCTTTGTCAAAGAACCTATTATTAAAGAGGTTTTAAGTTTAATTAAGAAAGCCAACATGGTTTTACATGGTATTGGGGATGCTAACGTAATGGCGGAGCGCCGTAATACGAAGGAAGAAGATATGAAAATCATTCAGGATGGACATGCGGTAGGGGAGGCTTTTGGTTATTATTTTAATGAAGCCGGAGAGGTAGTACATAAAGTTCCTACTGTTGGATTGAAACTTGATGATTTTTCTCATATCGAGCATGTTCTTGCGGTTGCAGGCGGATCTTCAAAAGCAAAAGCAATAAAGGCTTGCATGAAAAGTGCTACTAATTCAACCGTGTTAATTACTGATGAAGGTGCCGCAAAAAAAATATTAAGCTAGTAGTTAAGTTATTCTTTTTCAAAAGAATTTACTTTTGAAATTAAATAAATAATTAAGTGAACTTAAGGAGGAAATTATAAATGACTGTAAAAGTTGGTATTAATGGTTTTGGACGTATTGGACGTAATGTATTTCGCGCTGCTTTAAATAATCCTGATGTAGAAGTAGTTGCTGTAAATGATTTAACAGATGCAAACATGCTTGCACATCTTTTGAAATATGATACTGTTCACGGAACTCTTGAACAAGATGTAACAGTAGACGGTGATAGCCTAGTTGTTGGCGGTCATAAAGTGAAAGTTCTAGCTGAACGTGAACCAGCACAACTTGGCTGGGGAGATCTTGGAGTAGATATCGTTGTAGAATCTACTGGTCGCTTCACAAAACGTGCAGATGCTGCTAAACATTTAGAAGCTGGTGCGAAAAAAGTAATTATCTCTGCTCCTGCAACAGATGAAGATATTACAATCGTTATGGGTGTTAACGAAGATAAATATGATGCAGCAAATCATAATGTGATCTCTAATGCATCTTGTACAACAAACTGCTTAGCTCCATTTGCTAAAGTTTTAAACGAAAAATTTGGTATCAAACGTGGTATGATGACAACTGTTCACTCTTACACAAATGACCAACAAATTCTTGATTTACCACATAAAGACTACCGTCGTGCTCGTGCAGCTGCAGAAAACATGATTCCTACAACAACTGGTGCTGCTAAAGCTGTTGCGTTAGTATTACCTGAATTAAAAGGAAAACTAAATGGTATGGCTATGCGTGTACCAACTTCAAACGTTTCTATCGTTGACTTAGTTGCAGAACTTGATAAAGATGTAACTGTTGAAGAAGTAAACGCAGCTTTAAAAGAAGCAGCTGAAGGTGAATTAAAAGGAATTTTAGCATACAGTGATCTTCCACTTGTATCACGCGATTATAATGGTGCTAAAGTTTCTTCAACTGTTGATGCGTTATCAACAATGGTTCTTGAAAACAACATGGTAAAAGTACTTTCTTGGTATGACAATGAAACTGGCTATTCTAACCGTGTAGTTGACTTAGCTGCATATATTGCAAAAAAAGGTTTGTAATCTTTTAAATAACGTAAACTAATGGTATATTTTTCTTGAACCATTTCTATTATGTCTAGCTACAGTGTCTAGCCCCTTTGCTTGTCGGGGCTGGTCGAGGCACTTTTAGCTTTTCTATGAAGTGGACAAAGGGGAGCGGGGAACATTCCCCTCTCCCTTTTTACATAGTTTTTGTACACAAAAAGGAGGGTACCTTACAGATGAATAAGAAAACCATTAAAGATATCGATTTAAATGGGAAAAAAGTATTTTGCCGTGTTGATTTTAATGTACCGTTGCAAAATGGAAATGTTACGGATGATACACGTATCCGCGCCGCATTACCAACAATTCAGTATTTAATTGACCAAGGTGCAAAAGTAATTTTAGCTAGCCATTTAGGCCGACCAAAGGGTCAAGTAGTTGAAGAATTGAGATTAACTCCGGTCGCGAAACGACTAAGTGAACTATTAAAAAAAGATATCCGTAAATCAAACGAAGCTTATGGTGAAATTGCCCAAGCAGAAATTGATAAGTTAGAAAATGGTGATGTCCTCCTTTTAGAAAACGTTCGTTTCTACCCTGGTGAGGAAAAAAATGACCCGGAATTAGCGAAAAGTTTTGCAGAATTAGCGGATGTATATGTGAACGATGCATTTGGTGCTGCTCATCGTGCCCATGCGTCAACAGAAGGAATTGCTCAATATCTACCAGCAGTTGCCGGCTTCTTGATGGAAAAGGAACTTGAAGTGCTTGGTAAGGCTCTTTCAAATCCTGAACGTCCTTTCACAGCGATTATTGGCGGAGCGAAGGTAAAAGATAAAATTGGTGTTATCGATAACTTGCTTGATAAAGTCGATAATCTCATTATCGGTGGCGGGCTTGCTTATACATTTGTGAAAGCGAACGGCCATGAAGTAGGGAAATCATTATTAGAAGAAGATAAAATTGATTTAGCAAAATCCTTTATGGAAAAAGCTAAACAAAAAAATGTGAAATTCTATATGCCTGTCGATGTAGTAGTTGCCGACGATTTTTCTGATTCTGCCAACAAAAAAGTCGTAGCAATCGATGAAATCCCATCCGATTGGGAAGCGCTAGACATCGGTCCAAAAACAGTTGAAATTTATCGTGAAGTGATTGGACAATCTAAGCTTGTCATTTGGAACGGACCAATGGGTGTATTTGAACTTGAATCATTTGCAAATGGAACAAAAGGTGTCGCAAATGCGTTAGCTGAAGCATCAAATACGTATTCTGTCATTGGCGGCGGAGACTCTGCAGCCGCAGTTGAAAAATTCAATCTTGCGGATAAAATGAGCCATATCTCAACAGGTGGCGGAGCTTCCCTTGAATTTATGGAAGGTAAAACATTACCAGGAGTAGCTGCCTTAAACGATAAATAATCAATAATGAAGAAAGGGTGTTAGAAATGCGTAAACCAATTATCGCTGGAAACTGGAAAATGCATAAAACAATGTCTGAAGCGAAAGCATTTGCTGAAGAAGTAGCTAGTTTAGTCCCTAAAAAAGATGTTGTTGATTCCGTTATTTGTGCACCAGCATTATTTTTAGATCGACTTGTTGAATCAACTCATAGCTCTGATGTAGCGATCGGAGCTCAAAACATGCATTTTGAAGAAAGTGGCGCTTTTACAGGAGAAATTAGTCCGAAAGCACTTGAAGATTTAAATGTTGACTATGTCATTTTAGGACATTCTGAGCGTCGTGAAATGTTCAATGAAACAGATGAAGCAGTAAACAAAAAAGTATTAGCTGCATTCAAGCACAACTTAGTTCCAATTGTTTGTGTCGGTGAAACACTTGAACAAAGAGAAAACAATGAAACAAAAGATTTAGTCGCTTCTCAAGTACAAAAAGCATTAGCAGGTTTAACAGAAGATCAAGTGAAACAAACAGTTATTGCTTATGAACCTATTTGGGCGATTGGAACAGGAAAATCTTCGACAGCAGAAGATGCAAATGAAGTTTGCTCCCATATTCGTTCTGTAGTTGAAGGTCAATTTTCAAAAGCAGCAGCAGACGCTGTTCGCATTCAGTACGGTGGTAGTGTAAAACCAACAAATATTAAAGAATATATGTCCCAACCGGATATAGATGGTGCGTTAGTCGGCGGAGCAAGTCTTGAGCCGCAAAGCTTTTTACAACTTTTGGAGGCGGTAAGCCATGAGTAAATCACCTGTTGCTCTCATCATTTTAGATGGGTTTGGCCTTCGCCAAGAAACGAAAGGAAATGCCGTTACACATGCGAAAAAGCCTAACTTTGACCGCTACTGGGAAAATTACCCGCATAATACTTTAACAGCTAGTGGTGAAGCAGTAGGACTGCCGGAAGGACAAATGGGTAATTCCGAGGTAGGACATTTAAACATTGGTGCAGGACGAATTGTTTACCAAAGCTTAACCCGTGTAAACGTGGCGATTCGTGAAGGGGAGTTTGTTAAAAACGAAACTTTCCTTCAAGCGATTGAACATGCGAAAAAAAATGGCACGAGTCTTCACTTATTTGGTTTATTATCTGATGGCGGTGTTCACAGTCATATTAATCATTTATTCGCCTTATTACAACTTGCTGCAAATGAAGGATTGAAAAATGTCTATGTTCATGCATTTTTAGATGGGCGTGATGTTGGACCGAAAACTGCTGCAAAATACATTAAAGAAACACAAGAAAAAATGGATGAATACGGTGTTGGTGAATTTGCTACGATTTCCGGCCGTTATTATTCGATGGACCGGGATAAACGTTGGGATCGTGTAGAAAAATCATATCGTGCAATGGTATATGGAGAAGGACCTACTTATACTGATCCATTGGAACTTGTAGAAGATTCATATTCACATGGAATTTTCGATGAATTCGTCATACCTTCTGTTATTACAAAAGAGAATGGTGAACCCGTTGCAACGATAAAGGATAATGATTCGGTAATTTTCTATAATTTTAGACCTGACCGTGCGATCCAAATCTCTAATACATTTACAAATAAAGATTTTCGATCATTTGATCGAGGACCAAAGCATCCTAAAAACTTATTTTTCGTTTGCTTAACACATTTTTCTGAAACAGTAGACGGATATGTTGCTTTTAAACCAGTAAACCTTGATAATACTCTTGGTGAGGTTTTATCGCAAAATGGATTGAAACAGTTACGTATTGCCGAAACTGAAAAATATCCGCATGTGACTTTCTTTATGAGTGGGGGCCGTGAAGCAGAGTTCCCTGGAGAGACAAGAATTCTCATTAACTCACCGAAAGTGGCGACATATGATTTGAAACCGGAGATGAGTGCTTACGAAGTGACGGATGCCTTGTTGAAAGAAATTGAAGAGGATAAACAAGATGCAATCATATTGAATTTCGCGAATCCGGATATGGTTGGTCATTCAGGTATGCTTGAGCCGACTGTTAAAGCAATTGAGGCAGTTGATGAGTGCTTAGGTCGTATTGTTGACCTTATTATCGAAAAAGGTGGTACTGCCATCATCACAGCTGATCACGGTAATGCCGACGAAGTAGTAACACTTGAGGGGCAGCCAATGACTGCACATACAACAAATCCAGTTCCTGTGATTGTTACGAAAAAAGGTATTGAGCTCCGTGATGGAGGAATTTTAGGTGATTTAGCTCCAACGATGCTTGATTTACTTGGTGTTCAACAACCTAAAGAAATGACTGGAAAGACCATTATTAAACATTAATTTTATAAAAAACTAATTTAAGAATAGGAGAAATAAACATGCCACATATTACTGAAGTATATGCAAGAGAAGTACTAGATTCCCGCGGAAATCCCACTGTAGAAGTTGAAGTTTATACAGCTTCAGGTGCATTCGGACGTGCACTTGTTCCAAGTGGTGCATCAACTGGAGAATATGAAGCAGTAGAACTTCGCGATGGCGATAAAGGCCGTTATTTAGGTAAAGGTGTAGAGACTGCAGTAAAAAATGTAAATGATATCATCGCTGAAGAACTAATTGGTTATGATGTTACAGAACAAGTTGTTATTGATAAATTGTTAATTGAGCTTGATGGAACTGAAAATAAAGGGAAACTAGGTGCGAATGCGATCCTTGGTGTTTCTATGGCAGTCGCTCGTGCAGCAGCTGATTTCCTTGGAGTAGAACTTTACGAATATCTTGGAGGATTCAACTCTAAACAACTTCCAGTGCCAATGATGAATATTGTTAATGGTGGAGAACATGCCGACAATAACGTTGATATTCAAGAATTCATGATTATGCCAGTTGGTGCTCCTACTTTTAAAGAAGCATTACGTATGGGTGCTGAAATCTTCCATAACCTTAAATCTGTATTAAAAGCAAAAGGCTTAAACACAGCTGTTGGTGATGAAGGTGGATTTGCTCCTAACCTAAAATCAAACGAAGAAGCACTTCAAACAATTATTGAAGCAATTGAAAAAGCCGGATACAAACCAGGAGAAGAAGTTATGCTAGCAATGGATGCTGCATCTTCTGAATTCTATAATAAAGAAGACGGAAAATATCATTTATCAGGTGAAGGTGTTGTTCGTACATCTGCTGAAATGGTTGACTGGTATGAAGAACTTACTTCTAAATACCCAATTATCTCTATCGAAGACGGTTTAGATGAAAACGACTGGGAAGGTCACAAGCTTCTTACCGAACGTATCGGCCATAAAGTTCAATTAGTTGGTGACGATTTATTCGTAACAAACACGAAAAAACTTTCTGAAGGTATTAAACAAGGCGTAGGTAACGCGATCCTAATTAAAGTTAACCAAATCGGTACATTAACTGAAACATTTGATGCAATCGAAATGGCTAAACGTGCTGGTTATACTGCAATCATTTCTCACCGTTCTGGTGAAACAGAAGACACAACAATTGCAGACATCGCCGTTGCTACAAACGCAGGACAAATCAAAACAGGTGCTCCTTCAAGAACAGACCGTGTCGCAAAATACAACCAATTACTTCGCATCGAAGACGGCTTAGCAGACACAGCTCAATACTTAGGAAAAGACACATTCTACAACCTAAAAAAATAGTAAACCAAAAATGCCGGCACTAAACTGCCGGCATTTTTCACTTTATTCACTTTTTAGAATAATTATGCGGAAAAATGAATATTTGGTGTCAGGCACCAAAATTTCGTTTGTGTACAAGTTGGAAGTGTGGTACATTTAAAGTACGTTTAGATGTTCGATTTGGAGGTGGGGTCTCATGCATACTTTATTTTTGACTTTATTGGTGATTGATGCGATTGCTTTAATTATTGTAGTGCTTTTACAGTCGGGGAAAAGTGCTGGATTATCAGGAGCGATATCCGGTGGTGCAGAGCAGTTATTCGGAAAGCAAAAAGCTCGCGGGATGGATTTAGTTTTACACCGAATTACAGTTGTTCTTGCAGTATTATTTATTATTTTAGCGTTAGGCGTGTCGTATTTCGGAATATAATAATACTAAAGCTACCTGACTTACCGTACGGTTGGTCGGGTTTTTTGTTTTGCCCCTTTTCTATAAAACCGTTGCTTTTAGCAAAGCTCAGAGTTGAAAGGAACGGTTTATTTAAATCATATTTCTGGATTGTTCTTTATTTCTCTGTTAAAAATAAGGTAAGAATACGTATGTAAAGGAGTTCACATCATGAAAATAGTACCACCAAAGCCTTTTACATTCGAAGCTGGAAAACGTGCTGTCTTGTTATTACATGGTTTCACAGGCAGTTCAGCCGATGTTCGGATGTTAGGACGATTTCTTGAAAAACAAGGATATACTTCTCACGCACCCATCTACAAAGGACACGGAGTTCCACCCGAAGAATTAGTACATACAGGTCCGGACGATTGGTGGAAAGATGTCATGGCTGGCTATGAACATTTAAAAAATAAAGGATACGAAGAAATAGCTGTAGCCGGATTATCACTAGGTGGGGTATTTTCCCTGAAATTAGGTTACACTGTACCTGTAAAGGGAATAATTCCTATGTGTGCTCCGATGTATATTAAAAGTGAAGAAACAATGTACAACGGTGTTGTCGACTATGCGCGCCAGTATAAAAAATTTGAAGGAAAAGATGATCTTCAAATTAATAAAGAAATTGAGGAATTCAAGAAAACGCCAATGGAAACATTAAAAGGATTACAAAACTTGATATCAGAGGTAAGGGAAAATGTCGATATGATCTACTCACCGACCTTTGTCGTTCAGGCAAGACATGATGAAATGATTAATACTGACAGTGCGAATATTATTTATAATCATGTGGAATCTGAACAGAAAGAAATAAAATGGTATGAAGAATCCGGACATGTTATTACGTTAGATAAGGAAAAAGAACAATTGCATCAAGATGTTTTCCATTTTCTTGAACAACTAAACTGGTCCGAATAAGACTTGTGGTAATAAGTCAAGAGAAAATCCATAAAAAATAAAGTTGATTTTGGACTTTCAAAGGAAAAAAAGGCGCACTGAACTAAACCCGCACCATCACAAGAACGCTTGTTCGGGTTTGCTGAAAGGATTCAAAAGCAGCTATTTGCTTTTGAGTTACACGCTCCTTTTTGGCGTGTAGAGTTGGTGATTGCGTAGTAGCACATCCACCAAACGCACTAATTTTCTTGCAGTCATGACAAGGGCTCTTTTGTGTTGAAATTTCGGAACTTCTTTATACTTCTTTAAGTAAAATTCACGATAGGCGGGTTCATTTCGTTGGACCGAGTTGGCAGCTTCAACTAAGTAATAACGAAGATACTGATTTCCCGACATGACTCGTGGTGTTCGTTCCGATTCATAGTCGCCTGATTGCGATTTTTTCCAGAAGAGACCGGCATATTTAGCTATTTGCGCTTGTGTTTCAAATCGATCAATTTGACCGATTTCGGCGATAATCCCTGCCGCATAAACCGGACCAATACCCGGCACGCTTTTCAAGCACTGTCCTTCTGGAATAATGTGAAATAGGGACTCAATCCCTTTTTCTAACTCTTTGACCTGGTTTTTAAGTGTTTGAATGAGTTTGGCATAGGTGGCCAATACGACATCAACGGAGTCCTGTACGACCTTGCCTAAACGGTAGGAGTCACGAATCGCCTTTTGGATGGATTTCGCAACTTTTTCTGGCTGACGAAAGCGACCTTTTCCTCTCTCTTGAAGGAACTCAGCCAGCTCTTCCAGCTCCATCTGAGCGATCTCATCCAGCGAAAAGGATTCAGCGAACAACTCCATCATGGTCGAACCAAAAACAGAAGTATCTACTTCATTGGTCAATGTATTGCACTTGTAATAGAGATTTTCAAGGAAATGCTGCTTACACTCGGTCAATTGATGAATGACCTGATAACGAGAACGCGTTAAACGCTGAAGGGCAACATACTTTTCTTCCTTGATGATGGTTTTATTATAGCGCCCAAACCGAAGAAAGTCGGCAATCCGAAATGCATCAATTTTATCGGTTTTATCTTCTTCAAATAAGCCTTTAAACCGATGGATCGCCTTTGGATTTTGAACCACCACTTCCACCCCAATCCGTTTTAAGTCGGCATCGTTATCTAAAAGATGCGCAGGGTGAAAGCTATACACAGAGGTGGATTCCATGCCGACAATGATTTTTTCGTAATGGGATTGTCCATGATAAGCTAAGATATTTTCTTTAATCTGGTTCGCTCCATGAATATCGTTTGGAAAAGTCGTTTCTTTTAAACGTGTGTCTTCGCTGTCCAGAAAACACACATCAAGTTTTTTAGAGCTTACATCAATACCTACAAATAAATTCACGGAAAGGACCTCCTTTCATTTGATTATGGAATAAGCTTGGATACTGCGGGATATCCCTAGAAACAATGGTCTGGCAACAGCCTCGCGTATGAGTATTCAAAAGGTGCGTCTCTAAAAGCTGCCCCAATGTCCACTAACATTGGTATAGAAATACACCGATACAGCTTGTGTGTTTGCAGTACAACCATTGTCTGGGTCACAGTCTTTAATCGTAGTCGAACTACAGGAGGAAACAGCATATTCCCAGTTGGATCCATTCCAATGTCTATTATCCAGGGATATCCCCCAGTATCCAAGCAATTCGGGTTGTGCTATTTATGAATATAAAGAGAGAGCAGCATTGCCTCCATCATAGATAGCAATATCTTAATTATTTAGTTATCAAAGAACAATAAAAGCAATTTCTAAAACTTATTATACGAGGAGGGATGTAAATGGATGAAAAAACGCAATCGCAGATTGAACGTATTTTAACCTATATGAAAGACGAAGCATACAAACCATTGACAGTGCAGGAACTGGAAGAAGTATTCGGAATTGAAGACTCTACTGGATTTAAAGATTTTGTAAAAACGCTCGTGTTAATGGAAGAGAAAGGACTTGTCGTCCGAACAAGAAGCAATCGCTATGGACTCCCGGCCAAAATGAATTTAGTCCGCGGAAAAATGATTGGTCATGCGAAAGGCTTTGCCTTTGTAACACCCGATGAACCGGGATTTGATGATATTTTTATCCCACCACATGAAAAAAATAATGCCATCCATGGTGATGTCGTATTAGTTCGCGTTTCATCTGAAAGTTCCGGTTCAAGACGTGAAGGTTCAGTTGTAAGAATTTTAGAACGTGGTATTACAGAAGTTGTCGGAACTTATACCGAGAGTAAATATTTTGGCTTTGTTATTCCGGACGATAAAAAATTTGGCAGCGACATTTTTATTCCGAAAAACGCGAATAAAGGTGCAGTTGAAGGACATAAAGTTGTTGTACATATAACGGGATATCCTGAAGGACATAAAAATGCCGAGGGTGAAGTTGTCCAAATTCTTGGTCATAAAAATGACCCAGGTGTAGACATCTTATCTATTATCCATAAACACGGGCTTCCGCTGGCATTCCCGGAAGAAGTACTGCAACAGGCGAATAGTGTACCGGAAGAAATTGATGAAAATGAAATAGGAAACCGCCGGGATCTTCGTGATCAGACAATCGTGACCATTGATGGTGCCGATGCTAAAGATTTAGATGATGCGGTGACAGTATCAAAATTAGAAAATGGCCATTATAAATTAGGGGTACACATTGCAGATGTCACACATTATGTGACGGAAGGCTCCCCAATTGATCGGGAAGCTTTAGAAAGAGGCACAAGTGTTTATTTAGTCGATCGAGTCATCCCGATGATTCCACATCGTTTATCAAATGGGATATGTTCATTGAATCCAAAAGTGAATCGTTTTACATTATCTTGTGAAATGGAAATCAATGATAAAGGTGAAGTCGTTAATCATGAAATTTTCGAAAGTATCATTAAGACGACGGAGCGAATGACATATTCCGATGTAAATAAAATTTTAGTTGATAAAGATGAGGAATTAAGAGAGCGGTACGAGCCAATTGTTCCGATGTTTGAAACGATGGAAGAGTTGGCACAAATTTTACGAACGAAACGGATGGAACGCGGCGCCATTGATTTTGACTTTAAAGAAGCAAAAGTGATTGTAAATGATGAAGGAAAACCTGTTGACGTTGTTACACGTGAACGTTCTGTAGCGGAACGATTAATCGAAGAATTCATGCTGGCGGCGAATGAAACGATTGCAGAACATTTTCACTGGCTCGATGTCCCGTTCATGTATCGAATCCATGAAGATCCTAAAGAAGAAAAGCTGCAACGATTCTTTGAATTTATTACAAACTTCGGATTAATTGTCCGTGGAACTGCTAATTCTGTTCATCCACGTGCACTTCAGGAAATTATCGAAGCGGTCCAAGGAAAACCGGAGGAAATGGTCATCTCTACCGTCATGCTTCGCTCTATGCAGCAAGCAAAATATGACCCGGAAAGTCTTGGTCACTTTGGATTATCAACACAATTCTATACACATTTCACTTCACCTATCCGACGTTATCCCGATTTAATCGTCCATCGATTAATTCGTACGTATTTAATCGAAGGCAAAATGGATGAAGCAACAAGAGCCAAATGGGATGCATCCTTACAGGAAATTGCTGATCATGCATCGAAAATGGAAAGACGGGCTGTTGATGCCGAACGCGATACAGATGAGTTGAAAAAAGCAGAGTACATGGAAGACAAAGTGGGCGAAGAGTTTGATGGAATTATCAGTTCTGTAACTAACTTTGGTATGTTTGTAGAATTACCAAATACGATTGAAGGACTTGTTCATGTCAGCTATATGACAGATGATTATTATCATTATGATGAGCGTCAATATGCTATGATAGGGGAAAGAACAGGGAATGTCTTTCGGATTGGCGACGAAATTACTATTCGTGTTATAAACGTAAATAAAGACGAGCACGACATCGACTTTGAAATTGTAGGTATGAAAAATAATCGAGCAAGAAGGGGCGCACAAGAAAAACCGCGAATCGTAAAAGTACGGGGATACAAAAAAGATTCGCAACAAAAAGGCCCACAAGGAAATAAAGATGAAGGCGAATGGTCCACACGCCCACCGAAAGCAAAAAAGAAAAAAAATAAATCTTTTGCGAACACACCAAAAAATAAACGAACAAAAAAACGCAAATAAATTGTAGCATCAATTAGGTGTCAGGCACCTGGTGTCAGGCACCTTTTAGGTCTTAAGATCTAGGGGGAGTTGAAAATATGCCAAAAGGAGAAGGCAAGGTTGTAGCCCAAAATAAAAAGGCAAATCATGATTATTTTATCGAGGAAACATTTGAAGCAGGGATCGTCCTTCAAGGAACGGAAATTAAATCGATTCGTGCAGGACGTGTGAACTTAAAGGATTCATATGCGCGAATTCATAAAGGTGAAGTGTTCATCTATAATATGCACATCAGCACATATGAACAAGGAAATCGCTATAATCATGATCCATTGCGGGAAAGAAAATTATTGCTTCATCGTAAACAAATTAATAAATTAATCGGTGAAACGAAGGAAGCAGGATATGCATTAGTTCCTCTTAAAATGTATTTAAAAGATGGCTATGCAAAGGTTTTAATTGGACTTGGAAAAGGGAAAAAGAAATATGACAAACGAGAAGATTTAAAGAAAAAAGAAGCAAAACGTGAGATTGAAAAAGCGTTTAAAGCACGTCAGCAAATGTAGCTTACACAAATTTACAATTGCATTTATCGCGAAACATGGTATAATAAGACATGTAACAGCCAGTTACTTTTAATGTTAAGCTCAGTTGTCTCGAGCGTCTTTCTCTTTATAAAAGAGATCGTAACCTTTCTATCATGGGGACGTTACGGATTCGACAGGGACAGTTTGAGCTTAAGTTGCGAGTCGAGGGGGTCGTCCTCGTAAAAACGCCAAAGCCAATAATAACTGGCAAAAACAACAATAACCTCGCTTTTGCAGCGTAAGCTAGCATAGCGGATCCTCCCTCCATCGCCCATGTGGTAGGGTCAGGGTCTCAACTTTAGTGGGCTACGCCGGTTGTCCTCCGCCTGAGGACGATGGAAGAGACCAATCAGGCTAGCACTTCGGACGCCCGTCGATAGGCAGATGAAGCTGCGAAATGCGAATATATCGACTACACTCGTAGACGCTTAAGTGGCAATGTTTCTGGACGTGGGTTCGATTAGTAAATAGTCGCCTTATGTGGTAACACATAAGTGAAAATCCGGCTTTATCGGTGAAACCTAAGTCACAAATAGTGATAGGGCAATGCCGAGCGGTATGTGGAGCAATCCAACAGCCGTGTATCGACTTATAGGCTGCCTCATGGGTAGTACTAGGATGCGGAATTCTGCATGAAGGAACTCGTGTAAATTTATATTTCGCATAATACGCCGGGGTACCTGAAGGATATTCAGGTACAAGATATAGTCAGTGCCATTACGAAAGTATGGAATAGCACGTCCCACCGTCTCCACCAAATACATATTTAATGTACATTGGTGGAAAATAACCAATATATTATAAAAGCGACTCATATAATAATGAGTCGCTTTTTATAATTTAAAAAAGTTATCTTCAAACAATATCTTCTTTTTAAGAAGCTCCGGAGTATATTTCCCATTACGAGGAGTTACCGAATCATAATTTTCGAGAATCCAAATCGAGCGCAATCTTTTTTGTTTAATTCTTAGAAATGGTAATACATTCTGCAATGTATAGAAAACATCTGATTTCTTTTTTATATATAAAGTATATGAATCTTTATACTTATCTGGATGATAATTCTTTTTATTGTTTATTGTTCCACCGGTAATAGATTGGATATAAATGAGAAGTTCTTTATCTGTTGATGCAATTGTTATACATGGACGTCGATTTTCTTTTTCGTGCATTCTTGTTAAAGTAATGCTGCCTTCTCCATCAATAATGCCTGCCACATAAGAGGCTTCCCATTTTTTCATTATGATTCCCCCTGTTTCTAACTGTACGAAACATACGTTCTTATCCTATTGTATTTTAGATAATTTTTATTTGCAATATTAAACTAAAAATAGTTCGCAGAAAAGTAAGCAGTTTCGTATTTAAATGAATTTGTGTAAATAATAGAAAACTGGTTTCATAAAAAAACCAAACAGATACACTTAAATTCTGCTTGGTTTTTTATAACCATTGTAGTCACATTGAATTGTTTCGGAAGTTATACTCTTTTCTGTAAGAAGCGCTACTTACAATTGAATAATATCTTAGAAGTAAAGTAACAAAAATGCTCTCATAAAGCTACCGACTGGAATTGGAAAAGAAATAAAAATCTGTGGAGTTTTGCATCTATCACTATCGGGGCAGGATTATTGAATAAGCCAAATAATATGTAATAAATGTAATTTTCTGATATAATTAGATAATAAATACTTACTATTATTCGGGGTGTTTAAATATGAATTTATTAGAACATGAAATATAACAACTTACTTTTTATGTAAGAGGACCTCCCATTATACGTTTCATACCTAGCTTTAAACAATTTGGGAGGTAAATTATGATAAGAGATAATCAATTTTTAAGTTATTTAAACGATGTAAATAAAGAATTTTCTGGATGGGACTTCTCGTTTATTACGGGAACTGGACGAATGAGAAGTGGCTTACTTTCTTGGTCTTATGGGAGTATGGCAAGACATCTAATTCAAAATGTTGATTCTATGTTGGACATGGGAACTGGTGGTGGAGAATTCTTATCAATGTTGAGACCATTTCCTCGTTCTGTTTATGCAACAGAAGGTTACAAACCAAACTTCGAAATAGCAAAAGAAAACCTTGAGCCTTTAGGAATAAAAGTTGTTCAACTTGAAGAGGATTCTGAACTACCATTTAATGATAATCAGTTCGAATTGATTTTAAATCAACATGAATCATATTCATCCGAAGAGATAAGAAGGACGATTCAAAAAAATGGTGTATTTCTAACACAGCAAGTTGGTGGCTTAGATTGTAAAGAAATTAATGAATCATTTGCTGTTTCATTGAACCTTGAGTTTGAAAATTGGAACCTAAAGACAGCTTTACAGGAACTTAAAAAGAATAATTTCGAAGTATTGTATAGAAATGAAGAGTTCCCAATTCAACGATTTTATGATGTGGGTGCATTAGTATATTATCTAAAAGCAATACCTTGGCAAGTTCCCGACTTTAGTATCGAAAAATATGAAGAAAGTTTATATGATATACACAAACATATTCAGTCAAAAGGATTTTATGATGTGAAACAGCATCGCTTTATTATTAAGGCTAAAGCGATATAAATAAATGAAGTCTTCTTATAAAAGGAGACCTCGACTTTACTCTTATTGTGCTAAAGGGTGCTTTAACACAACAAGGAGTTAATTAAAGAGCCTAAATGTACACTTTTTGTATATTTGGGCTATTTTTCCATTAATACAACATACTGCCATAAAAGCATTTGGTTCAATGTGCTAGTGAAAGTCGGAATTGGGAGATCTGAATAGATTCCAGTCGATATCAGAATTTTAGCGGCTACAAATCGTAATAAATGATAGTAATCTAAAGGCAATTGCTATTATAATGTCGACTATCGTTAATTTTTTTACTTAATTCGAACGATAAACAAATTGTTCGCAATTTTTCAGAAGGGGGTGCCTTTTTTCTTCATAAATTTATATTTCATATATGAAGGCAATTTTAAATGAAGAAAGGGCAGGGATGAAAATGGCAAAGTATAGAATGGTGCGTACGGATTTTTGGAAGAATCCGATTGTTATAGAAGAGATGACCCCTGAGGAAAAGTACTTTTACTTTTATCTGCTGACGAATCCGCGTACGACGCAAATTGGAATCTATCAAATTACGAAAAAGGAAATAGCTTTTGATCTGGGATATTCCATTGAGAGTAGAGAGTATTCATTCGCTAATGGAGCTTTTCGAGAAACACCATCAATTGATCCTTTACAATCCTGAAACAAGGGAGCTAGCTATTAAGAACTGGGGAAGAGAGAACCTTCAAAAAGTTGGAAAACCAGTAATGGATTGTATTGTTTCCGAATTAAAAGAGGTAGAGGATCACTCGCTTATCCAATATGTTTCGGAATGCATACATAAAGAAGAGATCCGCAGCTTATATGAAGCTTTTTATCAGCAAAAAGAGATGCTCATGGAGACGGAAGAAAAAGAGGATGATGAAAAAGTTCCATGTGAAGAAATTGACGATGCTTTACCGCTTCGTTATACGATTGGTGGACAAAAAGAAGAGGATGAAAAAGCTCTCTGTATCGAATTTGACGATACGTTGCCGACTCGTTTTACGACACGTGGGCAAAAAGAAAAAGAAAAACAAAAAGAAAAACAAAAACAACAAAAAGATCTCTATCCAAGTATAGCGAATAATCTACGCATAGTGAATCCGTCACTGAGTAATGATGATGTGAAGGAAATTATCGAGTTTTGGGATACAAATGGATTTGGTTTAACGAATGTAAATGCAAAAGAGCAGTTGTTGTCGTCGTTGGATGATTCAAGTTTTTTACAACCGAAGGAAATGATTGTAAATGCCATGAAAATAGCCTGTGCCAAGGCATTGGTGAGGTTCTATGAGGCGCCTTGGGAAAATCAACATCATTCGAAAGGTGGGACAATGGGGATTAAAAAGCTCAATCTCGTAACGGGAATGCCTTCGATAGGAAAAACTGAAAACGACCCTTAGTTTAGAATGTTTTTAGGACAACCCCCATATGAATAGAGTAAATAGGGGGGGATTAACATGTTTGCCAGAATTGCTGCAATGATAATAGGAAGTGGTCTTATAGGGATTGGAGTGAATGGCTTTTTGGTTCCTCATCATTTACTAGATGGAGGAATTATCGGTCTAGCTCTTATATTGCATTATTATTTTGACTTTCAAACAGGGTTATGGTCGGCGCTGTTAAGTATTCCATTGATCCTTTATGCATGGGTGAAGGATCGCGGCCAATTTCACGGCAGTATTTACGGAATGATTGTGACAGCTATTTTTCTGGATCTGCTAGCTCCTTATCAATTTCCTTTGCCTATATGGATAAGTGCTATTTTAGGTGGAGCCATTTGCGGAATTGGAGTGGGGTTAATGCTTCGTTATAAGACAAGCACTGGGGGAACCGACTTGATTGCTTATTTCATAGCCAAAGCTACCCCATTGAGTATAGGGCTAATTATTGCTATATTGGATGGTATCATCGTCTTAATCGGGTTTCAAACGTTGGGACTTTGGAGCGTCGTATTTTCAAGCATCACCATTTTGTCTGCTGGGCTTCTAGCAAATATCTGTTATGAACGTCCGAATAATGGGTCTGTCCCCAACTAAGTGTTAAAATTGTAATCAAATTACTTAAGGAGTGACAAAGGTGGCACGTGTATTATTTATTAATATTGGATCTGAAGGGCATATTAATCCAACGGTCGGAGTTGTACAAGAGCTTATTTCGCGTGGAGAAGAGGTCGTGTATTTTACGATTGAAGATTTTCGAGAGCGTATTGAAAAGACGGGAGCAACGGTACGAACCGTAGACGGTCAAAAATTTATTAAAGCGTTTATCTCGGGTGGCAGAAATAATGTACTCGAAAGAATTAATGGTCTCTTACATACTGCAGATATTGTCATACCAAGCGTTCTTGAACAGATTGAAGGCGAACATTTTGATTACATTATCCACGATTCCATGTTTGGTTGTGGACGTATACTTGCTCAAATCCTTAAACTTCCGGCAGTCAATTCGTGCACTACTTTTGCTGAGACCCAAGAATCGTTCAATAAAATGTTCGAACAGCTTTCACAAAAAATCCCCGAAGAAACATTTGATGAGTTTCAAAGGTTAACAGAAATGGTAAAGGATAAGTATGATGTTGAGATCCGTTCCCCATACGAAGTTTTTTGTAATCCAGCATCACTTACAATCGTTTATACAATTAAAGAATTTCAACCTTTTGGAGAAGACTTCGATCAAACTTATAAATTTGTAGGACCATCTATCACTTCACGATTAAATCAAGAAACTTTCGACATTCCTGCAATCAAGGGAAAGAGCCCAATCTATATTTCACTGGGAACTGTCGTAAATCAGGCGATTGATTTCTATAAGCTTTGTTTTAAAGCATTTGAAAACACTGACCATTCGGTTATCATGTCAATTGGGGAGAAAGTTCAACAATCTGACTTAGGTGAGATTCCGAATAATTTCATTGTGAAAAACTATGTTCCGCAAACCGAGGTGCTGAAATACACTAAATTATTTATCACACATGGTGGAATGAACAGTGTCCATGAAGGTCTCTATTACGGGGTTCCGCTAATTGTAATCCCACAAAGCGCGGATCAGCCGATTATTGCTGAGCAAGTTGCTGCTATTGGAGCGGGCATTAAATTGCAAATGCAAAGCTTGACTGCAAATGAACTACGTGAAGCCGTAAATCATGTCTTAAACGAGCCATCTTTTCATAAAAACGTTGCAAAAGTTAAGAACTCCTTTCAAAAATCGGGTGGTTCTCGTCAAGCAGTCGATGATATTTTCGAATATAAAAGACAAAAAGATATCCAAAAATAATAATTTCCGTGACAACTGCATCTTCCGGTCAGCTTTTTAACTTTATACATAATACAAAAGATTTTGTGAAAAATAACAAAAAAGGTCGAGGTCCAGGAGGTGCATCATGGAAAAAGATTATCAAGTGAGGCTTACATCAACAGAGATTACTGCTCTTTGGGGATCTTATATTAATGACAGTGCTATTTCGTGTAAACTGGAATATTTTTTATCCAAAGTGGAGGATAAAGAAATTAAACCAATAATCCAACATGCTATAGAGATTGCTCAAGGTAATTTAAGAACTTTAACTGAAATTTTTAATAAAGAAAAGTACCCAATACCATATGGGTTTAAAACGAATGAGGATGTTGATCAATCAGCTGCTAGATTGTACTCAGATACCTATGTTTTGTATTACCTCCATCAAGCATGTCAAATTGCCATTCAAGGTTACAGTGTTAATTTGTCTTTATCAGTTAGAGCAGATGTATACAGCTATTTCAGTGAGTGTATTTCACAATTGACTACATTTCTCAGAGAGATAAAGGAGCTGTTATTATCCAAAGGTCTTTATATTAGGGCTCCTTATTTACCAATCCCAGAGGATATTGATTTTGTTAAAAAGCAAAGTTTCCTTAAAGGCTTTTTTGGTGAAAAAAGACCCTTAACTGGTACAGAAATTACGAATCTTATTACCAATTTTGAGAGAAATGCTTTTGGAGCAGCAACTTTACTAGGATTTAGCCAGGTTGCTCAATCAAAAGAGGTTTCCGAGTTTTTGTTCAGGGGAGTGGAGATTGCTAAAAAGCATTGTGATATTTTTGAATCTACTCTTAATGAGGCTTATCTTCCTGCACCTATGACATGGAATATAGAGGTAACAGACTCAACCTCTTATACTTTTTCAGACAAACTAATGATGTTTTATACAACAGCACTTATTGCACTCAGTATAGGATTTTATGGCACAAGTATGGCAATGAGCCCAAGAAAGGATTTGGCTTTGCAATATGTAAGACTTTCCGCTGAAATTGCAAAGTATGCTGAGGACGGTGCAAAAATCATGATTAAAAATGGGTTTCTTGAACAACCCCCGATGGCTCTTGATAGAGAGGAATTAGCAATGCAAAAGACGAAGGAATAGGCAATATAGCCCTGACTTAGTAGAGGGCTTTTTTCTTTGAGCATGAATACTGATTTAAAAATGGGTGATTAAATGTAAAAAAAGGTATTCTTAATCTCTTGACATACTCTAGGGGGGTATTGTATATTTTGAGTGTGGAGGTGAAAGGGATGGGAGAAAACATGAATCATGAATGTAATCTTTCCGAGGGAAGGAAGAGTCATCATTCCGATAAAGTGAAGAAAAACTTGGTTACTCGCTTAAATCGAATTGAAGGTCAAATTCGTGGAATAAAAGGATTAATCGAAAAGGACACGTATTGTGACGATGTTATTACCCAAATCGCAGCCACACAGTCAGCTTTAAACAGTGTGGCAAAAATCCTTCTAGAAGGGCACTTAAAAACTTGTGTCTTGGAACGGGTGAACGAGGGTGACACAGAAGTATTAGACGAAGTACTTTTAACAATAGGAAAATTAATGAAAAAATAAATGGGAGTGAGTATAAATGGAAACAATTACTTTGAATGTTAATGGAATGTCATGTGGTCATTGTGTAAATGCTGTTGAAGGAAGCGTCGGGAAATTACAAGGTGTGAAATCAGTAAAAGTACATTTGGAATCAGGAACTGTAGACGTAGAATTTAATCCATCCGATGTATCCTTAAATGAAATCAAGGAAACAATTGACGATCAGGGGTATGACGTTGAATAAAAAAGGAAAACGTGCCTAAAAAAGCACGTTATCTTTTTCAATGAAATATACCCCCCACCAGTATAAAAGAGGTGCTAGATATGAGTAATGAAATCAAAGAAACAGATTATCAAATTATAGGAATGACCTGTGCAGCATGTGCCACAAGAATTGAAAAAGGGCTCAAAAAAATGGATGGCGTAAAAGAAGCGAATGTTAATTTAGCACTCGAAAAGTCCTCTATTAAATACGATCCAGAGGTAGTATCTGATCAAGATTTTCAAAAGAAAATTCAAAGTTTAGGCTATGATGTTGTAATGGAAAAAACAGAATTCGATATTTCAGGAATGACCTGTGCAGCTTGCGCGAATAAAATTGAAAAAAGATTAAACAAATTAGATGGAGTGGATAAAGCCACAGTTAACTTTGCATTAGAAACCGTTCTAGTCGAATACAATCCAGAACACATCTCTGTCCCTGAAATGAAAGAGGCGATTAAAAAGCTAGGATATACCCTTGAACAAAAGAAGGAAAATGCAGGGGAACAGGTGGACCATCGCCAAAAAGAAATTGAAAAACAACAAGGAAAATTTATATTCTCGCTAATCTTGTCATTTCCGTTATTGTGGGCAATGGTTAGTCACTTTAAATTTACGTCTTTCATTTGGCTTCCGGATATGTTTATGAATCCTTGGGTACAATTTGCCCTTGCAACACCAGTGCAATTTATCGTCGGTAAACAGTTTTATGTGGGCGCTTTTAAAGCGTTAAGAAATAAAAGCGCAAATATGGACGTCCTTGTTGCACTAGGAACATCGGCTGCTTATTTCTATAGTCTATATTTAAGTATTAGATCGATTGGCTCCGGCGCTCATATGGTAGAACTCTATTATGAAACAAGCGCTGTCCTTATTACTTTAATTCTGTTAGGAAAACTGTTCGAGGCAAAAGCAAAAGGGCGTTCTTCTGAAGCGATTAAGAAGTTAATGGGATTACAGGCTAAAAATGCAATTGTCGTTCGCGATGGCAGGGAGATGATTATTCCGATAGAAGAAGTTTTACAAGGGGATATTGTGTATGTTAAGCCGGGAGAAAAAATTCCGGTAGACGGAGAAATTGTAGAAGGCGAGTCGGCACTTGATGAATCGATGTTAACAGGGGAAAGTATTCCGATTGATAAAGCGGTTGGAGATGCAGTTATTGGTTCCACGATTAATAAAAATGGTTTCCTAAAAATCAAAGCAACAAAAGTCGGTAAAGATACAGCTTTAGCACAAATTATTAAGGTAGTTGAAGAAGCACAAGGTTCAAAAGCACCGATTCAGAGATTAGCTGATGTCATATCAGGGATATTTGTACCGATTGTAGTCGGTATTGCGGTTATTACTTTCTTAATATGGTATTTCTTCGTAAGTCCTGGTGAGTTTGCGGAAGCCCTTGAAAAATTTATCGCGGTATTGGTTATCGCTTGCCCTTGCGCACTAGGTCTAGCTACTCCAACTTCGATTATGGCTGGCTCCGGTCGTGCAGCCGAATTTGGGATTTTATTTAAAGGTGGAGAACATCTTGAAACAACCCACCGCATCGATACGATTATTCTTGATAAGACAGGTACGGTTACAAACGGAAAACCGTCTTTAACAGATGTTATTTTATCTGAAGGCATGGATGAAAAGGAATTTCTAACTCTGGTTGGTACGGCGGAAAGAAACTCTGAACATCCACTTGCAGAGGCAATAGTTGAAGGGATAAAAGAAAAAGGGATTGAGCTGCTGGCATCTGAAACATTCGAAGCTATTCCCGGTTTCGGCATTCAATCCACAGTGAATGGCAAACAATTATTCATCGGAACACGCAGACTCATGGCGAAGCGAAATATTAGTGTGCAGGATCAATTAGCAAAAATGGAGAACTTGGAAAAGCAAGGGAAAACGGCAATGCTCGTTGCCATCGATGGACACTTTGCCGGGATTGTGGCCGTTGCAGATACCATTAAAGAAACTTCAAAAGAAGCCATTTCTCGTTTGCACAGTATGGGATTAGATGTTGTGATGATTACAGGGGATAATACCCAAACAGCACAAGCCATTGCGGATCAAGTGGGGATAAAGAAAGTCATTGCTGAGGTTTTACCGGAAGGCAAGGCAGAAGAAGTCGAAAAACTTCAGAAAGCTGGTAAAAAAGTAGCAATGGTCGGGGATGGAATTAATGATGCTCCGGCACTTGCAACAGCTAATATTGGGATGGCGATTGGTACAGGTACCGATGTAGCGATGGAAGCTGCCGACATTACCCTCATTCGTGGTGACTTAAAGAGTATTGCGGACGCAATATTCATGAGTAAAAAGACGATTACTAATATTAAGCAAAATCTTTTCTGGGCGCTTGCTTATAACTGTATAGGCATTCCCATTGCAGCGGTAGGTTTCTTAGCACCGTGGTTAGCCGGTGCAGCGATGGCATTTAGCTCCGTATCGGTTGTTCTCAACGCTCTAAGACTGCAGAGGGTTAAGTTAAAAGTTTAATTATAGAAAGGAGTAGCTTCCATGAAAAAAAGTGTCATGATTTGGGCGACTTCAGCAATCGCTTACCTTGGGATCATCATCTTAGTATACAGTGTTTTTTGCTAGCATAAATCCAAAAGCAGATGAACCCTCTAATTCGTAAATAATAAATGGGCATGGATTATGCCTACGAGACTTGTCCTGCTGAAGATTAATGTTATTTTAAAAGTCCGATACACCGAATACGGTATCGGACTTTTTTGAGAAGCTGACATACATACATGGCTACCGATTGAACAAAAAATGACATTTATGCTCGGTAAACATACCGATTTTGACCCTGTTCTATCGGCATTCAAAGAATTAATTGAAGCTGAAGGTGAAAAGAAGTTGAGAGATGCAGGTATTGATACTTCTAAATTAAAAAATGAGCTATAAGTTTTTAAAATATCATATAATGAAAGTTGTAAAATAAACGGAAAAATTCCGTCTAAATCGGGAAATACCCATATTTCCCTAAAAATAAAGGAAGTTTTTCCGGTTATCTTATCAAAATCGTTGGATTTTGTCTTTTTTAGAGCAGTTAACCGGAAAACTTCCGGTTATTTCTGCTTCTTAAGCCTCTTTAATGTGCATTAGCCGGAATTTCTCCGCCTATGAATTCTCATATCTATTTTCCTCCAAATTATCGTATGTAAATTCTAGTTACATTTAAGAACACCACGTCTCGGTGTAACTAAATCCCATTATATCAGCATTTTGATGGTTGATTTTGGAGTTTTACATGGGGTTAAAGAATATAAAAAGCATGGCATTAAATTTCCATGCTTTTTCGTAATTATCTAACCTGTTTTTTCACTTTTTGCACTTCAAAAGGGACCCCTAACTTAAGTGTACTGTTTGTTTAACGACTTAGTATCATCGAAAACAATATTCCCGTCAGTAATTGTTAGCTGTACCTTTGTATCGGGTATCTCTTCAACAGGGATGTCAAAGAGGTTCCGTTCTAAGACGACGATATCAGCAAGCTTACCTGCTTCTAATGTACCTAGTTCATGCTCTCTAAATGTACCATAAGCCGGTCCGGCGGTATACGCCTTCAATGCTTCGGCAAGTGTGATCCGTTCATGTGGATGCCATACCGTTTTTCCGCTGTTGTCGATTCTCGTTACGGCCCGATAAATTTGTAGGAGTGGATTAAGGACGTCAATTGGGAAGTCCGTTCCAAACGCTAATCTTGCACCGGATTTTTGTAATGTATTAATTAGAAAGACATACTTTTCTCTTTCGTTTCCAATTCGATCCGTGTAGACACCTCGTTCAGACATTGCGAAATGATCTGGTTGCATGGAAGCAGTAACGTCTAGCTCTTTGAAGCGACCGATATCATCAGGATGAATTACTTCGACATGTTCAATCGAATGACGTGAATCGCGCTTACCATTCGTCTTTTGTGCTTCTTCATAGGCATCTAATGCAAGACGAATTGCGCCATCGCCAATTGCATGAAAACGAATGCTGAATCCTTCTTTATCCGCATCAACAACCCATTTTTTTATCGTATCAGAAGGAAATGAAATTTCTCCACGTGTTTCGGGTTGATCCGCATATGGCTCGAGTAAATAGGCGGTGCGAGGGGTAATGACGCCATCAATAAATTGTTTGAGACCTGACACACGAAGTTTATCCGATTGATAGGTATCTCTTAATCGTTTGACATGTTCAAGATTGCCATTTAAAGCAGGCCATAAATGAACGCGTGTTGTTAATTTCCCATTGTCTTCAAATTCTTTGAAAACATCAAAATCATTAAGAATCTCCAATGATTCCGTTGCAAATAGGTCATGAACGGCCGTTACACCTAAACTGGCAGCATGATCGAGGAAATTTGCGAATAGTTCTTTCTTTTCATCTTTTGTAAAATTATAGGCATGACGAATAACTAAACCCATTGCTTTTTCGTATAAAAGGCCATCCGGTTCCCCGTTTTCATCTTTACCGATAATGCCGTAAGAGGGGTTTTCTGTATCTCGATGAATGTTTGCAATTTCCAAAGCTTTCGTATTCACCCATACATAATGACCTTCTGCGTGAAACATAAGTGCTGGACGATCGGGGAGAATACGATCCAACGAAAAGCGATTCGGTAATTGCTGCGTATCCCAATAACCTGCATCCCATGTTGTGCCGATCACCCATTGATCTTCCGGTATTGACTCGGCAAAATTGCGAATGATTTCTAACGCTTCTTCTTCCGAGCGGGCAGGAAATAAATTGGCACTGTTCATCGCCACCGCCCCATCCATAATATGAAGGTGGAAATCATGAAATCCCGGCATAATTAATTGATCATTAAATTGATAGATTTTCGTATTCTTTCCTAAATAAGGCTTAATCTGCTCATCAGAACCAATCGCAATGATTGTCTTGTCCTTTATCGCAATAGAAGCGGGTTCCGGTTGGTCAGAAAGCCCTGTAAATACAGTGTTACTTGAAACGATTATATCTGCTAGTTGTTGACTCATTATCAATCTATCCTTTCTTTTTATAGATTAGCTTCATTATTACTCAAATTTTCATCAAAACTAAGTTCGGGAGGTGGTTTTCTAAACATTTTTGTTAAGTTTAATAGATAGATAACCCCGATAAGAAGCCAAGTTCCTCCCAGTATCAGTGAATGTATGTCTAGTTTTATCCAAAATAATCCTGTTAGTGAAGCTCCAATTAACGGAATAATAAGGTACCGGATCGTTCCGATAATCGATCTCTGTTTTTTTCGGAAAAAAAAGTTTGAGATAACCGAAAGATTAACGAAAGTAAAAGCAAAAAGTGCCCCAAAATTTATGAGAGATACGGCTGTTGTTAAACTTAAGAAAAGTGAACTTAAAGCAATGACTCCTATAATTAATATATTATAGACAGGTGTCCGAAATTTAGGTGAAAGATATCCAAATACTTTTGCAGGAAGTACACGTTCACGTCCCATGGCATACAAAATACGTGAAGCGCTTGCTCCTGATGCAATTGATGAAGCTAAACTTGCGATGATTCCTTCTGCAAGAAAAAAACTAATCAAAAAGTTGCCCCCAATATAAAATGCAATTTCCATATAAGCGGCCTCTGGGTCTTTAAATGATTGGTAATCCGGCCAGATTAGCTGTAAAAAATAGGACCCAATAAGATAATACAATCCACCAATGATAGTAATAAGATAAATCGCCTTAGGGAGCGTTTTTCGAGGATTTTTCGTTTCCTCGGAAAGAGTTGTAGCTGCATCAAAACCTAAAAAGGAAAAGCGTAGAATTGGAATCACAGACATGAAAGACGATAAATCTACATTTGAATCAATAAATGGAAGGATTGAAAAAAGTGTTCCCGCTCCTTGACCATTTAAAAGCCCTTTTATTGAAAAGACAACGAACAACGCAAGTGTTCCGAATTGCAGGATTAGAAGTGCTGTATTAACTTTAGCTGCTACCTTTATGCCTAGTATATTTATAACAGTAATTATTAGGATAAAAAGAATGATCCAAACGTACATAGGAATGGAAGGGAAATAAGCCCTCATGGCTATCCCTAGTAATAAAGCACTAATCATTGGACTGAACATATAATCTAGTATAATTGTCCAGCCAATGATAAACCCAATGTGCGGACTAAGTGATTTTTGCGTAAAAGTATAGGCTGCGCCCGCGTTTGGATAGGCTTTCACCAATTGCGCATAACTGTAGGCTGTAAATAACATAACGAATAGGGCGACAATATAAGCGGTTGAAATCATTCCATTTGTGCTATGAGCAGCAACTCCATATGTTGAAAACAACGTTGTTGGAGCCATGAAGGCTAAACCAAAAAAGACAACATGTTTTAATGAAAGGGAGCGCTTTAGAGTTGGTGAGTTTGTATCATTCATTTACCATTCCTCCATCCCCAAACGTCTAAAAAATTTATTATCCATGACACCGCCCAAAGAAAAGCGCAGCGTGATAACAGTAAATTTCACCAATGCCCTGGTACGATCTTTACATTTCCTGTTCTTGAAAATCAATTTTTGGCGGCTCCTTTTTGAAAAAACCTGTAGATATAGTTAGGTAGATAACACCAACAATAACCCAGCTAATTCCAAGTGTAATCGCAATGATATTAAGACTGCTCCAAAGGTATAGGATAAAACCTAGACCGATAAGGGGAGCTATCAAATACCCTAGTGTAAAGCCGAGGTTTTTTTGCTCTTTAGATGTAAAAAACAACACGATGACACAAATATTCACGAAGGAAAACGCAGTAAAGGCACCGACATTAATCAAAGAAGTTGCTGTTTCTAAATCTAAGAAAATGGCTGTTGAAGCTAAAACCCCAATTAATAGAATACTGTACACCGGTGAGTTGAACTTTGGATGTAAATACCCAAAGAATCGTTGCGGTAATACCTTATCTCTACCCATTGCATACAACAAACGTGATGCGCTCATTTGCGCTGCTAAACCGGAAGCAAATACGGAGAACAAAGCTCCTGCCGTGAAAATAGATAGAAATAGATTTCCGCCAATCATATATGCAATTTCTGGGGAAGCTCCTTCGATATCTTTAAATGTAGATACATCTGGAAATAGGGATTGCATAAAGTATGTGACCGTGAAGAAAAAAATTCCACCAAACGTTGCAACTAGGATAATTCCCCTAGGAATGGTCTTTTTTGGCTTAATTGTTTCTTCAGAAAGTGTTGTGATTGCATCGAATCCGATAAAAGCTAGGGCTAGTAATGCTGCAGCAGTGAAAAGACCGGAAAATTCCTTGCCAGAAGGAAATAGATTTATTGGAGCAATAAAATGCTCAGGTCCTTGTGCAATCGAATGATACGTTAGGAAAATAAAAATGATCCCAATTAGAACTTGAAACACAACGAGCAACATATTTACCGATGCTGCTAACTTTACACCGAAGATGTTTAAAACACTTATGATAATGATTAGTCCTACAATCCAGACCCACCCGGGAACGCCGGGTAATGCTGCGGAAAGGTAAATATTTGCTAATAAAGCATTAATCATTGGAAGTGCTAAGTAATCGATAAAGGAGACCCAACCAACCATTATCCCAACGTATGGATTTATAAGATTTTTAGTATAAGAGTAAACAGAACCTGCAGCAGGATATCTTTTTACTAGTTTTCCATAACTTAAAGCAGTAAAAAGAATTGCGGTAAAGACAACTATGTATGCTGCTGGGACATGACCTGAGGAAATATCAGATGCAATTCCAAACGTGTCAAATACAGCAAAAGGTGACATGTAGGCAATCCCTATTGCAATAATATGGAATAAATTTAGCCTCCGTTTCAATCGATTCGTTTCATTCATAAAACCATTCCTATCTATACAATTTGGAATTTTCGGACGTTACTAATTGTAGTAAGGTTATATAAGACTTTTTGAATCGGCTTTTAAAAGGAAAAACTCAGAAATTGAAAAAGTTTACCTAACAATCCTCATCAGATAAAGGATTGTTAGGTTCGGTATTTAATCTAGATTAACCCACACACTTTTAACTTCAGTATAATTGTCTAATGCGTAGGACCCCATTTCGCGGCCGAATCCGGATTGTTTATAACCACCAAAAGGAACGCCTGCATTCGTGAGATTATAGCAATTGACCCAAACGGTCCCAGCTTTTAATTTTCGAGAAATTGTATGGGCATTTTTTAGGTTTTCAGTCCAGAGTCCTGCTGCTAAGCCATAACGACTATTATTCGCACGGGAAACAACTTCGTCTAAACTACTATAAGGCATTGTCACAACAACTGGCCCAAAAATTTCTTCTTTTGCAATAGTCATCTCATCTTTAACATCGGCAAATACTGTTGGTTTCACAAAGAACCCTTTTTCTAACTTCTCTCCGCCAATTAAGAGAGATGCCCCTTCCTCAACGCCTTTATTTACATAGGAAGTCACTATTTCCTGTTGTCTTTCTGAAATTAGTGGACCCATTTCGGTTGTTTCATCAAGTCCATTGCCTAATTTAACATTTTTCGCATAATCTACTAGTCTATCGACAACTTCATTGTAAAGATGGTCTGGAATAAACACTCGGGAACCGGCGCAGCAAACTTGACCCTGGTTCACCATTATGCCGGAAAATACACCGGGAATAGCTTTATCTAAATTGGCATCAGGCAATATAATATTTGGCGACTTTCCGCCTAATTCTAAGGTCACACGTTTCATCGTATTTGCTGCTTCTTTCATGATTGCCTGGCCGACAGGAGTGGACCCGGTAAAAGCAATTTTATTCACTTTTGGATGTTTAACAAGAGCATTTCCGGCGGTTTTCCCAAACCCATTAATAATATTAATAACCCCTTTAGGGAATCCTGCTTCTTCTATTAGTTTTGCTAAATATAATGCAGACAATGGTGTTTGTTCTGCAGGTTTTAAAATAATCGTACAACCAGTTGCTAAAGCTGGTGCTATTTTCCATAGTGCCATCTGGATAGGAAAATTCCATGGAATGATTTGTCCAACAACACCAACAGGTTCATGATGTGTATAGTTCAAGAAGGAATTGGAAATAGGGATGGTTTGACCCATCATTTTTGTCGCCCATCCAGCAAAATACCTAAGATTTTCAATCGCATTTGGTAAGTCACCATGGACCATCTCATTGATCGATTTACCATTGTCTAATGTATCTAGTTGAGCTAAAACATCAAAATCCCGTTCCATTAAATCGGCTAGTTTATACATTAATTTTGAACGGTCATAGGCGCTCATTTTTGGCCAAGTTCCGTATTCAAAAGCCTTTGATGCGGCCTCAACTGCTAGGTCAACATCAATTTCGCTCGCTTCATAAATCGTTGCCAGCGCTTCACCTGTTGCCGGATTAATCGTATGAAATGTGTCACCTTTGACAGATTCAACTTCTTTTCCATTTATAAATAATTTTTTTGGTCCTTTTAAAAATTCACTCACCTTGGGATGTAGTTTTACGACATGATCTATCACAACGAACCTCCTATATTAAAAATTGTTCTCACTACTTTTCTTAATAAATAATAGACCGTTCCTTTCCACTGCAGGAACCTGCTTTTTCGCGGTGAGAAGTCGAGCCTCCTCAGCGCTCCTGCGCTTGTGGGGTCTCGACTTTTCCTCTATATCCCGCAGGAGTCAGGTTCCTTCCACTCCAATCCACTCTGCGTTTTCAATTAATGCAACAATCTTTTAGAAAAGAGTTTAAAGTTTTTTTGACAGAGCTGAAAGCGAGTCATCGACAATATGGATAATTTGTTCTAACTCGTTTTTCGTGATGATAAGAGGTGGAGCGATTGCGATAATATTCATTCCGGGTTCAAAGTCAAATGGTCTGATTAGTAAGCCTCTTTGATAACATTCATCGACGAGGGAAACAGACGCTTTTACTGATTCGTCGAATGGAATGATTGCATCAGGATCTTTCATTAAATCAAAACCTGCCAATAAACCTTTCACCCTTGATTTTGTAACGAATTCATATTTATCTTCTAAATAATGCAGTGCTTTTTCTAATTCAATCCCCATTCGATACGCATTTTCAACAAGACCATCCCGTTCTAATATTTCAATATTTTTTAAGCCGACGGCACAGGCAGTTGGATGTCCACTATAGGTAAATCCGTGTGCCAGCATCCCATCAAATTGTGAAATCGCATCTCTAATTTTTTCCCGCATGACTACGCCGCCAAGCTGGGCATATCCACTTGTAATCCCTTTAGCAATCGACATAAAATCAGGAACAATGTTCCAATGATCAACGCCGAACATTTTACCAGTACGGCCAAAACCGCAAATTACTTCGTCTGCAATGAGATGAATATCATTTTCATCACACAATTTTCTAATTGCTTGTAAGTATTCATCTGGTGGAATATGAACCCCGCCCGCACCTTGAATAGGCTCGACAATCACAGCAGCGATTTTATCTTTTCCTTCTTTTTCGATAATGCTTCTAATACTGCCTTCATATTCTGGGTGATTCTTATCACCAAGTTCACATTCAGTAACATGGGCTTTTGCATTTACAATGTCGGGATCCATTGAACCAGAAAAATCACGATACACATCGATTCCCGTTGCTCTTTGTGCTGCAACAGTTACCCCGTGATATCCTCTTCTTAATGAAATAATTTTTCTTTTTTCTTTATACCCTTGTAACTGCCAATAAAATCTTGAAAGCTTGAATGCTGTGTCATTTGACTCCGAACCGCCAGATGTAAAGAAAACGGTATTTAAGTCTCCAGGTGTTAAGGATGCGATTTTTTCGGCTAAGCGGACAGTTGGTTCATTGGCATATCCGTAGAAAGCGGAAGCATATGCAATATCGGTCATTTGTTTATAAGAAGCATCCGCCAATTCTTTATTTCCGTGCCCTAGATTGACATTCCAAAGCATAGATACACCATCAATATAGGTGTTTCCTTTCATATCATACAGATTGATCCCTTTTCCACTCGTAAAAATAATTTTTGGTCCACTTTCAGCTTGAGCTTTTGGATTGGTAGATGGGTGAAGAAGATGTTTAACATCAAGCTTCGTTAATTCAGCGGCTAAAGATTCCTTTTGAACGATTTGATTTTGACTCATATCTATCACTCCTATGTTAATTTTCTAATTTGATTTGTTATAAGGCATAATGATTGATTACTTGAATAGGAAATTCACTTCATATTTGCTAGTTTGTGAATGACATAAAGAAGCACATTAGCTCCTTTTTCGATATCATCGTCTAACGTAAGTTCTTGTTCATTATGACTAATTCCATTAATACTTGGCAGAAAAATCATTCCTGTATCGGCAATTTTATTCATGTATTTTGCGTCATGTCCAGGTCCGCTAAATAATTTTAAGGATGAGTAGCCTCTTTTGTCAGCGCCTTCATTTACCGCTTCAATGACTGTTGGAGAAAATTTAACGGCATCGGAGTTCCATTCTGTCGTAATCGTGACATCTACGTTATTCATTAGTGCAATGGTGCTTAATTTCTCTTTTAATCTTTCAATAGCCTCTAATCTAATTTCGTCATCCTGGTGTCGTATATCAATCGTAAATTCTACTTCTCCAGGTATTACATTTGAAACATTGGGCTTAATATTCATCTTGCCTACCGTCGTTTTTAACCCGAAAATTTCTTTTGTTATCTCATTCACTTTTGCAATCATTTTAGATGCGGGTACTAAAGCATCCCGGCGATTATCCATCGGTGTCGGACCCGCGTGATTTGTCTCGCCGATTACTTTCACACTTAACCAACTCATGCCTTGAATTCCTTCAACAACACCAATTGATTTATTTTGGGAAGCTAAAATAGGTCCCTGTTCTACATGGAGCTCGATGAAATACTTAACATCCTTCAATCGATTTTTTTCATCCCCCATGTAATTAATCGTCTCTAATGCAACTTTGTAACTAATATTTGCGCTGTCCCTTGAGTTATAGATGAACTCTTTTGTAAATTCTCCTGCAATCCCACCGGACCCTAGCATTGGTGGTGCAAACCGAGCACCTTCTTCATTGGTAAAATTAATAATTTCAATTGGGTAAATCGTTTCAATATTATTTTCATTTAAGACACGGATAACCTCTAAAGCTGATAAAACGCCAACAATTCCGTCATAACGCCCTCCACAAGGTTGGGTATCTAAGTGAGACCCCATAGCAACGACTGGACCATTATGGATTGTTCCCTTTCTTTTTCCATAAATATTGCCAAAGTCATCTACACGAACTTCTAATTTTTCTTCATGGAGCCATTTTATAAATAGGTCTCTCATGACTTTATCTTCTTCGGTTAAGGCTAAACGATTAAGTCCGCCATTTTTAGAAGATCCAATCGAAGAGCTTATGTTAAGTGATTCAAGTAAACGCTTTCTATTTACTTCTAGTAAGATTGAATTCATATGCTACCTCCTCACTAGTAATTAATGCAAGTTGCGTGCCAAAAAACAATCAGAAAAAAAAGCCTAAAAAATAGACTGTAATTCAGAAAATTAGTATTATATAAATAATTTAGAACCACATTCGAATCAAAAATGAAGCGAATTCGATTCAATTTCATTTACAAAATTCACAAGGGGGGATATAAATGGGCAAAAAGTTTTTTGAAGATCGCCATTTTTATCATATTTTTAACAAATTAAAAGATGGTATTTTCATAGCGGATCATAATGGAGTTGCATTATGGGTTAACGATACGAGTACAAAGCAGCAAGGTGCACCACGATCTAAAATAATAGGAAGAACGGTAACGGAATTAGAGAATAATGGTATGTTTACTCATTCCGTAACAAAAATTGTATTAGAAAAAAAGGAGACTGTAACAAAGGTACAAGTATCTAAAGGTAGACAATATTTAGCGACCGGATATTTGGTGAATATAAAGGAAGATAACACGGAATATGTTCTTGTACATGTTAAGGATGTCACAGAGACGGTAAAGAACTCTCTGAAGCTAGAGCAAGCTGAAACACTTCTACAAAACTATTGGGAGCAACTTCAACAAATAAAACGAAAACAAAATGTAGCTGACAGCCATCAATTTGTCATTGGTAAAAGCAAGAAACATGAAGAAATGCTTGATTTAATAGACAGGGTCGCAACGGTGGACGCTACTATCTTATTAAATGGTGAGACCGGTGTGGGAAAAAGTATGATAGCGAGGGAAATTCATCAAAGAAGCAATCGACAAGAGAAACCTTTTATCCAAATAAATTGCGGTGCAATCCCAGAATCACTGTTAGAATCTGAATTATTTGGTTATAAAAAAGGGGCATTTACTGGGGCAAATAGCAGCGGAAAAATCGGATTAGTTGAAAAGGCAAATGGGGGGACGCTTTTTCTTGATGAAATTGGCGAACTTCCGTTGACACTGCAACCGAAACTTCTTCAATTAGTTCAAAATAAATCATTTATCCCTATTGGATCAACTGAACTAAAAAAAGTCGATATTCGAATCATAACGGCTACAAATCAAAATCTTTTACAGATGGTGGAGGAAAAACGTTTCCGAGAGGATTTATATTATCGAATTAATGTCGTTTCAATACATATACCCGCATTAAGAGAAAGAAAAGATGATATTCTTCCCTTGATATATTACTATTTTGAGTTATTTAAAACGAAGTACAATAAGGCATCGGTTTTAAGTCAAGAATTACTAGATTACTTACAGAATTATAGTTGGCCCGGGAATATTCGTGAATTGGAAAATATGATCGAAAGGCTTGTTGTTACTGCGAAACCAGGTGTTATTGAAAAAACTGCTCTTTCAAATAAAGTATTGGAGGAGTTTGACAAAAAAGAAAGTAATGATTTTTATTTAAATGGGAAAAGTTTACCAAACTATCTAGAGGAAATCGAAAAAAGAATTATAATTGAAGCGCAAAATAAACATAAATCGACACGAAAAGCAGCACAATCGTTAGGGTTAACCCAATCTTCATTGATGCGAAGAATAAAGAAGTACAACATTTAATCATACAAATTTTAAATAAATAAACGATGATTCGATTTCGGTTCGAATTTATTCTACGAATTTCTGAATCACGTATATTTGTCTTGCAACTATCTAAAATTGAATTTCTGAACAGTTTGAAAACGTGGCACAAAATTTGCATGTAATTATATAGAGATTTCTTTTTAAAGGGGGAATTGGACATGGTTTTTACTATAAATAGTACACCAAGAAAAGATGGATTTAGAATGCCAGGAGAATTTGAGGAACATAAGGGGACGTGGATGCTTTGGCCAACCCGAACAGATACATGGAGGTCCGGTGCTAAACCTGCTCAAAGAGTATATATTGAAGTAGCGAAAGCGATCTCACAATTCGAACCGGTCACTATGTGTGTGAAAGCAGATCAATATGAAAACGCACGTGCTTTATTACCACATAATATACGTATCGTTGAAATTTCATCTAATGATGCATGGATGCGTGATATCGGACCAACATTTGTTAAAAATGATAAAGGTGAAGTTCGGGGGATCGATTGGGGATTTAATGCTTGGGGTGGATTGGATGAAGGGTTATATTTCCCATGGGATTTAGATCTGCTAGTAAAACATAAAGTAATGGATATTGAGCAAATAAGCCGATATGATGCCACTGATTTTATTCTTGAGGGTGGGGCCATTACTGTAGATGGCGAAGGAACATTAATAACGACAGAGCAATGTGTATTAAACCCGAATCGAAATAGAAATCTATCAAAAGAGGAAATTGAAAATAAATTAATTGAATATTTAAATGTAGAGAAAATAATTTGGTTAAAAGATGGATTGGTTGGCGATGAAACAGATGGTCACGTGGACGAAGTTGTTTTTTTTGTTAAGCCGGGTGAGGTAGCGATGGGATGGACGGATGATCCGAATCATCCACAATACGATGTACTTCAAGATGCGTATAAACGATTAGCAGAGGCAACAGATGCCAAAGGAAGAAAATTAAAGATAAATAAAATACAAATGCCCGAACAAATTACTTTAAGTGAAGCGGAAAGCATGGAAATTGACTTCTCGAGACATAGCTCCAACCGATCGCCTAATCTAACATTTATCTCAACTTATGTAAATTGTTATCTATGTAACGGTGGTGTCGTATTACCTACGTTTAATGATCCTCAAGATGAACATGCGATTGCAGCTTTTGAAAAGATGTTCCCGGATCGAAAAATTGTTACGGTAAACACCCGTGAAATTTCAGTAGGCGGAGGAAATATACATTGTATTACACAACAGCAACCTTTACCTTAAAAAATAGAGTAAAGGATTGTGTGAATAAGATGAAATAATTGGCATGAAATTTGCAACATTCTTCTGTAAGAACACGAACTGATAAAGTAAATATTTTCATATTTTTAAAGACGAATTTATGAGGTGATGATCATGAGTGAAAGCAAAATAGTAGCTCAAGAGTTGGCAGATCTTGATAAAAAACATTTCTTACATCCGACTTCTTCCATTCAACAACAACAAGAACAAGGTCCGGGGTTTATTTTCACTAAGGGTGAAGGTGTTTATCTTGAAGATGTAAGCGGGAAAAAAGTGATTGATGGCATGTCCTCTCTTTGGAATGTGAATATTGGACATGGAAGAAAAGAATTAGGGCAGGCAGCAATGGAACAAATGAATAAATTGGCTTTTAGTTCTTGTTTCGCAACATTCAGTAATGAGCCTGCGATTCGTTTAGCGGCAAAGTTGGCTGAGATCACTCCGGGTAATTTAAATACAACCTTTTTTACATCCGGTGGATCCGAAGCAAACGACACAGCTTACAAACTTGCCAGGCATTATTGGATTTTAAAAGGGAGGCCGGAAAAAAAGAAGATTATATCCAGAAAAAGATCCTATCATGGGGTAGCGATGGGAGCAACGAGTGCAACAGGTCTTAAACCTTTTAGAGACTTCACAAATTCACTGGCGCCTGATTTTTATTATGTCGATAATTTATCAGCTCGATCCTTACGTGAAATGGTTGAAGCAGAAGGTCCTGAGTCCATTGCTGCATATGTTGCAGAACCTGTGCAGGGTGCTGGCGGGGTTCATATTGCACCGGAAAATTATTTCAAAGAAGTTCGAAAAGTGTGTGATGACTACGATATTTTATTTATTACAGATGAAGTAATTACCGGTTTTGGCAGAACAGGAAAAACATTCGGGATCGAACATTATGGTGTTGTCCCGGATATGATGTGTTTTGCAAAAGGAGTAACTAGTGGCTATGCACAACTTGGTGGGGTTGTTCTTTCAGAATCTATGTTTGATGATTTTAAAGAACGATCTGTTGGCACTCTTTTACATGGTTACACATATAGCGGCCATCCGATGGCATGTGCTGTAGCATTAAAGAATATTGAAATAATAGAGAATGAAAACCTAATTGAAAACGCGAAAAATATGGGTGAAGAACTGCTTAAAGGCTTTAAATGGATTCAAGGTGAAAGAAAACTCGTTGGGGATGTAAGAGGTCTAGGTTTAATGGGAGCAGTGGAAATTAAAAGTAATAAAGGTCCATTATCTCCAATAATAGTAAATGAAGCTGCAAAACAAGGACTAATTTGCAGATCTGTAGTATTTGATGATATGGATACACTAGTATTTTCGCCGCCATTAACCATTAATAAACAAGAGATAGAAAGTTTAATAAATATTCTTCACGATTCAATTTATGCGATTGAACAGAAGTTTCTATAATAATGACCTAGTACAGATATTAGGAGGGGAATTTTGTGATAAAAAAACAATTGTTTATCAATGGTGAATGGGTTGAGGCAAAAAAACATACCCCTCTACTTTCTCCATATACGGGAGAGGTGATTGCAAATGTTCCCGATGCAACGATGGAAGAAGTAGAATTTGCTATCGAAGCTGCCTATCAAGCTAGGAACACTATGGCGGAAATGCCAATCCACCAACGGGCTACAATTCTTGAAAAACTTGCGAATTTACTTGAAAATCGCGCGGAAGAAGCAGCCATTCTTATTTCTAAAGAATCTGCTAAACCTCTTAAAGATGCAAAAGGTGAAGTAGCAAGAACAGTTCAAACTTATAAATTTTCAGCAGAGGAAGCAAAAAGAATTAACGGTGAAACAATTCCAATGGACGCTGCACCAGGAGGCGAGGGGCGCTTAGCCTATACGGTAAACATGCCGCTTGGGGTAATTGGTGCTATTACACCATTTAATTTTCCAATGAATCTAGTTGCGCATAAGGTTGGCCCGGCAATCGCTGCCGGAAATACGGTCGTTTTAAAACCAGCTAGTCAAACTCCGCTATCAGCCTATTTTCTTGCTGAACTTATGGAGGAGGCAGGATTACCACCAGGTGGTCTAAACGTAATTACAGGAAGCGGGTCGGTAGTTGGTGGAAAGCTAGTCACTGATGATCGAGTGAAGAAAATTTCCTTTACAGGTAGCCCAGAGGTCGGTATCTGTATCCGTAACAAAGCGAATTTAAAGCCAGTTACCCTTGAATTAGGATCAAATGCAGCAGTAATTATCGATAAAGACGTTAACATTGAAAAAATTATCCCGCGTTGCGTTACAGGTGCATTTAGTTCTCAAGGACAAGTATGTATTTCTTTACAAAGGATTTATGTACATAAAGAATGCTATGATACTTTCGTAGAAAAGTTTGTGACAGCAACAAAAAATCTTAAAGTCGGTGATCCTTTAAATCTACAAACAGATGTATCGGCTTTAATTCATCGTAAGGAAGTGGATCGTGCACTTTCATGGATTGAGGAAGCCAAACAAAAAGGCGCAAAAATTGCCATTGGTGGGACAAGTGAAGGAAGTATTTTACATCCAACAGTTTTACTAGAAGTAGAAAAATCAGCGAAAGTTTCTTGCCAGGAAGTTTTTGCCCCAATTGTTTTAATTAATAAAGTTGAATCTGTCGAAGAAGCGATTGATTTGGTAAACGACTCACGCTACGGTCTTCAAGCAGGTATTTATACGGAGAACATCCATACAGCTATGTATGCCTCTAAAAAGTTATATGTAGGAGGTGTATTGATAAATGATATTCCTACTTTCCGGGTCGATCATATGCCGTATGGTGGTGTCAAAGAAAGTGGGATTGGCAGAGAAGGAGTCAAGTATGCAATGAAAGATATGACTGAGCTTAAATTAGTAATCTTTAATAATAATTAGTTGGAGCTCACATGTTAAATAGAAACTTTAATAGTGGAGGCACATAATTTAGCGCTTTGGCTGCTAAAAAATGTGCCTCTTTTTTTCAAGCGTCATTATTTTTTTATTTGGAAGTTAATCGTCCATTCTCCTTTTTGATGAAGAATGGCATTTGTATTAAATGCCACGTTTGATGTAGCAGGTATATATTGTGGCAAGTTTACCTTTACAGCACCTTGATAGGTTTGGTTGTTTATTTTTTTATGCCACGTATGATTTCCTTGAACGAGATTATCACCAATGGAAATAACAGGATTATCCATTAATCCTTTGGCGTTTTCATCCATCTGATGCCTCGATTTTGATTGAATCGTATAATACACCACCATCTCCTGACCACGGTTTGTAATGGTGTAATTATTTATTATCAGTTTGATACCGTTATTTTCTGCAGACCCGATAACTGTTTCTGATTGGGCGAATGAACTTTGAAGAGGAATAGATGCCACCCCAACAAGTAAGCAAAGCAAAAAGATCATTCTACTAAATCCATTTAAGAAAACTTTCATTCAATCACATCCTAAACATGTAATTTTGCGTTCAAGAAGGAAGTATGGAAATATATGTAAAGCCCTTCGTGAACTACCTCATTTATAGATTGTCTCCATTTTTCGTAAATATGCTAAATCCAAATAAATTTGTGAAAATTAATACGAGCATCGTTAAGCTTTCTATGTAGAATTTTTTACTTGCTCTTTTGCATAATTAAGGATTGTTTTACTCAATATAGAAAAAGAGAAAATTCTAATTCAGATTTAAAGCATAGGAGGTCTTTTCTTGAGACGCTATTTAAAAGTAATAGGTATAGCTTTGATGGCTTTGGTATTAGTTGTTGGATGTCAAACAAAAACTGACAAAAACAAGAACAATGCCAATAATCAAGCCGCCAAAAATAATAACGAAACCGGATTTCCCAATTGGGGCTACGACTATCAACAAACAAGGCATGTACCTTATGACAAAATTACAAAAGATAATGTTAAAAAGCTAGGCATTGTCTGGCAGAAGGATTTGGCAGATTGGGACCCGAACGTTCCAAATGCTTCAGAAGATTTCCCGGTTGTTAAAGATGGTGTAATATACGTAACAACTTCCTATAACCGTGTGTTTGCGATGGACGCTTCAACTGGTAAGAAGATTTGGAGTTGGAAGCCGCCTAAAGAAGTACAGGATCATTTTGATAGTGCAAAAATGGAAGCCTTTTCAATTATTGCTAGTCGAGGTGTTGCGGTTGCGGAGGGAAACGTGTTTGTACTGATTGCGGATAATCGTTTGGCGAAACTGGATGCAAAAACCGGAAAACTCGTGAAAATGATTAACCTTTGGGACACGATAAAAGGAGCCACACTAGAAAATAGATACTATGAAACAAATGCTCCAATGTACTATAAAGGAAACATTTATGTTGGAAGTAGTGGAGGAGATAGTGGAGGTTTCCGAGGCTTTGTAATGGCTTTTAAAGCGAGTGATTTGACTCCGGCTTGGGAAAAACCATTCTATACTGTTCCCGAGAAGGGAAAAGGTTGGATGAAAGGGAAATATACAGGTGGCGGTGCTGTATGGTGTCCGATGTCTTTTGACCCGGATACCGATATGATGTATTTTGGCGTAGGGAATCCTGCCCCTGATTATTTTAAAAAAGTTCGACCTGGCACAAATCCTCATACTGATTCAGTAGTTGCGCTTGATAGTAAAACAGGGAAATTGATTTGGGCGAAGTCTGAAGTCGATGAGGATGAATGGGATTATGATGCAGGGTCTACTCCGATGGTTGTTAATGCCAAAGTAGGTAACAAAAAGAGAAAAGCAGTTGTTCATGGGGGAAAGAACGGAAAATGGTATGCATGGGATGCGAAAACAGGGGATACCATTTATGATGGTGTACCATTTGTCAAAATCAAACACACATCTCCGCCAACTGATAAAAATAAGGCGGTTCTCCAATGGCCGGGAACGGAAGGCGGACAAAATTACGCGCCCGAAACATATGATCCAAAAAGCAATTATGTTTTGATACCTGGTATAAACAAACCATCTTTATCTGTCGGTGCAAAGGATATAAGTGATATTGAGGAAAGGGATGGATTATTTCCGGGAACGGAAATTTTACCTACTCCTAAAGATGTTGAGATATCAGGAACGATTACGGCTATCGATATGAATACCGGCAAAAAGGCGTATCAGAATAAGACGAAACAACCGATGCGCGGAGGCTTTACGAGCACGGCCACAGGACTGGCCTTCTACGGGGAGCTGGATGGAACGGTTAACGCTCTTGATATTAAAAGCGGAAAAGTATTATGGAACATGAATAGCGGAGGAGCCCAGATTATGATGGCGCCATCGATTTATGTGCAGGACGGTAAACAATATGTAGTGTACGTTTCAGGAACCAAGGTTATTGCCTATGGCCTTGGTGGTAACAAAACCGTTACACCAGCAAAAGACCCTCAAGGATCAGGTAAGGAAACTGAGGCAAATCATGGCAGCAGCGGTAATAAGGAAAAAGATAAGAAGCAGCCGGCAAATAATAGTGTTAACGCCGAAGCTATTTATAAAAAGAGCTGTGCTTCCTGTCATGGTGGAAATCTTGAAGGATCAGTCGGCCCTGACATTAGTCATGTTGGTAGAACCATGTCTGAGGAGGACATTTTAAATCAAATCATTAATGGAAGCGGACGGATGCCGGGGAATCTTGTTAAAGGTGACCAAGCAAAAGCGCTAGCGAAATGGTTGTCTCAAAAGAAATAACTTTTTAAGGCACAAATTGTCAACCTAACCTTTTATGAACTATCAATAAAAACTGAGTCCATGAATACGGACTCAGTTTTTTTATTAGGCTCCTTTTTAACGAAAGTAACGGCTCATTTCTTACGAAAATGGACAACCATTATTCAAAATTCTGGTTATTTCGAGTAATCCATCGACATAAGATAAAGTCGAAAGGGAAAAACATAAGACACTAATAAAAACAATAGTCTTTATAACGTATGACATAAAAGGGGGTGAACTACATGTGGATGAAGCCTGAGTACAAAGAGATCAATACATCTTCTGAAGTGACAATGTATGCTTATATCGGAAAATAGCAATGTTAATACTCGATTTTAGCACTTTATAAATATACGCAAGGTGGTGTTAGATAGTATGAATGGTTATTTAAAGGCGGTGATCGGTGCAATTATCGGGGCTGCAACTGCAGGAGGTTGGTTGGTTGTTGATCTTCTGCTTCCGGAACCAATTGGAGATTATCTCTTATTTGGCATCATGGGACTTGCAAATGCTGCAATTGGATGGCAAGTTGGAAGAGTTTTGGAAAGAAAGCGAAATGTTGATAACGGCAATCTTGAAACTTCTCGGAAAGGACTGAAGACAAATTCGAATTAGAGTTTTAGGAACCGCTGCAGGAGGTGGGTTCCCACAGTGGAACTGTGCCTGTCCAAACTGCCGAGATGTTCGGGAAGGGGATACAGCACTCACTCCTTTATTACAATCATCTCTTGCGATAAGTGCTAATGAAAAAGACTGGTACCTTATCAATGCTGGACCGGATGTAACGAAACAAATTGAATCCTTTGAACCACTGCATGCAGGTCCTGAAATAAGAGAAACCCCTTTAGCAGGTGTTATTTTAACAGATGCCCAGCTTGATCATACGATTGGATTATTATCATTGCGCGAGGGGTCCAGATTGACTATATATGGAACGGAGGCTGTTAAAAAGAGTTTGCATTCAGCTTTTCCGGTGTTTCCAATGCTTAAAAACTACTGTTCATGGGAATGGCAAACTCTTTATCCCGAATTTATGCAAAAAATCGGAGCTTTTGATGAAGAAGAGCAATTGACATTAATTGTTGAGACTGTACCCGTTTCGAGAAAACCCCCGCTTTATATCCGATTAAATAAAGAGGATGATAGTCTTGTTGATGTATGGGAAGTTGGCTTAGTTTTTCACAATAAAGGTACCGGAAAACGTTTCGCTTATTTCCCTACTTTAGAAAACATTTCGCCGGATATAGAAGCACACTTGCGGAAGGCTGATGTTTTAATGATCGACGGAACCTTTTGGTCGGAAGATGAATTGACAAGGATGGGGGCAACCAATCGCAACGCAAAAAACATGGGACATTTGCCAATTAGCGGATTATCAGGAACCGCTCAAAAATTAGCATCATTCCCTGCAGAACGGAAAATTTTGGTCCATATAAATAACAGCAACCCTATTTTGAGAAAGGATTCAAGGGAGAGGTATACATTGGAACAACTTGGTTTTGAGATTGCCTATGATGGAATGGAAGTGGAGGTGTAATCGTGCTCGAACATCGTAAGTTCGTTAATAGGGAAATGGAGCCGGATCAAAAGAAAGAAAAGGTGTGGACACGGGAAGAATTTACTGAACGATTGAGGGATGTCGGGCGTTCTTCCTATCATGATAAACATCCCTTTCATACGGCGATGCACGAAGGAAAACTAAGTCGTGAGCAAATCCGTGGTTGGGTAGCTAACCGTTACTATTATCAGAAATCGGTTCCAATTAAAGATTCAGCCATTTTGTCTAATTTACCATCGAGTGAGCTTCGTCGTGAATGGATCGGGCGCATCATTGACCACGACGGCACGCACGGAGAAGATGGCGGTATTGAAGCATGGTTGCGACTAGGCGAAGCTGTAGGGTTGTCTCGTGAAGAAATTGTACGGGAGGAGCATGTTGTACCGGGTGTTCGTTTTTCCGTCGACGCTTATGTTAACTTCGCGCGGTCAAAGCCATGGATTGAAGCAGTAGCCTCCTCATTAACTGAATTGTTTTCACCTACTTTAATAGCTAAGCGTATTAAAGTACTAGAGCAGCAATATCCTTGGATCGACAGTAAAGGATTTGACTATTTTCAAAGTCGCTTAACGCAAGCGCCTCGTGATTCGGATGTAGCTCTCAAACTTGTATTGAATTATTGCCAAACGCCTGAAGCTCAAAGGCGGGCTGTTAATGCATTACGTTTTAAGTGTGATGTATTGTGGGCACAGCTTGATGCCATAGAAAAAGCCTTTCCTTGTGCAGCATATTCAGAATAAGAAAGAATAGGTGGTGAAGTCAATTTTACTTAGAAGCTCTCCGAAACTTGCAGCAAAAGCACGTTTGAAATTTGATAAGGTTAGAGGGAAACATCTTCTTTTATTACCGGAAAGGGTAGTCATTTTGAATGAAACGGCTGCCTCCATACTTACACTCTGTGATGGTAGTCAAACGGTAAGTAGTATGAGTGAAAAGTTAAGGGCTTCGCTATTGAAAGATGCGGAAGCAAAGGGGAACGATGTGAAGCCTGACTTGAATACGATAAAGGAAGATATTTCTGAGTTTCTGCAGGAGATGGTGGAACAAGGATGGGTGGTGATTTCTACAAATGAAACAGTCGATTATAAGGAGCAATAATGAAGTAGAACCCCCATATTCACTGCTCGCTGAGTTAACTCACCGCTGTCCATTACATTGTCCGTATTGTTCAAATCCGATTGAAATGACTTCAAAGGAGTCTGAACTTTCAACCGAAGAATGGAATCGCGTATTGTCCGAGGCCGCTGATTTAGGAGTGGTAGAGGTTCATTTTTCCGGCGGAGAACCGCTCCTACGTGACGACTTGGAAGTCTTAATAAGCCGAGCACATTCATTAGAAATGTATAGCAATCTCATTACAAGCGGCATTGGATTAACAATGGAAAAAGCCACTCAGTTCAAGGAGGCAGGTTTAGAAAATGTGCAGGTGAGTTTCCAGGCTGGGGAAGCAAAACTGTCGGACAAAATCGGCGGATATAAAGCATTTGAAAAGAAACGAGAAGCTGTTCAGGCGGTAAAAGAAGCCCAATTGCATTTATCGCTAAATGTTGTACTGCATCAAATGAATCTAGAAAATTTAAATGATATTATTTCACTTGCCGAAGAAATGGGAGCTGAACGATTAGAACTGGCAAATACTCAGTATTATAACTGGGCTTTGCTCAATCGTAAACGGCTGTTACCGAGCCGGGATCAAGTCGAGCGGGCACGTGAAGTTTATGAAGCCGCTAAAGTGCGTCTTAAAAGAAAAATGGAAATTATTTGGGTTATTCCTGATTATTATTCATCGACACCTAAACCTTGTATGGGTGGCTGGGGGGCAATTGGCCTAACAGTAGCACCGAATGGGGTTGTTCTTCCTTGCCCAACGGCCGGGATGATTAAAGATTTATCCTTTGAAAATATTCGACATGCATCATTAAAAGATATTTGGTATGATTCTATGTCCTTTAACAGTTTCCGTGGTGATGAATGGATGCCTGACCCTTGCCGTTCATGCGATTTGCGACACGAAGATGGAGGGGGCTGCCGTTGTCAAGCTTTTGCCCTAACGGGGGATGCCTATGCGACCGACCCAACGTGCATGTGGGCTCCGGATCATCAATTGATCGAAGCGGCAATACAGGATGCGAATAGCGTATCTTCAACACAATCATCACCAATAATCTATCGAAGGCATTTTCAAGATAAGCCCGCGTTAAAAAAATAAAAATTATTGCAAATTTGTGCTTAAGGGCCCCATACATACCCTTAAGCACTCTTTTTTTGCTAAGCAAGGCGCTTCCTCTTTTTTTTAGCAACGAAGGATAGTTAAAATAAGCGGAAATTTTCCGGTTATACAGCAGAATAGAGCTCAGTTCGGGGGATTTAAGCGGAGAATTTCCGGTTAAGCAAAGCAAAATTACTCATTTTCACGTTTTTTGAGTTAATAGTCGGAATTTTTCCGGCTATTTAAGGTATTTTCGGTGCTATTTCTTAATTAAGAGAAATTTTTCCGCTTATTTATCAAACTCGATTTAGCGTCTAATGAATTGACTTAAAGCAATTTGAATATCTTTTATTTTAAAAAATATTTAAAGAGAATAGATGTCGTAAGGCTAAACCAAATAAGTACGATGACAATGGCTGCCGGCCAATTTTTTCGTAACTTTTTTGGTGTACTGCTGGCTGTCACCCGACACTCTTGTAAAATATGTTTTGGTATTAAAGAGAATGCTCCTAAAATTCCTAATGGAAGTAAAATGGCTTCATCTAAATAACCTAATACTGGAATCACATCTGGAATAAAATCTATAGGACTTAATGCATAAGCAACAATACATACTGAAAAAGCTTTTGCATACCATGGGGTTTCCGGATGGCGATAAGCTAGATAGAGAATATAGATATTACGTTTTAAATTTTGGATAAATTCCTTCCATTTGTTTAGCCGTATTGCCATTTTTATTTCAATTCCTCTCTAATCCTCGATTGGGGTAAGTAGTTATCTTTATCCTGCTTCAAACCAATTCTTTTTAAACATGTTATGACATAGAATACTTTGTTGTGTTTATAAAGGACATCACTTCTTTCCAATTAGTTGTGTATAAATTATATTTTGGAATGGAACCCTTTTAAAGAGACTCAATTTATGAAATGAAGTGATGATCGTGGGCACGTTAATTGGACAAATTCATTCATCGGTTAGACAACTTATGCTTGTCAATCTTTTACGCAGCATTGGACAAGGCATGCTAGTTGTTGATTTGGCTTTATATCTTGATGAATTGGGTTGGAGTACTGTGGCAATAGGAAGTGTGCTTGCATCTGGGGGCTTACTTGGTGTTGGACTTGCACCTTTCATTGGGATTTACAGTGACCGATTGGGAAGAAAGCCGTTTCTGCTTTTTTCCGAATTATTAACAGCCGGGTGTGCGGTGATTGGGATCTTGACGACAAATCCAATTTTCCTGTTTATCGCTATCACACTTTCCGGTTTCGGGAAGGCGGATGCTGGTTCCCCCAGTCCGTGTGCCCCGGCTGAGCAAGCTTGGCTTGCATCCTTTATCCCAACAAAAGAACGCGGCAAAGTATACAGTCTGAATAATGCAGTTAGTTTTTTTGGAATGGCAGCGGGAGCAATGTTAGCTGGGATTATGCCCTTATGGGAAAGTTATTTTCAAGGTATATCCTTTTATCGTCTAATATTTTGTTTTATCTTCCTTACTTCACTTATTAATGCAATGATCATTTTTACAATTCGGGAAGATAAAGTTGAAAGAAAACAAGTAATAGAAGAGGGAGTAAGGAATCAAGAAAAGAAAATCTTATACGAAGAAAATGTTGCGGTCATAAAGTTGGCTGCTATTAATATCCTAAATGGAATTGCAATCGGATTAACAGGACCAATGATGGCTTATTGGTTTTCAGTGAAGTTTGGAGCGAGTAATACTCAGATTGGCGGCACACTTGCAGTCACCTTTTTGGCGACAGGTATGACTTCGATTATGCAAGCAAGATTATCCCACCAACATGGGACCATTCGATCGATTGTAATAATTCGTTTTATCGCCAGTCTGCTTTTAATTTTAATGCCAATTCTTTCTTCCTATACACTCGTTTCCGCCATGTATATCATGCGAACAGCATTAAATCGAGGAACACAGGGTGCACAGCAAGCACTAAGTGTGAGCTTGACCCGGGACATGCGCCGTGGTTTCGCATCAAGTATCAATATCTTTTCCATGCGTCTGCCGATATCAATCGGACCGTATATTACCGGTTATCTTTTCGGACTAGGTTCATTGGCCCTGCCTTTTTATATAGCATCCGGATTACAATGTAGTTTTGCATTGCTATACGGGAAAATTTTCTGCACCTACGATATGAAGGTGAAATCCCAAGTGTCATCCGGTTAATTAATTCAAAGTTATTTTGTAAAAGAATACAAAAGCGACTCTACTTTACTTTATAGTGAGTCGCTTTTATATTTAAAGTAAGAGTATGGAAGCGAGGGGAAGCAAATGAATATCCGCGTGTTAACGGAGTCCGATGCGGTAGTTTACCAGGAATTACGATTAAAAGCATTGAAAAATAATCCTGAAGCATTTGGCTCCACTTATGAGAGGGAAAGTAAGTTCACACAACAAATGATTGAAGATCGCATAAAGCCAACAAATAATAAATTTGTGCTAGGGGCATTCGATGACAGGGGAATAGTCGGAATGGTGACGTTTATGCGCGAAACTAGCCCAAAAACAATACATAAAGCGAATATTTTCGGAATGTTTGTTGCACCCGAAGCAAGAGGAAAGAATATTGGAAAATCACTCCTACTCGAATTAATAAAAATGGCAAAAAAGTGTAATGGAGTAGAGCAATTAAATCTAACGGTAGTATCAGAGAATAAACCAGCGAAAAAATTGTATGAGTCTTTAGGATTTAAGGTGTATGGGGTCGAACGAAATGCTCTTAAATTTGACGGAAAGTATTATGATGAGGATTTAATGGCATTCTACATTAATAGAAAGGATACTATTTAGATATTTCATATACTGGAGGAGTAAACATGAAAGCTGTAATCGTAAATCAAAATGGCACCAATCAGTTGGAACTTGTCGAGCACCCTATTCCAAAGGCAAAAGAAGGAGAGCTGCTCATCAAAGTACATACAGCGGCAATCAATCGAACAGATATAGTTACGAGAGAAGGGAAAAGTGGTTATTTAACAAATCCAATCCTCGGTGTTGAGGTCGCGGGAACGATTGTTGAAATCAATGGAAAGAGTTCCTTTTCTGTTGGAGATCGGGTGATGGGGCTCGTTAATGGCGGGGGTTATGCAGAATACGCAACTATGCCTATTAATCGAGCAATGAAAATACCTGAGAATTTCACATTTGAAGAAGCAGCAGCTATCCCGGAAGTATTTTTGACGGCGTATCAAACATTATTTTGGATCGGCAAGCTTCAAAAACAAGAATCGGTTTTGATTCATGCAGGTGCGAGTGGAGTTGGAACTGCAGCTATTCAACTCGCAAAAAAGCTTTGCGATGCGAAAGTAATTGTTACTGCAGGTTCAAAAAGAAAACTAGATTTTTGCAAAGAGCTTGGTGCCGATGTAGTAATAAATTATAAAGAGCAGTCATTTGAAGAAGAGGTTCAAAAAGCCACTAATGGGTTCGGTGTTGATGTAATTTTAGACTTTATTGGTGCCGAGTATTGGCAAAAGAACTTTGAAAGTATTAAAAAAGGTGGACGTTGGGTTTTAATAGGAATTCTTGGTGGCAGTGAAATTGAAAAGGTTAATTTAATGGGGTTAATGTCAAAGTATATCCAATTAACAGGTACGCTACTAACACCAAGAAGTGATGAATATAAAGCACAATTAACAAAAGAATTTATTGAAAATGTGACTCCATATTTTGAACGTAAAGAAATTAGACCGATCGTTGATACGATGTTTCCATTAGAAAAAGCTAGAGAAGCTCAACAATATATGGAGGAAAGTCGCAATATCGGTAAGATAATTCTTAAAGTAAATGAGCACCTTTCCTAAATGGGAGAGGTGCTTTAATGGGTGTGACTGAAAACTAACCGATATCCACAAATGTTTAATTTTCCCTATTTTCTTCAGATCCCATCGATTCTTTTTCCGGAAGTTTAAATGAGGCACTTGGTACTTTTCTTGGAGAGATTTTTAAATCCTCTGATGAATAGATAACAATGCTAGCTGTACCGCCATATACATGAGATCGGATCAGTATGGGTTGTTGATAATTGTTCGTAAACCGGAAATCGGGTCCGTACCAGCTGACGGTAGCATCCCTCCCCGGTGGCACATAAGCGACTCGTTTGCTATGGGAATAACGTTCCGTAATCGTCATTCCCGCTGAATCAACAGCATTATATAACGTTGAAGAGATTTGGCAGATGCCGCCGCCAATATCTTCAGAAAGTTCTCCTCTTACTATAACTGGAGCACGCAAATATCCTTTCTCCTTTGTTCTTTTTCCAACTGTTTTGTTAAAGGAAAAGGTTTCTCCCGGAAATATAACTTGGTTATTAATAGCTTCGCTTGCCAGTACAATATTATGGGAACGCTCCTGATTGCTAGAATTAAAATAGGTAGCATACTGACCGATACGTTTCACTCTTATTTGAGAAAGGAGCTCACTATCAACCGCAGGATATACTTTTCTCATAGGAGCTTCAATAGTTGAGGCATCTTTTGTGAAAAAATATGTATAAAATAATCGTTTAAATATTTCGCGATCAAGTGTATAGCCTACCTTTTCAGATATAATATTTCCATGTTTATCAATGCTGGCATTAGCAGGCGGTACATAGACGGACTTTTCAAGACGTTGAATAAATGCTTCCAATTTATCATGATCAGCTATTGGAAGATTTATTAATGGATTTGCAAAATACGTTCGATTGACACTCGCAATCGTGTCCCCTTCATATGTTATTGTCAAATTATCAGGAAGATTGCTTGTACTCCCTATTAATAAAAAAATTGAAACTAAAAAATGCTTCATAAATCGCTATCCCTCCCATCAATAGTATGGGTAGGTTTATCATTTTTCATGTTAATTAATTTTCATATACATAGTAAAAAAAAGCGAAAATATGTAAAGTAACAGACGAACAGAACGAAAAAGAGTAAGGACTTGTTATGAAAAAAGTCCTTACTTTTTTATGAGAAAAAAATTTTTTATTGTAAATCAAAAATGCCTGTGCTAATATAATGACATAAGTTCATGCAATCGTTTGCACTACTTAGAAACTCTTAAGTCAATACTATTATTTGTTGCGTTTCTTTTTTTGTAAAGGATGAAAGCGGTTTAATATAAGATTAATAGCTTTGATTCTACTTAAGAAAAGAACGCATTATTTAACGGATTTAATGCAAACGGTTTCCTAAGTAGACGACATTTCATGAATAAGTGTCAAAACAAATAATGGGGGTATCATTGATGAAAATGAAAAAGCTATTTCCAGTCATGCTTGCACTTTTGCTTTTAGTAAGTGTTGGATTAGTTGGATGTTCTTCCGGTAAATCTAGTGGTGGAAGTGCATCTAAAGGTGATGTAGTGGTTGATATTTTTCAATTTAAAGTGGAATTTAAAGATCAATTTAAAGAGGTTGCAAAAAAATACGAAGATGAACATAAAGGCGTAAAGATTAATATTACTTCAGTTGGTGGCGGAGAAGACTATGGTGCTGCATTGAAATCTAAGTTTGCGTCTGGTAATGAGCCAACTATCTATAATGTTGGTGGACCACAAGATGTAAAGGATTGGGAAGCGAAATTAGCAGACCTTTCTGATACAAAAGCAGCTTCAGTTGCATTAAAAGGAACACTTGATGGTGTGAAAAAAGGAAATGAAGTGTTAGGACTTCCATATAACCAAGAAGGTTATGGCTTCATTTATAATACAAAAGTTTTTGAAAAAGCGGGAATCAATCCGAAAGATATTACTACTTTTGCTAAATTGCAAGATGCAGTAAAAACATTAGATAGCAAGAAAAAAGAATTAGGATTAAAAGGTGTATTTGCCTTACCGGGAAAAGAAACTTGGGTAACGGGCTTACATTTATCTAATACGTTCTTATCACCAGAATTTAATGGAAATGTCATTGATACATTTAATGCGAAAAAAGTTGATTTCAAATATGGTGATGCATTCAAAAATGTACTTGATTTAGAAAACAAATATTCAGTACAACCAACAGTAAGTCTTGACTATTCTCAACAGGTAGAAGAATTATTCTCTACTGGTAAGGTAGCAATGATTCAACAAGGAAACTGGGTATATAGTTCAATTGCTGGTATTGACCAAGATTTAGCGGACAATGGCATCGGACTTTTACCAATCCCTGTAGAAGGATTTAAAGAAGATGCGATTCCGGTTGGCGTGCCAATGTACTGGGCAGTAAATAAAAATAAAGATAAGAAAGAAGTAGAAGAAGCGAAGAAATTTTTAGATTGGCTATATACTTCTGATGCTGGTAAAGAAGCGGTTATTAATGATTTCAAATTCATCCCTGCTTATGATGGTTTTGATGCAAGCAAGATTTCTGATCCACTTGCTAAAGCAGTTTACCAATATGCACAAGATGGAAAAACAATTCCTTGGGTATTCATGGGCTATCCTACTGGATGGGGACAAGAAAAATTAGGTGTTAACATCCAAAAATATTTAAGTGGAGAAATGAGCTGGGATGAATTAGTGAAAGATTCAAAAACAGCTTGGGAATCTTCAAGAAAATAATATAGCTTACTAAAAAAATAGAAAACAAGGCAGCATGAGTTGCTTTGTTTTCTATCTTATTTTAAATCTAAGTCATCTTAATGAGTGGCTTTACGGTTAGCCACTCATTAAGGTGACTTATAAAAGGCGCTTTCGCTTTTCTATACTGCTAGGAGGAATAATGATGAAGAAGAGGAATTTATGGTACTGGTTGTTTTTAGCTCCTACACTAATCGCGCTAACAATCGTTGTTATTTTACCATTAATTTATGGAGTGTATTACTCATTTACAAACTGGAATGGGATAGAAACCCCTCAGTTTATCGGTTTTGAAAATTATATCAACTTATTTAAAGATCAGGAATTTTTGGATTCCTTATGGTTTACTGTGAAATTTACAGTTGTCTCTGTATTCTTGATTAACTTTTTTGGGCTTGCTCTAGCACTTATTGTTACGCAAAAAATGAAAACAAGTAATCTACTAAGAACTATTTTCTTTATGCCGAATCTTATTGGCGGACTAATCCTAGGTTTCATTTGGCAATTCATATTTCTTAAAGTTTTTTCTAGTATAGGTGATTTATTAGGGATTGAATCTTTGCAAGGCTGGCTTTCAACTTCAACAACCGGTTTTTGGGCATTGGCTATTCTAATGAGCTGGCAAATGGCCGGATATATTATGGTTATCTACATTTCCTACCTTGAAAGTGTTCCGCAAGAATTACTAGAGGCGGCAGAAATCGATGGTGCAAATAGTTTTCAACGCTTTATGCATATTACATTCCCGCTTGTTGCACCGGCATTTACAGTAAGTTTATTTTTAACGTTATCAAACTCATTTAAATTATATGATCAAAACCTATCATTAACTGGAGGAGGACCATTTCACTCCACGCAAATGGTGGCGATGGAAATTTACAAAACAGCATTTACAGAAAATGCGATGGCATATGCACAATCCAAGGCAGTTATTTTCTTTATTATCGTTGCCGCAATTTCACTAACACAAGTGTATGTCAATAAGAAACGGGAGGTCGAAATGTAGTGAGCAGGAAAAAGAAAAAGTCATTTATCATTGGTACGATAGGAATCATTTTAGCTCTCCTATGGCTTTCACCGTTTTACTTAATGATCGTAAACTCTTTTAAAACAAAACGGGAAATTTTCACTGATACATTGAAACTTCCTGAAAAATTTACCTTTGATAATTATATTGAGGCATTTAACCAGTTAGATTTTTTAAAAACCTTATTTAATTCGATTTTAATAAGCGTTGTTGCTGTCGTAATTATTGTTATTTTTTCATCAATGGCAGCGTATGCACTATCACGTAGAAAAAGCAAAATAAGCGGTTTAATCTTTTTACTTTTTGTTGCTGCGATGCTCATTCCGTTTCAATCCGTTATGATTCCGCTTGTTTCTATATTTGGAAAAATGGAAATGCTCAATCGAATTGGAATTATCATTATGTATTTAGGTTTTGGATCGAGTCTTTCAATCTTTTTATATCACGGTACATTATCGGGAATTTCAAAATCTCTTGATGAGGCAGCTACAATTGATGGTGCGAATCGCTTTCAAGTATTTTGGTATATTATCTTTCCGATGTTAAAACCAATTACGGTTACTGTTGCGATTTTAAATATTATTTGGATTTGGAATGACTATTTATTGCCATCACTCGTTATTAATAAAGAAGGGATGGAAACGATTCCTTTAAAAATGTTCTTCTTCTTTGGAGAATATACGAAACAATGGCATTTAGCATTGGCTGGTTTAACAATTGCAATTATTCCAGTTATTATTGTTTATTTCTTCTTGCAAAAGCAAATAATTAAAGGAATTTCAGAAGGTTCGGTAAAATAATCGTAATTATTAAACGCTTACCGTTTACAATAGAAGTACTTATATTTGATTAACGGGGGATATAAACAATGGCAGTAACAATAAAAGATGTAGCAAGAGTTGCTCAAGTGTCACCTTCTACGGTGTCAAGAGTCATTGCCGATAATCCGCGGATAAGTGAAGAAACAAAAAGGCGGGTACGTGAAGCAATGGACGAATTAGGATACCATCCGAATTTCCAAGCGAGAAGTTTAGTCGTGAAAAGTACGAAAACAATTGGAATCATTATGCCGAATTCAGCTACGCAAGTGTTAGAAAACCCTTTCTTCCCGGAAGTACTGAGGGGAATCAGTTTAATAGCACGTGAAAATCGCTTTGGAATCTATTTGTCCACAGGTGCTACTCAAGAAGAAATTTTTGAAGAAGTTATTCAAATGGTTCAAGGGCGTCGAGTTGATGGAATTATCCTTCTCTATTCGAAAACGGATGATAAAATCATGAAATATTTACTTGATGAAGATTTTCCGTTCACTGTTATTGGAAGACCGTTTCATAATGCAGAGCGGATTACGTATGTTGATAATGACAATATATATGCCACTAAGCAAGTGACAAAATACCTTATTGATAAAGGGCATAAAAAGATTGCATTTATTGGTGTAAATACAGAAGATGTTTTTACAATTGATCGGATGGAAGGGTATAAACAAGCGATGGAGGAAGCCGGAATCCCCATCAAGGAGGACTATGTCATCCATGAGAAATGGTTGAAGGAAAATGAAAAGGAAGCGATTATTGAATATTTTTTCAGCAAAGAACTTCCGACGGCCATTGTGTTAACGGATGATTTCCTTGCGATTAAATTAATGAGTATTGCAGAAGATTTATCGATACGTGTACCAGAAGATATTTCGCTTGTAAGCTTTAACAATATTATGCTTTGTCAGTATATGAGACCGCCATTATCATCCGTAGATATCAATATTTTTCAATTAGGATTAGAAGCCGCAAATTGTTTATTGGATAAAATAAATCATCCAGAAACTTTACCTAAGCGAATCACAATTCCGGCTAAAATGATTGAAAGAAAAACTTGTGCGAAAATTATAAAGGAACAAAACGAGTAAAGGTTGTGGGTAGCAAATGGAAAAAAGCTGGTGGAAAGAAAGTGTCGTTTATCAAATTTATCCGCGAAGCTTTAATGACTCGAATGGCGATGGAATCGGTGATCTAAAAGGGATAACAAATAAACTGGATTATTTAAAAGAATTAGGAATCGATGTCATCTGGCTTTCTCCTGTATATCAATCCCCTAACGATGACAATGGATATGATATTAGTGATTATCGAGCAATTATGGATGAATTTGGAACAATGGCTGATTTTGATGAATTACTGAGTGAAATGCATCAACGTGGAATGAAATTAATGATGGATTTAGTTGTTAATCATACGTCCGATGAACATGAATGGTTTAAACAAGCAAGAAGTTCTAAAGACAATCCATATCGAGATTATTATTATTGGAGACCGGGAAAAAACGGTCAAGAACCGAATAACTGGGAATCTGTCTTTAGTGGATCAGCGTGGGAGTATGACGAAAAAACAGAAGAATATTACCTTCATCTTTTTAGTAAAAAACAACCTGATTTAAATTGGGAAAACCGTAAAGTTCGTGAAGAAGTATATGAAACTATGAAATTTTGGCTAGCTAAAGGCATTGATGGATTTAGAATGGACGTTATCAACTTTATTTCAAAAGTACCCGGATTACCGAATGGTGAAAAAATACTAGGGAAGAAATATGTCTCAGGTGCTAATTTTTATATGAATGGACCGAAAATTCATGAATATTTACAGGAAATGAATCAGGAAGTCCTTGCAAAATATGACATAATGACAGTCGGTGAAATGCCTGGTGTAGATGTTGAGATGGCAAAACAATACACGGGGGAAAACCGTAATGAGTTAAATATGGTGTTTCAATTTGAACATGTCGACTTAGATTCGGGACCTAAAGGAAAATGGGATTTAAAAGATCTGAATTTCCACGATTTTAAAGCCTCATTTACTAAATGGCAAAAAGGTTTAGAAGGTGTTGGCTGGAATAGTCTTTATTTAAACAATCATGATCAACCAAGAATGGTATCAAGATTTGGTGATGATAAAGAGTATTGGAAAGAATCGGCAAAAATGCTTGCAACTTTTCTTCATTTTCTACAAGGGACGCCATATATTTATCAAGGTGAAGAGCTTGGAATGACGAATGTTCGCTTTGACTCCATTGATGACTATAAAGATATCGAGATTTTGAATATGTATAAAGAAAAAATAGGTGAAAGCGATAGTGATCATCAGCAGATTATGGAATCCATCTATGTGAAGGGGAGAGATAATGCAAGAACTCCTATGCAATGGAATGACGAGAATCATGGAGGGTTCACATCTGGAACACCATGGATAAAAGTAAATCCAAACTATAAGGAAATTAATGCAAAGCAGCAGCTAACGGATGAGGATTCGATTTTTCACTATTACAAAAAGCTTATTCAACTAAGAAAACAACATGACATCATCGTGTACGGTACATATGATTTAATCTTACCGGATCATAATGAAATCTTTGCCTATACCCGTACATTAGGTGAAGAAAAGTTGTTGATTATATTAAACTTTTCTAAAGAAAATAGTTTTTTTGAACTTCCTAAGGAAATTCAGTTTAGTAATAAAGAGCTACTAATCTCGAATTATGAAGTGAATCCTGCTGACTCAATAGAAAAAATTACATTATTACCTTTTGAAGCAAGAGTATATAAATTATTCATTTAAAAATGCTTCGGTTTACACCTTATGATGAAAAAAGAAAAGCGAGGAAATGGTTATGAAGCAAACATGGTGGAAAGAAGCAATTGCCTACCAGATATATCCAAGGAGTTTCAAAGACTCAAATGGCGATGGAATCGGTGACTTAAACGGGATTATTTCAAAATTAGATTATTTGAAGGAATTAGGAATTGATGTCATATGGATCTGTCCAATGTATAAATCACCGAATGATGATAATGGCTATGATATTAGTGATTATCAGGACATCATGGACGAGTTTGGGACCATGGCGGATTTTGACTTATTGTTAGAGGAAGTCCACAAACGTGACATGAAATTAATCATCGATTTAGTTATTAATCATACAAGCGACGAACATCCTTGGTTTATCGAATCAAGATCTTCACGAAATAACCCGAAGCGTGATTGGTATATTTGGCGTGATGGGAAGAACGGGAAAGAACCGAACAATTGGGAAAGTATTTTCGGAGGTTCTGCTTGGAAGTATGATGAGAAGACAGACCAATATTTTCTCCATATTTTTTCTACAAAACAGCCCGACTTAAATTGGGAAAATAAAGACGTGAGAAATGCACTTTATGAGATGATTAATTGGTGGTTAGATAAGGGAATTGACGGATTTCGGGTGGATGCGATTAGTCATATTAAAAAAGAAGAAGGTATTCAAGATATGCCTAATCCAAAAGGACTACAGTATGTTCCATCCTTTGATAAACATATGAATGTTAAGGGGATTCAACCGTTATTAGAAGAATTAAAAAGAGAAACCTTTTCCAAATATGATATTATGACCGTCGGAGAAGCGAATGGTGTTGGGATAGATGAAGCCGATGGATGGGTAGGGGAAGACAATGGGAAATTTAATATGGTCTTCCAATTTGAACACCTTGGTTTATGGGATGCTGAAAGTAAAACAGATATTGATATTGTAGAGTTAAAAAAGGTTTTAAGCAGATGGCAAAAGGGGCTTGAAAACAATGGCTGGAATGCATTGTTTATTGAAAACCATGATAAGGCACGTGTCGTCTCAACATGGGGGAACGACGGAAAGTATTGGTATGAAAGTGCGACAGCTTTAGGTGCCATGTACTTTCTAATGCAAGGCACACCATTTATTTATCAAGGACAGGAAATTGGTATGACAAATGTAAACTATGCAACGATTGATGAATATGATGATGTCGCCACGAAGAATTTGTATAAAATTCGATCCGAAGCGGGTATCCCCCATGAGAAAATCATGGAAGTCATTTGGGCATCTAGTCGAGATAATTCCAGGACGCCGATGCAATGGTCGGATGATATCCATGCCGGGTTTACAACAGGTACACCATGGATGGGAGTAAATCCAAATTATCGTGAAATAAATGTAGAAAAACAACAAAAGGATCCGCATTCTGTCTATCATTTTTATAAAAAAATGATTGCTTTAAAGAAAGAAAATAAAATTTTTACGTATGGTACTTATGATTTAATATTAGACAACGATCCGCAGATTTTTGCTTATACAAGGACATTAAGTAATAAAAGAGTGCTCGTATTGACTAATTTATCAGATCAGTCTGTAAAATATGTTCACGATAATATCTCATTAAAATATGACAATTTGATTTTAAATAACTATGAAGTAGAGAAACATGAAATAACAAATCAATGTTTATTAAAACCATATGAAGCAAGGGTTTATTGGATCTAACAAAACAATGGACTTTCCATAATTGGAAAGTCCATTGTTTACTTTTCACTTTCCGAAATATTCCTGCCATAAAATATTTCATCCATTTCCTTTTTCAATCTTTCGGTTATTTTCTCTTCTTCTCCTTCAGCAAGTTCATCCTTTGTATACCCGAATAGATAATTATTTAAATCGAATTTTTTGATCTTACATTTTGTGTGAAAAATATGCTCCGGATAAACGTTCACATCTATCATATCGTAATTTTTTTTGATGCTGTCTGGAATGTAATTTTGGATAGAGCTTATGTCATGATCAATAAATAATTTCTGTCCTTTTTTGTTTCTAGTAAATCCTCTTACGCGGTAATCTATAGTCATTATATCTGTATCAAAGGAATGTATAAGGTGATTGAGAGCTTTAAGCGGAGAAATTTCTCCACAGGTGGATACATCAATATCCGCACGAAACGTACTAATTCCTTCATCTGGGTGATATTCTGGGTACGTATGTACAGTAATATGGCTTTTATCTAATTGTAATACAACTGATCCTGGAAGTGGCCCGGGAGACTCACTATATGATTCAGTAGGAACTTCGACAACAGGTCCTTCAGAAACTAGTAAGGTTACACTTGCTCCTTGGGGGATAAAATCTTGTTTTGCTGTGTTTAATACATGGGCACCGATGATATCTGATACATCATTTAAAATCGTCGTTAATCTGTCCGCGTTATATTGTTCATCGATATACTCAATATATGTTTCTCGTTCTTCCTTCGTTTTTGTAAAGCAAATATCATACATGTTAAAGCTTAAGGATTTCGTAAGATTATTGAAACCATGTAGTTCAATCCGCTGTTCAGGTGTAAGTTTCATATAGAATTCGCCCCCTTCTTCCATTTGTTTACCCTATTTTTATTATTCCACGCAATTTTTAGATGATACTTATAAAGTAGGATAAATAAATGAAATAATAAAAGGATTTCGGTTAACAAGGGGTAAGGATAACAGTTATATAAAGATGAGGTGGGCATAAAGACTGGAGTATTTCGAATAAAAGGAGAAAGTGGTGGCTACCAAGCATAGAAAGTGCTATAATGAAAATTGATCGATTTGTATTTGTAGAATAAGTATAATTATCTATATTAACATTAACACAAATAAAGAGCGATGTCAACTATTTTAGATTTTTTTTCAGGAGGTTTCTTATGACAATTCAAGACAACGAATGGTTACAAGAACAACAAAGGGTAGATGACACAGTTAGAAAGGTGAAAGATAAGAAGAAATCTTTAGTATCCCAAGTGAAAACTGTGAAAGAGGAAGCGGATGAGATTAAGCAGAACTTTTGGGAAGATGTCACAGTTAACCTTGACGAACCGGATGATGTTATTGAAACCTTTACAAGTATAAAGCAACAGGCAGAACTACTATCAGAACGTGAACGAAGTTATCAACATGTAGAAGAAAATATTTCTATTCTTAATAAGCTTGAATACTCACCTTATTTTGCACGTGTGGATTTCAAAGAACAAGGTGAAGAAAAAGAAAATATTTATATTGGCATAGCATCTTTTCTTGATGGTGATGATTATCTCGTATATGATTGGCGGGCACCGATATCAAGTATTTATTATGATGGTAGCCCAGGACCTGTTACTTATGAAACTCCTGAAGGTACTCGTCAAGGTGAAATGTTATTAAAGAGACAATTTATCATAAAAGATGGACAGATCGAGTCATTATTTGATACCGGGGTAACGATTGGCGATGAAATGCTTCAAGAAGTGCTCGGAAATAGAGCGGATACGCATATGAAAAACATCGTTGCGACCATTCAAAAAGAGCAAAATAAAATAATCCGTGATATTAAAAGCCGCTTATTATTTGTCCAAGGTGCAGCAGGAAGTGGAAAAACGTCCGCGGCATTGCAAAGAATCGCCTATCTCCTATATCGTTTTCGTGATTCGCTTCATTCAGATCAAATTATCCTTTTTTCACCTAACCGTTTGTTTAATCAATATATTTCAAAGGTACTTCCAGAGCTTGGCGAAAATAATATGGAACAAACAACGTTTTTAGAATTTGCACAATCGAGAATTCCAGACCTAACAGTTGAAAGCTTATTCGAACAATTTGAAACAAGTTTAAACGTGGCAGATAATCACTATAGAACTAAGGCGATTCGATTAAAGAATGATTTGTCCTTTGTTCATGCGATCACTGATTATGTGGACAATTTAGCTACTTCTGGTTTGTTTTTTAAAGACATCAGCTTCCGTGGGAAGATACTCATATCAAAGGAGGAAATTTCCAATCTCTTTTATTCTTATGATCGTTCCTATTCCCTACCAAACCGTTTCCCGCTTATTCAGAAGGAATTATTAACAAGATTGAAAGAAATCGCTAGGGAGGAAGAAAAGAAACAGTGGGTAGAAGAGGAAATGGAGTTATTAGATAGGGAAGATTATTTAAAGGCATTTCAGCATTCTCAAAAAGGAAAAGATGACTTCAATTCTTTCGATCAAGAGAAGGAGTTTTTAGCTAAACAAATTGTAAATAATTATTTCAAAAAAATACGGGCGGGAATAAAAAGGAATCGTTTTTTTCACCGCAAAGCTCAGTATGTAGATTTTTTAAAAAAGGTTCCGGAATTACTTACTCTTAAAAATTATGATATCCATGCAAATGATTGGGCGGAAATTCAAAGAAGTACGATCAAATCACTAAATGAAAAAAATATTCAAATGGAAGATACTGTTCCTTACATGTATTTATACGATTTAATTGTCGGAAGAAAAAGTGAAACTTCAATGAAATATGTATTTATCGACGAGATTCAAGATTACACACCTGCACAACTTGCCTATATGAAATTTATGTTTCCGTATAGTAAATTCACGATGCTTGGTGACATCAATCAATCGATTTTCAATAACGGAAGTGATTCACCGATACAAACTTCGATGAAAATATTTGGTGAGGAAAAAGCTGAAATTATTCGTTTGACGAAAAGCTATCGATCAACAGCTGCGATTACTGCCTTCACTAAAGCGATTTTACCGGATGGGGAGGCAATTGAGCTATTTGAGAGGGAAGGTGAACTCCCAACTATTGTAATTGAGGGTACATTTGAAGACCTTATGGATCAAATTGCTAGGCAAGTTGAAAGATTAGCGTTGCAATCAAGCTCTATTGCCATTATCGGTAAGACGATGCAAGATTGTGAGCAAGCATATCATCAGTTAAAGGACAAAATAGACATCTCATTAATCGGCTTGAAAAATCAAGAATTAGCAGAAGGCCCGATCATTCTTCCATCCTACTTAGCAAAAGGATTGGAATTCGACAGTGTGATCGTCTTAAATGCATCAGACGATAAATACAACGACGAATCAGAACGTACCTTGCTCTACACAATTTGCACAAGAGCCATGCACCACCTCATCATCACCAGCCTATACCAACCATCACACCTTTTCGATAGGGTTCCTAAAAAATTATATAAATAAGAATATCAACTCAAGCATACACACGCGTATGCTTGAGTTTTTTACTTTTTAATCCATGTTAAAGTACAATCTTAGTCCTTACACAAAGTAGATTGGAGCGGAAGGGTGCGAGACTCCTGCGGGAAAAACGGTAAACGGGAGACCCCACAGCGAGGTACGAGCGAGGAGGCTCCCGAACCGCCCGCGGAAAGCGAGCACCCTGCAGCGGAAATCTACGTCCATGTCTAGCACAAAGTAACTAATTTTAGCATTATATATGAAAAGAATTCAGAAAAATAAAATGTTTCACGAATGGATTGTTCTTTCAGCCATTTGAGTTTAAGATTAGAAGGTACAAAAATTACTTTTTCGTCTAGCTACAGCGCCTAGCCCCTCGAGGTCAAATAACCTTCAGCAATAAAAGTCAAAGTGCGGACTTTTATTGCTGAAGAACATTTGCTTGTCGGGGCTGATCAAGGCGCTTACGCTTTTGATAAAGGGAGTTGATATATTTGGATAACCCAAATGGTCCTGAGCCAATAGAATATGAGGAAGTCAATATATCAACATTCTTGTTGAAGGTAAGATGACTTCCTCGTCACCAAGAGGAGGTTAGATGATGTTAGAAATCTACAAAACAAATGAAATGAACAAGCTAGAAGCAGTATCTGAAATCACAAAAGGATGCTGGATTAACTTAGTTTCACCAAATGAAGAAGAAATTCAATACGTGGCAAATCATGCTTATGTACCAGTCGATTTCATTAGGGATGCACTAGATGATGAAGAACGATCTCGGATTGAAAAAGAAGAAGGAGATGTCTTTATTATCATTGATTACCCGTATATTTTGAAAGACGAATCAGGATATTCCGTCTATGAAACTTTGCCACTTGGAATTATTTTAACAAACGAGTGTATCATCACGATTTCACTTAAAGATGCCCAAGTACTGATGGATTTTAAAAATAATAAAATTAAAGGCTTTTATACGTATAAAAAAACACGATTTGCCTTACAAATCCTATTTGTTATTTCATCCTATTATTTACGCTATTTAAAGCAAATCAACAAAAAAACCGACGATGTTGAACGGGAATTACATCAAACATCGATGAAAAACAAGGAATTGTATTCCTTACTTGCATTAGAAAAAAGTTTAGTTTATTTTACAACATCATTGAAATCAAATAAAATGGTGCTCGATAAAATTCTCCGTATTAATTATATAAAAATGTATGAAGAAGATAAGGACTTATTAGAAGATGTAATTATCGAGAATACACAGGCGATTGAAATGGCGGCAACGTACAGTTCAATTTTAAGCAGTATGATGAATGCTTTCGCTTCCATCATTTCAAATAATTTGAACGTAGTCATGAAATTTTTAACCTCGATTACAATTATTCTATCTTTTCCAACAATGGTTGCTAGTTTTTTAGGTATGAATGTCCATTTACCATTTCATTTAGAAGAATATCCACATGCGTTTTTAACAGCAATTATTTTTGCCATCTTTTTAGCAAGTTTAACTGCATTCATTTTTTGGAAAAAGAAATATTTTTGAAATAAAACAAGGCTGATCATGATGATCAGCCTTGTTTTTCTGTTCTTCAATTACCTTCTTTTTCTTTATTATGATTTTCCGGAGCGCGTAACTAGCTTGATGATTAAAATAATAACAGCTATAACTAGAAGTATATGAATGAGCCCACCGGCAACATGTCCGATTAATCCTAAAATCCATAGCACGATAAGAATTCCAATTATTGTCCAAAGCATATGTAGCTCACCTTTCATGTTTTTTTATTACTGTTAGAATACCCATCTTGTTTAATAGTAAACCAATAACCCTACTAGGGGACATGTTATAACCGTTTCATTTTCGGGAAAACTAAGGTAATGACCGAGGTGAGGAGGGCTACCGGTGACAAAGAAGAAAGTTCTTTTTTTTCTTTTATTCCTATTTTTTCTTGTTTACGTTAGCACCATTCTTTATCACGTATATAAACCTCTTCCGAAAGGAATTTCCTATGAAGGGCAAATACATCATGTTTCAGAAGATGATATTTCCTTTTTAACTGATTTAACCTACCAAAAAGAGGGGCATCTGCAAATAGAGCAAGAAATCTTCCCTCGAATCTTTGAAGTCATTGAGCAAGCTCAGCAATTTATTGTTTGCGATTTTTTCCTTTTTAATAGCTACTATGATCATGATTTGAATTTCCCACCTTTAAGCGAAAGCATGGCGCAAAGACTCATTCGTAAGAAAAGAGAAAAACCAAATATGCGAATCATCGTAATTACCGATGATATCAATACATACTATGGATCACATAAATCAAAGGAACTAGAAGAAATGAAACGAAATGGGATAGAGGTAGTGATGACGAATTTAGATCCTTTACGAGACTCAACTCCTCTATACTCCGCTGTTTGGAGAATGTTCATTCGCCCATTTGGTCAATCAGGGAAGGGGTGGATACCTAATGCGATGGCAGATACCGCACCGCATATGACCATCCGATCGTACTTGGAATTATTAAATATTAAGGCCAATCATCGAAAAACATTTGCGACAGAAAAATCCGCATTTATTTTATCAGGCAATCCCCATGATGCTAGTGCATATTTTTCTAATCATGCAATTGAAATCAAAGGACCGATAATTCAAGATTTACTACTATCCGAACAAGCAGCAGTCGAACTTTCAAACGGACCAAAGCTACCGACCTATTCATCAAAGGATGGAAAAAAAGGAGAATATGAAGTCCAACTATTAACAGAGGGAAAAGTATTTGAGCATATTTTAAAAGCTATCAATCAAACAAACCCAGGGGATGAATTATGGATGGGAATGTTCTATATTGCGGATCGAAAAATAATCCATTCCTTGCTCAAAGCCGCTGATAGAGGAGTAAATATTAAATTAATTTTGGATCCAAATGAAAATGCCTTTGGAAATAAAAAATCGGGCCTTCCGAATCGACCTGTTGCCAGGGAACTAAACAAGAAATCTAAAGGAAAGATTCATATTCGATGGTATAACACGGGTAAAGAACAGTATCATGCAAAGCTAATATATATAAAGAAACGAAAGCACGCCCAAATCTTTAGTGGCTCCACCAATCTCACTTTACGAAACTTGGCCGATTATAATCTTGAGACAGATGTGAAGATAACAGCACCGATTGAAGCAAAATTAGTTGGTAAAGTTGACCGCTATTTTCAGCGAATTTGGACAAATCGGGATGCCAAATATACATTGGAGTTATCTAAGTTTCAAGGCAAACTTATTTTTTTACAAAATGGTGTGTATCGTTTGCAAAAATTATTGCATTTGACAACGTATTGACTAGCGTTAAGCCCATTTTCCCAAGGATAACCTTCCACTTTCGCCTATTATGAATAAACTATAAGCGATTTGAAATAGGAGGGGAATACTGATGGCAAGACAATTAGCTTGGCATGAAACACTTGAATTGCATGAATTAATGGCCTTACAGGCAAACTGTTTAATGCATTTAAAAAAGTCAGTGAAAAAAGTGACAGATCCGGAACTTAATGATTTGTACGTATCATCCATTCGTTCGATTGAAAAAAACTTAAAAGAACTTGTTCCATTTGTGAAAAAAGCTCCTTCACCTAGAATGGACCTAATACGTCAAGATGAAACCGGATTCTTTGCCGGGAATTTATTAGGTGCTGCGAAAACATCAGTTAAAACATATGCCGCAGCAATTACAGAAACAGCTACACCTGAATTAAAAGCAATTTTTACTAAACATTTAAATAATAGTATTAAGTGGCATACGAGGGTATTTGAATATATGCATAGAAAAGGATTGTATCCTGCATACGATCTACACACATTATTGGAACATGATACAAATAATGTCCAAAAAGCGTTATCCATGAAATATTAATTAATCCGGGCCCATCTAATTCGATGGGTTTTTTGAAATATTTCTCCGAATAAAGTGGTATTTTAAATACTTCCAATCTCTCTTAGACTTATGCCTTTCCAACAAAAGTGTATGTACATATGATGGTAGTGACGTTGTTAGGAAAAAAATTTCTATTCAACGAAAATGGAAAGGAGGAGATAAAGATGGGTTTTGGTTTTGGAGGAGCTCCGTGGTGTCGACATCATGTGGTCCAGCCTGTTGCACGACCACCATTTAATTTTGCGTTAATCGTAGTCCTATTTATCCTGCTTATTATTGTAGGTGCAGCTGTTTGTATGTAATGAAATGATGGAGTAAAAAAGGGGGTTGTCTGATGCTTTGCTTTTCAGACAACCCCTTTTGCTCTTTAGTAGCCGGCACTATCTAGAAATTCTCTCACCTGCTCAGGGCTTTTCGCATTAGCACTATGAAGATGATGAGTTTTTTCTCCGTTTTGATAAATTAATAAACTTGGGATTCCCATAACATTATATTTTTCAGCTAGCTCAGGGAAGTTATCTCGATTAATTTCATACCATTTATATTGTCCATAATCATTGATAATGTCGTCAATGAACATATTTAGTCGTGTACAATCTGGACACCATCCAGCATAAAACTTAACGATGACTGGATTAGAGCCTGATATAGCTGCTTCAAAATCTTCAAGAGTCTTAATCTCTTCCATAAATATTACCTCCATATGACCATGTTTTTTGTACTATTAGTATTGTATAGATAGTTGCGATTTCATACAATGATTTAGCTTATGTTAGTTGGCTGGAAGCAGATTATAATATACAATAGTATTCTTGGAACAAATTGTTTCTTTGTCCCATTGACATGATTCAGTATAATGGTAGTATGTGTTTTTAATGACTTTTTTAGATTTACTTAGGAGACGAGGATAGTATGACTTCGCAAAAAGGAAAAACTTCAAAAATAGATTATGGCCTTGTGTTGACACTTATGCTAATGTGCTTAGTTAGTTTAATCTCTATCTACGGTGCACAAAAAGCTGGACAATTAAATGAAAATTACTTAGTAAAACAGGTCATCTGGTATGTAGTTGGCGTTTGTATTATTGCTGTGTCCATCCATTTTGATTCTGATCAACTAAAAAAGTTATCATGGTATCTTTACGCATTCGGAATTGTTTTGTTAGGATTTTTAATTATTGCTCCTGAAAGTATTGCCCATGTAACAAAGGGGCAAAAAAGTTGGTTTACCGTGCCGTTTATGGGAACCTTTCAGCCTTCGGAAGTCGTGAAAGTTTTCGTTATAATCGCATTAGCACGAACGATTGTTGATCATCATGATAAATTTCTTATTAAGACAGTCAAGACGGATTTTTGGTTGTTAATTAAACTAGGCTTAGTTGCCGGACTGCCACTGGCCTTAATTATGCAACAGCCTGATTTAGGAACAGCTTTAGTAGTTGTTTCGATTTTATTAGGAATCATCTTTGTATCAGGGATTACTTGGAAATTACTGCTACCGATTTTTGGTGGTGGTGGTTTAGTAGCCGGTATAATCCTTTATTTCGTTATTTGGATGCCCCAAGTTTTAGAAAAATATTTACATGTTAAACCTTATCAATTTAATCGTATTTATTCATGGCTTGACCCGTATAAATATAAAAGTGATTCAGGATATCAATTAATCAATTCGCTACTTGCCATAGGTTCTGGACAAACACTCGGCAAAGGATTTAACATTAGTGAAGTAGATATACCTGAGAGACAGACCGATTTTATATTTAGTATGATTGGTGAAAATTTTGGATTTATCGGTGCAAGTGTTGTTGTCAGCTTATTTTTTATGTTGATTTACCATATTACTAAAGCTAGTTTAGAAACTAAAAATAACTTTTATTCCTATATTTGTGCTGGGGTGATCGCAATGATTACTTTCCATGTGTTTGAAAATATCGGAATGACGATTGGACTACTGCCAATAACGGGTATTCCTTTACCATTTATTAGTTATGGGGGAAGTTCGTTAATGGGAAATATGCTTGCTATTGGTCTCATCTTTTCCATACGCTATCATTATAAAAAATATATGTTTGGTACAGAAAAGTAAAAAAGCTTCCGGAGAAAACTATTGTTTCTCCGGAAGCTTTTTTTAGACTATTGTACGGTTCCGCTTTCCAAAATGGTAACCTTTGGCTTGATCTTTATTTTCATTGTTTTATATTCATCTTCCCATTTATTGAAATTAAAGTTTCTTGTATTATTTTTAACACGAATTCCGAATCCAACAGGATCAATGCCATGTCTTTGGAAATCTTTTAACATATGGAGACATTCCTTTTTAATATCCTCTTCCATTTGCTTTTCTAACGTTTTTACAACTTTAGTTGTCACTTTTTTGCCGGAGTATTCTCGTACGATCGCATTTACTTTTATATATACAATCGCTTCAAGTGGGTTTTTCTTTATCTTTATTTTATTTTTAGAATGAATACTGCGTACGACAGCATTATATTTCCCAATTTTTACTGTTTTTGTTCCTTCACTATGCTTATCAACTAATAATTTAAAATGAAATAGATTTTTCTCATCTACTTTTTTTACTATTCTATTTCTTTTAAAAATCGCCATTCCGGATATATTTAAATCTGTATCATTCACTTTTTCGAGAACAGGTAAATAAGCATCCCGTCCCTTTTCGGCGTAAAAAGAGGCAAATAAATGGAGATTTACCTTTGGAATATCGCGATTTTTCATATTATGTGTAAGTAAATCGTGAATATACTCACTATTCCCTTCAAAACCATAATTCCCATTCAACATATCCTCTGCTTTTCCCTCTGCAATCGCTACAAATAGTCGTGAACCAATATTAGGATCACGTTGTAATGAATCAACAAGTTTGACAAATCCATGTTTAGCTAATTCCTCGCCGAATAAAACGACCCCGACCCCGCCGGTTACAAGCGGATCACTTGATCGTCTTTCTAAATTAGTAAGCACATCTTGACTCGTTTTTGCGGTGGCCGATAATGTTCGATTTTGCACCGTTTTGTCTGGCAAATATTTCACAAAAAGAAGAGTTCCTCTTAAGTGATTATTTTCCGCTAAATCATAGCCTTGTGCGGTTTCGATGTTCAACTTGTCAATTACTTGGTGCTCAACACAGCTGGTTAGTAGTGGAAAAACCAATAGAATGAATAAATATTTTTTCATATTTTCTTCTTCACCTTCTTCACCATCCATATAAGGATTAGCAATAATGGGAGGTAAATAAAATTAACAATGAATCCAAAATTACCTAATAGAGAATTTAATAAATCTATTTCTTGGCGTGTATCAAAAATTGGAATAATGCATACAGCAATAGCTCCCACAAGATAAACACCAATTCTTTGGGGGAGCCGGTACGTTTGTTTAAGCAATCGAGTGGCACACCATAAAGCGAGACAAGCATTTGGTAAAATGATTAAACACCAATTGGCAATTCCAACATATTCGAAGCGTTCTACAACGGGAAGATAAACAATTTTCCACGTTGTTAATGTTGCCCAAACGTCTTTTTGAAGTTGTCCCTCACTATAATACCCAAAAGAAATGAGAGTCGTATAAAGATAGAGGGCAGTTGTTCCTAACAATGCAGCATGTGCCCATTTTTTTGACTTTTGCTTGTCTTTGATAAAGGGATAATAAATAAGGAACGATTCATATCCCATATATGTAAGTGACATTTGTTTTGAGGCGATAATTAAGTCTTTTAATGAATGATCGAATATTGGCAAAAAGTGGTGAAAATCAGCATATGGAATCGTAAACCCAAATAAAATAATTAAATACGAAGGGAGTACAACACCAAAAAAAGCAATACCAACTACAGTTCGAAAGCCCCCTTTAACAACATAGATACAAAGCACGAGAAAAAATAATGCAAACATAAAGACATTCAGATCAGCAAACATCCAAACTTGAACAATTTCGATATAAGTACGAAGGACGATAATAATGAAAGAAGTAAAATACAAAATGAAAAACGTATTAAATATTCCCCCTATCCATTTTCCGAACACATATCGATGATTTTCCCCTAGGTCCTCTTTTCCTAGTTCTACGATCTTATACATAATCCACATAATCATATTTGTCGCTAGACCTGCGATTATGACGGAAATCCAAGCGTCATATCCGGCTGTTTTTGCAATAATTCTTTGAAAACCTAACGCACCTACACCTATTTGTACGGAGGAAATAGCGAAAAAGACGAGAGAGGGAGAAATTTTTCGGTTTTCAGGTACAGGCTGCATAGTTAAACCTCCGAAAGTAGTCTTTTTGGTGGTGTGCTTGTTGGGAAAAATAAATAAGTAATAATTATTTATTCATCGATATCTAATTTTCGTTTCGCGTCCTTTGGTGGAAAACGAACAGTGTCTTGTGTTCGTAAAAATTGAGGACGTTTCGCATTTTTATTAAAGCCTAAACGAATAATCGTATCTTTAATATCCTTTATCCTTGGTGGATAAAGCGGTTCGAAATAGGGCCTTCCTAAAGAAGTTAATCGAATTAAGTGTGTTAATAATATGCAAAAACAAAAGACGATTCCGAGTAATCCCCACATCTGTGCAAAAATTAAAAATGGAAAACGAATGAAACGAATCGTATTACCAATTTTATAAACAGGCGTCGTAAAGGAAGCCAGTGCAGCTAATGCAACAAAGATTAATAAAACATTACTTGTAAGACCAGCTTCAACGGAGGCAGTTCCAATAACGATCCCGCCCACGATACCGATTGTTTGGCCAATTTTCGTAGGTAGTCTTGCAGCTGCTTCCCGTAAAAGCTCGATTGTAATTTCCAGAACTAACGCTTCTAGTATTGGCGGCAACGGAACCCCTTGTCTGGAACTAATAAGGGTTGCCATTACAGCCCTTGGCACCATTTGATAATGATAGGTCAACGCTGCCACATATAAGGGGGTTACTAAAATCGAAAAGGTTACTGAAAAAACACGTAGTAATCTGAAAAAAGTGGCGATAATCCAGTTTAAATAATAATCCTCAAAGGATACAAAAAATTCCACAAACGTCGTTGGACCAATTAATGCATGGGGAGACCCGTCGACGATTAACACAACTTTACCTTGACCTAATACGCTTGCAGCACGGTCGGGTCGTTCTGTATCCAAAAATTGCGGAAAGGGTGATGAATGATTATCCGCTAAAAGCTGTTCTATGAATGAGCTATCGCTGATCATATCAAAATCTAGTACATCAATTCTCTGTTTAATTGTTTGAACATTTGTCATGTCAACAATTTGGTCAATATAAAGAATGGCAACTTTTGTTTTTGATAATTTTCCTACTGTTAGTTCCTCAATAATTAATTCCGGTATTGGAAGACGCTTTCTAATTAAGTTTAAATTTTGATCAATCGCTTCAACAAATGCCTCTTTCGGACCAATTACACTAAATTCGATTTCAGGCGCACTTAAAGCTCTTGTAATTTCTTTTTGCGCAGAAATAAACGCATATTTACCTTCGTCTGTTTCGATTTGTAATAAAACATAGCCGTTATATATTTTTTGATTTACTTTTGACATGTCTGTTGTTATTTCTACATCGGCAACAGGAAGGAGTTTTGAAATGTCTCCGATCGTTGCAAAATCGCCTTCTAGTAAATCTGGCAATATATCCTTTTGAATGATTTCTTCATCTATTACTGTCGAGACAAAAGTTAAGGAAAACTCCATTCCGGTTCGACTATTTATATATTTTGCTTCTTTTACATCTTGTGATTTAGGTTTTGGCGCTTCTTTTTGCTGAGCTTCTTTTTTTTGTCGCTCTTTTTCTTTTTTCCTTTGCTGTCTTAACGCATTCCTTTTTTTAAAGAAATCCATAATAATCCCCCGATTTGTAGGAAATTGATTTGATGGGATGTACCTACGTGACGTATTGTTACCAAATATCGGGTGAATATGTAAATTGGTGCAATAAATATATTAATAAAAGAAAAAAGCTGATAGTCATTAATCAGCTTTTTTCCTTCGTCATTTTAATAAGTGTATTTATATCAGTTGTTAATTGATTATATGATGGTGATTTTCCTTTTAAATTTGACTTTATTCTTTCAATTAATTTAGGGGCATTCGCATTTGTAACAGTTAATATTTGAACATGACCATCAAATGCATCGTTCATGATTCTTTTGGCATGTTCTAAATTATCATCTACATTATTGTCTATCTCTTTCCCGTTATTATTTTCAATTTTTCCGGATGACCCTTTTGTTCCACTTAATACTCGATTTTGCATATCATCATAGTGAATAGATGTATTTTCCTGTTTCGCTCTTGCTAAGATAACAGTGTCATCAAGAACAAAAACTTTAATACCTGGAATTCCTTCACCAGCTAAACGAGATTCTAAATGAGAAGAAATACCTCCGTCATGTAAACTCGAACTTCCTATTAAGCTATAGACATTGGATCCGGGACCACTTGTAATCTCTCCATGTTGATTGGTTGTTAACTTTTTTGAACGATCCGTACTTGGAATGACATTCATATCCCGGTCGTTATGCGTCGATACATTCATAGGGTGTTGAGTATTCCTTTTTCCTTGTTGTCTATCGTTAGCACCTTGTTGACTAGTACAAGCTGCTAAGACAAGAAGTACTCCGACAAAAGGAACCAACCATTTGCTTCGCGTTTTTTTCACTCTGTTTCCCTCCTAAATAGAAATTATTTCAAAAATAAGGTTCCCAAATTTTAATTATTTATGAGTAGTAGTTTTGTGTATATTTAAATATTTTTGGAACATATTAAAAAAAACCATGATAGTCATTAAAAATCTTTTTCGACTATTAAATAAATTTTTATCATGGATGAATTCAGGAGGTGGACCAGATGGTTGATGAAACAAAAAAGGAGATTCCAGAATCACAATCCCGACGTAAGTTTATTCGAAACACTGGTTATGTTGTTGGAGGTGTTGTAGTAGGAGGAGCAGTAGGAAGCCTATTACCATTTGGTAACAAAACGAAAGAAATCAATAATAATAAAATTTCTCCAACAAAGGCAGAAAATTTTAACCAAGCCCTAATGTACTTTACTCAAGAGCAATTTAATATTGTTCAAGCAGCGACGGAAAGGATATTTCCTGAGGATGAGAATGGACCGGGAGCAAAAGCTTTAGGAGTTGCCTTTTTTATCGATCACCAGCTCGCAGGCGATTGGGGATTTAATTCAAGAGATTATATGCAAGGCCCGTTTTATAAAGGTGAAAAAGTCCAGGGGTATCAAGGTAGATTAAAACGTAGAGAAATATTTGATATCGCATTACAAGAAATGCAAAACCACAGTATGGCTAAATATAAGAAAAAATTTACTGATCTTTCTGGGGATGAACAAGATGCAATCCTTAAAGATTTTGAAGGAGATAAGGTGAATATAACAACGATTTCACCGAGTGGGTTTTTTAATATTCTAAGAAGTAGCACGTTAGAAGGGGTATATAGTGACCCATTATATGGTGGAAATATGAATATGGCCGGTTGGAAAATGAAGAATTATCCTGGCAACCAAATGGCTTATTCCGAGATCATCGAAAAAGGTTACAAAAAAATAGCACCACAAAGTCTGCGAGACCATTTGGCGCATTAAAAAAGAGGTGATTAGTATGGTGAAAAAATTGCCAAAAGTAGATGTTGTGATTATAGGTGTTGGTTGGTCAGGTGGGATTATTGCATCTGAGCTTACTAAAAAGGGATTAAATGTCGTTGGTTTGGAAAGAGGAAAAGAAAGAAAAACGGAAGATTACTATATGGTTCATGATGAATTAAGGTATGCCTTAAGATATGAGTTAATGCAAGATCTATCAAAAGAAACGATTACATTTAGAGGGAATGAAAGAACGAGAGCCCTTCCCATGAGACAATATGGATCCTTTTTACTAGGTGATGGCTTAGGAGGAGCTGGAGTACATTGGAATGGACAAACGTTTCGATTTCTACCATATGATTTTGAAATCCGTAGTAAAACAATTGAAAAGTATGGAAAAAACAAAATACCAAAAGGTATGACAATTCAGGATTGGGGCATTACATATGATGAACTTGAACCTTACTATGATCGTTTTGAAAAAATAGCAGGTATTTCTGGCGAAGAGAATCCTTTAGGTGGAAAACGTTCAGCTAAATACCCAACAGCACCAATGAAAAAATCTCCGCAAATGAAGGATTTTGAAAATGCGGCAAAGAAATTAAAGCTTCATCCTTACGTGGTTCCTTCGGCAAACTTGTCGGAATCATATACAAATCCTGACGGTATTTCAAGAGCGGCTTGCCAATATTGTGGATATTGTGAACGATTTGGTTGTGAGTATGGAGCCAAAGCAGATCCAGTTGTAACAGTTATTCCAGTGGCGAAAAAAACAGGGAAATTTGAAATAAGAACCCATTCCAATGTTAGAAGAATTTTGCATAGTGGAAATAAAGCGACAGGAGTCATGTATACTGATGTCACCACTGGAGAAGACATTGAACAACCAGCAGATATAGTAGTCTTGACAGGTTTTGTATTTAATAATGTAAGATTATTGTTAATGTCAAATGTTGGGAGACCATATAATCCGAGTAATGGAACAGGAGTAATTGGCAAAAACTATGCCTATCAGGTAGCAAAGGGTGGAGCAGTTGGATTTTTTGATGATAAAGAATTTAATACCTTTGCAGGAGCGGGTGCTTTAGGTGTAACTTTAGATGATTATAATGGAGACAATTTTGATCATTCAAATTTGGACTTTATTCACGGTGGAATGATCCAATATAATCAGTCTGGCATGCGTCCTATTCAAAACAATGCTGTTCCATCAGGCACACCAACATGGGGAAAGGATTTCAAAAAAACATCGATAAAATATGCGAATAGATATTTATCAGTAGGTTCACAAGGTTCTTCCATGCCTTTTCAACATCATTTTCTCGATCTAGACCCAACCTATAAGGACGTATATGGAGATCCGTTAATTCGAATCACTTTTGACTTTGAAGAGCAGGATCAAAATCTAGCCAAATTTTTAGCGGGAAAATGTGGGGATATATTAAAGGAAATGGGGGCTAACCATGTTGATGTATTAAAGGAGTTAGGTCCATATGAAATAACAACCTACCAATCTACACATAATACCGGAGGTGTCATTATGGGGGCTGACCCTAATACATCTGCAGTAAATAATTATTTACAAATGTGGGATATGGAAAATTTATTTGTTGTCGGTGCCTCTGCTTTCGCTCATAACTCCGGCTATAACCCAACTGGAACAGTTGGTGCATTATCTTACAGAGCGGCAGAAGGAATCTTAAAATACCACAAAAAAGGTGGATCATTAGTTTAAGAAGGGAAGTGTTGAGATGTTATCAAATATTGGTATTCCGGGTCTAATCATTATTTTGGTCATTACATTAATTATATTTGGACCAAAGAAGCTGCCAGAAATCGGATCAGCCTTTGGGAAAACATTATCAGAATTTAAACGGACAGCGAATTCAATTATGAGTGATGAGGTAACAGAGGAAAAAACAACAAAGGAAACTCATCCTAAAGGATGAGTTTCCTACTAAATTTAGAAGAAGGAGATGATTGTATTGTCAGAGGATCTCCCAATTGAAGTGGAAAAAGAGGAAACGGCTTTGGACCATTTTACGGAACTAAGAAGGATTTTGCTTTGGTCTGCTTTTTTCTTTGCTATTATGTTTGTGACCTTTCTTGTTTTTATGCCTAAAGTTCTTCCTTTATTAGCTAATGGCTACAAGATTGTACTGATGGGGCCATTAGATGTGATTCGCTTTTACACGGGTGTTTCAGGTGCATTAGCATTGGGCCTAACAACTCCATTCCTCGGATACCAAATTTGGAGATTTGTAAAGCCTGGCTTAACCCCGACAGAAAGTAAAGTGACACTCACTTATGTGCCAGCTATCACGGCCAGTTTTTTGACGGGTATTGCCTTCGGCTACTTTATCGTTTTCCCTGTATTATTTAAGTTTCTCATGAATCTTGGAGAAAAATCGTTTGATGTTCTAATTACTGCAAGAGAATACTTTCTTTTTTTACTAACATCAACATTGTCTTTAGGATTTCTTTTTGAATTGCCGATTGTGATGGTCTTTTTAACATCTGTTGGCATGTTAACTCCGGTAAAATTAAAACAAGTTCGAAAATATGCGTATATCTTGCTTGCAGTCATTTCAGCACTGATCACACCACCGGACTTTATAAGTCAAATATTAGTGCTGACTCCATTAATGGCTCTATATGAACTTGGGATACTATTATCCGTTGTTTCATTTAAAAAGAGGCAGAAACGAGTTGAACCTGCAATCACATGACAAAACCCGCATATTTGCGGGTTTTGTCATGTAATATTTATTTTCCAAGAAAGATTTTCTCAATATCATCTAACATGAGATTAGCAGCAAGAACGCCACCGGCCGTATTCCATATATCATCGTTTACTTTATGAACATTTCCAGCTTTAGCAACTTTTAAGTTTTTAAATAGCGGATCATTGATCCATTCTTTTTCAACAGCAGCAACTTCACCATCACCTGCGGGCTCATATGTGAAGTAGAAAAGTATATCCCCATCCATTGCCGGAATGCGTTCTTTCGTTAGGTTTCTTTCGGCAAAGTCATTTTTGTTTTGGTCGCCAGGACGGGCAAATCCTAACTCATCCAAAATAACACCGGAGAATGTATCCTTATGATAAATACGGACATCACCAGGCATAAAACGAACCATTGAAACTTTCATTTTTAATTTATCGCCTAATTTTTCTTTTAAGTCAGCAATTCGTTGATCATATTGCTGAATAACTTCTTTTCCTTTTTCTTCTTTATTTAATGCTTTTGCATAAAGTTCAAAGTTTTCTTTCCAATCGCCGCGCAACGTTTCGGCAAATACAGTTGGAGCGATTGCACTTAGTTGATTATAGATTTTTTCTTGGCGCATTTTATTTCCAATAATAAGATCTGGATGTAGTTTTGCAATTGCCTCTACATTTACTTCACTTTCTGTACCCACGAATTCAACATCTTTCATTTGATCGCTGATATGTTTATACCATGGATCACCTGTCCATGATTGAACCGCACCAACAGGCGTTACCCCCATCGCTAAAAGAGCTTCAGTTCCTTCGTTTGTTAAAATAACCACACGTTTTGGTGTTCCTTTTATCGGTGTTTTTCCCATTGCATGTTCCACTGTATAACTGGATCCGCTATTTTTTTCTGTATCCTTATTTGTTTCTTTGCTAGCTTCATTTTTATTGCCGCACGCAGCAAGGGCGAATAGGGCCATTATCGCTACTAGCGAAACAAAAAAACGCATTTTTTTCATCGTATGTACCTCCACAGTTTATATGAATGATAATCGTTATCAATTACATACTAATCTTATCAGATGTTAGAAAGTTGTCAATAACTAAATGAAAATGATTTTCAAAGTCATTGACTAACTGAGAATCTTTCTCTACACTAAATAGTAGATATTATTGAAGAGGAACAGTGAAAATGGTTCTAAAGAAAAATTGGCAAAAATTATTTGCAATGATCATCGCTACTATTATTTTGTTGCTGTTAATTGGGATGAGTATTGTTTTTGGATATACGGGGATTTCTATAAAAACAGCAATTCAATCCTTTATGGATTTCAATGGTTCAAATGAGCATGTCATAATTACTTCGGTTCGGTTGCCAAGGGCACTGATTGCAGCAGCAGTAGGTGCATGCTTAGCAATGTCCGGGGTGATTATGCAAACATTAACAAAAAATCCGCTTGCTGCTCCAGAAATTCTCGGATTAAACGCGGGAGCAAGTTTTGCAGTTGTATTAGCTGTTACCTTGTTTCACTTTTCGAGTCTGCAAGCATTTGCATGGGCATCATTTACTGGTGCAGCGATTGCGACAATTGGTGTATTTCTTATTGGATCGGTTGGCAATGAGGGACTGACTCCGATGAAATTAACACTAGCCGGTGCAGCCATAGCTGCGCTATTTGCTTCATTTACCCAAGGGCTATTGTCTATAAATGAGGCTGCATTAGAGCAAGTTCTTTTTTGGCTTGCTGGATCTGTTGCAAATAGAAAATTAGACATTTTAACATCTGTTTTCCCTTATATGCTTATTGGATGGATAATCGCATTGGTTTTTGCAAAAAAAATGAATGTATTATCGATGGGGGAGGACGTTGCGAAAGGATTAGGTCTAAAGACGGGCTTAGTGAAGATTGGTTCAGGGGTAGTCGTTATTTTGTTAGCAGGGAGTGCAGTTGCTGTTGCTGGACCAATTGGATTTGTTGGAATTGTTATTCCGCATATTGCCAGAAAAATAATTGGCATTGATCATCGTTGGTTGCTTCCATTATCCGGAATTTTAGGTGGCGTATTATTAGTAGCGGCAGACATTGCATCAAGATATGTGATTATGCCTCAAGAGGTGCCAGTTGGTGTGATGACGGCCATCATTGGGGTTCCATTTTTTATTTATATTGCTAGAAGGGGGTTTAATGGACGATGAGTCAATTCAAAAATCTTCGTCTTTTTAAAGGGAAAATCTCCTTTTTAGTTGATCTTCGTGCAACTTGGACTATCTTGATTTTGTTTATCGTGACTTTACTTGCACTCGTTATAAGTACAGGTTTAGGGGATATGAATATTAATCCGATAAATGTTGTTAAAACATTTTTCGGAGGTGGTTCAAGCATTGAGCAGTTAGTTGTATTAAAGTTTCGGTTACCAAGAATTCTTGTTGCAATGTTTGTAGGTATTGCATTAGCAATGGCAGGGGGAATTTTACAAGGAATTATCCGGAATCCATTAGCATCACCGGATATTATCGGAATAACTGGTGGGGCAGGTGCAGCCGTTGTTTCCTTTCTAGCCATTTTTAGTAATAAAGATAATAGTTTGACAGTGAGTATAGGCTGGATGCCAATTGCAGCTTTCCTTGGGGCAACAATCGTGGCATTTCTGGTATATTTTTTAGCTTGGAAAGATGGCGTTTCTCCCATAAGATTAGTATTAATAGGAATTGGAATTTCCGCTGTGATGAAAGCTATCACTACATTATTAATGTTAGTTGGACCTATTTATCGGGCAAGTGAGGCGAATATTTGGTTAACAGGTACCGTAAACGGATCCAGCTGGGGGAATGTTAAAGTTATTGTCCCATGGGTGCTAATACTGACGTTAATTTCCTTTTTATCCGCCCGAAAAATCAATGTACAAGAGTTTGGTGATGAACTCGCGACTGGTGTTGGAAGTCACGTTCAACGCCAACGATTTTTTCTTTTACTATTAAGTACGGCTTTAGTTGGTGCCGCTGTTGCATTTGGTGGGGGAATTGGCTTTGTTGGTTTAATGGCTCCACATATTGCGAGAAGACTTGTCGGTTCTTCCTTTGGTGTTTTATTGCCTGCATCAGCCTGTATCGGCGGAATTTTGGTCATGGTGGCGGATTTAATCGGACGTACCGTATTTACGCCGCTTGAAGTGCCGGCTGGAGTGTTTACTGCCGCGATTGGGGCACCGTATTTTATCTATTTATTATTTAAATCAAAGTCTGCATAAAAGGAGTGGGCATGATGAATGAAACAATTCAAGCAAAATCATTAACATTAGGTTATGGTGATTCGATTATTATAGATGAGTTAAATTTGAGTATTCCTAAAGGGGAAATTACCGTTTTCATTGGTGGGAATGGCTGTGGAAAATCGACTTTATTACGATCAATGGCACGTTTATTAAAACCGGAATCAGGTTCCGTTTTATTAGCTGGGAAAGAGATTGCTAAGCTCCCGACAAAAGAGGTAGCGAAAAATTTATCAATTCTCCCGCAAACACCAATAGCCCCGGAAGGATTAACAGTGCTGCAACTTGTAAAACAAGGACGATTTCCATACCAGTCATGGCTTAAACAATGGTCGAATGAAGACGAAGAAATTGTCATGCGCGCTCTAAAAGCTACTCGTATGGTTGAATTTAAAGATCGACCTGTCGATGAACTATCGGGAGGACAGCGACAAAGAGCATGGATTGCCATGACACTTGCTCAAGATACGGAGGTTATTCTACTAGATGAACCGACAACCTATCTTGATATGACTCATCAAATTGAAATTCTTGATTTATTATTTGAATTAAATGAACAAGAAAACAGAACGATTGTTATGGTGCTGCATGATTTAAATTTAGCGTGCAGATATGCACATAATATTGTTGCGATTCGTGATAAGAAAGTATATGCCCAAGGAACGCCGGAATCCGTGATTAGTTGCCAAATGGTTCGAGATGTTTTCGATATGGATTGTCAAGTATCAATGGATCCACTTTTTGGTACACCATTATGTATTCCACACGGTAAAGGCCGTTGCATATTAAAAGGCGGGGAGATTAATGCCATCTAGTTTATCATCGGAGCTTTCAAACTATCGATATATTGATGAAATAAAGAGTACGCATTCGTTTATAAACGGTAAAGATTTTTTCGATAGTGAAAAGCTCCCTGCTCATTTAGTGAAAATTGGAGCGCAAATGGGGTCCCCGACAAATAAAATAACGGCTTCCATGATTGTGAAGCGAATGGCATTTTATGGGGTCATTCATTTATATGCGATGAGTGTATGGAATAAAAGGTTAGTTGTGGATATAGATGAACTGAAAGTAGTTGAAAATCCGGGAGATCCACTATGGTTACCGGAATTTTACTTTGGAGAATATACCTTTATAGATGTGGAAAATGTACGGACATTGTGGAGAGAAGAGGTCATAGCGGAAGTTTTTTCAGGATTTTTCCACCCTTTATTGGAAACATTAAGGAATGTAACACGCTTTTCAAATCTTGTTATGTGGGAGAATATCGCTATTTATATTTTTTGGTTATATGAAAGTCTTCTTAATAATGAAGAATATAATGCCCTTCATAACAGGCTTAGGGATGATTTCCATTTTATCGTCCATGAAGCGAGTCCCGCTTTATTTGGTCCTTATAAAAATAATCCACTTTCTCGCTTTGACAGTGAAAAAGTGATCCGTGAAAAGAATATCGAACCCATTCGCGTACGAAAAACATGTTGTTTTTCCAATCTTTTAGAAAAAAAGAAAAAAAGATGTTCAACCTGTCCAAATGGATGTAACATGCCTCCTATATAAAAAGAAAAGAGTGATCGTCATGGATCAGACATTTCGAGATCAGTTCGATGCATTATTAGAAAAATATACGGAGCTTTTACTTGGTGAATCGAATGATGAATTAATTGAAAAGATTAAAATGTGGGCACTTTATACATACATTGCAAAATCTATGCCTGACTTAGCAAAGCACTGGAATGCATTATATCCAAATGGAAAAGAGGAAATGAAAAAATTAATTTTTGAAATCAAGCATATGAATGATTTACATCGTGAAGCAAAAAAATAACCACTGGTATCAAACCAGTGGTTAATTCGTTACGGCTTCCATTAACAGGTCGACAATATGAACCGCTCGAACTTGTTCCGTCAACCCTTCCCGTTCTATTCCAAGTTTCATCTGCAATAAGCAGCCAGGATTTGCGGTCACAATGGTAGTTGCCTTCGTTGCCTTCGCATTCTTCATTTTTGAATCCAATATTTTCATAGACATTTCTGATTCAACGATATTATAAATTCCCGCCGATCCACAACAACGATCGGAGTCTTTCATTTCACGATAATCTGGACCAATAATTGATTGCAGTAATACTCTTGGTGCCTCAGATGTTTTCATAACATTCCTCAAATGACAAGAATCCTGATAGGTAATGATTTGTTCAGCTAATTTGAGTGAGTTATTTTTATGAAAATTCAACTCTACCAATATTTGAGTAATATCTTTTAATTTCTCCTTAAACGCCTTAGCACGTGGATACCATTCAGGATCGTTTTTTAATAAATGATCATAGTCAATAAGAAATGCGCCGCAACCACCTGCGTTTGTAATGATATAATCGGCATTCGTATGTTCAAATGCTTCAATATTGCGTTTAGCCAATTCTATTGATTTTTCCTTTTCACCGCTATGTCCATGTAACGCACCACAACAACCTTGCGTTTTCGGAATGATGATTTCACAACCTGCCTTTTGCAATAATTTAAGGGTTGCATTATTCGTTTCTAAAAACATCGTATCCATGAGACACCCAGTAAAGAAGGCAACCCTTTTTGCCTGAGTTTGCTCCGCAGGAAGGTACTCTGGACGATTCTTCATTTCTTTCATTGTCGGTACCTTTGGCAAAACTTTTTCCATTGTTGCTAAACTTTCGGGAAACAGCTTCATAAACCCAATTTTTCTCGTAACTTTTTGTAAACCGGATCGTTGATAAAAACCTAATAGGCCGGTTATCGATTGCATCCTGTTTTGATGAGGAAAAAGACCCTCAAATACCGTATTTCTAACGGCACGCACAATCGGTTTCTGCTTTTTATTTTGCTGGATAATATCTCTTGCCTCCTCTAGGAGATGGCCGTACTTTACACCAGATGGACAAACCGGCTCACATGCTCGGCAACCAAGGCAAAGACTTAAAGAACGTTCTACATCTTCATCGGGTTCAATCATCCCATCTTTTACTGCTTTCATTAGCGCAATTCGACCTCTTGGAGAGTGTATTTCCTGGAATCCTGATTCAATATAGGTTGGACAAGAAGGAAGACAAAAACCGCATCTCATACAATTTAATAATTCATCTTCATCCATTCTTTCCATGAAAACTTCTTGAATTTTCCGTTGTTCTTCTATAGTCGTCATCTCGTTACCACCACGCGTTTCCTGCTATCCTTGGCAAATACCTTTCCGGGATTCATAATATTTAATGGATCAAAACTAGCTTTAATCGCCTTCATCGCTGCAATTCCTTCTTTTCCTAGTTTCCATTCGAGATACGGTGCTTTCATCACTCCAACACCATGCTCACCTGTAATCGTTCCGCCAAGTTCGATTGCCTTTTCAAAAATCTCGGCAAATGCTTGTTCGACACGTTCAATTTCTTCTTTATTTCGTACATCAGTTAAACATGTAGGGTGTAAGTTACCATCCCCTGCATGCCCAAAGGTGCTAATATTTACACGATATTTTTCGGCAATTTCATTAATCGCACGCACCATTTTGGCAATTTCGGAACGTGGGACTGTCGCATCTTCTAAAATGGTTGTTGGTTTTAAACGCGCCAAAGCTGAAAGTGCAACCCTTCTTGCTGTTCTTAACGCATCTGCCTCTTCCTCCGAATTAGCAACTTGAACAGCCTCTGCATCTTCTTCCAAGCAAATCGCAGCCATTTTGTCCATATCCCGATTCACAACTTCAGGACTACCATCTTGCTCGATTAATAGGACTGCTTTCACATTTGTAGGTAAACCGATTTTTGCAAAATCCTCTACAGCGATTAATGTTGGCTGATCAAGAAATTCAAGTGTAGTCGGAATAATTTTGTTCGCGATAATTTTCGAGACGGAACGTGCAGCAGCTTCTAAATCTTGAAATAATGCTAGCATCGTTTTTTTCGTTTCTGGCATTGGGATTAATTTTAAGGTAGCTTCAGTAATAATTCCGAGTGTTCCTTCGGATCCAACGAAAAGCCTCGTTAAATCATATCCAGCGACATCCTTGGCTAATTTTCCACCAGTCCGGATAATATCTCCATTCGGGAGCACGATTTCTAAGGCAAGTACATAATCTCTCGTGACCCCATATTTTAACCCGCGCAACCCCCCGGAATTTTCATTTATATTTCCGCCGATCGAAGAAATTTTCATTGAACTTGGATCTGGTGGGTAGAAGAGCCCTTTTTCCTCAACGGCATGAATCATATCCAGCGTAATAATGCCAGGTTGAACGGTAATCGTTAAGTTTTCTTCATCAATTTCGATAATTTGGTTCATATGTTTAAATAATAATACAAGTCCACCTTCAGTCGGGCATGTACCAGCACAAAGGTTTGTTCCAGAACCTCTAGGAACAATGGGAACTTTACATTCACTACAAAGCTTAACAATATCGGCGACTTCCTTCGTGTTTCTAGGGGAAGCAATGATATCTGGCATTGATTGAAACTGTGGTGTAGCATCATAGGAATATACTAATCTCCCAGCCTTTGAATCATCCACATTTTCCTTGCCAACGATTTGATGAAGTCGTTCTTTGAAGGTTTGTGATAACATAATGATCCTCCTTGTGAAAAAACATCTTTATAATAGTATAAAAAAAGCGAGATGACCTCGCTATGTATTTTCAAACAAAGAAAACGTTTTAAATGTTTATTAATTTGTATATTGATCTAAAATTTGAATACTTAAATAGAGGATCGTTTGATCTTTTAACATTTTAGGATTCAACTTAGTAAGTTCCTCAATTTTTTTAATTCGATAATGCAATGTATTAATATGTATATGTAATTGTTCAGCCGTTTCTTTTAATGATTGATTATATTCGAATAATGTCCTTAACGTATGAAGTAATTCTGAATCATGGAGAAGTGGCGCAATCGTCCGTTGAATAAATTCTTTTTTCGTTTCTCTTCGAACATCTTCAATGATCATCTCGAGCGTGAGTTCATCATCAAAGGCAACCCACTGATCTCCGGTAATTGAATGAAGAGCACGTTCGGCTTTTAAAAATGACTTTTTCAATTCCTCCGGTTGAACAATTTGACCGATTCCGAAGGTTAATAAACAATTGGTGTTTTGTTCTAATTTAATTTTCCAATCATATAAGTTTTTTTTCAGTTTGTTTTTGTCCATATTGGCTGTAGCATCAAGAAGCAATAGCAAACGGTCATTTCCCCAATGAATGAATAAATCATTTTTCTTTTCGATAGTTAGCCATTTCGGAGTAAAGTTAATCATATTTGTTTGCGTTTTAACTTTTACCATAATCACTTGTCTAGGGACAGTTAAATTAATACCTAAAAGATCGGCACGATTGTGAAAGGATGAATCCCATTCCCTTAATTCTAACCAATCAAAAATAAACGCTTCTATAGCACGATTTTGGCGATTCATTTCTTCTTTATAGAAATTTTCTTGAATAAGGAGTTCAGTCATTTTTCGTAACAACTCCGCATATGGAAAAACTTTTTCGGGATTGCCCGTTATGCCAATGACACCGACTACATTTTGACCAAAGAAAATCGGTAAATTAATCCCAGCCTTTACACCTTTTAATTGGGTTTCATCTTCCTTTGTTATAATTAATCGATCTTTTTTATGAACGGTAAGAAAAGCTCCTTCATGAAAAAAGCCGATTCTCTTTTTATTGGTACTGGCAATAATGTAGCCATTCGTGTCCATAATCACAATTTCTTCATTAATTAATTTTCTTACTTCTTGAATAATTTTTTTTGCAAGATTGGCTTGTAACAAAGACACCACCCCCAAGTTCCTTCCTCTTTTTAGAATAAAGGAATTGATGTGGGAATTAAAGTAGTAACTGATACGTAGGGAAGGAATGAAGCCCAAGATGCGTTGAGAAAGTGAATCTTGGTCGTCAAAGCGAAGGAATGAAGCCGAAGATGCATGAAAAAAGTAAATCTTGGTCGCCGAAGAAAAGGAATGAAACCCAAGATGCACGAAGAAAGTGAATCTTGGTCGCCAAAGAGGAGGAATAAATCCCAAGATGCATGAAGAAAGTAAATCTTGGTCGTCAAAGAGAAGGAATGAAGCCGAAGATGCATGAAGAAAGTAAATCTTGGTCGCCAAAGAGGAGGAATGAAGCCCAAGATGCATAAAAAAAGTGAATCTTGGTCGTCAAAGAGAAGGAATGAAACCCAAGATAGATAAAGAAAAAAATTTTTGTCCCAAAAAACTCAAAACGAAGGGCACGAAAAAATCGTGCCCACATTCGATGTTTATTGCATTTGGTTTCCATAAGGAAATTGGTTTGAATACCCTTGGTGCTGTTGGAAGGATTGTTGAACTTTTTGTTGCTCAGCTGCTTCAAGTTTGTACCATCCGTTTTGAAACATTAAATTAAATAACTCACGTTGCTCGTTTTGTGTTTCGGTAAAGACGGATAGTAAATCTTGATATAATGCTTCATGACTTGCCTCATTCATCGCATTATTATAGGAAGCAGTCAAATATTTTTCCATTGATAATAGATCATTCACAAGATCGCGATCACTCATTCTTGGTGATTCCGGTACAGGTGTTTGCGGATTTTGGATTTTTTGCTGATTTGGCATCGTTAGTCCTCCTATTACATAAATTGCTGGTTTTGTTGACTTCCCGGCTGTGTTTGTAGATGAGCTTGTAAATGATTAAGTATTTTATTGTAATGATTTTGATGCATTTGGCCACATTTTTCGAGAGCATTTTTTACTGAAGCATCTTGGCAATGCATCGCTGCAAAGTGCGCCTTTTTCATCGCAAGTAAATTCCAGGAAAGCATATCATCGATATAAGACAGATCTTTTGTTGACAAAATATCAGGCGGCTGTGGCATTGACACCTGTTGATTTTGCTGATTATAAGGTTGCTGTTGCATACTTACATCATCCTCCAAACGGAATTATTTTTTATATTGATTATTTTGGCTATTCACTTTCCCGCCGCCATCTGCTTCCACCGTCGGCCCTGCATTTCCTTTTACACTAGCAGCACTCACACCAGCTTTCGAAGGATTTTTCTTACGTCGTGCCATTTTACTCACCTCCATAATAAGTATAGATTTTCCTATCTAAGACATATTATCCATTGTCATAAAAGAGGTGGAAACGTAATTGTTTTTAGAAAATTTATCATTTTTAGAGATTAGTAATTGATAGTTTTGAAAAAATCATTTATATTATAGATAGTAAACTCATTCATGAGATATTTTTTTAAAAGAAAAATGAATGAGTATTCATTCAAGAAGGCATTGAAGGAGGAAATAGCATTGAGTAAAAGCATTAAAAAAGCGGCCGTCTTAGGTTCCGGAGTTATGGGATCTGGAATTGCTGCACATTTAGCGAATATTGGGATTCCAACCTTGCTATTGGATATCGTGCCCAAAGAATTATCAGACGAGGAAAAAGCAAAAGGGCTAACATTAGAAGATAAAGTTGTTCGTAATCGTTTTAGTGATGTTGCATTAAAAAAATTACTTAAGCAAAAGCCAGCACCCTTAACAACAAAAGATAATCTTGCACTCATACAAGCTGGTAATTTAGAAGATGATCTAACGAAATTATCTGATGTTGATTGGATTATAGAAGTTGTTGTAGAGAAATTAGCAATAAAAAAGAATGTTTTTGAAAAAGTTGATCAACATCGTAAACAAGGAAGCATTGTCAGTTCAAACACATCCGGAATTTCTGTAGAAGCAATGGTAGAGGGACGTTCAGAGGATTTCAAAAAGCATTTCCTTGGCACCCATTTTTTCAATCCCCCAAGATATTTAAAGCTTCTTGAAATTATACCGACAAAACATACGGATCCGGAAGTTTTACAATTCATGAAAGTATTTGGTGAAGATGTTCTTGGAAAAGGCGTCGTTGTTGCAAAGGATACACCTAATTTCATCGGAAACCGTATCGGCACATACGGACTTTTAGTAACTGTTCAAGAAATGCTCAAAGGCGGGTATAGCGTTGGTGAGGTAGATTCTGTAACAGGCCCGCTAATCGGTCGTCCAAAAAGTGCTACCTTTAGAACGCTAGATGTCGTCGGATTAGATACATTCATTCATGTGGCCAACAATGTATATGAACAAGTAGAAGGAAAAGAAAAAGAAGTATTTGATGTACCTGAATTTATGAAGAAAATGTTCGAAAATGGTTGGTTAGGAAGTAAAAGCGGCCAAGGCTTTTATTTGAAAAAAGGAAAAGAGATTTTAGAACTTGATCCACACACACTTGAATACGGAGAACGAAAAAAATTAAAAGCACCTTCATTAGAAATGGTGAAGCAAATTAAAGGTTCAGCAAATAAAATGAAAGCGCTTGTTTATGCAGAGGATAAAGTAGGCTCACTACTTTGGAATATCTTCGCGCCTGTGCTCATTTACTCGGCCGAGTTAGTAAATGTGATTGCGGATGATATTGTCTCCATTGATAATGCGATGAAATGGGGATTTGGTTGGAAACAAGGTCCTTTTGAAGTTTGGGATACAATCGGGGTTGAAAAATCAGTAGCAAAAATGAAGCAAGAAGGAATTGAAATCCCAGCTTGGGTGGAGGAGATGTTAAATAAAGGGACTACAGCCTTCTATAAGGAAGAAAATGATGGAACCTACTTTTACCACGCTGGAGAATATAAAAAGATTGAACAAAATCCTAAAGTAATTAATTTAAAGCAATTAAAAAATCAAGGGAAACTTATTAAGAAAAATACAGGTGCAAGCTTAATTGATTTAGGAGATGGCGTCGCGCTATTAGAATTCCATTCACCAAATAATGCCATCGGTTTAGATATTATTCAAATGATTAATTTTTCCGTTGATGAAGTGGCGAAAAACTATAAAGGCTTAGTGATTGGGAACCAAGGGAAGAATTTCTGTGTCGGAGCAAACCTAGCATTGATGCTAATGGAAGCACAGGATGATAACTTCTTTGAACTGGATATGGTAATTAGGCAATTCCAAAATGCAATGATGAAAATCAAATATAGCCCTAAACCTGTTGTGACCGCACCTTTTGCAATGACATTAGGTGGAGGGGCTGAAGTATGTTTACCTTCCGCACACATCCAAGCAACAATGGAAACGTATATGGGACTAGTTGAGTGTGGTGTAGGATTGCTGCCGGGTGGCGGGGGAAATAAAGAACTTTATATTAAACACTTGAAAAACATTCCAAATGGTGTTGATTTTGACTTGCAAAAAGTGGCGAATAAAGTATTTGAAACGATTGCGATGGCGAAAGTATCTACATCAGGGGAAGAAGCAAGACTTAATAATTTCCTAAGTAATGCTGATGGCATAAGTGTGAATCCAGATCATCAATTATATGATGCAAAACAGGCAGTGCTTGCATTGGATGCAAAAGGGTATAAACCACCTGTCCGACAAAAAGTGCCAGTCGTAGGTGAAACCGGCTATGCGACATTATTATTAGGTGCAGAAGGAATGTATTTATCAGGTTATATTTCTGAGCATGATTTAAAAATTGCAAAGAAAATTGCCTATGTCATTGCCGGCGGAAAAGTGCCATACGGTTCAAAAGTAGATGAACAATACTTACTTGACTTAGAAAGAGAAGCTTTCCTAAGTTTAATTGCTGAACCGAAAACACAACAACGTATGCAACACATGCTTGTAAAAGGAAAACCATTAAGAAACTAAGCCTATCAATTAACGATTAGATACGAATTGCTAAATGAAAGAGGGGAATCAAATGCGTGAGGCAGTAATCGTAGCAGGTGCTAGAACACCGGTTGGTAAAGCTAGCAAAGGGACACTCGCAAATGTTAGACCAGACGATTTAGGTGCACTAGTTGTCAAAGAAACTTTGAAACGTGCGGGGAATTATGAAGGGAATATAGATGATTTAATTATTGGCTGTGCGATGCCGGAAGCAGAACAAGGATTAAATATGGCGCGTAATATTGGTGCATTGGCAGGCCTTCCAAATACGGTACCTGCGGTAACGGTTAACCGTTACTGTTCATCAGGTCTTCAATCAATCGCCTACGGTGCAGAAAGAATCATGCTTGGATCATCAGATACAGTACTAGCAGGTGGAGCGGAATCTATGAGTCTAGTACCAATGATGGGCCATGTTGTCCGCCCGAATGCTACTCTAGCAGAAACGGCACCCGAATATTATATGGGAATGGGGCATACAGCTGAACAAGTTGCGCAGAAGTTCGGCGTTTCACGTGAAGATCAAGATGCATTTGCAGTGAGAAGCCATCAAAAGGCCGCAAAAGCCATTGCTGAAGGGAAATTCGCCGATGAAATCGTACCGGTAGATGTCACACTTCGTTCTGTCGGTGCAGATAATAAATTGGTAGAGAAACATGTAGTATTCAGCGAGGATGAAGGGGTTCGTCCTGAGTCGAGTGTAGAAGTACTTGGAAAATTAAGACCGGCATTTAATCTTAAAGGATCCGTGACGGCAGGAAACTCTTCTCAAACGAGTGACGGGGCAGCCGCTGTGTTATTAATGGATCGTGAAAAAGCTGTGTCACATGGACTTACGCCAATGGCTAAATTCCGTTCATTTGCAGTAGCCGGTGTACCACCCGAAATTATGGGAATTGGGCCAGTTGAGGCGATTCCAAGAGCATTAAAAATTGCAGGACTAGAACTAGCTGATATTGGTTTATTCGAATTGAATGAGGCTTTTGCTTCTCAATCAATTCAAGTTATTCGCCAGTTAGGTTTGAATGAGGAAATTGTCAATGTAAACGGTGGCGCGATTGCCCTCGGACATCCACTAGGATGCACAGGGACAAAATTAACATTATCGTTGATTCATGAAATGAAAAGACGCAATGTGCAATTCGGTGTTGTGACTATGTGTATTGGCGGCGGCATGGGTGCTGCAGGTGTTTTTGAACTAATTTAGAAAAATAACATCGTTTAGGAGGAAGTAAAAATGGCTAATCAAACAGATAAATTAATTAAAGGTGGAAGCTTTTTAATTGAGGATATTTCTTATGAGCAAATGTTTACTCCAGAGGATTATTCCGACGAACAAAAAATGATCGCAAAAACAACTGAGGATTATGTAAATAATGAGGTTGTCCCACAAGTAGAATATTTGGAAAAGCATGAATTTGACCGCTCTGTTAAACTATTAAAATCTGCAGGTGATTTAGGGTTGTTAGGTGCAGATGTACCTGAAGAATATGGCGGTTTAGAATTAGATAAAGTAAGCTCAGCATTAATTTCTGAAAAAATGGCCAAAGTCGGCGGTTTCTCCATTTCCCATGGTGCACATGTAGGGATTGGATCCTTACCGATCGTGTTATTCGGTAATGAAGAACAAAAGAAAAAATATTTGCCACTGCTTGCAACAGGTGAAAAACTAGCTGCCTATGCATTAACAGAACCAAGCTCAGGCTCAGACGCGTTAGGTGCAAAAACAACTGCTAAATTAAATGAAGCAGGGACACATTATATTTTGAATGGTGAAAAACAATGGATTACCAATGCTGGATTTGCGGATGTATTTGTTGTATACGCAAAAATCGATGGGGATAAATTTTCAGCCTTTATCGTAGAACGCGAATACCCAGGAGTATCAACAGGTGCAGAAGAAAAGAAAATGGGAATTAAGAGCTCTTCGACACGTACATTAATTTTAGAAGATGCAGAAGTTCCTGTTGAAAATTTACTTGGTGAGGTTGGTAAAGGGCATAAAATCGCATTTAACATCTTAAATATTGGCCGCTACAAATTGGGAGTAGGTACAGTTGGCGGTTCAAAAAGCGCATTTGAAATTACTGTGAAATATGCAAATCAACGTAAACAATTTAAAACACCGATTTCAGCATTCAATTTAACAAAAGAAAAATTAGCAACAATGGCTTCGAAAATTTATGCTGCTGAAAGTTCTGTATACCGTACAGTAGGTCTTTTTGACGAAAGAATGAGCCATGTCGATGTAAAAGATGGTCAAGAGATTGCTAATTCTATTGCTGAATATGCAATTGAATGTTCATTAAACAAAGTATTTGGCTCAGAAGTTCTTGATTATGTAGTAGATGAAGGTGTCCAAATCCATGGTGGTTATGGATTTATGGATGAATATGAAATTTCACGAGCTTACCGCGATTCTCGTATTAACCGTATTTTTGAAGGAACAAATGAAATCAACCGCTTAATCGTACCTGGAACATTAATGAAAAAGGCAATGAAGGGCGAGTTACCACTACTTCAAAAAGTGCAAAGCTTACAGGAAGAACTTATGATGATGATGCCGGAAGAAATTGGAGATGGCGCATTAGATCAAGAAAAATATTTAACACGCAGTGCGAAAAAAGTGGCGCTTATGGTTGCTGGACTTGGCGCACAAAAATTCGGAACGAAACTTGAACAAGAGCAAGAAGTTCTTGTTAATGTGGCGGATATTATTTCTTTAGCCTATGCAATGGAATCTGTCGTTCTTCGTACAGAAAAAGCAATTGCTAAAGAAGGTGTTGAAAAGAGCCAGCAAAAAATTCTTTATACACAAATCTTCTGTCAGGAATCAATCAATGAAATTGAACAATTGGCAAAAGAATCAGTTGTTGCCATTGAAGATGGTGATACATTACGAATGATGCTATCTGCACTTCGAAAATTGACTCGCCATACACCAATTAATGTCATTGCTAAAAAACGTGAGGCATCTGTGAAGCTTATTGAAGCTGAACGTTTTGTCCTTTAATAAAATTCATGAAAATCCCTGATATCGCATCAGGGATTTTTTAAAATTAAATGTCACATGATAAAATTAATGACTGTATAAAGTTGTTGTTTACAATTTGGAGGCATTTAAATGCACAACTCGTGGAATCTTCTCAATAAACTCCAGCAAAAAATTTATATAACCGTCAAGTTTAAATTTTGGGTAAGCCATTTCATCGCTTTACTTTGGATGGCTTTTTCTGTAATTATTTCTTTTCCTTGGATTCATGATTTAGCAAAAATTGTTACTTATCCTATAGCAATAGCAATTATTTCCGGAATCTCTTATATTCCAGGATATTTAAATGCATTTCTAATTATCAGTTTATTGTTCGATAAACAACCCAAATTTAAAAATGAAAATCCAACAGAACCAGTTACTATTTTAATTGCAGCATTTAACGAAGAAAAAAGAATTTACAATACGTTAAAATACATTAAGAACCAAGATTATCATGGAAAGATTACTATCCTTGTAATCGATAATGCATCAAATGATCAAACAGTGGCTGAAGTAAATAGAGCGATAGATGAATTACAATTGAATATTAAATTGTTACATGAGAAAAGGCGCGGAAAATTTTATGCATTAAATTATGGATTACAGTGGGTAAAAAGCAACTATGTCATTACATTGGATGCGGACACCATCCTCCATTCATCTGCGGTAAGAAACCTTATCGCAAGAATAGAAAGTAGTCCAAATGATGTTGCCGCTGTTGCAGGTTCAGTACTCGTCCGAAACAGTCGTGATAATCTATGGACGAAAATTCAGGAATGGGATTATTTCTTAGGCATAGCTTCAATTAAAAGACTGCAAGGCTTATACCAAGGAACATTAGTAGCACAAGGTGCGTTTAGCATATATCGCATAAAGGATTTGAAAGAAATAGGTGGGTGGCCAAATGCCATTGGCGAAGACATTGTGGTCACTTGGAGATTACTCGAAAAAAAGAGAAAAGTTTATTTTGAACCCCTTGCAGTAGCTTTCACCGATGTTCCCACTTCTTTGCTGCAATTTATTCGCCAACGTTCAAGATGGGCAAGAGGAATGATTGAAGGATTACAAGCAATTAAACCTTGGGAGCAACCGCAACTATATACCAAATATTTAACGGGTGTAAATTTGATCATGCCTTTTATAGATATCACTTACACGCTTTTTTGGATACCTGGATTAATTCTAGCATTGTTTGGACATTATTGGATTGTCGGACCAATGACATTACTCGTTTTACCGTTAACTTTAATAAGCTTTGGAGTACTTTACCTATATCAAAAGCGCTTTGTGTTTCGTCCATTAAACTTAAAAATAAGAAACAATACAATTGGTTTTATTTGTTTTATTCTTTTCTACCAAATCATAATGTCCCCAGTTTCGACGTATGGGTATATACAAGAGTTTTTTAAAATGGAGAGGAAATGGAAATGATGAGGTACGGTTAAAATAATACCTTTGAATTTCAATAAATAAGAAGGTAAAATAAAATTAGTGTCGAATCATATATTTGATTAGTAGGTGGTGAATCATGATGGCATTAACATTTTATTGGTACCCAAAATGCGGGACATGTCGAAAAGCAAAAAAGTGGTTAGAAGAACATAATATTTCCTTTGAAGCCATACATATTTCTGAAAATCCACCGACTCAAAAAGAATTAGAAGAACTTTATAAAAAAAGTGGCCTGGAGTTGAAGAAGTTTTTTAACACATCAGGGCAAAAATATCGTGAACTTGGAATGAAGGATCGTATAAAAACGGCATCCGAAGATGAGCTGTTAGCCCTTCTTGCTTCAGATGGAATGCTCATTAAACGCCCCATTCTAACAGATCATGATAAAGTGACAGTCGGTTTTAATGAAGAGATGTATGAAAAGACATGGCTATAGTTTAGCACCAGTTAGCCTACTTGCGTTTGGAGTTATGTAACTATTTTTTTCAAAATAATCATTGGAGGTATTTCTACTATGAGTTTACCAAGTGAATTACGTTATTCTGAAGAACATGAATGGGTGAAAGAAGAAGGGCAAAGTTTGCGAATCGGAATTACTGATTTTGCTCAAGCTGAGCTTGGCGACATCGTTTTCGTTGAACTACCGGAAGTAGGGGACGAAGTGAAAGCTAACGAACCATTCGGCAGCGTCGAATCTGTAAAAACAGTTTCTGAATTATATGCACCGGTTAGCGGGAAAGTTGTTGCCGTAAATGAGGAATTAAGTGACAGCCCGGAATTTGTCAATGAATCACCATATGAAAAAGCATGGATGATTGTTGTTGAACCAAGTAATACGGCTGAATTAGACGAGTTAATGTCAGCTGAGCAATATGGAGAAATGATTAAAGAAGATTAATAAATATTAATAAATGAAAACACCTTGGGGTTAGATCCAAGGTGTTTGTTATATAAAGGATGAAATATTTTTATGAAAGAATGGACAAAGAAAGAAGTTATTCAAAATACAGAGAATGCCGATAATCTTGCGCTTTATTTTTACACTCCACTTTGCGGAACATGCCAGGTAGCAGGAAAAATGCTAGAGATAGTAGAAAAAATCGTTCCTGAATTTGAATATAGCAAAGCAGATTTAAATTATATGCCCGAAATTGCCGAACAGTATTCCATAGAAAGTGTTCCTTGCTTATTGATATTCCAAAATGGAGAATGTAAGGAAAAAATATATGCATTTCAATCGGTTACGAATTTATATGATGTGTTAAAGAAATTTTAATTGTTTCTCGACAAATTTCTTGGGAAATAACTAGATAGTGCCTTGTTTTGACAAGATAAGCTATCTATTTTTTTATTTTTAAAAACATTGTTGAACGATTGCTAAAGGATATATCGTTTGTTTCGTGAATTAATAATGTAAAAAGCATAGGGTGGGGATCTGTGTGGACACATTATTCAAACGGGTATTAGTTGAAATAAATAGAAGAAGTCATTTACAAACACTCCTTCCAAGTCATCAAATTTCAATATCGTTCAAATGTGAAGATAGAATATGGGCTATGAATCTTTCAAAGGTACAAAGCAATTATACATCAAATATAGATGAAAAAGTTGACTTAGAAATACATGTTTCTAAACAAGCATTACCATTACTTTTAAATGGAGATATTCGTCTATATCAATTGGTTAAATATGGTGAAGTTCAAGTGAAAGGATCATATCGGTATTCGTTGCTAGTAGAATCTTTATTATGGTTATGCAGAGAATACAAAATCGCATAAAAACTTTTTATTTGACGTTAAGGGGGCTATCCAATGCTCCTCCACTTTTGTTCTTGACGCATTTACCCTGTTTTAAATAAATAATCATTAAAAGAAGGCTTCGGTTTATCATACCGGAGCATTCTTTACTATAATGAAGGATTCGTAATGATTTTTAAGTATACGTAAAATAATTTTGCCATCAAGCTCTTAAAACGTTTGATGAAGTAAATAAACCTTTCATATGCCTTTTGTTTGTTTTATTGATGTTTGTTACGATTGTATTCGTAAGTTTTAAAGCAAATATGGAAGGGATGATTCGTTATTAACTCTCTTGAGTTACAGTACACAAATGACATGGAAAAGGCATTACAAGGTGCACATGGAGTTGGCTATGAGGTGTACAAAAGAAGGCATAAAGTGAGGATGCTCGTTGAAAGAAGAAGAGATAATGAGTATATTAAATCCCAAAGAATGGTAGCGGACCTTGGACGAAAGATGTTAAGTAATTTATAATATAAAAGTAGGAGAAACCAGTGTTGACTACACTGGTTTTTTCCTTCTATACAATGACCAAATACATAATCTTTTTAACGAATTAACAACTTGAATGAATTGCTATATAAAGGTAAAACTAAAGTGATTAAATACGGACTTTCAAAGAAAATCGAAGGGCGGACTTTCCTTATTGCTTATAGTTTTAATTTGTTATAAGATTATAATGAGAATAAATTGAGAATGAGTTTTGAAATTTTTATATACAACGGAGGTATAATCATGGCAGGTTCTACACTTATCATTAAAGATCTACATGTTGAGATCGAAGGTAAAGAGATTTTAAAAGGTGTTAACTTAGAGATTAAGGGCGGCGAATTTCACGCAATCATGGGTCCAAATGGTACTGGTAAGTCAACATTATCATCTGCTATTATGGGCCATCCTAAATATATCGTAACAAAAGGCAGCATCACACTTGATGGTAAAGATGTTTTAGAAATGGAAGTTGATGAAAGAGCACGCGCAGGTCTCTTTTTAGCGATGCAATATCCTAGTGAAATCAGCGGTGTAACAAATGCTGAATTTTTACGTTCTTCAATCAATTCACGTCGTGAAGAAGGCAATGAAATTTCCTTAATGAAATTCATCCGTGAGATGGATAAAAAAATGGAATTGCTTGAAATGGATCCAAATATGGCACAACGTTATCTTAATGAAGGCTTCTCCGGCGGAGAGAAAAAGCGTAATGAAATTCTTCAATTAATGATGATTGAACCAAAAATTGCAATTCTTGACGAAATCGATTCAGGTCTAGATATCGATGCACTTAAAGTTGTTTCAAAAGGAATCAATGAAATGCGTAGCAATGATTTTGGTTGCTTAATCATTACTCACTATCAACGTTTATTAAACTATATTACTCCTGACTATGTTCACGTAATGATGCAAGGTCGTGTTGTTAAATCCGGCGGTCCAGAATTGGCAGCTCGCTTGGAGTCTGAAGGATATGACTGGATTAAGCATGAACTTGGAATTGAAGACGAAACAGTAGGGCAAGAAGCATAAAGTTGGGAGGACTTAACATGACTGTAGAAACAAATCTTTCAGTGGATCAGGCTTATGTTCGCTCCTTCTCAGAAGGAAAGGGTGAACCTGAGTGGTTTACGGAGCTTCGTATTCAAGCATTAGCTAAATCGGAAGAGCTTCCAATGCCTAAGCCTGACAAAACTAGAATTACTAGATGGAATTTTACTCAATTTACACAGCATACGATCGAAAGTGATAAATATCAAACCTTAGATTCACTACCTGAAGCGGTAAAATCATTAATTGATTTAGAAAATGCGAATAAAAACTTATATATTCAACATAATCAAACCGCTGCATTTTTAACCTTATCAGATGAGCTAAAAGATAAAGGCGTTATTTTTACTGATATTTTAACTGCTGTAAAACAACACGCTGATCTTGTTCAAAAATATTTTATGAAAGATGCAGTAAAAGTTGATGAACATAAATTAACAGCATTACATGCGGCACTTATGAACGGTGGAGTATTCCTATACGTTCCTAAAAATGTAGAAGTTACTGAGCCAATCCAAACAATTTATGTACATGATCATACCGAGGCACCACTATTTAACCACGTACTTGTTGTTGCCGATGATAATAGTTCAGTAACATATGTTGAAAACTATATTTCAACAAATGAACAAGCTAAAGGTATTGCGAATATCATTACTGAAATCATTGCAAACGGCAATGCTAAAATTGAGTATGGTTCCGTTGATAATTTAGCGGAAGGTGTAACTACCTATGTAAACCGTCGCGGAGTTGCTTATCGTGATGCCAATATTGAATGGGCATTGGGGATGATGAACGATGGTGATACGATTTCTAATAATACGACGAATTTAATGGGAGACGGTTCTTCTTCCCACTCAAAAACTGTCGTTGTTGGCCGTGGTAGTCAAACACAAAACTTTACAACACAAATTACTCACTTTGGTAAAAACACCGAAGGCTTCATTTTAAAACATGGTGTTATGAAAGATGCCGCTTCATCTATTTTTAACGGAATCGGAAAAATCGAACATGGTGCTTCTAAATCAGATGCTGAACAAGAATCACGCGTTTTAATGTTAAGTGAAAAAGCACGTGGTGATGCCAACCCAATGCTTTTAATCGATGAAGATGATGTAATGGCTGGACATGCTGCATCTGTTGGCCGTGTTGATCCAGTACAGCTTTATTATTTAATGAGCCGTGGAATTTCGAAAAAAGAAGCAGAACGATTAATCATTCATGGATTCCTTGCTCCTGTAGTAAATCAATTGCCTATCGAAGGTGTTAAACGTGCACTTATAGAGGTAATTGAAAGGAAAGTTAAGTAATGAATGCGAAAGAGATTCGTAAATTATTTCCGATTCTTGACCAAGAAGTCAATGGACATCCACTTGTATACCTAGATAGTGCTGCGACATCTCAAAAGCCTTATTCTGTCATTGAAGCGATTGATAGTTATTATAAAGAAGATAATTCTAATGTTCACCGCGGTGTTCATACATTAGGTACAAGAGCCACGGATAAATATGAAGGTGCCCGAGAGAAGGTTCGCCGATTCATTAATGCTTCTTCGACAAGTGAAGTGATCTTTACACGCGGAACAACAACGTCAATAAATACCATTGCAAATAGCTTTGGCCGTGATAATGTTAAAGAGGGAGATGAAATAGTCATCTCCTATATGGAACATCATAGTAATTTAATCCCATGGCAACAACTTGCCAAACGCAAAGGGGCTACATTGAAATATATCCCGATGCAGGAAGATGGAACAATTACGCTTGAGGATGTACGTAAAACAGTAACCGCCCAAACAAAAATTGTTGCCATAATGTATGTGTCTAATGTTCTTGGTACAATTAATCCAATTAAAGAAATTACGAAAATTGCCCATGAAAATGGAGCATATATCGTTGTAGACGGTGCTCAAAGTACGCCACATATGAAGGTGGATGTTCAAGACCTTGATTGTGATTTCTATGCATTTTCAGGTCATAAGATGTGTGCACCTACTGGAATTGGCGTATTATATGGCAAACGTGAACTTCTTGAAAACATGGAGCCAGTTGAATTTGGTGGAGAAATGATTGACTTTGTCGACCTTTATGATTCTACTTGGAAAGAGCTTCCATGGAAGTTTGAAGGTGGTACACCGATTATTGCAGGTGCGATTGGGTTAGGTGCGGCAATCGATTTCCTTGAAGAAATTGGAATGGATAATATTTTAAATCATGAACACGCCTTAGCGGAATATGCTTTAAATAAGCTTTCTACTGTTGATGGCGTAACCATTTATGGACCGAAAGATGCAACGAAACGTGCAGGTGTGGTCACTTTTAATTTAGATGATGTCCACCCGCATGATGTCGCTACTGTACTTGATGCAGAAGGAATTGCCGTGAGGGCAGGACATCATTGTGCACAGCCACTAATGAAATGGTTAAAAGTTTCAGCTACTGCAAGAGCAAGCTTCTATCTGTACAATACAGAAGAAGATATTGACCGTTTTGTTGCTGGACTTTTAAAAACAAAGGAGTATTTCAGCGATGTCTTTTAACAATCTAGATACTCTCTATCGCCAAGTAATTATGGATCATTATAAAAACCCTCGAAATAAGGGGCATATTGATGAAAACAGTGTCATCATTGATATGAATAACCCAACTTGTGGAGATCGTATTCATTTAACGATGAAAGTAGAGGATGGAAAAGTTGTCGACGCGAAGTTTGATGGAGAAGGATGTTCGATCTCAATGGCCTCTGCGTCGATGATGACTCAGGCGATTATCGGAAAAGATGCAGAAACCGCAGTTAAACTTTCACATATTTTTTCCGATATGATCCAAGGCAAGGAATATGACGAAGACGAAGATTTAGGTGATATTGAAGCATTACAAGGAGTATCGAAATTCCCAGCTCGCATTAAATGTGCAACATTGGCATGGAAAGCGATGGAAAAGGGATTAGATTCCAAGTAATTCCTAAACACTAATAAATAGAATATCCTCTAGTCAATAACTGGATTTCATAAATGTAAAACGAATAGGATGGAGGAATGATTGATATGGCAAAAAAAATGCCTGAAATCGGAGATTATAAATATGGCTTCCATGATAAGGACGTCTCCGTTTTCCGTTCAAAAAGAGGTTTAACTCGAGAAATCGTCGAAGAAATCTCACGAATGAAAAATGAACCACAATGGATGTTAGATTTTCGACTTAAATCACTTGAGCATTTTTATAATAAGCCAATGCCTCAATGGGGCGGCGATTTGAATGGTTTAGATTTCGATGAAATCACTTATTATGTTAAACCTTCAGAAGCTCAAGGACGTTCTTGGGATGAGGTTCCAGAAGAAATCAAAAATACATTTGATAAACTTGGAATTCCTGAAGCAGAACAAAAATATTTAGCAGGGGTATCTGCACAGTATGAATCAGAAGTCGTTTATCACAATATGAAAGAAGATCTTGAAAAGTTAGGAATTGTATTTAAAGATACGGATTCCGCTTTAAGAGAAAATGAAGATATCTTCCGTGAACATTGGGCAACCGTTATCCCGCCAACAGATAATAAATTTGCTGCATTAAACTCAGCAGTTTGGTCAGGTGGATCATTCATTTATGTCCCACCGGGTGTAAAAGTAGATACACCACTTCAAGCATATTTCCGTATTAATTCGGAAAATATGGGACAATTTGAACGTACACTAATTATTGTTGACGAAGGTGCACATGTTCATTACGTTGAAGGATGTACAGCTCCTGTCTACACAACAAACTCACTTCATAGTGCGGTTGTAGAAATTATTATTAAAAAGAATGCTTATTGCCGTTATACAACAATTCAAAACTGGGCAAATAACGTATACAACTTAGTAACAAAACGTGCGGTATGTGAAGAAAATGCAACGATGGAATGGATTGATGGAAACATCGGGTCAAAATTGACAATGAAATACCCAGCTGTCTTTCTTAAAGGTGAAGGTGCCCGTGGTATGACATTATCCATTGCGATTGCCGGAAAAGGCCAACACCAAGATGCAGGTGCGAAAATGATGCATTTAGCACCGAACACTTCTTCCACAATCGTATCTAAGTCAATTTCAAAACACGGTGGGAAAGTAACATACCGTGGAATCGTTCACTTCGGCCGCAAAGCTGAAGGCGCACGTTCAAATATCGAATGTGACACATTAATTATGGATAATCAATCAACTTCTGATACAATTCCATATAATGAAATTTTAAACGACAATATTTCATTAGAACATGAAGCGAAAGTTTCGAAAGTATCTGAAGAACAATTATTCTATTTAATGAGCCGTGGTATTTCAGAAGAAGAAGCGACTGAAATGATCGTAATGGGCTTCATTGAACCATTTACGAAAGAATTACCAATGGAATACGCTGTAGAAATGAACCGCCTGATCAAGTTCGAAATGGAAGGTTCTATCGGTTAATAAACTTTACGAAAAAATCACTTGGAGCTGATCCAAGTGATTTTTTTCGAATAAAAGGGCTTACCTTTACATCTTCTTTATGAAATTATGATACGATATCATGAAGGAAAGTAGGTGAATCGATTGATATACATAGGTTTAGCTGGATGGGGAGATCATGATGCAATTTACCCGAATGGGTCTTCACAAAAAGATAAGCTCAAGGAGTATGCAGCACATTTTCCAATTGTAGAAGTAGATTCGACTTTTTATGCTGTACCACCTGAGAACAGTGTTCAAAAATGGATTAATGACACACCTGACACTTTTCAATTTGTTGTCAAAGCATACCAAGGAATGACAGGACATGGGCGTGGGAAAATCCCTTTTTCTTCTAGAGAAGAAATGTTCGATGCTTTCAAAAAATCGATTCATCTTTTCAAAGAAGCTGGTAAGTTGAGTATGGTATTATTTCAGTTTCCACCATGGTTTGATTGTACAAAAAGCCATGTGGACTATTTACGATATTGCAAAACAAAAATGAAAGACTTTCCGATCGCGCTGGAATTCAGACATCAATCATGGTATTACCCGCAATTTATTAAAAGCACTTTAGATTTTATGAAAAGTGAAGGCTGGATTCATAGTATTTGTGACGAACCACAGGCAGGGGTAGGCTCTATACCAATTATATTAGAAGCAACGAACACGTATAAATCACTTATTCGGTTCCATGGAAGAAATATTCATGGTTGGCGAAAACCAAATCAAGGCGATTGGAGAGAAGTTCGCTATTTGTATCGATACAACCAACAAGAACTTTTGGAGTGGAAAAAGTATATTATCGAGCTAAATAAGCAATCTAAGGACCTTTATGTAATATTTAATAATAACTCCGGCGGAGATGCTGCAGATAATGCGAAACAATTCATTGAGATGTTATCCATAGAATATCAAGGATTAGCACCAAGACAATTAGATTTATTTAGTGAAAACAGTTAGAACATTTAGGAGTGCAATATATGATTGAAACTATTCATATTTACCATACAAATGATATACATAGTCATTTTGAAAATTGGCCAAGGATAAGAGATTTTCTTTTACATCAAAAGAAAATTCACCAAGAAAATGGTGAAGAAGTCTTTTTATTTGATATAGGTGATCATGTTGACCGATGGCATCCTTTGACAGAGGCAACAGTTGGAAAGGAAAATATTCGATTACTAAATGAAGTGGGCTATAAAGCTGTAACTATTGGTAATAATGAGGGCATTACCCTTTCGTATAATGATTTGGACACTCTTTACACAGAAGCTGAGTTTGATGTCATTTTAGCTAATTTATATAATCAACAAAATGAACGACCATCTTGGACAATCCCTTATCAAATCTATCAGACAGAAAAGGGAATAAAAGTGGGAATCACAGGTGTAACCGCCAATTTTAAAAAATTGTATTCTATTCTCGGATGGGATTTAAAAGATCCGATTGAAGAAATACAGCGGCAAGTTGAACGATTGAAAAAAGAGTCGGATATCATCATATTGTTATCTCATTTAGGAATTCATGATGACGAGAAAATAGCGAAACTTTATCCTGAAATAGATATTATACTAGGTGGACATACCCATCATATTCTTGAAAACGGGAGATTAATAACAAATGCTCTCGGAACAACTTTATTGGGTGCTGCGGGGAAACATGGGAAGTTTGTTGGCCATGTACAGTTGAAAATAGATGTTGAAAAAAAGGAAATAAAAAATAAGAAAGCCCAATTATATAAGATAGAGAATTTACCCGCACCAATAAATGAAACGATTGAAATTGAAAAGTTTTATGAAGACGGCAGGAAATTGCTTTTTCAAGAAGTAGTCACAATACCCGAACCCCTTTCAGTGGAGTGGTTTCAAGATTCAATTCTTCCACATATTCTTTGTGAGGCGATTCAAGAATGGTGTAGTGCAGACTGTGCGATGATAAATGCCGGACTCTTACTCGATCATTTGGAGAAAGGGATTGTAACAAAATATGAAATCCATAAAATTCTTCCACATCCGATTAATCCATGTATGATAAAGCTAAGCGGGGCAGAGTTGAAAAGTGTTCTACAGCAATCATTTGATCCTAAATGGCCGCCATTAGAGTTAAAAGGATTAGGATTTCGGGGAACAATATTAGGAAATTTTATTTACAATAATATTTCTATTCGGGAAAATGACCTATATATTAATGGAATGATACTTGAGGAAGATAAAATGTATACATTAGGAACGGTTGATATGTATACATTTGGACACTTCTTTCCGGAATTTAATTCAGCAGAGAAGCAGTATTTTATGCCTGAATTTATCCGTGATGTGATGGAATGGAAGTTGAAAAAGTTATACAGTAATTAATCCGATATTGTAACCACTTTACGCCTATTCCATACACATAATAGTAGTTGGGATAAATGAAAGGAGCGAGGCGTTTGGTTACAATTGAACCAGTCGTAATTAATGGATATACATTTATTGCCACCACCGTAAATCTTCCAAAAACTACACTACTTACTGTGTCGAACGATAACGGGTATATTATGTGCGGTGCACTGGATGTTAGTTTGTTAAATGATAAATTAAAAGATCGAAAAATCATTGCAGGTAGAGCCGTTGGAGTCAAAACCATTGAACAATTACTTGAAGCTCCATTAGAATCAATTACCATTCAAGCGGAACAGATTGGCATTGAAAAAGGGATGATGGGTAAAGATGCGTTGTTAAAAATGATATAAAAACATTTGTAAATGTAATCCTAGATCCCCTCTTACAAGCATACATATAGCTTGTAAGGGGGGATTTTAACTTGGTAAAATTTCGTCCACATAAATCCCGGCGCGGACCGTTGCCGGTTCGTTATGTTCTTCTGTTAACGTTTGTTTTTTTTACATTCTCGACAGTTATTGGTATATTACTCGTTAATAAAGGGATTAAACCAACATTAATCAAGTATGCAGAGAGTCAAAACCAAAAAATTGCTGCGAATGCTGTAAGCTATGCGATTGATAAATTAAAAAATGATCAAGAAACTCTAAATAAAATTATTAGTACTAAGGAAAATAATAAAGGAAATATCTCATCTATATCCATATATCCGGGGATAGGGAATAAAATAGCTGCACAAATTCAACAAGATATACAATCTTATTTAGACGGAGCAGAAGAAGGAAATATCCAAGGATTTACTGATTTGAAAAAGGACTCTAATTCAGGGGAACTTGTTTATTCTGTTCCAATTGGAAGAGCAACTGATAATATCCTACTTGGAAATCTGGGTCCTAATATTCCGATTAGATTACATGTGATTGGTGATGCTGCTGTAGATTTAAAACATGAAATGGGTGAAACAGGAATAAATGGAACTGAAATTAAATTAAATATTGATGTGAAGGTTAATGTCCAAACAATTATTCCATTTGCAACAGATGTTAAGGAATATTCTCAAACTGTTTCACTACTTACAGGTGCTTATCATATGGATGTTCCACAGTATTATAATGGAAACGGAGAATCATCCCCACCATCAATTCAATTAGATGGTGAAGAAAAAAAAGAAAAAGAATCAACAAAGAAAAAATAAGAGCCTCATTTTTTTGAGGCTCTTATTCTGTCTAAGCGTTCCCATTGTTTTAAATATGGATATGGATCAAATGACCATTCTGTGCGCCCGTTGTCTTTATACATACCGTAGTGTAAATGCGGAGGGAATTTTCCAGATGTTCCTGGAGGGCCGTAACCCGTACTTCCTACACTTCCAATCAATGTTCCCGGTTTCACAATTTGTCCAATCTTTAATCCTTTCGCGAATCCATTTAAATGAGCAAAATAGTGATACGTATTATTAATATCGCGTATGCCTACTCGCCAGCCCCCAAATTTATTCCATCCTTTCATTTCAACAATACCGTAACTTGTGGATCGAACGGGGACGCCATATCCTGCGAAAATATCTGTACCCTCGTGTATTCTCCTGCCTCCCCAGCCCCTAGAATCTCCCCAAGTATTGTGATACGTATAATTATATCCTCTCGGTAAAGGAAATGTTTTATGATTTAAATCTAATCTGCCAAAATGTTTATAGAGCCTTGCTTTCTCCATGATGATACCAACGGTTTTATCCCTTTTATAATACTCCCATAAAGCAATTTTAAATTGATCTTCATCTATTCCGTAATTTAAAATATGATTGGCAAATGAAAATAGAATATCGACGTCATCATTTATGTTTGCCTTTCCATCGCCATTTCCATCGACACCTATTCCGTTAAAAAACTGAATAGATAACGGATGAACATCTTTCCTGTCAGGATTTAAAAGACCGCTCCATTGTTCGGGTTTAAAATAAATGCCTGTTATCCCTTTTGCTTTTGGCAAATCATTTCTAACTGAACGGATACTTCTTTCATAATGATCAACTGCAGCCATATAATACCAAGGAATATTTGTAACTGTTTCTACCCTTTTATATAATTCCATTCTTTTTTGAAAAATTTCTTCATCTGATAAAGTTTTGCTTGAAGCAAAACAAGTTGGCGAAATAAATGCAAGCAATAGAAGTGAAGATAGTAGGATACGCACATTCTTTGCCTCCTTGTAACTTAATGATTGCTATCAATTATTATTTGAACGAACGAATATTTCATAAGTATAAAATAATGGTAAAAAAACTGCGTCTATTACGACGCAGTTAATCACTATAAGTTCCCATTATCCATTCGTTCGCGGTATTCATCTTGATCTTCCGCTTTGTTTTTATGTTTATTAATAACTTCACCGTTTGGGTTTTCTCCATCATTTACTTTACGCCCTTGAGGTGAACGGCTTAACATTCTTTTAACGAGACCTTTAATGGTTTCTTCTTTATTTTGTGAATTTGAATCCATGTAGGCAATATTTTTAACATCTTGCCTTAATGATGTATCATCTGTAACATAAACATGAAACCATCTTGGAACCACTGACATGGCTGTTTTCTTCACTTGATCAGCTACTTCAAAGCGGTCTTTTTTGTCTTTAGCATCTGTTCGATAAGCAACCAATACCTCTTCGTCAGTAACAAGTACCGAAGCATCATGGACATTCGGAATGGTTACAAGCATATTGCTGATTGATTTAGCAACTTTTTCCCTGTTCATCGCGTTATTTTGATTGAAATTGACGTTTTTATTTGGTACTGGACTTTTTACTTGGCGAACAAAACCAAATTCTTTTTCTTTTTCAGATTGTGTATTCACTTTTTCCGGGTTGTACAAATCTTCGTCATTTTGTTTATTTATCGTATTTCCCGAGTGCTTATAAATTCCGGGACTTTCGGCAACATTTTTATTATTGGTACCACATGCAGTAAGAAGGGCTGTACCTAAAAGAGCAGCTGCAATTAATCGTTTTTGCAAAATAAAACACCTCCTATTTGTTATATTGCACTTGAATCAGTTTTTTTTTCTTAGTAATTGATGGGGATTAAGTTATAATTTTAATTAAGGGAAAATAAAAGAGGTGGTTAGATGATTAGTATTAATAATCAATCTTACGAGATTATTAAAGAATTTCGCAATGGTTTTAATGAAGAAGCATTCCGAAATCGGTTTAGTGACATATTATCAAGATATGATTATATAGTTGGTGATTGGGGTTATGGTCAATTAAGATTAAGGGGCTTCTTTGAAGATGAAAATCCTAAAGCAACGTTTGATACAAAAATTGGTACGTTGACCGAATACTTGTATGAATATTGTAATTTTGGCTGTGCCTATTTTGTAGCAAAAAAAATGCAAAACTAGCCCCGTTTAAGGGCTAGTTGCTTTCATCATATGGAGGTTCTTGATTAACCTCACCGTCATCATGTGTAGGATGAGCACCGGGGTATTCTCTTGGTAAATCTTGATGAAAGGACTTAAACTCATAATTAAATGCACTATATGGTCGTTGACCTTTTTTCCATGGAGTGGATTTTCCTTGGACAGGTTCATTCTCACCTCGAGGTGCTCCATACGAACCTTCGGGTAAATCCTCGGGTATGATAAAATTTTTTCTAGTCTCAACGGTTGATACATCTGTATAAGGAATATCTTCTTTATCTATATGTTCATATTTTTCATCCATATTGATACACTTCCTTTTTAGGAGTTAATCTTATTATGTGTTATTTACGTTTAAACAATCCTCAAGAAGGAGAAATCGTTTAATGGGTATGATAAAATAAATATTGTAGGAAACAAGGAAAATGGAAGGGTGCGAAAGCAGTGTACTTTGTAGATCGGGAAAAAATCGAAACAACTTTACATTATATGGAGAACCGGCTCCAGCTTTTAAATACAACTGAAAAATGGGAAACAGAACTTGAAAAATGCGCATTAGAAAGAATTGCCCATACAATAATTGAATCAATCCTCGATGTCGGCAACTCCATGATCGACGGTTTTATTATGAGAGATCCAGGCAGTTATGAGGATATAATTGACATCTTACTTGATGAGAAAGTAATTAACGAAGAAATGGCAAAAGGATTAATGGAAATCATCATGTACCGAAAAATCCTTGTACAGCAATATACATCTATCGATCATGAAGAAATGTGCAAAATATTTGTAAAGAATAAAGAACCACTTTCTAAATTTGCTCCAAGTGTAAGAAGCTATTTAGAAAATGAACTAGGACCAGTTTCCGCATTCAAAAATTAAAACGCTATCCATCTGGAAGCGTTTTTTTAAAATAGAAAGGAAAAAATAAAATGAAACAATATAAAGGATATTTAATTGATTTAGATGGAACGATGTATCGTGGCAGTGAAAAAATTGATGCTGCCGGCGATTTTATTCATCGACTAAAGGCAAAAGGAATTCCATATCTTTTTGTAACGAATAACTCATCAAGAACACCTGAACAGGTAGCAAAAAAATTATGTGATTTTGATATACCTGCACAAGCTAATCAAGTCTTTACAACTTCAATGGCTACTGCCGAATACATATATAAGCAAAAAAAAGACGGTACCGTTTATGCAATTGGAGAAGAAGGCTTAAAAACGGCATTAAAAAATAAAGGACTACAATTTAACGATACTAATCCCGATTTTGTCGTCGTTGGAATCGACCGTGAAATTAATTATGAAAAATTAGCATTAGCTTGTTTAGCAGTTCGAAATGGCGCTACATTTATTTCAACGAATGCAGATATCGCATTACCGACGGAACGAGGCTTCTTACCGGGGAATGGTTCAATAACATCAGTAATTACAGTATCTACCCAAACAGAACCAATCTTTATTGGAAAACCTGAATCCATTATCATGGACCAAGCATTAGCCTATTTAGGCACAAATAAAGAAGAGACAATCATGGTTGGTGATTTTTACGATACAGATATTCTAGCTGGAATGAGAGCGGGAATGGATACTCTCCTCGTTCATACAGGGGTTACAACGAAGGAAGCTCTATTGGAAAAAGACAAACAACCGACATATGCAGTTAATTCCCTAGATGAATGGGAATTGTAAGAATAAACCAATGAATAGTTCCTTTCCGCTACAGGCACCAGCTTTTTCGCAGTATCCTTTCGATTCAGATATCGTCCTTCCTCTATCCCATAAGAGTTAGGAGTTTGATGCCTTTTTGCTCCAATGGAAGAACAGTATTCAGGAAGATGAAGATGCAAAAGTCTGAATGAAGTTCCCGAAAGAACAGGATTCGGGAAGATAACGATGAGAAAAATAAATGAAATGCCAAAAAAAATGAGCGTACATTTATCCAAAAATGTACGCTTCTACTTTCAATCGTCATCAACTGCTCTATGTGCCAATCTACTTGACGCAGCAGCAGCTATGGCCCCTACAATATCATCCAGGAATGTATGACAATCTCCTGAGGAATGATCATTTAATTTTTGCAGAATACCTGGTTTTTGCTTATCGATGTATCCGTAATTAGTAAAACCAATCGATCCATACACATTCACGATGGAAAAGGCTAAAATTTCGTCCACTCCGTAAAGACTTTCATCTACTTCAATGATGGATTGTAATGGTTCATCAAGCAACTTTTTTTCCGCCAAAATATCCAATTGAATACCTGTTAATATGGCATTTTGTACTTCCCGCTTTGATAAAACACGATTAATATTTTCGATACAATCCTCTAGTTGTAAGTCAGGATGATATTTTTTCTGCAAAAACATAACCAATTCAGCAATATCTTCAATAGTAACTCCACGTTTATTTAGCCATTCTCTAGCCGTTTTTTCTGATAAGGTCATTTTTGGATTATTTGTCATAGCAATTCACCTTTTCTTTTTTATTTGATAAAAACAAAACAATGAGTTTAAATCCCTTATTTCATCATATATATTATTACTGGCAACTTTGATGAAAGGGGGAAGATCATGTCAGTTGATATTCTTAAAAAGTTTTTCAACGTCCAAGTCGAAAATTCATTCCTAGATGGGAAGTTCATTCGGTATATGGCAAATGATTCAATTTATACTCTCGTTCCTGTCACTAATGTTAAAGAGGACGTACTTGTCGAATTATACGAAATGTCTGAGCATATAGCAGGTATGGGTGACAAGTATACTTCAAGATTTGTTCTCTCAACCGAAAATAAATACCTTATTACTTCAAATGAAGAGGATTATGTGTTGCTTCAAAATAAATCATCATCATTGCCGCGTCATATAAATTATGGAAGAAAACTTGCCAAGTTTCACTTCCGAGGAAGATCAATTCAAACCAATTTTGAACATGTGAGTCGCGTAGGTCAGTGGAAATCATTTTGGGAAACCCGTCTAGATCAAATGGAAAAAGCATGGTATCGATTAGTACAAGAACATCCTGATCAGGAATTTGAGCATTTATTCGTTGATTCATTTCCTTATTATATGGGTGTATGTGAAAATGCAATTCAATATCTCGTCGATACTGAAATAGATGATTCACCAGTTCAAATTGATACCGGAACGGTTTGTCATGAACGTTTCAATAAAAATTCATGGGGAAAGAACCAATGGATTCGTAATCCATTTGACTGGGTTTTTGATCATCCTAGCAGAGATATTGCCGAATGGATTCGTGATCAATATTTTCGCAACAAACGAACATTTTTACCAGATGTTCAAGATTTTTTAAGAAGCTATCAATCCGTTACACCACTTTCACCCTTTTCCTGGAGGCTTTTATATGCTCGCTTATTATTTCCACTTCATTATTTTGAATGCATAGAAGAATATTTTATTACTAATTCTGAACAGCATCAAAAACATTTGGAGGAAAGATTAAGAAAGTATATGAGGGATTCAGTCGAATATGAAAAATTTTTAAGTGACTTTTTTCAGATAGCAGAAGTTTCGGGAAGGTTAAATGTTCCTGTAGTTGATTGGTTAATAAGTTAGAAGGTTTTTTTTACAAAAATAAAAAGCGATTCAACTTGAATCGCTCTTAATATTAAAAAACTTGTTCTACTTCTACTACACCAGGAACCTCTTCGAATAATGCACGTTCAATACCGGCTTTAAGTGTAATAGTTGAACTTGGGCAAGTACCGCATGCACCTAAAAGGCGAAGCTTAACAATCCCATCTTCAACATCAACTAACTCACAGTCGCCGCCATCACGTAATAAGAACGGGCGTAATTTATCTAATACTTCTTGAACTTTTTCAATGATAGTTGGTTCTGACATCGAATATCGACTCCTTTCCATACTCCTATTATAATCAGTAATTAAAAAAAAATCTATCTATCTAACTTCATTCGTTACCCCCTTTTCATTTTCCAAATGTTGTGTACAATAAAAGAAAGGGGAGAATTAAATAAGATGAAAAAACAAGTGGAACTTATTATATACGGTGCAGAAATCATTTGTGCAAGCTGTGTGAATTTACCGTCTTCAAAGGACACATTTGAATGGTTAGAAGCGGCCATTTCTCGAAAATATCCAAATCAACCAGTTACGATGCGTTTAATTGACATTTATAATCCACCTGAAGAAGAAAGTGTTAAGCGCTTTGCTGAGAAAGTAATTGAAGAGGATATGTTCTATCCTGTTGTTACATTGGAAGGTAAGATTGTTGGAGAAGGAAACCCACGATTAAAAACTATTTATGCCGAATTGGAAAAATACGGCTATTCGCCTGTGAACGAAGGTCTATAATAATTGACTGTTAGGATGAAAAAGGGTAGGATAAACCTTGGTAGTGAGGTGACTATCTTTGAATCCTATAATAGAGTTTTGTGCGAGCAATCTTGCAAGTGGAGCATTTAAGGCTCTTGAAATTCTAGAAGAAGATCCAAATCTGGATATTGTAGAATATAGCTGCTTAGACTATTGCGATCTTTGTGGAATGGCACCTTTTGCGCTTGTAAATGGAGAATATGTAAAAGGTGAAACTTCAGAAGAGCTCGTCGAAAATATATATAAATATTTAGAAGAAAATCCGATGTTTTAAAAGCGAAAAGGGGGCTATTTATAGCCTCTTTTTCGTTTAACATTTATCATCAGACTATCAAAAGCGTAAAGGTTGAGTACAGTGTTTATAGGGTATATAATATAAAATAAATATTCAAATAAGCATAGAATGGATAGATAACATTTATTATGGAGGTGGAAAAATGACAAATGTTGTAGTGATTACTGAAGCAGCAGCTCTTCAAATAAAAGATATGATGAAGCAAAACGAAGAAGAAGGGTCATTCCTACGCGTATCAGTCAATGGTGGCGGATGTACAGGACTATCTTACGGAATGGGCTTTGATCAAGAGAAAAAAGCGGAAGATATGGAAGATAGCCAACATGGAATAGCTATTCTTGTCGATAAAGAAAGTGCACCAATACTTCAAGGAACAAAAATTGATTATAAGCAATCTCTTATGGGCGGCGGCTTTACCATCGATAATCCGAATGCGATCGCATCTTGCGGTTGTGGATCATCGTTTAGAACAGCGAAGGTAGCTGGAACACCGGAGAATTGTTAAAAAGGAAACCTAGGAAAAAATCCTAGGTTTTTCTTATGACGGAAATAATGACGTACTGTGCATTGGCTGCAAGCGGGCTTTTGGATCTATGTAAGCTTTGGCGTTACTTACAGCGGTAGGGGCTTCACCAAAACCAGTTGCTATTAATTTTATTTTTCCTTCAAATGTACAAATATCTCCAGCTGCATAGATTCCTGGAATGTTCGTTTCCATTTTCGAGTTAACAACGATTGAATTTTTCTCAATTTCAATGCCCCAATCTTTAATTGGACCAAGAGAAGAAACGAATCCGTAATTGACGATTAGTGAGTCAAAATCAACTGTTTCTTTTTTGTCACCACGAACTTCTTCTAGGACTAGCTGTTTTGCTTGATTTTCATCGCCAACTAATTCTACTGGAACAAATGGAGTGACAATCTCAACTTTAGAATTACGCAATGTTTCAACACTGTGCTCATGAGCACGGAACTTATCGCGACGGTGAATTAAGGAAACTTTTTCAGCAATTGGTTCTAACATTAATGCCCAGTCAACAGCGGAGTCTCCACCACCTAATATCGCTACTTTTTGACCTGCAAAGCTTTGAAGATCCTCAACAAAATAGTGTAAATTCTTTCCTTCATATTGAGCAGCATTTTCCAATTCTAAACGACGTGGTTGGAATGCACCAACACCAGCAGTTATGATGATTGTTTTGGAGTAATGGATTTCTTTATCTGTCGTCAGTTTAAATACTTCATCCTCTTGTTTTTCAACATTTTCAACAGCTTGTTCAAGACATATAGTAGGTGAGAACATGGCAATTTGTTCTTTTAAATTATTAACTAAATCATGTGCTTTAATTTTTGGGAATCCGGCAACATCATAAATATATTTTTCCGGATATAATGCGGCAAGCTGTCCACCTAATTGAGGCAGACTTTCAATGATCTTCACACTTGCTTGACGCATACCTCCGTAAAATGCGGTGAACAATCCAGTAGGTCCTCCGCCAATAATCGTTATATCATAAATTTTTTGATCTTCCTTCAAAAAAATTCCCTCCACATCATATAATTTCAATTCCATAATATCACATCCAAAATCATATAATCTAATGTTAGCATTTTGGGTACCGTTTTTGGAATTTTTCTAAGTTTCATTTTTCCTAAATAGATATTGAAAAAGACCTGCAAAAGGAATATTATTAGGTGTGGATAATATTAATTTTTTATGACAATTTTTATATGGGGCTTAGTTAATAATGTAGTTAGTTTAACAAAGCCTTATTTTACTATGTATTCATTAGTGAAATATATCACAAATGTTTTTTTGCATATTTATGGTGGTAAGCTATAAATACCATCACTAAAAAATTAAAAGGTGGAATTGATACTGTGAGAAAGCCAAGAGTTGTTATTTTGGGTGCAGGTTATGGCGGATTAATGACTGTAACTCGTTTACAAAAATTATTAGGGACGAATGATGCTGAGATAATTTTAATCAATAAAAATAAATATCATTATGAAACGACATGGCTTCATGAGGCGTCAGCAGGTACTCTCCATCATGATCGAGTACGTTATGATATTAAAAATGTCATAAATCCGGCAAAAGTTGAATTTATTCAAGCTACAATTGAAAAAGTAAATCCGGAAGAAAAGAAAGTAATTCTTGCAAATGGTGAAGTGGAATATGATTATTTAGTCATTTCTCTTGGTTCTGATTCAGAAACATTTGGCATTAAAGGTTTAGACAAATATGCATTTGCAATCACAAATGTAAATGCAGCAAGACAAATTCGTGAACACATCGAATACCAATTCGCAACATACAACACGGAAGTAGAAAAAGATGAAAAACGATTATCAATTGTTGTCGGTGGGGCAGGATTTACAGGTATTGAATTTTTAGGTGAATTAACAAATCGTATCCCTGAACTATGTGAAGAATACGATATTGATGCTAAAAAAGTAAGAATAACTTGTATTGAAGCTTCCCCTATGGTATTGCCACAATTTGATCGTGATCTAGTCAACTATGCGATCGCATTACTTGAAAGTAAAGGTGTAGAATTCCATATCGGTAATTCAGTACAAGAAGTCACTTCTGAAGGTGTGTTCTTCGGTAAAAAAGGTGAAGAACCACAGGAGATAAAAGCTGGAACCGTTATTTGGTCAGCAGGGGTTCGCGGTAATTCCGTTATTGATAAATCGGGATTTGAAACGATGCGTGGCAGAGTTAAAGTTAACGATGACCTTCGTATTCCGGGTTATGAAGATATTTTTGTCATTGGTGATTGCTCGCTAATTATTAACGAAGAAATTAATCGTCCATATCCACCTACTGCCCAAATTGCTATGCAGCATGGGGAAGTTTGTGCGCGAAATGTGGCGAAGCTTGTCCAAGGTAAAAACGATCTCGAAAACTTTGTTTTTGATGACAAAGGTACTGTTTGTTCACTCGGTGAAGACGATGCAATCGGAGTGGTTTTTGGAAAGAAAATCAAAGGTACGAAGGCTTCGGTCATGAAAAAAGTGATTGATAACCGTGCATTATTTATGGTTGGTGGTCCTTCATTAGTGATGAAAAAGGGCAAATTTAAATTATTATAATATGCAATGAAAAGATGGATGTAACTTATCCATCTTTTTCGTATTTTTAAAAAATTCAGTATTCAGGAGATATAGAAAGAAAAATAAGAAAAGCCGTCGTTGTATGCGCTTTCTTCCCTCGATTCGCTTGTTTACCATTTTATGAAAAGGTGATATATTATCAGAAAATTAAGAAACAAAATTTTAGACGAGGAGTTGAGTAAAATGAAGATAGCTACAGCGGAGAATAAAAAATGCACATATTGTTCTGGAAAAGGTTACTTTCAACTCATTCTAGGCGGTTCTGAAACATGTCCGTGTTGTGACGGTACAGGTAAGAAAAAATAGAAAATTGTTAAATAGATGAAGGGCTTCCTGAATGGGGCCTTTTTATTTTTGAGTGAACCCTTTACACAAAATGTTCATTTCTTTACCTTTCACTTTTATTGACGGGTGCCAAAACATTAAGTACACTTGAATTTAGTGTATTTTTATGAGAGAAATGAATATTTGGAGGTACGTGTTCGAATGCATATGGCATTACCGGTTTTAATTATTTCGATGTTATTATTTTTTGTTCTTTTCTTTGGCATTGGTTTCATTTTAAATATGCTATTAAGAATGACATGGTTAATGGCAATTGTTTATCCAATTGTTGCTATTTTGATTATTGATAATGTTCGTTTCCTTGAATACTTCACGAATTCAAGTCATGCTTTTCATGAATTAGGAAAAAAGATAACGGCCTTATTAGCACCTGACATTATGATATTATTAAGTGGTTTCATAGGTGCAATCGTAGCAGGAGTGGTTATGAAAATTTTACGTAAAAAAGGTTATCGCATGTTTTAATATAGTTTCTTTAAGCCTCTTAAAGGCTTTTTTTTTATTGAAAATTTTATTCAAAATTGGTTGAATTTTAAGTTTTCTCTCCTCGCCATGAATATTTCAAATCGTTTTAGGAAAGGAATAGATTTGGGAGGAGTGGAAAAACTATGTATATGAAAAAAATATTAAGGCGTTTCCTTATGACAATTTTATTTATAGGTGCTGTTTTAACAACATTTCAATCAATTTCTGGAGTTAAGGCTGAAACATTCGATTCAGATATGGTCTATGGATCGGGTAGCAAAATATCAAATAGTAATCAAAAATTAGAACGCGATTTTAGTAGTAAATCAATTGGATTATCATTAAAATCATTGAAAAAATCAGTGGCGACAACTACAAAAATTTCATCAAGTGAATCTGTAAAAGGGACAATACCAAAATTAGAAGAAGCGATTAATTGGTCAAAATATCCTACTAAAAAAGTTTTGGCGACTGGCTATACAGCAGGTGTGGAATCAACTGGTAAAAATCCAAATGATCCACAATATGGTATTACATATTCAGGTGTTAAAGTAAAAAGGGATTTATATTCAACGATTGCAGCAGACACAAACGTATTTCCGATAGGTTCTATTCTTTTTATTCCAGGTTATGGATATGGAGTCGTGGCCGATACTGGATCTGCTATTAAAGGAAATAGGTTGGACCTATATTATGAAACAGTTAACGATGTTTATGAGCAATGGGGAAAGAAGAGTGTAGAAGTTTATATTGTCGAAGTAGGTAAAGGAAAATTAACCGAGAAAGAATTAACAAAACTAAATGAAGATAAGACAATGCAAGTGTTTAGGCAACAATATATAAAAACAAAATTAGAATAGAATGTAGTGGGCTGATTATGTCAGCCCACTTTATATTTTTCGGGACTTTTCAAAATTGAGTTAATTTTTGATATGTGAACAATGTTATTGTAAAAGTTTTTCGCTATAATAAACAATGGAGGTGTTTTTAGAATGTTTAATATTAGTAGTTCAAATCCTTTTAATGACAGTCAGGAATGTTTACTAATCGGTTTAAAGGATACTCCTGAAAAGTTTTCTGGAATTTTAACAGAGTTGGATGCAAAATTTGAAAACGGCTTGACTGAGCTTGTTAAATCAGGAGATTTATCAGCTAAATTAAAGGAAATATCAAAAGTACATACATTGGGAAAAATTGCTTCTAAACGTTTAGTATTTATCGGTTTAGGAAAAGAGAAAGACTTAAAATTTGACGAAATAAAAGAGGCGTTTGGAAAGGCATTTAAATTTGTCAATAAGAATCGATTACAATCAGCCGCTGTCGCCCTTGATACGTTTGTAACGGAATCGCTTTCCCATGATGATGTGGCAAATGCATTAAGTGAAGCTTTTGCATTAGCCACATACGAATTTGCCGGATATAAACAAAAATCGAATGAACCGGAGAAGAAAATAGAACAATTAAGTATTTTCACGGAAGCAGACAAAGATGAGATTGAGGCGGCATTGACAGTTGGATATGCATTCGGGAAAGCAACAAACTCCGCACGTACGCTAGTCAATCTTCCCGGTAATATGCTAACAGCTACAGAGCTAGCTCATTATGCTGAAGAAGTAGCAAAAAAATATGAATTTGAAGTAGAAATCCTTGAAAAAGAAGAAATGGAAAAATTGGGAATGGGTGCTTTTTTAGCTGTAAACCAAGGATCCACAGAGCCTCCAAAAATGATTGTGCTAAAATATCAAGGGAAAGAAGAATGGAAAGATGTTATCGGTCTCGTCGGCAAAGGAGTTACCTTTGATACTGGGGGATATTCATTAAAAACAAAAGCCGGTATCGTTGGGATGAAAACCGATATGGGCGGTGCCGCTGCTGTTCTAGGGGCAATGGAGATCATTGGCGAGCTAAGACCTGAGCAAAACGTTGTAGCGGTTATTCCTTCTACAGATAATATGATTAGTGGTTCAGCATTTAAGCCGGACGATGTCATTACATCTATGAGTGGAAAAACGATCGAAGTATTGAATACTGATGCAGAAGGTAGATTAGCATTAGCAGATGCTATTACTTATGCGAAACATCATGGGGCAAACTATTTAGTTGATGTCGCTACATTAACAGGTGGTGTTATTACTGCGCTTGGCCTTGATAAAACAGGTGCTTTAACTAATCATGAAGGATTTTTTGAACAAGTATTAGAAGCATCAAGTGAATCCGGCGAATTTATTTGGCGCCTGCCACTAACTGAAAATGATAAAAAACGGGTTCGCGGAAGCAAAATTGCGGACTTAAATAATTCCCCAGGCAGTGAGGGTCATGCAATTATGGGAGGTGCTTTTGTCGGAGAATTTGCAGAAGATACCCCATGGGTCCATTTAGATATTGCCGGAACAGCCGTTACTAGTAAAGAGTACGATTTGGGGCCTTCCGGTGCAACCGGAGTTATGGTTCGTACATTGGCCTTACTTGTGGAAAGATTTGAACCAATCAAATAATTCGAGTCAAAAAAAACCGTATGATTACGGTTTTTTTTAATATCCGTGACCTTTCACGTATATTTGGGCAGTTAAAAGCCTATCCAAAATCGCGTTTGCCCATGCCATTCGCCCTTAACTCGCATAAAAATATAAAGAGTGTCTCTAAAAAGGAGGTATACCTAATGTATTATTATCGACAGGCACCCATCCCTCAAAATTCGAGAATGTTTCCTTTTCTTTTTGGCGCCCCACTAGTAGGGGGATTTATTGGCGGGCTTATTGGTGGTGGATTAGGAAGTGCGATATTTAGACCACGTCCTTATCCACTACCATACCCGCAGCCGTATCCGTATCCACAACCATATCCATACCCGCAATATGGGGGTTACGGTGCGAATGCATTCCCATATGTACCATATAGATAATATTGCGGCTTAAAGCTCTTCAATTTCGAAGAGCTTTATTCGATTACTATTTTTACTGCCCCCAGCGAATTTTTAATTGAAGCAGACAACAATTTGGTTCGCTTTTGCTATTTGAAAAGTTCAAAACAAGACCGCTTGGGGTAAAGCGGATGATCGGTATTGTTTTTACTCCAATACTAGAGATCATTTTTTTTACCTCATTTAATTTTGACTGTTGAGCAAAAGTCATTAGCCTTTTTGAAAAATCCTCCGATTTAGATATTTTTTCAACTATTTTTTCAGCGTCTTTTAAAATAACTAACGTTTTGTTAGCGGATTGAATAAATAATGATGGGTTCACTGGCTGATACTGGCGAGAGTAAGAAAAAGGGTATGGCTGATAGGGATTGGGGGGATACATCGGATAATTTGGGTAATTGTGGTTCAAAGTAATCGTCCCCTCCTTAATAATCATGAAACGAGAGTAAATACCTTCCTTTTCACAATATGCTGAAAGAACTGTAGTATGTGTAGCTAAATTTATATTATGATAAAAAATACGGAAGAAGGAGTTTCGGGAATCCTTCTTGAATAATAAGTTTAAGGAGGAAAGATAAAATGGATTATAAAAACACATTAATCGGGGCGTTAGGAATTGAATTTGTAGAGATTGGCAAAGGAAAAGTAGTAGCTACGATGCCTGTGAATGAAAGAACGAAGCAACCATTCGGTTATTTGCACGGAGGGGCATCGGTTGCTCTTGCGGAAACAGTGGCTAGTGTTGGAGCCGCAGCCATCATTGATCAAGAAAATGAAATATGTTTTGGTTTAGAAATAAACGCAAATCATATTCGATCAAAACGGGATGGTGTAGTAACTGCTTTTGCCGATGCAGTTCATGTTGGAAAAAGTACTCATGTATGGGAAATCAAAATTAAAGATGAAGAAGACCGGCTTATCTGTACGTCACGATGTACAATGGCCGTTGTACCAAAAAAATAACCTACAAGTGATGACACTTGTAGGTTATTTTTAGTATCTCTCTTTTAGCTGATGCCGATCGTGCTTAATACTATAAAGCAGTATTCCGAACGCAATTAAAAATAGTGCACTAGTCACATAAAATACGGATGAGATCCCGCTAAATCCCGAAATTAGTCCACCTAATACAGGTCCGATTACATTACCTAGAAATCGAAAACTTTGATTATAACCAAGTACTTCCCCTTGCATTTCAAGCGGTGCTTCTCTGCGAATAAAGGCAGTGATACTCGGAAGCATTCCACCGATGGCCATTCCAAAGAGAAAACGGAAAATGACTAGTTCCCAAAGCTGGTTGGCAAGTGCTTGGGGAATGATAAAAATCGAAGCAAGTATGAGTAAACACATTAATACTTTTTCATGGCCGATTTTATCCCCGAGCTTACCCCATTGACGTGTCATTAATAGATTACCGAAACCAGTAGCTGAAAACGCCATACCAGCTAACAAAGCGACACTTCCTGCACTGCTTAATTGACTCACATAAAGGGCGAGTAGTGGTTGGATACTAAAGTTTGCTACTTGAATAAGTAGCGCTATGATCATTACAGTAATTAAAATACGATGATTAAAAATTCTTTTTAAAACATCTTTACGGCTGAATTCTTTTTGACCTAGTTTGGCGATTCTTTCTTTTCTGTTCTCGACAATACCAAATAGTACGCCGGTTGTAGCAATGATAATGGAAATAGAGGTAATAATAAATGTGTACTTAAAGCCGAATGAGTCTGCCATTGCACCGCCAATTAACGGTCCGAATAATGTTCCTGAAACGGTTCCCATTTGCAATGTGCCTAAAACTTTCCCCGCACTTTCTTTAGGGGTTTGGGATGAAATGAGGGCAATGGATGTCGGGATAAATCCTGTTACAATCCCCATCATAAATCTTAAGATGAATAGACCGATTACATGGTGCATCATTCCCATGAAAAAGATACTGACGGCAATCCCATATCCCGTAATTAATAGAATTGGTTTAAATCCATATCGATCGCCAAATCTTCCCCAAATCGGAGAAATGAAAAAAGCCACCAAAAAGGTCACTCCAAAAACAAATCCCGCCCATCTTTGTACATATTCATCACTATAGTTTCCGAATGATTCAATGTATAAAGAAAGGAAAGGCATGATCATTGTTGTGCTTGCACCGACTAAGAAGTTGCAAATCCACATAATCAATAAATTACGCTTTTCGTTACTAATCAAAAACACCTTCTTTTTTGGTTATTTTCGTAAAGGTTGTTGTTGTAGGAAATAATGAAATGAACCGTTCCTTTCCGCTATAGGCACTTGCTTTCCGCGGGGCTGGCGATGAGCCTCCTCGTCGCTTCGCTCCTGCGGGGTCTCATCTGTCCAGCTGATCCCGCAGGAGTCAAGTGCCTTCCGCTCCAATCCACTCTGTGCTTATAACAGCAACAATCTTTTAGAAAAGAGCCTTTTATTTTTAATAACTTTCGTTTTTCTAATATTTAGTTTACCTAAGTATTATATTGATATTTTCTAAAATTTCAACTATGAAAGAGCCCATTTCGTTTTGTGAAACCGCTTCAATTATTGTGCTAACAAGGGAAGTACAAGAATAAAAAAAGAGATGATTCGTCATCATCTCCATGCATTAATTATCCCATTTAATATTGTACATTAATTCATATTCCCGTTGGATGCTTTTTAAACTTTCTATACTTTTTATGTTAAATTCAGATTTCTTAGCTGTGAGATCATTTAGCATTTTCTCAACAGATTGTTTGAGGGAATCATTATAATTTGGGACATCTCCTTCATAAGGTTTGACCATTTTTAACGGTATATTTGATTGTTCTCTGTAAGCTAATGCTTTTCTTTCGTGAAAAAAGGCAACGTCGGTTTCTTTCGGATGATGCAAATCGCCTTGCATCGGGTGTTTTAAAACAGCCAGTGTTCTGACAACATAATGATCGGGATAAATGCCTGTAATTTCACCTATGTATTTTCCTGTTTTATTAAAAAAAGTCACTATTTGTTCGAGTTCCATAATAATCTACCTCCTTATGACTATTATGATGGACTACAAGCAAAATGAAAAGAAAAGAAGATGAAAGTTGCATCATGGGATATGAATTTAGTAAAGTAAGTGAAGGAAGATATGTATTATCATAATAAATTTTAAATTATACATAAAGGAGTATATCAAATGACATATCCACAGCTTACAAATGAAGTGTTAGAAAACGAAAAGGTCATTGAAATGCAAACAAATATGGGAAATATTAAAATTAAATTATTTCCGGAACTTGCACCTAAAACAGTTGAAAATTTTGTAAAGCATAGTCAAGATGGGTACTATGAGGGAGTAACTTTCCACCGTATCATTAACGGATTTATGATTCAAGGTGGAGACCCGCAAGGAAACGGTACAGGTGGAGAAAGTATTTATGGAGCTCCATTTGAAGACGAATTTTCTCAACAATTATTTAACTTCCGCGGAGCATTATCAATGGCAAATGCAGGTCCTAACACTAATGGCAGTCAATTCTTTATCGTCCAAAGTGTTGCCGTTGATCCAAGAATGAAAGGCCAAATGGAAAGAGCGGGTTACCCAGAAGAAGTAATTAATGCATATATGGAAAACGGGGGAACTCCACATTTAGATTTCCGCCACACAGTATTTGGTCATGTGATTGAAGGTATGGATGTTGTTGATAAAATCGCTGAAGTGAAAACAGATATGCAAGACCGTCCAGTTCAATTCGATGTTGTTATTGAAAAAATAAATGTATTGAAATAAGGGGAAGCTGTCCAATCGGGCAGCTTTTTGTAATAAATTTGTCAAATCAAGCAATTGGTTTTACAAGGTGATAATTGGTATACTAGTTAAGAAAAGTTTTATAAGAAAGGGAGTTTCTCATGTTAAACTCTTTAAATATTTTCATACTAAATTTGTTTCTTTATTTTCCGGAAGATAAGAGAGAATATATTCCCGCATTTATTTCGTTTTCGATCTTTTTAATTCTATGCATCTTAACGTTTATGTTTATTCTTAGAGTAAATAAAAAACAATTAAAAAAAGCAAAGGAATTTGAAGAAAAAATTAAACATCTAAAATAATAGATGAGCCAATTCAACTAATGGATTGGCTTTTTGTTTTTTAAACGAATAGACAGGCTTTGTTCTGGCTAGAATTGTGAATAGATAACTAACAAATTTTGGAGGAATACATAATGAAATGGGCTGCAATTCTCTTAACGACGATACTATTGAGCGGGTGTACTCAAGGGAATCCGAAAGATACGGATGTTGATATAAAAAACGCTACAGGTGATAGTCTCGGAAAGATAAATTTGAAAGAGCAAGCGAAGGGTGTCATGTTAAAGATTAATCTAACTGGACTTCCGCCGGGTGAGCATGCGATTCATTTTCACGAAAAGGGAAGTTGTAAAGCTCCCACTTTCACTTCCGCCGGTAACCATTTTAATCCCGAAAAGAAAGAACACGGACTATTAAATCCAAAAGGCTCTCATGCAGGAGATCTTCCTAACTTAATTGTAAAAGATGATGGAAAAGCAAAATTAGACATTCTCGCCCCACAAGTTACAATGGACAGTGGTAAAAATTCGTTATTTACAAAGGACGGTACCTCCATTGTCATCCATGAATCCAAAGATGACGGGATGACTCAACCTTCAGGTGATGCTGGAAACCGTATTGCATGTGGAGTAATAAAAAATAAATAACTAAAAGGACCGTTAAGAAGTTCTTTTTTTATTAAGAATGACTATTTCTCTCCAAATAAGGATTGCAAACCTATAAACCGGTCATAGCCGAGTATGAATTGGAAGTATCAAAAGAACTTTGAGACTTTTTATTAACTTATTAATAGTAAGGAATTTTTAAGGTAAGGGGTAGGTAGCCTCCACATTGCTTAAAAATAGATTAAAAGATTTTAAAGAAAAAATTCTCGACCTCCACCAATGATAAGAATTTGACAAATACAATACGGGGACATTTTTAGTTCTCATTGCCTTTCCCCTTTATCAACTATGAATAACCTTTTATAAATAACAAATACTAAAGCCTAGTAAAATCAATTAAAAAGTTTAATACATGTAAATGCAAATTGAATCCAATTGTAATTATATTTAAAGGAGTGTTTATATGAGATTTATTTCAGTATTTTTTATTGGGTTTATACTTCTATTCAATATTCAAGGTAATCAAGTAAATGCAAAAACTAATGATCCTATCCGCTCGTTTAAAATTACCTTAAAAAATGATGGCTATGTTTCATTAAACAAAGCAATATCTACTTACGAGAATAAAGAGAAAGTAAATGTACTAATACCGGATATTCCAATAAATTACAATTATAAGGTGGGAAAAGCATATAAAAATGAACTCAAATTAATATGGTATGATTTAAATTCAATTACTTCTAATAATTTCATTTTAAATATTAAACCAGCTAAGAAAAAAGAAGTAACATTTTTGCCATTAGATAAATCAGAAAAGGTAATTCTTAAGAACGGGATTGAAGGATATTTTTTTAAAGATAACTTTTATATGTTTGCCTTCATTAAGGACCAAGTGGAATATTGCTATACTTTAAAAAAATCAACTCTAACAAAAGAAGGATTCATTGAAATTGCCAATACATTTAATTGAAATTAATCTAAATGGATTTTTATCATTTTTTCAATTCTTCTTTAGGCAGTTACTCGTTAGTGTTTAAATAGTTAAGCCAATTAAACTATTTTTTTATTCCTTGGAAAAAAAGCGTAAAAACTTTAAAAAAATAAAGGATTATTTCTAAATAAAATAGAAATATACCATTAGTAAATATACGAAGAAAGGTTTGTGTTATCTAATGGTAAAAAAAATGATGATTGTTGCGGCTACATTTTTGGTTATTATGGGTACATCAATGTTCGGTACGACTAACACAGCTGGGGCGGCTATTATTTCTTGTTCCGGAAATTCAAGATGTGTTGATATTTCTATGAAGTATGGTGTAGCTCAATATTGGTCTACACCAAAAATATATTTTTCTAAAGGTGAAGAGTTTAAGTATGATTTTGGAACAACAAATAAAAGTCTTTTTCATGTGGCTTTTGCGGTTTTTCGATTAAGTGACGGAAAGCAAATAACACCTTGGAGTTATGCAGCAGGTAAAGGTGGAATTGACTATAGCTATGGTGATATTCCAAGCACAGGTTATTATTATATGATGGCCGCTTGTAAGGGTGGAGATGATACACGATGTGAAGGCGGAGGAACGCTTAAGAAGTGGTAATTACCAAAAGATAATCATTAAAAATACCCCTAAAAAGTTTTAGAACTTATTCTAAGGGGTATTTCTTTTTTAGAAAAACCTTGTTTTAGGGTGGAAGGCGCAGGATAGGGTTAATCGGCGATAGCAAAATGGAACTAGTCCCTTCTGTTAAAGTTAGATGCGGGGTGATTTCTCAGCCGACAGTAAAATTAGAACTACTGAATTCACCCATGGTGGAACATATTGGTCAAAACTCAGAACGTCTGTCTCTAGTAAAGGAATTGCTAGAGCAGTATATGAAGCAGACAACCAGTCAACCAATGCCGTTATGGTTTGGTAGTATTCTCTAGGTCGTGAGAGAACCTCACGACCTTTTATCTTTATTCACTCAAAAATTCGAGGATGACATAAGGTATTTTTTTAAGAAGGAGGAGTTGAAATGAAACGAAGAAAATTGTATTTATTAATAATTTTATTAGTACTAATAGTCATAGCTTTTTATGGAATTCGATTATTCCAATCAAAAAGTTCATCAGCAACAAACTCTAAATCGCTGCAAAAAACACAGATTTATGATAAAGATCTTAATGTGAATATTAATTTACCGTATAAAGAAATATCCTCTTATGACTCTTATGGAGACAATGTTTATTTGAGTGCTGCTGATAAAAGTCCTTCTGGAATGGCTAATAAAATCATTCAATATAACAGGAAAACAAAGAAAACTGTGCAGCTATTTACAACTAAATTTGATAGTTCTTCTGTACAAGGAGTAAAAGCTAATGGTCGATGGCTTACTTGGGTAGATAGTGATGATTTTGGGGATCAGAAAAATATATATATCATGAATACAAAAACAAAGGAAATTAAACCTGTTACAAAAGAAAATGATAAGTCAATCAAAAATGAATTCCCTGTTTTAGCTGATAATCATATAGCATGGATTTATTATGATCAAAAGAAAAATCAATCTTATGTAATGTTACGGGATCTTAATTCACATAGTAATAAAATAATTTTTAATTTAAAAACACATACACTTGAAAATGCGTTTTTATCTATACAAAAAGGAAAACTTCTCTTTACTGATATAAGAGGGGGAAAAGGCTACTGTTATATATACGATATTTCAAAACAAAAATTGGAAAGGTTTAAGAGTCCACATAAGAAAATTGGTTGGGGGGAATTATTAAATGATCACCAAATTGTTTACTTAGCTTTCTTTTCTAACTCTTTTGCGGATAACAAACTAGTTCTTTATGATACTCGAACGATGAAGGCTAAAGAATTTTCGAGTAAGTATATGGAGGTTAACAGACTTAGGGTAGATGCTAGTAATCATGTATTTGTTGGTATGGGTGGAGACAGGTATTTCCACAAGTTTCAAATTGATAATAATCTAATTAAGAAACAGGGAAAAATTAATGATAAAGATATTTTTGATATGACAGCTAATAATGGAGTTATTTAATGAAAGTTGAGGATAAGAATAAAGAAGAGAAACTGATAATTACAACTAAGTTACCTTAATAATTAATCGCTGTCATACTTCTAATGTGTATTACACAAAACCGGGAGATTAATTTCCCGGTTTTGTATTTAATGTCCAGCTCCAGGGACTGGTCAAGGCGCTTCCGCTTATTTTATAAACTCACAAATGTTTTGGTAAACTTCTTTAGCTTTTTCCTCCGGGATTAAATGCCCCGCTTCCTTTAAAACGACGAGTTTTGCATTCGGTATTTCCGTTGCTAATCGTTTTCCGATGTGAAGGGGAACGACTCGATCAAATTCCCCCCAAATTAATAGACAGGGAGTTGTGATAGTCTTTAATCTATCGGATGTTAAATCTCCTTCCCGATCTCTTACCATTCTTGACAAACCACGAAATATTTCATTATTTAAAAACGGCTGCTCGTAGCCTTTTAACATGTCATCGTCAATAATCATTTTATTATGTACGACATTTTCTACATTTTTCTGCACACCAGATTTTTCTAAGTATCGCTTTACAAAATAATGAAAAAACGGCAAGTAACTTAGTAGTTTTAATGATTGCTTAGAAGCTTCTAAATAGCCGGAACTGCAAAGAAGAATTCCTTTTTTTACTAAACTAGGATTTTGGAGCATTATATTCAAAGCGATTTGTCCGCCCATCGAATGGCCGATAAGATACACGCCCCGGTATCCAAGCTGATTGATTAAAGAAATAACGGTCGCAGCCAAATTATGATAAGAATATTGATAGTGTGCATGTTTTCCGCTTTGGCCAAATGGGGGTAAGTCAATGGTAATCACGTTGAATTTTTGCGTTAAATAAGGAATGAGTTTTCTAAAACTAAAAGATGATGAGAGAAAGCCGTGTAATAATACGAAGGTTTCTTTAGCGTTTTTATTGCGATGTATTTCAAAATATAAATCGATTCCTTTTATATTTTTTTTGTGTGTTGAAACAGAAATTGACATGATTTTCACTCCCGTAAGAGAAAATGGCAAAAAAAAGGACGAGCATTATATCTCGTCAAAAAAATAAAAAGGGGGAATACTAGTGTATAGTATGCTATAAAACTTAACAGTACTATACAGAAAGCCTTGTAATTATAGAATATCCACATTTGTACATTTTTAATCAAATTTATAAAAAATTATTTCGATGGAGTTAATTCGGAGGCCGGCACATCTAAAACCGTTGATAATTTTAAAATCGTTTGTGTATTAGGAACTTGCTCACCAGATTCGTATTTTTCAATCGTTTTCGTTCCCAATCTAGCTTTTAATGCTAATTCTTCTTGTGTTAGATTATGTTGTTCACGATGAAATTTTAGATTTTGTGCAAATGAAGTCATCAAAATCCCTCCAATAATCAGAATTCTTTTCTTTTATTGTATCATATAATCGTTTTTAGTCTTAAATATGCTTCTTGAATTTTTTGTGAGCGTTTTATATTATACGTATTTTTTGATTATCAATCTTGACTGTGGTATAATTTTTTATTGCGTATATATAGGAGAAAAATTTAGATAAATAGGAGTGTTTCGATGACGACAAAATACGAAATTGGAAGTGTGTTAACAGGTAAGGTAGCTGGTATTCAACCATATGGAGCTTTTATCGCACTTGATGAGGAAACTCAAGGATTAGTTCATATTTCAGAAATTAAACACGGTTATGTTAAAGATATTAATGATCATTTAAAAATTGGTGACGAAGTGAAAGTTAAAGTGCTTTCAGTTGACGAAGAAAATGGCAAGATCAGCTTGTCTATCCGTGCCACTGAAGAAGCGCCAAAACAAGAGAAAAAACAACCTCGTCGTCGTCAAGCAAGTGTTATTTCTGAAGAGCCAACAGAAGGATTTAATACTTTAAAAGACAAATTACAAGAATGGATTGATCAATCCGATTTAATCAAAAAATAATAATAAAAAATCCGCTCTAGGTTGGAGCGGATTTTTTATTTATGGTTTTTCAATTCCATATTTCCGAATGCGATATTGCAGATTTTGACGACTCATTTGAAGTGCCTGAGCCGTTTTTGTAATGTTATATTGATGGTATTGCAGTCCTTTTTGGATATAATATTTTTCCGCTTCTTGGATGTATTCATCAAACGGTTTAATTGGATTCTTTTGAATTAGCAATTGATGATCGTGTGAAATTCGGTGCCTAAAATTAGTTGGCAAATGATGAAACTGCAGCAATTCCTCATTATCAAGTATCTTCATTGAATTTTTAATGACATGTTCTAATTCCTTTATATTACCCGGCCAATCATAATCAGAAAAGCTTTCGAGACAATCGTTCGATATTTTTTTTACATTCAGATGATAACGTTCATTATATTTTTTTAAAAAGAATTTAATAATCGAAGGAAGTGTATTTATTCGTTCTCTTAATGGTGGAATAAATATTGTGAGTTCACTCAAATGATAATATAATGTTTTATTTAATTTTCCACTTCCTATTAAATCTATAGGATCCTTCCCTAGTGTACAAATAATTTTATACGTTCGTTCAGTAGAAATCATGTTAAGAAAATGCAACTGGCTAGCTGGTGGAAGATAATAAATATCCTCAATTACTAATGTGCCCCCTTTTTCATTTTCTAAAAGATTCATTGAATCGATTAGTACTTGCTCAATCATTGAGACAGGCAATGAGGCACAATTTTGAATGATTAAACGTTTTTCTGCCTGGTAATTCTCATGATGAATACATTCTGAAAGGATATGTTTGCCTGTACCTGATTCGCCAATGATTAATACTGTAGAGGAATTCTTTGCTGCTTGTTTTCCGGTATCGATCACCTTTTTCGGGAAAAAGGATCGGTCGGATATATTATCAAAGGTATGTGTAGAAAGTGTTTCTCTTTGCGTATTTTTTTTCATCATTCTTTCCAATTTGGTTACGTCGCGGACGATTTCCACTGCGCCAACTACCTTATTTTGATCAAAAATCGGATAAGTATTGTTCACTGTTTTTATTTCTTGCCCTTTATTATTAAAGTACATTTGTTGAACGTTAAGAATAGGCTCTTTCGTATGCAAAACCTTTAATAAAGTACTATCTTCCCCTTGATAAAACCGAAATACATCTAAAATATTTTTATCTAATACATCTTCAATATCTGTTCCTTCAATTTCAATCATTTTTTTATTGTACAAAATCGTTCTTCCATTCTCATCAATGACATGGACCCCTACATCGATGAGGTCAAGAACTGTTTTATAAATAGTCATTTCATTTTTAAGTTGCATAATATGCCAACCCCTCAAAAAATTCAAAAGAATAAATAAAAAATACTTGAAAAATGCAATATCTTTTTGCATTATTATATATGTAAGGGTTTTCTAGTGCAAATAATTTTTGCACTATTAGTGTCAGAAATGAAAGTTATGATACTGTAAAAAATTATACTAAAAGCTTTTGGAGGAGGAAGAAAGATTAATGATTCCTTATAAACATGAACCATTCACAGATTTCAGTAAACCGGAAAATCAACAAGCTTTTCAAGAAGGCTTGAAATTAGTAGAAAGCTATTTAGGACAAGATTACCCACTTGTAATTGGTGGCGAAAGAATAACTACTGAAGATAAAATTGTCTCTATTAACCCTGCAGATAAAAGTGAAGTAATTGGACGCGTGTCCAAAGCAAATAAAGAATTAGCTGAAAAAGCAATGACAACAGCATATGAAACATTTCAAACGTGGAAAAAAGTAAAACCGGAAGTACGCGCGGATATTTTATTTAAAGCAGCTGCAATCGTACGTCGTCGTAAGCATGAATTTTCCGCTTTATTAGTAAAAGAAGCGGGTAAACCATGGAATGAAGCAGATGCTGATACTGCTGAAGGTATTGACTTCATGGAATATTATGGTCGCCAAATGTTGAAATTAAAGGATGGCCTTCCTGTTGAAAGCCGTCCCGGTGAGTTTAATCGTTTTGGCTATATTCCTCTAGGAGTAGGTGTTGTTATTTCTCCATGGAACTTTGCCTTTGCAATTATGGCTGGTACAACAGTTGCGGCACTTGTAACTGGTAATACTGTACTATTAAAACCTGCATCTGCAACACCTATTATTGCAGCAAAATTTGTTGAAGTTCTTGAAGAAGCGGGACTACCTAAAGGGGTATTAAACTATGTACCAGGTAGCGGCTCCGAAGTGGGAGATTATTTAGTTGATCATCCAAAAACTCGTTTCATCAGCTTTACTGGATCACGTGATGTAGGTCTACGCATTTATGAACGTGCATCTAAATTAAACGAGGGTCAAATTTGGTTGAAACGTGTGATCGCTGAAATGGGCGGAAAAGATACGATTGTTGTTGATGCAGAGGCAGATCTTGAATTAGCAGCGCAATCGATCGTTGCATCTTCATTTGGCTTCTCAGGACAAAAATGTTCAGCATGCTCTCGTGCAGTTATTGTTGAGGATGTATATGATAAAGTTCTAAATCGCGCAGTAGAGTTAACAAAAGAATTAACTGTTGGAAATCCGGTTGATCGCGGTAATTATATGGGACCCGTTGTCGACCAAGCTGCATATGATAAAATTATGAGCTATATTGAAATCGGTAAATCAGAAGGTAAATTGATGACTGGTGGAGAAGGCGATGCTTCGAAAGGTTATTTTGTACAACCAACCATTTTTGCCGATGTTGATGAAAATGCACGTTTAATGAAAGAGGAAATTTTTGGACCTGTTGTTGCATTTTGTAAAGCGAAAGATTTTTCACACGCTATAGACATTGCAAATAACACAGAGTATGGCTTAACAGGTGCTGTTATCACAACGAATAGAGAACATATGGAACAAGCACGTGAAGATTTTCATGTAGGTAACCTATACTTCAATCGTGGCTGCACAGGTGCCATCGTTGGCTACCAACCATTTGGTGGATTTAATATGTCAGGAACTGACTCAAAAGCTGGTGGTCCTGATTACTTGGCACTTCATATGCAAGGAAAAACAACTTCTGAAATGTTGTAAGTGAAGTTTTGAATTTCATTTTTATAAGGGCCTTCTTTTTTGAGAAGGCTCTATTTTAAGATAGGGGGAAATTTTTTATGGTAACAAAGTCGGAGGCAATTATCGAGCAAACGGAAAACTATGGAGCTCATAACTATCATCCACTGCCAGTTGTTATATCTGAAGCTGAAGGCGTTTGGGTAAAGGATCCAGAGGGTAATAAATACATGGATATGTTAAGTGCTTACTCTGCTGTGAATCAAGGCCATCGTCATCCGAAAATAATTGAAGCGCTTAAACAACAAGCAGATCGTGTGACTTTAACTTCACGTGCTTTTCATAATGACCAACTTGGTCCATGGTTTGAAAAAGTATGTAAGTTAACGAATAAGGAAATGGCATTACCGATGAACACAGGTGCTGAGGCAGTTGAAACCGCCATTAAAGCGGCAAGACGATGGGCATATGATGTAAAAGGTGTAGCAGAGAACCAAGCTGAAATTATCGGATGTGAAGGTAATTTTCACGGGAGAACAATGACCGCCGTATCCCTATCTTCCGAGGAAGAGTATAAACGGGGATTTGGTCCAATGCTACCAGGTATTAAACTTGTCCCATATGGTGACTTAGAAGCTTTAAAAGCGGCCATAACACCAAATACAGCAGCGTTTATTATTGAGCCAATTCAAGGAGAGGCGGGAATTGTTATTCCACCGGAAGGTTTCTTAAAAGCTGCTTACCAATTATGTAAAGAAAATAATGTATTATTTATTGCAGATGAAATTCAATCAGGCTTAGCGCGTTCCGGAAAAATGTTTGCATGTGATTGGGAAGATGTCGACCCTGATGTTTATATTCTCGGAAAGGCTCTTGGCGGTGGTGTTTTCCCAATTTCCTGTGTCGTTGCTAATAAAGATATTTTAGGCGTTTTTAACCCAGGTTCTCACGGTTCTACCTTCGGAGGAAATCCGATGGCCTGTGCTGTTTCCATTGCAGCTCTAAATGTGCTTGTTGAAGAAAAATTAAGTGAAAAGTCTCTAGAGCTTGGAGAATATTTTATGGGGCAATTAAAAGAAATTCAGAACCCAATTATTAAAGAAGTGCGCGGTAAAGGATTATTTATTGGTGTTGTTTTAGGAGAGCCTGCAAGAAAATATTGTGAGGCATTAAAATTAGAGGGACTCCTATGTAAAGAAACACATGAGAATGTCATTCGTTTTGCGCCGCCACTTGTCATTACAAAAGAAGAACTTGATTGGGCCATTGGACGTATAAAAAAAGTTCTCTCTTAATATTTCTTGGAAGTTACAGTCTTTCACACGATCATATAGTAAAGAGGAGAATTCGATGGAAAATCTAAATTTATTTACATCTACTCAGGATGTTATTCAGGAAGCCCTTTCGAAATTGGGATTTAATAATGAGATGTATGAACTGTTAAAAGAACCATTACGAATTTTGACTGTCCGAATGCCAATTAGAATGGATGACGGAACGATTAAAGTCTTTACAGGGTATCGTTCTCAACATAATGATGCTGTTGGACCTACAAAAGGGGGAGTTCGCTTTCACCCTGAAGTAAATGAGGATGAAGTAAAGGCATTATCGATGTGGATGACAATTAAATGTGGAATTGTTGATCTTCCGTATGGCGGAGGAAAAGGCGGAATTGTTTGCGATCCACGAACAATGTCAATGGGAGAAATTGAACGATTAAGCCGTGGATATGTTCGTGCGATCAGTCAAATCGTCGGCCCGACAAAAGATATTCCTGCTCCGGATGTGTATACGAACTCACAAATTATGGCATGGATGATGGATGAGTATAGTAGTTTGCGTGAAAATGATTCTCCAGGTTTTATTACAGGGAAACCGATTGTACTTGGCGGGTCTGAAGGCCGGGATAAAGCAACAGCACAAGGTGTGACCATCTGCATTGAAGAGGCAGCTAAGAAAAAAGGATTTGATTTAAAGGGCGCGCGTGTTGTCATTCAAGGCTTCGGAAATGCAGGTAGCTTTCTAGCGAAGTTTCTCCATGATGAAGGTGCAAAGGTCATCGGAATTTCCGATGCATACGGTGCCCTGCACGATCCTAATGGTTTAGATATCGATTATTTACTTGATCGTCGTGATAGTTTTGGGACGGTAACGACATTATTTGAAAATACGATAACGAATAAAGAACTTTTAGAACTTGATTGTGATATTTTAGTTCCGGCTGCAATTTCAAATCAAATTACTTCGGAAAATGCTAGTAATATTAGAGCATCCATCGTTGTTGAGGCAGCCAATGGACCTACAACAGCAGAAGCTACAAAAATCCTAACAGAAAGAGGAATTCTACTAGTGCCGGATGTTCTTGCGAGCTCTGGTGGTGTAACGGTTTCTTACTTTGAATGGGTACAAAATAACCAAGGGTATTACTGGACAGAAGATGAAGTAAATGAAAAGTTACGAAAAAAACTTGTAGATGCCTTTAATAATGTATATACAACTGCAGAGACACGTAAACTTAATATGCGTTTAGCAGCGTATATGGTTGGATTAAGAAACGCTGCTGAAGCGTCCAAGTTTAGAGGTTGGATATAATCGATAATTGAATGAAAAAAGGGGCTGGGACATAACCCACCTCTGAGATGAAAAAGCCGGTGGAAATTTACGACAAGTAAATTTTCACCGGCTTTTGGTTTTTTTACAATAAAATAAGGACCACTTCTGATAAAATTAAGTTACCACACCAAATAAAATCAGAAAGAAGGATCCTTATGTTTAAAAATTATACCATGAATCAATTAGTTTTGCCTTTAGATTTAGAAGTAAAGTTACAAAAAAATGATATTGCCTTCCATGTTCATCATTTAGTTGAAAGTATCCCTCATGAAGCGTTCGAACCATTTCAGAGAAATGATGGCTGTCCTGCCTACCATCCACGCATGATGCTTAAAATTATCTTATGTGCCTACACGCAATCTGTTTTTTCAGGGCGAAAAATTGAAGCCCTATTAAAAGACAGTATCCGTATGATGTGGCTAGCTCAAGGGCATGAACCAAGCTACCGAACAATCAACCGATTCCGTGTTCAACCAGAAGTGAAAAATTTAATTCGCCAATGTTTCGTCCAATTCCGTTGCCAATTAATTGAAGAAAAACTGATCGATCAAGAAGCAATTTTTATCGATGGTACAAAGATTGAAGCGAATGCAAATAAATTTACGTTTGTCTGGAAGAAGTCGATTGAGAAGTATCATCAAAGTTTAATTGAAAAGTCAAACCAGCTATATGATGAGCTTCTTGAGAATGAAATCATACCTGAAATCGAACGTGAAAGCGATGAACAGTTATCATTGGAAGAGCTCGCTCAATTGGTTCAAAAAGTGGATGATGTCGTAAACGAGTATGATAAACAAATTGAAGCATCATCGGATGTTCCAGAACGAAAAGCTTTAAGAAATGAACGCAAATATCCGAAAAAAGTGCGTAAACAGTTGATTGATTTTATCGTACGAAAACAGAAATACCAACGAGACCTTGAAATCTTTGGTACACGTAATAGCTATTCTAAAACAGATCCAGATGCGACATTTATGCGAATGAAAGATGATTATATGAAAAATGGACAATTGAAGGCTGGTTATAATACACAAATCGCAACGGAAGGTCAATATGCGCTTGCCTATGGATTATTCTCAAACCCAACAGACACACGTACGTTAATTCCCTTTCTAGATGAGATTGAGCAGGATTATTTCGAGTTACCGGAACACATCGTCACAGATGCAAGTTATGGTAGTGAAGAAAATTATAATGATATCCTTTTGAACAGAAAACGTGAAGCACTTATTCCTTATACGCTGTATATGAAGGAAAAAAAGAAAACCTACAAACAAAACCTATTCAATCCAGACAACTGGCCGTACGATGAAGAAACAGATACCTATACATGTCCAAACCAGAAACATCTTACATTTCACGATTATTCTGTCCGTACTGATCGTACAGGATTCCAACGGAAGTTTAAAATCTATGAGTGCGAAGACTGTTTGGGCTGCCCGTTCCGCCCCTCCTGTACCAAAGCAAAAGAAGGCAACAATCGAAAACGAATGGTGAATGAAAAATGGGAACAACAAAAAGAATATGTAAGAGCGAAGCTTTCAGAAGAGAAAACGAGTGCCATCTATCGAAAACGCAAAATCGATGTGGAACCAGTTTTTGGATTCTTGAAGGCTAATTTGCGTTTCACACGATTTTCCGTACGAGGAAAATCAAAGGTAGAAAATGAAATGGGCTTTGCATTAATGGCAGTGAATTTAAGAAAATACACTGCCCAACAACTAAGATAATAGAAGAATTACACGCAAAAAAAGAAAAAGGTGAATTTGAGTACACTCAAATTCACCTTTTTCACTAATTGAAGCTAGTTATGTCCCAGCCTCTTTTTATTACCTATTAGTTCTCGCTTCCGGAGAGCGTTCAAACTCTTCATTCGGTTTAAATAATATACCTAAATTAATCAACCCGGCAATTCCTACTAGCCCATAAATAATACGAGTTAATATCGTTGTATTACCAAAAATAGAAGCAACTAAATTAAAATGAAAAAATCCGATGAGACCCCAATTGATCGCTCCGATAATTGTCAATACTAATGCAATTCGTTGAATGGCACCCATCTAATTCCTCCTTTCGAGCTTAGTTTGAATCATATACATAAAATTTATTCATTTGGTCATCATTAACCTTGAGTATAAGCTTAGTTTCTTGAAAAAATGAAGGGCATTCGATAAAGTGAATAAAGTAGTTGAAAATCTTTTATTGGAGGAATCTCTATGACACATATTCAATTTGATTATTCAAAAGCGTTATCCTTTTTTGGTGAGCATGAACTAACAAATTTAGAACCGGCGGTAAAGGCTGCCCACCAATCTTTACATAATAAAACTGGTGCAGGAAATGACTTTTTAGGTTGGATAGATCTTCCTGTAGAATATGATAAAGAAGAATTTCAACGGATATTAAATGCTTCGGAAAAAATTAAAAATGATTCGGATGTCCTATTAGTTATAGGAATTGGCGGTTCATATTTAGGGGCACGTGCGGCCATTGAAATGTTAAATCATAGTTTTTATAATACGCAATCAAAAGACAAACGAAAAACTCCGCAAATACTATTTGTAGGAAACAATATTAGTTCATCATATATGACTGATGTAATTGATCTTTTAGAAGGAAAAGATTTTTCAATTAATGTCATATCAAAATCAGGTACAACTACAGAACCTGCAATTGCATTCCGTATTTTTAGTAAGCTATTGAAGAAGAAATACGGTGAGGAAGGTGCGAAACATCGGATCTTTGCAACGACAGATAAAGCAAAAGGTGCATTAAAAACATTGGCTAATGAGGAAGGTTATGAAACATTTGTTATTCCTGATGATGTCGGTGGACGGTACTCCGTATTAACCGCTGTTGGCTTGCTTCCAATTGCCGTTAGTGGTGTGAATATTCAAGAGATGATGGATGGGGCAGCACAAGCAAGAAGTGATTTCAATAATGAAAATATAAAAGAAAATATTGCTTATCAATATGCGGCTGTTCGTAATGTTCTTTATAATAAAGGGAAAACGATTGAAATGTTGATTAATTATGAACCAGGATTACAATATTTTTCCGAATGGTGGAAGCAATTATTTGGAGAAAGTGAAGGGAAGGACCAAAAAGGAATTTTTCCTTCCTCTGCTAATTTTTCTACCGATTTGCATTCATTAGGTCAATACATTCAAGAAGGCCGTCGTGACTTATTTGAAACAGTCATTAAAGTGGCTAAAGCTAGACATGAGTTAGTGATTGAAGAAGAAGAACATGATTTAGACGGCCTTAATTATCTTGCAGGAAAAACCGTTGATTTCGTCAATAATAAAGCATTTGAAGGAACTCTTTTAGCACATACAGACGGAAATGTCCCTAATTTAGTCGTAGAAATTCCAGAAATGAATGCCTACACATTCGGATATTTAGTCTATTTCTTTGAAAAAGCTTGTGCAATAAGCGGATATCTTCTCGGTGTAAATCCATTCGATCAACCTGGGGTTGAGGCGTATAAAGTAAATATGTTTGCGCTTCTAGGAAAACCAGGATACGAAGCTAAAAAGGCTGAATTAGAAAATAGATTAAAATAAAAAATCCCCAATTGGGGATTTTTTTATTAAAGAATATGATTGTACTCTATGAGAGAAACTAAGAAAAAAAGGAGTGCGATCATCCATGTATAAAATTCCCTCAAAAATTGAAGGAAAGCAATTTCAGCTGTATAAGCTTGAGCAACTATTAAAACCAAAAGGTTATTCAATTGGTGGTGGTTGGGACTATGATCAAGGCTATTTTGATATGAAAATGGCGAATGATGATGGCTATCAATTTTTAAGAGTTCCATTCACTCCAGTCGATGGTCAGCTTGATACTAGAGGTGTAGTCGTTCAACTCGGGATCCCATTTATTTTGAATCATGTTTATCAAAATGACGTTGACGACGATGCGGGTGTAGGTTACGCCGCGGCAGCCTTTGATCAATTTGCTGAGCCGAAAGATGAAGATGGGAATATCCCTAAAAAATATATCGACTATGGAAAAGAATTAGTCCGTGAATTAGAACATATTCTATTTTCTTAGGTTCGATTATTTAGAAATAACAAGGAGCTCATCATCGTTCGTAATTTTACGGTTGAGGGGAGGATTAATCATCGTATCCTCTCCTGTTTTTAATCCAATGAGTAATTTTCGATCCTCTTGTAAAAGATTACTTAATGCTTGAAATGTTAAACCAACCCATTCTGGTTTGATAGGAATAAATGTTAAATGATTGTCATTTAAATGATCCATCATTGAGAGAATAGTTTCTGACATTCCGTGAGAGAGGATACTATTCATCATTACGTATGATGTCTGCATATTCGTTTGAACAACTTCATTTGCGCCTCCTCGTTTCGCGTTCATGAAGTTTTCGATCGTTAAAATTTCAACTGTACAATACACATCTGGATTAATACCTTTAACAGCAAGTAATGTCAAAATTGTCCCCATATCAGCATGTATTTCTGTTTTATGTTGATCAGAAGTAATTAGCACAAATTCCGCGTAGGCAATATTTGCTTTTTTCAAAACTTCATCAATATATGGTTTTCCTCTGATAAAGTGAACTTGGCGGTTTAGATATGGATTTTGGTCAAGTGTATCATCGATTAAAACGATAGGATGTTGATTATGCGTTTGTAATAATTGTTGAATTACACTTTTAGATCGCCCATTCCATCCGATGATAATGATATGATTTTTTCCGTTAAACATCGTTTTTCCTTTTATATGAGAATTTTGTAATCTGATTGTTGATGCAGCAAGTGATGCGAAATATGCGGATACTAAGCCCGCCCCGACAAACACAAGAAGGATTCCTAGAAGTCTTCCTTTAATCGTTACAGGATAGACATCTCCATACCCAACTGTTGCCGTTGTAATCACTGCCCACCAAATACCAACGAAAATGGAGGGAAACGATTTCGGTTCGATAAAATGGATAGCCGCTCCGAAAAAGATAATAACTGAGATAGCTAATAATAATACCCTCAAAATAACCGGCCAACGAAGAAATCGGTAATAGAATTGCTGAAACATTCTATCAGCTCCTTTAAACACTCATCCATTATCTCCATATGGTTACAAAACTATAACTCATTAGGATAAAATTCTCTTGCAGTTTTTATAAAATTGAATATAATAAAAGAATAGAAAAGGGGGCATTAGCTCAGCTGGGAGAGCGTTTGGCTGGCAGCCAAAAGGTCAGGGGTTCGAGCCCCCTATGCTCCATATTAAAAACACTATCCGGAATGGTTAGTGTTTTTTTATGTTCATCATTTTAAAAAATTAATTAGCAAACCGAAATGTTTTTTTGTACAATTAATGATGAGATTAAAAATGAAGGGGGATATTAAACTGAATTCGAATACAGAAGGCCTTCAGTTAATGAAAAGTACTGAAAAAATTTGGACAAGGGACTTTATATTAATTTGCTTAGCCAATTTTTTTATTTTTCTTGGTTTCCAAATGACATTACCGACAATCCCGTTGTTTGTCGAACATTTAGGTGGAAATGATCAACTAATTGGTTTAGTAGTGGGGATATTTACCTTTTCAGCACTACTTCTTCGACCATTTGCAGGCCATGCACTAGAATCAAAAGGCAGACGTTTTGTCTACTTATTTGGTTTGACAATTTTTGTACTATCAGTCGGCTCATTTGGATTCGCTATGAGTATTATGTTTTTATTTGCTCTACGAATTATTCAAGGGGTTGGATGGGGATTTTCAACGACTGCATCAGGAACGATAGCAACAGATTTAATTCCAGCTACAAGACGTGGAGAAGGTATGGGATACTACGGTTTATCGGGTAACCTAGCATTGGCCTTTGGACCATCACTTGGCCTCGCATTAGCAGGAGTACTTACCTTTAAGCAATTGTTTTTTATTTGTGCGGGATTAGGAATTGCGGCATTATTATTATCTTCTAAAATTCGATACAAAAAGGTAGAGAAATCTGAGTCGGCTTCGGTAACAGTTAAATGGGACTTTTATGAAAAAACAGCCCTCTCCCCATCCTTACTATTATTTTTTATCACCGTTACGTTTGGGGGAATTGCGTCCTTCTTACCGTTGTATACCGAACAAAAGGGGATTGCGGGTATTCAATGGTATTTCCTTATTTATGCATTGGCATTGATGTTGACAAGAACTTTTGCAGGGAAATTATATGATAAAAGAGGACATCAAGCAGTATTCATCCCAGGAGCCTTGTTAATCATTGTGGCGATGGTTTTATTAGCGTGGTTACCAAATAGCTCAATTCTATTTGTTGCAGCTTTTCTTTATGGATTTGGTTTTGGATCGGTTCAACCGGCATTGCAGGCGTGGTCCATTGAGAAGGCACCTAAAAATAGGAAGGGAATGGCGAACGCAACTTTCTTTTCATTTTTTGACTTAGGTGTTGGTGTGGGCGCAATGGCGTTCGGACAAATTGGACATTTATTTGGATACGGAAGTATTTACAAAACAGCTGCTATTTCTGTAATCATTTCAATCATTTTATATATAGTCATCCTGCGCAAAGAAAAAAGTTCAAGCTCTAGGATAAATGCATAGAAGGGGAACTGACATCGTTCAGCCCCTTTTTTAAAAAGCTAAGCAAGACGCTTCCGCTTTAGTAACTAACTTTCAATTTCAGTTCCTACAACTTCATTCAAGTTCGATACGAGGTGGAAGATTTCAGTTGTTGGTCTTCTATAACTTGTGACTGCTTTTAATACGACTAAAAAGCTATCGTTTTGAAGGTCTTTAATACGAACACCCTCAATTGTTATTTTGTTATCCTCAATTTGGGCGATTACTTTATCTATACTCATTTTATCCTTAACTGTAATTCGTAATTGGATATCTTTTTTTCTAAGTTGTTTAGGTCCGATTTTTGATAAGATAGATGGAATAATTTCAACACTAATCATAAGTAAAATAACACCGGCAGCTGCTTCAAAGTAAAAGCCGGCACCTACTGCGATCCCAATACCTCCAGCTCCCCATATCATAGCCGCGGTTGTTAAACCTGTAATATTATCATTTCCTTTTTTTAAAATAACACCAGCTCCAAGAAAACCAATGCCTGAAACAATTTGTGCTGCTAGTCTTAAAGGGTCCATTTGTATAGGAACTCCATTTGAGTGTGGAAAAAGGTATGCTGATTGAATGGATACGATTGTTAATAGGCAGCTAATTATAGAGATAACGAGACTCGTTTTCAATCCTAATGGTTTTCGTTTTAACTCTCTTTCTAATCCGATTATTAATCCTAGTACCGCTGATATACATAGTTTAAATAATATATTAACGTCTAATAACTCCATTGTAATCCCCTTTCGACGCTTAACTGTTGAAACGATGATAGAAAATAGGGTGAAAAGATTATAGAATAAGTGTATATATTTTATCATAATTTTCATACGGCATAAGGAGAGTTATATGAATAATCCAAAAGTTAATCCATACTTCGCCCTTGTTGTAGGGGTACTTACCGTTTCAACTTCAGCTATACTAGTGAAACTTTGTACATCAGGTGCAGGAGCAATTGCATTCTATCGTCTATTTTTCTCAGTTATTATTATGTTCCCGTTTTTTTTATCGAAGAATGTTAATGAATTAATGAAAATATCGAAAAAGGACTGGCTTTTTTCGGGCATATCTGGCGCCTGTTTAGCATTTCATTTTATCCTCTGGTTCGAATCTTTAAATTATACTTCCGTTGCTAGTTCTACTGTTTTGGTCACACTACAACCTTTATTTGCTTTTGCTGGAACCTTTTTATTTTTTAAAGAGTCCTTTACGCTAAAAGCAATAATCTGTGGTGTTTTTGCGATTATAGGGAGCGTTGTTATTAGTTGGGGAGATTTCTCGATTAGTGGAATGGCATTGTTTGGAGATTTATTAGCTTTTTTAGCATGCATGTTAGTTACTGCCTACTTATTGTTTGGCCAAAATGTTAGAAAACGCATGTCCCTAATGTCATACACATTTATCGTTTATACTATTAGTTCACTAATTCTTTTAATCTATATATTAGTAAGAGGTGAAGCATTGATCCCCACGGATAATATGGACTGGATTTACTTTTTACTTTTAGCTATTCTTCCAACATTATTAGGGCACACACTTTTCAATTGGACGATTAAATGGTTAAGCACATCGGTTATTTCAATGGCAATTTTATTCGAACCAATTGGTGCTTCAATTTTGGCTTATTTTATTTTAAAGGAAAATATTATCTGGACACAAATTATCGGTGGATTGATTATCCTTCTTAGTATAACCCTTTTCATTATTGATGAGAAAAAAGCTAAGTCCAAATCAATTGATACAAATACATATCAAGTACAATAAAAATCTTTCAGGATTTAAATAAATAGATAGGTCAATCCTGAAAAGACAAACGCCATAATTAAGGTGAAAATTAAAGTAGTATAATGTTGAAAGCTTATATTTTCAATCTTTATTTCAAAAATAAGTGTGTAAATAAATAAGTAAACTGCCATCGAAAATGATAGTACTAATGCGATAATAATTACTCATTACTCCTTCCCAAATAATATTAACTTTGATAATATATATTTAATGATTGTCCTAAGTATGATAATAGGGTTTAAAAGATTTTAAAAAAAAGTATTGCAACGCGAAAATATCCATGATATATTATTAAACGTCCGATACAGAAATTGTTATATTAATAACACTTAAATAAACATTTTGTTTAAAAAAGTGTTGACTGGCAATCGGAAAGGTGATAACATTAAAAAGTCGCCTCAAAAAGCGAAAAATTGATCTTTGAAAACTGAACAAAACGAAACGTCAATTAATTTATTTTTAACTAGAGCTATTTCAAACATCTTTTTGGAGAGTTTGATCCTGGCTCAGGACGAACGCTGGCGGCGTGCCTAATACATGCAAGTCGAGCGAATCTGATAGGAGCTTGCTCCTTCTCAGATTAGCGGCGGACGGGTGAGTAACACGTGGGTAACCTGCCTGTAAGACTGGGATAACTCCGGGAAACCGGGGCTAATACCGGATAACTTTTTCCTTCGCATGAAGGAGAATTGAAAGGTGGCACTAGCTACCACTTACAGATGGACCCGCGGCGCATTAGCTAGTTGGTGAGGTAACGGCTCACCAAGGCGACGATGCGTAGCCGACTTGAGAGGGTGATCGGCCACACTGGGACTGAGACACGGCCCAGACTCCTACGGGAGGCAGCAGTAGGGAATCTTCCGCAATGGACGAAAGTCTGACGGAGCAACGCCGCGTGAGTGATGAAGGTTTTCGGATCGTAAAACTCTGTTGTTAGGGAAGAACAAGTATCGTTCGAATAGGGCGGTACCTTGACGGTACCTAACCAGAAAGCCACGGCTAACTACGTGCCAGCAGCCGCGGTAATACGTAGGTGGCAAGCGTTGTCCGGAATTATTGGGCGTAAAGCGCGCGCAGGCGGTTTCTTAAGTCTGATGTGAAAGCCCACGGCTCAACCGTGGAGGGTCATTGGAAACTGGGAGACTTGAGTGCAGAAGAGAAGAGCGGAATTCCACGTGTAGCGGTGAAATGCGTAGAGATGTGGAGGAACACCAGTGGCGAAGGCGGCTCTTTGGTCTGTAACTGACGCTGAGGCGCGAAAGCGTGGGGAGCGAACAGGATTAGATACCCTGGTAGTCCACGCCGTAAACGATGAGTGCTAAGTGTTAGAGGGTTTCCGCCCTTTAGTGCTGCAGCTAACGCATTAAGCACTCCGCCTGGGGAGTACGGCCGCAAGGCTGAAACTCAAAGGAATTGACGGGGGCCCGCACAAGCGGTGGAGCATGTGGTTTAATTCGAAGCAACGCGAAGAACCTTACCAGGTCTTGACATCCTCTTGCCCTCCCTAGAGATAGGGATTTCCCTTCGGGGACAAGAGTGACAGGTGGTGCATGGTTGTCGTCAGCTCGTGTCGTGAGATGTTGGGTTAAGTCCCGCAACGAGCGCAACCCTTGACCTTAGTTGCCAGCATTCAGTTGGGCACTCTAAGGTGACTGCCGGTGACAAACCGGAGGAAGGTGGGGATGACGTCAAATCATCATGCCCCTTATGACCTGGGCTACACACGTGCTACAATGGATGGTACAAAGGGTTGCTAGACCGCGAGGTTACGCCAATCCCATAAAACCATTCTCAGTTCGGATTGTAGGCTGCAACTCGCCTACATGAAGCCGGAATCGCTAGTAATCGCGGATCAGCATGCCGCGGTGAATACGTTCCCGGGCCTTGTACACACCGCCCGTCACACCACGAGAGTTTGTAACACCCGAAGTCGGTGAGGTAACCTTTTGGAGCCAGCCGCCGAAGGTGGGACAGATGATTGGGGTGAAGTCGTAACAAGGTAGCCGTATCGGAAGGTGCGGCTGGATCACCTCCTTTCTAAGGATATAAGGAAAACCACTATCGTGGTTACAACGAAGACGTTCTCGTTTTGTTCAGTTTTGAGAGGTTAATTCCTTTCAAACTTGTTCTTTGAAAACTAGATAATATGAGAAATAACCAAGTAATAACCGAGAATCGCCACTTTATGGATGAATCCATTAAGTAAGTAATAAACAACCTTTTTAGGTTAAGTTAGTAAGGGCGCACGGTGAATGCCTTGGCACTAGGAGCCGATGAAGGACGGGACTAACACCGATATGCTTCGGGGAGCTGTAAGCAAGCTTTGATCCGGAGATTTCCGAATGGGGGAACCCACTGCCCGTAATGGGGTAGTATCCTTACTTGAATACATAGAGTAAGGAAGGCAGACCCGGGGAACTGAAACATCTAAGTACCCGGAGGAAGAGAAAGCAAACGCGATTTCCTGAGTAGCGGCGAGCGAAACGGAAGAAGCCCAAACCAAGAGGCTTGCCTCTTGGGGTTGTAGGACACTCTATACGGAGTTACAAAGGAACGGAGTAAATGAAGAGGTCTGGAAAGGCCCGTCAAAGAAGGTAACAACCCTGTAGTTGAAACTTCGTTCCCTCCAGAGTGGATCCTGAGTACGGCGGGACACGTGAAATCCCGTCGGAAGCAGGGAGGACCATCTCCCAAGGCTAAATACTCCCTAGTGACCGATAGTGAACCAGTACCGTGAGGGAAAGGTGAAAAGCACCCCGGGAGGGGAGTGAAAGAGAACCTGAAACCGTGTGCCTACAAGTAGTTAGAGCTCTGTGCGTATTTCCTTCGGAAAGACGCCGAGTGATAGCGTGCCTTTTGTAGAATGAACCGGCGAGTTACGATTTCAAGCAAGGTTAAGCTGAAGAGGCGGAGCCGCAGCGAAAGCGAGTCTTAATAGGGCGAATGAGTTTGAGGTCGTAGACCCGAAACCAGGTGATCTACCCATGTCCAGGGTGAAGGTAAGGTAACACTTACTGGAGGCCCGAACCCACGCACGTTGAAAAGTGCGGGGATGAGGTGTGGGTAGCGGAGAAATTCCAATCGAACTTGGAGATAGCTGGTTCTCTCCGAAATAGCTTTAGGGCTAGCCTTAAGGTAAGAGTCTTGGAGGTAGAGCACTGTTTGGACTAGGGGCCCTCATCGGGTTACCGAATTCAGACAAACTCCGAATGCCAATGACTTATCCTTAGGAGTCAGACTGCGAGTGATAAGATCCGTAGTCAAAAGGGAAACAGCCCAGACCACCAGCTAAGGTCCCAAAGTATACGTTAAGTGGAAAAGGATGTGGAGTTGCTTAGACAACCAGGATGTTGGCTTAGAAGCAGCCACCATTTAAAGAGTGCGTAATAGCTCACTGGTCGAGTGACTCTGCGCCGAAAATGTACCGGGGCTAAACGTATCACCGAAGCTGTGGATGGACACCGTTGGTGTCCGTGGTAGGAGAGCGTTCTAAGGGCTGAGAAGCTAGACCGTAAGGACTGGTGGAGCGCTTAGAAGTGAGAATGCCGGTATGAGTAGCGAAAGAAGGGTGAGAATCCCTTCCACCGAATGCCTAAGGTTTCCTGAGGAAGGCTCGTCCGCTCAGGGTTAGTCGGGACCTAAGCCGAGGCCGAAAGGCGTAGGCGATGGACAACAGGTTGATATTCCTGTACCACCTCTTCACCGTTTGAACGATGGGGGGACGCAGGAGGATAGGGTAAGCGCGCTGCTGGAATAGCGCGTCCAAGCAGTTAGAGGGGTGACGAGGCAAATCCCGTCACCATGTACCTTGAGCTGTGATGGCGAGGGAAATATAGTACCGAAGTTCCTGATTCCACACTGCCTAGAAAATCCTCTAGTGAGGTGAAAGGTGCCCGTACCGCAAACCGACACAGGTAGGCGAGGAGAGAATCCTAAGGTGAGCGAGAGAACTCTCGTTAAGGAACTCGGCAAAATGACCCCGTAACTTCGGGAGAAGGGGTGCTCTGTTAGGGTGCAAGCCCGAGAGAGCCGCAGTGAATAGGCCCAGGCGACTGTTTAGCAAAAACACAGGTCTCTGCGAAGCCGTAAGGCGAAGTATAGGGGCTGACGCCTGCCCGGTGCTGGAAGGTTAAGAGGAGAGGTTAGTGGCATCACGAAGCTTTGAATTGAAGCCCCAGTAAACGGCGGCCGTAACTATAACGGTCCTAAGGTAGCGAAATTCCTTGTCAGGTAAGTTCTGACCCGCACGAAAGGCGCAACGATCTGGGCACTGTCTCAACGAGAGACTCGGTGAAATTATAGTACCTGTGAAGATGCAGGTTACCCGCGACAGGACGGAAAGACCCCGTGGAGCTTTACTGCAGCCTGATATTGAATTTTGGTACAGCTTGTACAGGATAGGTAGGAGCCTTTGAAGCCGGAGCGCCAGCTTCGGTGGAGGCGTCGGTGGGATACTACCCTGGCTGTATTGAAATTCTAACCCGCACCCCTGAATCGGGGTGGGAGACAGTGTCAGGCAGGCAGTTTGACTGGGGCGGTCGCCTCCTAAAAGGTAACGGAGGCGCCCAAAGGTTCCCTCAGAATGGTTGGAAATCATTCGCAGAGTGTAAAGGCACAAGGGAGCTTGACTGCGAGACCTACAAGTCGAGCAGGGACGAAAGTCGGGCTTAGTGATCCGGTGGTTCCGCATGGAAGGGCCATCGCTCAACGGATAAAAGCTACCCCGGGGATAACAGGCTTATCTCCCCCAAGAGTCCACATCGACGGGGAGGTTTGGCACCTCGATGTCGGCTCATCGCATCCTGGGGCTGTAGTCGGTCCCAAGGGTTGGGCTGTTCGCCCATTAAAGCGGTACGCGAGCTGGGTTCAGAACGTCGTGAGACAGTTCGGTCCCTATCCGTCGTGGGCGTAGGAAATTTGAGAGGAGCTGTCCTTAGTACGAGAGGACCGGGATGGACGCACCGCTGGTGTACCAGTTGTCTTGCCAAAGGCATCGCTGGGTAGCTATGTGCGGAAGGGATAAGTGCTGAAAGCATCTAAGCATGAAGCCCCCCTCAAGATGAGATTTCCCTTAGTTTATCTAAATAAGACCCCTGAAAGATGATCAGGTTGATAGGTTCGAGGTGGAAGTGTGGCGACACATGGAGCTGACGAATACTAATCGGTCGAAGACTTAACCAACAATAGATTCAAGGTTATTATGAAGTGTTTCTCATCTATCTAGTTTTGAGGGAACAAACCCTTAAATAAATAGTCTGGTAACTATGGCGAGAAGGTCACACCCGTTCCCATCCCGAACACGGAAGTTAAGCTTCTCAGCGCCGATGGTAGTTGGGGGCTCTCCCCCTGCAAGAGTAGGACGTTGCCAGGCAAATAGAAAAGCGGAAGACGCTTGCTCATCGGCGAAACTCGCTGGAGGGCTGACGAGGAAGATTGTTTTTCAAAACTTCCACAGCAGCCTGAAGCGATGCAAGCCGATAGCGTCTGAAGCTAGACAATAATGGAGGATTAGCTCAGCTGGGAGAGCACCTGCCTTACAAGCAGGGGGTCGGCGGTTCGATCCCGTCATCCTCCACCATATTTATTTAATTTAAAAGATAATCGTATGCCGGCCTAGTTCAATTGGTAGAGCACGACCGAATAAGCTTCATTGAAATGCTTCAGCGTACAGCTTGAGCTGCTACTTGAATCAGCATTCTGAAAGCTGGACGACAGTTCAAATTTAAATTAAATTAAAGGAATACGATCATAATAAGCCGGCCTAGCTCAATTGGTAGAGCAACTGACTTGTAATCAGTAGGTTGGGGGTTCAAGTCCTCTGGCCGGCACCATCTTTCGAAGATATCGAGCCATTAGCTCAGTCGGTAGAGCATCTGACTTTTAATCAGAGGGTCGAAGGTTCGAGTCCTTCATGGCTCACCATTTAAATTATACGCGGGTGTGGCGGAATTGGCAGACGCACCAGACTTAGGATCTGGCGCCGCAAGGCGTGGGGGTTCGACTCCCTTCACCCGCATTATAAGTAATTAAGTCGCGGAAGTAGTTCAGTGGTAGAACACCACCTTGCCAAGGTGGGGGTCGCGGGTTCGAATCCCGTCTTCCGCTCCAGACAACCCTTGCCGGGGTGGCGGAACTGGCAGACGCACAGGACTTAAAATCCTGCGGTAGGTGACTACCGTACCGGTTCGATTCCGGTCCTCGGCACCATAATTTTTTTGCAAAGCAAAATAATTTTCTTAATATGCGCCCGTAGCTCAATTGGATAGAGCGTTTGACTACGGATCAAAAGGTTAGGGGTTCGACTCCTCTCGGGCGCGCCATTACTAGAAGTGAGAAGTTGGAAATTAGAAGTTAGAATGTAAGTTTTATCTTCGAAGCAACACTAGAGATACTCTAACCTCGATCATCCAATCTCTAACATCTAAATCGGGAAGTAGCTCAGCTTGGTAGAGCACATGGTTTGGGACCATGGGGTCGCAGGTTCGAATCCTGTCTTCCCGACCATTCAAAATATACAAATAGTATTATGGGGCCTTAGCTCAGCTGGGAGAGCGCCTGCTTTGCACGCAGGAGGTCAGCGGTTCGATCCCGCTAGGCTCCACCAAAAAATATTAAATATAACTATATGGCGGCGTAGCTCAGCTGGCTAGAGCGTACGGTTCATACCCGTGAGGTCGTGGGTTCGATCCCCTCCGCCGCTACCATATAGGACCTTTAGCTCAGCTGGTTAGAGCAGACGGCTCATAACCGTCCGGTCGTAGGTTCGAGTCCTACAAGGTCCACCATAGAATTTCGGAGGAATACCCAAGTCTGGCTGAAGGGATCGGTCTTGAAAACCGACAGGCGGGTTACACCGCGCGGGGGTTCGAATCCCTCTTCCTCCGCCATATAAACGTATAATATTGCCGCGGGGTGGAGCAGTCTGGTAGCTCGTCGGGCTCATAACCCGAAGGTCGCAGGTTCAAATCCTGCCTCCGCAATCATTTAAGTAAAATTTATACTTGATTAAAAAAATGGTCCGGTAGTTCAGCTGGTTAGAATGCCTGCCTGTCACGCAGGAGGTCGCGGGTTCGAGTCCCGTCCGGACCGCCATTTTACAACATACATTACATAATTGGCTCGGTAGCTCAGTCGGTAGAGCACGATCGAATAAGCTACAAAGCGACGCTTCAGCGTACCAATCGAGCTGCATCTTGTATAACTTCCCGAGATTGGGACGATGGCGAACTTCATGCTAGATAAGGAAAATAAATTAAAAATGGCTCGGTAGCTCAGTCGGTAGAGCAATGGACTGAAAATCCATGTGTCGGCGGTTCGATTCCGTCCCGAGCCACCATTTAAAGTAACTAAGAAACGTATTTAACAAATATGGCGGCTATGGCGAAGTGGTTAACGCATCGGATTGTGGTTCCGACATGCGTGGGTTCGATTCCCACTAGCCGCCCCATATATTGCGGGTGTAGTTTAGTGGTAAAACTACAGCCTTCCAAGCTGTTGTCGTGGGTTCGATTCCCATCACCCGCTCCATATTTTTTTTATGGGCCTATAGCTCAGCTGGTTAGAGCGCACGCCTGATAAGCGTGAGGTCGATGGTTCGAGTCCATTTAGGCCCATTTTATTCCGCAGTAGCTCAGTGGTAGAGCTATCGGCTGTTAACCGATCGGTCGTAGGTTCGAATCCTACCTGCGGAGCCATTTTATTTTTAAAAGAAATATTGGAGAAGTACTCAAGTGGCTGAAGAGGCGCCCCTGCTAAGGGTGTAGGTCGGGTAACCGGCGCGAGGGTTCAAATCCCTCCTTCTCCGCCAGTAGGCCCGTTGGTCAAGCGGTTAAGACACCGCCCTTTCACGGCGGTAACACGGGTTCGAATCCCGTACGGGTCATAATATATTCGATTTTATAAGTTAGGAGTTTAAAAGATATTTCTTTTAAACTCCTTTTTCTTTTTAAAAAATTTCCTAATCAAAAGATATAGGTCACCAATTCTATATTTAATATTTAACGTATAAAATGGGGAAGATAAGATGTGTTCATTGACTCTATTCTATTAGAGGTGTATCTTAAAGATTGGACATAAAAATTAAAAAAGATTCGTCATTTGCACGGTTGTTTTTAGGGGAGATAATTTTGATGAAAATGGAACAGATGGACATAGTAGATGAATACAAGATTGCTTTAACAAAAGCTAAAAACAAGAACAAAACACTATTATTTAGTTATACTGAACAATTAAATAATATTGACCCCCTATCATTTTATTCATCTGCAAAAGCGATATTTCAAGTAGAACGATTTTTCTGGAAGGTTCCAAATGATGAGATGATTATAGTCGGTTTAGGCAGTGCACATACCTTTCAAACGGAAGTGGGAGAAGGTCGATTTGAGTATATTGAACGAGAATGGAATCAATTCATACATGATGCTCATGTATATAATCCTTTTGATGTTCAAGGAACCGGTCCAGTTATATTTGGCGGTTTCTCATTCGATCCATTAAGTATGAAAGAGTCGGAGTGGACTCCGTTTTACAATGCATTATTTCATTTGCCAAAACTAATGCTTATTATAAATAAACAAGAGGTTTTTCTTACGACTAATATATTATGCCATTCAAATGATAATTTAGATAAACTAAATCATCATCTAAAACTAAAAAGGGAAATTTTTGAAGGCAAAGTTTCTAAGAGTATAGAAAATATCAATATAAAACAAGAACATGAATTGAATCAACAAGCTTGGATAGACTCGGTCGCAGAAGTGGTTGATCTTCTTAAAAAAGAAAAAAAATTAAATAAAGTCGTTATGGCGAGAAAAATGAATATTGAATTTAATGATAAAGTAGCCGCTGAAAAGGTACTAGAGAATTTATGGGAAGAGCAACATGAAAGCTATATTTTTGCGTTAGAGACCGAGAATAGCTGTTTTACAGGTGCATCGCCTGAAAGATTGGTTAAGAAGAATGGGAACACTATTGTATCCGCATGCCTTGCCGGATCAATAAAGCGAGGGAACTCGATAAGTGAGGATGAGGCGTTAGCTGAGGCACTATTTAATGATGAAAAAAATCGCCATGAACATCAGCTCGTCGTGTCAATGATCGCAGAGGTCATTCGTAAATATTGCTTAAATGTTGACATTCCAGAACTACCTTCAGTCATGAAAATGAGAGATATCCAGCATTTGTTTACACCAGTTAACGGAATAATTAAGGATGATCACATTTCTATTTTCCCATTAGTAAAAGATCTTCATCCAACACCTGCTATGGGGGGAGTTCCAACTATTGAAGCTTTACAAATCATTCGCGAAAAGGAAAAAATGGATCGTGGATTCTATGCATCTCCGATTGGTTGGGTCGATTACCGGGGAAATGGAGAGTTCGCTGTAGCTATTCGATCCGGATTAATTAAAGAGAATGAAGCATTTTTGTATGCTGGGTGTGGTGTAGTATCAGACTCAAACCCAGAGGATGAATATTTTGAAACAAAAATTAAATTTCGTCCGATGCTTCGTGCATTAGGAGGAAAAAAATTATGAATCATCAAGAAACACTAACAACATATTTAGCTAGTTTTATTCAGGAATTATCAAATTCAGGTGTTCGGGATGTTGTCATAAGTCCCGGCTCACGCTCAACACCTTTAGCTTTGTTAATTGCTGAGCATCCTACACTAAAATATCATATAAATATTGATGAGCGTTCAGCTGCTTTTTTTGCATTGGGGATTGCCAAACAAACGAGGAAGCCAGTTGCACTGTTATGTACTTCCGGAACTGCAGCTGCTAACTATTATCCTGCAATCGTAGAGGCAAAGCTTTCAAGAATTCCATTAATCGTATTAACAGCTGATCGCCCACATGAATTACGAGATATTGGGGCACCACAAGCAATCGATCAAATTCATTTATATGGAAAGCATGTAAAATGGTTTGTTGAAATGGCACTTCCTGAAATAGGAGAAGAGATGACATATTATGCGAGAACAACAGCTACAAGAGCAATTAGTACGTCTTTACAACAACCGGCAGGACCGGTACATTTAAATTTCCCCATTCGAGAGCCATTACTACCAAGATTGGACCCTTCTCCCTTTGAAGAATTGGAGAATCGACCGGCAATTACAGTAAAGCAAGGTGATACTCTTCTTGAATCGGGGGAAATGAAAAAGATTTCCGAACGACTGCAAAGGATCGAAAAGGGCGTTATTGTATGTGGGGTCATTGATTACCCACAATTTTCAACAGCGGTTTTAGCATTAGCTGATGCATTAGGCTATCCAATTATTGCAGATCCACTTTCACAGCTTCGAAGTGGGTCATTCTCAGAGGAATATATCATTGATAGTTATGATGCAATATTAAAAGAAATTGTTTCGGATGAAATGTTATATCCCGATGTTATTATACGATTTGGCGGCATGCCAGTATCCAAGCCTTTAACGAAATTTATGAAACGTCTAGCTGGAACGGAACAATATATAATTGAAGCAGGAAATAGCTGGCGTGATCCGATCAATGCTGCTACTCAAATGATCTATTGCGATGAAACATTATTTTGTGAGGGATTATTAAAACAATTAGATGAAAAAAGGCATTCAAATTGGTTGGAAATGTGGCAAAATTTGAATCGGATTGCTCGAAATACAATTATTAACGAAATAAGTGATATTACTGAATTAGATGAAGGAAAGCTTGTCTTAGAACTAGTAAAACGATTGCCGCAAAACAGCCATTTATTTGTAGGTAATAGTATGCCAATTCGTGATGTGGATACATTTTTCCATTTTAACCAACAAAATATACGGGTATTAGCGAATCGCGGTGCGAATGGTATTGACGGTGTCGTTTCAAGTGCATTAGGAGCAAGTTTATATGGAGAACCGTTATTTTTATTAATCGGCGATTTATCTTTTTTCCATGATTTAAATGGGTTATTAGCGGCAAAAATGCATCAATTAAATATCACGATTATCGTCATTAATAATAATGGGGGAGGAATTTTTTCTTTCTTGCCACAATCGAATGAACCAAAGCATTTCGAAGCACTTTTTGGTACGCCTACAGATATTGATTTTGAATATGCTGTAAAAATGTATAATGGCAGATACAGCAAAGTGCGTAATTGGGATGAATTTCATCATTCAATGAATGAAGCGATTACATTGAAAGGTTTAAATGTGATAGAAGTTCCTACTAATCGTAATGCGAATGTAGACATTCATCGTAAAATGTGGAAACGAGTTTCTGCGGAAATTGACCAATATGTTCATGGTGAAATGGAATGATGATTGAAGTAAATGATGTAAATTATCATGTGAATATTGTTGGAAAAGGTGAACCAATCGTCATGTTCCATGGTTTTACCGGTGATATGTCTAGTTGGGATGCGATTAATCCATATTTAGAGGAAGAATATCAATTAATACTGATTGATATTCTTGGGCATGGTAAGACAGAGATTCCACTAAATTATGAGCGATATCATATTGAAAAAGTTGCTAAAGATATTAGGGAAATACTCATTCATTTAAAAATAAAAAAGACGAATCTTTTAGGTTATTCAATGGGTGGAAGACTCGCTCTAACATTTACTATTTTATATCCTAACATGGTCAATAAGCTTATTTTAGAAAGTGCCTCTCCGGGTATAGAAACTGAAGAGGGAAGAAAATTACGGCGTGAAAATGATGAAAAATTGGCTAATAAAATCGTGAATGAAGGGGTAGAATCATTTGTTCAATATTGGACAAATATTCCCCTGTTTAAATCCCAAAAAAGACTTGATTATTCAATGCAAGAAAAAGTTAGACAGCAAAGATTACGAAATGATCCAATTGGACTTGCTAATAGTTTAAAAGGGATGGGAACAGGGAGCATGCCTTCATTATGGGGTAGGCTTCATGAACTGGAAATACCAGTGCTTATTTTGTCCGGTAGTTTAGATGAAAAGTATTGTGAGATCGGAAAAAAGATGGAAAATAACCTTTCACAGGCAATGCATTATATTATTGAAGACATCGGACATGCAATTCATGTGGAAGATTCTCAAAAGTTTGGTACAATAATAAAGGAGTTTTTGTCGAATAAATGATTGACTCGACATGAATTTAATTTTTAAAGGGAGGATATTACATGGCTGTAGAATGGCAAACAGAAAGAGAATATGATGAAATTCTTTATGAATCTTATAATGGAATTGCCAAAATAACAATTAATCGTCCACATGTACATAATGCATTTACCCCAAAAACAGTTAACGAAATGATTGATGCATTTTCTCGTGCACGTGATGATTCAAAGATAGGTGTTATTATCTTAACTGGTATGGGTGAGAAAGCTTTTTGCTCTGGAGGAGATCAAAAGGTTCGCGGTCACGGTGGATATGTAGGTGAAGACAATATTCCACGACTAAATGTTCTCGATTTACAAAGATTAATTCGTTTTACCCCAAAACCGGTCATTGCTATGGTAGCAGGTTATGCAATTGGTGGTGGTCATGTATTACATATTGTTTGTGATCTTACAATTGCTGCTGACAACGCTATTTTTGGACAAACTGGCCCTAAAGTAGGCAGCTTTGATGCCGGATATGGCGCAGGCTATTTAGCTCGTATCGTTGGACATAAGAAAGCAAGAGAAATTTGGTACCTATGCCGTCAATACAATGCACAGGAAGCATTAGACATGGGGCTTGTTAATACAGTTGTACCTCTTGAAAAACTTGAGGAAGAAACGATTAAATGGTGTGAAGAAATTCTTGAGAAGAGTTCAACTGCGCTTCGTTTCTTAAAAGCTTCGTTTAATGCTGATACAGATGGTTTAGCTGGCCTTCAGCAATTTGGTGGGGATGCTACATTATTGTATTATACAACCGACGAAGCAAAAGAAGGACGCGATGCATTTAAGGAAAAACGTAAGCCTGATTTCGGAAAATTTCCTCGTTTCCCTTGATTTAAATTGTAAAGTTTAAAAAAGCTTGATGGTATACTCCATCAAGCTTTTTTATAGAAATTCTACAAAAAGGTGATATGTATGAACAATATAATACCAAACTTTTTAAAGCAAAGAGCGTTTTTAACACCGAAACGAAAGGCCCTTCTATTTGACAATAAAGAGTGGAGCTTTTCAGAACTGTATAAAGAAGTTGAAGTATATGCAAAGAAAATTGCATCACTAGGTGTGAAAAGAAAAGATTCAGTTGCGCTTCTTTTGGCGAATCGTCCGCATACAGTAATAATTATTCATGCATTACAGCAATTAGGTATTACCACCGTATTCTTGAATCATCGACTAACCGCAAGTGAAATGGTTTTTCAATTAAAAGATAGTCAAACAGCTTTAGTAATTGGTGAAAAAGATTTAGAAAATAAACTAGCAGAAATCCATGACATATATCCAACTCTAGTAATAAAGACAGTTGAAGAAGTTAAAGAACAAAAGGAAGAAAACTATCCAATTGTTAATGAATATTTAATGGATGATGTATGTTCAATCATGTACACCTCAGGAACGACTGGCAACCCTAAAGGAGTACTTCAAACATACGGGAATCATTGGTGGAGTGCGATAGGCTCAGCCTTAAATCTTGGATTAGGGGAAGATGACGGTTGGCTATGTGCGGTCCCTTTGTTTCATATAAGCGGATTATCCATTTTAATGAGAAGTGTTATTTATGGAATGCCGGTTTATTTATATGAACAATTTAATGAGAAAATCATTAATGAGAGGTTGCAATCAGGCAGTGTAACGATTATGTCAGTAGTAAGTACAATGCTTCATCGATTGCTTGAAGATTTGAAAGAAAATCGTTACCATGAACGTTTCCGCTGCATGCTTTTAGGAGGCGGCCCTGCACCTAAATCATTGCTTGAGGCATGTTTAGAGAAAAATATTCCTGTCTTTCAATCGTACGGTATGACTGAAACTTCCTCTCAAATTGTCACTTTATCTCCCGAAGATAGTTTATTAAAGATTGGTTCAGCGGGTAAACCGTTATTCCCTTCACAGCTAAAAATAATGTTAGATGGAAAACAATTAGCTGCTCATCAACCGGGCGAAATCGTTGTGAAAGGCCCCAATATTACGATTGGATATTTAAATCGAATGGAAGCCAATCGTGAACATTTTAAAAACGGCTGGTTTTTCACGGGTGATATAGGTTATGTAGATGAAGAGGGGTATTTATTTGTTCTTGATCGACGTTCAGATTTAATTATTTCTGGCGGGGAGAATATTTATCCTGCTGAAATTGAAGATGTATTGTTATCACATCCAAACGTTGTGGAAGCGGGTATAACAGGTATCGACCATTCACTATGGGGCCAGGTTCCAATTGGGTTTGTTGTTTGTAAACAATTCATTGAGGAAGCTGAATTAATTACGTATTGTCAAAAAAGACTTGCTAAATATAAAATTCCGAGCAAAATTTATTTTGTCAATGAACTGCCTAGAAATGCATCGAATAAACTACTCCGTCGAAAATTAATAGAGTTAATTCCAAAAGGATGATCATATGCGAATTCACGAAGTAAATATTTTCATTATTAAAATGCCTTTAAAACAGCCGTTTACTACAGCATTAGAAACGGTCAACGAACGAGAAGGAATCATTTTGGAAGTAATTGATGAACAAGGGGAAAAAGGCTATGGAGAAGTTGTCGCATTTTCCACGCCATGGTACACAGAAGAAACGGTTAAAACTTGTTATCACATGTTAAAGGATCTTTTAATCCCATTAGTTTTGGATAAACAAATAAATCATCCAAATGATCTCCAAATGATTTTTAACCATATTAGAGGAAACCATATGGCAAAGGCGGGGCTTGAAACAGCTATATGGGACTTATATTCAAAACTTGTATCAAAACCGCTTTGGACAGTGGTTAATGGTGTTCGAGATGAAGTGCTTGCTGGAGTAGTTGTTGGAACAGCTAATATAAATGATGCGATTGAACAAATACACGTTTATTTAGAAGATGGATATGAACGAGTTAAAGTAAAAATTAAACCTGGGAAAGATTATCAGCTTATTAAAGAAATTCGCACATATTTCCCTGATCTCGCTTTAATGGCAGATGCTAATTCTTCTTACACATTAAATGATATAGATGTATTAAAATCGCTTGACGAGTTTAATTTGTTAATGATTGAGCAGCCATTAGCCGTTGATGATATTGTTGAACATTCGATTTTACAAAAAGAATTGAAAACTCCAATTTGCCTTGATGAAAGTATCATTACTTATCATGATGCCGAAAGTGCAATTCGGCTTAATAGTTGCGGTGTCATTAATATTAAAATTGGCCGTGTTGGCGGTTTACACAATGCAATTGCTATACATGATTTATGTCAAAAAAACAATATTCAAGTCTGGTGCGGAGGAATGATTGAGTTTGGAGTGTCCAGAGCACATAATATAGCTCTTTCTACAAAAGAGGGTTTTACCATTCCAGGAGATCTTTCTGCATCCAATCGCTTTTGGGAAGAGGATATCATATATCCTCAAGTAGAAGTAGCTAATGGAAAAGTAAAAGTTCCGAATCAGCCAGGAATTGGTTTTGATATAAATTTTAATCGGCTTCATCAAGTGACTACCTATCACGAAAATATAAACTGCAAGCACTAAAGTAGTACTTGCAGTTTTATATTACCAGTTACCTTCAGGTTTAAATGTTTTGCAATCAGTTTCTTCTGTATTTTTTGCTTGATCCCCTTTATGGCTAACTACGTATATTTCATCTGCAGAACAGCGATTTCCCTTTGCCCAATAATGACAATTATTCACTTCACATAATACATCTTTTGCCATTGTACCTCACCCCTTAAAAGGTTTTTATGATACAAAATTAGTTTCTGTATTAGTGGGAAGATCTATGATTGGAAAGTAACGCCATTGATTACTAATCATTTCGGGGATGTTTCTTTTTTTCAGGAACAGGATCAAAACCGCCCGGATGTAAGGGGTGGCATTTAAGTATTCTTTTAATGGTTAAAAAACCCCCATGAAATGCACCAAATCGTTTTACCGCCTCGAGTCCATATTGAGAACATGTCGGGTAAAAGCGACATGTTGGCGGCTTAAGTGGGGATATAACAATTTGATAAAATCGAATTATTTTAATAAAAATAAATTTTATCATAAGAAGTAGGACATCCTTGTAAAAAAATTATTTGTACAATTGAGGAAATAATTAAGAATCGCTCTTTTTGTTTATTTCATCATTATTTGTTTTGATATTAGGATTATTTTCAATAGGATCTATTGTATGCTTGTACGAATACGCTTTTGAAGTTGTTAGAGCGGATGCGAGAATAATCACGATAATAATTAAAATCGATACAATCATAATGAATGTGTACAATGGATTAAACCTCCTAATTAAATATCTAACCTATATTTTAGCATGTAAATTCATTTTTTGTGAAAGATATAACTATATGTTTAAACAAATTTGTGAAAGGGTATATACATTTTAGGAGGAGATACATATGGAAAAACAATTACAAGAAGTCCAAGAGGTATTAAATAAACAAGTAGCAAACTGGACAGTACTTTATACAAAGCTCCATCATTTTCATTGGTATGTAAAAGGTCATCATTTCTTTTCACTTCATGAAAAATTAGAGGAGTTATACAATAAAGCAGACTCCGTTATTGATGAATTCGCTGAAAGGTTACTTGCTATTAATGGCAAACCAGTATCCACGTTGAAAGGTTCATTGGAATTATCGAGTATAAAAGAAGCCGAAACCATTCCGGCAGCTGATGAAATGGTGAAAGAAGTTGTAAATGATTTTACCATCCTTATTGGTGAATTGAAGGAAGGAATTGCTTTAGCTAATGATGCAAAAGATGAAGTGACAGGAGATATGTTTATTTCGCTTCAAGGCGAATTAGAAAAACATGTTTGGATGTTAAAAGCATATTTAGGATAAAAAATAGAGGAAACTGTTATGGTGAACAGTTTCCTTCTTTAATGCAAAAATTTCGATTTCGTATGGTGGGTTACATCGGTAGTATGACCGGCAAATTTGTTTTTAAGGCTTTCAATTAAATAGAGACTAATAAAGTATTGGAATTCCTCGTCATTCATGTCTTCAACTATTTTCATTAAATCATTTCGATCCGATTCTTCAAGTACTGCATATGCAATGATATCAATATCCTCGTCGTCTCCAGTCAAACGATTTTGATAAAATTCAAATAGCTCATCGACAAGTCTCACACTAATCATCCTTTTTTCATGACTTAAGAATATTTTTGCTTAATTTGTGGGAAACGATACATATAGAATAAATTTATCTTTACGTGAGGAGTGCAGGAATGGATCAGCAAAAAAACACCTATTATATTAATGTCGGCAGTGGAGAAATATCGAGGAGCTCAACTGATTCTCCATGGAATTTTAAAATAGAAGCAACTGATGAGGAGATTACTCGTTTAAGGCAAATTTTTGATGCTAATTATGATGAGGAAATAGACGGATTTTGGCGGGCACATATTCCTTTTAGGGAGTATCATCATGATCGCTCGAATGATGAATATGATAAACACATGCTTAAAGTGTATCAAATGATTTATGAATTAGGGGATCAAGAGGCAAAGCAGCATATTGACAATATTGGTATTTTAAAGGATTTTACGTCGGAATAACGAAAATCCAGCAACTTTAGCAAGTTGCTGGATGATAAATTAATTAATTTTTTTGGCAGTATCTTTTACTTCTTTAGGAACTTTAATTTCATTTACTTTATTGTAATTTGAGTACGTTCCTTTCATTTCTTGCTTTAAATTTATTTTTTGGCCTTCCATAGCCATTTCCATTTCTTGCGTCATGTTTAATGAATTAACATTAAATGTCTTTTTATCAATAAATATTTCATAGTTAACATTTTTAAAGGTAATGTTATTAAGTGCATCGGCATTTTCTTTAAGACCATCTGGCATCATTTGTTTGGCATTTTCCTTTAAAAACTGATCAAACTTCTCTCCGGATGCTTTCAAATTCAAAATATATTGGTTATCATCTTGTTTGAATGAGAAATCATCAGTAAATTGTTGTAATTGTTTAAGTTGTTCAGCAGGGTTTGCTTGTTGTTCAGGCATTTGTAATATTTGCTTTGATAGCTCTTCAGGCATTTGCATCCATTGTTTTGATGCTGGATCATATAAAAAGAAACCTTCCTTCGTCAAATATGACTCCATATCCATATCTTGGTTTTGAGTGGCGTCATCCCCGCCTTCAACATTCATTTTCATTTTTTGGTACATCGCTAACGGATTCAACACCATATCAATAGACATATTTGAATTAATATTCATTGGTGTTGGTTGACTTGGTGCCGTCATTTCTTGCTTAAGATCCATATCCATATGCACACTTTTTAAATTTTTAGATGCGTCTGTCGTTTTTTCAAATACTTCCTTAAGAGTTAGACTATCCTTCTTCTGAGGTTTGACTTTTGAATCGACTGGATCGGCTGTCTCGCTACAAGCAGCTAAGCTGAATATAAACATAACTGAAACGAGACTAATTAATAATTTTTTCATAAAACGAATATCACTCCTTTTTGTTATCACTTATATGTACGATATCATCCGAAAAAGGTTTCATAAAAAATTCGCCGATTATAAAATATCGACGAATTTTCATGAATCTTTTTTCACTAATTTTTTTTCTAATATAGCAACTAATTGGTACATAATTGTAGCAATGACAGCAACAATCATTAATGAAAGCATAACTAAGGTGAAATTAAATACTTGGAAGCCGTAGATGATTAAATAACCAAGACCTTTTGATGCAACTAAATACTCACCGACAATAACACCAACCCAAGATAATCCAACATTTACTTTTAAGGTTGAGATAATAGTTGGAAAAGTTGCAGGAAGAATGGCCTCTTTAAACTTTTGTCCCCTCGAAGCACCAAATGTTTGTAATACTTTTATATAGTTTGGGTCGACATCACGAAATGCTGTATAGATAACGATGGTTGTTACGATAACTGAAATAATGATGCCCATCGCAATACTGGAATTTAAACCTGTTCCGAAAATAACAATTAACATTGGACCAAATGCAACTTTTGGCATCGCATTAAAAACAACGAGATAAGGGTCGAGAATTTTTGAGAGTTTTGGAGACCACCAAAGAATACCAGCTAATATAGCACCTAAAAGAGTTCCAAGTATGAATCCCAGCATCGTTTCATATACAGTCACCCCGGTATGCAAATACAAACTGCCATCTTGAAGTTTACTAATGAATAATTTCCATATTTTTGACGGTGAACTAAAGATAAGCGGGTTAATCCAATGGTAACGACTGGCTACTTCCCATAAAGCGAAAAATGCAAATAAGATGATAATTTGATATAGACGAACCAATCTTTTTTCTTTTCTCAAGTGATGAAGATATTGTTGATGAAGGAGTTCGGTATTATCCGTCATTTTCAAGTGACTCCAACTCCTTCCAAATTTCTTGAAATAATATTGAATACGCTTCTTTACTTCTTACATCAAATGGACGGAGATTGCGCAATTCCTCTGGAACGGAGAATACTTTGTGTAATCTTCCCGGCTTAGCATTAAATAATAATATTCGGTCACTCATCGAAATGGCTTCTCCAATGTCATGGGTGACAAGGACTGCTGTTTTTCGATAGGCTTTAAGCGTATCAAAGACTAAATCCTCTAATTTTAATTTTGTTTGGTAATCTAATGCAGAGAAAGGCTCATCTAAAAATAATATTTTCGGATTGATCGCAAGTGTTCGCACTAATGCGACCCTTTGTCTCATTCCACCTGAAAGCTGTTTAGGATATTGCATTTCAATTCCACTTAAACCGATTTCTTTAAGGAGTCCGAGCGTTTTCTCCTTTTTTTCCGCGGTTAGTTGATTTTGAAGTTTTAACCCTAGTAAAATATTTTCTTCGATTGTTTTCCACGGAAATAAATAATCTTGTTGGAGCATATATCCAATTGAAGTCGTTTGCGAATTAGGTAACCTGCCATCAATCAATACTTTTCCTTCCGTTGGTGAAATTAAACCAGACAGTATGGATAGCATTGTTGTTTTTCCGCAGCCACTAGGTCCTACTAAGGAAATAAACTCCCCTTCCTCTATGTCAAAACTTATATTTTGTAAGGCGTTTGTCACTGATTTCGGTGTGAAGTAACTATGGTGGACATTTTGGACGGTTAGGAAGCTCATAGTATAAGAAAACCTCCTTATTTATTTTGTAAAGCTTTTTCAGCGATGGAAGTATTGACTAGTGTTTTATAGTCGACTCTTTTTGGTAATTCACCAGCTTCTTCCAGGATATCTTGTAGGTGATTCCAGCCTTCTTCATTTAATATTAAATCTGTTCCAAATGAACCTTGCTTTTGATATCGTTCAATGGAAGAGGCTAAGATTTCAACATCAACATCTTCAAAGAATGGTTGAACGACTTCGGCCACTTCTTTAGGATCATTTTCTTCTACCCATTTAGCTGCCTTATAAATAGCACGAACAAATTTTTCAAGTGTATCTTTATTTTTTTTAAGAAAACTTTCTTTCGCCATGTAATCGGTGTAGGGCACACTACCGGATTCCTTACCGAAAGAGGCAACAATATGACCTTTCCCTTCTTTTTCAAAAACGGATGCCGTCGGCTCGAATAATTGAACATAGTCCCCGGTTCCGGAAGCAAAAGCGTTTGCGACATTAGCAAAATCAATGTTTTGAATTAATTTCAAATCTTTATGAGGTTCGATTCCCTTATCTTTTAGTACAAATTCGCCAACCATTTGCGGCATACCGCCTTTACGCTGACCGAGGAAAGTGGACCCTTTTAACTGATCCCATGAGAAGTCTTCCTTTTTTTCGCGAGAAACTAAGAAGGTTCCATCTGTTCTCGTTAGTTGGGCAAAATTAATGACCGGATCTTCAGCCCCTTGTGCATAAACGTAAATGGACGTTTCAGAACCAACTAATGCTACATCTGCTCCATCAGATAATAATGTAGTCATCGTTTTATCTCCACCAGCGGTTGTTTTTAAATCAATGTCCAGTCCTTCATCTTTAAAAAAACCTTTTTCAATTGCGACATATTGTGGTGTATAGAAAACCGAACGTGTAACTTCTGCCACTCGAACTTTCTTTAAGGATTCTGTTTTGGAACAGGCACCTAGGGAAAAAATAAGAATGGCGGTCATTAATAGTGAGAAGCTAATTTTAAGCCCTTTTTTCATGACCCATTATCCTCCTTTTTGTTACTAATTCTGATAAAGTATCGTATGATAAACATAAAAATGTGTGAATGCCTATTTTTTAGAGGTTAGAAGTAAAAGGTTGGAGGTTAAAATGTAATGCAAATTAGTATCAGTTCATACGTAATTGAGAAGCAGCCTTTTCCTTCTCCGAATCCAAACGTTCGAATGTGTATGATAACCTATATATCAGATGGGTTGAAGGTTAAGGGGTTATTAGCTGAACCACGAGATGATAAAGAATATGATGGTTTTCTCTATTTAAGAGGGGGAATTAAAAACGTCGGTATGGTAAGACCTGCTCGTATTGGGCAATTTGCAGCGGAGGGATTTATTGTATTTGCCCCTTTTTATCGAGGAAATCGCGGTGGGGAAGGGAATGAAGATTTTGGGGGAGAAGATCGAAAAGATGCATATACTGCTTTTGATCTTTTGAAGCAGTACCGAAGAGTAAAAAGTAATCGAATACATATTTTTGGATTTTCAAGAGGAGGGATAATGGCTCTTCATACTGCGATCAATCGAAATGATGCTAAATCGGTAGTGACATGGGGAGGTGTATCCGATATGTTCCTTACTTATTATGAAAGAAAAGATTTACGTAAAATGTTGAAACGAGTAATTGGAGGGACACCAAAAAAATATCCTGAACTTTATCAAGAGCGAACCCCTTTATATTCGATCGACAGACTTAATCAACCAGTATTAATTATTCACGGAGTAAAAGACAGGAATGTTTCAATTGAACATGCAATAAGATTGGAAGAAAGGTTAAAAGTTTATAAAAAAGAAGTTGAGACATGGTATTTTCCAAATTATACTCATTATTTTCCACCTGCAATAAACCGTCAAATTGTTACTGATTTATGCTCCTGGATGAAAAACAGGTCATAAACATGGTAAAATAAAAGGAATATTATGTTCGAAAGGGGAGGCTGTAACGATGGGGATGCCATTAGAATTAAATACAATGATCATAACTAAAGGAAATGAAAAAAGATTAGAAGAAAACTTATTCATATTGGAAAAGGAAGGATACCGTTTGTATCCAATTGATATTCCAATGGATATACGTAAAACGAAAGAAAGTGAAACAAGAGGAACTGCGGTAATTAGAAAGCTTGAGTGGGAAAGTGAAAAAACGAAAATCACATACCAACTAATTTCATTGAATTCAAGTAATTAATGATAATCGATATAAAGGAAAGGGACTGGAAGGAAAATGTTAGTCATTTTCTTCCAGTCCCTTTCCTTTATATTATTTTATAATTGGACCGCCATGCATTTCAATTTCTTGTGAAAGATGACCGAATTTCTTAAAGTTTTCTTTGAACTTTGTGGCAAGCTCTTGTGCTTTTTCATCATATGCCTGTTGGTTTTCCCATGTTTTATTAGGAATCAACACTTCATCAGGCACTCCGGGTACATGTAATGGAATGTGCAATCCGAAAATATCATCCTGTTTTGTTTCGACCGATTGAAGTTCTCCTTCTAATGCAGCCTGAACCATTGCTCTTGTATAACTTAATTTCATCCGGCTTCCTACCCCATATTCTCCGCCAGTCCAACCTGTATTGACTAAGAAGACTTGAACCCCATGCTCATCAATCTTTTTCCCTAGCATTTCAGCGTATACTGTAGCTGGCAAAGGTAAAAATGGTGAACCAAAACAAGTTGAGAAAGTGGCTTCTGGAGAAGTAACTCCACGTTCTGTTCCCGCTAGTTTGGAAGTATACCCACTTAGGAAATGATACATTGCTTGCTCTTTTGTTAATTTGCTGATTGGAGGTAATACCCCGAAAGCATCTGCTGTTAAAAAGACAATTGTTTGTGGGTGTCCAGCAATACTTGGTTCAACGATATTGTCAATTGCTTGGATTTGGTATGCAGCACGTGTATTTTCAGTTAATGTCGCATCATCATATAATGGTTCACGAGTCAATTCGTCGACCATTACATTTTCTAAAACTGCACCGAATCGAATTGCATCATAGATCTGTGGCTCTTTTTCGCGAGTAAGACCGATGCATTTTGCATAGCATCCACCTTCTATATTAAATACACCATTCGATGACCATCCATGTTCATCATCACCAATTAAGCGGCGATTTGGATCCGCAGATAACGTCGTTTTGCCCGTTCCGGATAATCCGAAGAATAAAGCGACATCTCCTTCAGCACCTACATTTGCGGAACAATGCATCGGTAGAATATCATTTTGAGGTAAAAGATAATTCATGATTGAAAAAATACTTTTCTTCATTTCACCGGCATACTCAGTACCGCCTATAAGAATAATCCGACGTTCAAACGAAACAACGACAAACGTTTCCGAATTAGTCCCATCTGTTAATGGATCCGCTTTCACATTGGGAGCAGATAAAATAGTAAATTGTGCTTCATGGGTTTTTAGTTCCTCTTCGGTTGGTCGAATAAATAATTGTTGCGCAAATAGATTATGCCAAGCATATTCATTTACCACTTGGATCGGTAATTGATTTCTTTTGTCAGCACCCGCAAATCCTTTAAAAACAAATACTTCTTCTTGCTCTTGTAAGTAATTAATCACCTTTGTATATAATTTATTAAATGATTCCTCGGAGATTGGTTGATTTACAGAACCCCAATCGATTGCATCTTTTGAAGAAGCTTCTTCAACAATATATTTATCTTTAGGGGAACGGCCAGTATATTTTCCAGTTTCAGCACGGACCGCACCTGTTGATGTTAAGATTCCTTCACCCCGTTCTAATACCTTTTCCACTAATTGAGGTACAGCTAATTGAGTAAGGACGTTTTTTCCGGCTAAAACATTTGTTAATGTATTTGAAAAAGTAGCTGATTTCATTTATACTAACCTTCCTTTATAAAAAATTTAAGTATCCTTTTATTCGTTAATTAGTATAACACAATTATATATATAGTCTATACTATATGTGCGCATTTTTTTAAAATATATGAAATTGTTAAATTAAAAGTTTTTTCAATTCCACAATATAATAAGGAAGTCAATTGTACAAGTTTAAAATAGAAAAATTATTTATTGACACCATCCAACAAATTGCGTAATATTTTACCTTGAACGGATACTCTTATCCCGAGCTGGTGGAGGGACAGGCCCAATGAAACCCGGCAACCGACATTCTATAGTTAGTGATTTGGAAGTTAGAAAGAGAAGCAGGTTTTGCTCCTCAAAATTCTAACATCTTACTTCTAACAGCTAGGACGCACGGTGCTAACCTGAGGCAAGGTAAAATCCTTGAACGATAAGAGTGAAAGGCATGGGTAATGAACCTTTCCTCACATAGTACATATGATGGGGAAGGGTTTTATTCATTTTTGATATTACCCACTTTCGAAACCTATGAACCCGGATTTTTATGTTTAGGATAAAATCTGTGGTTTATTTCATACTATTAGGGAATGAGTACCGTGAGGCGTAAAAATAGATAGTAATTGTATGAGGGAGGAATAAAAATGTCAAATAAGCGTCGTTTATTCACGTCTGAATCCGTGACTGAGGGACATCCAGATAAAATCTGTGACCAAATTTCAGATGCCATTTTAGATGCAATCTTAGAAAAAGATCCGAATGCCCGTGTAGCTTGTGAAACTTCAGTTACGACAGGTCTTGTGTTAGTAGCTGGAGAAATTACAACTAATACATATGTCGACATTCCAAAAATTGTTCGTGGAACAATTAAAGATATCGGATATACACGTGCAAAATATGGCTTTGATTCAGAAACATGTGCAGTCCTAACATCAATCGATGAACAATCAGCGGATATTGCTATGGGTGTCGATAAAGCATTGGAAGCACGCGAAGGTCAAATGTCTGATGATGAAATTGAAGCAATCGGTGCAGGTGACCAAGGCTTAATGTTTGGTTTTGCTTGCAATGAAACGAAAGAACTTATGCCGTTACCGATTTCTCTAGCACATAAATTAGCTCGTCGGATTGCAGAGGTGCGTAAGGAAGAAATATTGCCATATTTACGACCTGATGCAAAAACACAAGTAACAGTAGAATATGATGAAAATGATCGACCAATTCGTATTGATACAATCGTCGTTTCTACCCAACACCATCCTGAAATTAGCTTGGAACAAATTCAACGCAATATTAAAGAACACGTAATTAATCCAGTTGTTCCTAGTGAGTTAATTGACGAGGAAACGAAATACTTTATTAATCCTACAGGCCGTTTCGTTATTGGCGGACCTCAAGGTGATGCTGGGCTAACTGGCCGAAAAATCATTGTTGATACGTATGGCGGTTATGCGCGTCATGGCGGAGGAGCATTCTCCGGAAAAGATCCAACAAAAGTTGACCGCTCTGCTGCTTATGCGGCACGATATGTAGCTAAAAACATTGTTGCAGCGGGATTAGCTGATAAATGTGAAGTCCAACTTGCCTATGCAATTGGGGTTGCTCAACCGGTATCTATTTCCATTGATACATTTGGTACCGGAAAAGCATCTGAAGATGTATTAATTGATGCAGTACGTAAACATTTTGATTTACGCCCGGCAGGAATTATTAAAATGTTAGATTTACGTCGCCCAATTTATAAACAAACAGCTGCTTACGGTCATTTCGGACGTCATGATCTTGACCTTCCATGGGAAAGAACAGATAAAGCCGAAAACTTACGTAAAGAAACTTTAAATAAATAATACTTTTGCAAGTGGAGTTACAGTATTTGTAACTCCACTTACTTTTGTAAAAATAAGTATTCGCAGTTCTTACCAATAAATTATATATATTGTCTACTGCAAAAAGGAAAAAAAAATGATAGTATAGTATGGTGTGAAAAATGTTGAATACTTGCCCATTATGGCAGGTCATTGGAATCACGTATTCAATAAAATATAAAATAGTAATAAATAAGTATGTTAATTTGGAATGGAGTAGGTGACATACATAATGTGTGGATTTGTTGGTTGTATACATGACAACGAGGTTGGATTAAGAGAAACAGACAGACAACTATTTAAAAACATGAATGATATTATTACTCATCGTGGTCCTGATGATGAAGGATTTTTTGAAGATGAGCATATTCAATTTGGTTTCCGCAGATTGAGTATTATTGATATAGAAAGCGGACACCAGCCGCTAACATATGAAAATGAACGATATTGGATTATTTTTAATGGTGAAATTTATAACTATGTGGAATTACGAAATGAATTGATTGAAGCGGGGCTAACTTTTGAAACGGCTTCTGATACGGAAGTTATCATTGCACTGTACAGCTACTATAAAGAAGACGCAGTTTCTAAGCTTCGCGGCATGTTTGCTTTTACTATTTGGGATAAACAGGAGCAAACATTGATTGGTGCTCGCGATCCATTTGGTATTAAGCCATTCTTTTATAAAGAAGAAAAAGGACGTACATTCTTTGCTTCTGAAAAGAAAAGTATTCTGCTCGCAATGGAGCATGAAGAATTAAATTATGAAGCTGCTCAACATTATATGACATTTCAATTTGTGCCGGAACCGGAAACCATGACAGCAGGAATCAAAAAACTAGAACCAGGCCATTATTTTATTAAAAAATTAGGAAAACCAATGGAGATCAAACGCTATTGGAAAGCGTCCTTCCAGCCTGTACAAAAATCTGAAGATGAATTTATTAAGGAAATTAGAGACGTCTTATTTGATTCTGTCAACGTTCATATGAGAAGTGACGTACCAGTAGGTTCATTCTTATCTGGTGGGATTGATTCTTCGATTATTGCGTCCATTGCGAAGCAATATCATCCAAACATCAAAACATTCTCAGTCGGATTTGAACACAATGGCTTCAGTGAAATTGATGTAGCAAAAGAAACAGCGGATAAACTTGGTGTCGAAAATATTAGTTATATAATTACCCCGGATGAATATATGAAGGAATTGCCAAAAATTATTTGGCATTTAGATGATCCGTTAGCGGACCCTGCATGCGTTCCTTTGTATTTCGTGGCACGTGAAGCAAGAAAGCATGTAACAGTTGTTTTATCTGGTGAAGGTGCGGATGAATTATTTGGCGGTTATAATATTTATAGAGAACCGCAATCACTAGAAGTATTTAATAAAATTCCTGCCGTTGGTAAGTCTTTATTAAAAGCATTAGCGAAAATTTTACCTGAAGGTGTGAAAGGGAAAAGCTTTATTGAGCGTGGAGTAACACCGATGGAACAAAGATATATTGGAAATGCAAAGATGTACAGTGAATCCGAGAAAAAGGATCTGCTAGCACAATATCGGTCAGGATTAGAATATACAGACATTACAAAACAACTGTATGCTGAAACGAAAAATTACGATCCGGTTGATCGAATGCAGTACATTGATATTCATACATGGATGCGCGGTGATATTTTATTAAAAGCGGATAAAATGACGATGGCACATTCATTAGAATTAAGGGTTCCATTTTTAGATAAAGAAGTCTTTAAAATTGCTTCCAAAATACCGACAAGTTTAAAAACAGCAAATAATACAACGAAATACATCTTAAGAAAAGCGGCTGAAGGCGTCGTTCCGGATCATGTGTTAACTCGAAAGAAACTTGGCTTCCCGGTACCAATCCGTCATTGGCTAAAAGATGAAATGCATGATTGGGCAAAACAAATTATTCATGAAAGTGGCACCGATCACATCATTAATAAGCATTATGTTTTAAATCTTTTAGAGGAACATTGCCAAGGGAAAATGGATCATAGTCGTAAAATATGGACTGTCCTCATCTTTATGATATGGCATGCAGTATACTTAGAAGAAAAATATGATTTCCAAAAACAATATAAGCTCCAAACTGAAGGGGTTAATATTTAAAATAGCAGCCGCGGTTTACATACCTATTCGTGGTATGTAATCGCTTGGCTGCCCATCTGCACCCAGGCTTCTTTAAAGTCGTTAATGGGTGCTTTTTTATTTTTCTTACCAGTCAGTGGATCGTTGAAATAAATAAAGTTTTTATCGTAACCTGTAATTAATACTGAATGTTCTTTACTAGTAATGCGGATGGCACCTTTTTTTGTATGCCATGTTGTAAAATAGGAATCAGGGAGCTTTTTGTATTGTGTATTAATAATTACCCAGATTGGTTGCCCGTTTGATAAAGGTATTTTTAATTCATCAAATGAGCTTTTCGTTAGGTTAACTATTTTACCAGGCAAATATTTATTCGCTAATTCAATTATTGGTTGAACATAAACACCAAGTCCCGGTTTACTATACGTATATATATCGCCGACAAATCCGTCGTTTGGGTGCCCATAATAAATGTTGTTGTTAATTATTTTGCGTGGTGTCGGATCTTTTTTAATTTGTTTCGCAAGGGTCATTTTATCACTTTTGATTCCTGCTGAATTTAGTAACATAGACAAGCTAGTTACTTCGCATCCACGAGCTAATTCTGGAAATTGTGAAGTGACGGGAATATCTAAAAGAACCTTGTCCTTTATTTTCACAATCGAATATTGTTTTGAATTTTGGTTGTTTAAATCAATTGTTCGGTCCGCCATTTCACTGGCATGTTCAAAATTTTGATAGCCATAAATAAAAATAATAATAAAAAATAGAAATGCTGTAAAACCTGCTATAATAGATTTCATAAAATCACCTTTACATTATCCTTACTATATACATCGGCATTTTTCGTCAATATTAAAGTTTTTATTATAAAGTAAATAAAAAAGAGCGATCCATTTTATTTTTTCATTTATATAAATGGGTACAATATAAAAGGCTCTTTTCCTATTTTGCTTTTTTCTTTTATAATTAGGAAGAGATTACTATGCTTGAATTAAGGAGGTATCAGATATGTGGAAATGGGAAGCGGATCAAGGTCCAAAAGCTATTATCGTAATGGTCCATGGTGCGATGGAGCATCATGGGAGATATAGTTGGCTCATTGAAATGTGGCGTTCATCAGGCTACCATGTAATAATGGGAGATTTGCCAGGACAAGGAATGACAACAAGATCCCAAAGAGGTCATATCGATTCCTTTGATGAATATATTTTCGAAATAAAAGATTGGGTACAAACGGCCTATCAATTTGATGTACCAGTATTTCTATTTGGACATAGTATGGGAGGTTTGGCGGTCATTCGGACCCTTCAAGAAGAAAGATTAAATCTTGCGGGCGTAATTTTATCCGCGCCATGTTTAGATTTAGTTACCTATCCTTCAAAATTTTTAAGTTTTCTATCAGTATTAATGAATAAAGTTGCTCCGAAAGTGAAATTTTCCAGTGGCTTAACGATAGAGGATGTAACAAGAAATGAGGAAGCACGAGAGCTCGCTTTAAATGATTCTTTATATGTAACAAAAATTTCTGTCAGATGGTACAGAGAATTAGTACAGGCAATGAAACTGGCCTTCACAAATATGTCGAAAATACCAGATATTCCTTTTTTGGTTTTACAAGGTGGAAATGATAAAATTGTAAATAAACAAGCTGTAAACGATTGGTTTAATAAAGTAACACTTTCCGAGAAACAATATAAAGTTTGGCCAAATAGCTTTCATGAAATATTTAATGAACCGGAACGGGAAGAAGCTTTCCAATATGCAAAGAATTTTGTCGAAACAAGACTTCGCGCTTTAGGCTATATAATTAATTGAGGTGATTTTTAAAGATGTCCGTCCCTTCGAATCCATTTTCATTGATGAATCAGGTGTACAGGAAAGTATTTCCGACTGTTCATCGTGAATTAATGTACTGGAAAGAAAAAGCTGCATCAATCCCCAACCAAGAACTTAGAAACCAAGCATTAGCTAGTATTGAGCATAAAACTTTTCATTGTGAAGGTGGTTCCATTCTTGCATTATTAGCTCTTGATCGTAGGGATGAGGCAATAAAGTTTATTGTAGCGTATCAAACAATTAGTGATTACTTGGATAATCTTTGTGACAGAAGCACCTCTTTAGATCCCGCTGATTTTGAAGCGTTACACGAGTCGATGAGAGATTCGTTATCGATTCATGCAAAAACGAAAAATTATTATCGACTTCGGGATGATCAAGATGATGGCGGCTATTTAGAGGAATTGGTCTTAACATGCCAAAAAGTATTATCTTCGTTAACAAAATATGATCTAATAAGAGATTCTTTATTAGAATTATGCCAGTATTACTGTGATTTACAAGTACATAAGCATGTAAAAGTTGAGGAAAGAGAGCCTCGTTTACAATCATGGTTCAAAACATATCAATCATCCTTACCGCAAATGGGATGGCATGAATTTTCCGCATGCTCCGGTTCCACATTGGGAATATTTTGTCTCGTATCTTATTGTTTCCGAAAAGATTTTATTGAGGACCACGCAAAAAGCATTCGTGAAGGGTATTTTCCTTATATTCAAGGTTTGCACATCCTTCTTGATTATTTTATCGATCAGGATGAAGATCGAGAAGGTGGAGATTTAAACTTCTGTTTCTATTATGATAATAATGAAGAAATGTTTGAACGATTAACACACTTTTTAACAGAGGCAGATATACATACGGAAAAATTGCCTGATCAGAAATTCCATAAATTTATTAATCGAGGGCTTTTAGCTGTTTATTTATCTGATGATAAAGTGAGTAAACAAAAAGATGTTCAAAAAATAGCGAGAGAATTAATTAAACATGGGGGATCAATTAGCTACTTTTTTTATTGGAATGGACGAGCATACCGAAAAATAAAAAGTTTAATCCCAACAGGAGTTTTAAAAGCTTTGTTAAAAACGAAAAAAAGAAGTGCAGAGCTACACTAAGAAAAGCGGAAAGCTAGGCTACTTGCGCTGGACAGCAAAAAAAACGATAACCGATATTGGTTATCGTTTTTCAATAGCGATGATAAATGGCGGGTTATTTATTTGATTAATGAACTCGTATTTTAAAACATGGGCCTTTTTTTGATCGATACTTTTTACAAAATTCATCACTTCATCTTTTTCAATTGCACCTTCCGGATGACCGTGATAAATGACAACAACAATCATTGCTTCGGGACTCATTATTTCTAAAAGCTGTTCGACTGCTGCAATAGTTGTTGAGGAATGTGTAACAATTTGTTTATCCCCGCCAGGCAAGTACCCTAAATTAAAAATAGCGGCGGAAATTTTTCCAAAATGGTGTGAAGGAATGGTATCTTTAATCGTTTCGTGCCCTTTGTTAAAAAGAGTAATATTAGTTAACAGGTTTTCCTTGTCCAAATAGTCTCGCGCATGCATCAATGCCTCTTCCTGAATATCAAAGCCATATACATGCCCATTTTGTCCAACCAATTTTGCTAAAAACTCGGTATCATGCCCGTTGCCTACCGTAGCATCCACGACAATGTCATTGGGGGAAATTGCTTTTTTTAGTAACGTATGGGAAAAGTCTAAAATTTTTTGAAGTTTCACAATTACACCTCTAAATATTTGAATTTCTTTAATGATACAAGTCTAATTTATTTCCTCGAAATTGCCAACATAGTCCGTAAACAAATGAACAAAATAATGTTGAGGCATGCTATGCCTTAAAACTCCGTCATATAAAAGGAGGAGTCATAAATTGGCAACAAGACAATCTGTTAGCGAACATATTCAACGATGTGAAGAAGCGATTAGCTATGCAAAAGAACAGTTTATCGAAGGAAGCAGGCAGGAGCATTATTACGATAATGAATATCAATATGCAATGCAGCAGCTTGAAGGTTCATACAATGAATTAGCCCAGCTTGCAAATAGTGCTAATTCCCAACAAAGAGAACAATTACATCGAATGAGATTACAGATTCAACAGCTGCAAAATCAAATGACTCTATTAAATCATGACCGACCACAATAATTCTTTATTTACGGAGGATATTATGAAAAAACGATCAAAACAAAATAACCCGGAACAAAAAACAAAAAACGGTATAAATAATCAAGATATGGAAGTTGGGCAAGATTACGATCCAGTTAAAGAATTGAAGAAACAAAATTCCAAAAAGAGTCAGCCAATACGCTCTAAACAACATATCGAAAATCCTGATTAAACAAGTGAAAATAATAAAGGAGTGAGCGACAAGCTCGCTCTTTTTTACATTTTTGTCCTGCTCCAACTGCCTAGAAAGGCGCTCTCATCTTTTTAATGATTAACAGAATATTATGTGTATGCTTTTTTGAGATTTGCCACTTGAAGCAAGTTATAAAAAGAAATAAAATGATGTAGGAATGTAAATATTGGGGAGGAAGGGAGCGATTTTCATGCCTAGATCCTTATGGCTTTTAGTGATCGGTATGATGGTGAATGTTACTGGCTCTTCTTTTTTATGGCCGTTAAATGCTATTTATATTCATGATCACTTGGGGAAATCATTATCGGTTGCAGGAATTGTTTTAATGTTAAATTCGGCTGCAAGCGTAATAGGAAATTTAATTGGTGGAAACTTATACGATAAAATCGGCGGTTTTCGTTCGATTTTACTTGGAATAATGATTACAATCTTATCTTTAATCGGAATGACTTTTTGGCATGGATGGCCGCTATATCCAATCTTTTTAACAATTATTGGGCTTGGAGCGGGTATCATTGTACCGGCGATGTTTGCGATGGCAGGTGCAGTCTGGAAAGAAGGGGGAAGAAAAGCTTTTAATGCCGTTTATATTGCGCAAAATTTTGGTGTTGCAGTTGGTTCGGCACTTGGTGGTTTTGTTGCTTCTTTTTCTTTTGATTATATCTTTCTTGCTAACTTAATTATGTTTATTGTCTTTTTCTTGATTGCCTTTTTCGGTTATCGAAAAATTAACATTGATCGAGGAAACTATACTTCAGTCATTCAAGAGAAAAAAGTCGTGAAAAGCGGAACAAAATTAATCGCTCTGTTGATTTTGTGCAGCGGCTACTTATTATGTTGGGTCGGATATGTGCAATGGCAGTCTACGATTTCCACATACACGCAAGAAATAAATATTTCACTTGGACAATATAGTATGCTGTGGACGATTAATGGCGCATTAATTGTTTTGGGGCAGCCATTATTAAATCCAATCGTAAAACGTTTTGGAACCAATTTAAAAGCACCCATCATTACGGGAATTATTATTTTTATGATTTCGTTTGGTATTGCCGGTTATGCATCAAATTTCAAAGGATTTTTAGCTGCAATGATCATTTTAACCATTGGTGAGATGTTTGTATGGCCGACCGTTCCTACTATTGCCGATAGTTTAGCGCCAAAAGGAAAAGAAGGCTTCTTTCAAGGGATTGTTAATAGTACAGCGACTGGCGGACGAATGATTGGTCCATTATTGGGCGGTATTTTAGTCGATTTATATTCGATGTCCATATTATTTAAAGTATTGCTAATTCTATTGGTTATATCCATTGTTCTATCTTTAATCTATGACCGTCCTTTAAAATCAAAAGAGGAAAAACAGTCCATTTCGATGTGAGTGTTAAAAAGGGCTTGAAAGATTGAATAAAATTGGATAGAATGGTAAATACAATTATCAGATAGTTTAACGTTGATAAGGAATAGTAATGATGTCCCCTTGATTAAGAGAGTTGGCGGCCGGTGTAAGCCAACCAAGACCATCATGAACTCACCTTTGAGTTGCAAATGTGAACATCCATCTTTAGGATTAAGTAGTATTTGCCGTTTTCCGCGTTAAGGATGAATGAAGTGAGTGGTGTTTACACTAATTTGGGTGGTACCGCGGGAGAAAATTTTACCTCTCGTCCCTTTATTGGGATGAGGGGTTTTTTGTATGAAAAAATTAGGAGGTCGTGATTCATGAGCTTTAATCATCATGAAATTGAAGAAAAATGGCAAAAGTATTGGGAACAAAACAATACATTTCGAACAACTGAGGATGAGAATAAGAAAAATTTCTATGCACTAGACATGTTTCCTTATCCATCCGGGGCAGGCCTACATGTAGGACACCCTGAAGGCTATACAGCAACAGATATCGTTTCAAGAATGAAACGTATGCAAGGATATAATGTTCTTCATCCAATGGGATGGGATGCATTTGGTTTACCTGCTGAGCAATATGCGATTGATACAGGGAATGATCCTGCGGAATTCACAAAACACAATATTGAAACGTTTCGACGTCAAATAAAAGCACTTGGGTTCTCATATGATTGGGAACGTGAAGTGAATACGACCGATACCGATTATTATAAATGGACGCAATGGATTTTCCTAAAGCTGTATGAAAAAGGTCTTGCCTATATTGATGAAGTAGCAGTGAATTGGTGTCCTGCTCTTGGTACAGTACTGGCAAATGAGGAAGTTATTGATGGGAAAAGTGAACGCGGCGGCCATCCGGTAGAACGCCGTCCGATGAAACAATGGATGCTTAAAATTACTGCCTATGCTGATCGTTTACTAGATGATTTGGATGAGCTAGATTGGCCGGAAAACTTAAAAGAAATGCAAAGAAATTGGATTGGCCGTTCTGAAGGAGCAGAGGTTACTTTCAAAATTGAAAATACAGAAGAAACATTTACAGTATTTACAACGCGCCCGGATACTTTGTTTGGTGCAACATATGCTGTTCTTGCTCCAGAACATCCACTAGTTGAGGTAATTTCTACAGAAGCACAAAAATCAGCAATTGCTACATATTTGGAGCAAATTAAATCAAAAAGCGATCTTGAACGAACAGATTTAGCGAAAAATAAAACAGGTGTGTTTACTGGTGCATACGCAATTAATCCTGTGAATAATGAAAAAATGCCAATCTGGATCGCAGATTATGTGCTTATGAGCTATGGAACAGGAGCGATTATGGCGGTTCCTGCACATGATGAAAGGGATTATGAATTTGCAAAAAAATTCGGGCTTGAAATAAAAGCCGTTCTTTCCGGTGGTGACATCGAGAAGGAAGCATACACAGGTGATGGTGAACATATTAATTCAGAATTCCTCGATGGTCTTAACAAACAAGAAGCAATTGAAAAAATGATTGCGTGGCTTGAAGAAAAAAATGTGGGAACGAAGAAAGTAACCTATCGCCTTCGTGACTGGTTATTTAGCCGTCAACGTTATTGGGGGGAACCAATTCCTATTATTCATTGGGAAGATGGGACAATGACACCAGTGCCTGAAGATGAACTTCCGTTAACTCTTCCGGTAACAAAGGAAATTAAGCCATCTGGTACAGGGGAATCACCTTTAGCAAATATTGCCGACTGGGTAAATGTTGAAGATCCCGCTACCGGTAAGAAAGGTAGACGTGAAACGAATACGATGCCGCAATGGGCTGGAAGCAGCTGGTATTTCTTGCGCTATATTGATCCTAAAAATGATAAAGCAATTGCAGATTTTGATAAATTAAAAAAATGGTTGCCAGTAGATATTTATATAGGTGGTCAGGAACATGCAGTACTCCACCTATTGTATGCAAGATTTTGGCATAAATTTTTGTACGATATCGGTGTAGTCCCTACGAAAGAACCATTCCAAAAGCTATTTAACCAAGGAATGATTCTAGGCGAAAATAATGAAAAAATGAGTAAATCAAAAGGAAATGTCGTCAACCCTGATAAAATCATAGATAGTCATGGCGCAGATACGCTACGCCTTTATGAAATGTTTATGGGTCCATTAGATGCATCGATTGCCTGGTCGACAAATGGATTAGACGGTGCAAGAAGATTCCTTGACCGTATCTGGAGATTGTTAGTCGATGAAGATGGCCAAATCTCTAATAAAGTTCAAACCGGTAATAGTGAAGTTCTTGAAAAAGTATACCATCAAACCGTTAAGAAAGTTACAGAAGACTACGAAAACTTAGGTTTTAATACTGCTATTTCGCAAATGATGGTATTTATCAATGATGCATACAAAGTGGATGTTTTACCAAAAGCGTATATTGAAGGATTTGTTAAATTACTTTCACCGATCTGTCCACATATTTCAGAAGAACTTTGGAGTAAACTAGGTCATAGTGAAACAATTTCATACGAACCATGGCCAACATATGACGAATCAAAACTAGTTGATTCAGAGGTTGAAATCGTTATTCAGCTAAATGGAAAAGTTCGTTCAAAAATGATGGTTTCTCGTGAAATCACTCGTGAACAGCTAGAATCAGAAGTAATGAATGATGCTAAAGTAAAAGAATTAATTGAAGGGAAAACGGTCCGAAAAGTGATAGCCGTTCCCGGAAAGCTCGTAAATATTGTTGCGAACTAACTAAAATAGCGGATAAAGCGGTATATTTATCCAAATAAAAATTTTTATTCTTTGAAATTCTACATGCAGACCCTTATAAATGAAGGGTTCTGCATGTTTTTTTGTTTGCAAAAAATTCTGTATTATAATACAAAATTTTCTGTATGTCAATTCTATCTAAAAAATTATTTATCGGTTATTGTAAAAAAAGGTTCATAATTGACATTTAGGGGGAGCAAGAATTTGAAAAGAATTTTATTATTCATTGCAGCAATTTTTCTTTGTTTTACGGTTTTACCGAAAGTAAGTTTTGCAGCACCAAATAAAGCGGAGCTTCAAACATATTTAGAAAGTATCGGGATGACTGAAAAAGAGCTAAATGAGCATTTGGAGTATTTTTACAATACATCGATTAAATCTTTTTCAACTATAAACGATATTAAAAAACTAGTAGGTGAGCCGCTTACAGAAAATAATTTGCAAAAATTGATTAAGAAATATGAGTTTAAAGATGAAACGGATGTTAAGAACTTTTTAGTTAAAAATGGGGAAATGGGTAAAACCGACAATATTTATGATGTTTATCATTTTACCAATGCCCTTGATGATGCTGTTTCTTTCTATATTGGAACACCAATAACAGATAAAAACCTAAAAGAATTATTGAAAGAGTATGATATGACATACGATGAAATGGTCAATTTATTGAAGAGTAATGGTGATTCAATTGATAACTATGAATTCATTGAGGATCTTGAAGATGCACTTATCTCTTATTCAGATGATTCGATATCAGATATCTTTTCCGATATTTTTGATAAAGTTGGCCTTACTGATGAGGAAGTAGGGAATTTACTTAATCATTTTATGTCCCTTAAGTTGGATGAAAATGTAGAAAATAAGCTAAATAAATTATCGGAACGTATGATGGCCATTGGAGACTTTGAAAGTAAATCGGATTTATCGGAAAAGGAAATAAACGAAATCGTAAATGTTTATCAAGAAATGCTTAACATATTTAAATTAAATACTAAATTTTATTTAGTGAAAGGTTCCGATAAAAAGCCGATTTCATTGAATGAACTAGCTCAATTAACTTCAACAAATGGATATAATTTATTAATCGAAATTTATGATAATAATGGCAAATTATTAGCTGACTTAATTTTAACTCCTGATATGTTTGGTTCGGAACTAATTAAAGATACAGCTGAAAAGGTCAAAAAGGTTGAAAAAGCTATTACAACACCTATGAAAAAAACAGTTAGAGGCGGTAAGTTACCAAATACTGCTGGACATTATGGAGATTATTTATTAGGTGGACTATTATTATTGGCAATGGGCATATTTTTGTTCCGTAGGTGGCGATCAATAAATATATGAAAGTAACAAAAAAACGAGTATACTTCGCTTGTTGTATCGGAGTAATAGTCGCGGGATTATTGATGATAAGTATAAATGGCTATAAATTATTAAAACCCGAAGCTTCGGAGAAGAAATTTGTTGCGCAGAAAAAGCCCTTTCACTTGAAAACAGCTGAACCACTATACAAAAGGGCGCCTGTTAAAGGGGAAATAATCGGTCAATTAATCATTCCGAAAATCAATGCGGATTTACAAATATATGAAGGTGCAGACGAAGACGAACTGGAAAAAGGTGTTGGACATTTTTCTCAAAGTGTCTTGCCAGGTGAAAAAGATAATTCAGTACTATCAGGTCATCGGGATACCGTGTTTCGAAAGCTTGGGCAAATGGAAAAAAATGACCTATTAATTGTAAAAACAAACGCGGGACAATTTAAGTATAAAATTAAAAAAACGAGAATTGTTGATGCAGATGATCGCACTGTCATCGTACCAAAACCGAGGGCGACATTAACCGTGACCACCTGCTACCCATTTAACTTTATTGGCGATGCACCACAACGGTTTATTATAGAGGCTGTTTTAATACACTAAGTAAGCATCAAAAATATGTATTTCCTTTCTGTGATGATATAATGGGTGAAAGTATATTAACAGAAAAGAAAGGAAGGCAATCAATGAGTGATTTTCGTACAATTACACCGGATGAGTTAAAGGACAAGCTAAATAAAGGTGAAAAATTAAATCTAATTGATGTTCGTGAACATGAAGAGGTTGCTGAAGGAATGATTGAACAAGCTAAACATATCCCGATGGGCGAAATTCCTGATTCACTTGATCAATTAGACAAAAATAAAGAATATATAATGATATGCCGATCTGGTGGCCGAAGCGGCCGTGTATGCGAATATCTTCATCAAAATGGCTATAAAGTCATTAATATGGAAGGCGGCATGCTGAACTGGACAGGAGAAACAAAGCCGAAGCTATAAATTTAATGAGCCGACTAAACACATGTTTAGTTGGCTTTTTTTTTAAGGCCGAAGCGGTTTTGTGAATTTATTGTGTCCGATGTTCGGAAAGAAGAGAAGCGGTTCGATGTGGAAGGCAAATGTAAGTCTATGGGTCCGGAAAGAGGAGAAGCGGTCCGATGAGGAAGTGAAGCGTAAGTCTATGGGTCTGGAAAGAAGAGAAGCGGTCCGATGAGGAAGTCAAGTGTGAATCTATGGGTCCGGAAAGAAGAAAAGCGGTCCGATGAGGAAGTCAAGCGTAAGTCTATGGGTCCGAAAAGAAGAGAAGCCGTCCGATGGCTCCATAATCATTGCATCTAATCGTTATTTTTTGTATGTCACTATAAATTCAACACAGTTAGAACATGTAATTCCTATTTTTAATTTGTGCAGAATGTTTTGAAAATTAATCTTTCTGTCTAGAATAGTAGTAACTAGATGGAGAGGAAGATAAAAAATGATCCAAGTAAAATTGTTTGATTATGAGCATGAAAAAGATTTAGAAGCGGATGTTAATCTATTTCTAAAAGATATTGAGGAAAATAAATTATTAGATATTAAGTATCATGTCGCAGTTACTTCAGAGGATGAAGATGAACAAATTTATTGTTTCAGTGCGATGGTTTTATACAGAAAATAAAAGAACGGGGTCCTAATTGGACTCCGTTTCAATTCTTGCTGCGTTCATTCCTGCTAATCTTCCTGTTACTAATGCTGAGGTTATATTATATCCTCCCGTGTATCCGTAAATATCCAATACTTCCCCGCAGAAATAAAGACCTTGAACAAATTTTGAAGCCATTGTTTTTGGCTCGATTTCCTTGACCGAAACTCCTCCACCGGTGACAAACGCCTTTTCTAATGGAAGTGTTCCATTTACTTTAAATTGAAATTGTTTGCATGCCTCTGCAAAGTTTCTTAATTGATCCGTAGAAATAGTAGAGCCTTGTGAATCGGGAGAGATACCGTTTTGTTCCAATAAAAACAGTAAATATCGCTCAGGTACAATTCCTTTTAATGAATTTTTTATTGCCTTTTTTGGTTCGTCTTTTACTAACTTCACTACCTTTTGAAATAGTTCCTCTCCATTCATTGAAGGGATGGCATCAATATTCATAGTTACATGTTTCAAGTTCCATTTTTTCATTGCTTTCACAACAAACTGGCTGCATCTTAAAACAGCCGGACCGGAAATTCCAAAATGGGTAAAGATCATGTCCATTTGATGTGTAATTAATGGTTTCCCTTTAGGATTTAATACACTAACTGCAACATCTCTTAATGACAATCCTTGTAATGTCTTTGCTTTGATAAAGGGCTCTTCCGATGTTACGGGTACCTCTGTTGGAAAAAGCTCGGAAATGGTATGACCAGCCTTTTCGGCCCATGGAAAGCCGTCACCGGTCGAACCTGTATGGGGAACGGACTTACCTCCAACAGCAATGACAACTGAATGCGTCGTAAGCATACTCCCATCCATTAACTCAACACTTTCAACTGCTCCATTAGAAAAATGTAGATCTTTAACAGTCGTATTCGTCCGAATTTCTACATCTAATTCTGCTAAGCGTCTAAGTAATGCATCAACGACAGACTGTGCCTTATTAGATACCGGAAACATTCGTCCATGATCTTCTTCCTTTAGTTCAATGCCTAATTTTTCAAAAAAACGGATAATGTCTTCATTATTAAAAATGGAGAACGCACTATATAAAAATCTTCCGTTGCCAGGAATATGCTTAACGATTTCATCGATAGGCAGCCGATTCGTTACGTTGCATCTTCCACCGCCAGATATCGCAAGCTTGCGCCCTAGCTTATTTCCTTTATCAATTAATAAAACTTTTGCCTTTTTTTCACCTGCTGCAATGGAAGCCATTAATCCAGATGGCCCTCCACCGATAATAATTACATCGTACGTCATTACGAAACACCTTTTTCTGTCAAATTTCTGTATTAAAAAAAGAATTAACGAATAAATTGTCAATTTTTTAAGTAAGAGGTAAACTACATATTAGTGTGTAAATTAAATTTTATTGATTGAGGGATTATATGTCTTCAAAACTAATACGCGGTACGTTTATATTAACATTAGGAACGATTATATCAAAGATAATTGGATTGTTTTACGTTATTCCATTTCATGCTATTGTAGGAGGTTCCGAGCCGGAAGCACTATATCAATTTGGATATGTACCTTATACGTTGTTTATCAGTATTGCCACAGCGGGTGTCCCACTTGCTGTATCAAAATATATCGCTAAATATAATGCTTTAGAGGAGTATGCAATAGGACGAAAATTATTTAAATCAGGTATTTTATTAATGCTAATAACTGGGATTGTCAGTTTTTTAGTAATGTATGTATTTGCCCCTACATTCGCTGAGCTTAGCATGACGGGAGTAGAATCAAAAAAATTCTCAATCGAAGATGTAACAACGGTCATCCGTGCTGTAAGCTTTGCGTTAATTATTATTCCTGTAATGAGCTTAATAAGGGGATATTTTCAAGGTCATCAATCAATGGGCCCATCAGCAGTTTCACAGGTTATTGAACAATTAGTTCGAATCGTATTTCTATTATTAGGGGCATTTTTTGTCTTGCATGTTTTCCATGGAAAAATGGTTACTGCTATTAGTGTTGCAACATTTGCAGCATTTATTGGAGGCATTGCGAGTTTATTCGTGTTGTTTTGGTATTGGAGAAAAAGAAAATCTCATTTTGATGAATTATTAAACTATGATAAAGGTACGATGCATGTTTCTTTAAGGGAAATGTATAAAGAAATTTTTATCTATGCCCTGCCGTTTGTTTTTGTCGGTATTGCGAATTCACTTTATCAATATATTGATCAATTAACATTTAATCGAGGAATGGCTGCTATCGGAAAAGGAAAAGAGGCACTTGAAGCGATTGGAATTCTCAACTTCGATTCACATAAACTTGTCATCATCCCGGTATCACTTGCTACGTCATTTTCCTTAACACTTGTACCACTCATTACTGAATCATTTGCTAAAGGAAGACGTTCTGAATTGGTACGTCAAGTTGATCAAACCTTTCAAGTTTTGTTATTTTTAACGGTTCCTGCAGCAATCGGTTTATCGTTGCTTGCACATCCGATTTTTACTGTATTTTATGAACCAAATAAATTAGGTACAGACGTATTAGGGCATTATGCGCCGGTTGCCATTCTATTTGCTTTGTATTCTGTCACAGCGGCTATTTTACAAGGGATTAATGAACAAAGGTTTACTATATTAAGTCTATTAGTTGGTTTGTTGCTTAAATTAACTTTTAATATTCCATTAATCAAGCTTTTTGAAACTAACGGAGCGGTTTATGCAACAGTGCTAGGTTATTCAGCATCTATAATCATCAATCTTTTCGTCATAAAAGTGTTTGCACAGTATCCATTTAAAACGATTTTTAGAAGAGCTATTTTAATTTTATTGATGAATGCGATTATGGCTGGAATTGTCATTATTGTTTATAAACTTATCACGCTAGTATTAGTTCCTGATGCAAAGCTGCAAGCATTAATTATTACCATCATTTGTGGCGCAGTCGGTGCAATTGTTTATGGATATTTAGGATTAAGGTCGAAATTAGCTGAAAAATTATTTGGTTCTAGGATCAGTAGGATTAAATCAAGATTGCATATAGGATAGAAAAAGGAGGTCATGAGTGGCCTCCTTTAAAAATAGGGATAAAGAGGTGTTAAAATGAGAATGGATAAATTTCTAGCAAATGCGGGATTAGGTAGTAGAAAAGAAGTGAAACAGATTTTAAAGAAAAACATCGTTAAAGTAAATGGTGTAATTGTAAAGGATAGTAAAGCCCATATTGATCCTCAGCAAGACGAGGTGACCGTTAGAGGAGAGAAAGTCGACTATAAGGAATACATTTACTTAATGATGAATAAACCTGCTGGTGTAATTTCAGCAACAGAGGATAAACATGATGAAACAGTTATCGACCTTTTAGAAGTGAATGATACGATATTAAATCCCTTTCCAGTTGGACGCTTAGATAAAGATACGGAAGGACTATTATTGCTAACGAATGATGGACAGCTTTCACATCAGCTGCTTTCACCAAAGAAACATGTACCAAAAACCTATTTTGCAGTAATTAAAGGTGAAGTAACTGATCGAGATATTTCTGCGTTTCGTAAAGGCGTAATACTGGATGATGGCTACCATACGAAACCTGGAGAACTAGTTATTTTAAAATCCGGGATCCATTCTGATATTGAATTAACAATTATGGAAGGTAAATTTCATCAAGTGAAGCGGATGTTTGAAGCAGTTGGAAAAAAGGTCATCTATTTAAAAAGAATTTCGATGGGACCATTAGCTTTAGATGAAACACTTGAGTTAGGTGAGTATCGTGAGCTTACTGAAGAGGAAGTTTTATTATTAAAGGAATACGAACCAAAAGCATAGAAAGGAGCTGACAACTGAATGCAGCTCCTTTCTTGTATATTTTATTTAATTTTTTGCTTATGAAGACATCTTAACTCTCTTTTCTGTTGTTGTCCATTTCCCACGGTGTGGGCTTATGATTAAGTCATTGTATGCTAACACATTCAAATCTCTTTGAATGGTGCGAGGTGTGATGCCGAACTCTTCTACAATGTCCTGCGTTGTAACAGTCCCATTTTCTTTAATAAACATGTAGATAGATTTAATTCGGGTTAGCATGCGATTTGTTGAAGGTTTCAAAAAACCACTCCCTCATCTTTATTCCAAAGACCAAGTTACGGACGGCTTATTTAGTTGGATATTGGCCACAATACTTGTATGATTCATACAAATAGTGATAATGAAACTCCAATATCGCTAGAAAAGATGTAATATTATCCGGACAGACAGCTCCTTTTTTCTGAAGGCTGATTTCATTTCGAAAAAAGCCTTATTGATTTTTATCATCTAAGATGTCAGACAATTACATTGTACACCTTCCTTTTTAATTTATCTAGGGATAGGATTCAAAAATTTGTTTCATTCCCTTTAATAATATATATGAAAGAGTTGTTGAAATATTATAATCTTCAGATAACTGCTGTTGGAAATATTGTTGCTTTTAACAATATTAAACGCGCAGAGTGGATTGGAGCGGAAAGGAACGGTTTATTGTTTATTTCCAAAACAACAAGCTTTACAAAAACTACCTTTATTTAATGTTGGAAAAGGAGTAATATAAACTAAGGTATATTTCAGAATACATAAATTCCTTTTAAGGAGTGACAACAATGGAAAATATAAATTGGACAGAGGAAGTTCTAAAAAGAAAAGATCATTTAATTGACGATTTACAACAGTTGTTAAAAATAAGAAGTGTTTTAGATGAAGAAAATGCGACCGAAGATGAACCGCTAGGTAAAGGGGTTAAAGAGGCATTACAATATTTATTAGATTTAGGAGAAAAAGATGGCTTCACTGCTAAAAATGTCGGTAATTTGGCAGGCCATTTAGAAATGGGAAAAGGAAATGAATTAGTCGGTATCCTATGTCATGTCGATGTAGTTCCCGAAGGAGATGGCTGGAGTGTTGATCCATATGGCGGTGAGGTCATAGATGGCAAAATATATGCTAGAGGTGCAAGTGATGATAAAGGCCCAACAATGGCTGCCTATTATGCAATGAAAATTGTTAAAGACTTGGGACTTCCTATAGAAAAACGTGTACGAATGATCATTGGAACAGATGAAGAAAGCAATTGGCGTTGTGTGGAACATTATTTCCAACATGAAGAAATGCCGACAATGGGTTTTGCACCGGATGCAGATTTCCCTATCATTAATGCTGAAAAAGGACTCTCTGATTACGATATCGTTTTGCCGGCAAAAACGGATGATCAACAAATGAAAAATACTCTTATATCATTTAATTCGGGACGAAGATATAATATGGTACCCGATTTTGCAGAAGCTGTTATCACCTTTGATGGTGAACAAACGGATTTATTTCAAAAGTTTACAAGCTTTTTAGAAGAAAATGAGTTAAAAGGAAAGTACTTTGTTAAAAATGGGGATTTGCACTTCGAAGTGGAAGGTGTATCTGCTCATGGAATGGAACCGCGAAATGGGAAAAATGCGGGATTGTTTTTAACAAAGTTTTTATCTACATTAGAGCTAAATCAACATGCTAAGAAATTTGTAGATTTTGCTGTAAACGTATTGCTTGATCAGTCGCGTGGGGAAGGCTTAGGTGTTCAATTCAGCGATGATATTACAGGTGACTTGACAATTAATGTAGGAAAAATGAATTATGACCAAGAAAAAGGCGGAAGTTTCGGGATTAATATGCGCTATCCCGTAACGTTTAACATGGATAAAGGAAAAGAAACAATTACTGCAAAAGCATCAGAACACGGATTTTCAATTGAAAACTTTTCTGACTCCAAACCACATCATGTAGATGCAAACGATGAGCTAATCAAAACATTACAAAAGGTTTATGAAGAGCAAACAGGAGAAAAAGCTGAACTTCTATCCATTGGAGGAGGAACTTATGCACGTTCGTTAAAATCGGGTGTAGCATTTGGTGCACTTTTCCCCGGACGACCGGATGTTATGCATCAAAAGGATGAATACATGCCAGTCGATGATTTATTAAAAGCAACAGCAATTTATGCTCAAGCCATTTATGAATTAGCCAGATAATAATCAGAATTCAAAGGGGAGTTTCGTATGGAGAACATTATATTTAATGGGGAAATTATTGAACGTTCAAAGGTAAATATTGATATTGAGGACCGTGGATATCAGTTTGGTGACGGAGTCTATGAAGTCATTCGAGTGTATAATGGAAAACTTTTTACGAAGGAAGAACATATTAATCGTTTATATGAAAGTGCGGAGAAAATTTCGATTCAAATTCCTTATGAAAAATTGGAACTCATTCAAACATTAGAGGAATTAGTTCAAGTAAATCAGCTCGACACTGGAATTATATATTTACAACTAACTCGTGGAAGTTTTCCAAGACAACATGGGTTCCCTAAATCAGACGTACCGCCAGTTTATGTTGCATATACACGTGAAATGCCAATTCCGAAAGTTTCTATGGATGAAGGGGTCAAAGGATTATTAATAGAGGATATTCGTTGGTTAAGATGCGATATTAAAAGTTTAAACTTATTAGGCAATATTTTAGCTAAACAAAAAGCTGCGGAGTCCGGTTGCTTTGAGGCGATTCAACACAGAGGAGAAGAAGTTACAGAAGGTTCTTCATCAAATGTGTTTATTGTGAAAGATAATTGTTTAATTACACGACCAGTCTCAAATTTAATCTTAAATGGAATTACAAGACAAGTGATTATTAAATTATGCCAGGAAAATGGTATTTCTTTTAAGGAAGAAATATTTACAATTGATGATTTACTAGAAGCAGATGAAGTATTTATCTCAAGTACAACTTCAGAAGTTATGCCAATCATTCAAGTAAATGAAAAAGTGATATCAACAGGAAAACCCGGAAAAATAACAAGAAAACTTCAACAACTGTTTCAACAAAAAATTGGCATGTAATCGTCGTTATGTTTTCGGAAAAAATAAACCAGCATTGCTGGTTTATTTTATTTTTTTCATTTAGATTAATAATTTGTAGTATTACTGAAGAATTTTGATAAACTAAGAATATCAAAAAAAAGGGTGATGAAATTGTCGAATAAACATTATTTTTTTGCTGTTCCATTACCTCCTGATATTAAGGAATCCCTTTTCCAACTATGCGAAAATATAAAGATAGACCATCCATTTAAGCGTTGGGTACACAAAGAAGATTACCATATTACATTAGCTTTTTTAGGAGATGCGGATCATACTCAATTAATGGAAGCAATACATGTAATAAAAGAAAGTCTAGCTAGTTCTTCTTCGTTTAATATAAAAATAAACCATCTCGGCATTTTTGGAAGAGAAAAGGCTCCGCGGATTTTTTGGGCAGGATTACTTGAGTCTCCTGAGTTAAATATGCTTAGAGGAAAGGTTTATGAAAGTTGTTTAAAGGCGGGATTTCAATTAGATAAGAAACCTTTTAACCCACATATCACTTTAGCGAGAAAATGGGATGAAACGAAGCAAAATTTTACTTTAGAGAAACTTAAAGAGATCAATTTAAATGCACCGAGCTTTCCGGTAAATCAGGTTGTATTATATGAAACAAATATTGAAGCTACTCCAAAGTATCAAAAAAAGGCTGTCATGCATTTGGGTGACGACTAGTAAAGGAAGAAAAATATATGGGTCAGTTAATAAAACTTCAGGATTATATATCCCGTTATGAGATGGATCCGTTTCGGTATCCAGCACAGTATGTAAGATTAAAAAAACAACAATGGCAAAAATTAAAACTCGATTGGGAGAATCAATCAACTAGTACAAATGAAATACATGAAGTGGAAGAAGAAAATAATCCAAGGCCTTTAAACGTAATTAAAAGATTATTTCAGAAATCAACTAGTGAAAAAGATGAATGGATTCAAGAGAATACACAACCAACTGAACCGATGTTTCAATTTGCCCCAAAGTTAGCATATTATCCGGATTCGATAGATGAGTTAAAGCAAATGTTTCTTGATCAGTTATTTTCGTTTCAAATGAAATGGGCAAGCTCAACCATTATTGAAAAGTCTTTTATAGATAAAAGCTATTTTAGAAATGAAAAGCTAAAATATTTATTACAACGTTTTCCTGATACTTTTTTATTTTTATACGAACCGATTTTTTTATTGAAGAAGGCTCCGGTTGAAATGGAGGTTCTTTTAATCACGCCTACAGAAGTTTGGTGTATCGTTTTTCTAGAAGAAGAGAATGAAGCGGTATATTTAGGATCTAAGGAACGGTTTTGGATCAAAAGAGCAAATCGGAATGAAAGCAAGATTTTAAATCCGATGATTTCATTAAATCGGATGGCGAAAATTATTATGCAACTATTAAACTACCATCAAATAGACATACCAATGAAAAAGGCCATTATTAGTCGCAATGGGTATATTGATTACCCTAATGCACCTATTGACGTTGCTTTATTGGAAAAGAGAAAGTATCCAGAATGGTTTAAGCAACAAAGGAACCATCTTTCTCCTTTAAAACATATTCAATTAAAAACGGCAAAAGTTCTTTTAGATTATTGCCAAACGACAAGTGCGAAAAGACCTGAATGGAATAATAGGGGTGGAATAGAAGAAAATCCTTTTGATATTTTAAAGGATTAAACATTCGTTTCTAATAATTAGCTTGACGAAAAATGTCATAAAGAATAAAATTTATTAAAGATACTTTTCTATACTTATTAAAATAATATACTTTTGTTGAAATATTTTTTCAAATAATAGTAAACTTAATTTTGTCATTGAAAATTTAACATAATCGCAACAATTTTTTTGAAATCAGTTTATTAAAGTTGGCTATTGTTGTCTGCTAAATTTCAATAGCTATCTTTTTTTTTTGACTATGTAATGATATTTTGAGCGCCATAGTTGATGGGCGAATTAATTGAAGGTGAATGATGTTGGAACACATACTTGGTCAAGGTTGGGAAGTGATCCCGGCCGGAGGGGCAACTGGAGAAGCATTCTTTGCCAAACATCAAGATCAAAAATTATTTTTAAAAAGAAACTCATCTCCTTTTTTAGCTGTTTTGTCGGCAGAGGGTATTGTCCCGAAGCTTGTTTGGACCAAACGAACAGAAAATGGTGATGTCATAACAGCACAACAATGGCTGAGCGGGAGAGAATTAAAGCCAGATGAAATGAGCCAAGATCGTGTTGCCAAGCTTTTAAAAAAAATTCACGATTCAGCCCCTCTACTTTCTATGCTCTTAAGATTGGGGAAAACACCATTTGAACCAGAGATGATGCTTACTCAAATTGAAACGGAATTGGATGAGGAACTTTTGAACTTACCAATTATTGATTCATCTCTACGTTTTATCCAACAAGAAGTCGAAAATATAAAAACGGATAATTATGTTGTTTGTCATAATGATATAAATCATAACAACTGGCTGCTAACAGATGACAACCAGCTGTATTTAATTGATTGGGATGGCCAAATGATCGCTGATCCTGCACTAGATATCGGGATGCTTCTTTATTTATATATCGATTCTAAAAAATGGAATGAATGGTTCATACAATATGGAATACATGCGGATGAACAGCTTCTATTAAGAATGAAATGGTACTTTGTTGCTCAATCACTATTGTTTGTACAATGGCATAGAACTAAGGATCGATTAATGGAAATGGAACAGTGGATTAATAGGCTTCAAGCGATTATTTAAAAGTTTATATTTATCTGATCTACCCACTGGGATAAATTGTCTTGATTGGCTTCAATATGTGAATTCAAGTGTTGTGTATATTGGCCATGTTGACTATAATTGTAAACCTCTTGAAGAACTGGTTTCACGGAAGCATCTATATTTGGATCCACCAGTAGAGATTTGACAAGACGTTCCAATTGTTCACATTCTGAAACAGAACCACAGCAATCAACTTGGTGATTGTTTAATATATCTTTTAATAAAGTAATTTGGTCTAGATGGGATAGTGGCATACGAAACATCCTTTCAATTTTTGTAATATAAAAAAGGAATCCACAGTTATTTTGTGAATTCCTTTTATCTTTATTCATTAAAATCAAACTGAGGTGTAAATACATGCGTTTAAGACACAAACCGTGGGCGGCCGATAAATTAATGCAATACCCGCAATATGTGATACAAAACCCTGAACAGCATAAAGGTCAATGGAGTAAAGTTTTTGGAAATGATCATCCACTTCACATTGAAGTAGGGACAGGAAAAGGGCAATTTATTGTTGGAATGGCAAAGGCAAATCCGGAGATAAATTATATAGGAATTGAACTGCAAAATAGTGTAATTGTATCTGCTTTAGATCGAATCATTGAAGAAGAATTGCCAAATGTAAAGTTATTAAACGTAGATGGAGAGAAATTGCGAGAGTTTTTTGAAAAAGGGGATGTTAGCCGAGTTTATTTGAATTTTTCCGATCCTTGGCCAAAGAATCGCCATGAAAAGAGACGATTAACGTACAAAACGTTTTTAAAATTATATGAAGATGTATTGGTGGATGGCGGGGAAATCCATTTTAAAACAGATAACCAAGGTCTGTTTGAATATTCATTAACAAGCTTTTCAGAATATGGATTACTACTTAAATATGTAAGTTTAGATTTACACAATAGTGATTATCCGGATAATATTATGACGGAATATGAAGAGAAATTTTCTGCAAGAGGTCAACGGATTTATCGCTGTGAGGTAAAATATCCTACAAATAATCGAGAAGCTGAATAAAAGGGAAATATAAAACTTTTTGAGATTAATGTTCCTGAAAAAGTATCTGCTTTGTCTAGCTCCAGCGCCTATCGACTAGAAAACTTCAGGACTTTTCCCTACGATAAGTCAACATCGATTCGCCTTGCAGGCTCATCGTGTTTCCTTTATCTCACTCAAAGTCCTTCCAGTTTTTACGTCGATGAGCGAGGCGCTTCCGCTTTTCTTACTTCTAACGAATTATTCAAAATGTTACAATTAAAACGAGGAGGGATAAGCATGGAGAAATTAACGGTTGGGGATTTAACAATTTGGTGGTTAAACGGAGGAGTAACGTTTATGGATGGCGGGGCTATGTTTGGCGTCGTACCAAAACCATTGTGGTCAAAAAAATATCCGGTCAATGACAAAAACCAAATTGAATTACGGACAGATCCAATGTTTCTTCAATTGAATGGAAAAAATATATTAATCGAAGCCGGCATTGGAAAAGGAAAGCTTACGGAAAAACAAAAAAGAAATTATGGCGTTGTTGAGGAAACAGCTATTGAGGAATCATTACGGGAACTTGGTTTAACAACTGCCGATATCGATATTATTTGTATGACACATTTACATTTTGATCATGCGTGTGGATTAACTATATGGGAAAATGATCAATTAATTCCGGTGTTTCCGAATGCAACGATCTATACTTCGCAAGTGGAATGGGATGAAATGAGAAATCCGAATATTCGATCACGAAATACATATTGGCCGGAAAACTGGGAGCCTATTCAGCATCAGGTCAAAACATTTGAAAACATGATAATGATTGAAGATCGTATAAAAATGATTCATACAGGTGGTCATAGTGATGGACATTCGATCATTCAAATCGAAAGTAATGGGGAAAAACTGATTCATATGGCGGATTTAATGCCAACCCATGCACATAAAAATCCATTGTGGGTATTAGCATATGATGATTATCCAATGACATCTATTTTTGCAAAGGACAAATTCATTTCTGAAGCAATAAATGAAAACTCATGGTTTACTTTTTACCATGATGCCATTTACCGTGCAATAAAATGGGATAAAGAAGGAAATATTATTGCAGAACTAAAAAAACAATAAAATAGGAAAAAGGGTTCCTTTCGAAGGAGCCTTTTTCCAGCTGATAGACTATGATAATGGATAAACATCTACAACCGTCCCAGTATAAGCATCAGCAATGAATTCGTATTGCTTTCTTTCGTTCCCAATCCGGCAAGTAACGCCGCCACGATAAATTTTCGTTTTAATAGGAAATTTCTCATAATCTTCCTTCATAATTTGAATCCAAGATCCTTCAACGGTCGTCTCTTCTTTAAAAGCCTTTTTCACTTTCGATAAAACCGCATCACTTGAAATATAGGTTTTACTCTTTACTGCCTCATTAACTAAATATCCACTTACTGCACCAACAGCAATTCCCGTAACAAATGATTTCCACTTCATAAGCAATACCCTCCCATTTTTATTTAGTTTACCATATTCATTAGTGAAAAAAATTTATTTATCTTGTAAAAAGCTACCTTTTTTTCTTACAATGGAGAAAGGAAAGGATGGATTGAATGAAAAAATTAAATGGTTTTTCCTTATACTTATTAGCTGTACTATTATTATGGATTAAAACCCTCATTATTTACTTTTTTGAATTTGATTTAAGAACGGGCACAGTTTTAGATACATTGATATTATTGATAAATCCTATCGGTTCAATTGCGCTATTTCTTAGTATCGGTCTGTTTTTTGCAAAGAAAATGAGGAAAACAGCAATTTTTGTAATATATATACTCTTAACCGGTGTTTTATATGGAAATATTTTGTATTATCGTTTTTACATAGATTTTATCACTGTTCCTGTATTATTCCAATTTCAAAATGTAGGAGGTTTGAGCCAAAGTACATTAGAACTAATCAATTGGACAGATCCCCTTCTTTTTGTAGATGTTGTCATATTAATTTGGTTATTAGTGAAAAGAACGGATATCGGTTTACCTTTATTAAAAAGAAGAAAACTACAAATTGTCGGTACAAGCTTCGTTTTAATAACTGTAGTCATTGTTAGCGGGATTATTGAAAACCCCCGTATTTTGAAAAAGTCATATGATCGAGAAGCATTAGTAAAAACGCTTGGAAGCTATAATTACCATATATATGATATCATCTTTAATTCAAAAATGTTTGTTCAGCGAGCGCTTGCAGATAGTGCTGATATAAAAGAAGTAAAGAACTATTTAAAGAGTCGGAATAATCATGAAAATAGTCACTCTCCATTAAGCGGCAGTGGTAAAGGGAAAAATATTATTGTCATTTCATTGGAATCTACTCAGCAATTTGTAATTAATCGGAAAATAAATGGTGAAGAGATTACACCGTTTTTAAATTCGTTAATTAAAGATAGCTTATATTTTCCGAATGTCTATCATCAAACTGCGCAAGGAAAAACGTCTGATGCTGAGTTTATGATTGATAACGGTTTATATCCTTTATCGGGGGGATCTGTGTTTGTAAGACGACCGCGCAATGAGTTTTATTCATTACCACAGATTTTGAAAGAGAAGGGCTATTATAGTGCCGTTTTTCATAGTAATGATGAAACATTTTGGAACCGTGAAAATATGTATCACTCACTTGGATATAATAAGTTCTTTTCTAAAACTTCATATCATGTAAATGAGGAGAACAGCGTTAACTATGGTCTAAAAGATATCCCATTTTTTAAACAGTCCATTCCATTATTAGAAAAGTTGCCTCAGCCTTTTTATGCAAAGTTTTTGACGTTAACAAATCATTTTCCATTTTTGTTAAACGAAGAAGATCAATATTTGAATGACGAGGAAGAAAACCCTGATTTAGTTCATCGCTATTTTCGGACAGTTAGGTATGAAGATGAAGCGATCAAAACTTTTATAAATGGGCTTAAAAAAAGTGGTCTTTATGATCAATCGGTTATTGTCTTATACGGAGATCACTACGGGATTTCGAAGAGTTATCACAAACAATTAGAACCTGTTCTTGGAAAAGAAATTACACCCAATGAGCAAGTAGAGCTTCAAAAAGTTCCATTGATTATTCATATTCCAGGACAAAAAGCACAAGAAATTAAGTCGATTGGCGGTCAAACAGATATTAGACAAACGATTTTAGATATATTAGGTGTCAGGCCGCAGAAAAATGTCATTGATTTCGGTCAAAGCTTAATTTCTAACAAGGAAAAGGATTTTGTAATCTTTCGTGATGGAACGTTTGTAACGAATAAATACACATATACTGAAAATACATGCTTTAACAAAAGATCAGGCAAAAAAGTAAAAATGAACAAATGCACACCTTATTTTGACCGTGTTCAAAATGAACTAAACCTATCGGACAATGTCATCTTCGGAGACTTATTGCGTTTTAAAGATGAAGATAGAAAGTATAATAAAAAAGACGAACAATCAGAAAACTAGAAAGGCGTATGAAAGTTCTGTAAAATAAAAGCGTGAAAAAAATAATTTTTAAGGGGAATGCAGATGGAACGCGAAACACTAGAATTATTTAGAACATTGACCGAATTACCTGGTGCACCGGGAAACGAGCATGCAGTCAGAAACTTTATGAGATCCGAATTAGAAAAATATGCTGATGAAGTAGTCCAAGATCGTCTTGGAGGCATCTTTGGTGTTAAACGCGGAAAAACGGATGGTCCGACTATTATGGTAGCTGGACATATGGATGAAGTAGGATTCATGGTAACATCGGTAACAGAAAATGGAATGATTCGCTTTCAAACATTAGGCGGATGGTGGAGTCAAGTTCTTTTGGCACAAAGAGTTGAAATTATCACAGATAATGGACCTGTTATTGGTGTAATTGGATCCATTCCACCGCATTTATTAAGTGATAATCAACGAAATAAACCAATGGATATAAAAAATATGTTAATTGATATTGGTGCTGATAATCGTGAAGATGTAAAGCGTATTGGCGTTAAACCCGGCCAGCAAATTGTTCCTATTTGTCCATTTACACCAATGGCTAACGATAAGAAAATTTTGGCTAAAGCTTGGGATAATCGCTATGGCTGTGGACTTTCAATTGAATTGTTAAAAGAACTGCAGGGTGAAGATATTCCAAGCATCCTCTATTCAGGCGCCAATGTACAAGAAGAAGTTGGTTTGCGCGGTGCACAAGCATCTGCGAATATGATTAAACCTGATTTATTCTTTGCTTTAGATGCAAGCCCGGCAAATGACATGTCAGGGGACAAAAATGAGTTTGGCCAACTAGGAAAAGGGGCATTGCTGCGCATTATGGATAAATCAATGATCACACATAAAGGAATGCGTGAATTGATTTTAGATACAGCAGAAAGCAATAATATCCCTTATCAATATTTCGTTTCCCAAGGCGGAACGGATGCAGGACGAGTACATACATCCAATGAAGGCATCCCTAGTGCAGTAGTTGGTATTTGTTCGAGATACATTCATACCCATGCTTCAATCATTCATGTTGATGATTATGCAGCAGCGAAGGCATTATTAGTAAAATTAATTAAAACATGTGACCAATCGACAGTTAATACTATTCTTGCAAAATAGGGGGGCGATGGCCTCCCTTTCGTTAAAAAGGGGATTGAAACATGAAAATTGCAGTAGGATCTACTAACCCTGCGAAGATAAAAGCAGTAGAAACAGGATTTAAGCTAAGAGAAATAAACGTATCAGTTATCCCACTTAAAGTACCATCAGATGTTAGTGAACAGCCTTTCTCAGATGAAGAAACAATTAAAGGTGCTATAAACAGAGCGGAGAATTGTTTAAAAGGATTAGATGTACAAATTGGCATTGGACTTGAGGGTGGAGTGACTGAAACTCCATTTGGCTTATGTGTTTGTAATTGGGGAGCTCTTATAGAAAAAGGCCAGCCACCGATTATTGGTGGAGGTGCACGGTTTCTATTGCCTGAAGAGATTGCGGTAAGGCTGCGAAACGGAGAAGAGTTAGGGCCGGTCATGGATGACTTTTCACAAAAGAAAAATGTTCGAAAAAAAGAAGGAGCTATTGGCATTTTTACAAACGGAAATGTTACAAGAGATGAAATGTTTTTGCACGTTATGAAAATATTAATTGGTCAATATGAATACGGAAAGATTTAAGTTAAGTTATTGTCAGTGGAAAGGATGATACATGTGAATAAATTAACCTCGATTGAAGAATTTCAACAATTAAAAAGCAATGGGAAACATATTTTTATGTTTTCGGCAGATTGGTGTCCTGATTGTCGTGTGATTGAACCAGTTTTACCGGAAATAGAGGATAAGTTTAAGGAATTTACCTTTATTTATGTTGACCGAGACCAATTTATTGATTTATGTGCCGATCTTGGGATTTTTGGCATACCAAGCTTTGTTGCCTTCGCAGATGGGAAGGAACTTGGGAGGTTTGTAAGTAAGGATCGAAAAACAAAAGAAGAAATTGAAAACTTTATAAAAGGGCTATAATCCTTCATCTTTGTGATGGAGGTTTTTTTCATGTAATATAGTTACAGGCAATCCAACAAAAGGCGGGGAACCAAATGAAAATGGATACAATGAAAATGAAACGGGAACTGGAAAATAGACTCCGATCCGAAAAAAGAAGCTTGAAATATGATCGTGATAAAGAAACACTTAGAATAGAAAATGTGGAAACAGGTAAGGGAATAAATGTCTCATTACCTAATATCGTCTCTAAATGGCACGAAAAGAAAGAATCAGCAATCGATGAGGTAGTTTATTATGTTGAAGAAGCACTGGATGTTATGGGTGTACAACAATCAATGAGTGGCAAGGAAAATCTAATATTCCCAGTGATCCGATCCACTTCTTTTCCAATCGAATCTTCAGATGGAATTCCATTTTTTACAGAGAATCATACGGCGGAAACACGCATTTTCTATGCACTCGATTTAGGGAGTACATATCGTTTAATTGATGAAGTGATGCTGGAAAAGGAACAATGGGATAAAGAAGAAATTAAGCAAATGGCTCGATTCAATCTTCGCTCTCTTTCAACGGAAACAAAAGAAGATACTGTTGCGGGAAATAAATTTTATTTTTTAAATACGAATGATGGATATGATGCAAGTAGAATATTAAATGATAAATTTTTAAAGGAGATGTCTCTAAGAATAACGGGCGATATGACAGTCTCTGTTCCACATCAAGATGTACTTATCATCGGAGATATTCAAAATGAAACAGGCTACGATGTCCTGGCACAAATGACAATGAGCTTTTTTACTAATGGTCATGTTCCGATAACAGCCCTTTCATTCATCTATGAGGATGGTCAATTTGAACCGATTTTTATTATGGGGAAAAATAGAAAACAATAAAAGGTCAGCTTCCATGAAAGCTGACCTTTTAATAATTATTTATCTAGCATTAGGGAATATTCTTTGAACTGTTTGGTTGAATTGATCGAACAGTCCACTAATAGGATGGCCATTACGGAGTTCATTTCCGTAGTCAGTCATTCTATCGTAGAAATCCGGGTTAACCGAAACATAGACATTATCGATATCTTTGTCGGCTTTTCGAACTTCTTTAGCAATTTTATTTTCGACTGTTTTTGATAATTCATTACGTGAGCGATCGGTTAACATAACTGCTACATATGCATTATTATCAGTTACGATAACATTTGCACGATCCACTTCTTTTAATTTTGCAACCCTGTCAGCAGCTTCATCGGCAACTCTCATTTTATTGTTGACATTATCGTTGTCGTTTACGATATCATTCGTATTGTTATTATCAGTTAAATCATTGTTATAGTTAACATTACGAGGGTTAACGTTACGATCGTCATTGTTATAGCGGACAGGGCTCACATTGTTTCGTTTCGTTCCATTGTTATCATTATTTGTACCACATCCCATTAATAACCCTGAAACAACACCTACACAAATTATCGTTTTTGCTATTTTCAAGTTTGACTCCTCCTTTTTTTTAAAGTCATTACTAATTTTCCATGCGCGAGAAATTTTATGCTGACTAAATTAAGGATATTTGTCCAATTCGTAATGTAAATATCATCTAAAAATCCTCGAAAAAAAATATTTTACTTGTATAATGAAAGAAGCAGTTCTTTTAAATACGCTTTGTAATTAGAGAATTGCACCCTAATTTATTTTTTATTAATGAAAGAGTGATTTAATAGTGAGCTGGATAAAAAAATTAGTAAATCTTTTTACTGTAGAAGTAGAAGATGATGAAGACGTGAATATCGTTCAAAAAAAAGTAAATTCTAATCGAAATGATACATATAGAAATATTGAAACGCGGATGAAATATGAATATCCAAAAGGAAAATTTCGTTTTCCGGCTATTCCTGATGAGGTACGGGTTAATTCAAAGAAGGTCCAGGAGCGTTCCCAAAAGCAACATTCGATCATTCAGCCTAAAAACACAGAACGACCATTGAAAAAAACAGTGATTGAAAAACCAGTTCAACCGGTTAAACCAGTTATTACAAAGAAAATAGAACCAACCAATAAACGGCCATTTAAACCGACAGAAATCCCTTCTCCTGTATATGGATTTAAACGACCGCCTAAAAAAGAAGAGAAAGGGAATGATTTTGAATTTGAATTAACAAGTCTAACAAGTAACAATTCCTTAAATGAAGGTGATTTAGGGGGAAATATTCCTTCCGAAAAAAATACGGTAATCATCCAGGAAAAAAGATCAGAACCATTAATTCCAAAAGAGAAAGAAGAAGTTGGAATCCAAGAAATCAAAGAGGAATTTTTTGTTAATAACTTCATAATTGAAGAGTGTCAAAATGAGCTTGTTCAAGATGACGATCACGAATTTTTAAATGAAGAAGAAACAATTGAAATAGAAGATCAAGAAAAACTCGAAATAGAGGATGAAAGTGCGGTTGATGAAGAAGTTGAACAACCGGAGACGAAAATAAATGAAGAAACGGAAACAACTTCTAGATCACATATTCCTTTCAACGTCTTAATGTTAAAACAGGACCGACAAAAATGGGAGGAAAAAAATCGAAAAGAGGTTGATTCGAAAAAGGAAATAAAACAGGAAACAATCGATAATCATGAAATAAACGAATCATTTGTTTTTCCTTCCTATCAATTATTACTGCCGCCTGTAAAATCCGATATAGATGGTGAGTGGGTTAACAAACAGAGCGATATTTTAAATGAAACATTATTAAATTTTAATGTAAGAGCAAAAGTGGTAAATGTTAGTCAAGGTCCTTCGGTTACAAGATTTGAGATCCAACCTGAAAAGGGTGTTAAAGTAAATAAAATAACGAATTTGAGTGATGATCTAAAACTAAGCCTTGCTGCCAAAGATATAAGGATTGAAGCACCGATACCGGGAAAACATACGGTCGGAATTGAAATTCCTAATATGAATAGCAGACCTGTTATGATTAGTGAAATCATTCTAAATTCCGTTTTTAAAGAAAGTAAATCTCCGTTAACTGCGGCACTAGGGCTTGATATTTCCGGTAACCCAATCATTACTGATTTAAGAAAAATGCCGCATGGTTTAATTGCCGGGGCTACAGGTTCAGGAAAAAGTGTTTGCATTAACTCGATACTTGTTAGTTTATTATATAAAGCAACACCGAATGAGTTAAAACTATTACTAATTGACCCAAAAATGGTGGAGCTTGCACCATATAATCATATTCCTCATTTAGTTAGTCCTGTTATAACTAACGTTAAAGCGGCAACAGCAGCATTGAAATGGGCCGTTGAGGAAATGGAACGACGGTATGAGTTATTTGCCCATACAGGGGTTAGAGATATTCAACGCTTTAATGAATTAGCTGAAGCTCATCGACAATTCAATGATAAACTTCCTTATATAGTTATCGTCATTGATGAGTTGGCAGATTTAATGATGATGTCTCCGGCAGACGTCGAAGAAGCAATTTGCCGTATTGCTCAAAAAGCACGCGCATGTGGAATTCATTTAATTATCGCTACGCAAAGACCATCTGTAGACGTTATAACCGGCTTGATAAAAGCAAATGTGCCAACGAGAATTGCTTTCTCCGTATCTTCACAAGTTGATTCACGAACGATTATTGATATTAGTGGGGCTGAAAAACTTCTTGGAAGAGGGGATATGCTGTTTTTGGAAAATGGTTCTTCAAAACCAGTAAGACTTCAAGGGACATTTGTGTCGGATGAAGAGATCGATCGGGTTGTTCATCATGTACGACAAGAGGAAAAACCGAATTATCTATTTGAACAAGAAGAATTGCTGAAAAAGGCACAAATAGAGGATGAGGAAGATGAAATATTTTTCGAAGCTTGTGAATTTGTCGTTGATCAAGGCGGTGCTTCCACTTCATTACTGCAAAGAAATTTTCGAATCGGATATAATCGAGCGGCTCGATTAATTGAAATGATGGAACAACAAGGGATTATTTCAGAAGCGAAAGGAAGCAAACCGAGGGATGTCTTAATTTCTAGAACAGACTTAGAAGCGCTACATGAAGCACCTTCTAGTTATTAACAGTTTTAAAGGGCGGAGCTATTGCTCTGCTTTTTAGATTTATTTTATCTTTTATGAAAAAGTGATACTGTAATAAAGATGTTATACATATCATAGGCATGAAATATAAAAAGTGATATAATATTGGAATATGAACAATTTATTTAAAAAAATGTTCACATAAACTATTTTCGGCTAGGAATACACTATTTAGTTTTTCTTAGCAAATGATATACATATATCATATACTGTTTTTACATATAGACATTGTTGGAGGTTCTATTATGAATGTGTACCATTTCGTAGGTATTAAAGGATCCGGTATGAGTGCATTGGCGCAAATACTACACGATATGGGTTATGAAGTGCAAGGATCAGACGTTGAAAAGTATTTTTTTACTCAAAAAGGTTTGGAAGAATCGGGAATTAAAATATTGCCGTTTAGCCGTGAAAACATTAATCAGGGACTAACTGTTATTGCAGGAAATGCCTTTAGTGATACTCATGAAGAAATTGATGAAGCAATGAAAATGGGAATTCCAGTCATTAGATACCATAAATTTTTAGGGGAATTTATGCAAAAGTTCACAAGTATTGCTATTGCAGGTGCCCATGGAAAAACATCTACTACTGGGTTGCTTTCCCATGTAATTTCAGGATCTAAACCGACATCGTATTTAATCGGGGACGGTACAGGACATGGTGAAAAGGACGCACAATATTTTGTCTTCGAAGCATGTGAGTACAGGCGCCACTTTTTATCGTACTATCCTGACTATGCGATAATGACAAATATTGATTTTGATCATCCGGACTATTTTGCAAATATTGATGATGTCTTTTCTGCTTTTCAAGAGATGGCCATGCATGTAAAAAAAGGCATTTTTGCATATGGGGATGATGAGCAACTACAAAAGATTCAAGCAAAAGTACCAGTACTTTTCTACGGGTTCCAAGAGGAAAATGACTTTCAAGCAACAAATATCGAAAAGACGACATTCGGTACGAAATTTGATGTTTTTGTCCGTAATAATTTCTATGCAAGTTTTGAAATACCAACCTTTGGAAACCATAATGTGTTAAATGCATTATCCGTAATTGCACTATGTCATTATGAAGAAATTAATACTGAAACAACGAAAGAATACTTAAAAACATTCCAAGGTGTAAAACGTAGATTTACTGAAAAACAAGTGGGGTCGCAAATTATAATTGATGATTACGCACATCATCCAACTGAAATTAAAGCGACGATTGATTCTGCAAGACAAAAGTATCCGGATAAAGAAATCATTGCTGTGTTCCAGCCGCATACATTTACAAGAACACAGACATTTTTAATGGAATTTGCTCAAAGTCTTAGTGAAGCTGATCGTGTTTTTCTATGTGAAATATTTGGTTCAGCTAGAGAAATCCATGGACAGTTGACAGTCAATGATTTAAAAGACAAAATTAGCGGAGCACAAATTCTTCAAGAGGAAGATATGTCACCACTTCTTCAACTTAAAGATAGTGTTATTATCTTTATGGGTGCCGGCGATATCCAAAAATATCAACGGGCATATGAAGTACTTCTAGAAACCAACTAAAAAAACAGGCTTCGTAACGGAGCCTGTTTTTTTTATTAGGCTCCTCCCTGCGGAAAGCAAGCTCCTGCAGCGGAAAGGAACGGGCTATAGTTTAATCACATAAAAACATTTGGCGAAAATGATGGAATATGAGAAAATAAAGTAGAAAAATGATGTAAGCGTACATAATTTGGTTTGTATTTTTTTCATTTGGGTATTGTTTAAAAAAGGAGGGGTATTGTTTAATGATTATTATTCTGTATTTAAGCGTTGCATTAATTGCTATTGCCTTTCTAGTCCTAGTAATTAGTGTTTCGAAAACTTTAAATTCAGTAAAGGAAACATTAAATCAAGTATCAAAAACGATGGAAGGCATTGAAGGCCAAATGCAAGGAATCACCGGTGAAACAACGATGTTGTTGCATAAAACAAATGCACTGGCTGAAGACATTCAACAAAAATCCGAAAAGCTCAACACAGTTGTCTACGCTGTCCAAGATGTTGGTACGACGATTAAATCGCTTAATGAATCCATCAGAAGAGTAACTAATAATGTGACACATCAAGTAGAAAAGAACCAAGATAAAATTACACAAGTAATCCAGTGGAGCAATGTATTTAAAGAAATTAAGGACAAGTGGTCTGAGAAAAGAGAAAAGAAGCTAATCAAGCAATCAATTACTAATAACAATGAAAATGAACCCCAATTACGTGAAGTCAGAAGAGCGAGAGGCTAAAATTTCTGAGGAGGAATGTAACATGGCGAATAATGAAGTGAAACAATTAGAAGAACAATACGAAGGGAAATCAAAAGATTTTATAATCGGTGCAATCATTGGCGGAGCCGTTGGTGCTTTAACTGCTTTACTTTTAGCTCCTAAATCAGGTAAGGAATTACGCAATGATCTAGCAGATCAGGTCGAAACGATAAAAGGAAAGACAGACCATTTACGCATTGCTGTAACCCAAAAAGGAAATGACTTAGCAGCAGCAACAAAAGAAAAAACGATTCAACTAAAAGATTTAGCTGTTGATAAAGGAAGTCAACTCGTAGGAACAGTAAAGGATAAAGCTGAAAAGCTGCAAAATAAAGTTGAAAACGAAGAAAAGGAAGAAAAAGACGAAAGTTATGATGAAGAATTCATTTAAAAACTCGGAGGTTCATAACCTCCGGGTTTTTATTTAATAATATACAGAAGGCCAAATAATTTCCAACTGATCACCTTCAGAAATGGTATCATAAAAAGTGACAGATTCTTTATTATTTAAAAGTTCAAATTTTCCGTTGCTATTGTGAGGCATACTTATATCAACATATCGAAAAATATCTTGAAAAATAAATGGTTCTATTTTATAAAACTTTAACTCAATTTCATCCCCATAAAGAATATATTCATCCGATGACAATGGTTGACCCGATCTAATAATTTCGGTTAACGGCTTACTTATTTTTACTTTCTCACCATTAAAATAAACATGAATATAGTTTTCTAATTGCAAATTTTTAAGTTTGGCAAAATCTTTTACCGTTAGAGGATGTCTTCTTTCGATAGTGATACGATCCATATGATGAAATAGACTGGATAACTTAGCATCCTCAGAATTAATGGTGATTTTAGCTGATTGGAACGGAAAAAATGTTTCTTTGCCATTAACTTTCAGGCGGAATGGTTTTAATTCATGTAGTATATCAATCATGTTTAATGTATGAAGTAATTCTTCTATATTAGTCGGAAAGAATAATTCAATTGAATCCCCATCAGCAAGGATTTCCTCAAATGAAACGATGTCTCCATTTTTTTTAATCACTGTAGAAATGGTTACAGGCTTTTCGTTAATATATACTTGTTTACTTGGAATCTCATCAAGGAGATCTTTAATTTTTACATGCGGAGGCAGTCCATCTTTCCCTTTGATAATGTTAATTTGATCCCCATTATTTATGAATGTATCTAGTGTGGATAGTTCCCCATTTTTCATAATAATAGGTGGTTCCCCATGGTCACCCGGAATCGTAATCTGCCGCCCATTAAGTGTAACGACAATTCCCATACCAGGCTTTCCGTGGATTGAGTTAAGTTTAATTCCTGAACCTAATATACAATCCCCAATTGTTAATTCTCTTACCTCAAATAATCTAACTGGTTGTTCGTTTACATATGCAGTTACGTAGTGGACGGGTGAGGCTTGAGCCGCAATTGCAATGCCGATTGGAGTAATAAATTCCGGACCTTTCGGAATATCCGTTGCGATTGTCAGACTTTGAATGGCATCTGTCCCTCTGATGGCGACCCTATTCATAGGTAATTGCAAATGGTTTGAAATTCTACTACAAATTTCCGGAGTTTGACTTCCACCTCCGACGAGCATAACTGCTTTTGGTGCTTTCCCGTTATTGAGTAATAAAATTTCATCGGATATCGCCTTTGCTAGTTTGTCAATTGCAGGTGATATTTGCTCAATCATCTTTTCTTTCGTTATTTCTGATTCGAATCCTAGAATATCATTTATTCGAATCAAATCATTGTCGATTAATTGCCGTTTGGTTTTTTCTGCATCAGGGAAGTCTAGCAAAAATTGATCACTAATCGCCTCCGTAATTTCATCCCCGGCAATCGGCACCATTCCATAGGCAATAACTGTGCCAAAATCTGTTATTGCAATATCAGATGTTCCTGCACCAATATCTACAAGTGCAACATTCAGCCTTCTCATGGATGTAGGAACTAAAACATTAATCGCCGCAATTGGTTCGAGTGTTAATGCATCCATTTCTAAGTCGGCTCTTTGTAACGCTGCAATCAATGATTCTACTACGACTCTCGGGAGGAATGTAGCAATAATTTCAACCGCCGCTTCGTCCCCTTGCTGATCGATAAGGTTCCCAATCTCCTCTCCGTCTAAACGATATTGAAAAACCGAATAACCAACACAATAGTAAAATTGACTTTGTTGGGAAGAATACTTTTCTGCTGCTTGTGACTGTGCTTTTTGAACAGCACTTAGTTCTAGATGCAAAATATCTTGTTTTGTCATCATCGGCTTTCCTTTTATAGAAATGGAAACCTCCGCCTTTTCAGTTTTAAGCGCACGCCCTGCAGCTGCGACGCATACTTTGCTTAATGGCCCATGATGTTCTTCTAAATTTTCTTTTACTTCTTTAATAATATTTGAAACAGAAACAACATCATGAATTTGTCCATCAAGCATTGCTCTTTCTGAATGTTCCTTCACTAATACATCAGCAACATAATAGTGTTGATCTGCTTCTTCTAGAATAATTCCAACGACAGATCGTGTACCAATGTCCAATGCAAATATCTTCTTTTTATCTTGCAAATGATACACCTTCTTTAATATATTTCATAAAATACTTTATTACTTAAAAGCGTTTAATTATTAAAGTTATTATAGTGACATTTTGAATGCAATGAATTATAATTATGCCTAATAAATATTTTAAACTCTTTGGTGATATGACATAATCCTTTTTAAAATGTATCATAAAGGTGAATAAAATTAAACTTACTTTGTCATTTCATTAGTATGTTAACAACTTGAGCTTGAAAGTGTTCAGTAAGAGATGCTATTTATATGAGAGAGGATGAAAGGAATGGGAAATCAGGAGCTAGATCAATTACGTAAACAGATTGAGGATTTGAATTTACAGCTTTTAGAGTTAATTAACCAAAGAGCTGAATTAGTGCAGAAAATTGGACGAGTAAAAGAAACTGGAGGCGTAAATCGCTTTGATCCAGTTCGTGAAAGATCGATGCTCAACTTGATTAAGGAAAATAATCATGGACCATTCGAAAACTCTACGGTAGAACATATTTTTAAAGAAATTTTTAAAGCGAGTCTCGACCTTCAACAAGATGACCATCAAAAAGCACTTCTTGTTTCTCGGAAAAAGAAACCTGAAGATACGATCATAAATATTAAGGGTGCAACGATTGGTGATGGAAATCCTCATTTTGTATTTGGACCATGTGCAGTCGAGTCATATGAACAAGTTGCACAGGTAGCACAGTCTGTAAAAGAAAAGGGACTAACGCTATTAAGAGGTGGAGCATTTAAGCCGCGTACTTCACCATATGATTTTCAAGGATTAGGTTTTGAGGGGTTAAAAATTCTTAAACAGATTGCTGATGAATTTGGCCTAGCAGTGATTAGTGAAATCGTCTCACCGGAAGACATCGAAAAAGCGGTCGATTATTTAGATGTTATTCAAATTGGCGCTCGTAATATGCAGAACTTCGAATTACTAAAAGCGGCGGGTGCGGTAAAGAAACCGATATTATTAAAGCGGGGCATCGCTGCGACCATTGATGAATTTATCAATGCAGCTGAATATATTATGTCGCAGGGAAACGGTCAAATTATTCTTTGTGAACGTGGAATTCGAACATATGAAAGAGCCACTCGAAATACATTAGATATTACGGCAGTACCGATTTTAAAACAAGAAACACATTTACCGATATTTGTTGATGTGACACATTCAACAGGAAGAAGAGATTTATTATTACCAGCTGCTAAAGCTGCTTTAGCAATTGGTGCTGATGGGGTTATGGCTGAAGTCCATCCAGATCCAGCTGTAGCACTTTCCGACGCTGCACAACAAATGGACCTAAATCAATTTGACCAATTTTATAAACAATTACAAGCATCACGCGGTGCGGCAAAAGTCTTCTAATTTTTTAGAAGGCTTTTTTCATAGCTGTCCGGCTCAAGAGGCTAAACAAGAATCCTATCTAATACTTTTGAATATATTTAAAAATTGTCAAATTGGTGTTATTCATTGCATGATATATCAGTCTATCGTATGATTATAATAGATTTTTTCAATTCGTTTAAAATAAATGATTAGAATTATGATTACTGTTAAAAACTATCAATGTATAGTGTAAATATTGGAGCGTGAATATGGCATGAATATAACAATTTATGATGTAGCTCGGGAAGCTAATGTTTCTATGGCCACCGTGTCTAGGGTGGTAAATGGAAATCCAAATGTTAAACCTGCTACTAGAAAAAAAGTTGTAGAAGTAATAGAAAGACTAGGATACCGTCCAAATGCAGTTGCACGAGGTCTAGCTAGTAAGAAGACCACAACAGTTGGAGTAATTATTCCCGATATTTCAAATATTTTCTTTGCTGAGTTAGCTAGAGGAATTGAAGATATTGCAACGATGTATAAATACAATATTATTTTGAGCAACTCTGATCAAAATAAGGAAAAAGAATTACATTTATTAAATACGATGCTGGGAAAACAAGTGGATGGAATTGTGTTTATGAGTGGAAATATTTCAGAAGAGCATGTGACTGAATTTGAACGATCACCTGTTCCAATTGTTTTAGCGGGCTCAATCGAGCCATTCAATAAAATCCCTTCCGTTAATATCAATTATAAAGAGGCAGCTTTTGATGCGACAACTGAATTTATTGAAAAAGGACATAAGCATATAGCATTTGTTGTAGGTCCATTGCATAACCCTATTAATAAAGAACAAAAATTAGAAGGATATAAGGAAGCGCTTAGTAAAGCTGGAATTCCTTTTAATGAGGAATATGTGATTGAAGGCGACTACACATATGACTCTGGAATTGAAGCTTGGCAGAAATTAAATACGTTACCGGAAAGACCAACTGCAATATATGTTGGAAATGATGAAATGGCTTTGGGAGTTATCCACGGGGCACAAGATTCGGGTCTTATCATTCCTGAACAAGTGGAAATCATAACTTCAGATAATACAAAATTAGCACAAATGGTTCGTCCACAGCTGACTTCTGTTGTTCAGCCGCTTTACGACATAGGTGCAGTAGCCATGCGTCTGTTAACTAAATATATGAACAAAGAGAAGGTTTCTGAGAATATTGTGATTCTTCCACATCGAATCGAACATAGGGATTCTACTAAATAAATTTGAATATCAAAAAAATAACTGCTAATGGTTTATCAATTTGCAGTTATTTTTTTATTAGAATATGATTAAAAAAATCCAAATTGCCACCTTGATCTATTTCTGATAATCTTAATATAAAAAAGTGCAGTGAAATAGACAATCTCTTTTGTTTGATTTCAAGAAGGAAGTGACTAATTTTGGGGAATAAGGCGAAGAAAGAACTTTATTCATGGATTAAATCGATTTTACTTGCCGCAGTTATTGTGTTTATTGTCCGGTATTTTGTTTTTACACCATCTATTGTTGTAGGTCAATCGATGATGCCGAATTTACAAGATGGCAATCGAATTATCGTAAGTAAGCTTAGTGATATTAAAAGATTCGATGAAATTGTTTTTCAGGCGCCTGATGCAGATGAACATTATGTAAAAAGAGTCATCGGTCTACCAGGTGACCATATAGAAATGAAAAATGATGTTTTATATATTAATGGAAAAGCATATAAGGAACCGTATTTGAAAGCAAACAAAGAAGACTTACCAGCATCGCAAAAATTAACAGAGGACTTTACTTTAGAAGATCAGATTGGAAAAAAGGAAGTGCCTAAAGGCTATTTATATGTACTAGGTGATAATCGATTAGTTAGTAAAGATAGTCGGATATTTGGCGTCATCCCAATGGACTCTGTCGTAGGGAAAGTGAAGATGCGTTTTTGGCCGTTTAATGAAATAAAGTTTTTTAAATAATACGCAAAAAAATAGTCCTCCTTTTTATATTAGGGGACTATTTTTTTGCGTATTTTGTTGTTGTAAAAAATGAAGGACCCTTTCTGCTGTTTTGAAATTTTTTTCAGTTATTTCTTGTTTTCTTGGGATTGGCTTATAAAGATCTTGTGGATCTTCCCAAGTAGTGGCAATAGGAATAGGAGCCTTCGTTTTCCATTTGTTTATCCATGAATCGGGCAGTTTCCCTGAAAGTGGGGGATGATTAATCATTTCTAGCCAAATCATCGACCATGCTCGCGGGACGACCCGCCAAATATCATACCCGCCGCCTCCAACAGCTATCCATTTCCCGTCACAATATTGATGTGCAAGTTCATGAGCAATTTTTGGTATTTCACGATAAATATTAATTGAAGCAGATAAATGCGTCAATGGATCATAATAATGAGCATCCGCACCATTTTGCGTTAATATAACATCGGGTTTAAAATAAGCCGCTACTTCTTTAATTGTCGTTGTAAAGCATTGAAGCCATGACTCATCTTCTGTAAATGCATCAATGGGAATGTTAAATGAATACCCATAGCCTATTCCATTTCCCCACTCATTGACATTGCCTGTCCCAGGAAATAAATACCGACCTGTTTCATGAATGGAGAAAGTGCATACGTTATTATCATCATAAAATGACCATTGCACTCCATCACCGTGATGGGCATCTGTATCTATATAAAGAACTCTAGCATGATATTTTTCTTGTAAATATTTTATCGCAACGGAGCTATCATTATACACACAGAAGCCGGAAGCTTTGCCTCTAAATCCATGATGCAGCCCTCCGCCTAAATGTAATGAATGTGACGCCTGCCCCGTCATTACATAATCCACTGCGGTAAGTGTACCTCCAACTAACAGCGCACTTGCTTCATGCATCCCGGGGAACATCGGTGTATCTTCTGTTCCTAATCCATAATTTTCAGCTATATCTTCCGCCAAATGCCCTTCGCCCGCACTTTTTACAGCGGCAATATAGGCTGGATCGTGAATCAATTGAAGTTCCTCATCGGTTGCCATTCTAGGTTTAACAATATCATCATTATGAATAACGTTTAATTCTTTTAAAAGATCAAGTGTTAATGTAAGGCGAAATTGGTTAAATGGATGTTCTTTTGAAAAACGATAAGAAAGTAGTTCATCCGAATAAATAAAAACCGCATCTTTCATACTGACATCCCCGGCATATTCGGCCATAATACAATATGTCCTTTTTCTTTAAGATGCTGAATAACTCGAATAGGATTCATTGTTTGAATCCGAAATACTAATATTTTTGATTGTGGGTCTTTCTTATCCGGATAAACAAGAACACTATGAACATTTACATGCATTTCACTGAAAATGGCTGTTATTTCATGGAGAATTCCCGTGCGATTGGGAACTTTAATTTCAATTTGTGAACCGGGTTGGTTCACACCTGTCAATTCCACCATTGTTCGGAGCAAGTCAGTACTTGTTATAATCCCGACGATTTTTTTATTTTGAACGATTGGTAGACAACCAATTCTATGTTCATAAAAAATGCCTGCCACTTCTTCAACAAAATCTAATGGATGCCCCGTTATCACATCGGTTTTCATTATATCGCCGATGGGGAAATTCAGTTCTTTTTCGAGTTGATCTTTTTTGAATAAAGGTGATGGTGTCGCATCCTTGATGTCCCTTTCGGTAATTAGGCCGACTAATTGTTCATGTTCATCAACGATCGGAATATGGCGGATTTTCTGTTTTCTCATCAATAATAGAGCTGAATGAATAGTATCTTCAGCATGTAACGTGATAACATCTGTCTTCATTGCTTCTTCAATAATCACAGAACTCAACTCCTAATAAGTAACTAATCCCGACTGCGTAACTTTGAATCTAGTACATAAATCGATTCATGAATCGTAATTGGTCGAATTTTTGAATAGATTCATTATCCACTCTATTTCCTATTTTGACCATTAAACAGTTGGCTGGATGTGAACTGATTTCCGGATCATCTGTTGCAAACCATTTTAATCCTCCAGCTCCCATCATTTTTTCCATTACCTTTCGATATTCCCAAACATTTAAGCCTGTTCCTTTTAAATCCCAATGCCAATAATATTCAGTTGTTATTATAATATAATCCTCCATCGCATCATCCATCATCGATACTTTTAATAAACTTTTCCCAACTGAACAACCCCTAAATTTCGGAATAACTTCAATAGCACCAAGTTCAATTAAATTTTCCATTTTTCCTTGTGACCAGCGCTCCAAAGGATCCGGGTAGAGGAAAGTAACATATCCGACGATTGTATTGAATTCTCTTGCGATAATAATTCGTCCCTCTGGTAAGTCGGCAATTTCAATTAATGCTTTATGTTGTTGTGCGGGTGGACGAAAGGCAACTAAATCCTCATGGAATTCAAGACTTGCCAGCTGCTCAGAAGGTATAGGTCCTTCAATTATTAAGTTCCCTTTCGTTGTCTTTAACTCCATGGCATTATAAATTTTTTTATGCTCCATTTTGCCACTCCTATTACTTTTTTCTAAAGTAATTATACATAACTTTTCAAAAAGGGTGTTTGTGATGGATTTAAAAAGTTAGTTTTATATAGTCAAGCGCTTACAATCATTATACACGACAAAAACTAGTTTCTCTCTATTAATCAATAGGAATATATATAAAAATAAAAAATTTTTGTGAATTTTTTTATTTTGTACTATAATAATAGTGTGAATTTTTTTAATAAGGGGGACTTGTAATGGAATTGAGAACGCTGTCATCTGTGAATGGAAATTATAATCTACAAAGCTATGAGGATACATATAATAACTTCGATTGGAAGGAAGCAGAAAAGGCTTTTTCTTGGTATGAAACAGGAAAAGTGAATATGGCTTATGAAGCAATTGATAGACATGCAAATACTTTTCGAAAAAATAAAATAGCCCTCTACTTTCGAAATGAAACAAGAAATGAAAAATATACATTTAAAGAGTTAAAAGAGCTTTCAGATAAAGCAGGTAATGTATTTAAAGCAACTGGAAATGTTGAAAAGGGTGATAGAGTATTTATTTTTATGCCGCGTTCACCCGAGCTCTATATCGCTGCATTAGGAGCCATTAAAGTAGGAGCAATCGTTGGCCCTTTATTTGAAGCATTTATGGAAGGAGCAGTAAAAGATCGATTAGAAGATAGTGAAGCAAAAGTATTAGTAACAACTCCTGAACTTGTTGGACGTGTTCCTGTCGATCAGCTTCCTGCTTTAAAAACAATCTTTCTCGTAGGTACGGACGTAGAGGAAGATGACAAATATAAAGATTTTCTAAAACATTTAAGAACAGCTTCAAAGGACTTAGAGATCGAATGGATGGATCGCACAGATGGACTAATTCTTCATTACACCTCTGGCTCAACTGGCAAACCTAAAGGGGTATTACATGTTCATAATGCAATGATCCAACAATACCAAACATCTAAATGGGTCCTTGATTTAAAGGAGGAAGATGTATATTGGTGTACGGCTGATCCGGGCTGGGTTACTGGTACTTCTTATGGTATGTTTGGTCCTTGGTTAACAGGAACATCGAATGTTGTTGTAGGAGGCCGTTTTAAACCTGAAGATTGGTATAAAACAATTGAGGATTTTGGTGTAACTGTTTGGTATAGTGCACCAACCGCATTCCGTATGCTAATGGGTGCGGGTGATGAGATTATTAAGAAATTCAATTTAGATACTTTGCGTCACGTATTAAGTGTAGGAGAACCACTTAATCCCGAGGTTATTCGCTGGGGAATGAAAGTTTTTAATAAACGCATTCATGATACGTGGTGGATGACGGAAACGGGTGCACATTTAATTTGCAACTATCCAAGTATGGAAATCAAGCCTGGTTCAATGGGGAAACCAATTCCGGGAGTGGAAGCGGCTATCGTTGATGACCAAGGGAATGTATTACCTCCAAATCGCATGGGAAATTTAGCGATTAAAAAAGGTTGGCCGTCAATGATGTATGCGATTTGGAATAACCAGGCAAAATATGATTCCTATTTCTTACCTAATGACTGGTATGTGTCAGGTGATTCAGCTTACATGGATGAGGATGGTTATTTTTGGTTCCAAGGTCGTGTCGATGATGTCATTATGACTTCAGGAGAACGTGTCGGCCCATTCGAAGTGGAAAGTAAACTATTAGAACACCCGGCAATTGCTGAGGCAGGGGTAATTGGTAAACCTGACCCAGTTCGTGGGGAAATTATTAAAGCATTTGTTGCATTATTAGATGGGGTAGAAGAAACGGAGGAGTTGAAGGAAGATATTCGTCAGTTTGTGAAAAGAGGATTAGCTGCACATGCGGCACCGAGAGAAATTGAGTTCCGTGATAAACTTCCAAAAACGAGAAGTGGAAAAATTATGCGTAGAGTCTTAAAAGCATGGGAATTAGACTTACCGGCAGGCGATTTGTCAACAATGGAAGATTAAAACTAAGAAAAGAGAAAAGTACCTTATAATAAGCAAGATAAAGCCCGCATCGTGAATGCGGGCTTTTGTATTGCTTATTATATAGAAAATTTAAGGTTGATCAAGATTTCTTTTTGTTATTCTTGTCTTTCGTTCGATTTTTATCTTTTTCTTTTGCTTCTTTTGTATTTTCGTTTTTACTTTTATTTTTCTTCTCAACCTTGGATGTGTTGGCGCCAATTTTGACTTCGTTTGATGGACCTGATTGTTTACCGGCAATGTCCACTGCGACAACATAATAATTTCCATTTCCTACAGAGTAGGACAAATTGTTATCAGCTGGAATAGAGCCTACTTTTTTACCGCCACTATAAATCCGATAACCAATTACATCTGGGCTTTTTGATCCTTGCCAAACAAGCTTGTTACCCGAAGCATTCAGTTTTATAGATGCCGGTGCTTTACCGTCATCACTTATTTTATCTTGTGGTGCAAGAATCTTTTTCCATAGCGGATCATTTGGTGGTATCAATTGCCCGGGATCAATATTACCATTAGATAACTTTTTGACAAAATCAGGGTTTAAAATTAATCCTGATTGAGCAAACTCTGCTGGTGTAGAATTAAGTGCTAAATATTTTTTTCCATGTATGATAACATATTTTCCTTGAATTAAACTGTTATCCGTTTGTGTAGGCACATATTTACTATTAAATAAATCTGTTTTTACAAGCCCGGCATTGGCACATCCTTTTGATGGAAGCATTCCAGATATTGCGCAAAAGGATCGTTGAACAATCCCACTTGGCATTTTGAATCTATCGTCCGGATCAATTAGTTTCGGATTTACATCATAGGCAGTATTGATTAATTTACTCCAAATTCGATAGTTTCTAATATTATAATCTCCATAACCAACAGCTTCTAAGCTGCTTGGTGTATCATAACCAATCCAAGTTCCGAATGTGACCTTTGGATTCGATGCCACGATCCACGAATCCTTATAATCGTTACTTGTTCCTGTTTTTCCCGCCCAATCAGCAGAAAATTTAAGCATACTAGGAACACTTGCAGCGGTACCATATCTGAAAACATCGCGCATCATATCAAGCATAAGATAAGTAGTTTGACTGCTAAATACGTTCACAGGCTTTGTTTTATGCTTGTATATTACTTTGCCATTCTTGTCTGTAATTTTATCAATTAAATAAGCATCGACAAATTTTCCATCATTTGCAAAGGTTGTAAAAGCATTAACGTTTTCTTCAACAGTGACGCCATTAGTAAGCCCACCTAATGCGGTCGCCAAGTTTTCATAATCACCGGGAACTAAATCCGAAAAGCCCATTTTCTTAAGATATTTTGCCGGTTTTTGATTAATCGTTCTCTGATATACTTTGACAGCAGTGACGTTATGTGATTTCGCTAAAGCCTCCCGAGTCGTTACTAACCCGTAATATCTTCCCGAATAATTGGTCGGCCATGCTCTGCCACCGGACCTAATTCCTGTATCTGAATCAGCAATCACGGTTCCAGGTGCAGTTACACCCATTTCCATCGCAGGTGCGTAAACGAGAAGCGGCTTCATCGTTGAACCATTTGGCCTTCTTGCTTGCGTAGCGTGGTTTAATTGTTCTTTTTTAAAATCTCTGCCGCCGACAAAGCTTAATATTTTCCCCGTTTTATTTTCAATTAATATTCCGCCGATTTGGACGGGTTCTGTTACTGATTTTTCTTCCCCGGTTTTTGGATCTACTTTTGTTACTGTTTTATTTGGTCCATAACCATCAAATTCATCTTTTGCTTTTTGCATTTTATCATAGATTTTTTTATCGATTGTTGTGTGAATATTATAGCCATTTTGTCGAATGTTACGATCGGCAAGTGTTGTGTATTTATCATATAATTTTTTATTTTTATTTAACTCTTTTTCTTTATATCCATCTTTTTGAGCCAGCATAATGGCTACGATATTTCGAGCGCGGTCTTCGATTTCATACGTTAACCATGGGTATTTTTCCCGTGGACTTTTTTGTGGTTTGATAAAATCTTTAACGATATTGTAATTCATCGCATCTTTATATTGCTTTTCTGAAATATAACCATTGTCCAGCATTCGATTTAGGACTAGTTTCATCCGATTGATACCCGGCTCTAATCCGTCTTTACTTTTAAGCTTGCCTCCATTTGTAAATGGGGTGTACATAAACGGGCTTTGTGGCAATCCTGCTATAAAAGCGGCTTGAGCAAGATTTAACTTTTTTGCCGACACTCCAAATATCCCTTTTGCAGCTGATTCAACACCTGCAATATTTTGGCCGGATGAATTTCTGCCAAACGTGGAGACGTTTAAATAAGCTTCAAGTATTTCATCTTTTTTAAAAAACTTTTCTAAGCGGAGAGCTAATAATACTTCTTTAGCCTTTCGATCAAACGATACTTCATTTGTTAATACTTGATTTTTGATAATTTGTTGTGTGAGCGTGCTACCGCCAGTTTGCGTTGAGGAATTGGTTACCTCTTGAAAAACAGCACGAAATAGCGCTTTTGGGACAACACCGTTATGCTCATAAAAATATTTATCTTCGGTAGCAATTAATGCATCTTTTAAAAATTGCGAAACATCTTTGATTTTCACTTCTTCGCGATCTAAATCCGACTTTACTTTTCCTAAATAGACCTTATTAGCGAAATAGAGTTGTGATGTCTCTTCATAATTGTATATGTCCTTCTTCATTTCATTATAAGGACGAACGGGTTCGTCTTTAACTAAAGCTGCAAAATATCCTGCAGCAACACCGCCAGCAAAGAAACCACCTACGACAATCACAATGAATAATATTAATAATAGATTCCAAATAACCCCAATTGTAATTCTAGAGTTTTTTTGTACCTTTTTGTTTTGAAAAATCGCTAGTGATTCCTTTAAACGTTCTAATAATCTAGTCATTTTTTCACCCATCATATTCCCCCTCAAAATCACATACATTATAGCATAAATTTATTATAGAAATGTTAAAATCATTATTTTTCTGAAAGCAATTGACTTTCTTTAGGAGGTATGTTTAAAATAGATTAACTTTTATAAGTACAAATTCATATGAAGAAGCGTTGAAAGGATAAAGTAGTCTAACTATCCATGTTTTAGAGAGTCGACGGTTGCTGAAAGTCGATACAAATAGTTATGATGAATTACATCCTGGAGCATTTACTGTGAAATGATCTAGTAGCAGTAAACGGTAGATACCGTTATATTTTTGAGTGGAGAACAAATCTGTTTCTCAAGTTGGGTGGTACCGCGAGCATTATCGTCCCTTCGTTTTATAAACGAAGGGGCTTTTTTATTTTACACAGAATGGAGTGATGTGAAATGGGTTTATTAGAAGATTTGCAATGGAGAGGGATTATTTATCAACAAACAGATGAAGAAGGAATTAAAGAGGTTCTAGATAAGGAAAAAATTTCGTTATACTGTGGGGTTGACCCGACAGCTGACAGTATGCATATCGGTCATTTGCTTCCATATCTTACATTAAGAAGATTCCAACAGGAAGGACATCGTCCAATTGTACTTGTTGGTGGTGCAACGGGCTTAATTGGAGATCCTAGTGGAAAAAAAGAAGAAAGAAAGCTGCAAACTTTAGAAGCGGTTGACCATAATGTTCGTGGGATTAAAAAGCAGCTTGAGCACATTTTCGACTTTGAAGGAGAAAATGGTGCAATCATGGTGAACAACTATGATTGGAACGGTACGATGGACTTAGTTACGTTCTTACGTGATTATGGAAAATTCATTGGTGTCAATTACATGTTAGCGAAGGATACCATTGCTTCACGCTTAGAAACAGGTATTTCATTTACTGAATTCACGTATACAATTTTACAAGCCATAGACTTTTTCCATTTATACAAAAATCATAACTGTAGAATGCAAATTGGTGGTAGTGATCAATGGGGAAATATCACAACAGGCTTAGAGCTTATTCGTAAAATGAGTCCAGATACTGAAAAGGCGTTCGGCTTAACGATTCCATTAGTGACAAAAGCCGATGGAACAAAATTCGGAAAAACAGAAGGCGGGTCCATCTGGCTTGATCCGGAAAAGACATCACCATATGAATTCTATCAATTTTGGATTAACACTGCTGATGCTGATGTTATTAAATACCTCAAATACTTTACGTTCTTATCACGGGAAGAAATTGAAGAATTAGAAAAAGCGGTTGAAGAGGAACCACATTTACGAAAAGCGCAAAAAACATTAGCGGAAGAAATGACTCGCTTAATTCATGGCGAAGATGCTTTAGAGCAAGCAATGAAGATTACACAAGCCCTTTTCAGCGGCGAGGTAAAGAACTTAACTGCGGATGAAATTAAGCAAGGATTTAAAGACGTTCCATCATTTGATTTCAAAGGAAATGAAGAAATCGCTCTAGTTGACTTATTAGTAGAAGCGAAAATTTCACCATCTAAACGCCAAGCCCGCGAAGATATTCAAAATGGAGCGATATATATAAATGGAGAACGAAATACAGACGTCCAATATATATTATCAATGAACGATCGAATTGAAGAACAATTTACGATTATAAGAAGAGGGAAGAAGAAGTATTTCTTAATTCGCTATTAAAAAATAAAAGACGAACCAAATTGGTTCGTCTTTTATTTTTAATTCAAAAGAAAACCACTTGTATAAATACAAGTGGTTTTAGAAAAATTAACGAGAATAGAACTCAACGATGAATGATTCGTTAATTTCAGCTGGTAATTCAGAACGTTCTGGTAAACGAGTGAATGTACCTTCAAGTTTATCTGCATCAAAAGTAAGGTATTCAGGTACGAAGTTGTTTACTTCGATTGATTCTTTGATAGTAGATAAGTTAGTAGATTTTTCACGAACACCAATTGTTTGACCAGGTGATACGCGGTAAGATGGAATATCAACACGTTTTCCATCTACAAGAATATGTCCGTGGTTTACAAGTTGACGTGCTTGACGACGAGTACGAGCTAAACCAAGACGATATACAAGGTTATCTAAACGAGATTCAAGAAGAATCATGAAGTTTTCACCGTGTTTACCTTGCATTTTTCCAGCTTTTAGGTAAGTGTTATGGAATTGGCGTTCATTCACTCCATACATATGGCGAAGCTTTTGCTTCTCTTGTAATTGAAGACCATATTCAGAAAGTTTTTTACGTTGGTTAGGACCATGTTGTCCAGGTGCATAAGGACGTTTTTCTAATTCCTTACCAGTTCCGCTTAATGAAATGCCAAGACGACGAGATAATTTCCAACTTGGACCAGTATAACGAGCCATTTAAGACTCCTCCTTTATTGTTTTTATTTTGAGTAAAATAAAAACCAGGTGTGAATAATCATTAAGTGTATGATGTTTTCATGTACCATCGCCCTAGCAGCAGAGGGTTACGCGATACACCACATTTTTAGAAGGAATTCTAAAAATGGGAACAACATACGATCATAAAGCTGTTCACAAAGGCTGCAATTATTTTACACAAAGAACATTATATGTTCTCTTATAAATAAAGTCAAGGCAATACTTCATATTAATGTGATTCGCAACACCTTAATGGTAGATTTTTCTATACAAAAAAAGAATCATATAGTATAATAGTACTATGCTATTAGAACCATTTAAGCGTTTGTTCATAATTAATATGAGAAAAAATCCATGAATACTATGCTCTTATAATGACAGGTGATTATACTATGGAAATTTGTGCTCAAAGTTTTATCCTATATTATAAATCTCGATTATTTGATCTTATGGAAGATAAACTAGAAAAACGTATTGCTAATTGGATAACTATTATCGCTGATTGTTTAGATGTAACACATGCTGTTTATTATAAACCGCAACAGGATAATAATAATCGGAATTGTTTTGAACATTCATTTTCTAAACAACCATTCGACTTCCCGAAATGCATCTCTACGAACACGTTACAGGCAATCTTTATCGAAAGTGATTATGTGGGGCACGATATATTAAGTATGCACCCACAATTGAGCATATTTAATTCAGCGTTTCATCTAAAGTATAACGAGATAGAAAAGGGCTATTTATTTTTACATGCTAATGAAGATAAATTAAGTGAATTCGTTTCTCCGAATGTAAACTCTTTTATATATGAAAGTGGAAAAACGATACAAATAATTGAAAAGCAATCAGATATTCTTAATGAAGAAGGTAGATATAAGGAGCTTTTTCGAGTTACAGAAAAATTCCACTCCTCAATGGATGTAGATATTGTTTTAAATGAAATTATTAAAGCGTTAAAAAAAGTTTTTCCCTACTTTACGTATAATTTATTACTTTCGAATGATTCAAAGCACGACAAAACGTTGCCCATTAAAGAACTTCAATTGGATCATATTGATGGCGCTGTTATGGATTCTTACGTTAGTGGCGAAATAAGAATTGAAAAAATTTGTACTGAAAATCATACGATATTATATGCCCCACTCTGTGGAAAACAGGGAGTTTATGGTGTATTGGAAGTTGCTACTTCTGCTTCGTTTGTTTTTCAAAATAGTGAAGTTGAGTTCATTCGCTTACTTGCCAATACTGGCGGCAGTGCGTTTGAAAATGCTAAATTATATGAACAATCACAAACGTTAATTAGAGATTTACAATTAATCAATGATACCTCTCATCGTTTAAATTCTTCAACTAGTTTGGATGAAACCGTTCAATTTTTAAAATCACAAATAAAAAAATCATTTAATACAGACGATATCGGATTTGTTCTATTAAAGGATACAGAGTTTACTATTCTCAATGGGAGCAACAGTGTTTTTCTTTCAGAGGTAGGGAAGAAATGCGTTGAGTTTATAGCAGAGAATATTCGGGTGAAGAAGGAGGCCCTTTTGTATAGCAATATACAGAATCAGTTAGCAGATGAAACTATACCTTTTTCCTCATTAATGGTTGTTCCAATGATTGAGAGTGATAGTTTAAAAGGTTTTTGTATAGTTTCACACAGTATTCCCTATTATTTCACATTCGATATGTTTAAATTATTTCAATCATTGATTCATCATTCGACTTTGGCAATTACAAACTCGATGCTAAGAGAAGAGCTAGAACGGATGGTGATCACAGATCAGTTAACACAACTATTTGCTAAAGGTTTTCTAAATGATGAAATTAAACAATCAATGGAAAAAGACGAGGAAGGTACATTTATTTTATTAGATATTGATAATTTTAAAAAAGTAAATGATACATTTGGACATCAAACAGGGGATGAAATACTCGTTCAAGTCGCTAACATTATTCAACAAAATATACGTTCTTCAGACATAGGTGCACGTTGGGGTGGAGAGGAATTGGCCATCTATCTTCCCGGTGCTTCGTTAAAAACAGGATCACAAGTTGCTCATCGGTTAGTGGAAGCGGTATATAAAAACACCAAGCCAAAGATTACCGTTTCCTGCGGCGTTTCCTACTGGAATAAGAAAAGAAAAGATCAAGTGGAAAGCCTTTTTAATCGTGCAGATGTCGGTCTTTATCATGCGAAAGAACGCGGGAAAAATCAAGTAGTCATTAAAGAAGATAAGAGCCCCTTTTAAGGGCTCTATTGTTTTAATTATAGATATGTCTCCAAAATTTCAACAAATTCTTTTAAATGAATTTCATCTGTCTCATCAAAACGATTTTTTTCAGGACTATCAATATCTAAAACACCGATGACTGAATCATTTTTAATGATAGGAATAACGATTTCCGATTGGGATGCAGAGTCACATGCAATATGTCCCGGGAACGTATTTACATCAGCTACTCTTAATGTTTTTCTTTTTTGAACAGCTGTCCCGCACACACCTCTACCGATTGGAATTCGGACACATGCCGGTAAACCTTGAAAAGGGCCTAATACAAGTTCGTTTCCATCCATTAAATAAAAGCCAACCCAATTTATACGGTCGAGAAATTGGTTTAATAGTGCAGAGGCATTACTTAAATTGGCAATTTGATTTGGTTCGTCTTCAATTAATGCCTTTAGTTGTTTTTTTACTAAATCATATTTCTCTGACTGTGTCCCTTCATACTTAGCTGAATGAAACATATAATTCACCTTATTTCTACAAATTATTTTCGTAATTGCTGATTTTTGCTGATAATGTCGATATTTCCTTAAAGGAAAAGCCTGATATGAACAAGAAATAATATAAATGAATAGATCATTACTTGAATTACTTGTAGCATAAATATTTCTATTATTCAAGCAAAAAAGATTGAAATGAGGTGTATCTATGGTAAATAGGAAAAGTTCGACGAAGGATACAATCGTAGACGCGGCGATTCTTTTATTTAATATAAAAGGTTTTGACGGAACATCTATTCGAGATATTGCGAAAAAGGCAAAAGTAAATCCCGCCAATATATCGTATTATTTTGAAGGTAAGCAAGGCTTGCTCGAAAAATGCTTCATTCAATTTTTTGAAGCGTACATTGAATTTATAGAAGAAGAGGTAAATCTATTAAAAAATGACCGCCCTGACTATTGTATGAAACGGGCAGTGTATAAAATTTTAGCTTTTCAAAGTAAGAACCATCATCTATCACGCTTCGTTTGGCGGGAAGTATCAATCGATTCGCAGATTGTTCGTGAAATCACTTCATCCTATTTAATGAAGGAAAGGTATTTATACAAAAAATTAATCGAGGCAATTGTCCCTGATCACTATTTAGAATCCAATATAGGTTATTTAATCATCCAATTAAGAAGTCTCATGACGATGCCCTTTTTGAATAGTCAATATTTAAGGGAAGTATGGAACCTATTTCCGCAAGAAAATTATTTCGTAGAAAAATATTATGAGAAAATCGACGAATGGATCGAAACGAACATCATAAACCAGCCAAGAAAAATTAATATTCCAATTTAGCAACTCTGAAAATTTCCCCGGAGTTGTTTTTTTTCTATAAATATACTAAGAAAAATGTTGAATTTAATAGTCAAAAATTGTCGTTACATGGTATCATAAATACTACATACTAAAATAAGTAAAATCAAATCGATTAATTAAAAATATAGATCAGTTTTGGACGGAACAGGGGGCTTACGATGGTTTATGTCATCGGTGCAATCGTAATTGTACTCATATTCTTAGTAATTGGATTTATTACGAGAAAGAAATATTATAAAGAGATTGATAAATTAGAAGCATGGAAAATTGATATAATGAATCGCCCGGTCGTGGACGAGCTGGGAAAAGTAAAGCAGCTAAATATGACAGGCGAAACGGAAGAATTATTTGAAAGTTGGAGAAAAGCCTGGGATGATATTGTTGCTGTAGAACTTCCGGATATTGAGGACTTTCTGTTCGACTCAGAAGAATTCACAGATAAGTTCCGTTTTAAAAAGGCAAAAGAATCAAATCTGAAAATCGAAACCATTTTAACGAATGTGGAAAGTAAAATCGAAACGATTTTGGCGGAATTAAGAGATTTAATTAGCAGTGAAGAAGAAAGCCGCATTGAAATGGAAGAATTGAGTAATAAGTATAAAATGATAAAAAAGACGCTTTTAATTGAGCGGCATATATATGGCAAGTCCATTCAAAATTTAGAAATGAAATTGGATGCTATTTCAACTAAATTCCATCATTTTACCGAGCTGACAGAGAACGGAGATTACCTCAAAGGAAGGGAAGTAATCAATGTTTTAAAGGACGAAGTGCAAACGTTAATTGAAAAGGTCGAAAAAATTCCGGAATTAATTACAGAAGTAACGACAATACTCCCTTCACAATTGAATGAAATTGAAGAAGGGCATAAAGAAATGAAGGAACAAGGATTTATTTTAGATCATCTACAAATAGATAAGGAAATAGCTGACTTAAGGAAATCCTTGCAAACTTACGAGGAATTATTGGAAAAAACGGATGTTGATGAAGTAGATTCCGGAATCGCAGATCTTAAGGAAAAAATAGATATTTTGTATGTACTTTTAGAAAAAGAAGTGGATGCAAAACATTTTATTCATAAACATCATGACGAGACAAAAAATGATTTGACGCTTGTTAAGGAAACTAATGAAAAAATGAAAGAGGAAACGAATTTTGTGAAACAGAGTTATCAACTATTAGAAGGGGAATTGGAAATCCCTAATAGTCTTGATAAACAACTAGGAAAATTAATCAAGAGATTTGAAACACTCGAATTAAAAATAGCAGACGATAGTTCAGCATACACCACTTTAAGTGATGAATTAACTGATATTCGTGAAGCAATTGAGAAAGTAAAAGAAGACCAAAAAGAATTTACACTTCATTTACAAAATTTGCGAAAAGACGAACTTGAAGCACGTGAAAAATTAACTGAATTAAAAAAGAAAACGAGTGATGCATTAAAAATCATTTCAAAAAGCAATATTCCTGGCCTTCCGAATGATTTTGAACTATTTATGGAACAAGTCCATGAAAACATTCAAGATGTTTTTAAAAGCTTAAATGAAAAGCCATTAAATATTAAAGCAATTCAAACCTATTTACAGGAAGCGATAAATGCTGTTGATGCATTATATGATAAAACGATAGAACTTGTAGAGACTGTGGTGCTAGTGGAAAAAGTTATTCAGTATGGAAATCGCTATCGTGCGCGTAACCCAAAAGTAGCTGAAGGATTACGACAGGCTGAAGAATATTTTAGAAACTATGACTATCATTTAGCATTAGAGGAAGCCGCAACTGCCGTAGAGGAAGTAGAGCCGGGAGCACTGAAAAATATTGAAGAAATGATTAATCAAGAAGTAATATAAAACGAATGCGTTTTTCGCATTCGTTTTTGTCTTTCAGTAAATGAAGAGTAGCGATTCCTTCCATTTTCAATTTTCTTAACCTATGTTATGATTTATCATTGGAATGAACTAATTAGATGACATATTTGAAGGTGTTTATAAATGATTTATTTTGATAATAGTGCAACAACGAAGCCATATGATGAGGTGATTGATGCATTTGCGAAAGTGTCAAAGGAATACTACGCAAATCCTTCGTCCCTTCATAATTTTGGCGGGAAAGTAGAAACATTAGTAAACCAAGCAAGAAAACAAATTTCCAATCTGTTACATGTAAAAGAAAATGAAATATATTTTACATCTGGCGGAACAGAAGGTAATAATTTAGCCATTAAAGGAACAGCTCTTGCGTATCGTTCTCGCGGGAATCATATTATAACAACGAGGGTAGAACATCCTTCCGTATACGAAGCATGCGAACAGTTAAGTAAATTAGGTTTTGAAATTACGTATTTACCAGTAGATGAATATGGTCAAGTTGACATAAATGATCTTAGCTCTTCCATTAGGGACAATACAATACTCGTTTCAATTATGCATGTGAATAATGAAATGGGGGCAGTTCAGCCTATTGAAGAAATTGGGGAACTTTTGACGAATTACCCAAAAATATTATTCCATGTTGATCATGTTCAAGGAATTGGAAAGATCCCTTTACTTCTTCATCAAGCCAAAGTTGACTTATGCTCAATTTCCGCTCATAAATTCCATGGTCTAAAAGGAATTGGTGTTCTCTATATACGTGACGGAATACGTATTTCACCATTATTTTCAGGTGGAAACCAGGAAAATAAAGTTCGAAGTGGTACGGAGAATGTCAGTGGAATCGTAACGATGGCTAAAGCACTCCGTCTAACAGAAGAAAAACGTAAGCAAAAACGAACAGATATGTTGGCGATAAGGGATTATTTAATCTTAAACTTAAAAAAAATGCCTTCCATTAAGGTGAACACGAATCCAACGACATCTGCTCCCCATATTATTAATTTTTCCGCAATTGGTTTAAAGGGAGAAGTCATTGTTCACGCACTAGAAGCGGAAAATATTTATGTATCTACGACAAGTGCTTGTTCATCTAAACAAAAATCGATAAGCAGAACATTACAAGCGATGGGAGTTACTGATGAAGAAGCGATTGGAGCAGTTCGAATCAGTTTATCTTATGATAATACAATGGATGAAGCAAAAATATTTATAACAAAATTAGAAAGAATATTAACCAAACTGTATGAAGTAGTGGGGGACACAAAATGAAATATGATCGTATATTAATTAGATATGGAGAACTGTCTACAAAAGGGAAAAATAGAAATCATTTTATCACCCATTTGAAAAGAAATATTCGCGGTGTCCTTAAAGAATTTAAAAATATTACTATTCAAGGCGGACATGATCGGATGTTTATATTGTTAAATGGTGAAGATAGTGAACCGATTATGGAAGAATTGTCAAAAGTGTTCGGTATTCAATCATTCAGTTTAGCTGTAAAAGCGGAAAAACAAATTAATGAAATGAAGGAAGTTGGCTTAACACTTGTTAAGCAACTTTACCAAGAGGGTGCAACATTTAAAGTTTCTACAAGACGTGGTGATAAATCATTTGAATTGGATACAAACGATATAAACCATGCGATTGGATCCTATATTCTTACCAATCTCGAAGGTATCAAAGTAAATGTGAAAAATCCCGATATAAATCTTATCGTTGATGTCAGAAGAGATGGCGTCTACATGTCGAGTGAAATTATCCGTGGTGCAGGTGGGTTGCCAGTAGGTTCCTCAGGGAAGGCAATGCTTATGCTCTCAGGAGGAATTGATAGTCCTGTCGCCGGGTATTTAACGATGAAAAGAGGAGTGAAAGTGGAAGCTGTTCATTTTCACAGCCCTCCATTTACGAGTGAACGAGCGAAGCAAAAAGCGATCGATCTTGCACAAAAAATGGCTGCATATAATGGTTTTGTAAAAATGCATATTGTGCCATTTACAAAAATTCAAGAAATCATTCATAAGCAAATTCCTGAAGGCTATTCGATGACAGCAACGCGAAGAATGATGCTGCGAATTACCGATGAAATTAGACGAATGAATAGCGGTTTAGCGATTGTTACGGGGGAAAGCCTCGGTCAAGTAGCGAGTCAAACATTAGAAAGTATGATTGCGATTAACGATGTGACTGCGACACCAATTCTTCGTCCTTTAATTTCGATGGATAAGTTGGAAATTATCGATATTGCTAAACAAATCGATACATTTGAAATATCCAATTTACCATATGAGGATTGTTGTACGATCTTTACTCCTCCAGCTCCGAAAACGCGTCCAAAATTAGATAAAATGCAGTATTTTGAGACTAAAGTGGATTTTGAATCGCTTATTCAAGAGGCAGTCCAAAATGTAGAAACAATCATTGTTTCTACTGAAAGTAAGAGCCGTGAAGAGACTTTTTCTGATTTACTATAATATATTGGATAATTCTATAATTACAAGGAACAATTACCAATCAATAATTTGAATGAAGGCATGTGTTTTCGCACAATCTATACTCACAAGGAGGTGAAAACACATGCCGAACAATAATCAATTAGTAGCACCTGGTGCAGAACAAGCTCTTGATCAAATGAAATATGAAATTGCTCAAGAATTTGGTGTAAATCTTGGAGCTGATACAACTTCACGCGCTAACGGTTCTGTTGGTGGTGAAATTACAAAACGCCTAGTTTCAATGGCTGAACAACAACTTGGCGGTTTTCATCAACATTAATTAAATAATATGGCTATGGGAAGCAGGATACCTGCTTCCCTTCTTTATTTGCCTCTTTGTTATTACTATTTAAAATCTTTAAATTATTTAGTATAATAGAACTAACTTTTTCGAGGAGGTATGATAAATGAACCGTGAAGACTTATTAGCACCTAAAGTGTACAATATTGTAGAAGAAGTAGAAAAATATGCATCTAATCCAAATAAAATTGCAATAAAATGGGAAAATGATTTAGGAGAAACGAAGGAAATTACATATAAAGATTTAATTAAGAGAGTCAATCAAATTGGGAATGTTTTCATAGAGAATGGACTACAAAAAGGGGATACGATCCTTATTATCGTTCCAAGATTAATCGAAGCCTATCAAGTATACCTAGCCGCACTAAAAACAGGTATTGTTGTCATACCAAGTTCTGAAATGTTAAAAACAAAAGATTTACAATACAGAATACAGCATGGTGATGTAAAAGGGATTGTTTCTTACTATCCATACGTCAATCAATTTGAAGAAGTAATTGAATCGCATCAATTAAAACGATTTGTAATAGGAAAAGAGATCAGTAATTGGCTATATTTAAATGAATTAGCAGATAAAGCAAGTGATTCCCTTGAAATCACTCGTACATCTAAAGATGATATGGCATTTTTATCCTACACTTCTGGGACGACAGGTAATCCAAAAGGTGTTGTCCATACCCATGGCTGGGGCTATGCCCATTTACGTACTGCAGCACCACACTGGTTATGCATAGAGGAAAATGATACAGTTTGGGCCACTGCAGGTCCGGGATGGCAAAAGTGGATTTGGAGTCCTTTCTTATCTGTTCTTGGCTCTGGGGCTACTGGATTTGTTTATAATGGAAAATTTGATCCGAAGACATACTTAAGTTTACTTGATAAACATGAAGTGAATGTTTTATGCTGCACGCCAACAGAATATAGGTTAATGGCGAAAGTTGATAATTTATCTGATTACCAGTTGAAACATATTCATAGTGCAGTATCTGCTGGGGAACCATTAAATCGAGAGGTCATTGAGACATTCCAAAAATATTTCAATATTACTGTTCGAGATGGATATGGTCAAACTGAAAATACATTATTAGTAGGAATTACTAAAGATATGGAATTGAAACCCGGTTCAATGGGGAAGCCAACTCCAGGGAATAGGGTAGAAGTAATAAATGAACATGGACAGCCTTGCAAAGTAGGGGAAGTTGGGGATATTGCCGTTCACATCGAGACACCGGCTTTATTCAAAAATTATTATAAAGATCCGGAAAGAACTGCAATGCAATTTCGTGGAGATTATTATGTAACTGGCGATAAAGCAAAAAAGGATGAAGAAGGTTATTTGTGGTTTGAAGGACGCGGGGATGATATTATTATTAGTTCCGGATACACCATTGGACCTTTTGAAGTGGAAGATGCACTTGTTAAACATCCGGATGTTAAGGAATGTGCCGTTGTCGCAAGTCCGGATGAAGTGCGAGGGAATATTGTAAAAGCTTTTGTCGTTTTGCAAGATGGAGTAGACCCTGAAAAGCCCGACTTAATCAAGTCTTTGCAAAATCATGTAAAAGATCTAACGGCTCCATACAAATATCCTCGTGAGATCGAATTTATTCAAGAACTTCCGAAAACAACATCAGGAAAAATTCGCCGAATTGAACTTCGGCAGCAAGAATTAGAAAAAGCAAAATAAATAATTTCATGAAGACAGATAGCTATATAAAAGCTATCTGTTCTCTTATTTTATAAAAATATCCGTTTCACTTTCTCCCAAAATGAATTATCTTTTAATTTTACCGTTTTGATGATTCTGTCACTTAGTTGGATATCGATTTTTTCGACATGGCGAATACTTAGTGCTTCATTATCCATTCCCATTGTAGGGTAATCATTCCCGGTTTGGACGACTTTCAATGACAATTTTCGGTGACCACTAAGAATAAAAGAGGAACCTAATGTCCGGTATTGATTATTGTTTAATGACGCAAGTTCACTGACTTGAAGACATGGCAGCAATGGATCAACAATCGCTCCATTTACCGATTTATTGTAAGCTGTGCTTCCTGTTGGAGTAGCAATCAGCATCCCGTCTCCTCTAAACGTTTCAAATGAGATGTCATCTATGTAAACATCCATAACAAATGTTTTAATGATCCCGGAGCGAATGCTAAATTCATTTAAACAATAAAATGATCCTTGTTGATTTATATTTACTTGAATGACAGGATATTTTCTCACTTCTATTTTGTCTAATTTCATTGCTTCGATCATCTCAGTCACATCATCTATGTGAAAGTCACAATACATTCCGAGACGGTCCTTTGTGGAAACACCTACATAAAGACAATCTTGCCTAAATCCCGACTTGCGAACGGCTTGCAAAAAGGTGCCATCACTTCCAACACTTATAATGATGTTTGCATCCATCACATGATCGACAACGGTGAAATCATATTTTTTTGCAGTATTTATTAAATGCGTAAGCTTATGTTCTAGCTCTTCTCGATTATTGTAATAAAGGTAAATGTTCTTTCTTTCTGACATTCATAATCACCTTTCTCTCTTGTAATTAGTGAATTTTGAAAACGATTTTTTCATTATTGTTTAAGACAAGTTTACCATTATTACGAAACTTTTTAAAAAGGAAGTCGTACAATATAGGAGTGTAAAAACACTGGCCATGAAATTTATATACATACACTATTATGTCCATAATAACAAATTAGTGGAAAGAAGGAGGATGTGAATAATGAATAAAAAAAGGTGGGGAGCTTTGGCGATTGCTGTACTGCTTTTTGGAGTATCAATTATTGTGAATTTTGCAAGTCTTGCATTTACAACAGACTTTACTAAATTTTTTGAAGAGACATTCACTACATCGGATGAAAACTTTTCAGAAGAAGTGATGGAGGATGGTGATGAATTTAAAAAAATCGCGATCCTAGAGGTAGATGGAGTCATTCAAGATACAGGTAGCAGTACTTCCTTACTGAAAGATGGTTCGTATAATCATCGAGATTTTATGAAGCAATTAAACTATGTGAAAGATAATAATGATGTAAAGGCGGTTATTTTACGGGTAAATTCACCAGGTGGTGGAGTAGTAGAATCTGCAGAAATTCATGATAAAATAGTCGAAATACAAAAAGAGGCGAAAAAGCCTGTGTATGTATCAATGGGAGCAACTGCTGCGTCAGGCGGTTATTACATATCAACCTCTGCAGATAAAATCTTTGCAAGTAAAGAGACAATGACAGGTTCTCTCGGGGTTATCATGCAAGGTGTTAACTATTCGGAATTAGCAAAGGATTTCGGGGTAGACTTTGTGACGATTAAAAGTGGTCCGTATAAAGATATTATGAGTCCTTCAAGGAAAATGACAAATGATGAGAAAAAGATCATTCAAAATATGGTGAATAATTCATATGATGGATTTGTTCAAGTTATCTCACAAGGAAGACATATGCCTGAGAATATAGTTCGAAAATTAGCGGATGGACGCGTTTATGATGGCAGACAAGCGAAAGAATTAAAATTAATCGATGATTTTGGATACTTGGAAGATGTAATTGATCATGTTCGTAAGGATTTTCATTTAAAAAATGCACAAGTTGTTCGCTATAAAAGTGATGCGGGCTTAGGTTCCCTATTTTCGATGGCAGCTCAAAAAATGATGGGGAAAGAAGCGGACGTAACAGGTTTAATGAAAATGTTGTCACAACCTAATGCCCCACGGCCCATGTACATCTATTCGGAGTAAGGAGGTAGCATATAATGACAGAAGAACAAGATATAGCTACTAATAAAAACGATATAGCGGCAAATGACAAAACCTTAACTGTCGTTCAGACATTCTCTTTTGCAGGATTTTGGATGAGATTTTGGGCGTATCTCCTCGATATTGTTGTAGTCGCTAGTATTAGTCGATTAATTATAAGGCCTGTTTTTCGAATCGTGGATATTCCTTTAACTGATTCAGGACTGTTTACACCCTATTCAATTGTAACGACCCTATTATTTTATCTGTACTTCATATTGATGACGAAATTTTTAAGTGCCACGATAGGAAAAATGGTGTTTGGATTAAAAGTGATTTCATTAAAAGAAAAGAAACTTTCATGGAGTACAATCATTTTCCGTGAAGGGATTGGACGATATATTTCTGTTTTTACAAAAATATTATACGTTGTTGTTGCTTTTACTCCGAATAAACAAGGCATTCATGACATATTTGCCGATACAACTGTCGTACATGAAAGAGCGGTAAAACAATTTCAATCAAAACCTGCATGACTCAAAGCTATTATTGAATAACAATCCTCAAATAAACCCGTATTACATTATGAGTAATGCGGGTTTATTTTTTTTCTATTTTGGCGAGAATGTAAGGCTGAAAGGTTGTGGAGAAATGATCGTTGCCACTGTTATAATAGGTATTTTTCTTCTATTCTTACTTGTTATTTGGTTTACAACTATCACTATCTTTATTGATTATTCACATAGAATCGACGATGATCATTTACGAGTTCAATTCATTATGTGGAAGTTTATTCGCTATAAATTGAAAATACCAACAATTAAAGTTGAAAAAGATGAGCCGACTATTACATATGAAAAGAAAACGAATACTGGAACACATGAACATGCAGAAATTACTACTAAAGAAATAACTGAGCGAATATCAGATTTTAAGGAATTACTAGAACATATTTTTGGGTTGAAAATTATCATACTAAAATTCTTAAAAAAGGTCAGAATCACTCAATTGGAATGGCATTCTACAATCGGGTTAAAAGATGCAGCATTAACGGGAAAATTATCTGGTGCAGCAATGGCTTTAAAATCAATCATAATCGCTTTCATAAGCAATAAAATGAAGTTGATGAAATTCCCTAGTTATTCTGTTACACCATCCTTTCAAATTCCCATTTCAGAAACTTCACTAAAATGTATGATTAAAATAAGAATCGGGAATGCTATTCTAGCAGGATTAAAAATAGTAAAGTTTTGGAGAGGCGGTAAAGGTTCTTTCAAAACAAAGCCATTAACAATGATTTCTAAAGAAGATTCTAATGAATCTTTGTAAGAGATAGGAGGATTACTATGGGTGAACATCCAATTGAAGGATTAATGTCAGCAGCAATGGAAAACTTAAAGGAAATGATTGATGTAAATACAATCATTGGTGATCCCGTTGAAACACCAGATGGTAGTGTAATCTTAACTGTATCAAAAGTAGGATTCGGGTTTGCCGCAGGTGGAAGTCAATTTAATGGACCTGATAAGTCTAGTTCAGGAGGACAAGGACAAAGCGGTCAAGGTGGTAAAACTGATCTTCCTTTTGGTGGCGGTAGTGGTGGAGGAGTTTCGATTACCCCTATTGCTTTTTTAATCGTTAACTCCCAAGGGGTAAAAATGCTTCATCTTGATGAAAGTACACATTTACTCGAAAAAATATTGGACGTAGCCCCGAGTGTTGTGGATAAAATTCAAAGTATGATAAAGAAAAATAATCAAAATACTAATTCAAATGGATGGAAAAACCATCAGCCAACAAATCAAAAACAAGATTTTGATTTTTAAAACTCGCCATTGGCGAGTTTTTAATTGGTAAAATAGTTGAAAATTAAGTATGATTATTATAAATACATAAAAGGAGGAATTAAAACGATGACAAATGTAACGTTTAAAGGAAATCCGGTAACAATACTTGGAAATGAAGTTAAAGTTGGAGATACTGCTCCTAATTTTACTGTATTGGCAAATGATTTATCAGAGGTCACACTTGATGACACGAAAGGGAAAGTTCGATTAATTAGTGTTGTACCATCTATTGATACTGGTGTATGTGATGCACAGACACGTCGTTTTAATGAGGAAGCATCAAAATTAAACAATGTGGAAGTCTTAACAATTTCCTGTGATCTGCCATTTGCTCAAAGCAGATGGTGTGCTGCAAGTGGTTTGGAAAATGTTAAAACTTTATCTGATCATCGTGATCTTTCATTTGGGGAAGCATACGGAGTAATTATGAAAGAATTACGACTACTTGCCCGTTCCGTGTTTGTCGTTGATAGTAATGATAAAGTAGTTTATGTTGAGTACGTAAGCGAAGGCACCAATCACCCAGACTACGAAAAGGCAATCGAAGCAGCGAAACAAGCGAAGTAAATTTTAAAAAATATAGAATCATTGTCCCCGATACGAATCGGGGATTTTATGTTGGGAGGAAAAGACTAATGAATATTACTCCAATGGAAGCGATTTTCAATGTCTTAAATGAAACAGCACTTATTCTACAAGAAGAACTTTCATGCACTTATTTAGAGGCACTTGCTGAGACAGGAGAAAACTTATTTCATGGGGAGATCGTGCAAGAGGAGATAAGCGAATTAAATAAAAAAAGACTAAAGAAAAAATACGAGGAAATTAATCTTTCTTCATTTACCGAAGAACAAATTCGAAAAGCGTACCAATTAGCCATCCTAAAAGGAATGAAAGACAATGTTCAGGCAAATCATCAAATGACCCCTGATACAATTGGATTAGTGATGAGCTATTTAATTAAACGATTTACAGAACAAATAAAAACCTTTTCTATACTTGATCCGGCAGTTGGGACAGGTAATCTGCTAATGACAATCATGAATCAATTAGAGGATAACGTAATTTCCGCTTATGGAATAGAAATCGATGATATTTTAATTAAACTAGCATACATCGGAGCAAATCTGCAAAGTCAACCGGTTCAGCTGTATAACCAAGATTCATTAGAACATTTGTTTATCGATCCTGTAGATGTAGTTGTAAGTGATTTACCAGTCGGGTACTATCCGAATGATAGTGGCGCTTCAAACTACCAGCTGAAGTCTGATAAAGGCCATTCCTATGCTCATCATCTATTCATCGAGCAAAGCATAAATTATACGAAGCCAGGTGGATATTTATTTTTTCTAATTCCCAATGGACTATTTGAATCAGAAGAAGCACCGAAATTACATAAATTTTTAGCGGAACAGGTACATATCCAAGGTGTGATTCAACTTCCGCTTTCCATCTTTAAAAATCCAAATGCGGCGAAAAGCATCTTGATTCTTCAAAAGAAGGATGATTCTGTAAAAGCTCCAAAACAAGTACTTATTGCAAATCTGCCGACATTATCCAATCAACATGCAATGGAGACAATGCTTGCAAAACTTGATAAATGGTTTCGGGAGAATAAAGAGTGATAAAAAATATCCGGTGTATACCGGTTATTTTTTTATGCATTATTTGTTCAAAATCATTCGAATAAACTTTCTTCTCTGTGTAAACGATTACTCTCTCCTTTATGCTTGAAAATATCTGTTTTGACAATTAAAATGAGAAGTCGTTAATAGTTATAGTTTGAAATGCAAAACCTAAAATAATGATAAAATTCATTAATCAGTAATGCAAAATAGATTACTTTCTTATATAGAAAGGAAAGGTAGTTATGTCAAAAATTATCGCAATTAATGCAGGTAGTTCCTCGCTTAAATTTCAATTATTTGAAATGCCTGAGGAACGTGTAATATCGAAAGGCCTTATTGAACGAATTGGATTGGCAAATTCAATTTTTACTATATCAGTAAACGATGAAAAATATAAAGAAGTCATGGATATTCCAAATCATGAGGTAGCAGTCAAACTTCTTTTGGACAAATTAACCGAATTAAATATCATTCAATCATTAAATGAAATAGAAGGAATTGGTCACCGTGTTGTACATGGGGGCGAAATTTTTAATGATTCCGTCCTTATTACAGAGGAAGTAGTGGAGCAACTAATTAAACTTTCAGATTTAGCTCCACTCCATAATCCGGCAAATATTATTGGAATACAGGCTTGTCATGCAGCATTGCCTAATGTTCCAGCAGTTGCTGTTTTTGATACTGCTTTTCATCAAACAATGCCTGAAAGCTCATTTTTATATAGCTTGCCATATGATTATTATGAAAAATACGGTATTCGCAAATATGGTTTTCATGGAACCTCTCACAAATATGTTTCTCGCCGTGCGGCTGAAATGCTTGGGCGTCCAATTGAACAACTTCGATTAATCTCTTGCCATTTAGGAAATGGAGCAAGTATAGCAGCAATTGAAGGTGGAAAATCAATTGATACGTCCATGGGATTCACACCATTGGCAGGTGTAGCGATGGGAACGAGATCGGGAAATATAGACCCCGCCTTAATTCCGTTTATCATGGACAAAACAGGTAAAACGGCTGATGAAGTATTGGATGTACTTAATAAAAAATCGGGTATGCTCGGTGTTTCCGGATTTTCCAGTGATCTTCGGGACATTGAACAAGAAGCAGCGAAAGGAAATAATCGAGCGGAATTAGCTTTAGAAGTTTTTGCGAACCGAATTCATAAATATATTGGTTCCTATTCTGCAAGAATGTCCGGAGTAGATGCGATTATTTTTACAGCCGGAATTGGCGAAAATAGTGATCTTGTTCGTGCGAAAGTTCTTCACGGTCTAGAATTTATGGGAATATATTGGGATCCAGCGTTAAATAAAATTCGAGGCAAAGAAGCATTTATTAATTATCCACATTCACCGGTTAAGGTACTAGTCATTCCAACGAATGAAGAAGTAATGATAGCAAGGGATGTTGTAAGTTTAATAACAAAATAGTTATGAAAAGGCAAGCCATTTCGGTATTGCCTTTTTTTATTCGTGGCTCTTTCATCTAGGCTGTATGGTATACTTAAGGATAATTATTCCTTATGAAGAGGTGAATTAGATGCAATGGACACAAAGAGATCAGGCTGTTTGGGATCAAGTTCAGATATGGATTGATACGTTGAACGAAGAGAAATCAAATGATTTCACAAATACATATGAAAAATGGATGGATCATGGATTTTCAATGATACCTGATCATATTAAAGAACCTTTTTTTGAAAAACTGGATACATGGCTGTTTCATCTTCACTCTCTTATTCAAAGTATGCAATTTCAAGAAGATGCAAGAAATCGAATATTAAGTACTGCAAGAGTTTTTGATGAGGAGGTAAATACAATTCCAGAAATAAAAAACTTAACGATTGATCAAGTGTCTTATATTGCAGATCAGCATTCTGCGCGTTATCGATTGTATGCCTTCATTCAAGGTGGGATTACAGGGACTGGGAAAACAATCCTTCTTGGTTCAGACTTTCTTGTAATGATTATATTAAATCTTCGAGCTGTTCAAATTATTGCTATGTCTTATGGCTACGATATAAAAACACCTTATGAAATGATGACCTCATTAAAAGTTTTTCATGCAGCAACACTGCCTAAACGATTAAAGGGAAATGCATGGGATCTTTTAGTGCGTGAGTTAGGGGAACAACAATATTTTTATGATGGTACTGATCAAATAACAAGCTATCAGTCGTTAGAAGGGCCATTCAAACAATTAGTTAAAGTATATTTTATTTCCTTATTTCAAAAGGAAAAAGATTCTAAATGGACATTTATACCATTGCTAGTTGGTGCAGGTGCAAACTATCTATTTTCCAGAAAAGTTACTGATTTCGCTGATAAATATTATAAATTCCGTTATTTACAGGATAAAGGATGGGAGAAATGAGTATTTTCGCACATAAACAAGCTTCGCCAACTAGTATTTATTGTGGAATCATTACTGTAAGTGACACGAGAACAGCAGAAACAGATAGAAGTGGTCACCTGATGATGGATTTATTAAAGTGTCATGGTCATTCAATCAATTTCTATCAAATAGTAAAGGATGATCAACATTTAATAAAAGACGCGATTAAGAAAATAGCGGATATTGACGGGATCAAAGCGATTTTAATAAATGGGGGAACGGGAATCGCAGCAAAGGATGTAACTATTGAAACAGTTTCGTCCCTTTTTGAAAAAAAGGTAACGGGATTTGGTGAACTTTTTCGGTATTTAAGCTATACGGAAGATATCGGACCTGCTGCGATGTTATCCCGTGCTACAGCAGGGACGTACAAAAATAAAATTATTTTCGTTACACCTGGTTCAACAGGTGCTGTACGGTTAGCTATGGAGAAACTCATCTTGCCGGAATTAGGTCACATCGTATATGAAATTGAGAAAGACAGAAAGTAAGAAAACCCTTCTTATGTTCCAATTTATGGTTTGTATATCTAAAAACAGATTTCGAACAATAGTAAATATAGGAAGGGGGCACTATTTTGAAAAAACAAGATCGTGAAAAAGAAATTATTTATAATGAGCAAGGCATCAATCAAACAACTAATCAAATTATGGGAGCATATGCGAGCGGTGTAGTTGACCAACCAGATGGACAATTTCACATTTATGATCAGGATGAGGAAGCATAGAAGGTAAAAAAGAGGAATCAGCAATTGCTGATTCCTTTAATTATTTCACAATTTGCAATGATTTTGGATAGGCGGTTAAAATTTCAACACCGTCTTTAGTCACGAATACATCATCTTCGATACGAACCCCTGCTACATTTGGTACATAGATTCCAGGTTCAATAGTAAACACCATTCCTTCTTGAATGAGTAGTTCATTTGTATTTGTTATTGAAGGATATTCATGCACACCAATTCCTAACCCATGGCCAAGTCGGTGTGGAAAATAATCTCCATACCCAGCATCAGAAATAATATTTCTCGCAATCATATCTAATTGCTTTGCTGTTATTCCAGGCTTAACGGCTTTAATTGCTTCCTCTTCCGCTTGTAAAACGATATTGTAAATTTTTTCTTGGTCGTCATTTGTATGATCATAGGCTACTGTACGGGTAATATCAGAGCAGTATCCTTCATAAACGACACCTAAATCAAATAGGACTAAATCGCCTTTTTTAATTTTAGTTAATCCGGGATTCCCATGGGGAGAAGCGGCATTTGTACCAGTTAGCACCATTGTTGAAAAGGACATCTCAGAAATTCCTTTTTTCTTTAATTCGTACTCAATAGCTGCAATAATATCTAGTTCGGTTTTTCCTTCTTTTATTTCGTTAACACCAACTTGCACAGCAAAATCCGCGAATTCAGCTGCTTTTTTCAGGATTTCCTTTTCCTTCTCATCTTTAATTAAACGCAATTGACGAAGCTTTGCTTCTGCTGCAACGAATTTCGCACCATTAAAATGTTGAAGTAATAACTCATATCTTTCAATATTCATATGCTCTTTTTCTACCGCGATTGTTTGAATCTCATTTGTCCGTTTTTTAACTTGCTTTTCAAGTACTTCCCAAGGATTATCAGTATCTGAGCATCCAATGATTTCGTATTCCCAACCCGACGCTTTCGCATCAGTTACATCAAGTGCCGGGCAGATCATAAATGGTTCCTGATTTGGGAAAACAGCAATGCCAAGTAATCGCTCATGAGGATCACTTAGAAAACCACTGAAATAAAAAACATTTTCAGGGGCGGTGACAAATGCAAAATCAATCGTTTCTTGTTGTAGCCAACTAGTTAATTCTTGTAGTCTTTTGTTCATTTTTTTTCATCTCCTAATTGGGTATATATAAAGAATATCAGAATATACCTATCGTTTCTAATTTCTAGTATGGAAAACAAATAAAAATTACTTTTAAACAGATACCAAAAGGGGTATTTTGTATTGGAAAGAGGAGTTTTGGATTTTATATTGAATATGGTTGATAAACTATTTTTTTTTAAGGAGAGATATAAAAATGAAAGTATCTTATCATGGACATTCTATAGTAAAAGTAGAAACAAACGGAAAAACAATTCTGTTTGATCCGTTTATTAATGGTAATTCTCAAACTGATTTAAAAGTCGAGGAAGAGAAGCCTGATTATATTATTTTAACCCACGGTCATAACGATCATGTAGGTGATACTGTGCAAATTGCAAAACAAAGCGGAGCAGTAGTTATTGCTAATAATGAAATTGCAGATTATTTAAGCTGGCAAGGTTTAAACACCCATCCGATGCATATTGGAGGATCTTTTGAATTTGAATTCGGTAAGGTGAAGTTAACCCCTGCATTTCATGGCTCAGCATTAGTCACAGAAAATCAAGAGATTATTTATTTAGGAATGCCAACAGGTGTGTTGCTAATGGTTGAAGGGAAAACGATTTACCATGCAGGTGATACAGGATTGTTTTCCGATATGAAATTAATCGGTGAGCTTCACCCCATTGATCTAGCGTTTTTACCAATTGGTGATAACTTTACGATGGGACCGGAAGATGCTGCAATCGCTGCAAAATTTTTAAATGCCAAAACCGTTGTACCGATTCATTACAATACCTTTCCATTAATTAAGAAAGACCCACATCAATTCATTGATTTACTCGAAAAGAAAAATGGCAAGGTAATGAGTGCGGGTGAATTTATTGAATTATAACGAAAATGATACATCTGTTTAAAAGCAGATGTATTTTTGTGTTGGAATTCAATATAAGAGCATACAATAATACAAGCTTAAATACTGGAGGGAGTCCAATGAAAAATAGATATTTACTATGTATCTTATTAACCGCATTAATGCTCTATTATGCTTTACCTCATTTAGCTTTTTCTGTTCAACATGAGGCCGGTATTTTTTCCATTGCTTGGCTTGGTTTAGCTTTGCTTGTTTTTGCCGGCAATCTTACAGCGTGGCTTTATGCACCGAAAAAACAGCGAGCAAATAAAAATGTAGATAAACCGTTACCAAAACGTGTAAAGTCACATAATTAAGGAAGAGTCGTTAATAATTGAATTGTCAGGCTCCTCACCTTATAATAAATCTAACGAAAAAGTCGCGAAAAGGGTGAAGAGCTTGGCAACTAAACATGAACAAATACTTGAATACATCGATCACCTCCCCATTGGAGAGAAAATTTCCGTAAGACAAATTGCCAAGGCTTTAAATGTGAGTGAAGGAACGGCATATAGAGCAATTAAAGATGCTGAAAATAAAGGCTATGTTAGTACAATTGAACGAGTAGGTACGATTAGGATTGAAAGTAAGAAAAAGAATAATATTGAAAAACTGACATTTGCGGAGATTGTAAATATTATCGATGGACAGGTGCTTGGAGGGAAAAAAGGGTTACATAAAACATTAACTAAATTTGTTATCGGTGCAATGAAGCTGGAAGCGATGATGAAATACACGGGTGCAGGGAATCTATTAATCGTTGGAAATCGGACGAAAGCTCATGAACTGGCGCTTAGAGCTGGAGCAGCTGTGTTGATCACCGGTGGCTTTGATACTGAGGACGAGGTGAAAAAGCTGGCGGATGAATTAGAATTGCCGATTTTGACTACCAGCTATGATACGTTTACAGTTGCAACGATGATTAATCGCGCGATTTATGATCAATTAATTAAAAAGGAAATTATTTTAGTAGAAGATATTTTTACCCCAATAGACAAAACAGCTTATTTAATGATTCATGATCAAATAAGCACATGGTATGAAAAAAATAGAATCACTTCCCACAGCCGCTTTCCAGTTGTTGATCAAGGAATGAAAGTCGTTGGAATGGTCACTTCAAAAGATATAATAGAATTTGATCAGCACTTAACGATTGAAAAAGTAATGACAAAAAATCCGATATCCGTAGGTTTAAAGACAAGCGTGACTTCCGCTGCACATATGATGATCTGGGAGGGAATAGAGGTACTTCCGGTTGTTGATGACTATCATCGGTTATTTGGGATTATAAGCAGGCAAGATGTATTGAAGGCGCTGCAAATGACGCAACGACAGCCTCAAGTTGGCGAAACGATTGATGATATCATTACTACACAAATAGAGACAGCAGCTGAAACTGCTGAAAAAGAAAGTTATTTTTTTGAGGTTACTCCACAAATGACGAATCCGCTTGGAACAATTTCATATGGCGTTTTTACTACGCTTGTTTATGAAGCGGCAACCCGAAAATTGAAGAAACAAAAAAAGGGTGATATCGTTATTGAAAATATGACGATTTATTTTATCAAACCTGTTCAAATTGAAAGCACAATCGAAGTTGTTCCTACGATTCTCGAAGCGGGTAGAAAGTTTGGGAAAATTGATGTAGAAGTATTTAATCAAGGCCAGCTCGTTGGAAAAGCATTGTTAATGTGTCAATTAATAGATAAATAAAAAAAGCCATTCATTGGCTTTTTTATTAATTAATGTTGTTTCATTTCTTCTAATTCTTTAATAACGTATGGTCGGTAAAATCGCAGTGATTTTATTCCGGCCCAAACGCTAAAGAAGCCTAGGATAATAAAAATTGCACCGATAATATAGGTAATGGTTGATGGATGAAGAAACAATTGATTAATACCGAATAAACCAACGAAAAGTCCTAATGAAATCCCTGATTTTCCTGATAAATATTTTCGCTCCATTGGCAATGGGCTTCTTACAAATTTTATTTTATAGAATACATAGAATGACAATGATAATATAATGAAAAACACTACTATAGGCAAAATGTTCCCTCCAAATATAATATTCAACATTGTTTACATTGTAACGAGTTTTATATGAAAAAGCTACAAAGTTAATATGACAAATTAAAGAAGGTGTGAACTTATGAAGGATAAAATACTAGAAACAATAAAACAATATGAGACAATTATTGTTCATCGCCATGTTCGCCCAGACCCGGATGCTTACGGGTCACAAGGGGGATTAGTAGAAATTTTGCGTACTTCCTTTCCAAATAAACAAGTGTATGCTGTTGGTAAGCCCGATCCTTCACTTGAGTTTTTAAAAAAACTCGATGTAATCTCGGATGAAACCTTTCATGGAGCACTCGTTATTGTTTGCGATACGGCAAATGAAGAAAGAATATGTGATCGTCGCTATTCTTTAGGTGATAAGCTAATTAAAATTGATCATCACCCGAACGAAGATGCTTATGGTGATCTACTTTGGGTAGATACGACGGCATCATCTGTGAGTGAGATGATTTACGATTTCTATTTATTTGGTGCTGATAAAGGGCTAAAAATGAATGATGAAGCAGCACGATTGATTTATGGTGGTATCGTTGGGGATACAGGAAGATTTTTATACCCAAGCACGACGCAAAAAACATTTGATTACGCAGGGGAGTTAATCAAATATTCGTTCGATCGAAATGAATTATATGACAAATTGTATGAGCTAGATCCAAAAGTGATTAAATTACAAGGATATGTTTTGCAAAACTTTAAAATGTTTGAAGATGGTGCGGCAGTTGTGAAACTAAGTGCGGACATTCTTAAACAATTTGAAGTCATTCCTTCAGAAGCCTCATTACTTGTAAGTTCATTAGGGAATGTCCGAGGAATGAAAGCGTGGTGCTTCTTTATTGAAGAAGAGGACCAAATTAGGGTTCGATTACGCTCAAAAGGACCAGTTATCAACCAAATTGCAAAAAAATATAATGGCGGGGGCCATCCATTGGCTGCAGGTGCCTCTATTTATTCTTGGGATGAAGCCGAACATGTAATAAACGATTTAAAGGCTGTTTGCAAAGACTAGAGTTTATGCTCTAGTCTTTAATTCAGCCTTAATTCGAGTTCGATACTAATCGTTGTGTAAAAAATCATTGATTTTATGACATATCTATATGGACGATTATTAAATTTTACTGTCTTATTTTCAATTGCTTTTATTATTAACTCTTTATTTTTAACTGTATTGTTTAAGTCATTTGCAATTAATGATTTCAAGTCTTCCTTCACCTTATTCTCCGCTTCAATTTTACTTTGTAAATCGATATTATACTTTTCAAAGTCTGTTATTTTCACTTGTACATTTTGAATAATTAAGAGCTCCGCATTTTTTCGATTTAACTCTTTATACTCATCTTGCCAAATTTTTATGTCTTGTTTTAAATTATCGATTGTTTCTTGTTGGAATTTTATTTTCTTTGCATGTTTTTCCTGCATAACACCATACATAAATAAAAAGACAAGCCAACTAATACAGCCGCCGATAACGATGCCGGCAATGAATCTTTGCCATGAAGGACGATGATACAATGGTGGAATTCTCATTGGATTTCCTCCTGTGTTAACCATAGTATGATAAGCGCTGCAGTATTCGCCCCTCCCATTGCCGATAAGATTAATAGAAATTGTTTAAATAAATCTTTGATTTCTCCATTCAAAAAGCCTTTTTCAAAGCTATATACTGTATCAAATGTCCCGCCGATGGCTGCAATAATGGCCCAAATCCGCAAATTTTTTGAAATCTTCGTAATCCCCGTTAAAACTTGTTCTCCAGTGATAAATGTTGCCAAGCCGGCCCCAATTAAAGACCCGCCTATCATTACACCGAAGGCGATAAAAAAACTATTAAAAAAGGCAGGGAAGAATGCTTCGTCCATTGAAATCACTCCAAACTGTATAACCATTCACTATTAATATATATGGGACAACTAACGCTGATATGTAATGGAATCCGAAAAAATAAAAGTTAATATGGGAACGTATTTTCTTTTTTCTAATGGAGGTCTTATAATATGTATAAAGATTTCAATTGAAAGGTGGGAAGAGAATGTCATTTGTCCATTTACAAATAACAACTGCATATAGCTTATTATCTAGCACTATCTCAATTAAAAAACTAGTTGAAAAAGCTAAAGAGCTTCAATATCATACATTGGCTATTACCGATCGAAATGTACTTTACGGTGTCATTCCGTTTTATAAAGAATGTATAAAAAATCAGATTAAGCCAATTATCGGATTAACAATAGATGTTATCAGTGAAATGGATAAAGAAACATCTTATCCACTCGTTCTATTAGCTAAAAATACAACGGGATATAATAACTTATTAAAACTTTCAAGTACAGTCCAAACAAAATCACCAAATGGTATTCCGATAAAATGGTTAAAAGGGTACCATAAAGGGTTATTTGGCTTTACACCCGGAATAAATGGCGAAATTGAACAGTATTTATTGCGCGGAGAAGAAGAAAAAGCTGAAAAAATCGCAACTATTTTTAAAAATATTTTTGAAGAGGATTCTTTCTATTTTTCTATACAGAATCATCAGCTTCCTGAAGAAAAGATAATAGAAGAAAAGCTCGTTCACCTTTCAAAAAAATGCAAGATAAAACTTATCGTTACGAATGATGTGCAATATTTGGAAAAGAGTGACAGCTTTAGTCATGAATGCTTACTTGCTATCAATGAAAATAAGAAACTTAGTGATGATGATCGAAAAAAACTTCCTTCAGAAGAATATGATTTGAAAGATAAACAAAGTATGGTTGAAGCGTTCTCCGAACATATAAACGCATTAGAAAATACAGTACTTGTAGCAAATTCGTGTCAATTACAAATTGAAATGGGGAGAAAACTTCTTCCAAAATTCCCATTACCACCGGGAGAAACCTCTGACCAAGCATTAAAGGAATACTGTGAACAGGGATTGCGAGAAAGATTTGATCACCCAGAACCGATTTATTGGGAACGTTTATCTTATGAATTAACGATAATTAATCAAATGAAATTTAGTGATTATTTCCTTATTGTTTCGGATTTTATGAAATTTGCCCGTAATAACGGAATATTAACTGGTCCCGGACGAGGTTCAGCAGCTGGCTCTCTTGTCGCCTATGTATTAAAAATTACGAATGTCGACCCAATTGAACACGACTTACTTTTTGAACGCTTTTTAAATCCTGAGCGAATTACAATGCCCGATATTGATATTGATTTTCCTGATCATCGCAGGGATGAGGTCATACAATATGTAACTGAAAAGTATGGGCAATTACATGTAGCACAAATTATTACGTTTGGAACATTTGCTGCTAAAGCTGCGGCAAGAGATGTCGCTAGGGTATTTGGCTTTAATACAAAGGAATTAGAGCAATTGTCAAGGATGATTCCAAGTAAACTCGGTATAACATTAAAGCAAGCGTTTAAGGAATCAAAGAAACTTCAGGAATTTGTTGGAGAATCTGAATTACATCAAAAACTTTTTCAAACAGCATTAAAAATTGAAGGAATTCCACGTCATGTTTCAACACACGCAGCAGGTGTCGTCATCAGTGAAGAACCACTAGTTAACCTTATCCCCATCCAAGATGGACATACAGGTAGTTATTTAACACAATATCCAATGGACATCTTAGAAGAGATTGGCTTATTAAAGATGGATTTTCTAGGTCTACGGAATTTATCGCTAATTGAACGGATCATAACAAGTATTCAAAAAGGTACTGGCAGTAAAATAAATATCGATCAAATTCCTTTAGATGATGAAAAGACCTATCAATTATTAAGTGAAGGAAACACAACAGGTGTTTTCCAGTTAGAATCGGAAGGGATGCGAAGTGTTTTAAAAAGGTTAAAACCAACTGATTTTGAGGATATTGTCGCAGTTAATGCGCTTTATCGTCCCGGTCCAATGGAAAATATCCCTTTATACATCGATCGAAAACATGGAAAAGAAATGATACAGTATCCACATCAAGATTTAGAACCAATTCTAAAGAAAACGTATGGCGTTATCATATACCAGGAGCAAATTATGCAAATTGCCTCAAGAATGGCTGGTTTTTCGTTAGGAGAAGCGGATTTACTTCGAAGGGCTGTAAGTAAAAAGAAGAAAGATGTGCTAGATCATGAAAGGATTCATTTTGTAAAAGGGGCTATTAATAATGGTTATAACGAGAAAACAGCCAATGAAATATACGATTTAATTGTCCGATTTGCTAACTATGGATTTAACCGAAGCCATGCGGTTGCCTATAGCTTTATCGCATACCAACTCGCATATTTAAAAGCTCATTTCCCGCTATATTTTATGGCTTCATTATTAACATCAGCTATTGGAAATGCAGATAAAATTGCACAATATATACGAGAAGCGAAACAGATGAATATTCAAGTGCTTCCACCATCTATTAACAAAAGTCATTACTTTTTTAAAGTGGAAAAGGGTGCCATCCTCTTTAGTTTAGCGGCGATAAAAGGGCTAGGTGGTGTAGCACTAAAGGATATTTTACATGCAAGAGCATCGAAGCCTTTTAGTGATTTATTCGACTTTTGCATTCGAACGACACATCTTTCTATTAATCGGAAAACGATTGAAAATCTAGTGTTTTCCGGAGCGTTTGATGAGTTTCAGGTTGATCGTGCAACACTTTTGGCAAGTATTGATGTAGCCTTGCAGCATGCTGAACTCGTCAATCCAAGTGACAATATGGAAGACTTATTTTCTGATGATGAATTTTTTCAAATTAAACCAAAGTATGTGGAAATGGAACCAATTAGTATTATCGATAAACTTTCTTTCGAAAAACAAGTACTTGGACTGTATCTATCAGACCACCCTATTCGTCCATTTCAAGATTTAATTAACAATTATACGAATGACACGATAATTTCTATTTCTAATCATCAAAAACACGTGAAACTAGGAGTTTACTTAAATGAAGTAAAAACCATCCGTACAAAAAAAGGGGAACAAATGTGTTTCGTTAAAATTAGTGATTCCAGTGGTGAAATGGAAGGGGTATTATTTCCGAAAAGTTATCGACAATACAGTAGGTTATGTAAACAAGGGCAAGTAGCACTACTTGAAGGAACGGTTGAAGTAAGAAATGATTCAACACAATTAATTATACAAAAAATGATCGATATGAAAGATTTAGAAGACGCCAATAAGAAACTTTTTCTTCGTATTCCATATTTGTTTCAGTCCCATGAAAGTTTAAGGCGTATTAAGGAAATCATTCAATCACATCATGGTAGTGTTCCTGTTATTTTATTTTATGAACATACGCAAACAACGATTCAGCTTCCTAGACTGGATTGGGTCAATCCTTCTAATCAATGTTTAGAGGAGCTAATCCGTTTATTAGGTGAGCCAAATGTGATTTTGCAATAGGATTCTATTCTTTAATAATATCTTAAATTCTGAAAAACAACTTTAATATTTTTTTCACTAAAAAGGGAAATATGTTATATTATTTAATAGACCAATGTGGTCAGACCACCTAATTGTTTATCGTTTGTAGTAAAAAGGAGTGGAAACTTTGACTTTGCGAGAAGAAGCGCTACATATGCATCGTATAAATAAAGGAAAACTAGAATCTAAATCAAAAGTTACCGTAAGAAATGCAAAAGATTTAAGTTTAGCATACTCACCGGGAGTAGCAGAACCATGTAAAATGATCTATGACAAACCTGAAACTGTATATGAATATACGATGAAAGGCAATATGGTTGCTGTTGTAACCGATGGAACGGCTGTTTTAGGATTAGGGAATATTGGACCGGAGGCAGCGTTACCTGTTATGGAAGGAAAAGCAGTATTATTCAAAAGTTTTGCCGGTGTTGATGCGTTTCCTATCTGTTTGAATTCAACGGATGTAGATAAAATTGTTGAAACGGTTAAACTGTTGGAGCCTACTTTTGGTGGTGTAAACTTAGAAGATATTGCTGCACCAAATTGTTTTGAGGTCGAAGAAAGACTGAAAAAAGAAGCGAATATTCCTGTTTTTCACGATGATCAGCATGGAACGGCGATCGTAACTGTTGCAGGTCTTGTTAATGCATTAAAACTCGTCGGTAAGAAAATGTCTGAAATAAAAGTAGTTGCCAGTGGTGCCGGAGCAGCCGGAATTGCCATTATTCGTCTCCTTTACCATTACGGTGTACGCGATATCATTATGTGTGATTCAAAAGGGGCTATTTTTGAAGGTAGAACTTTCGGAATGAATGATATCAAATCCGAAGTGGCGAAATACACAAATCGTGAGCGTAAAGAAGGAGCCCTTGCAGATGTCATTGAAGGCGCCGATGTATTTATTGGTGTTTCAGTAGCAGGTGCATTAACAAAAGAAATGGTAGAATCGATGAAAACAGATGCCATTATTTTTGCTATGGCAAATCCGGATCCGGAAATTATGCCGGACGATGCAAAACAAGCAGGTGCGAAAGTGATTGGGACAGGTCGTTCCGACTTTCCTAATCAAGTAAATAATGTTCTTGCTTTTCCTGGAATTTTCAGGGGAGCATTAGATGTTCGAGCAACACATATTAATGAGGAAATGAAAATAGCGGCTGTTGAAGCAATTGCTGAATTAATAAGTGAAACTGAATTAAACGCTGATTATGTTATCCCACGTCCTTTCGATCCACGTGTTGCACCTGCAGTAGCAGCGGCTGTTGCAAAAGCAGCAATGGAAACAGGTGTTGCGAGGATAAAAGTCGACCCCGAAGAAATTAGAGAAAGAACAAAGAGACTTGCTATTATTGGAAAAGGTGAGTGATTTGTTCGGTGAACAAAAATATAAGCAAAACGAAGGTATATCTTGAAATTGTCGACCAAATTCGTCAAATGATTTATGAAGATGGATTAGTTTCAGGTGATAAACTTCCTTCTGAGCGTGAACTCTCGGAGCGTCTCAAAGTTGGACGCTCCTCTGTAAGAGAAGGTCTGAGGGCTTTAGAGTTACTAGGCTTGATCGAAACTCGCCGAGGAGAAGGTACATTTCTCCGGGATTTCACAGACCATCATTTAGTTGATTTATTAAGTACGTTTATATTACAAGATGATAAAGTGAAAAATGATGTGAAAATAACGAAAGAACTAGTTGAAAAGGATGCAATAAGATTAGTAATTAATAATTTGGATCGTCCATCTATTGAATTGATAAAATATAAATTAGAACAAGGCGACCTTACATTAGAAGATGATTTTTTTCTTGAAATTGTACAACTTTCAAATATCCATCTTCTTTTTAAAATTTGGTTATTATTAAAAGAATATGCATCACAATTAAATGGTTCTCGCGAAATTAAGGATATAAAACCATATTTACAATTACTACATACAATAGTAGAAGAAAATTTGCCTTTATCATTGCAATTTTATGATGACTTAAAAAATATGTCGAAGTAAATACGACAAACTTTAGCAATATTTTCGTTCATCTTCAATTATATTGGACAAGAAGAATCTATTTATAAAAAATATTCTAAGCTATTTTGTGGTATCAGCCTTTTAAAGGAGGATTTACTTTTGCTGAAAGATTTTTTTACTAAACCAAAGAAAAGAAAGTATGCTACAATACCATCGGAAGCTGCTAAGCATGATGTGCCTGAAGGCATTATGTCAAAATGTCCAAACTGTCGTAAAATCCTATATACGAAAGAGCTTCAAAAAAATTTAAAAGTGTGTAATCATTGCGGTTATCATCATCAAATGAATGCATTTGAACGAGTAGAAAGCTTTATAGATGAAGGAACTTTTCAAGAATTTGATCGTCAGCTACTATCGGAGAACCCTCTAAATTTCCCTGATTATCTTGAGAAATTACAAAAAGATCAACAAAAAACAAATATGAATGAAGCTGTTTTAACTGGTAGTGGAAAAGTGAATGATCATCAAGTTGTTATTGCTATCATGGATTCAACTTTCCGTATGGGAAGTATGGGATCAGTTGTAGGTGAAAAAATTACAAGAGCAATTGAGGAAGCAGATAAACTGAGTGTGCCGTTTATTATTTTCACAGCTTCCGGTGGAGCAAGAATGCAAGAAGCCGTTCTGTCTTTAATGCAAATGGCGAAGACAAGCGCGGCATTAAAACGTTTTAGCGATAATGGGGGTCTCATTATTTCTATTATGACTCACCCAACTACCGGTGGTGTGTCAGCAAGCTTTGCTTCCTTAGGTGATTATAATTTTGCCGAGCCGGGAGCATTAATAGGCTTTGCTGGAAGAAGAATTATAGAGCAAACTGTTCGTGAAGAGCTTCCCGAAGATTTTCAGACTGCTGAATTTTTGTTAAAGCACGGACAACTGGACGCCGTAATTAACCGATTAGACTTAAAGGGAACAATTACGACAGTACTAGAAATTCATGAGCAAGTAGGTGAGTTGCCATGGTAAATGAGTTGGAATTTGAAAAACCATTAAGCGAGCTTCAGAAAAAAATCGCTGAGCTAAAAGAGTTTACAAAAAACTCAGATGTTGATTTATCAGATGAGATTGAGAAACTAGAGACTAGATTAAAAAAATTAGAAGTTGATATTTACGAAAATATGCAACCATGGGACCGAGTACAAATAGCTAGACATCCAAATAGACCTACAACATTGGACTATATCCCTTATCTATTTTCTGATTTTATTGAGTTGCATGGTGATCGTTTTTTTGGCGATGATGAAGCGATTGTTGGCGGTATCGCAAAATATAAAGGTCTTCCAGTAACGATTATCGGACAGCAACGGGGAAAAGATACGAAGGAAAACATCCGTCGTAATTTTGGGATGCCCCATCCTGAAGGCTATCGAAAAGCACTTCGTTTAATGAAGCAGGCGGATAAATTTAATCGCCCAATTATCAGTTTTATCGATACGAAAGGCGCTTTTCCAGGGAAAGCTGCTGAAGAAAGAGGAATTTCAGAATCAATTGCCAAAAACTTATTTGAAATGGCTGGTCTCAAAGTACCTGTAATCTGTATCGTTATCGGTGAAGGGGCTAGTGGAGGAGCACTTGGTATCGGTGTAGGAAATCATATACACGTCTTAGAAAATTCTTGGTTCTCAGTCATTGCTCCGGAGTCAGCTGCAACGATTTTGTGGAAAGATTCATCCCAAGCAAAACGGGCAGCAGATATTATGAAAATTACTGCTCCTGATTTGAAAAAATTAGGTGTTATAGAAGAAGTAATTCCGGAAGTAAAAGGTGGCGCTCATAAAGATGTTGCTACCCAAGCCGAGTCTATTGACCATGTGTTGGAAAAATCACTAAAAGAATTAGTTGGTTTATCTGCTGAGGAACTTATTGAGCAGCGCTATAATAAATATCGAGTTATAGGAGAGTTTACTGAGTTAAAGGATATCGCAGAAATTTCAAAATCCTGATATCGATAATTGAGTATTAAACGAGCAATCGGACGAATCCGATTGCTTAGTTGTTTTTCCTTTTCCTTTAAAACAGTTATTGTTTGTGGACTTACTTATAAAATGATATTTTAGAAATATTAACTAGTACTCTTGTCGATAATATTGTTATAATTATAATTTTTGATTTAAGTGAGTACGATTTTACATATTAGAAATTTTGAGGTGACTATAATGAAACGTATTGGTGTTTTAACTAGCGGTGGAGATGCGCCGGGAATGAATGCGGCTATTCGTGCGATTGTTCGTAAAGGTATTTATCATGGATTAGAAGTGTTTGGTGTTTATAACGGCTATAGCGGCCTAATTAATGGGAAAATAGAAAAACTTGAGGTAGGATCTGTTGGTGATATTATTCATCGTGGAGGAACAATGCTCCATTCGGCTCGATGTCTAGAATTTAAGACACAGGAAGGGCAGCAAAAAGGTATCGAGCAAATGAAAAAATTCGGGATTGAAGGTTTAGTCGTTATAGGTGGAGACGGTTCTTATCAAGGCGCAAAGGCTTTAACAGAACACGGCTTTCCATGTGTTGGGGTTCCGGGAACAATTGATAATGATATCCCGGGAACTGATTTTACGATTGGTTTTGATACAGCGATAAATACAGTGTTAGATGCGATTGATAAAATTCGTGATACTGCTTCATCACATGAAAGAACGTTTATAATTGAGGTAATGGGCAGGGATGCAGGGGATATCGCTCTTTGGTCCGGATTAGCAGGTGGTGCTGAAACAATTCTAATCCCTGAAGACAATTATGACATGAATGAAATTGCGGAACGTTTACGAAAAGGGAATGACCGTGGAAAGAAGCATAGTATTATAGTTGTTGCTGAAGGTGTGAAAAGCGGTAATGAATTTGCGAAAGAATTAGAGGAAGCAACTAATTTTGATACGAGGGTTTCCGTTTTAGGACATATTCAACGCGGCGGATCTCCTACTGCTAGCGATAGAGTTCTAGCAAGCAGACTTGGGGCAAGAGCTGTTGAATTATTATTGGAGGGTAAAGGTGGAAGAGCTGTTGGAATCGAAAATAATCAGCTCGTCGACTATGATATCCTTGAAATTTTAGGAACACCGCATAAAGTCGCTTTTGATATGTATCGTCTATCAAAGGAATTATCAATTTAAGCTTAAAGATTTGTTAAACGCACTGTTGCTTGTATTCAACAGCGAAGTTAAAAAAAGGGAGTAATTAACATGAAAAAAACAAAAATCGTTTGTACCATTGGTCCTGCAAGTGAAAGTATAGAAATGTTGGAAAAATTAATGAAAGCCGGAATGGATGTAGCTCGATTGAATTTTTCCCACGGTAGTCATGAGGAACACGAAGCAAGAATTAAAAACATCCGCACAGCAGCGGAAAACACAAATAAAACGGTAGCTATTTTACTAGATACAAAAGGTCCGGAAATCCGCACAAATGATATGGAAAATGGAGCAATTGAGCTTTGTGAAGGAAAAAACGTTACGATTTCAATGGAGGAAGTTTTAGGAACAAGCGAAAAGTTTTCTATCACATATGAAGGCCTTATTAACGATGTTGATAAAGGATCGAAAATCCTTCTAGATGATGGTCTAATTGAATTGGAAGTTACTTCTATTGACAAGGACAAAAAAGAAATTAACACGAAAATAATGAATAGTGGTGTATTAAAAAATAAAAAAGGTGTTAATGTACCAGGAGTATCCGTTAATTTACCTGGGATTACAGAAAAAGATGCGAGCGATATTTTATTCGGAATTAAACAAGGCGTTAATTTCATTGCTGCTTCTTTCGTTCGTCGTCCTTCAGATGTGTTGGAAATTAGACAATTATTAGAAGAAAATAATGCTTTACATATCCACATTATTCCTAAGATCGAAAACCAAGAAGGTGTTGATAATATTGATGAAATCTTGGCAGTTTCTGATGGTCTAATGGTTGCCCGCGGTGATTTAGGGGTTGAGATTCCAACAGAAGCAGTTCCTCTTGTTCAAAAGGAATTGATAAAAAAATGTAATGAACTAGGTAAACCAGTAATTACCGCAACCCAAATGCTTGATTCAATGCAAAGAAATCCACGACCAACAAGAGCAGAAGCAAGTGATGTAGCAAATGCCATTTTTGATGGTACAGATGCCATTATGCTTTCAGGAGAAACTGCTGCAGGGTCCTATCCTTCAGAAGCTGTTCAAACGATGTATAATATTGCTATTCATGCTGAAAAAGCGTTAAATCACAGTGCGATTTTAGGGGAACGTAGTAAAAATAGTGATCACAAAATGACTGATGCTATTTGTCAATCCGTCGCACATACGGCGATAAATTTAGATGTAAATTCCATTATTACACCGACGGAAAGTGGTCATACTGCACGGATGATTTCAAAATACCGTCCTAAAGCACCGATTATTGCTGTAACATCGAATGAATCGGTATGTTTAAGTCTTGCATTAGTATGGGGAGTGTATCCTAGAATTGGACAAAAAGTAGAAACAACCGATGAAATGTTAGAGCTAGCTGTTCAAGAGGGCTTAAATACAGAAATTGTGAAGCACGGGGATTTAGTTATTATCACAGCGGGAGTACCGGTAGGTGAGGCAGGAACAACCAATTTAATGAAAGTTCATGTAGTTGGAGATATTGTTGCTAAAGGTCAAGGTGTTGGCAGAAAATCTGCATACGGTAAAGTAGTGACTGCCAAAAATGCTAATGATGCAAAAGCGCAAATTGTGCCCGGGTCAGTCCTCGTTACTTATGGTGTAGATAAAGACATGGTTCCGTTATTGAAAAAATGTACAGCACTCATTACTGAAGAAGGTGGTTTAACTAGTGATGCTGCTGTAGTTGGTATAAATTTAGGCATTCCGGTAATTGTTGGTGTGAAAAATGCTACGAATTTATTTACAAATGGACAAGAAATTACAGTAGATCCTGTACGTGGGGTTATCTACAATGGACATGCTAGCGTGTTATAATTTTACATTCTAAAAAGAAAAACGGTGTGAACTCACACCGTTTTTCTTTTTAGTCAATACGTTTTTCCGGTTTTCCAACGATAAATTCCCATATGTCTCGAAATACATTGGCTTTATGTAATGTAGTAATGATGACAAGGGAGACCGGTCCAAGAATTAATCCGAGAAAGCCGACAAGTTTAAAGCCAACAAACAATGCGACTAAAGTAGCAAGTGGATTAAGTCCAATATTTGAGGACAAAATTTTTGGTTCCATCATTTGTCTTTGTACAACTACAACTGTATAAAGTACCCCTAAACCAATTGCAAGTGGAATATCCCCCGAAATCGCTTCGTAAATAATCCAAGGAATGAACACAACTCCGGTTCCTAAGTATGGAAGGATATCAACAATACCACTCACCAAAGCAATCGTAATGGCATAATCTACCCTTAAAATCAAAAGCCCAATTAATACGATAACTAAAGTAATGGAGATTAAAGTTAGTTGTGCTTTAATAAAACCGAACAATGCTTTTTTTAGATCATGTAGAACTGTTCTTCCACTTTTCATCGCACGATCAGGGAGAAACTTACTGCTCATTCTGGAAAGTCGATACCAATCTTTGCTAATAAAGAACGTAGCAAGTAATGAGAATACAAGAACTGTAGCGGCATTTGGAATCCATGAAACGAGAGCTGGAAGCTTTAAGAAAAAGTTTTGCAGGAAACTTCCGGCACTTGTAGCTATTTTTTGCCCTGCCGTTTGGATATTATTTATAATGGTATCCTGCTGTCCAACATCAAGACTTTTAAATAAACTGGCAGCTTGATTGTAGAGAGGAATTACCTGTCCGGCAATAAAGTTTTCCACAAACTCAACTAATGTATTAACATGCTTAGGAACAACATCTGCTAAATAATTTGTTCCGGAGACAATCTCGGCAATTAATAAAGTTATTAATCCTATAAATACACCAATTATTAAAATTATGGATATAATAACGGCGAGTGTGCGAGGAAGTTTTGCCTTATGAGATAAAAAATTTACTAAAGGATTAATCAGAAAGGCAATAGCAATGGCAATTAAAAAAGGGTAAGTAACTTTTGATACGAAATACAAAAGAATCGCGCCAACTATTACAATGCCTATAACTATTAAAAATCGAATGGTACGATATATATACTCAGGATTCAAACTTTCCCCTCCCATCTTTTAGTTTAATTTTACATGGAGTCGCTAGGAAAAAAAAGCTAAATGATAAACTTTTTCCAACAATACACATTGAAAGAAAGGATGTATTAAAAATGGTTCAGTCTTACCTTTTTCTAATATTATTACTGATTATTGGTTTGATTGCTAAAAATCAATCGTTAATGATTGCGATTGCTGTATTACTCATCTTAAAAATAATTGGAATCGATCAAAAAATGTTTAGTTTTATCCAATCGAAGGGTATAAATTGGGGAGTAACTGTTATTACTATCGCTGTGCTTGCACCAATAGCCAGCGGGCAAATTGGGTTTAAAGATTTGCTTGAATCATTGAAATCGCCATATGCTTGGATTGCTCTTGCCGCGGGTATGGCTGTAGCACTTATCGCTAAAAACGGTATTACTCTGTTAACGCAAGATCCACATATTACAGCAGCACTTGTACTAGGAACAATTCTAGCAGTAGCGGTTTTTAAAGGTGTGGCAGTTGGCCCATTGATAGGCGCCGGCATTGCTTATATGGGAATGAAGGTAGTTGAATTATTTACACAATAAATATTCAATTTACAGCGAAAAATTATTTGAGAATAAAAAACAAAACAATAAAATATTTGCAAAAAAATGTAGAATTTTATTATACATACTTACTAGATTTGATTATAATAAAGGATGAAAGCGAATAAATATTAGTCCTTTAAATGGACAAGTTTTTAAATTATATTATAATAGGATATGTGTGACCGTTTGCATTTGTTTTTACATAATGAGCAAATGCTTTAAATCGAATAGGCTTCGGTTTAAAAACTAATCTTTTTATATCATACCGCTGCTCAAATAAAAGAAATTGTTAAAGGAGAGATGATCATGACAGCAACAAAAGGTCTTGAAGGTATTGTAGCAACTACGTCATCAATAAGTTCAATCATCGACGATACCCTTACATATGTAGGATACAATATTGATGATTTAGCGGAAAATGCTAGCTTCGAGGAAGTAATCTACTTACTATGGCATCTTAAATTACCAAACAAAAAGGAATTAGATGAATTAAAACAACAATTAGCAGACAATATGGAATTACCTAAAGAAGTGTTGGAAAGCTTTAAAACGTATCCTATTAATCAAGTTCATCCAATGGGTGCATTACGGACAGCTGTATCAGCACTTGGTTTATACGACGAAGAAGCAGATGTGATGGAAGAAGCAGCAAATTATCGTAAAGCAATCCGTTTACAAGCAAAAATGCCTGCTATTGTAGCTGCATTTTCACGTGTACGTAAAGGACTAGAACCAGTTGCACCACGAAAAGACTTAGGTTTTGCTGCTAACTTCCTTTATATGTTAACCGGCGAAGAACCTGAAGCTATTGCTGTTGAAGCGTTTAACAAAGCACTAGTATTGCATGCGGATCATGAGCTTAATGCATCTACATTCACTGCACGTGTTTGTGTTGCAACCCTTTCGGATGTTTATTCCGGTGTAACAGCAGCAATCGGAGCTTTAAAAGGACCTTTACACGGTGGAGCAAATGAACAAGTTATGAAAATGTTAACTGAAATTGGTTCAGTTGATAATGTTGATGCTTATATTCATGAAAAACTTGCTAATAAAGAGAAAATTATGGGATTCGGTCATCGCGTATATCGTAAAGGGGATCCTCGTGCGAAACACTTAAAAGAAATGTCTGAAAAATTAACAAAACTTACCGGTGAACCACAATACTATGAAATGTCTACAAAGATTGAAGATATTGTAACATCGGAAAAAGCACTGCCACCAAATGTTGATTTTTACTCTGCATCTGTATACCATAGTTTAGGTATTGATCATGATCTATTTACACCAATATTCGCAGTAAGTCGTGTTTCCGGATGGTTGGCACATATACTTGAACAATATTCAAACAATCGCTTAATCCGTCCTCGTGCTGAATACACTGGCCCAGGAATGCAAACTTACGTGCCAATTGAAAAACGTTAATTAAAGATATTTACAAATCCGAAAATAATTGTTCTAATAAATGATGTAGTTTGTGCGCTTTTAATTCGAACTGGAGGGAAAGAAATGTCACAAGGTGAAAAAATTACAGTAGAAAATGGCGTTTTAAAAACACCAAACAATCCAATTATTCCATTTATCGAAGGGGATGGAACAGGTCCTGATATTTGGGCAGCTTCTCAAAGAGTTCTTGATGCAGCTGTTGAGAAAGCGTATAAAGGTGAACGTAAAATTGAATGGAAAGAAGTATATGCTGGAGAAAAAGCATTTAACAAAACTGGCGAATGGCTTCCATCTGAAACTTTAGATGTTATCCGTGAATATTTAATTGCCATTAAAGGACCTCTAACAACACCAGTTGGCGGCGGAATTCGTTCTTTAAATGTTGCTTTACGCCAAGAACTTGATCTTTTTGTATGCTTACGTCCTGTACGTTATTTCGACGGTGTACCATCTCCGGTAAAACGTCCTGAAGATACAGATATGGTAATCTTCCGTGAAAATACTGAAGATATTTATGCAGGTATTGAGTACAAAGAAGGTTCAGATGAAGTTAAGAAAGTTATTGACTTCCTTAAAAACGAAATGGGTGTTAATAAAATTCGCTTCCCTGAAACATCAGGTATCGGTATTAAACCAGTTTCAAAAGAAGGAACCGAGCGCCTTGTACGTGCTGCATTAAATTATGCAATTAAAGAAGGTCGTAAATCTTTAACACTTGTACATAAAGGCAATATCATGAAATTCACTGAAGGTGCCTTTAAAAACTGGGGTTATGAATTAGCTGAAAAAGAATTCGGTGATAAAGTATTCACTTGGGCACAATACGATAAAATTAAAGAAGAACAAGGCACAGAAGCTGCAAATAAAGCACAATCAGATGCTGAAGCTGCTGGTAAAATCATCGTAAAAGATTCGATTGCTGATATTTTCTTACAACAAATTTTAACACGTCCACGTGAATTTGATGTAGTTGCTACAATGAACCTAAACGGTGATTATATTTCTGATGCGTTAGCTGCACAAGTTGGTGGTATCGGTATTGCACCAGGAGCAAACATTAACTATGAAACAGGACATGCTATTTTCGAAGCAACACATGGTACAGCTCCTAAATATGCTGGTCTTGATAAAGTAAATCCTTCTTCTGTTATTCTTTCCGGCGTTCTTTTACTTGAGCACTTAGGTTGGAACGAAGCGGCTAACTTAATTACAAAGTCAATGGAAAAAACAATTGCATCTAAAGTTGTAACATATGACTTTGCTCGTTTAATGGACGGTGCTACAGAAGTGAAATGTTCTGAATTTGGAACTGAATTAATTAAAAATATGTAAAGCTAATAACACAGCCTGACAACAGGCAGATGAAATTGCCGGCTGATAGATTGTATTCTTTCACCGGCAATTTTTTTTAGGTGCTAAAGTCTTCATTATATAATATCTAGAGGGGGACATAACAATGGCAATGAACAGAAAAAAGATCTCAGTAATCGGCGGTGGTTTCACAGGAGCTACTACAGCATTTTTGTTAGCACAAAAAGAACTTGGTGATGTAGTACTTGTTGATATCCCACAAGCAGAAAATCCAACAAAAGGGAAAGCACTTGATATGCTTGAGGCAGGTCCGGTTCAAGGATTTGATGCAAATGTTATTGGTACTTCTAATTATGAGGATACAAAAGATTCTGATGTTGTTGTTATAACCGCTGGTATTGCCCGGAAGCCAGGGATGAGCCGCGATGATTTAGTTCAAACAAACCAAAAGGTAATGAAAAGCGTTACACAAGAAATAGTAAAATATTCTCCTAACTGCTATATCATTGTTTTAACTAATCCGGTTGATGCCATGACATATACAGTATTTAAAGAATCTGGTTTTCCTAAAAACCGTGTAATTGGTCAATCAGGTGTTCTTGATACTGCCCGTTTCCGTACCTTTGTAGCCCAAGAACTTAACATTTCAGTTAAAGATGTAACCGGTTTCGTTTTAGGTGGACATGGAGATGATATGGTTCCTCTAGTACGTTACTCATATGCGGGAGGAATTCCTTTAGAAACTTTGATTCCAAAAGATAGTCTTGATGCAATTGTTGAACGGACACGTAAAGGTGGAGGAGAAATTGTAAATTTATTAGGTAACGGGAGCGCTTATTATGCCCCTGCTGCTTCATTAGTTGAAATGGTTGAAGCCCTAGTGAAAGATCAACGCCGTGTTCTCCCTTCTATTGCTTATTTAGAAGGTGAATATGGATACGAAGGAATTTACCTTGGTGTGCCTACAGTACTAGGTGGAAATGGAATTGAAAAAATTATTGAATTGGAATTAACTGCAGAAGAAAAAGCTGCATTAGACAAGTCTGTTGAATCCGTACAAAATGTAATGAAAGTTTTAGCATAATTGCTATTAGGTCAAACCACACTTTTGGTTTTGACCTAATTTTTTTGTGCAACAAAATAAAGCGTGCTATGATAGGAGTATGTCTTGCAACTGGTTACGAAAAAAGGGGAGTGCTGTGGATGCTGTTAGGGAAAAAGCGAAAACTTGGGAGAAAAATCGAGCAAATATCTGTAGGGGAAAAACTAATATTAACCGAAAATATTGAAGATAAAGATTTACTTTTATATTTAGGATTAACGAACGATGCCAATCCACTTTACATTCAACACGACTATGCCACACAAACACCATATGAAAAACCGATCGTACCTACAATTATGTTAACAGGTATTATCACATCCGCTATTTCTAAATATTTACCCGGACCGGGATCACATATAATAAAACAACAGCTGAATTTCCAAAAACCAGTCTATCACTATACATCAATTCAATTTCTATTCGAAGTCATTGCGGTAAATCATGAGCAGCATACGATAGATGTTTTTGTTGAAGCAAAAAATGAATCCAATGAAACAGTTATTAGTGGAAATATCACAGTTTGTCCGCCACATCGAATGGAAATGTTAAATGAAAAAGTATTAGATAATTTTTAAAATGGTCAGCCATGCTGGCCATTTTCCTTTTATGAAGTGTACATGCTAAAATGATAAAAGGCAGATATACGAAAAATGCGTATGATTTGGGAGGGAAGATGATTGAGTAACAAATTAATTTTAATTGATGGAAACAGCATTGCTTATCGTGCCTTTTTTGCTTTACCGCTATTGAATAATGAAAAAGGCATACATACGAATGCAATTTACGGATTTACAACAATGCTTATGAAAATTTTAAATGAAGAAAAACCGACTCATATTTTAGTAGCTTTTGATGCTGGAAAAACGACATTTCGCCATAAAACATTTAAAGAATACAAAGGCACTAGACAAAAAACACCACCGGAGCTTTCTGAGCAATTCCCTTTTATTCGTGAACTATTAGATGCCTATGGTATTCAACGCTATGAGCTTGCTAATTATGAGGCCGACGATATTATTGGTACACTATCTCTTAAAGCTGAAAAAGAAGGCTTTGAAGTAAAGGTGATTTCGGGAGACAAAGACTTAACACAACTTAGTTCAAAGGAAACAACGGTCTGTATTACAAAAAAAGGCATAACAGATATCGAAGAATATACACCCGAACATATCAATGAAAAATACGGATTAACTCCGGAACAAATTATCGATATGAAAGGTTTAATGGGAGATGCTTCAGACAATATTCCCGGAGTACCGGGAATTGGTGAAAAAACAGCGATAAAGCTATTAAAAGAATTTAACACACTCGAGAATCTATTAGAATCGATCGAACATGTAAGTGGAAAAAAATTAAAAGAAAAGCTTGAGGAATATAAAGAACAAGCGATAATGAGTAAACAACTTGCAACAATTACGCGTGAAGCACCAATTACGATTGAACTTAATGAAACTAAATATAAAAATGAAAATGATGAAAAGCTCATTTCCCTATTTAAGGAGCTAGGATTTAATTCTCTTATTGATAAGCTCGATGTAAAGACCTCCCCTGAGCGAGAAGAAAAAATGAAAGATCTTCCTTACGAAATCGTTGAGCATATAACTGAAGAACTTTTCACTTCAGAATCATCACTCTATGTAGAAATTTTAGAAGATAACTATCATACGGGCGAAATTATTGGATTTGGGATGAGTAATCAAAATGGAACCTACTTTTTCCCTGCAGATGAAGCACTGAAATCACCCCTTTTTAAAAACTGGGCTGAGGATGAATCAAAGAAAAAATTTGTATATGATGGAAAAGCTGCGATTGTTTCTTTAAGGCGGTTCGGAATTGATTTAAAAGGGATCGATTTTGATTTATTAATTGCTTCATACTTATTAAACCCTTCAGAAAATGTGGATGATTTTGCATCTGTAGCGAAACGGCATGGATTTACAGATATTCAAAGTGATGAACAGGTATATGGAAAAGGGGTCAAACAAAAAGTACCGGAGAAAAAGGTTCTTGCTGAACATGTGGCAAGAAAGGCAATAGGAATATCATCCGTTGTTGACCAATGCTTAAAAGATTTAGAAGAAAACAATCAATTACAACTCTTCGAAGAACTAGAATTACCACTTTCATTTATTTTAGCAACAATGGAATCTACGGGAATAAAAGTAGATGTTCAACGGCTTAAAGAAATGGGTGAAGAAATACTCGGAAGACTACAAACGATTGAGGCAAAAATCTTTGATTTAGCGGGTGAAATGTTCAATATTAATTCACCAAAACAATTAGGCATTATTTTGTTTGAAAAACTTGAGCTACCTGTGATCAAAAAAACAAAAACTGGCTACTCAACTTCAGCGGATGTATTAGAAAAGCTTGAATCGAAACATGAAATCGTTCGAGAAATTCTTCATTATAGACAATTAGGCAAACTACAGTCGACTTATATTGAAGGATTACTTAAAGTAGTTCATTCAGATAATAGTAGAATCCACACAAGATTCAATCAAGTGCTTGCGCAAACAGGACGATTAAGTTCTGTAGATCCTAACTTGCAGAATATACCTATTCGGTTAGAGGAAGGGCGTAAATTACGACAAGCATTCATTCCTACTGAAAAAGATTGGTTGATTTTTTCAGCTGATTATTCGCAAGTTGAATTACGAGTCCTTGCCCATATTGCAGGTGATGAAAAATTAATTGCTGCGTTTAATGAAAATATGGACATTCACACGAAAACAGCGATGGACGTTTTCCATGTAGATAAAGATGATGTAACAGATAATATGCGCAGACAAGCAAAAGCGGTAAATTTCGGGATTGTTTATGGAATAAGTGATTACGGGTTATCGCAAAATTTAGGAATAACAAGAAAAGAAGCGGCTAGCTTTATTGAGCGGTATTTTGCAAGCTATCCGGGTGTCAAAGAATATATGAATGATATTGTTCAAGATGCGAAAGAAAAGGGATATGTTTCAACAATCCTAAAGAGGAGACGTTATATTCCTGAAATAACAAGTCGGAATTTTAATATTCGCAGCTTTGCTGAAAGAACAGCTATGAACACACCGATCCAAGGAAGTGCTGCAGATATCATTAAGAAAGCAATGATTGATATGGCAGCCCGATTAAAAGAGGAAAAACTGCAAACAAGATTGTTATTACAAGTGCATGATGAATTAATATTCGAAGCACCAAGCGACGAAATTGAAATATTGAAGAAAATCGTTCCCGAAGTAATGGAAAATGCAGTGGATTTAGTTGTTCCTCTTAAGGTTGACTATGCATTTGGTCCAACTTGGTTTGATGCGAAATAACAGATTGAAAGTAATAAAGAGGTGTTAATTAGTGCCTGAATTACCAGAGGTTGAAACGATTCGTAGAACATTACAAGAGCTTGTTGTTGGAAAAACAATTAAAAACGTATCCGTATTTTGGCCGAAAATAATAAAAAAGCCAGTTGAAATTGAACAATTTACGGATGCTTTACAAGGGGAAACAATTACAGATATAAATAGAAGAGGGAAGTTCTTAATTATTAACACAAACACATATGCTCTTGTCTCACATCTTCGGATGGAAGGAAAGTATGGACTATTTAGCAAAGAGGAAACGATCGATAAACATACACATGTCATCTTTCATTTTACGGATGGGACAGAACTGCGCTATCGGGATGTTCGTAAATTTGGGACGATGCATTTATTTCTTAAAGGCGAGGAAAATAATCAACTTCCACTGTTACAATTAGGACCTGAACCATTTTCATCTGATTTTACAAAAAAGTATTTGCAAGACAAGCTGCGAAAAACAGAACGAAAAATAAAACCTGCACTTTTGGATCAAACGGTTGTAACTGGTTTAGGAAATATTTACGTTGATGAGGCATTATTTCGTGCCCAAATTCATCCTGACAGAAAAGCTAATACATTAACTGGTAGAGAAATAACACTTCTCCACCGGGAAATCATTGAAACACTGTCTGAAGCAGTAGAAAAAGGTGGAAGTACGATTCGTTCATATGTAAATTCACAAGGTCAAATTGGTATGTTTCAATTAGAATTACTTGCATATGGGCGAAAAGGTGAACCTTGTAAACGATGTGGAACACCAATTGAAAAAACCGTGACAGGGGGCAGAGGAACACATTTTTGCCCAAAATGTCAAAAAATAAAGCAATAAACATTTTAACATTTGATAAGCTCCTTCCATATATTATAGGTAGTGATGTGAGAACAGGAAGGAGCTTTCTTATGGGCTTTCAGTTATCACTCTTAATGTTAGCTTTTGCAGTTAGTCTAGATAATTTTAGTGCTGGTTTTACTTATGGATTAAGGAAAATGAAAATTCCAATAAAGTCGGTAATTATTATTGGGATATGTTCAGGCTTTTCCCTTTTTATTGCCTGTTTGTTTGGGAATATTCTACAATCCTTTTTGGAACCAACTTTTGCCAATCGATTCGGTGGAGTAATCCTTATTTTGATTGGTATTTGGGTGTTATACCAATTTTTTCGACAGGAAAAAGAAGAAAACGATACAAGCGAAAAAGTTGTATTAAACCTTGAAATTCGTTCCTTAGGGGTTGTCATTAATATCTTAAAAAAGCCCACATCGGCTGACTTTGATAACTCTGGAACAATCAATGGAATTGAAGCATTTATGCTTGGTGTTGCCCTTTCATTGGACGCTTTTGGAGCGGGAATAGGTGCGTCAATGCTTGGATATGCACCAATCCATTTAAGTATTTCTGTAGCAGTTATGAGTATTTTATTTGTTGCTGTTGGATTAAAATTAGGAAAAATGTTCTCTCATCTCAATTGGATGCAAAAAATTTCATTCTTACCCGGGATTTTACTTATATTAATCGGACTTTTTAAATTTTAGTGAGGTAAAAGATATGGCAATGATTATAGGATTAACCGGTGGAATAGCGAGTGGAAAAAGCACAGTTTCAGCGATGCTTAAAGCTAAAGGATATACAATAGTTGACGCGGATATAGCTGCTAGGGAAGTTGTCAATATTGGTGAAGATGCTTACTACGGTATTATTGAAGCATTTGGGAAGGAAATTCTTCTTGAAGATGGCAATATTGATCGAAAAAAATTAGGATCTATCGTCTTTCATAATACAGAAAAGAGATTGCTTCTTAACAGTATCGTTCATCCTGCGGTAAGGAACTACATGCAAAAGAAAAAAGCGGAGGCAATCGAAGCTGGAAAACAAACAATAATAATGGATATTCCTCTTCTGTTTGAAAGTAAACTTACTTATATGGTCGATAAAACGATTCTCGTTTTTGTCGATCCAAATATACAAAAAGAAAGGCTAATGAAACGAAATCATTTATCTGAAGAAGATGCAATAGCGAGAATTCGTTCACAAATGCCATTGAAGGAGAAAATTCAATTATCGGATGCGGTAATTGATAATAATGAAACGTTGGAGGAAACGAAAAAACAATTAAATAAAATTATTAATGAATGGGATATGCATCCTTAATAGGATGTCATAAACAAGACACAAAAACACCGCTTTTTAATCAAAGTGGTGTTTTTTAGTGTATTTTTTTTAATATCATCATATTTATACTTACATAATTCAATTAATGTGTTATACTAATTTCAGAAAATGTTGTAATTGAGTATAACGTTAATATTGGAGGCTAGCATTGATGAGAACAAAAATAGCAATTAATGGATTTGGACGAATTGGTCGAATGGTATTTCGAAAAGCGATAGTAGAAAAAGATTTAGAGATAGTGGCTATTAATGCAAGTTATCCTGCTGAAACATTAGCGCATTTGATTAAATATGACACTACGCATGGAAAATTCGATGTAGATATTCTTTCAACCGATAATGAATTAATTGTTAATGGACATCGTATCCAATTACTTAACCAACGAAATCCAGTAGAACTTCCGTGGGAAAAACTTAATATAGATATCGTCATTGAAGCAACCGGAAAATTTAATGCAAGAGATAAAGCAGCTCAACATTTGCAAGCAGGTGCAAAAAAGGTCATTTTAACAGCCCCGGGCAAAAACGAGGATGTTACGATTGTGATGGGAGTAAATGAAAGCGCATTAAATATTGAAGAACACGATATTATTTCAAATGCGTCATGTACAACCAATTGTTTAGCGCCAGTTGTTAAAGTATTACATGAGCAATTCGGAATTGAAAATGGATTAATGACAACTGTTCATGCCTATACAAATGACCAAAAGAATATTGATAATCCACATAAAGACTTACGCCGCGCCCGCGCATGTGCGCAATCAATTATACCTACTACGACTGGTGCAGCGAAAGCTTTAGCATTGGTGTTACCTGAGCTAAAAGGAAAATTACACGGAATGGCATTAAGAGTACCTACACCAAATGTATCTCTTGTTGATTTAGTCGTAGATTTAAAGAAAGAAGTAACAGTAGAAGAAGTAAATAATGCTTTTATTACTGCTTCAACAGGATCGTTACAAGGGGTATTAGATTTCACGACAGAACCGCTTGTTTCTGTTGACTTTAATACAAATCCACACTCCGCAATCATTGACGGTTTATCAACGATCGTTATGGAAGGGAAAAAAGTAAAAGTCCTTGCATGGTATGATAACGAATGGGGCTACTCCTGCCGTGTCGTTGATTTAACAAAATATGTAGCTAAAGAATTAAATAATAAGTCAAAAGTGAAAATAAGTTAAATAAAAAAACTTGCTGAATTTACAGCAAGTTTTTTTACATATATGATTCTCAAATTAATTGAGAAATTTAAAATGATTATTGCAAAAAGAATTTAAACAAAGTATACTATTTTTCGTGATGTTGAAAATTTAATATTTGTGGCTACTTAAAGGGTTAGGACCTCTTTGGACTAACTTTCCCCCGTGGTAGTTACATAGTGAAACAGATCATATGTTTATTAACCACAAAAAATATTAAGTTTAAGGGGGAAACGATCATGGAAACAATGGGTCGTCATGTAATATCCGAATTATGGGGTTGCGATTTTGAAAAATTAAATAATATGGATTTTATTGAAAAGACGTTTGTAGAGGCAGCTTTAAAATCAGGTGCTGAAATTCGAGAAGTGGCATTTCATAAATTTGCCCCACAAGGTGTTAGTGGTGTAGTCATAATTTCTGAATCCCATTTAACAATCCACAGCTTTCCTGAACATGGATATGCTAGTATTGATGTGTACACATGCGGTAATTTAGATCCAAATATTGCCGCTAACTATATAGCTGAAAGCCTAAATGCCCAAAAACGAGAAACAATGGAACTTCCTCGTGGCATGGGTAAGGTGCAAGTAAAATAAGTAAAAGTAAACGCATGAATAGTAAAATAAAATAGTACAAAATAGCAAAGTAAACGAGGTGTATGTCCGTTCATCATACACCTCGTTTTTTCTTGTGATTTTCATCAATTTTCTATATCATGAAAGTAATAAAGCTATGAACGGAGCTGATGAAATGAAATGTCCATCATGTTCACATAACGGGACTCGTGTAGTTGATTCACGTCCAATTGACGAAGGACGTTCGATTCGCAGAAGGCGTGAATGTGAATTATGTACCTTTCGTTTTACTACTTTTGAAAAAGTAGAAGAGACCCCACTAATTGTTGTTAAGAAAGAAGGGGTAAGGGAAGAATTCAGCAGGGAAAAAATATTGCGCGGTCTTATTAGAGCTTGTGAAAAAAGACCAGTAACCCTTGCGGAATTAGAAAAAATAACTTTAGATATTGAAAAGCATTTAAGAAATTTGGGGCATTCTGAAATTAATTCAGATTTGATTGGTGAATTAGTTATGGACAAGCTAGCTAAAGTGGATGAAGTGGCATATGTCAGATTTGCATCTGTCTATCGACAATTTAAAGATATAAATGTTTTTTTAGAAGAATTAAAGGAATTAATTAAAAAAGAATAAAGGCAAGGCGAACTTTCCTTGCCAAAAAAAAGGCAAGGCGAACTTTCCTTGCCAAAAAAAAGGCAAGGCGAACTTTCCTTGCCAAAAAGAGGCAAGGCGAACTTTCCTTGCCAAAAAAAAGGCAAGGCGAACTTTCCTTGCCAAAAAGAGGCAAGGCGAACTTTCCTTGCCAAATAAAATCCTTGCCTAACAAGGCTAGAGCACTTGGCTAGTCTTTTGCTTTTTCTTATAAGGAAGTGTAAACCATGCATCAAATGTGGAGTGAGGTTCAACCTGTAGATCGGTATCAAGTGTCATTAAACGGTATTTTGCACGAATATGATCGGAAAGTAATATCGTTATTATATCAGCCGCTTATTGGAACAAACTGTTACAGTCTGTACACAACACTTTGGAATGAAGTGGAAGATAATCGATTATTATCTGATGAGTGGACCCATTATCATTTAATGAATTTTTTATCGTTAAATTTAAGAGAAATTTATGAAGCTCGTTTAAAACTAGAAGGAATTGGTTTATTAAAAACGTACGTTAAACAAGTTGGAGAGGATCGAAAGTTTATCTATGAACTGCAACCACCGTTATCTCCTGAACAATTTTTCACGGATGGGATGCTGAATGTTTTTTTATACCGCCAATTAGGTCGTACACATTTTTTAAGATTAAAAAATTTATTTGCTGATCAAATGGTTGATAAACAGGAATATAAAGAAATTACTCGGACATTTCAAGAAGTGTATACAACTAGTGGAGATAATTTATTCCAAGATTCAGATGCTAACGATGCAAGTAAAATAGGAATGGACGAACAATTTATTTCTAGGTCTTCCACTAGTAAGATAAATATAGAAAACACCGACTTTGATTTTGAATTATTAATGGCGGGACTGAATGAGCTTATCATTCCAAAGAGTGCGATCACGAAACAGGTGAAAGCTGCTATCACTAACCTATCGTTTTTGTACAATATAAATGCTTTGGAAATGAAAAATTTATTGTTAAGTGCACTTAACGCAGAACAAGAGATTGATATTGAACAACTTCGAAAAGGGGCAAGAGATTGGTACCAATTAGAACATTCCCAACAATTACCTAAGCTTGTTGACCGATTACAACCCGTCCTCTACCGATCCAATATTGAGGAGACGAATACTCAGGAAGAAAAGTTGATTGTTTACTTAGAAACGATTTCACCAAGACAGCTTTTAATCGATATTTCTGATGGCAGTGAACCATCGAAATCCGATTTACAAGCGATAGAAGAGATCATGTTTCAACAACAACTTCCGCCGGGCGTCATAAATGTGCTCATTCAATATGTAATGCTTAAAACAGACATGAAACTTACTAAAAATTATTTAGAGAAGATTGCTTCCCACTGGTCAAGGAAAAAAGTGAAAACGGTCAAAGAAGCAATGGAATTGGCTAAAAATGAGCATAAACAATACCAGCAGTGGGCTGATAATAAAAATGACCGAAAAGAAAAACGGAAAAAACCGATACGTACGGAAAAAATTCCTGATTGGTTTAATGAAAAGGAGGATAAACCGGTAAATCAAGAGAATTCAGAGGATTTTAACGAAAAACTAAAACGGCTTGAAATGATAAAGCAACAATATAAAAAATAGGAGGTGAATCGAATGGAAAAAATCAATGATACATTAAAAAAATTGTCTATGCGAACAAATTTTAAACAGAGATATGAAGAAGAAAGAAATGAGATTTTAAAAAATGAAGATGTTCGCAAATTTCTATTGGAAAATGAAGGGCGAATTACAAGTTCAATGATTAATAATAGTTTAATGAAATTGTATGAATTTATTTCTCAATCGAAAAATTGTCAAAAATGCCAAAGCTTAGATCAATGTATAAATATGATGCAAGGTTATGAACCTGAACTTATTTTAACCGGAAACTCCATTGATATAACGTACCGGCCTTGTCATCGGAAAGTTTATCATGATGAAAGAAAGAAAACCGAAAAATTAATTCAAAGCATCTATGTTCCTAAAGATATTTTAAAAGCTCGAATCGCTGACTTTGATTTTAATGCTAACACCCCGGGTAGAGCGATCGCGTTTGAATATGCAGAAAAGTTCGCTAGGGAATATGAACCGGGAAATAATATGAAGGGTTTATATTTATTTGGCAGCTTTGGGGTTGGGAAATCGTATTTATTAGCTGCTATTGCTAACCATTTAGCGGAAACGAAACAAATTTCTTCACTCATAGTCTATGTGCCGGAGTTTTTCAGAGAAATGAAACAATCGCTTGGGGATCATACTGTAAATGAAAAAATGGAAATGGTAAAAAAATCACCTATCCTTATGCTTGATGATATTGGGGCGGAAGTTATGTCAAGCTGGACTCGAGATGAAATATTAGGGTCTATTTTACAATTTCGTATGCAAGAAAATTTACCAACATTCTTTTCATCGAATTTTGATTTTGATGCTTTACTGCACCATCTTACTTATTCACAGCGCGGAGAAGAGGAGAAAATGAAAGCGGCACGAATTATGGAGCGGATTAAATATCTTTCTACGCCTGTACGTATCGATGGACCGAATCGGCGACACTAGAAAACAACCCTTTTTATTCATACCATACTTCTAAATTGTCCAAGCAATCCATATATATATAACATGGATAATTCCATGTCAGGGGGGATATGCTTGGATTTTATTTTTAAAGATTTGGAAGATGCAATTTGGCTTCATGAATATTTTATTAAAAGAAATAAGGCGGTTTGGTTTCACGAAACGACTTTTCAAAATCAAAAACAATATTTTATAACAATTGACGTCAAATTAATTTCGATTACTGATATACAAGAGGGAATTATACAATTTATTGTATTGAAAAAACGATTAGATTGGGTTCGTGATATTCTAGATGAGTATTTTTATTATAAAGAGGAGTCAGAGCAGAATAATATCCTTGATATCGTTATTGAAATGTTCAATGGTGAACGTAAGGAATTAACTAATATCACAGGTGTTATTAATGATGAAGAAATGATACAGAAGGCTATTTTTCCTTTGTTGGAACAACATGAATCGGTTTCATTCGATTCGCTGCTTAAATTTAGATTAAAAGCCTACTTCGAACGATTGATCCAATACGTTGAGATGGCAATTGATGAATATAAAATGGAACAAGAATATCAAGTATTTGTTCAAACGTTAAGGGATTATTTAGAGAAACGAGAACCGAAAATAAAAATTGTAAGAATTTATTTTGAAGGTTACGGGAAATTTTTTGATGAGCATTTTAAAGAAATTACGAAGAAAGAAATAGCCGAATTAATGGATCGAAGATTGTTAACTAACCATCCTATTTATATTGATTCTGTTACCATCGCACCGTTATTATCCATTGCGCCAACGAAGATTTATGTATATATTGATTCGGAGGAAAATGGCTTAATTCGTACAATCCAAAATATATTCGAAGAAAGAGTAATCCTTTTAAAAAAGGAGCATTTTGCGAAAGATAAGCAGCTTGTAATGAAAAATATGATTAATCGGTAATATCACTCTTGATTTTCTCTTGTGAACCGTCTATAATAACGTACATATTAGTAAAGTACGAATTGGTACTAGTAAATAGTTTAAATGTAATGATGAGGACAACAGTATTCCTTTACGGTTCCCAGAGAGGAAAGATTTGGTGAAACTTTCCAACACGAAATGAGTACTTACCACCTCTAAACTTCAACTGCGAAAGAGCATTCTATTAGTAGTTGACGGAACCATTCCGTTAAAAATGATCCGAAGTCATATCATATTTCTGATATGTAAACTAGGGTGGAACCACGTGTATATAGCTCGTCCCTTTCCAGGGACGAGTTTTTTATTTGTATAATTTTTTAACAAAAGGAGTGTAAAAAACATGTCTGACATGATTAAGATGACTTTTCCAGATGGTGCTGTTAAGGAGTTTCCATCCGGAACAACAACTGAAGATATTGCAGCATCCATTAGTCCAGGGTTAAAGAAAAAAGCAATTGCCGGGAAAGTAAATGAAAAATTAATTGATTTTCGTACTCCAATTACCGTTGATGGATCAATTGAAATAGTCACACCAGACCATAAAGATGCTCTAGAGGTGCTTCGCCACAGTACTGCCCATTTAATGGCACAAGCTGTAAGAAGAATATTCGGACATGTTAAATTAGGTGTTGGACCTGTTATTGAAGATGGTTTCTTCTATGATATGGACCTTGAAGTGTCTATTACCCCAGAAGATCTACAAAAAATAGAAAAAGAAATGAAGAAAATTATTAGTGAAAATCTCGAAATCGTTCGTAAAGAAGTTACTCGCGATGAAGCGAAAGAACTGTTTGCGGGTGACGAATATAAGCAGGAATTAATCGACGCGATACCTGCAGATGAGAAAGTAACAATCTATGAGCAAGGTGAATTCTTTGATCTTTGTCGTGGGGTTCACGTTCCATCGACAGGAAAAATTAAGGAATTTAAACTGCTAAGCATTGCTGGTGCTTACTGGCGCGGAAATAGCGATAATAAGATGCTCCAACGTGTATATGGAACAGCCTTCTTTAAGAAAGAAGATTTAGAACAACATTTAAAATTTTTAGAAGAAGCAAAAGAAAGAGATCACCGTAAAATCGGAAAAGAATTAAATTTATTTACGACTTCCCAAAAGGTTGGACAAGGTCTTCCACTATGGATGCCAAAAGGTGCAACCATTCGTCGGACTGTTGAACGTTATATCGTCGACAAGGAAGAGCGTCTAGGTTATGATCATGTATACACACCAATTATGGGCAGTGTCGATTTATATAAAACAAGCGGTCACTGGGATCATTACCAAGAGGACATGTTCCCGGTTATGGAAATGGACAATGAACAATTAGTGCTTCGTCCAATGAACTGCCCTCATCATATGATGATATATAAAAACGGCATTCATAGTTATCGCGAATTGCCAATTCGTATTGCGGAGCTAGGTACGATGCACCGTTATGAAATGTCAGGAGCACTTTCAGGATTACAGCGTGTTCGTGGAATGACATTGAATGATGCACATATTTTTGTTCGTCCTGATCAAATCAAAGAGGAATTCCAACGGGTAGTTGAATTAATTATTGCCGTATATAAAGACTTTGATATTACAGATTATTCATTCCGCCTATCGTATCGTGATCCTGAAGATAAAGAAAAATACTTCGATGATGATGAAATGTGGAACAAAGCCCAAAGTATGCTTAAAGAGGCTATGGATGGTTTAGGACTAGAATATTTTGAAGCAGATGGAGAAGCAGCTTTTTACGGACCTAAATTGGATGTACAAGTGCGGACAGCATTAGGTAAAGATGAAACACTTTCAACTGTTCAGCTTGATTTCTTATTGCCGGAGCGCTTTGACTTAACATATGTTGGTGAAGATGGAAAGCCGCACCGCCCGGTTGTTATTCACCGTGGAGTTGTATCAACAATGGAACGTTTTGTAGCCTACTTAATTGAGGAGTACAAAGGTGCGTTTCCAACTTGGTTAGCTCCGATACAAGCGGTTGTTATTCCTGTTTCACCGGATGTTCACTTTGATTATGCGAAACAAGTGGAAGAAAAGCTTCGTTCTGAAGGATTTAGAGTTGAGTTAGACTCGCGAAATGAAAAAATTGGTTACAAAATTCGTGAGCATCAAATGCAAAAAATTCCTTATATGCTTGTTGTGGGAGATAATGAAGTAAGTGAAAACGCAGTCAACGTACGTAGATACGGTGAACAGAAATCAGAAACAATTCCTTTCGAACAATTTATTGCTCATTTGAAAAATGAAGTAGTGAAATAAATTTCAAAAAAATGTTGCGGAAGAAATAAGATTTTGATAATATAAATGATGTTGCAAAAAGAAATCGTAATAATTATAAGCCATTGACATCAAATTGCGATGTATGATATATTATCTAAGGTAAATTGAATATTAGTTTGAGGAAAAGAAGAAGCACCCGCTTCTCGCCTGATTGACGCAAGATTGCAGTTGGCAGGTTTCGAAATTCATCACATTCTTAACTATTCATGCGAATGTAAAGTGCGGGTTCTTTTTAAGGCCCGTACTTTTTTAATGCTTGTGAAACCGATGTTAACTAAAAATTGTGTTCAAAACGGTATGTCGGCTTAATTCTTCACCCAAATGATGTATTCTATTAATAGCGATCGGCTTAAAGCCGGGTCTGTGCAAAAAAAACTTGGAGGTGGCTAATTATTAGCAAAGATATGATGGTTAACGATGGCATTCGTGCTCGAGAAGTTCGTCTTATTGGTCAAAATGGCGAGCAGCTAGGTGTTAAATCTCGAAATGAAGCAATTGAGATCGCATCACGAGTGAATCTTGATCTTGTACTTGTTGCTCCAAATGCAAAACCACCAGTAGCCAAAATTATGGACTATGGGAAATATCGATTTGAACAACAAAAGAAAGATAAAGAAGCACGTAAAAATCAAAAAGTTATCAACTTAAAAGAGGTTCGATTGAGCCCAACGATTGATGAACATGACTTTAATACAAAGCTTCGCAATGCCCGTAAGTTTCTCGAAAAGGGCGATAAAGTAAAAGCTTCTATTCGTTTTAAAGGTCGTGCAATTACACATAAAGAAATCGGTCAAAAAGTTCTTGATCGTTTCGCAAAGGAATGTGAAGACCTAGGTACGATTGAATCGAAACCAAAAATGGACGGTCGAAGTATGTTCTTAGTATTAGCACCAAAAACTGAAAAGTAATGTCTGAAGGAGGAAATATCCTATGCCAAAAATGAAAACTCACCGCGGCTCAGCAAAGCGTTTCAAAAGAACAGGTTCAGGTAAATTAAAACGTTCTCATGCTTACAGAAGCCATATGTTTGCTAATAAAACAGTTAAACAAAAACGTAAGCTTCGTAAAGCAACACTTGTTTCTAAAGGTGATTTTAAACGTATTCGTCATATGCTTGACAATCTTAAGTAATGAGCGATTTATATAGGAGGGAAATAATATGCCACGTGTAAAAGGCGGAATAGTTAGCCGCAGACGTCGTAAAAAAGTATTAAAATTAGCAAAAGGTTATTTCGGTTCAAAACATACATTATATAAAACAGCTAATGAGCAAGTAATGAAATCTTATATGTATGCTTATCGTGACCGTCGTCAGAAAAAACGCGACTTCCGTAAGCTTTGGATTACTCGTATCAATGCAGCTGCACGTATAAATGGCCTTTCTTACAGCCGTTTAATGCACGGACTAAAGCTTGCTGGTATTGAAGTAAACCGCAAAATGCTTGCTGATTTAGCTATTCATGATGAAAAAGCATTCACTGAACTTGCTAACCAAGCAAAAGCTCAATTTACAAAATAATGCTATTTTGAAAGTCATCCTCTTTGTGAAGGATGGCTTTTTTTGTTTGTCATAACATAACAATTTATTAAATATCTTTTAGTAAAGTGTCTACATCAAGAATGACAAGAAGAGAGTGGTGAGAAAAATGAATGAGCAATTATTAATGTTATTTTCATTTGTAGAAGGTAGTGCAGTATTGGCTCCTTTTATGTTTATTCTTTTTCATGTGCTTAGGCAATTTTTATTTATTCCAGTGGCCGTAGTTTGTATGGCAGGGGGAATATTATTCGGAAGTTTACTTGGTATTATTTATTCATTAGCCGGATTAATGCTGCTTTCAGTCCTTTTCTATGGATGTATTAAGAAAATGCCGAAAACCTATGAAAAGCTATTAAAAATTAAATTAAAATGTTTTGGGCAGTATGCGAAGCTTACGATCGGGCAAATAGCTATCCTTCGTTTAATTCCTTTTTTTCATTATCATTTGCTAAATATTTGCTTGCTTGAAAGGAATCCTACATTTAAAAGTTATTTAAAAGGATCTTTTGTTACAAATATTCCACTCGTCGTGTTCTATACTGTTTTTGGACAGTTCATCTCCCGATTCACACCTTCACTGATTATAATTATCCTCATTGCATTGTCCATTCTGTTTTTTATATTAAGAGAAAAAGTGATTGTTATGAAATGGAAAGAATTTTTCCCTGGTACATAAAAAACTGCTGTAATATTCAGCAGTTTTCTTTATGTTTTCTAATAATTTCTTTGATAGGATTTTTCCAATCAATCACTGCATTCGGATATTTTAATTTAATTTCATTTTCCAAAAATAATAAGTCTTGATCGTCTAGTGCATTTAGTAATTGTAAATCATGCGGCCAAACAAAAATGGATAATACATTAGAGGATGTTTCTTTAGGTCCTAAATATTTTTCTCCTTCGAGTAAAACTCCTTTATATGTAATCAGAAAGTTTTTCCGAATATTTTCAGAGTCATCATAAAAAAAATAGCGCTTTCCATTATGTGCATGCTGTAATTTTCGCTTTGGATTACGTAGGTGCGTAATAATTTTTGCAATAAAGTAAATCACTAAGGCAAGTATGGCAATTCTTATTAACCAAAGCATAATCTAAACCTCCAATGAATAATTACTACCTTTTGCATACGTGTATTACTTAAAAAGGATTCATTTTTTTTGATGCTTTCGTAAATTTTGTGAGAATAAACAATTGAACCGTTCCTTTCCGCTCCAGGCACTTGCTTTCCGCGGGGCTGGCGCTGAGCCTCCTCATCGCTTCGCTCTTGCGGGGTCTCATCTGTCCAGCTGATCCCGCAGGAGTCAAGTGCCTTCCGCTCCAATCCACTCTGTGCGTTTAAAATATTTAAAGTAACAATCTATTTTATGAAAAATATAGAGGTGAATTTTTGTATTTTTTTGATTTTATCTATTATAATAATTAGGGTACATACATATTAATATTGGAGGTCAATAAGATGGCAAAGCTTGATGAAACATTGACGATGCTCAAGGACTTAACGGATGCAAAGGGCATCGCGGGTAATGAAAAAGAAGCACGCGACGTAATGAAAAAATATATTGAACCGTTTTCAGATGAAATTACTGCAGATGGTTTAGGAAGTTTAATTGCTAAAAAAGTAGGAGATGAAAACGGTCCCAAAATTATGGTTGCTGGTCATTTAGACGAAGTTGGATTTATGGTAACCAAAATTGATGACAAAGGATTTCTTCGATTCCAAACGGTCGGTGGCTGGTGGTCTCAAGTAATGCTTGCACAAAGAGTAACGATCGTTACAAGAAAAGGAGATCTCACTGGTGTCATCGGATCAAAACCACCACATGTCTTGTCTCCTGAAGCTAGGAAAAAACCGTATGAAATTAAAGATATGTTTATTGATATCGGTGCTTCAAGCAAAGAAGAGGCTTTGGAATGGGGCGTACTTCCGGGGGATATGGTCGTTCCTTATTTTGAATTTACGGTAATGAATAATGAAAAAATGCTTCTAGCAAAAGCGTGGGATAATCGTATTGGCTGTGCAATTGCAATTGATGTATTGAAAAATCTAAAGAACGAAAAACATCCGAATATTGTTTACGGTGTCGGAAATGTTCAAGAAGAAGTTGGACTTCGCGGTGCAAAAACAGCCGCTATGAAAATTAAGCCTGATATTGGCTTTGGTGTCGATGTTGGAATTGCTGGCGATACACCTGGGATTACAGAAAAAGAAGCTTTAAGTAAAATGGGAGAAGGACCACAAATCATTTTATATGATGCATCAATGGTCTCTCATAAAGGTTTACGCGATCTAGTTGTAGGGGTAGCAGAAGAATTAAGTATTCCATATCAATTCGATGCCATCCCTGGTGGAGGAACGGATGCGGGATCGATTCATTTAACAGCAAATGGAGTACCATCACTTGCCATTACTATTGCAACACGTTATATTCACTCACATGCAGCCATGTTGCATCGTGATGATTATGAAAATACGGTGAAATTAATTACAGAAGTCATTAAACGTCTTGATCGTGAAACTGTGGATAAAATTACCTTTGAGTAATGATATAATAAAGGGCATAACCAAACGGATATGCCCTTTCCTATGTTTATTGCTTTAAGCCTTCTTCTAATGTCTCAAGCATCATATTCTTTTCTTGTTCATCCGCATGATTCCAAATTACTTCAAACAAAACACCTAAGCCGGGCAGCATTTTTTCTTCTCCTCTTTGAATCGCATCAACAATTGTATCCTTTAATTGTGCTTGGTCATTTCCGGATACATTATGAATAATGGCATTACGGAGATTTAAGTTCATTTTGTAGCACTCCTTTTATTATATTTCTTTAACATTTGCTATTAGCATGTCACGAATTAGAATGTTATATGTATATAAATTACGATATAATGAGATATTGATAAGTGAAGAGGAGAATACAAGTGAAATATATCGAGTCATTGAAAAATCCGCAAGTGAAACAGTGGAAAAAATTATTGACTAAAAAAGAACGTCAAAAAACGAATTCCTATTTAGTTGAAGGTTTCCATCTTGTTGAAGAAGCACTAAAATTTAAAGAGGACATCATTGAATTAATGTATAGTGAGGAAATCGAAATTCCTCAAGAATGGGATATTCATGGACTTCAAGTAACAAAAATTACTTCAGAAATTAGCAAAGCGATTTCGGATACCGAAACAGACCAAGGCATTTTTGCAGTTTGCCAAATGAAAACCCCTTCTGAAAATGACTTAAATGGAAAATCATTTTTGCTATTAGATGCAGTCCAAGACCCAGGGAACATCGGTACAATGATCCGTACTGCAGATGCCGCTGGATTGGATGCCGTTGTTTTAGGAGAAGGAACGGTTGATGCATATAATCCTAAAGTCATTCGTTCCGCACAAGGCAGTCATTTTCATATTAATATACTAACGGGACAATTAGATGAATGGATTAATAAGCTTCAACAAGAACAAATTCCTGTCTATGGAACGGCATTGGAAAACGGAATCCCTTTTAAACAAGTTCAGCCACAAGATTCTTTCGCGCTTATAGTTGGAAATGAAGGGAATGGGGTATCCAAACATTTATTAGAGTTAACAAAGCAAAATTTATATATCCCAATACACGGACAAGCAGAATCATTGAACGTTGCAGTAGCCGCTGGAATATTAATGTATTATTTAAAGAAATAAATTTGAATTTCATTTCACAAAATACTATAATATATACAATTGCATAAATGATAAAAGACAATGATAGGGAAAAGTAGTTTAATGGATCCATTTAGGGAGAAAATGCCAAAGACTGGGAGCATTTTTATGGAATATTAAGTGAAATTCACCCCTGGAGTCAGCATCGGGACCGTTTCTATTGAAATGTAAAGATGCCTCGGTGAAAAGCCGTTATTTAATGAAGTTGAGCATAATATTTTTTGATGCTAATTAGGGTGGTACCGCGATGATAACCTCGTCCCTTCTAAGGACGGGGTTTTTTTATGCTTATTTATTAAAGGAGGTAGAAAAGATGGAGCAAAAATTAAAAGATTTACAAGGAGAAGCCTTAGCAAAAATTGAGCAAGCGGAAGACTTAAAGTCTTTAAACGATGTTCGCGTTGCATATTTAGGAAAAAAAGGGCCGATAACAGAAGTTTTAAGAGGAATGGGGCAGCTTTCAGCTGAAGAACGTCCGAAAATGGGTGCCCTTGCCAATGAAGTAAGGGAAGTAATCAGCAAGCAAATCGAGTTAAAAAGTGAAGCATTAGAAAAAGCCGCAGTTGAAAAACAATTAGCGGAGGAAACGATCGATGTTACCCTTCCCGGTCGCCCAGTTAAAGTAGGTAATCACCATCCATTAACAAGAGTAGTAGAAGAAATTGAAGATTTCTTTATCGGTATGGGATATACGATAGCTGAAGGACCGGAAGTAGAAAAGGATTACTACAATTTTGAAGCTTTAAACCTTCCAAAAGGACACCCAGCTCGTGATATGCAAGATTCCTTCTATATTACTGAAGATATTTTATTAAGAACACATACTTCCCCAGTTCAAGCGAGAACGATGGAAAAACATGAAGGAAAAGGACCAGTTAAAATTATTTGTCCTGGGAAAGTGTATCGTCGGGATAATGATGATGCAACCCATTCCCACCAATTTATGCAAATTGAAGGTCTTGTTGTAGATGAAAACATTACAATGGGGGATTTGAAGGGCACGTTAGAAGTATTTGCGAAAAAAATGTTCGGTGCTGAGCGCCAAATCCGCTTACGTCCAAGCTTTTTCCCATTTACAGAGCCATCTGTTGAAGTGGATGTATCTTGTTTCTCCTGTGGAGGAGAAGGCTGTAATGTATGTAAAAAAACAGGCTGGATTGAAATGCTAGGTGCCGGAATGGTTCACCCAAATGTTTTGCAAATGGCTGGATTTGATTCAACTAAGTATACAGGATTTGCATTTGGAATCGGTGCAGAACGAATTGCGATGTTGAAATACGGAATCGATGACATCCGCCATCTATACACGAATGATACTCGTTTCTTAAAACAATTTTCTGTACATGAGTAAAAGCTAGGGAGGAAAAGATATGTTAGTTTCATATAAATGGCTAAATGAATATGTAGACTTAAATGGTCTATCCGCAGAAGAATTAGCAGAAAAAATAACGAGAAGTGGAATTGAAGTAGAAAGTGTTGAACATAAAGCCGCCTCTATTAAAGGCGTCGTTGTCGGTCATGTATTAGAATGCGAAAAGCATCCAAATGCTGACAAATTAAATAAATGCTTAGTTGACCTTGGCGACGAAGCACCAGTACAAATTATTTGTGGGGCTAAAAATGTTGCCAAAGGACAAAAAGTAGCCGTTGCTACTGTTGGGGCTGTTTTACCGGGAAACTTCAAAATTAAAAAATCAAAATTACGTGGTGAAGAATCAAATGGGATGATTTGTTCCCTGCAAGAACTTGGGATTGAAGGAAAGCTAATTCCGAAGGATTTTGCCGAAGGAATATTTGTATTTCCAAACGATGTAGAAGTGGGTTCTGATGCATTAGCATTGTTAAATTTAGATGATAAAATTCTTGAATTAGGTTTAACACCGAACCGTTCAGACTGTTTAAGCATGTTGGGTGTAGCCTATGAAGTAGCAGCTATTCTTGGTACGGAAGTTAAACTACCTGCTATCGAGAAAGCAACTGATTCTGAAGCTGCAAGCGATTATATTTCAATTAAAGTCGATGCACCGGAAGAAAATCCACTATATGTGGCGAAAATCATTAAAAATGTAAAAATCGGCCCTTCGCCATTGTGGATGCAAACAAGATTAATGTCAGCAGGAATCCGTCCACATAATAATGTAGTGGATATAACAAATTACATTTTACTTGAATATGGTCAACCGTTACATGCCTTTGACTATAATACATTAGGTTCAAAAGAAATTGTTGTTCGCTTAGCCCATGAAGGGGAAAAAATCACTACACTTGATGACACCGAAAGAACGTTAAAAGCTTCTCATTTAGTTATTACAAATGGAAAAGACCCAATTGCGATGGCGGGTGTTATGGGTGGTGCTAATTCTGAAGTTAGCGATTCTACGACAACCGTATTACTTGAATCGGCTTATTTTAACGGTCAAACCGTTCGTAATGCGTCTAAAGACCACGGATTACGCAGTGAAGCCAGTGCCCGTTTTGAAAAGGGTGTCGATCCGAACCGTATCCATGATGCAGCGGAGCGCGCTGCCGAATTAATGGAAAAATACGCATCCGGTGACGTTTTGTCTGGTGTAGTAGAAGTAAATACATTACGAGTTGAGCCTGCTGTTATTGAAATTACGTTAAGCAAAATAAATCAAACATTAGGAACAACCATTACTTCAAATGAAGTACTTGAAATTTTTAACCGTCTACAATTTGACGTGAAATCAGACGGTGAAATTTTTACGATTACAGTACCAACCCGCCGCGGAGATATTACGATTCAAGAAGATCTTATTGAGGAAGTAGCACGTCTATACGGATATGATAATCTTCCAACTACATTACCTTCCGGTGAAACAACACCAGGCGGATTAACTGAAAATCAAAGAAAACGTCGTGCTGCAAAAAGATTTTTAGAAGGTGCAGGTTTAAATCAAGCAATCACTTATTCATTAACAAGCGAAGAAAAATCTAAGAATTATGCAATTGAAAAAAGAGATCCGATACGTTTAGCGATGCCGATGAGTGAAGAAAGAAGCCACTTACGCTTAAGCATTTTACCTGGATTATTAGACGTTGTTTCCTATAATCTTGCCAGAAAAAATGATTCCGTATCTATATATGAAATAGGTTCAGTATTTTTGAAAACTACGGATCATGATCAGCCTGATGAATATGAACATTTAGCAGGAGCAATTACTGGATTATGGCATTCTCAACTATGGCAGGGTGAGAAAAAAGCAGTTGACTTTTATGTAGCAAAAGGTGTTGTTGAAGGATTATTCGAAAAACTTGGTGTAAGTCAACATATCTCTTATCAAACTGCACAAATTGACGGCATGCATCCAGGAAGAACGGCTGAAATCGTTTTAGATAATGAAGTAATCGGTTTTATCGGTCAAATTCATCCACAAGTTCAAAAGGAATTGGATTTGAAAGAAACATATGTATTTGAACTAATGACGAAACCAGTATTTGAGTTCAATGTTAAGCCATTACAATATATGTCGATTCCACGATTCCCATCTATAACGAGGGATATTGCATTAGTGGTTGATAGCACGGTGAACGCCGGCACATTGAAAGATATTATTGAAACAGCGGGCGGATCATTATTAAAAGAGGTTTCGATTTTTGACCTTTATGAAGGTGAACATATGGAACAAGGGAAAAAATCCATTGCTTTTTCATTAAAATATTTTGATCCGGATCGTACATTAACAGATGAAGAAGTCGTAAAAGCACATGAAAAAGTGCTTAAGGAAGTGAAAGAACAAACAGGTGCTGAATTAAGAGGGTAGAAAAAAACGCGGAACTTCCGCGTTTTTTTTATATTAGCTTTAATGCTTTTTCAGTATTTGCAAAATGAATTTTAGCAAAATCTTTTAAAGCAGGACGGCCTTTCTTTTTAATTAATCGTGCAGCAGCCTTATCGACCTGGTGTCCTGCCCCTTTTGGTAAGGTGAATCCTGCTTTTTCACTTAATTTATCAAATTCTTTTATAAATGCATATCTTGCTAAGATAGAGGCTGCTGCTACTGCTAGATGGACACTTTCTCCTTTCGTACTAAAGTAAACATTTTCGGTGCAAATTTCCTTTTGTCCCTTTAAATGACGATAATACGTATCTGCTTCAACGAATTGATCAATCAAAATTGCTTCGGGTTTTTCGGGTATTTTTTTCAAAAGATTATTCAATGCTTTGTTATGTAATAATGCTTTCATTTTACCTTGTGTCATTCCACTTGCTTGCAATTGATTGTATTTTTCATTATGTAATATTAATAGACTGTAAGGAATGGCGTGAAGCAAATCCTTGGCGATCGTTACAATTTGGGGGTCGGAAAGATCTTTAGAATCCTTTACGCCCAACTCCTTCAGCAAAGGGATTTGTTCCTTTTTAACATAGGCACTAACAACTGTGATAGGTCCAAAATAATCACCTGTTCCTACTTCATCAGAGCCAATCAGTGACATTGTTGAAATGTCGGGCGGTAACGGTTTTCCAGATGTTTTATTTACCTTTGTCTTTTTTGGGATTGTTGAAGCTTCTCCCCATTTACTAGCTTCATCGGAATGGAAATTTCCTTGGAACATAACCTTTCCTGATCGGTAAGCTGTAATCGTGCAGCCATTTTGTTTAGCAGTAAAAATTGCTCCAGGTGGATTTTTTTCAAGGAGTGACTGTGAATAATAATCCTTCATTTTATTTATCATTTCATGGGAAACTTTTATGACAGTGTTTGACATATGAACAACCTCCATTAAGTAATTATATAATATGTTGTATACGAAATTAGATACTTTCGACATTAATGGACAAAATCTTTCCAACTTATTCATTCCATGTTATTATAAACAATAGGATTTTTAAACCGAGGGGGCAAAAAAGATTGACTGAAAAAAATCGCATAACGGTCGGAATATATGGACAGCAATATACTATTGTCGGTACGGATTCGGCAAATCATATACGCCATGTTGCCTCATTAGTTGATGAGAAAATGCGTGATATTAGGTCCCAAAACCCCTCATTAGATACTAGTAAACTTGCTGTTTTAACAGCTGTAAACGCCGTACATGATTATTTAAAATTGCAGGAAAAAATAGAGATTCTCGAAAAACAACTTCAACAATTAAAGGACTGAAGTCATGGTTAATTTAGTTATTCTATTAATCTTAATCATTGGATTTTTTGTTGGTCTGAAGAGAGGATTTATTCTTCAACTCATTCATATTACCGGTTTTATTATTGCATTTGCTGTAGCGTATATGTATTTTAAAGATTTAGCACCACATCTTAAACTATGGATACCGTATCCGGCATTGGATGAAAACAAATCGATATCCATGTTATTAAGTGGATTAAATCTAGAAGATGCCTATTATCGGGCAATTGCTTTTGCTATTATTTTCTTTGCAACAAAAATTATTTTACACATTATTGGATCGGCACTAGATTTTGTTGCACGTATTCCGATCTTAAAACAATTAAATGTTTGGGCTGGGGGCATATTAGGCTTTCTCGAAGTTTATTTAATTATCTTCATCATCTTATATATTGGAGCCCTGCTTCCGATCGAATCGATTCAACATGCACTTGATCAATCATTTATTGCCAAAGGAATAATTAAAAATACGCCAATACTTTCAAATCAAATTGAAAACTGGTGGATTAGCAATATTTCGTAGAAACTTCTCTTCATGGGGAAGTTTTTTCTTTTTACATGCCTTTTCAAATCATTTTTGCTAGTATATATGTAAATATACAAGCATAAGAGCTTTCTTCGACAGAAAGGAGATTGAATTTGTTATGGATAAAAAGTCGATTATTCGATTATTAGAACATATAGCTATTTATTTAGAAATAAAAGGAGAAAATTCCTTTAAGGTTTCGGCTTATCGCAAAGCGGCTAAGAGCTTGGAGGCTGATCGTAGAAGTTTAAGTGAAATAGAAGACTTTACAATTATTGAGGGAATTGGAAAAGGTACCGCAGAAGTAATAAAGGAATTTATCGAAACGGGAAAGTCCACACTACTTAAAAGTTTGCAGGACGAGCTGCCAACCGGATTGATCCCGCTCCTCCAACTTCCGGGATTAGGAGGGAAAAAAATTGCTGCTTTGTATCATGAATTAGGAATTACAGACGTTAATTCACTAAAAGATGCATGTGAAGAGGGCTTAGTCCAAAAATTAAAAGGATTCGGACCAAAAACGGAAGATAAAATTTTGAAATCAATTGAGGAATTTGGTTTAAAACCTAGTCGCTTTTCGATTCCATATATGTTGAAATATATTGAACTATTTGATGAGGTATTATCTACCATGGATAATGTCATTCAATTTTCTCGAGCAGGAAGTTTAAGAAGAGTACAAGAAACGATGAAGGATTTAGATTATGTAATTGCAACGGTAGAACCAAAACTAGTTAAAGAACAGTTATTTCGATTATTTGAAGTATCTGAGGCAATTGCTGATGGAGATACGAAAGTTACCCTCTGTGTTGCAGATACAGTTAATATAGATATTCGTCTCGTCCATCCTATAGAATTTGCTACCACATTGCATCATTTTACAGGTTCAAAAGAACATAATGTACGAATGCGTCAACTCGCCAAAAAACGTGGGGAGAAAATTAGTGAATATGGTGTTGAAAACCTAAAAACAGGTGAAGTACTTACGTTTGCCAATGAAACGGAATTTTTTCACCATTTCGGATTGCCATATATTCCACCGGAAATTCGAGAAGATGGCAATGAAGTGGATGATTTTACTTCCGATATACAATTAATCTCATTAAATGATATTATCGGTGATCTACATATGCATACGACTTGGTCTGACGGAGCAAATTCCTTGGAAGAAATGGTAAATGCTTGTAGGCAAAAGGGTTATAAATATATGGCTATTACAGACCACTCGAAATATTTAAAAGTAGCGAATGGATTAACAGTGGAAAGAATAAGAGAACAAAATGCAGAAATTAGAAAATTAAATGAGAAATATGATGATATCCTCATATTATCCGGGATTGAGATGGATATTCTCCCGGATGGTACACTTGATTTTGAAGATGAAGTATTAGCGGAATTGGATATCGTTATCGCTTCCATTCATTCTAATTTTAACCAGCCAAAATCAAAAATTATGGAAAGATTAAAGACTGCTTTGAATAATCCTCATGTTGATATTATAGCTCATCCAACCGGGCGCTTAATTGAGAGAAGGCAAGGCTACAGCGTTGATATAGATTTACTAATTGAATTAGCAAAGGAAACGAATACGGTTCTTGAATTAAATGCGAATCCTAATCGACTCGATTTAGCAGCGGAAAATGTTCGAAAAGCGCAAGCAAATGGCGTGAAAATAGTCATAAACACAGATGCACATAATATAAAAAACCTAGATTATATGGAATATGGTGTAGGTACGGCAAGAAAGGGTTGGATTGAAAAAGATACAGTAATTAATGCGATGGAACCAGAGGAACTATTGAAATTTTTGGGGAATAAACATCGTTAAAATGGTAATGGTTATAGGTTGAGATCGGAAACATCTTTTCATCCTTTCACCTCTAACCTCGAGAAATAGGAGGCTTGCAACTTGTTATGCAAGAAAAAATACTTAAAACATTAGAATTTAACAAAATTAAAGAATTGCTTTTGGAGCATGCATCCTCGTCACTTGGACAAGCTAAAATACGTGAATTAGTTCCATCTTCCTCATACGATGAGGTATTGGAAATACAGGCAGAAACAGATGAGGCCAGCCATGTACTTCGGCTAAAAGGTCATGCACCGTTAACAGGGATTTACGATATTCGACCACATATAAAAAGGGCTCAAATTGGCGGGATATTAAATGCTATGGAATTAGTTCAAACCGCCAGCACTATTTATGCAGCGCGAACAATGAAAAGATTTATCGAAGGTTTGCTTGAAAATGCAGTTGAGATTCCGATTCTTGAAGAAAAGGCGGAACAAATCACGATTCTTACACCACTTGAACACAAAATTAAAAACGCGATTGATGAAAATGGAGAAGTTCTTGATGGAGCGAGTGAAACGTTGCGACAAATCCGTCAAAAATTACGTTCAAATGAAAGTAGAATTCGTGAAAAACTTGAAAGCTTGATTCGTTCTCGAAATGCTGCCAAAATGCTTTCTGATGCAATCATAACAATAAGAAATGATCGTTACGTGATTCCTGTAAAACAAGAATATCGATCTAATTATGGTGGAATCGTTCATGATCAATCAGCATCTGGACAAACCCTTTTTATTGAGCCGCAATCTGTCGTAGAACTGAATAATCAGTTAAGAGAACTTCATATGAAGGAACAACAAGAAATTGAACGGATATTAAGCGAATTATCAGCAGAAGTTGCTGATTCGGGTGATGAGTTAGCTACCATGGTCGAAATCATGGGAGAATTTGATTTTATCTTTGCAAAAGCACGCTTCGGAAAAACAATTAAAGCGACAAAGCCAATCATAAACAATCAAGGGATTATCCAATTAAATAAAGCAAGACATCCGTTATTGCCTATCGATGAAGCAGTTGCAAATGATATCACCTTAGGGAAAGACTATACTTCTATTGTTATAACGGGGCCAAATACAGGTGGAAAAACCATTACACTTAAAACAATAGGGATTTGTACATTAATGGCACAAGCCGGATTACAAATTCCTGCTTTGGATGGTTCTGAAGTCTCTGTATTTAAAGAAGTATTCGCTGATATTGGTGATGAACAATCGATCGAGCAAAGCTTAAGTACCTTCTCCTCCCATATGGTAAATATTGTAGATATTTTGAAGCATGTTGATCATGAAAGCCTTGTCCTCTTCGATGAATTAGGTGCTGGAACCGATCCACAGGAAGGTGCAGCGCTGGCAATTTCAATTTTGGACGAAGTGTACGGACGAGGGGCAAAAGTGGTTGCTACTACTCATTATCCTGAGCTAAAGGCATATGGGTATAATCGAGAAGGAGTGATTAATGCAAGTGTTGAATTTAACGTGGAAACGTTAAGTCCAACTTATCGACTATTGATTGGTGTACCCGGAAGAAGTAATGCGTTTGAAATTTCGAAACGATTAGGGTTATCTGAACATGTCATTCAACATGCCAAATCATATATTGGTGCGGATACGAATCAAGTGGAAAATATGATTGCTTCTTTAGAAAAAAGCAAACGCGAAGCCGAAAGAGAACACCAAGAAGCACTCGACTATTTAAAAGATGCCGAAAAGCTCCATAAAGATTTACAAAAACAAATGATCGAATTTTACGAACAACGAGACAAAATGTTTGAAAAGGCGGAATTAAAGGCGGCGAAGGTCATTGAGGAAGCAAAAGAAGAAGCGGAAGAAATTATCCGTTCTTTACGTAAGATGCGACTCAATAACCAAGCAGTGATAAAGGAACACGAGTTAATTGAAGCACGAAAACGTTTGGCAGATGCTGTACCTACACTTGAAAAGAAATCAGTTAAAAAATCAGTAAATAAAAAGCATCAATTTGTTCCCGGAGATGAAGTGAAAGTCATTAGTTTTAATCAAAAAGGCCACTTACTGGAAAAAGTTAATGATGAAGAATGGCAAGTACAAATGGGAATTATGAAAATGAAAGTAAAGGAATCCGACATGGAATTTATCCAATCACAGCAAAAAGTTGAAACAAAGCCTCTTGCAACTGTGAAGGGTAAAGATTATCATGTCGGATTAGAGCTTGACCTACGTGGTGAAAGATACGAGAACGCCCTACTTAAGGTAGAAAAGTATATTGATGATGCATTATTAGCAGGCTACCCGCGTGTATCAATTATTCACGGAAAAGGAACAGGGGCACTTCGTCAAGGAGTTCAAGAATATTTGAAACATCATCGCTCGGTAAAACGTATAAGATTAGGTGATGCAGGTGAAGGCGGAAGCGGAATTACTGTCGTTGAATTTAAGTAAAGACATACCTTTACCGAAAACCTATTCGAGATATTAAGGAGTCAATGAGTGATGATGAACCATTTTTGGGAAAATCCCTTTGTTTTAACAGCAGGATATTATAGTGTCGTAGTTTTATGTATGGTTGTGTTTTTAGTCATATTTGAAATCGTTACAAAGTATCGAAATTGGGAAGAGATTAAAAAGGGTAATGTTGCGGTAGCAATGGCAACTGGAGGAAAGATTTTCGGGATTGCCAATATTTTCAGATATTCAATACAACATCATGATTCTCTTTTTGTCATGATAGGATGGGGATTTTACGGATTCCTATTGCTACTAATAGGATATTTTATCTATGAATTTTTGACCCCAAAGTTTAAAATAGATGTTGAAATTGAAAAGGATAATCGAGCAGTTGGCTTAATTTCGATGATAATTTCAATTGGATTATCATTTGTTGTTGGAGAAAGCATTTCATAAGGTAACTTGGAAGGAAATAGGTGAGATAAGCAAATGGAAACATTAGCAAAAGTTTTACTCGCTGTATGTGCATGTTTCTTAGTAGTGGGTATAATCTATGTCATAATGACATAAATAATAATGAAAGACTGACATTTGTGTGCTCAGTCTTTTTTTATAGTCAAGGACCTGTAGCGGAAATGAATAAAAAATGAACAATGATTCATTTTCTATTCATTTCAAATTGTAACCATTTACGTAATAGTCTATAATAGAGTAATAAGTGAAAATTTTCTAACACCATTTGAGGAGGGGACATATGGAACAAAAGCCTTGGCTGTCACAGTATCCAAAGGAAATACCGGCAACGTTATCATATGAAGAAAAACCGGTCCATTCTTATTTAACGGAAGCAGCGAAGAATTACTCAAATAAAATAGCCGTTCATTTTATGGGAAAAAATATTACGTATCAGGAAATTTATGAATCCGCACTAAAATTTGCAAATTATTTAAGAAAACTAGGAATAAAAAAAGGCGACAGAGTTGCTATAATGCTGCCAAATGGTCCACAATCAGTTATCGGTTATTTTGGAGTATTATATGCAGGAGGAGTTGTAGTACAGACAAATCCTCTTTATACAGAAAGAGAATTGGAATATCAAATGGAAGATTCAGGAGCAGAAGTTATTTTAACATTGGATATTTTATTCCCCCGAGTGAGTAAAGTGATGGGAAAAACATCAATCAAACATATAATTGTAACCGCTGTCAAAGATTATTTGCCTTTCCCGAAAAACTTAATATATCCCTTTATTCAAAAGAAACAAACAGGGATAGCCGTGAATATTAATCATGAAGGTAACCATCATCTATTAAAGAGAATACTAACTGATATGCAGGCCATTCCGTTAGAAAATGAATTTGATTTTGAAAACGATCTCGCGTTGTTACAATATACAGGTGGGACGACGGGTTTTCCAAAAGGTGTTATGTTAACTCATAAAAACTTAATTGCAAATGCATCTATGTGTGATGCTTGGATTTATAAGGCAAAAAAGGGAGAAGAAACGGTTCTGGGCCTATTACCATTCTTCCATGTTTATGGAATGACAGCTGTCTTACTGCTTTCAGTCATGCAAGGATATAAAATGGTATTACTCCCTAAATTTGATGCAGAAACTACATTAAAAACGATTCAAAAACAGCGACCAACAATATTTCCTGGTGCTCCAACAATTTATATTGGTTTATTAAATCATCCAAATATTGAAAAATACGATTTATCATCCATTAATTCATGTGTAAGCGGCTCAGCAGCCTTACCAATTGAAGTACAGCAAAAATTTGAAAAGGTTACTGGTGGAAAATTAGTTGAAGGATATGGTTTATCCGAATCCTCACCAATTACTCATGCCAATTTTTTATGGTCAGGAGAAAGGGTGAAAGGAAGTATTGGCGTTCCGTGGCCAGATACGGATGCTGCAATTTTTTCATTGGAGGATGGAAAGCCTTTACCGGCGGGTGAAATAGGAGAACTCGCAGTTAAAGGCCCACAAGTGATGAAAGGCTATTGGAATCGACCGGAAGAGACTGAGCAAGTATTAAAAGATGGCTGGTTATTTACTGGCGATGTGGGTTACATGGATGAACAAGGATATTTCTATATCGTGGATCGGAAAAAAGATATTATCATTGCGGGTGGTTATAATATATATCCTCGTGAAATTGAGGAAGTTTTATATGAGCATCCTGATATCCAAGAGGCTGTCGTAGCTGGTATACCTGATCCGTATAGAGGAGAGACTGTAAAAGCCTATGTTGTATTAAAAGAAAACGCAAAAGTAACTGAAGAAGAATTAAATAAATTTTCTCGAAAATATTTAGCCGCATATAAGGTGCCTAGATTGTATGAATTTAGGAATGAATTGCCAAAAACAGCAGTCGGAAAAATTTTAAGACGCTCATTAATAGATGAAGAACGCAAAAAGCTCGAAAAAGACGACAAATTAGGGTAAGCTAATTTTCTAGAGCCGTGCGTGGCTCTTCACTTTTTTAAGAAGTTGCTTGACAGAGAATGTGTTTCACATTATTATAAAACTATGAATGAATGGTCATTCATTTTTTAAAAGAAAATGAGAGTGTGTGGAATTAATTATTGTGGGAAAGCATTTTGACCTTCACCTCTCGCTTTAAATTGAAAGGTGTGGTGTAGGTTATATATGAAAACAAATAAACCGAAATACAGACAAATCATTGATGCAGCAGTTATAGTGATTGCCGAAAATGGTTATCATCAAGCACAAGTTTCCAAGATTGCGAAGCAAGCAGGTGTTGCAGATGGGACAATCTATTTATATTTTAAGAATAAAGAAGATATCCTCATTTCATTGTTTCAAGAGAAAATGGGAATGTTTATCGAAAAAATTGATGAAGAAATAGCAGGAAAACGGACAGCTGCGGAGAAGTTATTAGTAATGGTTGAAAGTCATTTCAAAATTTTGTCAGACGACCATCAATTGGCCATCGTTACCCAGCTAGAGCTCCGTCAATCGAATAAAGAACTTCGTTTGAAAATAAATGAAGTGTTAAAAGGGTACTTAAAATTAGTCGATAAGATCATTTATCACGGGATAGAAACCGGTGAATTCAAAAAGGATATTGAGGTACGCTTAGTTCGCCAAATGATTTTTGGTACGATTGATGAAACCGTGACAACATGGGTAATGAATGAGGAAAAATATGATTTAGTTGCACTTGCTCCGGCAGTTCAACAATTGCTTATCAATGGTTTTGGAGCATAAAAAATGTCATATCGGTGGGAAGCAACAATCTCACCGATTCACGCATAACAAAACGGCAAGGGGGATGGAAATGGAGTACATACAAATAAAGAAAGAAAATCAGGTAGCGTTCATTTCGATTAATCGGCCGCCGGCAAATGCTTTAGGTTCGGCACTAATAGAAGAATTATCACAACTTCTTGACCAAATAGAGGATGACTTTGACACTAGAGTTTTAGTTCTTCACGGGGAAGGACGCTTCTTTTCTGCAGGTGCTGATATTAAAGAATTTACGACCATTCAATCGAGCGATGATTTCGGAAGTTTGGGTGAAAAAGGTCAAACCCTTTTCGAAAGAATGGAAAGGTTCCCTAAACCAATTATTGCAGCAATACATGGTGCCGCATTAGGCGGTGGCTTGGAATTAGCTATGGCATGTCATATTCGTTTAGTAACGCAAAATGCCAAGCTAGGTTTACCTGAACTTCAATTAGGTTTAGTTCCCGGATTTGCCGGAACTCAAAGATTACCGAGATATGTTGGGATGGCAAAAGCGGCTGAAATGCTTTTTACGAGTGAACCGATAACAGGTGACGAAGCTGTCAAATGGGGACTTGCCAACCATGCTTATTCTGATGAAGAATTATTAAATAAAGCGAAAGAATTAGCAGAGAAAATCGCTAAGAAAAGTCCTGTATCCATTAAGGCTGCAATTGAACTATTAAACTATGGAAAAACGAATCAGTTTTACGATGGTGTAAAACGTGAATCTGAATTATTTGGCGAAGTTTTCAGTTCAAAAGATGGCCAGGAAGGGATCAGAGCATTTATTGAAAAAAGAGAGCCGCATTTTAAAGGTGAGTAAAGGGCATTGCCCTTTCAAATAAATTTAAATTGTTGAAGGAAATATTTGCAGTTTACATTAGTCTTTCAACTAAGGTTAAAATTCAAAATCTTTAAAACAAATGAAATGTTTTTAAATTCTAGGAGGGACTCACATGAATATCTTCGTACTTTTGAAAAGAACATTTGACACAGAGGAAAAAATTACGATCTCGAATGGATCGATTAATGAAGATGGTGCCGAATTCATTATCAATCCTTATGATGAATATGCCGTTGAAGAAGCGATACAAGTTCGTGATGAACATGGTGGTGAAGTAACTGTTGTATCTGTTGGGAGTGAGGAAGCGGAGAAACAGTTACGTACAGCACTTGCTATGGGGGCAGATAAAGCAGTTCTAATCAATACTGAAGACGATTTGGAACATGCTGATCAATTTTCAACGGCAAAAATTCTTGCTGAATACTTAAAAGATAAAGAAGCCGACTTAATTATTGGTGGAAATGTTGCCATTGATGTAGGTTCAGGACAAGTTGGCCCACGTGTTGCGGATCTTCTAGGTATACCGTATGTGACAACGATTACAAAATTAGAGATAAATGGCGAAAATGTCACAGTTGTTCGTGATGTGGAAGGTGACTCGGAAGTAATTGAAACAAAATTACCTTTATTAGTGACTGCGCAACAAGGTTTAAATGAACCAAGATACCCTTCCTTGCCGGGAATAATGAAAGCGAAGAAAAAACCGTTAGAAGAATTAGAATTAGATGATCTAGATCTTGATGAAGATGATGTAGAAGCAAAAACGAAAACGATTGAAGTATTTTTGCCGCCTAAAAAAGAAGAGGGTCGTATTCTTGAAGGTGAATTAACAGATCAAGTTAGCGAACTTGTTAATCTTCTTCATAAAGAAGCAAAAGTCGTTTAATTTTCAATTTAGTTTCAAACAATTGACCAATCTATGTTCACTTACAGGAGGTAATTCAAATGGCTAGAAAAGTGTTAGTACTGGGAGAAGTTCGTGACGGATCATTACGTAATGTTTCTTTTGAAGCTATCGCAGCAGGAAAAACGGTTGCTGAAGGTGGAGAAGTAGTTGCTGTTTTATTAGGTGATAATGTAAACGCTTTAGGACAAGAACTAATCCAATACGGTGCCGATCGTGTCGTTGTTGTTGAAGATGAAAAATTAAGTCAATACTCTTCAGACGGTTTTTCTCAAGCTTTTATGGCTGTAGTTGATTCCGAAAAACCTGACGGAATCGTATTTGGCCATACAGCGCTTGGAAAAGATTTATCACCAAAAATCGCAAGTAAATTAGAAACAGGATTAATTTCAGATGCTACTGATGTGGAGGTTGCTGGTGGAAATTTAGTTTTTACTAGACCAATTTATTCCGGAAAGGCATTTGAAAAGAAAATTGTTACTGACGGAGTGATCTTTGCAACCGTTCGTCCGAATAACATTGCACCTTTAGAAAAGGATGAGTCCAGGACTGGTGATGTTAGCAAAGTCACAGCCGAAATTAAAGATCTTCGTACAATTATTAAAGAAGTTGTACGTAAAGCGAGTGAAGGTGTTGACTTATCAGAAGCAAAGGTTGTCATTGCTGGGGGACGTGGAGTTAAGAGTGCAGATGGTTTCGAACCATTAAAAGAATTAGCGAATGTACTTGGTGGTGCAATTGGTGCTTCACGTGGTGCATGTGACGCAGATTATTGCGATTATTCCTTACAAATCGGCCAAACAGGTAAAGTAGTTACTCCAGATCTGTATATTGCATGTGGTATTTCAGGAGCTATTCAACATTTAGCTGGAATGTCTAACTCGAAAGTGATTGTTGCCATTAATAAAGATCCTGAAGCGAATATCTTCAAAGTAGCCGATTATGGGATTGTAGGAGATTTGTTCGAGGTTGTACCAATGCTAACAGAGGAATTCAAAAAATTAAAAGTAGCATCTTCATAATAAATAACACTTGGCAGAGAAAGAATTTTTCTTTCTCTGTTTTTTATTTTTTCGTAATCTAGGACAATACTTGTTCAATAAAATAGAAAGGAAGGTGTTTTGTTAAGGGAGGGATTAGCAAGATTGACCTATCAAATGATGATTTCCCAACAATTAAAATGGAATATTCCTTTTCTTATTATTTGTGTTTTAATTATTGGACTTTCCTATTTTTTTACAGGAAAAAGGCAGCTAAATCAGTTCATCCTTTTTAGTGGTGGAATGATTCTATTGTATTTATTACAAGGTTCTCCTCTTCGTACAATTAGTCATTTGACTTTCACAACCCATATGCTACAAATTAGTCTATTATATTTTATTGTTCCTCAGTTCCTTTTACTAGGAATGACAACAACATTTTATCAAAAGGTAAGCCATTCATTACTAAAGCATATAAAAATAGATTCTTATTTTTTTATCATTCTCTTTTCCTTTTTCCTATATATTTACCATCTTCCCGTTGTTTTTACCTTTATCACTTCTCACAAAATTTATCACGATCTATCCATATGGATTTTATTCATCCTTGCCTTGCTAAAGTGGGCACCATATATATTCTCAAAAAAACAGCAAAATATTTGTTTTGAAGCTTCTTATAAAAAGATTAATGTGTGGCTTATTACACCAGCTTGCCTTTTGTTAATCATGCTTCCTGTTCAAGAGACTAACCCCTTACTGAACCAAATGATCAATTTATGTATTCCACCAAGTATAAATGTTGAATTTTTTAAACCAATGATAGACATCCAACTTGATCAACAAATTGCCGGAATTCTTATGTTTTTTATTCATAAATCTAGTTTTCTATGCGCAAGAAGTTTGGCAAAGTTAGAAATGAATAAGCAGGAAACGATATGTATCATCGATTTCTTTTTTAAACGACGGTTCTAGTCCATATTTATAAAAATAAACTAGTAATAAATATGGGCTAAAGTTGGGTGAAATGTATGGTTGAATCAATGCAAATAGATATTAAAGGGATGCATTGTAGTGCATGCGCAACGAGAATCGAAAAAGTAGTTACGAAAATGGACGGCGTACTAAAAGTTAATGTTAATTTAGCAACCGAAAAAGGAAGAGTGATGTTTGACCCTAATCAAACAAGTAAACTTCAAATCTTAAATAAAATAAAAAAAATTGGATTTGAACCGATTATTTCCAGAAATACAAGTCATTCTACCGAATCAAAAAGAAAGGAAATGGTTCGGTTAACGTGGAAATTTATCATCTCCGCGATTCTTTCAATCCCACTAATTTGGACAATGTTGTCACATATGAATCTTTCATTTATACCAATTCCGGAGATTTTTCTAAATCCTTTGTTTCAACTAACACTCGCCACACCTGTCCAATTTATTATTGCTTATCCTTTTTATGAAGGAGCATGGAGTGCAATTAAAAATCGACAGGCAAATATGGATGTATTGGTAGTCTTAAGTACCACTGCCGCTTATTTTTATAGTCACTTCTTAACATTTACACCATCAAATAATAATGGGCTCCATTATGAAACGAGTGTTTTAATCATTACGTTTGTTTTATTAGGAAAATTAATGGAAGCTAAAACGAAGAGAAAGACAATGGATGCAATAAAAAAGCTGAATCAATTACAAGTAAAGTCAGCAATAAAGTACGAGAACGGGGAAGAATCGGAAACGTTTATCCATCAAATTGTTCCAGGTGATGTACTACTCGTTAAACCGGGTGAAAAAATTCCAATTGATGGACAGGTTGTTGAAGGGACATCAACAGTTAATGAAGCAATGTTAACAGGGGAAAGCATTCCGGTTGAAAAAAGTATTGGTAATAATGTTTATTCTGGAACGATCAATGAAAATGGCGTATTGAAAATAAAAGCAACGAAAAAAGAATCAGAAACAATTCTATCAAAAATTATTGGAATTGTAGAAGAAGCTCAAATTTCCAAGCCACCCATCCAACATATTGCGGATAAATTTACCGGAATTTTTGTTCCTATCGTTATCATCATTGCGATTGCAACCTTTTTATTATGGTACGTAAATTTAAATCCTGGACAGATGGGAGATGCAATTGAGAAAGCGATAGCTGTATTAATTATTTCTTGTCCTTGTGCATTAGGATTGGCAACCCCAACATCAATAATGGTTGGAAGCGGAAGAGCTGCCCAATTAGGTATCCTTTTTAAAGAGGGGAAAATGATTGAACTCCTTTCAAAAAACAACATGGTTGTCCTTGATAAGACAGGAACAATTACAAAAGGTGAACCAGCAGTTACAGATATAATGGTGCGAAATTTAGAAGAAAAACTATTTCTCCAATTAATTGGAGCAATAGAAAAAAACACGAACCACCCAATTGCAAAAGCGATTGTTAAAGATGTCGAAAAACGGGTGGATTTAATCCCGAATATTGGGAGCGCAACAACAATTCCGGGTCATGGAGTTAAAGCAACTGTAGATGGAAAACAAATTGTCATTGCGAACCCCTCGTATTTTAAAAAACAAGGAAATAGTACATTCAAGGATATTGAAAAAGATGTTAAGGGACTGGAGGACGAAGGGAAAACCGTTGTCCTTGTTTCAATGGAGGAGCAGCTTCAAGGAATGATTGCAGTCGCAGATGAAATGAAGGATACTTCTGAAAAGGCAATAGCAAGACTAAAAAAGTTGGGGCTTTCCGTATCGATGCTATCTGGTGATAATAAAAACACAGCAAAATTAGTAGCGAAAAAAGCTGGAATTGAGCATTTTCAAGCTGAAGTTACTCCGCAAATGAAAGCGGAGTTAATCAAAAATTATCAAAATAAAGGACAAGGTGTAATCATGGTGGGTGATGGAATTAATGATGCACCCGCACTAACAGTTGCAAATATAGGGATGGCAATGGGGAATGGATCAGATATTGCCGTTGATTCCGGTGACATAACATTGTTAAACAATGATTTAAATCGAATAGCCGATGCGATTATTATTAGCAAAAAAACAATGTTGAATGTTAAGCAAAATTTCGTGTGGGCGTTTATTTATAATATTATTAGTATCCCACTTGCTATAACGGGTGTATTGCCCCCATGGTTTGCAAGTGCAACGATGGCTTTTAGCTCTGTTTCCGTTGTTTTAAATTCACTAAGGTTAAAAAATATAAGAATATAATCCATTTAGGAATATGCATAACAAAAAAAGTTGTGGGAAGTTTAAAATAGAAACAAATCATTAGCATATGAAAAAGAACGATGTTATACTTGCGTTAGAATTTGTAATACAGTTTTCATAGGAGGTTGTAATTCAATGGCAATTACACATGCAACTGATCAAAATTTTTCTTCAGAAACTTCTGAAGGATTAGTACTAACAGATTTTTGGGCTACATGGTGTGGACCATGTAAAATGATTGCACCAGTACTTGAAGAATTAGATAGTGAAATGGGAGATAAAGTCAAAATCGTTAAACTTGATGTTGATGAAAACCAAGAAACTGCAAGTAAATATGGTGTAATGAGTATCCCGACACTCATCTTAATGAAAGATGGCCAAGAAGTAGATAAAGTAATCGGCTACCAACCAAAAGAAGCATTAGTTGAATTAGTGAACAAGCATCTTTAATAAATATAATCCGAGTCTACACTGACTCGGATTTTTTAAACAATTTCTCCCCACCAATTCCACATTCCAAAAATAACCCATCGATATTGAAAAAGGGGTAAAAAGTATGAATGAAAGAATTAAAAATAAATTGGCAATCCTTCCAGATCAGCCAGGCTGTTATTTAATGAAAGACAGACAAGGGACAATCATCTATGTTGGGAAGGCAAAAATATTAAAAAATCGTGTTAGATCTTATTTTACTGGCTCACATGATGGGAAAACACAAAGGCTTGTTAGTGAAATTGAAGACTTTGAATATATAATTACCTCATCTAATATTGAAGCACTCATCTTAGAAATTAATTTAATTAAAAAGCACGACCCAAAATACAATGTCATGTTAAAAGATGATAAAACTTATCCTTATATTAAACTGACACATGAACGACATCCTAAATTGATAACGACAAGAAAAGTAAAACGTGATAGGGGCAAATACTTTGGACCTTACCCGAATGTTCAAGCAGCAAATGAAACAAAGAAATTATTAGATCGAATTTACCCTCTCAGAAAATGCTCAACATTGCCTGATCGCGTTTGTTTGTATTATCACTTAGGACAATGCCTTGCACCGTGTGTGAATGAAGTAAAGGAAGAAACATATAAAGAAATAGTGGATGACATTAGCCGATTTTTAAATGGTGGTTATAAAGAAATAAAACAAGAGCTTACGAAAAAGATGGAAGATGCTGCCGAAAACTTAGAATTTGAACGAGCAAAAGAATATAGAGACCAAATCATCAATATTGAAACTACAATGGAAAAACAAAAAATCACCATGAATGATTTCACAGATAGAGATGTATTTGGTTTTGCTGTTGATAAAGGGTGGATGTGTGTTCAAGTCTTTTTTATCCGTCAAGGAAAGCTAATTGAACGGGATGTTTCACTGTTTCCTTTTTATGATGAACCGGAAGAGGAATTTTTATCCTTCCTCGGACAATTTTATTTAATGCCGAATCACTTTAAACCTAAAGAAGTTTTACTACCGGAAAAAGTAGATTCAGATCTAGCAAATCAATTATTAGAAACAAAAGTGATTCAACCAAAAAGGGGACAAAAAAGAGAATTAATAAAGCTGGCCGAAAAAAATGCAGCCGTCGCTTTAAAAGAAAAATTTGCCTTAATCGAACGTGATGAAGAACGGACAATTAAAGCGGTCGAAAATCTTGGCGAAGCAATGGGTATTTATACGCCACATCGCATTGAGGCTTTTGATAATTCGAATATTCAAGGAACAAATCCAGTTTCTGCAATGGTTGTATTTGTTGATGGAAAGCCGGAAAAGAAAGAGTATCGAAAGTATAAAATAAAAACAGTTCAAGGTCCGGATGACTATGAATCGATGAGAGAAGTCGTTAGAAGAAGATATGGCAGGGCATTGCGTGAGGAGCTGCCGCTTCCCGATTTGATCATTATTGATGGTGGTAAAGGTCAAATAGAAGCGGCACGGGATATTTTAGAAAATGAACTTGGGTTAACGATCCCGCTAGCCGGATTGGCAAAGGATGAAAAACATAAAACCTCGCAACTATTGTCTGGGAATCCATTGGAGATTGTACCACTTGCAAGAAACAGTCAAGAATTCTACCTTTTACAAAGAATTCAAGATGAGGTTCATCGATTTGCAATTACATTCCACCGTCAGCTTAGAGGCAAAAATGCGTTTCAATCGATGTTAGATGACATTGCAGGAATAGGTCCGAAAAGAAAGAAACAGTTACTTCGCCATTTTGGATCAATGAAAAAAATGAAAGAGGCACCAATCGAAGAGTTTTTAGAACTTGGCATCCCACAAGCATCAGCGAAAGCATTGAAAGAAAAGCTAGATGCACAATAATTTGAAAACTGTGGAAAGTAAGGATAGTCAAGTAAATTTTAATGTGTTATAATGACTTAAAATTAAATCTAACTTTTATTTTAAAATAAGGGTAGAGGTGCGAAACTAAAGAGTAGAGGCTTGGAGAAGTATGAGATTCGATGAAAAGCTTTGAAAGGGAGTTTTGCCGAAGCAAAAACAAGGCTCATTCCTGTTTTTGCTGGTCTAAGCATTTAAGAAATGCTGGACTGTCAAGATGTGTGGTACATCTTGGAGAGCTATCTCGCATAAGGCTATTCGTAATCTGTATATTACGTCTCCTAAAGCAATGAGATAGGTATCTCATTGCTTTTTTTATGCGAAATAGGCGAGTAGCAGTAAAAACATAATTTTGAAAGAAGGCGAAAATTGTTGGCGCGAATCGTACTTAAATTTGGTGGAACCTCAGTTGGGGATGTAAATAGAATAAAAAATACAGCTAACCGAATTATTGATGAAAAAAAGAAAGGCAATCAAGTAGTTGTTGTCGTTTCGGCAATGGGAAAAACAACGGATCAACTCGTGAAGCTTTCAAAAGAAATTTCGTCCTATCCAAGTAAAAGAGAAATGGATATGCTGCTTTCAACAGGTGAACAAATTACTATTTCCCTATTATCGATGGCACTCGCTGAACTAGGTCATACGTCTATATCCTTCACAGGTTGGCAGGCGAATATCTTAACAGAAGATGTACATAGCAATGCTCGAATCATTGATATTAATCCACAAAAAATTATGAATCAATTACAAAATGATCAAATCGTTATTGTAGCGGGGTTTCAAGGTGTCACGACTGATGGCGAAATTACCACATTAGGAAGAGGAGGATCCGACACAACAGCAGTCGCATTAGCCGCAGCGCTGAAAGCTGAGAAATGTATAATTTATACGGATGTGACTGGTGTTTATACTTCTGATCCGCGATATATTCCTCATGCTCGAAAATTAGGCGCAATTTCCTATGATGAAATGTTAGAACTTGCAAATCTTGGAGCGGGGGTTTTACATGCCAGAGCTGTCGAATTCGCTAAAAATTACCAAATACCGTTAGAAGTTTGTTCGAGCTTAGTAAGAGAACCTGGAACAAACATTGAGGAGGAAGTAACAATGGAAAAAAGTTTAATTGTTCGTGGTGTAGCTTTTGAGGACAAAATTACGAGAATCACTATTTTTGGGTTAAAAAATGGATTTAAATACTTATCAACGATATTCACAAAATTAGCTAAACAAAATATTAATGTTGACATTATTATCCAAAATCAAACGGAAGGGGAAGATGCCTATCTCTCATTTTCAATAAAAAATGATGATTTACGTGATACGATTGAGATACTGGAGCAAAATCAAGAATCTTTAGGATTCGATAATTTTGAATATGAATCGGGTCTTGCAAAAGTCTCAATCATTGGTTCAGGGATGATTTCAAATCCGGGAGTTGCCGCTAAAATGTTTGACATTCTATCCATTAATAATATTGAAATAAAAATGGTTAGTACATCAGAAATTAAAGTATCTACGGTAATAGAAGAAAAATATATGATAGAAGCAACACAAGCTCTACATACCGCATTTGAGCTTGAGAAGGTTGAACTAGAGGTAAAATAAAAGAAAGAAAAGCCTAGGAAATCCTAGGCTTTTCTTAAACATCCGTATCTTTTAGATCCCATTGCACAATAATTTTAACTTTTTTATGACGTTTAACGATTTCTTCATATGCTTCTGTTCTTACTTTTTTCTGTGATTGAATTTGTTCGGCTAAAAAACCGGCTTCAAGTTTAAAACTTGATTCTGTTTTCAATTCAATTTGCCGACTAATTAATGGACTTGTTAGTTCCAATTCCATTCCTTTTTTTTCGTCTTTTGTAATTCGAAGGTTTCCCCAACCTGCTTCATCAAAAAAAGATATGATTTCATTTATCGACATAAGTGGGAATTTTCGAGCTAGTAGCTTACCTGACCAATAAAGAATATCCGGAGTTTCTTTCCCTAATATTTCGGGTAATAATATATCGCGAATTAATTCATAACCGAACGCCGGAATGGAAAGTTCATTATTTTCCGTATTTATTTCTAATTCTGCAGAAGATTTCACGTAATTCCCCTCTTTCTCTATAGTTATATTATATACAAAATTTTATTTCAGTTTAATATAAATTTTGGTAAGTTATTTGATTTAAATTTTTTCGGAAAATTTGAGACAAACTATATATTGGAGAAATTTAATGTATTATCAATGATTTACATGTTTGAAACAGCAAAAAAGCATCCCTTTTTTTGTCGAATTCGTGTATCCGTTTCCTTGACGCTTACCTAGTGCGGGAGTAAAATGGATATGTCACATAATTGTTATGAAATTGCATGGTATTCAAAATCTAATTTTGAATAATTTTGCTATGCACACGCTTTTATTATTAAGGGGGGTAAAATGTGGCCGGAAATCGTGAGTTTTTAAATCGCAGATTGCATTCATTACTAGGTGTTGTGCCAATTGGTATCTTTTTAATTGTCCACTTAGTTGTGAACCATTTTGCTACAGGCGGAGAGGAATCATTTAACAATGCCGTAGGCTTTATGGAAAGTCTTCCATTCCTCATTTTCGTTGAAATCATTGTAATTTATTTACCTTTGCTGTTTCACGCAATTTATGGACTATATATTGCATTCACAGCAAAAAACAATACGAGTAGATTAGGCTATTTTCGAAATTGGATGTTTTTATTCCAACGAATTTCTGGTGTAATTGTTTTGATTTTCCTTGCGTGGCACGTTTATGAAACTAGAATTCAAGCGGCTTTAGGAAATGCAACTCTTGATTTTAGTTTAATGGAGAATGTTTTCTCTAATCCTTGGATGATCGCATTTTACATAATTGGCCTAATTGCGACAACATTCCATTTCTCTAATGGATTATGGTCTTTCTGTGTTAGCTGGGGAATTACTCAATCACCACGTTCACAACAAATTACATCTTATGTTGTATTAGTTATATTTGTTGTATTATCAATTATCGGTATTCGTGCTATCTTCGCTTTTGTATAAGACAAAGCGAAACAATCATGTTCGTAAACATGTTTAAAGAAGGAGTGAGTCTTGAGTGAGTAAAGGAAAAATCATCGTAGTCGGTGGAGGCTTAGCCGGCTTGATGTCAACAATAAAAGTAGCAGAAGCAGGAAAACAAGTGGACTTATTTTCATTAGTACCAGTAAAACGTTCTCACTCTGTATGTGCACAAGGTGGAATTAATGGTGCGGTGAATACGAAAGGTGAAGGAGATTCACCATGGATTCATTTTGATGATACAGTTTATGGCGGAGATTTCTTAGCAAATCAACCGCCAGTTAAAGCAATGTGTGATGCTGCTCCTGGAATTATTCATTTATTTGATCGTATGGGTGTAATGTTTAACCGTACACCAGAAGGTTTACTTGATTTCCGTCGTTTCGGTGGAACGCAACATCACCGTACAGCATTTGCAGGTGCAACGACAGGACAACAATTATTATATGCACTTGATGAACAGGTTCGTCGTCATGAAGTAGCTGGACTTGTGAATAAGTTCGAAGGATGGGAATTCCTAGGTATTGTTAAGGATGATGAAGGAGTTTGCCGAGGAATTGTTGCCCAAAATCTTACTTCAATGGAAATTCAATCTTTTGAAGCGGATGCGGTTATCGTCGCTTCAGGTGGTCCTGGAATTATCTTTGGTAAATCTACTAACTCAATTATTAATACTGGTTCAGCTGCATCTATTGTTTACCAACAAGGTGCAACCTATGCTAATGGTGAATTTATTCAAATCCATCCTACAGCAATTCCTGGTGATGACAAACTGCGCTTAATGAGTGAGTCTGCACGTGGTGAAGGTGGACGGGTTTGGACATATAAAGACGGTAAACCTTGGTATTTCTTAGAGGAGAGATATCCTGCTTACGGAAACCTAGTACCTCGAGATATCGCTACACGTGAAATATTTAACGTATGTGTAGATATGAAGCTTGGAATCAATGGAGAAAACATGGTTTATCTTGATCTTTCACATAAAGATCCGCATGAGCTTGATGTAAAACTTGGTGGAATCATTGAAATTTACGAAAAGTTCGTAGGTGAAGATCCACATAAAGTACCTATGAAAATCTTCCCTGCAGTTCACTACTCAATGGGCGGTTTATGGGTTGACTATAAACAACATACGAAAATTCAAGGATTATTTGCAGCAGGTGAGTGTGATTATTCACAACATGGTGCTAACCGTTTAGGTGCAAACTCATTATTATCTGCTATTTATGGCGGTATGGTTGCAGGTCCTGAAGCAGTTAATTATATTGATGGATTAGAAAAAAGCACAGATAGCTTATCCTCTTCTATCTTTGATAAAGCTGTTAAAAAAGAAGAAGATAAATGGAATAATATCTTATCCTTAAATGGTACGGAAAATGCATATCTTCTTCATAAAGAACTTGGGGAATGGATGACTGATAATGTAACTGTTGTTCGTTACAATGATCGTCTTCAAAAAACGGATGATAAAATTCTTGAATTAATGGAACGTTACAATAATATTAACGTGAATGATACGGCAAAATGGAGTAACCAAGCGGCAACATTTACACGCCAATTAAAAAATATGCTGCATCTAGCTCGTGTAATTACGATTGGTGCATTAAATCGTAATGAAAGTCGCGGTGCTCATTACAAACCTGATTTTGCTAAACGTAATGATGAAGAATGGTTAAAAACTACTATGGCTGATTTCGATGCTTCTACTAATACTCCGAAATTTAGCTATGAGGATGTAGATGTATCCCTTATTAAGCCTCGTGAACGTGACTATACTAAGAAACATTAATACGTATTAATGTTAAAGCGATAAGCCTGTAAACGTGACTATACTATAATGAAAGAGGAGAAATAAGGATGAGTGAACAAAAAACGGTACGCTTTATTATAACTCGTCAAGATAATCCAAATTCTACTCCATATCAAGAAGAATTTGAATTACCGTATCGTCCAAATATGAACGTAATTTCATCATTGATGGAAATTCGCCGTAATCCAGTTAACGCAAAAGGCGAAAAAACGACTGCAGTCACTTGGGATATGAACTGTTTAGAAGAAGTTTGTGGCGCATGTTCTATGGTTATTAATGGGAAGCCAAGACAGTCATGTTCTGCACTAGTCGATAAATTAGAACAGCCGATTCGTCTTGAACCGATGCGTACATTCCCGGTTATCCGTGATCTCCAAGTAGATCGAAGCCGTATGTTTGACTCTTTGAAAAAGGTTAAAGCATGGATTCCGATTGATGGAACATATGATCTTGGTGAAGGACCACGTATGCCTGAGAAAAAACGTCAATGGGCATATGAACTTTCTAAATGCATGACATGTGGGGTTTGTTTAGAAGCTTGTCCGAATGTTAACAGTAAATCTAACTTCATTGGACCTGCACCACTTTCACAAGTACGTTTATTCAACAGCCATCCTACGGGTGCGATGAATAAAGATGAGCGTTTAGAAGCAATTATGGGAGATGGTGGACTTGCTAACTGTGGTAACTCACAAAACTGCGTGCAGTCTTGCCCGAAAGGTATTCCTTTAACAACGTCTATTGCTTCCCTAAATAGAGCGACGACATTCCAAATGTTTAAGAACTTCTTCGGAAGCGATCATATGGTAGACTAAATATATAAGAAAGGCCTTCAAGCTAAATGTTTGAAGGCTTTTCTTTTTAATTTTCTTTCAACTATTTTATATTCTCGGTATAATAAAAAGAGAATGAATACTCATTCATTTCAAAAGGGGGAGAATTATATGAAGAAGATTTCTTATATTGAAGATGTTCATGAATGGCAAAAGGGTTTTACTTTTTATCATCCTGTTAAAGTTCGCTTTTCCGAAACAGATATGTATGGCCATTTAAATAATACCGTTCCATTTACATATTTTGAAGAAGCACGAATCGAATTTTTAAAGCAAATAGAATTTATGCAAGACTGGTTAAAAGAAGAAAGTGAAACAATTCCGGTAGTTGCTGATTTACAATGTGATTATATTCGTCAAGTGTTTTTTGATGAAAAACTAAAAGTTTTTGTCAAAGCAAATAAAATCGGTACATCTTCTGTTGATCTTCATTATATGGCAATTAATGAGCAAAATGATGTTTGTTTTGTTGGACGGGGAGTAATGGTGCAAATTTCTAAAAAGACAGGCAAGGGGGTTGCGTGGTCAGAAGAGGAAAAAGAAAAATTAATCTCAAATGGATAAGCTGCTGAAAGTTGAAATTTGAATTAAATATAGGTAACAACCTTAAATTATATAAATAATTTGCACATTTTTGCTGTTTTCTTCACTTCCTTGCCAATACGATGTCACTCTACTTATTTCTCTCACATATGATAATTTGACAATCAAAATACCCATCCCCGCGGTTTAAAGCTGGCGAAGGCAAGGAGGGTTACAATAGTTGAAGGACAACGAATTCACACACAAACCGCTGCTTACAAAAAGAGAAAGAGAAGTGTTCGAGCTGTTAGTTCAAGATAAAACGACGAAAGAAATTGCAAGCGAATTGTTTATTAGCGAAAAAACAGTTCGAAATCATATTTCCAATGCCATGCAAAAGCTTGGAGTCAAGGGGCGTTCTCAAGCTGTGGTTGAACTTCTTCGCATGGGAGAGTTAAAGCTTTAACCGAAAAACCGGCTGCTAATTAGCAGTCGGTTTTGTCATATTATTAAAGATTGTTACTGCTATAAAACAAATCATGCTTGAATTTTTAATAAAAAAAGGTGACAATATTTTTAGTGGATTTTAAATAAAAACCATCGTATAAATTTAAGATGCCAATGAAGTTAGGTTTTTCTTATAGAAATATGAGCAATTGGATTACGCCATTTTCTTCAAATCTAACCTCTAACCTTTGACTTCTAACTGATAGGGGGTTCTTCATTAATGAATAATGAAGGAAATGTACAAATACACGCAGCAGTGGATGTGGCGGCTATAGAAAAAGATTTACGGTATATAGCAGCGATCATCAAACAAAAGGGAAGAGAATTACTTAGTGAATATACAATTACACCTCCCCAATTCGTCGCTCTGCAATGGTTATTTGAAGACGGAGATATGACCATTGGTGAGTTGTCTAATAAAATGTATTTGGCTTTTAGCACGACGACCGATTTAATTGACCGTATGGAAAAAAACGAACTGGTTGTTCGAGTAAAAGACCCACACGATCGCAGAGTGGTACGAATTCACCTATTGGCGAAGGGCGAAAAGATGATTGAAGAAGTCATCCAAAAACGACAAGGATATTTGCAAGACATATTAGTAAATTTTTCAGTTGATGAGGTTATTCATTTAAAGAAAAGCCTTATTAAATTACATCAAGAAATGAAAGCAGAATGAGGCGAGATTGTTGAACCAACCAATAGGTATTATTGATTCAGGTGTTGGAGGACTAACGGTTGTAAAAGAAGTGCTGAAACAATTGCCGAATGAAAGCATTATATACGTCGGTGATACTGCCCGTTGTCCATATGGTCCAAGACCTGTTGATGAAGTAAAGGCATATACATGGCAAATGACAAGATTTTTATTAAAAAGAAATATAAAAATGTTAGTCATTGCATGTAACACTGCGACTGCTGTTGTTTTGGATGAAATTCGTACAGAGTTGAAAATACCTGTATTAGGTGTTATTTATCCGGGGGCAAGAGCAGCATTAAAAAATACAAAAGGATTTAATATCGGTGTGTTAGGGACGATTGGTACAATTAAAAGCGGTGCGTATGAAAAAGCGTTAAAATCTATAAATAGGAAGGTAAGTATTACATCACTTGCCTGTCCGAAATTTGTGCCCCTTGTTGAGAGTGGAGAGTACAAAAGCTCCATTGCAAAAAAAATTGTTGCTGAATCATTAGCTCCAATCCAAAAAAGCGGCATTGATACATTGATTCTAGGCTGCACACATTATCCTTTATTAGAAGGTTTAATAAAAAATGTAATGGGTAGTGAAGTGAAAGTCATTAGTTCCGGAGATGAAACAGCGCGTGAAATAAGTACAATCTTATATTTTCGGCATTTAATGAATACAGAGAATGCATGTCCAAAACATCAATTTTTTACTACAGGTTCCAGCAGTATGTTTTCTCAAATTGCTACTGCCTGGTTAGAACAAGAGATTGCGAATGTGGAAACCATTTATTTAGGAGACGAATAACTCCTGAATAAATGGTTTTTTTATGCAAAGAAAAAACGGTCTATTTTTTAATGAAGGCTCGTATAGATAGTAGTACAAACTGTCTTAGGAGGGTACAAAAATGTCTAAAAAAACAAAGGTGACAGTAGCAGTAACTATGCTTGCATCAAGTATGTATTTGTCAGGTTGTGGTTTATTTGGAGGTGACAAAACGGAAAAAATTGATCCACCGAAAACGGTAAGCTCATTAAAGAAAGGGGAATCATTAACAGGGGATAAAGATAAACAAACAAACGCAGTAGATGAAAAGAATACGATCATGACTGAATTGTATTTAATTGATAAAAATGGCTATGTCGTTTCACAAGCATTACCACTGCCAAATGAAAAAGGTATAGCGACAAAAGCATTAGAATACCTAGTCGTTGATGGACCAGGTCAAAATATTATTCCGAATGGATTTAGAGCCGTACTGCCTGCAGATACGAAAATAAGCGTGGATGTGAAAAAAGATGGGACAGCAGCGGTTGATTTTTCAAAGGAATTTAATGGTTATGATAAAAAAGACGAAGAGAAAATTATGCAATCAATCACATGGACATTAACACAATTTGATTCAATCGAACGAGTGACGTTAAGTGTAAATGGGCACCCATTAAAAGAAATGCCTGTTAATAAAACACCGATTAACCAAGAAGGATTAACAAGGGCAAATGGAATAAATACAGATCTTACCGGTGTAATTGATATTACAAATACTCATTCATTAACAGTCTATTACTTAGATGAAAATGATGGCAAGTCATACTATGTTCCTGTGACGAAACGAATAAGCAATACGGAAACAAATGATGTAAAGGCTGTAGTAAATGAGTTAGTAAAGGGACCAAATCCGAACTCTTCACTTGTCAGTGCCTTTCAATCAGAAGTGGCCTTATTAGATGAACCAGTTGTTAAGGATGGGAAAGTAACATTGAATTTTAACGAAAATATTCTAGGTAGTTTTGAAGAAAACAAGATTTCGGAAAATGTTTTAAAACCTCTCGTCTATTCTTTAACGGAGCAAAAAGGTATTAAGAGTGTTGCTATTGAAGTAAACGGGAGCACGAAATTGTTAAATGAAGAAGGAAAACCACTATCAGAACCAGTGACTCGACCAGAAAAGGTAAACACAGGTAGTTTTTAATATGAAAAATTTGTTATACTATAAATAATAAAATTAAGAGGTAGGCTCGCATATCGTGAGCCACCTCTTCTTTCTTGGTTTAAAAAAGGAGGTCTACTGGTGAGAGTTGACGGTAGAGAAGCGTTACAATTAAGACCGATACATATAGAAACAAACTACTTAAAGCATCCAGAAGGATCTGTCCTCATTACTGTAGGAGATACGAAGGTAATATGTACAGCTAGTATTGAAGATAGAGTGCCTCCGTTTATGCGAGGCAGTGGGAAAGGTTGGATAACAGCAGAGTATTCTATGCTTCCGCGTGCAACAGAGCAACGCAATATACGTGAATCCTCTAAAGGGAAAGTGACTGGAAGAACGATGGAAATCCAGCGATTAATCGGACGTGCCTTACGCGCGGTTGTACAATTAGATCAGATTGGAGAAAGAACTGTGTGGATAGACTGTGATGTCATCCAAGCGGATGGAGGAACTAGAACAGCTTCTATTACAGGTGCATTCGTTGCAATGGCTCAAGCGCTCTCAAAATTATATGAAAATAAAGGAATGAAAAATTTCCCAATTACAGATTATTTAGCTGCAACTAGTGTTGGTATCATCAAAGATGCAGGTACAGTGCTCGATTTAAACTATGCCGAAGATAGCCAAGCATTAGTAGATATGAATGTTGTTATGACTGGTGAGGGGAAATTTGTTGAATTACAAGGAACGGGGGAAGAAGCAACGTTTTCTTCAGAAGAGCTGCAACAATTAATTGAAGCTGCAAAGCATGGACTGAATGAGTTGTTTAGTATCCAAAAACAAGCACTAGGTGAAATTTCAGCGAAAATAGAAAATAATCGTGATGAGGAATAGAAAAATGGAAAAACAAGTGATTATTGCAACCAAAAATAAAGGCAAGGCAAAAGAATTTGAAAAAATGTTTTCAACCTTTAATATTAAAGTAAAGACTTTATTGGATTTTCCCGATGCAATTGACGTGGAAGAGACAGGCAGTACGTTTGAGGAAAATGCAATCTTAAAAGCAGAAACGATATCACAACAATATAATATAATGACGATTGCAGATGATAGCGGTTTGGTCATTGATGCCTTAGATGGCAGACCTGGTATTTACTCTGCAAGATATGCAGGAGAAGATAAAAATGATGAGGCAAATATTGATAAGGTTTTAGAAGAAATGATCGATATACCGAATGATGATCGAAGTGCCAAATTTTACTGTGCGTTGGCCATCGCTATTCCCGGTGAAGAAACGATTACTGTTTCCGGGACGTGTGAAGGTGAAATACTTCGCGAACGTAAAGGGGATAATGGTTTTGGGTATGATCCGATTTTTTTTATTAAAGATAAAGGACTTACAATGGCAGAATTATCATCAGAGGAAAAAAACCGAATTAGTCATCGAGCGAAAGCAGTAAACAAGCTTCCTGCAATTTTGCAAAATTTATTTGATTTAGGTGATCAAAAATGAAATTATTAATTGTTAGTGATAGCCATGGTTTACGCGAGGAATTAAAACAATTAAAAGAAAAATATGAAAATAAGGTCGATGCGATGATTCATTGCGGTGATTCGGAACTAATGGCAAATGACGAAGAAATAAGCGGCTATTTAGTCGTTCGAGGTAATTGTGATTATGACCGCCAATTTCCCCTTGATATAAAAGAAAATATTGATGGGAATAAAATATTTATTACGCATGGTCATCATTATAATGTGAAAATGACGCTTTTGAATCTTTCGTATAAAGCAAAAGAAGTAGGTGCGGATTTTGTCTTTTTTGGCCATTCACATATGCTCGGTGCAGAGATGATTAATGGGACTTTATATTTAAATCCCGGTAGCTTACTAATGCCTCGAGGTCGTAAAGAAAAAACATATGCAATCGTTGAAAAAAATGATCATTCAATCACAACGAAATTCTTTTCCGATCTTCATGAAGAATTGGTCGACCTTCGGCAAACATTTACATTATAGGTATTTTAAATTGCAGTCTGAAAGTCAGACTGCAATTTAAAATGAAAAAACGAAAAAACTGTTGACAGAACACAACAACCCATATATAATTAAAAATGTCCTCGATGAACGCAATGATTTTTTACAGTCGAGAATACATAATTATCTGTCCCAGTAGCTCAGCTGGATAGAGCAACAGCCTTCTAAGCTGTGGGTCGGGGGTTCGAATCCCTCCTGGGACGTCATATGAAAACAAAAAAACTTACATTCGTGTAAGTTTTTTTGTTTTTTCACTAGTTTATGAACGATCACTAGGGTTTTTGTTTTGTAAATAAAAACATGCTAAACTTAAACTTGTCATTACTTGATGTTGGCTAAGAAACACATCGGAAAAGGCGGACTTATAATGGAAAAAAACAAAAATGAGAAAAGTGATCAAAAAATTGTACTTTTTCCAGGGTTAAAGGATCGTCTCTTGGAAATGGGGATAGCTCATTTAGATAATCATCAATTTACTGAAGCAGTAGATTTTTTAGGTCAAGCGAATGAAATAGATCCCGAAAATCCCGAAATTGGAACAGCCTATTTAATTGCATTGTATGAAAGTGGCAATTATGAAAAGGCGAAAGAAGTATGTCATTATTTATTGCATCAAGGTATAGGAAACTATTTTGAAATTATTGATGTTTACTTAATGATTTTGATACAACTTAGCAATCATGAGGAAATCATACATACAATTAGTACTTTGCTAGATGAAAATGAAGTTCCTTTAGAAAAAATTGAGCATTATAAAAAACTGTTGCAATTTAGTCAAAATCGATCCGAGTCGAATAACCTACAGTTTAATCAACAAGCGAATATTCCGGAGAATCCATTTTTTTTATCAGATAATATAAAAGAAAACATATACAAAGTTGCACAACTTTCTAACCAAAATATTCATCCATACATAGATGAATTAACACAATACGTGAGGAAAAAGTCAGCTCATCCTTTTTTAAAAACTATGATATTGAATGTCTTAAAAGAGCATGGTGTAGAAAAAGAAATTCAAGTAGAAAAATTTAATAATGAGGGAACGTTTATACCAGTACAGTTACCGCAAATTTTTGAAACACCCTTTTATATCGTATTACTGGAAAAATTAAAAGTCGGGTTAGAAAACAATAATCCGACATTATATCAACAAATGAAAGACATCGTGGATCGACATTTTTTCTTACTCTATCCCTTTGAACTTGTGCCGGAAGATCCTATATTATGGTGTTTAACCTATCGATGTTTTGGACAAGAATTATACGGTGAAACACTGGATTTAGAAAAAATAGCTGAAGAGAATCAAGTAAATGCTGCAAGTCTAGTAAAAGCAATTACCTTTCTAAAAAAACTTGAAGAAATTTCTTTACCGATTATATAGCTCCTTCTTGAAACAGAAAAAACGTATGTTATAATGAAAGGGTTGTAATGTGTTTTCATTTATATTAGTAATGGCAATCATTAAAAGTGTTATCTATTACATCTGTTCATTACACTATCAAAATATAGATCGTTGGAGGGAAAGGTATGTCAGCAAAATGGGAAAAGCTTGAAGGAAACCAAGGAGTACTGACAGTAGAAGTTGATGCTGAAACTGTAAAAACAGCTTTGGACGGTGCCTTCAAAAAAGTTGTAAAACAAGTTAATGTTCCGGGATTCCGTAAAGGGAAAATGCCTCGTGGAATGTTCGAACAACGTTTTGGTGTAGAATCTTTATACCAAGATGCGTTAGATATTCTTCTTCCGGATGCATATTCACAAGCGATTGAAGAAACTGGAATTGAACCAGTAGATCGCCCTGAAATCGATATCGAGCAAATGGAAAAAGGAAAAGAACTTATTTTCAAAGCGACAATCACTGTTAAGCCTGAGGTTAAACTTGGCGAGTATAAAGGATTGGAAGTTGAAAAATTTGATACAGAAGTAACAGATGAAGATGTTGAAAATGAACTAAAAACATTACAAGAACGTCATGCTGAATTAGTCCTTAAAGAAGAAGGACCGGCTGAAAATGGTGACACTGTAGTCATCGACTTTGAAGGTTTTGTTAATGGCGAAGCATTCGAAGGCGGTAAAGCAGATAACTACTCACTAGTTCTTGGATCTAATAGCTTCATTCCTGGTTTTGAAGAACAATTAGTTGGAGCAAAAGCAGGCGAAGAAAAAGATGTGGAAGTAACATTCCCGGAAGAATACCATGCTGCTGAATTAGCAGGTCAACCAGCTACGTTTAAAGTAACTGTACATGAAATTAAAACAAAAGAACTACCTGAATTAGATGATGAGTTTGCAAAAGATGTTGATAGTGAAGTAGAAACACTTGCAGAACTTAAAGAAAAAACAAAAGCTAACTTAAAACATTCTAAAGAGCATGAAGCAGAACATGCGATTCAAGATGCTGTTGTAGAAAAAGCTTCTGAAAATGCTGAAGTTGATATTCCTGAAGCGATGATCAATACCGAAGTGGATCGCATGATGCAGGAATTCGAACAACGTTTACAAATGCAAGGTATGAACCTTGAGTTGTACTTCCAATTCTCAGGTCAAGACGAACAAGCACTTCGTGATCAAATGAAGGAAGATGCTGCGAAACGGGTTCGAATGAATCTTACTTTAGAAGCTATCGCTGAAACTGAAAAAATTGAAGTATCAGACGAAGAAGCTGAAGAAGAAATTAATAAAATGACTACTATGTACAATATGTCTGCGGACGATATTAAAAAAGCACTTGGCGGATTAGACACTGTAAAAAGAGACGTAAAAATTCGCAAAGCAGTTGAATTTCTTGTACAAAACAGCAAGACTGTAGAATAATATAAAATAATAGATATTAATATAAAACAAGGCACGACATATTCGTGTCTTGTTTTATAAAATACATAAATTTTTTACGACCAAGTAAAAAAATATATACATACGAAGAATATAAAACTTATTTTCGGGAAAGTCTTGATTAAGTAGGAAAATAAACAATTAATGGCGAAATAAAATAAGTAAGCTTTAAAATTTCCTGTCCAACAAAGAAATATGTTACAATCCAATACATAACTATTTTTAAAGTGTTCCAACAAAGCCAGTTTCTTGAAAAGTATTAAGTAAATGGTTTTATCTTTCGATGAAGTGTAACAATTAATAAACGGATTGGTACTTTACAAAAGATAGTACACATTTAATTAATCTTTTTTGAAATATCGGTCAATTATTCGAAAGTTTTTAATAAGGGGTGAATCTCATTGTTTAAATTCAACGATGAAAAGCAACAATTAAAATGTTCGTTTTGTGGTAAAACACAAGATCAGGTTCGAAAATTAGTAGCAGGACCAGGTGTATATATATGTGATGAATGTATTGAACTTTGTACAGAAATTGTAGAAGAAGAGCTCGGTACAGAAGAAGAGGTTGAATTTAAGGATATTCCAAAACCATTGGAAATAAGGGAAATTTTAAAAGAATATGTAATTGGACAGGATCAAGCCAAAAAGTCATTAGCAGTAGCGGTTTATAACCACTATAAACGCATCAATTCCAACAGTAAAATTGATGATGTTGAACTTGCGAAAAGTAATATTTGTTTAATTGGACCTACAGGAAGCGGAAAAACATTACTTGCACAAACATTAGCACGAATTTTAAATGTACCATTTGCAATTGCTGATGCAACGTCATTAACAGAAGCAGGGTATGTAGGTGAAGATGTTGAAAACATCCTTTTAAAATTAATACAAGCTGCAGATTATGATGTAGAGAAAGCTGAAAAGGGAATCATCTATATTGATGAGATTGATAAAGTAGCCCGTAAATCTGAAAATCCATCAATTACTAGAGATGTTTCTGGAGAAGGTGTCCAACAGGCACTATTAAAAATTCTAGAGGGTACAGTTGCCAGTGTTCCTCCACAAGGTGGACGAAAGCACCCGCATCAAGAATTTATTCAAATTGATACAACAAATATTTTATTTATTTGTGGTGGCGCATTTGATGGCGTTGAACAAATTATTAAACGTCGCCTCGGGCAAAAAGTAATTGGTTTTAGCGGAGAGAATAAAGGCGCCGATATTGATGATAAAAAACTACTATCAAAAATATTGCCAGAAGATTTACTTAAATTTGGTTTAATTCCGGAGTTTATTGGCCGCCTTCCGGTTATTGCAAGTCTTGAACCACTAGATGAGGAAGCACTCATAGAAATTTTAACGAAACCAAAAAATGCTCTTGTTAAACAATATCGAAAAATGCTTGAGCTTGATGAGGTAGAATTAGAATTTGAAGAAGATGCCTTAAAAGAAATTGCCAAACGTGCGATTGAAAGAAAAACAGGTGCCCGCGGCTTACGATCAATTATTGAAAGTATCATGTTAGACGTAATGTTTGAATTACCGTCAAGAGATGATATTAAAAAATGCATTGTTACGAAAGAAGCTGTTGTTAACAACGAGCCTCCTAGATTGGTATTAGAAGATGGAACGATCGTCGAGGGAGACGAGCAATCAAAAACTGCTTGACCATAAAGCCTGGTAGACATGCATTGTCTGCTAGGCTTTTAAAATTTTCAATATCTAGCAAGGTTCCAGCCTTCCGCAAAAAAATGGTTTATTCCCTTTAACTCCAGGAGATACTAAATTTATAATGAATCAAGCATCTTGGAGGGAATTCGATGAGTTGGACTGGGATAGCATTATTAATTCAATTATTTTTCGGAGTGATTATCGGTTTATATTTTTGGAATCTGCTTAAAGGACAGAAAACACAAAAAGTATCGATAGATCGAGAATCACGCAAAGAAATGGAACAATTAAGGAAAATGCGTTCCATTAAATTAACAGAACCCCTAGCAGAACGTGTACGTCCATCGAACTTTCAAGATATTGTTGGGCAAGAAGATGGTATTAAGTCATTGAAAGCGGCCCTTTGTGGACCTAATCCACAACATGTTATTGTTTATGGACCTCCGGGAGTAGGGAAGACTGCTGCAGCAAGATTAGTATTAGAAGAGGCAAAAAAGAATAGTAAATCGCCTTTTAAACAAAGCTCTGTCTTCATTGAGCTTGATGCGACGACGGCGAGATTTGACGAACGTGGGATTGCTGATCCACTTATTGGTTCTGTACATGACCCAATTTATCAAGGGGCGGGAGCAATGGGCCAAGCAGGTATTCCACAACCAAAACAAGGTGCTGTTACAAATGCACATGGTGGTGTTCTGTTTATTGATGAGATTGGTGAACTTCATCCAATACAAATGAACAAGCTATTAAAAGTGTTGGAGGATCGTAAAGTATTTTTAGATAGCGCCTATTATAGTGCTGAAAATTCTCAAATTCCATCGCATATTCATGATATTTTTCAAAACGGATTACCCGCGGATTTTCGCTTAATTGGGGCGACAACTAGAACACCTAATGAAATTCCACCTGCCATTCGATCAAGATGTATGGAAGTATTTTTCCGTGATCTTGAACAAGAGGAAATTGCTAAAGTTGCCAAAAAGGCTGCTGAAAAAGTAAATTTATCTCTTTCAGAATCAGGCATGCATATTTTAGCTTCATATGCGAGAAATGGACGTGAAGCAGTAAATATGGTTCAAATTGCTGCAGGACTTGCGATTCAAGAAGATAGAACTTTTATTAGTGATGCAGATATTGAATGGATTATTCAATCAAGTCAACTAACACCGAGACTTGAAAAGAAAATTGGTGAGAAAGCTACTGTAGGGTTGGTAAATGGTCTGGCCGTGACAGGTCCCAATAGTGGAATATTGTTAGAAATTGAAGTAACCGTTATTCCCGCTAAAGAAAAAGGGTCTATCAATATTACAGGAATTGTTGAAGAGGAAAGTATTGGAGGGCAGGGGAAATCGATTCGCAGAAAAAGCATGGCAAAAGGATCTATTGAAAATGTAATAACTGTATTAAGAACAATGGGTGTCCCGGCTGATCAATATGATATACATGTGAATTTTCCGGGTGGAATCCCTATAGATGGACCATCTGCAGGGATTGCCATGGCAACAGGGATATACTCAGCAATCTACAAAATTCCTGTTGACCATTCCGTCGCTATGACAGGGGAAATAAGCATTCATGGAAATGTAAAGCCTGTCGGTGGCGTGTTTGCTAAAGTGAAGGCGGCTAAGCAAGCTGGTGTGAAAACGGTCATAATACCGGCTGAAAATATGCAATCAATATTAAATGATATAGATGGAATAACGATTATACCAATTCATCAATTTGAAAAGGCAATTGAAATCGCATTAATGAACCATTTCGAAGGGGAATCACCTTTTGCCCCTCCAATAGAAGAAATGGATAAGAAAAGTGTATAAAATTTTGAATCTGAATCGATTTGGTTCATACCAAATCGATTTCTTAAATACGTTTGATAGTATAAAATGTGATTAACGTATTCTACAAAATGGACACGATTATTTAAATACGTTAGAATTGAAAAAAGATTCAACGTGTCATTTTTTGGAGGTGCACGATATTGACAAAGAAAATAGAAAACACCGTTCCTCTGTTACCACTCAGGGGATTGCTTGTGTACCCTACGATGGTCTTACATCTTGATGTAGGACGTGAACATTCTGTTCAAGCATTAGAACAAGCGATGATGAACGACCACCTCATCTTTTTAACAACACAAAAGGATGAAAGTATAAATGAACCAAATGAAGATGACCTTTTCCGTATGGGAACTCTTACCCGGGTAAAACAAATGCTTAAATTGCCGAACGGAACGATCCGAGTATTAGTTGAAGGGTTACATCGGGCAGAAATAGAAAACTTTTATGATAAAGAAACCTACTATGCAGTTTCTTTAAAGTCGTATGAAGACAATGAACAAACTGATGTAGAAACCGAAGCATTAATGAGAACCATGCTTGAATATTTCGAACAATACATAAAACTTTCTAAGAAAATTTCTGCGGAAAACTTTGAAACGGTGGCAGATATTGAAGAACCTGGAAGAATGGCCGACATAATTGCTTCGCATTTACCATTGAAATTACCACATAAACAAGAAGTCTTAGAGACAGTTGACATTAAACAACGTTTAAATAAAGTAATTGAAATCATTCATAATGAAAAAGAAGTTCTTAATTTAGAAAAGAAAATCGGTCAACGTGTGAAAAAATCAATGGAACGAACACAAAAGGAATACTATTTACGTGAACAAATGAGGGCGATTCAGAAAGAACTAGGCGATAAAGAAGGGAAAACAGGGGAAGTAGCTGAGTTCTCTGAAAAGATAGAAAACGCTGGAATGCCGGAACATGTAAAGAATACAGCGTTAAAAGAATTAGATCGATATGAAAAGGTGCCAACTACTTCTGCGGAAAGTTCGGTCATACGCAACTATTTAGATTGGCTTATCTCTCTTCCATGGACAAATGCAACAGAAGATGATTTAGATATTATAAAAGCAGAAAAAATTTTAAATCGAGAACATTATGGATTGGAAAAGGTCAAGGAACGAGTACTTGAATATTTAGCAGTGCAAAAATTGACTCAAGCTTTACGAGGACCAATTCTTTGTCTAGCTGGACCTCCTGGAGTCGGAAAAACAAGCTTAGCTCGATCAATCGCTGAATCGCTGGGGAGAAAGTTTGTAAGAATTTCACTAGGTGGTGTTCGGGATGAGTCCGAAATACGTGGGCACCGCAGGACATATGTCGGTGCAATGCCTGGTAGAATTATTCAAGGAATGAAAAAAGCTGGGACGATCAATCCCGTATTTTTACTCGATGAAATCGATAAAATGTCTAATGATTTTCGAGGCGATCCTTCTGCAGCTATGTTAGAAGTGTTAGATCCGGAGCAAAATAATAATTTTAGTGATCATTATATTGAAGAAACTTATGATCTTTCCAAAGTCATGTTTATAACAACGGCAAACGATCTTTCATCCATTCCTGGACCTTTACGGGATCGAATGGAGATTATTTCTATACCGGGCTATACCGAACTGGAAAAAATTCATATAGCGAAAGATCATTTACTGCAAAAAGAAATGCAAGAACATGGTCTATCAAAAGGACAATTACAAGTAAGAGATGAGGCATTCCAAGCCATCGTCCGATATTACACACGCGAAGCCGGAGTTAGAAGCTTAGAACGAGAAATTGCCTCGATTTGCAGAAAAACAGCAAAAATAATCGTTTCTTCTGAAAGAAAACGTCTAATTGTTACGGAAAAAAATCTAGAAGAATTTCTCGGTAAGAAACGATTCCGTTACGGTCTAGCAGAAGTAGAAGATCAAATTGGTGTCGCTACTGGATTAGCTTATACAACAGTTGGCGGCGATACATTACAAATTGAAGTTTCCCTGTCTCCGGGTAAAGGCAAGCTTGTTTTAACAGGAAAATTAGGGGACGTAATGAAGGAGTCTGCTCAAACAGCGTTTAGTTTTGTACGTTCTAAAGCTACAGAATTAAAATTAGAAGAAAATTTTCACGAAAAATATGATATACACATTCACGTTCCCGAAGGTGCTGTTCCTAAAGATGGACCTTCTGCAGGTATTACGATTGCCACTGCCTTAACTTCAGCGTTAACCGGTATCCCTATTCGGAAAGAAGTTGGTATGACAGGCGAAATTACACTAAGAGGCAGGGTGCTGCCAATCGGTGGTTTAAAAGAAAAAACATTAAGTGCTCATAGAGCAGGGTTAACAACAATTATTTTACCTAAAGACAATGAAAAGGATATTGATGACATTCCCGAAAGTGTGAGAAATGATCTGAAGTTAATACCTGTTTCACAAATGGACGAAGTCTTAAAGGTAGCATTAAGCAGGTGAAATCGAAATGAAAGTAAATAATGCAGAACTAGTAATAAGTGCAGTAAGGCAAGAGCAATACCCTGATGAACGGTTACCGGAATTTGCTTTAGCAGGACGTTCAAACGTAGGGAAATCTTCCTTTATTAATAAAATGATTAATCGTAAAGCATTAGCAAGAACCTCTTCAAAACCAGGAAAAACGCAAACGTTAAATTTTTATAAAATTGAAGAGTCATTATTCTTTGTCGATGTTCCTGGATATGGTTTTGCGAAAGTATCAAAATCTGAGCGTGAAGCGTGGGGAAAGATGATTGAAACGTATATTACAACAAGAGAACAGCTTTGCGCTGTTCTCCAAATTGTTGATTTACGTCATCCCCCTACGAAAGATGATATACTAATGTATGATTTTCTAAAACATTATCAAATTCCTTGTGTCATCATCGCAACGAAAGCAGATAAAATTCCTAAAGGAAAATGGCAAAAGCATTTAAAAATTACAAAGGAAACACTTAATTTTGATCCTCAAGACGATATTGTCGTATTCTCATCGGAAACAGGTGAAGGAAAAGACAAAGTATGGGGAATATTAAAAAAGTGGATGTGAATATTAAGACCCATTATGAATTTGTTCATTAATGGGTCTTTTTTTATTTTCGTTTTATAAACAATAAATATAAACCAATTGCAATCAATAGAAAAGGCCAAAAATTTATTATTGAAGCAGCTTTATTTTCCAATAATCCCATCCATTTTAATACCTCATCATAGAATAAGAGAACAATAGAAATGAATAAAAAGAGGATTCCGTGAAATAAGCCATTTCCTGTTTTTTGATAGCGTAATAGAAAACCTAATGAAATGATTAAAATAAAAACACCGATATGATCCGGCCAAATGGCAAGTTTACCTGCAATATGGAAATGAAGACCAAAACCAACGAGAATTACACCAGGTAAAATGGATTCAGCATCTTTTCCTCCGTAGCCCTGCCCTAAAAATGCGATTCCTACAATAATTAATAAAGTAGGCCATGTTAAATATTCTTTCAACATTGTGACATGATTGTTCTGTGTAAGAAAAAAATACAAACCAAAACCAAGTAAAATAATTCCCGGAAAAATTTTTTGATTTTTCATAAACAACCTACTTTCAAACTGTAAACTTGATTCCCAGTTCTTTTTTTGTTACTGTACTAATGGACTGTGAATTTAATATCTAATTTATAATTAATATAACATAAGTTTCATTATCTTTTCACATTTATTAAGAGTAGATGAAATTGGACATGATATAATAAGAATAGGGAAAGAAATTCGTGATTGAATTCTTTTTTATAAACTTTGGGGGTGCCATCTTAAAATGTACATCATAGCTGTTGGTTTAAATTATAAAACAGCCCCTGTTGAGATACGTGAAAGGCTGTCTTTTAATGAAGCGGATTTATCTGATGCTATGGCAGCGTTAAAAAATAAAAAAAGCATTTTAGAAAATGTAATTGTTTCTACATGTAATCGCACAGAGGTATATGCAGTTGTTGATCAATTGCATACGGGACGTTACTATATTAAAGATTTTCTATCAGAGTGGTTTCAAATTGATAAAGAGGAGTTTACATCTTACTTGTCAATTTACGAGCAGGACGGAGCAATTGAACACTTATTTAAGGTTGTTTGTGGATTGAATTCCATGGTCCTTGGAGAAACGCAAATTTTAGGACAGGTGAAGCATAGTTTCTTTATTGGCCAAGAAGTTGGTTCAACCGGAACAATCTTCAACCAGTTATTTAAACAAGCAATTACAACTGCGAAAAAGGCTCACTCAGAAACGGAAATCGGATCTAATGCTGTTTCAGTCAGTTATGCAGCAGTAGAACTGGCAAAAAAAGTGTTAGGGAACTTGAAAAATAAACATGTCCTCGTTGTGGGCGCCGGAAAAATGGGAAAACTAGCAATTGAAAACTTATATGGATCTGGAGCAACAAAAGTCTCTGTAATCAATCGTACATTTGAAAAAGCTCAAGATTTGGCGAAAGAATTTAACGGCCAAGCGAAAACTTTACAAGAACTTCAATGTGCGATCGTTGAAGCGGATATTTTAATTAGTTCTACAGGTGCGAAAGACTATGTTGTTACGAAAGAAATGATGGTTAATGTCGAGGCAATGAGAAAGAAACGACCATTATTTATGGTTGATATTGCGGTTCCGCGTGACTTAGATCCTAAAATCGCTGAGTTGGAAAGCGTCTTTCTATATGATATTGATGACTTAGAAGGCATTGTTGAAGCCAATTTGGCAGAACGTAAAAAAGCTGCCGAAAAAATTATGATTAATATTGAAATGGAAATAGTTCAATTCAATGAATGGCTAAATATGTTAGGTGTTATTCCTGTCATTACAGCGTTACGTGAAAAAGCGTTGTCGATTCAGGAAGAAACGATGAAAAGCATCGAACGGAAAATGCCGAATCTTACAGACCGGGAACGAAAGATTTTAAGTAAACATACAAAAAGTATCGTCAATCAATTATTAAAGGATCCGATTTCACAGGTGAAAGAAATTGCGGCACAGCCGAATGCTGCTGAACAAATTGACTTATTTAAGAAAATTTTTAATGTAGAAACTGAGATAGAACAGAAATTAAAACCAAACAAAAAAACTTCTGTTCAATTGAATGTTCAGCCTATATAAATATAGAAATCATTTTTAATCGTAAGAAATGGTGGGAAAGTTTATTTGTTCCCACCCTAATCCTTACCTTTTTAGAGAGGTTGAATGTTCATATGTTCGATATTGTCATGTCTAGGCTGCATGAGGTAATGATTGTCTTATACGCTATCAGTATTCTATTATATTTTATCGATTTCTTACATCAAAATAAGAAAGCAAATCAATTCGCTTTTTGGTTACTTGCAATTGTTTGGGTTCTTCAAACAATTTTTTTGTTTATGTATGTCTTTCAAACAGGCAGATTTCCAGTTCTTACATTATTTGAAGGTCTTTATTTTTATGCATGGGTATTAATTACACTATCACTCGCCATTAATAAAATATTGAGAGTCGATTTCACCGTTTTTTTTACAAATATCATTGGCTTTATTTTTATGGCGATTCATACGTTCGCTCCAGTGCAAATATCGGATGTGGCGATGTCGGAAAGATTAATATCTGAGTTGCTATTTATACATATTACGATGGCAATCTTATCCTATGCGGCCTTTTCACTATCATTCGTTTTTTCATTAATGTATTTATTGCAATATACATTACTTAAGAAAAAAAGGTGGGGCCATCGTCTCTGGAGGTTGAATGATTTATCTAAACTTGAAAAGATGTCTTATGTATTAAATGCGATTGGTGTACCTATGCTGTTGTTAAGTTTAATCTTAGGGTTGCAATGGGCATTTATTAAACTACCTACCTTTCATTGGTATGATTCGAAAATAATCAGTTCATTTATCCTTTTAATTGTTTATAGTCTAATTCTTTACCTTCGAAACAAGAAAAGTATGTTCGGAAAATCATTAGCATTATGGAATATTGGTGCATTTCTAGTTGTTTTAATTAATTTCTTTTTATTTAGTCGTCTATCGGCATTTCATTTTTGGTATTCGTAGGAGGGTAAATTTAGTGAGAAAAATCATTATCGGTTCAAGAAGAAGTAAACTAGCATTAACTCAAACAAATTGGGTGGCAGATCAATTAAAAAAATTAGGCGTACCTTTCGAATTTGAAGTGAAAGAGATTGTGACAAAAGGTGACAAAATCTTAGATGTCACTTTATCAAAGGTTGGCGGAAAAGGTCTTTTTGTAAAAGAAATCGAGCAGGCCCTATTAAATAAAGAAATTGATATGGCTGTACATAGTATGAAAGATATGCCTGCGATCCTCCCACAAGGACTTACAATTGGTTGTATCCCGCCTCGTGAAGATTATAGAGACGTCATTATTTCAAAAGGGCATATGACATTAAGAGATCTTCCTAAAGGTGCCAAGGTTGGAACAAGCAGTTTACGCCGAAGTGCCCAAATTCTTGCTGAATGCCCTGATTTAGATATTAAATGGATTCGTGGCAATATTGATACTCGTTTGAAAAAGCTGGAAAATGAAGATTATGATGCCATCGTATTGGCTGCAGCAGGTTTGTCCCGCATGGGGTGGAGCAGTGATGTTGTGACAGAATATTTGGATCCGGAAATTTGTCTCCCTGCTGTTGGTCAAGGGGCATTAGCGATTGAATGTCGGGAAGATGATAAAGAATTACTTGAACAACTAGCTAAATTAACTTGTGAAGAAACAAAAGAAACAGTTACTGCGGAAAGAGCATTCCTTCATAAAATGGAAGGTGGTTGCCAAGTGCCAATAGCAGGCTTCGCTAAATTAACTGATGATAAACAAATCGCATTAACAGCACTTGTTGCAGATCCGAATGGCAAACAGATTTTTAAAGAAACAGTTACTGGAAAAGATCCAATGATAGTTGGTGAACAAGCAGCTGAATTACTAACACAACAAGGAGCAAAAGATCTAATCGATCGTGTCAAGCGGGAGTTAGATGAATCATGATTGAACATTTGCCATTAGATGGCAAACAAAAGCGTTTGCCATTACTAGGCAAACATGTGTTAGTTACACGTGGTGGTGAAAAAGGAAAAAAACTTGCCGGGGAAATTATTAATTTAGGTGGGGTATCATATGTTACTCCTTTAATCGATTTCCAAGAAAATGATGATTCGAAGGCACAAACCTATGTGGAAAAATTGCATGAATATGAATGGATCATCTTTACAAGTCAAAATGGCGTTGATTATTTTTTCAACGAGTTAAAAAAACTTAAAGCTATATGTAAATTTGATAGCCTGACAAATCGTATAGCTGCTGTTGGAAGCAAAACGAAAGAGGCAATTGAAAAATACAATATAGAGGTAGAGTTTTTTCCAAAACAATTTAGTGCTACTGATTTTATTGCAGAATTTATAAAAGAAAAGGAAGTAGCTGGTCCTGTTTTGCTTCCGAAAGGAAATCTAGCAAGCAAAACGATTGCAAAGGGTTTGGAAGAAAAACGAATCCATGTAGATGAATGGATCGTTTATCAAACCTTTTTGCCGCCGGAAAGCATTGAAAAACTAGTCACAATCGTGAACGAAAATGAATTGGATTACGCAATGTTTACTAGTCCGTCATCTTTTCATCATTTTATGAACATCGTCAAAGACTATTCTTTGCAAAATAAAATACAAAAAATAGAGTTTGTTACAATTGGTGATGTAACGAAGAAAGCAGTAGAGGAATATGGATATAAGGTTGTAGCCAGTCCTGCAATCTATACGATTGACTGTATGCTTGAAAGTTTGTGCAAGTTACAGATCGCGAAGGAGGAACGAAAATGAAAGAGTTACAATTTAAACGTCATAGAAGATTACGTAGTTCTGCGAACATGAGAGCTTTAGTTCGTGAAACACATTTACATGTAGAAGATTTTATTTATCCGATCTTTGTTGCGGAAGGTGAAAATATTAAAAATCCTATCGCATCAATGCCTGGAATCTATCAATTATCCCTCGATCAATTAAAAGTGGAAATGGATGAAGTAGTTGAATTAGGGATTAAATCCGTTCTCTTATTTGGAATCCCTTTACATAAAGATGCGGAAGGTTCAGGTGCATTCCATAATCACGGGATCGTCCAAGAAGCTACCCGCTTTATTAAAAAAAATTATCCCGAAATTATTATAATTGCGGATACTTGTCTTTGTGAATATACCGATCATGGACATTGTGGCGTAATAGAAGATGGGAAAATTTTAAATGATCCAAGTCTTGATTTATTAGCAAAAACAGCGGTAAGTCAGGCGGAAGCAGGTGCTGATATTATTGCACCTTCCAATATGATGGACGGTTTTGTCGCAGCCATTCGTAAAGGATTGGATGAAGCGGGATTTGCCGACATTCCAATTATGTCTTATGCGGTGAAATATTCTTCAGCATTTTATGGCCCGTTTCGTGATGCGGCAGGAAGTGCGCCACAATTTGGGGATCGTAAAACGTATCAAATGGATCCGGCCAATCGTCTTGAAGCATTTAGGGAAGCGCAGTCAGACGTTGATGAGGGAGCGGATTTCTTAATCGTTAAGCCAACTTTATCTTATCTTGATATTGTCCGTGATGTGAAAAATGAATTCAATTTACCAGTTGTTGCTTACAATGTCAGCGGTGAGTATTCAATGGTGAAGGCAGCAGCGCAAAATGGATGGATTGATGAAAAATCTATTGTTCTAGAAATGTTAACGAGCATGAAAAGAGCAGGTTCTGATTTAATTATTACTTATTTTGCTAAAGATGCTGCAAAATGGATCGCCAAATAAAAATATTATCTAATTTATCATTATAGAATATGACCTTATGGAGGTTGTTAAAATGCGTTCATACGAAAAATCTAAACAGGCATTTCAAGAAGCGCTAAGCTTGATGCCAGGTGGCGTTAATAGCCCAGTACGTGCCTTTAAATCAGTAAATATGGATCCAATTTTTATGGAAAGAGGCAAAGGCTCAAAAATTTATGACATCGATGGAAATGAATATATCGACTATGTTCTATCTTGGGGACCTCTTATTTTAGGTCATACCAATGAACAAGTTGTAAATGCCTTAAAAAAAGTGGCTGAATATGGAACAAGTTTTGGCGCTCCAACACTTGCAGAAAACAAATTAGCCAAGCTTGTTCAAGAGAGAGTACCATCGATTGAAATTATTCGTATGGTTTCATCAGGTACTGAAGCGACAATGAGTGCTTTACGCTTAGCTCGTGGATATACGGGTCGTAGTAAAATTTTGAAATTTGAAGGCTGTTACCATGGTCATGGCGATTCACTCTTAATTAAAGCTGGTTCCGGAGTTGCTACACTTGGTTTGCCAGATAGTCCGGGAGTACCTGCGGGTATTGCTAGTAATACAATTGCTGTTCCTTATAATGATTTGGAAAGCGTGAAGCTTGCTTTTGAACAATATGGGGATGATATCGCTTGTATCATTGTTGAACCTGTAGCTGGTAACATGGGAGTTGTCCCTCCACTACCTGGCTTTTTAGAAGGCTTACGTGAAATAACAAGTAAATATGGTTCATTATTAATTTTTGATGAAGTAATGACTGGTTTCCGTGTTGATTATCATTGTGCCCAAGGTTACTTTGGCGTAACTCCTGATTTGACTTGTCTCGGTAAAGTTATTGGAGGAGGTCTTCCAGTAGGTGCTTTCGGTGGGAAAGCAGAAATCATGGAAAAAATTGCACCGAGTGGTCCTATATATCAAGCTGGCACATTATCCGGTAATCCATTAGCTATGACTGCCGGTTATGAAACTTTAGTACAATTAACTCCGGATACGTATAAGGAATTTATTAAAAAAGCAGATAAGCTAGAAAAAGGATTGCACGAGGCGGCTGTTAAATATAACATCCCTCATACAATAAATCGTGCCGGTTCGATGATTGGTATTTTCTTAACGAATGAAAAGGTCATTAACTATGAAACAGCAAAAACATCTGACTTAGAACTCTTTGCTGCCTACTACCGTGAAATGGCAAACAACGGAGTATTTCTACCACCATCCCAATTTGAAGGATTATTCCTATCAACTACGCTTACAGATGAGGACATTGACCATACAATCGAAGCCGTCGAAAAAACATTCAAAACAATTCGCGGATAAACATACTCAACCACACCTGATTAATTTAGGTGTGGTTTTTTGAATAGCCCGTTCCTTTCCGCTGCAGGAGCTTGCTTTCCGCAGGGAGGAAGTCGAGCCTCCTCATCGCTTCGCTCTTGCGGGTTCGATTAATTATTAATTACATCTATTAGAATTGTACCTTTGCGCAAAGAAAACTAACATAATTTCCTTCCTTTGTTCATAAAGTGTAAATGACATAGTCAGTTTGATTGAAAGGGAGGAATCCACCTTGTCTCAAAGTCAATCGTCCTTACGATTTTCATTAGAAGAGTCCATCTGGTTTAAAAAAGGACAGGAAGTAGATGAACTTCTATCCATTTCATTGGATCCGGAAATTACTATACAAGAACAAGAACAATACATCCAAATAATCGGAAACTTACAACTGTCTGGAGAATACAAAGGAAATGAAGAAGAAGAACAGGAACAAGAATTAGATTTGCATGGTAAATTTGCTCACCATGTCGAATACCGTACAACAGACGAAATTTATTATTTTGAACATCGCTTCCCTGTCGATGTCACGATTCCGAAAAGCAGAGTTGATCAAATCGCGGATATCGATGTAAATATTGACTCCTTTGATTACTTACTGCCCGAAAAAGGAAATTTAAAACTTAATGCGGATCTTTCCATTTTAGGAATACGAAACGAAGAAACAGTTCCAGAGGAAGAAAAAGAAGAAATCCCTATATCCGTACCACAAAGAAATTCATTACAAGAAGAAACCTCTGATGAATCAATCCAACATGTTGATGACGAGGAATCCGTTAATTTGTCAGATGAATTAAGCGATTGGCATTTAGAAAGCGACGAAGTGCAGGAATCAGATGAGCAAGAATCGAGAAATGTATCTACAACCAATGAGTCGAATGAACAAGAGTCATTTGCGCAAGAGGAATTTTTTCAACCATTTACAGTAGAAGCACGTAAAATTCAACAAGAAGAGGAAATTTCAATCAATATAGAAAATAAAAATGATGAGCCGACGATAAATCTTCATTCCTTCGATGAAGAGAAAATAAAAGAAGAACTTCTACAGTTCTCTCGGCAAGAGACTGAATCATCAGAAGAAATTGATGAAGATGAAGTTGAAGTCGAATCCCCGGCTGATATGGAAGAAGAGCATGAGGAACAAGAAGAAGAAGAAACGAATAATAAGAAAAAGAAAAAATTTGGAAAGTATGAATCGATCTCCTTAGCTGACTTTTTTGCAAGAAAGACAGATGAAAAAGCAGCAAAATTAAAAGTTTGCATTGTCCAACAAGGGGAAACACTGGATGTTTTAGCGGAAAAATATGATATTAGTGTTCAACAAATTTTAAGAATGAATCATTTAGAAATAAATCAGGATGTATATGAAGGGCAAGTATTATATATTCCATCATATGCAACTACACTTAATAGTAAAATTGATTAATAGATGATTGGTTTTCTATCTTTCGCGCCCGTTCTTTTGTAGTGAAGAGGTTTAAATTTGGAGGCAGTTTAGGGCACCTAAGCAGGTGATAGGATGGATAAGAGTACACAATCCGAAATAAAAATGATTTTAAAACAATACGGTCTAAAAGTTAATTTTATCGAAAAGTACGGCAAGACCTATAAAATAGTTACGAGAGATGGAAACTTTGCCCTAAAACGAATTTCTCCTCAATTAGGAACAGATTTTGTTCGCAACGTACAAATGCTCTATCATCGAGGTTATAATCGGATTGTACCAATCTATCCGACGCTTGATGGAAGGTATGCCGTGCTTAATGAACACTATTTATATTATTTAATGCCATGGTTACCGAATGAAGAAAAAGAGGATCGCAATGAAAAGCATCAAAAGATGTTTAGGGAATTGGCTCGATTGCATACATTATCTGTTAAGGACATTCCGATAGCAAGTGAAGAAAGAAAGGAACACTTTGAGCTAACGAGTACACAGTTGGAAAGAGAATCCGAATTTTTCGAGGAATTCCTTGAACGTAGTGAAAAGAAAGTGTATATGTCCCCTTTTGAATTATTATATTGTACATTTTATCAAGACATCATCCAGGCGCTTGATTTTTCAAAGCAGGAGATAAAGCGATGGTATGACGTTTCTAAAGAACTTGAAAAAGGAAGAACTGTAGTTGTTCACGGCAAAATTTCTACAGAGCATTTTCTATATGATGAACGAGGATATGGGTATTTTACGAATTTTGAAGATTCTAAAGTCTCCTCCCCAATTCATGATTTGCTCCCTTTTTTGGCAAGAACATTAACTACCTATCCGAAGAGATGGGATGATTGTGTAGAATGGGTCTATACTTATCTATCACATTTTCCTTTTAGAGAAGATGAAAAGCATCTTTTTCTCAGTTATTTAGCACATCCCGGTCACATGCATCGAATTGTTAAAGAATATTTCTTAAAGAAAACGAAGAAACCGGAAATAAGATTTGTGAAGCAATTGCAAAAACAATATTGGCTATTAAAAAATACCGAATATGTTGTAATGCGGATACGTGAAATGGAAATTCAGTCTAAAGGAACAGAAAACAGTGGCCCTTCCTAAAAATTTATAAGGAAGGGCCTATTATTTTTCAAATCCACTCATTCTGGAATGCAAAAGCAATTAAAATAAAGATGGCTAGTAATAAAACGTCGAAGGCAGTAGGCAATAAAATCGTTCGAATCGCTTGAAAAATGGTAAATGGAATAATTAGCTGCTTTCCGACACCTTTGAATGTTTTAAACCAAGATTGTATCGTATATTGATTAAACTTTTTTTTCATTCCTTTCACCTACCTATTCTCGGGTTCCTTATATAATAATGTATGGGATATGGGTGAATAGGTGTCAATCCCGCAAAAGCCGAATATTTTTTTTAATAATCGGCAATAATGATTGACGAAATGCAGTTGATTTAGATACTATAATAAGTAAATTAAATTAAATTAAATTAAATGAAATTTAAATGCAGTGATTGGGAATAGTACAATGGGATACTGCTTAAATAAGCTTGATAGTTAAGCTTACATTCAGAGAGGGAAATCAATAGCTGAGAGATTTCCTAAGAGTGAACATTGGAAGGTCGCCCATGAGTAGCTTCTGTGAAACATAAATTGGAGTAATTGAAGCCGGTGAAAAGCCGTTATCATAGTTAAGTGCCAGGCTTTAGTGTATGTAATAGCTATTGTCTGTGAAAAAAGGTGGTACCGCGAAAATCGCTCCCTTCGTCCTTTTGACGAGGGGAGTTTTTTATTTGTATAGGTATCAAGAGTATCAGGATAACGAAAGCGAGGAAAATAGAATGGAAAATCAAGAAATTCAAATGTCTACTAAATATGATCCGAATACGATTGAAAAAGATCGCTATGATTGGTGGGTAAAAGGGAAATTTTTCGAAGCGAAAGATGATCCGAATAAAGAACCATATACAATCGTTATACCACCTCCAAATGTAACTGGAAAACTGCATTTAGGTCATGCTTGGGATACGACTTTACAAGATATTTTAACAAGAATGAAGCGTATGCAAGGCTATGATGTTTTATGGTTACCCGGAATGGACCATGCAGGAATTGCCACACAAGCAAAAGTAGAAGCAAAATTACGTGAAGAGGGCGTATCAAAATACGATTTAGGCAGGGATAAATTTGTCGAGGAAACATGGAAATGGAAAGAAGAATATGCTGCATTCATTCGTAAACAATGGTCGAAAATCGGCTTAGGATTAGATTATTCCCGTGAACGTTTTACCTTGGATGAAGGATTATCAGATGCAGTACGTAAAGTGTTTGTTACCCTCTATAAAAAAGGATTAATCTACCGCGGGGAATATATTATTAACTGGGACCCAGCTACAAAAACTGCTTTATCCGATATTGAAGTAATTTACAAGGATGTTCAAGGTGCATTCTATCATATGAAATATCCGTTAGCTGACGGAACAGGGTCAATTGAAATTGCAACCACTCGCCCTGAAACAATGCTTGGAGACACGGCTGTTGCTGTTCACCCCGAAGACGAAAGATATAAACATTTAATCGGAAAAACAGTGATTTTACCTATTACTGGTCGTGAAATTCCGATTGTCGGTGATGATTATGTCGATATGGAATTTGGATCTGGGGCGGTTAAAATTACGCCGGCACATGACCCTAATGATTTTGAAATTGGCAATCGTCATAATTTAGAACGAATATTAGTGATGAATGAAGACGGAACAATGAATGATAAGAGCGGCAAATATGAAGGCATGGATCGCTTCGAATGCCGTAAGCAAATTGTTAAGGATCTTCAAGAGCAAGGAGTTCTATTTAAAATAGAAGAACATATGCATTCGGTTGGTCACTCAGAAAGAAGTGGAGCGGTCGTTGAACCGTATTTATCTACTCAATGGTTTGTAAAAATGGCTCCATTAGCTGAAGCTGCCGTTTCTATGCAAGGTACAGATGCAGGTGTTCAATTTGTTCCTGAACGATTCGAGAAAACGTACTTACGCTGGATGGAAAATATTCGCGACTGGTGTATTTCCCGTCAGCTTTGGTGGGGACATCGTATTCCGGCATGGTATCATAAAGAAACAGGAGAGATTCATGTAGATATCGACCCGCCTAAAGATATTGAGAATTGGGAACAGGATAATGATGTATTAGATACTTGGTTCAGTTCTGCATTATGGCCATTTTCAACAATGGGCTGGCCCGATACGGACGCAGATGATTACAAACGTTATTATCCAACGAATGCATTAGTTACCGGATATGACATTATCTTCTTTTGGGTTGCACGGATGATTTTCCAAGCGAAAGAATTTACGGGGCAAATTCCTTTTAAAGATGTGTTAATTCACGGTCTTGTACGTGATGAACAAGGAAGAAAGATGAGTAAGTCCCTTGGTAATGGTGTTGATCCAATGGATGTCATCGATAAATACGGTGCAGATTCTTTGCGCTATTTCTTATCTACTGGCAGCTCACCAGGGCAAGACTTACGATTCAGTATGGAAAAAGTAGAGTCCATTTGGAACTTTGCGAATAAAATTTGGAATGCTTCCCGATTTGCACTGATGAATATGAATGGCTTAACATACGAAGAAATCGATTTAAGCGGAGAAAAATCAGTCGCTGACAAGTGGATTTTAACCCGGTTAAATGAAACGATTGAAACAGTAACAAAGCTTGCCGACAAGTATGAGTTTGGTGAGGTTGGTAGAGTTCTCTATAACTTCATTTGGGATGATTTCTGTGATTGGTATATTGAAATGGCGAAGTTACCGCTATATGGTGAGGATGAAGCGGAAAAACTTACCACTCGTTCCATTTTAGCTTATGTTTTAGACAATACGATGCGATTATTACATCCATTTATGCCGTTTATAACCGAAGAAATTTGGCAAAACCTACCGCATAAAGGGGAATCTATTACTATAGCGTCTTGGCCTGTAGCAAATGATGAGTTGCATGATGAAGCAGCAGCAGGCGAAATGAAATTATTAGTCGAAATTATTCGTTCAGTACGAAATATACGTTCTGAGGTAAATACACCACTAAGCAAAAAAATTAAGCTTATGTTAAAAGCAAAAGATAACCAAGTGCTGGAATCACTTAAAAAGAATCAATCATATATTGAGCGTTTCTGTAATCCGGATGAACTTACCATTGCTACTGAATTAGCTGCACCAGACAAAGCCATGACGGCAGTCGTAACAGGTGTAGAGTTATTCCTTCCATTAGAAGGGTTAATTAATATTGATGAGGAAATAGTACGACTTGAGAAAGAACTAGAAAAATGGACAAAAGAAGTTGACCGTGTTCAGAAAAAATTAGGTAATGAGAAATTTATCAGCAAAGCTCCACAGGCTGTAGTCGATGAAGAACGGGCGAAGGAAAAAGATTATCTAGAAAAGCAAGCTACAGTTAAAGCAAGAATTGAAGAATTAAAACATCATTAATTAAAAACAACGGAAGGCGAATTCGAACAATGAATTCGTCTTCCTACATAAAGAGGTCATGAAAATGCAAACGTATGAAGAAGCAATCGATTGGATTAATTCCAGATTAAAGTTTGGAATCAAACCGGGATTGGAACGAATGGAATGGATGATGAAAAAATTAGGATCACCCGAAAAAAAGTTAAAAGTTATTCATATTGGAGGAACCAATGGAAAAGGTTCTACTGTTACTTATTTACGATCAATACTTAATGAAGCCGGTTATCGAGTCGGAACATTTACTTCACCATATATTGAGACATTTAATGAACGAATAAGTGTGAATGGTCAACCGATAACGGATGAAGAAATTATTCAATTAGTTAACAGCATTCAGCCCTTTGTTGAGGAAATAGAAACTACCAATTTAGGATCTTTGACTGAATTCGAAGTGATTACGGTTATGGCCATTTATTATTTTGCTTATATGAACCCGATGGACATGACGATATTTGAAGTTGGTTTAGGAGGAAGATTGGATTCGACAAATATTTTACAGCCTATTTTAAGTATTATCACAAACATTGGAATGGATCATGTAAATATTCTAGGCCACACCGTTGCAGAAATAGCCTTTGAAAAGGCAGGAATTATTAAAAATGAAATTCCGGTTATTACTGGAGCAAAACAAAAAGAAGCATTAGAGGTAATTAAAAACAAATCAAAAGATATGAACGCGAAGCTTTTCATTAGTAAGGACGATTTCAAAGTTGAAAATATCCGAACACTTCATCGCGGAGAACAATTTACTTTTTCCTATTCAAATGGTCAATACCAAAATTTGGTGATAAATATGCTAGGGAAGCACCAAATTGAAAATGCTATATTAGCAATTGGGGCGGCAATCTTTTTACATATTGATGAACCGATGATACGGGAAGGGTTAAAAAAAGCGTTTTGGCCAGGAAGGATGGAAGTATTGAGCGAACATCCATTCGTTATTGTGGATGGGGCACATAATCCGGAAGGTATCAACTCTTTAATCAATACATTACAAGAACATTTTCCGTACAAAAAGAAGAAAATGATTTTTGCAGCCTTGAGTGATAAAGAATTAACGAATATGATCCAACCTCTTGCGAAATTAGATGCAGAAGTATATTTTACTGAATTTGATTTTCCGAGGGCAGCATCCGCGGAGCAACTATTTTCACTTCATTTACTTCCACAAGCGAAAGTGAATAAAAATTGGAAAAAGCTACTGGAAGAAATGTTTAATGCGTTAGAGGAAAATGAAATGCTCATTATTTCGGGTTCTTTATATTTTATTAGTAATGTAAAATTGTTTTTTAAGGAATTTACCCAAATCTAAAAAAAATAGTGATTTTGTAAATTAAATAGGAAAAAAGTAATGACAATAGTATTGCAATTTGATAAAATATTTTAGAAGATTATGACTTATTAACTATAAATCAGGGGGATTAAAATGGAACATCACGCTACTAAATTGAAGCTTCTTTTCATATGTTGGTTACTGCTTGTTCCGACAGGAATTATAGTAGCTTATCAGTTTTTCCCTTCTGAGCCAATGGAACTTTATTTAGTAGCAGCTTTTCTAGTTTTTGCGGGAATTGTCTCATATTTTCCGATTATTATTAATGAAACTCCTATTTTCCTGACTCAATGGATTACATTAGTTGCCTTTTTGTTACATGGATTATTTTATGAAATTCTTTTTTTACAATTTTCCATCATCATGTTAATGTTTTCGTTAAAAATAAAAAAAGATGAACTATATCGCTATTTTTTAAATTCAGTTATGTTTTTATTCGTCTCCTTAATAAGTGGGATTACTTTCTATGCAGTTGGAGGGGAGATTGGAAACCATACTTTTTCTGATTTGATTGGACCACTCATAATTTATCAACTCGTGAATTTTATCGCGAATCAAATACTATACCACTGGTCCGGGATATTTTTAGGCAAAAAAGAGCGCTTCTTTGCGAAAAATATGTTGTGGGATTTCTTTACATTAACAATGGTTTTCCCACTCGGAGTCGGTCTATATTTCTTATTTAACGATATTGGATATGTTGCCTTTTTAGTCATTGGTATTCCATTTATTAGTTTCGCCTATGTATTAAGAATGTACAATTCTTCAGAAAGAGTAAATGAATATTTACAAAGAGCTGCTGAAATAGGGCACCAATTAACGGAACGACTACAAGTAAATGAAGTACTTGATTTATTTATCAAGAAAATATCCCAAGTCCTCCCGGTTGATTACGGCTATATTCTCGATGTAATTGGTGATGAACTCGTTCTATTAAGAGGGGTTGAAAAAGGGGAGCAAAACATAGATATTATGCCGGCAATTAAGATAAATCAAGGAATAAGTGGTGTTGTCTGGGGGACGGGAAAAGCAGTGCTCTATAATGAAAAAGCTGAGTGGGAAAATAAATCCTATGGATACATGCCGGAAGGTGCCGAAAGTGTTTTGTGTATTCCTATTTTTAGACGGAAAAAAGTAGAAGGGGTTTTATTTTTAGTATCAACTAAAAAAAAGCAATATGAGAAATATCAGATTCCAATGATTGATATTTTATGTTCGTACTTCATTGTAGCTATTCAAAATGCAAAGCATTATGAAAAAACGAAAAGGATGAGCGAGCATTGTCAACTAACGAAATTATATAATTACCGCTATTTCGAGGAACTTCTTTCAAATGAATTTGAATTATTATCGAAAGGACAAAGAAATGAACTTTCTTTAATTATGCTTGATATCGATTATTTTAAAAGCGTAAATGATACATATGGACATCAAAGTGGGAATGAAATTCTCGTCCAAATGGCTAAAAGGATTAAAAGCTTAATAGGAAATCGGGGCACTGTTGCTCGCTACGGGGGAGAGGAATTCGTTATACTCCTACCGGATACAAACAAACAAGCAGCTCTCCGTTTAGCAGAAATCGTCCGTTTAACAATTGCCAATCGGCCATTTGCAACACAGAATTTTTTAGATATAGGTGTGAAAAATGAAAGTATATCTATTACCGTCAGTATAGGTGTCGCAACTGCACCACAAGATGCTGATGATTCACTTGCGCTAATCAGGCATGCAGATCGCGCACTATATATAGGAGCAAAACAAGCCGGGAAAAATAGAGTAGCAGAATATATGAAATAAGAAAAGCGCAAGCGCATTGGTCAGCCCCTACAAACAAATGTTCTTCGGCAAAAAAAGTCCGCAGTTTGACTATTATTGCCGAAGGTTATTTGACATCGAGGAGCTAGGTTATAGATATAGTATTAAAGAACTAGTAAATTACTATTCTGCTAATTAAAATAGTCAAAAGAAGAGCACATTATACAAAAAAATCAATTGCTATTTTTCTTAGTAGTTATTTCCTTCTGTGCCTCAAATATAGATCCTACATCAATGAATGCAGCAACAACAAGTCCTTCAGTAGATTTTTTTGTTCGTCCATCCGCTAATGAATACTATTGGTTAAAATCACCAAAAGCGGTTCTAAATATACTTATCATGGTACCTTGTTAAACGCAACTCGAAAAATAGATGCTAATGAAGATGATTTAAAACGCAGTTCCGTAGTTGATGTAAAAAAGTAAACTCAGTAAAAATAAGGAGATAGATTAATTGATAATAATCTTAATTTTCCTCTACGCCCTCCTCCTCGGCTCCTTCTTCAACGTCGTAGGACTGAGGGTACCGGTAAATCAATCAATCGTAAAACCTAGGTCAGCATGTTCACATTGTCATCGGACATTATCAGCAATGGAATTGATACCTGTTTTTTCATACTTAATCCAAGGGGGGAAATGTCGTCACTGTAAAGGGCGGCTTTCTCCGCTCTATCCATTAGGTGAGCTAATAACAGCCATACTTTTCGTATTTTCCTATGAACAGATTGGCTGGAATTTCGAAGTCATTATTGCTTGGACGTTGATATCATTAATTATTATTATTTTCATCTCAGATATAGCTTATATGATTATTCCTGACAAAATACTTTTAGTGTTTACAGGTATTTTTTTTATCGAAAGATTCCTTTCCCCGCTTGATCCATGGTGGGACTCACTGCTCGGTGGGGCAATTGGTTTTCTCCTACTTTTAGCGATCGCTTTTGTCAGCAAAGGCGGTATGGGTGGGGGAGATATAAAGCTATTTGGTGTCCTCGGTTTCGTGCTAGGGTTAAAATCTGTGCTTCTCTCATTTTTTCTTGCGACATTATTTGGTGCTGTAGTTGGGATAATTGGTATGAAGTTAGGAAGCTTTAAAAAAGGGAAACCAATCCCGTTCGGTCCGTTTATTGGTCTTGGGGCACTAGTTACTTATTTTTATGGCCAGATCATCATAGATTGGTATCTTTCACTATTAACTTTGTTATATTAAAGGAGTTTTTTCAATGGGGCTGCGTTTTTTCCAACGCGATCAAATACCATTGAATTTCAATTTTAACGATCGTGCAATCCGATATATAGAGCTGAAGCGGTGTTCACCACTTATTGTTCAACAATATGGGGAGCGTCTTCTTGATCGTGGGATTATTTAAGATGGCTGCATTATCGATAAACAGCATTTAACCCATATTTTACAAAATATCGTTGACGAATTAGGAGTGAAAAAACAAGTTTAAAGAGTACAACTGTAACTATCGCTGCCAAAATTAGAGGTGCCATCAGCAAGCGACAAACTCAATCCTTTTGTTCAATTCCCCGATATCCAGTGGAATAATGACGAAACTCCATAGCCTTTGGAAAGGCACGCATTTGCTATGTACAAAATAATAAGTAGAAATTTGACGAAATCCTTTACAGGCAAGACGACAAAAGTCTTGTTCTTTTTTTTTATCCTTATGTTAGCATATAACAAATATCGCGAACGGAAAGGGGACAAAAATGGACAAGCATCCGCAAAACCAGAAAATCAAGATCAAAATAAATGGAAAAGAACGTCCAGTCAATGAGGATATAGCTATTCATGATTGGAAGTCGGCAAAAGAAGAAACCGCTGTTGGAGCGGAGACAAAAGATGAACAATTCGAATGGATATTGCCCGACATTGAAGAAAATCAGGTTCAAGAATTTAAAAAAATCAATTATACGAAGAAAAGTACGGCATCTTATTCAAATAAACTAAAAAAAAATCAAAATAAACATGTAACAAAGTTATTTCTCTCAATCGTAACTGCGGTTACTATTGGGGTATTAATTGGTTTATTTATGTTAAAAGTTGTTATTTATCAAAGCAATTCTGCGCAAAAAACACATTCAGCCAACGTCCAAAATGAAAATTCCGCACAAAAAAATAGCCCGGGTAATTCAACTGCTATCCAGGTTCCAGCATTTACAACGGCACTTATACAAGGTGGGATTTACAAAAATCCCGAACCAATCGTGCAAGCAATTAAAGAAAAAGGATTGCCTGCGGTCGTTTTGCCGATGTCTAATCAGCAATATATTTATATCGGTGTGGCAGGAGATCTCCAAGCGGCCAAAAATTTAGCAAAACAGTATGAAAAAAAAGGGGTGGCTGTGTTTGCTAAGGAATTAACATTTGAGGGGAAAAGCATTCCTATTCAAACGAAAGATGAAGGAAAATTCATTTCTGCTTCGATACCGCTCTTTCAATCCCTTAGCAAAGAAATTGCTAATGCCTATCTTTCAGGGGATACAGACAAAGATGCGATTGCAGCACTGAAAACAAAACTAACCGATATTACAAATTTGAAGGATATAAAAAATAAACAGTTGGAAACAATGAAAATTAATCAAATGAAAAGCTTTCAAGCTTTAACTACTTATCAAAACAATCTAAATCAACAGGAATTAATAAAAGCACAAGATTCCTTACTTTCCTATCTTAAAGAAATTAACAAGCTAGAATAAAATTTTGGCTGATACGAACTCGTGTCAGCCAATTCGCAATTATTTCGCCAATTTTCGCATAATTTCGTTGTGTATGTACATTTTTTTTGCTACGATTAACATGTATCTCCTATTTATTCTGAAAGGTTAAGGTGGATTATGCCAGATTTAATTTTAGCTTCAGGTTCTCCTCGCAGAAAAGAACTTCTTGCCAAACTTCAAATCCCTTTTACTAGTGTAACAAGCAATGAAAACGAAGATTTCCAACATAATTTATTACCCCATGAAGTAGTTGTTGAATTAGCTTTAAGAAAAGCTAAATCAGTTTCAAAAGATTATCCGGAGGCAGTGATTATCGGTGCAGATACTATTGTCGTCCTTGAACAAGATGTACTTGGAAAACCAGTGACTCGGGAACACGCAAAACAAATGTTGGAACGATTATCTGGAAAAACACATTCCGTCTTCACAGGTGTAGCTATCGTTTTTAAGGAAAAAATTCATTGTTTTTATGAAAAAACCGATGTGACATTTTGGGAGCTTACACTTAAGGAAATTGAACATTATTTAAATAGCGGAGAATCGTTTGACAAAGCCGGGGGGTATGGCATTCAAGGGCTTGGTTCGCTATTCGTTCGATCTATTCAAGGTGACTACTTTTCAGTCGTTGGTCTTCCTATTTCTCGGCTTAACAGAGAACTGCATAAAATGATGCTATTTAAGTAATGATTCGCTACACACCTCCTAAATGCACATCTAATAGGAGGTATGTCCAGAAATGGAAAAGTTAATGATACGTGATTATCCAGCCGATGAACGCCCTCGCGAACGGCTTGTAAAAAATGGAGCAAAAAGTCTATCAAATCAAGAACTGCTCGCAATTTTACTTAGAACGGGTACGAGAGAAGAATCGGTTATTCAAATGGCCAACAAGCTTTTGAAAAACTTCGAAGGTTTACGGTTACTAAAAGATGCATCTTTAGAAGAAATAATGGCTGTTAAAGGAATCGGATATGCAAAAGCAGTCCAAATTCTTGCAGCAGTTGAAATAGGCCGGAGAATTGGCAATCTCACCTATCAAGATCGTTATGTCATCCGCAGTCCTGAAGATGGCGCAAATTATGTTATGAATGATATGCGCTTTTTATCACAGGAACATTTCGTATGTTTGTACCTTAACACGAAAAATCAAGTTCTCCACCAACAAACCATCTTTATCGGAAGCCTAAATGCCTCGATAGTACATCCACGCGAGGTGTTCAAAGAAGCTTTTCGACGTTCTGCTGCCTCCATCATTTGTCTTCATAACCATCCTTCCGGAGATCCCGCGCCATCGAGGGAAGATATAGAGGTAACAAAAAGGTTAGTTGAATGCGGAAAATTGATGGGAATTGATATTCTTGATCATATTATTATCGGTGATAAAAAATTTGTCAGTTTGAAGGAAAAAGGGTATTTATAACACTATGATTTTTGCTCATCTTACGATATAATAATGTTTATGATTTTTGCAGTGACTAGGGGTTTGTTAAATAAAAAAATATAATTTCACTTCAAAATACACATGCTAAAAAAATAAATGATGTTATTGAATGCTAGAAAAGGACATGTCTTCTGAAGCATTTCAGAGTAGAAAGGGAGATACATGAATGTTTGGTAGTAGAGATCTTGGGATCGATCTAGGTACAGCAAATACACTCGTTTTTATTAAAGGAAAAGGAATTGTTGTTCGTGAGCCTTCTGTTGTGGCAATACATACGGATACAAAGCAAATCGTTGCAGTGGGTAACGATGCGAAAAACATGATTGGTCGGACACCCGGAAATATTGTTGCCACAAGGCCAATGAAAGATGGCGTTATTGCCGATTATGAAACGACAGCAACAATGATGAAATACTATATTAAACAAGCAACAAAAAATAAAGGCGGAAGTTTTTCGCGAAAACCGTATGTGATGGTATGTGTGCCATCCGGTATTACTTCTGTTGAAGAAAGAGCAGTCATTGATGCGACTAGACAAGCGGGAGCACGTGATGCATTTCCTATCGAAGAACCATTTGCCGCTGCGATTGGTGCTAACCTTCCTGTATGGGAACCAACTGGGAGCATGGTTGTAGATATCGGTGGCGGTACGACAGAAGTTGCGATCATTTCTCTTGGGGGAATTGTTACAAGTCAGTCTATCCGGGTTGCCGGTGATGAGATTGATGATTCTATTATTAGTTATATACGTAAAACGTATAATTTATTGATAGGTGATCGAACAGCTGAAGCAATCAAAATGGAGATTGGATCTGCCGGAGAACCTGAAGGAATTGAACCGATGGAAATTCGTGGTCGAGACCTCTTAACTGGATTACCAAAAACAATTGAAATCACAGCAGAAGAAATTTCGATGGCACTTCATGACACAGTGCATGCCATTGTTGATGCGGTAAAAGGAACGTTAGAACAAACACCACCTGAACTTGCTGCAGACATTATGGACCGTGGGATTGTTTTAACAGGTGGGGGAGCATTGCTTAGAAATCTTGATAAGGTCATTAGCAAGGAAACGAATATGCCAGTTTTAATTGCTGAAAATCCACTCGATTGTGTAGCAATTGGTACAGGGAATGCGTTAGAGCATATCGACTTATTCAAAAATAAAGTAAAAGAAAAATAAGTGGGGCGGGGCAATTTGCCCCTATCCCTATTTTTTTGAAACTAAAGATGACCAAGTATCGTCATAATATAGTACGGAAAAATAATCAAAATACGTAATTGGATTTTGTTAATGGGGTGGACAACATGCCACAATTCTTTTTAAATAAACGGTTAATTATTTTGCTCATCAGTATCATCTTGCTCGTGGCATTGATTGGATATTCCTTACGTGATCGTGAAAATGTTTCAAAGCCAGAACAGTTTGTAAGAGATGTCGTCGGATTTGGTCAATCGATCGTCGCTATTCCGACTCATGGTATTTCAAATTTTATTGAGAGCGTCAAGGATATTCAGAATACATATACTGAAAACAAAAAATTAAAAGCGCGATTAGATGAGCTGCCAAAAATCACTGGTGAAATAGCTGATTTAAAAAGTGAAAACGAAGAATTGAAAAAAATATTAAAAAAACAAGATGATCTAAGAAATTTTTCATCCATTCAAGCGACAATTATTTCCCGAAATCCTGATCATTGGTATGAACAAATTTCGATTAATAAAGGTGGATCAAGCGGGGTTAAAAAGAACATGGCCATTATGACTTCAAAAGGTCTATTAGGAAAAGTAATCAACACATCTCCTTCTTTTTCTACCGTCGAATTGTTAAGCTCATCTAATCCGAAAAATCGAATTTCTGCTGAAGTTCTTAGTAAAAAGAGAGAATACGGTTTAATCCAAGGATACGATGAAGAACATAAGGTATTATTATTGAAAACGATTGACTACGATGTAAGTATTAAAAAAGGCGATATCGTAAATACCTCCGGATTAGGTGGGATATTTCCAAAAGGTTTGCCAATAGGAACCGTTGAAAAATTAGTGCCTGATGAAAATGGGCTAACACAAACAGCTTGGGTGAAGCCATATGCGGACTTCTATGATATCGAAAATGTGCAGATTATCGAACGTTCCACTGTAAAACCAGATGAGGAGGGAGAATAATGAAGCGCATTGTTCTTCCTCTTATTTTAAGTCTATGTTTTATATTCGAAAGTATCTTTGTTCAGTATTTTCCTCATAATGCGTTTGGAGGACGATATACAATCGTTCCTCATTTTCTTTTAGTTGTTTTGTTATTAATGGGTATCTATTATATTCGAAATCGAGCGATATTATATGCTTTTATATTCGGTTTATTATTTGATATAAATTATACAGGCATTTTAGGTGTCTATATGTTTTTATTTCCATTTACGATTTATTTAACTTCAAAAATGATGAAAATTCTTCAAGCGAATATTTTTGTTGCTGCCCTTATTGTATTAGTTAATATAATCATAGTTGAATTTCTTGTTTATGAGTTGAATATTTTAATTAATCATGTCACGATGTCTATGGTGGATTTTTTATACGTTAGACTGATCCCAACTTTAGTCGTAAATCTAATCTTTTTTATCATTTTTTCCTATCCAATGAAAAAATGGCTTGAGAAAAGGAAAAAAGAAGTGTTGGATGAATAAAAAATTTATCGTTTCTCACTTTGAAAAGAGGAAAATCGTTGACTATTGTCGAATATTATAGCCACTGAGGTGAGCAATTTGCGATGAAAAAAAGACAAAATGTCATGATAAAGGGTACAAAGGATGGGCTAGTTCTTAGCTTAAATGATCAGTGCTCTTATCCTGAGTTATTAGACGAACTAGAGGAAAAACTTTTAATTCATCATGTGGAAAGTGAGGATAGCCCGTTGATTTCAGTAAGAATTCAACTGGGAAATCGATATATATCACCAGAACAAGAAGAAGAATTAAAGGAATTAGTGAGAAATAAAAGAAATTTAGTCGTTGAAGAAGTCCAAAGTAACGTAATTACAAAAAAAAGAGCGAAACAAATTCAAGATGAAGAACAAATTTATTCGGTTGCTTCAATTATACGATCTGGACAAGTTCTTGAAGTTCCGGGTGATCTGTTATTAGTTGGTGATGTAAATCCCGGTGGTACCGTTATTGCAGGGGGAAATATTTATATCATGGGGGCATTAAAAGGAATTGCACATGCCGGTTACGGCGGCAAACAAAAATCTATCGTTGCTGCATCTTTAATGCTGCCGGCACAAATTAGAATTGCCGATTGTATTACTAGAGCTCCCGATCAGTATGGTAAACAAGAGCATCATGAAATGGAATGTGCTTACATAGATGATACCAATCAAATTGTTATTGATCGTATACAAGCATTAAAACATCTTAGACCAAATATTACTAGTTTTAAAGGGGGATACTAATCATGGGTGAGGCAATCGTTATAACTTCCGGTAAAGGTGGAGTCGGAAAAACGACCACATCTGCTAATTTAGGCACTGCACTTGCCCTCCAAGGAAAGAAGGTGTGTCTTGTTGACACAGATATCGGTCTTCGAAACTTGGATGTCGTGTTAGGCTTAGAAAATCGAATTATTTACGATTTAGTAGATGTTGTGAATGGCCGTTGTAAACCCCATCAAGCATTAGTAAAGGATAAAAGATTTGAAGATAAGTTATTTCTTCTCCCTGCCGCTCAAACAAGTGATAAATCAGCGGTAAATCCCGAGCAAATGAAAAAACTAATTGGTGAGTTAAAACAAGAATATGATTATATTATAATTGATTGCCCGGCCGGCATTGAACAAGGTTATAAAAATGCTGTTGCAGGAGCAGATCGAGCGATCGTAGTTACAACACCGGAAGTATCTGCCGTACGTGATGCCGATCGAATTATCGGTTTACTAGAAAAAGAGGAACAAATCGAACCACCCAAATTAGTCATTAATCGAATTCGAAACCATATGATGTCAAGTGGAGAAATGTTGGATATTGATGAAATTACTAGCCATCTTTCGATAGATTTAATTGGAATCGTTTTAGATGATGAGGAAGTAATTAAATGTTCAAATCAAGGCGAGCCAATTGCATTAAATCCTAATAGTAAAGCATCAATCGCTTATCGAAATATTGCTCGAAGAATTCTTGGTGAATCTATTCCATTGCAACAACTGGAAGAGAATAAACCGGGGGTATTTGCGAAAATTAAGAGGCTTTTCGGTGTAAAGGCATAAATTATTTAGACCTTCCAATAATGGAAGGTCTTTTTGCATATTAAAAGAAAAATAGATAGCTTGTCATATCGTGCAAAACGTCATCATAGAATAGTACAAACTGTTTAAGGGAGAATGGTGATCGGATGGGAAATCGTGCGGATGAAATACGGCGACAAATGGCTAAAAAAAGGAAAACAAAATCATATCCACGAAAAAAAGAGAGTCAGCAAATTTCTTCTCCTCCCTATAGGGAGGAGTTTGATGATTATCCAATTTTTGAGGCAGATCCACCTAGTAAAATACATCCTTTATGGAATAAAGAACTATTCCTATTTAAAATATTAGTTTCGGCAGTTTTAGTTCTCTTTGTAGCGATTGTATTTAAAAGTTCAACTCCGAAGCTTGATCAAGTAAAAAGCTTTGTGAATAATACGATGACCTCAGAGTTTCAATTTGCAGCAGTTTCAAACTGGTATGAAAAACAATTTGGAAAACCTTTAGCCTTATTTCCGATTAAAAACGATGGGAAAGACAATAACTCAATCGCTAAGGAGGATTATGTGATGCCTGCATCTGGAAAGGTTCTTACGAATTTTTCCGCTGACGGACGCGGTGTAATGATTGAAACAAAATCTGATGAATCAGTTGATGCAATGGATGGAGGGAAAGTAATTTTTGCCGGTAAAAAAGAAGACCTTGGTAAGACTGTCATCATACAGCATCCGGATATGACTGAATCATGGTATGGAAATTTAGAAACAATTCAAGTGAGAGAATATGAAGAAGTGCATACGGGCAAAAAAGTCGGGACTGTTTCAAATGCAGAAGATGGTCTAACAGGAGAATTCTATTTTGCAATCAAGCAAGGAAAGAAATTTATCGATCCGATACAGGTGATAAAATTTGAATAATTTCATAGGGCTGTTACGAAAAATTCATATTCATCCATTATTTTGGATTATCGTAGGGATTGCTGTCATAACTGCCCGGTTTCATGAATTATTAATATTATTTAGTATTCTTTTTATCCATGAAATGGGACATAGTATCATGGCCCATTTTTTTTCTTGGAGAATAAAAAAAATCTCTATACTGCCATTCGGCGGTGTAGCGGAAATGGATGAACACGGTAATAGACCGCTAAAAGAAGAACTGCTTGTCATCCTTGCGGGACCGATTCAACATGTGTGGCTTGCAATAGTAATGTTTGTTTTATTCAAAATGCATATTATTTCGATTAGTTTCTTTCAGACATTTATGGACTATAATTTAATGATATTACTATTCAATTTACTACCTATTTGGCCATTAGATGGAGGTAAACTTTTGCATCTTTTATTTTCGGTCAATAAGCCATTTTTGCAGGCAATACGGATAACTATATTTATTTCCTTGCTTTTTTTACTAATTTTCCATGTAATTAGTATAATTATTACTCCGTTTAATTTAAATATTTGGATTGTCGTCATTTATTTGTACATTTCCTTATGGGCTGAATGGAAACAAATGAATTTTGTTTTTATGCGCTTTTTATTGGAACGATACTATGGGAAGAAAATGGATTTTAAACGATTGCGCCCTCTTAATATAAATGGTGAAGAATTCCTCTATGAAGTATTGGAAAAATTTCAACGTGGAAAAAAGCATCCGCTTTTAATTATGAAGGATGGGAAAGAAATCGGTCATCTCGATGAGAATGAAGTATTGCATGCTTATTTTGCAGAAAAGCAAATAGACGCCAAAGTGAAAGACCTTATGTATAGCTATTAACGGGTGTTCCTTGACGAATCATTTAAACCTATTTAAAGTTATAACTAGCCTGCCTATATATGAGCGGGCTTTATTGCTTATTAAGGGTAGGTGCAAGATGATGAATGAAATAGTTATTAATTATAAAACATCAGAAAAAAGATTTGCGACGGTAGAAAACGATAAAGTTACCAAAATATTTATTGAACAGCCACAAGATGAGACAAAAGTTGGTAATATATATGTTGGAAAAGTTATCGATGTTAAAAACGGAATGAATGCCTGTTTTGTAGATATCGGGACGGATAAACATGGGTATGTTCATCGCGATCAGCTCCCATCATACATACAAAATGAAGATCCTAATAAACAATATCTTTCTATTTCGAAATTTGTTCAAAAAGGCGAAAAGCTTATTGTCCAAGTAAAAAAAGATGAAACAACGATAAAAGGGCCATTGTTAACAGCCGTTATTGAACTTTCAGGAAAGAGAATGGTATACATTCCTGAAGGAGGTTATATAGCGGTATCTAAAAAGGGTGATGAAGAGAGCCGAAGAAAATGGCGAACTTTAGTACAAAAACATCAACTGAAACATGAAGGCTTTATTATACGAACGAATGCATTCCATTCGAGTGAAGAAGAATGGCTTTCCGAATTAAACATGCTTCGACAAAAATATGAGTACATCATTAAAGAATCGCATAATCTAAAACCACCTGCACTACTAGAAAAATCTTCAATGTTTGAAAATGAACTAATGAATGAGCTAACCCACTTGACGAATGGGAAAGTCATTTCAGATGATCAACAATTATTGCAACGTTTAAAACAAAATCATCATTCATCTGAATGGGAATTCTCCTTTCATTATAGTGATGAAAACATCTTTGCGACATATAAAATTGAATCGGAAATTGAGAAATCATTAAGGCGGGTAATATGGCTTGAAAATGGTTCCTATCTAGTTATTGATGAAACAGAAGCGCTTGTTAGCATTGATGTGAATACGGGGAAATTTTCCGGTACAAAGGACTTTCAAGATACAGTTTTGCAGACGAATATTTTAGCTGCTAAGGAAATAGTCAGGCAATTAATAATTAGAGATTACGGCGGCATAATATTAGTTGATTTTATAGATATGAAAAATGAAAAACATCGCCAGCTCGTTCAAAAAACGATTCAAGAGGAAGTAAAGAAGGATTCTAAATATACAAGACTAGTTGGGTTTACAACACTAGGGATCTTCCAACTGACTCGCAAAAAAACAAAGAAATCACTAGCTGAAACCCTATTAACACAATGTCCGGTTTGTGCAGGAAGAGGCAAGGTGGAAAGTCCTGAAACAATGGCTTTTCGCTTAGAAAGAGAACTTTGGGAAAAGCCTTTTAAAGAACATGAAGCTGTTTTAATTGAATTGACGGATGAGGTAAAAACAATATTTTGCGGGGAAAATAATGTTCATTTAAAAAGAATTGAACAGTCATTACATGTACAGTTCTTCTTTTCAATTATACCATCCTGCCGCCCAATCTATTACATTCGTCATTTTGGATCGAGAAAAGAAATATCCGCAAAGATGAATAACGGATATTGACATAAGAGTCTCATTTTGATAAGCTTTTAATGTTATGTTTGTAGCACCCGTGCTACAACCGCACAATTCAGGTTTTAAGTGTTTGCTAATTGGCAAAGCGCCTGCTTTTGGCGAGTCTGAGTTTATTAAGGAGGTGCAAGTATGTACGCGATTATTGAAACTGGTGGAAAACAAATCAAAGTTGAAGAAGGCCAAGCTATCACAATCGAAAAATTGAATGTTGCTGAAGGTGAAACTGTTACTTTCGACAAAGTTCTTTTCGTAGGTGGCGACTCTGTAAAAGTTGGAAGTCCTCTTGTTGCTGGAGCAACTGTAACTGCGAAAGTTCAAAAACAAGGACGTTCTAAGAAATTGGTTGTTTTCAAATATAAGCCAAAGAAAAACTATCACAAAAAACAAGGTCACCGTCAACCATTTACACAAGTTGTAATTGAAAAAATCAATGCATAAGGGTGACTGTGCATGATACATGTTCAAATCCGGCAAACATCTGATCGGAAAATTTCATCCTTTACGATGAAAGGTCATGCAGATTTTGCTACGAAAGGCCAAGATATCGTTTGTGCAGGTGCTTCAGCCGTTTCATTCGGTGCGATTAATGCGATTATGGAATTGACTAAGATTGAACCTTTGATTAAACAATCAAATGGCGGATATCTTGAATGTACTATTCCTGAACAGTTACCTTCGGATGAGGAAGCGAAAGTACAATTACTGTTACAAGGTATGGTCGTTTCATTACAAACGATTGAACGCGATTATGGTAAATATATTAAAATAACCTTCAGGTAGGAGGTGGAACAAATGTTAAGATTAGATCTTCAATTTTTCGCATCTAAAAAGGGAGTAGGTTCTACTAAGAACGGTCGTGACTCTATCGCTAAGCGTTTAGGCGCTAAGCGTGCGGACGGTCAATTGGTAACTGGTGGATCCATCCTTTACCGTCAACGCGGAACTAAAATCTATCCAGGTGAAAACGTTGGCCGTGGCGGAGATGATACACTTTATGCAAAAGTTGATGGTATCGTACGTTTCGAACGTATGGGCCGCGACAAGAAAAAAGTGAGCGTATATCCTGTTGCACAAGAAGCTTAATATGACGATTAAAAAACTCTAATCGATCTTATCGGTTAGAGTTTTTTTTATACTAGAAATGCAATAAATATTTACTTTTGATATACTATCAAAAGAACGATAAGAATGTATGTATTAGGAGAGTCAATTAAATGGAAAAGTGGACGATTGTTGAAGTTCTTCGACATGCACGCCATGATTGGATGAATCAGCTTCAGCTTATTAAAGGAAATATTGCATTGAATAAACTAGACAATGTGAATCGAATAATGGACAAAATGATAGTAGAAGCACAACAAGAATCAAGACTATCGAATTTAAAACTCCCTCACTTTGCAGAAATCCTACTTACATTTAACTGGGAACCCCATCCATTTCAAATTGATTATGAAATATTAAGTGAAAATGGGGAGTTAACTGTTGATGACCAAATGTTATCAAATTGGATTCAATCATTTTTCCTCACTTTAGAAAAAGTCGTAGTTCCTTTACAAGAAAATAATTTATCCATTGCATTTGAACAATATCAGGGCCAAATACGTTTTGATTTCGAATTTAATGGAACAATAAAAGAAAATGGGCAGGAATTATTAAAAAAATGGTTAAATAATCAAGAAAAAATGATTAAGAGTGTAAACATAAATAAAATAAATTCAACCTATTTTTCTGTTGAAATAATCATGTAATTCACATTGATATAACAGTATTATAATTATAAGGGTGGTACTTCTATGTTTGTAGATCAGGTGAAAATATTTGTTAAGGGTGGCGATGGCGGAAACGGTATGGTCGCCTTCCGAAGGGAAAAATATGTTCCTAAAGGTGGTCCCGCTGGTGGTGATGGCGGAAGAGGTGCGGACGTAATATTCGTCGTTGAAGAAGGACTAAGAACATTAATGGATTTCCGTTATCAACGACATTTTAAAGCTGATCGCGGGGAACATGGCATGTCAAAAGGACAGCACGGCCGCGGTGCAGAAGATATGGTTGTGAAAGTTCCTCCAGGTACGGTAGTTATTGATGATGACACAAAAGAAATCATCGCTGATTTAACCAAACATGGAGAGCGTGCTGTTGTAGCAAAAGGTGGTCGTGGTGGCCGAGGAAATATTCGCTTTGCGACACCGGCGAACCCGGCACCGGAAATATCGGAAAATGGTGAACCGGGACAAGAACGATATATCGTTCTTGAATTAAAGGTGTTGGCAGATGTCGGCTTAGTAGGGTTCCCAAGTGTCGGTAAATCAACCCTATTATCAATCGTTTCGGCGGCGAAACCGAAAATAGCTGAATACCATTTTACGACAATTGTTCCTAATTTAGGCGTAGTCGAAACAGAAGATGGACGCAGCTTTGTGATGGCCGATTTACCGGGCTTAATTGAAGGTGCCCATGAAGGGGTTGGACTTGGTCATCAATTTCTTCGACATATTGAGAGAACGAGAGTAATCGTCCATGTTATAGATATGTCAGGACTTGAAGGAAGGGATCCATATCAAGATTATGTCACGATTAACCAAGAATTAAAAGAATACAACTTACGATTGATGGAAAGACCGCAAATAATCGTTGCAAATAAGATGGACATGCCAGATGCGGAAGAAAATCTCGCTAAATTTAAAGAGCAACTGAAGGAAGACTATCCAATCTATCCAATTTCTGCGATTACAAGACAAGGCTTACGAGATTTACTATTTGCAATTGCGGATTTACTTGAAACAACACCGGAATTTCCATTACATGAACTTGAAAAAGAAAAAGAGGAAGAACAGCGGGTTGTATATAAGTATGAAAAACAAGAACAAGAGTTTGATATTACGAGGGATCCTGATGGAAGCTTTGTTGTGACAGGAGATAAATTAGAAAAATTATTTAAAATGACTAATTTTTCACGAGATGAATCGGTTAGAAGATTTGCTCGACAATTACGTTCAATGGGCATCGATGATGCATTAAGACAACGTGGTGCGTCTAATGGAGATATTGTGAAGATTATGGATTATGAATTCGAATTTGTTGAATAATCTTTCAATAAAAAAGTAGTAATACGCCAAAAGTATTGCAATGGGATGTTTTGTATTTTGTATTTTGTATTGGGGGAGTGACATTGGGGAAAAAAGAGATAGACTATAAATTCATTCTCGTCCGTGAAGATGTGTTGCCTGAGGCAATGAAAAAAACGTTGGAAGTAAAAGAACTTATAGAACGCGGAAAAGCTGAGTCTGTAGCAGATGCAGCACAAAGCGTTGATTTAAGTCGCAGTGCCTTTTATAAATACCGGGACACAGTATTTCCTTTTCATTCGATCGTTAAAGAACGAATGATTACTTTGTTTTTCCACTTAGAAGATCGGTCAGGGACACTGTTTGAATTACTTGGCGTCATCGCTAATCATTCGTGTAATGTCCTAACTATCCATCAAACAATTCCGATACAGGGACGTGCGAATGTGACGATTACATTAGAAGTAACAGATATAACGATTGACCTTGATGAGTTATTATCGAAATTACGTCGTTTGGATTTTATTGATAAGGTGGAAATTTTAGGTTCCGGAGCATGATAGTGGGGGATGAGAGGGGGAATTTTAGATGAGAGCAGGATATTTAGGTCCAAAAGCCACTTTTACAGATATAGCAGTCCAAAATGCGTTTCCTGATGTTGAACGAATAGCTTATACAACGATTCCCGATTGCTTCAAGGCCGTTAAAAATAAAGAAGTCGATATGGCTATTGTCCCTTTTGAAAATGCATTAGAAGGGTCAGTACACTTAACGACAGATTATTTATTTCATGAAACAAACCCTCCGATTAGAGCAGAAATTATTGTTCCTATTCAACAACATTTAATGGTGCATCCGATGCAATACAATAAGTGGAATGAGGTTGAACGTATTTTATCCCATCCCCATGCACTTGCCCAATGTCATAAATTTTTACATCAACAATTTCGTGGGGTAACCTTGGAACAAATGACATCAACGGCAGCTGCCGCTAAATATGTAAGTGAACATCCGGAATCGAACATGGCCGCTATTGCAAATGAATTAGCGGCTGAAAAATATAACTTGCAAATCGTGAAAGAAAACATCCATGATTACGATTTTAATCATACTCGTTTTATCGTTTTAGCACATAATGATACAGAAATATTACCTTCGCTTACGTCTACATATGAAAAAACGACAATAATGGTTACTCTTCCTTCAGATCGGGCCGGCTCTTTACATCAAGTGCTTTCTGCTTTCGCCTGGAGAAAAATAAATTTAAGTAAAATTGAATCGCGGCCATTGAAAACGGGTTTAGGTCATTATTTCTTTATGATTGATATTAATCAAACATATGAAGATCAGTTAGTGAAAAATGCAATCGAGGAAATTGAATCACTCGGTTGTCAGGTGAAAATTTTAGGAAGTTATTTTTCCTATCATACACAAAAATAAATCCAACAGCTGTCTGTTGGATTTAATTTTTATTCATTAGTATTAATTAAAAACCCGGCATTATTTAATGCGTTTTCGACATCTATAAGTTGTTGCTCACTTTTTGCAACAATTGTATGGATATGAATACCATGGGTTAAATTTGATAAGTAGACAGCTTTCGTCGCTTTAACTTTTTCAATAAACTGTTTGACTTGTCTACGATTAGATACCATGATTGATGCTGTTAGGTCACCATATACAGGATGTTCAATTTTTACATCTTTTACTGTAACGCCATGATCAACAATGAGATTTAGCTCATTTTCAGCCTGTTCTGGTGTGTGATTACATGCAATCGTTTTTTCATATTGATCCGAAACCTTTTGTTGTCGGAGATATAAATAGCCTTGACTTGTCGCTATTATTGGTTCACTTTTAGCTTTTAATAAGGTTATATCATTAACAATTACTTGACGACTGACATTAGCTATTTTCGCTAATTCTCCCCCAATAATTGGTTCATTACTTTCTTTTAGCAACTGTAAAAGAAAATCGCGCCTATTTTCACCAAGTAATTTTTTCTCTTCTAACACTCAGATAGACTCCCTTCAGCTTTTTATTCCTATTTGGATTCTAACATAATGTTTTGTACAGAACCAACTAATTGATATATGCCAAATTTTCTTTTGTTTATTTCATCTATTAACTATATTTACAAATAACCTAGCCTTCTTCCGGTAGTGAGAAGGTATATTTTTATCGTAAGAAACATAAATTTTTTTAGAAGAACATTAGCATTTTGCCCATTTTGACATAGACTATATGGACTTATGCCTGAGGAGGGGAACTTTAGTGAAGATCCATATTGTTCAAAAAGGCGATACTCTTTGGAATATTGCTAAAAAATATGGCGTTGATTTTGAAGAACTAAAGAAAATGAATGCCCAATTATCTAATCCGGAAATGATTATGCCTGGTATGAAAATAAAAGTACCTACAACCGGAGGAACAATTAAGAAAGAAGTGGCAATTCCTAAGAAGGAAACGCCAAAGGCTGTACATCCATATAAAGAACAGCCAGTGCCAACATTGCCCGTGCAAAAAGAAATCATTAAGGAGGTTCCAAAAAAGGAAACGATCTATACTCCTATTATGCCGCAGCCTGTCATCCCGGAAATTGATATAAATAACTATTATTCGATGCACATGTCACAAATGCAAGCGCAAATGCAAGCGCCGCCTCCAGTGAAAGAAGAAAAAGTAGAAAGCATTGAATCACCAGTTGAAATGCCAATGATGCCAGTTCAAGAGGAGTGTTTTGAAGTGTATCCAACCGTACCTTGTATGCCAATAGCTGATTGTGGATGTGGACCTACTCCGTACCCATACGGGTATCAAGCACCGATGGGACATTACCCAATGCAACAAGGATTTCCAATGGGTTATAACACACCAGTTATGCCGGAAGTCCAAGGAGCTATGTCTTATGCACCTGAAAACTATTATTATGGCCAAGGAGCTTATCCAACACAGGTTCCTGAGCATGGAGGCTGGATGCATGAAGAAGAAGAATCATCATCTATGCCGATGATGGCAAGCCATTCAATGCCGCAACAAGGAGTATTTATTCAATCTCAAGACGCTCAGTTTCACGGTATGCATTCCATGCCAAATGTCCAACAAGGTGCGTACTTACCTGCCCCGGATGGCCAATACTCTGGGATGCCATATAACCAATATGGTCAATTTGGAAATATGCCGCAGCAAGGTGTTAACATGAATTTTCCAGAAAGACCTGATAATCCACACTATGGAAGTCATGAATATTATGGAAGCCAACATGACTACCATCATCATCCGGATTACCATCAAGGACAGGGATATGGTCAAGGACATGAATATGGGCATGCTCATCATCATCATCATGGACATCACCCATACGGACATTATGGATATCATCCGTATAGTCATTTTTATGGTGTTCAACAAGGTTGGCATCCAGGATACGGAAACCCTTATATGGGATATGGTCAAGGCTATCCGGGTTACCCGGGGGGGTATCCCGGTGGTTACCCAAGACAGGAAGAAGATTGTGATGACTGCTAATAGAAGAAGTGACGGAGACGAATTCGAATATCGTCTCCTTCTTTATTTAACCTCGTTAACCGGAGAAACGTTTTTATATGTAAAAAAAATTAAAAATGGTATTTGGATTTGTAAAACAGCTAAAAACACTTGGGTTTTAAAGGAATTTCCAACTAAAGAAAAAATCGAAAATCAAATATATTTAACAAAACTTTTATTTACAAATGGTTTCCATTGGACTTATCGATTTCACCCCATCCATGCGAAAAAAATTTGTTTTTTTGAGGATAGAATATTTGGATTAATTGAATTTATAAAAAAAGGATCTTCATTTTCATATCAAACAAAAAATAACCGGATTCAAGCAATAAAGTTATTATCGAAATTCCATGAAACAACCCAATTATTTGCTAATGAATTTTCGACTAGATTATCGTTTTTTAATCAGATTGAAAAATGGGAGACGAGATTAAAGGATTTTATTTCTAACATTCCACAGTTAAAAAAGTTTATTCCACAATATTATATGGAGGTCTATGTTGAATGGGCAAAATGGTCATTACATATGTTGAAACAAAATAAAAATTATTTTAAGCAACAAACAAGATGTGTTATTCATGGTGATGTTGCCCATCATAACTTTATATATAATTTTGATGAACAACTTTTTTTGATTGATTTTGATCTAATACATTTGGGAAGCCCTGTCATTGATTATTTACAATTCACCAATCGAATTTTGCCTTATATTGAATGGTCGAATCATGAATTGCAACAAATGGAAACAATTAAAGATTTATTAAATCATAAAGCTTTTGTCATTGCCCTTATCTATCCAACAGATGTTCTAAGGGAATGGAATCGATTTATCAGATCAAAAAACAAAAAGAATAAGGATCAATCGTTAGCTTACTTAAAGGAAATTACTTTTAATCAATATGTTCAAAGGAAAACCTTTGTAAATGAAATGATAAAAAGAATATAAGGGACTTTTAGGTGAAATAACCAGTAACAATCGGAATAGAATGGACTTCTCCTCACAAAATATGAATGAGCAAAAAATGCTCTAGGAGTAAAGTTAGGGGGAGTACTGTTTTGAGAAAAATACTTTTAGCAGCACCTATCTCACTCTTGATGGTATCGGGCTTGGCAGCGTGTGGAAATAATCAAAATGCAAATAATGATCGAACAACGAACAGTTTCCAGCAAGTCGGGTATCATACAAATGATGTAAATATGGTTGACCATGATGGCCCAATTACGGAACTGATGGATTATTCGCTTGGCAATGTGGATAACGTGAAAAAAAACAATAATCTTCTGCCATCGGGATATGTTGATGATTATGATCATCCAATCAAATCGCCTTTTACAGAATATAATACAAATAATCGTGGAGTAAACAACAACAGGATTCTCCGAGACATTAATTATCATGGTCATTTAAATCATCATAATGCGAAAGGAAAATCTTCCTACTATACCGCTTATGAAGGTGCTCTTGCCCAAAAGTTATCCGATGAGGCAATTAAAGTACCGAATGTTTCAGATGCGCGTGCGTTGATTAGCGATAATACAGTGTTACTGTCAATTGTTCTTAAAAATGACAAAGACAGTACTAAGACTAAAGCAAATGTTGAGCAGGCGATACGTCCATTTTTAAATGGACGACATTATTTGATTACTACAGATGCGGGAACGTATTATCGAGCAAGAGATATAGACAATGATTTAAAAGACGGCGGTCCCCGCGACACGATCAAAATGGATTTGAAAAATATGATCAAGTTACAGAAAAAACAACAATAATTTTTGATTGATGGAGAATAGAAAATCTGTTCTCCATTTTTCTTTCGATATATGGAAAAGCATTACCTTTTCATAAAAATAGGTTGGATATTTTTGTGAAATATCGGTCACACTAAGCATACGTACTAAAAAACGTATAGGGGTGACACAGCTATGAGATTTTTTGTTCGAATCGTCTTCATTGGCATATTCGCATTAGGAGCTTTCTATATTAGCTTTTTACAAGATGATAGCGAACATGTAAAAGACTCGAAGACAACTCGTGAGCCTAAATCCATTGAAGTATCATCAACACCAAGTAAGAAAACAGTCATTCTTGAAAGAGTTTATGTAGATGGCGAAGTAAGTGAAGAGATTCTGTATGAAAATGTTCATAACATTCACTCAGTAAAAAATAAATATCGTGATTGGCAAATCGTACAAATGGATGAAGAGCAAATTGTACTGCAAAAGAAAATCAATGACATATCTCCCCTTCTTAAGGCGAATGGATATTTTGGTATAACTGATGATGGAACGATTTCTATTTTTAACGGAAAACCAATTAATGCGGATATCATCCAGTCATTTTTTCAAATTGATATAAAGAAGTTGGAAGGAAAAAAACATGAAGAATTGAAAAAAGGTATACCTATCAAGTCGAAAGAAGAATTTGATAAAGTATTAGAAACACTTAAACCATACTCTATACAAAAACAGCAAAAATTAACCGGTTCATAAGACCGGTTTTTTGTATTAGGATTTACCCAATTGATTTAAGAATATGGTAAAATGGAATTTATGAATGTTGTTATACATATAGGGAGAGAACTGATTTGTACGAGTATATAAAAGGGACCATCGAAATGGTGACTCCGGAATATATTGTTGTTGACAACAATGGTATTGGATATCAAATATTTACTCCGAATCCATTTGTTTTTAAAGTTAATCAAAGTATTTCGGAGAAAATTTTCATCTACCAGCATGTCCGAGAAGATGCACTTTCGCTTTTTGGATTTCATACACTTTCGGAAAAAACGTTATTTAAAAAATTACTTAATGTTTCAGGAATCGGGCCTAAAGGTGCTTTAGCAATTCTTGCGTTTGGTGAACCAAGTCAAGTAATTGAGGCAATTGAAAACGAAAATGAAACCTTTTTGACCAAATTTCCCGGGGTAGGAAAAAAGACCGCAAGACAAATGATTCTTGATTTAAAAGGGAAACTTCAAGATATTGTTCCAGATTACTTTCCGAATTTATTTAATACGGATACAGTTGAACAAGCTGCACAGACTTCCGCACAGTTTGATGAAGCTATTTTGGCCTTAAAAGCGCTAGGCTATTCTGATAAAGAAATAAAGAAAATATCATCAGACTTACAAAAAGAAAAATTAACAACCGATCAATATATTAAAATGGCCCTTAAAAAGTTGGTAAAATAAAATGATTCGTGTAACTAGATCTTCGACAAAGGAGGGAGTTTAATGGAGGAGAAAGAGAGGATGGTTTCTGGGGAAGCCACTGAACTAGAGGAAACGTTTGAATTAAGTTTACGTCCACAAACTTTGCTGCAATATATTGGCCAAGATAAGGTAAAGAACAATTTAGAAATCTTTATTGAAGCAGCAAAACAAAGACGTGAAACGTTAGATCACGTCTTATTATACGGACCTCCCGGGCTAGGAAAAACGACGCTAGCAACCGTTATTGCTAATGAAATGGGAGTGAATATTCGAACGACTTCCGGTCCTGCTATTGAGCGACCGGGAGATCTAGCTGCTATTCTCACCGCACTGGAGCCTGGTGATGTACTATTTATCGATGAAATTCATCGTTTACCACGCTCCATTGAAGAAATTCTCTACCCTGCAATGGAGGATTTTTGCTTGGATATTGTCATTGGAAAAGGACCAAGTGCCAGATCCGTTCGTTTGGATTTACCACCGTTTACCCTAGTCGGCGCTACGACTAGAGCGGGTGCCATTTCTGCTCCTTTAAGGGATCGATTTGGGGTGTTAGCCCGATTAGAATATTACACTGAACAACAGCTTACAGATATTGTTATAAGAACGGCAGAAATATTAAATACTAAAATTGAAACGATTGGAGCGATCGAGATCGCTAGACGTTCACGGGGAACCCCGAGGATTGCCAATCGATTATTACGCCGTGTCCGAGATTTTGCTCAGGTACGAGGGAATGGCGTAATTACTAAGTCTTTAGCTGATCATGCGCTAGAATTGTTGCAGGTTGACCGTTTAGGACTTGATCATATTGACCATAAATTATTAAAAGGAATTATTGAAAAATTCCGCGGTGGTCCCGTTGGGCTTGAGACGATTGCCGCAAGTATCGGTGAAGAGGCTGAAACGATTGAAGATGTGTATGAACCATATTTACTTCAAATTGGATTTTTACAACGTACACCGAGAGGAAGAATCGTTACAAACCTTGTGTACCATCATTTTCAAATGGAAGTTCCGACCAATATATCATAATATGAAGGTGACATCAGTGAAAGTTGATTTATTTGATTTTAATTTACCAGAATCTTTAATTGCACAAACACCGTTAAAAAACCGTTCAGATAGTCGTTTAATGGTATTAAATAAGGAAACAGGAGATATTAAGCATACCGTTTTCAAAAATATTACCGAGTATTTACAACCAGGTGATTGTTTAGTATTAAATGATACGAAAGTATTACCTGCAAGACTTTTTGGTATAAAAGAGGATACAGGAGCAAAGATAGAGGTTTTGTTATTAAAACAAACCGAAGATGATCGATGGGAAACACTTGTTAAGCCGGCGAAGCGAATTAAAATTGGTTCGGAAATCATCTTTGGAGATGGGAAGTTAAAAGCAACCTGTATCGAAGAAAAGGAACACGGTGGAAGAATCCTCGAATTTCAATATGAAGGTATTTTTTACGAAGTATTGGACGCACTTGGTGAAATGCCATTACCACCATATATTAAGGAGCAATTAGATGATCGCGATCGTTACCAAACGGTCTATGCGAAAGAGAGCGGTTCTGCTGCAGCTCCTACCGCCGGGTTACATTTTACAGAAGAGTTGCTTGAAGAAATTAAAAATATGGGTGTCCATATCGCATTTATTACTCTACATGTTGGTCTTGGTACTTTTCGACCGGTTAGTGTAGAAGATGTTGATAAGCATTCGATGCATGCTGAATTTTATCAAGTAAACGAAGAAACAGCTGAACTTATTAACAATGTGAAAAAGCAAGGTGGAAGAATTATTTCAGTTGGGACTACATCAACGAGAACATTGGAAACAATAGCCAGTGCAAATAATGGGCAAATTGTTTCAACTAGCGGCTGGACAGATATTTTTATATTCCCTGGCTACGAGTTTAAAGGGATTGATGGGATGATCACAAATTTTCATCTACCTAAATCAACGTTAATCATGCTTGTTAGTGCATTAGCAGGGCGAGAACATGTACTACATGCCTATGAAGAAGCAGTAAATCAAAAATACCGTTTTTTCAGTTTTGGAGATGCAATGTTAATTATTTAAGAGTTTTTGTTTTTTTAACTTGGAAGGAGAATTATCTTTGACGGCAATTAAATATGAATTAATTAAGACTTGTAAACAAACTGGTGCACGTCTTGGGAAAATCCATACTCCTCATGGCTCCTATGATACGCCGATGTTTATGCCTGTAGGGACATTAGCAACTGTTAAAACCATGTCACCTGAGGAGTTAAAGGAAATAGGTTCAGGAATTATTTTAAGCAATACGTACCACCTCTGGCTAAGACCTGGACACGAAATTGTCAAAGAAGCCGGCGGACTACATAAATTTATGAATTGGGATCAAGCAATTTTAACCGATTCCGGTGGATTTCAAGTATTTAGTTTAAGTCATTTTCGCAAAATTGAAGAAGAAGGTGTATTTTTCCGCAATCATTTAAATGGCGATAAGTTATTCCTTTCACCAGAAAAATCGATGGAAATTCAAAATGCACTTGGTTCGGACATTATGATGGCTTTCGATGAATGCCCACCATTTCCGGCAACACATGACTATATGAAAAAATCGGTAGAAAGAACATCCCGCTGGGCGGAACGTTGCCTATCCGCGCATTCTCGAATAGAGGATCAAGGTTTATTCGGTATTGTTCAAGGCGGAGAATATGAGGATTTAAGAAAACTAAGTGCCAAGGACTTAACTTCACTTGATTTTCCCGGCTATGCAGTTGGTGGCTTGTCAGTAGGGGAACCTAAAGATGTTATGAACAGGGTGCTTGAATTTACAACACCATTACTGCCAACGAATAAACCAAGATATTTAATGGGCGTTGGCTCACCGGATTCCCTTATCGATGGGGCGATTCGAGGCATTGATATGTTTGATTGCGTTTTACCGACAAGAATTGGTCGCAATGGAACATGTATGACGAGTACCGGCAGATTGGTCGTGAAAAATGCGAAGTATGCAAGAGATTTTAGACCACTCGATGAAAATTGTAATTGTCATACATGTCAAAATTATTCACGTGCCTATATCCGCCATTTAATAAAATGTGACGAAACTTTCGGAATTAGACTTACAACTTACCATAATCTCCATTTTCTGATACAATTAATGCAACAAGTCAGACAAGCTATTAAAGAAGACAGACTTGGTGATTTCAGGGAAGAGTTTTTTGAGCAATATGGATTTAACCGTCCGGATGCGAAAAACTTCTAAAGGAAGGAGGGGGATTAATGCAAAGTTTAGGTGGATTACTACCCATTTTGTTAATGTTTGTGCTATTTTACTTTTTGCTCATTAGACCAAATCAAAAAAGACAAAAGAATGTTCAAATGATGCAAAACAATTTATCAAAAGGGGATAAAATAGTTACAATTGGTGGTTTACACGGCATTGTTGATGCGATTGACGAAAGACAAATTGTCATCAAATGCGGCGATGGCAGTCGTCTAACGTATGACCGCTCAGCTATCAGAGAGGTAGTGGAATCAGCTGCTACTGCTCAAACTGCTGAATAATAAAAGATAAGGAGAAGTACTTGACGTACTTCTCTTTTATCTTATCAAAGTGATTATGCTTTCCTCGTATGATCACTCATAATATTAACTCCTAATACCCCGCCCATCATCGCTGTTACAATATAACAAATATGATAAATCAGTTGTTCTCCTGAAAAAATATTTCCATACCCAAGAAATTGAAAAAGAAAGATTATTAATGTATAAGTAATTCCAGTGAGGCTTCCTGAAATCCACCCTTTTTGTTGTCCTTTGCCGCCGCAAACAAATCCTCCAATAAATAATGCAATAAACGAAATTATTGTCACTAATAATTTAACGGAATTCTCTTGAACTTCAGAATATCGCAAAATAGTTGACAAGATTAAGCTTGATATCGTGATTAAAACAAATATAGTTAATATTCCGTATAAAATACTAGATCCTAATTTTTTTGTTCCGATTGTTCGTCTCTCCCTTCATAAAATAGTTCTGTCCCTTAGTACAAGCATATTCACAAGTTTTAAAATTAGAATAAATTATTTAAAGAATGTCTTATCAGCGCTAACAAGCTTTTCCAAAATGTTAAAAAGAAAAATGGTCATACTAATGGCGAGTGAATGTGTATAGGAGGATATTGGATATGGATATGGATCTTTATCACTATTTTACAATTGGTTGGAAAACCGTTGTTTTATATCTTGTCATATTGATTATTTTTAGATTTATGGGCAAGCGGGAAATTGGGGAATTAAGTGTACTCGATCTCGTTATTTTCATTATGATCGGTGAATTAGCAGCTGTAGCAATTGAAAATCATAAAGAACCGATTGCACATACGATCGAACCAATGGTTATATTACTTGGAATTCAGGTCGGATTTGCACTTATTTCATTAAAGGTTCCTAAATTTCGTCAATTAATCGATGGGACACCATCAATTATTATTCGGAAGGGAAAAATTGATGAAAAGGCAATGAAAAAGCAACGTTATAATTTTGATGATTTATTAATGCAATTACGACAAAAGGATATTAATAACATTGCTGATGTGGAGTATGCAATTTTAGAAACATCAGGTGAACTATCTGTTATTAAAAAGGATAATAAAAAGAAACAAAAGAAAACTTTTACATTACCACTAATTATAGATGGGGAAATATCCCAAGAGAATTTAGCAAATCAAAATGTTTCAGAAATATGGTTACGTCGTGAGTTAAGAAAAAGAGGGTATAAGGATCTTCAGCAAATTTCATTTTGCAGCTTTCAAGATGGTGAGTTTTTTATCGATTTAAAAGATGAAAAGGAGTGAAAAATATTTTCACTATGTAGAAGGGAAAAATGTTTTTCCCTTCTACAAAAACCTTTTTATGATCGGAATATAAGCTAAGTCAGCCCTTTTTATAAGCTTTGTACAAAGCATGAATACTAGATAAATAATAGTAGTTAAAATGATCCCGATAATCAATTTAACAAATATACTTCCGTGTAATAAAAAGTGTTCCTTCCACCAAAAAACAATTAATCCTGTTGAGACTGTACCAACGATAAATTTAAAATACTCACGCACATAAATGGTGAATTGAATTTTTTTAATAACTGTAGCAAAATGCAGTAAAGTGACTAATAAAGTACTGGTCATTATTCCTAAAGCTGCCCCGGTAATTCCAAAGTCAGGTTTTGAGGCAAGGACAAAAATTAATCCAAGTTTTACAACAGCCCCGAGAAGACTATTAATCATCGCTGCTCTTGCAAGATCTAAAGCTTGCAAAGTCGCTTGTAATGGGCCTTGATAATATTGAAAAATGAAAAATGGTGCCATCAATTTAACTAAATTTGTCCCATTTGTAGATCCATACATCATTTGCATGATTGGCTCTGCAAAAAGATATAAAATAACGACTGATATTCCCCCAGCAAGAAGTGCAAACCGAAGTGCTTGTTGAAGGCGATGCTCAACTAAATAAAAATTTCGTTGAGATGTCGCTTCACTTATAGCAGGAACCAGTGCGGTAGAAAGTGAATGCGTAACAAAGGATGGCAGCATAAGTAACGGCAATGCAAAACCAGTTAAAACGCCATATTCTTTTGTAGCAAGGGCCGCGGTTAATCCAGCGATAGCAAGAGCATGTGATACAACAATTGGCTCGAGAAACCATGAAATATTTCCGATAAAACGACTACCAGTTGTCGGTAATGCAACTCTCATTAGTTCATAAAAGGTTTCCTTTCCAGCGCTAACTGCTTGAAAAAACTTCTTTCGCACTTTAAATTTCTTCCGTAATTTGAACATCGTAAACATATAGGCAAGTGATGCGAGTTCACCAACAATGGAAGCAATCATAGCTCCTGCGGCCGCATATTCTATTCCGTATTGTAAAAATGCTGTTGTTAGGACGGCGATTAAAATAATTCGTACAGATTGTTCAAGTACTTGTGATATAGCATACGGTTTCATATTTTGCATTCCTTGAAAATATCCTCTTAAAACGGCTGAAACCGCTACGATTGGTATGATCGGAGAGATTGCCACTAATGGATAATAAATTCTTGAGTCTGTAAATAAAGTTTTCGTTAAATAGGGCGCCGATAATATAAGTCCAGGTGTAAAAATTAATGATAAGGAAACGGTAATCGTTAAAGAAACGGCAAGAATTTTTTTTATTTTTTGTCTGTCCCCAATAGCTGCTGCTTCTGCAATACATTTCGAAATAGCTACAGGAAGACCTAGCTGTGTTATTGTAATAACTAACATTAAGGTAGGAAAAGCCATCATATAAAGGCCTACACCTTCTCCTCCGATAAAGCGTGCGATGACCATTCGATTTATGAATCCTAAGACCCTTGTAAAAAGTCCGGCAATTAATAAAATCATTGTTCCTTTTAAAAACTTTGACATCCATGTTTACCTACCTTCTCAAATACAGGATTTTCATATACAATAAAATGTATATGCAACATAGTGGACAAAGCATGACAAGTTCATTTTTTTTGAAGGGGCGAAAGGGGATGCGGGAAGTCGATCAATTATACGATAAATATTTTAATTTGTTAGAACCAGCATTAAAAAGCAAATTAGATGAGTTTGATTTAATGGGATATGAACATGTAACAATGGAAGAATTGTGGAAGTACTTAACGAAGAAAAAATGGAAAAAAAGAAAAAGCGAGATTCATATTCACGAGCTTGTATCAGATATTCTCGCGTTAAAAGCAGGAGATTTTATGAATTTTGCGGCAATTGAGGCTTACCGATCACCAAACTGGTTTGCCGAATTAAATGAGGATGAACTTCAGGAATTATTGAAACCAAATGATTAGTTTGCGAAATATCTACAAATAAAAAGAAAAATTGACACATTTTTTTTTCTACTTCATAATGTTAATAACTGTTTATTTTTATAATTGTTAGCCAAGCTACATATAAGTTGTGGTGCTTTTCTAATTTGCTAGGGAGGATTTACATAATGGTAAAAAGAAGTCGTATCGTCGCCTTTTTCTTAATTGTCCTACTATTTGCGGGATTAATGGGCGGAACAACTAATAAGATTTTGAAACATATTAACCTCGGATTGGATTTACAAGGCGGCTTTGAAGTTCTTTATAAAGTTGAGCCTGCCAAAAAAGGCCAAAAAATTACTAGTGATGTGTTGAAAAACACCGTCGAAGCATTGGACAGACGTGTTAACGCACTAGGCGTAAATGAACCGAGTATCCAAATTGAAGGGAAAGACCAGATTCGTGTTCAGCTTGCTGGGGTAAAAGACCAAAAAGAAGCTCGCGATATATTAGCTACAACTGCTAATATTTCTTTCCGTGATGTAAATGATAAAAAATTGATGGATGGAACGGATTTAGTAGAAGGGAAAGCGAAACAATCCTATACTGAAACAGGGAAACCGAATGTAGTTTTACAAGTAAAGGATCGTAAAACATTCCATGATGTGACGAAGAAAGTATTGGATATGGCCCCAAATAACCAATTAATTATTTGGCTTGATTTTGAAGAAGGGAAAGATTCTTATAAAAAAGAAGTAACGAAGAAAAATCCTAAATTCCTTTCAAATCCAAATGTAAATCAAGTATTTAATACGGATACGGTCACAATCGAAGGGAACTTTACGGTAGAAGAAGCTCAAAACCTTGCTTCATTACTAAAAGCTGGTGCCCTTCCTGTGAAACTAGTAGAAACATATTCAAATTCAGTTGGTGCGCAATTTGGTGAGCATGCGCTAAATCAAACGGTTGATGCAGGAATTATTGGGGTTGCTATTGTATTCTTATTCATGTTAATTTATTATCGCTTCCCAGGCTTTATTGCCGTCGTTACACTTGCAATATATATTTATTTAACATTGCTCGTATTTCAATTAATACATGGAGTTTTAACCTTGCCGGGAATTGCCGCCTTGATCCTTGGGGTCGGTATGGCCGTCGATGCGAATATTATCACCTATGAACGGGTGAAAGAGGAATTAAAAGTTGGCCGATCGGTTAAGGCTGCCTTTGCAGCAGGAAATAAATCCTCATTTATGACGATTTTTGATGCGAATATTACAACGATTTTAGCTGCTGTTATATTATTCGTTTATGGGTCAAGCTCTGTAAAAGGTTTTGCAACCCTTTTAATTATAAGTATTTTGCTAAGCTTTGTTACAGCCGTTTACGGTACTAGACTATTATTAGGTTTATGGGTAAATAGTAATATCTTTAAGAAAAGACCGGGCTGGTTTGGTGTAAATAAAAAGGATATTCATGATATATCGGAAAATATGGATGCACATAAGCTTTCAACACATTTTGACCGCTTTGATTTTGTTAAACATCATAATAAATTTTTTGTGTTTTCCATTGTGCTGACTATTATAGGAATCATCGCATTATCGGTTTTCCGCTTGAATTTAAGTATTGATTATACAAAAGGTACCCGTGTAAATGTTCTCGCAAAACAATCTTTAACAGAATCACAGTTACAATCTGATTTGGAAAAATTAAAATTGACTCCAGAAGATATTGTTTTGTCAGGGAATAAAAATGAGATTGGTGCTATGAGATTTAAAGACACTTTTAACAAATCAGAAGTAGCGCATATTACTGATTATTTCACAAAAAAATATGGTCCAACGAATGTAAGTACTGTTTCTCCGACTGTTGGGAAGGCACTTGCGAAAAATGCGTTTATTGCACTTATTCTTGCGGCAATCGGAATCATCATTTATGTAGCTTTACGGTTTGAATGGAGGATGGGTGTTGCAGCGGTTATCGCGTTATTACATGATGCATTTTTGATGGTAACATTCTTTAGTATTACAAGACTTGAAGTTGATTTAACATTTATTGCAGCGATCTTGACCATTATTGGTTACTCGATCAATGATACGATTGTTACGTTTGACCGTATTCGGGATCATTCAAGATTTAAAGGACGTTTCAAAACGGATGAAGATATCGCACAAGTTGTAAATGTTGGATTACGCCAAACGATGACACGTTCAATTAACACTGTATTAACAGTTGTTATTACGGCTGCTGCATTATTTATTTTCGGTAGTGAGTCAATTCGAAACTTCTCGATTGCCTTACTTGTTGGTTTGATTATGGGTTGTTATTCTTCGATTTTCATTGCTGCACAGCTTTGGTACGTATTTAAAAAGCGTGAACTAAAGAAAAAAGGACCTCTTAAAACAGTAAAAGAAAAACGTAAATGGTCTGATGAGCCTCAAGTATAATAATAAAAAAGCTATCTGATGAATCAAAGTCAGATAGCTTTTTTTATTATTTTACGAAAGGTTGATGGAAGTTACTTCTAATGTTAACCGCTTCAATCATTAGTGACAGCAAGTTTTGTAAATTGTATAATAGGAAAGGTTAAAGGGGTGTAAATATGTTAAAGTCAAAAACCCGTTGGATTGTACGGAATACAGAAGAAAATGCTAAAGAACATCTCGTAAAAGAATTAAACATCACTCCGCTCGTAGCCACATTATTGGTTAATCGTGGAATTACTGAACTAGAAGAAGCTCGTCTCTTTTTATTTAGTGAAGGGGAGGCTTTTCATGACCCATTTCTCATTCATAGTATGGAAAAAGCAGTTAAGAGAATTCGTCTAGCAATTGATGAAGGCGAACAAATTTTAGTATATGGCGATTATGACGCCGACGGTGTGACAAGTACATCTGTGATGATGACTGTGTTACGAGATTTAGGTGCGGATGTTGAATTTTATATCCCAAACCGATTTACGGAAGGATACGGCCCAAATGAAGAGGCATTTCGCTGGGCTTCATCGATTGGAATCAAGCTAATTATTACGGTTGATACCGGAATTGCAGCTATACATGAGGCCAGCGTCGCAAAAGAATTAGGTATGGACTTAATTATTACGGATCATCATGAACCAGGTCCAATTTTGCCAGATGCCTTGGCGATCGTTCATCCGAATCATCCTGAAAGCATTTATCCTTTTAAAGAACTTGCTGGTGTTGGCGTAGCATTTAAAGTTGCACACGCATTATATGGACATGTTCCGGAACATTTGTTAGATTTAGCATCAATTGGGACAATCGCTGATTTAGTTCCTTTGCGAGGAGAAAACCGATTGATCGTTAAACAGGGGTTGAAAAAAATATCCCAAACAGAGCGGCCGGGCTTACATGCATTATTTGAAATTACCAATACAAAACAATCAGATATAAATGAGGAAACGATAGGATTTGTCATCGGTCCACGCTTAAATGCGGCTGGTAGATTGGATAGTGCCGATCCTGCAGTCGAATTACTTTTGAGTAATGAGCGTCAGGCAGCTTTAAATATTGCAAAAGAAATTGATGAAATGAATAAAGAACGCCAAGCTATCGTCAATGAAATAACGAATGAAGCAATGGAAATGGTTGAAAATAACTCTGATTTAAAAGATAGCTATGTATTAGTTATAGGTAAAGAAGGTTGGAACGCAGGAGTTATCGGGATTGTCGCGTCCCGATTAGTTGATAAATATTATCGCCCAACAATCGTCTTAAGTTATGACCGAACGACAAATTTAGCGAAGGGTTCTGCTCGCAGTATTGCAGGATTTGATTTATTTAAAAATTTATCTACCTGCCGGGATATTCTACCCCATTTTGGTGGACATACGATGGCAGCGGGTATGACGTTGAATATAAATGATGTTGCAGATTTACGTGTACGTTTAAATGAGTTAGCACGAGATATTTTAACGAAAGAGGACTTTGTTCCTTTAACGGAAATCGATGCCACTATTCCGTTAGAAGATATTCATCTTGAATCGATCCAACAACTTCGCTTACTTGAACCATATGGAATGGCAAACCCTAAGCCGAAAGTATTAGTGAAGGATGTGTCAATTCAGCAAATTCGGCAAATTGGTGCAGATCATAACCATTTAAAAGTAGTACTTGAAAAATCGGGTATCGAATTGGATGGAGTAGGATTTGGGTTAGGCAATTATGCACGCGATATTTCTCCGTTAGCTACCGTTTCCGTAATAGGTGAATTGGCGATCAATGAATGGAATAATAATCGGAAACCGCAAATCTTTTTAAAGGATTTATGTATAGATGAGTGGCAACTTTTCGATGTACGAGGCAACAAACCATTGAAAAAATGGATACAAGATATTCCAGAAACAAATAGCTTCTTTATTGTTTTTAATGAAGAAACACTTAATAAAATTCCTAAAGGTGAAATAAATGGTGAAATTATTCACTTGAAGGATTTAAACGAAATAAAGAACGATGATATAAATGGCGGAAACATCGTCTTGCTTGATTTCCCACCAAATAAAGAAATATTAGAAACATTTATAAAAAAATGTAAACCAGCGCGCATTTATACGTATTTTTACCAAAAACAAAACCACTTTTTTAGTACGATTCCGACTCGGGAGCATTTTAAATGGTTTTATGCCTTTTTAAGAAAGCGAGGATCATTTAATTTACAAAAGTTTGGGGAAGAATTAGCTGCGCATCGTGGTTGGTCGGTAGAAACAATTGATTTTATGTCAAAGGTGTTTTTTGAATTAAATTTTGTTACAATAGAGAATGGGCTTATTTCACTCAATCATGTTCCTTCAAAAAGGGATTTATTGGAGTCGATAACCTACCAAGAAAAATTAGAAAAAATTAAGTTAGAAAATGAATTGTTATTTTCATCCTATCAAGACCTAAAATCATGGTTTGATGAAAGAATGACTTGTTCTGAGAAGCTTGAGGAGGAAATAAAGCAATGGACTTAAAACAATACGTTACTATTGTTCCAGATTGGCCTAAAGAAGGCATAGTATTTAAAGATATAACGACTTTAATGGATAATGGACAAGCATACAAATACGCAACAGACCAAATTGTAAAATATGCAAAAGAAAGAGAGATAGACCTTGTTGTAGGACCCGAAGCGAGAGGTTTTATAATTGGCTGTCCAGTTGCATATGCACTTGAAGTAGGATTTGCCCCTGTAAGAAAGCCGGGAAAACTTCCTCGTGAAACGATTAAAGTGGAGTATGGTTTAGAGTATGGGAAAGATGCTTTAACAATACATAAGGATGCCATTAAACCTGGTCAACGTGTATTGATTACAGACGATTTACTTGCAACTGGCGGAACCATTGAGGCAACGATTAAATTAGTTGAGGAACTCGGAGGTATTGTTGCGGGTATTGCCTTTCTTATTGAACTTTCATATCTTGAAGGAAGAAAAAAACTTGAAGGTTATGATGTTTTAACATTAATGAAATACTAATTTTTTACAGTAAGAAAGCACTCTTTGCGAGTGCTTTTTATCGTATAGTTAAGAATAAAAGACAATAATTGCTAGTTAATCGACAATAATTCGTCATTTTCGAGAAAAATCTATCACAACCACTTTACTTTATTCAATTTTTTTTCGATAATAGTAATTATAATCATTTTAAAAATGGACTTATTATTTATTCCATTCATACTAATTTTACACTACTAATTTAAAGGTGATTTTATATATGGCGAAGGATCAAATATTATCCGCCGAGCAAGTGATTGAACGAACAACTGAATATTTAAATGAAGAACATGTTTCATTAGTCCGAAAAGCTTTTGAGTTTGCTGCAGAAGCACATAAAGAGCAGTTTCGGAAATCCGGTGAGCCGTATATCATTCATCCTGTGCAGGTAGCGGGTATTTTAGCCGATTTGGAAATGGATCCTTCTACTGTTGCTGCCGGTTTTTTACATGATGTTGTAGAAGATACGGAAGTGACACTAGACGAATTACGGGAAACATTTAATGAAGAAGTTGCCATGCTTGTCGATGGTGTAACAAAGCTTGGGAAAATTAAGTATAAATCACATGAGGAGCAGCAAGCGGAAAACCATCGCAAAATGTTTGTTGCTATGGCCCAAGACATTCGTGTCATTTTGATCAAGCTTGCCGACCGTCTTCATAATATGAGAACGCTAAAGCATTTACCGATTGAAAAACAACGCAGAATTGCAAACGAAACTCTCGAAATTTTTGCACCTTTAGCACATCGTCTTGGTATATCGAAAATCAAATGGGAATTAGAAGATACTGCATTACGCTATTTAAATCCGCAGCAATATTATCGAATCGTAAATTTGATGAAGAGAAAGCGTGCTGAACGTGAGCAATATTTGGAAGACGTAATCGAAGAAGTAAATGAACGACTTGAAGATGTATCAATTAAAGCAGAAATTTCTGGTCGTCCGAAACACATTTACTCCATTTATCGAAAAATGGTTCTTCAGCATAAACAATTTAATGAAATTTATGATTTATTAGCTGTTCGAATTATCGTAAATAGTATTAAGGATTGCTATGCTGTATTAGGTATTATTCATACATGTTGGAAGCCGATGCCAGGTAGATTTAAAGACTATATTGCGATGCCGAAGCCAAACATGTACCAATCTCTTCATACGACTGTTATCGGCCCTAAAGGAGATCCTTTAGAAGTACAGATTCGGACAATTGAGATGCATCGAATTTCGGAATACGGGGTTGCTGCCCATTGGGCTTATAAAGAAGGAAAAACTGTTAATAGTAAAACTTCTTTTGAAAAAAAGTTATCTTGGTTTAGAGAAATATTGGAATTCCAAAATGAATCTGAAAATGCTGAAGAATTTATGGAATCGTTAAAAATAGATTTGTTTTCGGATATGGTGTATGTCTTTACGCCTAAAGGTGATGTAATTGAGTTGGCATCAGGTTCCGTTCCAATCGATTTTGCTTATCGTGTCCATTCGGAAATTGGTAATAAAACAATTGGAGCCAAAGTAAACGGGAAAATGGTCACACTTGATTATAAATTAAAGACTGGAGACATTATTGAAATTTTAACTTCCAAACATTCTTACGGTCCAAGTCAAGACTGGATTAAAATGGCTCAAACCTCACAAGCAAAAAATAAAATTCGCCAATTTTTTAAACGTCAGCGAAAAGAAGAGAATATTATTAAAGGCAGAGAGCTAGTAGAAAAAGAAATTAAAAATATGGATTTTGATTTAAAAGAAATCCTTACAAATGAAAACATTAAACGTGTTGCTGAAAAATTTAATTTTATGAATGAAGAAGATATGTATGCTGCCGTTGGATATAACGGAATTACTGCATTACAAATTGCGAATCGCTTAACGGAAAAATTAAGACGAAAACGTGATCAAGAAGAAGCGGTGAATGAAATCGTTTCTGAGATGAAAACACCTACGAAGCAAAAGAAACGGGTTACAGGTGTAACAGTTAAAGGGATTGATAATTTACTTATCCGTTTATCCAGATGTTGTAATCCTGTGCCGGGTGACGATATCGTCGGCTTTATTACGAAGGGACGCGGCGTTAGTGTTCACCGCACGGATTGTCCGAATGTTACTTCCGAAGATTTACAAAATCGATTAATTGAAGTTGAATGGGAAACAGATGGAACGAACAGTAAAGAATATAATGTAGAAATTGAAATATCAGGTTATGATCGTCGAGGTTTATTAAACGAAGTTCTTCAAACTGTTAATGAAACAAAGACAAATATTACTGCTGTTAGTGGACGGTCAGATAGAAATAAAATGGCAACAATTCTTATGTCTATTTCTATACAAAATATTAGTCATCTTCATAAAGTTGTTGAACGGATAAAACAAATTCCTGATATTTATGCTGTCCGACGGATAATGAGTTAAAGGGGATTATGTAGTAATGAGAGTCGTTTTACAAAGAAGTAAACAAGCGAATGTTAAAGTGAACGGTGAGGTTGTCGGAGAAATTACAAATGGTTTTGTATTACTTGTAGGTATTACTCATAATGATACAGAGGCGGATGTTAAATATCTTGCTGATAAAATTGTCAATTTGCGCATCTTTGAAGACGAAAATGAAAAGATGAACTATTCGTTATTAGATGTAGGCGGACAAATTCTATCAGTTTCACAGTTCACGTTATATGGTGATTGTAGAAAAGGGAGACGTCCGAATTTTATGGATGCCGCGAAACCTGAAAAGGCGGAAATTTTATACAATCTTTTTAATCATATGTTAAGGGACAAAGGTGTTTTTGTTGCAACAGGGCAATTTGGCGCAATGATGGATGTGTCGCTTATAAATGACGGACCTGTAACATTAATTGTAGAAAGTTAAAAGAGAGAGCAATTGGTTTTATTTCCGAGTAGGGAATAATACCATAATTGCTCTCTTTTTTAAACTAGATTGTTGATTTCCGCTACAGGTACTCGCTTTCCGCGGGGCTGGCGATGAGCCTCCTCATCGCTTCGCTCTTGCGGGGTCTCATCTGTCCAGCTGATCCCGCAGGAGTCTCGTACCTTCTGCTCCAATCAACTTGGAGTCTATATCAACACTGCACTTTAACAAAGCCTTTATTTAAAATAATCAATTAATCCATTATAAATTCCTTTCGTAATCGATTCCTGGTAATCCTGGCTATTGATTGCTATTTCTTGTATAGGATTACTTAAATATCCAAGCTCTAAAAGTACGGCAGGTTGAGTATTTTCACGAATAACATGGAAGTTTCCAAATCGAGCGCCACGGTCATTTATATTCGTTTCATTGGAAATGCCGCGATTAATCTTTTGTGCAAGTATTTTTTGCATTGAATAATAATAATAACTCGTATGTCCGGTAATGCTTTGATCATTAATACTATCATAATGAAGACTAATAAAAGCGTCCGCATGATTGATTTTGGAGACACTTACCCTTGAAGGCAGGGAAACATATCGGTCATCTTCTCTAGTTAAAAATACATTAGCCCCAGCATTTCTTAGCTTATCTGCTAAAAGTTCAGCTGTTTTAAGTGTTACATTTTTTTCAAGTGTATTTGTGATTCCAATCGTCCCTGAATCTCTTCCACCATGTCCAGGATCAATGACAATCGTTTTTCCTTTTAAACCTTTTGTATTCACTTTATTAGATTTGGTTCGATTCATTTTTACGGTGGATGAAACGACCCAGGATGCTACATAAGCAGTCTTGCCTCCGTTAAGTTTAATTTTATACCAATCACTTTCTTTTTCAATGACAGAAAACGTTTCTCCACTATTTCCGATTTCAACAATACTAGACTGAATAGAAGGTTCGCTGCGCAAGTTTGTTCCATTGTTTAAAATAGTCACCATTTCTCCATTACTTGTAACCGAACTTTTTGAAGTCAATCGAATATAGTTACTACTCACCCAACCCGTAGAACCTTCTACGGTGATTTTAAACCACTCATTATTTGTTTCAAGAATTTGGACACGCTGACCAGTCTGCAGTTTTTGGATAATAGAGCTTGATAGTTCAGGAGAGGTACGCAAGTTTAAGTCATTAACAGTTACAATTCCGGATGTAGCTTTTGACTGACTGTTAACAGTTACCAACCAACTAGCAACCCAACCCTTTTTTTCATTAGACAATTGGACCTCGTACCAATCATCCTTCGTTTGCAACAATGTAAAGCGATCTCCTGCTTTTCCTTTTTGTATTATCGGATAGGAAAGCCCGGGACCGCTACGAATGTTTAAAATATTGGCATTCACCGTTACCTTTTGTGAATCTGCATATGCCTTTGGCTTAGAAGTTATTATTGTCCCGACTAATAAAAAAATAATGAATACGAAAACGCATTTCTTCAATTGTTTTAAACACCACCTTTTGAATCTCATTGTTGGTAAATAACTTGTCCTTTTCTTAATTCTCGAAAATACTTAAAACTCCTTTTTTTAAGAAAGAAAAAATCGTTGTTTGGATACACTAACAATATGACAACAAAAGATACTTCTAGTTAATTTTTGAGGAGTTTCTCACCTATTCGACGGATTGAATAAAAGCTAACTAAAGCTAGTTCGTGGTATTTTCACTCGAAATGTGAAGAAAAATTTATTGGAAATTACGTATTAACATAGCCAAAAAAGTAAGGAGAATGAACATGCGTGCTAATGAAAAAAACCAATTAGTATCAGATGGCAGTAATCAAATTTTTGGAACCAATTTACATGAGTTTATTCAAAAAGAAAATCAAGCTTCATCCATGGAGCTTGCATCCGAATTTGGACTATCATTAGGAGATGTAAAATTATTGAAAAAGAAATTAGAGCGGTCATGAAATTTTTTCTCAAAGCGTACCTTGACAACGTGGAACTAGCCTCGTATTATTATATAAATAAATATAAAATTATAAAAAACCAATGATAAAGCACAGTAATTAAGAAACACATGAAAAGAGAAGAAATGTCTTAGGCTGAAAGCATTTCTACATGATGACTTAATGAATGAACACTTTGTAGGTTTCATCCTGAACGGATTTATCTTAATAGGGATGAACGTAGAACAGGCGTTAACTGTTTCGAGTGGAAGCATTTTGCTTCAATTAGGGTGGCACCACGGGAAACAACTCTCGTCCCTTGTATTTAGTACAAGGGATTGAGGGTTGTTTTTTTATATTACATAGGCTTTGTTAAAGTTAATTGTCTAGTTTAATGCTATGTTGATTGGAGCAGAAGATGCGAGACTCCTGCGGGAAAAACGGTAAACGGGAGACCCCGCAGGTGCGTTTAGCACCGAGGAGGCTCCCGGACCGCCCGCGGAAAGCGAGCATCTGGAGCGGAAATCAACAGCCTATTTTAACAGAGTCATTACATAAAAAAGGAGGAGCCAATTATGTCAATTCAAATTCCTCGCGGTACCCAGGATATATTACCTGGCGAAGTTGAGAAATGGCAGTTTGTAGAAGATACGGCAAAAGAAATTTGTAGAACCTATCAATATAAAGAAATCCGTACACCGATTTTTGAACATACAGAGCTCTTTCAAAAAGGTGTAGGAGATACGACAGACATAGTTCAAAAAGAAATGTATACATTTGAAGATCGTGGCGGGAGAAGTTTAACATTACGGCCTGAAGGAACAGCATCTGTTGTTCGCTCATTTACTCAACATAAAATGTTCGGCCAACCGAATCAACCGGTGAAACTATTTTACAATGGTCCGATGTTTCGATATGAAAGACCGCAAGCAGGTAGATTCCGTCAATTTGTACAATTTGGAGTCGAAGCACTTGGCAGCGAAGATCCGGCAATAGATGCAGAAGTGATCTCTTTAGCGATGACCCTTTACAAAAAACTAGGGTTAAAGTCATTGAAACTTGTTATTAATAGTTTGGGTGATAAAGAAAGCCGAATTTCTCACCGAACAGCTTTAATCAATCATTTTCAACCTAGAATTGAAGAATTTTGTTCTGATTGTCAAAATCGACTTGAGAAAAATCCGCTTCGTATTTTGGATTGTAAAAAAGACCGCGACCATGAACTGATGAAGTCAGCACCCTCAATATTAGATTATTTAAATAATGAATCAAAAGCCTATTTTGATAAAGTTTTATTGTATTTAAAAGAATTAGGAATCGAGTATGAAGTCGATCCAACGCTTGTTAGAGGGTTAGATTATTATAATCACACTGCGTTTGAAATTATGAGTAGTGCAGAAGGCTTTGGTGCCATTACAACACTTTGTGGCGGTGGTCGCTATAATGGATTAGTTCAAGAAATGGGTGGACCTGAAACACCTGGAATCGGTTTTGCGTTAAGTATTGAACGTTTACTTGCCGCGTTAGAAGCAGAAAATATTCAACTGCCATATGAAAATCCAGTTGATTGCTTTATCGTTGCATTAGGTGAAGAGGCAAAACTTAAAGCGGCTGTATTATTACAACAATTAAGACAACATAGTTTTTCGGCTGATATGGATTATCTTGATCGAAAAATGAAAGCACAGTTTAAAGCTGCTGACCGTGTCCACGCGAAATATGTTGCTATTTTAGGCGAAGATGAGCTTCAAAAAAGGATCATTAATCTAAAAAACATGGAAACCGGTGAGCAAAAAGAAGTGGCTATAACTGATTTTGTAAATCAATTTATACAGCTAAGTAAATAGGGGGCATAAATAGAATGTTTGGACGAACATATTATTGTGGTGAAGTAACAGAACAGCATATTGGTGAAAGTATTACACTAAAAGGCTGGGTGCAGAAAAGAAGAGACCTTGGTGGATTAATTTTTATTGATTTACGCGACCGAACAGGAATCGTTCAAATTGTTTTTAACCCGGATATTTCTGCGGAAGCTCTTGCTATTGCGGAAAAAATTCGCTCCGAATATGTATTAGATGTTAAAGGTACAGTCGTAGCAAGAGATGCTTCAACAGTAAATGAAAACTTAAAGACCGGGAAAATTGAAATTAAAGTCGACCAGGTGACAATTATAAATGAAGCAAAGACACCGCCATTTATGATTGAAAATAAAACAGAAGTCGCTGAAGATGTTCGTTTAAAATACCGTTATCTTGATTTACGCAGGCCTGTTATGTATGAAACATTTAAAATGCGTCATGATGTGACAAAAACGATTCGTCGCTTTTTAGATGAAGAAGGATTTTTGGATGTTGAAACACCAATTTTAACAAAAAGTACTCCTGAAGGAGCACGTGATTATTTAGTACCTAGTCGCGTACATCCGGGTGAATTTTATGCGTTGCCACAGTCACCGCAAATTTTTAAACAATTATTAATGGTTTCCGGATTTGATAAATACTATCAAATTGCCCGTTGTTTCCGTGACGAGGACTTACGTGCAGATCGTCAACCAGAATTTACACAAATTGATATTGAAACAAGTTTTTATAGTCAAGAAGACATTATGGATATGACGGAAAAAATGATGGTCCGATTAATGAAAGATGTGAAAGGGATTGATATCAGTACACCGCTACCAAGATTGACATATGATGAAGCGATGAGTCGATATGGTTCAGATAAACCTGACACACGTTTTGAAATGGAACTAGTGGACTTATCTGAAATAGTTAAAGAATCGGGATTTAAAGTATTTTCAGCTGCAGTTACAAATGGTGGCCAAGTGAAGGCAATCAATGTGAAAGGCGGAGCTACTAAATATTCTCGAAAAGATATTGATGGTCTAACTGAATTTGTATCACGTTATGGTGCCAAAGGTTTGGCATGGCTAAAGGTGGAAGAAGATGGTTTGAAAGGACCGATTGCAAAATTCTTCTCCGAAGAGGAGCAACAACAGTTCAAATCAATATTAGAATCATCTACGGGTGACTTATTATTATTTGTTGCAGACAAAACCTCAGTTGTTGCAGATGCTTTAGGAGCGCTAAGGTTAAAACTTGGTAAAGAACTAGGGCTAATTGACGAATCCAAATTTAATTTCCTGTGGGTAACAGACTGGCCATTACTTGAGTATGACGAAGAAGAAGGACGTTACTATGCAGCTCATCACCCATTCACGATGCCTTTTAGAGAAGATATCGAAAAACTTGAAAGTGATCCGAAAAATGTAAAAGCTCAAGCATATGACTTAGTTCTAAATGGTTATGAGTTAGGTGGTGGATCATTACGTATTTTTGAAAGAGACATTCAAGAAAAAATGTTTAAAGTCCTTGGATTTACAGAGGAGCAAGCAAGGGAACAATTTGGTTTCCTCTTGGACGCTTTTGAATATGGAACACCTCCACACGGTGGAATTGCTTTAGGGTTGGATCGAATTGTTATGCTATTATCTGGACGTACAAATTTACGCGATACAATTGCCTTTCCAAAAACAGCGAGTGCAAGTTGCTTGTTAACTGAAGCACCAGGCGAGGTAAGTGAGCTACAATTACAAGACTTACATCTTTCTTTGAACCTTAAAGAAAAATAAATAATGAGATTTTTGTCAAATATCGTATGATTTTTCCAACTATAGTAATATTGAAAAAATAAAATTCCTATGATACTATTTAAATAATACGATAAGTCCTGATGTGTTCGTTTTTGTACCTATTCGTTTTGACCGAACATATTACCTACGGGAGTTTGGCGTTTTCATGCCGCATACATGCCTTTTTATAAAGGACGTATAAAGCTGAAACAGAACACCCACCTGCCAAGTGCGGGTTCAAAACACTAGGATTTTGCGACGGCATGATTGGGGCTTATCATTTTAATTGAAACTTAAACTCTCTTTTATAGAGGGTTTTTATTTTGCACTAAATTGGACAAATATTGATTTTAAGCGACAAATTGTTTATCCTTATCCAAGGAAGATAAAGTAGAATTTTGGAGATGATACATGTGCTTCACCAGTTTTCACGAAATGAATTAGCTTTGGGAAAAGAAGGATTAGAAAAATTAAAAAATAGTACGGTTGCCATACTTGGTATAGGTGGAGTTGGATCGTTTGCTGTTGAAGCGTTGGCACGATCCGGCGTCGGGAAATTAATTTTAGTTGATAAAGATTCAGTAGATATTACAAATATAAATCGACAATTGCCTGCATTGCTTTCTACAATTGGACAACCGAAAGCCGACATAATGAAGGAGCGGATCAAGGATATTAATCCAGAATGCGAAGTCATCTCTTTGAACATGTTTTATACAGAAGAAACATATGAGCAGTTTTTCGCAGAACAACCGGATTTTATCGTTGATGCATCCGACACGATTTCTTATAAAATTCATTTAATTAAAGAATGCTTAAAACGTAATATTCTAATTATTTCAAGTATGGGTGCGGCGAATAAAATGGATCCTACAAGACTGAAAATAGCTGATATTTTCAAAACACATACAGATCCAATTGCTAAAGTCATTCGTACGAGGCTTCGTAAGGAAGGAATTCGCAAAGGAATTCCTGTTGTATTTTCAGATGAAAGTCCAATCATTATTCGCGAAGATGTTAGAAAAGTAGTTGGGAATGATGAAGCAGAAATCCGTAAAGCAAAAATGCCGCCTTCATCGAATGCTTTTGTTCCATCAACAGCCGGATTATTCATGGCAAGCTATGTTGTTAAGGAAATAGTAAAAGATATTCCGCTAAAGCGTGTCAAAGATAAATAAAAGATTTTTACTGGGAAAAATTATAAAAAACCGCCAATGGCGGTTTTTTTATTTAGAGAAGGTGAAAAAATTTCCAAAAAAGGTATTGACGGTTATTTTTGCAGTAGTGTACTGTTTTGATAGTACATAATTTTATAGAAACGTTGAAGGCGAACTAAAGGAGGGAGTTATCTGTTTCTAAAATGTTTAAAAAGAAACTGGATAATATTAAGTTGAATGGAGGAAACAAATGATGAAATCAGCGGTTGAATTAAAAAATGTAACGAAAGTAATTAAAGGCAAAAAAATTATTGATAATTTATCGTTTACGATAAACGAAGGTGAAGTATTCGGTTTCTTAGGACCGAATGGTGCAGGTAAAACAACGACGATTCGTATGATTGTAGGACTAATGGGGATTACATCAGGTGATATCGTCATTTGTGGAAAGAATGTAAAAAATGAATATGAGGAAGCATTACGAAATGTCGGCGGGATTGTTGAAAATCCGGAAATGTATAAGTTTTTAACAGGGTATCAAAACTTAATGCAGTATGCGCGGATGATAAAAGGAATTACGAAAGAAAAAATAAATGAAGTTATTGAACTTGTCGGTTTAAAAGATCGTATTAACGACAAAGTCAAAACTTATTCATTAGGTATGAGACAACGATTAGGATTAGCACAAAGTCTACTGCATGATCCGAAAGTAATGATCCTTGATGAACCGACCAATGGCCTTGATCCTGCGGGAATCCGAGAAATTAGGGATCATTTACGGAAATTATCAAAAGAAAAAGGCATGGCGGTTATCGTTTCCAGTCACTTATTATCGGAAATGGAAATGATGTGTGATCGAATTGCGATTATTCAAAAAGGAAAATTAATCGACGTGCAAAACGTCCACGACTTTGTGTATGAAGATCAGAAGCAAAAGTATTTTATAGAAATAGATAGTGGTGCAACACTTGAGTCAATTAGCGGATATTCATTTACCCAAATTGACCATGGAATTGAAGTAGAATTAGAAAAAGAACAAGTTCCGGATTTTATTCAAACACTTGTTTCAACAGGAATACGAATCTATGAAGTAAAACTCATTTCTAAATCATTGGAAGACCGATTCTTAGAAATTACAAAGGAGGAAGTAGCACATGCTTAATCTTGTCTATAATGAATGGATTAAAATATTCAAGCGTGCCGGTTCCTATGTGATGATTGGCTTAATCATCTTAGGTGTCATCGGCAGTGGAGCATTAACAAAATATTATGAAGGAAAATTGGATAAAGGTACGCAAAGAGATTGGAAAGCGGAAGTAACTGCTGAGATTAAAGCAGATGAACAACAGCTTAAAGAAATGCCGGCAACAGCGGCAAGTGCAAAAAAATTTTATGAAAAAAATATTGAAATAAACAAATATCGTCTTGCACATAATATGGCACCATCTGATCAATCAAGCGGTTTTTCATTTATTAATGATAATACGATGTTTATTTCCTTCGTTGGTTTATTCACAATTATTATTGCAGCGGGAATCGTAGCAAGCGAATTTAGTTGGGGGACAATTAAACTATTATTAATCCGCCCGCTAAAACGATCAAAAATATTACTATCAAAATATTTAACTGTCATCGTATTTGGCATTTTCATGTTAGCAATCCTATTTGTCACTTCGGCCATTGTCGGATTTATCTTGTTTGGTTCCGGAAGTGGAGATAATGTTCACCTTGCCTATACTAATGGACATGTCGTTGAACAAAACATGCTATGGTATTTAATCAAAACGTATTTATTATCCTCCATTGATGTAATCATGTTAATTACGATGGCATTTATGATATCAGCCGTATTCCGTAACAGCTCTTTAGCAATTGGGATTTCCGTATTCCTTCTACTCATGGGCGGAAACATTACTCAGCTCCTTGCAGCAAAATTCGAATGGGCAAAATTCATTCTATTCGCCAACACAAATTTAATGCAATACTTTGATGGCATCCCACTTGTAGAAGGAATGACACTCGGTTTCTCCATTATCACGCTGCTCGTATACTTTATTATTTTTATTGTACTGGCATTTGGTGTATTTATGAAAAGGGATGTTGCAGCATAATAGTAAATAAAAAAGGGATGTTAATTACTCGACATCCCTTTTTTTGCTATTATTAGGCGTATAAATTTTCAACCTACAATTTTAAAGTTATAATTGATATTAAATATTTGTTTGGGGGCTGTAAATGTGTACGGAGAACCACTTGCTTTTCGAATGCGACCGACAACAATTGATGAAATTGTTGGGCAAAAGGAAATCATCGGCAAACAAACAAGCCTTTATAAAATGATAAAAAATGGACATGTTCCATCGGTGCTCTTGTATGGAGAACCGGGCATAGGGAAGACATCGATTGCACATGCGATTGCGGGAACGACTAAAATTCCTTTTATTGCATTGAACGCCACAACATCCGGGAAAAAAGATGTAGAGATGGTTGTTGATGAAACAAGATTAACGGGAAAAGTGATTTTATTTTTAGATGAAATTCACCGTTTTAATAAAGCGCAGCAAGATTATTTATTGCCACATGTTGAGAATGGTTCGATTATCTTAATTGGAGCGACGACCGAAAATCCGTTTCATGATGTCAATCCAGCGATTCGCAGCCGATGCGGACAAATTAAGCAATTAACACGATTAACTTCAGAGGATATTTATGAGTTATTACAGCGTGCTGTTCACGATGAAAATAAAGGATTGGGGAAAATGTCAATCCAAATAACCGAAGACCAATTAAGAAAAATCGCTTCTGGTTCAGGTGGAGATGCGAGGAAGTCATTAACCCTTCTTGAATCAATTGTGTATTCATCCAATAAAGAAAATGATACATATATTGTTCAAGACCAAACAATCGATGACTTAGTTGGAAACGTAGGTGTGTATGGAGATAAAAAAGGATCTCACTTTTATAATTTACTCTCCAGCTTGCAAAAAAGTATTAGAGGTAGTGATGTGGATGCGTCACTTTATTATTTGGCACATTTATTGGAAACTGGTGATTTAGTTGCAGTTAACCGCCGCTTACTTGTTATCGCATTTGAGGATATCGGCTTAGCTAATACGTCAGTCGGTACAAACGTATTAGCTGCAGTGACAGCAAGTGAGCGATTGGGGCTTCCGGAAGCACGTATTCCATTAGCTGTTGCGGTCGTGGAAATGTGTCTATCTTCAAAATCCAATTCAGCATATGCAGCATTAGATAAAGCAATAACAGATATTCGTAATGGAAAAGTTGGCGATATTCCAAAGCATTTGCGTGATGGACATTACGCCGGTTCAAAAGTTTTAGGTCATGTCGGTTACAAATATCCCCATGATACACCGATTGGAACTTTCGGTGGTTGGGTTCATCAAGAGTATCTGCCGAGTAATTTAAAAGGTACAAAATATTATGAGCCAGTCGAAGCAGGAGAAGAGAAACGTTTAGCTGCGATTTATCGTCGACTCGAGGAATTTAAAAAAGGAAATGAAAGTTAAATAAAAACCGAGTTAATGGGTATGCTTTCATTCATTTCGTCTTCCAAATATGCTATAATGTCAAGAGCCATTTATAAATAAGAAAGTGGAGGAACGTATATTGAATAATAATCATCAATTAGTATTTCGCTTTTTTATTTTTTGTCTAGGTTTGCTCATTATGGCATTTGGTTTGGATTTATTAATTATTGCAGATCTTGGAGTGACTCCTTGGGACGTATTACACATCGGTCTATATAAACAAATCGGACTGACAATTGGTTCTTGGTCAATCATTGTCGGATTTTTTGTTTTAGGCATTTCAGCAGCCATCATGCGTAAAATCCCAAAAATTGGAGCCTATTTAAATATGCTCTTGTTAGGCTCGTTTATGGATATATTTTTACATTTTTTATCAAATGTTGAGTTTACTTCACTACTTGAAAAAATTATTGTCCTTATATTAGGAATTATTATTAATGCAATTGGAATGGGAATTTATATTTCTGCTCAATTAGGTGCAGGTCCCCGAGACAGCTTTATGCTAGCTGTTACTTCGAAAACGGGCTGGAAAATTTCCCACGTACGTCGAGGAATGGAAGCAATCGTCCTAATTATTGGCTGGTTATGTGGGGGACCCGTATTTATCGGTACAATTATTTTTGTACTAACGATCGGAACACTTGTTGGGATTGCATTGCCGCTATGTCAAACGCTCACAGATAAATTCCTTAAAAAATTTGAAAAAAGAAAAGAAGAAATAAATCGAGGTGCAAGTCTATGAAAATTTCAACAAAGGGTCGTTACGGACTAACAATTATGATTGAACTAGGAAAAAGATTTGGGGAAGGACCAACATCTTTGAAAACCATTGCCCAAATGCATGATTTGTCGGAGCATTATTTAGAACAATTAATTGCTCCTTTAAGAAATGCAGGTCTCGTTAAAAGTGTCAGAGGAGCATATGGTGGCTATACACTTGCTTCAGAGCCAGCCAAAATTACAGCAGGTGATATCATTCGAGTTTTAGAAGGACCAATCAGTCCGGTTGAAGGAATTGAAGATGAAGAACCAGTTAAACGTTCACTTTGGATAAAAATTCGTGATGCTGTAAAGGATGTATTAGATAACACAACGATTGAAGACCTTGTAAATTACAAAGACGATGGAGAAACGGATTCTTACATGTTTTATATTTAGAAGAAATTTTTGTAAGAATTGACCATCTTTAGAGGTGAAAAAAATGGAACGAATTTATCTCGATCACTCGGCAACATCTCCCGTTCATCCGAAAGTGATCGATACAATGATTAATGTGCTAAACCAGTCATTTGGAAACCCATCAAGTATTCATTCTTATGGGCGAGAAGCAAGAGCTTTACTTGATGAAGCGAGAACGATTATTGCTGGGAGCATTGGCGCACATTTTAATGAAATCGTGTTTACTAGTGGTGGAACAGAAGCGGATAATTTTGCGATTTTAGGGATTGCTGAGGCAATGAAAGAAAAAGGAAAGCATATTATTACGTCAAATATTGAACATCATGCAGTGCTTCATACATGTGAGTATCTTGAAAAACATGGATATGACGTAACTTACCTAGATGTAAACGAAAATGGGCAAGTTTCTGTCGAAGATGTGAAAGCTGCTCTTCGTGAGGATACGATCCTAGTAACGATCATGTACGGAAACAATGAAGTAGGCACGATCCAGCCTATTCATGAAATCGGTCTTCTATTAAAAGATCATCAAGCTTATTTCCATACAGATGCTGTGCAAGCATACGGAGTAGTAAAGTTAAATGTTCATGAATTGAACGTTGATTTATTATCTGTATCCTCCCATAAAATTAATGGGCCAAAAGGAATTGGTTTTCTTTATATAAAAGCAGGCACAAGAATTGTCAATCGTTTTTACGGTGGGGAACAGGAACTGAAACGTCGTGCAGGTACAGAGAATATTAGCTCCATTGTAGGATTTGCAGAAGCTGTAAAAATAGCTCAAGAACAAATGGAAGAAAAACAGAAACGATATCAAGATTTTAAAATGAAATTTTTAAATATATTAACGGCACAACATGTTGATTTTCATATTAATGGGTTTACTGATCATCACTCACTTCCACATGTATTAAATTTAAGCTTTCCTGGTACTGATGTAGAAGCGATGCTCGTTAATTTAGATATAGCAGGCATAGCCGCTTCAAGCGGTTCTGCATGTACAGCAGGCTCAATTGAACCATCACATGTTCTTGTCGCAATGTTTGGAAAAGAGTCGAAGCGATTAAGAAATTCGATTCGATTTAGTTTTGGTTTAAATAATACGAGTCAAGAAATTGAAAAAGCTGCGAATGAAGTCGCAAAAATTGTTCAACGATTGAACAAGGCAAATAGAAAGTAGGGAAATATATGAAGAAAGCACCTCAAGATACGAGAGTCGTCGTTGGGATGTCGGGTGGTGTGGATTCATCTGTTGCTGCTCTTTTATTAAAAGAGCAAGGCTATGATGTCATCGGTATTTTTATGAAAAATTGGGATGATACAGATGAATTTGGTGTATGCACAGCTACCGAAGACTATAATGATGTCATTCGTGTTTGTAATCAAATTGGAATCCCATATTATGCAGTTAATTTCGAAAAACAATATTGGGATAAAGTATTTACTTATTTTCTTGATGAATATAAAGCAGGACGTACACCAAATCCTGATGTAATGTGTAATAAAGAAATTAAATTTAAAGCCTTTTTGGAGCATGCCATGAATCTTGGGGCAGATTATTTAGCAACAGGTCACTATGCTAGAGTTGCCTTTCAAGATGGAGAATACAAAATGTTGCGTGGGATTGATGAGAATAAGGATCAAACATATTTTTTAAATCAGCTGACCCATGAACAGTTGGAAAAAGTTATGTTCCCAATAGGAGATATAGATAAAAAGCGTGTTAGAGAAATAGCACTTGAAGCTGGACTTGCCACTGCAAAGAAAAAAGACAGTACAGGCATTTGCTTTATTGGCGAAAGAAATTTTAAAGAATTTCTCAGCAATTATTTGCCGGCTCAAAAAGGGATAATGAAAACATTATCAGGTAAAAAGATGGGTGAGCACGATGGCCTTATGTATTATACGATTGGTCAACGACATGGATTAGGGATTGGAGGATCCGGTGAACCTTGGTTTGTCGTTGGTAAAGATTTAAAAGAAAATGTCTTATTTGTTGAACAAGGATTTAATCACGACTCCCTTTACTCTAATTCCATCACTGCTGTGAATACGAGTTGGGTGTCCAATCACGAAATCAAAAGTGAATTTACATGTACGGCTAAATTTCGTTATCGCCAGCCGGATAACAAAGTAACTGTTAGAGTTTTGGACAATAACGAAGTAGAAGTTATTTTTGATGAGCCGATTCGTGCGGTCACACCTGGACAAGCAGTCGTCTTTTACGATGGAGAAGTTTGTTTAGGAGGAGCAACAATCGATAAAGTCTTCAAAAATAATGAGCAACTAATGTATGTTGGCTAAGTAAAGTGCCTCATCCCATATATTTAAGGGATGAGGTTTTTACTTTACAGCTAAAAAGGGAAGAACTTATGTTATAATTTCGATAGAAAATAATTGAGTTTTTGAGGTGTCATACTTTGGATAAAAACAAAAAGGGTATCGAATGTTTACAAGAAGGCAAGTTTGAAGAAGCCATTAAATATTTCTCAGAGGCGATTGAAGAAAATCCGACCGATCCTGTAGCTTATATAAATTTTGGGAATGTTTTAGTTGCAGTCAAGGAAATAGAACGTGCTGTGAAATTTTTTGAAAAAGCCATTGAATTGGATGAACAAGCATCCGCTGCTTATTATTGCTTAGGTAATTTATATTATGAACAAGAACAATATGAATTAGCAGTCAATTACTTCGAAAAGGCAAAGAACAAAGGATTAAATAATAATGATATTTATTTCATGATCGGAATGTGTTTTGTACAGCTGGGAAACCCGAAGTTGGCCTTACCGTACTTACAGAGAAGTGTTGAACTAAATGCAGACGATATCGAAGCGAGATTTCAATATGCACTAGTGCTAGCACAGTCAGAAGTGTATGATGAAGCCATTCATCAATTTACAATAGTGGTGAATCAAGATTCGCAGCATGCAGATGCATATTACAATTTAGGTGTAGCTTATTTAGGGTATAAAGAGGATCCAGTGAAGGCGGAAGAGTTTTTTAATAAAGCAATAAACATACAACCAGATCATGTATTATCAGGATATGGGATAAAAATGATTGAAAAAATGAGGGAAACGGACGAATAATATCCCGCTTTATAAGGGGGGCTCATGTTGGAGCAACAAAATACGCTTAATTTATTTGAAAATGACGAGAAATATGTAAAAGGACGGCATCTTGTTACGATTTTTCACAATGAACAAAATTTATATTCGGTTATACGAATAAGAATTGATGAAACCAATTTAGAAACAGATGAGAAAGAGGCAGTCATTACTGGACATTTCCCTAAAATACATGAGCAGGAAACCTATATTTTTTATGGGGATATGCAAGAACATCCTAAGTTCGGACCTCAATTTCAAGCAAAGCATTTTAAAAAAGAAATCCCGCAAACGAAGCAAGGCATTATCACATACTTATCGAGTGAAATGTTTAGCGGTATCGGAAAAAAAACGGCGGAACGGATTGTTGACGCCTTAGGAGAAAATGCAATAAGCAAAATTTTGGATCAGCCATCCTTGCTTGATACCATTCCTAAATTACCACCTGATAAGGCAAAAACATTATATGACAAATTAATTGAACATCAAGGGCTAGAACGGGTCATGATTGGTTTAAATCAATTGGGATTTGGACCACAAATTTCAATGAAAATTTATCAAGTATATCAGGAACAGGCATTAGATATCATTCAAAAAAATCCGTATCAATTAGTTGAATCAGTAGAAGGCATTGGTTTTGGCCGTGCCGATGAAATAGGGAAGCAATTAGGCATTGTTGGGAATCATCCAGATCGAATAAAAGCGGGTTGTATGTACACGCTAGAGGTAGAATGTTTACAAAATGGACATGTATATATGGAATCAAAAGAACTTTTGCCGAAAGTGAAATTATTGTTAGAGGAATCACAGCCAATTTCCATTGAATACTCGGATATTTCTAATGAGATTATAAAACTTGGTGAAGAAAGCAAAATTGTGGTTGAAAACAATAAAGTTTATATTCCTTCCTTATATTTTTCAGAAAAAGGGATTGTATCAAATATTCAACGTATTTTAGCTCAGGAGGATTATAAGGACCAATTTCCCGAATCGGAATTTTTACTTGCGTTAGGGGAGCTTGAAGATCGAATCGGTGTTCAATATGCCCCTTCTCAAAAAGAGGCGATTCAAACCGCATTAATGTCTCCAATGATGCTCTTAACTGGCGGACCGGGAACCGGGAAAACAACGGTAATCAAAGGAATTGTTGAATTGTATGCAGAGCTGAATGGTTGTTCTTTAGATCCGAAAGATTATAGTAAAGAAAATCCTTTTCCGATTATTTTAACCGCTCCTACGGGTAGGGCGGCGAAAAGAATGTCTGAGTCTACAGGGTTACCGGCAATGACAATCCACCGCCTCCTCGGTATGACTGGACAGGAAGATGTTGATGTCGATGAGGACAAGCAAATTAATGGAAAAATTGTTATCGTCGATGAAATGTCGATGGTCGATACATGGCTCGCTCATCAGTTACTAAAAGCAATGCCGGAACAAATCCAAGTCATCTTCGTTGGAGATGAAGATCAACTTCCATCTGTTGGACCTGGTCAAGTGTTAAAAGATTTATTACGGTCAAAAGTGATCCCAACGGTGCAATTAACAGATATTTATCGTCAGGAAGGCGGTTCATCGATCATCGAATTAGCGCATGACATTAAAAATGGACGTATCCCTCAAGACGTAACAAAACAACAAAAGGATCGGTCATTCATCCGATGCACCACCCAGCAAATTCCGGAAGTAATTGAAAAGATTGTTTCTAGTGCAAAAAGAAAAGGATATACACAGAAGGATGTTCAAGTACTGGCACCTATGTATAGAGGTGCTGCCGGTATCGATCGTTTGAATGTTTTATTGCAGGAAATATTCAACCCAAATAAGACGGGGGAGAGAAAGGAATTAAGTTTCGGCGATATAAAATATCGAATTGGAGATAAAGTATTACAGCTTGTAAATCAACCAGAACAACATGTTTTCAATGGTGATATTGGCGAAATCATATCAATTTTTTACGCGAAAGAAAATACTGAAAAACAAGACTTGATACTCATATCCTTTGACGGAATAGAAGTCACCTATACGAGACAGGATTTTCATCAATTTACCCATGCATATTGTTGTTCAATCCATAAGTCACAAGGAAGTGAATTTCCAATTGTTATTTTACCTGTTGTAAAAAGTTATTACCGAATGCTCCGAAGAAATTTACTATATACGGCGATCACAAGAAGTAAACAATCATTAATTATTTGTGGGGAGCAAGAAGCTTTTCGATTAGGGATAGAACGAGTAGATGACCAATTAAGAAAAACAAATCTCTATGATAAATTAAAAATTTTAGCAGAAGTGACTAATGCGGAAAAAATAGTCGAATTATCAAATGAAACAATCATGGAAATCGATCCAATGATCGGAATGGAAAACGTTACACCTTATGATTTCATGTAAATAACAGACACTATAAATGTTCGAAAAAGGTGGGGGTGCTTTTTGAGAACATTGTCTCTTTTAAAAGGAATACCTGTATATAGCACAGAGGGCCAAAAAAAGGGAGAGGTTTGCGATTTAGGTATTTCCGATAAAGGGAAAATAAACTGTCTGCTAATTAAGTCGAAAAGTTTATTTAACACGCTATATCGCTTGCCTATTTCTAAAGTAGATAATTTTGGGCAGCAAGGGATCATTTTACGAAAAGACACCAAGCTTGAAAAATACAAGGCAATAGATGAAGAATATACATTATGTCATTCAAAACCACTATTAAAAAAATTAGCGATCTCACGTAGTGGTGATCAGCTAGGGTTGCTTGAGGACGTATATTTTTCGGAAGAAATGGGCACTATCATAGGGTACGAACTAACAGATGGCTTCTTTACAGATATACTGGAAGGAAAGAAAGTTGTCCATACAGATGGGCCGCCTAAGGTTGGAAAAGATGCCATCATCGTTTCGATAAATCAAACGCAAGGTGGCGAAACCTATGATGAAATGCCCGAATTGCCAAAGTAAAGATCTTGGTAAAATTGGCATCAACCAATATTATTGCTGGAACTGCTTCATTGAACTTTCAATTGGAAAAGATATGATTTTTACCCATCAAGTAGAGGAAGATGGAACATTAAGTTCATTAGATGATTTATTTGATGAAGAGTCGCGAAGATTAAGTTAAATGGAAGGGGTGCATTGTTTTGAATAAAACATTCGTCTCCTTGCTAGGCTTCGGAGCAGGGATAGCAGCAACAGCAATCTCTCAACGACAAGGATATTTCGATAATAAACAAATGAAAAAAATGACGAAACGTATACGTAAAGCATTTCGTTAAATGAAAGCTATCCCATTGTGGGATAGCTTTTTTTTGGATAAAAACCATCATAACTCGAATACTAGAAAAAGGAGGGATGGATGTTGCGAAAACCCCGTTGGAATTGGATTTTTAATCTTGGCATTATACTATTATTAATGATCATTTTGTATTTTTGTCTTCTTTTAAAACCATTTTGGATGCCCATACTAAAAATTTTTTTATCTGCATTTATCCCTTTACTTATCGCCGCTTTCTTTACGTACTTATTACATCCTCTTGTAGAAAAACTGCATGAGCTTGGTATACATAGGGGATTGGCAACTTTTATTATATATATCGTTTTTTTTGGCGGCACTGGATATTTGATCTATTTAGGCATCCCTATTTTGATTGAACAAATTAAAGATTTATCAGACCATATTCCGGAATTTGCGAATCAATACCGTACGTGGATTGAAAATCTACATGATTCAACATCGAGATGGCCCGACGGAATTCAAGATCAGATTGAGCAGAGAATCGATAAATTTGAATCATGGTTAAGTAGTTTTCTTTCAAAAGCAATAAACGCGTTAATGAAAATTGTCAACTTCATATTTATATTGGCAATTATTCCATTCATCTCATTTTATTTACTGAAAGATATAGAGAAAGTTAAACAGACAGCATGGTATTTTACTCCAAAGAGATGGCGCAACCAGGCGAAACTAATGGTGAAAGATGTTGATGAATCAATCGGTGGATATATAAGGGGTCAACTTCTCGTTTGCTTATTAGTTGGAACCATTTCTACCATTGCATTTTGGTTAATCGGAGTAAAATATCCCATACTACTAGGTTTAATTGTTGGAATTACGGATATTATCCCTTACTTTGGCCCAATTATTGGTGCAGTTCCTGTAGCTATAATCGCAGCCACCATGTCAGTAAAATATTTAATTTATGTTCTTATCGTAATTGTAGTATTACAATTTCTTGAAGGAAATATATTATCCCCTTTGATCGTTGGCAAGTCCTTGCATATGCATCCGTTATTTATTATTCTTGCACTGACAATCGGAGGTGAAATAGGGGGAGTTATCGGACTAATTATTGCTGTCCCTTCCTTAGCCATACTAAAAGTTATTTTAATACAAGTAAAAAACTATATTTCAGTAAATATTCATTCACAAGATTGACAAAGCATAATAAAGTTTTTTATAATTCGACTATAAAGGATAAACAATGAAAATGTTGAAGGATCAAGTATGTTATAGTCCATCTGAGAGTTGAATTACTCAAAAGAGAGGAATTTCCGCGGCTGAAAGAAATTCTAGATGAAGGATAACAGAAAGCTAATCTGGAGTGCAGGTAAAAACTGCCGTCTTGCCCCGTTATAGGCACCCAAGAGAAAGATAACATACATTCGTTATCTTTAATCAGGGTGGTACCGCGAGTAAGTCTCTCGTCCCTGTCCAGGGATGGAGGCTTTTTTTATTTCTCAAGATTCATTTCTATAATATTGTAGCTTTTAACAATATTAAACGCACAGAGTGGATTGGAGCGGAAGGTACGAGACTCCTGCGGGTTCAGCTGGACAGATGAGACCCCGCAGGAAGCGAAGCGACGAGGAGGCTCATCGCCAGCCCCGCGGAAAGCGAGTACCTGTAGCGGAAAGGAACGGTTCATTGTAGATTCCCAAAAACAACAAACTTTACTAAAACTGCCTTTCTCAAAAATACATATGGAGGTTTTAATATGAAAAAATTAACAGGCGCACAAATTCGCCGAATGTTTTTAGACTTTTTCCAAGAAAAAGGACATAAAGTGGAACCTAGTGCTTCACTTGTACCACATGATGACCCATCACTACTATGGATCAATAGTGGGGTAGCAACATTAAAAAAATATTTTGATGGACGGGTCATTCCAGAAAATCCACGTATAACGAATGCTCAAAAGGCAATTCGCACAAATGATATCGAAAACGTAGGAAAAACAGCAAGACACCATACATTCTTTGAAATGCTCGGAAACTTTTCAATTGGAGATTATTTTAAAGAAGAAGCAATAGAATGGGCTTGGGAATTTCTTACTAGCCCAAAATGGATTGGCTTTGAACCGGAAAAGCTTTCCGTTACGATTCATCCCGAGGATGACGAAGCACATGAATTATGGAATAAAAAAATTGGACTGCCAGAAGAAAGAATTATTCGCTTAGAAGAAAACTTTTGGGATATCGGAGAAGGGCCAAGTGGACCAAATACAGAGATTTTCTATGACCGTGGACCAGAGTTTGGTGACGATGAAAATGACCCTGAATTATATCCCGGTGGCGAAAATGAAAGATATTTAGAAGTATGGAACCTTGTTTTCTCTCAGTTTAATCATAACCCTGACGGAACATATACTCCATTACCAAAGAAAAATATTGATACAGGTATGGGATTAGAACGAATGGCGTCTGTTATTCAAGAAGTGCCAACAAATTTTGATACAGATTTGTTTATGCCAATAATTCATGAAACAGAAAAGCTTTCAGGAGAAAAATACCGCGTTGATACTGAAAAGGACGTAGCCTTTAAAGTGATTGCAGACCATATCCGAACCGTTTCATTTGCTGTAAGCGATGGGGCATTGCCATCAAACGAAGGGCGTGGCTATGTTTTACGTAGACTACTGCGCAGGGCAGTAAGATATGCAAAAACGATCAATATTAACGAACCATTTATGTATAAATTAGTTCCTGTCGTAGCAGGAATTATGGTAGATTTTTACCCTCAAGTAAAAGAAAATACAGAATTCATTCAAAAAGTAGTGAAAAATGAAGAAGAACGTTTCCATGAAACATTGCACGAAGGTTTAGCTATTCTTTCATCGGTTATGGAGAAAGCAAAAGCAGAAGGAACAGGTAAAATCTCCGGTGAAGATGTTTTCCGTTTATATGATACGTATGGTTTCCCAGTAGAACTTACCGAAGAATATGCTGAGGACCAAGGTTTGAAAATTGATCTCGAAGGCTTTGAAAGAGAAATGGAAAACCAACGGGAGCGTGCACGTAATGCAAGACAAGATGTCGGATCAATGCAGGTTCAAGGCGGTATATTAGGAGATATTAAAGAAAAAAGTGAATTTGTTGGCTATGATACGTTAACAAAAACAACGAAAGTATCGGTTATCATTAAGGATGGCGCATTAATTGATCAAGCAGCTACGGGAGATGAAATTCAATTTATCCTTGAAGAAACCCCTTTCTACGCAGAAAGCGGCGGTCAAATAGCTGATGAAGGGAAATTGGAAGCTGATGGGCTTCTAGTAATTGTTTCCGATGTTCAAAAAGCACCGAATGGCCAACACTTACAACGAGGAATTATTAAAGAAGGTACTTTAACTACAGGTCAAGAAGTGGAAGCAATCGTTAATGCAGCAAGCCGAAATAAAACCATTAAAAATCACTCAGCTACGCATCTGCTTCATCAAGCATTAAAGGATGTATTAGGGACACATGTCAATCAGGCTGGTTCATTAGTTGAACCGAATAGACTTCGTTTCGACTTCTCACATTTCGGTCAAATTACTTCTGAGGAGCTAGAGAAGATCGAAGAAATTGTAAACGAAAAAATTTGGGCTAGTATTCCAGTAGTAATTCAAAATAAAAATTTAGAAGAAGCAAAAGCGATGGGTGCTATGGCGTTATTCGGTGAAAAATATGGTCAAGTCGTTCGTGTCGTTTCAATGGGCGATTATAGTTTAGAGCTATGTGGAGGTTGCCACGTTCAAAATACATCATCGATTGGAATTTTTAAAATCGTTTCAGAAAGTGGAATTGGCGCAGGTACTAGACGAATTGAAGCAGTGACTGGGGAAGCAGCATATCATTTAATGAATGAACAAATCCATCGTTTAAATGAGGCTGCAGCTAAACTAAAAGCAAATCCAAAGGATCTAGTAACTAGAATCGACAATTTATTACAGGAGCTTAAAGATTTACAAAGAGAAAACGAATCACTATCTGCTAAATTATCGAATATTGAAGCAGGGAGCTTAATCGATAACAAGTTTAGTGTGAATGGGGTAAACGTACTCGCAAGCAAAGTTCAAGGTGTAGATATGAATAATCTACGGAATATGGTCGATGATTTGAAACAAAAAATAGAATCAGGTATTGTTGTTCTAGGTTCTGTGCAAGATGATAAAGTAAATATTATCGCTGGTGTCACAAAAGATTTAATTGAAAAAGGATATCATGCGGGAAAACTAGTAAAAGAAGTCGCATCACGTTGCGGTGGCGGTGGTGGTGGCCGTCCGGATATGGCTCAAGCTGGTGGGAAAGATCCTGACAAACTAGATTCTGCGCTTGAATTTGTAGGTGATTGGGTAAAATCCATTTGATTCAAGCAAAAAGTGTTGTACAATAAAGATAGGAAATAGTGCCTTGAAGGAAAAAATGATAGAACTATCCTTTTTTCCTTCCTCCTATGATCGACAACATTTTATTTATACTGCCGATTTTTTCTTGTTTAAAGAAGATTTGCGTATAAATATTTATATGGAGGTTTTTTGAGCGAGAATGCTATTGGGTGAGCTTTTGAATAGGTACTAAGTAAAATAATGCTTGTTTTTATTTAGGACAAGCGGTTAAAGAGAGGTGCTGTATAATGAGCTCTTTTGACAAAACGATGCGATTTAATTTTTCGGAAGAACCTTTAGAGCATGATGTGAAAGAAGTATTGTTACAAGTATTTGAAGCATTACAAGAAAAAGGTTATAATCCGATTAATCAAATCGTCGGTTACCTTCTATCTGGTGATCCTGCATATATTCCTCGCCATCAGGATGCACGTAACATCATCCGAAAGTTAGAACGCGATGAAATCATTGAAGTGTTGGTGAAATCTTATTTGAAACAGCATCGTGGGGGATATTAATTTGCGAGTTATGGGTCTTGATGTTGGATCTAAAACAGTCGGAGTGGCCGTTAGTGATGAGCTTGGATGGACAGCACAAGGAATTGAAACCATTTCGATTGATGAGGAAAAAGAAAAATTTGGATTCGAACGTGTAGCGGAAATTGTTAAACTTTATGAAGTACAAAAAATCGTCGTCGGCTTTCCTAAAAATATGAATAATACTATTGGTCCGCGAGGAGAAGCTTCAAAAGCATATGCGGAGAAGTTAAAGGTACTTCTAAATCTGCCTGTTATTATGTGGGACGAGCGATTAAGTACAATGGCGGCCGAAAGGGTTCTATTAGAAGCTGATGTAAGCCGAAAAAAACGTAAAAAAGTTATTGATAAAATGGCTGCCAGTATGATCTTACAAGGTTATCTTGATAGTCAAAATTAATGAGGTGAAAAGATGGAACATGGTGAAAAACATATTACAGTAATTGATGAAGATGGAAATGAACAGCTTTTTGAAGTATTATTTACATTTGAATCAGAAGAATTTGGAAAATCTTATGTCCTATACTTCCCGGTAGGTGCAGAAGAAGATGAAAATGAAGAAATTGAAATTCACGCATCTTCATTTATCCAAAAAGAAGATGGAGAAGAAGGCGACCTTCAACCAATTGAAACGGATGAAGAATGGGACATGATTGAGGAAATGTTAAATACATTCCTTGACGAACAAGAAGAAGAATAAACTAGACTCCCTATACTATATATAATTACCTTTCCTGGTAACCGGGAAAGGTTTTTTTCTTACTCCAGCCATTCATCATTCGAAGAAAAATAAGTAATAATAGAGGAAATATAGTATAATGTACTGGATAAAAGGGACTACTCCATTATGTTATTGGATTGATTGTTTGAAAGGGTGATGGATCAATTGACTGATCAAAAAGATAAGAAGATAAATAAAGACGATATTTATAAAAAGCTGTTAGTTAAAAGTGATGAAGCAAAAACCATTCGTAAAATAGTTGGAATCATTTGTTTAACGATTATATTAATTATTACTGGAGGTATATTAGCCACATATATATACATTCAATCAGCATTAAAGCCAGTTGAACCAAAAAATACTAAAACGAAAAATGTAGAAATCCCTATAGGCTCTACTGTATCCACGATTGGAACAATTCTAGAAGAAGACGGAATGATTAAAAATAAATTAATCTTCAAATACTATGTAAAATTAAATAATGAAACTGGCTTTCAAGCGGGTACATACAAATTATCACCTTCCATGAATTTAAAACAAATCATAACACAATTGAAAACGGGAACGGTGTTAAAGAAAGCAACAGTAAAGTTTACGATACCAGAAGGTTTGCAACTGAGCCAAATTACAGCGATCATTGCAAAACATTCGGGTATTGATAAAAAAGAAATTGATAAAAAACTCGACGATCCTAAGTATATAAAAAAACTTATTAAAAAATACCCATTACTAATCTCAAAAAAAGTCCTTAAAAAAGATGTTCTACATCCATTAGAAGGGTATTTATTTCCGGCAACATATTCATTCTACGATAAAAAACCGTCTATAGATCAAATAGTAAACAAAATGTTAATAAAAACAAACTCAGTTATGGAAAAATATAAAGAACAAATTCAGAAGTCTAATCTTGATCAATATGAAATTTTAACAATGGCTTCTTTAATTGAAGAAGAGGCAACAGAAAAGGCAGACCGCCATAAAATCTCAAGTGTATTTTATAATCGTATGAAAGTAAATATGCCATTACAAACAGACCCGACCGTTCTTTACTCTTTAGGAAAACATAAAAAACAAGTAACATATGACGATCTTAAAGTAAATTCGCCATATAACACCTATAAAATTCAAGGACTGCCCCCGAGCCCAATAGCAAGTGCTGGGGAGATGTCTATCGAAGCGGCTATTAATCCGGCGAAAACAGATTATCTATATTTTCTTGCAGCTACGAAAACAGGAACAGTTTATTATTCCAAGACGTTAGCTGAACATAATCGCTTAAAAGAAAAATATATTACAAGTTCTCAAAAGTAATTAACACTAAAATTAGCGTTTCAAGAAAAATTATGTTAAAATAACAACGTGTTTTTACATTAACGAATCGATAACAACATAAAAAGTAGAAAGCTGTATGTGAAAAGCTTTCTACTTTTCATGTTAGCTCCTTTTCGCTAGGAGGAAAAAAATGAAAGATGAAATCCATTCTTATATTGAATCTTTAATAAAAGAAAGGGATCCGTTATTTAAAGAGATGGAGCAATTCGCTATTCAACATAATGTGCCGATCATGGAATTGGCAGGTATTGAAGTTTTGTTACAGCTCCTAAACATGCAACGTCCCGCGAGAATATTAGAAATCGGTACGGCTATTGGGTATTCGGCTATGAGGATGGCAGCTGCTCTTCCGGAGGCGGAAATTGTCACTATTGAAAGAGATAATGAAAGATATGAGCAAGCTGTTTTAAATATTTCCAAATCTGAATACCAACATCAAATAAATATTCTAAAAGGCGATGCACTTGAAATAGTGAATGAAGTAAAAGATTTTGGTTCATTTGATGCAATATTCATTGATGCAGCAAAGGGTCAATATATGAGGTTTTTCGAATTATATACTCCCTTCCTTTCAAAAAATGGTTATGTTTATACAGATAATGTCCTATTTAAAGGTTTGGTTGTTAATGATCATATTGAAAATAAAAGAATTCGAAATCTTGTTAAGAAAATCAAGAGTTACAATGAATGGCTAATGAATCATGAACAATATTCAACAACCATCATACCAGTCGGTGATGGTTTAGCCATCAGTAGAAAACAAAATTAATAATTAATCTTTTTTCTCATTTTTGTAAACAGATTCGAAAGGGGAACAGCTAGTCAATGAGAAGTAAGCCGGCAGTCATTGGTGTCGCAGGTGGATCAGGATCAGGAAAAACGAGTGTCACCAATGCAATATACGACCATTTTAAAGGGCATTCCATTCTTGTATTGGAACAAGATTATTACTATAAAGATCAAAGCAGTTTACCATTTGAAGAAAGATTAAAAACTAATTATGACCATCCGCTTGCGTTTGATAATGATTTATTAATTGAGCATATCGAGAAGCTTTTAAATTATCAATCAATTGAGAAACCTGTGTATGACTATACACTACATACACGTTCCAATAAAACCATTATTGTAGAACCGAAGGATGTAATCATTTTAGAAGGAATATTAGTATTAGAAGATGAAAGATTGCGCAATTTAATGGATATCAAACTTTATGTTGATACGGATGCCGATTTAAGAATTATGCGTAGGATGTTAAGGGACATTGAAGATCGTGGGAGAACAATGCATTCAGTGATTGAACAATATACTAATGTTGTAAGACCGATGCATAATCAATTCATCGAACCAACAAAACGCTACGCAGATGTAATTATTCCTGAAGGTGGCCAAAACCATGTGGCAATCGATTTAGTGGTTACTAAAATTCAAACAATTCTTGAACAAAAGTCATTTTTGTAATACGATAGTCTAGATAATAATATATTTATAAACGCGCGCCCTATTTATAGGACGCGCTATGATGTATTTTCTAACACCTTTTATACAAATAGAAAATTAGGAGTGAAGGGAATTGGCAGTAGAAAAAGTATTTCCTATGACGCAAGCAGGAAAAGAAAAATTAGAACAAGAACTTGAATATTTGAAAACGGTTAAACGTAAAGAAGTCGTTGAACGTATAAAAATTGCTCGTAGTTTCGGGGACTTATCCGAGAACTCTGAATATGACTCAGCGAAAGAGGAACAGGCTTTTGTTGAAGGACGTATAACTACAATAGAGAACATGATTCGAAATGCGAAAATCATTGAAGATGATGGTTCAAATTCCGATACTGTAACACTTGGTAAATCAGTAACATTTATTGAATTACCGGATGGAGACGAAGAGACTTATGCCATTGTTGGAAGTGCTGAAGCAGATCCGTTTGAAGGGAAAATTTCTAACGACTCTCCAATTGCCAAAAGCCTGTTAGGCAAGAAAATAAATGAAGAGGTAACTGTGCAAACTCCAGGTGGAGAAATGAAAGTGAGAATTATTTCAATTAAATAATAGATATCATCGAAAAAAGTCGAATTCTTAAAGAATTCGGCTTTTTTTGTTTCATAGTAGATGGTTATGAACTGAAAATTCTGTCAAGAATGAAAGGGTGTACGTGTTAGAATCGAGGTGAGTATATGCGTAGAAAAAGGTATTTTGTTTTAGCCAGTAGTATTCTTTTGATTTTTAGCTTGCTTTTAGCAAGACTTGTTCAACTTCAATTAGTAGATACAGAATCTTTTTCAAAACATCATATTAATCTTCTCGAAGAAAGTGTATCCCAAAGGACACAAGAAATTATTATTGATGACGGACGAGGGCAATTTACTGATCGGAATGGCAAACCGCTAACCTACAAGGAAAAATCGGTATTGGTGCTTTTTCCTTTTTTAAAAACAATACAATGGGATTCAGAAAAAGTAGCTAGCATATTAAATATTTCGGAAGATCAACTTTTCGCAGAATTAGAAACTGCGAAGGCTCCATTCATATTTCATGGAAAAACACCATATATATTATCGGACAAACAGTTAAACGAGATAAATATGTTGAAAATACCCGGCGTGTTTGCCGTGAGAAAAAAATATACCGAATCTGACATATCTGCCGCCCAATTAATTGGAATAATTGGAGAAGATGCTAATACCTTTTTAAAAAGATATCCCGATAAAAAAGGTATGCAAAATCAAAAAATTGGGATTACAGGTTTGCAAAAGCAATTTGATGAATTTTTATTACCTGAAGGAGAGTCGAAACTAGTTTTTCATGTAGATGCCATGGGGGGCCCTCTTTTTGGAATTAACGTTAAATATACAGGTTCCGGTAATTCTAACTATCCCGTTACTATACAAACAACCTTAAATAAAACGTTACAAGAACAAATTGACAAAAAAGTTGACGAGTATGAGATTCAAAAAGGCGGGGTCTTATTATTAGATATCGAAACTAATGAAATTTTAGCTAATGTGTCACGCCCGAAAATGGATGTAAAGGATCCATATAAAAATAATAGTGTGGAAAATGTTATGTTATCACAGCAGATACCAGGATCAATTTTCAAAACTGTTGTCGCAGCTGCATCTATTGAAACGTCTGCTGTGAATGAAACAGAAAAATTTCCGTGTAACGAAGATTTATACGGAAAGCCGGCTGAGAGACAGCTTGGTGATCTAACTTTTGACGAAAGCTTCGCCCAAAGTTGTAATCGAACATTTAGTGAACTAGCAAAAAGATTAAAAAAAGAAAACCCAAATTTGTTAGAAGAATATGCTAGTAAATTAGGCCTAATCGGAGAAATTGGTTGGCAAGGCGACGTCTTTCATTTTAAAAACTTTAAACAGCTAAAAGAGGATCAAGGGCAAATTTTTGCTAAATTAGAAAGTAGGAAAGATGATAATTTAGTGGCGCAAACGGGAATAGGTCAACAGGAAGTAAGACTTACCCCTTTAGCGATTGCAAATATGATGGCTACCATCGCAAGGGGCGGGGAATTACAATCGGTCCAAGCTGTTTCCGCAATTAAATATCATGATGATACGCCGATGATACATTTTTCAAGTCATGATTTGCCTTACAAACCAATTTCAAAAATTACTGCAATGAAACTTCAAAAAATGTTAAGACATGTCGTAACGAATGAAAATGGTACGGGAAGATGGTTTAAAGATCTACCTTATGAAGTAGCCGGAAAATCAGGAACGGCAGAAACAGGCATATATGAAAATAAGGTACAGTTACACAATAAATGGTTTGCCGGATATTTTCCATTTAAAAACCCTAAATATGCATTAGTTGTTGTGAACTTAGGAGTCCCGGAAGATAAAGGGGGGATCAATCAACTATTTAGTGATATCGTTCAATTAATTCACGAAAATGACACAAATCAAAATAGTAAAGACTAACAAATTATTTGCTTCATCTTTTCCTATGTATAAAGTCATGTTATGATAGAGTCAATGTCTAAAAAGAGAAATCATTAGCATGGACGAAAAGTTCGCACTAATGATTAAACCTTTTGTTTTAATAAGGGGGATTTGAACATGGCAAATAATTTTGACAATCAATATCGTTCCCGATCAGATCAAAGATCAAAACGCCGAAAAACAAACTTAATTTTAAATTCATTAATCGTCATCGTGGTTGTATTGATAATCGTTGTTGCTAGCACGATCTTTTATGGTGGTCGAAACGATGAGAAAAATGCTTCTGCAGCAAAAAACAAAGTATCTCAACATACAAAAAATAATGATAAATCGACAGTAACAAATAATGATAATCAAGATAACACAGTAACAGATGAATCGACAACTGATGATAATAAAGAAAGTAATGAAGAAGCTGATGATGAAAGTCAGCAAGGCCTTGAAAGTAAAGATATTGTTGCTGAAGATAGTAATGAACCTAATGTGAAAAAATCTTACACGAATCCTAATTGGAAAAGTGTTGGAACAGAACAAACAAACGGTCATCAATATTCTTCTGACTCAAACTCTATTGATTGGAAAGAAAAAGAAAAAGCCCTTTCCTATGCAACAGGTATTCCTGTAGATAATATGACTATTTGGTATTTAAGCCGAAATGGTTCTGATAATGAGGTAGTTGGTACGATTACTCCAAAAGACCAATCAAAAGTTTATCGTGTGTATTTAAGTTGGGTAGATGGTCAAGGATGGAAACCGACAAAAGTATTAGAACTAAAAGAAAATGATATGCGTTAAAGAAGTAGCTATCCGTTCATTGAACGGATAGCTTTATTTATGGTGTATATGATTTTTTTAGTACTTTGTTTTATAATAGGTTAGAACTTATTAATGAAAGAGGTATTGATTGAATGAAGATTGCTATCATCGGGGCTATGGAAGAAGAAGTAGCCATATTAAGAGAAAATATAATCGAAAGAAACGTCGAAACGATTGCTGGATATGAATTTACAACAGGGAAAATGAATGACAAAGATGTCGTACTACTTCGCTCGGGAATAGGTAAAGTGAATGCGGCAATGTCCACTTCCATACTCTTACACCATTTTAAACCGAGTGCAATTATTAATACCGGTTCTGCAGGTGGCTTTAATCCCGATTTGACGGTTGGTGATGTTGTTATTTCTTCCGAGGTTCGTCATCACGATGTAGATGCGACGATTTTTGGATATGAATACGGCCAAGTACCGCAAATGCCCCCTGCATTTATGGCAAATAAGGATTTAATTAACGTGGCGGAGGAATGTGCAAAAAATATTAAAGAGATTCAAGTGATAAAAGGTTTGATAGCAACAGGTGATTCATTTATGAATGACCCGGCAAGAGTCGAATCTGTTCGAGAGAAATTCCCGCAACTTCAAGCAGCAGAAATGGAAGCAGCGGCAATTGCACAAGTTGCTTATCAATTTAACATACCATTTGTAATTATTCGCTCTTTATCAGATATTGCCGGGAAAGAATCGAATATATCGTTTGATCAATTTTTAGAAACTGCGGCATTACATTCGGCATCACTCGTTATGGATATTGTTAAACATATCAATTGATTAACTCCCCTCCATATTTTCCTTTTATTACATGACGAAACATCTAAAAATCTATGATAAAGTATTTATATATTCATAGAGAAAGTTAGGTGTTAGCATGGATAAAGCGAAATCTCTTTTTGATAAAATGAATGATTATAAAAGATTTGGATTATCACTAATTGCATTATCTGCTTTCTTATATTTAGGTGTGGTCATGCCTATTGATGGAAAAACAGTTTTGAAAACATATATATTAATGGGTGGAACGATTAGCTTATTACTAATAGCTACTGTTTTCTTTTTAATATCCATACAATGTAAAAAGATTCTTCTCGAAATCGAGGAAAAGGAAGAATAATACATGTTTAAAAATAACGCAAAAAATGCGTTATTTTTTTGTTGACAAAATCATGTGTAAGTATGATATTATATTTTACGTTCATTTATTTCGTATACGAAATATTAAGTGCCGTAAATATTCCTTTAGTTAAAGATTGGATAAAAATTTGAAAGGGGAGGAAAATAATTGAGGAAAGTTTTATCAGTGCAGTGCTAAAATCATTTTCTCAAATCCACACTCCGTTTAAATGAGTAAAAAAAGGTTAAAGTATTTAAATAAAACGACATTTAAAAAGCTATAATTCACAAGTAAATTAACTAGTTAGGGAGGAACAAGTCATCTATGAATGCAAAACGAATGATTTTAGTTAACGTGATTTTACTAATAATTTTAGTTGGTGGGGGATTTACTGGTTATTATTTTTATAATCGTTCAGTTACTTATTTAAGTACAGATAACGCGCAAATTGCTGGACAACAAGTAAGTATTGCTTCACCAGCAAGTGGAAAATTAGTTGATTGGAATGCAAAAACTGGCGATACATTCTCAAAAAACGATAAAATTGGAACCGTACAAACAATGGGAGATAATGGTCCCGTTAATATGGACATTAAAGCTCCGGCTAACGGAACGATTGTACAAACAAGCGGAGTAAAAAATACAGTCGTTGCTGCAGGTTCACCGCTTGCCATTTCTTATGATTTAACAAAATTATGGGTAACAGCAAATATTGAGGAAACAAAAATTGATGATGTTGAAATTGGCCAAGATGTAGATATTTATGTTGATGCATTTCCAAATACGACAATAAAAGGTAAAGTTGAAGAAATCGGTTTAGCAACAGCAGGAACTTTCTCATTATTACCAAGTAATAATGCTTCAGGGAATTATACGAAGGAAGTACAAGTAATTCCTGTCAAAATATCAATTGATAGCAATCTTGATTTAGTTCCTGGTATGAATGTGACTGTGCGAATTCATAAGTAGGTGATGACATGTCAATATATATCGCAGGTTATATTCTGATTTCAGTGATTGTATTGTTTATAGCGAATTTCTTATTACGTAAGAATAAAGCAAGACCACAATTACAAAATCCACAAACCGTACAAACTGAAAAGGCGGAAAACCACCAACTACAAGAAGAAATTAAAAGTAATGAAATAACCGAAACTGATGAAATAATTAATGAAACCCTTCAAACATCTGCTAATACAGAACCGGCATTAGAATATGTAACAGATCCAGAAGGTTTAGTAAATGACGAAGAAAATAAAGCAATACCGGAAGAAAAAGCAGAAGAAAAAGCGGAAGAAAAACCAGTTGATAAGCCGGTACAGCGTCCTAGTCAAGGAAGCCCCGATGCAAATCAATTTGAAGGTACTAGAGGAAAAATCATTGTAGCAGTTATGCTAGGTGCATTTGTGGCCATTCTCAATCAAACCCTTTTAAATGTGGCTATTCCGCATATAATGAATGATTTGAATGTTTCTGCAAATACAGTTCAATGGCTATCAACCGGCTACATGCTAACTAACGGAATTTTTATTCCGATAACCGCTTTCTTAATTGCAAAATTAGGAACAAGGAAATTATTACTTTTTGCCATGTTGGCATTTACCATTGGATCGTTTGTTTGCTCGATCTCCACAAGTTTTTCATTACTAATGGTTGGTCGTGTAATACAAGCAGCCGGAGCAGGTGTCATTATGCCGTTATTAATGACCGTTATGTTAACCATTTTTCCACCGGAAAAGCGAGGAGCGGCAATGGGAATTATGGGGGTAGCGATGATTTTTGCACCTGCCATTGGACCGACACTTTCAGGTTGGTTAATTGGACACTACTCTTGGCGCGTGTTATTTGATATTGTTGTTCCATTTGGTATTTTGGATTTAATTATTGCAGCTGTATGGATGAAGGATGTTACGAAAGTAACGAATCCTAAATTTGATACAGCAGGTTTTATCTTTTCAGCAATTGGATTAGGTTTCCTTTTATATGGATTTAGTGAAGCAGGTAATAATGGGTGGAGCAGTGTTACTGTAATTGTGTCGTTGCTCATCGGTATCATTGGCCTAATCTTGTTTGTATGGAGCGAATTGACTACGGATAAACCAATGTTAGATATTCGGGTGTTCAAATATGATATTTTTGCTTTAACAACAGTAATTAGTATGGTCATCAATATGGCCATGTTCGCAGCAATGATTTTATTACCGATTTACTTACAAAACATTCGAGGTTTCACAGCGTTAGAATCTGGAATCCTCATGTTGCCCGGTGCAATCGTCATGGGAATCATGTCTCCAATATCCGGCATGCTGTTTGACCGTGTCGGCTCAAGACCATTGGCCATTATTGGTTTAATTATTACGGTGCTTACTACATGGCAATTTACCCAATTAACAATGCAAACTACGTATGGGCATATTATGTTACTTTACGTTTTACGATCTTTCGGGATGTCGTTCTTAATGACAACGGTTATGACAGAAGGGATGAATCAAATACCACTGCACTTAGCAAGTCACGGAACAGCTGCTTCCAACACTGCTAGAACGGTTGCAGGTAGTATTGGAACAGCCTTTTTAGTCACAGTAATGTCCACCCGTTCTTCTTATCATGAAGCTAATTTTGGAAATGTTATTACGAGTTCCAATGGATATTTAGCTAATAAGTTGAATGAGCTTGGTCAAGGCTTAGCAGGTATGACTGGGCTGCCTTCGCAAGTAGGTCACAGCTTAGCGACCAGCACCATTTACGGAAAGGTAATGCAGCAATCGACTATAAGTGGAATTAATGATGCGTTTGTTGTAGCAACAGGAATTGCTGCTGTTGCATTAATACTAGCATTCTTTATTAAACGATCGAAAACATCTACAAGTAAATAATTTGGAAAAACCAAAGAAGAACTTGCATCTTCTTTGGTTTTTTTATTTATTTTAAAAAATTTTTAAAATAATGTTTACAAAACCATTCATTTTGGATATACTTACCTACATAAGCAAAATATTCTTGAAAAGGGAGGTCGATTACTGTGAAAAAATTAGTTGCCTTATTTGTTAGCAAAAATTTAATACGTATTATCCATTCGACCTTGCCGAAATTAGTTGTGTATTAATTTAACTGATATTTTGTGCCGCAGGGAGAATGATTCCTGCGGCTTTTTGCTGCCATTTATTAGCTATTACCGCAGGGGAATCATGTTTTCCTGCGGTTTTTTATTTCATTAAAAATTCTTTAAAGGAGGTGAATATCATGACATTGAATCTTATATTTATTACCGTAACCATTAAAAAGAGAACGAAAACAATTGAAGAATGTATGAATGAAGAAAGAATTAATAAAATTATTGAACAATACAAAATGAAGCATAATGAAATTTTTACAAGAGTTCTGTAATTTTAATAAATAAAATAAGAAGGGAGAGTATGACGATGAACATTTTTCAAAATAAACGATTAAATTCTTTCTGGGTGGAGAAAGATTCCACCTAGTTATAATGAATAGGAGTGAATCAATTGTTTCTACAAATCATGCTATTAACGATATCATTTCATAAACGCAAAGAGAAAGTTGGTCCATAATACGGATCAACTTTTTTTCTTTTTTAAAGTTTAGTGTTGATTTTTACTTCTATCTTAATTGGAGCGGAAGGTATAAGACTCCTGCGAAAAAACGGAATACGGCGGGACCATACTTTAGAATGTGAAGAAAAGCTTCATAAATTAGTTTTGATGCTATTGAAAAGCATAAAGGATCAGAGAAGCAGTGCCCGTATTTTTTTTTGCGAGATGAGGTCCCAATTCGAATATTTGGCTATGCACCTCCTAAACGAAAAAATGACCGGCATTCGACCGGTCATTTTACATTCAACTCTTATGACAATATAAATTTCTGCATACGTTCAAAAACCCTTTTTTCACCCATTACTTTCATAATATCAAACAAATCAGGTGTAGTGGTTCTGTTAGTTAGAGCGACTCTGATGACCATTGCTACATCACCAACATGCCCTTTGTAATGGTCTGGATTGGCTTTATATTGCTTCATATCCTTTGCAAATCCGAGGTCCCCAGCCAATTCTTTAATTTCATTGAACCAATCGTCCTTTCCATTACTAAACTTATAAGTTTTGCTGAAACCTAGTACAATTTCTTTCGCAACATCAAAACTTACATTTGTAGGTAACTGATAGCCACTCAATACATCCTTTTCAAACAATTCGTCATAAAAGAAAGCAATCATTGGCAACACATCTGACCACTTGGCATAATCTTTTCTTGGTTTCTTCATTGTTCGGCCAATATTTAGAATGTTTATGGTGTATTCCTTATTCTTGTCCATTAAAAAATAAAGTTCAGAATCAAATTCCTTTGCCCAAGTGTATAAATGGTCGAATACTTGTTTACCCGTGAGTCTTGAGATAACATCCTTGCTGACGTCATTCAGTTTATTCATGTCTAATAAAGCACCGCTGGCATTCATTTTATCCGTATGGATAAAAAAGTCTCTAAATGATTGATGAGGGTTTGCCATCCTCCATTCTTCAAAGTCGGAATTGATGAGATTCATGAAGTATTCACTTAAAGCTATTCCTGGGTATCCTTGTTCTTTGTAATACTCAGCCGTACCATCAAGATCCTTACGTTTACTAAATTTCCGCTTAGATGCTCCGACTTGCTTCATGATCGGAGCAATATGTCCGTATTCCGGTATTCTAAAACCTAAGGTTTCAAACAACTGAATATGAATAGGCACGGAAGAAAGCCATTCATCGCCTCTAATGACATGGGTTGTACCCATCAGATAATCATCTATGGCGTGAGCAAAGTGATAGGTTGGTAAGCCATCCGTTTTCATAATAACAATATCTTGGTTATTTTCCGGGAATTCAAGCGGACCCTTCACCAAATCATGGTATGATATTCTCCTATCTGATGATCCCGTAGATTTAAGTCTAATAACAAACGGTTTACCATTTAAAAACTCTTCCTCGGCTTGTTGAAAAGTAATATCCCGATGTTTCGCCCATTTGCCATAATAGCCTGTTGTTACTTTTAACTTTTGCTGATTTATTCTTATCTTTTGTAAATCGTCCGTATCACAGAAGCAAGGATATGCTAATCCTTCGAGGACTAAATGCTTAATAAATACCTTATAAATTTGTATTCGTGAGCTTTGTTTATACGGTCCGTAAGCCCCTTTTTCATTACCTGAAAAGAGAGGTCCTTCATCGAAATCAACCCCAAAGTATAACAATGAATGGATGATGTTTTCGATGCTGTCTTTTATTTCACGTTTTTTATCTGTATCTTCAATACGCAGGAAAAAGACTCCGTTACTTTGATGGGCTAATCTTTCCGATATTAAAGTTGCGTAAAGTCCGCCAATATTCAATGAACCCGTTGGGCTCGGTGCAAATCGTGTTACCAAGGCCGATGAAGGCAACTTTCTTGGCGGATATAGTGAATAAATATCAGCTGGTAACTGATTTACATCCGGAAATAACAGTTCTGCCATGTGCTCATTTGACATAATAATATCCCCCTATACGTTGTTCAAAATAAAAAAGCCCTTCGTCCTATGAAAGGACGAAAGGCTTGCTTCCGCGTTACCACCTAAATTGGTTAAAAACCCGCTCTTAATGCAGTAATCCATTATCATACTGCACATTTCTTTAACGGGAAATTCCCGGTAGACTTACTTCATTTTTCGGTCACTGCTCCAAGGCTTCTTTCATTAAGCTCGAATACCCAATTTCACCAACATGGGTTCTCTAAGATTCGAGTGATTAATTACTCTTCCTCTTCATTGCATTTTACAATATTAGTATATACTTACTATCATAATAATTCATTATTAACAAATTGTCAATGGTGAAGACAGGTCAATCTTTAATAACGATAACATCCAATGACAAAGTAACGGACCACCCGTGGCAGGATGAATAATCCATACCTGGTGGGACCGACGCTTTGACAAGACATATGGTTATTGGAATAATAAATTATTGTGGTAACGGATATATGTAAGAGACTGTAGAAGGATTATTCAATTACGATTGTGGATCAATTTTAGATTAACAAATACAGCTATTTACAACATTAAAAACCATCATCATTGGAAAGTAACTCTTCAAAGTTTTCAGAAACTACTTGTAATCTTAAATCCATTTCTTTTAATTGTTATCCGACAATTCGTAATTATCCACAAATAAAATTTATAATGAATACTCGAAATCTATTGAATATTTTTTAAACATTATATATAATAGTGTTATCAAACTAATTTATAAAAAATTTAGTTTGATATAAGTTTTTATTTTAATTTCAAAAGAAAGGAGGAAATTATAATGGGGAAAAATAGTGGCGTTAACATTGAAGAGACAAAAAAACTTGACGAAACAAAATTCTCAGAGTTAATTTTTGAAGAAGTTGAAGACTTTGACATTGCATTAGAACAAGGTTGCCCAGATTGGGAAACTGGTTGATAAATTAAGAACATAAATAACTTAACGATTTTGAAGTATTTGAAAAAAGATGTGCATGAGTATTTATTGTGCATCTTTTTTCAAAAATAAAAAACAATTTACAAAGAATGGAGTGATTTTATGGTATTGAATGAATTTATTGAATTTGAACCTACTGAAAGTAATAAAGTATTCTTCATGTACGATTATTTTAAAAGAAGAAAGTATAAGATTTCTAATGAACTTTTTGAATTTATAATCGATTTAAACTTAGAGGAAATTTCAAAAATGGATGAAGAATTAATAAAAATATGCTATGAGTTAGGAATATTAATAGAACCCGATGAAAATTATAATGAGTATTTGCAATTAAAAGAGGATTGGGAAAAATACGGATGGAGAGAAGCTCTAAAATATCATGTGGCAACTTTAGATTATCCCTTTCGAGGAGAAAGAGATATGGGAATTGAAGTTATGCTTAGATATAGTAAAACCGAGAAAGATCAGTTAAGAAAAAAAAGTTATTCAAAGATTTACAAAGAATACGATCTTAATGAGTATGAGAAAGATGATCTTTCTTCTAATTCTCTTACAAAAGGAAAGTTATTTTTAATGTTGAAGTATACATTGGGTTATTCTAATGAAATAAATGTCCAATGGACTGAAACTAAGATTTTACAGCGAACAACACCAAGTGGAGGTTCAAGGCAACCTACAGAAGGTTACTTATATGTCCAGGATATTAAAAATCTTGAAAGCGGTTGGTATTACATAAATGGTTTGGATAACTGTCTTCAAAAAATAAATAATATACAGATTGACGAAAAAAAGATGAGAGAATTGTTTCCTTTAGTTTATAGTAATACATCTATGTCAATAAAAGCCTTTGTTGTGTTAACTTCTATATTTGAAAAAAACATGTATCGTTATAGAGAGCCAAGAACATTTAGAACTATACATATGGATGTTGGGCATATTTCTTCATTAATGGAGAAATTTGCCGAAAGATATAATTACTGCTCTTATGTGCATTACTCTAGCGACGAAAATTATATTAAAGATAATATAAATTTAAATTATCTAGAAGAAGGGTTTCAAGCTGCCATTATATTTGGAGAAGGAGATCGGATTTAAATGAAAACAGAAAAATGGTTACCAACTACTAAATTCAGCATTAAAAATCAGGACGTAATCGTAACGACTCCAATTATTGGTAAAAAATACAAATTCTCAAAGTCTGAATTTAAGAAGGCTATTTCTCAAAGGAACGAAGAAGATCTATATAAAAACAGTATGTGGACACAAACAAATTCAATTGATGAAAAAACTTTATTAGGTGTTAATCATTGGATTAATAGAGGCTGGACACCATCTTTAGACTATTATCTATCATCTAGGGGAATTAATTATCTTGATAAAGGCGATTCTTCTGGTGAATTAAGAAGAAAAATAATTAAAAAGCTTGGTGTTAAGCCTCCAAGACATTTACCTAATAAAATATTAGAAACAATTAAATTGGAAACACCACATCATAGTATTTCTGATGAAGAGTTTTTGAGTGGAATATGGAATAGAAGAAGTGTAAGACGCTTTAATATAGATGAAGTAGTAACATTAGAACAGTTGGCATTTATTTTAAATGAAGGTACTCGAAAAATTAAAAACACAAGAATCTTGGAAGAAAAACTTAATAATCCATTATTAAGTTATGGGTCTGCTTTTGAGTTTTATATTACAGTATTTTCAGTACAAGGCTTACAACACGGGATTTATAAATATGATTTGTTAAATGAGGAACTGTTATTGTTGGAAAAAGTACAATTAAATGAAAAGTTAAGTCCCATGATGTCTAATCAAGGCTTTACAAAGACTGCATGTTTTTCAGTATTCTTAATTGCAGATTTTGAACAATATCAATGGAGATATCGTCATGAAAGGGCATTGAGAAACTTATATATTGAAACAGGAAGGGTAATGCAAGATTTAATTATGTCGGCATTAGAGTTAAATGTTCATGGAATAATTACTCCCGCTTTAGAAGACCGTAAATTAAGAAGGCTATTAGGAATAGACACTTATAAACTTCTACCTATTACTTCTCTCACCATGGGGAGGAAATAATATGTGGAAAATACAACACGGTTTTAGAATAATTTTAAAAGAAGATACAATCTTATTATCTAATAGTTGGCTAGATAAGTATTATAGTATTCGTTCCAATCAAATAGAAAACTTATATTTAAAAATGAGGGAAATTCAAAAATTAAAATCCTTTACTGAAGAAGAAATAATCGATGTCTTTCAAACTATTATTTCTCATAAAGAGGTAATAAACTTAATTAATTTTTTCAAGCAAAATAATATAATGATTTCTTATAACATAATGAAAGATGTTTCAGACATTAAATATCATAGACAAGAGTTATTTTTCGATAACTTCGAGAGTTCTGATGAAAATGGGTATGAAATAAACAGGCGGCTACAAAATAAAACAATCTTAATTCCTGGTCTAGGTGGGTATGGAACTTACACAGCAATGTTATTTGCGAGAATGGGAGTAAAAAAAATTATTTTAGTAGATAATGATATTATTGAATTATCAAATCTTAACAGACAAGTTTTTTATGAAATTGGTGATATCGGAAGAAAAAAAGTTGAAGTATGCAAAGAGAAGATTCATTTAATTGATGAAAATATCTGTGTAGAAACTTATGATTTTTTGATAACTTGTCCTAATGATTTAGTTGAAATATTAGATGATGTTGATTTAGTAATGAATGCTTTTGGATATATACCAAAAGAGTTACAAATAGATAATGTTTCGCACTATATTATCGAAGCTTGTATATTAACAAAAACTCCTGTCTTAAATTATAATGGATCATTTATAGGTCCAATTGTTACCAAAGATTATCCCAATGCATACTATGAATTTGCCTCGAACAAGGACGTTTTTGATACGTTAAAAAATAACGTAAATGAAAATATAAACGCAACGCATATAGCTGCTTTTGTTCCTAGGATTTCAATTAGTTGCTCTGTAGCCGTTTGGGAAGCTGTTCGTTATTTATTAAAAGTTCCTACTCGCGTTTCGTTAGAGAAACAAGTCATTATATTAGATACTTTGTCATATGCAAAGCATAAGGTTATAAAAATATAGATATAGATTAAGGAAGGTATTTATGAACCAAATATCTAAAATTGCTATGCCTTTATTTATCATGACCCTTTTTAATTTTAGTATGTCTTTTGTAGATACTATGATGGTTGGGAGACTTAGTGTCGAATCAATTAGTGCAGTTTCTTCTGCAAATACACCAATTAGTATTATGGTGCAGATTATAGGTACTTTAATTATTGGTGTCCAAATTTTAGGCGCTAAAGCATCAGCAAATGATGATAGGGAAAAAGTGATAGAAGTTTACAGAATCAGTTTTTATTTAATGAGCATAGTAACTGTCCTAATAGTGGTTATTGGATTTATTTTTAGTAACCAAATCATCAATTTTTATTCAACAGAAAAAATAATGACTATTGCACATGAATATTATTTAATACGATTAATTGGGTTGATATTCATACCAATAACTATGATTATTAAAACATCGTACGATGTTCGAAAAAACACAAAAATTGGTTTGAAGTTAATTATTCTTTCTACTTTAACAAATATAATCTTTAATTATATTCTTATTTTTGGTTTTAATCTAGGAGTCATAGGATCAAGTATTGGTACTTTTATTTCATCTATAGTAGGAGTAATATATCTTTTATTCGAAAATAAAAGAAGTGGAACAATAAAAATAAGAGAATTACTTAACTTAAGTGTAAATGATAAAGAAACTTTTAAAGAGATAATACCTATTAATGCCACTGAAGTCTTAAATATGTTAATGGATTACCTTGGAAGCTCATTATTGGTTGCTATGCTTACTTATGTTAGCACAGTGAGTATGGCTTCTGGACGAATACTCACTTTGTATTTAAATGTTTCTTTCGCAATAGCAATGAATGTTGCGACTGCAGTTTTGATTCTGGCAAGTCGAGGAGAACAACCACTTAAAAATTTAGTTTCAAATTCCTTAAAATTTGCATTTCTTATTCTTTCGCCAATAATAATTACATTTATATTTGCACCTAAAATCGCTATACGATTATTTTCAAGCAACCATGAATTATTAGCAGATGCAACTTCTTCAATTACAGTTTTAGGTATTGTAATCTTTGTAATTCCTTTCGTAACAATTAGCTCATCAATTCTCCGCTCAAAGAAATTAAATAAATTGAATATGTATATAACAGTAGGCTCTATGTGGTTGGTAAGAATTCCTATTGCCTATATTCTAATTTTTAAAATGAATGCTGAAGTTATTTCAATCATAATCGCAGCATTAGGATATTTCTTAACAAGAACAATTGTTAATTTATTTGTAATTAGGAAGGTTGAGATGAATAGAAAGGTTGAGATGAATGAAGTTATCTGATGAAGTCTCTTCTATAAAGGACAGATATTTATTTGTTAAAAAGTCTTTTGAGAAAGGATTTTATAACGGAGCAAAATTGTATTGTCATAGAAATGATTATTATGATGAGTTAATAATTCTGATGAACAAAATAAATTCAATATTAAAAAATAGCTTAAGCAATATAGACTGTTATTTTCTTGAACATTTGAAAACATTTATTATAAATGAATGTCAGGCATTATCAAAAAACAAGGAGGATTATCTAATAAAGAAGTACTATTTCTTATTCTTTAAGGATTCAATAAAAAAGCCACTTATTAATGAAGAGTTACTAATTGGATTTTTTAAATTTATTTCGTTAAAAAAAATTAGAGAAGTTAGCCTCTCTAAAACCAGTTATAATATATTGAAGCGTTTAAATAATTGGTTTATAGAATCAAATAAAAATACTAATATTTTAGATGAATTACTGAATAAGAATAAAACTGATATTAAAAGCAATATAGAAAATTACGAAAAAAATATATTCTCCCAAGAAGATTTATATGTATATCTAGAAAAAATTGAAAGAGAGTTACTTACTGCATTAGAAAATATCAATTCTACAAATAATATTGGCAACACTAAAATTATATCAAAGGACAAAATACTTGATTATTTAAAAAATAACCTTTTTATGATCAGCAAATTGACGGGTGAAGAGATACAAATAAAAATTATCAATGAAAATTTTTCTGCAATTGTTCCAGATGCTGGATATTTATCTAAGCAATCTCTAAACACTAATTATCACGTACTTGTTCTTAATAGCTCTTTTTTAGATGCCGATAAAACTGAAAGACAGTTAAAATTACTAATTTCACATGAAATATATCCTGGCCATATGTATCATTCAACCATGTCCCTCAAATCAAAATTTTCCGATTTTGGTGAAATTGGAGATAATAAATTGGTCTCTGAAGGCTGGGCTATTTATTCTGAATATATGATAGGAGAAGAAGATCCGTCACTTCGGGAATTATTTTTAGTTCAGTATAGCAGACGTTGTGTAAATGCACTTTATAGTATTAATCTTTTATTAGGTAAATCAAAATTAGAATGTTCTTCCTATATTGATAATTTATTGTCAAGATTTAATATAAATCATGGATATTTAAGATTGATTAAATACGGTAAAAATTTTAATTTAAATAGTATTAATTATGTATATGGATTTATATCTATTAAAGAACTTATAGTTAGTTACGAGCTGACACCTAAAGTATTTATGAAATTTGGAGCTATCGATATTAATATTATTAAGAAAAACTTAGAATCAAAAACTTGAATAGTTCATAACCCTTTAAGATATATTGTTTTGATGTGATTTGATAAGAATAGAAAAATTACAATCCTACTTCTTTTATTGAGAAATATAATGATCTTCAAAGAAAAGAGCCCATTAAAAAACACTTAATTTGTAATAATTCGATTTTATTAAAAAAGAGAATTTAAATGGAAAAAGTACGAGTAGGTTATTCACCAAGTCCCACTGGTAATTTAAACAGAGGGAATGCTAGAGCTCCTTTGTCAAATACATATTCGCACGACATTATAAAGTAAAGTTTATTATTCGAATTGAAGATACAAATGTAAAAAGAAATTTCGATTTTAGTGAACAGGAACAATTATTATACTTGAAATGGCTAGGAATTGATTGGGATGAGGAACCAGATATTCTTGGTATTTTGGTCCATATCGTCATTCGGAGCGCAAAAAACCGTATTATTGTAACCGTCAAGTAGAATTAAACAATTTCCATAAATTAAGATTGTACAGTTTCACCAAATATGATTCACTTTCCTATATTTCATACGAATACTGTCCTGGTTTTCATCAAACATTAATATTTCACTTTGCTCTAGTTATTGTAGAATCACCAAGGAATTTACCCCTTCGTTTTGCACTTTATTAGAAGTAAGAATGAAAGCTGCTTTATCATACATTTTATAGATGAACTGTAAGAATAAATGAGGTCTCAGGGTTCATATGCCATGTACATGACATCATCAATTATGATTTAATCAGAATTCGGTCATAGCCTCATTAATTTTATTTAAAAAACTCCCAAATTCCACAGAATGACTTCCACTTTGAATGAAAACATCTAAATCCCAAGTTAATGTATAAGCGGCAGTAGTCAAAGTATTTCCTCCCTCGTATGTATATTCGTACCTTCCTATTATAAAGGAACTACCCGAATTTTTCTAATATTTGAAATGAAATAGAAACCGAAATGTAATATTCACAATTTTGCCACCGATTCGAAAAGATCTGTTCAATTTTGTCTCATCCAAAAATATGCGTGTATGATACATTTAAGGTAAAGAAGGATCACTTAAAAAGGAGTGAAAAACATGTTTGCTGTCGTTATCGGACTTGTTCTTTGTACTGCCGTTGCCTTAGTTATTAGTGCTGAAGTTACCGTTGAAATGGAGGGATAACGATTATCCCCATAGAATTTACAAGAGTGAAGCAAGGCTGCCCTAAGACAGCCTGCTTCACTCTTGTTGTTTCTTTTTCTTTTCTTTCTCCGCACGATAGAATTCATGAAACATTTTCATGAGTGCTCTTTTTTCGATTCTTGATACATAGCTTCTAGATATCCCTAATTCTTTCGCTATTTCACGTTGTGTTTTTTCTTTTTGTAAGTCGAGGCCAAATCTGCCGATAATTACTTCCTTTTCCCTTATATCAAGAACATCAATATATTCCCTTACCTTTTCTAATTCCATACTTAATTGAATCGTATCAAAAACATCTTCCGTATCTGATTTCAAGACATCAATTAATGAAATCTCATTTCCTTCTTTGTCCTGGCCTATTGGATCATGAAGGGACACATCTTTTTTTGTTTTCTTCAGGGCTCGTAAATGCATGAGTATTTCGTTTTCAATACATCTTGCGGCATATGTGGCTAGTTTGGTTCCTTTCCCTTCTGAATAGCTTTCAATCGCTTTAATAAGCCCAATCGTCCCAATTGATATTAAATCCTCGACATCCTCACCTGTATTTTCAAATTTCTTCACTATATGGGCGACAAGTCGAAGATTGTGCTCAATCAAAATGTTCCGGGCTTCTTCATCGCCACCAGCCATTTGTTTTAAATATTTCCGTTCATCGCTGGCTGAGAGCGGCTGAGGAAAAGCATTATTTTTCACATATGACACAAGAAATACGAGCTCTTTAAAAAGATAACCTATTGCTGTTAAGATTCCGGACATTTTTCTCACCTCCGTTAGGCTTCTGCCTATTACTAATGCTTATGTAAGTCATTAGTTGTTCGTGTCTGTCCTATTTAGAAAATTATTAGGAAATATATTCCTGTACTTCTGTTAAACGAAGATTAAATTTCCGCTGCAGGTGTTCGCTTTCCGCGGGCGGTTCGGGGGCCTCCTTTCGCGCTAAGCGCGCCTGCGGGTCTCCCTATAATTTGTTATTGCTGCACCAATATCAGTAATGTAGTTCAAGCATATATCATTCAAAATGGATTGTTTACTAGAGTAATAGTAATAAAAAGTCCCTTTGGTCACTCCGATTTTTTCAACCAAGTCCTGGATGCCAGTGTTTTCAGATATTATGGCATATTATATGATGGAGATATCGCTATCGACTGCCAGTACTATTCCGGTAACATAATCAGATGCTTTCGAGGCTAGAAAAATGGCACTGCCCATAGTTTGTTTTGTTGGATTTACTGAGAAAATTCTATGTCTCGATTGAAATATGAAGACCATAACCCTGTGTATGGCAAAATAAAAGTGCAGAGTTATGAAAAGTAAAAGTACATAACGTTGCACTTTATTTTTTATACAAAAAAAGACTTGCCAGCCATCCAATATTTCTCTACTGTAATTGTGTCGAAGCAATACAGTGGAGGTTGAAAGGAATGCTAGCAATGTCTGAAGTTAATTGTATCAAATTATTACGAAATCGAAAATCACTATCTATAAATGAAATTTCAAAAACGTTGGGGATTAATTGGAGAACTGCAAAGAAATATGCAGATGACGATCAAGTCCCCAAAGAAATGGTTAAAAAGAAAAGTGGAATGATGTATGAGGAAAATTGGGGGGAGATAGTTTCCGACTGGCTAGGAGAAGATGAAAAGTTAAAGAAAAAATTAAGAAGGACTAATAAAAAGATTTTTAATGATCTTGTAAAAATGGGGTTCACGGGGTCCTATCGAACCCTCTGTTATTTCATCGCTGACTGGCGTGAAGGTAAAGATCGCATAGAAGAAAGGGATAAGAATTCGGAACGTTTGGATCATCCGCCAGCTGAGGCACAAGTTGATTTTGGAATAACTGAGGCCGTGAAGGATGGGAAGTATATTGATGTTCATTGTCTTCTGATGACACTTCCTTATAGTAATGCAGCTTACTGTATACCATTGCCAGGCGAAAATCAAGAATGCTTTTTACATGGGCTCAAAGCGATGTTTAATCAACTTGGTGGAGTACCTAAGAAAGTTCGGATTGATAATTTAAAGGCAGCAGTTATTCAGCCGAGGGGAAGAAATCAAGAGGCAACGTTCACAGACGAATTCCTCCAATTTGCAAGTCACTACGGTTTTGAACCGCAGGTTTGTAATCCAAGAAGTGGGCATGAGAAAGGAAATGTGGAAAATAAAGTAGGTTATATTCGGTACAACTTTGTAACACCATCACCTGTAATAAATAACCTTGAGCATTTGTCTCAAATCCTAGAAGAACATTTAACCAAGGACCGTGAGCGTGTTCATTATGAAAAGCATGTCCCCATTCGAAAATTACTAGAGGAGGAACATCAATATCTTTTAGCCTTACCCGATGAAGATTATCCTGTATTTAAAGAGGAACTGATGCAAGCAAATAAGTATGGGGAAATAGTAATTGATAAAACTAAAGTACATATCCCCAAGGGATATAACTATGGTCAATTGCACGTTATAAAGTATTGGGACAAATTTAAAGTTATTTCACCTTATGGAGAAATCCTGCATGCAGAATATCGACCTTACATGAATAAAAGTCGCAAAATTCCTTGGTCGTCTATTCTTAAATCTTGGTTACATAAGCCGCGGGTTGTAACCTATTCACGTTATTCACCTTATCTACCAGGTCGAATCTATGAATATATTAATATCAGTAATTTGTCGATAAGAAAAAAAAGACTGAAATGGTTAATTAGCCTACTAGCTAATCATGAAATGGGAGAAATCAATGATCGATTTTACGAGTTATTGAATGATCAAACGGAAGAAATGTATGAACCCGATTCTCATCCCTATGATGTCAATTGGGCAATGTATGACGAACTTCAATCCCCTTCTCGCGAAGGGAGTGATAAGGTTTGAATTCTGAACTAAAAAGGATTTGTAAAACTCTTCGCCTCGCCTATGTAGCAGACATAGTTGATACTATCCCATTTGAGAACCCCGAGCAGTATCTAGAAAGTCTATTACATAGAGAGCTACAACTACGTGAGGAAGCAAAGGCTGAACGTTTAATTAAAAAAGCACGGTTTCTTAGCAAGAAAACTTTAGAGGCATTTCAATGGAGTGAACAGGTTCGTTTCCCTCCCCACATAGATGCGAAAGAGCTATGTGAACTACATTTTATAAATCAACATGAGAATGTCATTTTAACTGGTTCTCCTGGCACTGGGAAAACCTTATTAGCTACAGGGTTAGGGCGTAAGGCCTGTCAAAATGGCTACGAAGTTCGTTTCTATCGTGTGTCTGATTTAGTCGATACACTAGAAAGAGTATGGAAAGAAGGAAAGCTACAGCAATTTCGAAATAAGTTCAAAAAAGTAGATCTCATAATACTCGATGAAATGGGATATATCCCGTTCAGCAAAGATGGGGCTGAGTTATTATTTCAATTAATATCCGACTGGTATGAACAAAAAAGTTTAATCATCACATCGAACCTTGAATTTAGCCAATGGAATCGTATTTTTGTCGATTCCAGGCTAACGGCAGCATTAGTCGATCGAGTTATTCATCACGCACATATTTTAAGTTTTACAGGAGATAGTTACAGAGTTACACACGCACTTTCACGACAAAAATAATTACTAAAATTAGGCTGGCAAGCTTATGTATTTTTTATTGCACTTTTATGTACTTTTTACTTGCAAAACACACATAACCCCATGTATTTAAATGAAATTAGAATATTTGTTAATGTTAAAGGAGAAACATATCAATTTAAGGAAACGTTCCCCAATAGAGATAGTCTTTACATACGAAATGGTTATTTGCGTTTTAACGAAATATACTACTTTATTGCAGTTTAACCCATTGCGAATTACTTCTTCATGGTCAAAATAGCAAAAGATATGCTTTTTCGCGTAATACTGCCGGCTCTTATAATATTCGATTAGTTGATCGACTAAAATCAAAGTAAAAAATGAAATATTTCGAATATTACAAGAAAAAATGATTTTCTCCTGCTTTTACATTCATTACAAACAAATTCTCAAATGTTAAGGCAAGCAGGAGCTTTTGTTAGTTGTTTGCAAGCCCAAAATATGCACGATACGAAGGCGAACGAACTTCGAGGGAAAGTTTCAAATCATCTCGCTCGGCTAAACACAATATTAACGATTTTCGATGATAAATTAAAAACGATTAGTGAGAAAAATTGGCATCAGCTTCTTCAAATGGATGAATTAAAAGAATTATATTTTGTTTTAAATGAGCGAAGAGAAAAGGCTAAAGAAATGCTTCCAAAAGAACAGGAGGCGTTAATTAATGCTCTAAGTGTTGATGGGTACCACGGGTGGGGCGAAATGTACGATACATTAGTGAGCCAGGTAAAAATACCATATGAGGAAAATGGTGAAGTTGTTGAGTTATCCGTAGGTCAAGCACATAATAAATTTTCCCATCCAGATCGAAATGTTCGTGCAAAAATATTTGAAAACTGGGAGAAAGCATGGGATGAAAAGGCTGAACTTTTTGCTGCAACTTTGAATCATTTAGCTGGTTTCCGTCTTTCTATATACGAAAATAGAAATTGGAATGAAGTATTGAAAGAACCATTAAGCTATAACAGAATGCAGAAAGAAACGTTAGAAAGTATGTGGGAAGTCATTAGTGAATTTAAAAAGCCACTGACAGAGTATTTAAAAAGAAAGGCGGAGTTATTAGGTGTTGAAAAGCTCAGCTGGTACGATTTAGATGCTCCAATCGGAGAAGTAAATAGTCATTTTAGTTATCAAGAAGGAGCAGAGTTTATTATTCAGCATTTCAGTGAATTTGGAGACCAATTGGCTCGGTTTACGAAAAAAGCTTTTGAAGATAGCTGGATTGAAGCGGAAGATCGCCCAGGAAAACGTCCCGGAGGCTTTTGCACGTCGTTCCCTGTAAGCGGTCAATCAAGAATATTTATGACCTATTCCGGTACACCTTCAAATGTTTCAACCCTTGCACATGAGCTTGGACATGCGTTTCATTCGTATGCATTAAAGGATGTCCATCCGTTAAATAGAAATTATGCAATGAACGTCGCTGAAACAGCATCTACTTTTGCTGAAATGATCGTCGCGGACGCTTCCGTGAAAAACGCGAAAAACGATGAAGAAAGATTGGCACTTTTAGAAGATAAAATTCAGCGTACGGTTGCTTTACTTATGAATATTCATGCTCGTTTCCTATTCGAAACTAAATTTTACGAAGAACGGAAAAAAGGGATTGTTGGAAAAGATCGGCTAAACGAGCTAATGTTGGAAGCACAAAAAGAAGCATATGGTGACTGCCTTGAAGAGTATCATCCATTATTCTGGGCTTCAAAACTTCATTTCTTTATCACTGGTGTTCCTTTTTATAATTTCCCATATACGTTTGGTTATTTATTTTCATTAGGTATTTATGCGCAAGCACAAAAAGAAGGAAAGGGATATGAGGATAAGTATATGGCTTTGTTAAGAGATACAGGTTCGATGAAAGTTGAAGACCTCGCTAAAAAACATTTGAATGTTGACCTTTCTAAACGCGATTTTTGGGAAGAAGGCGTAAAGCTTTGTATAAAAGATATTGACGAATTTTTAGAAGCGACAAAGAACTAACAAAAAGCCGGCTTTCGAAGCCGGCTTTTCATTTGTCATTCTTAAAACTTTTTTAATCTGAATGAAGCAATCATAAAAAGTGCTAAAATAAGAATAATAAATAGATATAAATGCGATGGAAGGATTGGTAATGCAAGATAGCTTAATGTAGCAAGACAGCCTGCAGCGGTAATTGGTAGACCAGTAAAAAATCCATTGCTTTCTGTAATGTTAAAGCGAGCTAATCGGAATGCACCACAGCCAATATAAAAGACAGTGAAAAATAAACCAGGATAACCAAATGAATGCAATACTCCTTGATATAATAAAATTGCCGGTGCTACACCAAATGAAACAATATCACTCATGGAGTCTAATTGTTTACCCAAATCGGATTCTATATTTAGTTTTCTTGCGATTAAGCCGTCAAAACGATCGGCAAGTGCAGCAATAAATATTAAAATAACACTTAAATTTAATTGTCCATTTATTGCAACCAATGTAGCAAATCCGCCTAATCCTAAATTTAATAGAGTTAGTAAGTTTGCGGTTTGAGATCTTAGTTTTTTGATTGTTTGATCGATAACATTAGAATGAAACAACTGTTTTCACCTCCTGTAAAAATTAAAGGATTAACATTTTTCTATTTTATTATATAATAATATTTTATTATATAGTGAAAAAACCTTAAAGTTAAGAGGATATTTTAAAAAGTGGAGGAAAAGTCTTGAAAAAATGGATTTATCGTTTCTTGATTGAATTAACCAATCACCAATTTTTATCAAAGCTGCTAAAGAATTTTACACAATCGAAAATAAGTAAGCCGTTTATTAAATCATATGCTAAATTATATGAATTAAATCAAGATGAAATGATGAATGAATTACATACATATTCAACATTACATGATTTGTTTACTCGAAAGTTAAAATTACATGCACGTGAAATTACACAAGATCAGAATGCTGTTACGAGCCCGGTAGACGGAGTCATCGAGGATTATGGTACGATAACCGCCAGCAAAGAAATCATCGTTAAAGGCAAATCGTACTCCATACAAGAAATGATCGGTGACAAGACAAAGATTGATAAATATATTGGTGGTGATTTTATCATCCTATATTTAAGTCCTAAACATTATCATCGGATCCATAGTCCCGTCACAGGAAAGCTTATTAAGCAGTACGCTTTAGGGACGAAATCATATCCAGTAAATCGGCTTGGGTTAAAATATGGACGGTCACCACTAGCTAAAAATTATCGAGTGGTATCCGAGGTGGATCATAATAAGGGATCCTTGCTTATCGTAAAAGTTGGAGCTATGTTTATTAATTCTGTAGAATGCACCGCCTTGTCCGATACATGGGTAAAAGGAGAGGAAATTGCCTATTTTTCGTTTGGTTCAACAGTTGTCCTTTTATTCGAAAAGAACACTTTTTCATTAAATAAAGACATCCAGACACCGAAAGATGTAAAAATGGGTGAGCTGTTAGGATATTTAATTGATTAAGGAAGCATGACTGTCACACATAAAAATATCCCTACATATTAGTAGGGATACATATTTACGAAGACAGCTTCATGCGGTTTGATAAAGAGCGTCGATGAATTTCCGATTCTAAGAGGCGTATAAAATCCTGGCTTAACTTTAATTCTTTTGCTTTAAAGTAGGATTCAATTAATAATTCATCTGATAATTTTCTCATTATAAGCCATCACCTCCAAAAAAAGTGTTCTAAAGTTAATTCATTATAAATAAACTAGTATGTTAATCATGTTGTACCCTAACTCTATCAGAGATAAACGTAGAGAACAAGTGTTCTTTTTATCCACAAAGAGAAGTGGATAACTTGTGATTAATTTGTACATAAATCTTTTTAAGGTAGATAAGACAATGTGAATTTTGTGTATAAAGTTATCCACAGTGTTGGGATTTGATGGATTTTGTCGAAATTTTTTAGTGTTCAGTTTTAATATTGTATTTTTATTTTGAATAAGGAATTAAAATTGGTATGATAAAGTGTAATAAAAATTTCTTTTTGTAGGCCATATGTTCGTTGAATTTAGATTGGAGTGTCTATGATTGTTGTTGAAAAAATTTTTGCCAAATGAACATGTAAAAAATGTCTTCTTCATTAAACCAGAATCACTAAAAGAAAAAGGGATTAAAGCGATTATTACCGATTTAGATAATACATTAGTGGAATGGGATAGACCAAATGCAACACCTCAGCTCATTCAATGGTTTGAAGAAATGAAAAAACATAATATCCAAGTAACGATTGTATCGAATAATAATGAAAAAAGAGTAAAGGAATTTGCCGATCCTTTAGGTATTCCCTTTATTTTTTTGGCGAGGAAACCATTAACAAAGGCTTTTAATCGTGCAGTTAAATTGATGGGGGTTAGGAAGGAAGAAACCGTTGTAATTGGTGACCAATTACTTACGGACGTACTTGGTGGAAACCGTAGTGGTTTTTATACGATCCTTGTCATTCCTGTGGCACAATCTGATGGATTCATGACTCGTTTTAATCGGAAAATAGAAAGACGAATCATGTCATCGTTTAAGCGAAAAGGATTAATTAATTGGGAGGATTAACATTGACAGAATATACGTGTATTGGTTGTGGAGTAGCCGTACAAACAGAAAATCCGAATGAACTTGGTTACGCTCCACCGTCTAGTTTAAATAAGGAAACATTAATTTGCCAGCGTTGTTTCCGTTTAAAACATTATAATGAGGTACAGGATGTATCGCTTACTGACGACGATTTTTTAAAAATACTAAATGGTCTAGGAACCATGGATGGGTTAATTGTTAAAATCGTTGATATCTTCGATTTTAATGGAAGCTGGTTACCTGGTCTTCATCGTTTTGTCGGAAAGAATCCAATCCTTCTTATCGGTAATAAAGAAGATTTATTGCCTAAATCTGTTAAGCGTGCTAAGCTTACAAACTGGATGAAACAACAGGCGAAACAGTTAGGACTTCAGCCAGTGGATGTTCTGCTCGTCAGCGCGACAAAAGGTCATTCCATTGATGAAGCAATGGAGGCAATAGATCATTATCGGGAAGGTAAGGATGTCTATGTAGTTGGATGTACAAACGTCGGGAAATCTACGTTTATCAATCGAATTATAAAAAATGTTACTGGGGAAAATGATGTGATTACAACCTCTCACTTTCCGGGTACAACATTGGATATGATTGAAATTCCACTAAGTGACGGCAGTGCATTAATTGATACACCGGGAATTATTAATCACCATCAAATGGCCCATTTCGTTCATAAGAAAGACTTAAAGGTCATTACACCGAAAAAAGAAATTAAGCCAACCATTTTTCAATTAAATGAAGGACAAACATTATTTTTTGGTGGGCTGGCACGTTTAGACTACCTAACTGGTGGAAGAAGATCACTCGTTTGTTACGTATCTAATGAATTGAAAATTCATCGGACGAAAGTAGATAATGCTGATCAACTATATGAGAAACATGTTGGGGACATGCTGCAACCTCCAAGAAAAAATGATTTGGACGAATTTCCTCAGTTGATCCGTCATGAATTTATGATTAAAGAGGGGAAAACGGATATAGTCTTTTCCGGACTTGGGTGGGTAACCATCAATGAGCCGGGGGCAAAGATTGCTGCATACGTACCAAAAGGCGTTAACGTTATGATTAGGCCTTCACTTATATAGACAATAAATATCATAAAAAGGGGTAATGGATATGGGAAACTTATATGGGGTTATCGGAGATCCAATTGCACATTCTTTGTCACCGCTGATGCATAATGATGCATTTCGATCTTTACAGTTAGATCATGTTTATTTTCCTTTTCATGTTACTCCTAGTCAATTAACAGATGCAGTAAAAGGAATGAAGGCACTTGGAATAAATGGTTTTAATGTGACCATTCCCCATAAAGTTGCTATTCTTCCTTTACTAGACAAAATTGATCCATTAGCAAAAGCAATTGGTGCAGTGAATACCGTTGTCCGCGAAAAGAATGAATTAGTTGGCTATAATTCTGATGGATTAGGATTTATTCGTGCGTTAAAAGAAGAATGGAAAACGGATCTTGAAAATGAAAAGGTATTAATTATTGGAGCAGGCGGAGCAGCAAAGGCAATTTTCTATTCGCTAGTTTATGATGGCGTACGAACGATTGATATTTGTAACCGTACACCTGAACGTGCGACACAACTTGTTCAGTCCTGCCCTTATCCTTCGCGGACAAATGTATTGTTGATGGAGGAAGCAGAAGAAAAGTTAGGGGAATACACTTTACTAATCCAGACGACATCTATCGGGATGAGTCCGAATATAACTGTCTCACCGATTTCAATACATAATATAAAACCGGGTACACATGTAGTGGATATTATTTATAATCCTTTTGAAACGATGATTTTAAAAGAAGCAAAGCAGAAAGGTGCTACAACTAGTAATGGACTTGGAATGTTTATTTACCAAGGGGCGATCGCCTTTGAAAAATGGACCAGTCAAACCCCAAATATTAATCGAATGAAAAAAATAGTAACAAATCATTTAGGAGGAAATATTCATGTTAACAGGTAAACAAAAGCGATTTTTACGTTCAAAGGCCCATCATTTAAATCCTATTTTTCAAGTTGGAAAAGGCGGAGTGAATGATAATATGATTAAACAAATTTCAGAGGCATTAGAAGCTCGTGAATTAATCAAAGTAAGTATTTTGCAAAATTGTGATGAAGATCGCGATACTGTAGCAAAAAGTCTATCAGAAGGATCGAAAGCCGAGTTAGTTCAAATTATCGGAAACATGATTGTCCTTTATAAAGAATCAAAAGAAAATAAGCAAATCACGCTTCCGTAGGTAGTATTATGAAGAAACGAGTCGGAATTTTAGGTGGCACATTTGATCCGCCGCATCTTGGGCATTTAATTGTGGCAAATGAAGTATGGCAGGCTTTAAAGTTAGATGAAGTACGTTTTATGCCAAATCAAGAACCACCCCATAAAGAACGGAGAAGTAATGTGACAAATGAGGATCGAAAAAAAATGCTTTCAATGTCAATAGCGGATCACCCTCATTTTTCCATTGAACTCATTGAGTATGAAAGGGATGGACGTTCATATACATATGATACGATGAAGTTGTTAAAGTCGCGAGAACCAGATGTGGAATTTTTCTTTATTATTGGTGCGGATATGATTGAATATTTACCAAAATGGTACAATATTGAAAAGCTTAGCGAGCTAGTCCAATTTGTAGGAGTAAATAGGCCCGGCCATTCAGAACAAACCCAATATCCAATAATAAATATTAAAATTCCCGAAATTAATTTATCCTCGACGATTATTCGAAATAAGATTCAGATGAACCAATCCATCAAATATTTAGTAAAAGATGAAGTCGTGGAATATATAAAGGAGCACGAATTATATGGAAAGGAATAAAGCCTTACAATTAGTAGCCGAACAACTTACTGAAAAGCGCTATATCCATACATTAGGAGTGGCGGAAACGGCTGTTCACTTAGCTGAAAAATATCGAGTGGATGTAAAAAAGGCTGAATTGGCGGCAATTTTTCATGATTATGCAAAATTTCGTCCACTAGATGAAATGAAACAGATTATCGTACAGCAAAAGTTTGATGAACAACTACTCCGCTATAATCCTGAATTATGGCATGCACCTGTTGGAGCTTATTTAGTTCAACAAGAAGCTGGAATTCAAGATTTAGATATATTGGATGCCATTCGTTATCATACCTCCGGCAGAAAGAATATGACTGATCTGGAAAAGGTCATTTATATTGCCGATTATATTGAACCTGGCCGGAGTTTTCCCGGAGTGGAGGAAGCAAGAAAAATAGCTGATAAAGATTTGGATGAAGCATTATTGTTTTCAGTACGAAATACGATTCAATTTTTGATAAGTAAACATCAAGCTGTGTACCCGGATACTTTTGAATTATATAATGATATCGTCATGAAAAAGGAGAGATACATGCATGGAGAAAAATGAACTATTATTGACGGCAGTTAAAGCAGCAGATGATAAACGAGCAGAGGACATCGTCGTTTTAAATATGAAAGGAATCTCACTAATTGCTGATTATTTTTTAATTTGTCATGGGAACTCAGACAAGCAAGTACAAGCAATTGCTAATGAGCTAAAAGATAAGGCCGAGGAAACGGGCTATCATGTAAGAAGAATGGAAGGTTATGATGAAGGGAAATGGGTGTTAATCGATCTTGGAGATGTTGTCGCCCACGTATTCCATCGTGATGAACGTACATATTATAATTTAGAACGCCTTTGGGGTGATGCACCAACTATAGATGTTCAAAGTGAGCTAACACCATGAATTATGGGGACTTTGCTTATGTATATGATTTCCTTATGCAAGATGTCCCATATGACAAATGGTTAGAATTCTTCCAAAAAAAGGCGGACACATATAATGCTCCGGGAAAGAAAGTAATGGATTTGGCATGTGGCACCGGCGAATTGTCAATAAGATTAGCCAAATTAGGCTATCAAGTTACAGGTGTTGATTTGTCTGAAGATATGTTAATGGTTACCAGTCAAAAAGCAAGTAAGGAGTCTGTTCAACTAAGCTTATTTCAACAAAATATGTGTCAGTTAGAGGGACTTGGAGTATATGATGTTATTACTGTTTTTTGCGATTCTTTAAACTACTTGTCTTCTCCTCATGAAGTGCAAGAAACATTTAAGAGAATTCATGATCATTTACAGGTGAATGGTTTGCTTTTCTTCGACGTTCATTCGATTTATAAGATGGAGCATATTTTTTCCAATCAAACGTTTACGGAAATTGAGGACGAAGTTTCATACATATGGAATTGTTTTGAAGGGGAAAATCCGTATTCGGTTGAACATGAATTAACTTTTTTCGTATTGGATGAAAAAACAGATCAATATTCAAGATTTGATGAACTACATAAACAAAGAACATATACTGAAGATGATTACCATTTATGGTTGAATAAAGCGGGTTTTGACGTTCTTGAAGCCTCAGCTGATTTTGCAAATGAAAAACCAAAAGAGGATTCGGAAAGAATCTTTTTTGTATGTAGGAAAAAATAAACATGACTAAAAGTCGGTTTTCAAAAATATTTTTTGAAAACCGACTTTTTTTTGAAGGAATTTCTCAATGATTGTCGAAAGTATTATTAGTAAATTGCTTGTTCACTAACTCTAAATCCTCTTTGAATTTTTCGTGTGTCGCTTCAAAAAGTTTTTCAAATACATCGCCAAGCTCTGCCTCAAGAACCTTAATACCTTCTCCGGTAATTCCGCCTTTAACACATACTTTTTCTTGTAAGGTTGGCAATGAATAGTAGCCCTTTTTAAGTAATTCACCTAGACCCCCTAACATTTCACCGGTTAAGATTGTTGCCGTTCTTTGATCAATATCTGTTTTTGCCACTGCCCCATCAATAAATCGTTGCGAAATATAACTAAAAAAAGCAGGTCCACAACTGACGATATCTGAGGACACCCTTGTAATCTTTTGGTCAATTTCTATTGGTTTTGAAATGTAGGAAAATAATTGTTGTATTTTTCTTTTCCAATGATCATCGCAATTTTCACTAAAAGAAAGTAAGGAAACTCCCGACAATGCCCGATTTGTAATACTCGGTATTGCTCTTGCACAAGCTGTATCTAATACCGAATCTAATTGTTCGACGGATATTGGACTCGTAATTGAAACAACACATTTATCAGTAGTAAATAATGGTTGGTTTTGTTTTATTAATGGGTATATGTCATGTGGTTTAACACAAATAAAGATTAACTCTGAATGTTTAATGACATCAGCCGGATTTTCGCAAACATGTATCGTTGGAAATTTATCTTGAAGGATTTCCGCTTTCGTCCGAGTTCGGTTAGTTATATAGAAATCGGAAGGTGAAATTGCCTTACCATGTATAAATGATTCAACAAGTATACTCCCCATGTTTCCAGTTCCAATGATACCTACTTTCATATTCAACACTCCTTGAATTCTCTATCCTATATCCATCCAATTTAGTTATCTACTCATAAAACTTTATGTTCCCATATCTGTCTGTATTCATGAAATTAAAAATAGAGGTGATTAGTTTGAGAAAAATTGTTGAACAATATAAGTTTCCACTTATCGTAATTGGAATATTAGCTGTTGCATTTTATCTTTTTGTTAATAATTCTAATGATGAGATAAACGACAGCAATGAATTTTCAAATACTTTTGTTGAAAAAGAAACCGGAAAACCTCAAGAAGAAAAAGAAAGCAGCAATGAGTTGTCCAGAATCGTTGTTGATGTTAAAGGAGAGGTTGTGAACCCGGGTATATATGAAGCAAGTCCTGATGAACGGATTCAAGATCTTATAACGAGGGCAGGCGGATTTAGGAAAAAGGCAGATCAATCGAAAGTGAACTTAGCACAAAAAATAAAAGATGAGATGGTGATTTATGTTCCGAAAATCGGTGAAAAAACATCGGATATTTCCCTAAATAGTCCAACAGATTCTGTTAATAGTACAGAGAAGGTGAATATAAATAATGCGACGAGTGAACAACTTCAAACTATATCGGGGATTGGTCCATCTAAAGCTGCCGCTATTATCGAGTATAGGGAGAAGCAAGGTTTATTTAAAAGAATAGAGGACATTAAAAATGTAACCGGCATCGGGGATAAAACATTTGAAAAGTTAAAGGATGCTATTACAGTGGATTAGTCGATCCTAAGCCATAATTTATTGTTTGACGAATAAAGATAGTTGACGCTACACTATATGCAATAGGGGGAATTTGTCGAATATGCTTGAAAGGAAGAGAAATATGGAAAGAATTTCATGGCATCAATATTTTATGGCGCAAAGTCATCTGTTATCCTATCGAAGTACATGCACTAGATTGACGGTAGGTGCGACGATTGTACGTGATAAACGAATTATTGCTGGCGGTTATAATGGTTCAATTGCAGGTGGAGAGCATTGCATTGATGAGGGGTGCTACGTGATTGATAATCATTGTGTAAGAACGATTCATGCAGAAATAAATGCGATCTTGCAATGTGCAAAATTCGGTGTTCCTACTAAAGCTGCTGAACTTTATGTGACTCATTACCCATGCTTACAGTGTTGTAAATCGATTATTCAAGCTGGAATTAAATCAGTCTATTATGCAGAGGATTATAAAAATCATCCATATGCAAGTGAATTATATGAAAAAGCGGGTGTACATGTCGAACAGGTTCCATTTGATAAAACTATCTTCGCTAATATTGTGGAAAAATAAATCACTCCATCCTAAGTAAAGGAGGTACTATGAGAGGCTATTGGGTGTTCTTGGCGATTGTGGCTCTTTCTGGTTGTTCTATTTCATTGGACATCCATTGGGGGCTTGTTATCCTTTTTCATTTAATTTGGATACGAATTTTCTTCTTTAAAAAACGTTATTTAATTTATTCCTCGATTATTGTTTATGTTCTATTCATTTTGATCAGCTTTTGGATGAAAGAGCATCGATCCACAGTTCTAAATCCCTCCCAAACAACGTTTATTGTTTTTTTTAACGAATCTCCACAAATTGACGGAAACCAATTAAAATCGATCGTCAAAACTAAACAAAATGAAAAGGTTGTATTAAAATATAAAATTCAAACAGAAGAAGAAAAAGAAAGACTTAAAAAAACGATAAAAAATGGACAATATTGTACAATAACCGGCGAGTTAATCCAACCTGAGGCGAACAGAAATGAAAACTTATTTAATTATAAACAATATTTATTTATAAACAATATTCACTGGATATTAAATGGATCAACAATATTAGGATGTAAAGATACGAATAAAAATATAATCACGAAGATAAAGCAACTACGAGAACAAGGGTTGAAAAATATAGATCAATCATTCTCTAAAGAAACTGCCCCATATGCGAAAGCACTAATATTTGGTGATAGCAGCAGTTTTAATGATGAAATCTATTCTTTATATCAACGATTAGGGATTGTTCATTTATTAGCTATTTCCGGTCTTCACGTAGGTATAATCACCGCAGCGATTTTTTATCTTCTTATTCGAATTGGATTTTCAAGGGAGTTTTCAAGCTATGCGTTACTTGCTCTTCTCCCCATTTATACATTACTTACCGGGGCGAATCCTCCGGTAGTACGTGCAGCAAGCATGTCAATGTTAGTAATTATTTCAATGCAAAAGAAATCTCCGTTCTCCTCATTAGATGCACTCTCGATAAGTTTTATACTATTTCTCGTAAAGGATCCCTTTCTCCTTTTTAATATTGGCTTTCAGTTATCCTTTACCGTTTGTTTTTCAATTATTTTAGCTTCTAAATCTATCCTTCCAATGTATAAACATTATTTAACAAAATCAATGATGGTTTCTTTCGTTTCTCAAGTAGCGGCTATTCCGATTTTGGCTGTCCACTTTTTTGAATTTTCTATTATAAGTGTTATTAGCAATGTTATGTATGTTCCTTTTTATACATTTATCGTCTTGCCATTATTAATTATTACGTATATTTCTGCATTTATTTATTTTCCTATTTTCACTATTTTCGAGAAGGTTTCCGGCTGGATGATTTTCCTATCCGAGAAGATAGGTCAATTAATTGATGTAAAAGGGTCAGTTTTAATTATTGGAAAGCCGGGTATAATCGTATTATTATTACTGATCGTGACATCACAATGGATGTTTTTTATGTTAGAAAAAGGCTATTCGGTAGTAAAATCATTAGCCCCTCTTGTTTTTGTAATAGCGCTGATAAAAACATGCCAAATATACTCACCAATTGGAGAAGTAACATTTATTGATGTTGGTCAAGGCGATAGCATTTTAATTCGTCTTCCATTTCATCGAGGTACCTATTTAATTGACACGGGTGGACAAATGGATTTTCAACAAGATGAATGGAAGAATAGAACAAAGAAATTTGAAATTGGCAATGATATTATTATTCCTTTATTAAAAAGTAAAGGAATAACAACAATTGATAAAATGGTATTAACACATAGTGATGCAGATCATATTGGTGCTGCAAAAGAAATTATTGAGAATCTTTCAGTTAAGCAAATTTTTTTGTCGCCCAACTCATGGGAGAAACCATTAATGAACAATACACTGGATGCAGCGAAAAAACATAATATCCCGATAAAGGCCGTAAAAGCTGGAGCAAAATGGTCGAATGCGTCGGGAGTTTTTCAGTTTGTCTCTCCGTTTGATGATTCATACGAAGGAAATAATGATTCATTGGTGCTCTACGCACAAGTAGGGGGAAAACGATGGTTATTTACTGGAGATTTAGAAGAACAAGGGGAAATGGAACTTTTAAACAACTACAAATTTGAAATTGATGTACTAAAAGTTGGGCATCATGGAAGTATAAGTTCAACTTCGGAAGCGTTTATTAACGTATTAAAACCTAAATTTGCCATCATCTCCGCAGGCAAAAATAATCGATATGGTCATCCCCGGGAAGAAGTTCTTGCCTTGCTGGCTAATCACCATATCCAAATTTTTCGTACAGATCAGCAAGGGGCAATTCAATATAAATTTTATCAAAATAAAGGAACCTTTCATACTGTTCTTCCATAGAATAAAGTAGTTAAACTTATCGGATTAATGATACATGGAAGGATTCATTAAATGAAAGAGGGAGTTTGCAAAAGCAAACTCCCTCACAAATTCATCTTATTCGCCGACAAATTTGATGACAGTTGCGATGATGAACATAACAGCAAAAAGTGCAAATGAAACACCAAAGCCAACTCCCGAATCGATAGCATCGTTGCGCTTTGACTGTACATCTTTTTCGAATTGGTTCACAACTACCCCTCCTATTACCACTTTAGTATAGACTATTTGATTAAAAAAATCTATATATCAATCAAATGCCTACATTGACAAGAGTTTACACATATACTTTTTAGTAATTCGGTGAAAATACTAATAAATAATGGCTACCGTTGATAAAAAAGTTTCCTAGGCCTTTTTTATCAGCGTTAACTATAGATTTGGGGATTTGACTTCTTAAGGAGCAAGTCCCCTTTAATATGTCTGCTGTCCAGCTCCAGCGCCTAGCCCCTCGAGGTCAAATAACCTTAGGCAATAAAAGTCAAAGAGCGGACTTTTTTTGCCTAAGAACATTTGCTTGTCGGGGCTGACCAAGGCGCTTCCGCTTTTCTAGATATAATACTTGTCAAAATCCAATTCCTTTTTTACGATAGTATATATAATTCCTTTTAGAAAGAAGGATTCCAGATGATTGACCTATGGAAACAGATTGAGAAAAAGCAATTTTCACCGATATATCTATTATATGGAATAGAAAGCTATTTAATCAATGAGACAAAACAAAAATTAGTGAATAATGTGTTAACAGATGAGGAAATGGACTTTAATTTAGCTAATTATGACCTTGAGGAGACTTCTATTGAGGTAGCACTAGAAGATGCTGAAACGTTTCCATTTATGGGTGAAAAAAGATTAATTTTCTTACATAATGCTTTTTTTCTAACCGCTGAAAAGGGAAAACAACGCGTCGAACACAATATTCAAAAACTGGAAGAATATATACAAAATCCGCCTTCCTATACCGTTTTAGTTATAATTGCTCCTTATGAAAAACTTGATGAACGAAAAAAAATAACGAAACAATTAAAGAAACAAGCAGCCCTGTTAGAAGCTAAGAAATTAAATGAAATGGATCTAAAAAAATGGGTGTTCCAAAAAGTGGCGGAAAATGGAGTTCAAATAGATGATAATGCTGTAGATTTATTAATAACTTTAGCGGGTACAAATTTGATGATGCTTTCAGCTGAAATTGATAAGCTCTCACTATTTGTAGGTGTTTCAAATGCTATTAGTAGTGAAACAGTAGAAAATCTTACATCAAGATCATTAGAACAAAATATTTTTTCCTTAGTAGATAAAGTAGTCCATCGAAAAATAAATGAAGCGCTAAGAATTTACTATGATCTTTTAAAACAAAATGAAGAACCGATTAAAATATTATCAATACTAGCCAATCAATTTCGCCTGCTTTACCAAACGAAGGAACTGCAAAGAAGGGGATATGGACAGCAGCAAATGGCTTCTTATTTAAAAGTTCATCCTTTTCGAATAAAACTTGCTGCAGGACAAGCTAAATTATTTTCAGAAGAAGAGTTGAAAAGAATCATGTTATTATGTGCGGACAGTGATTACCAAATGAAGACAAGCGGCATGAACAAGGTAATGATTATCGAAATGCTTCTTTTTAAACTGAGTAAAAGTGCATAAAAAAACGATCCTCGTTTAGGATCGTTTTTTTTCAGTTACAGACCAATTTATTATGCATTTACAGTGTTTAATTTTTTCATTAAACGTGCTTTTTGTCTGTCCGCAGTGTTTTTATGGATAAGACCTTTTGATGCTGCTTTATCAAGTTGACTAACAGCGGTAATTAATAGGTCTTTTGCGTTTTCATCTTTATTTACAACAGCAGCTTCGAATTTCTTCACAGCAGTACGCATAGTTGATTTCATAGCAGAGTTGTGTGCATTGCTTTCAGTGCTAGTTTTTACACGTTTGATTGCAGATTTGATATTTGGCATTTCTTTCACCTCCTACGAGTAACAACATTATTACTCGACTTTCACAATCCTTAACAATAAGAACAAGTGATATTTTATCAAACGAACCTTGATAATGCAATACTTACAGCTGAAAAAACAAATTCTCTCATGAATTGTAGTGAGGTTTAATAGCGATTACATCCATAATAAATGAATGAATTTATATAAAATAGGAAAAGATAAACAGTATGTAGAAAATATTCCACCAATGTTTATGTTTACATAAGGAGGTTATTTCCGATGACAAAAGATAATCAACTTGATTTAAGCTTATATTCAGTACGAACCGATTTAGCTGTTGAAGCGAAAGATATGGCAGTAGAAGAGAAATCAAAGAAGAATGAAAAAGGGACGGATATAGAAGGAGTAATAGTTAAGGAAAGGGAAGAAGGAGGAATTAAAATCTCCAGTGTTGAGATTACACAGCAGGCGGAACAAACAATCGGCAAAAAGGCAGGGAATTATTTAACAATTGAAGTGCAAGGAATCCGCCAACAAGATGCCGACTTACAACAACAAGTGGAAGAGGTATTTGCAAAGGAATTTAGTCGATTTTTACAATCCTCCAATATTCCAAGTGATGCAAGCTGTTTAATCGTTGGTTTAGGAAATTGGAATGTTACACCCGACTCATTAGGTCCTCTTGTTTGTGAAAATGTCATCGTCACTCGTCATTTATTTTCGTTGCAGCCCGAGAATGTTGAAGAGGGCTATCGTTCAGTCAGTGCAATTGCACCCGGGGTGATGGGACTAACAGGGATTGAAACTAGCGATATTATTTTTGGGGTAGTTGAAAAATCAAAGCCCGATTTCATTATTGCTATTGATGCGCTTGCATCCCGTTCGATCGAAAGAGTAAACGCAACAATCCAAATCTCTGATACCGGAATTCACCCCGGGTCAGGTGTAGGAAATAAAAGAAAAGAGCTAAGTAAAGAAACATTGGGAGTACCTGTTATTGCTATTGGTGTTCCAACCGTTGTAGATGCTGTCTCTATTACAAGTGATACGATTGATTATTTGTTAAAACATTTTGGCAGAGAAATGAAAGAAGGCAACCGGCCGTCCAGTTCATTAGCACCATCGGGAATGACATTTGGAGAAAAGCGGGAATTGACGGAGGAAGATTTACCGGGAGAACAACACCGGAAAATGTTTATGGGGATTATTGGCACACTTGATGAGGATGAAAAACGAACATTAATTCATGAGGTGTTAGCCCCCCTCGGTCATAACCTAATGGTAACTCCGAAGGAAGTAGATGTTTTTATAGAAGATATGGCGAATCTATTAGCTACAGGATTAAATTCCAGCCTCCATCATGCAGTAAATCAAGAAAATGTTGGCTATAAAACGAGATAGGAGTATAGTACGATCTTATATTAATGAATGTAAATCGTTCTTCTAATTTGTTCTACTTTTTCTAGTAAAAACATACATTACTTATAAAATTACTAGAAAGGGTGGAACAATGAAATCCTTAAAAAATCGTAGCTATGTTCTTACTGTTAATATTTCTACTGTTATTAAAGCAGGGTTTATTTGTATATTAACTTTCATTATCATGTTTTCTCTATCTGGGATTATATCCTCGCTAAAACCGGGATTTCAAGTGAATTCAACGATTATTCACAAAGCAACAAAAAACATATCGAGTAAACTATTATTTCAGTTTTTGGCAGCGGATACTCAAATGATTAATGCGTCAATTTCTTCAAGAGAGAAGCTTCCAAGCATTTTTACTATTTTATTAAATTCGGCGACAAATATAAGCTTTAAAGATCCAAGAAGTTTTTTGGGTAGAGAACTTCCGGGCTTTACTTTTTTTGATAGTGAAATATTAGTTGCAGGTGAAGGGACTAATTTCACCAACCTGCCAATCGAATCGGTGCCTTCAGATAAAGTTTTTAAATCAAAAAAAGATCCAAAATTAAAAAACAATGTACATTTAGATGAAAAAGATAATAAAGAGGACAAAAAAGTATTATCTAAAAGTGATAAACCTTCTGTATTTATTTATTTTACACATACTCGTGAATCCTTCTTACCTTATTTAGATGGAGTAGACGATCCAAACGCTGCACAGCATTCCAAAGTAAACGTGACAAAGTTAGGAACAAAGTTAAAAGAACAATTAGAAGATAGAGGAATTGGAACGTTGGTGGACAGTACGGATGTTCAAACTGAATTGTTGGCAAAAGGATGGAAATATCCTCAATCGTATCAAGAATCACGTGAATTAGTACAAACAGCAATGGCTAGAAACAGAAATCTTCAATATTTTATCGATATACATCGGGATTCTCGAAGAAAAAAGGATACGACGATCTCAATTAATGGTAAATCATATGCGAAAATCGCATTCGTAATTGGTGGGAATAATCCAAACTATGAAAAAAATGCACGCTTAGCGAAACAATTAGACAATCGATTAAAGAAAAATTATAAAGGTTTGTCTAGAGGGGTTATTAAAAAAGAAGGAGCGCTAACGAATGGAAAGTTTAATCAGGATTTATCGGGCAATGCTTTCCTAATAGAGATTGGTGGGGTGGATAACACTTTTGATGAAATGTACCGTACTACTGCTGCACTTGCAGATGTATTTAGTGAATATTATTGGCAAGCTGAAAAAGTTAATGGAAATCAGTCTGATCCTCCTGCAGCGAAATAGCGAGGGAATGAATACGTATTAAAGGGGTGATTTGCGCGTGAAGCGTTTTATGCTGAAATGTGTGCTAATATGCGGAGCTTTATTCATCGGTGTGTTAATGGGGATGCAAAAAGCAAATGTAAGTATGGTAGAAATGAAAGGTTATCATGATGAGAGCTTCAAATCACCTCTAACGATTGAAGAAAGGGAGAACGGTGAAGTAGAAGCATCTGTATTAGGGAAAAACGTTTCTTCTCATGACCTAGAAAAGAAACATGAAAAATTAAAAGAAATACATGCTTTTAATTTTTTCTCATCTCTAGGAAAAACGATAGCAAATATTATTTCTAGTCTGACTGAAAAGGTGATTCAACTTATTTCTTCCTTCATATAGCTATTTAAGTGTATTCGAAAAAGGAGTACACTTTTTTATTTTCTTGATTCTCCAACATATAATTCAATTGAATCTTATATTTCCTACTGATATAATCAAAAATAGTTTACATGTGGCGTTTAACAGGAGTGAAGATAAAAATGAATAATGAAGATAGATTAAAAAGGCAAGAACGGATTCGCAATTTTTCTATTATAGCCCATATCGACCATGGGAAATCAACCTTGGCTGATCGTATATTAGAAAAAACGAATGCTCTTACTGCCCGCGAAATGAAGGCACAGTTATTAGATTCCATGGATTTAGAACGTGAACGCGGGATTACGATAAAATTAAATGCAGTGCAATTAAAATATAGAGCAAAAGATGGAAATGAATATATATTACACTTAATCGATACACCCGGACATGTCGATTTTACGTACGAAGTTTCTCGAAGCCTTGCTGCTTGTGAAGGGGCAATCCTAGTTGTTGACGCTGCGCAAGGAATTGAAGCACAAACATTAGCGAATGTTTATCTTGCATTAGACAATAATTTGGAAATATTACCAGTAATTAATAAAATCGATTTACCTGCTGCAGATCCTGAACGGGTACGTCAGGAGGTTGAGGATGTCATTGGTCTAGATGCCTCTGAAGCGGTCTTAGCATCGGCTAAGGCGGGAATCGGGATTGAAGAAATACTAGAACAAATAGTAGAAAAAGTCCCGGCTCCAACAGGTGATCCTGAAGCGCCATTAAAAGCATTAATATTTGATTCTTTGTACGATGCCTATCGGGGGGTAGTTGCTTATATACGTGTTGTAGAAGGCACGGTTAAAGTCGGAGATAAAATAAAAATGATGGCAACAGGTAAGGAATTTGAGGTAACGGAAGTTGGGGTACATGATCCGAAACAAGTTCAATGTGATGAACTAACTGTTGGTGATGTCGGATATTTAACAGCTTCAATTAAAAATGTTGGAGATACCCGTGTCGGTGATACGATAACAAGTGCGAAGAATCCGGCAACAGACGCATTACCGGGATATCGCAAACTTAATCCGATGGTATATTGTGGACTATATCCGATCGATTCAGCTAAATTTAATGATTTAAGAGATGCATTGGAAAAGCTGGAATTAAATGATTCGTCCTTACAATTTGAACCGGAAACATCACAAGCTTTAGGGTTTGGCTTCCGATGTGGTTTCCTTGGTCTCCTTCACATGGAAATTATCCAAGAACGAATTGAACGTGAATTTAAAATCGATTTAATCACAACAGCACCGAGTGTTATTTATAAAGTTTCATTAACCGACGGCGAAGAATTAAATGTAGATAATCCATCCAATATGCCTGATCCTCAAAAAATTGAGAAAGTGGAAGAACCATATGTACGAGCTTCAATTATGGTCCCTAATGATTATGTTGGTGCAGTGATGGAGTTATCACAAGCAAAGCGCGGTACCTTTATTGATATGAAATACTTAGATGATATTCGAGTTAATGTAATCTATGAGATACCGCTTTCGGAAATTGTGTATGACTTTTTTGATCAATTGAAGTCTAGTACGAAGGGATATGCATCCTTTGATTATGAACTTATCGGTTATAAACCTTCAAAATTGGTGAAAATGGATATTTTATTAAATGCTGAGAAGGTAGATGCTTTAAGCTTTATCGTTCACCGTGATTTTGCCTATGAACGTGGAAAGGTAATCGTTGAAAAATTAAAGGAAATTATTCCAAGACAACAATTTGAAGTTCCAGTACAAGCTGCTATCGGGCAAAAAATCGTTGCACGTTCTACGATAAAGGCGATGCGAAAAAATGTCCTTGCTAAATGTTATGGCGGAGATATTTCTCGAAAAAGAAAACTTCTTGAAAAACAAAAAGAAGGTAAAAAACGCATGAAGCAAGTTGGGTCTGTCGAAGTTCCACAAGAAGCATTCATGGCCGTTCTTAAAATGGATGATACAAACACGAAATAGAGATAATTCGAGGGAGTAAGCCTGATTAAGGTCATGCGTAGCTCCCTCTTTTTCTTTCATTCTTAATTAATCAGGAGATGATTTCAATGCAAGTAGAGTCTGCCTATATTCATATTCCTTTTTGCGATCATATTTGTTATTACTGCGACTTTAACAAAGTATTCTTAAAAGGACAGCCAGTCGATGATTACGTGGATAAGCTGGTGGAAGAAATGAAATATACGATTGCCAACAATCCAACGAATCAACTTAAGACTATTTTTGTAGGCGGTGGAACCCCTACTGTACTAAATGAAAATCAATTAAAAAAATTATGTGAAGGTATTCGTACAAATCTTCCATTTGAAGATGGTGAATTTACCTTTGAAGCAAATCCGGGTGATCTTTCTGAGGATAAGCTGCGAATCTTAAAAGAATACGGTGTGAATCGATTAAGTTTTGGTGTCCAGTCTTTTAATGATGAGTTATTGAAAAAAATCGGCAGAACCCATACATCTAAAGAGGTGTATCAAACTGTTCATAAAGCTCAAAGCGCTGGATTTACAAATATAAGCATCGATTTAATCTATAGTTTACCTGGTCAAACAGAAGAAGATTTTAAAGATACGTTAAGTAAAGCTTTTCAATTAGAGCTTCCGCATTATTCTAGTTATTCATTAATCGTTGAGCCAAAGACGATTTTTTATAACTTGATGAAAAAAGGTAAATTACATCTACCGTCTGAAGAGTCAGAAGCAAATATGTATAGTTTATTAATGGATGAAATGGGTAAACACGGATACGAGCAATATGAAATCAGTAATTTTTCAAAACCGGGCTATGAAAGCAGGCATAATCTTGTTTATTGGAATAATGAGGAATATTATGGCTTCGGTGCAGGAGCCCATGGTTATGTAGATGGAACGAGACAATCAAACATCGGTCCAATAAAAAAATATATTGAGAAAATCCAGGATAAACAATTACCTATATTTGAAACAAACGTTTTGACACCTGCTGAAATGATGGAAGAGCATATGTTTTTAGGACTAAGAAAAAATGAAGGAATAAGCATTAGTCAGTTCAATAATCGATTTGATAAGCCATTGTTAACGGTCTTTGAAAAACCAATAAAAGAAATGATTGAAAAAGGTTGGTTAGAAATTGTTGAAGGATATGTTCGCCTGACAAAAGCGGGACGATTTTTTGGAAATGAAGTTTTTCAGTCCTTTTTAGTATTGTGACTTTTATTCTATGTCGTAACTAAAAATAATTTTAGGATAATAGAAACTTGATATAGGGTAAAAATAATTGACACCGAAGTGTAGTTTTGATAATTTATTATTAGAATTAGCACTCAGGGTTGATGAGTGCTAACAATTAGCACTCGGGGGTATGAGTGCTAACAGAGGTGATAAAAGTTGCTATCGGATCGTCAGCTTCTTATTTTACAAGTTATAATCGATGACTTTATTCGATCTGCACAACCTGTCGGCTCAAGAACTCTTTCTAAAAAAGATGAGATTTCCTTAAGCTCAGCGACGATACGTAATGAAATGGCAGACTTAGAAGAAATGGGCTATATTGAAAAAACCCATACATCTTCAGGCAGAATTCCTTCTGAAAAAGGGTACAGATATTATGTTGACCATATTTTAGCTCCACAAAAGCTAAATTCAATCGAAATATCACGTATCCATTCCATTTTTGCAGAAAGAATTTATGAACTGGAGAAAGTTGTACAAAAGTCAGCAAAGATTCTTTCTGAGTTAACGAATTACACGTCCATTCTACTAGGACCGCGGGTAAAGGAAACAAAGCTTAAACGACTGCAAATTGTACCATTAAATAACGATACAGCCGTAGCAATAATGATAACCGATACAGGTCATGTTGAGAATCGAATATTTTCCATTCCATCGGGATTTAATCTTACTGATTTGGAAAAAATGGTGAATATTTTGAATGAAAGATTGACGAATGTTCCTATTTCGGATTTGAAAGGCAAGATATATAAGGAAGTTGCCGTGTTGTTAAAGCAGCATATTCAAAATTATGATGCCATGCTGCATACGCTGTTAGAAACAATCAGTGTAAATGATCATGAAAAATTATTTTTTGGTGGAAAAGCCAATATCTTAAATCAACCGGAATTCCGCGATATTCAAAAAATCCATTCTTTGATGGAAATGATTGAGCGTGAAAGTGGATTTTATGATTTAGTTAAACAAATCCCGCATGGAATTCATGTGAAAATCGGAAAAGAAAATGAAAGATCTGAAATGGAAGACTGCAGTTTAATTACTGCGACATACTCTATTGGTGATGAGCCTGTAGGAACTATTGCCATTTTAGGCCCAACGAGAATGGAATATTCCAGAGTCATTAGTTTATTGGATTTTTTAAGTACAGATATGTCAAAAGCATTGACCAATTTGTATCATAGTTAATGGAAGTGGATATATTGTTAATGGAGAACAACTGGAAATTAGCAATAAACTCTGCTGATTTCTAGTCTTTTTTCGTTGGCTATGTTAATATTCATTGTTGATTTTTTCTTTTTTCCACGCGGAACGGAAAAAATCAGCAAGCTCGTTTATTTTAAGGGAGGTGAAAGCAATGGCAGAAGAGATCAAACAGGAAAATCAACAGGAACAAATTTTTGCTGAAGAAGAAACAAATTCTGATGAGCAAGTTGATTCAGTTGAAACAGAAAAAAATGAAAAAAATCCTGAAGATGAAATAATAAAGGAACTCCAAGCAAAACTTGAGGAATCAGAAAATCGTTACTTACGTTTACGTGCTGATTTTGATAATTTCCGCAGAAGGGTTCAAATCGATAAAGAAGCAAATGAAAAATATAGAGCGCAAAATCTTGCGACCAATTTATTACCGGCCATTGATAATTTAGAACGCGCAATGCAAATAACACCTGAAAATGAACAAACAAAACAATTGCTACAAGGTGTTGAGATGGTATACCGTAATATTATCGATGCATTGAAGCAAGAAGGAATTGAAATGATTGAGGCGGTAGGAAAAGAATTTGATCCGAATTTCCATCAAGCTATTATGCAAGGTGAAGATGAGAGCTTCGGTTCTAATATTGTTATCGAAGAGTTCCAAAAAGGTTATATTTTGAAGGATCGTGTTATTCGTCCTTCAATGGTGAAAGTGAATCAATAATGATATTTTTACATTTTTTCCATGTGAAAAATAGAATGTAGTTACATATGATAGTAGGAGGTTAATAAGTATGAGTAAAATCATAGGTATCGATTTAGGGACAACAAACTCATGTGTCGCTGTCCTTGAAGGTGGGGAACCAAAAGTAATTCCAAATCCGGAAGGTAACCGAACAACACCTTCAGTAGTATCATTTAAAAATGGAGAAAGACAAGTTGGGGAAGTAGCAAAACGGCAAGCAATTACAAACCCTAATACAATCATTTCAATTAAACGCCATATGGGTACTAACCATAAAGAAACGATTGAAGGTAAGGAATATACTCCGCAAGAAGTATCAGCGATGATTCTGCAATACATTAAATCATATGCGGAAGAATATTTAGGTGAAACTGTTGATAAAGCGGTTATCACTGTGCCTGCATATTTTAACGATGCAGAACGTCAAGCAACAAAAGATGCTGGTAAAATTGCAGGATTAGAAGTTGAACGTATTATTAATGAGCCGACTGCAGCTGCGTTAGCATACGGGCTTGATAAAATGGATGAAGATCAAACAATTTTAGTATATGACCTTGGTGGCGGAACATTTGACGTGTCAATCCTTGAATTAGGTGACGGTGTGTTTGAAGTTCGTGCTACTGCTGGGGATAATAAACTTGGTGGGGACGACTTTGACCAAGTGATTATTGACTACTTAGTTGCTGAATTTAAAAAAGAAAATGGCATTGATTTATCTAAAGATAAAATGGCAATGCAACGTCTTAAAGATGCAGCTGAAAAAGCGAAGAAAGATCTTTCAGGTGTGACTTCAACACAAATTTCATTGCCATTCATCACAGCAGGTGAAGCTGGTCCATTACATTTAGAAGTAAACTTAACTCGTGCGAAATTTGAAGAAATTTCAGCAGACCTTGTTGAAAGAACAATGGGACCTACACGTCGCGCATTACAAGATGCTGGATTATCACCAAATGAAATCGATAAAGTAATTCTTGTTGGTGGTTCAACTCGTATCCCAGCTGTACAAGAAGCGATTCGCAAAGAAACAGGAAAAGACCCACATAAAGGGGTAAACCCGGATGAAGTTGTTGCAATGGGTGCTGCAATCCAAGGTGGAGTACTAACTGGTGACGTAAAAGATGTAGTATTATTAGACGTTACACCACTTTCATTAGGGATTGAAACAATGGGTGGCGTATTTACAAAACTTATCGAACGTAATACAACCATTCCAACTTCGAAGTCGCAAGTATTCTCTACTGCTGCAGATAACCAAACAGCTGTAGATATTCACGTACTTCAAGGGGAACGTCCAATGGCTGCAGATAACAAAACATTAGGTCGTTTCCAATTATCTGATATTCCGCCTGCACCACGTGGAATTCCACAAATTGAAGTAACCTTTGATATTGATAAAAACGGTATCGTAAATGTTAGTGCAAAAGACTTAGGAACTGGAAAACAACAAAATATCACAATTAAATCTTCTTCAGGATTATCTGATGATGAAATTGAACGTATGGTAAAAGAAGCAGAAGAAAATGCGGATGCAGATAAAAAACGTAAAGAAGAAGTTGAATTACGCAATGAAGCGGATCAGCTAGTTTTCACTACTGAAAAAACGTTAAAAGATCTCGAAGGTAAAGTTGACGAAACAGAAGTGAAAAAAGCGGAAGAAGCAAAAGAGGCATTAAAGGCAGCAATTGAGAAAAACGAATTATCTGAAATCCGTGAAAAGAAAGAAGCACTACAAGAAATCGTACAAAACCTTTCAATGAAACTTTATGAAGAAGCTGCAAAGCAAGCACAAGCAGGGCAGCAAAACGCTGAAGGTCAAGACGGCAAAAAAGACGATGATGTAGTAGATGCAGAATTCGAAGAAGTAAAAGACGATAAATAATATGATTTCAGTTAAGATTTAATTCGAAAAGTCAAAGTCAGGTACATTCTTGACTTTGGCTTTTTGTATTTAAACTTGTTTCATCGTCTTTTTATTGATTGTTCCTGATGTCAATGTTAAAATAACCTTTATGCGAAAGGATTCGGGAGTGTGGATGAATGAGTAAAAGGGACTATTATGAAGTATTAGGTCTAGATAAAAATGCTTCAAAAGAAGAGATTAAAAAAGCATATCGAAAACTATCTAAAAAATACCATCCGGACATTAATAAAGAAGCGGATGCAGCTGATAAATTTAAAGAAGTAAAAGAAGCCTACGAAGTACTATCAGACGACCAAAAACGTGATCAATATGATCGATTTGGCCACACTGATCCAAATCAAGGATTTGGTGGATTTGGTGGGGACGGAGATTTCGGTGGATTTGGCGGATTTGAAGATATCTTTAGTACATTCTTTGGTGGTGGATCATCAAGAAGACGTGATCCAAATGCTCCTCGGCAAGGTGCAGACCTTCAGTATACGATGACATTAACATTTAAAGAAGCGGTGTTTGGAAAAGAAACGGAAATTGAAATTCCAAGAGAAGAAACATGTGACACTTGTCATGGTTCAGGAGCGAAACCTGGTACACAGCCAGAAACATGTTCGCATTGTCATGGTTCTGGACAAATAAACACTGAACAAAATACGCCATTTGGTAAAATTGTTAATCGCCGTGTTTGTCATTATTGTAACGGTACAGGTAAGATGATCAAAAATAAGTGTAAAACATGTGGCGGTACTGGAAAAGTGAAAAAACGTCGTCGAATCAATGTGAAAATACCAGCTGGAGTAGATGATGGACAACAGTTACGTGTTTCCGGTCAAGGTGAGCCGGGGGTAAATGGTGGACCTGCTGGTGATCTTTACGTTGTTTTCCACGTAAGAGAGCATGAATTCTTTGAGCGTGATGGGGATGACATTTATTGTGAAATGCCAATTACATTCGCTCAAGCTGCATTAGGAGACGAAATCGAAGTACCAACTTTACATGGAAAAGTAAAATTAAAGGTGCCTGCTGGAACACAAACGGGAACCAAATTTAGACTTCGCGGTAAAGGTGTACCAAATGTTAGAGGGTATGGTACGGGAGACCAACATATTCATGTAAAAGTGATTACACCAACAAAGCTAACAGATAGGCAAAAACAATTATTAAGAGAATTTTCTGAGATGGAAGGATCAGCACCAGATGAGCATAACGAATCTTTCATCGACAAAATGAAGAAAGCTTTCAAAGGGGAATAATTTATAATGGAGTTGGTAGAAAATGAAATGGTCCGAAATTATGATCCACACGACAAATGAAGCAATCGAACCAATCTCAAATATATTGCATGAGGCAGGTGCTAGCGGGGTTGTAATAGAAGATCCGTTTGATTTAGTTAAAGAAAGAGAAGATCAATTCGGTGAAATCTACCAACTCAATCCAGATGACTACCCTGAAGAAGGGGTAATTATAAAAGCTTATTTATCCGTTAACAGCTTTTTAGGTGAAACAGTGGAAGAGATTAAGCAAGCTATTAATAATCTTGCATTATTCAACATAGATATCGGTCAAAATCAAGTGACAATAAGTGAAGTCAATGAGGAAGAATGGGCAACGGCATGGAAAAAGTATTATAATCCTGTGAAAATTTCGGAAAAGTTCACGATTGTTCCAACATGGGAAAAGTACGAAGCTGTTAGTAGCGATGAATTAATTATTGAATTAGATCCCGGGATGGCTTTCGGAACAGGGACCCACCCTACTACGGTAATGTGTATTCAAGCGTTGGAACGAACAGTGAAACAGAATGACACCGTAATAGATGTTGGTACTGGTTCCGGAGTGCTAAGTATTGCTGCAGCACTTTTAGGAGCGTCACAAGTTACTGCTTTAGACTTAGATGAAGTTGCAGTGCAATCGGCAAAACTTAATGTGAAATTAAATAAAGTTCAAGATAAAGTGACTGTATCAAAAAATGATCTATTAAATGGAATGAATGGCCAGGTTGATGTTGTCGTTTCTAATATTCTAGCCGAGGTCATTATGAGTTTCACCGATGATGTTGCTAAAGCTGTTAAACCGAATGGCTATTTTATCGCTTCAGGTATTATTCAACAGAAGAAAGACCAAGTAAAAGATGCGATTATTTCATCCGGATTTACTATTGTGGAAACAATCGTGATGGAAGACTGGATAGCTTTTATTGCAAAGCGTGGGTGATGAATAATGCAAAGATACTTCATTGGCAGTTCATATGAAGGAGAAGATGAAATTCATCTAACGGGGGACATATTTCATCATATTTCCCATGTTATGAGAATGAAACTAAATGATGAATTTTACGTTGTTTTTACAGATGAAAAGGCTGGAATTGCCAAAATAGCGGATATTACCAATGAAGAAATAATTGCTCATATTGTAAAATGGGAAGAAGCGAATAAAGAGTTACCGGTTAAAGTGGCGATTGCGAGCGGATTGCCTAAAGGGGATAAATTGGAATATATTATTCAAAAAGGTACAGAGCTTGGAGCATATCAATTTGTCCCTTTTATTGCGGATCGCTCGATTGTGAAATGGGATTCAAAGAAAGAAAAGAAGAAACTTGATCGATGGCAAAAAATTGCTTTAGAAGCAGCTGAACAATCCCATCGTCAGCATATGCCGATTATTCATGCTCCCCATACATTTAAAGCTTTATTAGAGTACAGTAAATCATTTAATCATAAAATCGTAGCATTTGAAGAAAGTGCTAAAAACGGAGAGACTTCCAATTTCGTGAGAACAATAAATCATTTTTCTCCGGGAGATTCTGTATTGATTGTATTTGGTCCAGAAGGTGGTCTTTCAAAAAATGAAGTTCAATATATGGAAGAAAGCGGATTTCAACTATGTGGATTAGGTCCTAGAATATTAAGAACAGAGACAGCCCCTTTATATGCTTTATCCGCGATATCTTACCAATTAGAATTAATGAGGTGATTGTAATGTCACAGGTGGCATTTCATACTTTAGGATGTAAAGTTAATCATTATGAAACGGAAGCAATCTGGCAGTTATTTAAAGGACAAGGGTATGAACGTGTCGATTTTGAATCAACAGCAGATGTGTACGTCATTAATACATGTACAGTTACGAATACAGGAGATAAAAAAAGCCGTCAAGTAATTAGACGAGCAGTTAGAAAAAATCCGGATGCAGTTATTTGTGTAACCGGATGCTATGCACAAACATCTCCTGCAGAAATTATGGCGATACCGGGAGTCGATATCGTAGTAGGAACACAAGACCGTGTAAAAATGCTTGAGTACATTGAACAATTTAAACAGGAACGTCAGCCGATTAATGGTGTTGGGAACATTATGAAGAACCGTGTATATGAAGAGTTAGACGTTCCTGCTTTTACTGACAGAACACGTGCTTCGTTAAAAATTCAAGAAGGCTGCAATAATTTTTGTACATTTTGTATCATTCCTTGGGCGCGTGGCTTAATGCGTTCCCGTGATCCTAAAGAGGTTATCCGCCAAGCGCAACAATTAGTCGATGCTGGCTATAAGGAAATTGTATTGACAGGGATTCACACAGGCGGTTATGGACAAGATATGAAGGATTATAATTTGGCGATGCTCCTTAGTGATATGGAAGCACAAGTTAAAGGATTAAAACGAATTCGTATTTCTTCTATTGAGGCTAGTCAATTGACCGATGAAGTGATCGAAGTCATAAACAAATCAAAATTAATCGTTCGCCATATGCACATCCCTCTTCAATCAGGTTCAGATACTGTTTTAAAGAGAATGAGACGGAAATACACGATGGCTGAATATGCTGAAAGACTTGTAAAATTGAAAAAAGCTTTACCAGGACTTGCAGTAACATCTGATGTAATCGTTGGCTTCCCAGGTGAAACTGAAGAAGAATTTATGGAAACCTATAATTTTATTAAAGATCATAAGTTTTCTGAACTTCATGTTTTCCCTTATTCAAAACGTACAGGAACACCAGCTGCACGAATGGAAGATCAAATTGATGAAAATGTAAAAAATGAGCGTGTTCACCGTTTGATCTCATTATCAGATCAATTAGCTAAAGAATATGCTTCACGTTTTGAAAACGAAGTATTAGAAGTGATTCCTGAAGAAAAATATAAAGAAGATCCATCCAGTGGTTTATATGAAGGGTATACGGATAATTATTTGAAAGTCGTTTTCCCTGCTACAGAGGATATGGTTGGTAAATTAGTGAAAGTAAAAATCACAAAACCAGGATATCCATATAATGAGGGACAATTTGTCCGAGTAATAGATGATATTGAAGAAGCGCAACAAGAAGCAATATAAAACTGCAGCTAACCCTGCAGTTTTTTTATTAATTGGAAATACTATATGACAATGGTATAGTAATAGAGGTACGTACAACATGCATAAAAGGAGAATTAAAATGACAAATAATATTGCAAAAATGATTGATCATACATTGCTTAAACCTGAAGCGACTGAACAACAAATTCAAACTTTATGTGAAGAAGCGAAGCAATATTCATTTGCTTCTGTTTGTGTTAATCCTACATGGGTTGCATTTGCAGCTGAAAAATTAAAGGGAACACATGTCAAAGTTTGTACCGTTATCGGTTTTCCTCTTGGGGCAACAACATCTGAAACAAAAGCGTTCGAAACAAAAAATGCCATTGAAAATGGCGCAACAGAAGTGGATATGGTTATTAATATTGGTGCACTTAAAAGCGGTAATTTTGACCTAGTAGAAAAGGATATACTTGCTGTTACTTCCGCAGCAAAAGGAAAAGCGCTCACAAAAGTTATTATTGAGACATGTCTTTTAACAGAAGAAGAAAAGGTTCGTGCTTGTGAGCTTTCTGTAAAAGCGGGTGCAGATTATGTGAAAACATCTACCGGCTTTTCTACAGGTGGTGCGACTGTCGAGGATATCGCCCTTATGAGGAAAACAGTTGGTCCAGATAAAGGTGTAAAGGCTTCAGGCGGTGTACGTAGTCCAGAAGATGCACAAAACATGATAGAAGCGGGCGCAACACGTATAGGAGCCAGTTCCGGAGTGAAAATTGTTCAAGGATTATCAAGTGATAGTGATTATTAAACTAATGCAGTAAGCCCAGGATACCCCTGGGCTTTTTATATGCTTTTCTTCCCATGAAGTCGAATGATAAAACGACCGAATTTCGTTGCGAATGGGAGAACAAGTATGGAGCACACAACATTAAATATAACACTTGCATGTGCCAGCTGAGTTTCAATATTTGCTGTTAAACTTTGGCTAAAATCAGCTAAATAAGGAATAAATGGAATAAAAGAAATAGCCCCTACTACATTAAGCCAAATATGGGCATATGCAGTTAATCTGGCTTCCTCTCCGGCACCAATACTTGCTAATAACCCTGTTATGCATGTCCCAATATTTGCCCCTAGCATAATGACTATCCCTGTTTCTAAAGGGAAAATACCTGCACTTAAAAAGCTCATTGCAATCCCAGTCATCACAGTACTGGATTGAATACAGGCAGTTAGAAAGATTGAAAATAAAAACCCGAAAAAAATATGGTCATTCATTAAATAGAGAACTTTTTGGACAAGATCTAACTGAGTTAACGGTGTAGCTAACCATTCAAATGCGCGCATTGCACTAATGATAATAGCAAATCCTGTTAAAATAAATCCTAAACTTTTTATTTTTTCATGTTTAAAAAGTAAAAAAAGTAAACCTGAAAGAAGAAACGGAATGATTATACTGGATAAATCATAAGATAAGAATTCTAAAGTAAAGGTTGTCCCGATATTGGTGCCTAAAATGATTCCAATCGTTTGCGGAAACGATAATACTCTTGCGGCGACCAACCCGACAGTAATGACCATTACAGCAGAACTACTCTGCAAAATTGCTGTCATTATTATACCAATGATCATCCCTTTAATCGGCGTACTAGTAACCTTTTTTAACCATTGTTCCATTGCTTTACCAGAAATATTAAACAACCCAACACGGAGCCAAGTCATTCCTAGAAGAAAACTGCCTACTAATCCTACAAATAATCCAATATAAAGCATGTCCCCACCTCTTAATTCATCATATGGGAAAAATGGCGTAAAAATGACGAGAATATGTAAAATAACGTAAAGTTTATTGACCTGTTCATAAGTATATATTATAATTGCAAAGTACAGGTTTTCATGTGTTGCCATGATACCGTAGTGTGTGTTCGGAGGGAGGGAAAGAGAGATGTCAAAAACAGTTGTTCGTAAAAACGAATCGCTTGAAGATGCTCTTCGCCGCTTCAAACGTACAGTTTCTAAAACAGGAACTTTACAAGAATATAGAAAGCGCGAATTTTATGAAAAACCAAGCGTAAAACGTAAGAAAAAATCTGAAGCTGCTAGAAAGCGTAAGTTCTAAGAGAGGGTGGAATAATGGGTCTTCTCGAGCGTTTAAATGAAGATATGAAACAAGCGATGAAAAACAAAGAAAAAGAAAAACTCTCTGTTATCCGTATGCTTAAAGCTTCTTTGCAAAATGAGGCGATTAGGCTTGGTAAGGATCAATTGTCAGAAGAAGAAGAACTGACAATCCTTTCTCGCGAAGTGAAGCAACGCAAAGACTCCCTCCAGGAATTTCAAAATGCAGGTCGTGAAGATCTCGTTGAAAAAATTCAGACGGAATTAACTTTTGTAGATATATATTTACCCGAACAGTTAACAGAAGAAGAACTAACAAAAATTGTTAAAGAAACAATTGATGAAGTTGGTGCAACTTCAAAAGCTGAAATGGGAAAAGTGATGAGTGCCATTATGCCGAAAGTAAAAGGAAAAGCAGATGGTTCAACTGTAAATAATATCGTTAAGCAGCAACTATCCTAATAAAAGCCGGGAAGTATATTACTTCCCGGCTTTTTTCATAGCGGGCAGTATTACATAAATAATGAAACTTTTGTGCTATTCAATCGTAAAATATTAAACAACATCTAAATAAGAAAGGGGTGAGAATTTGAAAAAAGGCCTGTTTTTTATTGGCTGTTTCATATTAGTAGTTTTTTTCTCTATCCTCCCTGTTACAGCAAGTAATAATGAAAATACGGTAATCATTATTCCTATTGAAGAAGATGTAGAAAAAGGATTACACGCTTTTTTAAAGAGAGCTGTCCATGCGGCTGAGGAAAAACACGCAGATGTTATCATTTTTGATATTAATACACCGGGTGGTGCAGTAGATGCGGCAAGTGAGATTGGAAAACTGCTAAATAGTACTAAAATAAAGAAAATAGCTTTCATAAATAATAGGGCTTTGTCTGCAGGTGCATATATTTCTCTGTTTGCTGACGAAATTTATATGGTGCCGGACGGGACAATGGGTGCAGCAGCAATTATCGATCAAAAGGGAAACACTGCAGGAAAAAAAGCAGAAAGCTATTGGCGGTCTGCCATGAATGCAGCAGCAAGCCAACATGGACGCAATCCAATATATGCAGAAGCGATGGCTGTTGAAAACATTAATCTACCGGATATAGAAGTTAAAAAGGGTGGCTTGCTTACACTTACTGCTGAACAAGCTGTTAAAGTTGGCTATTCCGAAGGAACTGTTAAAAATATGGATGAACTACTCGCGAAATTAGGTTATGAACATGCGAATATTGAACATATTAATAGCAGTTTTGCAGAAAAAATTGCGAGATTTTTAACAAATCCTATTGTTGTCCCGATCTTATTATCAATTGCAAGCCTTGGGTTAGTGATAGAATTGTATTCTCCGGGTTTTGGCATACCTGGTACAATGGGAATCACGGCACTTCTATTGTTTTTTTATGGACATTTAGTCGCAGGGCTAGCGGGATATGAATCTCTCATTTTGTTTATTATTGGTATTGCTCTTATTATTGCGGAATTCTTTTTACCAGGAGCAATTGCAGGAATTCTTGGTACTGCAGCGATAGTAGGCAGCTTACTAATAGCAGGTGGGAACATTTTTTATATGGGTATTTCCATCATCATTGCTATTTTAGTAGCAATAATTGGTATGATAATAATGGTAAAGGTGTTAGGAAAACGTATGAAACTATTTAAGAAGATTATCTTATCAGATTCTACTAGTACAGATAAAGGTTATGTTTCAAATGTTAATCGTTTGGAATTAGTAGGGAAAACAGGAGTTACAATGACACCGCTTCGACCTGCTGGTACAATAACAATTAATGATGAACGTTTAGACGTCGTCAGTGAAGGCGGGTACATCGATAAGGGAATAAAAGTGAAAATAATCAAGGTAGAAGGCTCACGTATTGTCGTTAGAGTAGATAATTAGTTTTATTAAAGGGGGAAATAAGTATGCCATTAGATCCAGGTACCATTCTCGTATTATTAGCGATTGTTGCTGGTATTATTGTTCTAGCAGTATTATTAACATTTGTTCCAGTTATGCTTTGGATATCTGCACTTGCAGCAGGAGTAAAAATTGGAATTTTAACATTAATTGGGATGAGGCTTCGTCGAGTTATTCCAAGCCGTATTATTAATCCGTTAATTAAAGCCCGTAAAGCGGGTATTGAGGTTGGGATTAATCAACTTGAAAGTCACTACTTAGCGGGTGGTAATGTTGACCGTGTAGTGAATGCATTAATTGCAGCGCATCGTGCGAATATTGAGCTAACATTTGAGCGCTGTGCAGCTATCGATTTAGCGGGCCGTAACGTGTTAGAAGCGGTTCAAATGAGTGTAAATCCAAAAGTAATTGAAACGCCGTTTATTGCCGGAGTTGCAATGAATGGAATTGAAGTTAAGGCAAAAGCAAGAATTACGGTTCGAGCGAATATCGAAAGATTAGTAGGTGGGGCCGGTGAAGAGACAATCATAGCTCGTGTAGGTGAAGGGATTGTTAGTACAATTGGTTCATCAGACCATCATAAAAAAGTATTAGAAAATCCTGATCTTATTTCTCAAACGGTATTAGCAAAAGGCTTGGACGCAGGTACAGCATTTGAAATTCTATCCATCGATATTGCTGATGTGGACATCGGCAAAAACATCGGTGCGGAGCTGCAAACAGAGCAAGCGGAAGCTGATAAGAAAATTGCCCAAGCAAAAGCGGAAGAACGCCGTGCGATGGCTGTTGCATCTGAACAAGAAATGAAAGCCCGTGTACAAGAAATGAGAGCGAAAGTTGTTGAAGCAGAAGCGGATGTACCATTAGCAATGGCTGAAGCACTTCGTACAGGTAATATTGGTGTGATGGACTATATGAATTTCAAAAACATCGAATCCGATACAGATATGCGAGGCTCCATCGGAAAAATGACAACAGATAAAAAAGATCAACAAAAGCCTGAATAAAACCAAAGGTAAGGAGGAATTCCTTTGGAACTCATTATAGCAATAATTGTAGGGATAATCGGCTATATCGTAAAAAGGAAGACAGAAACACAAGAAACTGACAAGAGACCGACTCCTAGACATGTTTATTCGCCTGCAAAGCCTTCGGATACAACGCAACAAAAGATAAAAAAAGTTGCTTCAACTATTGAGACCTCGTATAAAAATGAAAAAGCTTCATTACTTGAAAAAATAGAGGAAAATATAGAGCGTACCAATGAAGCACAAATCATAAAAGAATACGAAGAAGTGACATCTTTGCAAAAAGAGTATCAAGAAAAAACGAAAAAAATAGCTATTGATGAAACTGATCTTTTAAAAGGAATTATACTAGCGGAAGTTCTTGGGCCTCCTAGAGCAAAAAAACCATTTAAAAGTAAATAATTTGTTCCAAAACCGTATCATAAAAAAATGATACGGTTTTTCTTAATAAAAATTGTGCTGAATCCCCATTCTTGTTCATAAATATGAGATGAAAGGGGGTTCTTTTTTATGGCAAAAAATTGGAGCCGAATACTTCGAAGTTGGATGACGAATACAATGGAGCTGCCACAGGATGTCATGATGGATCTCCCTCGAATTACAATGATCGGACAAATCCATATTTATATAGAAAATCATCGTGGATTGTTAACCTTTTCAGACCGGGAGGTACGTCTATTACTTAAACAAGGACAGCTACTTATAAAAGGTCAATCCTTTGTAATTAAAACGATCTTACCAGAAGAGATATTACTTGAAGGAAAAATTGATGAAGTAATTTATTTAAATGATAAGGAGTGACTACTTTTGAAAAACCATTGGTTTACATTTTTTGGAGGAACGATTCTTGTGAAGGTTGAAGGAAAGGGGGTTGAGAGATTTATTAATCAGCTTACTCGCTCTAGTTTGATCGTATGGAATGTGAAACGACAAGGTACCTCAGCTATTACCTTTTATATTCGTCTTCAAGATGTGCATAAATTAAGACAACACGTTCGAAAATTTGATTGCAAAGTATCGTTTTTGAGTGGACAAGGTGCCCCATTTCTATGGAAAAGAACCTTGAAGAATGCTGGATTTTTCGCGGGCTTTTTCCTTTTCTTTGTTGTTATTACGCTGTTATCAAATATCGTATGGGGGATAAATATAAACGGTGCTAGCCCGCAAATGGAGCATCAAATTCGCAAGGAATTAGATCATCTTGGTGTTCATGTAGGGAAACTCCAATTTTTTATTGATGATGTTGAAACCATTCAACGAAAATTAGAAGACCGGATCCCGAATATTACGTGGGTAGGTGTTGATTTAAACGGGACAACCTACCACTTTCAAGTTGTTGAAAAAAACATTCCGGAACAACCGGAGAAACAATCACCACAGAATCTTGTAGCAAATAAAAAAGCAGTAATCGTTGACATGTTTGTAGAAAATGGACAACCGGTGGTGAAGGTCAATCAATATGTAAAAAAAGGGCAGCTTCTAGTTTCTGGTACAATTGGTAATGAACATAATGAAAAGAAAGTTGCGGCAGTAGGGAAAGTAATAGGGAAAACATGGTACAAAGTAGACGTTAATATGCCTTTTCAATCCGAATTTCAAGTTTATACAGGGAATGAAAAGCGAAAATATTCTTTGAAAATTGGTTCTGTTAGTATTCCATTATGGGGATTTGGAAAAATAGAATATAAGGACTATGATAAAGAAACTGAATCGCATAAAATCAAATTTCTAAAATGGTCTCTTCCAATAAAATATGAAAACACAACGATTAGGGAAAATGAAAAAGTGGAAAGAAATTATACAAAAAATGAAGCGATAAATGCTGCAAAAGAAATTGCACTAAGTGATTTAAAAGCAAAAATTCCATCAGATGCAAAGATTATTGATGAATATGTTTTGCATCAAAAAGTCGAGAATGGTAAAGTGGATTTATCAATATATTTCCAAGTAACCGAAAATATTGCGAAAGCAAAACCAATTATTCAAGGAGACGCTGAATGACAGAAGACTCAATTACATCAAACCTTCAATTACAAAATGCGAATGAGGCGATTGCTTTATTTGGGATATCAGATGCAAATTTGAAATTACTCGAACAAGAATATGAAGTAACAATTGTTACTCGAGGGGAAACGATCGATGTTTCCGGAAATGAAAGCAATGTGGAGAAAGTTTACCATGTTTTGTTTCAACTGTTAAAAGTAATTAGGAAAGCTATCAATATTAGTCAACGTGATGTTGTCTATGCAATCCAAATGGAGAAGAAAGGTACACTTGAGTATTTTACAGAAATATATGAAGAAGAAATAACTAAAAATGCAAAAGGCAAACCGATTCGAGTAAAGACTTTAGGACAAAGACAGTATATTGCTGCAATTAAAAAGAATGATTTAGTCTTTGGAATTGGTCCGGCGGGTACAGGGAAAACATATTTAGCCGTTGTCATGGCAGTAAGTGCATTAAAAAGCGGCCTTGTCAAACGGATCATACTAACAAGACCTGCTGTAGAAGCGGGAGAAAGTCTGGGCTTCTTACCGGGCGACTTGAAAGAAAAAGTGGATCCCTACCTACGACCTCTGTACGATGCATTAAATGATGTGTTAGGCAGTGAACATACAAACCGATTAATTGAACGAGAAACGATTGAAATCGCGCCCCTAGCCTATATGAGAGGGAGAACATTAGACGATGCCTTTGTCATTCTTGATGAGGCCCAAAATACAACACAAGCGCAAATGAAAATGTTTTTAACTCGCTTAGGCTTTAATTCAAAAATGGTAATAAACGGAGATCGAACACAGGTGGATTTACCAAAAGGGGTTCAATCAGGTCTCGTTGCCGCAGAAAAGATATTAGACAATGTTCATGACATTTCATTTATATATTTAGAACAAAGTGATGTTGTTAGGCACCCGCTTGTCGCTAAAATTATTGATGCCTATAATAATTATTCTCTTTAACCCGACCAATAAATCGGGTTATTTTTTATTAATTAATTAATAGGTGCAATTTGGTACAAAAACTGATATGATTTTACATAATTAGGGAAGGAAACACCGCAAAACATAAAATTGGTGGTGGGAGTTTAATGAATCTTCAAGATTATATTGGTAAGATCCGCACTTTTTTAAGTTACAAAGTGTTTACACTCATTTGTTTTTTATTATTAGCTATCGTCCTTTACGGAGTACTTTTTTATAATGTAAAGCCGCAAACGTATGATGTAGAACTGTTTTCCGTTTCAGATAAAACGATTCGTTCTCCAAAAACAATTGTTGATGAGGAGAGAACGAAAGAAGAACAGCAAAAAGCCGCTGATGCAGTAGAAAAGGTATATACATTTAAAAAGGAAAAACAGCAAAATCGCGTTTCTTTAATTGATTCTATTTTTGAATTTGTTCTGGATATTAATGAAGAAACCTCGACTGGTAAAGAAAAAACTGACGGAAAGCCCGAAAAAAAGCCAATTGAAGAAAAACTTGAATTGTTAAAATCAAACTTAACAGCAAATGTAAATGAGGATGTTACGAAATCCATTCCTGATGAAGTATTCCTAGCACTATTAAAATCAAATCTAAATGATTTAGAGCGAGCACGTACGATTGTAGTTGGCCAAGTCGAAACATTAATGAGTGAAAAAATCCGTGAAGAAAATGTTCCACATTATAAAAATATAATTTCTGATCGAATCGGACTTACGAGTTTGCACAGCAGTTTAAAGGATGCAAGTGTTGAATTAGGCAAATATGCAATCGTGGCAAACGAAATTTATGATCCTGAACAAACAGAAGAACGAAAAAAACAGGCGATTCAAAGTGTGGAACCGATAAAGATTTTACAAGGACAGGTTATTGCACAAGAAGGTCATCTTATCGATCATGAAACATATCATCAACTACAGCTTCTTGGTTTACTAAAAAGTAATCCAAGTGTTAAGCCATACATAGGTCTCGGTATTTTTGTATTTTTAATTATCGGTTCTTTATTTTTATACTTTACAACTTTTCGTGTGAAAGAAGAAAAAAAGCAAAATTATTTAATTCTTTTAAGCTTTATTTTTATTATTAGTTTAATTTTAATGAAAATTGTGGGAATTATTTCTGAGTTGGAATTAGATAATATAGGATATATCTTTCCTGCCGCAATGGCCCCGATGCTTATACGAATTTTGCTTAATGAAAGATTTGCCTTTATATTAACGATTATCCTAGCAGCATGTGGGAGTATCATTTTCCACGATGAAATTGCGGGATCAATTAATGTAGAAATTGCGATCTATATTTTATTTAGTGGTACAGCAGGTATTTTACTGTTAACCAATCGAAATCGAAGATCCAATATATTACAAACTGGTTTTTATGTATCGATTATTAATGTGTTTATTATATTCTTTTTGCTATTTCTCGGTAATGGACAATTAACTAAGATGGAATATGTCTATTATTTAACTTTTGCATTTGTTTCAGGGTTACTGTCTGCGATTTTAACAATCGGGTTACTGCCATTTTTTGAAGCGGGCTTTGGGATACTATCTACACTAAAACTAATCGAACTTTCAAACCCTAATCATCCGTTATTGAAAAAGATATTAATGGAAGCACCGGGAACGTATCATCATAGTGTCATGGTTGCCAATTTAGCGGAATCCGCTTGCGAGGCTGTTGGGGCAAATGGTCTTTTAGCACGTGTTGGATGTTATTATCATGATATTGGTAAAACGAGAAGGCCTCAGTTTTTTATTGAGAATCAAATGAATATCGAAAATCCTCACAACCATCTTTCGCCCGAATCAAGTAGAGATATCATTATTGCACATGCGAAAGATGGAGCTGAGATGCTCAAAAAGCACAAGCTTCCAAAGGAGATTGTCGATATAGCTGAACAACACCATGGGACCACTTTATTAAAATATTTTTATTATAAAGCTAAGGAAGAGAATGAAGGAATAAATGAAGCAGACTTTCGCTATCCTGGGCCGAAGCCGCAAACAAAAGAGGCAGCAATTATTAGTATAGCGGATAGTGTGGAAGCTGCGGTTCGTTCGATGTCACGTCCAACACTAGAGCAAATTAAAGAAGTCATTCAATCTATTGTTCAAGACCGATTGCAGGATGACCAATTGAATGAATGTGATATCACTCTTAAAGAGTTAGAAGTAATTAAAAAAACGTTCTGTGAAACACTTAACGGGATTTTTCATTCGCGAATTGAATACCCAAATTCTAAGTAAAGGAAAAAGGATGAATGTATATGTTGATAATTGATTTTAATGATGAGACGAATGAGATTACTAAGCAAAATCAAGAACTAGTTGAAGATTTATTGAACTTTGCCTCTAAAAAATTCGAAATTCAAGACGGAAGTGAAATTTCAGTTACTTTTGTAACAAATGAAAAAATTCAAGAAATAAATCGTGATTATCGTGGTAAAGATCAACCGACCGATGTTATCTCATTCGCGATGGAAGAATTGGGAGAGGATGAATTAGCCATTCAAGGAATAGAAATGCCTCGAGTACTTGGTGATATTATTATTTCTGTGCCAAAAACGAAGGAACAGGCTGCTGAGTTTGGCCATTCTTTTGAGAGGGAATTAGGCTTTTTGGCTGTTCATTCATTATTACATTTACTTGGGTATGATCATATGACAGAAGAAGAAGAAAAAGAAATGTTCGGATTACAAAGGGAAATTCTTGATGAATACGGACTTAAAAGGTAGAAACCGTTTTTGGAAATCGTTTATATTTGCCTTCAGTGGAATTTATCATGCATTCAAGACCGAAAAAAATTTACGTTTCCATTTTGCTGCATCTATTATAGTAACGATCTTTAGTATTGCATTCCATTTACAATTGGTTGAATGGCTATTTGTAATAATTTGTATCTTCGGGATGTTTTCTCTAGAGCTAATTAATACGGCAATAGAAAGAATTGTTGATCTAGCCTCTCCGGCCTATCATCCTTTAGCGAAACAAGCTAAAGACGTTGCAGCAGCGGCTGTCCTTTGTTTTGCTTTTATGACAATAATTATTGGCTGCATCATATTTATCCCTAAGATTGTCCATTTTATAAGGCTGTATTTTGGCTAGTAGTATTTTATACTGCTAGCTTTTTCGTATATTTGCAAAAGAGATATTCTTTACGGTAAAATATTTTCAAAGCTTATTTAGTTCAGAGTCTAATTTCGAACTTTTAAAATTTTCTAAACAAAATAAAAATATTCCATAACTTTATGGTGAATTTGTAGTAAAATATAATTAAAGGGGAAGACAAAATGAAAATAGAGGAATTAATTAAAGAAGCAGAAGCTGCAAGAAATAAAGCGTACGTTCCATACTCAAAGTTTCCGGTAGGTGCTGCTTTGTTAACTGAGGATGGGAAGGTATACCACGGTTGTAATATTGAGAACGCTGCTTACAGCGTAGGAAATTGTGCTGAACGTACAGCACTTTTTAAAGCGTATTCTGAAGGAGATACGAAGTTTGCCGCTTTAGTCGTAACGGCAAATACTGACCGACCTGTTTCCCCATGTGGTGCTTGTCGTCAAGTAATCTCAGAATTATGTCCGAAAGATATGAAAGTGATCTTAACTAATTTAAATGGAGACATCCAAGAAATTACAGTAGAAGAACTCTTACCCGGAGCCTTTTCACCGGAGGATTTACATGCATAATCAGACCTCTGAACAAAAGTATAAATCCGGGTTTGTCTCAATTATCGGCCGTCCGAATGTCGGTAAATCCACATATATTAATCAGGTAATCGGACAAAAAATTGCGATTATGAGTGACAAACCGCAAACAACTAGAAACAAAGTACAAGGAGTACTTACAACAAATGAAGCACAAATAATACTTATTGATACTCCGGGAATTCATAAGCCAAAACATAAATTAGGCGATTTTATGATGCGAGTAGCCACTAATACATTAAGAGAAGTTGATTTAATTTTATTTATGATAAATGCAGTAGAAGGATATGGAAGAGGGGACGAATTTATCATTGAAAAACTTAAAGGTGTCCAAACTCCAGTTTTCCTAGTTATAAATAAAATTGATCAGATTCATCCGGATCAATTATTGTCAATAATTGAACAATATAAAGGTTTATACAATTTTGCCGAAATTGTACCAATTTCCGCATTAGAAGGACAGAATACCGATCGGTTACTTCAACAAATTAAAGAATATTTACCGGAGGGACCTCAATATTACCCAGCTGATCAAGTAACAGACCATCCTGAACGATTTATTGTATCAGAGTTAATAAGAGAAAAGGTGTTACATTTGACAAGGGAGGAAGTTCCCCATTCAATTGCAGTTGTTATTGAGAAAATGCAAAAAAGGGAAGATAGCGAAAAAATCCATGTGATGGCAGCAATTATTGTTGAACGTTCCTCTCAAAAAGGAATAATCATTGGTAAGCAAGGTAGTATGTTAAAAGAAATTGGGAAAAGGGCTAGGTTAGACATTGAGAACCTACTTGGATCGAAAGTGTATTTAGAACTTTGGGTGAAGGTCCAAAAAGATTGGAGAAACAAAGTCACACAGCTTCGTGATTTTGGCTTTAGAGAAGATGAATATTAAGTTTTTTGGTCATGAAAGATGATTATACATCCTTTTTGATTAGCAATATTTACGTCACATGTTCCATGAAGTCCTGGTAAAGCTATTTAATAAAGGCTTTACAAAATTATTTCATGATTTTTTCAACATGAAAGGCGGGAATAATATTATGATTGAATTTACCTGGAAAGTCTTTGAGGAAACTGGAAGTATTGATACGTATTTGCTATTTAAAGAGTTAGAAAAAGATCGTCAAGATGAGCCGTTAAATACAGATCACGAATTTTCTGAATTGGATTTTCCCATTTCATAGACGTGGTTTGTTTTCACCCAAAGTATTAAGTGCTTTGGAAGGATGAAAACTATGCTACAAAAATGTGAAGGCATTGTCATTAGGTCAACAGATTATGGTGAAACAAATAAAATAGTAACAGTATATACGCGTGAATTCGGGAAAATAGGAGTAATGGCAAGGGGGGCGAAAAAGCCTAATAGTCGCCTCTCAGCCATTTCTCAAATTTTTACATACGGATATTTTTTAATTCAGACAAGTACTGGATTAGGTACGATGCAACAAGGTGAAATGATTTCTTCGATGCGTACAATTCGTGAAGACATTTTCAAAACTGGTTATGCAGCGTATATTGTCGATCTCTTAGATAAAGGTGTAGACGATAAAAATCCAAATCCTTTTCTTTTCGAACTTTTAATGCAGACATTAAATTATATAAATGATGATTATGATAACGAAATCATAACGAATATTTTTGAAATGAAAATGTTAAATGTTCTAGGTTTATATCCAGTAATGGATCAATGTGCAATTTGTGGTAATCAAGATGGAAAATTTGCATTTTCTATTCGTGAAAATGGATTAATTTGTCATAGATGTTTTGAACGAGATCCTTATCGAATTTCGCTTTCCCAAAGTACGCTTAAATTGTTACGATTATTTTATTATTTTGATCTATCACGACTTGGTCAAATTTCAGTAAAGGAAGAAACAAAAAAAGAATTACGAATGATTATTTCAATGTATTATGACGAATATTCGGGTTTACACTTAAAATCCAAAAAGTTTTTAGAGCAAATTGATAAATTTAAAGACATGCTATAATAATAAAACTCTCGCTTAAATATAATGTTGAGGGTTTTATTTTTTTGGATTTAGCAAAAATCTTTTCAATACTGTTAAATAGTATATAATAATTAAAGTATAAGTATAACTCTTTAACGATTTTTTTATGTTAGGTGGTGAAGAAAATAGAACTAAACAAAAGGCAGGAGACAATATTACAAATTGTTAAAGATAATGGTCCTATAACTGGTGAACATATTGCAGAAAAGTTAAATCTTACGAGGGCAACGTTAAGACCGGATTTAGCTATTTTAACGATGGCTGGATATTTGGATGCAAGGCCTAGAGTTGGTTATTTCTATACAGGAAAATCGAGTGCCCAGCTATTAACGGAAAGTTTAAAGAACATTTTTGTTAAAGACTATCAGTCGATGCCGGTTGTGGTTAATGAAAACATATCGGTATATGATGCAATTGTTACGGTTTTTTTGGAGGATGTTGGTACACTATTTGTCGTTGACGAAAATCTTTTATTAGTTGGTGTCCTTTCCCGGAAAGATTTGTTACGGGCAAGTATCGGAAAGCAAGAACTCTCTTCTTTACCAGTGAATATTATAATGACAAGAATGCCGAATATTACGATGTGTAAAAAAGATGATTTACTAATCGATGTTGCAAAAAAATTAATTGAAAAACAAATCGATTCAATTCCGGTTGTAAAAGAAACGACAACAAATGGTTATGAGGTAATTGGCAGAATAACGAAAACAAATATAACAAAAGCATTTGTAGCACTAGCAGATGAAGATTTATAGTAAAGGATGGTGACCTTTAAATGACAAGACCAATTATATATGTTGTTTCCGATTCAGTTGGCGAAACAGCTGAATTAGTAACAAAGGCTGCCATTAGTCAATTTAATGGAAAAGATGCAGAAATTAAACGTTTTCCATATGTAGAAGATTACCAGCATATTGATGAGGTAGTTTCATTGGCTAAGCTGAATCATGGAGTAATTATCCATACTTTAGTTAAGCCGCAAATGAGAGTATATTTAAAAAAACAGGCCTTAGATCAAAAAGTCAATGAAGTTGACATTATTGGTCCATTAATGGATAAATTCCAAGAATTGTATCATAAAGAACCGTTGTGTGAGCCAGGATTAGTTAGAAAATTGGATGATGATTATTTTAAAAAGGTTGAAGCGATTGAGTTTGCTGTAAAGTATGATGATGGCCGAGATCCGAGAGGGATTCTTCGGGCAGATATCATTTTAGTCGGTGTTTCAAGAACATCAAAAACCCCGTTATCACAGTACCTCGCGCATAAACGTTTTAAAGTGGCTAATGTACCTCTTGTTCCGGAAGTGGATCCACCCGAAGAACTTTTTAAAGTATCTCCTGAAAAATGCTTTGGACTCAAAATTAGCCCCGAAAAACTTAATTATATTCGAAAAGAACGACTACTAGCACTTGGCTTAAATGATGAAGCAAGTTATGCAAATATTAATCGTATTAAAACGGAGTTGAATTATTTCGATTCAATTGTTTCAAAAATCGGATGTAATGTCATTGATGTAACAAATAAAGCGGTAGAAGAAACAGCGAATATCATTATTAATATGAAGCGACTATAGAATTAAGAGGATGTCTGATAAGTATTTCATTATGCTATTGGACATCCTCGTAATTTTATAGCGGTCTGAAGTAGTAATTTTTTGTTAAAATGAAAATTAAAGATATAAGTAAAAATATATGGTCAAGAATGAGAAAATATACTATAATAAAAAATTGTGATAAAAATGTATTTAAAATAGGTTTAGAGTCATGGATTAAGGAATAAACTAACTATTGGGATATGTCAAGTTTCTAAACCTAGAAAAATTCGACAAAAATAAAAAAATACAATCAGAGTTTGGAAAAGAAAGAAGGATTCTGTGGAGTGATGTAGAATAGTTACTAATACAGAAAGAAAAGGAACAACTATTTTTGTTGATGCGGATGCATGTCCAGTAAAACAAGAAATCATATCAGTAGCAATAAAATATAGTTTGCCTTATTTATTTATCGCTTCATATGCGCATAAATCAAATAAACATGATGAACGATGGATATATGTTGATCCAGACAAGGAATCAGCAGATCTTTATATTATGAATCATGTTAAAAAAAATGACATAGTTATCACACAAGATATTGGGCTTGCAAGTCTCGTGCTACCTAAGCGGGTATTTGCTCTTTCTCCTAGAGGCAAGGAATATAAGGAAGAAGCAATCCAAACAGCACTTGACTTTCGGTATTTGGCTGCAAAAGCTAGACGTAGAGGGAAATATGAAAAAGGACCAAAACCCTTTACAGAACATGATAGGCAATCCTTTATTAATAAATTTGAGGAGATTTTGTCGAATATTGTAGTAAAGTAGAAATATTAAATTTAATTGGGGATGTTTTCGTGGTTGGAATTATTCCTGAGGATAAAATCAATGAAATACGTCAATCAATAGATATAGTAGATATTATCGGGGAATATGTACATCTAAAAAAACAGGGCAGAAATTATTTTGGCCTATGTCCCTTCCATGGTGAAAATACTCCATCCTTTTCAGTTTCAACTGATAAGCAAATATACCATTGCTTTGGCTGCGGTGCTGGTGGGAATGTTATTTCATTTTTAATGGATATTGATGGATTGAGTTTTCAAGAAGCTGTAATGAAGCTTGCAGAAAAAGGTAAGGTACATTTAGAACTTGAGAAAGGATTAAATGACCATACTTCAAAAACAAAAGACACTTCAGAAGAGAAACAAATGAAGGAAGCATATGAGCTTCTCCAAAAGTTTTACCATCATTTATTGGTAAATACTACTGAAGGTCAACATGCGTTAGAATATCTTCTTGGGCGTGGTTTTTCAAAAGACAGTATTGAAAAATTCCAAATTGGTTATTCCCTTCCAAGTTGGGATTTTACTGTGAAATGGTTAAACAAGCGTGGATTTCAATTACCTTTATTAGAAAAAGCTGGTATCATAATAAAAAGAGAAAGCGATGAATCATATTTTGATCGTTTTCGAAATAGAATTATGTTTCCAATCCAAAATTCGAAAGGGGAAACGATAGCCTTTGCCGGTAGAGCTATTGAAAAAGAAGACCAACCTAAATATTTAAATAGTCCAGAAACAATCCTTTTTAATAAAAGTAATATTTTATACAACTATTACCGTGCGAAAGGATTTATTAAAAAACAGCAGCAGGCCATTTTATTTGAAGGTTTCGCTGATGTTATATCTGCTGATACAGCTGAAATTTTTAATGGTATAGCTACGATGGGTACATCTTTAACAGAACAGCACGTTCAGTTAATTAGAAGAATGACAGATTCTGTTACGATTTGTTATGATTCGGATTTTGCAGGTATTGAAGCAGCTTATAGAGCCGGGAAAATGCTCTCTGAGCAAAACTGTAATATTCGTATAGCAAGGATGCCCGAAGGATTAGACCCTGATGACTACATAAAAAAATACGGAGCCGAAAAGTTTCGTCAAGATGTAATAGGGGCAAGTCTAACGTTTATGTCCTTCAAAATGGAATATTTCCGTTTAGGAAAAAATCTTCAAAATGAAGGAGAAAAGCTACAATATATAGAAAAGATTATAGAAGAAATTACAAATCTTGATAAAGCAGTAGAAAGAGATCATTACTTAAGGCAGTTGGCAGATGAATTTTCGATATCTTTAGATGCATTAAAACAACAACAGAAACAAATATTTTATGCAACTAAAAAAAATCGGCATCACCAAAAAGAGGTAAAGACGAAAAGATTTTATACTGAACAAAAAAATCGTTTATTTCCGGCTCATCATACTGCGGAAAGACGTTTACTTGCCCACATGCTGCAAGATGCTGATGTAGCATTTAAAATAAAAGAATTATTAAATGGAATTATTCTATACTATGATGAACATCAAGCGATTCTGACCTATTTACTTGGTTTTTATGAGGAAGGAAATGAGCCTGATACGAGTAAGTTTTTACTCATTCTTCCTGATGAAAAATTGCGAGGAATCGTAACTGAACTTGAAATGATGCCACTAAATAGCGAAGTTACTGATCGTGAAATTGAGGATTATGTATATCAAGTGTTGAAACATCAAAAGATGTTAAAAATAAAGGAAAAAGAAAACTTGCAAAAGAAAGCGGAGCAAGAAAATGATAGGGAAAAGGCGTTGAGCCTTGCAGTTGAAATCTTACAACTCCGGAAATCCTTATAAATTCTGTAGTTGGTTGAAATACTTGGAAGGAGGGGGACAAATGGCTGAAAAATCAGCTCGTTCCAAAGAAATTGAATCCGAATTAACTCTTGATCAAGCTAAAGAGCAATTAGTTGAGCGTGGTAAAAAAAGAGGTATATTAACATATGAAATAATCTCAAGTAAATTAGGTCATTTCGAATTAGATTCTGAGCAAATGGATGAATTTTATGAATATTTAGGTGACCAAGGGATTGAGATTACAGAAGAAAATGATGATGAAGATGAGGATGCTCCAAACATTCATGAACTAGAGAAAGATGATGAAGAATTTGATCTAAATGATTTAAGTGTTCCTCCAGGTGTAAAAATAAATGACCCGGTCCGAATGTATTTAAAGGAAATTGGCCGAGTAGACTTACTTTCTGCTGAAGAAGAGATCTCTCTTGCTAAGCGTATTGAACAAGGCGATGAAGAAGCGAAAAGACGACTTGCAGAAGCAAATTTACGTTTAGTAGTTAGTATTGCTAAAAGATACGTTGGGCGCGGTATGCTTTTCTTGGACCTAATTCAAGAAGGTAATATGGGACTAATTAAAGCAGTTGAAAAATTTGATTATGATAAAGGGTTTAAATTTAGTACGTATGCAACTTGGTGGATACGTCAAGCGATTACACGTGCGATTGCGGACCAAGCCCGTACGATTCGTATTCCAGTTCACATGGTTGAGACAATTAATAAATTAATTCGCGTTCAACGACAATTATTACAAGACTTAGGTCGTGAACCATCTCCTGAAGAAATAGCAGAAGAAATGGATTTAACTCCGGAAAAGGTAAGAGAAATCTTAAAGATTGCTCAAGAGCCAGTTTCATTGGAGACTCCAATAGGTGAAGAAGACGATTCCCATCTAGGTGATTTTATCGAAGATCAAGACGCAACTTCACCATCTGAACATGCTGCATATGAATTATTAAAAGAACAATTAGAAGATGTTTTAGACACGTTAACTGATCGTGAAGAAAATGTTCTCCGACTTCGTTTTGGACTTGATGACGGCCGTACAAGAACCCTTGAAGAAGTAGGCAAGGTATTCGGTGTTACTCGAGAAAGAATACGTCAAATTGAAGCCAAAGCCCTACGCAAACTTCGTCATCCAAGCAGAAGTAAACGATTAAAGGATTTCTTAGAATAATACTAAATTTGAAATAGTTTACTTCTTCGGAAGTAAGCTATTTTTTTGAAAAGAAAAAAGGATATTTCACGCTTTTTGTCGAAAGTTTTTAACAGGATGTGTTGCATATTGGATTCTTCACGAAAAGAAGTAATAATTAATGAAATCATTTATTGGAAAAACCATAAAATGCTACCGGACCATTATTGCGATTATTTACTTGCCTTGTATAGTGAAGGTGAGCTAAATAATGAAATAAGTGACGTTAACAAAAGAAAACATGGAGGAAAGTTTGGTATTTTACTTTTCATCCTTTGTTTAATTGTCAGCGTATCATTATTTGTCATTTATTTTACTGAATTAGCTTTTATTTTGCAAACGATGATTTTGACAAGTTTTGTCGTTTTTTTACTAATTTTAGGTTTTTATTATTCTAACAAAGAATTTTGGTATTCTATTTTTTATATTGGAGCTGCATTTTTATTTTTACTTTTATCTATCCATATTATTGAAAAGTTATTTAATAATAATTCATTAGCACTTTATATTACGCTTTTTTTTAATTGCTTTATTTGGTTACTAACGGGATGGCGGATGAAATTACTTTATTTTATTATCTCTGGTGTATTAGGTATTTTAGTATTAATTATTTATCTTAATATAACAGGATAATTTTTAAAGCTTTAAAAAGTTGAGAATATTCTTCTACTTACATTATAATGTTAAATGAAAGCGGCTTCAAGAAAAAAGGGGGATATGTGCAATGGATTTTAGTCTTACAGCAGAACAAGCAATGATCCGGCGAACAATTAAAGAGTTTGCCGCGGAAGAAGTTGAAAAAGGGGCATTGGAAAGAGATAGTAATAAAGAGTTCCCAAAGGAAATATTTAATAAATTATCGGATTTAGGGATGATGGGTCTGCCATTTCCTGAAGAATATGGTGGAGCAGGTGCAGATACAATAAGTTTTGCCATTGTAGTCGAAGAATTAAGTAAAGCTTGCGGCTCAACAGGTATCACTTACTCTGCCCATATATCTTTAGGCGGGGCACCCATTAATATGTTTGGAACGAAGGCTCAAAAGGAGAAATACTTAGTTCCAATCTGTACAGGCGAATCACTCGGTGCCTTTGGGTTGACTGAACCAACTGCTGGATCAGATGCCGGCGGAACACAAACAACAGCAGTCGAGGACGGAGATAACTTTGTAATTAATGGGAATAAGTGCTTTATTACGAATGCAAGCTATGCTAAATACTTAGCGTTAACTGCTATTACTGGTGTGGAAAACAATAAAAAAGAAATAAGCGCAATTATTGTTCCAACTGATTCTGAAGGATTTACAGTAATAAATAATTATGAAAAAATGGGACTTCATGCTTCAGACACAACGGAATTAGTTTTGGAAGAGGTAAGAGTGCCAAAAGAAAATCTGTTAGGTGAACGAGGACAAGGATTTAAACAATTTTTGGCTACTTTAGACGGTGGAAGAATAGGGATTGGTGCGATGGCAGTTGGTATCGCACAAGCCGCTTATGAAAAAGCATTACAATATGCAAAAGAAAGAAAGCAATTTGGTCGTTCTCTATCACAATTTCAAGTAACACAATTTAAAATTGCCGATATGGCAATGAAAATTGAACTTGCAAGAAATATGGTTTATAAGGCTGCCTGGCTGAAAGATCAAGGCAAACCATTCTCCAAAGAAGCAGCAATGTGCAAACTTTATGCTTCAGAAATATGTATGGAAATAACGAATCAAGCTGTACAAATACATGGCGGCAACGGGTATATGAAAGATTATCATGTAGAACGATTTATGAGGGATGCAAAACTTCTCGAAATTGGAGAGGGAACATCAGAAGTACAAAGAATGGTCATTTCACGTGAAGTTGGCTGCTATTAACAAAATTATTTAGGGCTTCAATGAAAAAATATCTTTGGAAATAATATTTTTGCACATACTAAAGAAGGAAAAAGACAAAACTTCATCAAAATTTGATGGAGTTTTTGTCTAATTTCCGAAAAAATACGGAATCTTTCTCGTTAGGGCTTTCCCTCCCAATGTTTTTCGAGTAAAATAAAGTTGTTTGTATAATGTATTTATTTATTAGGTTTCTTACATAAGGAGGTATATCATGAAACGTAATCCAGTAATACCTTATCTTTTGATTTGTGTATTGGGAATTGTGCTTGTTTTCTTTTTATCTGTTAAAGGATTAGGTGATGCGAAAGAAATCGCAAAAGAAAAAGAAAACGGGGGAAAAGAAAAGGTAACAGAAAAATTTGAACCAGAGGCTTTTGCAAAGCAAACATGTATTGGTTGCCATGGTAACAACTTAGAAGGTGGAGCAGGTCCGAATTTACACGGTCTTGGAGCGAAACTTGGTAAAGACAAGGTGAAAGATGTTTTAGCAAACGGAACTTCCGGCGGTATGCCTGGTGGACTAGTTAAACCTGAAAATATTGATGCAATGGCAGATTGGCTTGTAAAGCTTAAATAATTATGTCAATTGTTCAAGTTTGTTTATAAAAAGAGTTCTTTGCATTGTGCAAAGAGCTTTTTTTTGTATATTATATAAAGTAATTCAGTTAAATTAATGATTAAAGTGGTGAAATGATGAATATAGACAAGCTTTCAATAAGGCTGGAGACGGTAAGCAAATACATAATTAAGGATTCAATTTTTGCGGATATAGGATCTGACCATGCTTATTTACCTTGTTATGCAATTAATAAAGGATTGGCCAAGGCAGCGATTGCCGGTGAAATTGTTGATGGACCTTATCAAACTGCCCTCCAACAAGTAAAAGAAGCGAAACTTGAAAACAAAATTTCCGTACGCAAAGGTGACGGACTTGAAGTGATCGAAGCTAATGAAGTTGATTGTATCACTATTGCAGGGATGGGTGGTGGACTGATTACTTCTATTCTTGAAAAAGGGGCAGAACGTTTAGAAGGCGTACAACGATTAATTCTACAACCTAATATTGGTGCACATCATATCCGTAATTGGTGTGTACAAAATAATTGGGAGCTAATAAATGAGGAAATAATTGAAGAAGACGAAAAAATTTATGAAATATTAGTTGCTAGTAAAATTCAAACGAATGAGTCATACAAACTAACCGATGCAAGTTTATTGTTGGGACCGTTTCTTATGAAGGAAAAAAATGAGGCGTTTAAAAAGAAATGGACAGAGGAATTAAAGCAATGGAAGAATATTTTAGAAAAAATGAACGAAGCCGAAGATCCCGACAAAATCTCTGAAAGAAAAGAACAGTTAAAGAAAAACATCATGCTAGTGAAAGAGGTATTAAAATGAAAACAGTAAATGGTTATGAAATCATTCAATTGTTCGAAAGCTTTTCTCCGAAAAAATATGCCATGGAAGGGGATCCAATTGGATTACAAATTGGCAAATTGAATAAACCGATTAAAAATGTAATGATCGCCTTAGATATTTTGGATCAAGTAGTCGATGAAGCGATTGAAAAGAATGTCCAATTAATTATCGCCCATCATCCTCTTATTTTTCGTCCTTTAAAAAACCTATTGACAGAACAGGCACAAGGGAAAATAATTGAAAAATTGATTAAACATGATATTGCCGTCTATGCAGCCCATACAAACTTAGATGTTGCGATTGGAGGTGTAAATGATTTACTAGCAGAAGCCCTTCAATTGCAAAATACAGAAGTGTTAGATCCTACATACGAAGATAAATTAAAAAAATTAGTTGTATATGTTCCGGTTGATTATGAAGAAGAGGTACGAAATGCAATCGGTAAGGCAGGGGCGGGTGCGATTGGACAATATAGTCATTGTTCTTTTTCTTCAGAAGGGACGGGACGTTTTTTACCAAGTGAACATTCCTCACCATTTATTGGGGCAAAAGGAAAGTTAGAGTCCGTAAAGGAAAATAAAATTGAAACGATCATTCCCGCATCGATTGAAAAAAGAGTTATTACGGCGATGATAAAAGCACATCCATATGAAGAAGTGGCATACGATATATACCCACTAGAAAATAAAGGGCAAGTTTTAGGTTTAGGCAGAATCGGTATGTTAAATGAAGAAATGTCGCTGGAGCAATTTGCAGAACATGTGAAGAAAACGTTAGAAGTGAATACAGTAAGGGTTGTTGGGGATTTACATGCTCGAATTAATAAAGTAGCTGTTTTAGGCGGCGACGGCAATAAATACTTTTCGAAGGCGAAGTTTAAAGGTGCGGATGTCTTTGTTACGGGTGACTTTTATTATCATAATGCCCATGATGCGATGCAAATGGGACTCAATATTATCGATCCCGGGCATAATGTTGAAAAGGTAATGAAAAAAGGGGTTGCTGAGAGATTAAGCAAAATGTGTAAGGATAAAGGATACAGTGTTCAATTTATCCCCTCAACGATTCATACAGACCCATTTACATTTGTATAAAAAATAAAAATCCCAAATGGGATTTTTATTTTTGAGTTAATTTTTTTACCTTTGGCAGTATTTTATTTAATGGAACCTTTTTTTCACGATGCCAAGTTTCTTCATTGGCTGGATCAAATTGATCGATAAAGGCGATTACTTCACGGACAATTGGTGTAGGCGTAGATGCACCGGCAGTAACAGCAACTTTTTTAGCGTCTTTAATCCATTCAATTTGGATTTCAGATATATCGGCAATACGATATGCTTTCGTGTGGGCAATTTGTTCGGAAACTTGTGCTAGACGGTTTGAATTATTGCTTTTTGGATCACCAACAACAATGAGAACATCGGCTTCCCCAGCTTGTTCGGCAACTGCTTCTTGTCTTACTTGTGTAGCTAAACAGATCTCTTTATGCTGCTCAACATAAGGGTATTTCTCTTTGACTTTCTCCATGATGTCGAGAACATCCCATTGGCTCATTGTTGTCTGGTTTGTAACAATCAATTTTTTATTTTGAACTTCTAACTGCTCTACATCCTCAAGAGTTTCAACTAAATGGACAATTTCAGGCGCAACTCCGACAGCTCCTTCTGGTTCTGGGTGTCCTTTTTTGCCAATATAGATTACATCATAGCCTTCAGCCTTTTTTTGACGAATGAGGTCATGTGTTTTCGTTACATCGGGACAAGTTGCATCAATCGTAACGAGTCCTTTTTTCTTGGCTATTTCTCTTACTTCTGGTGAAACACCGTGCGCAGTAAATATAACTGTGCCTTTTTCTACTTTTTCGAGAATTTCTTTACGATTCTTTCCGTCTAGAGTAATAATTCCTTCTTCAGCGAAAGCATCTGTTACATGTTTATTATGAACAATCATACCCAATATATAGATTGGGCGTGGTAAAGTCTTATCTAAAGCAGCGTTTCGTGCAATAACCATTGCATCGACAACACCATAGCAATATCCACGGGGGGAAATTTTCATTACCTCCATGTTTCATCCTCCTGACTAAAGGTATGTCATTGTTGCGAATACTATTTATCTAGTACATCCTTTACATTATATTAAAATTCCAATGATAATACAAAAGAAAGATTAGAAATGAGCTGGAAATAGAAAAAACCGCTATGAAAAAACTTCATAACGGCTGTATAATAAATTATATATATAATTTAGGTACAGATTCACCTGTTACATTTTTTTTTGGTGTTGAAGTAGTCTTCGATTTAATTTTAACTGTTTGTGAACTAGTTTTTCTCTTCTTTCCTGTTTTACTTGATTTTGATTTTGTATCATTTACTACGTGGGTACTAGATTCTTCATTCGATTCATTTCCAATTGTACTTTCATTTGTTTCATCTTCAACGTCATCATTATCATCTTCTGTATCTGTACTTTTTAGACCTTTGTACATTTTCCACATGGCAGGTAAATTTTTAACTAGTGGTCCGTATTGTTGAACCATAGGACCGATTTGCTGAGCCGTTCTGAGCACATTTTGGGTATTATTTAAAAATGTACCGATTTTACCCGGATTAGCAATATTCCCTATATTACTAAGAAGACCTCCTCCACTGCCAGCGCGCTGAAAACCCGCGGCTGCATTGGCTATATTGCCTGCTTGGGATGTTGCTCCGCGTTGAAACAAGCGCGAAAGTAACCCACCACCACTTGCAGGATTGGGACTACCACCGGGAAATCCTCTCATACCAAATGGAGATGAACGACCTATTGCCTGCATGGGTCCTTGAAACATACCGCCCGAATTCATCGGTGGCCGCGGCATATTGCCTCCAAAAAATCTTGGCATCGGAGCATTATTCATCTGAGGAAATATATTTGGCGGCGGCAAAAGTTTTCCTCCTTTCTTATTAAATTTACTTCTATATTACAATATGCACGTTTTTATAAAACGTCTTTTACTTTTGTATGAGTGGAAGTTTTAGTTATTGTCGATTATAATAACAAAATGGACTTCGGTAATGGAAAATGTCCTTTATAAGGAGAGTGTAATATGAACGATAATAAATTTTCAATATTTCAGTTTAATTCCTATATAGATAAGGCGATAAGTGAGTTAGGCTTTTATGAACCAACAGAAATTCAAAAAAAGATGATCCCAACTATTTTACGAGGGGAAAGTGCGATCGGACAATCCCAAACGGGGACGGGGAAAACGCACGCATACCTATTGCCGATCATTCAATCGATTAATCCGGAAGTACAGGAAGTACAAGCAGTTATAACAGCTCCAACACGGGAGCTTGCTAATCAAATCTATCATGAAATTTTAAAGATAACGAAGTTTTATGAGGATCAATCGATTATTTCCCGTTGTTTTATAGGTGGGACGGATAAACAGCGTACGATTGAAAAGTTGAAAAACCAGCCACAAATTGTTGTAGGTACTCCGGGGAGAATTAATGACTTAATTCGAGAGCAGGCATTATTTGTCCATACGGCAAAAACATTAGTCGTAGATGAAGCAGATTTAATGTTAGATATGGGCTTCCTTTATGATGTCGATCAAATTGCGGGCCGTATGCCTAAAGAATTGCAAATCCTTGTTTTTTCAGCAACAATTCCGGAAAAATTAAAACCATTCCTTAAAAAGTATATGGAAAATCCAATATATGAGCATGTTCAGCCGAAGCATATATCAGCCGAAAATATTAAACATCTTTTAATCCCTTTACGAAGCAGGGAAAAAATCGATTTATTGACAGATATGTTAAAAACATTTAATCCATATTTGGCAATTGTATTTACGAATACGAAATCGATGGCAGATGAGGTGGCCGATAAATTGATCGAAAAGGGATTAAAAGTTGGTAGAATCCATGGAGATTTATCGCCGCGTGAACGGACAAAAATGATGAAACAAATTAGAAACCTTGATTATCAATATATCGTAGCAACAGATCTTGCAGCACGCGGAATCGATATCGAAGGCATAAGCCATGTAATTAATTATGAGCTTCCACAAGATCTTGATTTTTATGTACACCGTGCAGGTAGAACAGCAAGAGCGGGGCATTCAGGAATTTCAGCAACGATTTATACACCATCTGATGAAGATGCATTAAATCGCCTTGAAAAAATGGGCATTATTTTTGAGTATAAGGATTTACAAAAAGGTGAATGGGTAGCCATTACCGAAAGAAATAAAAGAAAGAATCGAAAAAAACAGTCCGATGAAATTGAAAATAAGGCAAGAAATTTAGTAAGGAAACCAAAGAAGGTAAAACCTGGATATAAAAAGAAAATTAATCAACAAGTCGAGCAAATTAAAAAGCGAGAAAGAAAGCTGCAAAAGCGTAAATAGATTATTTTTAGGGAGTGTGGAGAATGTTAAAACTTGGATCACATGTATCAATGAGTGGTAAGAAAATGTTGCTTGGAGCAAGTGAAGAGGCTGTTTCTTATGGTGCAAATACGTTTATGATATATACGGGAGCTCCACAAAATACGCGACGTAAAAAGATAGAAGATCTTAATATTGAAGCGGGTATTTCCCATATGAAAGAAAACGGTATTGATGAAATTATCGTACATGCACCATACATCATTAATATTGGAAATACAGTAAATCCTTCTACTTATGAACTAGGAGTAAATTTCTTACGTTCTGAAATCGAAAGAACAGAAGCGATTGGAGCTAGGCAAATTGTGCTTCACCCTGGGGCACATGTCGGTGAAGGAGCAGATAAGGGGATTGAACAAATAATTAAAGGCTTAAATGAAGTTCTTACTGCAGACCAAAATGTTCAAATCGCACTTGAAACAATGGCTGGTAAAGGTTCGGAATGTGGTAGATCTTTTGAGGAACTGGCAAAAATTATTGATGGTGTTCATTTAAATGATAAGTTATCTATTTGTTTTGACACATGTCACACACATGATGCTGGTTATGATATTGTAAATAATTTTGATGGTGTTCTTGAAGAGTTTGATCGTTTAATTGGGATTGATCGAATTAAAGTATTACACATAAATGACAGTAAAAATGTGACAGGGGCAAGGAAAGATAGACATGAAAATATTGGATTTGGCCATATTGGATTCAAAGCTTTAAATGATATTGTTCATCATCCACAACTAACAGATGTGCCAAAGATATTAGAAACTCCTTTTGTTGGAGAAGATAAGGCAAATAAAAAAGCCCCATATAAGTATGAAATAGCAATGTTAAAAAATAAGCAGTTTAATGAGAAGATGATTGAAGAAATTATTAATCAATAAGATTTAGCATTCACAATAAAGCATTGAGGGATTATTCCCCTCAATGCTTTATTACTTCGTAAATTGAACAAATATTCGGTTGATTTCTTTTGCTGTTTCTGGCCCGGTAATTTTCGCCACTTCTTTTATCAGTTTGGTTCGTTGTTTATCGTCAAATATGTTATAAGATTTTCCTCGTAAATATGCAGCAATCTTATTTGCGTCACTTTTAGATAGCCGAACATTAAATTGTTTTGCATATTTTAATAATTCTTCTCCTGTGATTATGTTAATTTTGTAATTAATCACATTTTGTAGTAATTTCATCTGCACATCACTCCTCTTTTGATACATATGAATAGGACAAACGAAATGTTCCAATTCATTTTGTTTTTTAGGAAGTCTCTGTGAAACTAGGATGTTGATTTCCGCTGCAGGTACTCGCTTTCCGCGGGGCGGGCGGTGAGCCTCCTCAACGCTTCGCGTCTGCGGGGTCTCACCTGTCCCGCTGATCCCGCAGGAGTCTCGTACCTTCCGCTCCAATCAACATAGTGTCAATTTTAAATATCGTACTTTTAACAAAGCCTTAAGTAAAAGCAACTAGAGTGAGTAAGTTTACATTAAGGAAAATCTCATGTATAATTTTTTTATGGAATAAATCGTAATCATTCTTAATAGCATTCATTAAAGTAGGTGTTATATAAAATGCATGTTACTAGTGCGATTCAAACATTGAAAGACAAAGGGTTTAAGCATACCGGAAAACGGGAACAAATGCTAGAATTATTTGCTGCTAATAACAAGTATTTAACAGCACGGGATGTTCTGGAATATATGAAAGATGATTATCCAGGATTGAGCTTCGATACTATATATAGAAATTTATCTTTATTTGTTGAATTAGGGATTCTTGAAGCAACGGAATTATCGGGGGAAAAGAATTTTCGTTTTAGCTGTTCAACAAATAATCACCATCATCATTTTATTTGTTTAGAATGTGGAAAAACGAAAGAAATTCAAACGTGTCCGATGAATATTTTGGATGAAGACTTAGTAGGATATAATGTTTCAGGTCATAAATTTGAAATTTATGGAAAATGTCCGGATTGCATAAAATAAAAAATCATAAGATCCTGTCTTATGATTTTTTATTTATACTTAGTTTGTTACTTTACTTTTCATCTTCAACCATTTTTCTACCCATATTTCAGCTTCATGCCAATTTTTTACCCGAACGACTCCTTCAGGAATAGGATCTTGATTATAAGGTGTATCGAATAAAATAACTGGTATTTGTAATTGTTCATGTATCATTACTGCATTGTCATGTTTATCCTCAAAAAAGAGATCAACCTGATATTTTTTTGCTACTTCTACTTTATTATGTGATCCGATTAATTCAATGTGGTGGTAAAATAAATCATTTGTATTAAACCAATTTTCTGTAACATCGATTAAATTCGAACTTCTCGCACTTATGAAATATAGCTCAAACTTTTCTTTCCATTTTGTTAAAACTTCTTTTGCCCCTTTAGCAAGCGGTGATTCACCATACATCCTCGGTTCTGTTTTAACAAACCATTCATAAAAAGCTTTTGGGTCAACGTCAATGACATTTGTGAGTTCGTATTCTGTAATATCATCTAAAGTTAATTGTAATTGAAACGCTTCATTTATATAGGGAAGTAAAGAATTTGGGTGGGTTACAGTTCCGTCAATGTCGATTCCAAATTTCATTTTCATCAAATAACTACTCCTTTATAAGCTCAATAAAAATTTACACCATAAAAAGTGTATCATACTATTATGAAACTGAAAAAAAATTACATCATTCATTGCTGGAAAAGATTGTTATGATGAAACAATAACATTCAGTACACAATAATAATGCTCCTGCTCTTACGATTCGAAAGTGAGGGATATTATGAATGATGAAACGCGTTATGACAAGCTAGAAGAAAATCATCATGATGAAAAAGATAATCATGAGTATCGTGAAGAAACGGCTGCTGAAATAGCTGCACCTGTCTCTTGGGATCGTAGTAACGATCGTGATCGTGATCGCGATGAAGATAAGGACCATGAACATGCTCATGTAAGTGGGAAAGTTATTGGCTGGTCTGCATTAGCTTTATCAGTTCTATCCCTATTTTTCTTACCAGTAGTATTAGGGGCCGTAGGGATCATTCTTGGTTTTGTTGCAAGAAGAAGGAACGCCAAAACATTAGGTGCATGGAGTATAGGGATAGGTGTTGTTTCTCTTATTATTGGGATATTCGTACTACCATTTTTTTAATGTTTATATCTTAATCACTACCATAAATGTGGGAGCTGTAATAAAAAAGAAAAGTGCGGATCCACTCCGCACTTTTCTATGCTTTTTGTTCACTTTCTTGTTTCTTATAATATTCTTCAGCAATTAAATCAATTTCTTTTTTCAATTCTTCTACCATTGTTTCTTCAGGGACTTTTCTTACGATTTTTCCTTTACGGAAAAGCAAACCTTCACCACGAGCCCCTGCGATTCCAATATCCGCTTCACGAGCTTCACCAGGACCGTTTACGGCACAGCCTAATACTGACACCTTAATTGGTGCTTTAATCGTTGAAATATACTCTTCAACCTCATTGGCAATACTAATTAAATCGATTTCGATTCTTCCACAAGTAGGGCATGAAATCAATGTTGCCGCATTTGAAGATAACCCGAACACTTTTAACAATTCTCTAGCTACTTTTACTTCTTCGACTGGGTCGGCACTTAAAGAAATACGTAGTGTATTACCGATACCTTTACTTAAGATAGCTCCTAAACCAGCAGCACTTTTTACAGTTCCGGAGAAAAGTGTTCCGGATTCAGTAATTCCTAAGTGTAAAGGATAGTCAAAAGCGCGAGCAGCCTTTTCATACGCCTCAATTGCAAGATTCACATCGGATGCTTTCATTGAGACAATAATATCGTGGAAATCTAGATCTTCTAAAATTTTTATATGGTGTAAAGCACTTTCAACCATACCATCTGCAGTTGGATAACCATATTTTTGTAAAAATTGTTTTTCAAGACTTCCCGCATTTACACCTATACGTATAGGTATACCTTTTGCTTTAGCCGCCTTAACAACTGCTTCTACTTTTTCGCGTTTCCCAATATTTCCGGGGTTAATACGTATTTTATCCGCACCGCCTTCAATTGCTTTTAAGGCGAGACGATAATCAAAATGAATATCAACAACTAATGGAATATTGATTCGCTTTTTTATTTCAGGAATTGCTTCAGCTGCACGTTCGTCTGGACATGCAACCCGAACAATTTGACAACCAGCTTCTTCCAAACGTTTAATTTGGGCAACTGTTGCTTCCACGTCATGTGTTTTTGTTGTTGTCATACTTTGAATAAAAAGTTCATTGCTTCCCCCGATAGTTAGATTACCAACCTTAACGGGGCGTGTTTTTGAACGATGTATAATTTCACCCAAGGGTAATTCGCTCCTTTATTAAGTACAAATCAGTTTGTATTTTAATTTATAACAAATGTATTGTATCAATATTTGACGGTAATTGACAAGGAAATGAAGTTCGTCATTTTATTTATATATTGGAAATTTGTAAACCTGACCAATTTGAATTTCCTCGGGTGCGATATTATGATTAAATTTTTTGAAGTCAATGATTACTTGTTTTATCGGAACGGTTAATGGAGATTTATTGATTTTTTCCACGATGGACAAAACGGTGTCACCGGGATTCACTTTCTTATTTATATATGGAGCAGGCTTTTCTATCGTTGCGTTCTTTTCTGATTTTACTGTTGTTTGCGAAACAACAGGGATGGTTCCGAAATTGATATCAATATAGACACTATAAATAATAATAATTACTGCGACGAATGCTAGGAATTTTTTCAAGATTAGCGCCTCCTTTTTGTCATATATATGCTTGTCCTTAACTGCTTATGACTAAAAAGGAAAAAAACTGACTTGAATGTCAGTTTTTCAATTCTACGCTTTAACTTTAGGTTTCGGAATCTCTCTAACGGTTAAATAAAGGAAGATTAAACAAATAATCCAGTTGATTAATAATCCACCCGGAACGACTGTTTTTAATGCATCCATTAATGCAAAAAATACGGTAGGTAAGGTAATACAGTGGGCAGTAATTCTCCAGCTATTTCGATATTGGAGGTTTCTGTCAAATGTCCTTGCAAATAAAATTCCAATGCCTGCGAAAATTGAAATTTTAATAAATCCTATAGCAGAGGTAAATAAGTACATAATAATAAATACGATGGGTAATACAATCCAAAGTACTCCGTTTATAGAAGACAAAAATTTATCAATATCTTTGTTTTGTAATTTCATCCCTTCAAGGGCTGAATAAGGAAAGTTTTGGGCATTTCGATCGTTTACAACAACGAATTCGTTTTTAAGTAATGCGACAACATTTCCTTCTTTTTCAATATCTTGCCTGGAGATTTTTCCAGTTGGATCGAGTATGATTTGAAAATCGGACTTTTGCAATGTAAAGGGTTCTTTAATATCTGATGTAAGATTTCCATTTTCAATTTGAAATGGAGGCAATTCTTCCATAAAGATTTGTTTACCTTCATTTAATGCAGTAATTGTCATTTTTGAAAAATGATATAATCCAGGTAAAGTGGATAAAAACATAAGTAAAAAAACGTACAAAATCGTTTTTCCGATTCCTAAAAAGCGATATTTTGCAATATCTTTAGGGGAATAAAGACTTTTAACAAAACGTTGAAAAATATTCAAAACAATCGTCACTTCCTTTTTGCATTTTCCTATAATATGTACAACTATTTATCATTGTAGGTTTTTTTTTAGTAAATGTCATTTGAAATACGTAAAAACATTGAGAAATAAAAGCATAATATTATAAGAAGAGGTGTTAGTTATGGACTGGCTATACTGGACGATCATAATTGTAATGATGCTTGTTGCCTTTATTGGTTTAATTTATCCAATCATTCCTAGTGTTCTTTTTCTTTTTGGTTCCTTTATATTATACGGCTTATTTTTTTCCTTTCATTCATTTAATTGGCTTTTTTGGACAATTCAAATCCTGTTTGTCATTTTACTTTTTGGCGCGGATTATTTAACAAATTTAATTGGTGTAAAAAAATTCGGTGGGTCAAAAGCCGGTGTTTGGGGGAGTACAATTGGGCTGTTGCTCGGACCTTTTGTTTTTCCGATTATTGGAATTTTAATTGGCCCATTTTTAGGTGCTGTCATTGGGGAGTTAATTGTAAACCGCACATCATTTATTAAAGCAATGAAAATCGGCTTAGGCTCATTAATCGGTTTCGTTAGCAGTGTGGCCGTAAAAGGGATAATACAAGTCATAATGGTTATTTATTTTTTTATTAGTATTAGGAGCTAAAATATTTTTAGAAAAACTAGGCAATTTATTTGCCTGCTACTTATAACTTTGGTAATCTTAAATTGAAATTACATGAATCACTTTGATTCAAAACATTTACATAGGGAGGAATTTTACCATGGCATTTGAATTACCACAATTACCTTATGCATATGACGCTCTTGAGCCTCATATTGACAAAGAAACAATGAATATCCATCACACAAAACACCATAACACATATGTAACGAACTTAAATGCAGCACTTGAAGGAAATGAAGAACTTCTTAGCAAATCCGTAGAAGAAGTAATTGCAAATCTTGATGCAGTTCCTGAAGCAAAGCGTACTGCAGTTCGTAATAATGGTGGCGGACATGCAAACCACTCATTATTCTGGAAACTTCTTTCTCCAAACGGAGGCGGAGAGCCAACTGGTGAATTAGCAGATGCAATTAATAAAAAATTTGGCAGCCTAGATAAATTTAAAGAAGAATTTGCTGCTGCTGGTGCTGGCCGCTTTGGATCAGGTTGGGCTTGGTTAGTCGTTAATAATGGTGAATTAGAAGTAACTAGCACTCCAAACCAAGATAATCCATTAATGGAAGGAAAAACTCCTATCCTTGGCTTAGACGTTTGGGAGCATGCATACTACTTAAATTATCAAAATCGCCGTCCTGACTACATTAAAGCATTCTGGAATGTAGTAAACTGGGATGAAGTTGCAAAATTATACGCTGCTGCAAAATAATAAATAAAAAAAGCATCGGAATCTTCCGGTGCTTTTTTTATTGCACAGATAACGAATAGAAAAATGTATAATGTCACTCCTTTTTCAAAAGCTATAAAGGATGAAAAAGGGGAGTTTGTCATGATATTTCGAAAATGGTTAGGTGATATAGAATTAACAAAAGACTTATCTTTGTTACTCTATATCGGTGGAATTTACTCATTAAGTGTGGCTTTATCTAATACGTTTGTAAATATTTATTTATGGAAACAATCAGGCGAGTTTATTGATTTAGCCATTTACAATCTATCAGTTGTTGTTTTTCAGCCTCTCACCTTCATTTTAGCTGGGAGATGGGCGAAGAAGGTAGATAGGGTCATTGTGCTGCGAATTGGTGTTATTTTTTTAGCATTGTTTTATTTATCTGTACTGTTTTTCGGTAGTCATGCATCACACTATTTAGTTGTATTAGGTGGTCTACTAGGGATTGGATATGGTTTTTATTGGCTTGCGTTTAATGTGCTTACCTTTGAAATAACTGAACCTGAAACGAGAGACTTTTTTAATGGATTTTTAGGAAGCCTTACTTCATGCGGCGGAATGATCGGTCCCATTTTAGCCGGATTTATTATTTCACGTTTTTCATCCAATATAGGCTATACAATCGTTTTTGGGTTTTCACTTACACTTTTCGCATTAGCTGTCGTTTTAAGCTTTTTTATTAAAAGGCGTCCTGCTCACGGAAGATATTTACTTACTCGAATATTAGGTGAGAGAAAAAATAATCGAAATTGGCGATTAATAACAAATGCACATTTTTTTCAAGGATTACGTGACGGTATATTTGCATTTATCATTTCTGTATTTGTTTTTGTCTCAACAGGCAGTGAATTTGCATTAGGCACGTTCGGGCTTATTAATTCAGGAATATCGTTTTTAGGGTATTCTTTAGTTACTCGACTTATTAAAAGAAAATATCGAAAAAGAGCGATTCTGTTAGGGGGATTCCTTTTATATGCGGGGATATTTATTATCGTATTTGACTTTAGTTACGCAAGATTATTGATATATGCAGCTGTAATTGCGATCGCATATCCGATTATTCTAGTGCCATATATTTCAATGACATATGACGTAATCGGCAGAGGGTGGCAGGCGGCTGAAGCTAGAATTGAATATATTGTCGTTCGCGAATTGTTTTTAAATACCGGTAGAATTGTATCAATTTTAGCCTTTATAGGAGCGATTACTTTTTTTAATGATAAACAAAGCATTCCCTACTTGCTCATGATTTTAGGTGCTGGATATATTTGTGTTTCATTTCTTTTAAAAAGAGTGTCTACATAAATATCTGTATCGTAAAAAAAGGCAATATTTCATGCCTTTTTTTATTTATTTAAAATTTTTATTCAATTAGTCGGACTTTTCCTTTACAATGAAATAAAGGTAAATAGAGGAAAAGGGGATTAATAAATGAAAAAGAAGAAAAAGAAGTTAGTCGTTCCTGTTAGAATGAATATTATCTTTTTTGTTGTCTTTCTTTTATTTTCGTCACTTATTTTTCGATTAGGGGTTGTCCAAATTGTCCACGGGGAAAAGTATAAAAATGAGATAAAGAAAACAAGTGACGTGACGATTCAAATACCAGTTCCACGGGGAAAAATATTAGATAGAAACGGAAATTTAATCGTTGGAAATAAACCGCTAAAGGCGATTACATATACAAGGCCAACATCTATTAAACCAGAAGAGATGCTTGAAATTGCTGAAAAATTGGCTGAATTCATTAAAAAAGATACAAAAGAAGACCTTAAGGCAATTACTGAAAGAGATCGTAAAGATTTTTGGATTTTACACCATCAAAATGAGGCAAAAAGTAAAATTACGAAACAAGATGAAAAAAGTTTAAAGCAAAAAAAATTAGCTGAAAAAGAGTATGATAAAGAAATTTATCGTCTCATGTTAGAAAGAATTACTGAAAAAGAGATAAATTCCTTTTCGAAGAAAGATCTTGAAGTACTGGCAATCTATCGAGAAATGTTAAGCGGATATCCGCTGACACCACAAATTATTAAAAATAAAAATGTGACAAAAGAAGAAATAGCGATAATTGCTGAAAACTTGGATGCATTACCAGGAGTTGATATAACAACGGATTGGGACCGCTATTATAGTTATAAAATTGATGGATTTGCCCCACTTGCAACAATTTTAGGGAAAATCACTACAACAAAAGAAGGTTTACCTAGTGAACAAGCGGAATATTACACAGCATTGGGGTATAGCCGTAATGATCGTGTTGGGAAAAGTTACTTAGAATATCAATATGAAGATGTTCTAAGAGGTAAAAAAGAAAAAATCGAAAACAAAATGGATAAATCCGGAAAAGTCATTGATTCGGTTGTTGTCAGAAAAGGCCAACGAGGAAATGATTTAGTGTTATCTGTTGATATGGAATTTCAGCAAAAGGTCGAAGAAATTATTACAAATAAATTATCCCATTTATCTCAACCTTATTTGGATCGAACATTTGTCACAGTGATGAATCCAAATACAGGAGAAATATTAGCGATGGCAGGAAAACTACGAGAAAAAAATGAAAAAACGGGTGTAAGAGAATATAATGATTTTGCATTAGGAAATATGATTACCTCTTATGCGATGGGCTCAGCTGTTAAAGGCGCAATGGTTTTAACAGGCTACCAAACCGGGGCCATTTCAATTCATAATAATATCATTAGAGATGAACCATTAGTATTTAGAGGTACACAATCAAAAAGCTCTTGGAGCACATCAGCCTTTGGAAACATTAATGACTTATATGCGTTAAAAAGATCATCCAATGTTTATATGTTTAAATTAGCGATGAGAATTGGCGGTCAACAATATTATGTTCCCAATGGACCACTTAGTATTGATAAAGTAAAAGCAATCGATACATTAAGGTATAATTTTGCGCAATTCGGATTAGGAGTCAAGACAGGTATCGATCTTCCTGGCGAGCAGGTCGGATTTGGCGGAAGGATTCCAGATTTCGCAGGTAATGTATTGGACTTCGGAATCGGACAATTCGATACGTATACACCGCTGCAATTAGTTCAATACATTTCTACGATTGCTAATGGCGGAAGCCGGATCAGGCCCCATTTGGTTAAAGAAATTCGCGAGCCAAGTGATGATATTCATAAACTTGGTCCAGTAGCACACGAGCTTGGATCGAATGTATTGAATAAAATAGGGGCGAATAAAGATGAAATTAAACGTGTAAAAGAAGGTTTACGATTAGTTGTATATGATCCGAACGGAACAGGATACGGCTCAATTAAAAATAAGCAATTAAAAATCGCGGGAAAAACAGGAACAGCAGAAGCGCTTTATGATGGTCCCGTTCCACATAGTCCCGGGTTGATGCTTTGGAACTTAACTTTTGCCGGCTATGCACCGTATGACAATCCAGAAATCGCCCTCTCTGTTGTTGTTCCTTGGTCAACGACAGATAAAATGCATCCGAATTTAGATATAGCGGATGACGTGTTTAAAGCATATTTTGATTTAAAAAAGAAACGTGAGAAAAAGGATATGAATTCTCCTAATAAAATAATAAATATAAAAAAGGCAGAAAAAGAACAAAATGAAATAGATGATTCTAGTTCAGAATAAACAAATCATTACTTTTTTAGAGCTTAGATATTCTAGGCTCTTTTTCTAATTTATATTATGAAGAATAAAATAAAGCTCTTTCCTTATATTTCTGCATTTAATTTATAGAAATTCTCTTCCATTTCCGTTAAAATGTAGAGTGATGTAAAAAGTGGGAGGGTTTTGTCAGTTGAAGAAAACGAAAAAGAAAAAAAGAGCGTTTGTCTCCTTACGAATGAATATATTATTTTTTGTAGTCTTTATACTTTTCTCTCTCCTTATTCTTCGACTTGGGATTGTCCAAATTGTTTACGGCGATGATTACAAGCGGGAAATTGATAGAAAAGAGAATGTAACGGTTAATACATCAGTCCCAAGAGGAAAAATTTTAGATAGAAATGGAAAAATTGTTGTTGGGAACAAACCGTTAAATGCAATAACCTATACGAGACCTAAAAATATTAAACAAGAAGATATATTAAAGGTCGCAGAAGATTTAGCAAAGCTAATCAAAAAAGACACAAAAGCAGATTTCAAAGCGATAACTGAAAGAGACAAAAAAGATTTTTGGATTTTGAAACATCCTGATGAAGCAGCGGTAAAAGTTTCAAAAGCAGAAATTAAAAAATTAAAAAATGATAATTCGAAAATTTATCAATTAACACTTGATCGAATTACCGAAAAAGAGTTCAATTCTTTTACAAAACAAGAATTGGAAGTGTTAGCGATTTATCGAGAAATGATTGGAGGTTATCCATTATCGCCTCAGGTAATCAAAAATAAAAATGTTACGCCAAAGGAATTTGCTGTTGTAAGTGAAAATCTTGATAAATTACCCGGTGTAGATACAACTACTGACTGGGATCGTTATAATGTTTACAAGGATAAAGAAGGCAATGAAACATTAGGTTCAGTTATTGGTAAAATATCTTCTTCAAAAGAAGGGTTACCAAAAGAGTTAGTTGATTATTATTTAGCAAGGGATTACAGCCGAAATGACCGAGTAGGTAAAAGTTACATCGAGTATCAATATGAAAATGTACTGCAGGGTCAAAAGGAAAAGGTGAAAAATGTAACCGATAAAACGGGGAAAGTGTTAGGCTCTGAAGTTGTTAGAAAAGGTAAAAGAGGGGATGACTTAGTTCTTTCTGTAGATATTGATTTTCAAAAAAAGGTAGAAAAAATCATTAAAGAAGAATTAGGAATCGCAAAACAACGAGGAGATAGCTACCTACTTGACCGTGCTTTTGTTACGGCCATGAACCCAAGAACAGGTGAAATATTGGCCCTGGGTGGAAAACAATATGTGACTGATCCAAAAACGGGTAAAACGGAACTAAATGATTTCGCTTTAGGAAATCTGATTACCTCCTATGCTCCCGGATCTGTTGTAAAAGGAGCAACGATATTAACCGGTTATCAAACAGGTGCGATTCAACCAGGTCAATATTTACATGATCAGCCATTAAATTTTGCCAGTACTAAGCCAATGAAATCATGGACACCTTATCCAATGGGAAGTATTAATGATTTAACTGCATTAAAAAGATCTTCAAACGTCTATATGTTCCTATTGGCCATGAGGCTAGGAGGCCAGCAGCAATATGTTCCAAAAGGTCCTTTACGTATTGATAAAATAAGTGCAATTAATGCGTTTAGAAAGAACTTTGCACAATTTGGATTAGGTGTAAAGACAGGTGTTGACCTACCAGGTGAACAGGTAGGATTTAGTCAAGCGATACCACCAGAAAACGGTAACGTTCTTCATTTTGCAATCGGACAATTTGATACGTATACACCATTACAATTGGCACAATATGTTTCAACAATTGCCAATGGTGGATATCGGATTCAGCCGCATATTGCGAAGGAAATTCGTGAACCAAATGATCAATCGGATGAACTAGGTCCAGTTATTCAAGAGATTGAACCGAAAATCTTGAATAAAGTTGATATGAAAACAGAGTGGATTAATCGTGTTAAAGAAGGATTTTGGAAAGTGGTGAATGAGACACAGGGAACGGGTTATGGATATTTTAAGGATTTAAAGGTTGCAGGAAAAACAGGTACTGCCGAAGGGCTTTATGATGGTCCAAAACGAAAAAATTATAGCTTTGAGAACTTACCGACTACATGGAACTCAACATTTGTCGGGTATGCGCCATACGATAATCCAGAAATTGCAATTTCGGTTGTATTGCCGTGGTCATATATCGGAAATAATCGAGATCCGCACACCAACTTAAAAATTGCGAAAAGAGTGTTCCAAGCGTATTTTGATTTGAAAAAAGAGCGAGATAAAAAAGGACTCAATAAATCAAGTTCAACAAAAAAAGTTGAAAATATTAAAAGTGCGAAAGAAAAGCAATCAGAATAATACACAAAAAAACCACTTAGGACTTACATCCTAAGTGGTTTTTTGTGTATGATTATCTTCCTTTCGTAAGGACTACTGCTAACTTTTTGAAATCCATTTTATTAGTAACATCAAACTTACCTAACTGGATTTTTTCATGATATTTATGTTTGATTAAATACTGTACAAATTTGTCATCGTCTTTAATGATTTTCGCTGATTTTAATTGCTCAGCAATTTTGTAAGGACTCATTCCAGACTTAATCGTGATGCGATACTTAACAGTTCCATCATTTTGTTTTCCATCTTTTTTAGATGATGCTTGATTTTTTTCTTCACTTGTTGCTTTATCATTATTTTTCGCTAATAGAGCATTGTATTTTTCTTCTAATTGCGCTTTTTCTTGTTGTATTTGTTTAAGATCTGTTTTCTTTATCTGCTCATAGCCTTCTTTAACGGTACTTTTTTTATGTACAGTATCAAACGGTTTGAATACGAGAATCAGTATAGCCGAAAGTAAAAGTCCGAGTGCGAAGGCTCTCGTTGTTTGTTTGCTCATTCATTCTCACCCACTTCCATTACTGATCTAAAAAGTCAGCAATGACATTTTTAACTTCTGACTGAGCTAATGCTGACTGTTTAGCTATTTGCTCCACAGTTAAACCTTGTTTAAATAATGCGATTACTTGGTTTTTTAATATTTCATTTACAACCGGTTTCGCTGATTTTGACAGCTCTTTTTTCATAAGTTGATCATCTACTAGCAATTCTTCTTCCAAAACCTTCATCCGTTTATTTATTTGATAGGTTTCTTGGTAGAGATTCATAGAGAGATCTTCTACTTCTTTTTTTAAGTTTGTGGAATGATCCTTTTGAAAAAAGGAAATAATAAACAACAAGATAGATAAAATGAGCAACAATATTATTAGTGTACTCATAACCTCACCCTTTCAATTTTGCTCTTTTCATTTATAGCATAAACAAGCCGTTACTTCCATAAATATGATGGATTATTATTATGGAAGGTTTCCCCATTAGCATATTTAGTGAATATTTTATGTCAATAAAAACGATAAAAAAATCATACTAGCAATTCAACTAGAAAAATGATATTATAGAAAAGTCGTATGAATAGTAATGAATGCAATGAAGTTTGGAGGGATAAACATGCGTGTAAATATAACATTAGCTTGCACAGATTGCGGTGAGCGTAACTATATTTCAACAAAAAATAAGCGTAATAATCCAGACCGTATTGAGCTTAAAAAATACTGTCCGAGAGAAAAACGTTCAACTGTACATCGCGAAACAAAGTAAGCAGCTGGGGATTCCCGCTGCTTTTTTTTATCATTTTTTTGTGGAGGGAAAAAAGTGAAGAAAAAAGAATTACGAGAACGTCTAAAAAAAGAGTTATCATCAATTGATCGTTGTACATATGAACAAAACTCCTATTTAATTGCTAAACAATTATTTGGACATCCAAAATTTAATGCTGCATCTACTGTTGCCATCACTTTATCTCGTTTCCCTGAAGTTGATACATGGCAAATTATTCGTAAAGGATGGGAAGTAGGAAAACGAATGGTCGTTCCAAAATGCATACCAAAAACAAAAGAAATGGTGTTTAAAGAAATTACTTCTTTTAAACAATTAGAAAGCGTGTATTTTGGCCTTTTTGAACCAATTGATGGTCAAACAACTGAAGTCAAGAAAGAAGAGTTGGATCTAATTATCGTTCCGGGGATCGCATTCACTCGTAATGGTTATCGACTTGGCTTTGGTGGCGGTTATTACGATCGCTTTTTGCATAACTATCAAGGGATGACAATCTCATTAGCCTTTTCATCACAAATACAATCAGAGCTCCCTATTGAAAAACATGATATTCCTGTCCAAAGAATAATAACTGAAAATGAAACAATTCTTTGTTCTGAATAAAGTATATTTTTAAAGACACACTATAAACATATTCATATTGAGTTTAGTGGTTTGGTATGAAATGGAGGGTATGTCATAGTGAATAGTATCTTTAAATGGTTATTATCAGGATTAATTGTTTATAGTGTTTTTAAGTATCGTTATAAATTGTTGAACTTCTTACTTGGAAGCTACTGGATTAGAAAAATGGGTATCAAAATTGCAATGAATATCCCGGGATTTAAAACGAGGATCCTACAAAGTACATTTAAATAAAAGAAGGATCTTATAAAAAACAGACGAACTGTCAAGTAATGAAATACTTTACAGTACGTCTGTTTTTTCGTTATAGTTAATACAATGTACTATTCAAAAGGGAAAGCGAGGAGTATTGTTGAGCAATAGAGAAGATTATTTATTTTGGAAATTAGCTCGAATATTTACAGATAAAGGCTATTCCTTAATGCATATGAGTGAGGATCATAATGAATTATGGCTTGAGGATACAACAAATAAACATGCCCAAGTAATAAGACTATTGCGAAGTGATTTGGATTGGGGAAAAAAACTACAGCGTGATGTCCATCATAGTGCAGTACAAGCAGAAAATATCCGAAAACATTTAATGAAGCGTCAACTAAATGTTTTAAACATATATATCAGTATGCATTTACCAGTAGATGAGTTTGAATCTTATATTCAACGTCCCATACAAGTCAATAAGAAAACGTTATTACATAGTGTGATAATCGACCAAGAAAACGTTGAAAATGGTATATCACATGTATCGAAAATACTTAATGATGACATCACTATTCAATTAAATGATGAGTATGAAGACCAAGATGTCATGGAATTAAAATCGCTAGTACTAAAGAATGTGGTTTCAAAGTCAAAGCAAGAACAACAGTTTTTTGAAAATGGCAAACCATTTTTCACCTATGTGTTTCTTGCGATTCAAATTGCCATGTTTATTTTGTTGGAAATGACAGGCGGAAGTAATAATCAAGAAAATTTGATTCGGTACGGCGCGAAATTTAATCCGTTAATATTAGAAGGGGAATGGTGGCGGTTTATTACGCCGATTTTTCTTCACATTGGATTTCTTCATATCCTAATGAATTCATTAGCCTTATATTATTTAGGACCGACAGTAGAGCAAATTTTCGGCCGGATTAGATTTGTTTGGATCTATCTTTTCTCAGGATTTGCCGGCGTACTAGCTAGTTTCTTATTCAGTAGTCATCTATCTGCCGGGGCAAGTGGTGCAATATTCGGCTGTTTTGGTGCCTTGCTGTATATTGGTGCGGCAAATCCGAAATTATTTTTCCGAACAATGGGTATGAATGTGATCATAGTTATCATCATTAATCTCGTGTTTGGATTTAGTGTGTCGGGAATTGATAATTATGGTCATCTCGGCGGACTTGTCGGGGGATTTCTTGCAGCGGCAATTGTTCATTTTCCAAAGCAACACAAATGGTTTACTCAAATTGGAGCACTTTTATTGGCTGCAATTGTTACTGGCGGATTATTATTTATGGGTTTCAACAATGAATCGCCGGAAGTTATTAACGGCCTCGCCCAACAAAAATTAAATGATGAAAACTACGAAGATGCTTATAAATTGCTTAATCAGTTAGTCGAAAAAGGTAAGGGCGATGCAGTAACTTATTTTCAGCTTTCATATTCTGAAATTCAACTTCAAAAATTGGAGAAAGCAAAAGAACATCTGCAAAAGACGATCGAACTAGATCCGAAATTTCATCAGGCATATTATAATCTAGCATTATTGTATGCGAACGAGGGCAATTTTACAAAAGCAAAAGAGCTCGTTCAAAAAGCATTAGAATTCTCTAAAGATAAGAAATATGAAGAACTGCTGAACAAAATGAATCAAGCTAGTTAATGATTTGTTTTAAAAGATAAGGTTCCTGAGATTTAGTGATAAATATAATTAATAATTCTTTGTTGTTTTTATTAAATAATAAAAGCGGGACTGTACTTCCAATTAATGATTCGGAAGTTCCGTCCTCTTTTTTTATCCCTAGTAAATAATTTTTATATAAACCTTCCCAAAGTTTCCCAATAATTTCCTGTGACTTATTTTTTGTAAATCCAGGCAGTGGCCGATCATTATAATTAGGTAGTGAGCTTAAAGGAATGGTCCGATATTGACTACGGTTAATTCCCAGCTTAGAAATAGCTTGTTTCCATAATTGATTTAATTGTTTTTCATTCATTTGATTAAATGTATCTTCCCACTGCTTTTCCTCCTTTGTTGCAGCTGAATGGAAAGATAGTAAGTTTGGTGTTAATTTTGAATCAATCACATAGAGCTTATCGAACGACATTCTTTGAACGCTGCTGATCATGCCCTTTTCTTGGATTTCACCGTAATGGAAAGAAATCGCTTCATAATACCCACTATCCTTTTCATTGACTGTATCATTTAAAGTTAATTTTGAAGAATGTTGCTGCCATTTTTTTATCCCAATTGGTTTGATTAATCTTCCGTTTTTAAATAACAATCCGATATCTTGCCTTAAGTAAGCTTTTCGATCTAATTTTGAATAAATCTCATATTCGATTTTGTATTTTGATTTGTTTTGTTTATTAGGTATAAGGGTAAGCATCGTTTCGGCATCAATAAATTGAGCGTTTTTATGAAGAGGAAAAAAGGTGATTGTCTCTTGTACAGGATGTTTAGCTGTTTTTATGATTAGGAAAAGAATAACGATAAGCATACTTATAACGAATACGTATTTCTTTTTCATGCTTTCTCATCCTTCGGTTGTCCATTTTTATTTCAATATACGTTAACGTTCTATATTTATGCTTACTAATTTTTAATAGTTTCGGAACTTGTTCATTATCTAAATATATTTTATACTGTTTAATAATTGCGGAGTTTATGTAAATACAAGGGTGTGGAGTTTTGAAAACGTTTTACGATGTACAGCAGTTGTTAAAAAAATATGGAATCATTATTTATGTTGGGGATCGTTTAGGAGATATAAAATTAATGGAAATAGAAATAAGAGAATTATATAAATTGCAATTAATCGACAGTGACGTATTTACGACAGCCATTTTAGTATTGCGTCAGGAAATGCAAAACTGCAAAAAATTGTAAGGGGGAAGAGGAAATGACAGAGAAATGGATTGCAGGAATTGATTTAGGTGGAACGACAACGAAATTAGCATTTATAAATGAAAATGGTGATATTGTTCACAAATGGGAAATTGATACGGATAATTCAGAAAAGGGGAAAAATATTTTAAAGAATATTTCTGATTCAATTGACCAAAAATTAGAAAGACTAAATAAAGAAAAGGAAATTCTTCTAGGAATTGGAATCGGTGTGCCGGGTGCAGTTGATTTGAAAAAAGGTATTATTTACGAAGCTGTAAATCTCGGTTGGGAAGATAATTTTCCAGTTGTTCAAGTTTTAGGTGAATTGACCGGTTTACCAGTTGCTATTGACAATGATGCAAACTGTGCAGCACTTGGTGAAATGTGGAAAGGTGCAGGACAAGGTGCTAAAGATCTACTATGTGTGACACTTGGTACGGGTGTCGGTGGTGGAGTAATTGTTAATAAACAGATTGTCCATGGGGTAAAAGGGGCAGCAGGTGAAATAGGACATATTACCGTTATCCCTGAGAATGGATCACCATGTAATTGTGGAAAAACCGGATGTTTGGAAACAGTCGCTTCTGCAACCGGTATTTCACGAATAGCAACAGAAAACTTACATACATATAAGAATGATTCCCGTATGAAAGACATATTTGCCAAACAGGGCCGTCTTAGTGCAAAAGATGTATTTGATTGTGCAAACGAGAATGATCAATTAGCGAAGAAAATTATTGATCAAGTTGCATTTTATTTAGGCTTGACACTTGCGAATATAGGAAATAGTTTAAATCCGGAAAAAATCGTTATCGGTGGTGGAGTTTCAAAAGCTGGAGATACATTGCTCACACCAATTTCCTCCTATTTTCGAAAATTTGCTTTCTCAACGGTTTCTCAATCAACTTCACTTCACTTAGCAACATTAGGCAATGATGCAGGAGTAATTGGCGCGGCTTGGTTAATAAAAGCAAATAATTCTTAGGAAATTTGGACAAACTTGCAACTTTTTCTTGGTTTTGGACGTCTATTATACGGGGTAAATAAATTTCGGAAATGGTTTTATTCATTAAATAACATTTTTCTTACTTGATTTCTTCTTTATTTCAAGTAAGAAGGAGGTTTTCATATTTACATGTTAAACTCAAAAAAAATAACGTTTTTATTCCCCATTGTCGCGGCCATTTTTCTATGGATGAAAACATATATTGTCTATAAGACCGGATTCCATATGAAAATTGAAAACTGGATGCAGGAGCTTATATTATTCATTAATCCGGCGAGTTTTTTATTTTTTATTTTTGGTTTATCACTGTTTTTTAAGTCGGAAAAAATTCGAAACATCTATATTTTTGTCATGAGCTTTCTTTTATCGTTTATTATCTATGCAAATGTTGTCTTTTATCGATTTTTCTCTGATTTTTTAACATTGCCAGTTTTGTTTCAAACGAATAATTTTTCCGATTTAGGTGATAGTGCGCTAGCTGAAATTAATTGGTGGGATTTTGTTTATTTCATCGACTTATTCCTTTTAATTGTTGTCATCAAACGGAAACCAAAATGGATCAACTTTCACTTACCTTCTCGTGTTAATCGAAGAGCTTACTTTCTTGTGACTGCAGCAACGCTTTTTTTAAACTTAGGCCTTTCAGAAGCAGAACGACCTCAGTTATTATCACGCACATTCGATCGAGAAATTTTAGTGAAAAACATTGGATCGTTTAATTATCATATATACGATATTTTCTTGCAATCGAAAACGTCAGCGCAAAAAGCATTAGCTGACGGAAGTAACTTAGTGGATGTTGAAAATTATGTAAGAGCCAATTATGTGAAACCGAATAAAGAATTATTTGGTATAGCTAAAGGTAGAAATATTATTCTCATCTCACTTGAATCAACCCAAAGTTTTGTTATCAATTCAAAGGTAAATGGTCAGGTTATTACACCGTATTTAAATAGGTTTATTAAAGATAGTTATTATTTTAATAATTTCTACCACCAAACAGGTCAAGGAAAAACATCCGATGCTGAGTTTTTAGTAGAGAATTCACTTTATCCCTTGAATAGAGGGGCAGTATTCTTTACTCATGCAGGAAATGAATATCATTCAATGGCCGAAAGATTAAGCGAGAATGGCTATTATACCGCTGGAATGCATGCCAATAATAAAAGTTTTTGGAATCGCGATCTAATGTATAAATCATTGGGCTATCAACAATTCTATTCATCCAGCTCATACGACATAACAGAGGATAATTCGGTTGGATGGGGGATGAAAGATATTCCGTTTTTCGAACAATCTGTAGATTTAATGAAAGATATGCCAAAACCATTTTACGTAAAGATGTTAACATTAACGAATCATCATCCTTTTACACTTGATGATACAGATAAACTAATCGATGAGTATACATCGAGTGACAAAACGGTTAATCGTTATTTCACTACTGTTCGTTACCAAGATGAAGCAATTAAAATATTCATTAATAAATTAAAGGAAGAAGGATTATATGATAATTCAATTATCATAATGTATGGTGATCATTATGGAATTTCAGATAATCATACGACTGCTATGAGTCAATATTTAGGGAAAGAAATCACTCCACTAGTTAATGTCGAGCTTCAAAAAGTCCCGTTTATTATTCATATTCCTGGCGTAACGGATAAAGGAAAAGGTGAGGTGATGACAGAAGTAGCGGGACAGATTGATATTAGACCGACCATTCTTCATTTATTAGGGATTGATACAAAAAAAGATTTGCAATTCGGTGAGGATCTATTTTCACCGGAACATCGAAACTTCGCTGTTTTTCGAGACGGTCAAATTGTAACAGATCAATATGTTTGGTCGAGTAACACATGCTATTCGAAAAAAACGGGGGAACAAGTAGATAAAAATGCTTGTCAAAAATTCGTGGAAAAAGCAACTAATGAGCTTGATTTTTCCGATCAAATCATTTACGGTGATTTGCTTAGGTTTTATGGAAAAAAATCAATTAATTAGTAAGAGTAAATAATAAAACTCGCGGTTGCGGGTTTTATTAATTTCATGACTAATACGAAAGAAGAGGTAAATGCAATGAAGAAAAAACAAAAACGGCATACTTCTTTTTTTATTTTATTTTTTTTGTTCCTAATTGCTTTCATCTTATGTGGGTGCCAACAACAAAAATCAAATCAGTCGCCGAAACAAAAGGAAACAAATATAAATCAAATCATTCCATTAACGGTAAATGAAAATCAATTTGAAAAAATAGTAGGATGGCTAAGTAATAATACCGTTGTGTACATAAAACATCAAAATAGAAAAAATTATGTTTATTCTTACCAACTTGAGACAGGAACGAGTGAATTACTTTTTAAAAGTAATGATCCTATTAAAAATGTGATTATTAGTCCAAATCATAAGAAAGTGTTAGTTCAAACCGCTCCTTCAACTTATTTGGCAAAATTATATATGGTGGATAGAAAAGGGAAACTTCTTTTTTCAAAGGAAGTAAAATCTTTTGATCTATCATATGATTGGAATGAAAATAATCCCAATATATTAGCGATTTCGGTCTTTTATGAGGATTGGACATTTAATGTATTAACTTTAGATATAAATAATGAATCTTTAACGAAACATAATTTTTCAGACCCTTTTATTAAATGGTTCGGCAAAAATGAAGTTCTCTTTCAAAAATGGGATAAACTAGCTAACGAAACGGACGCTCCGCTCATGTCCTATTCAATGAATAATCCAAAAGGAACAAAAACTTTGCTCAATAATATTTATCAATTTGATACATTTAACCATTTTTTAATGACGATTACGTTAGATCCCGAAAATAAGGAAAATGCAATGTATCATTTCTACAATGAATCGTTGATTGAGCAATACTCTTTCCCAGTTCCCCATTTCGGTCAATTTAGTGATGGGCTTGTCCCTTATCATGATTTTATAATAAAGGAGAACAAATTCATAACCTTTGTTCCTTATGAAAATAGATCAATAGATGATAATGAGGGGAACTTTAAGTTAATGGAGTACGATATACTAAAAAAATCTAAAAATGTTATGTTCGATCAATTACCCAATGAACCATTATCATGCTCTCCCAATGGAAAAGTTTGTTTATATGGCTTTCAGTTTGAAAAATTAGTAGACGTACAAAATAAAAAGATCATATCGTTAGTGAAATTAGAAAAGAAAAAAGAGCAGTAAGAATACTGCTCTTTCGTGAAAAACGAGGTTAAATTGTTGATGGGTATCCTGAGTGAATAACTGTCATAACAGTGAACCAGCCAAATACACCTAGCGTAATTAGTCCAAAAACGATTCCAAATGGATTTTTATTTTTGAATGCACTAATTGTTCCAAATAACGCAAGTAATGTTACTAAGGTAAAAATGATAACTGTACCCATTTGTAACAGACCCCTTCCTTAATTAAAAATGTCTTTTTTACGTATGTAAATTAATAATAGCACTCATACATATTCTACAATTATAAGCTGAATTTGTCGAGGTGAAAAAGTGAAAGTTATTTGACTTATATAAATCTTAATTAGTTTTAGTATACCCCAAACTAAAAACGATACATTCTATTTTTTTTACTATATTTTTGATACGATAGGATGTGAAGACTGGTGGTATTGGAGGAATAGTATGAAATGGCAACGAATTCCTTTAGGGATTTTGCAAACGAATTGTTATTTGTTATCAAATGAAAATAAAGAATGCATCGTAATTGATCCGGGTGAAGAAGGAGAAAAGCTGCAATCTATCATCAATGCACAAAAATTGAAACCAATTGCAATTTTATTAACTCATGCGCATTTTGATCATATCGGTGCAGTCGATATGATTAGGGATACATATCATATTCCTGTTTATGTCCATAAGAAAGAAGCAGCATGGCTTTCAGATCCGGCACTTAATGGTTCTGAAAGATTTATGATGGGAAAGGCTGTGCGGCAAGAGCCTGCTGACCATTTAATTGACCAAGAATTAAAGCTATCTATTGGATCATTTAGTTTCGATGTCTTTGAAACTCCGGGACATTCACCTGGTAGTATTTCCTTTTATGTAAAAGAATTAAATGTAGTTTTTTCAGGGGATGCTTTATTTCAAAATAGTGTAGGGCGAACAGATCTGCCTGGTGGCAACCATCAGCAGTTAATCAGCAGTATAAAAAACAAATTATTCGCATTACCTGATGTGACAATGGTGTTATCTGGTCATGGGCCGGAAACAATTATTGATCACGAAAAACGAAACAACCCATTTTTATGATCAATGTAAACAAAAAAACTCTTGAACATGTTCAAGAGTTTTTTTGTAAAGCTTAGTGTTCTACACCAGGCACTAGTATGAATGTAGTATAGTATGTAAAGCCTGCGAAGAAGATAGTAAGGTACGCTCCAAAAATATACATATACATACGTTCAGATAATTTTAAATAGCTTAGTAAAACAAAAAATGCAGTTTGTCCTAGGAATAATAATGCAAGAGCTTTTAAGTCACCAAGATAAAGCATAACTGTAAAGATACCAGTCCAAAATCCTAATACTCTGTACATACGATCCATATGTATCCCTCCTTTTATACCTTTACTCCATCAATTTATTATTATAAATGAAAAGTATAGCTAATGTAAATAACCTCATATTTTAGTTTGTGACATTTACGTGATAAATAATCAAATTAAATGATTAAAAATTTTATCAAAAAAATTCTTATTTTTTGCAGGAAAATAAGAGTATTTGTCGAAACAATATAAAAAAAGAAAAGGTGGTGGCTTATGGTATATGACAATAGAAAAAATAGCAGATTTATTGCTAGATCAAGCGTTGAAATTAAACGCAACGGATGTGCATATCATTCCGAGAAAAGATGATTATCATGTCCAACTTCGTTTCAACGGAAGACTAACTCCGTATCGGGAACTAACAGTTGAAATTGGTGAAAGGCTTATCTCCCATTTTAAATTTATGTCTTCCATGGATATCAGTGAAAAAAGAAAACCTCAAAGCGGCTCCTTCCATTTATTTGTTCACCAAAAGAAAACATCTTTACGAATTTCTACCTTACCTACTGCATTATTAAAAGAAAGTTTAGTTATTCGGATTTTACCTCAAAATCAATCGGTAACCATCGATGAAATTTCCTTATTTCCTACATTCACAAAAAGATTAAAAGCTTTATTAATGCACTCTCATGGGATGATTATTTTTACAGGACCAACCGGCAGCGGCAAATCCACTACGATGTACACCCTTGTTGAGCATTGTTCCAATCAACTGAAAAGAAATGTGATTACACTAGAAGATCCCGTGGAGCAGCAGAATAGCTCGTTTTTACAAGTGCAAGTGAATGAAAAGGCGGGGATTACGTATAGTACGGGATTAAAAGCTATTTTAAGACATGATCCCGATATTATTATGGTAGGAGAAATCCGTGATAGTGAAACGGCGAAAATCGCTATAAGGGCAGCATTAACGGGGCATTTAGTCCTTAGTACATTGCATACAAGAGATGCGAAAGGAGCTATTTATCGCTTGTTAGAATTTGGGGTGCAATGGCACGAAATTGAGCAAACATTAATTGCAGTAACCGCGCAAAGGCTAGTGAAATTGAAATGTCCGTTTTGTGGTAATGTATGTTCAACATATTGTAGAAATTATATTAAGAAAAACCGGACAGCCGTTTATGAAATGATTTCGGGAAAGACATTGAAAAATGTTTTAAGTGAAGCGAATGGAAATCGGATAAAGACTAAATATAAAACATTGAAAGAGATTATACGAAAGGGGATTGCACTTGGATATATTTCAACAAATGAATACTATCGGTGGGTTTTTGATGAAGAGGAAGAATCGAATCCCTATCAAAACTCAAGGAATGTTTTTGAGTAGAATTGGGGAAATGCTTGAAAACGGATTTACTTTAGCAGAAGCTATTGATTTTTTAGATCATCTTGATTCAACAGCTTCGTTGCACTCTCAAGAAATGCTCAAAGATTTACAAAACGGTATTCCATTTTATGAGGTTCTAAGTCAAAGAAATTTTGATAAAAAGGCCTGTACACAACTTTATTTTGCCGATAAGCACGGCAATCTATCGAATGTACTGGTAGAAGCTGGAGGGTATTTAATAAAAAAACACCAAGATCGTTTAACATTTTTGAAATTGCTTCAATATCCAGTGATTCTTATCTTCCTCTTGATATTTGTACTATTGCTGCTTAAAAATTTTTTACTTCCTCAATTCGAAATTTTATACTCTTCGATGAATTATCGTCCAACAAAAATTGTAAGTATTTTTATCTACTTGATGAATAACGCTCAATTTTTTATAGGCTGTATCCTCAGTTTATTCATCATCTTTAGCCTTCTCATCTATTTTGCACTGAGCAAAAAAACATCAATTCAAAAAGCAACTTTGATTTCCAAAATACCGATTGTTCGATTTTATTATAAATTGTTTACGTGTCAGTTTTTGGCCCGCGAATGGAGTTATTTACTCCAAGGTGGATTTTCGATTATTGAAATATTAGAAATGATGAGATCGCAAGGTTTCCGTCCGCTTATTAGAGAAATCGCTGAAAAAATACGAATTGATCTAACAACAGGGCTTTCTTTTTCCCATTCTCTCTCCGACATGGCGTTTCTCGATCAGCAATTTATTACCGTTACAATACATGGTGAAAAAAATGGTCGATTAGATCATGAGCTGCTATTTTATAGCAAATATTGTTTACTGCGTATGGAGGAAAACATCCAAAAAATATTTCGAATATTGCAGCCAATCATGTTTATTTTTATAGGCTGTATGATCATTGCTGTTTATTTGTCTATCTTATTACCAATGTTTGAGATGATTGATTCAATTTAAATGGGGTGAAATGTGATGAAAAATAATAAAGGATTTACATTAATAGAAATGTTAGTCGTACTGCTTATCATTACAATATTAATTTTCGTAGCGATACCAAATATTACGAAGCACAGTACATCAATAAACAATAAAGGCTGTGAAGCGTATATTTCGATGGTTCAAGGACAAGTGGAAGCTTATGAAATGGAATTCCACCAACTTCCTAAAGATACAGCAGAGTTAGTGTCGAAAGACTATCTTACTTCTGGAAAAACAAAATGTCCAAATGGAAACGAAATATCAATTGATTCAAATGGAAAAGTTTCGGAAGTGAAGAGTCAAAAGTAATGATGATAAAAAATAATAGGGGATTTACTTTAATGGAAGTCCTTATTGTATTACTTGTGCTTTCCATTTTTATCGGCCTTGGATTTACAAGCATGAAACCTATTTGGAGTTCGTTAGAAAAAGGAATGTTTATTTCTCAAATGGAAGCGGATCTTTACTATGTGCAATCATATGCTGTGAATCGACATGAATCTGTTGTTGTTCAGTTCTATCCATTTAATGACCGCTACATTGCCACTTCAGTAACTTCAAAAAGTAAAATTGTTGATCGAACATTGCCTGCTTCCGTTGATATGATGAATGGTTCCTTCACATCATTTATGATTACACCGGACGGAAATACTAATAAATTTGGCACGTTGAAATTTAAACACAGTGGAAAGGAAATGAAGCTGATTTTCAATATTGGGAGGGGAAGATTCCGTATTGAAGAATAATAAAGGTTTTATAGTTGCGGAAGGGCTTGTTTCATTGAGTGCGATACTTTTAATTGCAACAAGCCTGTTTCCTCTAATGTTTTTAATTATTCAAAAACAAGAGGAAGGTAAACGGGATTTAATTGCAGCTAGGTTAATGTACGAAAGAACCGAAGCGAATTTAATGACAGGTCAGTCGCAAGATCAATTATACATCGTTGATGGAAGACAATATACGATCACGTTTCAACAGGGCAATGAATTTGAATGGAAGGTTTGTGTTAATTATGATAAGAAGCAACAATGCATTGTCGAGGAGTATGAACGAGAAAGGGTTCTCACTGATTGAATGTATTTTTTCCTTACTAATTTTATCGACGATTCTTGCTTTTTTTCCACTTTTAATAAAAGCATATGAACGGATTGACCATGCATACTCAACCGAAAAAGATTTTGAATGGAATCTTTTTCTAATGGAATTAAGGAAAGAGTTAAGAACAAGTAATGGATGGGTAGTTACAGGAAACAGTTTATATTTAAATAGGGGCCAAGAAGTAGTCGTTTATGAAAAATATAATCAATCGATTCGAAGAAGGGTAGATGGGAAAGGACATGAGGTGGTTCTGCAAAAAGTAAAGCAAATTAATTTTAATAGTAATAAAAATGAAATTATTCTGCATGTACAATTTGTAAATAATCATTCTAGAGAAGCCCATTTATTTTTTTCTTTACGAGAAAATGAGGAATAAGAAATGAAAATGAATAATGAAAAAGGGTATATTTTTCCGTTAACTTTAGGGATTGTCGTTACGTGCCTATTTGTGTTAACAACGTCTATTGAGATCTTTTTATCAGAAAAAAGATATTTGAAAGAAATGGAAGAATATTATTTAGTTAATAGTATGAGTTCAATGGCGGTTAAAAAAATAGTAAATTCGATAAATAAAGAAGATTATCTGTCTGCAGGGAAACTTTCCTATAATAAAGGGATAGTGAACTTTACCATTCAAGAGAAGGAGAAGAATATGTATTCCATTATGTTGGGAATAAATTTAGATAATCATTTATCTATAAAAAGCGAAGTTATTTATAATCAACAAGAAAAACGTATATTAAGATGGGAAGAAAAGTAATTTTGCTTTAATTATGAATAAATAAATTCATTAGTGGGCAAACTAGATATAATGAGGGTGGTGTATAGTTTATGTCCACAAATGATTATATCAAATTCATTACACAAACCTTTGTAAAGCATTTTGATACGCCGAAATTGGATAGAAAACAGCATAGAATCCAAAGAAAAGAGGAAAAAGCACCTTTTCTTTATCGATGGTTCGGGATTCTACCGTATTCAATAATAATGGTTTTTAAACGGAAATAGGAGAGGAATATGCTCTCCTATTTTTCTTTTCTTAAATTTGATTACTTGCTAAATAGAAAAGACCGCCATTAATAATTTCAATTGTAATATTCGGTTCATACTGGTCTTGTAACGCCTGTTTTTCGATTAAATAAGCCTCTGGTTTTTCATCCAAATCTTCATAAAAGTGATTTAATAATGCTAAATCTTCTTCCCATCGCTTTTTTGCTTGTTCGGCCCATGTGTGATCCTCGTTCATAATTTCTTGATTTAAAAATGTTTCAATTCTTGTCAAACCACTTTTAGGCATAATGATGGGCGTTAGCGTAAAAAATAAGTCCGGAATTTTTGGGGATAATGCTCGTTTTTTTATTTTTTCATGAAAGTCTTCAACTAATGTTCCATTGATTAAATTTAATCCGAAAGAACGAAAAACATCTCTTTTGCGATCACATTGATAGGAAATTTTTATATTTACTCCTAGCCAAGGATATAATGGAGTTTGTTGGTTTGCTTTCGGTGTGATATTTTCATACAAGCGAATGTATTTCGCAAATTTTTTCGTTGACTGAAATATTTGATGCAATCGTGGTGCACCAAAATGAATGACTTCACCCTTAATATGATCAGGACATCGTTCTTGATCGGTAATAATCGTTAATTTAGATGGATTTGGTATTCCTCCTGTTTTCTCTAAATAATGCCAATAAAAGGGGCGGTTCATTAGTTCTTTATCAAGTTCAATCGTTAATTGGACAGTCAAATAACCTTCTCCGTTTTCTAGTAATTCACACTCATTCGCTTCAAAATATTGGTTAAGATATTGATGTATTTCCTGCTGCTGCATTGAAACTATCTCCTTCACTTTCTTTTATGTTCTCGGCGAATTGAATCATTTCTGTTAAGTTCTCCATTTTAATTTTCATCTCACCTTCTGTTCGAGAAAGCTGAAAGATATCGTGTAAATGGTCTTCTAATTTTCCAAATTCTAATCGTGTTAATATATCGTCTAATTCACCAATAACCCTTTCAAATAAATTAATCTTCTCATACAATAATTTTAAAATATGATCCTCTATCGTATTTTTTGTTGCGAAATTATAGATATGAACATCTTCTTGTTGACCAAGGCGATGCACCCTTCCAATTCGTTGTTCAAGTCTCATTGGATTCCACGGTAAGTCAAAATTAATCATATGATGGCAAAATTGAAGGTTGATTCCTTCCCCTCCGGCTTCAGTTGCAATTAATACTTGGGCATGCTTCTGGAACAATTCGCGCATCCAATCTTTTTTTCCTCTTTTAAATCCGCCGCGAAACGGTACCGAACTGATTCCGTGCTGTTTCAAAAACCATTGTAAATACAGCTGGGTAGCTCGATATTCGGTGAAAATAATCACTTTATCGTTGATTTGTTTGATTAATTTTACCGCTTCTTCTGCCTTGGAATTTTGCTTAACAGCTTCAATTTTTTTTATCATAAATTGAATCTTTTGCTCGAGTTCAGGGGACGGATTCTCAGCTTTTTTTAACATATTTTTTAATGTGTAGTATACGGATTCTCTGCTGCTACAAGCCTCCCGCTGTAATGTCATCATTGAAAAACCACTATTACCGAATGAGTGAGAACCATTTTTAAAGATTTGAATCGAATCATATAAATCTCTTTCTTCTTTAGAAAAATCAATTAAAATGGTTTTGACATGACGTTTCGTCCATTCAATCCCGGTATCTGTTCTGCGATTGCGAATCATTACTTTATTTACTAGTTCACGCAGGCGCTCATCGTCTTTCGCCGCTCGATTACTGCTTTTATATTTTTCAATAAATCCAGATTGACTGCCAAGATGCCCGGGCTTCAAAAGGGATACTAAATGAAAAATTTCATCTACACGATTTTGTATAGGTGTGGCAGTTAATAATAGGCAAAACTTTTTCTTTAAGTTTTGAACAAATTCATAGTTTTTAGTTTTATGATTCTTTAATTTATGGGCCTCATCAATAATAACTAAGTCATAATTTTGTTCGTAAATTTTTTCACGGTGAGGACTCCGTTTCGCCGTATCAATGGATGAGATCACACAGTCAAATTGATCCCACACATAGCTTTTTTTCTGTGCTACAGCAGGGATATGAAACTTCGTATTTAGTTCAAATGCCCATTGCGACACTAATGATGCAGGGACGAGGATTAATACCTTTTTCACGAGACGACGTATCATATATTCTTTTAAAATGAGCCCAGCCTCAATCGTTTTTCCAAGTCCAACTTCATCGGCCAAAATAGCTTTTCCATTCATGTTTTCCACTACTTGTTGGGCTACCTCAAGTTGATGAGGCAATGGTTTTAAGTTTGCTAAATGCTTCGGAGCTTGCAATCCCTCAAACTCTGGAATGATTTGATGTTTCTCCATTTCAATGGCTAATTGATACAATTGCCAATTTCCCCAAGGTCCATCTTTATAAAATCTTTCTGTTAACCCTTCTCCCCAAGAGTGATCAAAATGAATATTAATCGACATAATTCCACTCCTTATGAAATAGAATTGAAATGTGAGTATTATATTTTACGTATAATAAAAGGAAATCATAGAGTATTGTTCGTCTTTTATTATATTTGTTCGAATGAATCCCCTTACAACTATCAGATAAAATGCAAAAAGTGGTTATTTTATTCAAAATTGCTTGAAAAATGATTGATGAAAAAGCTGAATAATGTTAGGATGTAGTTAGCTTTACAAGGGTGTTAGCGCAAAATAAATCTTTTATGCTAGTATATCCATTTTTCAATTAAATATAGGCGAATGATTTCAGGGGGAGAGACTGCTTAAATGCAGAGCCGAAGGAGCAAGTAATGGATCATTATGAATCTCTCAGGCAAAAAGACTTCTGATTGACGCAACTCTGGAGAGTGCTTCGAATATTGAAGCCACCCAAGGGGACAGCCGTTTAGGTAAACTTTCAGGTGCCAGGACAGAGACAACCAGTATATTAAAATTGGTTTTTTCTGTCTTTTTTTTATGTGCATTGAGTTTTTTGCTGTGAAATTGAAAGAAGGAATTAGAATATTGATTGGAGGATCATCAATGTCAAATTTGAAAAGAACCCCACTTTTTGAGATTTATAAGGAATATGGTGGAAAGACGATTGATTTCGGTGGATGGGAGTTGCCTGTTCAATTTTCTAGTATAAAAGAAGAACATGAAGCAGTACGTACAAGAGCAGGCTTATTTGATGTTTCCCATATGGGAGAAATAACTGTAAAAGGAAAAGATAGCACCCTTTATTTACAGAAAATGATGACAAATGATATTTCAAAGGTTCAAATCGGCGGTGCACAGTACACGGCGATGTGCTATCCAAATGGTGGTACCGTTGATGATCTTTTAGTTTATAAAATTGCTGATGATAATTATTTACTCGTAGTAAATGCAGGAAATATTGAAAAAGATTTTTCGTGGCTTCAAAAACATATCGAGGGCAATGTAGAAGTAGAAAATATATCCGCAAGTATTGGACAGCTAGCTATTCAAGGTCCAATTGCGGAACAAATTCTTCAAAAGGTAACAGATAAAAATTTAGAAGAGATTAAGTTTTTTAAATTTGATGAAAATGTAAATGTAAAAGGTGTTAAAGCTTTCGTTTCAAGAACAGGATATACAGGTGAAGATGGATTTGAAATCTATTGTAAAGCTGAAGATACCGTATTTTTATGGAGGGAACTATTAGCGGCAGGAAAAGATGAAGGTCTTCTTCCATGTGGACTTGGTGCGAGAGATACCCTTCGTTTTGAAGCAACTCTTCCACTTTACGGGCAGGAACTTTCTGAAGATATTAGCCCTTTAGAGGCAGGGATTGGTTTTGCCGTTAAGGTTGCAAAAGATACTGATTTCATTGGGAAGAGCGCATTAAAAGAACAAAAAGAAAACGGTTTAGCGAGAAAAATTGTTGGGATAGAAATGATTGATCGCGGAATCCCTCGTCATGGATATAAAATTTTTTCCGGTGATGAAGAAATTGGTTCAATCACAACGGGCACACAGTCCCCGACATTAAAGAAAAATATCGGATTAGGGATTGTCGATATTCAGTTTACTGATATTGATCAAATGGTTGATGTCGAGATTCGCAACAAACGATTAAAAGCAAAAGTAATTTCAACGCCATTTTATAAACGACCTAAAAAGTAGGATGGGAGAGAGAATTATGACAAAGCATCGCTATTTACCGATGACAGATCAAGACCAGCAGGAAATGCTAGAAACAATTGGAGTACCTTCTGTCGATGACCTTTTCAGTGATATTCCTGAAAAAGTCCGTTTTAAAGGCTTATATAATATTAAAGAAGCAAAATCAGAAACAGCTTTGTTAAAAGAGTTAAGCCAAATGGCTGCTAAAAATGCGGATGTAAAACAGAATGTATCGTTTTTAGGCGCTGGTGTTTATGATCATTACATTCCAACGATTGTTGATCATGTTATTAGCCGATCTGAATTTTATACTGCATATACACCTTATCAACCTGAAATCTCCCAAGGGGAATTACAAGCGATATTTGAATTTCAAACGATGATTTGTGAGTTAACAGGAATGGATGTAGCGAATTCCTCGATGTATGATGGGGGTACAGCTTTAGCCGAAGCCGCTATGTTAAGCTGTGGACAAACACGTAGAAAAAAAATACTTATTTCTGAAACTGTTCATCCGGAATCGCGGGAAGTATTAAAAACATATGCAAAAGGTCAATTTATTGAAGTAGTTGAAATTCCTCATAAAAACGGTGTGACAGACTTACAAGCATTACAAGCTGAATTAAGCGAAGAGGTAGCTGCCGTTGTCGTTCAATATCCAAATTTCTTCGGTCAAATTGAGCCGTTAAAAGAAATTGAACCATTGGCACATCAGCATAAAGGATTATTTATCGTATCAAGTAATCCGCTGGCGCTAGGGGCGATCACACCTCCGGGGAAATTTGGTGCAGATATTGTTGTTGGTGATGCACAAGTATTCGGTATCCCTCAAAGTTTTGGTGGACCACATTGTGGTTATTTTGCAGTAACAACGAAATTAATGAGAAAAGTTCCTGGTCGCTTAGTTGGCGAAACGGTTGATGAAAATGGGAAAAGAGGCTATGTTTTAACCCTGCAAGCCCGTGAACAGCATATTCGACGCGATAAAGCGACATCTAATATTTGTTCCAATCAAGCCCTAAATGCATTAGCTGCATCAGTCGCTATGACTGCTCTAGGCAAAAAAGGTGTTAAGGAAATGGCTGTCCAAAATATTCAAAAAGCATATTATGCTAAAAAAGCATTTAAGCAAGAAGGTTTTAAAATCGAATTTGAAGGTCCAAGTTTTAATGAATTTGTTATTCGATTGAATAAACCTGTTAAAGAGCTTAATAAACATCTTTTGAGTAAAGGAATTATTGGTGGCTATGATTTAAGTAGAGATTATCCTCTACTGGAGAATTGCATGCTTGTAGCTGTTACTGAATTACGAACGAAAGATGAAATCGATCAATTGATTAAAGAATTGAGGGATAGCCATGAATAAGGAGAACCAACCATTAATTTTTGAAATCACGAAACCAGGCAGAATTGGTTATAGCCTTCCTGACCTTGACGTTCCTGAGATTGATATTAACGATTACCTTCCTTCCGACTATATTCGTGATGAAGAAGTGCATTTACCTGAGGTTTCCGAACTTGATATTATGCGTCATTATACCGCTTTATCAAGAAAGAACCATGGAGTGGATTCAGGGTTCTATCCACTTGGGTCATGTACAATGAAATATAATCCTAAAATAAATGAATCGGTGGCACGTTACCCTGGTTTTGCTCATATACATCCACTACAAGATGAAAGCTCTGTCCAAGGTGCTCTGGAATTAATGTACGATTTACAACAACATTTAATTGAGATCACCGGAATGGATGAAGTGACTCTCCAACCGGCAGCAGGAGCTCACGGTGAATGGACAGGTTTAATGATGATTCGTGCCTATCACAAAGCAAATGGTGACCATAATCGGACTAAAGTAATTGTTCCCGATTCCGCCCATGGAACAAACCCAGCATCCGCTAGTGTTGCAGGACTTGAAACGGTAACGGTTAAATCGGATGAAAATGGACTTGTTGATTTAGAAGATTTAAGAAGATTAGTAGATTCAAATACAGCTGCTCTAATGCTAACAAACCCGAATACTTTAGGATTATTTGAAGAAAATATTTTGGAAATGGCAGAAATCGTTCATAGTGCAGGTGGTAAACTATACTATGATGGTGCTAACTTAAACGCAGTGCTATCAAAAGCTCGCCCGGGGGATATGGGATTTGATGTTGTTCATTTAAATCTTCACAAAACATTTACTGGCCCGCACGGCGGTGGTGGTCCAGGTTCTGGTCCGGTCGGGGTGAAAAAAGATTTAATCCCATTTTTACCAAAGCCAGTGCTTGTGAAAGAAAACGATGTTTATAAGTTCGATTATGAACGCCCACTTTCCATAGGTAGAGTAAAGCCATACTATGGTAACTTCGGGATAAATGTAAGAGCATATACGTATATTCGAACAATGGGACCGGATGGTTTAAAAGCTGTAACCGAAAATGCAGTGCTAAATGCAAACTATATGATGAGAAGGTTAGCAGAATACTATGATCTACCTTATGACCGTCATTGTAAGCATGAATTTGTTTTAAGTGCAAAACGCCAAAAGAAATTAGGTGTTCGCGCATTAGATATTGCTAAACGTCTGTTAGACTTTGGCTATCATCCACCAACTATTTACTTCCCGTTAAACGTTGAGGAATGTATGATGATCGAGCCTACTGAAACAGAATCAAAAGAAACTTTGGATTCCTTTATCGATGCGATGATACAAATTGCAAAGGAAACAGAAGAGAATCCTGAAATCGTTCAAGAGGCTCCACATACAACCGTTATCAAACGTTTAGATGAAGCACAAGCGGCCCGTAAACCAGTATTACGCTATAATAATCAAAGATAAAGATAAAAAGCCTCTTCCGAATGGAAGAGGCTTTAAACATGTATTCATTTATTTAGATTTAATTTTACCAGTCCATTTTTTAAATCCGCCTTGTAATTGGTAAAGATCTTTATAACCTTTACGGTAAAGCATTTGAGCAGCACGACCACTGCGCATCCCGCTTTGGCAATATAAGTATACAGGTTTATCAGGACGAATTTCTTTCATTCTCATTTTCAATTGCGATAATGGAATATTTCTTGAACCTAATATATGTCCTCCATCGAACTCATTCGCTTCTCGAACGTCGATTAATTGTGCCTTCCGATAGCCCGCTTTAAATTCTTCTTCAGTTAAAGTTTTAACCGCTCTCTTTTGAGAAAAATAATTATAGAGCGTATAGGCAATGACTGCTACTATGACAATAATAAGAAAATATAAACTACCCACTAAACTTTCTCCTTTCTTCGATACACCACTATCTTCTATTATATTCATCAATGGAAGAGGAATCAAAACTTTTTGCTATAAAAATATTTATTTTTGAAAGAAAGGGGTAGTATCTTTGATATACCTATCTTTCATTTGCTTCAAAAATATGCAACCGTGGAAATTTTCAAATTTACCCTAAATTTAATTCTATAACTCTCTTTTTCTCCTCTTTTCTCTTTATTTTATTTATTTTTCGATTTGACAAAAAGGAACAAAGTTTAACCATTTCACAATATATAGTATTTTTCTTAGTATTAATAACACTATATATTGTATTTATTTATTGATTTTCTATAAGTGAATATGATAACTTATAGAAGAATACAACAAGAGTACTCAAGCTAGATTTTATGCTAGAAAGATAGAAGGAGTTGTCAAAATGTCTGTTGCGTTTACAAATGAATTGAAGATTAATGAGGAACAATTAAACAAAGATATCAAATTGTTTCCACAGGTACATCCTGTTACACCAGATATGAAAATCACACATAAAGGTGTATCACGTTTAGTAATGATTGACCGCTATGCATTCAAAGATACCGAAAAGCTTACATTATCGAATGGTGATTTTGTCGTTTTGACCATCAAGGAAGATCCGAAATTTCCTGCAAGAGGACTAGGATTTATCAAAAATATTGATTGGGAACAAAAATTAGCAGATGTACTAGTTGATGAAGAATATCGGAGTGCTTTAGAAGATCCGAAAGAAATTGAAACAGGACTTATTACTAGACCACTAGATATTATCGAAAAGCCATTGGAAGTTTATTATGAGCAAATTGCCAAAAGGAACGCAACAGGTTTGGCTTCAGTTGAAACAACCGAGGAAAAACGTCAAGAATGGTTCGAAAAGTTTTATCAAGAACTTGTGAACTTAAATTTTGTACCTGCTGGACGTGTACTTTATGGTGCTGGTGCAGATACAGAAGTAACCTATTTTAATTGTTACGTTATGCCGTTCGTACCAGATTCTCGTGAAGGGATATCAGAACATAGAAAACAAGTAATGGAAATTATGAGCAGAGGTGGCGGAGTAGGAACAAATGGCTCGACATTAAGGCCAAGAAACACTTTGGCTCGCGGCGTAAACGGCAAGTCATCAGGTTCTGTATCATGGCTTGATGATATTGCGAAATTAACACATTTGGTTGAGCAGGGTGGATCCCGTTAAACACTCCAATGGCGGGATTAAAATCTCGTGAATTGCTGGAACACCCTTAGAGCTTTATCAACCACAACGTGACTGGCAACGGTGAGCGTGAAGGTTTGAAAATGATAAGGATTGGGCAATCAGCAGCGAAGCATCTCTGGAAACGGAGATGAACGTTCAACGACTATTGAAACTCCCTAATTCTTACTAAAAACATAAAAAAGGTGTAAATTAAATGGAAGAAATGGGAGGAGTAAATCATATGGTATGGAAACGACCTTATGAGGCGCGAGACAAGGAAGAGTTAATTAAAAAAATTTATATATCTCCATAATCATGGATATAGCTACGATTTTTTCTTCCTTGATGAGATAGTCTGATCTCATGTGAAAGCATGAGAGCTAGGCAGAAATGACCTAGCCACTCTTAGCCTGAGTGTAACAAAATAGCGTGGAGCTCAAATGATAATGTTAGCGGATTAAAAAGATGCCTTAGTCCGCGTCGTTCAGAAAATGAACGACTAAAAAATCGGGTGAATTGCGGGAAAATCCTTAGAGACTTACAAGCTACAACGTGTCCGGAAACGGTGAACGTGAATGCTATAAAAATTGTGAGTATTGGACAATCTGCAGCCAAGCGTCATAGGGCATAGGTTATGGCGAAGGTTCAACGACTAGAGGTTGAGTCCCAACAATAAAACCTCATAAGCGCCCGGCCCCTAACAGATCATGCTGAGGGTGATGATATAGTCTAGTCCGTTTTGCAAAAGCAGAGTAAATATCCTGAAAAGGACGGTAAAATACGTGGCATCCGGATATCATAGAATTTATTATTTCAAAGATGCAAAATCCAAGAATTTTGCGATTTTTAATTGAAAATACAAAAGATGAAACGATTAAAAAACTAGCGAAAGACAAATTGAAGTTTACACCTTTAACAATGCAAGAAATTGCTATATATCAAGGAATTATAAACTATAAAAATATTCCTGGGTATGGTGGCTTTAGTGAAAATATCATTGCTGATGCTGAAGAGAAATTAGCTGTTGGTGGCAATTACACAGTCCATAATCCAGAGTTCTTAACGGGTGCAAACATTTCTGTTTGCCTAACAAAGGAATTTATGGAAGCAGTTGAAAATGATGGAGAGTATGAACTTCGTTTCCCTTATGTTGAACATTATAATGAAGAGGAAATGAATATTTATAATGAGAAATGGCACAAAATCGGAGATGTCCGTGAGTGGGAAAAACTTGGATATAAAGTGCGCGTCTACAAAAAAATTAAGGCAAAAGAACTTTGGAACTTAATCAATATATGCGCCACCTACTCAGCAGAACCAGGAATTTTCTTCATCGATAATGCCAACGATATGACAAATGCTAAAGCATATGGTCAACAAGTTGTTGCTACAAATCCGTGTGGTAAATTGCTTGCCTCACGTTAAAAACTCGACCTAATTGACTTGGAACCCTAACAGGTTATGCTGAGGGCAACAGGGGGCAAGGGTAATGCCAGCCTGAGAGACTAAAGCGGTTGAGCCAGTATATTATACTATTATACTGTAAGCGATAGTCCGATCCTCTTAGAAATAAGAGAGCGAGATATGGAGCAACCTCTCGCACCATTTTCCGTCTGCAACCTTGCAGCAGTGAACCTTGCTGAGATGGCGGATAAGGTAAATAAAACGGTTAATTTTGAAAAGTTAATGAAAACAGTAGCAGTCGGCGTCCGCATGCAGGATAACGTTATAAACGCTACACCTTATTTCTTAGACGAAAATAAAAAGCAGGCGCTTGGCGAGCGTCGAGTTGGTCTTGGTGTCATGGGTCTTGCAGACTTACTGATCTATTGTGAGAAAGAATATGGTTCAGAAGAAGGCAACCAATTGGTTGATAAAGTAATGGAAACGATCGCGACAACAGCTTATCGTACATCCATCGAATTAGCAAAGGAAAAAGGAAGCTTCCCATTTTTACAAGGGGAGACTGATGAAGAAACAATTCGTTTACGAGAAGCGTTTATCCGAACTGGATTTATGAAAAAAATGCCTGAGGACATTCGTCAATCGATATTAGAAAACGGTATTAGAAATTCTCATTTGCTAACTGTTGCTCCAACTGGATCGACTGGTACGATGATTGGATGTTCAACTGGCCTAGAACCATATTTCTCATTTACTTATTACAGAAGTGGTCGACTAGGTAGATTTATTGAAGTAAAGGCGGAAATTGTCGAAGAGTATTTAAAGACAAATCCAGATGTAAATGCTGATCAATTGCCAAATTGGTTTGTGACAGCAATGGAATTACGACCAGAAGCACATGCTGATGTGCAATGTATTATTCAACGCTGGATTGACAGCTCAATTTCTAAAACAGTAAATGCACCGCGGGGTTATGCTGTTGAACAGGTCCAAAAAGTATATGAACGTCTATATAAAGGTGGAGCTAAAGGCGGCACAGTATATGTTGATGGAAGCCGTGATTCACAAGTATTAACTTTAAAAGCCGAAGAAAATCAAGTCGAAAATAGCATTGAGCCAATAAAGGATAAACAAACAGTTGTAATAGTTGATACGATTCAGGATTTGCGCTCAACGAGTGTAACAATTGGTTCGGAAATTGGCAATACATGTCCTGTTTGCCGTAAGGGGAAAGTTAAAGAAATTGGTGGCTGTAATACATGTGAAAACTGTAATGCACAATTAAAATGTGGATTATAAGTAATGGGAGATAGGCAAAAGCCTATCTCTTTTTCTTTTTTTGTTCTATTTTCTTAAACACCATCTTAAAAATATAACATGAGGATCGACACCAAAGGAGATGCGAACATGGATATAGATGGAGTGTTTTCAGGAGGTGGCATAAAAGGTTTAGCACTAATCGGTGCTTATGAAGAATTAGAATCACAAGGCTTTACATTTAATCGTGTAGCAGGGACAAGTGCTGGGTCAATTATAGCCGGTTTCATTGCAGCTGGTTACTCTAGTCAAGAGATGAAAAATCTTTTTTCACAGGTGCCATATGAAAGTTTATTGGATTCATGGAAAACATGGATGCCTATTCCAAAACAAATTTCAAAATGGATTTTTCTGTATTGGCGCTTAGGCCTGTATAGAGGGAAAGCGTTGGAAGATTGGTTACGAGAGATGTTAGGTGCAAAAGGGATATATACGTTTGCAGATTTACCGAAAGATTCCTTAAAAGTTGTTGCGTCTGATTTAAGCAATGGCCGTCTGCTTGTTCTTCCCGATGATCTTGTTCAGTACGGTATACCGATTGATAGTTTTCCTGTCGCTAGAGCAATCCGAATGAGCTGTAGCATTCCATATTTTTTTGAACCAGTGAAGTTGAAAAGTTTAGAAGGAATAAGTGTCATCGTTGATGGTGGTGTTTTAAGCAATTTTCCAATGTGGATTTTCGTTAATAATGAAACGAAAAAAAAGCGGCCAGTTGTTGGCGTATCGTTAAGTTATGATTTAAAAGAGCATCCAAAACATATGATAAAAAACGGAATACAATTATTCAATGCATTATTTGAAACGATGAAGGAAGCGCATGATTCTAGATATATATCAAGAAAACATGAAAAGGATATTGTTTTTATTTCTGCGGAAAACTATGTTTCGACAGACTTTCAAATATCCGAAGAAAAAAAAGACGCCCTCATCAAGTTAGGGCGAATGAAAACTAAGGAATTTTTAAAAACGTGGACATACTGATCAATTGAGAATAATCGAGTTTAGTATATCGCTCGATTTTTCTTTTTGCCTTTTTTTCCTTCAATTACAGTTAATTTTGCTTGAGACTTTTTTCGTATTGGCTTTTTCAAAGCATTAATCTGCGTACTAGCAGTAGCTTGTCGATTTTTTATTCGTTTTTTCGATCGTCGTGCGGCTTTTAGAAAAGCCCTTTTATTTTGATGAGAAGGACGTTTCCCTGACCATAATCGATAAATTAGATAAATACAACAAATAATAACAGCCCAAATAAGTAATTGTTTAAATAATGCTCCGGGCTGTTGAATTACATTTGATCCAAGCCCAATTAATGCAAGCAGAAAAACTAGTCCGATCAACCATTTTTTTGCAACCAAGAAAGCCACCTCCTTACGAGCATCATAAGCATTTTGTCCGTAAATTCATCCTTTTATACCATTTTTTTCACATATTTATATCTTTTCAAACATGCAAATAAAGACTTGGATAAAGTTTAGGCTTGAAATGCTTCATGTTACATTTGCAAAGACTGTGAATCCTCTTTAGACGTTGTTTGATTTTCTTCCAGTTTCAAAAGCTCATTAAAAGATGCAATGGCCACTTCTACTTGATCATCAGTAGGTTCTTTTGTTGTAAGTAACTGTAGCCATAGACCAGGGTATCCTAAATAACGGAGAACGGGTATCTCTCTTAACTTATTTGTAAATTGCAGAACTTCAAAAGAAATTCCTAATACAACGGGTATTAATGCAATCCGATCGACTAAGCGTAACCATAGTGGATTTGTTGGTACTAACATATAAATAAAAACGCCAATGATTACTGTAAAAAGAATAAAACTGCTTCCACATCGATAATGAAGTCTTGATTGTGATTGGACATTTTCAATGGTAAGTTCTAAATTATTTTCGAATGTATTGATGACTTTATGCTCCGCACCATGATATTGAAACACACGTTTAATAAGAGGCGTTAACGATACAAAGTAAATATAGGCCAATAAAAGGATTAGCTTTATTAATCCTTCAATTAGTACTTGAGCCACATCACTTGAAAAGATTGGCTTTGTGAATGATGCGAGTATTGCCGGTACAAGAGTAAACACAAATTTCCCAAAAATAAATGATAGAACGCCAAGTGTAGCAACACCTATAATCATCGTCGTTTTAGAAACTTTTTCTTCTTCAATATATTGATCATTTTCAGGATCTTGATCATACCGTTCACTCGAAAAATTTAAATGTTGGGAACCATTTGCACTCGCTTCAAGTATCGCAATAATCCCTCTTAAAAAGGGAATTTTTTTAAGCTTTTGCAATGTGGGGTGTGATTTCCTCGGTAAATAAAAATAATCTATTGTATGATCTTTACGACGGATCGCAGTTACAGTTTGGCTCTTCCCACCAAACATAACTCCTTCTATTACAGCTTGCCCACCATATGAGGGCTTTTTTTGACTTTCCACTAATTTTTCACCAACCATTTCTTTGAATGCAAGACTTATTAAGTTTATTTTACTAAAAAAACAAAATTACGACTAGCACCATTACTTGTGGTTATTCTATAAATAGTACATGTAATTGGGGGTGCATTATGTCAAATCATAAAGATGAAGTAGAATTTCCAAAAATGTCTTTTCTATTAATGACTGTCACAACCGGGTTTGTTGGGGGAATATTTTGGAGCTTAATTGGTTATTTATGTTACTATTTTAACTTTTCGACAATTGAACCAAATATTTTATTAGAGCCATTTACAGTAGGAACATGGCGAGAAAGCTGGATAGGGATTATTCTTACAATCATTTTGTACGGAATTATCTCGATCGGTGTAGCGTTAGTGTATTATATTCTATTAAAAAAATTAAATACAATGTGGGTCGGTATCGGTTATGGTTTCGTTCTATTTTTAGTTGTTTTTATGATCTTAAACCCAATATTTCCAAGTATGAAACCATTTTTTCAAATTGATATAAATACTTTAATTGCCGCTGCATGTGTGTACATTTTATATGGTCTTTTTATTGGGTACTCGATTTCCTATGAACATAATGAACTAAAATATTTTAAAGAAAATGAATTGAAGCGATAATTTTTATGATAAAATGTGTTGTGTAGAAAATTCTTAACAATTTCTACAAATACCATTTTTAAAGGTGCGTTTGATTATGAAAATCTTATTATTAAATGGACCTAATTTAAATTTATTAGGTAAAAGAGAACCGGATGTGTATGGAAAGAATTCGCTAAAAACTTTATATGAGCGCTTTAGTGAATTGGAAAAAGAATATAATGTAGAAGTCGTTTCAATGCAATCCAACCATGAGGGTGAACTTATTGACAAATTGCATGAAACAAGTAATGGGGACTTTTTAGGGGTTATTTTCAATCCCGGCGCATTTACCCACTATAGTTACGCGATTCGTGATGCGATTGCTTCGATTGATGTACCTGTCATTGAAGTGCATATTTCAAATGTACATAATCGCGAGGAATTCCGCAGGGTATCCGTCATTTCACCGGTGACAGCTGGACAAATTGTCGGATTAGGACTATTTGGTTATGAATTAGCGTTAAAAGCATTAGTAGAATACATAGGCAAGGGAGAGTAAACAATGCAAAAATTAGAGAACTTGCGCAATCAATTTTCTAAACAAGGGATTGATGGGATTTTAATAACAAGTCCATATAATCGGCGATACATGACTAATTTTACGGGAACAGCAGGTGTCGTGCTAATTTCAGAAACAAAAGCACTTTTTATTACCGATTTTCGTTATGTAGAACAAGCTGCAAAACAAGCACAAGATTTTGAAATTATTCAGCACAAAGGAATTGTCCATGAGGAAATTGCACAGCAGCTTACTGCTTTAGGAATTAAAAAACTTGGATTCGAACAAGACTACGTGAATTATTCCGACTATATTCTGTATGAAAAATCTTTTTCTGTAGAATTAGTTCCAGTTTCAAGTTTAATTGAAAATTTACGCTTGATTAAGACCGAATCAGAGATTAAGATATTAAAGGAAGCAGCCGACATTGCTGATGCTGCATTTAAACATATATTAGATTATATTAAGCCTGGTGTTACTGAGCTTGAAGTATCCAATGAACTTGAGTTTTTCATGAGAAAAGCAGGTGCAACTTCTTCATCCTTCAATACAATTGTTGCTTCTGGAACAAGATCAGCACTTCCGCATGGAGTTGCCTCCGATAAGGTGATTGAAAAAGGTGATTTCGTTACTTTAGATTACGGTGCACTTCATAAAGGATATGTTTCTGATATTACTCGTACGGTCGCAGTGGGGAAACCATCAGACAAGTTGAAAGAAATTTACGATGTTGTTTTAGAATCACAATTGCTTGCGATGGAAAACATTAAACCAGGAATGACAGGTATTGAAGCTGATGCCATCGCAAGAAATTATATTTCTGAAAGAGGCTACGGTGAATATTTTGGTCATTCTCTCGGACATGGAATTGGTTTAGAAGTTCATGAAGGACCTGCGTTATCAGTAAGATCTGATATTGTCCTACGACCTGGCATGGTTGTGACTGTTGAACCTGGTATTTATTTACCAGGTATTGGTGGAGTTCGTATCGAAGATGACACATTAATAACAGAGGATTCGAATGAAAAACTAACTCATTCAACAAAAGACTTAATTATTCTTTAATATGATTTTGAACCTCAGTATATTAAGGATTGATTCCTTAATTCTGAATAAATAGGAGGAAGAAACAACATGATATCAGTTAATGATTTTCGAACTGGTTTAACAATCGAAGTAGATGGTGGAATATGGAGAGTAATGGACTTTCAACATGTTAAGCCTGGTAAGGGAGCAGCGTTTGTTCGTTCTAAATTACGTAACTTAAGAACCGGTGCCATTCAAGAAAAAACATTCCGTGCCGGTGAAAAAGTAGGGAAAGCACAAATTGATAATCGCAGAATGCAATATCTTTATGCAAACGGTGATCAACACGTTTTTATGGACAATGAATCATACGAACAAATTGAATTAAGTTCTGCAGCAATTGATTATGAATTGAAGTTTCTTAAAGAAAACATGGAAGTACACATTATGATGTATCAAGGGGAAACACTTGGGGTTGAACTTCCAAACACAGTTGAACTTACCGTAACTGAAACAGAACCGGGAATTAAGGGAGATACAGCATCAGGCGGTTCGAAACCGGCTAAAGTTGAAACTGGTTTAATTGTACAAGTTCCTTTCTTTGTTAACGAAGGAGATAAATTAATCATTAATACAACAGATGGCTCTTATGTATCACGTGCATAATAGGAGTGCAAAGCTGTTCAAAAGGTTACATATAACCCTTTTGAACAGCTTTTTTTTATGTCTTTTTAGTCATACTCCCAAGTAGGATGAATACATATTAATATCGGGAGTACAAGCATTTTAAAACTTATTAAAGCAGCAACATAAGGAGGAACGAACGTTGGAAAATATACTTGCATTCTTGCCAAAACAAATTTCAGAAAAAATCCGCGAATTGCCAGCTCCCATTTTAAATACAATGGAGGAAATAAGAATTCGAATTAACCGACCTCTTGAGGTTTCGACTAGAGGGAAGCCATACTTCCTTCCATATCTTGTTTCAGAGCAAGATGCGGAACAGTTAATTAACAAGTTAGCTAATTATTCGTTTTATACATTAGAAGAGGAATTACAAAAAGGTTATATTACAATCCCCGGCGGCCATCGGGTTGGATTAGCAGGAAAGGTCATTCTAGAAAATGGATCAGTGAAAGCAATTAGAAATTTAGCATCTTTTAATTTTAGAATTGCAAGAGAAAAAATCGGTATTTCTGAACCATTTCTTCCATTTCTATATCAAGAAAAATGGAAACATACGATGATCATCGGCGCCCCGCAAACAGGAAAAACAACTTTGTTACGGGATATTGCTAGATTTATTTCAACAGGAAGTAAAGAAAAAGGGATTCCACCTTTAAAGGTGGGAATAGTCGATGAGCGCTCCGAAATCGCCGGTTGTGTGCGAGGGATTCCTCAATTAACCTTTGGTCCGAGGATTGACATTTTGGACGCATGTCCGAAAGCTGAAGGGATGATGATGCTTATTCGTTCGATGAGTCCGGACGTTCTTGTCGTGGATGAAATAGGCAGAGAAGAAGATAGTATCGCGATTATGGAAGCGATTAATGCGGGAATTACATTGATTATGACTACACATGGAAACTCGTTTGAAGAGATCAAAAAACGGCCTATATTAAGGGATATTTTGGACCAGCATGTATTTGAAAATTACCTTGAACTTTCCAGGAAAAATGGTCCCGGAACTATTAAAAAGTTTCTTAATGCAAATGGTGATGAAAAGAAATTTAAAGCTGGTGTTATGAGTGGTTAGTGTGATTGGAGCTATATTTATTATTCTTTCTACAACATGGGCAGGATTTGAACTATCAAGACATTTAAGTGAAAGACCGAAGCAGTTAAGGATGCTTCGAACGGCACTACAATCATTAGAAGCAGAAATCATGTATGGTCATACACCTTTACATGAAGCATCAAGAAAATTAGCCGCACAATTACCTAAACCAATATCCATTATTTTTGAGAGATTCTCACAAAAGTTAACGACTATGGAAACGACGGTTAAAATTGCTTGGGAAGAAAGCTTACAAGAAATTTGGAAAATAACTGCATTAAAAAAAAGTGAATACGAAATTCTTATTCAATTTGGTGAAACGCTAGGTAAGCATGATCGTGCAACAGAACAGAAACAAATTATTCTCACATTAACACATTTGGAACGTGAGGAGTCGGAGGCACGTGATAAACAACAAAAATATGAAAAAATGATGAAAAGCTTAGGTTTTCTTTCGGGCCTTTTAATCGTAATTTTGCTCTTGTAGGAGGAATATGTTGTGGGGATAGACGTAGATGTAATCTTTAAAATAGCTGGTGTAGGTATTGTCGTTGCATTTTTGCACACGATATTAGATCAAGTTGGAAAAAAGGAATACGCTCAATGGGTTACATTATTTGGTTTTTTATATATTTTGTTTTTAGTAGCCTCAATCGTCGATGATTTATTTCAAAAAATAAAGTCAGTATTCTTATTTCAAGGCTAGAGGAGGGATTAAGGATTGAAATCTTAAAAATAGTAGGGATTGCCTTAATCACAACTTTTCTTGCATTAATTATAAAAGAACAGAAACCTAATTTTGCGTTTTTATTAGTTTTATTTGTTGGATGTGGGATATTCATCTTTTTAGTCGACCAAGTTTACGCGATTATACAGATGGTAGAACGAATCGCTGCAAATGCGAACGTCAATACAATCTATGTAAAAACCATCCTCAAAATCATTGGCATAGCGTATATTGCGGAATTTGCTTCACATATTTCAAAAGATGCCGGACAGGGAACAATGGCAGCAAAGGTAGAACTTGCCGGGAAAATATTGATTTTAGCAATGGCCATACCTATTTTGACAGTTTTAATTGAAACTGTAATTAATTTAGTTCCGAAAGGATAGACCGAGTGATGAGGTGAAAAAATTTGAGGCAATGGTTCCCGATTTTCACTATACTACTGATTTTTTTTATTGGACAAGATACCGTTCATGCAGCCTCTTCGAGCGAAAACAAGACGACCATTCAAGATGAACTTGTTGAAAAACAGATGGATGATTTAGGTGTAAATGAATTAAAGCAGTATTGGGAAACAATCGTCGACGAATATGGCGGTTATTTACCGGATAGTCAAAAAGGAAGCTTAATTGATTTTATTAAAGGTGATAAAGATTTTTCGCTAAATCAATGGTTTCATGGTATTTTAAAATTTTTTTTCCATGAACTGATTGCCAATGGTAAATTACTAGGATCGTTAATCATTTTAACTATTTTTAGCATGTTTCTTCAGTCACTTCATAACGCATTTGAACAGGGGACAATAAGTAAGGTTGCCTATGCAATCGTATTTATCGTAATAATTATTTTAGCTTTAAATAGTTTTCACGTAGCAATTGATTACGCCAAAAATGCCATAATGATGATGATTAACTTCATTGTAGCAATTATTCCTCTTTTATTGGCATTAATATCAACCTCGGGCGGTGTTACTTCTGCGGCATTTTTTCATCCGGTTATTCTCTTTCTCATGAATACAAGCGGTATACTCGTTCAATATATCGTCTTACCATTATTATTATTGTCCACCGTTCTTAGTATTGTAAGTACGTTATCAGAGTATAAGGCGACACAATTAGCGCAATTATTAAGGAACTGCAGTATTGGGTTACTTGGAATCTTTATGACTATCTTTTTAGGCGTCATTTCCGTTCAAGGAACAGCAACTGCAGTTGCAGATGGAATTACGATAAGAACGGCAAAGTTTGTAACCGGGAATTTTATTCCTGTTGTGGGAAGGATGTTTACGGACGCTGCAGACACAGTCATTAGTGCTTCTGCATTATTGAAAAACACATTAGGAATTGCTGGGGTGGCGATCGTTCTTATTATTGCAGCATTTCCTGCAATCAAAATTTTGGTCCTTGCTTTTATGTTTAAATTTACAGCAGCAATTATACAGCCAATTGGAAATGGTCCGGTCATTCGCTGCCTTGATACAATCAGCAAAAATATGGTCTATGTTTTTGCTGCATTAGCCATTGTTGCTTTTATGTTTTTTTTATGCATCACCATTATAATTACAGCCGGAAATATTACAATCATGATGCGCTAGATTAAATAAACATATATGAATAGGGAGGGGTGACGTTTTTGTCCTTTATTACCGAATGGATTATGAATATTGTAGTATTCATCTTGCTGGCGATGATTGTGGATATGCTCCTACCAAACTCGGCAATGAAAAAGTATACAAAAATGGTAACCGGCCTGTTGTTGATTGCGATTATTCTAACCCCTCTTCTAAAGGTGGTAGCAAAAGATTTCGATCAGGTCGTTGCATCGTTTTCAAACAAAAAAATAATAGATAATAACAAAGTAGAAAATTTAATAGAATCGAAAAAAAAAGAAATACAAGCAGGACAAGTTGAATATACATTAAAACAAGTGGGTGAAAAAATGAAAAATGATGTTAAAGAGGAGTTGATAGACAGATTTGACAAAGATATTCAACAAATAAAGATAGATTCTAAAGACCGAGTTGCAGAAAACGAAAATCCGATAGAAAAGGTGATTGTTTATCTCGCGGAAAAAAAGAAAGATGATTCCGTTCCAATCATTAAACCAGTTAATATTAGCATTGGTGAAGAAGAGCCGGAAGAAGGGATGGGAAGTAGAGAAAATGAAAGCATATTATCTATGTTATCCGAACGCTGGGGAATAGCTCCCGACCAAATTGAACTCCATAACGGAGAGGGGGGTTCTAGACCGGAATGAGTAATAATAAAGGTCCAGTCGATTGGATTAAGGAAAAACTATTTCAGACAAACGAAAAAGATCCAAGTAAAAAAAGTAAAAAGTATCAATATTTTTTAATTGTATTAGTATGTGGAATTGCTTTCATGCTCATCAGTGATATATGGAAAAGTGGGAAAAAGGAAACATCCACATCCGTCTATAGTGCGGCAAATAATCAAAAAGATGTAGAAACATTTGGTTCTGGTAATAAAAATCAGAATAAATCGATGAAAGATTATGAAATGCAATTTGAAACTGAGTTAAAGGATGCGTTAGAACAAATATCAGGTGTTGGAAAGGTCCGGGTGATTGTGAATCTAGAAGCAACTGAGAGTAAAGTGTATGAGAAAAATACAGTCATCCAAAATCAAACAACAACTGAAACAGATCCAAATGGTGGTGAGCGTAAAATTGAAGATTTATCGAAGGATGAAAAGCTCGTTGTAATTAGGGATGGAGATAAAGAAATACCAATAATTACTGAAACAAAAAAACCAGCTATTCGAGGCGTTCTTGTTATTGCAGATGGCGCGAAAAATATATTCATTAAAAGCACCATTATTGAAGCAGTTTCAAGAGTTTTAGATGTTCCGAGCCACCGTGTATCTGTTCAACCTAAAAAAAGCTAAGGGGGATTTATCTATGTTATTAAAAAAACAAACAGTATGGTTATTAACAATGCTAAGCTTAGTTGTTGTTTTATCAGTCTATTATGTCACTTCCGAGCCAAAACAATCGGATATGGCAGCAGTTGAGAATAAAGATGGCAAAGAAGCAACAAAGAATCAAGACACTACTAAAAAAGGAAAAAATAAAAGTGTGGTAACTGAATCTGCAGATAATGAAGTATTTGAACAAATCCGCTTACAAGTTCAAGATGCTAGAAGTAAACTAAGAGAAGATTTAACTGCAAAAGCAGCTTCAACCGATTTATCTGCCGATGAAAGAAGTAAAGCGGTAGATGAAATGAAAAAATTAACAGAAATAGCTCAAACAGAAAAGGTTTTGGAAAACTTAATTAAATCAAAAGGATATGAGGACGTTTTAGTTCATGCAGATGGAGATGATATGAAAATCACGGTGAAGGCAAAAGAACACGATACAAAAGCGGCAAACCAAATTGTTCGACTCGTAACTGAACAATTAGGTAGCTTACAAAATGTTGCCGTAAATTTTCAACCTTAAAATACATGAAAGTCCCTTATTGATAAGGGGCTTTTTTAAATTCTTTTGAGATTGATTCGTGGGGATATTCGATTGTTCCTATTCAGTTATTGAATTTTGACTAACTATTATCGTATGATATTAGTAGCTAGTCATAAGCTACCAAAATCTAATTTTTTATTAGATGTTTGACATTGTCAGACTTTCAGCGGGATAATAGTAATAGCTGAAAAATTCAAAAAGAGGTGTAATTCAATATGAAAATACAAGAAATTCGTGAATTAATCAAACTTGTTGATCAATCAAGTATTGATGAAATTGAAATTGAAAATGATGGTTCAATTATTAAAATGAAGAAACAATCCGGAGTAACTCTAGTTGAAACACCACTTGTTGCTAACGTTCCAACTCAGCAAGTCGCACAAGTACCAGTATCTCAACCTGCTGTAGCAGAAGTGAAAAAAGAAGCTGAACAAGTTCAACCACAAGCGGCTGCTGACGAAAATTTACATAAAATTGTTTCGCCAATGGTTGGTACATTCTATCAATCACCTTCACCAGATAGTGATGTATATGTAAAGGTTGGTTCAAAAGTTCAACCGGATACTGTTGTTTGTATCGTCGAAGCAATGAAACTATTTAATGAAATCGAAGCTGAAGTTGAAGGAGAAATCGTCGAAATTCTAGTAAAGGATGGTCAACTTGTTGAATATGGACAACCTTTATTCTTGGTGAAGTCTAAGTAAGGAGCGAACTTCAATGATAAAAAAAGTGTTAATCGCAAATCGCGGTGAGATAGCCGTTCGAATTATTCGTGCTTGTCGTGATTTAGGAATCGAAGCAGTGGCTGTTTATTCGGAGGCTGATAAAGATGCTTTGCATGTACAATTAGCTGATGAAGCCTATTGCATAGGTCCAAAATCATCAAAAGACAGCTATTTAAACGTAACAAATATTATAAGTGTTGCGAAATTAACTGGATGCGATGCAATCCATCCAGGATATGGTTTCCTTGCTGAAAATGCTGATTTTGCAGAATTATGCAGAGAATGCAATATTATCTTCATCGGTCCAAGTCCGGAAGCAATTTCTAAAATGGGAACGAAGGATATTGCTAGAGAAACAATGAAGGAAGCTGGTGTTCCGATTGTTCCCGGGTCCAATGGGATTATTAACAACATAGAAGAAGCGATTGAATTAGCTAATTCAATGGATTATCCAGTCATTATAAAAGCGACTGCAGGGGGCGGCGGTAAAGGAATCCGCGTTGCAAACAATGAAGACGAATTAATTAAAGGGATTAATATTACTCAACAAGAGGCAGCAACAGCTTTTGGAAATCCAGGGGTTTATATTGAAAAATATATTCAAGACTTCCGACATGTTGAGATTCAAGTGATGGCAGATCAACATGGAAATGTGATCCATTTAGGAGAAAGGGATTGCTCAATACAAAGAAGATTGCAAAAATTACTAGAAGAGTCGCCTTCACCTGCACTCACTCCGGAAATACGCGAAAAAATGGGTGAAGCAGCTGTTAAAGCAGCGAAAGCAGTAGATTATACTGGCGCTGGAACAATTGAATTTATTTATGATCATCGTAATCAAATTTTCTATTTCATGGAAATGAATACGCGAATTCAAGTAGAACATCCGGTTACTGAATTAGTTACAGGTGTTGACCTAGTTAAAGAACAAATACTTGTTGCTTCCGGTCAGCCATTGTCCATTAAACAAGAAGATATAACATTTTCAGGTTGGGCAATTGAATGCCGAATAAATGCTGAAAACCCCGCTAAAAATTTTATGCCATCAGCGGGAAAAATTGAAATGTATTTACCGCCAGGTGGTTTAGGTATTCGAATTGATTCAGCTGCATATCCTGGTTATGAGATCCCTCCATATTATGATTCGATGATTGCTAAAGTAATATCGTATGGCTCAACGAGGGAAAAAGCCATTGCAAGAATGAAGCGAGCCTTAAGTGAATTTGCAGTTGAAGGTGTTCACACTACAATTCCCTTTCATTTAAGATTATTAGAACATGAGACTTTTGTTAAAGGTGACTTTAATACAAAATTTTTAGAGATATACGATCTAATGAAATAATTAATCGTACGGAGGTGCTTAATCATATGGTTGAGACAAATTCAATGCTAGAAATGGATTACGGGCACGATGGATTAGGTAAAGTTGAAATTGCACCAGAAGTTATCGAGGTTATTGCTGGAATCGCCGCTTCTGAGGTCGAGGGTGTCGCACAGATGCGTGGGAATTTCGCTTCGGGTGTTGCTGAAAAACTCGGAAGGAAAAATCATGGAAAAGGCGTAAAGGTAGACTTAACGGATGAAGGAATTATTATTGATGTATATTGCTCCATGAACTTTGGCATTTCAATCCCAACAGTGGCGCAAAAGATACAAGATAATATTAGGCAAGCATTATTGAATATGACAGCACTGGAAACAAAAGAAATAAATATTCATATTGTAGGGATTCAATTTGAAACCCAAAAACCTGAAACGGATTTCGAATCAGAAATGATGTAAATTAGAAAAGGTAATCCAAAATCTATTTTGGATTACCTTTTTAATTTGTTGAACGATGTTAAAATTCAATCTTCTCATGATAAATGTGCTTTCTTAGTTGTTTTTGTGATATTATCTTTTTAGGAAATGTGTAATTTTACAATGTAACTGGCGATAATGATATTATTCATGACTAGTTTAAAAGGAGTTTTATGTAAAGATGAAAAGAAGAACTGCTAGAGAAAAAGCACTTCAAGCATTATTTCAAATAGATATAAACGAGGCTGCTCCAGAAGAAGCAATTAAGAATATCTTAAGAGATGAACAAAATGATGAATACTTAAACACTTTGGTAAACGGAACATGTGGGCATATTAAAGAAATTGACGACACCATTTCACGCCATTTAGAAAAGTGGACAATCGAACGTTTAGCTAAAGTAGATTTAAATATTTTACGACTTGGAGTATTTGAACTTGTTTATGTACCCGAAGTTCCAGCAAATGTGGCGATTAACGAAGCGTTAGAGGTCTCTAAGCGATTTGGTGATGAACGTTCAAGTAAATTTATTAATGGAGTGCTTTCAAAAATAAAAGATTCGATCGAAAAGTAATTTAAACTTCGTAAATACGGTGATTAAGTTGTATAATGTAAACAAAAGCTGTCTTCCGTGGAAGCAGCTTTTGTTTTGTAACGTAATTTTTGAGATTAAGGATGTTTTTGAATGACAACAAAACCCTATCTTACAGTCCATGCATTAACAAAATATATAAAAAGAAAATTTGATGTTGATCCACATCTTGTTGATATTCATGTAAAAGGTGAAATTTCTAACTATAAGCAACATTCTAGCGGTCATATGTATTTTACATTAAAGGATGACAAAGCTAGAATATTAGCAGTGATGTTTTCAAAATCAAATAAAGGATTGAAATTCAAACCTGAAAATGGCATGAACGTTCTCATTCAGGGTCAGATTACCGTGTATGAAGGTAGCGGGCAATATCAATTATACGTAAAGCAAATGCAGCCGGATGGAATTGGTGAATTATATTTAGCCTATGAACAACTTAAAACTAAACTTAGTCAGGAAGGCTTATTTGCGCTAGAAAGAAAAAGAAAATTACCCCCATACCCGAAAAATATTGGTGTTATTACCTCTCCTACCGGTGCGGCCGTTAGAGACATCATTTCAACGATAAAACGTCGATATCCGATCGGCAAAATCAAATTAATACCTGCATTAGTTCAAGGTGAAAATGCAGCAAAATCGATTGCAAATGCGATTGAAAAAATGAATGAAATGAAAGAAATAGATGTATTGATCGTTGGTCGTGGTGGGGGATCAATTGAAGAGCTTTGGGCATTTAATGAAGAAATTGTTGCTCGAGCGATTTTTAACTCAAAGATACCTATTATATCTGCGGTTGGACATGAAACAGACTTCACAATAGCAGATTTTGTTGCTGACCTACGTGCACCAACTCCAACTGGTGCCGCTGAATTAGCTGTGCCGCATATCGAAGAAATTATGGAAAAATTATTAAATAGAAAATCAAGACTAATTAGGGGATTTTCCGAAATCGTTCAGCATCAACGAAAAAGGCTGCAATTTATTAAACGATCCTATGTTTTTCGCAACCCAAACAGATTGTATGAGCAAAAAATGGAGTATATGGATCACCTTACGGAACGATTGACACGGCAAATGAACAAAACGTTGCAACACGAAATGACAGGATATGAACAACTAGCGAAAAGACTACAAAGAAATCAGCCTCATCAGTTACTTGAGCGGGGAAAAGAAAAACATGTACGGTTAAATAAAGAATTAAGGAGTCGTTTGCAAGCAATTTTACAAACGAAACAACAAGAGTTTTCAAAAGCAATTACTGCACTGGAGGCTTTAAGTCCCCTTAAAGTAATGGAACGAGGATATAGCCTCGCATATACTCCAGAAAAAGAAATTATAAAAAGCATCGAACAAACCTCTAAAGGTGAAGAAATTCAAGTAATGGTTTCGGATGGGAAAATCATCTGTTCGGTTGAAAACATTGAAAAGGGATGAGAGAAAAATGGAAAAGCAATTATCTTTTGAAGAAGCAATGGAACAGTTAGAAGTAATTGTCCAGCGGTTAGAAGAAGGAGACGTTCCATTAGAGGAGGCACTTACAATCTATAAAAAAGGAATGGGTCTTTCAAAGCTTTGTCATGATAAATTAAAAATGGTAGAAGAACAATTAACTAGTGTAATTACTGAAAATGGAGAAGAGGAGTTTATCATCAAAGAGGAGGAGTAGAATTGGATTTACATAAATTAAGATCATTTATGAAGAAAGTGAACGAACGATTAGAAACAGAACTTTCTCAGGCTATTGTGAAATTACATGCTCCTCAAAAAATAAAGGATGCTATGGCTTATTCGCTTCAAGCAGGTGGTAAACGAATCCGTCCGACATTGCTTTTAGCTACCTTACATGCCTTTGGAAAAGAAATGAAGTATGGAATAAAAACAGCTTGTGCATTAGAAATGGTTCATACATACTCACTAATTCATGATGATTTACCCGCGATGGATAACGATGATCTACGACGTGGAAAGCCAACGAATCATAAAGTATTTGGTGAGGCCTATTCGATTTTAGCGGGTGATGGTCTACTCACATATAGCTTTCAAATGATTGCGCAGGATTCAACTTTAACGAGCGAACAAAAGGTAAAGATCATTGAACTTCTGGCGATTGCTGCCGGTCCTGAAGGCATGGTTGGTGGACAAGTTGCAGATATGCTTGGTGAAAAACAAGAATTATCAATAGAAGAATTAGAATATATTCACAGAAATAAGACCGGTAAACTTCTAACATTCAGTGCGGTAGCAGGTGCTATAATAGCAGGTGCATCGAGTGAACAAATAGATTTGTTAAAAAAATATGCAGAAAATATCGGCCTTGCCTTTCAAATCCGTGATGATATTTTAGATATTGAAGGAAAAGAAGAAATCATTGGTAAGCCGGTGGGAAGCGATGAAGGAAATGTGAAAAGCACATACCCATCCTTATTAACGTTAGATGGTGCGAAGGAACGTCTCCATTATCATACGAATCTTGCAAAAGATATGCTGCGGGATCTAAATCTTGATACTAAGCTTTTAGAAGAACTTGCTGAATTAATTGTAGTAAGAAATCATTAAAATAGGTATAGAATGAGTATGTAAGTAAAATATGTTATAATACAGTAATCTAACTATCCGTTACAATTATAAAAATCAAGACATCAACAGTAAAATCTATGAAATGAAAGTGAGTGATCCATTTTGGATCTATTATCAATTAAGGACCCTTCCTTTCTAAAAGATATGAATATTGACCAGTTAAAAGAACTAAGTAATGATATTCGTCATTTTTTAATTGAAAATCTATCTAAAACGGGTGGGCATATTGGCCCTAATTTGGGTGTAGTAGAATTAACTATCGCCTTGCATAAATGTTTTAATAGTCCGAATGATAAATTTATTTGGGATGTGGGTCATCAATCTTATGTTCACAAAATATTAACCGGTCGTGCAGATCAATTTTCTACGTTAAGGCAGTATCAGGGGTTATCCGGATTCCCGAAAATGTGTGAAAGTGAGCATGATGTGTGGGAAACAGGACACTCTTCCACATCCCTATCCGCTGCAATGGGAATGGCTATTGCCCGAGATTTAAAAGGTGAAAAGTCATTTATAGTTCCAATTATTGGGGATGGTGCCTTGACTGGCGGAATGGCCTTAGAAGCATTAAATCATATTGGACACGAAAAAAAGGATTTACTTGTTATTTTAAATGATAATGAAATGTCCATCGCTCCTAATGTAGGTGCTTTGCATAATATTTTAGGACGACTCCGTACAGCAAATAAATATCAATGGGCGAAAGACGAACTTGAGAATTTGCTCAAAAAGATTCCTGCAGTTGGTGGAAAACTCGCTGCTACAGCTGAAAGGCTTAAAGATAGTATGAAGTATTTTCTTGTCTCAGGAATGTTTTTTGAGGAATTAGGCTTCACTTATTTAGGTCCTGTAGATGGACACAATTTCGAAGCACTATTTGAACAATTACAATATGCAAAGAAAACGAAGGGGCCAATTCTATTACACGTAATAACGAAAAAAGGTAAAGGATATAAGCCTGCTGAAAACGATACGATAGGTACTTGGCATGGTACTGGACAATACAAAATTGAAACTGGTGATTTAATTAAACCGGTAAATGCACCACCTGCATGGAGTAAACTTGTAAGTGACACAGTTTTAAAACTTGCTAAAAAAGATGAGCGGATTGTCGCAATAACACCTGCAATGCCTGTAGGATCTAAACTTGAAAAATTTGCTGAAGAATTTCCTAATCGTATGTATGATGTTGGAATTGCAGAACAACATGCTGCAACTGTAGCTGCTGGATTAGCCACACAGAACATGAAACCGTTTTTAGCAATTTATTCTACATTTTTACAACGTGCATATGATCAAGTCGTACATGATATATGTCGGCAAAATCTTAATGTTTTCATTGGTATTGATCGTGCGGGATTAGTAGGTGCAGATGGAGAAACACATCAAGGTGTGTTCGATATTGCATTTCTTCGTCATATTCCCAATATAGTACTTATGATGCCAAAAGATGAAAATGAAGGACAACATATGGTTAATACGGCGATTAAGTACAATGATGGTCCAATTGCGATGAGATTTCCTCGTGGAAATGGATATGGCGTTCCAATGGATGAAACATTAAGGACGATACCGATTGGGACATGGGAAACGCTCCGTGAAGGAAAGGATGCAGCAATTTTGACGTTTGGTACAACAATTCCTATGGCACTTGAAGCGGCTAATCTCCTTCAAAAACAAGGGTTTTCCGTCAAAGTAATCAATGCACGTTTTATTAAACCATTAGATGAAAAAATGTTAAAAGAATTGTTAGATACAAATATGCCGATTTTAACGATCGAAGAAGCTGTGTTACAAGGTGGATTTGGCAGTGCTGTACTTGAATTTGCGCATAGTCACGGATTTACAAATGTAATTGATTGTATGGGTATTCCAGATAAATTTATTGAACATGGAAGTGTCAATGAATTACTTAGAGAAATTGGTTTAACAAAGGAAGAGGTTGTAAAAAGAATTCAAGCTTTTTCACCTAAAATACAAAAAAGGGCATGACATATGAAAAGCAAAAAACAACGAATTGATACTCTTTTAGTTGAAAGAGGATTAATTGAAACGAGAGAAAAAGCAAAACGTGCGATAATGGCGGGATTAGTCTACTCAAATGAAGAGCGTCTCGATAAACCCGGCGAGAAAGTAAATGAGGATATTCCGTTAACGATTAAGGGGAAAATGATACCCTATGTAAGCCGGGGAGGATTAAAGCTTGAAAAGGCATTACGTGTTTTCGAGCTTTCTGTAAAAGATAAAATCTTATTAGATATTGGAGCATCTACAGGTGGCTTTACAGATTGTGCCTTGCAAAATGGTGCGAAAATGTCATATGCACTAGATGTTGGTTACAATCAATTAGCTTGGAAGCTTAGACAGGATGAACGAGTAGTCGTTATGGAGAGAACGAATTTTCGTTACGTGACTCCGAAAGATTTAGTACGTGAAATGCCTAATTTTGCTACAATTGATGTTTCGTTTATATCTTTATCGCTCATTTTACCAGTTTTAAAAACATTATTGGTTCCATCGAGTGATGTTATAGCCCTGATTAAACCACAATTTGAAGCTGGAAAAGATCAGGTCGGAAAAAAAGGGATTGTAAGGGATAAAAAGGTTCACGAATCCGTTATTGAAAAAATTGTCCAGCTATCCCTCACCGAAGGCTATGATGTAATAAATTTATCCTTTTCCCCAATAACTGGAGGAGAAGGAAATATTGAATTTTTAATCCATTTAAAATGGACTGGTTCAAATAAAAAAGAAAATGGATCAAATGCGCTTGATTTTACAATTAAAGATGTAGTAAACGCAGCACATAACGAGTTAACAGGAAGATCAGATCAATAATAGGATCTGTTCTTTTTTCTTGTGTTTTTGCCACCATTCGTGTTAATTATGTACATTTTGACAAAAATAAGCTAACATTGTAGTAAAAAGCATGGTGGGATATGTCAGTATTATTGTTAAAGAAACTGTCAGTGTAACTTTGTAAAGGTGGATGAGGATGAATAAAGGACAAAGACTCATTAAAATAAGAGAAATAATCGCAAATTTTGACATTGAAACTCAAGATGAACTAGTTGATCATTTAAAAAATGCTGGTTTCAATGTTACACAGGCAACGATTTCTCGTGATATAAAGGAATTACATTTAGTAAAAGTACCACTTATGGATGGCAGATATAAATATAGTCTGCCGGCAGATCAACGTTTTAACCCAATGCAAAAATTAAAAAGAACATTAACAGATGCTTTTATCAGCATAGATTTTGCCGGCCATTTAATTGTCTTAAAAACATTACCCGGTAATGCCCATGCATTAGGCGCCTTAATTGATATTCTTGAATGGGAAGAAATTATTGGTACGTTATGCGGAGATGATACATGTTTAATCATTTGCAAGGACCAAGAAAAATCAGAAATGGTTTCACAACGCTTTTTAGATATGTTATAAAACAAAGAATTAAACGGGTAATTGAAAAAATGGGGTGAAGTTTTCATTGTTACAAGAATTATCGATCAAAAATTTTGCCATCATTGATGAACTTTATTTGTCTATAGAAAAAGGATTAACGGTATTAACAGGAGAAACCGGAGCAGGAAAATCGATTATCATTGATGCGGTAAATTTATTAGTTGGCGGAAGAGGTTCTTCAGAATTCGTTCGTCACGGTGAAAAAAAAGCTGAAATAGAAGGACTTTTTATCTTAAATGACGAGTCACATCCATGTTATAATCGTGCAAACGAATTTGGAATTGACATTGAAGAAGGAATGATTATCCTTCATCGTGATATTTCCGTTTCCGGAAAAAGCGTCTGTAGAATTAATGGGAAATTAGTGACGATTTCAATTTTGCGTGAAATTGGCAGTACACTAATTGATATTCATGGCCAGCACGAACACCAAGAATTAATGAATGAAACCCATCATTTAAGGCTTCTTGACCAATATGGGGGTAAAGAGATTAAGACTGCTCTTGATAATTATCGTGTAATATACAAACAATATGAGCAAATCGTTTCAAAACTTAAAGGATTAAGTGAAAATGAACAACAAATGGCCCACCGATTAGATCTTATTCAATTTCAACTTCAAGAAATCCAAAAGGCAAATCTTCAAATAGACGAAGACACCATTCTCTTGGAAGAAAAGAAAAAATTAATGAATTTTGAACGGCTATTCGATTCATTGAAAACGAGTTACGGTGCATTGCAGGGTGAACAAAAAGGAATTGATTGGATAGGGCTGGTTATGAGTCAGTTAGAAACAGCTGCTGAAATTGAGCCTGATTTTAAGCCACTACTAGAATCTGTTTCAAATTGTTTTTATATCCTTGAAGATGCCGCAAGTACGATTCGCAATGATTTAGATAGCTTGGAGTTTAACCCTGAACGGTTAAATGAGATTGAAAGCCGCCTAAACGAAATAAACCAATTAAAAAGAAAATATGGTGGCACATTGGAAGATATATTGGAATATAGTTCGAAAATAGAAGAAGAAATTGAAACGATTATTAATCGTGAAAGCCATATTGATAAATTACAAATAACATTAACACAACTTGAGAAAGACTTGTATTTAGAAGCTAAACAACTTAGTGATTTAAGAAAAAAATGCTCAAAAAAATTAATTAATGCAATCCATAAAGAACTAAAGCAATTGTATATGGATAAAACAGTATTTGAGGTGAAGTTCCTTCAATCAGCTGAGGACTATAAAAATGAAGGAAATCTTCCATTTCGAAAAGATGGCTTGGATGTAGTTGAATTTTATATATCAACAAATCCGGGTGAGCCTTTAAAACCATTAAATAAAGTTGCTTCAGGCGGTGAATTATCGAGAATGATGCTGGCGTTGAAGACGATTTTCTCAAAACATCAAGGCATTACTTCGATCATTTTCGATGAGGTAGATACAGGTGTAAGTGGAAGGGTTGCTCAAGCAATTGGAGAGAAAATTTATCAAGTTTCAGAGCATTCACAAGTTTTATGTATTTCCCATCTTCCGCAAGTTGCAGCTATGGCAGATACACATTTGTTTATCATGAAGGAAACCATTGATGGACGAACACGAACAAAGGTGAAAACACTTGAATTGGAAGAAAAAATTAATGAAGTTAGTCGCATGATTGCAGGTGTTGAAATAACCGATAAAGCAATAGAACATGCACAAGAATTGCTACAACTTGCCTATGCAAAAAAATTCACTTGAAAAGCTATCCATCAATGGGTAGCTTTTTTCTTAATCCCTTGTTATATTTCCGCCGTATCAAGGCTAAATTAAAATTGTAACCAAAAAAATAAAAAGGTTACTCTTTAAAAGTGGACTAGAAGCGAGGAGAGTGAAAAGTTTTGAAATTGGATCATCTAAGAAAAGTAATTGGTGGGTTTCTCCTTGTTTCACTTTGTTTAATAGGATTTTCAAAACCGTTTCAAAATTATCTTCATATACCAACCGATATCACATTATTTGAAGGTGACGTTTTAAATATTGCGAAAGCGGCAAATGTGTCTGCTAAAGTAACATCCAAAGGCGAAAGTATTGACGTGTTTGCACAAAAGAAATCACTAGACATAAAAGGTAATTCTGCGGGAAAAGATGAAGTATTTTTCGAATTAGCTGGACTGCCAATAAAAAAAGTGGATGTAAAAGTAATTAAGGATTTCAAGGTAATTCCGGGTGGACAATCGATTGGTGTTAAATTAAATACACTTGGCGTTTTAGTAGTAGGACATCATCTTGTCGAAACAAAATCAGGCAAGATTTCACCGGGAGAAAAGGCTGGAATTAAAGTAGGGGATATTATTACACAAATTAATGGGGAAAAAATAGAAAAGCTGTCAGATGTAGCTCCATTAGTAGAAAAAGCGGGCAAAGATGGGACCCCTTTAAATATCACCATCCAAAGAGAACAGCAAAAAATAAATACTTCTTTAAATCCACAAAAGGATCAGTCAGAACAAACGTATAAACTTGGCTTATATATTAGGGACTCGGCCGCAGGAATTGGAACAATGACCTTTATCGATCCAAAAACAAAAAAATATGGAGCACTTGGCCATGTTATCTCAGACATGGACACGAAAAAAGCAATTTTGGTCGAAAAAGGGCAAATATTAAATTCGACAGTAACGTCTATTGAAAAAGGCAGTGACGGAAAACCCGGAGAGAAACTTGCGCGCTTTTCTTCAGACCATGAAGTTATTGGTGATATTACACGAAATAGTTCCTTTGGGATATTTGGAAAGTTAGATAAGAAAATAAAAAATGAAAAGTATGACAAACCGATGCCAATCGCATTATCCTATCAAGTAAAAGAAGGTCCGGCAAAAATTTTGACAGTCGTTGAAGGAAATAAAGTAGAGGAATATGATATTGAGATAATAAATGCCATTCCTCAAAAGTTTCCAGCAACGAAAGGGATGATAATAAAAATTACTGATCCCAAATTATTGAAGAAAACAGGCGGAATAGTACAAGGAATGAGTGGTAGTCCAATTATTCAAAACGGAAAGATCATCGGAGCAGTTACTCATGTATTTGTTAATGACCCAACGTCAGGATATGGCGTTCACATCGAATGGATGCTTCGAGAAGCGGGAATAAATATTTATCAAAAAAGAAATGAAGAAAAGGCAAGCTGATAGAGAAATTTCTCTTCAGCTTTCTTTTTTGCATTTTTAGTACGAATGAAATATGTTATGATGAAAATAAAGATAATTCGACAAATATATAATTAAAAATCGAAAGAGGTCGAAATCGAGAGAAATAAAGAGAAAAATAGAGAAAATATAGTTTTTTTAATAAATTTTCAAATATAAGAAGGAATTTATAAGGCATTGTCGAAAATGTGATAAGAGAATAAGATATGAAAAAAAGTGGTTAGTAATTGAGGAGGAAACAAGGAGTGAACAACAAAATTAAAGTTTGTATCGTAGATGATAATCGTGAGTTAGTTGCTTTATTAGAAGAATTTATTTCTTCTCAAGATGATATGGAAATTAGCGGTGTTGCGTATAATGGGCAAGAGTGCTTAGAAATGTTACAAGATGCTTCACCAAATGTGCTAATATTGGATATTATTATGCCTCATCTCGATGGATTAGGAGTTCTTGAAAAATTAAGACAAAAAGGTGAAATGCCAAACGTAATAATGCTGACTGCATTTGGACAAGAGGATGTTACGAAAAAGGCGGTTGAACTTGGAGCTTCATATTTTATTTTAAAACCTTTTGACATGAATAATCTTGCAAACCAAATTCGGCAAGTTAGCGGGAAGCCAAGTCCAATTTTGAAAAAGGAAAATCATTCCTATATTAGATCTAATAATGAAGATAAACCAAAAAATTTAGATGCAAGTATTACCAGTATTATCCATGAAATCGGTGTACCCGCACATATTAAAGGATATTTGTATTTAAGAGAAGCTATTTCCATGGTATATAATGATATAGAGCTTCTTGGATCAATTACCAAAGTATTGTATCCTGATATCGCGAAAAAATTTAATACGACTGCAAGTCGTGTAGAACGTGCAATCCGCCATGCGATAGAAGTTGCATGGAGTCGCGGAAATATTGATTCGATATCTTCCTTATTTGGTTATACAGTAAGCATGTCCAAAGCTAAACCGACAAATAGTGAATTTATCGCAATGGTTGCGGATAAACTACGTTTGGAACATAAAGCGTCCTAATAAATATTATTTTTCTAAATTGTATTTAAAAAGGGTCCTAACGTAAGGACCCTTTTTTGATGGATATTATTTTCGTCTTATATCGATTAAACGATGATTTTTATATTTGATTTTTACTTTTTCCCCAATTGAATATTGTACATACGTATCGCATTCCATTTCTAGAATTTTTCCGTTATCAAATTCCATTAAGCATGCTGCCTTTCCATTTGGAGTTGATATTACTGGTATACTTTTCTTAGTTTTCACTCCTTTTGCTTTTCCTTTTGATTGGGGAGTGTAATATTTTTCAATAATTACTACTTTTTTGTAACTAGTTGAAGGACGAGATAATAAAAAGAAAAGGACGATCAATAATAGACATAGTACGACGATTTTTATTAAAACCTTTTTCATCATGCACTCCTTATGACAAGTATTTCGTTTATACTATGTATATTGATTGGAATGTGGAATATGCATTGGTAAAATAACAAGTAAATTAATCAATTAAGTAAAATTTCTTCCATATGGATGTTATTGTTCATACTGTGTAATAGACTAGAAATAAAAAAAGCCAAGGAAGTGACTACATGACCTTTATATTTGCACACCGTGGATCGGCAGGAACACATCCTGAAAATACGATGGAATCATTTATTGCTGCTGAAAAATCAGGTGCAGAAGGGCTTGAACTTGATGTTCATCTATCTAAAGATGGAGAAATTGTCGTTATTCACGATGAAACGGTGGATCGCACAACAAACGGAAAAGGGTTTGTTCATCAGTTGACGGTAGCGGAACTAAAAGAATTGAATGCAAGCTATAAATTTAAAACCTTCCAGTCCTTTATTAGAAGTCCCAAAATACCTACTTTAAAAGAAGTGTTTGAGTGGATGAGAGGAAATAATCTCCTATGTAATATTGAAATGAAAAATGGGAAAATCATGTATCCATTATTAGAAGAAAAAGTGATCCAACTGATAAGAGATTATCGGTATGAGGACCGAATCATTATTTCTTCCTTTAATCACTATTCGCTTGTACGCTGCTTTCAATTGGCTCCTGAATTAGAAACCGCCCCATTATACTCGGACGGCTTATATATGCCGTGGATATACGCTAAAGCGATTCATGCGAAAGGATTACATCCAAACTTTAAGGCAGCTCCGGATATGATTATACAAGAGGCGATGTCAAATGGGATAGCCGTTCGCCCATATACAGTGAATAAAGAAAGTGATATGGAAAGACTAATCGCCATTCAGTGTTCAGCGATTATTACTGACTATCCGGAAAAGGCATTTAAAATAAGAAAAAAACTATCAAAATAAAAAAAATCTGCGTGTATTGAGCAGATTTTTTTATTTAACGCCTTTCCTAAACCGTTTTTGGACTTTATTTCGTTTTCGGTCACGATAAAAAACAAATCCTGCAATAAATCCTAATCCTCCAATAAATAAAACGAGTCCTACAAGAAATTGAAGCCACAAATATGGAAATGGAGGTTGGAGGATTCCAAACAGCATATCCCGCATTAATTTAATACCAAGCGCCGCGAAACATCCCGGTATTACCATTATTAATAGAGCAATAAGACGTATCATAAAGGTTCTCCTTAAGTAAGTAAACTTAGGTAAATGTTTTATCCAACAAAAAAATCATATAACAACGAAATTATTTGTCAAGCAATCGACCTGTTATAAAACTTGAATTTACCTTTAACTATTCATAAAATAAAAGTATGAAATATATTGTATTGTTAGGGGGCTCGAAACTTGCAATACGTATTATTGGTTGGTGGTGGTAAGGGTGGTGCGGCTATTTTAAAAATGCTCGTCGGCAGCAATATGTTTAAAGTGATAGCGGTTACCGACCCAAACAACAATGCAGAAGGAATCCAATTGGCTAAAAAAAGGGGTATACAAACAGGGGCGAACTGGAAAGATTTTTTAGACGATTCCATTGATATCATTATCGAAGTAACGGGAGATGAAGCTGTTTTTCAAGAAATTCTTCAAGTTCGTAATAAACACACTGTTTTAATTCCCGGGAGTGTTGCTTATTTAATCGCAACATTGATGGAGGAAAAAGAAGAGCTGATATCAACTTTACAAGATGAAACGTATAAGCATAATCTGATATTTAATTCAACAGATGAAGCTATGGTTGTAATAGATACGGAAGAAAAGATTATATTTTTTAACAAAAGTGCTGAGAGAATGACAGAAGTTCCAATCATAGATGCAATAGGTAAACATATTCTCGATGTTATTCCGAAAAGTCAACTACCTAGGGTAATTTCAACTAGAAGAATTGAAGCAAATCAAGAAACAGTGCTTGATAATGGACTGAAAATTATAACGACGCGGATACCGATTATAAATGAAAAGAATATTGTTATTGGTGCGATTGCTGTTTTTAAGGATATTACTGAAGTAGTCAATTTAGCCGAAGAAATTACAAATTTAAAAGAAATTCAAACGATGTTAGAAGCAATTATTCATTCAAGTGATGATGCAATATCTGTAGTTGATGAAAATGGACGAGGAATATTAATTAACCCCGCTTATACCCGAATCACTGGATTAACGAAGGAGCAAGTAATCGGAAAACCGGCAACTATTGATATTTCCGAAGGGGAAAGTATGCATTTAAAGGTCATACAAACGAGAAAAGCGATTCGTGGAACGAAAATGCGCGTAGGACCAATGAAAAAAGAAGTCATTGTAAATGTCGCTCCAATTATTGTCGATGGAATTTTAAAAGGGAGTGTTGGGGTTATTCATGACGTTACAGAAATTCAATCGCTGACAAAAGAATTGGACCGGGCACGGCAAATTATTAGAAATTTAGAAGCAAAATATACATTTGAGGATATTATCTCCAATTCGGAAGAAATGGATATTGCAGTTGAACAAGCAAAATTAGGGGCAAAAACCCCTGTAACGATTTTACTAAGGGGAGAGTCAGGAACTGGGAAGGAACTTTTTGCTCATGCGATACATAATGCAAGCGATCGAAAGTATAATAAATTCATTCGTGTGAATTGTGCCGCAATCTCGGAATCATTATTGGAAAGTGAATTATTTGGTTACGAAGAAGGAGCATTTTCAGGAGCAAAGAGAGGTGGCAAAAGGGGACTTTTCGAAGAAGCGAACAACGGGAGTATCTTTTTAGATGAAATTGGCGAACTAAGTGCTAATACGCAAGCAAAATTGCTAAGGGTTTTGCAGGAAAATGAGATTGTCCGCGTCGGTGGGACTAAACCTATCCCAATCAATGTTAGAATTATTGCGGCAACACATGTAAATTTAGAAAAGGCGATTGCAGATAAATCATTTCGTGAAGATCTTTATTATCGAATAAATAGAATGCCGATTCAAATTCCTCCCCTAAGAAATAGGAAAACGGAAATACCGCTTTTATGCCAAAAGCTAATTCAAAAGCTTAATCAGGATTATGGAAGAAATGTAGAGGGGATTACGAAAGAGGCCTTGGTAAAACTAATGGATTACGATTGGCCGGGAAATGTTCGTGAATTGGAGAATATTTTAAGTCGAGCAATCATTTTTATGGGCTATAATGAAGCACAAATTGATCAGCAACATATTCTTGTATTATCCAATAAAAAAGATATTCAACATGCCTCCACCTACTCCGAAACAATGACAGCTGAACAAGATTTAACTACTCTTGTAGAGAGCTATGAGAGAAATGTCATTCAACAAGTATTGGAGAAAAACAATGGAAATAAGACAGCAACAGCAAAGCAACTAGGTGTATCAATTAGAAATTTATATTACAAGTTAGAAAAATTTAAGCTTGCAAATAATAACATGCAATAATTTGCGTAGTTTGAAAAAAATTGCACGAGTTTTGGTAGTTAAAATTTTATTAATACTGATTTAAATGCTATAATTTAATTGGCATGAAAATTGCATCAGTACATAGAGTACGGATTTTTATATAAAGGGGTTGAGGCAGCACATATGGATTTAGACACAATACTTAACCGTGCAACCCAACAAAATAAAGTAAAAGTAGCAATTGCAGCTGCGAGAAGATTACGAGGTATTGGAAGCGGTTTCATTTGCGGTAGAAAAATTTAGCAAGTTTTTATTTATTTAGAGACGAAAAGAATTATATTTATTAGCACTAGCGATTTGTTCTGCTAAATTATAAAGAGATGGAGAGATTGAAATGAAAATTTTTGAATATATGGGAAAATACGATTATGAACAATTATTATTTTGTCAAGATGAACAATCTGGCTTAAAAGCAATTATTGCGATTCATGATACTACTTTAGGACCTGCATTAGGTGGGACAAGGATGTGGACATATGCTTCTGAGGATGCAGCCATTGAAGATGCACTACGTTTAGCTAGAGGGATGACATACAAAAATGCAGCAGCTGGGCTAAACTTAGGCGGAGGGAAAACAGTTATTATTGGTGACCCTCGCAAAGATAAAAATGAAGAAATGTTTCGGGCATTTGGCCGTTTCATCCAAGGTCTAAACGGTCGCTATATTACTGCAGAAGATGTAGGTACAACTGTTGCTGATATGGATTTAATACATGAGGAAACAAATTTTGTTACAGGTATTTCACCAGCATTTGGTTCTTCCGGTAACCCATCACCAGTAACTGCTTATGGATGTTATGTTGGCATGAAAGCTGCAGCAAATGAAGCATTTGGAACGGATTCACTTGAAGGACTAACGGTTTCTGTTCAAGGTGTAGGAAACGTTGCTTTTGAACTTTGCCGTTATTTACATGAAGAAGGCGCGAAATTAATCGTGACGGATATTAACAAAGAAGCTGTGCAAAGAGCTGTGGAACAATTTGGTGCCGAAGCTGTCGATCCTAATGATATTTATGGTGTAAACAGCGATATTTTTGCGCCATGTGCATTGGGTGCGATTATTAATGATGAAACAATTCCTCAATTAAAAGCAAAGGTAATTGCAGGTTCAGCTAATAATCAATTAAAAGAAACACGTCATGGTGACCAAATTCATGAAATGGGAATTGTTTATGCACCAGATTACGTTATCAATGCTGGTGGAGTAATCAATGTTGCGGATGAATTATATGGATATAATCCTGAACGTGCGATGAAAAAAGTTGAAGGAATTTATAATAATGTGGCAAAAGTAATCGAAATTTCAAAACGTGACGGCATTCCAACATACGTAGCTGCTGATAGAATGGCGGAAGAGCGAATTGCTAAAGTATCCAAATCAAGAAGTCAATTTTTACTAAATAACCGTCATATTTTAAGTTATCGTGCTTAGTCAATAAATATCAATGAATCAGCTTAGCTGATTCATTGATATTTATTTCTTCATAGGTGTGGAAAATGTGAAGGTATATCAGAATGTAATGAGAAAAATGAATTTAAAATAGAATGTTTTTATAGGAATGGAGGAATAAGCTTGGCACAGGAATATGATTTAGTCATTCTTGGCGGTGGCACAGGTGGTTATGTAGCTGCGATTCGGGCATCACAATTAGGTCTTAAAACAGCAATCGTTGAAAAAGGACTTTTAGGCGGAACCTGTTTACATAAAGGATGTATACCTAGCAAAGCCTTACTACGCAGTGCAGAAGTATATGCGACAGCGAAAAAAAGTGAGGAATATGGTATTTCAATTGGTGACATCCAACTTAATTTCTCCCATGTGCAAGAACGAAAAGAAAAGATAGTCGAGCAATTACATCGCGGTGTTCAACATTTAATGAAACAGGGAAAAATCGATGTTTATGAAGGAATAGGAAGAATATTAGGACCATCAATTTTTTCTCCAATGCCTGGAACGATATCTGTTGAATTAAATAATGGGAAAGAAAATGAGATGCTCATTCCAAAAAACGTGATCATTGCTACCGGATCTCGTCCAAGATCTCTTCCGGGATTGGATATTGATGGTTCCTTTGTTCTTTCATCAGATGAAGCACTACAACTAAAAGAATTACCTAAATCTATGATTATCGTAGGTGGCGGTGTGATTGGGATAGAATGGGCTTCCATGTTAAATGATTTTGGTGTCGATGTAACCGTTATTGAATATGCTGATCGTATTGTACCAACAGAAGATCATGAAATATCAAAAGAAGCAGCGAGAATTCTCAAAAAGAAAGGCATTAAAATTGTTACCTCAGCTAAAGTTTTATCAGAAACTTTAGTTAAGGAAGATGACCAAGTGTCAATATCTGCTGAAATTAAAGGTGAGAACCAAACTTTTACCGGGGAAAAGATTTTAGTGTCTGTCGGCAGAATCGCCAACACCGAAAATATTGGTTTGCAAAATACGGAAATTAAAGTAGAAAAAGGCTACATCCAAGTAAATGAATATTACCAGACAAAGGAAACTCATATTTATGCGATTGGTGATGTTATTGGCGGATTGCAGCTTGCACATGTAGCTTCACATGAAGGAATTGTAGCGGTTGAGCACATGGCGAGTAAGAAACCAACACCTATCGATTATTCGCTAGTATCGAAGTGTATTTATAGTAATCCGGAAATGGCAAGTGTTGGATTAACAGAAAACGAAGCAAAAGAAAAAGGATATAATGTTAAAATTGGTAAATTCTCATTTAAAGCAATTGGAAAAGCATTAGTATATGGCGAATCCGATGGTTTTGTGAAAATTATTGCTGATAAAGATACAGATGATATTCTTGGTGTCCATATGATTGGACCTCATGTGACAGATATGATATCCGAGGCTGGCTTAGCAAGAGTATTAGATGCAACACCGTGGGAAATCGGGCATACGATCCACCCGCATCCATCCTTAAGTGAAGCGATTGGTGAAGCTGCTTTAGCTGTAGATGGTAAAGCAATCCATTCGTAATATGAATAAAATAAGAAATTTAGGAGGTAAAAAGTGATGGCTGAAAACCGACATAAAGAACTAGGTTTGAGTGACGAAACCGTATTGGAAATGTATGAAACGATGTTGTTGGCACGCCGTATCGATGAAAGGATGTGGCTTTTAAACCGCTCAGGAAAAATTCCATTTGTTATTTCTTGTCAAGGTCAAGAAGCTGCACAAGTTGGTGCTGCCTTTGCATTAGATCGTAATAAGGATTATGTATTACCGTATTATCGTGATCTTGGTGTCGTTTTAACCTTTGGTATGACTCCAAAGGAATTAATGTTATCGGGATTTGCTAAAGCAGAAGACCCGAATTCTGGTGGCCGTCAAATGCCGGGACATTTTGGTCAAAAGAAGAACCGTATTGTAACAGGATCGTCTCCGGTTACAACCCAAGTGCCACATGCAGTTGGTATTGCTCTGGCGGGTAAAATGGAAAATAAAGACTTAGTTACATTTGTGACATTCGGTGAAGGTTCATCAAACCAAGGGGACTTCCATGAAGGAGCAAACTTTGCTGGAGTACATAAGTTGCCGGTAATTTTCATGTGTGAAAACAATAAATATGCTATATCTGTTCCAATCGAAAAACAGTTAGCATGTGAGAAAGTATCTGATCGAGCGATTGGATATGGCATGCCTGGTGTTACTGTTGATGGTAATAATCCATTAGACGTATATAGAGCGGTTAAGGAAGCAGCAGAAAGAGGGCGACGTGGTGAAGGTCCGACACTTATCGAAGCTGTATCTTACCGTTTAACTGCACACTCTTCAGATGATGATGATCGCTCATATCGTTCGCCTGATGAAGTCGCGGAAGCAAAAACGAAAGATTCTATTATCACGTTCGGTGCCTATTTAAAAGAAACAGGTATTATGAATGATGAGCTTGAAAAAGAAATCAATGATCGTGTAATGAAAATTGTCAATGAAGCAACTGATTATGCTGAAAATGCTCCTTATGCAGATGCAGAGGACGCATTAAAATATGTATACGGGAACGAATAATAAATGAGACGTGAGAACAGGAGGGAAATAAAATGCCAGTGATGTCATATATTGATGCAGTAACTACTGCAATACGTGAAGAAATGGAAAGGGATCCGAAGGTTTTCGTACTTGGTGAAGACGTTGGGAAAAAAGGTGGAGTGTTTAAAGCGACTCACGGTTTATACGATCAATTCGGTGAAGATCGTGTTATAGATACGCCATTAGCGGAATCAGCGATAGCAGGTGTTGGGATTGGTGCAGCAATGTATGGAATGAGACCGATAGCGGAAATGCAATTTGCTGATTTCATTATGCCGGCTGTCAATCAAATTATTTCTGAAGCAGCAAAAATTAGATACCGTTCAAACAATGATTGGAATTGCCCAATCGTCATTCGGGCGCCATATGGTGGCGGAGTCCATGGAGCCTTGTATCATTCTCAGTCTGTCGAAGCCGTATTTGCTAATCAACCAGGCTTGAAAATTGTGATGCCTTCTACTCCTTATGATGTGAAAGGATTATTAAAAGCTGCGATTCGAGATGAAGATCCTGTTCTTTTCTTTGAGCATAAACGTGCGTATCGCTTAATTAAAGGAGAAGTTCCAGACGATGATTATGTCTTACCAATCGGAAAAGCGGATGTCAAACGCCAAGGTGAGGATATCACGGTTATTACATACGGTTTATCCGTCCATTTCGCTCTTCAAGCGGCTGAGCGCTTAGCTCAAGATGGAATAGAAGCCCATATATTAGATCTTCGTACAGTCTATCCACTCGATAAAGAAGCAATCATCGAGGCTGCATCTAAAACAGGAAAAGTTTTACTTGTAACAGAAGACAATAAAGAAGGCAGCATTATGAGTGAAGTATCCGCAATTATAGCAGAAAATTGTTTATTCGATCTTGATGCACCGATTATGAGATTGGCCGGCCCAGATGTTCCAGCAATGCCATATGCACCAACAATGGAAAAATATTTTATGATCAATCCAGATAAAGTTGAAAAAGCGATGAGAGAATTGGCTGAATACTAATCCAATGTCTTAAAAGGAGGTTACTTAAATTGCCATTAGAAAAGATAACGATGCCTCAATTAGGTGAAAGTGTAACAGAGGGTACTATTAGTAAATGGTTAGTATCCCCGGGGGATCACGTTAACAAATACGATCCAATCGCAGAAGTAATGACAGATAAAGTGAATGCAGAAGTACCTTCTTCATTTACTGGGGTGATAAAAGAATTAATCGCCGACGAAGGAGATACGTTAGAAGTCGGTGAAGTGATTTGTATGATGGATGTAGAAGGCAGTAATGGTGCACCATCTGAAAAAGTAGACACGCCTACAGAGGAAAAAGTGAATGAGTCCACACAAGATAAGAACGAAACGACTGTTGCGAAAAATGACAAAGGAAAAGTTCGCTATTCCCCAGCCGTTCTTAAACTTTCACAGGAGCATGATATTGACCTTTCTTTAGTAAATGGTACCGGCAAGGACGGAAGAATTACACGTAAAGATTTACTTAAAATTATTGAATCCGGTCATATTCCAACTACAAATACCGTATCTGAAAAAGAAGTATCTGAAGGTAAGCAACCTGCTGCATCAAAACCAGCTGCACCAGCGGTAAACATTCCTACATTACCGGGTGATATTGAAATTCCAGTAAGTGGTGTAAGAAAAGCGATTGCAAGCAATATGCTAAGAAGCAAACATGAAGCACCACATGCTTGGACAATGATGGAAGTGGATGTAACGAATCTTGTTGAATACCGCGATTCGATTAAGGGAGACTTTAAAAAGCGAGAAGGCTTTAATATCACCTATTTTGCGTTCTTCGTAAAAGCAGTTGCACAAGCATTGAAAGAATTTCCACAAATCAATTCTATGTGGGCAGGAGACAAAATTATACAAAAGAAAGATATTAATATTTCAATTGCCGTTGCAACTGACGATTCCTTATTCGTACCTGTTATTAAAAATGCAGATGATAAGTCTATTAAAGGAATTGCTCGTGATATTTTTGAACTTGCCAATAAAGTTCGTACAGGAACATTAAAGGCAGATGAAATGCAGGGTGGTACATTTACTGTAAATAATACTGGTTCGTTTGGTTCTGTTCAATCGATGGGAATTATTAACTACCCACAAGCTGCAATCCTTCAAGTAGAATCAATCGTCAAACGTCCGGTTGTTATGAACAATGGTATGATCGCTGTTCGTGACATGGTGAATATATGTATGTCACTCGATCACCGCATACTCGACGGATTAATTTGTGGCCGTTTCCTCCAACGTGTGAAGCAAATCCTTGAAAACATATCTAAAGAAACATCAGTCTATTAATCAAAGTGTCCCAAAAGTATCGAATGCTTTTGGGACACTTTCTATTATTTAAAGAAAGAATGCTTTTTAGATGACTGCAAAATATCTCCTGTCCAGCCTTTCATCTTTAAATAAAAATAAAGGATGAGAGTAGTAACAGCTATCACTATAATCGAGTAAACATAGCCGAATTTTAAATCTAATTCCGGCATAAATTTAAAATTCATCCCCCAAAGAGCACCCCATGCGGCAATTGGGGTGAATAAAGTTGTTAACACAGTTAAAGTTTTCATTATTTCATTTCCACGATGTGATGAAACGACTACTTCAAAGTCAACTAAAGCATCGATTTCTTGCTGGTATTCTTTTAACAAATGTAATGTTCTCTCGATTCTTTTGTTCGTTCGTTTACAAGCAGGAAATGAAGTAAGTTCTTCACCAAACACCTCATCCATACCTATTTGTATTTCTTTAATAGGAATCATTAAATTTTTCCAAATTAAAATTTCATGCCGCGCATGATGGATCCTTTCTAATATTTCAATATTATTTTTTTCCTTTAAGTCCCAAAGCAGTTGATTAAGTCTTAATTCGAAGTCATCAATTTTAGCTAAATAATTTTTGATCATTTCTCCTATTAGAATAAAAAAACCTTCTATCGCAGTAGAGGTGTGTTCCATTTCCATTAACATTTCTGAAATAACTGTTTCCGGTAGCTTTGAAAAGTCTAAATCTACGGTAATAAAATATTCCTTTGTAATAAAAAAATGAAACAAATCATTTTCATTTTGCACTTTACTATTTTGTAGATAGATAATCGACCCACTTAAATGCAAACATTCGGGATTAAAGGTAGAAACTTCAAGGTAATTAGATTCATTATTATTGATTCGATTAATCCAATAATTACAATACTGAGTATGATCTACAAGCTTTTTTAGTTCAGATGTATTATCACTTTCCATGCGATACCATTCCCAATTTGATGTGGAATATATTTTCTTCATCCATATATTCACCTCGCAATACTATTATCAACTTAAAGTTCCCTAAAATGTTGAAATCAAAACAATTATTAATCGTTTTTTACTAGTAAAAGATGGGTAGAAAAATAAAAACGATAGATTAAGATATGAGGGGATATATTTGGGCATATTTTTTATCTTAATATATTTAACAATTGTTATGGTAGTAATAGAAATTAATGTTGTGCTTTTTACTTTAACAGGGCTAGATAACAATATTTCTAGATTTCAAGTTATTTCAATGTTGACTGGTACTGGATTTACGACGAGTGAATCCGAATTAATCATCGAGCATCCACTTCGAAGAAAGCTTGGCGCATTTTCGTTAGCGGTTATTATTTCAGTTGTTAGCAGCATTCTTTCTGACGATTTTCGAACGAAGGAAATTTCCTATTTGGCCGTAGTTTTAATCATTATATTTTATATTTTAAAAATACCCGCTCTCCAAAAGGCTTTATCGAAACATTTAAGGAATAATATTAAACATACGTACAAAACTCATGAACTCCCGATTAAAAACGTATTGTTAAAAAATAAGGGCGATGCCTTTTTAGATGTGGAATTAAAAAAATCGTCCCCATTTATCGCTAAAACCTGTGCTGAAATAATGAACGAAAGCGACGATTATTTGTTAATTTTACTTAAAAGGGGAGAAGTATTAATACGAAAAGATTGTATGAAAGAAAAACTGCAGGCCGGAGATCACTTATACTTATATGGAAATAAAGAAGCTATTCAATCGACTTTTCAAGAAGATTTACGAGATGAGAAATAAATAATCATCATGTAAATCTAGATTGAATGTTATTTTTATATTAAAATAATGATAGGCAATTCCTAATTTAAATTATTTTATAAAAATTGCAATCGGTTACATCTGGAGATGGGGGGAAAAGCATGGGTGAAAATGTAAAGGAATTAAAGAATCAAACGTTTCAAGCCTATTCAGTTATGGATTGGGAAGATGCAGCAAATCAAACGTTAAAAAATAGAAATATAGATTCTTTGTCCCGAAGCACATATGAAAATATTATGCTCAAACCTTTGTATACAAAGGAGGATATCGAACATTTATCAATCGAGCAAAACCCTCGTTCAGGGTTAAATACTAGAGGATTTGACGAGTTCGATAACAGTCAAAATAAGTGGCAAATTGCTCAAAAGCTTACGAAAACAAAGTGGGCGAAATTACATCCCATTCTGGCTGATGTTTTAAAACGTGGTCAGGAAGTTTTATCTATAGATATTGATAGGCTAAATGACATTGACCAAGTAAATTTTATGGATATAGAGGAACTTGATTTATCCCAAACGCCCATCTTTATTCATACAAAGGCCCATTTTAAAACGATGCTAGCGAAATTAAGAGAGATTCCAAATAAAGAACAATTAAAAGGGATATTGGGCACGGATATTATTTCAAAAGGAGTTGAAAACGGGGATATTCCGAATTCATTAAGTAGTGAAATGAATAATTGGTTGCAGCAAATTAAACTTGCAGATCAAGAATTTAATGCCTTAAAAACGGTTTTTATCGATACTACTCCTTACCATAACGGGGGGGCGAATGCAGTTCAAGAAATTGCGATCGCGCTTTCCGAAGCGGTTTATTATATTGAACGATTGAAAGAAGCAAATTGGGAACCCGGAAAGACAGCAAGAAAATTAGTGTTTCATTTTTCAATTGGCGGTAATTTCTTTATGGAGATTGCTAAATTACGAGCTTTTCGGAAGCTTTGGTCGACGATTGGCAATGCATATGAAATGACATTAGATGAGCAGGCTGTACCGATAAGTGCGGAAACCTCCATGATAACAAAATCGAAATTAGATCCTTATGTGAATATCCTTCGTGCAGGGAATGAAGCATTTTCGGCAATATTAGGCGGAGTCAATTTATTACATGTATCGGCTTTTGATGAAATTTATAAGGAAACAAATGAATTTTCAGCAAGAATCTCCAGGAATATTCAGTTACTTCTTAGGGAAGAAGCACACTTAAACAAAGTAAGTGATCCTGCGGGCGGTTCTTATTATATTGAAACATTAACGAATGAACTAGTGAAGAAGTCTTGGGAACTTTTCCAATTAATTGATCGAAAGGGAGGTATCGTTGAAGTTCTTCAATCTAGCTGGCTTCAACAAGAAATTAAGAACATCCGCGATCAGCGATTAACAGATGTTGCCACGAGAAAGCAATCGCTTATTGGAACAAATGTATATGCAAATCTGGCTGAACAAGTGCCCTATGTAAATAAACGTCAATCAACCAATGTCAGTTCGAATAAAGTATTACCTTCAGTAAGATTGGCTGAAGCGTTTGAAAATCTTAGAGAACATGCAAAAGGGTTAGAAGAAACTGGTCGTGCTCCGATTGCTGGATTAATTTGTTTAGATAAATTAAAACATCATAAAGCAAGAGCAGATTTTGTTACAGGATTTTTAGCTACAGGGGGAATAAAATCCGTATGGAGCCCTGAATGTACTAAATTAGAAGATATACAAACGTTTGTTAAAGAAACAAATTTTTCCTATTATTGCCTTTGCGGTAATGATGAAGCATACGAAGGGTTAAACGAGAAAATTATTGAATGGTTTCAAGGACAAACTTCACATTTTATTCTCGATATTGCTGGGAAAATATCGGGTGAAAAATGGATAGCAATGAAATCAGCTGGTGTATCTGATGCAATATATAAAAATCAAAATGCAATTGAAAAACTAACATCATTATTAACCTTGTGGGAGGTGAAATAAATGAAAAATAAACCGAATTTTCAAATGATCCAACCTGGTGAAGACATGCCAAATTTTGAACAAGAAAGAAAAGATGATGAGTTTCAAGCAAATTTGTTTGAAACAAATGAGAAAATTATGGTTAAACCACTTTATACAAAGAAGGATCTACATTCACTTGAACATCTAGATGATAAGCCGGGGCTAGAACCTTTTACAAGAGGCCCTTATCCAACAATGTATGTCAATCGACCATGGACAGTTAGGCAATATGCCGGGTTTTCTACAGCTGAGGAGAGCAATGCGTTCTATCGCCGAAATTTAGCGATGGGACAAAAAGGATTATCTGTTGCTTTTGATCTGGCTACGCATCGAGGATACGATTCAGATCATCCTCGTGTAGTTGGTGATGTAGGAAAAGCCGGAGTAGCGATAGATTCGATTTTAGATATGAAAATATTGTTTGAAGGAATCCCTTTAGATCAAATGTCTGTTTCCATGACAATGAATGGTGCAGTATTGCCAATTCTTGCATTTTATATCGTTACAGCAGAGGAACAAGGAGTTCCACCGGAAAAATTATCCGGTACGATTCAAAATGATATTTTAAAAGAATATATGGTTCGTAATACGTATATTTATCCACCGGAGATGTCTATGAAAATAATTGCGGATATATTTGAGTATACGTCTAAAAAGATGCCGAAATTTAATAGTATTTCAATCTCAGGCTATCATATGCAAGAAGCAGGTGCTCCGGCTGATCTTGAACTTGCTTATACATTAGCAGATGGTCTGGAGTATGTTCGTACAGGAATTAAAGCAGGAATCGATATCGATTCTTTCGCTCCAAGATTATCATTTTTTTGGGCAATAGGGATGAATTATTTTATGGAAGTGGCAAAAATGCGTGCTGCACGAAGAATTTGGGCACAGTTGATGAAGCCATTTAACCCGCAAAATTCAAAATCCCTTGCTTTGCGTACGCATTCACAGACTTCCGGTTGGAGCTTAACCGAACAAGATCCATTTAATAATGTAACAAGAACGCTTATCGAGGCTCACGCGGCTGCGATGGGGCATACTCAGTCACTGCATACAAATGCCCTTGATGAAGCGATTGCTTTGCCTACTGATTTTTCCGCAAGAATTGCTCGCAATACTCAGCTGTATTTACAAGAAGAGACAGGAATAACCAATGTAATCGATCCTTGGGGAGGGTCTTATTATGTCGAATCCCTTACAAATGAATTAATGAAGAAAGCGTGGGAGCATATTGAAGAAATTGAAAGTTTGGGAGGTATGACAAAAGCGATTGAAACGGGGTTACCAAAGATGAGAATTGAGGAGGCCTCTGCGAGAAGACAGGCGCTTATTGATTCGGGAACAGAAACGATTATCGGTGTGAATCGTTACCGCTTAGAGAAGGAAGAACCATTAGATATATTAAATATTGATAATACCGTTGTAAGGAAGAAGCAAATTGAACGTTTGCATGAGCTTAAAGCATCTCGGAATGAGGAAGAAGTTCAAAGCAGGCTCTACGAGATTACTAGCGCAGCAAGAACAGGAAAGGGTAATCTATTAGAACTTGCCGTTTGTGCAGCTCGTGCCAGGGCAACATTGGGTGAAATATCAGATGCAATCGAAGCAGTTTCCGGAAGACATAAAGCAGTTATTCGATCCGTGAGTGGAGTGTATAGCTCTCATTTTTCAAATGACGAAGAAATTAAAGAAGTGCAAGAAATGACAGACCAATTTTTGGAGAATGAAGGAAGAAGGCCGCGGATATTAATTGCGAAAATGGGCCAGGATGGTCATGATCGTGGGGCAAAAATTATCGCCACGGCATTTGCCGATTTAGGCTTTGATGTTGATATCGGTCCTTTATTCCAAACGCCGGATGAAACTGCTAAACAAGCCGCAGAGAATGATGTTCATGTTATCGGTGTGAGCTCTTTAGCGGCAGGACATAAGACATTATTGCCGCAGTTAATTTCAGAATTAAAAAAAATCGGCAGAGAAGATATTGTAGTAGTAATTGGCGGAGTCATTCCAGCACAGGATTATGAATTTTTAAAAGAAAACGGTGCGGCGGCTATCTTCGGACCAGGCACTGTTATTCCGGTAGCTGCGGGTAAGGTGATTGAAGAAATTTATCATCGTTTAGGCTATGAGGAAGTGAATGATTAAATGATGGATTCGAGGCGTCCTGAATGGTCTGATTCAAAGCATGAGACATCATCTTACATGCCGGGAATTCCGTCCACACATGATGGAGTTCATAAGTCTTCAAAAAAATCATTTCAAAAGCGAAAAAATGATGAGATTTCAGTGAATACTTTAGTAAATAAGGTGCTTAGTGGCGATCGCATGATGCTGGCAAAGGCGATTACATTAATTGAAAGCAATGCATCACATCATTTTAGCCAAGCGCAACAAATGTTAGGACAATTGCTTCCCTATACAGGTAAATCGATTCGTATCGGAATTACGGGGGTTCCCGGAGCAGGTAAGAGTACGTTTATTGAAGAATTCGGTTCACTATTGTGTGAGCGTGGATACCGGGTGGCAGTACTTGCGATTGATCCAAGTTCTACTATTAGTGGAGGAAGTATTTTAGGGGATAAAACGAGGATGGAGCGGCTCGTACGTAATAACAATGCTTTTATTAGGCCATCGCCATCTTCAGGCACGCTAGGTGGTGTTCATCGGAAAACGAGGGAAACCATTTTAGCGTGTGAGGCCGCGGGTTTTGATATTATAATTGTTGAAACAGTTGGAGTAGGCCAAAGTGAAGTCATTGTTAGAGGAATGGTTGACTTTTTTATGCTCCTTACCATTACAGGTGCTGGTGATCAACTGCAAGGGATGAAAAAAGGAATCATGGAGTTGGCTGACGCAGTTGTCGTAAACAAGGCGGATGGGGTAAATAAACCATTAGCAGAAAAAACACGCCGGGAATATAATCAGATTCTCCATTTTCTGATGCCTCCAACAAAAGGTTGGGAAACGAAAGCATATACATGTTCATCTATTAATGGAGATGGAATGGAAGAAATTTGGGATGTTATAACAAAATTTAAAAAGATTACGGAACAAAGTGGTGTTTTTATAGAAAGAAGAAAAGAGCAAGCGAAGGAATGGATGGCCTCACAAATAACCGAACGACTCCATTATACGTTTTATCAGCACCCGGAAATAAAAAAATTACTACCGTATTTCCAACAAGCAGTCATTAACGGTGATACTACCGTTTCACTAGCTGTGGACAGTTTATTTGAGCAATATTTTAATAAATAATAGATAATCACTTACATTAAAAAAGGACAGCGATAATCGCTATCCAAAAAAACATCTAGGGAGTTTAGGGGTATGGATCTAGATGTATTATTATCATACCCGTTTTCAAAATACTTAATCTTATTTTTTTATAAAGTTGCTAACAATTTAACTATTTTCTTATTGGGGATTTGATTATTTGTATAATTAAAAGAAAACCTGCTATTATGAGAAAGTAGATATTGTATGGAAGGAAGCGAGAATATGAGTATGGATTTTAATTTATTCATGAATGATGTAGTACGACAAGCTCGAGAAGAGGCGACTGCATCTGGTTATAAAGAGCTAAAAACAGTCGAAGAAGTAGACGAGGCATTAACGAAAAAAGGGACAACATTAGTGCTTGTAAATTCTGTATGTGGTTGTGCCGGCGGAATTGCACGTCCTGCTGCTGCACATGCTATTCATCACGATAAGCGGCCGGATCAACTAGTAACTGTATTTGCCGGGCAAGATAAGGAAGCAACGGCAAAAGCAAGAAGTTATTTTGAAGGCTATCCACCTTCCTCACCATCATTTGCGTTATTAAAAGATGGAAAACTATTGACAATGGTTGAGCGTCATGAAATTGAAGGTCATGACCCAATGTCAGTTGTTAATAAGCTCCAAGAATATTTCGATCAATATTGTGAAGAAATTTAAGTTGGATAAAAAAATCCGGTTCATAACCGGATTTTTTTGTGAAATTCTATTATAAAAGAGTAAATAATGGGAGTTAAATTATGTTCAAAATCGGCTATCGTACAATGAAAACCGCTATTGCCACACCAGTTGCTATCTATATTGCGCAAATATTCGATTTACAGAATTATTTTTCTGCGGGAATATTAGCCATTCTTTGCATCCAAAGCACAAAGAAAAAATCAGTAAAAGCGGCATGGAGCAGGTTTGCTGCCTGTGTAATTGCGATGATCTTATCAACATTATTTTTCACCATACTTGGACAGCATCCATTTGTCATCGGTCTTGTTTTGCTTATATTTATTCCTGTTACAGTCATGTTAAAAATAAATGAAGGGGTTGTATCAAGTAGTGTCATTATTTTACATTTTCTTGCAGCCTCATCCATCGATTCACATCTTGTTGTAAATGAATTTGCGATTATTCTTATTGGAATTGGTGTAGCGTTAGTCATGAATTTATACATGCCAAGTCTTGATCGTCAATTATTAAAATACCAAGAGAAAATTGAAGGGAATTTCCGATTAATCTTTGAAGAAATTATTCAATATTTGAGGACAAATAAAAATACATGGGATGGAAAAGAAATAACGGAAACGGCTGAAATTATTGAAAATGCAAAGCTTCTTGCTTTTCGTGATGTTGAAAATCGTTTTACTACTAACGAATCGTTTTACTATTCCTATTTTAAAATGAGAGAAAAGCAATTTGAGATTATCGAGAGATCGCTTCCTATTATTACATCAATTTCATCTATGGTAGAACAAAGAATGATGGTGGCGGATTTTATAGAAGACTTAAAGGAAAATATTAAACCGAAAAACACAGCTTTAGACAGATTAAAAAAGCTTTATTCTATGCAAAGGAAAATACAACAAATGGATCTTCCAAAAACAAGAGAGGAATTTGAGGCAAGAGCCACTCTATTCCAATTTATGCGAGAAATGGAACAATACTTAATGATTAAAAGCAATTTTAAAGTAGATAAAAATGTACAAAAAAAGTCCCTAGCTAAGAATTAAATTAACTAGGGCTTTTTTATTATAGTAACCATGCTAGTCCAGCAAGTACAGTTGAAGCAAGCATTGCAAATATCATCAAATAAACAACAATTTTTTGCGCTTTTTTTGACATAATCATCTTCACTCCTTGTAACTCTTAATACTATTCTATTAATTTATAGATGAGAAGACAACCACTATTCCTAATTAAATAAGGCATTTTTATTAATTATTGCAGGATTTTCGACACTTTATGTATAAGTATATATGGTACAACTTGGGGAGGGATTCAGAAATGAAAAAGGTAGATCATATTGGGATCGCCGTTCATTCAATTAATGAAGTATTGCCGTTTTATACGGAAACGCTTCCATTTTCTTGTTTACATATTGAAGAGGTTCCATCAGAAAATATTCGGGTTGCCTTCATTGATGCGGGAAACGTGAAATTGGAATTATTAGAGCCGATCAACGAATCGAGTACAATTGCGAAATTTTTAGAAAAACGAGGGCAAGGGATCCATCATGTCGCCTTTAGTGTAGACGACATTCAAACGCGGATAAGAGAGCTTAGAGACAAAGGTGTGCAAATGATACAAGATACCCCAAAACGAGGGGCTGGCGGTGCACAAGTCGCATTTCTTCATCCGAAATCAGGACATGGTGTTTTATATGAACTATGTGAGAAGAACGAGAAATAGTTATTTGATTTGATTACTTACATCAGGGAGGGATCAAAGTGACAGATATATATGAGAAAATTAATGAATTATATGACAGGAAACGAGAAATTGAGCTCGGTGGCGGAGATGAAAAAATCGATAAACAACATCAAAAAGGTAAATTAACGGCGAGAGAAAGAATTGATTTATTGGTTGACCCAGGTTCATTTGTCGAATTACAACCGTTTATTGAGCACCGGAGCCATGATTTTGGATTAGATAAGGTAAAAGGTCCCGGCGATGGTGTGGTCACAGGCTACGCAAAAGTAAATGGACGACCAATTTATTTATTTTCCCAAGACTTTACTGTATTTGGTGGTGCACTTGGCGAAATGCATGCTGAGAAAATAGCAAATGTAATGGATTTAGCGGCAAAAAACGGTGCACCATTTATTGGATTAAATGACTCCGGCGGAGCAAGAATTCAAGAAGGTGTCGTATCATTGGATGGATACGGACATGTTTTTTATCGCAATGCGATATATTCAGGTGTTATTCCGCAAATATCCGTTATTATGGGTCCTTGTGCCGGTGGGGCCGTCTATTCTCCAGCTATTACAGATTTTGTCTTTATGGTTGATGAATCAAGTCAAATGTTCATCACTGGTCCAAAAGTGATTGAGACTGTGACTGGTGAAAAGATCTCTTCAGAAGATTTAGGCGGCTCAAAAGTCCATAATACAATCAGTGGAAATGCTCATTTCCGTGATAACAATGAAGAAGGCGTATTAGAAATGGTACGTACACTTTTATCTTATTTGCCACAGAATAATGGAGAAAAAGCACCTAAACTAGCAGTTGATGAAACAGATCATTATCGACCGGATTTAACGGATATCATTCCATTTGATGCAGTCAGGCCCTATGATATTAGAAAGGTTATTGATCAAGTAGTAGATGAAGGATCATTTTTTGAAGTCCAAAAAGAATTTGCGAAAAATATTGTCATTGGATTTGCACGGCTAAACGGGGAATCTGTTGGACTTGTTTGTAATCAACCGAAGTTTATGGCTGGCGGGTTAGATATTGATTCTTCAGACAAAGCAGCTCGCTTTATCCGTTTCTGTGATTCTTTTAATATACCAATTATTACTTTTGAGGATGTAACAGGTTTCTTTCCTGGGATTAAGCAAGAACATGGCGGAATTATTCGTCATGGTGCAAAAATCTTATATGCGTATTCTGAAGCGACCGTTCCGAAAATAACCGTTATTTTGAGAAAAGCTTTTGGCGGAGCGTATGTTGCCTTAAATAGTAAATCAATCGGTGCTGATTTAGTATATGCATGGCCAAATGCGGAGATTGCCGTCATGGGACCTGAAGGCGCAGCCAATATCATTTTTGCCAAAGAAATTCAAAATAGTCCTAATCCTGAAGAAACGAGAAAACAAAAAATTGACGAATACCGAGAAAAATTCGCTAATCCATATGTTGCTGCCTCAAGGGGAATGGTAGATGATGTCATTGATCCGCGGGAAACAAGAATGAAATTAATTCAAGGGCTAGATATAATGCGCCATAAAAAAGAAGAAAGACCAAATAAAAAACACGGAAATATTCCACTATAATTGTCCGTATTTAAAAATAGGGATATACTTATAAGGAAGCGTACATATTTTTATTGGAGGTCTCTATAGATGGCTAATCAAGAACGATTACTTAATGAGTTTCTAGAATTAGTTCAAATTGATTCAGAAACAAAAAATGAAGGAAATATTTCTAAAGTTCTAAAGAAAAAATTTCAAGATTTAGGTGTAGAAGTGTTTGAAGATGATACGATGTCTCAAACAGGTCATGGTGCGGGAAATCTGATTTGTACATTAAAAGGAACAAAGCAAGATGCCGATACAATTTACTTTACTTCACATATGGATACGGTTGTTCCGGGAAATGGTGTTAAACCGTCTATTAAAGATGGGTATGTCGTTACTGATGGGACAACCATTCTTGGTGCTGATGACAAAGCAGGACTTGCTGCCATGTTTGAAGCTTTACGTGTATTAAAAGAGGAAAATATTGAACATGGTACAATCCAGTTCATTATTACAGTCGGCGAAGAGTCCGGTCTTGTTGGCGCAAAAGTGTTAGATCCATCATTGTTGAAAGCTAAATACGGTTTTGCTTTAGATAGTGACGGAAAGGTTGGTAATATCGTTGTTGCTGCACCAACACAAGCAAAAGTGAAGGCAGTTATTCATGGGAAAACGGCGCATGCCGGCGTAGCACCGGAAAAAGGTGTATCGGCTATTTCCATCGCTGCAAAAGCAATTTCAAGAATGCCGCTTGGACGAATTGATGAAGAAACGACTGCAAATATCGGAAGATTCGAAGGCGGCCAAGCAACAAATATTGTTTGCGACCGTGTAGATATTTTAGCTGAGGCTCGTTCATTGGTTCCTGATAAAATGGAGAAACAAGTTGCCAAAATGAAAGAAGCATTCGAACAAGCTGCTGTTGAAATGGGCGGTAAAGCAAATGTAGAAGTTCAGGTTATGTATCCAGGATTTAAATTTGCTGACGGCGATCAAGTCGTTGAAATTGCGAAAAAAGCTGCAGCTAAAATAGGCAGAGATTGCAAGCTTGAGCAAAGTGGTGGAGGTAGTGATGCGAACGTAATCGCCGGATTTGGTATCCCTACTGTCAATCTAGCTGTTGGTTATGAAGAAATTCATACAACAAACGAACGCATGCCTGTCGAAGAACTCGTTAAATTGACAGAAATGGTTGTAGCTATTGTTCAAGAAGTTGCAAATGCATAATTTTTAAGAAGAAACTAGACCATGGAAAATGGTCTAGTTTCTAAAATGAAAGTGGAGGATTTAGGTGTGGCAGTAAATGAAAAAGCAATTATCTTTCAAATTGGTAACGAAGAATACGGAATTTCTGTTGATTATGTCATTTCAATAGAAAAATTCGAAAATATTACATTGATTCCAAATTTGCCCCCGTTTGTCAGGGGTATAGTAAAATCAAGAGGAGAACTGATTCCAGTCATCGATTTCGAACATGTATTATACGGTCATCTCTTACAACATAATGAACAATCACGATTAATTGTGTTAAATACAGAAGAATTATCTATCGGTTTACTAGTAAAAGAAGCGAAAGAAATTCTTGATATACCAAATGACACATTAACACAAATCGGTTTGGTCGCCTATCAAAAAACGAATTACATGAGTAGTGTAGCAAATTTAGAATCTCGCTTAATTACGATGATTGATCCGAATCTTTTAGTTCATTCATTAGAAGGAATTAAAGATATACTAGAATATATGAAAGAACCGCAAGTCAATTGATGCATGTGCAAACATGCATTTTTGCTTGTATAAATATAAAAAGAAAAAACGCCTACTTTAAAAAAGGAAATGATTTAGGTGAAACAATATTACCCAAAAAACGGACGTGTCATTTTACATGTTGATATGAATAGCTTTTTTGCCTCTGTTGAAATGGCCTATGATGCATCACTAAAGGGGAAGCCGATCGCTGTAGCCGGAAATCCTGAGGAGAGGAAAGGGATCGTTGTAACATGCAGTTATGAAGCACGTAAATTTGGTGTAAAAACAACGATGACTGTTTGGGAAGCAAAAAAACGATGTCCGCAATTAATTATATTGAGACCTAATTTTACGAGATATCGTGAGGCATCAGAAGCAATGTTTCGTATTTTACGTCAATATTCTGAGCTAGTAGAGCCGGTTTCTATTGACGAAGGGTATATTGATATTACGGAGAGCTATGAATTAGGGACACCTTACGAAATTGCCACAATGATTCAGCAACAATTAGTGAATGAATTAGATCTGCCCTGCAGTATCGGTATAGCCCCAAATAAATTTTTGGCTAAAATGGCCTCAGATATGAAAAAACCAATGGGAATTACCGTTTTGAGAAAACGTGACATCCCCGAAAAAATATGGCCGCTTCCGTTAATCGAAATGCACGGCATTGGCAAAAAAACGGCAGACAAACTAGTTGATGCAGGGATACAAACAATTAAAGATCTAGCTCACACCAATGACTTACAACTTGAAAAATTATTAGGTATAAGAGGACTGAAATTGAAAGAAAAGGCGAATGGTGTTGATTTACGAGTAGTCGATCCAAATGCTGCGAATGATTATAAAAGTGTAGGAAGTTCCACAACCCTACCAAAGGATTCCACGAACCAACAAGAATTATTAAAGGTTTTAGAAAAATTATCTTCGGAAACGGCTACGCGTATGAAAAAGAAGGGTTACTTAACAAACAATGTCTCGATCACGATTAAATATAAAAATCGCAGCACTATAACGAGGAGCCGAAAACTAAACAATCCGGTTGTTCAGCAAAAAGATATATATAGCGCTGCGAAAATGCTTTTCCTTAAACATTGGAATGGAAATCCAGTTCGGTTACTCGGAGTAACAGGGCAAGATCTAGTAGAACAACAAGATGCTGTTGAACAATTAAACTTATTTTCCTATGAGAAAGTAGCTATGAAAGAACCACTGTATCAAGCGATCGATAAACTGCGTGAAAAATACGGCGAAAATGCTGTGCAAAGAGGGGTGAATAAAAATAAAAAATGAGAATTATTTCTTTTTAATAAGCACCCCTTTTAAGGAGGACCAGAGCCCTTCTTTTTTAACTGTCTCTGTTTGTTGATTGCTTGCCTTTGTTATATAGATATTTTCCTTATTAATCGCATAATCCAGCGCCAGTACAAGACCAATTGGGGTATTGGAATCGTTATTCGTAACGATGGAATACGAATTGTTATGTTTTTTTGCCAGTTGAATATATTTAGTTAAAAAAGTGTAAGTTAAATCTCCATTTAATAACAGCTTTGCTTTTGGATTTTTTTTCATTAAATCTTCTACTTCGGGATAGATTTGCTTTTCCATTACTTGACTTTTCTTTAAAGCGACAACGATACGTTCTCGAAATGTTCCAAGATATTTTCTTTTTTCATCAGGTTTCAATTGTTTTTCACCATACATTCCTTTTTGCAAATAATCATCTAAATTAGGTTGGCGTGACATCTGTTAAACCTCCTCATTAAAAAACATTCCTTTATTACAAAGTAAGCATAAGTGTAAAATATGTTCCGTAAAAAAAAGAAACCCATGAAGCAACATGGGTTTAATATGAATATACGTTTTTAGTCACAATTTTCTACATCAAGATCATTGAGGTTCCACCAGAAGAAACCATCGTTTTCGATAAGCTTTTCTGCTTCTTCCGGACCCATTGTACCAGAAGCATATTTTGGGATTTCCGAATTCGTTTGTTCCCATACTTCTGAAATATTGTCGACAAATTTCCAAGACAATGCTACTTCGTCCCAATGAGTAAAGTTTGTTGCATCACCATGTAAGCAATCGTAAAGTAATTTTTCATATGCCTCAGGTGTATTGATTCCATTGGAACCTTCATTTGAAAAATTCAATTTAACAGGATTGGTTTGCATGTTTTGTCCTGATTTTTTCGCGTTAAGATGCAAAGTAATCCCTTCGTCCGGTTGAATATGAATGACAAGTAAATTTGGTTGAAGCTGCTCATTATTATTATAAAGATTCATCGGAATATCTTTAAATTGAATGACAATTTTCGTTGATTTCGTCGTCATGCGCTTTCCTGTTCGAATATAGAAAGGAACACCGGCCCATCTAAAGTTATCAATCATTAATTTCCCCGCTACGTATGTTTCAGTTTGTGAATTAGGATCAACATTCATTTCATCGCGGTAACCGACAACTTCATTATTGTCAATCGTACCCGGTCCATATTGTCCGCGAACAAAATACTCATTAACCTCGTTTCCTTCTATTGGTCGGAGAGCACGAAATACTTTAACTTTTTCACTTCGAATCTCATCTGTTGTTAAACGAATAGGTGGTTCCATTGCTAACAACGCCAACATTTGTAACATATGATTTTGTACCATATCTCTTAGAGCACCGCTTGTTTCATAGTATCTTGCACGTTCTTCAACCCCTAGTTTTTCACTTGAGGTAATTTGGATATTTGAAATGTAACGATTATTCCAAAGAGGTTCAAAAAATGCGTTCGCAAATCGAATAACCTCAATATTTTGTACCATCGCTTTTCCTAAGTAGTGATCGATACGATAAATTTCTTCTTCAGGAAAAGATTGACGAATTTGCGCATTTAATTGTTCGGCAGATTCTAAATCGTGACCGAAAGGCTTTTCAATAACAAGACGTTTAAAGCCGTTTGTATCAGTCAATCCATCAGCTTTTAAATGATCAGCAATTGTTCCAAAAAATTCCGGTGCCATCGCAAGGTAGAAAATCCGATTTCCTTGTAAAGAGTACTTCGTATCTAGCTCTTTTGCTAATGTCTTTAATTGTATGTAAGATTCAGTGTCAGTGACATCATGTGGTTGATAATAGAAATGCGAGCTGAAATCATCAATTTGTTCATCTGCTCCAACGAATGAATGAATCGAGTCTTTAATATTTTCTCTAAATTCTTCGTGTGACCATGGTCGTCTAGCTGTACCGATCACTGCAAAATGATCCGCTAATTTTCCTTTTTTGTATAGATGATAAAGGGAAGGGTAAAGTTTTCTCTTCGCTAAATCTCCGGTTGCACCGAATATCATAATTAATGAAGTTGAAGAATCATTTGAATTCATTGTTGTTCATTCTCTCCTTTTTACTTGCTATTTATAGGATACCAATTATTATCGGTAATACTTAGTAATGAAAAAATTTTTTTCGCAGGATTAGCATATCCAAGTATTAAATTTACTCCATTTATAGATGAAATAGCAAATGATATGCAATTAACGCACTAAAGGCTATTTTCAAAAGTTTATGGTAAAATAAGCAGATAGTAATATATGGGAGGGTTCCTCTTTGGATCTTTTATTTTTAGGAACAGGCGCAGGAATACCTGCAAAGCTACGAAATGTAACTTCAATTGCACTGAAAATGTTGGAAGAGAGAAAAACGATATGGTTGTTTGATTGTGGAGAAGCCACACAACATCAAATTTTACATACATCACTGAAGCCACGGAAAATCGAAAAAATTTTTATCACTCATTTACATGGTGATCATATATACGGTTTACCAGGACTACTCGGTAGCCGCTCTTTTCAAGCCGGTCATTCAGAACTTACTGTATATGGCCCAAAAGGGATAAAAGAATTTATCGATGTGTCACTTAAGGTGAGTGAAACACATTTGCAATACCCGCTTGTCATTAAAGAAATCGATGAGGGAATTGTTTTTGAAGATGATCAATTCGTTGTGGAGGCTGCCGTTTTAGAACATGGTATTCATAGTTTTGGTTACCGTATTACTGAAAAGGATAGGAAAGGTACGTTGGATGTCGATAAGCTTCGTAACGATGGAATAATGCCGGGCCCGATTTACGCGAAATTAAAAAGCGGTGAGACCGTTCAATTAGAAGACGGCCGGATCATTAATGGCAACGATTATGTAGGGCCTGACCAAAAGGGGAAAATCATCACTATTTTAGGCGATACAAGATTTTGTGAAAATGCACGTAACTTAGCCCAAAATGCGGATATTCTTGTTCATGAAGCTACTTTTTCAGCTGAGAATGAAGAACTTGCATTTGACTACTTTCATTCTACAACGAAACAAGCAGCAACTATTGCTTCTGAAGCCAATGTAAGGACTTTATGTTTAACACATATTAGTTCAAGATATGGAAAGGACGATTGGCCACAGCTAGTGAAGGAAGCAAAGGAAGTATTTCCTAATAGTGTGATTGCACATGATTTTATGGAGATAAAAATCAAATAGTGGTTTAAAAAAAATAAGCCGTTTAGGCTTATTTTTTAATTCCATCCACGTTCATATTGTATTGGACTTTCAATTTCGGCACCAAGTTCTTTCGCTGCACGGCGTGGCCAGTAGGGATCTCTTAATAATTCACGAGCTAATAAAACTAAATCAGCACGTCCATTTTGCAAAATTTCCTCCGCTTGTAATGGGGAGGTGATTAATCCGACTGCTCCCGTATCAACGCCTGCTTCTTCTTTAATTTTTTGAGCGAAAGGAACTTGATAACTAGGAAATACAGAGATTCTTGCTGGAACAACTGCCCCAGAACTTACATCAATTAAGTCTACCCCTTGATCCTTCATCCACTTACCAAATTGAACATAATCTTCTGGTGCAAGTCCTTCAGGATGGTAATCATTTGCCGACACACGCACCATTAATGGGCCATCCCATATTAATTTCACTTCTTCAATGATTTCTTTCAAGAAACGGTAGCGATTTTCTGCAGAACCACCATACTCATCTGTTCTTTGGTTAGAAAGTGGAGATAAGAATTCATTAATTAAATAACCATGTGCGCCATGAAGTTCGATGACCTCGAAGCCGGCTTTTTTTGCACGCAAAACCCCTTGTTTAAAAGCTTCCACTGTTTCTTTGATCTCTTCTTTACTCATTTCTTTCGGTGTTTTGCTTTTTTCATTGAAAGCGATGGCTGAAGGCGCAACTATTTCTCCCTCAAGTTCAGCTTTTCTTCCAGCATGGGCGATTTGAATACCGGCAACAGATCCATGAGATTTGATCATTCGCACTAAATCGGCTAAGCCTTCAATATGATCATCGCTCCAAATCCCTAAATCTTGGGGACTAATCCTTCCTTGTGGTGTTACGGCTGTCGCTTCAAGAATGATCAATCCTACTTGACCGACCGCACGGCTCGTATAGTGTGTTCGGTGCCAGTCATTAACGATGCCATCTTCATTTTCGCAAGAATACATACACATCGGTGACATAACAATCCTATTTTTTAACGTAACATTTTTTAGTGTATATGGTTCAAATAATTTTACAGTCAAAAGTTATTCCCTCCTTAAATCTTTCTTGAATACAAATTATAGCAATGTGAGTTGGTTAAGGAAAGAAACTTGATTGTTAAACTATAGTTATTTCTTACTATTTATTTGTGCGAGTCTTTTCGATTGTGTCGTCGCTTCTTTGATGCAATGAATAAATGCTTCCTTTACATGACTGTTATCCAAGACACGAATACCCGCTTCTGTTGTTCCGCCTGGGCTTGTTACCGACTTCCGTAAATCGGCCGGTGATTTTCCGGATAACTCCAACATTTCCGCTGCACCTAGTAATGTTTGGATTATTAATTTTTTCGCTTCTGTTTTTTCCAATCCTATTTCTTGTGCTGATTGTTCCATTGCTTCTGCAATATAGTAAATATAAGCTGGGCCACTACCAGATAATCCTGTTATTGCATCAAGCTTCTCTTCCTCAACGATAGTAGTTTTACCTATGGATGATAATAAATTTATGGTGATATTTAGCTGTTCATTTGAAACTTTATCATTGTAAGCTAGGGCTGTTGCTGACTTTCCGATTGCAGCAGATGTGTTTGGCATGGCACGAATAATCGGACCATCTACGATTGATTCAATAAAGGAGAGCGATATACCTGCCAAAACAGAAATGACCAACGTCGTTGAATGAAGATAGGGGCGAATAGCTAGCAATGCATCTTTGGCGTCTTTCGGTTTAACAGCAAGGAAGACGATGTCTGTTTGTTCTAGGAGATTTTTCATACTATATGTTGTTTGTATTTTATATTTTTCCTTTAATGTAGATAGTTTTACATTGTCTGAACGATTCGTTACATAAATATTTTTATGATCGATTAATTTCTTTTGAGTCATGCCGCTAATAATTGCTTCAGCCATAGATCCAGCACCGACAAATGAAATTTTCATCTATATCCCTCCAAAATTTTGATGTAAAATAAAAACCCTCTCATCCAAAAAGGACGAAAGGGTTATTCGCGGTACCACCTTTATTAAATGTAAAAAACTTTTTTACATTCATCTCATGCCGTTAACGCCGGAGACGTATTGGTTTGCCAATAAGCTCTCAAGGTAGGTTCAATAAAAAAGCGGATGGTGAAGTCTTTCAGCCGATGAACTTCACTCTCTATCATCATTTTTTATTTACTAGCCTTGGTCATTGCGATTATTTTTTAAATTATATAGATTATGCAAAAGAAATGGCTTGTTTGTCAAGTGTTCTTTTTTTATAATTTTCTGCATTTTTATATTAATATAATGACATTTTTCATTCTTATCGGTACAATATATGTATTAATCATTTAGAATATTATAGAAATATAAAAATAAGGGGATGCAGACAAATGGTTTCTTGGATTGGTAATATTGCGAAAATCTCATTGCCTACACCTTTTGCTGTAGGTGATGTCAATGTGTATATTATTAAAGGGGATGTATTAACACTAATCGATGCAGGGGTAAAAACAAAGGAAGCATGGGAATCCTTTACATATCAACTATCACAATTAGGATATACGCCGAATGATATTGAGCAAGTTATTTTAACCCATCACCATCCCGATCATGTGGGATTGCTAGAATGGTTACCTCAAGAGATTAAGATTTTCGGGCATCAGTACTGCAAGCCGTATCTTTCTTTTGATGAAGCGTTTTTTAGCGCACATGATCAATTTTATTTAACCTTATTTCGTGAATTTGGTGTACATGGTGAATTTGCTCAACTATTAAAAAAATGGAAATCGCCATTAAGGTTTTCTGCTAGTCGTTCGCTAACTGATATAATAAATGAAGGAGATTGTATTCCAGGATTTGAAGATTGGAACATACTTGAAACACTTGGACATGCGCAAAGTCATCTATCCTTTTATCGTGAAAAGGATGGCACAATGATTGCAGGTGATCATATACTTGCGAAAATTTCTTCTAATCCATTATTGGAACCACCACTATCTAAAGAGAGCGAGCGTCCAAAGCCTCAATTGCAATATAATGCTTCTTTAAAGAAGCTTTTTGATTATGATATTTCCATAGCTTTTACCGGGCATGGAGCGGAAGTAAAAGATGTCCATGCTTTGGTTGAACGCAGGCTGCAAAGACAGCATGATCGGGCGATGCAAGTAAGAGAAATGATTAAAGAGAAAGCTTTAACGACATTTGAAATCTGTCAAAGGCTCTTCCCTGCAGTTTATCAAAAAGAATTAGGACTGACTTTATCGGAAACGACCGCTCAATTAGACTTCTTGCTCTCAAAAGAAGCCATCAAGAAAGTAGTGAATGAAGAAGGTATCGCTTATTTTTGTGCGTAATAGGAGTGAACGAAATGACGAATCATCGTCTTCAAAACAAAACCATTGTCATTACAGGGGCATCCGGAGGTTTAGGTGAACAGATTGCCTGCAAATGTGCAAAAGATAGGGCCAATCTTGTCCTTTTGGCTCGCAATATTGAAAAATTGAAGGTGATGAAACGTAATATAGAAGAAAAATATTCAATAAAATGTAGCATTCAATTTTTAGATGTTTCCGCACATGAACAGATTCCTACTGTTTTTCAAAAAATTCGAGAGGAGTTTGGAAACATTGATGTGTTAGTTAATAATGCGGGATACGGTGTTTTTGAAGAGGCGCATTCTGCCTCTATGTCCGATATTAAAGGAATGTTTGATGTGAATGTCGTTGGATTAATGGCCTGTACGAAAGAGGTCATCCCATCAATGCGAACGAACAAATCCGGACATATCATTAATATTGCCTCCCAAGCTGGGAAAATGGCCACTCCTAAATCAAGTGTCTATGCAGCAACAAAGTTCGCCGTTATCGGATATTCTAATAGCATAAGAATGGAATTGTCGCCATATAACGTCTTTGTGACAACAGTTAATCCTGGCCCGATTGCGACTAATTTTTTTCAAGTAGCTGATAAATCCGGAACTTACGCAAAAAGTGTTGAAAAATATATGCTGAATCCGGAAAAGTTAGCGAAGAAAATTGTTGACAGCATGCTGACAAAACGCAGAGAAATCAATGCGCCCGGTTGGATGAATGCGGGAAGCCTTATCTACACTTTATTTCCTCGAACTGTAGAACGGCTAGGGAGAAAGGCGTTTTTCAAAAAGTAAGGACGTAACCCGGATCGATTTGTATCCGGGTTTTTTCTATTGAGAAGCAATAAATGTGAAAACACTAAAACTTTTTTAAAGACTCAAATGTCTAATGAATGAAAGGGGGAAGCAGATGGATATTATTTCTCTAGTGAAGAAAGCGAAAAAAGGTGATGATGCCGCCTTTTATCAGCTATTGCTTGAGCATAAAGAGCAGCTTTATCGGATTGCTCTTTCCTATATGAAAAATGAAGAAGCTGCCCTTGAAGCTGTTCAGGAAACATCCTTTCGAAGCTTTAAAGCGATTAAGAAATTAAAAAATCCTCAATTTTTTTCAACATGGATCATTCGGATATTAATTAATTATTGCAATGATGAATTAAAAAAACGTAATCGCGTTATTCATTATGATGATATGTCACACATTGCAGGTGGTAAAGAAGATCTAATGAATCTAGATCTCTATGAAGCTGTTAGACAATTAGATGATAAACAAAGTCATGTAATTATTTTAAAATACTTTCATGATATGAAAATCTCTGATATCGCTAAACTATTGAATTGCCCGGAAAGTACGGTAAAGACATGGCTTTATAAAGGACTCCGACAATTAAAGCTTCATTTAGAAGAGGGAGGGGTAGAAAATCATGTTTGAAAAAGAAGAAAAGCAGCTGCAAAGTGTGAAACAGGAGATCGATACGGCAACGATTCCTGAAGAGCAATTAAATCAAGCAATTTTTACTGGAATACAAAAAGCAAAACGTCGGAAAAAACACTACTCTCTCTGGAAAAAAACAATTATTTTGGCTGCCTCCTTTATCATTATTTTTCTCGGTTCTATACGGGTGTCTGATACATTTGCCTCCTATATAAAAAAAATTCCTGGAATGGAGCATATTGTCGAATTGGTTCAAGATAATAAGGGATTACTAGCCGCTGTGGATAACGAGTATTTTCAAAAAGTGAATCGTTCCGATGAGCATCATGGATTTAAAGTGACTCTTGATTCCATTATTACAGACGAGGAACAATTGGTTGTTTTCTATTCTTTTAAATCGAGCAAGAAACTTCCCAAACAAGTTTGGTCTAAGGATGTATATATTGAAAAGGAAAATGGAGAGAAATTAAAAACAGGTTCTTCCTCTTGCTGTGGGGGAGATCGCCGCAATCAATATGAAACCAGCATTTCGGATGGCACTTTTGAATTCGCTGAACCGATTCCTAAAGGAAAATTAACTCTTGTTATGAAATTTGAAAAATATAATGAGGAGTGGAGAATTCCTTTTTCTATCGACCAAAATAAAATCGGCAAGAAAAAAACAATTCCAATGAAAAAGACAGTGACTGTTGAGAATCAACAAATTCTTATTGATCACATCACTTTTTCCCCGACAAGAGTAGGAATTAATGTGAAATTCCCTACACAAAACTCAAAAGAGATTTTTGATATTCAAGATCTCCGGTTTGTTGATGAGAATGGTGAAGCCTGGTCAAAAATCCAAAACGGAATTGTTGCCCATGGGGGAAATGATGAAAAGACTTATTTTTTGCAAAGTAATTATTTTGAACAGCCAAAGAAACTTTTCTTAGTTTTTAATAAAATAAGAGCTCTAGACAAAGATGAATTGAATGTTGTTATCGACCCATTTAAAAAGAAAATTATTCAAGCTCCCAAAGACGGGCAGTTGCACAAAGTTGAATTTGGTGCATTCGATGATTCGACTGATCTTTTGATGTTTTATTTAAATGAGAAATTCAATGGCCAAATTTTTGATAGCTATACGGATTTTACTGGAAAAATGCATCGACTTTCCACTTATATTTGGGAAGCTGATGGGGGAAAAATCGGTTTTCCATACAAAATAAATAATGCGATTTCCAAAAAGCCGATTACATTAAAACTCATTGATTATCCTGCTTATATCAATACGGATGTGAAAATTCAAATAAAGTAAGTAAAAACTCGTCTATTTTAGTAACGGGTGTACTTGTGAGGTGCAGAACGGTAAGTTACAGACCAAACTTCACAGTCAAAAAGGCTTAGAGCTGTAAATGTCTCTAAGCCTTTTTTTCACAAAACCATAAGTGCATTAAGATGCTAAAATGAGTTTGATAAATAAGCGGAAAAATTTCTCTTAATTAGAGAATAGCACTGAAAATAGCTTAAACATACTAACATTAGTAGCACAAACCAAGGCCATGGTTTGTGCTACTATTTTTTTATAGTAGAAGTGAAGAAAGGTCGATCCGTCTATGGGACCATGTAAGAGTCCGTATCTTAAACAGGCCAACTTCACACCCTTGTTTGAATCAGTTTAGTATGTTGGGTCCTAGAGATCGTGTATAAGAAAATGGAATCGATAAGGCACTGTGAAGACTTCTATGATTGGTTATAAAAGGAGAATATTTATATGAAACATGTTATCGCTCTTGATGTAAGTAAAGGGAAAAGTACCATTGCCATTTATGATGGTTATGGACAATGTGAATTTGAAGGGGAATTGTATCATACACGCATTGATTTTGAGCAGCTACACCTACGTATTAAGGAAATAACAGCTATTGATGGGCAAGCCCCTGAAATCGTATTTGAGGCGACGGGTGTCTATTCAAAATCCGTTGAAAAGTTTCTACGGGATCACGGACATACATACTATCGCATGAACCCGCTTGAAGCGAACCTACAAATGGCTTCAATGCGTCGACACAAAACTGATATTAGCGATGCCCATGAGTTAGCGAAAACCCACTTTAAATTGGAACGTGAAACGACGTATGTGCAGAATGATTATTATGAACAGATGCGGGCAATTACTCGTTATTATGACGAAATTGAAGAAGAACTTATTCTTTTACGCAATCGTATGCATGCCATTTTACATATTTCATTTCCAGAGTTGGAACGACTTATTACACCGAGTTCAGCGCTATTTCTAAATTTTGTGCAACTGTATCCACATCCAGCACTATTATTAGCTCATTCAAAGACAATTATTAAAAATCGTTTGAAAAGCAATACACGTAAAAGACTTTCACTAGAACGTGCAGAGAAAAAAGCCATCGTGTTATTAGAAGCTGCGAAAAATTCATATCCTGCCATTGAACCAACGGATATTCGCTGTAATCAAGTAGGCGATTACGCCCGACGTATTGCAGATTTAATGGAAAAGAAAGACCAGCTTGTGAAACAAATGGTTGTGATGTCTGAAGGAAGAAAGGAATATACCGTATTACGCTCTTTTCCGGGAATTGGTGATACAACAGCTTGCAGACTTATTGGCGAACTAGGTGATATTCGCCGATTTAAAAATGCGAAACAACTGAACGCATACGTTGGAATCGATATTATGCGCTATCAATCTGGCAATACACAATACCGAGATCGAATTAATAAACGAGGAAATAAGAAGCTACGGAAGATTTTATTTTTTATGATGTGTACAATGATTATGGCAAAAGGAAAACCCAATCATTTAGTAGACTATTATTACAAATTAAAAACGCAACCTCAGAGAAAGCCTCATAAGGTCGCGATTGTGGCGTGTATCAATAAGTTTTTGAAAGTGACGTTTCAGTTACTGACACACGGCATACTTTACGATTATGATTCCGCACTACCAGCTCAGAAATCGTAGCAAAGTTTATATTCACTATAGCACACTGACCTTTCGAAAAAAAGAATATCGTGAGGTTTTTTCGTCATGGGAAAAATTTAGCTGTATTTGGAAGGGGTACCCCTCCCAAATACAGCTAAACAAAAAACATAAATGAATTAACTGAAATACACTTGACTAATCGTAAGAAATAGACGGAAGTTTTCCGGCTATTGACTCTAAAAACGTAAAAAAGGGTAATTTTTCTTTGCTTAATCGGAAAATCTCCGCCTATATCCCCCAAACCGAGCTCTATTCTACTGTATAACCGAAGAATTTCCGCTTATTTTAAATTAGTTTAAAATATAATCCATATTAACTATGAACAGGGTGGACTTTTTTCCTAATTTCCAAAAAATGATGATTGAACACGAACGTATATTCGAATAAAATAATACATATAATAAGAACTAACGTTCCTATTCAGAGGCAAAATTATATAATTGAAAAAGGGTGAAGAGCGTGACGGTTGATTACAATACGTTACCACATCATCAGATTTTATGTGTAGATATGAAAAGCTTTTATGCGAGTTGTTCTGCTGTAATGGAGGGGGAGGATCCATTAAGCTGCTATTTAGCGGTAGTTGGGAACAAAGAACAGCAAGGAAGTGTCGTGCTTGCTGCTTCACCAAAATTAAAAAAGGATTTTGGAATTAAAACAGGCTCTCGACTGTTTGAAATTCCAGATGATCCTTGTATTAAAATTGTTGAAGCAAAAATGGCAACTTATCTACGCATTGCAACCGAGATTACCCGTTTATTTAACCGATACGTACCAAAGGAAGCGATACATGTATATAGTGTCGATGAAAGTTTTATCAAAGTGGATAAGGCAGATCTTCTTTGGGGAGATGCAAAAACGATTGCTGCAAAAATAAAAGATGAGCTTGAACGGGAGTTTCAGCTTCCGTGTGCAATTGGCATTGGTCCAAATATACTCATGTCAAAGCTTTGTCTAGATATTGATGCAAAGAAGCAGGGCATTTCCGAATGGACCTATGAGGATGTTCCTGAAAAGCTGTGGGGGATTTCTCCATTAAAAGAAATGTGGGGAATTGGGAGACAACTTGAAAAGCGGCTCAATCGGATGGGGATTTTTTCTGTCGGACAGCTTGCACATTATGACCTCGCGAAGTTAGAAAAGGAATTTGGTATTATTGGCAATCAGCTCTATTACCATGCCTGGGGCATAGATTTATCTGAATTAGGAGCTCCTATTATGGAAGGGCAGGTAAGCTTTGGAAAAAGCCAAATTTTGTTACGGGACTACAAAGAAGAACCTGAAATCAAACATGTCATTTTAGAAATGTGTGAAGAAGTAGCCCAAAGAACCCGAGTACATGGAAAGGCTGGACGAACGATTAGTTTAGGAATAGGGTACAGTGACTCTGATTTCGGTGGAGGATTTTACCGTTCACACACGATTAATGAACCAACAAATGTGACGATGAAGATATATCAAGTATGTTTAAAATTATTTCACCTTCATTATTCGGGGAAAAATGTTCGACAGATTACTATTGCCGTTTCGAATCTTATCGATGATCGGGTCCTTCAGCTTAGTTTATTTGAACCGAATCGTGTTAAACAGCATGAACTAGGATTTGTCGTTGATCGAATTCGTCAAAAGTATGGAGCAGGCTCACTGCTTCGAGCGGTTTCTTATACACAAGCGGGAACAGCAAGAAAACGTGCCGCATTAGTAGGTGGTCATAAAGCATAACAATGAATAGAGGTGACAAAGATGATACGTGATCGCGGTCGAATCAAGTGGAATTCACTTATGCTTCCTGAGCATGTAAAAATGCTTCGGGATTGGGCAGAGGAAGATACGTATGAACAGCAAAAATACATGGATGAACAACAACTTGAACGAATGGACGATATAATGAACGAAGCAATAGAATGTGGAAAAACGGTAACCATCACTCATTATCGCAATCATCACCATGAGCTTGTGCTAGGATTGATTAAACGCTACAAGCCATTAGAGGGAAAACTGGATATTATTGATAGATTTGATGAGGTGCATACAATTTTTCTTGAAAATATTGTGGATGTTCAGATGATCGAAGACGAAATATAAGTTGTTACATTAATTATTAAAGGGTGGGCTAATAACCATCCTTATTGACCTCTATTAGTGGTTTTCTTATTATGCACTCGACTATTTCGTTTAGTAATCAGGATATGTGGCTATGGTAAACCCAAAGAGAGGAGAAAAGTACGTGAAGATTGAAATGAAAGAAACACTTTCTAAAAAAATCCTTACAGAAGCAAAAGGTTATTTAGATGTCGGATTTACACATTCATTGAATCCCTATAGTGGGTGTGCGTTTTCTTGCAGATACTGTTATGTAAGGGAAATGCCGATTCAGAGATTCAAAGAAATTCCTTGGGGAGAATGGCTGGACATAAAAACAAATGCAGCTGAAAATTACCGGAATGAAATCATCAAACTTCGGAGGAAGAACAAACCCGTAAATATATTTATGTCCTCTGCAACGGACCCTTATCAACCAATAGAACGTAAGGCAAACATTACAAGAGCGATCTTAGCAGAAATGATTGAGAATCCTCCTGATTTTCTTCAAATTCAAACACGAAGCCCACTTATCACAAGGGATATCGATTTGATAATTAGATTGAAAGAAAAATGTGAAGTTTTAGTATCTATGACAATCGAAACGGACAGAGAAGAGATTAAGCAAATATTCGCACCATATGCACCGGGAATTAAAATCCGGCTAAAAGCCTTAAAGGAAATTCATGATGCCGGAATACCTACACAAGCTTCGATTTCCCCGCTGTTACCTTTTACACCTGATTTTCCAAAACAATTGAAGGGTATCGTAAACCATGTTTGGATCGATACTTTAAGTATTGGTGATGGATCAATGGGAAAGCGTTCAGAGAGATTAGGAATGCCAAAAGTATTTGAAGAGCATGATTTATCCAAGTGGTATCGTAAAGATATACATGTAATGGTAGAAAAATATTTTCATAAATACTTTCCTAGTGAAATGATAAGAGTTTCAAAAAAAGAAGCCTTTCCAAAATAAAAAGATTAGATCATGAAGCGAACCCCCCTAAGTTGGACTAAGAATCAAACTTTGTACTGCACCCCAAAAGTTAGAGTAAAAATCTAACTTTTGGAGTGTTTATTTATGGCTAAATATAGTGAGAAATTTAAACTGATGGTAGTTAAAGAATATCTAGAAGGAAATCTTGGATACAAGCTCTTAGCCCGTAAACATGGTGTGAAGTCACATAAGCAGATTATTAACTGGGTAAAAAATTACGAAAATTTTGGTGCCGAAAGCTTAATGAGCAAGAAACATGAGAAATCATATTCTGTTCAATTTAAGCTAGATGTATTAAGATTTATGAAGAGAACAGGTTCTTCAGTGATTGATTCAGCCCTTCAATTTGGGATAACTAACCCTCCGATGATATCTAGATGGAAAAAGGAATTTCTTGAAGGTGGTGCTGAAGCCCTGGGTAAACCGAAAGGACGGTCACCCATGTCTGATAAAGGTACGAGTAAGAGTAATAAAAACAAACACGTGGAAGAAAAAGAAATGACATACGAACAAAAACTAGAAAGAGAAAATGAGCTTCTTCGTTTGGAGGTAGAATATCTAAAAAAGTTGCGAGCTTTTCAGATGGATCCGGAGGGCTATCTAGAAAAGCACAGGCAGCATTATCATTCGAACTCAAAGAAGAATTTAAATTAAGGGATGTATTACATGTAGTCGGCATCCCTGAATCCTCCTACCACTATCATATAAAGATGATGAAAAAGGTTAATCCGGATCAAGGACTAGAAGATCTTATCCAATCCATTTTCGAAGAAAATGACGGAAATTATGGTTACCGTCGTATTCATCTTGAATTGGGAAATCGGGGCTATAAAGTGAATCATAAGAGGATTCAACGTATCATGAAGAAACTAGGACTAAAAGGAAAAAAGTTCTGGAGAAAAACACGCAAGTATAGTTCTTACAAAGGTACTGTTGGAAAAGTTGCGAAGAACCTTATTAATCGTAGATTTTATTCTAATGTGCCCCATCAAAAGTTAACTACAGATATCACTGAGTTTAAATGTACTAATGGAGAAAAATTATATTTAAATCCAATCATGGACATGTTTAATGGTGAAATACTTTCACATGAAATAGCTAAGCATCCAAGTTTAGAACTTGTGATGAAACCCTTGGGAAAAGCATTAGAAATCGTAAAAGAATCAAAATACAGAACAACTATTCATTCTGACCAAGGATGGCATTATCAACATAGAAAATGGGTGAAAACACTTAAGAAAAATAAAGTTTTTCAAAGTATGTCTAGAAAAGGAAACTGCTTAGATAATTCACCAATGGAAAACTTCTTTGGTTTATTAAAACAAGAGATGTATCATGGAGAGGCATTGTGTTCTTTTGAAGAATTAAAGAGCAAGATTGAAAGATATATAGATTATTATAATAACAAACGTATCAAACAAAAATTGGCCGGTATGTCTCCGGTTCAATACCGCATTCATACCAGCCAATTAGCTGCTTGATATAAACTCTAACTTTTCGGGGTCACAACACTTAAGGGGGTTTTTACATAACAAAAAGTTATGTACGGGATTATCTGTTGGTGAATCACCAAAACTACTCTGCACGAACAACGGACTCAAAATTCCCTTTATGGGAGCCATCGCAAAATGGCTTTTTATTTGATAAGCCACAGCGGCATAATGAAAAAGATGGTTTCGTTTCAAATACATTTCCTTCCGCATCAACTAGTTCCACATCGCCTGTTACACGGTAAGATCCATTATCATTGACTTTAATTTGTACTTTAGACATCATCATCATCCTTTCTAAAATTAGACAATCTACTATTTATGGTATAAGGAAAAATACAAAAAAGCAACAAAGTATATGGAAAGAAATTGCTACTATATTAATTTGCGGGCTTTAAAGTTATTTTCTTGGACGAACCAATTTTGAGGAAAGGGGGTTCCCAGTACCCAATAGCTGATTCCTCTGAGACGATAGTTATTAACGACATCAAATTTTGCTTGGGCACTTCTTGCATCTTCGAACCAAACTTCATGCTGTTGACCATTTTCATCAGTATAGCGGAAGAAGGGAGATTGGTAGGTTGTATTGTATTCAATGGTTGCTCCATATTTCTGGGCTAACTGAATCGCTCTTTGGGGACTAACGGTTTTTGCGAGAGTTCCTTCCTGCCACGGAATTTTCCAATCACGTCCATATAACGGTGCACCCATCATAATTTTATTTCGTGGGATCACTGTTACGGCATAATCAAGAACTTTTTTCACTTCATTAATTGGCGCGATAGCCCATGGCCGTCCCCCTGCCCAGCCCCATTCATATGTCATTAGTATAATGAAATCAACAATCTTTCCTTGAGCTTCATAATCATGTGCCTCATAAAGAATCCCTTTTTGTTCGGACGTAAGTTTCGGAGCTAATGCAGTTGAAACTAAAAAGCCTTGCGGATGGAGCTGTGACACGACACGACTGAGAAAAGAATTGTAGTTTTCACGATCCTCAGGATAGATGTATTCAAAGTCAAAATTAACGGCATTATATCCTTTCTCCTGCATTATAGATAGGAGATTCTGAATAAGAAGATCTTGAACCGATTGGTTTCTTAAAAGGCTCGCAGCCAAATCAGAATTAAAATTTTGATTAACAAAATTTGTTACAACTAATAAAGGGGAGACATGTTCAGAACGGGCAGCGCGAATAACAGCAGTGTCATTCAGTTCTGTCAAACTGCCATCCTCTTTAATTGAATAGGTGAATGGTGCCAGGTAAGTAAAATATCTCCCAAGTTGATGAATGTTTTCAGTAGCGCTTGCATCTAGCGTTGTTATATACGCATTTACCTCTTTAAATGGGCGAGTCCTTTCCGGAATTCGCAGTACTTGACCAATATAGAGAGTGTATGGGCTTGCTATGTGGTTCACTTCAGTAATATCTGAAGGATTTACATTATATGCTTGAGCAATCGACCAAAGTGATTCACCAGGGCGAACAGTATGATAGTGGATAGGGATAAATAATACTTGACCAATGGAAATATCAATTGGATTGGATAGTTGATTGGCTACAGCAATTGCTTGCACTGATGTTCCAAACCGCTGTGCAATCGCCCATAGATTGTCTCCAGGCTGAATAATATATTCATAACCGGGTGAAGGAATAACAAGTGCTTGACCGATCACTAACGTATCAGGATTTTTCAATTGGTTAGCCGTTGAAATTTGAGTTATGTTCACTCCATATCGCTTGGAAATAGCCTGAAGACTTTCTCCTTTTTTTACTACATGAATATTCATTTGGATCTCTCCCTAGTTATTTTCCCTATAGATACTGTATTCAGATACAAGTACAAATGTTTAAAAAAATCACTAGAAAGAGAAATTTTTTATGCATTTTGCTTAGAAAAATTTTGATCTTTCACATATTTCATAAGAAATTCATCCACTGTTCTTTCATAATCTTCACGATTCTCATTAAAGGATTGGGCGTGCATACCGTTGACAGCAAGATAGAGCATTTTTTCACCTTTCTTCTTTTTAAATAAAGCTTTCGTCATTTCTGGTAATATATAATCATCTTTTTCACTATGTACAAATAATATCGGTTTCTTTATATTTTCAATAACATTAATTGGAGAAACGTTTTTTAAAGAATACCCGTCACGAAATTTAATAAATAGGTTAGCAAGAGGAAGTAGCCATTTTCCAGGTAGTTTAATTTCACATGAGATTTGATACGCCAAAAGTTCACGAAAATCGGAAAAAGGGCAGTCGACGATATAAAAATTAGCCCGATCCTCAAGGCTTCCCGCATATAAAAGAGTTGTTGCAGCTCCCATTGATTCCCCATGAATACCAAAAAAGACATTTTCTCCTTCAACAGAAATAAGATAATCTACTACGGCTTTTAAATCATGCTTTTCATAATAGCCATAGCTAGTCGTTTTTCCACCGCTTTCACCATGTCTTCGATGATCATAAATAATCGCATTAAAGCCTCTTTCAATAAATATGTTCATATATTTGATAGAATTTGTTTTATTTTCGGTAACCCCATGACAAAAAATCATGTATTTCTTCACATTTGGGTATGGGCGGACGAACATAGCCTTTATGTTATAACCGAAAGGAGAAGGAATCCATACCTCTTGCTTTGGCAAAGCTTCAAACGAATGGGGATCAAGACGCTTTGCTTGGACTTCTCGATCGAAAACAAACTGTTTATCTTTTCGAGCAATATGCATAATTCTTTCTGAAAGATAAAATCCTAACCCAGCCGTTGCAAGGATCGTCGCACCGCCAAGAATGGAAAATTGTTTTTTCAATTTGCACGCCTCCATCGCTTTTTTTGATTATTTTACCATAAATATAAAAAAAGAAACTGACGAATGAAGTCAGCTTCCATGAAGCAATTACTGTTCTGAATTTTGTCGATTAGTAGGGTGGATCGCTTTATTTAATTCTTCTGCAGCGATCGTTTGTTTTGTCGTATCCGCAGTTGGTTTCCCTTTTTGACTATAGCCTTTTTCACGTTGTTTTGTCATTTGTAGTCATCCTCCTTAAACAATAGCCGATAACATTAAAATGAGCAAAACGGGAAAAATTATACTTATTTCTTAGAAAGCTGATAATAACCACTTTCAATTTTTCGGGATAGAGCAGGTGATACAGTATCAATCGCTTCGACAAGCTTAGTTAAATCGATACCTGTACTAATTCCCATTCTTTCGAGCATAAAAACGACATCCTCCGTCGCTACATTTCCAGTGGCACCAGGTGCAAACGGACAGCCACCAAGACCGCCGGCAGAAGTATCAAAACGGTCAATACCAGCCTGTAAAGCCGCAAAGATATTGGCAAGAGCCATTTTCCTCGTATCATGAAAATGTGCGGTTAAAAGAACATTCGGCAGTCGCTCTTTTAAGGAAGAAAACAATGAAAAAGATTCCGATGGAGCTGCCATTCCAATCGTATCTGCTACACTTAACTCATCAACTCCAGCAGCAACAAATTCTTCACACAAACGAAGTGTATCGCTTTCTGCGACTTTTCCTTCAAACGGACAATAAAAGGCTGTGGAAATACATGCCCTTACAAAAATGTTTTTTTTCTTTAATTCAGTGATAATTGGTTTTAATTCATCTAAACTTTCCTTTGTGCTTTTATTAATATTTTTTTTATTAAAACTGTTACTTACACCTACAAAAACAGCGACTGAATCGCATCCCAGCTCCAAAGCTCGATCAATTCCTTTACGGTTCGGGGCTAAGACGATATTTGTAGGGATATCAGGGGGTGAAGCAACAATTTCAGATGCATCCTGCATTTGCGGCACCCATTTAGGAGAGACGAAAGAAGTTAATTCCATCTCCTTAATCCCTGCACCAGCAAGTTTATTGATAAACTGTAGTTTTGTCTCTGTTGGAACAAAATTCTTTTCATTTTGTAATCCATCACGTGGACCGACTTCAATAATAGTAACTTCCTTTGGTAATGACAACATAAATTTCTCCCTCCCATTTTCTATTGTAGTGACAGTTAGTGAATAATTGCAAGAATTATGTGAAATGAAAGAAAGTAGGTAGGAGTCCTCATGAAAAAAAACGGTAAAGATTACCGCTTTTTCGAATTACGATTTTAAATTCAATAGCTTTTGCTTTAATTCGTTTTCCATCGTCATTAATTCTTGTTCTGCTTGATAACGTTTTGCTCGACCTTCTTGTTGAATTCGAAGTGTTTCTTCTAACGTAGAAACGAGATTTTCTTGTGTTTTCTTTAATGTTTCAATATCAACGAGTCCACGCTCATTTTCCCGAGCTGTTTCTAATGTGTTTTGTTTCAGCATTTCGGCATTTTTAAGCAGAAGATCATTTGTTGTTTTAGATACCTGCTTTTGTGCTTCAACGGCACTTCGCTGGCGGATTAGTGTTAAGGCAATAGCAATTTGGTTTTTCCACAATGGAATCGCCGTCATAATGGAAGATTGAATTTTTTCTGCAAGTGCTTGATTCGTGTTTTGAATTAAACGAATTTGTGGAGCACTTTGAATCGTTATTTGTCTGCTTAATTTCAAATCATGAAGTCTTTTTTCAAGACGGTCGGCGAACTGAATCATGTCATTGACATCTTGGACAGCCATTTGATCTCCTGTTGCAGCAGCTTTGTTTTTTAGTTCCGGAATGGTTTTAGATTGCAATTCCTCAAGCTTCAGTTCACCGGCTGCAATATAAATGTTTAACGCATGAAAATAATCTTTATTTTTTTCATATAACTGCTCCAGCATTTGCACGTCGGCTAATAATGTTTTTTTCGAATGGTCGAGCTTTACACTTATTCGATCAATTTGGGCACCTGTTTTCTGATATTTTGAAAGGACTTCTTGAATAGAATTGGAGATTTTTCCGAACATTCGAGAGAAAAGACCTTTCTTCTCAGGGGAAAGTTCATCAGGATTCACATCGTGCAATTTTTTCATTAAGTCACTCAAAATATCCCCGATTTCGCCAATGTCTTTCTTTTGAACATGATCGAGCATTGAATGAGAAAAATTCAACAGCTTGGATTGTGCTTGCGTCCCATATAAAATAATTGATTGATGGTTTTTCGGGTCAATTTGTTCAGCTAATTGGACCGCCTTTTGCCGGTTTTCTTCTGGTAATACATCAATCAATCGGGTCGGTCTATCCGTTTGATTTTGTGTAGGTGTGTCATTAATGATGAGCTCCTTATCTCCAAATGGATTTGCGAGGAGGTCATCCATGCCGGTACTTATATCTTCTTGCCATAAGGTGTCTTTTGTTTCACTCATTTGATCGTTCTCCTTTCATCGTCTTTTGTCAGTGGATTTTTTAATGTTTTTAATGAGTGTTTAGCTACGTCTAATTCCATTTCTAGATGATCAATATCACTTGATAGTACTTCATATAAATCTTTCTCGATGGATCTCTTTAAATCCTTTAAAGTATCCCGCGTTTCGTTTAAGGAAAAAGAGAGTTTATCATTTTTTGCTGGTTGTGAGGCCAAAAATGTATATTTTTCAGAAAGCTCAACAATCGAATCTAAATGATAGAAATAAAACTTCTCAGCTTTAAAAAAGCGCCCAGGTTCTTTTTTGATGATCGTTTGGATTCGTTTTGTGAGTCGAATAATTTCAAACATTTGTTTAAACGCACCGATATTACGCATACTGAAAAACACTTTTTGCAGCCGTTGTATTTTCTTTTGTGCTTCTTTTAAATTTTTGACAATATAAGCATACTCTTTTCTAGTTAAACGGTGTCTTTTCAAATAATGGTGGCTTGTATACCATTTGATCACCGAATAGACAATTGCGCCACCGCCTAGTGCAAAGAGGGACGCCAGCCAATAGGGTTGGGAATATACAAAGAAGCTAATTAACCAGATGGCCACAGTAGTAGGTAGTGTGATAATCAATCGTAACAAAAACGCTAAGAATGGATGCATTCCAATCGACTCCTGTCTAAAGAACTATTACATTATTTCATACGATTATCGTAAAATAAAGATTCATTGCATACTATTATAAAGGAGAATGCTTATGAAATAAATACATCTAGAGGTGTAGAGAATGCTACTTCGCAAGAATCAGGAACCTTTTTTTAAAAGGGAATTTAAAAAAAATAGAGGAATTCCGCACTTTTTATCGAAGAAGTAGTGAGTAACGTCATTTTTTGACGAATGAAGGTAGACATTAGTAACTACAGCTGGGAGGAGAACGATGGGAAATCAAGAGGTAGTCATTGTAAGTGCCGTAAGAACGGCGATTGGCAGTTTCAATGGAACATTAAAAAATACACCAGCAACCGAACTCGGTGCAATTGTTATTAAACAGGCATTAGCAAAAGCGGGAGTAAAAGGCGAACAAGTAGATGAAATTATCATGGGAAATGTTTTGCAAGCAGGATTAGGACAAAATCCAGCGCGTCAGGCAGCCATTAAAGCGGGCGTTCCTGAAAGCGTTTCCTCGATGACGATTAATAAAGTTTGCGGATCGGGATTAAAAGCAGTTCACTTGGCAACACAGGCAATTTTAGCGGGCGATGCCGATATTATTGTAGCCGGCGGAATGGAAAATATGAGCAGGGCTCCATATCTTTTAAACAATGCAAGAGATGGTTTCAAAATGGGAGATCAAAAGCTCGTCGATAGCATGATTCAAGATGGCCTATGGTGTGCGTTTAACGATTACCATATGGGCATTACAGCTGAAAATCTTTGTGACCAATATCAAATAAGTCGCGAGGAACAAGATCAATTTTCCGCTAATAGTCAGACAAAAGCAGTAAAAGCGATTGAAGAGGGAAAATTTAAAGAAGAAATCGTTCCAGTAGAAATTCCACAACGAAAAGGCGATCCGATCATTTTTGATACGGACGAATATCCGAAAAAAGGTACATCTGTAGAAAAATTAGCGAGCTTAAGACCAGCCTTTAAAAAGGACGGGTCAGTTACAGCGGGCAATGCATCAGGAATAAATGATGGGGCAGCAGCTGTTGTTGTCATGTCTAGAAAAAAAGCGGAAGAACTAGGGATAACTCCACTCGTTACGATTAAAGCGAATGCAAATGCAGGAGTCGATCCGAGTATCATGGGAATAGGACCTGTTACAGCAGTGAAAAAGGCGCTTGAAAAAGCGAATGTATCATTAGAGGAAATTGATTTGATTGAAGCAAATGAAGCGTTTGCAGCCCAGTCACTAGCTGTCGATCGTGAACTTCATTTCAACCAAGAGATTTTAAATGTAAATGGCGGGGCAATTGCTTTAGGACACCCAATTGGGGCAAGCGGAGCAAGAATTCTTGTTACGTTAATTCATGAAATGAAAAAAAGACAAGCAAAGAAAGGGTTAGCGACTCTATGTATTGGTGGGGGCCAAGGCGTTGCGACAATTGTCGAACTAGTTTAAAGAAAAGCGGAGGCGACTGTTAAGCCCCGACAAGCATAAGTCATCTTACGTAGTGGCTTGCTCTGTAGCCACGCAGTAAGATGACTTATGACCTCGAGGGGCTAGGAGCCGCAGCTGGACAAAATTGATTAGGAGGTAAGGCTAAAAATGAAACAAGTTCACACATCCTTTCAAGAAGCAGTTGCCGATATTCATGATGGAGCTACATTAATGGTTGGCGGCTTTGGACTTTGCGGGATTCCCGAAAATTTAATTCAAGCATTAGTTGAAAAAGGGGTCAAAGATTTAACGGTCATTTCAAATAACTGTGGGATCGATGACTGGGGATTAGGTCCATTATTGAAAAATAAGCAAATTAAAAAAATGATTGGATCCTATGTGGGAGAAAATAAAGAATTTGAACGCCAAGTATTGGCGGGAGAATTAGAAGTAGAATTAACGCCGCAAGGAACATTAGCGGAAAAAATTCGTGCCGGTGGTTCGGGCATTCCGGCATTTTATACACCTGCGGGAGTAGGGACACCCATTGCAGAGGGAAAAGAAACCCGAGAATTTTATGGAAAAGAATATTTATTAGAAGAGGCCCTAACAGCTGACTTTAGCCTAATTCGAGCGTGGAAAGGCGATAAAATGGGCAATTTGGTGTATAACAAAACGGCCCGCAACTTCAATCCGATGATCGCAGCAGCAGGTAAGGTAACGATAGCTGAAGTAGAGGAACTCTATGAAACAGGTGAACTGGACGCAAACTTTATCCATACGCCAAGTATTTACGTTCAAAGGATTATCCAAGGGGATCAAGAAAAACGGATTGAAAGAAGAACCATTTCGAAATAAATAGATACATAGGGAAAGGAGTGTTCCTAATTGGCGGAAGATAAATTTCTAGTACGGGAAAAAATAGCGAAGAGAGCGGAAAAGGAAATAGAAGATGGATTCTACGTGAATCTGGGGATTGGTATGCCTACTTTAGTAGCAAACTATATATCTGAAAATAAGCAAGTCGTTTTGCAATCGGAAAATGGATTGCTCGGAATCGGCCCATATCCAACAGAAGAAAATATTGATGCTGACTTAATAAATGCTGGCAAAGAAACGGTAACAGCCATTCCCGGATCATCCTATTTTGATAGTGCGGAATCATTCGCGATGATTCGTGGCGGACATATTAATATCGCCATTCTAGGTGGAATGGAAGTTTCAGAAAACGGCGATTTGGCCAACTGGATGATTCCAGGAAAAATGATTAAAGGCATGGGCGGAGCGATGGACCTTGTCCATGGAGCCCAAAAAATTATCGTCATTATGGATCACGTCAATAAAAATGGCGATGCGAAAATATTAAAAAAATGCAGCTTACCTTTAACAGGAAAAGGCGTTGTGAACCGAATTATTACGGAACGAGCAGTCATTGATGTAACCGATCAAGGTCTTGTCTTAAAAGAAGTGGCAAAAGGATATTCGGTGGAAGATGTTCTTACTTCTACAGAGCCCAAGCTGCACGTACCCGAAGATGTGAAACTAGAGGCTTATTGATATTTGTAGTAAAATAAGGAGGAATTAGCGAAAATATGCTAATCCTCTTTCTTATTATTTTTAAAGGAGTATTTCTGATGGCTAAGAAAAAGAATAAACAACCGAAAACGAAGAAAACAGATGATCATTTGACATTGCAAGATACATTAAATCAAGATATTCTTTTAAAATTAAAACAAACGCAACAACAATTAAAAGATGAAGAAGAAACTAAAAAGCTAAAAGAAGCAGAACGAAAACGTGAGGAACGAAGACAAAAGGAAAAAAATAAATCATTTGAAGAATTGTTAAATGAAAGCTCAATGGATTGGAAAAAATATAAACAATAATAGGGTGTATGTGGCTACATCCTATTATTATTTTGATGAATGTTGGACAGGCAGTGCCGTAATAATGTAACGATTTGGAGCATCCCCTATGTAAGAAAAAGGATAACAGGTTGTTATGGTCAACACCTCTTCAGGTGCTGTTGATTGAATGACACTGCGATCATCTACGTCAACGATTTTTGTCTCTTTGATTTTATAGGAAAATGTTCCATAGGGGAGCTTAATAGTCAGAATATCCCCTATGCGCAATTCTCCCATTTTTCGAAACACTGTATCCCGATGGCCGGATAGAACAATTTGATCCTTGTCCATTGGATATGCGGTTCCTTTATAATGTCCGACCCCTTTTTCTAAATCATCTTCATCCGTTCCTTCTACAATTGGCAGCTCTGCATTGATTTGCGGGATGGACAATATCCCTACGACATCATTTTGCTTTGGTTTAAAATCAGCTTTTTTTTGTGATTTATGTTTTTTCATATCATCAGTATGTTTTTCTAAATCATCCGTTTGTTTTAATAATTGCTGAGCCTTTTTAATGCTTTCACTATGGGTATGTTGAGTTTTGAAAAATTGATATCCACCAATGCCGATAAAGAGAAGGCCAAACAAAATAATAATGAAAGATAATGATTTAATCATCCGCTTTTATGTAAATCTCGTAAAAAGGCTTGATTAGTCGTTTTCGTTATTTCAAGAAAGTGACGAATTTCATTCGGAGTAATCCCTAAATTCCTTGCTTCCTCTAATAATTTTCGCCATTCTTCTCGTTGATCAATCGATTCATTTTTTTCTTTTAATTCCATCCCCATTTGCCAATCCTCCTAGTTTTTTTCTTTTCTTTCCAATGTTTAAAGATGAAAAATTCTTGGAGTGTTTGAAAATCTTCTTTATTTAATCCGTTATTAATCGCATGATTCAACAGCTTCTGCCATTCTTCATCAATAAGCTTCATTTCGCTTTCATTCTCTATATTTTCATGAAGAAGAAATTCAATTGTTGTATCAAGTGGTTTAGCAATCTTACCAAGGAACTCAAGAGAAGGATTATTTCGCAAATCCCGTTCGATATAGCTTAAATAAGATTTAGAAATTCCGGCAAGTGCCGCTAATTGTGTAATGGAATATCCCTTTTCCATTCGCAATTTCTTTATTCGTTCACCAATCATCTCTCTCTCCTCAAATCATTATGAATTTAAACAGTATGATGGTTTATTTCGTTCATTATAAAAGACGTTTTGTTCTTTATAAAGTTGTGAAATAGTGAGAAAGAACGAGCATAACCTAGATAATGAACGAAAAATGTTCTTTATATAGAAAAATAGGTTAAATTTACGATTTTTCCAAATAGTTAAAACGAACTAAAATTACAATAAGTGTTCTTAATTGGAAACGAATCTTAAAGAACGGCATCAATGCGTATAATTAAGGACTCAATATTAAAGGGAGGGGCTTAATAATGAGTATTAAAAAGAAGCTTGGCATGGGGATGGCAACAGCTGCACTTGGGCTATCTTTAATTGGTGGAGGAACATATGCTTATTTTAGTGATACGGCTGAGGCAACAGGAAGTTTTACAAATGGTACATTGGATCTAGGGATAAATAAAACAACGATTGTGGATATTAGTAATTTAAAGCCGGGAGATTATATGTTTAGAGATTTCCAATTATCTAATGACGGATCTCTTGATATGAAACAGGTGTTATTAAATTCATCTTATGAGGTTATTGATGCAAATAAAGATAATGGTACGGAAGACTTTGGAGATCATATTATGGTTGAGTATCTTTATAAAGTAGAAGGAAAGGAAAATGTAGTTTTTAGAAAAACTCTATCAGAGTTAAAGAATAACCCTATAGAAGTTTTGAAGAATGTTCCTGCAGGGAAAAAACAAATCAAATTTACTGTTCAATTTAAGTTTCTAGATAATGGGGAGGATCAAAATAAATTCCAAGGTGATTCATTGAAACTGAAATGGAATTTTGAAGCGAAGCAAAAAGATGGTGAAGCAAGATAAAACAAACAGGTGCAAAAGCTAAGCTTTTGCGCCTTTTTGTTTGTACTTTATAAAAAATAATTTCATTAAAAAATTATAAAAAAGTAAGGAAATAAGAGATAAAACGCGATAAAGAACATTATCTGTTCTTTTTAAAGAAAATACGGACCTTTTTACGATTTTTCAAACTAATCTAAATGTCCTATACTCAAAATAAATATTCGTTAAAACGAACAATAAAGAACAACTATGAAGAACAAATACTGTTTGCAACTTCTTATGATCATCATAAGGGTTCAAAATAAAAAAATTTCTAGGGAGAAAGAGGAGGAAACAAAATGAGTCTTAAAAAGAAACTAGGTATGGGCGTAGCATCAGCGGCACTAGGATTAGCACTAATCGGGGGAGGTACATATGCGTATTTCAGTGATACAGCGGAAGCAAGTGCTAACTTTGCAGCTGGAACACTTGATTTAGTTGCAAATCCAACAACTATTATTGATGTAAAAAATATTAAGCCAGGAGATTGGATGGATCGGGAATTTACTCTTCAAAATAATGGATCATTAGATATTTCAAAGGTTTTATTAGAAACAGATTACGAAGTAATTGATGCAAAAGGAGATAATGCGGAGGATTTTGGTAAATATATTGAAGTCTCATTCTTAGTAAATAAGGATAAAAAGACTGAGGTAGTATATAAAACAACATTAGACAAATTGAAAAACGATAAAGATGACGTTGTAGAAAGAGATCTTCTTGGTTGGGTTTTAGGTGGAGAGCCAAGTGGGCTTAAAGCTGGTACATCAGACAAATTCTCGGTTAGATATAAGTTTGTAGATAACGGTAAAGATCAAAACGAATTTCAAGGTGATCAACTTAAACTTACATGGAAATTCAATGCTAAACAAACAGCAGGTCAATCCAAATAATAAATTTACATTGAAGGTGGGATCTTCCCACCTTCTTAATAGATATTAAAATTATTCCTTATAAAAAATCATTAAATAAACGAGAACTTTAAGATTTTTTATAAGGAATAAAATCCTCATAAGCATTGGTTTTTGGCAGGAAACAGGATGTAGGGAGGGATATAAAATTAGAAGATTAAGAGTCCATAGATTCGGAAAGAAAACAAAAAAGTTACAATTGCTTGTGAAATTAGTTGCGATTTGGTACATAGCACTATTCACCGGTTCATACCTAACCTCTAACACTGGAGCCTATTTCAACGATACAGATGATATAAAAGGTACGATAACTGCAGGAACCTGGGAAGTAGATGATGGGAAATGGGATAAGAGTTCGCTGAAATTTCTTGGTGAAAAAGCTCAAACAATTAAAAGCTGTGTGAAAACAACTATTTCTGCAGCGATCAAGAATACTGGAAATGATATGAAAGATACATCCAAGTTTGAAATCTATTACGCTAAAAAGGGAAATCCAAAAGATGGATCGAAAATTGGAGAAGGAACTATACCAAAGCTAGCAACCAACAAATCAATGAATCTTACATTTGATGCAAAGGAACCTGGTAACTATAAGTTTAAAGCGCTCCAAAGACCGGGACATCCGGGTAAAGGTGAGTTATGGAGTGAAACAATTACAATTGACTGTAATAAAACGAAAACTACAACGACAGATAAAGATGAAACTGCAAAAGACGATAAGAAAAACGAAACGAATACACCGGAAAAACAACAATCAAATAGCGAAGATAAAAAAGACACAACTGATAAAAAAGAAAACAGTGATGAGTCAAGTAAAAATACTAACGAAAAACAAGATCCAAAAGACTCAAACGGTAATACAAATGAAAAACAAAATCCTAAAAACTCAAATGATAATACTAACCAAAAACAAGAACCAAAAGATCCTTCGTCCGATGGAAAAGAAAAAACAACTGCTACTGAACCAAAAGATGATGGAGACGCAAATACAAAAACGGATGGTGATCAGAAATGAAGGCAAAAAGAATAAAAAAATGGATTAGTTCTATTATCACAACAATTTTATTTCTCGTATTAGTTTTTATGCTATTCGTTGTGATTTCATCGAAAGCGTCGGGCGGTGAACCACAATTTTTAGGATATCAATTAAAAACGGTTTTATCTGGGTCGATGGAACCAGGGATTAAAACAGGATCAATTATCGCAGTAAAGCCAGCTGAAGATAAAACCCATTTTAAAAAAGGTGATGTGATTACCTTTAAAGCGGATGAAAAAACAATTGTGACACATCGAATTATTGAAGTAAATAAAAATGGCAATGAAGTTATATATAGAACAAAAGGCGATAATAATAAAACAGCAGATATGGAACCGGTCCTTTCGCAAAATGTATTAGCTAAATATTCCGGATTTACTTTACCATACGTAGGCTATTTCATTAATTTTTCACAATCAAAAAATGGAAGTGCATTATTGCTCATTCTACCGGGATTATTATTGCTTGGCTATTCAATCATCTCCATTTGGAGAGCGATTGCCCAAATTGATAATAAAAAGACTCCTCCGGAAAACATTGAAAAGTCAGCCTAATCAATTAGATGGGGAAAATCCCATCTAATATATTTTTTTACAGAATTTTCCGAACGAGAAAGCCCACTCCTTTAGGGGTGGGATGAGAGAGAGGTCAGATACGGAGTGCCACGAAAACAGAATGTTTGTAGTACTTCAAGTATCTGAAAAATATCGTAAAAACTTGGGCATGTCCCTTGTTCTTTTATATTCAAAATAATATAATTATAGAAACATATGTTCGAATTGTAGGTGTTCACGAATGGCAAAAATATCTTCACCGAGTTTCGTATTATCGTTAGAGTTAAAGAAAAACCCTCTTTTATTTTCCGTAGCTTTTGATGAATTAGAAATTTGTAGAGCAATGTACAATACGATATTGAGCCAGTATTTGAAATTAGAAAAACAAATGAAACGGGAAAAACGTTATAAAAAACTTATTCGTCAATTGAAAGCTGTTTCGAAAAAATTAGAGAAAGATGAACAAAATAAAGCGTTGATAAAAGATAAAAAACAAATTAAAGATGACTTAAAAACATTAAGAGAAAAATACCACCTAACGGAATATTCTTCTCATGTATGGGTGAAGCCGATTCGTGAACACTTCGGTAATAGAGTGAATGCAGCTGTTGCTCAAAAAATAGCGACAAGAGCCTGGAATACTTTTAGTAGAAAATTGTTCGGGAAAGCTAAAAAGGTTCGTTTCATTCGAAAAGATGAAATGGATAGTTTTGAAGGCAAAACCAACAAAACAGGGTGGAGATACATCGATGGAAATATTGTATATAAAGATTTACAATCTCCATTAATCTTGAAAAAGAAAGACCAATATGCTTTAGAAATCATTCGTCATTTAGAAAAGAAAACAGAGTTTTCTTTTAAAGTAACCTCTAAAGGGGAAACAAAAACCGTTCAGGATTTTTATCGTGTCAAATATGTTCGTATCGTCAAGAAAGAAATTCGGGGAAAAGTGCGTTTATTTGCTGATCTAGTCATTGCTGGTTATCCACCGTCAAAAAACAGAAAACTTGGTAAAGGAAAAGTAGGTTTAGATATTGGTATCTCCACCGTCGCTGTTTCAGCTTTAACAAAAGTTTCATTGGTAAATTTAGCCGAGCAAGTAAAAGAGATATCCCGTGAAATTACGCTAACCCAAAGAAAGATGGATCGTTCAAAGCGTACCACAAATCCACAAAACTTTCATGTTGATGGGACCATTAAAAAGGGTAAGAAATACTGGGTGTTTTCAACGCGTTATAAAAAGCTTCGCGCGAAACTAAAAGAGTTTCATCGGAAACAAGCGGTTATTCGAACATTATCTCATCGAACATTAGCGAACAGACTGTTAGAATTAGGCGACACTTTCTATATTGAAACAATGAATTTTAAAGCACTGCAAAAGCGAAAAAAGGAAACTGAAGTTTCTGTAAAGACTGGTAAATATAAACGTAAAAAGAGGTTTGGAAAATCACTAGGACATCGAGCACCGGCAATGTTTGTTTCTATATTAGAAGGAAAGGTAAATCGTCTTGGAGGTTCATTTATTAAAGTTAATACGCATAAATTTAAGGCCAGTCAGTATTGTCATGTACGAGATGACTATATTAAAAAGGCTTTGTCACAACGTTGGCATCAGATAGATGAAAACACGAAAATTCAAAGAGATTTATATTCGGCATTTTTGTTAATGAACTCAAACGCATCTGGAACGAAAGCCAATCGAAAACGTTGTCACGAAACGTTTCCTATTTTTCAAAATCTACACGATTTTGAAATAAAGGAGATTCTAAGTCAAAAAAGGATGATCTTTAATTCAGGCATCATCCTAAATAATTAAGTGAATTTAAATTTGCGGTTTGATACAACCGAACTCGTGAGAGCCGAAAGATGCTGTTGGTAATGGAAACGAATGTTTCTTTGACAGCGAGTGTTCTGGAGAAAATTGTCTCAGTATCTGCAACCCTAAATGCCGAGCATACATTTTGTACGATCTGTGGCTGCCGGTCAGATGAAAGCAATAGATTCAGAACCCCACTGCTTTAGCTGTGGGAGTATCGGGAGGGTGGAGAGTGAATGAAAAAAATTCGAAAGTGGTTCCCTCTAATATTATTGGTTCTTATCCTTTTGCCAATAAATCATGTCGATGCACAAACAAGCGAAAATGAAATTAATATTGAGACGTCCCCGCATAAAATCTTATTCGACGTCGATAATATGAAACCCGGTGATTGGGCGATAAGGGACTATACTATTTTTAACAAAGGAAAACAGGATTTTGAATATACAGCTTCTGCTCAGTTTAAGTCGGGTTCAAAAAAGTTGTTTAAACAATTGGAAATTGAAATATCTGACAAGAACGGCGTATTATATAGTGGGAAAATTAAAGATTTTGATGGATTGGATTATCGAAAATTAGCCAAATCGGATGAAGAAACGCTTACGTTCAGAGTGGATTTTCCGGCAGAACTTGGAAATGAATATCAAGGTTTAACGAGTAAATTTACAATTAAGCTGTATGTTAGAGGAACTTTAGGCGGACTTTTACCAGCGGATGGAGGGGTCTTGCCGAATACAGCAACTAATATGTTTAACTTTATTGTCGGAGGCTTGATTTTAGTCATAGGTGGTGCGACAATGTATTTGTACCAACGAAGAAAATCAATCGATCTAAAAAAGATATAATAAGATGCGTATTCATTGAATACGCTATTTTTATAAATGCAATTTAAGAAAAAGAGGGAACTTAAGATGAAGCAAATCATAACATTAGTGATAACAATTTCTATAATCATCTTGGCCTATACACAAAAAGAAGGGATGCTTCATCTTATCGAATCAGGAGAAAGCACGGCCATAATTATTAGCCTACTTTTTGTTGCTTTGCTCGTATTCTTTCCTGTTACGCCGTTTGCGATTGTAGCGGGGATAATTGGTTCTGTGTTTGGGGTTTGGACGGGCTCGATTATTTCATTGTGCGGAAGTGTTTTCGGTTCGTTGATTATGTTCTTCGTGGCAAGATACGGATTCCAGCAATGGGTGCAAAAAGTACTTAATAAATATCCGAAAGCGAAGGAATACGAAAGCATTTTTCAAAAAAATGCATTTCTTGGAATTTTATTATTTCGTATAGCCCCCGTCATACCTGCGCCATTGCTGAATGTTCTCTGTGGTGTCAGTATGATTAGGTGGCCTATTTTCTTTATTGCTACTTTAATAGGAAAGTTTCCTTCAATTGTTATTTTTACGTTTGCAGGCAGTTTATTCGCTAGCAATAAATTACTCTCAGTCATAATTTATGGGACTTATTTTGTCATTATCGCAATAATCACAACTATTCATATCCAAAAAAGAAAAATACAAATGTGAATGGGGAGGTTCTATGATTGTTGCCTTTCATTGTTTGGCAGCACTAAATATCATTGATGCAGTAATTACGTTTATTGGTCTAAAGTTAGGTATGATAAAAGAGGCAAACCCATTAATGGATTATATATACAATCAACATTCAATCTTGTTTTTAGCAGTGAAACTGTCGTTTTCCTTCATATTATATAGTTTTCTATATGTAAAAAAAGTACCTGCAAAAAACATAGTAAAATACACGGCGTATATGGCCGTTTTGATTTACTCGTTTGTATTTTCACTTCATTTATATTGGATTGTAAAAATATAAAAGCGTCCAACTGAACGCTTTTATTTATTATTATTTAATTTCCATTTATTAAATTCTAAAAACTCACGGAACTCATCTTTCGATACACCAGAATTCATTGCTTCACGAACGAGAAGTTCCCAGTCTGAATCAAGTTCGTTTTCATCCGTTTTTTCAATCTCCTCATGTAATAAGGAGTTCACGGAAATTCCTAAAACGGCGGCAATTTTTTCAAGAAATTGAACAGAAGGATTGGATTGGATATTTCGCTCAATGGAGCTTAAATATGATTTCGCAACTCCAGCCTTTTCCGCAAGTTCTGATAAAGATAATTGTTTTTGAAGTCGAAAATTTTTAATACGCTGACCAATCATACACTTCTCACCTTCCTCCGAATTATTATAACATATAGCGAAGGAATTGTTTCATATTTAGAACAAAAAATACGCCTAACATATGAACTATGTACCCATTTTTTAAAATTTAACCTCCAGTTTATTTTTTGAAAAGTATTCTTTAATATCAGAAATACTTATTCCCATATCTATTGCATCCAAAATTAAGTTAACCCATTCTTGATCTAACGACTTTTCATCTACCTTCATTTGATTTTCCATTTTTATCCCCCTAAAATACGATGATAGTATTTAGGTAGTCCAGCCACCATAGTCGGGACACCGGGTTTCGCCTAGTATCCCAATCCTTAGATCTGTGACTTTGCGTCCCTATTTTTCAATAGGTTTGCCCTTTTCTGATGAAAATTACCTTCATTTTTGCTATTACTTATTGTCTATTCCCTACAAACCTGAGTATAAAGGATTAGATAGTTGGATACTCGTGGAATTTGTCGATGTCGAAAATACATTAATTTGCAGCAGATTGAATCAAATCTTGTAGATAATCAAAGAATTTTGTATTTTGATGTAAATTAAAGTCGATTTACTAACTTATTTATGTAACTTGACCGTCAAAGGCTTCTAAAAATAATACTTAAAAGTAATATATTTTGTCGAAAGTCATATATAGATGTAGAAATGTTTTTTTAGGATTATTCTGTTTATTTTTAAAAAAAGCTTTTTGTGAATGATCAAATCATCTGTGGTCTGTGTATTTATTTTGTTTAGTCAACTTAATTAATAAATCGCGTTCTTCTTTAGATAATGGACTCTTCTCAACTGCTTTGGCATTTTCCCTAATTTGTTCCGCGTTGCTGGCACCGGTAATTACGGAAGCAACTGATTCATTAGCTAAATTATACTGCAGAGCAAGTTCTGTCATTTTGCGGTTTCCCAGCAATAATTTATCCTTGATTTCTTGCATTAATTCAACTAATTCCTGATAGGAATAATCCAAATACCCTTTTTCCGAAATCTTTTCTATGCTTCTTTCGCTTAATATCCCTTTCGCAACAGGTCCTCTTGTCACCGCACTAACAGAATGTTCTTTTAAAAGAGGGAGTATGTCCTCTTCTGGACGACGATCTAGCAAACTATACTGGATCATTACGCTTACAATATTCGATTTTTGCACATATTCTCGGATGACATTTGGGCGAATGGAAGAGATTCCATAATATCTAATTAATCCTTCTTTTTTTAGTTCCTCAAAAGCTTCAATTGTTTCATCAATCGGATCTTGAATTGTCCCGCCGTGCAATTGATATAAATCGATATAATTTGTTTGTAGACGGTGAAGACTATTTTTTACCGCTTCTTTAATATAAGCTTTTGAGGGATCCCAATGCCAACTCGTTTTATCATCATTCCAGCGATTACCTACCTTAGTTGCGATAATGACCTGATCACGTACCGGTTTTAGTGATTTTCCAACTATCTCTTCATTTAAACCAAAGTCATAAAGATCAGCTGTATCGAAGTAATTAATTCCTACATCAACAGCGGCTTTCACAATCTCTTTTGCGGCAATTTCATTCGTCCCTAAAGACATACATCCAAGCCCTAACTTTGATACATATAATTCGGATGTTCCTAATTGATTTTTCTGCATGAAATTTAGTCCTTTCTTTCATTAGTAGAACTTATTTTATCGAAAAAAAGTGAGAAAAACCACTAATTGCTATTGTCCGGTTTTTTTAATCCAATCACTAACGTATTTATGCTTTTTCGCATAAAATTTAAGACTCTCTCTAATTTCCCAAGCCTTCCCACTTAAAATAATCCCTTTTGGTTGAATATAAATTTTCACTTGTATTCGCTCCTTGAAAAAACTCTAAGATTTTTTCGCATTTTTCTTTTTGTGTTAAAATGTATGAATGATGTCCAAGATTAGAACAGGGAGCAGATAAAATGCATAAATTCACTGAAAAAACATTGAAGACTGAAAAAATCTTTGAAGGAAAAGTGGTTCATTTACAAGTTGATGAGGTTGAACTTCCAAACGGAAAAACATCAAAGCGTGAAATCATTAAACATCCAGGTGCAGTTGCGATCTTAGCTGTTACCGATCAAAACAAAATTATTTTAGTTGAACAATTTAGAAAACCAATGGACAGGGCAATGATTGAGATTCCTGCTGGTAAATTAGAGCCAGGGGAAGAGCCGGAAATTACCGCTGTTCGGGAACTGGAAGAAGAAACGGGCTATGAATGCGATGCGTTAGAGCATATCACCTCCTTCTATACTGCACCGGGATTTGCTGATGAAATTTTACATTTATATTTAGCAAAAGGGTTAAAAAAGAAAGAACATCCTAAAGGTGCAGATGAAGATGAATTTGTTGAATTGATGGAGGTGACATTGGAAGAAGCAGTCAAATTGGTCGAGCAACAAAAAATTTGTGATGCGAAAACAGCCTATGCAATCCAATATTTACAATTAAAAGAGGCGAAAAAGAATTGAAGAAATACTTTGTTGATCTACATATTCATATCGGCCGTACAAAAACGGGTAAACCAGTTAAAATTACAGCTTCAAAAACATTGACACTTACAAATATTTTACATGCTGCAAAATTGCCAAAAGGACTCGATATGATAGGGATCATTGATTGTCATTCACCAGAAGTGATCGCCGAAATTGAAGATTTATTACAAAACGAAGAACTAGTTGAAATGGAAGATGGAGGTTTTAGCTTTCAAGATTCTGTCACACTTATTCCCGGTGTTGAAATAGAAGTGAATGATGAGAATTGTAAAGGTCCGCTCCATGTACTAGGTTATTTTCCTTCTCTTAAGAAAATAAAGGAATTTTCCAATTGGTATACTGGAAAAGTGAAAAATAATCAGTTAAGCACACAGCGAATTCGTGAAGATGCACGGAGTTTGCAGAAAAAAATCAAATCATTGGATGGCATTTTTATTCCAGCTCATGTATTTACCCCATTTAAAAGCCTTTATGGAAAAGGTGTAGAGTCATCACTAACAGAAGTATTAGATCCGAATTTAATTGATGCTATTGAGCTTGGCCTAAGTTCCAATACAGAAATGGCGGATCATATAAAGGAATTGCATGATTATACATTCGTTAGTAATTCCGATGCACATTCACTAGCGAAAATTGCCCGTGAATATCAAGTAATGAAATTAGAAGAACCGACCTTTCTTGCCCTAAAAAAAGCACTTCATCATAAGGATGGAAATGAAATTGTTGCGAATTATGGATTAAATCCTTACTTAGGAAAATATCATGAAACAACCTGTGCCAAATGCTTTACGAAAAAGATTGGTGATACATGCGAACAATGCGGTTCTACGAAGTTTACTAAAGGGGTGGCAGATCGAATTAAGGAATTAACAACTGCAAATTCAGTACCAGATCGACCACCATATATTCACCAAGTGCCACTAGATTTCTTGCCGGGTCTAGGACCAAAAACGATGGCAAAATTACTTGATCATTTTGGGACAGAAATGAATATTCTTCATAATGTCCCGAAAGAGGAAATCGAAAAACTAGTAAAAATGGACTTAGCTGAATTGATTATCAAAGCGAGAAATGGTGACCTACAGTTATCTGCTGGCGGCGGTGGACAGTACGGGAAAGTGTCTGATAAACAATAAATATTTAGACGCGTTTTAGTCCACCTTGTGAAATTACGGAGGGTTTTATGAAAGATAAAAATTATTTAGAATTAATTAAAGAAATCACAGTACGTCTTGTTGAGGAAAAAATTCCATATCATTTTATCGATTCCACATCGTTATGGCTGCAAGGTGTAGAAGTAGACCATTCGGAATCGGTTTTTGTTCAAGTTCAGTGGGATCTTTTTGACAATTGCTATCAGATTTTTCAAGATTTTGAACAAATAGGTAGGGAGAGAAATGAAAGATCTGCACTTTTTAAAGTGAAAAGTGCAGATTACACGATTCTTGTTCATTGTGATTTTAATACGACGATAAAAACAGATCCTTATCGAATCGAAATAATGAAGGAAAATCAATTATTTTACTGTATTTCTTTATATAAATATCTTTATTTTAACTCGAAAAAGATAAATACGCTCGAAATAGAAGCATATTTATCAAAAGAACAAGCTTTGGTAACCGAGCAAAATGAAGCAGCTTGGAATCAAAATAATTACGCTGCCCTTTTAAATCGCTATGGTGCGCCCGAAGAGATAGCAAATAAAATAATTGAAAATCCAAAATGGAGACTCCATCCTTTTTATAAATATCTCGACCCTTTAGCTAATAAGAAAGTGCTTCATTTATTAGGGTCAAATGGGATCAAGGGAGTGGCGATGTCATTACTTGGAGCAGATGTAACGGTAGTTGATTTTTCAAAAGAAAATGAAATGTTTGCGTTGGAACTAAGCGAAGCAGCAGGGACTAATCTTTCATATGTAGTTTCAGACGTACTATCACTACCTAACGAGCAATTTCATGACCAATTCGATATTGTCCTAATGGAGCTTGGAGTGTTGCATTATTTTATTAATTTGAATGAATTAATGCAAAAAATCTATCAACTATTACGAAAGAATGGTCGTTTTGTTTTGCATGAGTTCCATCCGATTTCAACAAAACTAATCACTTCAACAGGGAAGAAACATAAAGTGACAGGTAACTACTTTGATCCATCTATTGAAAAAAATCATGTCGCCTTTACAAAACATATGCCGGAGGATGAAAAAGCAAATTTACAACATGTTCTCCAACGAAAATGGACATTAGGTGAAATCATAACCTCTGCAGGGAGTTCTCAACTAGTTATTGAAACGTTAGAAGAAGAACCGAACCATAAAATTTCAGATATTGGCTTGCCAAAAACATTTACATTAGTTGCTAAAAAGCTGTAGCCCTATTAATAGGTACCTACAGTTTTTTTATTAAATAATTGATAGATTAGCATAAGATTTCATATCCTGCATAAGGTGATAATAAGAGATTTTGTTATCTAATTTAGTAGGAGGAAGTAAAAATGCGGAAAAAACAGTCGTTCTCTAATCCTATCATTCGTCATGTACAAGAATATTCCTCAATTTACTCATTTATCATTGTTCTGTTTTTAATGGGAGTCGTATTCGGGGCGGTTATTGTTAATAGCTTATCCTTTGATCAGAAAGAAGACTTATACTATTATTTAAACCAATTTTTTGGACAAGTATCGGATGGGAAGGTGGCTGCTCCTTCTGATTTATTTCGCTTAAGCTTTCTCCATAATGTGAAATTTCTAGGGTTAATGTGGATATTGGGAATTTCGATTATTGGTTTACCGCTTATCCTTATATTATTATTTATTAAAGGGATTGTCGTCGGATTTTCCGTTGGTTTTCTTGTTAGTCAAATGCATTGGGGAGGTTTTTTGCTTTCATTTGTTACGGTTTTGCCACAAAATCTTTTTATTATCCCGATGTTTATTTTTATCGCAGTGGTTTCCGTAGGGGTATCACTAAAATTAATACGCAAAATCTTTATTAAACAAAATATAGGTTTTCACATTTTTCCAATGCTTGCCCAGTATGTCATTGCTTTTGTTTTCGCTGTAGGGATCATTTCGTTAGCAGCAGGTGTCGAGGCCTATCTTTCACCAACTTTGATGAAAAGTGTCATGTCATATGTTAATAAATAATGATTATTAAATAATAAAAGCTACTCTTTAAATGTAATAATAATTTTATTTTGCATCTTTTCTCTTGCTTCTGTTATAATTAAAACGATAGTGGCGAGGGAGGATACTTCAATGGAAAGTCGTGTTGATAGAATAAAAAAACAATTGCATTCTGCAAGTTATAAACTAACTCCGCAACGTGAAGCGACGGTAAGAGTGTTGTTGGAAAATGAAGAAGATCATTTGAGTGCAGAAGATGTTTACCTCCTTGTTAAAGAAAAGTCGCCAGAGATTGGGCTAGCAACCGTTTATCGTACATTAGAACTACTAACAGAACTAAAGGTTGTAGATAAGATTAATTTTGGTGATGGTGTATCACGATATGATTTAAGACAAGAGGGAGCTGCACACTTTCATCATCATTTAGTTTGTATTGAATGTGGTGCGGTGGATGAAATCCAAGAAGATTTACTTGAAGATGTTGAAGCAATTGTTGAAAAACGCTGGAATTTTAAAATTAAAGACCATCGCTTAACCTTTCATGGGATTTGCTGGCGCTGTCAAGATAAAAAATAAAGAAGACGAATCTTAAAAAAACCTTTTCATTAATGAAAAGGTTTTTTAGGTATAATTTTTTGTTCCTTTGGCATAGCTTGTATTAGAATAGACAAATTATTTAGCGAAGGGAACGGACAATTTCATGTCTTGGATTAAAGTGATTGTACGTACATTAAAGGTTTTTATTTTATTTACTGGATGCACATTGCTATTTTATTATGGTATTATGTGGGTAAATCAAGAATATGAGGATTATCATCGTTATGATGAACCAAAAGGTACGGCGGTAAAAGTAAATTCGGTAAATCAGGAAGGTCCCAATTGGTTTAACCGCTTATTATTGTTTTATTTAGATGGGGAGTAATAGAATGCTTGATCGTTTAAGAGATTTTATTCATTTTATGATAGTAGAAAAAGGATTATCGAAAAACACGATTGTATCGTATGAAAGAGATTTAAAAAGCTATATAAACTATATGCAAAAAGTGGAACAGCTGGAAACATTAAATGAAATTACTCGTGTGCATATCGTCCATTTTTTAAATCATTTAAAACAACAAGGAAAGTCGGCGAAAACACTTGCACGACATGTTGCATCTGTCAGATCATTTCACCAATTTCTTTTAAGAGAAAAAGCAACCGACAATGATCCATCTGTTCATATAGAAACTCCGCAGACGGAGAGAAATTTACCAAAAGTACTAAGTTTATCAGAAGTAGAGGCCCTATTAGATGCGCCATCAGAAACAGGGATATTACCGTTAAGGGATAAGGCGATGTTAGAATTATTATATGCGACCGGAATTCGTGTAAGTGAACTGATAAATCTTAATTTAGATGATCTTCATTTAACAATGGGCTTTGTAAGATGTATAGGAAAAGGGAATAAAGAAAGAATTATTCCGATTGGTAAAACTGCTTCAACGATACTAGAATCCTACTTAAAAGATAGTAGACCAAAGCTTCGATCGAAACAATATCAAACAGAGGCCCTCTTTTTAAATCATCATGGCAATCGCTTAACAAGACAAGGTTTTTGGAAAATACTTAAAAGCCTTGCTAAAAAAGCAAATATCGAAAAAGAACTTACACCACATACATTGCGCCATTCGTTTGCGACCCACTTGTTGGAAAATGGTGCTGATTTAAGAGCAGTTCAAGAAATGCTCGGGCATGCAGATATATCGACGACACAAATATATACGCATGTATCGAAAACAAGATTAAAAGATGTATATTCGAAACATCATCCTCGTGCTTAATAATAGATTGAGAGAACCACTATTCTAGTGGTTTTTTCAATTGAAGGATTTAGTTGTAGAGTTGCTCTCTCCTTTGGTAAAATAGAGTTGTCAGACCTCTTACCTTGAAATACGATCAGCTTAATCGCTGGTTAACTTTTCGCACGAAGGGTAAGATATCTTTGTTAGAATGTAACCGTTTTAAATATTATTTGAAAGGAATGAAATAACTTGAGTAATTATACATACAAGCGAGTTCATCTTATTGTAATGGATTCTGTTGGAATTGGTGAAGCACCAGATGCAGAAAAATTTAATGATCTAGGTGCGGATACCTTCGGACATATTGCTGAAAAAATGAATGGTCTTAACATGCCAAATATGGGGAAATTAGGCCTTTCTAATATACGTGAGATTCAAGGGATTAAAAAAGCGGATAAACCCCTTGCTTATTATACAAAAATGCAAGAAGCATCGAATGGGAAAGATACAATGACTGGTCACTGGGAGATCATGGGGTTAAATATTTCTACTCCATTTCAAGTTTTTCCTAATGGTTTTCCAGATGAATTAATTTCTGAATTAGAACAAAAATCCGGTCGTAAAATAATCGGAAATAAACCGGCGAGTGGGACGGAAATTTTAGATGAACTAGGTAAAGAACATATGGAAACAGGTGCCTTAATTGTTTATACATCGGCTGATTCTGTATTACAAATAGCTGCTCATGAAGAAATCGTTCCATTGGAAGAACTTTATAAAATATGTGAGATTGCCAGAAAATTAACATTAGACCCCAAATATATGGTAGGACGTATTATTGCTCGTCCGTTTGTTGGTGAGCCGGGCAATTTCACGAGAACACCGAATCGTCATGATTACGCACTAAAGCCGTTTGATCGTACCGTAATGAATGAATTAAAGGACAATGACTTTGATGTTATTGCTCTAGGGAAAATTTCAGATATTTATGATGGCGAAGGTGTGACAGAAGCAATTCGTACAAAATCCAATATGGATGGAATGGATAAATTTATTCAAACATTCGATAAGGAATTTACCGGATTAAGCTTCATTAATTTAGTTGATTTCGATGCTTTATACGGTCACCGTCGTGATCCAATCGGATACGGAAAAGCATTAGAAGAATATGATGCTCGTTTACCTGAGGTTTTTGAAAAAATGACTGATGATGATCTTCTTATTATTACTGCTGACCATGGGAATGATCCTATCCATCATGGAACTGATCATACTCGGGAATATGTTCCGTTACTCATTTATTCAAAACGTTTTAATGGCGGGGCAGAACTTCCACTCAGAAAGACATTTGCAGATATAGGGGCAACCATTGCAGATAATTTCAATGTGAAGCTACCTGAATTTGGAACGAGTTTCCTAAAGGATATTCAAGGATAGAGGGGGAAAACCGGTGGAATACAATTTAATTGAACAAGCATCATTATTTTTAAAAGAAAAGTTTAGTAATCAACCAAAGATTGGACTTATTTTAGGTTCCGGCCTTGGCGTTTTGGCAGATGAAATTGAAAACCCGTTAAAAATTCAATATAAAGACATTCCTAATTTTCCTATTTCAACCGTTGAAGGGCATGCTGGTCAATTAGTATTTGGAAAGTTAAGTGGAAAAGATGTTGTTGCGATGCAAGGAAGATTCCATTATTACGAAGGGTATTCATTTGATCAAGTAACATTTCCGGTTCGAGTGATGAAAGAACTCGGTGTTGAAGTGTTAGTTGTAACAAATGCTGCAGGTGGAGTAAACAAAGATTACGAACCTGGGGATCTCATGATTATTTCTGATCATATTAATAATATGGGCAGTAACCCTCTTATCGGTCCGAATGATTCAAGGTTCGGCGCGCGCTTTCCTGATATGTCTGAGGCATATAATAAAGAATTACGCTCTCAAGCTAAAGAAATAGCAAATCAACTTAATATTAAAATTCAAGAAGGGGTATATGTAGGAAATACCGGTCCAACCTATGAAACTCCAGCAGAAGTTCGGATGATTAGAACACTGGGTGGAGATGCTGTAGGGATGTCGACGGTTCCGGAAGTCATTGTCGCTAGACATGCCGGCTTAAAAGTTCTAGGAATATCCTGTATTTCCAATATGGCCTCCGGGATATTAGATCAGCCATTAACACATGATGAAGTCATTGAAACGACGGAGAAAGTCCGAGCTGATTTTTTAACTTTTGTGAAAGAGATTGTCAAAAACATACAAGTTGGTGAAGAAAAATGAGAATGGTTGATTTAATAGAAAAAAAACGGGATGGCAAGGAACTCACGACTGAGGAAATTCAATTTATTATAGAAGGTTACACAAATAATACGATTCCGGATTATCAAATGAGTGCATTGACGATGGCGATTTATTTCCAAGGAATGAATGAACGTGAACGAGCAGATTTAACGATGGCGATGGTTCATTCAGGAGATACCATTGATTTATCTGCGATTGAAGGGATTAAAGTAGATAAACACTCAACCGGCGGTGTTGGAGATACAACAACATTGGTTCTAGGACCTTTAGTAGCAGCCTTAGGTGTACCAGTAGCAAAAATGAGTGGTAGAGGCCTAGGGCATACTGGTGGTACGATTGACAAACTAGAAGCAGTTAAAGGATTTCACGTTGAAATCGAAAATGATGAATTTATCCGACTTGTCAATGAAAATAAAATTGCCGTTATTGGTCAAAGTGGCAATTTAACTCCAGCAGATAAAAAGTTATACGCACTAAGAGATGTGACTGGAACTGTCAATAGCATTCCATTAATCGCGAGTTCAATTATGAGTAAAAAAATCGCAGCAGGTGCCGATGCCATTTGTTTAGACGTGAAAACCGGCGCCGGTGCATTTATGAAAACAATTGAAGATTCACGTGAGTTAGCCAAGGCGATGGTGAATATTGGGAACAATGTAGGCAGAAAAACGATGGCAGTTATTTCAGATATGAGCCAACCACTCGGTTATGCAATTGGAAATGCACTTGAAGTGAAAGAAGCGATTGATACATTACGTGGGGAAGGTCCGGAAGACTTAACCGAATTATGTTTGACACTTGGAAGTCATATGGTTTACCTTGCTGGAAAGGCAGCAACTCTGGAAGAAGCGCGCCAAAAACTATTAGAAGTTATTTCAAATGGAAAGGCGTTGGAATCATTTAAAATATTTTTACAATCTCAAGGTGGGGACCCTGAGGTAGTTGACAATCCTTCCAAATTACCACAAGCAAAATATACATTCGATTTACCTTCACTTGAAGATGGATATGTTTCGGAAATTATTGCTGATGAAATTGGAACGGCAGCAATGATGCTAGGAGCAGGACGTGCAACAAAAGAATCAGTCATTGATTTAGCAGTTGGAATTGTTCTTCATAAAAAAATTGGAGACGAAGTGAAAAAAGGGGAATCTTTACTAACAATATATGCTAACCAAGAACAATTTGAAGATGTAAAAGAAAAGCTCTATGCCAATATTAAAATTTCAAAACAAAAAGTTACCGCTCCAATCTTGATTCATGAAGAGATTGGAAAGGATTAATTTCTTTTTTACTGGATAAAAATGGGTCAGTTCATAAATGAACTGACCCATTTTTTATTTTTTTAGCTGTATAAAAAAACTAGAGATGGAAAAAATGGTGCTATGTATCTTGTTTAAAAAGAAAATCTTTGGAGGGGTCCAAATGAAAAAAGGTTTAAGTATTCTCGTTATTTATTTTTTAATGGCATCCATTCTCACTTCACAAGTGAAAGCTGCCGAAAAAACGACCGAATTAGCTTCGGATGCGAAATCTGCTATTTTAATCGAACGGGACACAGGAACAGTTCTATATGATAAAAATAGTCATGAAAAACTTCCACCCGCATCGATGACAAAAGTGATGACAATGATTTTAATAATGGAAGCGCTTGAGCAGAAAAAGATCTCTTTAAATGAAAAAGTGCGAACTAGTGAATTTGCCGCTTCGATGGGAGGCTCTCAAATATTTCTTGAACCAGGGGAAGAAATGACGGTTGAAGAAATGTTGAGAGGCATTTCGATTGGTTCAGCAAACGATGCATCTGTCGCAATGGCTGAGAAGATTGCCGGCAGTGAAGAAGAGTTTGTAGAAATGATGAATAAAAAAGCTGCTGAACTTGGACTTAAAGATACGAAATTCCAAAATGCTACAGGTCTACCTGAAAAGGACCATTATAGTTCGGCTTATGATATGGCCATAATGGCCAAAGACCTATTAAGACATGAAAACATTACAAATTTCACCGGAAAATATGAATCCTATTTACGCGAAAATACGGATAAAAAGTTTTGGCTCGTAAATACAAATAAACTTGTAAAATTTTATCCAGGTGTAGATGGTCTTAAAACTGGATTCACAAATGAAGCGAAATTTTGCTTAACAGCCACTGCGAAGAAAAACGGAATGCGTGTCATTGCTGTTGTATTTGGAGCACCTTCGACAAAAGTTAGAAATGCACAAGTAACGAAAATGCTAGATTACGCTTTTGCTATGTACACGACACACCCGTTATATAAAAAAGGACAATCATTAGGGAATGTAAAGGTTAGCAAAGGTGATAAGAAACAAATACAAGCCATTACGAGTGAACCGATTTCGGTTTTAACTAAAAAAGGTGAAAAAGTTGATCACCTTAAAAAATCGATTAAATTGAATGAAAAATTAAAAGCACCAATCAAAAAAGGTGACCAAATAGGTACAATAACTGTGAAAAAAGATGGGAAAATACTTGTTCAATCAAAACTTGTTGCAAATAAAGATGTAAAACAAGCCGGTTGGTGGAAATTATTTAAACGTTCCTTTGGTATGTTTACTAATAGCTAATTAAAATAAATGGTTTGCCTTGCTCGAGGCCTAGTCAAGGCACTTACGCTTTTCTAACGTCGAACGAAGACTAATTATGACGATATACTTCTAGTTTTGTCAGGAAGAAGGATTATTGCAGTAAAAAATCGAATTGACTCAATATAAAGCTAAAAGGAGGCTGCGAAATTGAGTCTATCGATTGATTTAGAAGTGAAAAAAGATGTTCTTTGCATCCGGTTAAAAGGAGAATTAGATCATCATACAGCAGAAACATTAAGGGAAAATGTATCAGGTGCAATTGAAAAATTTCATATCCAACACCTTGTCTTGAATCTTGATCAATTATCATTTATGGACAGCTCTGGTCTAGGCGTCATTTTAGGGAGATATAAACAAATCAAACAAAAAAATGGCGAAATGGTCGTTTGCGCAATCTCACCAGCGGTAAAACGTCTTTTTGAAATGTCTGGACTATTTAAAATTATACGTTTAGATGAATCAGAACAGTTTGCGCTGGAAAGATTGGGGGTTGCGTAATCGATGAGAAATGAAATGCAAATTCAATTCACCGCCTTAAGTCAAAATGAGTCCTTTGCCCGAGTCACTGTAGCAGCATTTATTGCTCAATTGGATCCTACCATTGATGAACTTACTGAAATAAAAACAGTTGTTTCCGAAGCAGTAACAAATGCTATTATTCATGGATATGAAGGGAATCCTGCAGGTATGGTCTATATTTCAGCAGCCATTGAAGATGGTGTTGTTGAATTGGTGATTCGTGATGAGGGGATTGGAATTCCTGATATTGAGGAAGCAAGACAACCTCTATTTACAACGAAGCCGGAATTAGAACGTTCCGGAATGGGATTTACCATTATGGAAAACTTTATGGACGACATAGAAATAGAATCACAACCTAGAGTAGGCACCATTATTCGTTTAAAAAAGCATTTGGCCTTCAAAAAAGCCTTATGTAATTAAGGAGTCGTGCCTATGGATGTGGAACTTAAGAAAGAGAAAACTCAAGGCTTTCTGAAGGATCATGAAGTAAAAGAGTTAATTCACAAAAGCCAGGAAGGCGATCAAGATGCGCGCGACCAGCTCGTTGAAAAGAATATTCGCCTTGTTTGGTCGGTCGTGCAACGTTTTTTAAATCGCGGCTATGATCCGGATGATTTATTTCAAATAGGCTGTATTGGATTATTGAAATCTGTAGATAAATTTGATTTATCATATGATGTTAAGTTTTCGACATATGCAGTTCCGATGATTATCGGAGAAATACAACGCTTTTTACGTGATGATGGTACAGTTAAAGTAAGTAGATCTTTAAAGGAAATTGGTAACCGTATCAGAAAAGCGAAAGACGAGTTAACGAAAAGTTTTGGAAGGGTACCTACTGTAAATGAAATTGCCGACTTCCTTGAAATTTCTGCTGAAGATGTCATTATGGCTCAAGAGGCAGGCAGGACGCCATCTTCGATTCATGAAACCGTATATGAAAACGATGGAGATCCCATTACACTTTTGGATCAAATTGCCGATCAAAATGATCAGAAATGGTTCGATAAAATTGCCTTAAAGGAAGCCATTAGAGGGCTGGATGAACGGGAACGATTAATCGTTTATTTGCGATATTATAAGGATCAAACACAATCCGAGGTAGCGGAAAGATTAGGGATTTCTCAAGTACAGGTATCTAGATTAGAGAAAAAAATATTAGAGCAGATGAAAGATCGCATGGGTTCATAGCCTGTGCGATTTTTTTCATGAATGAAAATGAGGCATTTCCACATACTACTATGTATCAAACACAAAATTTTTAGGGGTTGAAGGAAATGGAAAGTTTGATTTATTTGCGTCTTCGCTATCGTGTAGAGGTGAGGCCTGATAGCATAATTAAACTTTCAGATATCGCACAGATTATTGCGCCGGAAAATGTTCTGGCAGATTTAAAAAACCTGCCTGTTTATCAAGTGACAAAAAAAGATAAGAGTTCCGCAGTAATCGATATTATGGAGGTAATCAATGTTATTACTAAAAAATATGGAGCGGTTGATATCCAAACCATTGGTCCCACGCAAACAATCATTGAAATTATTTATAAAAAGAAGAAAGTTTCAATTCCGTTTTTCTTAGTAATCTGGATTCTCCTTTTTATAGGGTCTGCTTTAGCAATTATGAATTTTCATGAAGATGTAAGCATGAGAATCGTCCATCAGAAAATTTACCGAATGATCACGGGTCATGAGGTCTCGAAACCATTAATCCTTCAAATCCCTTATTCAATCGGCTTAGGATTGGGAATGATTATTTTCTTTAATCATATTTTTAAAAAACGCTTTAATGAAGAACCTAGCCCTCTGGAAGTCGAAATTTTTAATTATCAGCAAGATGTGGATCATTATGTCACATTAAATGAAAACAAAGAAAGTATTAAGCGCCTTGACGATGATTAATAACATTCTTTTTTTCATTATTGGCCTTTCAGGTGGGTTAATCGTAGGTTGCGGGTTAGTTGCGTTTTTATCAGTGCTTGGGATTATTCCGAGATTGGTTCAACTATCGAAAACAGCAAAAATGGTGTATCTGTACGAATGGGCTATTGTAATAGGCGCGATCTTAGGCGGCTGGGCTCAGCTAAGAGATGTTACGTTTCATTTAACCGTGTTATTGCTTATACCAATCGGACTAGGATGCGGTATATTTGTAGGAATGCTCGCTGCAGCTCTAACTGAAGTAATTAATGTCATCCCGATATTAACTAAGCGAATAGGAATTGATGGGCATTTAATTATCGCTTTAATGGCAATTGTTTTTGGGAAGGTGTGCGGTTCTTTATTTCATTGGATCTATTTCGTCGATCATTAAATAATCATATCTAAATTAAAAACTTTAAATGGAAAGGATTTTCGTATGAATAGTAAACGAAAGGTGATATTAATTACAGATGGTGATGATTATGCGAGAAAAGCAATTGAAACAATTGCTAAAGATATCGGCGGCAGATGTATTTCACAGTCATACGGAAACCCTTCTCATTTATCTGGACATGAAATCGTTAACCAAATTAAAAAAGCTCCAGTCGATCCGGTGTTAGTTATGTTTGATGATAGTGGCTATATAGGTGAAGGAAATGGAGAAGAGGCATTAATGATTGTCGCTACACATCCTGATATTGAAGTGCTTGGTGTTATTGCAGTTGCTTCAAAAACCCACCAAGCTGAATGGTCAAAAGTTGATGTATGTATTGATAGGGAAGGAAACTTGACCCCATACGGTGTCGATAAATATGGTATCCCCGAAATGGAATTAAAGAAAATTAATGGGGACACCGTCTATTGTCTTGATAAATTAAACGTACCGATAATTGTGGGTATTGGGGACATCGGAAAGATGGGGAAAATTGATCATTATACGAATGGCTCCCCAATAACGAGAAAAGCGGTTGATTTAGTATTAGAAAGGAGCGGGTATTATGACAAATGACCTAAATAGAAAAGAACCAATACCCAAAAATATCGAAGAACTAGAGAAGATATTTGAAAAAAGAATAGGATTGGGTGTAAGTTTTGATCTAGGTGTCCGACATATAAAGGTGTCAAAAAAGAATATCCAAATTTATTATATTAATGGATTAACCGATACGATATTTATCATCCATATTTTACGGGAATTAGTAGACTTAAATGGCTCGGATCGGCTTTCTAGTAGGATTTACGATATTATCCAAAATCGAATCGTAAATCAGTCGGTAGAAGTAGTGAAAACGATTGATGAAATGGCTGATCAAGTACTATCAGGATTGATTGCTATCGTTGTAGAGGGTGAAGGCGAAGCAATTATTGTCGATGTAAGAAGTTATCCAGGAAGACAGCCGATGGAACCTGATACAGAAAAAGTTGTTCGTGGATCACGTGATGGATATGTCGAAAATATTATCGTTAATACCGCTCTGACAAGAAGAAGAATTCGTGACGAACGATTGCGATTTGAAATTATGAAGGTGGGAGAGCGTTCGAAAACGGACGTTGCCATTAGCTATATCGAAGGTGTAGCAAATCCCGATTTAGTAAAAACAGTTAAAAAGGAATTAAAAACAATTGATGTTGATGGAATTACAATGGCAGATAAAACGATTGAAGAATTCCTTTTAAAACAAGGATATAATCCTTATCCACTTGTCCGCTATACAGAGAGAGCTGATGTCGGTTCCATTCATCTATTAGAGGGTCATGTATTAATTTTTATTGATACTTCACCAAGTGTTATGGTTACACCTGCAACCTTTTTTCACCATCTTCAGCACGCCGAGGAGTACCGACAATCAGCAGCCGTTGGAACCTTTATACGTTGGGTTCGTTACCTAGGGGTGCTTGCGTCCATTTTTTTACTACCATTATGGTATTTATTTGCTACTGAACCTAGTTTACTGCCCGAGCATTTAGAGTTCATTGGACCGAATAAACAAACAAATATTCCGTTAATTTTACAATTATTTATCGCAGATATGGGGATTGAATTTTTAAGAATTGCCGCCATACATACACCAACCCCTTTGGCTACGGCGATGGGATTAATTGCCGCTGTTTTAATTGGTCAAATTGCTGTTGATGTTGGTTTATTTGTATCGGAAGTAATTCTATATGTGTCGGTCGCGGCTATAGGTACATACGCGACACCAAGTTATGAATTAAGTGTAGCAAATAAAATTGCTAGGGTAGTATTGATGCTATTTGTTGCCTTCTTTAAATTACCGGGCTTATTAATAGGTGGAACTCTTTTTGTCATTTATTTAGCACATATTCGCGCATTAAATGCACCATATTTATGGCCATTTATCCCGTTTAATCCTCAAGCAATTACTCATATTTTAATTCGGAGAACGGTACCGGGATCGAAAATTAGACCAAGCATTGTGCATCCACGAGATCGTTTTCGACAACCAGCTGATAAGTAAAACAACCATTGCGAAAATGATCGTTTTATGATAAAGTTTAGCTAATTTATTATAAATATTGAATAAATAGACAGTTTGTCCTATTTGACAACTGTCTATTTATTCTTAAAAGGATTTTACATAGAAATGAGGAAAACTAATGTATTTTCATGGTACTTCAAAAATAAATGAAAACAACCATCTTGAAATTGGTGGCGTCGATACAGTTGAATTAGTTAAAAAATATGGAACGCCTATATATGTGTATGATGTTGCTTTAATACGTGACCGTGCCAGAGGGTTTAAACAAACCTTCGATAAACTAGGAATAAAATCACAGGTAGCATATGCTAGTAAAGCATTTTCTTCAATTGCCATGCTAAATTTAGCACATGAAGAAGGATTATCGTTAGACGTTGTGTCAGGCGGGGAATTATATACAGCAATTGCCGCTAAGTTTCCGGCGGATCGCATCCATTTTCATGGTAATAACAAGAGTAAAGAAGAATTAGAATTAGCCTTAGATTACAATATAGGCTGTATTGTCGTAGATAATTTTTATGAACTAGAATTGCTTGAGCAGCTCACACTGGAAAGAAATACCCAAATCGCAATCTTACTTCGTGTAACTCCTGGAATTGAGGCACATACCCATGATTACATTTTGACTGGCCAGGAAGACTCAAAATTTGGGTTTGATTTACAAAATGGTCAAGCGGAAGAAGCTCTTAGAAAATCACTAGAATCAGAGCACTTTAAGGTGTTAGGGCTTCATTGTCATATTGGTTCACAGATTTTTGAGACAACTGGATTTATTCTTGCCGCAAATAAAATTATCGAAAAGTTAGTTAAGTGGAATGAAAAGTATGCATATTTTCCATCTGTTTTAAATTTAGGCGGGGGATTTGGAATCCGCTATACGAGTGAGGACGCGCCATTAACCCCAGATAATTACGTAAAGGAAATTATTATAGAAGTACAGAAACAAACTAATTCCCATCAACTCCCTATGCCCGAAATTTGGATTGAACCAGGCAGATCACTAGTGGGTGAAGCAGGTACAACATTATATACTGTTGGGTCTAACAAAGACGTACCAAATGTACGGAAATATATAGCGGTTGACGGTGGAATGAGTGATAATATTAGACCAGCACTCTATGAAGCAAAATATGAAGCTGTATTAGCAAATCGACCTTTAGCTAAAGTAGAAGAAACCTATTCTATTGCTGGAAAATGCTGTGAATCAGGAGATATGCTAATTTGGGATCTCCCACTGCCTAATACAGTATGTAATGATATTTTAGCGGTATTTTGCACGGGCGCCTACGGATATTCAATGGCAAATAATTATAATCGAATACCGAGACCACCAGTCGTGTTCGTTGAAAATGGCGAAGACCAACTTGTGGTAAAACGAGAAACCTATGAAGATATTATCAAATTAGATCTGCCTCTCCATAGTAAGATTAATTTATAATTTTTTTCGGCTCATTTGCTTATTTTTCATATCTACAATTGAGCCGAAAAATATACCCACTACCCAATTAGCAGAAATTTGAATATGTTACATCATTTTTTTTGTGATTGCGTAAAGTATCTAAAATCGATACAATAGAGGGCGAATAACTTATTACATATAGATGATTTTATGGAAATAGGAGTGTTCTCTTTGAAAAAAAATAATATTTTACTATTTATTCTAATCCTTGTTTTAGCTTTAGGATGGGGACTCTACTATTGGTTGTACATCGTTTAATTATAGTGTTTAATATTGCCTGTCGATGTTTATAATGATAGAAAAGTATTCATAATATGTAGAAGGATAACGAGGGATATGCATGCTAATTAGATATAAAAAAGCTTTTGAAAAAATCGCCATGGGACTTCTGTCTTTCATGCCAAATGAAAAAGATATAAAAAAGCTGCAACAAACAATAAAACAATATGAAAATGAGGAAAATTGGCAGCTTTTTTTATGGAAAATAGAAGATGATGTAATTGGATTAATTGGGGTTCAATTAAAAGATCAGTTGGTTGAAATTCAACATATATCAGTGAATCCTTCTCACCGCAATCAAGGTGTAGGAAAGAATATGCTAAAATCTATAAAGCAGATTTACGAAGGAAAAACAATTTTGCCAAATGAATACACGGCAGCATTTTGTGAAAACTGTAACGATGAAGAACTGTAAGGCTGATCAATAGTGTTTGATTCATGATAATGAAACGGGGATTTATCGTTTTATTATGGTCAGCCTTATTTTAATTTTTAAGTTGTAATTTTCGTTCTCTCTTCAAACGTTTCGTTATGGCTGAGAGATACCTTTCCATTTCGATACTTGTCCGATCTCGTACTGCGTGTCGATGAATAATTGTGTAGTCATCTCCCGCGTTTTGTTCCCCCCATCTAAACCCTAGCTCCTTACATTTACTTTTACATATAGTAAGTAACCTTTCATCATTAATTTTTATATTGATACTTTCGTATTCTTCATTATTTTTCATTCTTGTAAGCTGTGTATTCATTTTATTAAATAGATCATTCACATCTATTTTTAATGTGATCAGAATATTTTTATTCTCAATTAAATTATTTAATGCTTTTTTCATTAAACGGATGGCGCCAACAATGTTCGAGCGTCGATAATGGTATTGCGAAACGGCTAATTGAATTAAGCCAACCCACACTGAATGGCGATTTTTGATATCGGTTAGTTTCCAATGCTCTTCTAAAAGTTCATGGCACTCAAAATAATCTCTATCACCGTGAAAATGCACTAAATATTCAATATATGCTTCCGGTATTTTCATTACATAACTCACTCACTTTCAACTTATGTAAGTGTAACATAAATTACTGTTTATTTTATACATATAGCTAGGAAAATCATTTCCAAAAAGCTTAATTGTTTGGATTGTTTTAATATGGAGTTGCATAATTTTGGTACAAAAACCGTATGGAAAAATTTTTATTGGACTGCAGAAGATATTCCACTATACTAATAATATTGGGGTTATTTTTTACTAGAGGCATGAAATTGGTGATATGATGGAATATAATGTGAAAATTGATGCATTTGAAGGACCTTTAGATTTACTTCTGCATTTAATTAATCGGTTAGAAATAGATATTTATGATATACCTATGGCTGAAATATCTGAACAATACTTATTATTTATTCATGCGATGAAGGAATTGGAATTGGATGTTGCTAGTGAGTATTTAGTTATGGCAGCAACATTACTCGCAATTAAAAGTAAAATGTTACTTCCTAAATATGAAGATGAATTGGAAGATGAGTTTGAATATGAAGAAGATCCTAGGGATGATTTAGTTGAAAAACTAGTAGAATATCGAAAATATAAAGAAGCAGCTATCGAGCTAAAGCAAATGGAGCAGGAACGTGGACAAATGTTTACAAAACCTCCAAGTGATTTAACGGAATATATGAAAGACATCCCTTCGGATCAATTTCAAGGGGATGTTTCTATATATGATATGATAGGGGCGTTGAATAAATTATTGCGCAGAAAAAAGTTGCAAAAGCCACTATCGACAAAAATCACAAGACAGGAAATATCAATTGAAAGCCGTATGGAAGAAATATTAAAAGATCTTACGATTGAAAAGGGCAAGCAAAATTTTAATACACTCTTCCCTGTACCTGAAAAAAATCATGTGGTCATTACATTTCTTGCTATTTTGGAATTAATGAAACGAAATGAAATTTATGTTGAGCAAGATGGCAATTTTGAAGATATTTTCGTAGCAAGGATGGGAGCGAGTATGATTGGAACAAATTAATTGGAAAGGCATATTGGAAAGCTTACTTTTTGCTGCTGGGGATGAAGGTTTGTCATTAAAACAAATAATGACAGTTATGGAGCTTGAAGAATTTCAAGCGATCGAACTAGTTGAACAATTGAAACAGGATTATGAAATGCAAAATGACCGCGGAATTGTTATTGTCGAGCTGGCGGGTACCTATCAATTAGTAACGAAGAAAGAAAACTCACTTTATTTGAAAAGACTAGTTGAATCTCCGGGGATGAGTACACTTTCACAAGCAGCATTGGAAACACTTGCCATTATTTCTTATAAACAACCAATAACAAGAATTGAGATCGAAGATATACGTGGAGTGAAAACGGAACGTCCATTGCAAACTCTTACTTCTAAAGGTCTGATAAAGGAAGTTGGCCGTGCAAATGGTGCAGGAAGAGCTAGATTATATGGAACGACTAAAGAATTTCTAGATTATTTTGGTCTAAAAGATATTAAGGAATTGCCGCCTCTTCCTGAACCAACAGACAATGATTTTGAACAGGACGATGCAGATCTATTTTTTGAAAAATTTCAAGAAACATTGGAATCTAATAAAGATATTGAATAGAACAGATTCAAAAGGCTATTTGCAAACGCAAATAGCCTTTTTTATTCATATCTATCCTTGTCCATTCATAAACTTGTACAAAGTACATGTTCATAATGGAGAAGAGGAGCAACTGTATGAAACGTTTTTTTATATTCGCTATTTTTATTATGCTTATATTGGCCAGCCCCGGAAAATCTTTTGCTGCATCACCTTCAGTTACAGCCGCAAGCGCTATTTTAATGGACCAAGATAGTGGAAGAGTTTTATACGAAAAAAATGCAAATGATGTACGAAGGATAGCCTCTATTACGAAAATAATGACGGCCATCCTAGCAATTGAATCGGGAAAGTTAGATGAAAATACTAAAATTAGTGACACAGCTGTTCGAACGGAAGGTTCATCGATTTATTTAAAACCGGGAGATACGATGAAACTAAAGGATTTAGTGTATGGTTTAATGCTGCGATCGGGAAATGATGCTGCCAATGCGATTGCCGAATGTGTAGGGGGGAGTATTGAGGGATTTGTCTTTTTAATGAACCAGAAGGCGAAAGAAATTGGAATGGTTAATACACATTTTGCGAATCCCAATGGTCTAGATAACAAAGAAGATCATTTTTCAACTGCATATGATATGGCACTTTTGACGCGATATGCAATGCAAAATAAAACATACAGAGAGATTTCCGGAACTAAGTTTTATAAAGGATGGGGAAATAAAAATCGATTATTAACAGAAAAGTATAAATACACGACAGGCGGGAAAACCGGTTTTACAAAACGTGCGAAAAGAACTTTAGTTACAACGGCAACAAAAGACCATCAAAATCTAATTGCGGTTACATTAAATGGTCCTGATGATTGGAATGATCATATAAATATGTTTGAGTACGGTTTTAAGTATTTTGATACAACCATTGTGTTGGACAAAGGTTTGATTAAAGGTATTAACAACAAGTATTTGAAAAATCATGTTTACATTAAAAATCCCGTCTTATATTCACTTACAAACAATGAAAAAAAAGAGATTTCAATAGAAATGAAACTACTAAATTCCCAAAAAAATTGGAAAGACGCAAGGAATATTCCAAAAATAGTTGGAAAAGCAGTCGTTTATAAGGGGAACGAAGAAATTAAATCGGTACCCATTTATTATAAGCATGAGAATGTAGAAAAAAAGAAAGGATGGTTCGGGTACTTTATTCAATTATTTTCGATCCATTTAGGTGTAAAAGAGAATGGTTAATTATATTTGGATTGGTATGACATTAATCGGTTTGGTTTTCGCGGCTATTAATGGAAAAATGAAAGATGTTAATGAAGCTATTTTTCAATCAGCAAATGAAGCGGTTACCCTTTGTATAGGGTTGATAAGTATACTTGTATTCTGGCTGGGAATTATGAGAATTGCCCAAGATTCAGGACTTTTGGATAAATTCTCGCGTTTATTTCGTCCGATCATTAAACGACTCTTTCCCGAAGTCCCCGAAAATCATCCTGCAATGGGGTATATATTATCTAACATCATTGCTAATATGTTCGGACTTGGCAATGCTGCTACACCGTTAGGAATAAAGGCGATGGAGCAATTGAAGGAGTTAAATGGCGGAAGACCTGTTGCAAGTCGATCGATGATTACATTTCTGGCATTAAATACATCCGGGCTTACGTTAATACCAACAACTGTTATTGCAATCCGAATGAATTATCATTCGGCATCACCAACTGAAATTGTTGGACCAACATTATTGGCTACGACAATAGCGACCATTGCTGCTATTTTGATAGACCGCTACTATTACTATAAAAGAACCCGCAATGGGGTGAAATAATATGTATATACTGTCAATTGTATCAATTTGGATCATTCCTATTCTAATTGGTTTTATATTAATATATAGCGTCATGAAAAAAACTCCTGCATATGAGAGTTTTGTAGATGGTGGGAAAGAAGGAATAAAGATAGCTGTATCGATTATTCCATTTCTTGTCGGAATGTTAGTTGCAATTACTGTATTCCGAGCTTCTGGTGCATTAGACTTTTTTGTCCAATTGCTTAGACCTGTTTTAGATTTCTTAGGAGTCCCATCAGAAATTGTCCCTTTAGCATTAATCCGTCCAATATCAGGAAATGCGGCATTAGGAATTATGAGTGATATCCTTAAAGTACATGGACCAGATACTTTTATCGGAAAATTAGCATCAACTATACAAGGGAGTACAGATACGACTTTATATGTATTAACCGTTTATTTTGGTGCAGTTGGTATTAAAAAAATGGGAGATGCGTTAAAAGTCGGCCTATTAGCTGATTTAGTTGGAATAGGTGCAGCAATCATCATCATAACTTGGATGTTTGGATAAAAAGCCAAATATCCAAGTTTTTTTATGTCTATGGTATAACTCATTTCTTTGCTTTTTCTATTTGATATGTAATAATTCATAAAGAATATGCTTTGAAAAAATAAATGAGGTGGAAAATAGAATGGAACGTCTTCAAAAGGTTATTGCACAAGCAGGGATTGCCTCTCGGCGGAAGTCAGAAGAATTAATTGCAGAAGGAAAAGTGAAAGTTAACGGAAAAATAGTACGTGAGCTCGGTACGAAAGTTTCTGTCAATGATAAAGTAGAAGTTAATGAAATTCCACTTGAAAGAGAAGAAAAAAAATATATTTTAATGTACAAGCCAAGAGGAGTTATCTCTGCAGTAAAAGATGATAAAGGTAGAAAAGTGGTCATCGATTTCCTTCCAGAAATAAAACAACGTGTTTATCCTATCGGACGTTTAGATTACGATACTTCAGGATTATTACTATTAACAAATGATGGTGAGTTTGCAAATTTGCTTATGCATCCACGATACGAAATTAACAAAACATATGTGGCAAAAATTAAAGGAATCCCAACTAGACAATCATTAAAACTATTAGAAAAAGGTGTTAAATTAGAGGATGGTATAACAGCTCCCGCCAAGGCGAAATTACTATCCGCTGATAAAAAAACACAAAAATCTATCGTAGAATTAACGATCCATGAAGGGAAAAATCGCCAAGTCCGCAGAATGTTCGAAGCAATCGGGCATCCGGTTCAAAAGCTAAAGCGCGAACGTTACGCATTTTTAAATTTACACAGCTTAAATGCGGGGGAAAGCCGAGAACTAACTCCACATGAGGTTAAACAACTTAGAGCACTAGCGGAAACAGGAACAGGACTGCAATAAAGGTTCACATAACCTTCAAATTATGCTAATTAGCATGTTTTGGGGGAATGATATAATAGTAATTATAATGTGACGAATTTTCGATTGGAGGTTGCGAAATGTCACAAAAGAAAAAACAAAGATTAATCATTAGAACAGTCATTTTACTTGTATTAATCTCTGCTGTTGCTTACACTTTATATGCAAATCTAACGAAAGATAGTCGTGGAGAAATAAAAGTGGGAGATAAGGCACCGGATTTTGTTTTACAAGATATGTCTGGAACGAAACATAGATTATCAGACTACCGCGGAAAAGGAATATTTTTAAATTTTTGGGGCACATGGTGTGGTCCGTGTAAGGAAGAAATGCCTTATATGGTTGACTTATATAAAGACTTTAAAAAACAAGGAGTCGAGATTTTAGCCGTAAATGTTGGAGAATCTAACTACCTGGTAAATAAGTTTATTAAAGAGTATGGGCTGAATTTTCCTGTATTAATGGATAAAGGCAGGGACGTTCAATATGCATACGGAATTGATCCTATTCCAACTTCCTTTTTTATTGATTCCAGCGGTAAAGTAAAGCAAATTGTAGTTAAAACAATGACTAAAAAAGAAATTCAACACTTAATGGAGAGTATTAAACCTTAAGGAGTTTTATGTATGAAGGAAATAAAATGTGAGTGTGGTCACGTAAACCCAATTGGTACCATACTTTGTGAATCTTGCGGGAGAGCCTTAACTGAAGAAGCAAAACGAGATAAACTTCATGATATGCGTTATGAAGGTAGTGCTCGTCGTTCTCAAACATATAATAAAACAATTATTGATAAAATCTGGAACTTTTTTTCATCTGTAAAAGTTGGAGTTTGGTTAATTGTCATTACATTAATAGCTAGTGCTATTGGGACCATTCTTCCGCAAAAAGAATACATACAGCAAAATATCCCGCCCGAACAATATTATAAAGAAGAGTACGGATGGGTTGGACAACTATGGTACAACTTAGGTTTCCAAGATCTTTATAGTTCTTGGTGGTACTTGCTTTTAATTGCTAGTATTGGGATATCATTAGTTATCTGTAGTCTCGATCGTTTTATCCCGCTCCATCGTGCTTTAAAAAATCAAAAAGTATCTCGACATGAAGGATTTTTAAAGCGTCAACGACTGTTTTCTCGGTCTAATATTGAAGTATCAGATGAAGTGTTTGATTCAATCAAACAAAAATTGAAATCCAAAAGATACAAAATCCGCGAAGAAAATGGGAATATTTTAGCAGAAAAAGGGCGATTCTCGAGATGGGGACCGTACGTTAATCATATCGGTCTAATCATATTTCTTATCGGGGGAATGCTTCGATTTGTTCCCGGTATGTATGTCGACGAAACTTTATCGATTCGTGAAGGAGAAAAAAAGGTTATTCCAGGTACCCATTCACAATATGTACTTGAGAATAAAAAATTCATTTTAGAAAAATACGACAATAAGAAAGATAAAGAAACATTTAATCAAGCAATTAGTCGGGTTGGAAATGTAGCAAAAAATTTCCAATCAAATGTTACATTATATAAACGGGTAGATGGCGGAATAGCTGGAGAATCCGATAAACTAAAAAAAGTGAAAGATTTTTCGATCAAAGTGAATAAACCGTTAAAAATGGATCATTATGCACTTTATCAAATGTCTTACCAATTAGATGAATTAAAAGCAATGTCATTTGAATTACAAAATAAAGCCAATGGAAAATCAATGGGAAATCTTAAAGTGGATTTATTTGATCCGAAAGATGTTTATGATTTGAAAAATGGGTATAAAGTAGAGTTAATAGGATATTATCCTGATTTTTCAGGTTTTGCTAAAAATGGTGAACCACAAACAAAAACATCTGTACCTAATAATCCGGCATTTTTGTTTAGAATGTATTCACCTGAACATCCGAAAGGTGAAGTGAGTTTTGTCGCAATTAAACAAAATGTTGAGCCGTTGGGAGAAAACGACTATAAAATGGCGTTCAAATCAATTGATACGAGAAATATTTCAGTGTTAACGGTCCGTAAAGATTTGACGTTATGGATACTTGCTTTAGGTGGTTTAATCTTTATGATCGGTGTCATCCAAGGGATGTATTGGAATCATCGAAGAATTTGGTTACAACGTGTCAATGGAGAAGTATTGATTGCGGCACATACAAATAAAAACTGGTTTGGAATAAAGAATGAAATTAAATATGCACTGAAAGATACAAATATTCCAGAACCGATTGATCAACAAGAAAAGAAAAAAGAGTAACATTAAGGAGGGGCGATTTTGTCTGACTTAGTTAACGTGAGCAGTAACTTTCTATATGCTGCATTTATACTTTATTTAATTGGTACTTTCTTTTTCGGTGGTGCCATTCGCCAAAAAAAAATACATGGAAATGAAGATAAACCTAATCGATGGGGAAACATTGCCATTTTCGTCGCCATTATCGGTTTTATTTCTCAATTAGTCTATTTCATTTTACGGTGGATTGCATCGGGTCATGCACCTGTAAGTAATATGTTCGAATTTGTTACATTCTTTGGGATGATGCTCGTCGCTGCATTTATCATTATTTATTTTATTTATAAAACACCTGTACTAGGTTTGTTCGCTTTACCAATTGCATTGCTTATCATTGCATTCGCTAGTATGTTCCCAGGTGAATTAAATCCGCTTGTTCCTTCTCTGAAAAGCCATTGGCTTTATATACATGTGACGACAGTCGCTGCCGGGGAAGCGATTTTGGCAATTAGCTTTGCTGCTGGCTTAATTTACTTAGTAAAAGCAATTGATCAAACTAAACGGAGCGCTCGTACAGTTTGGTTAGAAATTGTTATGTTTGCCTTAATTGCTGTACTAGGCTTCGTTGTATGTTCAACAATCTTTTCGGCAATGGATTACAAAGCTTCCTTTAATTGGGTTGATAAAAAGGGAGTTGCAAAGGTTAATGAGGACGGAATGGTCTATCATATGCCAGCATTAGTAGGTCCTCATAAAGGTGAATTGCAAACAGCAGATCGATTTGAACCGTTGTTCCATGTTCCAGCGATTATTAATGCCTTAAAGTTAAATACAGTAATCTGGTCACTAATTACTGGTATTATCATCTACTTGTTAATTAGGCTTATTTTTAGAAAACGAATCGGTGCGATATTACAGCCAATTACGAAAAACTTAAAATTGGACTTTGTAGATGAAATTAGTTATCGTTCGGTCATTATTGGGTTTCCGGTTTTTACACTCGGCGGTCTAATATTTGCAATGATTTGGGCACAAATTGCTTGGAGCCGTCCTTGGGGATGGGATCCGAAAGAAGTTTGGGCACTTGTTACATGGCTTTTCTATGCAGCGTTTCTGCATTTACGTTTATCAAAAGGCTGGCACGGTGAAAAGTCCGCGTGGTTAGCAGTTGTTGGTTTTGCGATTATTATGTTTAACCTTGTTGCAGTAAACTTAGTTATCGCAGGATTACACTCCTATGCTTCTAATTGATTTTGGCTAGTTTGAGTAATAAAATAAAGTAAGGATGACAACTTAAAGCCTTCACATTCGTGAAGGCTTTTTCACAAAAATATAAAGGGGAAAATATATATGGATTATGAAGCAAAAATATTAGTTGTTGACGACGAAGATCGTATTCGTAGATTATTGAAAATGTATCTAGAACGGGAAAATTATTATATTGAAGAAGCAGGTGACGGTGAGTCAGCTTTACAAATGGCACTGGAACATGATTATGACTGCATCCTATTAGATTTAATGATGCCCGGAAAAAGTGGGATAGAGGTTTGTAAAGAACTAAGAGAGAAGAAGGCAACACCTGTAATTATGCTTACAGCTAAAGGTGAAGAAGCTAATCGTGTGGAAGGCTTTGAAGTTGGAACAGATGACTACATCGTAAAGCCTTTTAGCCCAAGAGAGGTCGTACTCCGCGTAAAAGCATTATTAAGAAGATCATCGACTACTAGCTTTTTGAATACGGATACAAAAACAAAAGATATGATTGTCTATAATCATTTAACGATTGATAATGACGCCCACCGTGTGAGTGCAGATGGTAAAGAAGTTAATTTAACACCTAAAGAATATGAACTATTATACTTCTTAGCCAAATCACCGGATAAAGTTTTTGATCGGGAACATTTATTAAAAGAAGTGTGGCATTATGAATTTTTTGGTGACTTAAGGACTGTGGATACACATGTAAAACGCCTACGGGAAAAATTAAACCGTGTATCCGAACAAGCAGCTAAAATGATAGTTACCGTATGGGGAGTTGGTTATAAATTTGAGGTCACCTCAGAATGAGGTTATGGAAAAGCGTTGTCGGAAAACTCTGGTTAACTATATTAGTATTAGTCTCTTTTGTTTTATTTATTTTGACCATACTATTACTGGAGTTTTTCGAGAATTATCATGTGCAGCAAATTAAAGATAATCTAACATATACTGCACAAAAAGTAGCAAATATCGTTGAGACTCATGCGGGAGATGATATCGGCAAAGAACTTGCATTAGAATTTGTTGATAAATCAACAAAAGTAATGATTGCCTATGATAAGGATAACGTTTATTATTCCCCCAATATTCATAAAAACGATAAAATATCACCAATAACCATTTTAGAGGATCCAACATTTACTAGTGTTTATAATAAAGGGCAGACGAAGATTAAAGAATTTTCAGCCCCGAAAAATAAATCTAATAATAGGTATGAAAATGTAATTGTGGCATCCGCTCCTTTACATATTCGACAAGGTGAAACTGGAGCAATATTTATTTATCGCTCTTTAGATGTGTTGCAGGAAACCACTAATCAAACAACGAAATTAATTTTATTAGCGGCAGGTATTGCAATTATTTTAACTACTGGATTTGCTTTCTTTTTATCCACTCGAATTGCTGCTCCATTAAGAAAAATGCGTGAAGCAGTTTTTGAAATAACAAAAGGAAAATTTGATAAAAAAGTTCCAATTCTTACCCATGACGAAATTGGAGAGCTTGCAACTGCCTTTAATCAAATGGGAAAACAATTAAAATTTAATATGAATGCATTAAATCAGGAAAAGGAACAACTATCAAGTATTTTAAGTAGTATGGCCGATGGGGTGCTTACTTTTAATCGTGATGGTACGATATTAATAACGAATCCACCGGCAGAACGATTTCTTCAACAGTGGTATAAGGAACAAGGTGAAAATGGCGACTTCTTACCGCCAGAAGATTTGCTTCTCCAAAAAGTGCTTGAAACAGAAATGGAGAAAACAGATGAACTGACAATACAAGGAAGGACGTACGTTGTCATTGTCGGTCCCTTATATAACCAAGATAGTGTTCGTGGAGCGGTTGCTGTTATACGAGATATGACGGAGGAACGTAAGCTCGATAAACTGAGGGATGATTTCATTGCTAATGTTTCACATGAATTGCGGACTCCAATTGCGATGCTTCAAGGATATAGTGAGGCAATCATCGATGATATAGCTGCTTCTGAAGATGAGAAGAAAGAGTTTGCGAAAATTATTTATGATGAAACGTTACGAATTGGAAGATTAGTTAATGAATTATTAGATTTAGCAAGAATGGAAGCCGGCCATATTTCTCTATATAGAGATGAAGTCGAGATTCAACCATTTATTGAAAGGGTAACGAATAAATTTTACGGTTTAGCAAGAGAGAAGCATGTCAATTTATCTTGTGAAGTGAACTCGGCTACAGAAACAGTTTTTATTGATCCGGATAGAATTGAACAGGTTTTAACAAATCTTATCGATAATGCCATTCGTCATACATCATTAAATGGTTATGTAAAAGTCAAATTAATTGATAGTACTAACGGGATCGAAATAATGGTAGAGGATAATGGGTCCGGAATTCCCGAAGAAGATCTGCCATTCGTCTTTGAACGATTTTATAAAGCGGATAAAGCAAGGACAAGAGGTAAATCCGGAACCGGATTAGGGCTAGCAATTGCGAAAAACATTGTGGAAGCGCATGACGGGAAAATCTCTGTTAAAAGCATAGTAGGACAAGGTACGACATTTTCCTTCTTTATACCTAAAAATGTGAAACAAGCATGATGAATGCTGACGAGAAATCTTGTTTCATGAGAAACATTTACTGCATAATTGATAGCAAAAGCGCAAAATATTGCGCTTTTTTTTGTTCTTTTGTATAAAATTTCCCAATTAGCATAAAATAAGTTTTGCTCTAGCAAACTTAATATTGGCATTTTATTCTAGCTTCATTTCAATTGCATTACGTTTTAATTTCAAAAAGTGGGCTAGGTTCTAAAAAAAAACAAGCAGTCATATTAGTTTTTAGCAAGAGTTTTTATTTGAGGAGGAAAAATATGCTTGACTTTTTAAAAAGAATACTTATTGTAGCTTTAATGGCAATTTGTGTAGGTTTAATTCTAATTGGCGGAAGAGCCGAAGCGGCTGAAAATAGTATAAATAAAGAAACAAATGAATGGACTTTCCCGGCAAAAGGTGAAATATCCGACGTATTCGATTCGCGTGGTGGTATACATAAAGGTTTGGATATTGCGGGAAAATATAAATCCGGTGTTTATGCAGTTGCAGATGGTAAAGTGGTTCGTTCTTACTATTCAGGGTCATATGGAAATGTTATTTTTATTCACCACGATAACGGATATGAGACAGTTTATGCCCATTTGAATAAACGAATTGTAAATGAAGGCCAAAAGGTAAAAAAAGGAGAAAAAATCGGTTTGATGGGTAATACCGGGCAATCGACAGGGATACATCTCCACTTTGAAGTACATAAAGGTAAATGGAAAATTCATAAGGAAAATGCGATTGATCCTTTTTTAGTATTTGGTAAAGGGGAAATAGGTCAATATGTTTTTGCTTTAAATCATGATCCATATGGCGTAGTTAATGTATCTGGAAAATTAACGGTAAGTGAAACAAAGACAAATAATGCGGCTAGAGCATTTATTGAAAAAAATATAGAAAAACCTAAACAAGTATCGAAATCAAGACAAGAAAAATATGAAGTAGGCAATAAGTTGAAAAACGAGAAAGTATATGTCGTCAAGTCAGGGGATACATTGAGTAAAATTTCCCGATTCTATCATGTTTCAATCCAACAACTAAAATCATGGAATGAGTTAGAAAATATTGATCTCATCCATCCAAAACAAAAAATCATAATAAAAGCAAATAAATAACAATGGAAAGAATATAAAACATTGAAATCAAAACAAATCGCTTCACAAAATAATGTATTTAAGATATAATTTACATGTAAAAATAATATGATTCGTCTTCGGGGCAGGGTGAAATTCCCGACCGGCGGTAATGAAGCTTTTTTAACATGCTTATTAGCCCGCGAGCCTAGAAATTTTGGGCAGGATTTGGTGAGATTCCAAAGCCGACAGTACAGTCTGGATGGGAGAAGATGGAGGTGCCGGTATTCATAAATGCAGGCTTGAATAGTTATGTTCAAAATACTTTTGAAGCTGTTCAAAAGTAAAATTTGAATTTATTCAAAAATTGCATTTTTGAATATTATTTGAGCATGCCATTAATTCTCCCTCAAGGTAATTTCCTTGGGGGTTTATTTATTGTATGCTTAAGGCCACTTTCTTCTGACATGAGATGAATCTCAAAAGGAGAGAGAGAGTTGAGAAAATTACGTTTAAAGGAATTTGTTGGTGTTGCCATGTTGAGTAGTGTGGCATATGTTCTAATGTTCATTAAGTTTCCTGTACTGCCAGTCTATTCATATCTAACCGTTGATTTTAGCGATATACCCGCATTAATTGCAGCACTCATTTTTGGACCTATCGGAGCAATAATAGTTGAAGTGATAAAAAATTTATTAGATTACTTAACCCATATTAGTGATGTAGGAATTCCAATCGGGAATGTAGCTAATCTTATCGCTGGACTCTTATTCGTACTTCCAACTTATTTTGTTTACAATCGTATGAAAACAAAAATAGGAATGACATTTGCTCTAATTATCGGAACCATTATCATGGCTGTTTTAATGAGTGTGCTCAATTACATCATTATTCTTCCTGCTTACTTAGCATTGTTGCATATTGATGTTGGAAATGTAAAGGATTATATCGTGGCTGGTATATTGCCATTTAATCTTATAAAAGGGGCATTAGTTACGATCATATTTATGCTTATATTTGCAAAAATGCAAAAGTGGATCAATAAACAAGCCCAGATTAATAATATATAAAAAAGAGCAAGTGCATTATTACATGCACTTGCTTTTTTAGTCTTCAAATTTTAAAGGATTTCCATCAAAAGGCTCGTCCGCTACTTTTATAGAGTCAGTAGGACAGCCTTCGAAAGCATCAATCATATCATCCTCTAAAATATCGGGGATTTCTACTACACCTTTATTTTCGTCTAAAATGACATAAGCGATACCTTCATCGTCGTAGTCATAAATATCCGGTGCCGCAGCTCCACAAGCACCACAAGCAATACATGTATCTTGATCAACAATTGTATATTTTGGCATATATGTGACCTCCTAATAATCTATATCATTCATTAACCTTTAAAATGACCATTACATCCTTCATTATAATAAAACTCATTACAGTACTTTTCAATAGATAAGGATTAAAATAAAGTTTTTAATTTTTTATGCGTCTCATTTGTAAGCAATAATATTAACAATAATCAACACTTTCATGATAAAATTAGACATAAAAAGACAAAAGGGGTAAAAACAAATGACGTTTTTACAAGCCTTAATATTACTGATGTTAAAAAAATTAAATGGATCACGAACAGTATTTTCGATTTATCATTTGTTAAAAGGGAAAAAATCATCTCAAACTATTCAGGATGCTCACTTATTTAGAATCGGACAGTTTTTTCAATTCTTTCCCCCTTTAAAAAGAAGAACATTTGATGCTGCCGTTCAAGATCTTAAAATAAAGGGTCTAATTAGAGAAACGGAACTGAATAAATATACTGTAACACCCGATGGAGAAAAAGAACTGAACACTTATTTTAACCATCGACCAATTCCACAATATTTTAATGGGCTAAAATACCAAGATATCGCTATCGTTTTCTGGAAGCGGCTAAATTTATTAATACAAGTTTTATCAAATGCTATTTATAATAAAAAAAAGTATTACCCAATTCAAAGTGATGTAGAGGTTCAAAGGTGGGTTAAGTCATTCCTGAAAAGTCAAAAAAGCGACAAAGAACACCAAGCAAAACAGCTTTATCAGGAATTAACTTCCATCTTTTCTAATAACCCGCCCGAAGATCCTTTGCTTTTTATCATTCGTTTAACTGGCCAAAATCAAATTGGAATGACGATGGATCAAGCAGCAGAGCATTTCTCCCTAGATAAATATGATTATTGGTTTCGTTATTTGTTATTAATTCACTATATAATAGATACTTGTATAAATGATAAAAAGCAATATCCGATATTGTATACGTTATTGTCAGATAAATATCGCAATATACCACTTACAAATTCCACATACGAAACATTTTTATTAATAAACAAAGGTTATAATGTCTCTGAAGTTGCAAAGAAAAGAAAGTTAAAGGAAAGTACGATTCAAGACCATATCGTAGAAATTGTTTTAAACAATTCTGATTTTGATATTTCACCGTACTTGAATAAAGAATTAGAGCAAAAAATTATAAACGTTTCCGAGAGAATTTCACCCAAAAAACTGAAACCAATTAAGGAAACAGTCGGAGAAGTTACATATTTCCAAATTCGATTAGCTCTCGCAAAACAAGGGGAATGGGAATGAAAATAAATTTATATGACCATTTAAATAAACGGTTTGGCTATGATATGTTTCGGATTGGACAAGAAGAGGTCATTACTTCGGTTTTGGAAGGAAAGCAAACATTAGCTGTTCTGCCTACCGGAACAGGAAAATCATTATGTTATCAACTTCCTGGTTATTTGCTTAAAGGTATTGTTATTATTGTCTCCCCCTTACTTTCACTAATGCAAGATCAAGTTGAACAGTTAAAAATAAACGGAGAAAAAAGAGTTACCGCATTAAATTCTTTTTTAGAACCGAAGGAACGAAGACAAATTATTCATTCACTACAAAATTATCGATTTATATACACTTCTCCTGAAATGTTAACGAATAACGAAGTATTACAAAAACTAAAGCAAATGGATATTTCGCTTTTTGTCGTAGATGAGGCCCACTGTATCTCGCAATGGGGCCCTGATTTCAGACCAGATTATTTAAGTTTGAGTACGATACGATCCGAGCTGAAAAATCCAACTACCCTTGCATTGACTGCTACAGCTACGGAAGATGTTAGAGCCGATATAATAAAACATTTAAATTTAGACGATGTAAATCAATTAATATATTCTGTTGACCGTCCGAATATTGTACTAGTTGTAGAAGAAACGACCAATTATAATGATAAAGTTAAAAAGTTACTACAATTTGTAAAACAACTGCAAAAGCCGGGAATCATTTATTTTTCTAGCAAACGGTTAACAGAAGAAATGGCCGCTTTACTAAGAAATAATGGAATTGCTCAAACGGCTGCCTACCATGGGGGAATGGATAGAGAACAAAGAATATTAATTCAACAACAATTTTTACATAATCAATTACAAGTCATTTGTGCAACAAGTGCATTCGGGATGGGCGTTAATAAAGAAAATATTCGTTTTGTTATCCATTTTCATATGCCTTATCAACTGGACTCATATTTGCAAGAGATTGGACGAGCAGGAAGGGACGGTAAAAAAAGTATTGCCATACTTTTGTATTCACCGGGAGATGAATTTTTACCATTACAAATCTTTGAAAATGAATTACCGTCGGATGATCAGATTGAACAATTTTTTTTATTAAATAAGAATAGTAATGAGGCATCGCTACTTAACTTAACAGAAATACAATTGCGGTTTTTAACCTATTATCAAAAGAAGTATGATAAGAGTGTAGTGGAAAAACGTGTTAAACGGATTCGTGATTTTCGTGTGCAATATAAACAAAAAAAATTAAATGAAATGGTAAAATGGGTAAAATCTACGACATGTCGACGCGAAGGTATTTTACGATACTTTCAGGAACGGAAAGTTACGAATGTAAAAGATTGTTGCGATGTTTGCGGTGTACATATCGAAAATTATCAAACTGACATTCCGGAAACTATTGAAGGTCAAAATGAAAATTGGCAATTATTGTTGAAGAATTTATTATTAAGAGGCGATAAAGAATGAAAAGAAATAAGCAAGCCGAAATCATTAAACAGTTAACAAAAGAGGAATTATCTTTTCATTTATATATCACTCAATTAATCCTAGTAGTCATTGCAATGATTTCGTCCTTCTTTTTATTTAAAGACTTTTCGTCTTTTTTAACTTTATTTCAATTAAATTCATCTATTTTTACACTTGGGATAACAAATGGAATTGCTATTGTTGTTTTAGATGTTGTTTGTATGAAAATACTTCCCGATCATTTTTACGATGATGGCGGAATTAATGAAAAAATTTTTAAGAATCGTTCTATTTTAGAAATTGCCTTTTTGGCTGCTGTCATTGCAGTTTGTGAAGAGCTTCTATTTAGGGGTGTTATCCAAACACACTTTGGTTTAATTATTGCAAGTGTAATTTTTGCAATTGTTCACATTCGGTATTGGGGACATTGGTTTTTAATTGTGAATATTTTACTATTAAGTTATTGGCTCGGACTTGTATATGAATGGTCTCAACACAATTTGATGACAACGATTATGATGCATTTTACAATCGATTTTATATTAGGACTCATCATTAAATCTAAAAATAAAAACATGGAATAAGGGCTTGGTGGTGAAATATATGACGACAGATCCTTATCGTGATCAAGTTGAACGATTAAGAAAAAGAATTGATAAAGTTTCCGTAGAAAATTATTGGGAATCGAAACAGTTGAATGAAAAGTCAACTGAAACGTTACCTTCTAGAAGCGAAGTACAACGACAACGAAATCAATCAAAAAAGAAGAAAAAAAAGAAATTAAAGTTCCCTTTATTAAGGATATTATTAGTATTTTTTATATTACTGCCGATTGCAAGTTTGTTATTCTATACTGATTTGTTAAAAAAGTCGCCTTTCCCGAGTTCAACAGAAACTTCTACTGGTAATGAGTTTTCTTATGAAATAGAAGACTCTGGTACTAATACAGATAAACCCCAGGAAAGCAAGGATCAGGAACAAGAAGTCGCGGATTTACCTGATGAACAAACAATTGATAAAGGGCAAAAAATAGAAAATGGAGAGACACAAAGCAATTCAGAGCAAGATTCGAAAATCGTCTATCATACTGTGCAAGCGAATGAATCGCTCTACAGCATTGCGATGAAGTATTATCATTCCGAAGAAGGAATCGAAAAAATAAAACAATGGAACAATATAACGAATGACGGATTAATGGTAGGGCAAGTGTTACAAATTCATTTACCATAGCGTGTGCTTAGACAGAAAAAAGATAGCATTTTTTTGCTATCTTTTTTCTGTTTAAGCAAAATAACAATTGATTTTCTGACATACATTATGGACTTGCTCATAGAATTTTAATGGGGGGATAGTTATGGATTCATCAATTATATCTTTGAAACTTACAGATCAAGCGACAAAGCAAATGTTGCAAAATTTAGTCGATCGAAAGTTAAAATTCGATAGACTTAAACAACGTCATATTATTTTGCTATGGATAAGTGTTCTTTATAGTTTTACTTGCCTTTATTTTTTATACTACTTCATTTTAGAGCCTTACTCTTATTCCTTTGCGGATATATTTTCTATTATCGTCGGTGAAAATAATCATCTGTTTTTTCTTTTTATTGCTATAGGGACATTTGGGGCGACAAAAGTGTTATATGAAAAAAAAGAAAAAGCGGAAAAAGAGTACCACGAGTTAAGATGTGAGATTATCGATCGAAGCAAAGATTTATGGAAAAATGAAGCTTGGAAATCTAGAAATGTTGTATTTGAAATGATGAAAGAAAAATATAATATTAATTTATATCATGAAAGTAAGTAACAACGATACTAAAAAAATCTCTTTTTCCCTTTTTCTTCTTTAAGAATTTCAACTGCTTCTCTAAATCGAAGGGAATGTACAATTTCACGTTCTCTAAGAAATCTTAAACTATCGTTAATATCTGGATCATCGCTCATATTAATAATCCATTGATAAGTTGCTCTTGCCTTTTCTTCAGCTGCGATGTCTTCATAAAGATCTGCAATCGGATCTCCTTTTGCTTGAATGTATGTTGCGGTCCAAGGAACACCGCCAGCATTTTCGTAAAAAAGGGCTTTATCATGATTCGCATAATGAGCACCAAGACCTGCTTCCTTCAATTGATCTGGGGTAGCATCCTTCGTAAGTTTATACACCATTGTTGCAATCATTTCTAAATGTGCAAACTCCTCGGTTCCGATATCTGTTAATAATCCGATGACCTTATCAGGAATTGTATACCTTTGATTTAAATAGCGGAGTGCAGCGGCTAATTCTCCATCGGCCCCTCCGTATTGTTCAATTAAAAATTTAGCAAGCATAGGGTTACATTGGCTCACCTTTACCGGATACTGGAGTTTTTTCTCGTATACCCACATTAGCAAAATTCACTCCTTCAAAATAAATTTTTTATACTTGCCATGGCCATGGAGCATTTTTCCAATCCCAAGGAGCTTGTGAATAACTGTAGCCAAAACTTGTTAAGGCCCCAAACTGTTTTTCAAACTCTTTTTTTGCTTTCTTACGTTGTTGAGTAAATAAATTGTATTGCTGAATAGCATCATGGTCACCAGGATGTGTATCTAAATATAATGTTAGTTCGACAATGACAAAATCTAGCACCTGTAATTCTTCCATCATTTTGTAATATTCAGGAGGTACTGGTTTTGGCACTTTCTTTCACTCCTTTGCTCTTTCATATGGACTAAAATATGGATCATATAACGGTTGCCACAATGTTCCCTTTCGTAATGCTTCTTGTGGTGTGAATTGTGGTAAATTGGGTGGTTGAAAATCTATATATAAGTTAGGCGGTGTTGAAAAAGTTTTCACTTTTATCGGGGGACAAGGATCAAATGGGCTTATATAAGGTTTATAGCTTTTGTAATACGTAGGCATAATTCTCCCTCCTAAATTTGTCATCATTTAATTTTATGGAATAATATTGTCCATCATGTCAAAAATCCAATTAATAAAAACGCGATTGTATTTTTCGGCAAAAAAAATTAATCATTTAAAGGGTATTTTCCGAATAATGTTGAAATATACATGCATGGTGGATTAATTTAATGAGGTGATTACATATGTTTGCGAAAAATATAATGATTCCTAAATCTCGCTGTTTTTATGTGAATGCAGAAGATACAGTCGAACATGCGTTACAGGTGTTAAGGTCTAAAAAGGTGGACGGACTACCGGTTTTAAGTGGAGATGAGTATGTTGGAATGATTACTCATTATCATATTTATAAAAACTTTTTTAATTCCGAAATGCCAAAGGAAGAATTTTTAAAAACAAAGAAAGTTAGTGAAATAGCGACACATCAAGAGATTTATTTTCAAGGGACCGAAATCTTCGAAAATACATTAGTTGAGTTAAAAGACTTCCCTTTATTTGCAGTAGTGGATGAGGCAAGGAAATTTTTAGGTGTCGTCACTCGATTTGATGTTATAGAGCAATTCCAAAGTGCATTTGGAATTAAACGTCCGGGAATTCGGATCGCATTTAGCTCTGTCGAGGTCGAAGGACGTATTGCGAGATTAGCTAATATTATCCAACAATATCATGAGTCGGTAATATCACTAGTTACTTTTGATGAAACCGATAAATTAGTAAGAAGAATTATTTTAAAAATCGAAAAACGTGATAATATCGATAAATTTATTAACAGTTTGGAGGATTCCGGTTTCCGTGTTTTAAATATTACTGAAGACTAACGAATAAATAGAAAATCCACCTTGTGTTTTATTGGGAGGATTTTTTATCATTACGTCCCGATTTTTAAGTGAACCTTCTTTTTTCGCTCACATAGTATGGTATTAGAAGCCATATCAGGGGGCGGATTTAATGAAATTAGAACGAATATCCCAAAATAAAATTAAGTATTCGATTACTTTCGAAGAGCTTTTAGATAAAGGGTTGCATGAGGAAGAATTCGAATCGTTTATATGGTATGAATTGTTTGATGAAATGGTGGAAATTGCTAAACAGAAATATCAATGTGATATACCGGATACCATCTCAATTGAAATCTTTTCATTAAATTCGAGTGAGATCGTTTTAATATTAACTATGGACGAACTTTCCCTTCAAGAAGAAAATCAATCAAAACCATTTCTCTCGACAAAAAGTTGCTATTCTATCTTTATTTTTGAATCGATTGAAGACGTCATCACACTTGCATTTTATTTGGAAAATCTTCAGTTGCAGGCGAATAGTAAATTAATTTTATTTGAAGACCAATACTTTTTAATTCTTCCGTTTCAACAACCTGTTTCGACCATTTGCGAGGAATTTGGAGAAAAGACGAATTTGTCGGTCTATATGCTTGAGGAGTATGGAACAACCATTATTGATCACGATGCACTACAAATACTAGCAAACTATTTCAAACGTTAAAATAGTGTGAAAAATGACCTGTTACAGAAATTCATGTTCAGGTCATTTCTATGCTTTAATAAAAACTTTTGATGAATCTCCAAACGTTTGAGAGCGTTTACAAAAAATCGAAAAAGTATCCTCATTTATCTTGCATAAATACAGTAAAAGTGTATACTATGTCTGAAAGCATGAATACTTAATACCGATTGATTTTTAGGAGGTTTGCAACAATGGCAGCCGAGACGGGTGCAGATAATCAAGTTTTAGAAGAGAAACATGATGTATTAAAGTCTACACAAACAGTAATTCACAAAGCACTTGAAAAATTAGGTTATCCTGAAGAAGTTTATGAATTATTAAAAGAACCAATGCGCTTATTAACAGTGAAAATTCCTGTACGTATGGATGATGGTTCGATCAAAATCTTTACAGGTTACCGTGCACAACATAATGATGCTGTTGGTCCAACAAAAGGAGGAATTCGATTCCATCCTAATGTTACTGAAAAAGAAGTTAAAGCATTATCAATATGGATGACATTAAAATGTGGTATTGTTAACTTACCGTATGGCGGAGGAAAAGGCGGAATTATTTGTGATCCTCGTGAAATGTCGTTTCGTGAGCTAGAAGCTTTAAGTCGCGGTTATGTTCGCGCCATAAGTCAAATCGTAGGTCCTACGAAAGACATACCAGCTCCGGACGTATTTACAAACTCGCAAATAATGGCATGGATGATGGATGAATACAGCAGATTGCGTGAAAACGATTCACCCGGATTTATTACCGGTAAACCACTCGTGTTAGGTGGTTCTCACGGACGTGAAACGGCAACTGCTAAAGGTGTTACTATATGTATTCGTGAAGCGGCTAAAAAACGCGGAATTAACCTTGAAGGCGCAAAAGTCGTAGTTCAAGGATTTGGTAATGCTGGAAGTTTTTTATCTAAATTTATGCATGATGCGGGTGCTAAAGTAATTGGGATTTCTGATGCTTATGGCGCATTATATGATCCGAATGGTTTAGACATCGATTATTTACTTGACCGCCGTGATAGCTTCGGTACAGTTACAAAACTGTTTGACAGTACCATTTCAAATAAAGAATTGCTTGAATTAGATTGTGATATTTTAGTGCCGGCTGCAATCGAAAACCAAATTACGGAAGAAAATGCACATAATATTCGTGCAAAAATCGTAGTAGAAGCTGCAAATGGTCCAACCACTTTAGAAGCTACACAAATTTTAACTGACCGTGGTATTCTACTGGTACCAGATGTATTAGCTTCAGCTGGTGGGGTTACTGTATCCTATTTTGAATGGGTACAAAATAACCAAGGATATTATTGGACAGAAGAAGAAATAGATGAAAAACTTGAAAAAGTTTTAGTGCATTCCTTCGAAAATGTTTATAACACTGCTGAAACAAGAAGAGTCGATATGAGACTAGCTGCCTACATGGTAGGGGTAAGAAAATCAGCCGAAGCTTCCCGTTTCAGAGGTTGGATTTAGCACGAACATTGCAGCAATCATAAAAATCTCCTATCATTATAGATGGGAGTTTTTTTATATACTTTACTTAATATTATTCAAAAGGAATTAAGAGGTGGCAACAATGCAAACAGAAGAGTGTATTATTGTCGGGGGAGGTCCATGTGGTCTTTCAGCAGCAATCGCTTTAAAGGATAAAGGAATTGACCCGCTCATTATCGAAAAAGGGAATATCGTTAATGCTATATATAATTACCCAACACATCAAACATTTTTTAGTTCGAGTGAGAAATTAGAAATTGGTGGAGTTCCATTTATCAACGAAAATTTAAAGCCAAGACGAAATCAAGCATTAACGTATTATCGAGAAGTTGTAAAAAGAAAAAACCTACGTATCAATCGATTTGAAAAAGTTGAAACGATAACAAAACAAAATGATGAAAGTTTCATCCTTACGACAAGTAAAAAAGAATACACTGCGAAAAATGTAGTAATAGCAACGGGATATTATGACCATCCAAATTATATGAATATACCGGGGGAAGATTTAGAGAAAGTTTTTCATTATTTTAAAGAAGCACACCCTTATTTTAATACAAATGTAGTCGTTATAGGTGGGAAAAATTCTGCCGTTGACGCAGCGATTGAATTAAATAAAGCAGGGGCAAATGTAACGGTTTTATATAGAGGAGAAGAATATTCTAAAAGCGTAAAGCCTTGGATTTTGCCTGAGTTCGATTCTTTAGTACGAAACGGCCAAATCACTTTAGAATTTAAGGCGGAGCTGTTAGAAATTACGGAAAGTACTGTGAAATATCGCGTGAATGAAGTAGTTAAGGAAATTAAAAATGATTTTGTTTTCGCCATGACTGGATATCATCCGGATCATCATTTCTTACGGGAAATGGGAGTAGCGATTGATCCGTTAACAGGTAAACCTGAATTTGATCCGAATACAATGGAAACAAATATAAAAGGAATATTTATCGCCGGTGTAATTGCTGCTGGTAATAATGCGAATGAAATATTTATTGAGAATGGACGTTTTCACGGAGAACTTATCGCTTCATGTATTTGCCCATAACATGAGCTTGTTAAATATATAAAGACCTGTACCATACGAGGTACAGGTCTTTTGCTAATATTATTTAATGAAACATTTCTTCGATAACTTTCATATCGTTTGTTTGTGAAAGTGCAATTAAAAGCTTTATTCTAGCTTTTTGCCCATTTAAACCATTTGAAAAAATGGCACCTAATTCTTTTAATTGTTTTCCTCCGCCATTATATCCGTAAATGTCTTGAGCAATTCCATTAAAGCATCTTGAGACGATGATCGTAGGAATATTTGCCTCGATTAACGATTTAATTCCCTCCACTGTATCAGGGGGCATATTACCTTGACCTAATGCTTCAATGACGATTCCATCGTATTGTAAATCGAGAATGGAATGAAAAAGTAACGAGTCCATTCCAGCATGGGCTTTTAATAATGCTACTCTTTTTGAAATTTGATCGATATCGTATTTTTCTTTATGGGTAGGGGTATTATGAAAAAATACTCCCTGCTTTGTAATGATTCCAATTGGTCCATACTGAGGACTTTGAAAAGTCGATACATTACTCGCATGTGTTTTCGTAACGTTTTCCGCAGTATGAATCTCATCGTTTAATACAACTAGAACACCTTTTCCTTTGGCATCGTCACATGCTGCAACACGAATTGAAGTGATTAAATTATATAAACCATCGGAACCAATTTCATTACTTGACCTCATTGCTCCTGTAACAACGATAGGTATTTCAAGATCTATCGTTAAATCAAGAAAATAGGCAGTTTCTTCTAGTGTATCTGTTCCGTGTGTAATAACTACCCCTTCAATCTTATTCTGATTCACCTCATCTTCAATTATTTTCTTTAATTGAAGCATTTCTTGCATTGTAATATGTGGAGAAGGAAGGTTAAAAGGTTCCTTAATGATTAGATTTGCTAAATTATTTAAACCTTTTGTCTGAGTTGACAAAGGATTTTCATTTCCGGGTTTAACGGCACCTGTCTCACTATCTTCAAACATTGAAATAGTTCCACCGGTATGCACAACTAAAATGTTTTTTTTCATCAAATATACCCCCATAAAAAAACAAAGCTTTTCCAAATTTTGAATAAAATATTTTCATTCTATATTATACATGTTACGATTAAAAAAACGTTATAGAAAAGAGGACGAAAAATGCTGGTAATATTATCAGCAGGAATAGCACCAGGTTTAGCTTTATTAAGTTATTTTTATTTAAAGGATCAATATGAATTTGAACCAATTCAATCTGTTTTTAAAGCATTTTTATTTGGTGCATTTCTTACATTCCCAATCATGTTTATTCAGCATGTATTAATGACAGAGCATGTATTACAAGGAAATATTTTTAATGCATTTATTAATATATCATTATTAGAGGAGTTTTTTAAATGGTTTATCCTCTATTTTGTTGTGTACCAACTAGGAGATTTTAACGAGCCTTACGATGGAATTGTTTACGGTGCTAGTGTTTCACTTGGTTTTGCAACTGTGGAAAATATTTTGTATTTATTTGCAGATGGCGTATGGACAGCGTTTGGGCGAGCATTATTACCTGTTTCAAGTCATGCATTATTTGGCGTATTAATGGGATATTATTTAGGAAAAGCTAAATTTTCAGTTGATCATTTAAAAAAGAAGAAAGCATTGATCTATTCTTTTTCCATTCCACTAATTCTTCATGGTTCATATGATTATATCCTTTTATCAAAGACGAAATGGATTTATTATATGATCCCATTTATGCTATTTCTTTGGTGGTTAGCATTAAAGAAAGTAAAACATGCCCATATCCTTTCGAAAAATCATCATGAAGTAGTAACGGAAAACAACAAATCAACAATTAATACAATCGGATAATATGTCCGATTGTTTTTTATTATGAAATTTTGAATAAAAACCCTCTTGGAACAAAAACTAGCTTTAATTCTAAATCATTTTATGGAGGGTTAAGATAGAATGAAGTATAACACTTTGTTAAAAGTCATGTTCGTGTTAATGCTTTGTCTCATGACCTTATCACTATCAAGCAAGGAAAAACCTGTTCAAGCTTTTACTAATCAGGTGATACAAAAAGGAGCGGTAGGTGATGATGTAATTGAGTTACAGGCACGTTTGCAAAATATTGGTTTTTACCGAGGGAAAATTGATGGCGTTTTTGGTTGGGGTACCTATTGGGCATTGCGAAATTTTCAAAAGGATTTCGGATTGCCAATAGATGGTCTTGCCGGGTCAAAGACAAAAGCTAAATTAGCAAAGGCTTCAAATTATAATAAGGCATTTGTAAAAGACCAAATTAAAAAAGGAAATGAATTTACTTACTACGGTGGTGTAGATATCAGTAAACAGATTAAACCAAAGAAATCGTCTGCGAATAAAACAACAACAAAAAAACCATCGAATACATCAAAAGTTAGTGCTGCCAATGTTCCAAACGGTTACTCACAAAATGATATCCAATTATTGGCGAATGCGGTATATGGTGAATCTAGGGGAGAACCGTATGAAGGACAAGTTGCAGTAGCTGCTGTTATATTAAACAGAATTGAGAGTTCCTCATTTCCTAATACTGTGTCCGGAGTTATTTTTGAACCTGGAGCATTTACGGCTGTAGCGGACGGGCAAATATGGTTAACACCGAATGAAACTGCAAGAAAAGCAGTTATTGACGCGATAAATGGTTGGGATCCAACTGGTGAAGCTTTGTATTATTTTAATCCCGAAACAGCAACAAGTAAGTGGATCTGGTCAAGACCGCAAATTAAGAAGATTGGAAAACACATCTTTTGTATGTAAAGGGGGAGAAAAATGATTAGAGGTATTATAATTACAGTTCTTACGCTCGGGGTAATTGGTACAGGCGCTTGGGGCTATCAGGAACATCGGGAAAAAAACGCAATATTAATGAATGCTGAAAACAATTACCAACGAGCATTTCATGATTTAGCTTATCAAATGGATACTTTACATGACAAAATTGGTACGACATTAGCGATGAATTCCAGAAAATCATTGTCGCCTGCACTTGCTGATGTTTGGAGGTTAACATCTGAAGCCCATAATAATGTCGGTCAATTGCCTTTAACATTATTACCATTCAACAAAACAGAGGAGTTTCTTTCAAATATCGGTAAATTCAGCTATCGAACAGCAGTAAGAGATTTAGATAAAGAACCTCTCACAAAAGATGAGTACGGAACATTAAAAAAGTTATACTCACAAAGTGCAAACATTCAGGATGAATTGCGTAAAGTACAACATCTTGTATTAAAAAATAATTTACGTTGGATGGACGTTGAAATGGCCCTTGCAACGGGAAAAGAAGCATCCGATAACACGATTATTGATGGTTTTAAAACCGTGGAAAAAACGGTTAAGGGTTACGACGAATCCAATATGACGGATCCCTCACTAATGAGCTATCAAAAGAAAAATCAAAACTTTGAGGATGCACCAGGGAAAAAAATTAGCAAGGAAGAAGCAATTCAGATTGCGAAAAAGTTTACAAATAAGAATAACCTTTCAAAGGTGAAAGTAACTGAAAGTGGAAAAGGTTCAAAATTTGGGTTTTTTAGTGTGACCTTTGTTGATAGTAACGGAAATGAAGGAAATATAGATATTACTAAAAAAGGCGGTCACCCTATTTATTTTATTGAACGAAGGGATATTGCAAAGCAAAAGCTTAGTTTAAATGAAGGAATGAGCTCAGCGAAAAAGTTTATCGATAATAATCATATTAAAAATATGGAAGAATTTGAAACGACCCAATACGATACGATAGGGGTATATTCATTTGTAACAGTTGAAAATGGTATTAGAATATACCCCGAGACATTAAAAATAAAAATAGCCTTAGATAATGGTGAAATAGTGGGCTTCACTGCACAAGATCTTTTAAAGAATAAAAAGAAACGAAATATTCCTAACCCTAAATTAAGTAAAAAAGAAGCAAAAAAACATATAAATCCAAATTTGAAAATCATGGAAGATCGACGATCCCTAATAGTCAATGACTTAGGAAAAGAAGTCCTATGCTATGAATTTTTAGGGACACTAAATAATGATACGTATCGAATTTTTATTAATGCCGATTCGGGTGTAGAGGAAAAAGTAGAAAAGTTAAAAAATGCCGAAAAGGTTTATGAAAACACTCTTTAAGAAAGGCGCTTGCCTTTCTTTTTTTTTCTAGAAAAGTTCAAATAGTAATGTCATAATAATTATATAATTAAATTTGATTAGGAAGGATTGCAAGGGAATGCTAAATGTGGGAACGGCCCTTACGCTTGAATCATTAGAAGATGATGGTGAGAAATATAAATGCAAAATAGCGGATATCGATGAGGATAAAATTTATATTGATTATCCTATTAGCTTAACGACAAACCGTACTGCTTTTCTTTTAAATTCATTTCAATTAAATGCAGTCTTTATTACCGAAAACAACGTGGCGTACCAATTTCGAACTCAAGTAATAGGAAAAATAAAAAAGAATATCCCATTAATTATTTTACAATTGCCACCTAAGGAAACATTTAAAAAAATTCAACGGCGACAATTTGTTCGTGTGAATGCCGCTATTGACATTTCAATAAATTGTAAAGAATCTAATTGTCATTTTACTACGATTACTGAAGATGTTAGTGCAGGAGGATGCGCAGTATTATTACCTAATAATATAAAGCTTGTCCAAAATGAAATAGGTAATATGATACTTGTTCTACCAATGCATTCAGGAGAATATCACTATATTCAAACAAATTTTAAAATCATTCGTATTAATGAAGGAGAAAAAAATATAGCTTCAATCGAATTTATTGATATTCAAGAAAAAGATAAACAGCTTTTATTCCGCTTTTGCTTTGAAAAGCAGCTAGAGTTACGAAAAAAAGGATTATTAAAAAACTAACTTTTAGTAACTTCGTATAAAATGTTTCCATAAACCCAATAATGAAAAACAAATTACTAATATTCGTTGTTGGAGGAGTGGAAGCCTTTGAAAACAATTGAGCGCTGGTTTATAAAATTAATTGTCATTCATTTTATGTTTTTATTAATTATCCAAGTGTTTTTACATAGTTCACGTTACTTTCAAGACTTACAAAAAATCACCATTTATGAAGGCGTAAATAAAATGAATGAGACTCCGATTGTTGAAACATGGAGCCATTTAATAGACGATTATAATGAAGGCAGATAATTTTCTGTCTTCTTTTCTTTATTGATAAAATATATGTTAAAATAAAAAAGATATTGTGAAATAAGGTAATTTTATTAGATTAGGGTGGAATGAAATGAACAAAAAAATTAGAATCGCAATTGATGGTCCTGCAGCTGCCGGAAAAAGTACAGTTGCTAAAATTGTGGCAGAAAACTTGTCGTTTATATACATAGATACGGGAGCTATGTATCGATCATTAACACTTAAGGCCATTGAAAATGAAGTGGACATAAATAATGAAGAAGCGTTAGCAGATCTCCTGCATGCGACATCAATAGAACTTAAACCGGGTAAAAACGGACAACTTGTATTTGTCGATGGAATTGATGTAACGAATGAAATTCGTCAAGGTCACGTAACAAACAATGTATCAAATGTTTCAAAACATCGTTTAGTGCGTGAAGAGATGGTAAAGAGACAACAAGCCTTCGCAAAAGATGGTGCTGTTGTTATGGATGGGCGGGATATTGGAACACATGTTATCCCTGATGCAGAATTAAAAATCTTTTTACTTGCGAGTGTAGAAGAACGCGCGGTAAGACGTCATAACGAAAATATTTCAAAAGGTTATCCATCAGACCTTGCTCAATTAAAAAAGGAAATTGAACAGCGGGATAAGCTTGACTCTGAACGTGAAGTTGCCCCTTTGAAAAAAGCAGAAGATGCAATTATTATCGATACTACATCGCTATCTATCGATGATGTTGTAAATAAAATAATGAACTTAGCTAATGAAAGGATCGAATTAGCGTGACATTTTATTCTTTTGCAAAAGTCGTTGTATGGAGAATTTTTAAACCTCTATTTAGAATTCAAGTAATAGGATTAGAGAACTTTCCTAAAAGTGGCGGGGTTCTTTTATGTCCTAATCACATCGATAATCTTGACCCGCCGGTTGTTGGTATTACCGCCCCAAGACCAGTTATCTTTATGGGGAAAGAAGAATTATTTAAAACACCTGTCATTAAAACATTAATGAAACACTTAAATGTCTTCCCTGTAAAGAGGGGAATGAACGATAGGGAAGCTTTGAGAAAAGGGCTAAAAGTACTTAAAGATAATCAAGTATTAGGATTATTTCCGGAAGGCAAGCGAAGTAAGACTGGTGAACTCGGTGAAGGTCTTTCCGGTGCCGGATTTTTTGCGTTAAGATCGGAAGCGGCAGTTGTTCCATGTGCAATTATCGGTCCGTATAAGCCGTTTAAAAAATTGAAAGTTGTATATGGTCAACCGATTGACATGAAGGAACTACGTGAAAAAAAAGCAAGTGCAAGTGAAGTTACCGCTGTTATAATGGACCATATCAAAAAATTAATAGAAACTCATCGTTGCTAAGTCTCTTTACTTGACAAAATGTAGCATTTGTTAGAAGTTTATAGAAGGATTATATTTTGAATTATAAGAAATTAGAAAAGCATGGAAGCTAAATGGATATATTTATTCGAGTTTCATAGAGAAACAAAGAACTCAAAAACACATGTAGCATCTGCTTTCGGTATTTAGATTAAGACTTGTGGTAATAAGTCAAGAGAAAATCCATAAAAAATAAAGTTGATTTTGGACTTTCAAAGGAAAAAAAGGCGCACTGAACTAAACCCGCACCATCACAAGAACGCTTGTTCGGGTTTGCTGAAAGGATTCAAAAGCAGCTATTTGCTTTTGAGTTACACGCTCCTTTTTGGCGTGTAGAGTTGGTGATTGCGTAGTAGCACATCCACCAAACGCACTAATTTTCTTGCAGTCATGACAAGGGCTCTTTTGTGTTGAAATTTCGGAACTTCTTTATACTTCTTTAAGTAAAATTCACGATAGGCGGGTTCATTTCGTTGGACCGAGTTGGCAGCTTCAACTAAGTAATAACGAAGATACTGATTTCCCGACATGACTCGTGGTGTTCGTTCCGATTCATAGTCGCCTGATTGCGATTTTTTCCAGAAGAGACCGGCATATTTAGCTATTTGCGCTTGTGTTTCAAATCGATCAATTTGACCGATTTCGGCGATAATCCCTGCCGCATAAACCGGACCAATACCCGGCACGCTTTTCAAGCACTGTCCTTCTGGAATAATGTGAAATAGGGACTCAATCCCTTTTTCTAACTCTTTGACCTGGTTTTTAAGTGTTTGAATGAGTTTGGCATAGGTGGCCAATACGACATCAACGGAGTCCTGTACGACCTTGCCTAAACGGTAGGAGTCACGAATCGCCTTTTGGATGGATTTCGCAACTTTTTCTGGCTGACGAAAGCGACCTTTTCCTCTCTCTTGAAGGAACTCAGCCAGCTCTTCCAGCTCCATCTGAGCGATCTCATCCAGCGAAAAGGATTCAGCGAACAACTCCATCATGGTCGAACCAAAAACAGAAGTATCTACTTCATTGGTCAATGTATTGCACTTGTAATAGAGATTTTCAAGGAAATGCTGCTTACACTCGGTCAATTGATGAATGACCTGATAACGAGAACGCGTTAAACGCTGAAGGGCAACATACTTTTCTTCCTTGATGATGGTTTTATTATAGCGCCCAAACCGAAGAAAGTCGGCAATCCGAAATGCATCAATTTTATCGGTTTTATCTTCTTCAAATAAGCCTTTAAACCGATGGATCGCCTTTGGATTTTGAACCACCACTTCCACCCCAATCCGTTTTAAGTCGGCATCGTTATCTAAAAGATGCGCAGGGTGAAAGCTATACACAGAGGTGGATTCCATGCCGACAATGATTTTTTCGTAATGGGATTGTCCATGATAAGCTAAGATATTTTCTTTAATCTGGTTCGCTCCATGAATATCGTTTGGAAAAGTCGTTTCTTTTAAACGTGTGTCTTCGCTGTCCAGAAAACACACATCAAGTTTTTTAGAGCTTACATCAATACCTACAAATAAATTCACGGAAAGGACCTCCTTTCATTTGATTATGGAATAAGCTTGGATACTGCGGGATATCCCTAGAAACAATGGTCTGGCAACAGCCTCGCGTATGAGTATTCAAAAGGTGCGTCTCTAAAAGCTGCCCCAATGTCCACTAACATTGGTATAGAAATACACCGATACAGCTTGTGTGTTTGCAGTACAACCATTGTCTGGGTCACAGTCTTTAATCGTAGTCGAACTACAGGAGGAAACAGCATATTCCCAGTTGGATCCATTCCAATGTCTATTATCCAGGGATATCCCCCAGTATCCAAGCAATTCGGGTTGTGCTATTTATGAATATAAAGAGAGAGCAGCATTGCCTCCATCATAGATAGCAATATCTTAATTATTTAGTTATCAAAGAACAATAAAAGCAATTTCTAAAACTTATTATACGAGGAGGAATACATATGACAGATGAGATGAATCAAGTAGAAGTAAGGACCTTTTCAGAAAATGACAAAGTAAAAGGAACTGTTACAAAGGTTGAGGAAAAGCAAGTTCTTGTTGCTATTGAAGGTAGCAAAATAGACGGTATTATCCCAATCAGTGAATTATCAAGCCTTCATATTGAAAAAGCATCGGACGTTGTAAGTGTCGGTGATGTCCTTGATCTCGTTGTCACAAAGGTCGAAGAGGAAGCTCTTGTTGTTTCAAAACGGAAAGTTGACGCAGAATTGGCGTGGGATGAATTGAAACAACGTTTTGAAAATAATATTGTGTTTGATGCAGTTGTTAGTGATGTAGTTAAAGGTGGCTTAGTGGTTGATTTAGGAATTAGAGGGTTTGTTCCGGCATCACTTGTTGAAGATTATTATGTTGAAGACTTTGAAGATTATAAAGGCAAAACATTGTCATTTAAAATTGTTGAATTAGATCGCGAAAAGAACCGAATTATTCTCTCTCATCGAGCAGTCGTTGAATCAGAAAAATTAGAGAAAAAGAAACAGGCTTTAAAACAAATACAAGCTGGACAAACACTCGAGGGAGTTGTTCAGAGAATTACAGATTTTGGAGCTTTTGTTGATATTGGCGGTGTAGACGGACTTGTTCATATTTCTCAATTGTCCCATGAGCATGTCGATAAACCGTCTGATGTTCTTGAAGAGGGTCAAACAGTTAAAGTGAAAGTACTTTCTGTTGATCATGATAATGAACGAATTTCTTTATCCATTAAAGAAACTCAACCAGGGCCATGGGCAAATATTGAAGAGAAAGCACCTAAAGGAGCAGTTTTTACGGGTAAAGTGAAAAGATTAGTTTCTTTTGGCGCATTTGTTGAGGTGCTACCGGGTGTTGAAGGATTAGTTCATATTTCTCAAATTTCCCATAAGCATATAAATACCCCACATGAAGTATTAAAAGAAGGTCAAGAAGTGCAAGTGAAAGTATTAGATGTAAACTCTGAGGAAAATCGTTTGTCACTTAGCATTAAAGATCTTGAAGAGCGTAATACAGAAGAAGTTATTGATTATGAACTTCCGGAGGAAGCAAAAGGCTTTCAATTAGGAGAAGTAATTGGTGAAAAGTTAAAAGAATTGAAAAACTAAATTTAAAATAAAAACTCTCATTACGAGAGTTTTTTATTTTTGATTAAATATATATAGCTTTCCTGTCCAGCTGCAGCGTCTAGCGCTCAGCTTTTCTTATCCTCTTTGGTTTTTTCTAGCATCTTCCGGTCCTTCAAGCTTTGTTGATCCGTTATAGTGTAGTGCTTGGTCGCGATCTGACTCTACTCGACGACTTGCCTTCAACTTTTTTTCTTGCCGATCTTTTCCCATTGCAAAACACCTCCCTCGATAATTAGCATTTGTACAGAAAAAATTACTATTCATGGTTAGAACTTTTTTTCTTTTCCCATAATGAAAAGAAAGGAGGTGTTTTTGTGAGTGGATTTTTTTATTTATTTTTTCTTTGGAGTGTCTGGATTTTCTCGACTTTTATCATAAGTAAACAAAATAAAATAAGAATCTGGTTAGCGACATTATCATTGCTTTTATTAATTCTTTTTCCGTATAAAATCAATTTATTTACATTAACAATTCAATTGCCATCATTAGTAATGTTAGCTATTTGCTTTTATCATTTCTCAAAACTTTCACTCGTGAAGAAGATATATATGTTTGTAGCAATTCTCATCATGATGACTGGTTTTTGTGGTATGTTATTATTGGAATTATATGATCCGGTTTGGATGTTTTTTGATCGTCGATTTTTACTTGGAGGGTTTCTCTTCTTATTGTCAAAGCTACTTTTTTCACAAACATTATATTCTCAAATCATTTGTACAACTGCAGGAACTTTGCAAGGAGAGGTTATCTATTCGCTTATTCTAAAAAAATGGAATTTTCCCTATACGATAGGGAGTGCTGATTATTTAGATGTATATACAATATTTTTAAGTATAAGTTTTACTTGGACATTTATGAATTATGCATTTTCGAATATTTCTACGAAAAGTAATATTGAAAGAGAAAAGCAAGGTTAAATTTTCATTAATCGCTTATCTCTTCCAATCTATTTATTGCTTGTCAAACATATTATTGATAAACTATCTAGGTTAGTCGTTTACAACATCAATTTTTTATAAGCTCTGTTAAACTTGGTTGTTGATTTTTCGCTGCAGATGCTCGCTTCAATTAACTAGTACAAAAATCAACATAGCACTTTAACGTAGCTTTTTAATCAACAAAAAGTGAATGAGATGGAAGAAAATATATATGAAAGGGTGATTACGGTGACAAAACCAGTTGTCGCGATTGTAGGTCGTCCGAATGTAGGGAAGTCAACAATTTTTAATCGCATTGTCGGTGAACGTATTTCTATCGTTGAAGATGTACCCGGGGTTACTAGAGATCGAATTTACAGTTCTGCGGAGTGGTTAGCTCATGATTTTAATATTATTGATACTGGTGGTATTGATATTGGAGATGAACCATTTCTTGAACAAATTAGAAGTCAAGCGGAGATTGCTATTGATGAGGCAGACGTTATTATTTTTATCGCTAGTGGACGTGAAGGAATTACCTCGGCTGACGAAGTAGTTGCAAAAATTTTGTATAAATCAAAAAAGCCTGTCGTTTTAGCAATAAACAAAATTGATAATCCAGAAATGAGAGATCAGATTTATGATTTCTATTCACTTGGATTTGGTGATCCCTTTCCTATTTCAGGGGCACATGGAATTGGATTAGGTGACCTTTTAGATGAAGTAGCCAAACACTTTCCTAAGTCCGAGGATACAGAATATGACGAGGATACAATTAAATTTAGTTTTATTGGACGGCCTAATGTTGGAAAATCATCACTTGTAAACGCTATACTAGGAGAAGAGCGTGTAATTGTAAGTGATATTGAAGGAACGACTCGGGATGCAATTGATTCGATGTACACGTTCGATGATCAAAAATATGTCATTATTGATACGGCAGGGATGAGGAAAAAAGGGAAAGTGTATGAGAGTACCGAAAAATATAGTGTTCTTCGTGCACTACGAGCTATTGAACGATCAGATGTCGTCTGTGTTGTATTAAATGGCGAAGAGGGAATAAGAGAACAGGACAAGCGTATTGCTGGCTATGCCCATGAAGCTGGTAGAGCAATAGTAATTGTTGTGAATAAATGGGATGCGGTTGAAAAAGACGAAAAAACGATGAAAAAATTCGAAGAAAATATTCGCGAACATTTTCTCTTTTTATCGTATGCACCAATCGTATTCTTGTCAGCCAAAACGAAAAAAAGAGTCCAAACATTAATTCCAGTTATTCAAACAGTTAGTGAAAATCATGCCATGCGTGTTCAATCAAGTATTTTAAATGAAGTGATTATGGATGCTGTTGCAATGAATCCTACACCAACGGATAAAGGGAAGAGGTTAAGAATTTACTATGCCACACAAGTGGCTATTAAACCACCAACCTTTGTTGTTTTCGTTAATGAACCTGAACTAATGCATTTTTCTTATGAGAGATTTTTGGAAAATCGAATACGTGATGCATTTAATTTTGAAGGAACACCGATAAAAATTATTTGTCGTCGAAGAAAATAAGTAAAGCACGGGCGCTATATTATTTGATAATTAGGTGATGAAAATGACTTGTAAAAATGAAAAAATTGCAGTAATTGGTGCAGGTAGCTGGGGGACAGCACTTGCAATAGTACTAGCTGATAATGAACATGAAGTTCACTTATGGGGTCATAAGAAAGAGCAAATTGAGGAGATAAATCGTTCTCATACAAATAAAAAATATTTACCTGATATTCAATTATCCGAATCTATCATTGGCTATGATTCTTTAGAGATGGCAATGAACGGCATTAATAATATTGTACTCGCCGTTCCGACAAAGGCTATTCGTGAAGTGTTAGGGAAAATTGCCAAGTTTCAAACAAAACCAATTACAATTATCCATGTTAGTAAAGGGATTGAACCTGATACATTACTTAGAATTTCAGAAATGATTAAAGAAGAATTTCCAAATGATCTCTTGCAAGACATTGTTGTTTTATCTGGACCGAGTCACGCCGAAGAAGTAAGTTTAAGGCATCCAACAACCGTAACTGTTTCCTCGGAAAATGAAGAAGCCGCTAAGCATGTGCAAGATTTATTTATGAACCAAAATTTTCGTGTTTATACCAATTCGGATATTATTGGTGTCGAAATTGGCGGTGCGTTGAAAAATATTATTGCATTAGCCGCAGGGATCTCTGATGGTCTTGGTTACGGTGATAATGCCAAAGCAGCATTAATTACTAGAGGATTAGCTGAGATAGCTCGATTAGGAACAAAAATGGGCGCTAATCCGTTAACATTTTTAGGCCTTTCTGGTATTGGGGATTTAATTGTTACATGTACTAGCGTTCATTCAAGAAATTGGAGAGCTGGAAATATGCTTGGTAAAGGAATGAAACTTAATGAAGTGCTGGAAAATATGGGGATGGTTGTAGAAGGTGTAAGAACAACGAAAGCAGCACACCAGCTGGCGAAAAAATATGATGTACAAATGCCAATTGCAAATGCTTTGTACAGTGTATTATTTAATGAGTTTAATCCAAAGGAAGCGGTCGACAGCTTAATGGGTAGATTAAAAACACATGAAAACGAAGATTTAACAAATTTATTAAATGATTAATTATCTTCTTATTAGGCATTCGACGATGCAAAACTGTATGAAATTGCATAAAATGCCATGAAGTAAAAGCTTTAAACTAGTGGAATGGGTATCTGTCTAATATTTTTACTGAGGTAAGGTTAACGCCGCTTACCTCAGTTTTTTTATTTTCAGTTACTTTCATTTTTTAAAACAACAATCCATGCTAGCGATTAGTAAGGAATATGTTATAATATGTTCCGTAGTTTGTAGAAAATTAATCTAAAATATGTAGCATGCACCAAATTTTTTGAAAAGGTGGAAATAGGTATGTCTGAATCGATGCTGAAAATGTGGATTTCCATTGCAGGAATGGGTTTATTGGCCGTTGCGATGATTGCCATTTATTTTAGTAGGTACAAAATTAAAATGAAATTATTAAAAGCGATTACTGCATTATTTGCATATTTATGTTTAATTGTTGGCGGCATTATTATGGTATTTGTTGTATTTACTGGACCAACAGGCAATTAAAATTATACCTTTTCGGAAAGGATTGAAATAGTATTTTGAAGAGATTTACACTTCTAATTCTAGTTTTATCATTGATTGCACTTTTAAGTGGATGTATGTATCCTCAAGATAAGTTAGCAAAAAATCAAGTGCCTTATGAAAGTCAAATCGAAGAAGTTCAAAAAGCAGTTAACAAATTTCAAAAGGATAATGATGGAATACTTCCCATTAAAACAAAAGATCAAAGTACACCAATATATGAAAAATATCCAATAGATTTTAAAAAGATGATTCCAAACTATTTATCGGATGCTCCGGGAAATTCATATGAAAATGGGGGTATTTTTCAATATGTTCTAATAGATGTTGAAAACAAACCTAAAGTGAAAATATTTGATTTACGGATAGCTGAGAAAGTAAGAGAAATACATATGCGTATTGACGCTCAAGGGTATCCTCCTTTCAAAGACCAAGTTAGTAAAAATGTATATACGATTAATTATAAAAAAATTGGATATAAAGAGGAGCCGTATGCAATTTCTCCTTATACGAACAATAATCTTCCCTTTGTAATCACAACAAAGGGAGAGATTTATGTGGATTACAGCAGTGACTTATACCAAGCTTTAAAAAATAATAAAGAACATGTGAAACAAGGGGAAGATATTCGCTCTATACTAACGAAAAACTCGCAGTTTGTTCCAGCGTACTCTTTACCTTATACAGTGGATGAAAAAAACGAACCTATTTTTTTGACAAAGTAGTCATAACCCTTTCTTTACAAAATATATTGTAGAGGAAGGGTTTTATTTTTATGGCTTTGTTATTATTTTATGTTGAAATGGGAATTATCCTCTATTTTTCGAAGAATAAGTTAACATGGCCAAAAATGATAGAAAAAAGATGATTATTCATCATTTTATTGTCATAAGAGAATAGGACAACATCATACACATATAGTGTCCAAATCATTTTAAAGATGTACCCGGTAACTTAATGTGGGGAGGGAATCTCTTGGAAAAGGTTGATATTTTTAAAGATATCGCTGAGAGAACAGGCGGCGACATTTATTTAGGCGTAGTTGGAGCAGTACGTACAGGAAAGTCTACATTTATAAAGAAATTTATGGAATTAGTGGTGTTACCGAATATTGCGAGTGAAGCAGATAGAAATCGCGCACAAGATGAATTACCCCAAAGTGCTGCTGGAAGAACCATTATGACAACAGAACCGAAGTTTGTCCCAAACCAAGCTGCTTCTGTCCATGTCGATGACGGTTTGGATGTAAATATTCGTCTTGTTGATTGTGTTGGTTACACTGTACCAGGTGCAAAAGGATATGAGGACGAGAACGGCCCTCGAATGATTCATACGCCATGGTATGAAGAACCAATTTCTTTTCATGAGGCTGCAGAAATTGGAACAAGAAAAGTTATTCAGGAGCATTCGGTAATCGGGGTTGTGATTACTACTGATGGATCAATTGGCGAAATTCCTAGGCATGATTATGTTGAAGCCGAAGAAAGGGTCATTGCGGAATTAAAAGAGGTTGGAAAGCCATTTATTATGGTTGTCAATTCAGCTCGGCCCCATCATCCTGAAACGGAGTCATTACGTAGTTCACTTGCTGAAAAATACGATATTCCTGTTTTAGCAATGTCAGTTGAAAGTATGCGTGAAGGCGATGTATTAAATGTACTTCGTGAAGCGCTTTATGAATTCCCGGTACTTGAAGTAAATGTAAATCTACCAAGTTGGGTAATGGTTTTAACAGAGAATCATTGGCTCCGGGAAAACTATCAAGAAGCGGTAAAAGAAACAGTTAAAGATATTAAAAGGCTAAGAGACGTAGATCGAGTCGTCAAACAATTTAGTGAATACGAATTTATTCATGACGCCGGTCTGGCCGGAATTGAGATGGGGCATGGGGTCGCTGAAATTGATCTTTATGCACCTGATGAATTATATGATCAAGTATTAAAAGAAATTGTTGGTGTTGAAATTCGCGGAAAAGATCATTTACTCGAATTAATGCAGGATTTTTCACATGCAAAAAGAGAATATGACCAAATATCCGATGCATTGAAAATGGTTAAACAAACAGGTTATGGAATTGCTTCTCCAACATTAGGAGATATGAGTTTGGATGAACCGGAAATTATCCGTCAAGGTTCAAGATTCGGTGTAAGATTAAAGGCGGTTGCTCCTTCCATCCACATGATTAAAGTAGATGTGGAATCAGAATTTTCTCCAATTATTGGGACAGAAAAACAAAGTGAAGAACTTGTACGTTATTTAATGCAAGACTTTGAAGATAATCCGCTTTCAATCTGGAATTCCGATATATTTGGCCGTAATTTAAGTTCAATTGTACGTGAAGGAATTCAGGCTAAACTATCGCTTATGCCGGAGAATGCACGATATAAGCTTAAAGAAACATTAGAAAGAATAATTAATGAGGGGTCAGGCGGATTGATCGCCATTATCCTTTAATAGCAAAATGTCAGGCAAAATGCCTGGCATTTTGTCGTTTTTAAGAAAAGTTTCCCATTATTTCACGATTTATTCTTGCTAACGTGATTTTATTGTGATAATCTTTTATCAGAATTGTTGTTGATGCTATTTCAGCAACATTCTTAAGGTTTTTAACGGTTTACATGTATATAAACCGGATAAAATGTTTACTAATGTAAATAAACAAAAACAAAATGTTTTTAATATTTCGGGAGGAGGTGAACGGCATGAACAAAACAGAATTAATCAATGCTGTTGCTGAAAGCACAGAACTTTCCAAAAAAGATGCAACTAAAGCGGTTGATGCGATTTTTGAATCAATTCAAAATGCATTAGCAAATGGTGATAAAGTCCAATTAATTGGATTTGGTAACTTTGAAGTACGTGAACGTGCTGCTCGTAAAGGACGTAATCCACAAACTGGTGAAGAAATTGAAATTGCTGCTAGCAAGGTTCCTGCATTCAAACCAGGTAAAGCGCTTAAAGATGCTGTGAAATAATAAGTACATACGTTTCGCTTTGAGCGTGAAAGAAAGGGCTGATTTTATTAGCCCTTTTTTTCTATTTATAGGGAAGGTTTATCAAAGCCATTTTTAAAGAATTTTAGTATGCTTTATGTTTTACTATTTGTATTTTGCTGTGTCCTTTCCTGTATGCTAATATTAAGAAGTTATGATGCACGATTTACAATGCAGGAGGTACAACATGGGAGAGATCAATCGCGAACAAATTGAAGAAGCAATACGGCTGATTATAGAAGCAGTAGGAGAAGATCCCAATAGAGAAGGGCTACTAGACACACCTAAACGTGTTGCAAATATGTATGAAGAAATTTTTAGTGGTATTAATCAAGATCCGAAGGAGTTATTTGAGCTTGTTTTTAGTGAAAATTATGAGGAACTTGTTTTAGTTAAGGACATCCCATTTTATTCAATTTGTGAACATCATCTCATCCCTTTTTTTGGAAAGGCCCATATTGCTTATTTACCACGAAACGGAAAAGTTACTGGTCTTAGTAGGCTTGCCCGCGCAATCGAAACAGTTGCAAAACGCCCACAATTACAAGAACGTATTACCTCTACTGTAGCAGATGCTATTAATGAAAAACTAGATCCACATGGTGTAATGGTTGTTATAGAGGCGGAGCATATGTGCATGACGATGAGAGGTGTGAAAAAACCAGGTTCAAAAACGATAACAACAGCAGTTCGTGGTTCTTTTGAAACTGATCAATGCGCACGCTCAGAAATTTTGACATTAATTAAATCTTAATTAGTCAAATCTCACAGAAAATAAACTTTATATGTTATAATAAATTTTATGTGAATCGTAGTAGAAAAATAAATTTAACATTGTCAGAAATTGAGGAAGAAATGGGGATTAAGGGAAATGAACTTGCAAGAAAGGATGCAACAAGTTGCTTCAATCAAAGAAAATATTCAACAAAAAATATCACAAAATTATTTAATGCAGTACATAGATAAACCGTATATTGATGAGGATCGTATCATGATTCTTATTGAAAGCTTATCTGCACTGAACTTGCCTGCTGCAAGCATTGAGCGCTATGTAACAACTGCTATGCTCATCCAAATTGCCCTTGATACCCATGATAAAGTTAATAACGCTAACGAGCCGTTAAAAAAACAGCAACTAACAGTCCTTGCAGGGGATTATTATAGCGGATTATATTATAAACTATTAGCAGAAGTAGAAAATGTCCCACTAATAAGTTCTTTGGCTAGTGGCATTAAGCTTGTTAATGAATATAAAATAATCTTGTATCGAATAGAAGACATTAACCTAAAAGACTATATTCATACATTAAAGAAAACTGAATCTACAATTGTGTCTAAGTTTATCCACTTTTTTGGATTTAATCATTTGTCACTACTTAGTGAAGAAATATTGTTATTAAATAAACTATTAAGGGAAAAAGAAAAAGCATTAGAAGGCGGATCCTCTTACTTTTTTGAAGCGTTAAAAAAGTTTATCTTCCCTACGAATCAAGATTCTTTTCATCAGCTTTCAAATGAAAATAAGAATGTATTAATTCAGACTTGTCAAAAATACATAAAGCAAACAAAAGATGCTATTTTGAATGCGAAGGAACAGGTAAAACTTAATGAACTAATGGATCAGAGGATAAATATACTCCTTAATCAGGAAAGCTAAATGAAACTATTTTTGGAAGAGGGAGAGTCAGGTGCAATCAAAAGAAGAACGTGTACATCATGTATTTGAGTCCATCTACGGTAATTATGATAAAATGAATTCTGTCATTAGTTTTCAACAACATCTTAAATGGCGAAAAGATACAATGAATAAAATGGCTGTTGGAAAAGGAAAAACAGCATTAGATGTTTGTTGCGGTACAGGAGATTGGACGATTGCATTAGCAGATGCAGTAGGGCCAGAGGGAAAAGTTATTGGATTAGATTTTAGTAAAAATATGCTTAAAATTGCAGAGGAAAAAGTTCAAACATTAGGCTTAAAACAAGTGGAAATCATTCATGGTAATGCGATGGAGCTGCCATTTGAAGACGATACATTTGATTATGTAACTATTGGTTTTGGTTTAAGAAATGTACCTGATTATTTACACGTACTAAAGGAAATGTACCGTGTCCTTAAACCTGGCGGATTAGCCGTATGCCTAGAAACTTCTCATCCTACGTTATTAGGTTATCGTCAACTGTTTAATTTCTATTTTCGTTTTATTATGCCTATTATGGGTAAGCTATTTGCCAAAAGTTATAAGGAATATTCTTGGTTGCAAGAATCTGCAAGGGATTTTCCAGGAATGAAAGAGCTTGCGATTTTGTTTGAGCATGCTGGATTTAACAACATTCAATATAAGTCATATAGTGGAGGTGCGGCAGCATCGCATATAGGCTATAAAGAGAAAAGATAAGCTGGGTGGAAATAATATGAAATTACAAAGATTGTATTCGTTTTTAAAAACGGATATCGATATTATTGAAAAAGAACTTATCACTGCGATACAATCTGAATCGGCTTTATTACAAAATGCTTCTTTGAATTTGATTCAAGCTGGTGGAAAAAGAATTCGCCCTATTTTTGTTCTACTATCAGCTAAATTTGGAAACTATGATATTGAAATGATTAAAAATGTTGCAGTTTCATTAGAACTTATTCATATGGCTTCACTAGTGCATGATGATGTAATTGATGATGCAGAATTACGTCGGGGGAAGCCAACTGTAAAAGCTACATGGGATAACCGTACCGCAATGTACGCAGGTGATTATATTTTAGCTTGTTCCCTTGAGTATATGACAAAGATTAATAACCCAGCAGCCCATCGAATTTTGGCAGATACAATGGTAGAAGTATGTATTGGGGAAATTAAACAAATACAAGATAAATATCGTTTTAATCAAAATCTAAGAGATTATCTTCGTCGAATTAAGAGGAAGACGGCAATCTTGATTGCTGCTAGTTGCCAATTAGGAGCCGTTGCCGCTGGTACTGATGAAGAATTACATAAAAAATTATATATGTTCGGCTATTATGTCGGTATGTCTTATCAAATCACTGATGATATATTAGATTTTACTGCATCGGAAAAAGAACTTGGAAAGCCGGCCGGTGGTGATTTACTTCAGGGGAATATTACTTTGCCTGTTTTGTACGCAATGCAAAATCGTGATGTTGCAGTAATGATTGAGAAAGTGAATGAAAGTACAACTAAAGATGAGATGAAATATCTCATTTCTATGATCAAAAAAACAGGTGCGATCGAAAAGTCATATGAAATGAGTCAAAGGTATTTAAAGAAAGCAATGTCTATATTGGAAAAGCTTCCTAATAATCGTTTTAGAAAATCTCTTTTTGATGTTGCCAATTTTATAGGGAAACGAAAGTACTAGAACGAATAATTGAAGCGTTTTCTTATTGCTAAAACTCGTAAATAATGGTACTATTTTCGAGGATACATAAGTCCAGTCGAGATACAGCGTAGGAGGCATAATGATGGAAAAGACTTTTTTAATGGTAAAACCTGATGGAGTGCAAAGAGAATTAATCGGTGAAATCGTTTCCCGTTTCGAGAAAAAGGGATTTCATCTTGTTGGTGCAAAATTGATGAGCGTTTCAAAAGAATTAGCTGAACAACATTATGGTGAACATAAAGAGCGCCCTTTCTTCGGTGAGCTAGTCGACTTCATTACTTCAAGTCCGGTATTTGCAATGGTTTGGCAAGGAGAAAATGTCATTGCAACTGCACGTCAAATGATGGGTTCTACAAATCCTAAAGATGCTGCTCCGGGAACAATTCGTGGTGACTTTGGAGTAACGGTAGGCAAAAACATCATTCATGGATCAGATTCACCTGAAAGTGCGGAAAGAGAAATTGGTCTTTTCTTTAAAGAAGAAGAACTCGTTGAATATACAAAATTAATAAATAACTGGATTTATTAATTTGAAAAGATCGGCATTAATTGCCGATCTTTTTTTATAGCAATGAAAATAAAAAAATATCCACTTTAATATAAAATTCATTATACTTAAGTAAAGATGACTTTTTCATGGGAGATTAGACAATGAGTATTGATTACAAAGAATTTATCAGCCAAGTAAAAAGAAAAACAAATATTGATTTGTCTTTATATAAAGAGGCACAAATGAAAAGACGGTTAACATCATTGTATGAAAAAAAAGGATATACCTCATTTCAAGAATACTTTCAATCTATGAATGCTAATTCTGACATTTTACATGAATTTCTAGACAGAATGACGATAAACGTTTCCGAATTTTATCGTAACAAACAAAGGTGGGACGTTTTGGAAAATAAAATATTCCCACGTTTATTAGCTGAGAGGAAGTCATTAAAAATATGGTCCGCCGCTTCGTCAACCGGTGAGGAACCTTATACAATAGCAATGGTATTATCTAAATATATACCTTTATCTAGCATCTCTATATTGGCTACTGATTTAGATAGTAACGCAATTGAAAAAGCGAAAATCGGAATATACCCGGAAAGATCGTTAAATGAAGTTCCCGTTGAAATGAAGAAAAAATACTTTACACTAGAAGGCACGTATTATCGTGTTTCGGATAAAATCAAAAAAACCGTGACTTTTAAACAACATAATTTACTTGCTGACTCCTTCGAATCAAATTTTGATTTAATCGTATGCAGAAATGTTTTAATTTATTTTACGGAAGAGGCAAAAGATCTTCTTTATCATAAATTTAATTCTGCACTTCGAACGGGGGGAACTTTATTTGTAGGAAGTACTGAACAAATCTTTAATCCGCAATCATATAATTTTACGATTGAAGACACATTTTTTTATAAGAAAATATAAGTGACGCTACGATCGATACGATGAATAGATAAATACGATGTGTGTTTCGTATCTTTGCTATTTTCGCAAAGATTCAAAATTTTTTAGTTTATCTATATTGGAAGTTATGATATAGTGTTACATAAATCCTTTAAAGTGCTAAAAGGAGGAACATTATGAGGTATTTAACAGCAGGTGAATCTCATGGCCCGCAACTTACAACAATTATTGAAGGATTGCCGGCAGGTATGCCGCTAACGGCAGAAGATATTAACTATGAACTTGCCCGAAGACAAAAAGGTCATGGACGGGGAAGAAGAATGCAAATTGAAACAGACCAGGCCAATATCGTAAGTGGTGTCCGACATGGGGTTACTTTAGGTTCTCCGGTAACGCTTGCCGTCGAGAACAATGATTGGAAGCATTGGACAAAGATTATGGGTATACCCCCATTAGAGGATGGACAAGCGGAAGAAATTAAAAGAAAAGTAACACGTCCAAGACCAGGGCATGCTGATTTAGTTGGTGGAATAAAATACGGTCATCGTGATATGCGAAATGTCCTTGAACGGTCATCTGCAAGGGAAACGACAGTAAGAGTTGCTGCCGGTGCGGTTGCTAAAAAGCTTTTATCTTTATTAGGTATTGAAGTAGCCGGACATGTTCTAGAGATAGGTGGAATTCGTGCGAATCCAGCCGAATATACTTCTTTACAAGAATTAAAGGAAAAAACCGAAAATTCGCCAGTTCGTTGTTTTGACGAAACGGCTGAAGCTAAAATGATGGAAGCGATTGACCAAGCTAAAAAGGATGGTGATTCCATCGGCGGTATCGTGGAAGTTATCGTTGAAGGAGTGCCTTCTGGATTAGGTAGTTATGTCCATTATGACCGTAAACTTGATGCGAAAATTGCAAGTGCCATCATTAGTATTAATGCATTTAAAGGCGTAGAATTTGGCCTAGGATTTGAAATGGCAAGAAAACCGGGCAGCCAAGTACATGATGAGATCATATGGAATAAAGAAACAGGTTATAAAAGAAAAACAAACCGACTAGGTGGATTTGAAGGTGGCATGACGACCGGTATGCCTATAGTTGTTCGAGGTGTCATGAAACCAATTCCTACTTTATATAAACCTTTGCAAAGTGTGGATATTGATACGAAGGAGCCATTTACGGCTAGTATTGAACGTTCTGATAGTTGTGCAGTTCCCGCTGCTAGTGTTGTAGCTGAAGCAGTTGTTGCTTGGGAAGTAGCTGATGCAATAGTTAACCAATACTATAGTGATCGTTTTAGTACACTAAAAGAACTAGTAGAGCAAGAAAAAGCGAACGGCAGGAAGTTTTAAATGGAAAAAGTAGCTATTCATACAGCATCAAAAAACTACCCTGTTTACATTGGTTCTGATATTATGCATCTTTTATCCAGTTGCCTAGAAGAATATACTAAAATCATGTTAATTACGGATGAAACAGTAAGTAAGTTGCATTTAGGGACACTAATTGAACAGCTTCCTAATCTGATTGTTTATACAACTCCTAGCGGTGAGAAAGCAAAAACATTTAAAATTTATGAAGACTGTCTTTCCTTTGCATTAAAAAACGGTCTTGATCGAAAATCCGTTATTCTTGCTTTCGGTGGAGGAGCAGTTGGAGACCTTGCTGGTTTTGTAGCTGCTACATATATGCGCGGGATTCCGTTTATACAAATTCCAACGACCATTTTAGCTCATGATAGCGCCGTTGGTGGAAAAGTGGCAATTAATCATCCACTCGGTAAAAACATGGTTGGAGCTTTTTATCAACCTGAGATGGTGATTTATGATACGAATTTTTTACATAGTTTGCCGGAAAGACAAGTTAGAAGCGGCTTTGCTGAAGTGATTAAACATGGTTTAATTGCAGATCCGGATTTTTTGCAAGAGTTAATGGAGAATTTGTCCTCTTTAAATCACTTAGACAATATTCAACTGGCTAAATACTTGAAAAAGGGAATTGAGATTAAATCATCGTATGTAAGCAAAGACGAAAAGGAAACAGGGATTCGGGCATATTTGAATTTTGGGCATACATTAGGACATGCGATAGAAGCAAAAGCCGGTTTTGGCGAGCTTACACATGGGGAATCAGTTATGTGCGGAATGGTTTATGCGTTAATACTGAGTAAACAACTTTTAGGATTAACCTTTGATATTCAGTCTTTTATTAACTGGATAGAAAAATTAGATTATAAATGGCGAATCCCCTCTTCTATGGAATTTAACACTTTATATGAATTAATGAAAAGGGATAAAAAGTCTACATCAGGAAAGCCTGCCTTCGTCCTTCTAGAAGAAATTGGTAAACCGACTATGTTTGAAGTAGAAAAAAGCCTTTTGGAGGATACCTTTTATAAATTATCCGAGTAACAAGAGGGGGAATAGCATGATTCGCGGGGTTAGAGGAGCAACGACTGTTTCTGAAAATAAGGAAAAGGAAATAATTGAAGCCACTGAAACATTAGTGCAAGAAATGATAGAACAAAATAATTTAGAAGCAACGAATGTTGCTTCTGTTTTCATATCAGTAACCGATGATATTGATGCTACTTTTCCGGCAAAAGCATTACGTAGATTCCCTTCTTGGATATATGTACCAGTAATGTGTATGAAGGAAATCAATGTAGATGGGGGTTTACCACTTTGTATTCGCATTATGATGCACATAAACACTGAAAGAAAACAGCACGAGATTAACCATGTATATTTAAAAAATACAAAGATTTTACGACCGGATCTCCAAAAAAATAGGTAGGTGGATATAATGAAATGGAAAAATCAAATAGTTAATTTACATGCTTATCAGCCAGGTAAATCCATTGACGAAGTGAAAAAAATGTATAATCTTAAAGAAATATTTAAATTGGCTTCTAATGAAAACCCTTATGGATTTTCCGAAAAAGTAAAAAAAGTTCTGGAAGAGGATGCAACATCAATGTTTTCCTATTATCCTGATGGATACGCTACTAATCTTCGCGAAGAAGCTGCCAAATTTCTTGGTGTTAAACCTACCCAGCTAATCTTCTCAAATGGCACAGATGAATTATTACAAATCATTTCAAAGGCCCTTCTTGAGCCGGGAAAAAATACAGTCATGGCATGTCCAACTTTTTCGCAATATAAACATAATGCAATAATGGAAGGTGCGGAAGTACGGGAAATTCCGTTAGTTGATGGCAACCATGATCTTGATAATATGCTAAAAGCATTGGATCACCAAACAGCTATCGTATGGTTATGCAGTCCCAATAATCCTACAGGTACGTATATCACTAATGATAAATTGATGAATTTTCTCCAACAAGTACCAAAGGATATATTAATTGTTTTAGATGAAGCGTATTATGAATATGTTGACGCTGATGATTATTATGATGCATTATCGCTTATTGATAAATATCCGAATTTAATTGTAACGAGAACATTTTCTAAAATCTATGGACTTGCAAGTTTTCGAGTGGGCTATGGGATAGCTTCCGAAGAAATTATCAGTGCGTTAGAACCTGTTCGGCAACCATTCAATACGAATGTCCTTGCTCAAAAGGTAGCGTCGGAGGCATTAAAGGATCAAGAGTTTGTTTCTCAATGCGCAGCATTAAATAAAAAAGAATTGGAACGTTTTTATGACTTTTGTCAAAAACATAATTTACATTACTATCAATCTCAAGGCAATTTTATTTTAATCGATTTTCAATGTGATGGCGATGATGTTTTTACATTTTTACTATCAAAAGGGTACATTGTCCGTTCGGGGAAACAATTAGGATTTCCTACATCCATTCGGGTAACGATCGGTACGAGTGAACAAAATAGCGGTGTCATCCACGCGATGAAGGCATTTCTTGAAAAACAGGCGATTAAAAACTGAAAATATTTAATATAACATCCAGGGGGAGACGTTTTTGCAAGGAAATATTTTGATTATAGGTTTAGGGTTAATAGGAGGATCTATTGCATTATCGATTAAAAAATCGTATCCTGATATGAAAATTATCGGATATGATGTGGATCATAACACTACACATCAAGCGAAAATTTTAAAAGTTATTGATCATGAAGAAAATAATTTACAACATGGTGCGGAAAATGCGGATTTTATTGTTATATCAATCCCAGTTGTGGAAACAGAAAAAATGATTGAACGATTATCACATTTTCAATTAAAAGAAAATGTAATTGTAACCGATACAGCAAGCACGAAGAAATCTATAATTAATAAAGCATCTATCCTAACGGAAAAAGGAATTTGCTTCATTGGCGGTCATCCAATGGCGGGTTCCCATAAAAGTGGTGTTACAGCTGCGAGAGAACATTTATTTGAAAATGCTTTTTATATTTTATCTTCTGTATCAAAAGTATCGAATGGAAGAATAAATGAGTTAAAACAATTACTTAAAGGAACAAATGCAAAATTTTTGGAATTGTCAGCTGATGAACATGATGAAATGACGGGAATTTTAAGTCACTTTCCGCATATAATTGCTGCCTCACTCGTTGGCCAAGCTCGTTCGTATCAAGATAAATATCCTTTGTTATCAAGACTGGCAGCAGGTGGATTTCGCGACATTACAAGAATTGCTTCATCAAATCCAAGCATGTGGTCGGATATTACAATTAGAAATAAACAGGTAATATTAGGATTATTAAATGAGTGGAATCAAGATATGGAAAATATTCGCGGTATGATTGAACAAGAAGATTACGACAGGATTTTTCAGTTTTTTATTCAGGCGAAAACTTATCGAGACGAATTACCGGTTCACACGAAAGGTGCTATACATTCATTTTATGATTTATACGTGGATGTACCTGACTATCCGGGTGTAATTTCTGAAATAACAGGATATTTAGCAGAAGAAAGCATTAGCATTACAAATGTTCGAATTTTGGAAACGCGTGAAGATATTTATGGTGTTCTGCGAATCAGTTTTCAAAATGCTGAAGACCGTGAAAACGCAAAAAAATGTTTGGAAAACCGGACTTCCTATGAATTATTTATCCAATAGACTGAAAAAGATTGAAATAAAGGTGATGAAAAATGAAATGAGTGTAACTGAGCTTCATCCAGTAAATAAAGGACTAAAAGGAACAATTAAAGTTCCGGGAGATAAATCGATCTCACACCGGGCTATTATGTTTGGTGCAGTCGCAAATGGAGTCACTATCGTTCGTAACTTTTTACAAGGAGCGGACTGTCGAAGTACAATCGAATGCTTTCGAAAATTAGGTGTAAAAATAGAGGAATCAATCGATGAGATTAGAATATATGGAATAGGATTCGATGGTTTATTAGAGCCTGTCGACATATTGGATGTGGGTAATTCAGGCACTACTACACGCCTTATTCTTGGTTTATTAGCGGGAAGACCATTCCATACAGTTATTATTGGCGATGAGTCGATAGCGAAAAGACCTATGCATCGAGTAACACAACCCCTCCAAGAAATGGGAGCAATTATTCAAGGACGTAATCAAGGTAATTACACTCCTTTATCGATTGTTGGAGGCCAATTAAAGCCAATACAATACGAGATGCCTGTAGCTAGCGCCCAAGTAAAATCAGCATTATTGCTAGCGGCATTACAAATTGATGGTGAAACGACAATTATTGAACCAGTTTCTACGCGAGATCACACAGAGAGAATGATTAAACAATTCGGCGGCAAAATAAAATTAGAGCAACATACGATTAAAATAACAGGGAAACAGGAGCTCCATGGGGCGAAAATAGATGTTCCCGGAGATATATCTTCTGCTGCGTTTTTTATGGTAGCTGCGGCCTTAATCAATAATAGTGAGGTAGTATTGGAAAATGTAGGACTAAATCCAACAAGGATTGGTATTATTGAAGTTTTAAAAGAAATGGGTGGAGACATTCATATTGAAGAAAATTGCGACCAAACGTATGAACCTGTAGGAAACATCATGGTTAAAACATCAAATTTAAAAGGAATAGAGATTGGCGGGGACTTAATTCCGCGTTTAATAGACGAATTGCCAATTATTGCTCTTCTTGCGACTCAGGCTGAAGGAACTACGATTATTAAAAATGCTGAAGAATTAAAAGTAAAAGAAACGAATCGTATTGATACTGTTGTAAAAGAGTTGAAAACTTTAGGAGCAGATATTGAAGCAACAAACGATGGAATGATAATTAAGGGCAGAGTCCAGCTAAACGGTGGACATGTTCATAGCCATGGCGACCATCGAATAGGAATGATGTTGGGCATTGCTTCATTAATTTCAAAAGACACAGTCCATCTTGAAGGCACGGACGCAATAAACGTTTCCTATCCGACATTTTTTGAAGATTTACATCAACTGCTAGCAACTAAGTAATTATAGTTAATTTCAATGTCATTTTCCCCTCTTTTGGTGCATAGCTTGTCTATATACCATTTCGATGGAGGGGAAATCATGTATATTATTGATAGGGCAAATGTTTATTCCGAAGAGCAAGAATGTATAAAAAATATCTCCTTTTATATTAAAAATAATGCAGTTCAATCGATTAAACCTGCAAACGTTAAAACGCCAATTTTGAAAATGGATGTTTCATCTTTTATTATGACTCCAACTCATGTCATGCTTGATTCCCATCTCCCCAGTGAAAACTTTCAGTTATTAAAACAATACTCCAAAAGACATTATTTATTAAAGGGGTGTCACACAATCATTACTCCCTTTTCTATTCACTACGAATATCAATTTGATCGAGAGCTTCACAAAAAGAGAGTATCACTGTTAAACAGTCCTGTTGATTATGTTTTAGCATTAAGGCTTCCAATAAAAATACTCTCCCCAAGTCTAATACGCAAATGTAAAAAGGAGAAAATAGCAATAATCTTTGTGGAACTGGATGATGAATCTTTAATATCTCAAATGCCTTGGGGGTGGATCCGAGAAGCGATGTTTCCGTATAATCCAATTTTAATTCCAGCAGGATTGCCAAATAAAGACACGAAACGGAAAACCATTATAAAAAAATGGAATGAAGTATTGGATGAGGCAAAAATCCCTAGATTATTTGATGAAATTCAAGAAAAAACGCCAATATCTGTGAAAAATTTGAAGAAATTTGGTCTATATCCGAAAAGAGGAGATTTGCATATTGGTGGAGAAATAAACTATAATCTATATTTTAAAAACAAGATAGTTGCTGAACAAAAAGGGATTCATTATGATTATGATAGATTAGCTATAATGGTACACAAAGGCCGGGTGGTCACATCTGAAAACGCAGTTGCGTTCCGTCCGGGTTGTGGGGAAGAAATAATTATAAATAGAACTTCTCTTTTTGTATAAATATATTATTGGCTTTAGAAAGGGATCAATATTTTTATGAAAAATATTCAGCAAATCATACAGTTTTTAGAAAAAGGTGAACTAGAAAGAGCGAAAGAGAGTATTTCAAAGGTAAAATCATCCGGAAGCCACGAAGACATTTTTTTACTTGCAGAAGAATTATTACAATTAGGCTTTTTAAACGAGGCAAAAGATTTATATGAATATTTATTGGCGTTATATCCGAATGAAGGAGAATTAAAAGTAACATTGGCTGAAATATTAATTGAAATGGATAATGAAGAAGAAGCGATCTCTTATCTAGATTCAGTCAATGAGACGGATCCTGATTTTCCAAGATCATTATTAATTTTAGCTGACCTTTATCAAATGCAAGGTTTAACAGAAGTAAGTGAATATAAATTGTTGCAAGCGAAGGAAATATTGCCTAACGAGCCTATAGTTGATTTTGCCTTAGCAGAGCTATATGCTTCTCTAGGGAGAAATATTGAAGCAATTAAGTTTTATGAAGAACTAATTGTATCCGGAAATGATACATTCGTTGGAGTAAATGTACACAGTCGTATCGGAGAGGCGCTAAGTGCAGCTGGAAAATTTGAAGAGGCACTTCCGTACTTTGAGCAAGGTTTAGAAGAAAATAATGATATTAATACATTATTTGGCTATGCATTTACGGCTTATCAAGCAGGTTTTTACAAGAAGGGTATCGAATTATTTAATAAGCTGAAGGCGATAGACCCTGAATACCATTCACTTTACTTATATTTAGCTAAGTGCTATGAAAGTGAGGAAGAGCTTCCAAACTCCTTGCAAGCGGTTAAGGAAGGAATAGCTGTTGATGAGTATAATAAAGAGCTATTTCAATTTGGGGGTAAACTCGCTTTAAAAATGGGTAAAGAGGAATTAGCTGAAACTTATTTTCGGAACGCGTTAGCATTAGACCCAGGGTATATTGATGCAGCATTAACTTTAAACAAGTTATTCCTACATCAGAACAGGTATGAGGACGTGATAGACCTTACTTTACAAATGGATAAAGAGGGGGACATGGATCCGCAATTACACTGGGACGTTGCCATTTCATTTCAAAATCTCGAGAAATTTCACGATGCATTAAACCACTACCAGCAAGCATATAATGATTTAAAAAATAATCCGGAGTTTTTAGCGGATTATGGATATTTTTTGATTGAAGATGGAAAGCGAGTGGAAGCAATATCTATTTTTCGATCGCTCGTTCATGAAGATCCATTAAATGAAGAATGGACCTCACTTTTGGAACGATTAGAAAACAATTAAAAAGCATAAATCATTATGCAGAGGAGGGATTTTCATTGGCTGCCACCCCTGTATCTGTCAACGAGAAGAAGGATTTTATACGTTGGTTTTTAAACCATTATCAACTAAAGAGAAGAGAATCAGTTTGGATTTTGAACTATCTTATGAGCCATGACCAGCTGATGGAGAAAGTCCATTTTGTTGACGAAGCTCAGTTTTGTCCCCGTGGATTGATTATGTCGACACATTGTGTGGAGAGTGTACCGTTCCGTTTTTATAAGGAAAATATTATGACAACGGATGCAGAAAAATCATTCCATGATATTCGCTTAAATAGAGAAGAGGATATTTATATACAACTCAATTTCAAAGCTGCCAATATTTCTTATCAATATGCAGCAGTACTAGAAGAAAACCCATTTATGCCAAATTTGTTACACATTAATGATGAGGATCGAGTCATTGCTGAGAAGTTTTTACAACAAAGTATTGTAAGTTTTCAAAAAGAAAAATTACTCAGTCAAATTGATGAAGCTTTAGATAATCATGATATAAGCGCCTTCCGAAAATTAACAGAGCAGTTAAAACAACTTTAGCAGTCAAGTTCTTTCCCCTCTTGCATGTGCAAGAGGAGTTTTTATTTATCTCAAAAGACTTTATTTAAATTAATTGTGATACATATTATCTTTAATTATAATGGTAATGCATAGATGGGGAAAAGTACTGTAAGTTTTTTGCATGTTTTGGAAAAGAAAACGAAATAATAAACATAGGAGTGTTTATATGCTTTGGAATAGTAAAGATGTGGAAGTATATTTAAAAGAACAACAATTTATTGATACAGCGGTGGTACCGCTATTGCCTATTTCATTTGGTCATGAAATGAAACAAGCTGCGTCCCAAGGAGAATTTATCGATTTATTATCCTTGCATCTCGAAAGACAATTTAAAGGAAGAATGCTTCTATTTCCCGCATTTACTTATTTATCAACTCTTGAAAAAGAACAACAAATGAACATGCTTCAAAATTGGGAGGTGAAATTAAAAGAAACCGGATTTTCACATATCTTTTATTTAACATCTGATAGTTCTTGGAGCAATCAAGAAAAAATCAAAGATATTATATGGTTACCATCTGTCCCGCTTGAACACATGGATGAACAATATAAACATTCCATTATGGAGGACCAAGTAAAGCAATTAATAAATATTATTGTTCAAAAATGGCAAACTATAAAATAATTCGATTATTCGTCACATTGTTGACATGTTTTTGAATGACTATCATATTGACCTTGGTAGGAGATTGGTATATCATGGTTATGTCCTAGTTTGTATTTGTGCGATTATAATTTTTTGTCCATTGGACTTACCTTACTGTTAGAGGGGGGAAAAGGATGAGCAAGAATCCTGTAACAAGACGTCAATTTCTTAGCTACACACTTACGGGTGTAGGTGGGTTTATGGCAGCCGGAATTTTAATGCCAATGGTTCGTTTTGCCGTGGATCCTGTATTACAGCATAGAGGTGCTGGGGAATTTCATGCAACGAGCAAAAAAGTAGCTGACTTGACAAATGAGCCTACACGTGTCGAATTTAAATACGAACAAGTCGATGCATGGTACAAGTCAAATGTTACTCAAACCGCATGGGTGTATAAAGATGAAAAAGGAGAAATTATAGCCCTTTCACCTGTTTGTAAACACTTAGGTTGTAACGTTACTTGGGGAGAAAACAAACAACACCCAAACCAATTCTATTGTCCTTGTCATGGTGGACGCTACGAACTTAACGGCAAAAACGTACCTGGTACACCACCATCGAAGCCATTGGATGCATATCCAACGAAAGTTAAAGATGGTTTCTTGTATTTAGGTAAACCGAAAGAAAATCCATTTGTGAAGTAAAGGAGGCGTAATCATTGCTTAATAAAATCTATGATTGGGTTGATGAGCGCTTAGATATTACGCCTTTATGGCGAGATATCGCTGATCATGAAGTACCGGAACATGTAAACCCTGCACACCATTTTTCTGCGTTTGTTTACTGTTTTGGTGGTTTAACCTTTTTCATTACGGTTATCCAAATCTTATCTGGTATGTTTTTAACAATGTACTATGTACCGGATATCAAAAATGCTTGGGAATCCGTTTACTATCTTCAAAACGAAGTAGCATTCGGACAGATTGTTCGCGGTATGCACCATTGGGGAGCAAGTTTAGTAATTGTTATGATTTTCTTACATACACTACGTGTTTTCTTCCAAGGGGCATATAAAAAACCACGTGAATTAAACTGGATTGTCGGAGTACTTATTTTATTTGTTATGCTTGGACTTGGTTTAACAGGTTATTTATTACCTTGGGATATGAAAGCATTATTTGCTACAAAAGTTACATTGCAAATAGCAGACTCGGTACCGTTAATAGGACCGTATGCGAAAGAATTGCTTTCGGGACATCCTGATATTGTTGGTGCACAAACATTGACTCGTTTCTTTGCGATCCATGTATTCTTCTTACCGGCAGTGTTATTAGGATTAATGGCAGCCCATTTCTTAATGATTCGTAAACAAGGTATTTCGGGTCCACTATAAAATTTAATTGGAACACTATTTGTTTAATGACTTTTTATGAAGAAGGAGGGGGACTTAATGCATCGTGGAAAAGGGATGAAGTTTGTAGGGGATTCACGTATCCTTGACCCTTCAGTACGAAAACCGATGGGCCCTAAGGATTACTCAGAATATCCCGGTAAAACAGAAGCATTTTGGCCGAACTTTCTATTGAAAGAATGGATGGTTGGTGCAGTATTTCTAGTCGGTTTTTTATGTTTAACTGCAGCGCATCCAGCACCACTTGAGCGTATAGCTGATCCAGCAGATGCAGGATATATTCCAATGCCTGACTGGTATTTCTTATTCCTTTATCAAATGTTGAAATATTCTTATGCATCAGGACCATATAATATCATTGGATTAATTATTCCGGGTATTGCATTTGTTGGTTTGCTTTTAGCTCCTTTCATTGATCGTGGTCCACAACGACGTCCATTAAAACGTCCATTTGCAACAGGATTCATGCTATTATCAGTTGCGGCTGTCTTCTATTTGACTTGGGAAGCTGCAGCACATCATGACTGGAAAAAAGCTGCTGAGCAAGGTAAAATTGTTGCAAAAGTGGATATTGATAAAGAAGATCCAGGATATAAAGTTTTCTCAAAACAATCTTGTATTCAATGTCATGGAGAAAACCTTACAGGTGGACCTGCTGCACCTAGTTTAATTGGCACTGGTCTAAGCGCTAAAGAAGTAGCTGACATTGCACAGCATGGTACAAAAAGCGGTAAAATGCCTGCGAACCAATTTAAAGGTTCTCCTGATGATTTGAAAAAATTATCCGAGTTTATCGCTGGGCTAAAAAAATAATTAAGCATTGGAAAAGCTGGCAAACATGCCAGCTTTTCTTTCAATATAAATTTATTGAAAAGTAAAAAAATAGAAAGAGAGGGGAGTAAATGAGGTATCTCTTTCCGATTTTAGCGAATCGAACAGTTGTCTGGATATTGTTTATCGTAAATTTAATAGGGACTATTTATGGATATATATGGTATAAACCGCAATTTGAGGTAACGCCAACCAAATTTCTGCCCTTTGTCCCGGATAGCCCTACAGCAAGTTTGTTTTTCACTATTGTTTTGTTTGCATTCTTAATCAAAAAAAATTGGCCCTATATCGAAGCCTTAGCAATTGTTACGTTATTTAAATATGGGGTTTGGGCGGTTGTAATGAACATCTTAACACTGAAATTTACGGGATATCTGCCGTGGCAGGGATATATGCTGATTATTTCACATGGTTCGATGGCAATAGAAGGCATTTTATATTCTCCTTTTTATCGAATTAAGCTAAAGCATATTGTGGTTGCTGCAATATGGACATTACATAATGATATAATTGACTATGTATTTATGCAATTTCCTAAGTATGGTGCATTAGATGTGTATGCCCGTGAAATAGGATATTTTACATTTTGGTTGAGCATTCTATCATTAGGTCTTGCATATTATTTTTCAGTTAGAAAAAATAGTCTTAAATTGACAATGTGGCATAACCGTTAAGCATATACATATTTTATTTTTGGTCTACACTTGTCCTCTTTTACATACACTTTACTAGTAGTTGGTAGTGTCAAAAGTTCTATGAAAACTCAATAGACACTCAGTTCTCTTTACAGTTATTGGTGGAACGGCCCCGCAATCGCTCTTGACAAACACGCCAATGGTTTGAATTCAGGATAACAAGGGCGAAGGGGACAAAAAGAAGGCATGCCAAATAAGCCCTTGGTTTTTACAATTTTAAACCATTGGCAAGTTCGGTTTGTCAAGAGTTCGCTCCGCCGATTGCTGAATAGCTCAAAAGCTTAAGGGCTCTGCTAAACAAAAAGTTAGGCAGACCTTTGTTCAAAAATCCACTGTTGGGCTAGTCCAATAAGCTTTGTCCATCGAGCTGGCATTGTTGGCAACCCTGATATCTCTGGATTAACAACAGGCACTTTACCTTCTAGGGATGCATGAGGACGTAGAAAGTTAAAATAAGCCACAAACAGGGTGACATAAGAAACAGATCCTTGTTCGGATCCAAAGCCATGCGTAGAGCGATAATTGCCCTTGAAAGTTCGGTTCAGTCTCTCGATGATTTGTTTCAGAGGCCTATATTCAGCCGAAACCGGGTCCTCATTCGTCAATCCGATGACTTGTTTCACATCAAAGCGAATTCCATGCTGGGCGAAAAAGTGTTGAGCCAGAAGGTAAATTGGATTTCCATCGACTACGAAGGTAAGATTCTCCGGGATCTCTTTCATCTTCACTAACACTTTATCAATGGCTCGAATGGCTGATGCTGTATCCCGATTAGGAGACACAGGATAGGAAAGAATAATCTTTTTTACCGCATCAAAAAAGAAAAATAAGTAGTGCCATTTTCCGTTCACTTTGATGTAAGTTTCATCTCCGGAGAATTGATCGGAAAGCTCGTACGGATAATGATCCACATAAGACTTAAGCAAAAGTGCCACACTGTTTTCGTAATTCAATATCGTTTGATGAGAAATCGCTACACCGTGGATATCTTGCATAATGGCTGCTGTCCTACGGGCCGAAAGTCCATAGTTTATGTGATAGGTCAAAATCAAACCCAATGTATGTGGTGAAGCATAGATCTTGGACAAATCAACCCTTGGAAGTTCAGGTGATTGTTTAGACAAAGGTAAAAAGTCTATATGAAACTGACGAAAAATATATCTTACTTTAAATGCTTGAGGATCTTTTTCAAATCGTTTCTTCTCTTTGGGAGACATCGCTTGCAGCTTCTTTTGATAATAGGAACAGTCATTATTTTTACACTTGAAAACGGAGAAATCTTTCCGTTCCTTGATCTTCTCAAGAGTTCTGGCACAGTGAGGGCATTTTAAAATAGCCTCTTTGGAAAAACGATTCTTATCACTGAATAGACAAGAACATACCTTACATTGAAACTGACCTTTATCTCCATTGTTGGCATAAAGAAAGTCCGAAGGAGCACCACACTGTGGACAGTTCAATGATTTAGGTACTGATACTTTTGAATTAGCACGCCTTTGAACCGGTTTGAGAGGTTTCCCGTGCTGCTCATAGAACTCTTGTAAAAGAATTTTATAGTCAAGCTGTTCAATCGTTTCAATAATCGGAAGATCATCTACCTGAAGCTTTCGATAAGGCATATTAACGGGCTCTTCCGTTGGTTTCTCAAACATATTTTCACCTACAAGAAGAGTCAATAAATAACGAATAATATGTTCTTGATACTTGATAAATTCGAGTAAATAGGTTAATAATTGAGGATACAACTTGTCACTTCCTGTTCTAAGGTATTGTGTGTGTGGTAACCTCAATTATCCTTAGGTTTCAGGGGGTGGCAAGTTTTTTGCTTGTGAAGCTCTTTAAATCAAGGAATTATTAACTTTTTACTATAGATGTTTTGACAATACGTAGTAGTTAGAGGAGGGACAAGAATGAAAGTGAGATTAATTATCCTTCTAGTGACGATGTCATTTTTTTTAGCAAATAACGTATTTGCCTCTTCCGCTGTCGTTATTGAAAAAATGGACAGGTCTGCAGATGAAGCATTACAATTGACCAAATTCGGGCAGTATGAAGGAGCGGAACGTATTCTTAAGCAACTTTCAAATGATATTGTAGAAGCCGCCGGTTTAAATCAATACTTTTCTATGGATGAAATAAGGATTCTTGAAGACTCTCTTAAAGAAGCATTATTTGCCGTCAATAATGTAAAGCTTTCACCTGAAGAAAAAATAAATAGAGTAACAACATTCCGTTTAGTTGTTGATGCGATGAATTCTCGTTATCAACCACTATGGACAGAATTACAAGATCCAATAATGACGGCATTTTCTCAAGTAAAGGAAGCAGCAAAAGAAAACAACTACGACAGCTTCCGAACCAAGTTGAATTCATTTTTAACTAAATATTCACTCATTCAGCCCAGTTTAAAAATAGATTTGTCAGTGGATAAAATTCAAAAATTAGAAGCAAAAATTACATTTATTGATAAATATAGTTCAAAACTTTTAACTGATACGAGCGGGATTGTCCAATTAACAAAATTAGAGGCTGACCTTCAAAATATGTTCGAAAATGCAGATAAGGATGAAACGGATCCGTCATTATGGTGGGTGATTATTACAACAGGAAGTATCATAATTCTTACACTTTCTTACACTGGATGGAGAAAATATAAAGGTGAAAACAAAAGAAAACAGAAAGAGCATAATGATTGACCCTTTGATACGAATCTAATAAAATAATACTAAGAAATATTATCTACATGGAGGATAAAATGGAGTTCATCATTTACTACATCATTATTGCGCTCATTCCCATTTGGGCACAAATGAAAGTGAAAAGTACATTTAACAAATTTGCTAAAGTTCCAACTACAGCAGGTATGAATGGTGCGGAAGTTGCAAGAAGAATTTTAGACGAAAACGGATTGTATAATGTAAAAGTAGTAGAACACAGTGGCTTTTTAAGCGATCACTATAATCCAATGACGAAAACCGTTCATTTATCTTCGTCTAATTACCATGGACAATCGGTTGCAGGTGCGGCTGTTGCAGCACATGAGGTGGGCCATGCCATTCAGGATAAAGACGGTTATGGACCTTTAAGATTTCGTCATTCGTTAGTACCCCTCGCAAATATTGGGTCTAATGCATCGTGGATTTTTATCATTATTGGAATGCTTTCACGTATACCTAATATGTTATTAATCGGAATCGTTTTAATGGGACTAGGAGTTCTTTTTCAACTAGTTACACTGCCGGTCGAATTCAATGCATCATCTAGAGCGTTGGATCAAATTGTTGGTCTCGGTATTATTAATAACAGTGAAGAACGAAATGCACGGAAAGTATTAAACGCCGCTGCATTGACTTATGTTGCAGCAGCAGCTGTTGCGGTTATTGAAATGCTTCGTATGATTCTTATTTTCACAAATATTTCAAGAGACGAGTAAAAGGAAGGGTTTCATCCCTTCCTTTTTATATTTCAATTGGTTTTTTATTTTCGTCTAGTGTAAATCCTTCCCCAAGCACATCGTGTACGATAGACACGGATACAAATGCATGTGGATCAATTGAATTAATCAAGCCTTTTAAACGGACAATTTCATTTTTTCCAACAACACAGTAAAGGACATCTTTATCCTCTTTTGTATAGGACCCATGACCTCTTAATACGGTCACACCTCTGTCCATATCTTTCATAATAAGGCTAGCGATTTCATCGTGCTTCGGTGAAATAATTAATGCTCCTCTTGCGGAATAGGCTCCTTCTTGCATAAAGTCAATAACCCTCGCGCCAACAAAGACGGCAACTAATGTATACATGGCTTCACGATAATCTAAATACGTAATAAGTGATAATGTAATAACACATGCATCAAAGATAAACATCGTTCTTCCCATTGCTAGTCCTTTATATTTGAAGACGAGTCGGGCGATAATATCTACACCACCAGTTGTTCCTCCGTATCTAAAGATAATTCCTAAACCAATACCTATAAAAATACCTGCAAACAGCGCTGCAAGAAACATATCATGCTCAAGTGGTATAGTAAAATGTTTCCTTTGGAAAACCCATAAAAACAATGATGTTGCAATCGTTCCGATAATCGTATAAATAAATGCTCTTTTTCCAAGTAACCTCCATCCAATAAAAAAAATAGGGATGTTTAATATTAAATTGGAATACGAAGGATCTATTTTAAAAAGGGAATAGAGAAGTAATGTAATTCCTGTAAAACCGCCCTCAGCTAAATTATTTTGCATATTAAAATGTACGATTCCAAATGCAAAAATTGCAGAACCTAATAAAATAAACAATATATTTTTTGCTTTTATACCAATTCGCATATCTGCATCCTCCTGTTCGTTTGTGTATAGAATATCCAATTGATGGACTTTAAGTCGATATAAGAAAATAAATCCAATTTAGCACAACGGTCTTATTATATAAAACAGATGAAAAACTAGCAATGGTTGGTTATTATTTAACTAATAGAAAAATGAGATTGCATGCAATTATCAAAAATATATTCTGAACAAAAATATTTGTAAATAAATGCAGATTTAGCTAACATGAAATATACGAGTGAGGTGTTAATAGTGAACGATAAAACAATTAAAGTCATGCAACAAGAAGTAGATAAATATATTAGCCAATTTAAAGAAGGATATTTTAGTCCTCTTGCGATGGTTGCTCGTTTAACAGAGGAGCTAGGTGAATTGGCGCGAGAAATTAATCACTACTATGGAGAAAAACCAAAGAAAGAATCAGAAGATGAAAAAACAATTGAGGAAGAATTAGGTGACTTACAGTTTGTTATTATGTGTCTAGCTAATTCATTAAATATTGATTTGGAAGATGCACATAATCGGGTTATGCATAAATTCAACACCCGAGATAAAGATCGTTGGACGAAAAAATAAATAATCAAAAAGTGAGGAGAACATAAATGAGTAAGATTCGTGTCATCATTGCTGGACCGCGAGGAAAAATGGGCAAAGCAGCAGTAAAAATGGTTCATCTAAATGAAAAGTTTGAATTAGTAAGTGTTTTGGATCATAAGTATGATGGTCAAATGCTTAATGAAATAGATGGTTTTGATAAATATAAAGATATTCCTATTTTCACTAATATAGAAGAGTGCCTTCAAAAGTCAAACGCTGACGTATTAGTTGATTTAACCACGCCTGAATTCGGATACTTACATACAAAAACATCGCTTCAATATGGAGTAAGACCTGTTGTCGGGACAACAGGATTTACATTAGCACAACTCGATGAAATTAAACAACTGGCCGAAGAGAAAGAGATTGGCTGTATCATAGCTCCCAACTTTGCAATTGGAGCTGTGTTAATGATGAAGTTTTCTCAAATGGCAGCCAGATACTTTAACGATATAGAAATTATCGAACTGCACCATGATCAAAAATTAGATGCTCCTTCAGGCACAGCCGTAAAAACAGCAGAAATGATTTCTGAAGTACGGAAGAAAAAAGAACAAGGACATCCAAATGAAAAAGAAACGATTAATGGTGCTAGAGGGGCAAATATTGATGGCATGCATATACATAGTGTCCGTTTACCTGGTCTTATCGCTCACCAGCAAGTAATGTTTGGGTCCGAAGGTGAATCACTAACAATACGCCATGATTCATATAATCGTGATTCGTTTATGTCAGGTGTTAAATTATCGATTGAAACGGTTATGAATGCAAGTACATTAATTTACGGATTAGAAAACATTATCGAATAATCATTTAAGGGGATGGTTATATGGAAATTGCATTAATCGCGCACGATAAGAAAAAAGATGATATGTTACGTTTTGTTACCGCGTATAAAAGGATTTTTTCGAAACATCACCTTTATGCAACAGGCACAACAGGAAAAAGAATAATGGAAGAAACAAAATTATCTGTCCATCGTTTTCAGTCCGGTCCATATGGTGGAGATCAGGAAATCGGTGCATTAATTGCGAAAAATAAATTGGACATGGTTATCTTTTTTCGGGATCCGTTAACAGCACAGCCACATGAACCAGATGTTTCTGCTTTAATGAGATTATGTGATGTTTATTCCGTCCCACTTGCAACAAATATGGGAACAGCCGAGGTACTTATACGCGGATTGGATAAAGGTGACTTAGAATGGCGAAGTATTACTAGAGGTGAAACGAAAAATGAATAATACAATAGATATTCTTGCGTTTGGGGCCCACGCAGATGATGTTGAAATTGGAATGGGAGCATCCATCGCAAAATGGTCTCAAGAAGGCAAATCAGTTGTCATTTGTGACTTAACTGAAGCAGAATTATCTTCAAATGGAACAGTTGAAAATAGAAAAAAAGAAGCCCTTAAAGCAGCAAACATGTTAGGGGTAAAAGAAAGGGTATCTCTTACAATACCGGATCGCGGCCTTTACATAAATAACGATCATATACAAATGATTGTAGAAATTATTCGCACATACAAACCATCTATTATTTTTGCCCCTTATTTTGAAGATAGACATCCGGATCATGGGAATTGTGCACAGCTTGTGAAAGAAGCTGTATTTTCAGCCGGTATTCGGAAATTTACAACTGGCTCATTAGAGGCACATAAGGCAAAAAATTTATTCTATTATATGATTAATGGATTTCATAAACCGGATTTTGTTATTGATATCACTCCTTTTATGGAACACAAAATTGCAAGTTTGCATGCCTATCAAAGCCAATTTGTTCAAATGGACAATGGCGTGAAAACACCTCTAACAGAAGGGTATATTGAAAGTGTGAAAGCTAGGGAAAGAATGTTCGGAAAAGAGGTGGGAGTACCTTTTGCCGAGGGATTTAAAGCTACAAAACCTTTATTATTAAATATGGATGTGTTTGGTGAATGAATAAAAAGTTAAAAATAGGTATCACATGTTATCCTACTGTAGGAGGATCAGGTGTCATTGCCACTGAATTAGGGAAATTTCTAGCTGAAAGAGGTCACGAAATTCATTTTATCACATCAAGTATACCGTTTCGATTGAATAAAATGTATCACAATATTTACTTTCATCAAGTAGAGGTAAATCAGTATGCTGTTTTTCAATATCCTCCGTATGATATAGCATTGGCAAGTAAAATGGCCGAAGTGATAAAAAGAGAAAAATTAGATATTCTTCATGTCCATTATGCAATGCCACATGCAGTTTGTGCCATATTAGCAAAACAAATGGCTGGAACAAATGTGAAAATTGTTACCACACTTCATGGTACAGATATTACGGTCTTAGGTTATGATCCATCGTTAACAGAAGCAATACGTTTCGGCATTGAGCAATCCGATTATGTTACCGCTGTTTCTAATTCATTAGTACAGCAAACAAATGAATTAATCCAGCCCAATAAGTACATAGATACTGTTTATAATTTTATTGATGAAAGAATATATAAAAAAATGGATTCGACACATTTGAAATCGGAATATGGTATTTCTTCTGATGAAAAGGTGTTAATTCATGTATCAAATTTTCGTCAAGTAAAAAGAGTTCCGGATGTTGTTAAAATGTTCGCTAAAGTAAAAGAGCGTATCCCGGCAAAATTACTTCTTGTTGGAGATGGCCCTGAAATGACGATTATTTGTAAACTTGTTCAAGAATTAAACTTAAGTGAGCATGTTTTATTGTTAGGAAAGCAAGACAGCTTAGAAGAATTGTATTCGATCAGTGATTTAATGTTGTTGTTATCACAAAAAGAAAGCTTTGGATTAGTCGCGTTAGAAGCAATGGCCTGCGGTGTTCCATGTATAGGGACAAATATAGGAGGAATTCCCGAAGTAATAACAGATAAATATAATGGGTTTCTTTGTGAATTAGGCGATATCGATGCGATGGCAGATCGAGCAATTACACTATTAATGGATGAAAAACGTCATCAACAATTTTCTCAAAATGCACTAGAAAGTGTACATACCAGGTTTCTATCCGAAAAAATTGTAAATCAATATGAAGCAATCTATTATCACCTTAAATTAGAAAATGAAAAGGTGGGAATGGAATGAAAGAACCATTCCTAAGTGCTAAGCCAATTATTCAAAAATTAGAAGAACAACGTTTTGAAGCGTATTTTGTTGGTGGCTCCGTCCGTGATTATTTATTGAATCGTTCCATTGCTGATGTTGATATTGCTACTTCAGCAACACCCGAGGAAGTAAAAAACATTTTTTCTGTAACGATTGATACAGGTATTGAACACGGAACAATATTAGTCATTTACAAAGGAAAAGGTTACGAGGTGACAACCTTCAGATCTGAATCTGAATATATCGATCATCGCCGACCGGAAAAAGTGAGATTTATTCGATCTTTAACAGAAGATTTGAAACGACGAGATTTTACAATGAATGCGATCGCAATGAATATACATGGTGAAATCATTGACCCGTTTCACGGACGCCTTGCTCTTAAAAATCGCGTGATTGAGTGTGTCGGCAAAGCAAATGAGCGATTTCATGAGGACGCGTTAAGAATGATGCGGGCAATCCGATTTGTAAGCCAGTTAAGCTTTTCCTTAGAACATGAAACGAAGCTGGCAATTAAAGCAAATGCGCCACTTTTGCAACATATTGCAGTTGAACGTATTTTGCAAGAATGTACAAAACTTTTTCAAGGGAAAAATAAAAAACAAGCGCTCCAATTTTTATATGAATGTGATTTGTGGAACTATTTACCGGAATTGAAACATCATAAAGACCTTTTTCCTTGCCTTCAAAAATGGGAAATTGATCACTTATCAGAAAATCAAGTATGGTTATTGTTGCTTTTTCTTTCAAAAACGAATAATCCAACTAGTTTTCTAAAATCATGGAGAATGTCGACTAAGAAAATCAACTATTTATCAAAAGCATTGTTTTTTTTACATAAAAGGTTGGAAGAGGGATGGACCGTATATTCGCTCTATCAGGCAACGAAAGAAATTTCAATAGATGTAGAATCGGTTTATCAAATGATCCAAAATCAATCAGACGAAAATGTCGAACAAAAAATTAATAATATATTTTTGTCAATGCCTATCCAAAAGCGAGAAGAATTGAAAGTGACGGGTACTGATTTAATGACATGGTTTGAACGTCCCGGAGGACCATGGATTAAGCGAGCATTAGAAATGATTGAAAAGGCTGTAGTGTTAAAACTAGTTGCTAATGAAAAGAAAGCAATAAAGGGGTGGATTCTAACGTGCAATCTCCAACAAGAAAACGATTGCTAGAAGCTTTTACAGAAGCAAATGGAGAATTTTTATCAGGACAAGCTCTAGCAGATATTTTAGGTTGCTCAAGGACTGCTATTTGGAAGCATATTGAGGAATTACGAAAAGAAGGCTTTGAATTAGAAGCCGTCCGGAAAAAAGGATACAGAATCGTTTCAACTGAAGATCGTGTATCGGAAAATGAAATTAGACTTGGCCTTAACACAAAATTTCTTGGTCATTTAATCCATTATTTAGATTCAACCGATTCCACCCAAAAGGTAGCGCATAAACTATCCCAGGAGGGCTGTCCAGAAGGAACAATCGTCATTGCAGAGGAACAAAAAAATGGCAGAGGCCGATTGACAAGACATTGGTACTCGCCAAAATACACAGGTGTATGGATGAGTATTGTTTTAAGACCTAACCTCTCTCCACAAAAAGCTCCTCAATTTACTCTAATTGCAGCTATAGCTGTTGTTCAGGCAATAGAGGAATTGACGAATGTACTACCGGAAATTAAATGGCCCAATGATATATTGATAAATGGAAAAAAAGTGACGGGGATTTTAACTGAATTACAAGCGGATGTTGACAAAATCGATTCGATTATAATAGGGATTGGTATTAACGTCAATCAACAATTATCGGATTTTCCGGATGAGCTTCAATCCATTGCGACATCATTAGCGATAGAAAGCGGTCGAAAAATTACTCGTGCAAAACTGATACAATGCATTTTAATGAAATTAGAAAAATATTATCATGTATATTTGGAAAAGGGGTTTGCTCCCCTTAAAATTTTATGGGAAAGCTATGCCATTAGTATCGGCAAAGAAATAATTGCCCGTACGGTAACGGGATCGATTACTGGAAGAGCAATAGGAATTACAGATGAAGGAATTTTAAAAATTGAAGATGATACGGGGCATATGCATGAAATATATTCCGCGGATATCGAAATTAAGAAATAAAATGATAGTTACAATATATTTTTTTTTGATATACTTTTATTGGGTAGTATCCATTGGAACTGCACCTTGCTTTAACAGTTATTAATTTCATAGTATTCTGCCTTGATCCATTGTGGACGGGGACAGAGGGTCGAGATTTAATGTGAATGATAAAGGGGTCCTTCTGCCGGTCGGAAGGACTCCTTTTTGCTTAAAATTAATGAAAAAATAAGTACCCAATCCTTAACCTATAAAGCAAGGTCGCATTTGTTCAAGCTACTTTCTTATGAAGTCATGTATTGACAAAAAAGGAGGAAAAAGCATGAAACAAACGACTGATTTTTTGAAAATGAAAGAAACGAACGAAAAAATTGCGATGGTTACAGCATATGATTTTCCTACAGCAAAATTATCAGAAGAATCAGGTGTTGATATTATTCTCGTCGGCGACTCATTAGGTATGGTTGTGCTAGGATATGATTCTACAGTACCCGTTACGATAAATGATATGATTCACCATACGAAAGCGGTAAAACGGGGAGCAAAGTCGACATTTATCGTTACTGATATGCCATTTATGACCTACCATTTAAACCGTGAAGCGACGTTAACAGCAGCGGCAAATATTATTCAAGATGGAGAAGCAAATGCTGTTAAAGTGGAAGGTGGCGGTAATGTTATTCAAATGATTGAAGCGCTTACTACTTCTGGAATACCTGTTATGGCACATCTTGGATTAACTCCACAAACTGTCGGTGTTTTAGGCGGATATAAAGTGCAAGGAAAAACAGCAGAGGCAGCAAATCAATTAATCGAAGATGCCTTAAAATGTGAAGAAGCTGGTGCATTTGCATTAGTTTTGGAATGTGTTCCGAAACAGTTAGCGAAAGAAGTAAGCAAGCGGCTTTCTATTCCTGTCATAGGCATTGGAGCAGGTGCAGATGTTGATGGGCAAGTGTTAGTTTTTCATGACTTGGTCAAATTAGGTGTAGATCGAGTGCCGAAATTTGTAAAAACTTATGCAGATGCGAATGAATTAATTAGCAAAGGATTAAAAGAATACGTCCGAGAAGTAAAATCTTTACAATTTCCGGAAGAAAAACATACCTTTTCGATGAAAGAAGAAGAATTGTCGACATTATACGGAGGAAAATAAAATGGAAGTAATTACAGATAGGGTAGAGATGAACCGAATTGTAAAAAATCACAAATATAAAGCAAAGACAATTGGATTTGTTCCTACAATGGGATTTTTACATGAAGGTCATCTCTCCTTAGTAAAAAAAGCAAAACAGGACAATGATATTACGATCATGAGTATTTTTGTTAACCCTACCCAATTTGGACCTAACGAAGATTTCGAAACGTATCCGAGGGATTTTGAACGAGATCGACGTTTGGCGGAAAACGCGGGTGTAAATTATCTATTCGCCCCATCTGTAGATGAAATGTATCCAAATGAAATGGGAAACCAACTGTCGGTATTGAAAAGGACAAATGTTCTTTGTGGAAAAAGCCGTGAAGGTCATTTTGACGGAGTTGTCACCATTTTATCAAAATTATTCCATATCGTTATCCCTGATAAGGCTTATTTTGGAAAGAAAGATGCCCAGCAAATAGCAGTTGTTGAGGGACTCGTACACGATTATTTTTTCCCTATTGAAATCGTGGCAGTCGAAACTGTAAGAGAAAAAGATGGATTAGCGAAAAGTTCTAGAAATGTATACTTGTCAGTTGATGAAAGACGTGAGGCGCCTGCATTATATAAAAGCTTAGAACTGGCGAAAAATGTTATTTTGAACGGTGAAAAATCTCCGGCAAAAATAAGAGAAAAAATAAAAGAATATATACAAAAAAATACAAGTGGAATAATTGATTATATAGAAATATACTCATACCCCGCACTCGAACCAATAGCAAACATTCATGGTAAAGTTATCATTGCTCTAGCGGTGAAATTTTCCAAAGCAAGGTTAATCGATAACATCATTATGGAAGTAGAGCAGTAAAAGGAGGAAACTTTATGTTTCGCACGATGATGAACGGAAAAATCCATCGAGCAACGGTTACGGAAGCAAATTTAAATTACGTAGGAAGTATAACCATCGATGAAGATATACTAGATGCAGTAGGTATGGTCGCAAATGAAAAAGTTCAAATTGTTAATAATAATAATGGTGCTAGATTTGAAACATATATCATACCCGGTATGCGCGGAAGCGGTGTCATTTGTCTAAATGGAGCTGCAGCAAGACTAGTTCACACCGGAGATATTGTCATTATCATCTCATATGCACTCGTCCAAGAGGAAAATGTAAAAACCCATCAACCAAAAATTGCCTTACTTGATGAAAATAATCGGATTACACAAATGATTTCATATGAACCTGAAGCAACTATTTTATAAATAAAAGCAAAACCGTATCATCCTTCGATACGGTTTTTTGCCTTTTTATTAAAAGTGTATTGTAAAGCCTTTTATGGTAGACTTATAAAATAATGTTTGAGACGTAAGGTGATTTTAATGACAAATCGTTTTGTTGTAATAGATATAGAAACAACAGGAAACTCATCAAAGAAAGGCGATCGGATAATTCAAATAGCAGCTATTATCGTTGAAAACGAGCAGATTGTTGATCAATATACTACTTTTGTTAATCCATGTACATCGATTCCTGTATTTATTGAAGAGTTAACAGGAATAAATGATGAAATGGTAAAGGATGCCCCTTTATTCGAAGAAATCGCTGATGATTTGTTGAAAATATTAGAAGGAAGTATATTCGTAGCCCATAATGTATTATTTGATTTATCTTTTTTACAAGAAGAATTTAAAAGAATTGGGCGTTCGGAATTTGTTGGACTTACTATCGATACAGTAGAGCTTTCGAGGGTATTATTTCCGTCTTCTGACAGCTTTAAGCTTTTTGATTTAACCGAAAGTTTTTCTATTCACCATGAAAGACCACATCAAGCAGATAGTGATGCATTTGTCACAGCGAAACTTCTTTTGCATTGTATTAATTTTGCTAAAGAATTACCGCTTATAACACTTGAACAATTATCTCTGCTAGCTGTTGGTTTGAAAAGTGATATAGAAGTATTGTTTGAGGCGATCCTCCATCGAAAGAAAAAGCATATAGAAAATTTACCGGAACATTTAGAAGTTTATAGAGGAATTGCATTACGTAAAAAAAAGAAAAAACATATCGAAAGAAATTATCGTGAAAGATACGAATATCCCATTAGTCCGAATGAAAAAGAAAAATTGTTGTCTCAAACGATAAAGCACTTTGAGGTTAGGGACGGACAGTTTGAAATGATGGACATCGTATATGAGTCTTTACGTTTGAAAAAAACGGCCTTAATCGAAGCGGGAACCGGGGTAGGAAAATCTCTAGCATATTTACTTCCAAGCTTGTATCAAAGTGTTCAAGAAAATAAACCGATTCTAATTAGTACATATACAGTTCAATTACAGGAACAATTATTGCAAAATGAAATTAAGAAGCTGGAGAATATGCTTCCATTTGCGTTTAAAACAGTTTTATTAAAGGGAAGACAACATTACATAAATTTATTTATGTTCGAACAATCCTTACACGATGAAGACACACAGTATGATGAAATACTCTCGAAAATGCAAATATTAGTATGGCTTCTAAATACTGAGACAGGCGATATAGATGAAATTAACCTTTCAAGCGGAGGAAAATTATTTTGGAACCGAATTAAACAAGGTGGTTGGCATTTAAAAGATAAGGATCCTTGGGTTTCAAGAGATTTTTATTTAAATGCAAGGAAAGAAGCGGAAAATGCTGATTTAGTCATTACTAATCATGCCATGATGCTTATAGATTTTAAACAAGAATCATCCCTTTTTCGCACATTTGACTACGTAATTATTGATGAGGCTCATCATTTCGAAAAGTGCGCAAGACATTTTTTCGGGAAAAAACTAGAATACATTCCTTGTAAATATTTATGTAGTAAATTAGGGGCATTTGAAAAAAAACAAGCCTTTTTTCAGTTAGAAAAGCTAATTGATTCAAATAAAATCACTCCCAAAACACCCGCTTTTGAACTTGATTTCTCCATTATTGAATTGGAAAGAAGTATAGATGAATTATTTTTAGGTATAGCGGATAGATGGATGTTTGAACGTAATAAACAAGGTACCCAGGCAAAAACACAAATACGTCTAGTAAATAAATGGATGGATGAAAGCAAGTGGCAACCGGTTAAATATTGTGCAGAGAAAATAATTGCAACAATTAACGAAATAAATTCGTCTATAAATGGGCGACTAACAAGTTTAAAACGAATAAGTGAGAAATTAAATGAGAAAGAAAAAGCGTTTGTTGAAGAAATTTATAACATTATGAACGAATTTCATGAATTGCAAAAGACAATACAAATGCTTTTAATTCAACAATCAAATGATCATGTTTACTGGATTGAAGGGGATGTAAAAGCTATTCCCAATAGTATTACCGTTCAATCTCAACCAATTTCTGTTAAAAATCAATTAGGGACTGAATTTTTTTCAAAAAAGAAGAGTACGATTCTCACTTCAGCAACATTAACGGTAAATAACTCTTTTAGCTTTTTCGAAAATGAATTAGGGCTGAATCATTTAGAACATCTTGTAAAAAAGCAAATACCTTCTCCATTTCACTATAAAGAAATGACCAAGTTGATTATTCCGAATGATGTACCGGAAATACTTCATGTTTCCTCAAAGGAATATGCAGAGTCAATCTCTAGTCATTTAATTGCTATTGCACAAGCAACAAAAGGGAGAATGCTTGTCTTATTCACCGCAAATGAAATGTTAAGACAAACACATAATTTTATGAAAGAAAGTGGACTGTTAGAAGATTTTGTCTTAATCGCTCAAGGGATTACAGCAGGAAGTCGAACGAGGCTAATTAAGAATTTCCAACGATTTGAGAAAGCGATCTTATTCGGGACAAATAGTTTTTGGGAAGGCGTAGATATACCTGGAGAAGATTTATCATGTTTAGTCATCGTAAGGCTGCCTTTTTCACCTCCTGACGAACCTTATATATGGGCAAAAAGCAAAGCGTTAACTGCGGAAGGGAAAAATCCTTTTACGGCTTATTCATTACCGGAAGCCGTCATTCGTTTCAAACAAGGTTTTGGACGACTAATTAGAAGAGATACTGATAAAGGAATTGTTATCGTATTCGACCGAAGGATAGATACAACAAAGTATGGTAAAGCCTTTTTACAATCAATACCAAAAATTCCTGTTAAACATGCATCGCTAAAAGAAATTATTGAAATTGTTGAGAAATGGTTTTAACGTAAAAAAATACGCTGCAATAGCAACGTAAAAAAAGTGGACTAGAAAAATTTTTTAAAATCAAAAATGAATTGATTTTTTGATATAATGTTGATTAGTGTATTTATATTGTGGCTTTAATCAGCTGCGATATTTATAACAATATTTGTTTATTTGTAGGGGGATTTATATGGATAGTAAGATTGAAATATTATCGACGATTAAAATCGATTATCAAGCTGATTTATATAAAATTGTTGATTCTTTAAACCGAACATTAAAGCAAAAAGATCTAATGTTTGGTTTAGCCCTCGATTCAGAGGATAAAAGTAAAGCGATTTTTACAATTTATCGTACATAATAGGGGTTTAAAATGAAAAAATGGATTATAGGTTTATGTTTATTGTTATTAATTGTATTGGGATTTTCCGTAAATGTATATTATCAATCAACAAAACCGATTAATAAAGCGGAAAGTTTAGCTAAAAAAAAGGCAAAGGAAAAGGCGAACCTTGTTTCAATGGATAAGTTCTATTTATATAATGGGAAAGAAAGCTATTATATTGCCGTTGGTAAGCAAAAAAATGGTGAAAATATTGCCGTTTGGATTCCTGAAAAAAATGGCGAACGAGTTACAATTGAAAAAATGTCTGATGGACTATCGAAACAAGATGCAATTAACAAACTAAAGGAAAAAGAAACACCTAAAAAAATATTAGGAAGTAGACTAGGGATGTTAAACAACGAGCCAGTCTGGGAAATATCTTATCTTGATCAATCATCCCGTTTAAACTACGCATACATTTACTTTTTAAAGTCAAGTAATAAAACACCATATATGATTTATAATATTTAGAAAAAGTGAGGAGAAATTATGGCCGTACAATTAGCAAATCGTGTGAGTGCCCTTACACCATCATCTACATTAGCAATTACTGCTAAAGCAAAGGCTATGAAGGCGGAAGGAATCGATGTAATCGGATTAGGTGCTGGGGAACCGGATTTTAATACGCCACAACATATTATAGATGCAGCAGCTGAATCCATGAATAAAGGATTCACAAAATACACTGCAACAGGTGGATTACCTGAATTGAAAAAAGCAATAATAAATAAGTTTAAGCAAGATCAGCATATTGATTATCACGCTTCTGAGATTATTGTGACAAATGGAGCAAAACATGCTTTATACACTCTTTTTCAAGTTCTATTAAATGAGAGGGATGAGGTAATTATTCCTATCCCATATTGGGTAAGTTATCCTGAACAAGTAAAACTTGCCGGGGGACAGCCTGTATATATTAATGGTCAGGAAAAAAATAATTTCAAAATTACACCTGATCAACTTACAGCTGCAATTACAAATAAAACGAAAGCACTTATTATTAATTCTCCAAGCAATCCGACAGGGATGCTTTATACGAAAGAAGAATTAACGAAAATAGGTGAAATTTGTTTAGAGCATAACATTTTAATTATTTCTGATGAAATATATGAAAAATTAATCTACGATCTCCATCGACATGTTTCGATCGCAGAAATTTCACCGGAATTAAAGAATCAAACGATTATTATTAACGGTGTTTCCAAGTCACATTCGATGACGGGGTGGCGGATTGGCTATGCAGCAGGTAACAGTGAAATAATTAAAGCGATGACGGACCTTGCAAGCCATTCTACATCAAATCCAACTACACCATCACAATACGGAGCTATTGCAGCTTATAACGGTTCACAAGAAGCCGTAGAAATGATGCGTGAGGCATTTGAGAATCGATTAAATAAAATTTATAAAAAATTGATTTCAATTCCGGGAATTAGCTGTCTTAAACCTCAAGGTGCTTTCTATTTATTTCCTAATGTAAAAGAAGCTGCCGAAATAACAGGGTTTAAAACTGTAGATGAACTAGCAACAGCATTGCTTGAGGAAGCTAATGTTGCGGTAATCCCGGGTTCCGGATTTGGAGCTCCTGACTATATACGTTTATCCTATGCCACTTCATTAGAAAATCTAGAAGAGGCAGTAAAAAGGATTGAGCACTATATTAGCAACAAAATAAATTAGCTGTTAATCCACCAAAGGAGGGGTTTTGGGTTAGGTCTAGAAAGGACAGTTGCCTGGAATTTCAGATTAGAACCTTACCATTGCCTCCCTTACTGAATAGGTTTTAACCAGTTTTAATGCATAAAAGCCATGCATACGTATGGCTTTTTAAATTTGGCGATATTTTAGAACATGATCGTTGAAAAATTATAGGACAGATTTTCCTTATTCCTTTTTTGATATGCATGTTTTATACTTGTTATGAGGTGTACTGTATGGAAAAAGATATTATTTTAGCATGGATAGAAGAGGGAAGCCTTCAGATTCCTCAATTATTAATGGCTAATTATAAAAAAATTGGTTTAAATGAAACGGAAGTTATGTTAATCCTGCAAGTCTATTCCTTTTTAGAAAAAGGGAATGATTTTCCGACACCTGAAGAGCTTTCCGAACGGATGACCATACATAATAGTATGTGTTCATCAATCCTACGAAAACTTGTGCAAAATCAATATATTAGTATCGAAGAAGGCGTCAGTGAAGATAATATCCGATTGGAAAAATACTCTTTAACTCCTTTATGGAATAAACTTATTGAAAATATTCTTTATGATAAAAAACAAAAAGAGCTTGAAAAGAATTTACACGATGAAACGAATCTTTATACAGTTTTTGAGAAGGAATTTGGCCGACCACTTTCTCCGTTAGAATGTGAAACATTGGCAATGTGGCTTGATCAAGATCATCAATCTCCAACAGTCATTATTGCTGCACTAAGAGAGGCTGTTATTTCCGGAAAGTTAAATTTTCGATATATCGATCGTATTTTATTTGAATGGAAGAAAAATGGAGTACAAACGATCGAACAGGCTAGAGACTTCGGACAAAAATTTCGGCAACAACAACGCAAAAAAACACAATCAGTACAAAAAAGCTCGAACACTGTGCCATTTTACAATTGGTTGGAGCAATAGGCACTTATTTTGTTCGGAAATGTAAGGTGGCAATAATTATGTTGAATTTGCAGCAGATTAGATTTTGTTTAGATGAAATGGGTAAATTATTTCCAAATGCTCATTGTGAACTAAATCATTCTAACCCTTTTGAATTAGTTATAGCGGTTTCCCTTTCTGCACAATGTACAGATGCACTTGTAAATAAAGTGACTGAAACTCTTTTTAAAAAATATAAAACCCCGGAAGACTATTTATCCGTTTCCCTTGAGGAATTACAAAATGATATTCGATCAATTGGCTTATTTCGAAATAAAGCAAAAAATATACAAAAGCTTTGTCAAATGCTGATTACTGATTATAATGGCGAACTTCCTCGAGATAGGGACGAATTAACGAAACTTCCCGGAGTTGGCCGAAAAACAGCAAATGTGGTTGTTTCCGTTGCTTTTGGAATTCCTGCTATTGCAGTCGATACGCATGTAGAAAGGGTTAGTAAACGACTGGCTATTTGTAAATGGAAAGATTCTGTACTTGAAGTAGAAAAAACATTGATGAGAAAAATTCCACAAGAAGAATGGTCAATTACACATCATCGCATGATATTTTTCGGAAGGTATCATTGTAAAGCGCAAAACCCTAAATGCGATAGTTGTCCTTTACTAGATCTATGCCGAGAAGGTAAAAAGAGAACAAAAAATAGAGGGTGACCTTAGGTCATCCTCTATTTTTATACAAAATTATTCATCACTTATCGATTTTTAATGATTTGAGCCGTCATCGGAAGGATCCGGTGTTGTTTGTTCACCATTATCTCCATTATCGTTTCCTCCACCGTCATCATTACCATTGCCTTTATCATTATCATTGCCATTGCCTTGACCATTGCCATTGCCTTTATCATTACCATTGCCTTTATCATTGCCATTGCCTTTATCATTTCCGTGCCCATTACCATTACCATTGCCATTATCGTGGCTATTATCATTGCCGTTACCATTATCGTGGCCATTACCATTACCATTTTCGTTGTCGTTTTTATCTTTATCTTTTTCTTTATCTTCTTTATCTTTAGACTCACCTAATTTAATCGTAATACTAGCGGGTTTACTTCTTTGATTGCCTAGTATAGCCGTTACATCTATTCGGTATGTTCCGCCTAAATTTGGATTTGCAATGGATAATGTTGTATCCTTCGTGCTTCCTAATGATTGTTTTGCCTCATTATTAAATGAAGCTGAAATTTCGAAGGAAACACCTTCTTTTAATTTCGGATGGTCCCAATTAATTACAATTTCATTTGTCGCTTGATTGTATGTTCCTTTAAGTCCTGTTGGTGCTTCTAGTTGATCATATTTTTGTGAAACCTGTGATGGTTCTTCATGTCCTCGTACGAATAATTCATACACAATATTGCCACTTGGTGTATATGAACTTGGTTTTTGAGGAGGGTTTGTTCCAGCCTCTACCGGTACTTTTACAACACTTTGCGGCATTTCAAAGTCAGGTGTATCTTTACCTTGAGATACATGTGACATTAAATTTTTAAATATTAGCTGTGATATTTTTTGTTCACTAGATGTTAAATAGTACTTAAATTTGTTATTCTCATCATATTTGCTATCGTATCCCGTCCAAACTGCCGCGGTGTAATTTGTTGTATAACCGACAAACCAGGCATCTTGGCTTGCTCCCTTAGGTATACTGTATTTTTGTACCTCATCAGCAGGGAAGTTAGTTGTTCCCGTTTTACCTGCAGCATGTAGGCCGGGGACATTTGCTGCCGTTCCAGTCCCTTTTGTAAGCACATCTTTAAGCATATCGGTAATCATATAGGCAGTATAGTCTTTCATTGCAACCTTTGGTTCAGGATTTGTTTTAATTACCGTATCTCCGTCATGAAGAACAATTTTTCTTACAGTATGCGGTTTTGTATAAATCCCATTATTACCAAATGCCGCATAAGCACCCGCCATTTGAACTGGTGAGACACCAACGCCGCCACCAATTGAATAGGCTTCATGCATTTCCTTGAAATTTATTCCGAGGTTTTTGGCGAATGCTTTTGCATTGTCTAAACCTGCCTCTTGCAAAGCTTTTAATGCAGGGATATTTCTGGAATTATATAACGCTTTTCGAATAGAAATTTGTCCTTGATAGCGGAAATCCCAGTTGTTAATAGGTGTTCCATCAAAATATTGATACGGTTCATCTTTAATTTGATGATAAGTAGACCATTGTTTATGTTCAATTACCGGACCATAATCAAGTATTGGTTTAATTGTTGATCCAGGTGAGCGCTCAATATCTGTTGCATAGTTCATTCCACGTGCTACTTTCGGATTTCTTGCTCCTCCGATCGCACGAATTTCACCTGTTTTTGTATCTAATAATGTAATTCCGGCACGAAATTTATCATCAGGATACTGAACAATATCATTTGAATTTAAGATTTTTTCCGTATACTCTTGTGCATCTGGATCGATCGTAGTATAAATTTTTAAACCATCAGAGAAAATATTATAGCCCATTGCTTCTACTTCATCGATTACTACATCTACAAATGCATCATATTTATGTTGAGCAGGTTTTTTTCTATCTTTTTTCTTTACAAGACCTTTCGTAACCGGTGTATTTTTCGCTTTTTCCATCTCTTGTTTTGTGATTTTTTTATGTTGATACATTAAGCCTAATACAACATTTTTTCGTTTTTCCGCAAGATCAGGGTGATTAAAAGGATTATAATTATTTGGACTTTGCTGTAGTCCCGCTATAAGTGCCATTTGTGGCAAGGTTAATTTATCAAGACTTTTATTATAATAATATTTTGCAGCCGTCGAAATTCCATGGACACCATCTGACATATAAATTTTATTAACATACATTTCAAAGATTTCTTCTTTTGTATATTGTCTTTCTAATTGTAAAGATAGCCATGCCTCTTGGGCTTTACGCTCCAACGTCTTTTTCTCGGTTAGAAAGGACATCTTCACTACTTGCTGAGTGATTGTACTTGCACCTTCAGAGCCAAATCCACGTTTAAAGTTTGCTAACACGGCACCACCCAATCGTATCGGATCGATCCCGTGATGTTTAAAGAAGCGAATATCTTCGGTAGCTAAGATGGCATCTTTCATCCGATCAGGTATTTTATCATAGGCGATATAATCGCGATTGACGGAACCGACCGTTTCGATCGGTTTATTGTTCATTCCATATATTACTGAAGCGATTGGATCTTTTAGCATTTTTTTATCTAATTTCGGTGCCTTACTTGCATAATAAGCAAATGTTCCAGCACCAGCTAAGAAACCGATGATTCCAATCATAACAATTGTCAAAATGATTCTCTTGAAGATGGACTTTTTCTTCCCTTTTTTTTGTTTTTTATTTTTTGCGGTTTCTTGCTGTTTCCTACGCTCTTCACGAGTTTGGTATTTTTCTGTCATAATAAAGTTTCCTCTCTTTCCTAAATCAAACTTTTCGATTTAGAAGTGTAAAACAATGGTTGATATGCTCTAACCATTTTTAATAATTTTTTCGATAATTTGTAAATAATCAATTCGAGGATGAAGACCTATAGGTAAAAGGTATCCAAATTGTTTAATTTCCTCTTTTTTTATCGATTTTCTTCCGCCAGAGGTCATCCGGTTCCAAAAGTTAAATAAATATTGACTCTCTAATAAAAAAATCTCTTCCGTTTTAGCAAATCGAAGGATGACGAAAGAAATACCATTTTGTTGGACAACTTTTTTCATATGATCAATTTGATGTTCATGGAAATTCTGCAATGGAAAAGATGTTGTATTGTTTGTTTCTTTTGCTTCAAAATCAATATACTTTCCTTTATAAACACCATTATAATCAGTTGTTGATGGTTGCTTAAAATAAGCCTCTTTAATGACAGCTGTACTTCTGGACTTATAATCAACATGGACAATTTGAACAGGCGTAGGTTTCTTATGAATGACAGCCAGATCATTTTGCAAATAATATTGATTGGTTATATTTAAGTCTTCTTCTAACGTCATACCTCTATTACTGTACGAAATACTATTCGATGTTTTCCGTGTATTTTTGTCCTTTTTGTCGAGAATGTACTTTTTCCCATTTGGGTATCTTAATTCCACCCATCCTCACCTCACAAGCTAAATTATATCATAGCAGAAATATATGTTGATTGGGTGAATAAAAAGTCCGATTTCTCGTTAAGAACACTCATCATCGATGAAGTTAGCTTGTTTATTGAAGTAAATCAAACTTTTTCAACGACATAATCTCGATTTCTTTAAAATAATAGCAAATGGTCATTTTATCCAAAGGATATTTTTTGTGAAAATATTCTCTTCAAATATTGACGAAGAAACATTGTGATAAGTTTCAATTATTACTAACCAATTAAGTTATGCCTTATATACAATTGTCAATAAAAAAAAAGCAAGGACTAAAAATCCTTGCTTTTCTTAAGTAGACGGTCGATTTGGACCTGATAATTTTGGGTTACTATTTCCTGCCTTTGTCTTAGCTTTTTCTTCTTTTTCCTTTTGTTTTTTTAGCTCGTTATTCATATTTGAAAACACCTCCTAAATTTATTTTGTACTTCGCTTAACTTCTCATACATTTAAAAAATACTGTCGAAAAAGGATTCAAGTAATGTATATTTACCACTTTCTTTGCCGAATCCGTTCTAGTTTTGTCATGCTTGAAGGTGAATCAAAATAGAACAAGAATATGTATTTTAAGAAGCAAAAGGAGGGGGAAGTTTTATGTTATTAAAAGATGATGTTTTATTAAAGTTAGGTGAGTTAGAGCAATTAGTTGAAAACCTGGAGGATAGCCTCGTTATACGTTGTAATAATGAAAGAAAAGAAATTGCATCAAAAATACATCGATCCCATTTGCAATTGGAGAAAAAAATTAAAATGCTTGAGAAAAAAGTAAGCATTAAAATGAATTCTACACCTAAAACAATTAATAAATTTACGTATAAACTACAAAACCTAGGTTAATACGTGTTCTTTGACCGGATTGGAAACAAACTTTATAATAATATATATTCTTTTTAGAAATTCAGTAGCTTTTAAAGCTGCTTTTTATTTAGGAGGTACATTTTAATGGTTGAAGATCAGCTAATTGAATTAACAAAACAATTAATCGCATTAAATGAGGCTGCTTTTCAGTCATACAATTCAGTTAGGGAAACTGGGGTACAAGGAGATTTTTATTTAGAAGTAAAACCCTTTGCTGATCGAGTTAAACATATGTGTGACGAATGGTTACCACTTGCAACCGAATGGGTAGAGACCGTACAGCCAAAACATCTTCATTCCATACAATTAAAAAATACGAGTGAAAATTTACAAATGGTATCGGTTAAAGCATTCTTTCCGGATGCGAGTTTAAAAAAGTTTAAAGAACATATACGATCTGTTGATTATGTATTAAGAAGATTACTTGAAGAATTGACAAAATATCATAATAACCCTTAAAGAGATAATTAAATAGATATATCACCATTTGAATTCCCCTTCATATTGTAATAATGTGATGACTGTGTAAACGGGAGGAAATGCAAAATGAAGGGAAACCGTTCAAATAGTATAAATCCAATGTTGTTGCGTAATTATCAACCTCAAAATCACCAATATTCAGCACCTTTTCAACCATATGTTCAAGGGTATCAACAAGCAAATAATTACTATTATCATCCATTTGGAAACCCTCAACCATCTCAATTACCACAGCAGGGGCCATTTGGCTCTAGTTCTTATTTTCATCAGCAAGGAAATGGGTATTCTAATGATGTACAACAAACCCATATCTTTCAAAACCCATTACAGCCCGCAGAAGAATATCAAAACCTTAAATCACAAAATATGCAAAATCACTTTCTAAATCCATATCCGCCACAAGCTGGAACAGCCGTAAAACCTCAGCAAGGTGGCGTAAACTCGTTAATGAATTCTTTTAAATCACAGGATGGGTCACTAGATTTTAATAAAATGGTCAATACAGCCGGGCAGATGATGAACGCTGTCAACCAAGTTTCAACGATGGTCAAAGGGCTAGGAGGTCTCTTTAAGTCATAGGCTCCGAGGCCTTTTTATTTTTTGTTCATTACATAGTAAAAAGGAGTCATTATCTAACTCCTTTTTATCCCGTTTATTCAATTCTTAAGCGCTTTCCCTTTTCTTTAGGAATGGTGATCGTTAATAGTCCATCTTCGTAACTAGCATTAATTTTCTCTTCAATTATCGGACCCGGTAAAGGAATTGTCCTTGACGATCGTTGAAGCGTGTTCTTTTTATAAATTGATTTTTGTGATTCATCCTCTTTTGAAACTTTTTCTTTATGTTCAACAGTAATTGTTATATATTTTTCTAAAATATCTATATCTATTTGTTCTTTTTTTATGCCAGATAGTTTTGCCGTTATTATATAATTATCACCAGAATCACTAAATTCTACGGGAAATCCACTTAACGGAAAAGGTGATGTGAAAAAGTCATCAATACTTTGAAGAACCCCCTTAACAGGACGTTCCTGAAAAAGTTCATTGATTGATCGAAAAAGATCTTGAAATGGTTCTTGGAATAAGTTTTTCTTTGGTTCTTCTGGTAATTTATTAGACATTCACTCTACTCCTCTCGAAACATGCTTTTTTACAATTATTATATGTATTTGCTAAGGAATAAGTGATTTGATAATTGAGGATATAAATAACTATGAAAACGAACGTTTATTCGCTAAAATAGAGATATTGAGGTGGAAATTGATGAAAAGAAAAAAAGATCTTCAAGATCTCATACAATTTTTAAAAGAAGACACAACTTTTAATAAACAAATTGTTCATTGGCACACGCTGGAAGCCACACCCGCTAAAACAGTACCGTTTCCTTCAAATATACATCCAAAAATAAAGAGTTCGCTTGAAAAAAGGGGGATTGTTGACCTTTATACTCATCAGCGAATCGCATTTGATTACGCAATGGAAGGTAACAGTTTTGTAGCTGTGACTCCGACGGCTTCCGGAAAAACATTATGTTACAATTTGCCTGTTCTACAAACAATCATAAATAACCCTACTTCAAGGTCACTTTATCTGTTTCCTACAAAAGCATTAGCCCAGGATCAAAAAAGTGAATTGAATGAAATGATTGAAGAGGCTGGGGTACCAGTAAATAGTTACACATATGATGGGGATACGCCTGCAAATATTCGGCAAAAAGTAAGAAAGGCCGGACATATTGTTATTACGAACCCAGATATGCTGCATTCCGCTATTTTGCCACATCATACAAAATGGGTGGCCTTTTTTGAGAACTTAAAATACATTATTATCGATGAATTACATATTTATCGTGGAGTGTTTGGAAGTCATGTAGCAAATGTTATTCGCAGGTTAAAACGGATTTGTGAATATTACGGTAGCAATCCCATATTTATATGTACATCTGCTACAATTGCGAATCCGCTAGAATTAGCGGAAAAGCTAACAGGGGAATCAATGGAGTTGATTAACAATAATGGCGCTCCAAGTGGAAAAAAGCATTTTGTCTTTTATAATCCGCCTATTGTCAATAAGCCGTTAAATGTGCGCAGGAGTGCAACATTGGAAGTACGGGATATAGCGAAAGAAATGCTCGAGCAAAAGATTCAAACGATTGTATTTGCAAGAAGTAGGGTAAGGGTCGAAATTATTTTAACTTACTTACAAGAAGTAATTAAGCATCAATTAGGTGAGAAATCAATCCAAGGATACCGCGGCGGATATTTACCTACCCAAAGAAGAATGATTGAAAAAGGGCTAAGAAACGGTGACATAATTGGTGTAGTGAGCACAAATGCGTTAGAGCTGGGTGTCGATATTGGTCAATTACAAGTATGTATTATGACAGGATATCCCGGAACGATTGCTAGCGCTTGGCAGCAGGCTGGTAGAGCAGGGCGCCGCCAGGGGGAGTCACTGGTCATTATGGTAGCAAGTTCTGCTCCATTAGATCAGTATATCATTGAACATCCGGAATATTTTTTCAATCAATCTCCCGAAGTAGCGAGGATTAACCCGGATAACTTAGTCATTCTAGTGGATCATATTAAATGTGCAGCATACGAATTGCCTTTTAAAAAAGGAGAATTATTTGGTGAATTGGAAGTAGAGGATATATTAGAGTTTTTAGTAGATGAAAGAGTGTTGCATTATCGAAGCGAGAAATGGTATTGGATGCAAGATTCATTTCCCGCACATAATATTAGTTTGCGCTCGGCATCGCAAGAAAATGTCGTAATCATCGATATTTCCGATATAGCAAATGTAAAAGTAATCGGTGAGATGGATCAATTCAGTGCCATGACTCTCTTACACGACGAGGCGATATATTTGCATCAAGGGAATCAATACCAAGTGGAGAAATTAGACTGGGCAGAGAAGAAAGCATTTATTCGAGAGGTAGAAGCGGATTATTATACAGATGCTAATTTGGCCGTACAATTGAAAGTTTTAGAAGAGGATAAGCAAAAAACGGTAACAAATGCACATGTTTATTATGGGGATGTAACCGTACAAGCAATGGCTACTATCTTTAAAAAAATAAAATTTAATACTCATGAAAATATCGGCTCCGGACCTATCCATCTTCCTGAACAGGAATTGCATACAAATGCTGCTTGGCTTTCATTTGAAAGTCCATTACCTGAAAAGCAATTAGAGGAAGGATTAATTGGACTTTCTACTGCGTTAAATTCAATTGTACCTTTATTTGTCATGTGTGATCCTCACGACATACATGTAGTACCACAAATAAAAGCGATACAAAGTGAAAAGCCAACCATCTATTTATATGACCGATATCCTGGTGGAATAGGATTAAGCGAGAAAGTGTATGAAAATATATCCACTATTATGTATAAGACGATGGATATGGTGAGAAATTGTCCTTGTGAAAATGGTTGTCCATCATGTATTGGATTAGAAGGTGTCTCTTCAAATACAAAGAGGACCGTTTTAAATTTAATAGAATTTTTACTAGAGGATACAGGCTGCCTTACAAAGGATGAAAGTAAATGTCTATGAAAAATAAACTACAACGTTTTAGAACTCATTTTGGATTAGAAAATAACCAAAATGTGGAAAGTGACCAAGTGATCAAGGAAAATCGAAACAATGAGGAAATTCCATTTAGAACGATGTGGGAAGAAATGAATACTTCTATTTACTATTTTGAAAATGAGTACTGTTTTATTAGAGAAGTTCACTACCCTTTAGAGCATTTACATGGAAAATATCGGTTTCGTGATTTTTTGACGGCAATGGAAATGTGGAATGAATCCGAAGTTCATCATCCACTTTCGGCCTATGGATTTGAACCGCAAGAGTTATTTTTTTTTGATACTGAAACAACAGGTTTAGGAGGGGGCACTGGAAATACTATATTTTTATTAGGATATGCGAGTGTAAATAATAATGAGATTATTTTAAAGCAACATATTCTGCCTGAACCGGGACTTGAAATTCCTCTCTATCAAAGTTTTTTAGAGAATATCAATTATTCTACACTTGTTACCTATAACGGTAAGGCATTTGATTGGCCGCAAGTAAAAACAAGGCATACGCTTTTACGTGAACATATTCCGAAACTTCCATCATTTGGACACTTTGATTTATATCATGCATCTAGACGCTTTTGGAAAGATCAGTTGCCTTCAGTAAAACTGTCAAATATTGAACGGGATATTTTAAAATTTGAGCGGATTAATGATGTCCCAGGATATTTGGCACCAATGATTTATTTTGACTTTGTTGAACGAAAAAATCCTGAAGGGATATTTGAAATATTAAGGCATAATGAATATGATATTCTTTCATTGATCACGCTATATACGCATTTATCGTTCCAAATCCTTCAAAAGGATCCTAATCAAACGACTCGTGAAAAGTATCAATTAGGAAAGTGGTTTAACTATATTGGTGAAAAAGATGCAGCAATTCAAACTTTTGAACAGGCTGCCATAAATAATGATATTAATGCAAAATTTGAATTGGCGTATTTTTTAAAAAGACAAAAGCAATTTAACAAAGCAAATTCGTATTGGATGGATGTCGTACAATACGGCAATAGTGAAATTAAAAAACAGGCATGTATAGAAATCGCAAAATTACAGGAGCATCAATTTAAAAACTTTAATCTTGCGAAGGAATATACTGAAAAGGCATTATCTTTTCACGAACAAAACCAACAACATATTCAACCCGAAAAAGATAAATTTCTCCAAAATGCGCTAAAAAGATTAGCAAGACTTAAGAAGAAATAATTCCCCTATTTCCTGGGTAAGCGCAGGATTCGACGGAGGGTTTCAAAAAGTTTTACATCATCCGATAAAATTTAACAAAATGTCATCAAAAGTTTTAAAATCTGTTAAATTTTTGTGATTGTGTCGAATGTTTGAAACAGGTAAAATATAAAATTGCAAAGATCAAATAAAGTGATAATAAAGTAGCTATAAACAGTAAAATAATTGAGTTGGGGTTGAAAAAATGTATCGGGCTTTGTTTATTTTGTTTTTTGTCGTTGTCGGACTTACAGCGTTACTTTTTACTAGTTTAAAAGAAAGTTTTTATTCATTCTTTTAAAGTCGATTTTATATTATATCTTCAAAAAATAGGTATTTTCATTAGTACATGTTATAGCCTTTTAACATAGTTTGTTAGTGTATCAGACAAATTAATGAAGGGAGTTATGACTATGTTTTGTGGAAAGATTTTACCACCGGTGGTTCATCCAACTAAATGCTGTATAAATCACACTCAACAGAATTTTATTCAACCACATATTTTTCCTTCTCATACAACGAATGTGAATCATCAAGTAATCGGTCATAAAAATTATTATCCTCATACTGAATCATTTGTAAATGAGGTTACTAATGTAAATCTTGGTCCTGCTGTTGGTCCACCGCCAGTCGGACCGGGTGTGGGAGGCTTCGGGCCTGGATACCCTGGAGCAATGCCATATGGATTTCCATGTTAATAGAACGATAGAACAAGGATGGTAACGCCATCCTTGTTTTAGAATATTAATAATGAAAAAGGTGCGTATTCATAAGTGATTAAGGTAATATCTGTAACAGGCTATAAACCGTTTGAATTAGGTATTTTTTCCGATAAACATCCAGCGGTTGGAATCATTAAAAAGGCGATAAAAAAGGAACTTATTAGATTAGCGGAAGAAGGTCTTGAATGGGTTTTAATTTCCGGACAGTTAGGCGTAGAGCTTTGGGCAGCTGAAGTTATTTATGAAATACAAGGCGACTACCCTGCGATTAAGCTTGCGATTCTTACACCATTTGAAAATCAAGAAGAGAAATGGAATGAAAGCAATAAAGAATTTTACGATATGATTCTTTCTCAAGCTGATTTTGTCGATTCGATATCAAAACAGCCTTATACAAGTCCCCAGCAATTTCGAAATCGAAATAAAATTTTTTTGCATAAAAGTCAAGGTATGCTCATAGTGTATGATGTACAAAATGAAGGGTCACCAAAATATTTATATGAAGAGGCTAAAAAGTATAAAGAACAAAATCAGTTTGATATCATATCAATTGATTTTGATCAATTACAAATGTTGATTGAAGATGAAAAGTGGGATACATATTAAATTGACAAACATAGTTATTTTTGAAAGAATAATAATAATGGGCATCCTGCGAAAATATAAGGTGGTGTGTAAAATGTTATCTGATAAAGTGAAATTAACTGCTAAAGATATTTTAGAAAAAGAATTTAAAACAGCGGTACGAGGCTATAAACAAGAAGAAGTTGATAAATTTTTGGATTTTATTATTAAGGATTATGAAACATTCCATCAGGTAATTGAAGATCTACAACAGGAAAATATGCGTTTGAAGAAACAGGCGGATGATTCATTTCGCAGACAACCTTCGCAGCCAACGACAGGTACAACCAATTTTGATATTCTAAAAAGACTTTCAAATTTAGAAAAACATGTTTTTGGCAGTAAGTTAAGTGAATAATAAAATATGGATATAATTTCTTATTGCAAAATAGGAAAAAGTTCAATATAATAGATAAGCGGTCAAGCCGTAAGTTAATAACGTTCGGGTAATCGCTGCAACAGTAAATGTTGTTGAGGAAAGTCCATGCTCGCACGGTGCTGAGATGCACGTAGTGATCGTGCCTAGCGAAGTCATAAGCTAGGGCAGTCCGGATAACTCTGGATTGACGGCAGGGAAAATTCCTAAGTCCTAATTGGATATGGAGTGACTACCTTTAAAGTGCCACAGTGACGAAGCCTTGTGAGAAATTACAAGGGTGGAACGAGGTAAACCCCGCGAGCGAGAAACTCAAATTATGGTAGGGGCACCCTTTTTGAGGAAGTGAACGATAAAAGGGACAAGCAATTATGCTTGTAGATAGATGATTACCACCAGCGTACGAGATCTTTACCTGATCGCTTGTAGTACAACGGTACAGAACATGGCTTACAGAACGTTATTAAAGGTAATAAACAAATAAATTCATGCTCTCCTTTTGGAAGGAGAGCATTATTTATATCAATTACCCGTTCTACAAAATACAAATATATAAGAATTTGGAAAAATTTAAAAAATGAATACATAGTAAAAGGGTGACAGGATGTCAAATTTTTCATTGATTGCTACTGCAGCGATGGGGCTGGAAGCGATTGTTGCAAAGGAAGTAACTAATTTAGGATATGAATGTAAAGTAGATAATGGCAAAATAGAATATCAAGGGGACGCTAAGGCAATCGCCCGCAGTAATCTTTGGCTGCGTACTGCCGACCGGGTTAAAATAAAAGTCGGTGAATTTAAAGCCCTATCATTTGACGAATTATTTGAAAAAACAAAGGCACTGAACTGGGAGAACTTCCTCCCTGAGAATGCAGAATTTCCTGTTCAAGGGAAATCTGTTAAATCAAAACTATTTAGTGTGTCGGATTGCCAAGCTATTGTAAAAAAAGCGATTGTTGAACGCCTTCGAAAACATTATAAAAAAACTTCATGGTTTGAGGAAAATGGTCCGTTATTCAAAATAGAAATAGCGCTACACAAGGATATAGCTACTTTAACAATTGACACAAGTGGTGTTGGATTGCATAAACGAGGCTATCGCGTAAATCAAGGGGAGGCGCCTCTAAAGGAGACATTAGCTGCTGCTTTAATTCAGTTAACGAATTGGCACCCTGATCGACCATTTTTTGATCCGTTTTGTGGTTCAGGGACGATCCCAATTGAAGCTGCTTTAATTGGCCAAAATATCGCACCTGGTTTTAATCGTGATTTTGCATCAGAGTCATGGCCATGGATTGGTAAAAAGGTGTGGGAAGATGCACGAAATGAAGCGGAAGATTTAGCGAAATATGATCAACCATTACAAATTACAGGCACGGATATTGATCATCGAATGATCGAAGTGTCAAAGGAAAATGCGATCGAAGCGGGCTTAGGTGATTTAATTACATTTAAGCAAATGCAAGTTTCTGACATAACGACGAAAAACGAATACGGTGTCCTTGTCGGAAATCCTCCATATGGTGAACGCCTCGGTGAACGCAAAGAGGTTGAAAAAATGTATCGTGACATGGGAAAAGCTTTCGCTGAGCTTGACACTTGGTCTGTATATATTTTAACTTCGTATGAACAATTTGAAGAAGTATACGGAAAAAAGGCAACAAAAAAGCGGAAACTATTTAATGGATTTATTCGAACAGATTTGTATCAATATTGGGGACCAAGGCCACCCAGGGTGTAAATGGGTGGCAAAAGGCCACCCAGAGTATAATTGGTGGCAAAGGCCACCTAGAGTTTAAAACGTGTGGAATAACTTCCTGCATTTCGGAATATAATAGTAATATTTCAATGTGAAAGGAAGTTTACTTTTGACCTCAACTGATTTTGATAAAATCGCAAAAGCAATTACCAATACATACGAGCTCATACGATTAGATGAACAGCCTTCGGAAACTGCTCTGGAAATGCTGAAAGAAGCAGAAATATCGTTAAATGAAGCAAAAAGTTATGTATTAACAAAATTGCAATCCATTTCATAAGAACGCAAGTGTATGCTGATACACTTGCGTTTTTATGTGAAGCACGCTTTAAAAAATTTGTATAAATCGCTGGAGGAACAAAATGAGAACTGGACTACCTTTTACTATTGCAAAAGAAGAATCGTTTTATGAAAAATTAGGTGATTGGATTGGCGATGTCTTTTATGAAATTTTACCCGAAAAAGGGTTTGAATTAAGAGATGAACAAATTTATATGGCTTTTCAGATGGAAAAGGCTTTTAAAGATAAAAAGGTGGTTTTTGCAGAAGCAGGTGTTGGTACGGGAAAAACAATTGTTTATCTTTTGTATGCATTATGTTATGCGCGCTACACAGGAAAACCAGCTATTATCGCATGTGCTGATGAAACACTCATTGAACAACTGATGAAAAAAGAGGGAGATATTAAGAAATTGGAGGTCGCACTTGGTTTACAGGCCGATGTTAGACTCGCTAAATCTAGGGACCAGTATCTTTGTTTAAAAAAACTAGATACCCAAATGCAAAAAAATGATACCGATGACATTAATTCTATTTATGATAATTTACCTGAATTTGTTCATGCTCAAGGATCTATGCTTAAATATGAAAAATATGGGGATCGAAAGGAATATTCAAATCTATCCGAAAAAACGTGGAAAACCGTCGCATGGGATTCACTTCAAGATTGTTTTTCTTGTGATGTCCGACATCGTTGTGGGCAAACGCTTCATCGGGATTACTATCGTAAAGCCGCAGATATAATTGTGTGTTCCCATGATTACTATATGGAACATGTGTGGACGAAGGAATCACGAATTAGAGAAGGGCAATTGCCGCTACTTCCGGAAGCTAGTTGTGTCATTTTTGACGAAGGACATCTTCTTGAATTTGCTTGTCAAAAAGCATTAACTTATCGTATTCAAACGGAAACATTAGAAACATTATTAACGCGTTTAATGGAAAATGATGTTCGTGACGAAACCCTATATACGATTGAAAATGTTCTGTTTTTAAATGATAAGTTATTTGAGAATATGATAAAAGAAGCAACGCCAGTCGTAGGATCTGAACGATTTGAAATTAAAAAGTCAGCTCAGATACTTAAATTCGCTCAATCGCTGCGATTGCAAATTGACAAATTATCCGAACAGCTTGTATATGAAGGTGAAATGTTTGTATTAAATGAATACGATTTGCGAATTGTAGAGGAATATTTAGAACAAATTCTTTACTCATTAAAGCTGTTTATAGAAGATACTGAGGGAATTGTCTGGTTTGAAATGACTGAATCAGATCATACACTTGTTATAATGCCAAGACTAGTAGAAGAAGTATTACGAAAAGAAGTATTTTCAAAAAATATCCCATATATATTTTCTTCCGCAACTCTTTCAAATAATGGTGACTATTCATATATAGCCAATAGTTTAGGAATTGATTCATATTTATCTTTTAAAGTAGATTCACCATTTGACTATGAAAGCAATATGGAAGTTTTTATTCATCGGAATAATGGGACCCAATATGATGAATTTCTTTCTTTACTAAAGGAAGCTGGCGGCAGAAGCCTTTTACTATTTAGTTCTAAAGATTCGATATCTGAATTTAAGCGATACGTTCTGCAACAAAAAGATATAGGTTTAAATATGTTATTTGAGGGAGATAAGGAAATAAGTCATTTAGTTTCTCAATTTCAGGAAAATGAAGAAACTGTTCTTTGTGCTTATCACCTCTGGGAAGGGCTGGATATACCGGGTCCATCATTATCAAATGTGATGATCGCGGAACTACCTTTTCCTCCAAAAGATCCTGTTTTCGATGCTAAGAGGAAAGTTAGTGTCAATCCATTCAATGAAGTCGATGTGCCGTATATGTTATTACGCTTAAAACAAGGAATAGGTCGATTAATTAGGACTTCAACAGACAAAGGAACCATTCACATTTGGATGTCACCATCTGAAAATGATGAGATTTTAGATTCTATTTTACCTTTATTACCTGTTAAACCAGCTTTTTATAAATAATTTAGAGAAAAATCGGGGTGAAACGACCAAGTTTCACACCGATTTTTATTGTTCTCCCTTTTCAGAAGAATATGATAAAATATACATGATCTTGATTTTTCTAGGGAGGTTCAATTTAATGATATCAGAACATACAAAAGAAATAGAAAAAGAGTTTTTAGAATATGTGAAAAAAATGCAAGCGTATAATGAAGCACTTGGATTAATTTATTGGGATCTCCGCACAGGAGCGCCGAAAAACGGTGTCGATCAACGATCAGAGGTCGTTGGTATGCTTTCATCGGAAGTATTTCAAATGTCAACCTCTGAGGATATGGCAGCATACATAGCTAGTCTCTCCGGTATTGAAGATTTATCGGAGATTACGAAAAAGACATTAAATGAATGTCAAAAAGACTATGATCGTAACAAGAAAATTCCAGTTAAGGAGTTTAAAGAATATGTTATCTTACAGTCTAAAGCTGAGAGTGTATGGGAAGAGGCGAGAGAAAAAGCTGATTTTGAAATGTTCCAACCCTATTTAGAAAAAATTGTTGAATTTCAAAAAAAGTTTATTGGATATTGGGGGTATGAAGGAAATAAATATAATACATTACTTGATATGTACGAACCGGGAATTACGGTAGAAATTTTAGACCAAGTATTTGCTGAAGTGAGAGATGCAATTATCCCATTAGTCAAAAAAATATCTGATTCCTCAAACAAACCGGATACTTCATTTATTTTTAAACATTTCCCTAAGGATAAACAAAAGGATTTTAGTTTGAAAATATTAGAACAAATGGGCTACGATTTTAATTCTGGACGTTTAGATGAAACGGTACATCCGTTTGCTACAGGATTAAACCCAGGAGATGTTCGCGTTACGACAAGATATGATGAAGGTGACTGGCGCACAGCTGTATTTGGTACCATCCATGAGGGCGGCCATGCATTATATGAACAAAATATTTCAAAAAAATTAATCGGAACTCCACTATGTGATGGCACATCAATGGGAATTCATGAATCACAATCTTTATTTTACGAAAATATTGTTGGTCGCGATTTTTCGTTTTGGAAACATAATTACAATGTATTGAAAGAGTACGCAGATGGCCAGTTCGATGAAATAAATTTAAATGACTTTTATAGGGCAATAAATGAATCAAAACCTTCTTTTATTCGTATTGAGGCAGACATGTTAACATATCCGCTTCACATTATCATTCGTTATGAGATTGAAAAAGGACTATTTAACGATGAAATTGAAGTAAAAGATTTACCGCAAGTCTGGAACGACAAATATGAAAAGTATTTAGGAATTCGACCTGGTAACAACGCTGAAGGAGTTCTTCAAGATGTCCATTGGTCTGGAGGAAGTTTTGGCTATTTTCCATCCTATGCACTTGGTTATATGTATGCAGCGCAATTTAAAAATGCTATGTTAAAAGAACTTCCTAACTTTGATGAGTTATTGGCTACAGGAAACTTAAAGCCAATCAAAGAATGGTTAACAGAAAATATTCATCAATATGGAAAATTGAAAAAGCCATTAGAAATTCTACACGATGTGACAGGTGAAGGATTGAACGCTAAATATTTAATCGATTATTTAACCGATAAATACACAAAGGTTTATAATTTGTAATTCATTACTTATGGCAACTGGATATATTCCGGTTGCCTTCATTTTCATATATCGAAGGAGGAATAATTAGGAATTGCCGCAGCTTTTTATTATTTTGGCAGCGTTGTCGTGGGGATTTATATCTGTTTTTGTTAAAAAGCTATCGAATTACGGATTTACGGAAATGGAAATAGTTACAATTCGTGTCGTATATGCATTTATAATACTGATACCAATTATTATCTTACAGCGGAAAAACTCAGTTATTCGTATTAGGCTCACACATTTACCCTATTTTATAGGTACTGGACTATGTAGTATCGTCTTTTTTAATTGGTGTTACTTTACCGCTATGAATAAATTATCGGTATCGTTTGCTGTGATGTTATTGTATACTTCACCTGCATTTGTCGCTATATTTTCCTATCTTTTTCTAAAAGAAAGATTAACGAAAAAGAAATTGCTCGCGGTTTTAATAACGATTATTGGATGTGCTCTCATTGCGATAAATGGTGGGGTAGGTGCTTCGTGGGATCAATTAGGCTTTGTTATCGGATTAGGAGCAGGATTAGGGTACGCATTGTATAGTATCTTTGGAAAACTTGCTACTCGATATTATGATTCTATAACGATAACGTTTTATACCTTTTTTGTAGCATCACTTTGTTTAGTTCCATTTTATCGCTTTTGGGAAAAATTCAATCAGATACCAAATGAATTACACTTATATATGATTGGATTAGCCCTTGTACCGACTGTATTAGCATATATATTATATACGATTGGTTTGAATCGGATAGAAAGCAGTACGGCTGCTATATTAGCTACAATTGAACCTGTTGCAGCGATAATTATTGGTATTACACTTTTTAACGAAAAAATTACTTTTGTTCAATTTGTAGGAATCCTATGTATTTTATCTTCCGTACTTATTTTAAGTATAAAAAGAAAATCTATTAAATCACATAAAAGTGAATTAAGCCTTTTCAATGAAAAAACCCGCTAATGGATAAGCGGGTTTACTTCATCACCATAATTTAAATCCTTTTGACCCAGGAGGGGCGTTTTGAATCATATCCATAAACGGAACGGTGTATGCGATTAGGATTAAAGCTGCCAAGACAGTCAACCATATTTTCCAGTTTTCAAGAACCATTGGTGTCTTTTCGGCATTTTCAGCAATTTCGCCGATTGGAAAGTCTTGTTCTCCTTTAGGTGCAAAGAATGCTAAATTAATAACAATTACGATAATTAGTACAATTCCTAAGAAGAGAATGGAACCACCAATAGCTTGAGCAACTTGGTATGGAATCCAATCAAGTGCTTGTTGGGCATTTCCATAAGTAGTAAATGCTGTACGTCTTGGTGCTCCTAGAAGACCTTCGAGATGCATGGATCCTGACATAAATGCCATTCCGATTGTCCAACAAATCGCTTGAATAATTGCTAAACGATTCATTGCTTTTGTGAATACTCTTCCAGTTAAATGTGGAATTAACCAATAACTTATACCAAAGAAAGTTAATACAACTGTTGTTGCGACGGTTAAATGGAAATGACCTGTTACCCAAATCGTATTATGGACAACTTGGTCCATTTGGTTAGAAGCATTGATAATCCCACCTGCACCAGCAGGGATGAAAGCAACCATACCGATAAACGGAACTACAAATCTAGCATCCTTCCACGGAAGTTTTTTCAACCAACCGAATAATCCTTTTGCTCCTTTGGATCTCCCAAACATTTCAAATGTTGCAAACATCGAAAAGGCAGTCATTAGGGAAGGTATAATAACCATAAATGTTAGAACAACTTGAACGAACTTCCAACTAGCATCGATACCAGGTTCAGTTAACTGATGATGGAATCCGACAGGTATTGAGAATAATAAGAAAAGGATGAATACTAATCGTGCAAGTGAATCTGAGAATATTTTTCCGCCAATAATTTTTGGAATAATGACATACCATGCCATATATGCCGGTAGTAGCCAGAAATAAACAAGTGGGTGACCAAAGTACCAGAACAGTGTACGGCTAACAAGTACATTCACTGTATCCACTAATCCTAATGACCACGGTAGAAGTTGAAATAATACTTCACCTGCCACACCCAGTGTACAAACAATCCATAGTAATGAATTCACTACGACCATAAAGCATAATAACGGACTTGGTTTTCCGGGATTTTGCTTTCTCCATCTCATATAGGTAGCAATCATCGCACCACATGCAATCCAACTACCTACAATTAAAAGTGTTAATCCTAAGTAGAAAAGAAAATGTGCTTGTAACGGTGCATAAAAGGTGTAAAGCACTGTCGCTTTATTTGTTAAAATCATCCATGTTGCAAAAATGGTACCGATGACCATTACAATAAAACCAATCCAACCAGATAATCTAGCTTTACTAGATAAAGTTCCAGCAGTACGACTTACAGCTGCAAATTGAAAGCCCAAAATAAAATAGGTTGTAAGGCCTAATCCGAGTAAAACACCGTGGGCCGTTAATATTTCATAATAATTAATTCCACCGGGCAATTCCAACTTACCGGATCGCACGAGCGTTTGTAAAAGTCCCATTAACCCGCCAACAGCGAGTGCGATAAATGCTACAGTAATATAAGCCATAGATAATCTTGCATCACGTTTATCCACTTTACTAATTTGTGCGTTCATCATTTATCCACCACCTTAATTCTAGCTGACATCATATGATGTCCTGTACCACAATACTCATTACATATGATTAGAAATTCACCTGTTTTATTAAAGGTTGTAACATATTCACTTATATAACCAGGTTCTAACATCATATTGACATTTGTTCCCGCAATCTCAAATCCATGGACAACATCCTTTGTTGTCGCGATAATTTTTACTTTAGCACCTTTCGGGATTTCTACTTCTCCTGGGGTGAACGAGAAGGCAGCTGCAACTATTACTAATTCGTAATCCCAATCTTTGCCCTGTACCTTGTGTAACCCTGGTTTCGTAAATGGTTCGGTTTCACTAACTCTTTCGGGATCAACGAATGCTTTTGCACTCGGTGGCTTGTGTCCTTGATGAAAGGCTTGGATCCCGACAATAGATAAGAAAATAATAAGTGCTGAAATTCCAAACGTAAGCCACCATTTCTCATAGCGATGTAAATGCATAATCGATTCAACTCCAATCATTTATAAACGATTTAAATAAAGACCAAAAACTGCAAGCCATGAAATAACTAGAAAGGCTCCTACGATAAAAACAGCAATCAAAGTCCCTTTTAAAGATGTTGGTTCTTCTTTTACCTTTTTTTTAGACTGTGGAATAGCCATGCTTTATCACTCCATTCATTTTGAATATCTTTAGATCTGTTACTTTTATCATAGTGATAAAGAAAACATCCATCTGTGACTTTTATCACACTTTAGCGTACATTTTGTGATGAATATGTGAAAATCTGAACAAATATTTTTTTGAAATAGCTTTTCAAGGGGGAATAAGGGTGATATAATCAAAACACAGTTAAAAAAGTATTCACTCATATAATCGCGGGAATATGGCCTGCAAGTTTCTACCAAGCTACCTTAAATAGCTTGACTATGTGTGAGCAATGGGTAAATCAATAATTTACTATATTGATTTTTTCGTATTTCTATTGACATCTAGTTCAATGGACATTGCCACACTCATATAAAGATGAGTGCAATGACCATTGGACTTTTTTATTTGTCCCTTTGGTCATAATCTACTTGGAGGGAAGAAGAATGGAATTATTAAAGCAAAAAATTAAAAATGATGGGCTAGTCCTTTCGAATTCAGTATTAAAAGTTGATTCATTTTTAAATCATCAGATTGACCCTGCTTTAATGAAAGCGATTGGAGATGAATTTGCCGATAGGTTTCGTTTGGATAAGGTAACAAAAATTTTGACGATTGAATCGTCAGGAATATCCCCTTCATTAATGGCCGCTTTGGCTTTAGGTATTAACGTAGTATTCGCAAGGAAACGTAAGTCACTTACCCTTGTTAATGATTTGTATTCTGCAAAGGTACACTCGTTTACCAAAAATGAGACGAACGAAATATCTGTCTCAAAAAAATTTATTAATGAAAATGATCGTATTTTGATTATTGATGACTTTCTTGCAAATGGACAAGCGGCATTAGGTTTATTAAATATCGTTGAGCAAGCAAAAGCCAAAACAGTTGGGATAGGAATCGTTATCGAGAAATCTTTCCAAGATGGTGGTAAGCTCCTTCGCAATAAAGGCATAAGAGTAGAATCTCTTGCGCAAATCGATGCGTTAGAAGATGGGGAAGTGAAATTTAAAGAGGTGGAGGTCATGGCCTAATGCAAAACAAATTTAAAATGGCAACTATAGGCATTCAGCATGTGCTTGCGATGTATGCCGGCGCAGTCATTATTCCTCTAATAGTTGGTGGAAAGTTAGGAATGACGAGTAAAGAATTAACCTTTTTAGTTTCAATCGATATTTTTATGTGTGGAATTGCAACGATTCTCCAAGTATGGAAAAATCGCTTTTTCGGAATTGGATTGCCGGTGGTGTTAGGATGTACCTTTACCGCGGTAGGTCCAATGATAGCGATAGGTTTACAAGATGGGATAACAGCAATATATGGAGCTGTAATTGCATCCGGACTACTAATCATTATTATTAGTAAATTTTTTGGAAAGTTAGTTCGCTTTTTTCCACCAATTGTTACAGGTTCTGTCGTGACAACGATTGGTATTACACTTATCCCTGTTGCAATGAATAATATGGCCGGTGGGGAGGGGAACCCGCAATTCGGTTCTTTAAGCAATGTCGGTTTAGCTTTCGGTACATTAGTAATTATTATCCTTCTGCAACGATTTTTTAAAGGATTCATTCGATCTATTTCGATTTTATTAGGACTAGTTATAGGAACAATAGCTGCAGCATTTATGGGGAAAGTTGATTTTTCACCGGTAAGTGATGCTTCTATGTTCCATATGATTACACCGCTGTATTTTGGAGTTCCAACGTTTGAATGGTCAGCCATTTTGACAATGTTTCTTGTCGCGATGGTAAGTTTAGTTGAATCAACTGGTGTATATTATGCATTAAGTGATATTACGAATCAAAAAATTTCAGAGGATGATTTAGCGAGAGGATATCGTTCTGAAGGATTGGCAAGCGTGATTGGCGGAATCTTTAATTCATTTCCGTATACGACATTTTCACAGAATGTTGGGCTTGTCCAATTATCCGGAATTAAATCCAAAAATGTTATTTATCTTGTTGGAATCTTTTTAATGATTTTAGGGTTAATTCCAAAGCTAGGAGCGTTAACGACCATTATTCCGTCATCAGTATTAGGTGGAGCAATGGTTGCGATGTTCGGGTCGGTCATCGCATCAGGAATAAAAATGTTAAGTAGAGTAGATTTAACTTCACACGAGAATTTACTTATCATCGCCTGTTCAGTTGGTATGGGAATGGGAGTAACCGTTGTACCCGGTCTTTTTGCAAATCTTCCTGAAAATATCCAAATTCTAACTAGTAACGGAATTGTAACAGGCAGCTTAACTGCTATCATATTAAATATTTTATTTAATATTGTTCCATCTAAGCAAAGAAGAAAACAAATCAAAGTTGTTGGTCAAAAGGTCTCATAAACTTATACCGAGAAACCATTTTCATCTCTCGTATTTTAAAGATCATAAGTCTAGTCACCCTTTTTATAATTTTTAATACAATATAGCTATAGAATGTTACAAAGTGAGAGTGCTACTGATTATGGAAAGGTATTACTGTGACTATTGTCGGATCATCAGCGAAAAAAATGAAAGATGCAGTAAATGTGGAAAAGATATTACACATAAAATCAATATTCAAGTACAATATCAATCAAATTTGAGGTCTAACCAAAAAAGGTTCTGACCTTTTTTTGTTGAGAAATAGGTAAAAAGGCTTTCGAAGTGAGAAGAGAGCAGTTAAATAAACTGCTCTTATTTTTCAAGCATGAGTAAAAGATTTAGTTCACCTATCTGATCTAATTTTAGTGGAAAATATTGAGTATATTTTCGATTTCAAAAGAAGTGTATAATTAATTTGCACAACAACTCCTTCAAAACAGAAACCATTGCTCCTTAGAGGAGCTTTTTTTTATACATAAAATTAGCATGAAATGGAAAACATATCCTTACATATAGTAAGGGAGTTCGATAAGTGATGCCAAAAATATGTTCGGTTGGATTAGGAATTCCACCATATGAAATTTCACAAATTGACACAATGAACTTTGTTCACCAATTGTTTTCTAAAAACGTCAAAGATATCAATAGATTAATTAAAGTATTTGAAAATGGAGACATACGAACGCGCTATTTTGTGAAGGATATGGACTGGTTTAAAGAGGATCATACATTTGCAGAAAAAAACAAAGCGTTTATTGAAGAAGCAATTAACTTAGGAATAAAAGCTATAGAAAATTGTTTGCCTGCTGAAGAATACGGAACGATTGATGCGATTTTTACGGTTTGTACATCCGGTCTTGCCACACCAAGTATTGAAGCTAGAATTATGAATAGAATGCCATTTAGGGAAGATGTAAAACGTATTCCCATCTGGGGATTAGGCTGTGCGGGGGGAGCCGCAGGGTTGTCTCGTGCATATGAATATTGTCTTGCATTTCCTCAAGCAAAGATTATTGTTTTATCAATTGAAATTTGTAGTTTAACATTTCAAAAAAATGATTTTTCGAAAAGTAATCTAATTGGAACATCACTATTTGCCGATGGAGCCGCATGTACACTGGTTGTAGGCGATAAGTGTAAAGAATTGGAAAATGTTAGTAAACCAATTCCTACTATATATGGAACGGAATCACGGCTTATGCACGATTCATTAGGTGTTATGGGTTGGGATTTTAAAGATGATGGGATGCATGTTATTTTTTCTAAGGATATCCCAACAATTGTTGAAAACTGGTTACAGCCAAATGTGGAATCATTTTTAAAAAAGCACCAACTGAAATTAACGGATATTTCACAGTTTATTGCACACCCGGGAGGTAAGAAGGTAGTAAAAGCATATGAAAAAGCATTACAACTTTCGCCATCAAAAACAGCGGATACGAGAGAAGTTTTGAAGCAATTCGGTAATATGTCATCTCCAACTATTTTTTACGTTTTAAAACGTATTATGGATAATGATATAAAGCGGAAAGAATGGGGGCTAGCCATTGCGTTGGGACCCGGATTTAGCTCAGAACAGCTGTTGATGAGGTGGGAATAATGTTTTTTTATTTATTATTGGTAATCATCATTATTCAAAGATGTGTTGAATTATTTATAGCTAAGAAAAACGAAAGATTTTTGAAAGATCAGGGCGCTAAGGAATATGGTCGAAAACATTATCTTTTTATGGTTATGATGCATATTTGTTTTTTTGTTTCACTTTTGGTTGAAGTAACTTTCTTTGCGAAATCATTAAGTAGTTTATGGCCAATTTGGTTTAGTTTATTTTTACTCACGCAAATCGGAAGGGTATGGGTCATTCAATCTTTAGGAACATTTTGGAATACAAAAATAATTGTCTTGCCTGAAGCGACCATCGTATCAAAGGGTCCTTATAAATATATCAAGCATCCAAATTACCTTATTGTAACGACCGAATTGTTGGTTATACCTTTAATGTTTAATGCGTATTTTACTTTAGTCTGCTTTTTTATTTTGAATCAACTGATTTTAGCAATACGAATCCCTTATGAAGAACGAGTACTCTTAAAAGAAACTAATTATCGAACAATAAGTGAAATTCCCCGTTTTTTACCCAAACTTGTGAAACGTTCACGTTTAAAGTGAACGTTTTTTGTATTTGTTCTTGGGATACATGAGAAAATCCGTTAAAATAAGAAGTATTAAAAGGTAGGGAGTTAATTTTCATCATGACAAAAACAATGAATAAGCAACATACTGAAGAAAGTATTAACAACTTAATAGGATTAATTGAACGATTTAAACAAAATGGTGATTGGGAAAGGGTTGATAAAGCAAAAAAGTTATTGAAAAAACGAATTGATCATGAATTTATCATCGCATTTTGTGGTCATTTTTCAGCTGGTAAATCGACAATGATTAATTCATTACTTGGAGACAATGTGTTACCAACAAGTCCAATCCCGACAAGTGCTAATCTTGTCAAAGTGCATAAAGCTGCAAACGATTATGCAACGGTATTTTATCATGATCAACCGCCACTATTATTTCAAGCACCATATGATTTTAAAAAGGTAAAGGAATTTTGTAAGAACGGTGATGTAAGTGAAATTGAAATCGGTCAAGCAACATCAGATCTTGCAGAAGGTGTGACAGTAATGGATACACCTGGTGTAGATTCTACAGATGATGCTCATCGCATATCCACTGAATCGGCTATCCATTTGGCAGATATCGTTTTTTATGTGATGGACTACAATCATGTTCAGTCTGAATTGAATTTTATGTATACAAAAGATTTGTTGCGTAACGGTGTTGAATTATATTTGATTATTAATCAAATTGATAAGCATAATGACGAAGAATTATCATTTAATGATTTTCAAAAATCTGTTAAAGAATCTTTTGCATCATGGGATGTGCATCCAAACGGAATATTTTACACTACATTAAAAAAACCGGAGGATCCGAAAAATCAATTTCAAACTGTTAAACATTTAATACAAAATACAATGAATGAAAAAGAGGAAAGAATTCTTTCCTCAACGGAATCATCTGTTCATATTTTAGTACAAGAGCATTTTAAATGGCTAAGAGAAGAGCAAGAAGAAAAGGCAAAACAATATGAAGAAATCGTAAACCAATACCCAATGGAAAAAAGGTCGACAATTTTCGAAGATGAAGAAAAAATGGTTGCGCAAATGGATATGCTTCATGCACGGGAAGAGAAATGGAAACAAACATTTAACAACGAATTGGATAAAATATTGACCAATGCTTATTTAATGCCATTTCAAACGAGAGAATTAGCAGAAAGCTATTTAGAATCTGTTCAACCCGATTTTAAAGTTGGTTTTTTTGGTAAGAAGACAGAGCTTGTAAGAAGTGAAAGGCTTGACGCATTTTATAAAAATTTAACCACACAAGTGGATACACAACTTACTTGGCATCTGCGACAATTTGCAATAAATCAATTAAAGGAAACAAAAATCGCTTCTGACGAATTGCAAAGACGGGCACAACAATTATCGATCGATTTTGACTCGACATTAATTACCAATAGTGTAAAGCCTGGTGCAAGATTAACTGGGGAATATGTTCTTAATTATTGTGATCAAATTACTGAAACGATACGGAAACGAGCAAGAACGACCTGCCAGAGCTTTAGAGAAGACTTATGGAAAACGTTAAAGCCGGAAATTGAGAGTCAATATACTACTTTAGAAAGTTCGCTGCGTAAAATTAAGAAAGTAACGAATGCATTAAGGGTTTTGGACCAATTAGAATCGGAAAGAAATCAAAAGGAAGAGAACGTCTACTTACCGGTTTCAAATGTGGAAGAATCATATCTTTCACTACGAAATGAGTGGGAAAATAATGAAAAGAAAATACGAATCTACACACCGGAAAATGAAAAAGATGAAGAAAAAAATGATACAAGTGAAAAAATAACTGAAACAAAAAAAGATAATATGTCCGTTAATACTTCGCTTTCTGTTGATAGTATGATAGAAAAACTTAAAAAAGCTGTTTTCCTTTTAAAGGATAAAAAAGGTTTTCAACGCGTAACAGATGTTTTGGCTGAAAAATCTGAAAGATTAGAAAATCGTGAATATACAATTGCATTATTCGGGGCATTTAGTGCCGGAAAATCCTCATTTGCTAATGCTTTATTAGGGGAGAAAGTATTGCCGGTTTCACCTAATCCAACAACTGCAGCAATCAACCGAATTTGCCCACCAACAAGTGAGTACAAGCATGGGACGGCTATCGTTCATTTAAAATCAAATCAACATGTACTGGAAGATGTACAGAAATCGCTTAAGTTCTTCGGAACAAACTGTGATCGACTACAAGATGCAGAGAATATTATTCATAAAGTGATTCAAAGTGCTTCCGGTAGTGATAAAGAAAAGATTCATTTATCGTTTTTAAATGCATTTTTATTAGGGTTTCCAAAATATAAAGAAAAACTTGGTGAAGACATTGTAACCGATTTACATGATTTTCGTGGTTTCGTAGCTAATGAATCCCAATCATGTTTTGTAGAATCAATTGATTTGTACTATGATTCGGAATTAGCTCAAAAAGGCATTACCTTAGTCGATACACCAGGGGCCGATTCAATTAATGCCCGTCATACAGGAGTTGCGTTTGAATATATTAAAAACTCGGATGCAATTCTGTTTGTAACATATTATAATCACGCGTTCTCAAAGGCTGATCGAGAGTTTCTCATTCAATTAGGCCGCGTGAAAGACGCTTTTGAATTAGATAAAATGTTTTTTATCATTAATGCAATTGACTTAGCTAATTCAGAGGAGGAGCTTAGTGAAGTTCAATCATATGTCCATGATCAATTGACTCAATATGGAATTCGCTTTCCTCGCATCTTTGGAGTATCAAGTTTATTAGCGCTATCAGAAGATGAAAATACATCGAGAATAAATTTATTTAAAAACGAGTTCAATCATTTTCTTGAAACAGATTTAATGAAAATGACAATTCAATCGGCAGAAACAGAATATCAAAAAGGCATACAAATTCTTGATTCCTATATTGCAACAGCATTGGAAGGTAAAGAAGAGAAAGAAAATAAAAAACAAGAACTGCTTAAGCAAAAAGAAAAAGTCCATTCATTGTTAACAAGTTCTTCTTCTGATTTTGTAGTGAATAAATTTTTACAAGAACAAAAGGAACTTTTATTTTATGTTAAACAAAGAGTGTTTTACCGTTTTCCGGACTTCTTTAAAGAGGCATTTAACCCAGCAGTTATTCAAAAGAATAATAAAGGTGCATTAAATATCGCTTTAGATGACTTACTAGATAGCATTGGCTATGATTTTTCACAAGAATTGCGTGCCACATCGCTTAGACTAGAGAATATTGTAAAAGAAGCCTTTGCACAGCAAAAACATCAACTATCTGAACAGATTGCGAAAATACAAAAAGATATCCAATTCTCAAATTTTGAATGTAATCGTATGACTACACCAACGTTTCCAAATGCTTTCGAAAAGGTATCTAAAGTATCTTTAGAAAAGTCCTTCAAGCATTTTAAAAATGCCAAATCATTTTTTGAAAAAAATGAAAAGCAATTGATGCAAGAAGAATTAGAGGAATTACTTCGGCCGTTAGCTGATGAATATTTAGATCAGCAAGGAGCATTGATCCAACAAAGCTTCACAATATTTATTGAACAACAGTTTTCACGGATGATTGAAGAAATGCTTCAAGATACGCTAGAACAGTTTAATGGTTGGTTTGAAATATTGGATGAACATATCGATGTGAATGAATGGGTGGAAATTCGAAATCAATTAGCGAAATAGATGAAGGATAGAAAGGGAGAGGTTTTTTGAAACAAAATCGGTTTCATGCTTGTGCCACGTGCATTCATTTCTCCGCAGAAAAGCTCGAACAGGGAATGAAATATACATGTCGGCGTTTAGGTTATGATACGAAACCCCATTATACGTTCGATTGTTGGAGTCCGAAGGAGCATATAAAGAAACTGATAGCTAAAGAACAGGGGGAGTAATCATGAAGTACATTGTAGACGTAGAATGGCTCAAAGATAATTTAAATAAGTCCGAAATAAGAATTGTTGATTGTCGTTTTTCTTTAGGGGACCCATTAGCAGGCGAACATGCATATAAGAAAGAACATATTCCCGGAGCGGTTTATTTTGATTTAGAAAAAGATTTATCTGTTCCTCCAACCGAGCATGGTGGCAGACACCCTTTACCTTCAATCCAATCTATTAAAGAAAAACTAGAATTATCCGGTATAGATGAGCGTGTTAAAATAATTGTTTATGATGATGGAACTGGAGAGTATGCAAGCAGGTTTTGGTGGCTGCTTAATTATCTAGGTAATAAGAATGTTTATATATTAAATGGGGGATATAAAGCTTGGAAGCAAGCAAACTACCCAACTGATAATGAAATCCCACATTTCGAGAAATCTGTTTTTAACGTATCTTGCCAACCATCGATGCTAGCCACAATGTCGGATGTAAAAGAGAGTATAAAAAAAGGTGATGCCATTTTAATTGACTCTCGAGCATATAACCGGTATATCGGATTAGAAGAACCAATAGATAAAAAATGCGGTCATATTCCTACTGCAATAAATAAAGTCTGGACAGATGGATTTAAAGATGGCTTTTGGAAATCTAAAGAAGAACAGAAAAAACGATTTTCAGAATGGAACGAATCTGATTCATTTATTGTTTACTGCGGTTCGGGTGTGACAGCTACACCTAATATTATCGCCTTATTAGAAGCGGGTTTTACGAATGTTCGGCTATATGCAGGTAGTTTTTCTGATTGGATATCGTATGAGGAAAATCCAATCGAAACAGCTGAATAAAATGTTGAAGGGACATTGTGTAAACACACATTGTCCCTTCGTGTTATAATGGAACTTGTATCATTTAGAAATACAATAATAGGGCGATTCCCTTTTTATAGAGGTGTAGATATGGAGAAGAAACCACATTTATTACTAGTTGATGGAATGGCATTACTTTTTCGATCATTTTATGCAACAAGTGTAACGGGTCAGTTTATGATGAATTCGAAAGGGATGCCAACCAATGCTGTGCAAGGTTTTATGAAACACTTATTCTATGCGTTGGAGGATATTGAACCGTCACACACAGCAATTTGCTGGGATATGGGTAGTAAAACTTTTCGAAACGAGATGTTTGATGGATACAAGGCCAATCGTTCAGCACCACCAATCGAGCTTATTCCCCAATTTGATCTTGTTAAAGACGTCGTGGAAGCATTTGATTTACCAAACCACGGCCTTGTAGGGTATGAAGCGGATGATTGTATTGGAACGATTGCTAAAGCGATGAAAAATGAAGCAAATGTCACGATAGTAACTGGTGATAAAGATTTATTACAGCTATTAGATGAACATATTGAAGTTCGTATACTTCAAAAAGGTTTTGGTAACTATAAAATTTATTCCGAAAGCCTATTTCAAGATGAATTAGGATTAACTCCGAAGCAATTTATCGACGTCAAGGCCCTAATGGGTGATACAAGTGATGGATATCCTGGGGTTAAAGGTATCGGAGAAAAAACTGCATTGAAATTAATTCAGGAGTACGGATCAATTGAACAGTTACTAGAAAATATTGATCATTTAACACCCGGACAGAGTAAGAAAATCGAAGAAGATATGGAAATGCTTCACTTATCAAGGAAATTAGCTGAAATTAATTGTCAAGTACCAATCAAGTTTTCATTAGAAACATCTTTACGCAAGCAAATACCGAAATCATTTTTTGAACTAATTGAAGAACTTGAGTTAAAAAATATTCGTCGTCATCTTATCCAATCTAAATGGGCAGAAAACATTGCATTAGCTTAAAGATGAAAAAGCATCCTTCATGTGAGGCTGCTTTTTCATCTTTTTCGTATTATTATTTTTTATTTAGTTTTTTTGCAGCATTTTCCAGCTTAGACTTAGGTTCCTGTGCAAACTCCACATCGTCTTGTCCCCAACCTTGTGGATTGACGCCTGGTGCAATTTTCTTTCCTCTATTATTATTTTTCTTTGCCAAAAAAATCACCTCCATTTATAGAATTTCCAAAAAAATAAATATCAACATTATTTCACGAATTAACTTTTCCGAGGATGTTCTAGTCATAAAATCTAATTTACTGTACAATGAAAAAGGATGTTTTTTGGGGAGTGAGGGGAAAAATGAAACATAGCAATATTTCACTAGACGAATATCTTTTATTATTAAGAGAAAAAGGCTTTAAATTTGAAGAAGATGTGATTGGCTTTATATATTTTGGAAAACAATATACGAAGGCTTCGGATCAAACAATAAAAGCGGCCATTGAAATTACATTAAAAACACAAAAACATTTCGACGGTAGCTTTTATATGTCATTATTAGAAACATTTCAGAACAAAAATATCGAATCGATGAAACAAGCATATACTTACGTACAACAATTAGGACTGCTGCCCGCATAAAAAAGTGCATTCTTACTAGAATGCACTTTTTTTGTTTGTTTTTTTCATAAATATTTTTAACTTCAGATTATTAGGCAGCTCTGCTATAACCATTCCAATTAAAATAAAAATGCACCCTATGCTCGCCACTAGGGTGAGTCTTTCGTCAATCCAAATATATGAAGTAATGGCAGCAAAAACAGGTTCCATCGTTAATATAATAGCGACCCTCGTTGGCGAAGTTGATTTTTGGGAACTCGTTTGAATAAAGAATGCTGCTGCAGTTCCTAAAATGGCCGTAATCAAAATCGCTGTAATTAATGATGTTGAGTGATAAGTTTCAGGATTTAATATTAGTTTCCAGTCTTCAAATAATAGTGAACTTAATGTACAGAGAAATGCCACTGTAAAAATTTGAATTGTTGTCAGTGTAAGGACAGAAATTCGCCTTGCGAATATGTCGGTAAAAATAATATGGAAAGCAAAACCAAATGTACAAATTAAAACATAAATTTCACCGACTGAAAAAGGTGAAGCTCCTTTGACAGCTAATAAATATAGGCCTATTGCAGCTAAACTTGAGCCAAAAATGGCAGATCGTTTCGGTTTATTTTTAAAACATATATAAGAAATGATAGGAACCATTACAACACTTAATCCTGTAATAAATCCAGCTTTTGACGGTGTAGTGTATAATAAACCAATGGTTTGAAGGGCATATCCAATAAATAAACAACATCCTAAAATCATACCTGGAAATAGTGTGCTTAATTGAAATTTGACTTTCCCTTTGTTTTTAAATAAATAAACGATGAAAATAATGACTCCCGCAAGAAAGAAACGAATCGCATTAAATAATAATGGTGGCAGAAGATCAATGGCATTTTGGACAACAACAAATGTAGAGCCCCAAATAAAAGCGACAAATAATAAAGATAGTTCAGCTAGAAATTTATTATTCAATGAGTCCCCTCCAAATCCTTAACCTGGATCGCTTTTCTGGCTAAATCATCCGCGGTTTTATTTTCAGAACTTGGAACCCATTTAATAAAAAACAGATCAAAGGAACTTATTAAAGTAAGTATACGATCCAATAATGTTTTATATTTTTCTTTTTTTGTATACTCCTTTTCAACTGCATTAACTACTGCAGTTGAATCAGATCGAACAGATATTGTTTGGAAATTGAAAGATTGACAAATTTCCAGTGCTTTTATTAAAGCAAGAAATTCCGCTTCATGATTATTATATATGCCAAGGGGGATTGAATAACGTTCAACTTTACCATGATGTTTAATAAATATTCCCGCGCCACTTTTCCCGGGATTTCCCGCACTGGCCCCATCTATATAAACCTCAATCAAATGCGCACACTCCTAACTCACACAATGTATAATTAAACACAATATCACTGTAAATCCTAACTATATTGTAATATAAATACATAATAATAAAAGGGGAACAATTTAAATGTTAAGGAAAAGCTATAAATAACAACCGTCTGGAAGGGAAAAAGAAGATGAAATATAAAATTAAGTGGCAATATAAAGGGGCGAAAACAGAGTCAATTTTATTGGAATCAGAATGGGCTTCGGATGACGTAATTGAAACATTAATGAATGATTTTCTTAAAACAGGAAGAACTGTTGATCTATCTATTGTTGATGAAATGGGCAATGAGTGGACAAAAAAGGAATTCTTAAAGTTAAAAAACATAACTGAAAATGAGCCGGAAAATATCATGATTTATTTCGATGGGGGCTTTGATTTACAAACAAGGTTATCTGGAATAGGTATGGTAATTTATTATGATAAAGGTGGTAAATCATATCGGTTGCGTGCCAATGACCAATTAACGGAACTAGAATCTAATAATGAGGCAGAATATGCAGCATTATACAATGCCGTCGTATTATTAGAAGGTTTAAACATAAAGCCTATCCCATGTACAATTCGTGGCGATTCTCATGGGCTATTGAAGCAATTAACAGGAGAGTGGCCATGCTTAGAACAAAATTTAAATCGGTGGTTAGATCGAATTGAAGAAAAGATAAATAAACTGGGGATCAAGCCATTATATGAACCAATCACAAGGAAGCAAAATAAAGAAGCAGATCAACTTGCATCTCAAGCATTAAAAAATATATTAGTGAATAGTCATATTGAACTTTAAGTCAGGTGTTGAAAAAGAAAGGAAGTTTGCAATGGAAAGATCTAAACTACTACTAGAAATAAATGAATTATTATCAACATATTGCGGAGATTGTCTCGTAAAGGCAGCTTTACGAAAAGAGTATCATAAAACATACGCCCATCAATTTTGTATTCAAAAATGTACGGTAGGTGAGCAGCTAAAAGAGCTTGGAAAGCAGCTAACATATGCTCATAAACGGTAAGAATAGAGCAACCAAAAAGGCTGACAATTTATCGTCAGCCTGCTTATTTTTATATTAGTATTATTATTATTTTTTCGTTACATTAGCAGCTTGAGGTCCACGGTTTCCTTCTACAATTTCAAATGAAACTTCTTGGCCTTCTTCTAAAGTTTTGAAACCTTCGCTTTGAATAGCAGTGAAATGTACGAATACATCATCTCCACCTTCAACTTCGATAAAACCATAGCCCTTTTCGTTATTAAACCATTTAACTTTACCGTTTTGCATAATTTCTATTCCTCCTAAATCTTACAGCACGCTGTGCCAAGAAAAAATATTGTCCATTAAACAGTCATTAATTTTTCTAATAAAAGAAAAATTTGAATATTTAATGATAATTTTAATATACACTAAAGTCTTTATATGCGTCAAGGAATGATGCGAATGAAAGTTAAATTTTATGAATTTTTAAATAAATAGCGAAGCCAAGTGTTCCTAAATCATTGTTCAAATAAGGGTATCTTGTTTAATCGTGACAATTATAGTAAACTTCATATTGAGGAAATGCCTTAAATCAGGTCCTTATATAAAATGGATATCAACTACTTTGAAAGTAGTTCGTAGAGGTTATTTTCAAATACATATTTTTTATATTATAAATGGGGGTTTAGGGATGCCTACGCCAAGTATGGAAGATTATATCGAACAAATATATTTATTAATTGAAAATAAAGGTTACGCTCGTGTATCGGATATTGCAGATGCACTTTCCGTCCATCCCTCCTCTGTAACGAAAATGGTACAAAAGCTTGATAAGGATGAATATTTAGTTTATGAAAAATATCGAGGCCTCGTTCTTACACAAAAGGGAAAAAAGATAGGAAAGCGATTAGTTGATCGTCATGATTTGTTAGAACAGTTTCTAAAAATTATTGGTGTGAAGGAAGAAAATATATATCAAGATGTTGAAGGAATCGAGCATCATTTAAGTTGGAATTCAATCGACCGCATTGGAGATTTAGTACAATTCTTTGAAGAGGATCCTAAACGCTCAGAAGATTTAAAACAATTACAACTAAAAAACGAAGCAGAATAAAAGAACCGTATTCATGCGGTTCTTTTAATGTTCTGTTAGAAAATGGAAGGATAGTACGTAAAAAACCGATCATTTTCATCTTCATTTACTAACGTTTCTACCCCACTTTGATTCCAATCAATATTAGTTCCATTTAGTAACCCTTCCTTTGTTTCTAATAAAGCTTTTCGATAAGAGATTATTCTACCGCTGGAAGTTTGGAAGCTAATAATTTCTCCTTCATCATTTCGTTGAACTTTTGAAATATATTCCATATGAATGATTCTCCTTTCTAATTAGAATGGTAGTTAATACTATTTTGGTGTGTATATTTGAAAAATAAACATATAAAATTATTTCCTTATATATTGAATCTTTTTAAGATAGAAAAAGTATATAATGTAGGTAAACTATTTTTAATTGAATGGAGGCCATACACTTGGGTGAAAATAAATCAGTTAAATCGGATATTCAAATTGCTCAAGAATCAAAATTAAAACATATAAAGGAAGTAGCAGAAAGCATTGGGCTAACCGAAGATGATATTGAATATTATGGAAAATATAAAGCGAAAATTACTTATGAAAAAATACATAGTTTAAAAGAAAATAGAGATGGTCGATTAATTTTAGTTACGTCAATTAATCCAACAGCTGCTGGTGAGGGAAAATCTACGGTTACAGTAGGATTAGGAGATGCAATGCATCAGTTAGGGAAGAAGGTTGTAATTGCGTTACGTGAGCCATCTTTAGGACCTACTATGGGGATGAAAGGCGGAGCAACTGGTGGTGGTTATGCTCAAGTATTACCTATGGAAGATATCAATCTTCATTTTACCGGTGATCTTCACGCAATAACTGCCGCAAATAATGCACTAGCAGCACTTATGGACAATCATATCCATCAAGGAAACCAATTGCAAATTGACCAAAGACGAATTGTTTGGAAGCGTGCTCTAGATATAAATGACCGGGCATTAAGGCAAATTGTGATTGGCCTTGGAGGCCCTTCGCAAGGTGTTCCCCGTGAAGATGGATTTGATATTACAGTAGCTTCAGAGATAATGGCTGTACTATGTCTATCAACAAGTCTCGAAGATTTAAAGAAAAGACTAGCTAAAATGGTAGTAGGGTACAATACATCCAAACAACCTGTAACAGTAGGAGATTTAGGAGTTGAAGGAGCACTTAGCTTATTATTGAAAGATGCATTGAAACCGAATCTCGTTCAAACAATCGAACATACACCTGCATTAGTCCATGGTGGACCGTTTGCAAATATTGCTCATGGCTGTAACAGTATCATGGCAACGAAATCTGCATTAAAATTGGCAGATTATGTAGTAACGGAAGCAGGATTTGGAGCAGATTTAGGAGCGGAAAAATTTTTAAATATTAAAGCTAGGGCTGCAAATATAAAACCTGATGCCGTAGTTGTTGTAGCAACAATTAGAGCATTAAAAATGCATGGAGGTATGTTAAAGTCGGATTTGCAACATGAGAATGTTTTAGCATTGGAAAAGGGTTTGGAAAATTTGCAAAAACATATAGAAACGATTTATAACTTTGGTTTACCAGTAGTCGTTGCGATCAATCGATTTATTACAGATACCGATGCAGAAATCAATACCCTTACAAATTGGTGTACTGAACAAAAAGTTCCGGTAGCATTAACCGAAGTGTGGGAAAAAGGTGGAAAGGGTGGTTTGCAATTAGCAGAGTTGGTGATTGAACAAATTGAATCGAATAAGCAAACATTTGAGTATCTTTATGATTTGAACCTCCCTATAGAAGAAAAAATTAAAAAAATAGTGCAAAAGGTGTATGGGGGATCTGATGTAGAATTTTCTACAAAAGCAATGAAGCAATTAAAGGAATTTCAAGAATTTGGATGGGGTCAATTGCCTGTTTGTATGGCCAAGACGCAATATTCATTATCTGATGAACCTACCAAATTAGGACGTCCGAAAAATTTTACGATCCATGTTCGTGAATTAGTACCAAAATTAGGAGCTGGATTTATCGTCGCACTAACCGGTGATGTGATGACGATGCCTGGACTTCCTAAAAAGCCTGCCGCTTACCAGATGAATATCGATGAAAAAGGAAGAGCAATAGGATTATTCTAAAGAGAAACAGGCGAAAAGCCTGTTTTTTTGTTTGGGAATTTCCCCCACTAATATTATTAGAACAAATTTATTTTTCTGAAAAGTATTTACAAATGACTACATGTATTTTAGTATTACTAAAGGAAGAAAAAACTTCCAATTTACTAGAAGGGAGAATTAAATATGCGTTTACTTACTAAAAGAAGTTTAAAAAAGAAAAAGGATAACACCACGTAGAGAAAAGGAAAAGTTGAGGAGGATATGATGATAAATCCAATGACAGAAACAATAAAAATCGTAAAGTATCATGAAGATTTGGCAAAATCAATTGCTGAAATGTGGAATGAAAGTCGTGATAGCTGGGGTGGAGATTCGGCGATTATGACTGAAGAGCAAGTGCTTGAAAAAGAAGCGAATTCGGAAGATTTATTCCTATACCTCGCTTTGGATGGAGAAAAGGTAGTTGGATATTGCGGAATATCTGAATATAAAGAGGATATAGAAGCACTGTATATTCGGTTATTAAATGTGCACCCTGATTATCATGGCAAGAAAATAGGTAAACAACTTGTTTTAAAGGCAGTTGAAAAAACCGTTGAATTAGGCTGGCCGCGTATTGACCTTTACACATGGCCAGGGAATGTTAAAGCTGTGCCTTTATACAAGAAATGCGGTTTTTTCTGGGAGGATCGCGATGATACGACCCACTTAATGAACTTTATCCCATTAGTCTTACAAAATGAAATAACAAAACCACTTTTTCATTCGATTGATTGGTATGAAGATAATGTTAGAGAGATTGAAGTGAAGCCTGATGGTATAAAAGAAAATGGATTCACTTACTTTGAATATGTATGGGAAAATGAGGAGCATTTTCTTCGTGTTCAAATAGAAAAGAGCGGTAGAGGGATTCGTTTAATTGAAACGAATGATATCCAAATCGAACTTCTAATGGAACAACATACACAAATCGAAGGAAGAGAATCGAAACTTCAACTTGAAATACAAAGTAAACAGAATGATGCGATTGAAGTAACACTAGAAGGCTGTGAAAATGAAAGAATCCATGTACAGGGGAAAATGGAAGAAACATTTAAACATAAAAAAATAATAGAATTTCCATTTCAGATAAAACGTGGTGAGGAACCTAATGAATGGATCACTCATCCTAAAGCTGAAGTTAAGATTGAAATGAATGGTCGGACGTCTTTGTTTGCTGTTGGCGTTTTTCCAAAAAAAGCGATGAAAGTAAAGCCGGTTTATATTCCGAAAAAATTTGACACGAATAAACAACAATTCTGTTATATAGAAATTGAAAACTATTTAAAAAATGAAGCTGAAATTTTTATAAATCTGTCACCTAACAAATTAGTAAAGTGGGAGAAAAATAGCTATTCATCGATTATTTCCGATACTGGTATGATAAAAATTCCTTTCCAAATTAAGAAATATGGCTTTTTACAATCGGAGTGTACAGTAGTCGTTCAAACGGCTGAAGAAACCTTTGATTGGCAGGAAACATTAGCATTTTCTATGCCTTACTTCGGTGTGAAAGATGGTGGGTTTGATCAAGAATTCTATTATTTGCAAAACGGATTTTACTCAGTATACGTTCGTAAAAGGGACAATGCAATTTCATTTGGAAATGAACAAAAATTTAACCAAAGAACGTTCCTTCTTCCACCGAAATTCGGCAAACCATATGTGGCCGAATTAACAAAGAAACAAGCATCTTCATATGAATGGAAATACACTGAGACATCAGCAATTATGAAAATTCATTATGAGATTGAGAAGCCATCGAAGCAAAATGTAGCACTATGTTTTGAATTATTCAGTGAAGGTTTATTAAACTATTGGCTAGAAATAGAAAATGTATCCGGATCAATAATAGAAAAATTGTATATTTATCAGCCAATAAGACATGAGCTAAATCAAACTTATCTACCATTAAACAATGAAATCGTTTATTTTAATGATGCAAAAATGACCGATTTAAACCAATTAAATAGTAAGGATGTAACTAGTAATTGGTTATTTTCTGACGATAAAAAGGATCCTCATGGAATAACTTGGGATACTCAAGTGAAAATTGGATTTGAGGGATGGTTATTATATTTAGAGGAAAATACCGGAAATATTCTTAATCATGAAATAATAAAATCAAAAAAAATCTGCTTTTCATTAGGTGTCATTAAAACCGTTGAGGAATTTCAACTATTTGCAAATCATACATTTGAGCAACCAATTATCAATGAAGTGGAACTTAGCACAAAAACGCGGAATCCAATTATTTCAAGCGGCGAGGTAGAATTGGTATTAAAAAGGAGTCAAAATCGTTATTTTAATGGTGTCTTGTCTTTATTAAAAAATGATGAACCACAGAGAAAGTTAAGTATTGAACAAGAAAATAATGAAGCCTTGAAATTTATACACCGTTTAAATGATGGACCATTTGTACCTCTTCACTATACACTTAAAAATGAATCGCAAACGATACAAGGTTCGTCCTTATTTTTACGAAAAGAAATTCGACCGATTTATTCTCGAAAAGTAGAGGAGAACGATCAATTAATTTATGAAGTTGAAAATGGTAAATTACAATTTCGTGCTGCACCTGGATTTTTTCCAACGTTGTATTCCATTCGATACAAAGGGAGGGAATGGTTAGATTCATCGTTTCCAAATCCAGAACCAAAGGCATGGTGGAACCCTTGGGCCGGCGGATTCAGTTCCCATCTCAGTGGGATAAGTCTCTTTTCATACATTAAAGAGTCATCACATACATCCTTTGTAAAAAAACTGGATCAATATGAAAACGTATGGGAAGGCTTAGCAATTGAAACAAACATAGAGCATCACGAAAAATGGAAAGGGTTAAAAATTACTCAATACTTTTTAACTATTCCAGGAGTTCCCATTATTACACATTATACAGAATTAACTCATCCGACTCGGACGATCAATCAATTTGTGTATACAGATGTGTTTTTGAAGAAAGAAACGACAGTTCAATTGCATAATAAAAATGGTTCGAATAAATTTAAAGCTGGATTCGAAGAACACATTTTTCGCTTAAGTAATCCGACTACTTTTTCTGATAGTGAACAAACACAATATTTACAACTCGTTTCAGGTAAAGATTCGTTGGATTCAGAATGTATTTTTAGTGAGGAATTTGCTTTAGTCAACACAACCGACTTTATAAATAATAGCCCGGGTCATACAAAAAAAACAGATCCTATTTTCATGTTATTTCCCCATCAACAAGTTGATAAAGAAATGATCAAGAACTTGAAATCAATTAAATTTTAAGGGAGCTAGCGATGAAAATTATTGACGCACATATTCATTTCTCAAATATACGCTCTTTTCATGAAACGGCAAAGGAGCAATCTTTTGTCGATTATTCAAAAAAAGGGATTATAAATGAATTTGAAGAAGCAGGGGTCGTTCTAGGTATCGGTATGGGGTTAACGGAGACATTGGGAATCGGTTTTCCTGATCCAAAGACTAATACACCAATGGGGTTGGATTTGGATTCTAGTTTACCGAACAATATTGTTTATTGTGTGGGAGTTAATCCATATACATTAAATAAAGAGACGCTCGTTTTACTAGAAAATGAGTTACAAAATGATAATGTAGTAGGAATAAAGATTTATTTAGGTTATTATCCTTTTTATGCATATGATGAAATCTATCATCCGGTTTACGCTTTAGCTGAAAAATATGATGTCCCTGTCGTTTTTCATACAGGTGATACATATTCGGAACGGGGATTATTAAAATATTCCCATCCTTTAACATTAGATGAGGTCGCAGTTCGTTTTCGTAAAGTTCGTTTTGTAATGGCGCATTTTGGCGATCCATGGGTATTAACTGGTGCGGAAGTAGTGTATAAAAATTCGAATATGTTTGCTGATCTTTCTGGATTAATTGTCGGAACAGAAAAAGAGCTAATGAATTATTCGGAAGGAAGGTTTTTAGATCATTTACGACACGCATTAGTATACTGCGACCATTATGATCGATTATTATTCGGGACCGATTGGCCATTAGCACCTATAAAACCATATATAAAATTCATCCAACAATTGATCCCGGAAAAATATCAAGAAGATGTGTTTTATAATAATGCAGTAAAGGTTTTCCCGAAAATAAAAAATAAACTCTAACGATAAAAAAACTCGTATTACCATGTAATACGAGTTTTTTGTATCCTTATAATTTAAATGAACTTTTCAATGATACAACACGGTTGAATACGAGTGAACCCTTAGTTGAATGCTTCGGATCGACATTGAAATAGCCATGTCTAAAAAATTGAAACTTGTCATTCGCTTTAGCACTTTCCATATTAGGTTCAACAAAGCCTTTTGCAATTTCAAGGGAATTTGGATTGATATGGTCCAAAAATGTTCCATCCTCATCTTCTTCATCATCTAAAATTAATGAATCATAAAGTCGAAATTCAGCCGGTATCGCTTTAGTTGCTTCAACCCAATGAATTGTCCCTTTCACTTTTCTTCCAGTGAATCCCGTTCCACTTTTCGTTTCCGGATCATACGTGCAATGTAATTCAATAACCTCTCCGTTTTCGTCCTTAATAACATCTTCACATTTAATAAAATATGCATGTTTCAAGCGTACTTCATTGCCAGGGAAGAGACGAAAGTATTTTTTAGGCGGATTTTCCATGAAATCCTCTTGTTCGATATATATTTCACGCGAAAACGGAATTTGTCTTTTGCCCATTTCCGGTACTTCCGGATTTATTTCAGCATCAAGCATTTCAACTTGTCCTTCAGGATAGTTTGTAATTACTACCTTCAATGGTTTTAAGACGGCCATCGTTCTAGGTGCTTTAAGTTTTAAATCCTCTCGAATAAAATGTTCAAGCATTTGGACATCAACGGCACCGCTACTTTTGGAGATGGCAAGTTCTTCACAAAAAGCACGAATTGCTTCAGGTGTAAAACCTCTCCGTCTGAGGCCGGATATCGTTGGTAGGCGCGGGTCATCCCACCCATCCACAATATTTTCTTCAACTAATTGTTTTAGTTTTCTTTTACTCATTACAGTATTTGTTAAATTTAATCGGCCAAACTCAATTTGTCTTGGTGTTGATTCCATCTCACATTTTTCTACAACCCAGTTATAAAGGGGGCGTTGATCCTCAAACTCAACCGTACATAATGAATGAGTGATCCCTTCGATTGCATCTTCAATAGGATGTGCAAAAGCATACATCGGATAAATACACCATTTATCACCTGTATTATGATGTGTCGTATGCGAAATACGATAAAGAACAGGATCCCTTAAATTAATATTCGGTGAGGACATATCAATCTTTGCTCGTAGTACCTTTTCACCGTTAGCGAATTCGCCATTTTTCATTCTCGTAAATAGATCAATATTTTCTTCAATACTACGATTTCTGGAAGGACTTTCTTTGCCTGGCTCTGTTAACGTACCGCGGTACTCTCTAATTTCGTCTGCGGACAGATCTTCAACATAGGCAAGTCCTTTTTTGATTAATAAAACTGCTTTTTCATACATTACATCAAAGTAATTAGAGGCGAAAAACAAATTTTCCCATTCGTAACCTAACCATTTTACATCTTCTTTAATTGATTCAACGAACTCGATATCTTCTTTTAATGGATTGGTATCATCAAAACGTAAATTTGTCTTTCCATTAAATTCATCTGCCAATGAAAAGTTGATAAAAATTGATTTGGCATGTCCAATGTGTAAATACCCATTTGGTTCTGGCGGGAAGCGAGTTATAATTGTATCGTGTTTTCCGCTATGTAAATCTTCAACCATTATGTCTCGAATAAAATTGGATGGCGTTGCTTTTTCTTCCATTAATAGATCACCCTTCTTACATCTTCATTTTGGATATTCTAATATTATAACAAACTAATGAAAACAGTAAACATTTCTCTTGATATTATAGGCTGAACCAACACATTTTTATAAATAACAAAGAAAACATGGTAAAATATAAAAGTGAGATAAAGGGAGGTACTATGACTGAAAAATCTACATCTATCCATCATTTTTATGAAAAGCTTTTAGTATTAACAGAGCACATGCATACTGACACAGCGAAAAGAATGGCAGAGGAACGTCATCGATGGTTAGAAATGTACTTAGAACAATTTTTTAAAGAATGGAATGGTGACCAGTGAGATCATTAACAGTTGAACATTTATCAAAAGCATATGGAGAAAAGCAACTGTTTCACAACATATCACTTCAAATAAATGAAAAGGATCGGATTGGTCTTATCGGTGTTAATGGGACTGGGAAATCGAGTCTTCTAAAAATTATAGCTACTATTGACGATCCTGATTCCGGTGAAATCATTCATCCTAACGATTATGAAATTACATATTTAGCGCAAAATCCCGAATTAAATCCCGAACTAACAGTGTTGGAACAAGTGTATGCGGGTGATTCTGTGATAATGAAATTATTACGTACATACGAATTAGCTCTGCTCAGATTAGAAAAGGAACCGTTAAATGAAAAATATCAGGAAGAACTTTTTAAATTGCAAGCAGAAATGGATGCGTTAAATGCATGGGATGCAAGTGCAAATGCAAAAACCATTCTTTCAAAACTAGGGATTATTCAAATTAATAAACGAATTGGAGAACTATCAGGCGGACAGAAAAAAAGAGTTGCGCTTGCACAAGTGTTAATTGACACGCCGGATTTATTAATATTAGATGAACCGACAAACCATCTAGATTATGAAACAGTCAAATGGTTAGAGATTTATTTATCAAAGTATCCGGGAGCTGTATTATTGGTTACACATGATCGCTACTTCTTAGATCATGTAACTAATCGAATCTTCGAAATTGATAATGGAAATGTGTATTCCTATACTGGAAATTACCAATCTTTTATAGAAGCAAAATCGATCCGTGAAGAAGAAGCTGTACAAACAGAGACAAAGCGTAAAAACCTGTATCGCAGAGAATTAGCTTGGATGAGACGTGGTGCGAAAGCAAGATCGACAAAGCAAAAAGCAAGAATTCAAAGATTCGAACATTTAGAATCAACTATTGGCCAAATACCATCGAAAGAAAACATTGATATTGGCTTACAAAGCAGTCGATTAGGAAAACAAGTATTTGAATTTCAACATGCTTATAAGTCTTATTCGGATCGAACGATTCTTAAAGACTTCAATTGGTTAGTAAAGCCTGGTGATCGAATTGGTATTATCGGAAAAAATGGCAGCGGAAAATCCACTCTTATGAACTTAATTGCTGGAAAAATCAAATTGGATGAAGGGAATCTTTCACTTGGAGCAACTGTTAAAATTGCCTACTATCAACAAGAAAATGAGGAAATAGATGATTCAAAGCGAATGATCGAATACATCCGTGAACAAGGGGAAATAGTGACGACGTCTGATGGTGAATCGATATCTGCCACACAAATGCTTGAACGATTTTTATTTCCACTAAATACTCATGGAACACCAATTAGAAAACTCTCCGGAGGAGAAAAAAGAAGACTATATTTATTAAAGCTTCTTATGGGAAAACCAAATGTTTTGTTAATGGATGAACCAACGAATGATTTGGACACTCAAACACTAACTGTATTAGAAGATTATCTTGAAGAATTTCCGGGTGTCGTAATCTCCGTATCGCATGATCGCTATTTCTTGGATAAAACGGCTGAGCAATTACTCATCTTTAATGGAGAAGGGTCAATCGATCGTTATTATGGAACATACAGTGAATATTTGGAACAAAACACGAAAATTGAGAAGAAAACTTTAGTTAAAGAGAAAAATTACACGCCAGAATCTGTAAAGAAACCATTAATAAAGAAAAAATTATCATATAATGAACAAAAAGAATGGGAAGAAATTGATCATGAAATAGAAAAGACGGAAAACGACATTGAATCCATTCAAAATGAACTTAATCTAGTTGGCAGCGATTTTGAAAAGGCACAACAATTAACGGAACAGTTAGATCAACTAAATGAAAGATTAGAATATCTTATTGAACGTTGGAGTTATTTATCTGAACTTGTCGATTCGTTTTCTTAAAAGCAATAAAATGCAAGCATAATAAATTCAAAAACAAGTAGCGTATGTTAAAATAAAGTAATGATTTTAAGTGAAAGGTGGTATGTAGCCGTGAAAATTATTTCAATAGAACCTACCCCAAGTCCGAATACGATGAAAGTAATTTTAGACGTAGAACTACCTGCCGGAAAGAGTAATAATTATAAAAAAGAGCAAATGAATACCGCTCCCCAATTTATTAAAGAGTTACTAGAAATTGAAGGGGTAAAAGGAATCTACCATGTAGCGGATTTTATAGCTGTGGAACGAAATGGTAAATATGATTGGCAACAAATTTTGCCAAAGGTGAAAGAAATATTTGGTGATGAGGAAACAGACCAAACAGAAACGTCTCAAATTGATGAGCACTTTGGAGAAGTGAATGTTTCCGTCCAAATGTTTAAAGATATTCCTTTACAGGTGAAATTATCTGACGGTGAACAAGAAAAACGTTTCGCATTACCAGAAATATTTGTTAACGCTATGAACAAAGCACAGCTAGAAGGAGATAATTATGTGCTTTTACGAAAATGGAAAGATTTTGGGGTTCGCTATGGAGATCTAGAACAAATTGGTCAAGAAGTAGTAGAAGAATTAAAAGCAGCCTATCCTGAGTCACGTTTGAATGATTTAGTGGAAGCAGCAATAAATCCAAAGTTGACAAAGGAATTGCAATTAAAGAAATTAATTAAAGTAACCCCAGAAATGTTAAATGACTCAGATTGGAGAAAAAGATACCAGTTGCTTGAACAAATGGAAGAACCGACAGTAGATGAACTTCCAGTATTAGAAAAGGCATTACAAGATGAGAATGCATCGATTCGAAGATTAGCAGTTGTCTATCTTGGAATGATAAAAGATAAACGAGTACTTCCATATTTATTTAAAGGTTTAAAAGACAAAGTTGTAACAGTGAGACGGACGGCAGGGGACGCTCTTTCAGACCTTGGTTTTAAAGAAGCAATTGAACCGATGATGGAGGCATTAACAGACAAGAGTAAAATTGTTCGTTGGAGAGCGGCAATGTTTCTATATGAAGAAGGTGATGAAAGAGCTGTTCCTGCACTTAAAAATGCTGAAAATGATGATGAATTTGAAGTTCAGTTACAAGTAAAAATGGCGTTAGAGCGAATTGTTGGTGGCGAAGAGGCAAAAGGTTCTGTTTGGAAGCAGATGCTGGAAGCTCGTAAAAAAATTAACTAATCAAGCGAACAGGAGGATGTAACTATGTCGATGGCATATGAAGAATACATGAGAGAATTAGTAAAACCGATGCGAGAAGAATTGAAAAGTGCTAATTTCACAGAGTTGTTAACAGAGGCCGATGTGGAAAGTTTTATGGAAACAGCAAAAGGCACAACACTAGTTGTTGTAAATTCTGTTTGCGGTTGTGCAGCAGGATTGGCAAGACCAGCGGCTATCCAAGCAGTACAAACAAATGAAAAAAAACCTGATCAATTAGTCACAGTGTTTGCCGGTCAAGATAAGGAAGCAACTGCAAAAATGCGTGAGTATTTTAAAGGATATGAGCCTTCATCCCCTTCTATGGCCCTTCTTAGAGGGAAAGAAGTTATTCATTTTATTCCAAGGGATGATATAGAAGATTATGATGTGGAAGAAATTGTAGCCAATTTAACCAATGCATTTAATAAATATTTATAATTAACATGGTGACTATGGCACCCTTTATTGAAAATTGAAAAATAGAAAGGCCGACAAACACTTTCATTTTTAAAGCTTTGTCGGCCTTTCATACATTTTAATTAATCAGTAATCGTTAAATAAACAAAGTACGCCAATAAAATAAAGATACCAATATAAGTTAATGTTGCTTCCACAAAATCACTCCTCAAAATTAATATTCAACATTTCCTTAATAGATATGTATAAGGAATAAAGTTAGCATATACGTATTATTATAAAAATACTCCTTTTACATAAATGAAAAATACGATACAATAATAATATAAAGCGAATGAATATTAAGAAAATGTATAAATATCATATACTACTATATAACTTTTTTGTGAATATTGAAACCTTTTTGTTTGCTGTTCGTCAATATAAGTATAAAATAATTGAACACTAGAGTTCATATTTAATAGGCAGGCTTTTACATCGGAAAGGATTTTGGCACATGAAACAGTGGCTTAGAAAATCAGTTGTCGTACTCGTCTCCATATTAACATTTGGATTAGTAACACCTACACATGCATTTTGGAATGAAAACCAGGAAGTAGATAAAGCTAAACAAGAATCAGCAAATTCTAGCTTTCAGCAAACTTCTACAAATGAGAATGTTTTTATAACGAATAAGGACAATGTAGATAGGCAACAAATAATTGATCAGTTGATGATGGAAGCAGAAAAGCAATCATATGAAAAATTCGGCAGAAAAATTACACCGGTTATTGAGGATGAATTTCGGGAAATTATTCTTCCAAAAATACAAGAAGCTATTGAAATGACCATTGCTCAATATCCGAAAGAAGAGTTGTCATCATTAGCCATCACAGAAACACCAAGTGCAGGGGTTAGTGAAAAAATCTTTCATATTTATAATGTGAAAACAAGGGAAGACATTATTCGTTTCCATGTAAGAAGAGATCACCCGCCAATGGATGGATACTATTTTAATTTTCATTATCATACACGTTTTGATGAATACCAAACACATCACGATTTGGGAGAAATCTATTGGGATAAAAATACTCCCCCAAAATGGATGTCTATGTAATAGATAATAGATTCATTAAAAGTCGGCGATTCAGCCGATTTTTTTTATGCTACTCGTAACCTATGATATAATTTAATAAAAAAATTAGTTTTCGAGGAAGTGCAACCGATGAGACAATATTTAAATCTTTGTAAGCATGTACTAGAACATGGTGTAAAAAAAGAAGACCGTACCGGTACGGGAACCTACAGTATATTTGGCTATCAAATGCGTTTTGACTTGCAAAAGGGTTTCCCGCTTCTAACAACAAAGAAGCTTCATATGAAGTCGATTATTTATGAGTTGCTTTGGATGTTAAATGGGGACACGAATGTTCGTTATCTCCAGGATAATGGTGTGAGAATTTGGAATGAATGGGCAGATGATAATGGGGATTTAGGTCCTGTATATGGACATCAATGGCGTTCTTGGACGGCTCAAAATGGGGAGACGATTGATCAAATTTCTAACGTTATTCATCAAATTAAAACTAATCCCGATTCTCGAAGGCTAATTGTTAATGCATGGAATGTTGCTGAAATAGAGGATATGGCACTTCCACCTTGTCATTGCTTTTTTCAATTTTATGTTGCTGATGGAAAGCTTTCATGTCAATTATATCAACGTTCTGCAGATATATTTCTCGGTGTGCCTTTTAATATCGCTTCATATGCTTTATTAACAATGATGATTGCACAAGTTTGTGATCTTGAACCAGGAGAATTTGTTCATACACTGGGTGACGCGCATATATATACAAACCATATTGAACAAGTGAAACTACAATTAACACGAGAACCGAAAGATTTACCAAAAATGTTGATTAATCCCGAAGTTAAAGATATATTTAATTTTAAATTTACCGATTTCGAAATTCATGATTATAATCCACATCCACATATTAAAGGAGTAGTAAGTGTATGATCTCTTTTCTCTGGGCACAAGATGAAAAAGGTGTAATAGGTCGAAACAACCAACTTCCATGGTATATTCCCGAAGATCTAAAATATTTTAAAAAAACAACTATGGGCCATCCAATCGTAATGGGAAGAAAAACGTTTGAATCAATCGGTAAACCTTTACCAGGAAGACAAAATATTATCATAACACGAGATGAAAATTTTCATGCAAAAGATTGTCTTGTATTCCAATCAAAGCATCAATTATTAAACTGGGCTGATCAACAAGATAAAGAAGTTTTCATTACAGGTGGTGCCGAAATCTTTGGTTTACTTATGGATAAAGTTGATCGACTGTATGTAACGAAAATATTTGCAAATATTGAAGGAGATACGTATTTTCCAATTATCGATTGGTCGGAATGGGAATTAATATCTAGTGAAAAAGGCCCTAAAAATGAAGAAAATCCTTATGACTACGAATTTCAAGTCTACGAAAGAAAATAAACAGTTATACTTTTTGTGAAGAAATGTTAGCTCCCATTATGGAGCTTTTTTTTATAGACAAACTTTAAAATGTTCTCTTCTTACATAAATGTAAGTAAGGAGATGATGAAATGGCTAAAAGGAAGAAAATCCTCTTTTTTAGTGATTTTGGTGTAGATGATATGGTTGCGGGGTTGTTTAGCTATTATAGTAAAGAATTAGAGTTTGTCGGTGTTGTTGCGGATTATGGCAATATTTCTAAAGAGGATGCCTTGCGAAACGTTGAGTTTTTTAAAAATTTAACAGGGATTTACGATATCCCAGTTTTCGGAGGGGCAGAAATTCCTCTAACTGGCGATTTGCCGACATATTATCCCGAAATTCATGGTCCGTCCGGATTAGGCCCTATTATTCCTGAATTTTATACGGATGGTACATTAGAAAATTTTAATAATATTAATGATTTAATTAAAAAATATGAAAATGAAATTATTATTTTTAGTGCTGGAAGATTAACTTCTTTAGCTACTATGTTTATTTTGTATCCCGAGATGATGAAAAAAGTAAAGGATATCTATTTAATGGGAGGGGCATTTCTTACTGCAGGGAATGTAACTCCTGTTGCCGAGGCGAATTTCTTCAGTGATCCTTACGCTGCAAATCTTGTCATGCAATTGTCACCCAAAAAAATTCATATCGTTCCATTAGATGTTTCAAAACATGCAGTCTTAACACCAGATTTCGTTAATAAACTAAACGAGCATTATTTAAAAACAAATGATAAAGTAGGTCAAATTATTAAACCGATGATTGATTATTACTATAAATTCTACAAAAAAATGAATCCAAATTTAATAGGGAGTCCCATTCATGATTTACTTGCTATGTGGGCAGTTAGCGATCAAAGTAATATGGAATATATTGAAGTGCCCGTCAAAATTTCAGTTGAAAAAGGAGAATCGTTTGGACAGAGTATGGGGGATTTCCGGGAAACGATTATGAAGGCCCCGTGGCCCGTCCACCGTCTTGCATATCAATTTGATTATTCATTATTTATTAATCAAATATATACGACACTTACTAGTAAAAAAGTAAGATGATCGTTTTATTGGAAGTAAAAAAATGTTTGCCCCTTAATATTACGTGTTATAATAAAAAGAATGTAAAAGCGGGGTGACAAAAAATGAAAAAAATCCTCACTTTACTTTTGGGAATTTTGCTTTTCTGCAGCGGATGTACGTTCGGAATAAAAGAACATACAATGAAAGAATTGAATGTTACGAATAAACCTGTTCCTAAGGATTTAGCGATCGTATCTGTCGGTGATTCACTAACACAAGGTATTGGAGACAGTACAAATAAAGGTGGATATATTCCTTATTTAGCAAAAGATCTTGAAACGATGCGTATGATAAAGAAAGTAAATTTTCAAAATTTCGGAGTTAGAGGAAATAGAACAGATCAATTATTAAAAAGACTTCAGCAAAAAGAGCTAGGTGCATCGATTTCTAAAGCAGATTTAGTCATTATTACAATCGGTGGCAATGATATTATGAAAGTATTTAAAGATAATTTCTCTAAATTAGAAATGTCAAAATTTAATCAAGCTCTAATCGGTTACAAACAAAGGTTAAACAATATAATCAAAACTATACGAAAGAAAAATCCGCATGCTGGAATCGTTTTAATAGGGTTATACAATCCATTTATTAAGTGGTTTTCCGACATAAAAGAAGTGGATGAAATTATTTATGAATGGAATAATACAAGTAAACAATTAATAAATAACTATAAAAAAACAATGTTTGTACCTGTTGCTGATATATTTGCTAATCAAGAAGAAAATTTGCTTTACTCAGATAATTTTCACCCGAACGATCACGGATATGAACTCATTGCAAAAAGAATTTATAGCTTTTTAAATAATGAGAGGAAACTTAAAAATTTAATTGAGTAAAGTGCAATGGGAGAAGGGCGGCAATGAAAAATCAACATTGGAAAATTGCATTTTTTAGTCTATTAGCTATAAACATTATAATTGTATTTACTATATGTTACTTTATATTTATACCAGGCACTTCGACCATTCATAAACAACCTTCGAACGGTGGTAAAGTAAATTTTAAAATAAACACCGATAAAAATAATTTAACAAAATTAATTAATCATTATATTCAAAAAGAAGGTTTAAATGGTCCAATTGACTATAGTGTTCAATTGAGCGACGAAGTGGAATTATATGGTATAATTAAAGTTTTCTCACAAGATGTCCAATTAAAAATGACTTTTGAACCAGAAGCACAAAAAAACGGGGATTTACTGTTAAAACAGAAATCGATTTTAATTGGAAATCTGAATCTCCCTGTAGAATTTGTATTAAAATTTATTCAAAAATCATATAAATTTCCTGATTGGGTAACGATTCAACCGAATAAAAAAACAATCTATGTTGCTTTGCAAAGCATGAAAATAAATAATGAAATGATCGTTCATGCAGATCGTTTTGATCTAAAAAATGATGATATTTCCTTCACTTTACAAATTCCAACAGAATAACAAGATTGAGGATACCTAATGAGGTATCCTTTTATAATATTGCAACGTTTTTAAAAAAACTTTAACTAAATAACAATAGTGAGCCATCAATTAATACGAGACTATAGGCTAAATTCGGTTTAAGAGTGATGTTTGGATAGGTTTTTATTATTTCTTTTGTTATTGAATCCATTATTTCGATCGTACCTGTCATAGGGGTTAATGATATATAGTCAGTTGCTTGCATATATGCGACATTCGTAAAAAGTGTCTTGTCATTTTTAATTTTTACATCGACATGTTGATGAGGTCTTCGGAGATTAATAAAGCGAACAGATGTAATCGGGGATTCGATGGCTTTCTTATCGAAATATTGTATGAGTTGATATTTATTATTTGAACCGACAATTGTTAAGGTATAGTAAGTATTTGGTTTAAAATCCACTGTTTTATTAATAAGAGTGGATAACTGTGTACCTGCTGGATAAATGTCAATATGATATTTTCCTGTTGGCAATGTAATATATTGACTAATTTTTTTGAAATCGATATCCTTTAAAACTCTTTTTCCGTTTAAGTAAATATCAATTTTGCCAATATGGTCCGTTGCACAAAGAAAACGAACATACGAAGGTTGTTTATATATTTTTTCTCTTTTCATTTTATTAGCTAAGTTTAAATAATGTACATGCTTTTGATAGCATTGTAGATGTTTTTCCGGATCTATATGTTTATAAAAATTAGTTAATAACTCGTATTTTGCAGCCTTTTGGAAATACCTCCAAATATCTGTCATTATTTTCGCTCCCTTTTTCTATAAACTTCATCATTATATGCGTCCAACTAGTGCTTTGTGAGATAATGTATTAAAATACTTTAATAAAGCCAATAGGGAAGTGAAAAAATGAAAGTAGAAAAGGCAACATTTGCAGGTGGCTGTTTTTGGTGTATGGTTAAACCTTTTGATGAGCAACCCGGGATTGAAAAGGTAATTTCCGGTTATATAGGTGGGACAAAAGAAAATCCGACGTATGAAGAGGTCTGTTCCGGTACAACTGGACATACAGAAGCAGTTCAAATTACTTTTAACCCCGAAGTTTTTCCGTATGAGCGATTATTAGATGTTTATTGGCAACAAATCGATCCGACGGATGCTAACGGTCAATTTTTTGATCGAGGGGTATCATATAAACCGGCCATTTATTATCATGATGAAAATCAGCGGCAAACAGCATTAAAATCGAAAAAACAGTTACAAGAGAGTGGACGTTTTCAAAAACCTATTGTTGTCGAAATAATCCCGGCTACGACCTTTTATCCAGCAGAAGATTATCATCAACATTATTACAAAAAAAATGCTCTGCACTATAATGCCTATAATGAAGGATCAGGTAGGGCTTCGTTTATTAGAAAACATTGGAGTGATATATATGAAAAATAATGAATTGAAAATAAAATTAAATCCTTTGCAATATGAAGTAACTCAAAACAACGCTACAGAACCTCCATACCATAATGAATATTGGAATCAATTTGCTGATGGGATATATGTTGATATCGTATCCGGAAAACCATTGTTTAGTTCAAAGGATAAATTTGATGCAGGTTGTGGCTGGCCAAGCTTTACTAAACCAATCGAGGAGCAAGAAATAATAGAAAATACAGATACAAGTCATGGAATGGTGCGAACAGAGGTACGTAGTAAAACAGCAAATTCCCATTTAGGCCATGTGTTTAATGATGGTCCAGGTCCTACGAAGCTTCGATATTGCATCAATTCGGCATCTTTGAGATTTATTCCTAAGTTTAAAATGGAAGAAGAAGGGTATGGTCATTTATTATCTCTATTTAACGAAAGTGAAAATGAAAGATAATTTACTTAAAAATAATAAAAGGGTGGATAAAATCCACCTTTTTATATTTTAAAGTTTGATATAAGTTCTCGTAAGTTTTCAGCTTGTTTTGATAGTTCAGATGCTGAGGCTGTAACTTCTTCCATTGCAGCGGATCCTTCTTCTGAAGCTGCGGCCGTCGTTTCTGTATGTCCAGCAGTAATCTCCGCAATTTCACTTACTGAAGTAAAAGAGGATGTTACTTCATTACTTAGCAATAGAGTTTGTTCAATCTGTGAAACCATTTCTGCGATAACATTACTTGTATCGTTAGATTGTTGAACTATTTTTTGCAGAGATTTATTCGTATCATTGGATATTTCAACCCCGGATAATATTGCTTGAACACCTTGTTTGTTTTGCTCAATAATTTTTTGAACCTCGTCTTGAATGGAATGAATAATTTTTGTTACTTCCTTCGCCGCAGTTTGGGATTGTTCTGCTAGTTTTCTAACCTCATCGGCAACAACAGCAAAGCCTCTACCATGTTCACCGGCACGGGCAGCTTCAATCGCTGCATTTAATGCTAATAAATTTGTTTGTTCTGAAATACCGGTGATTGTATTGATGATTTTTGTAATATCTTCTGATTTTTTTCCTAATGCATTAACAGTAGTGCTAGTATTTGCCATCGTTTTTTCAATACCCATAATTTCGTTGGACGCATCCAAAACGGACAAGCTTCCTTCCTCAGCAGCACGTTGCATATTTAACGCAGACGCCTTTACTTTATCTGCATGAATATTTAATGTTTTTACAACATTTTCCAAAGACTTCATTTTTTCTAACGATTCTTCCATTTGGGAGGAAGTTTGCTCACTACCTGCAGCAATTTCACTCGAAGTCTCGGCTATTGACATAATTGTTTTTGATGTTTCTTCCGCTGAAGCTAATAGTTCTTCACTACTTGCAGAAACATTCTCCGACATCATTGATACCTTCTTGACTAAGTTTGCTATTCCTTCGATTAAAATATTTGTATCGCGAGCAAGACCTGAAAGTTCATCATTCGCTTTTACTTCAATCCGCTTCGTTAAATCTCCACCCGCATTTGCAATATCAAGTATGGAAGTACTGATTTTCCTAACACTAGTTTTGATATTTTTGGATAAAATGATTGCAAGCAGGATTGATAAGATTAGTGCAAATAATGAAAATCCAATTGTTACTGATTTAGCGATAGTAGCTTGAACATGTAAATTTTTGATTCTTTCATTCGTTGAAGCAGTTTCCGAATCTATAAATAACTGAATATTATTCGTCATTTGTTTTATATAATCTTGACCTCTTGCGGATTGGACTTCCTTACCAGCTTCAGCAATGGACCAAAAATCTCTAATTTCCACTACCTTTTTAATCCATCCTACCCAAAAATGATAAGCATTTTCAATACCGTCCAATTTTTTTAATTGTGAATTGTTACCTTTGAGCAACGACTTCAAATCCTTCACCGTTTGATCGACATGATCCGTTTCTTTTTCTAACGATTTTAGGAAGGATTTGTCTGCAGTTAAAACATAACTTAGTTCTGCTTTTTCAATCATGAGTGAAGAATTTTTAATATTATTCACTTTCTCATGAACGACTAAATCTTGCTTTACAACTCTATTAATTTCTGACTCTAGTTTTGTCATATTAACATAGGATGTTATTGTTAATCCGATTAACAAAACGGTAAGTATACCAAAAGAAATAATAACTTTTCCCCTAATCGTTTGAAAATAATTAAAAACCTTACCCTTTCTCTTTAGATTATTTGAATTTCGAAAAAGGTCCGTTTTCTTAGCTTTTTCTTTTTTTGATTTAGCTGTTTTTCCTTTCTCGGTAGTATTCTTTCCTTTTATCAAACCTTTTCCCCCTTATATGTACAGAATTATGTAATTATTACTAATTATTATTCTAACCGTACTTCGCTGAATTATCTACAAATAATTAAAAATTTTGTCGAAAAAATAGAAGTTTTATACGATAAAAGTAATAGAACCTTTATCACGTATTCCATTAAAATCGGAGTTGAAATATAATTAATAGAGAAAGGTATAGATAAACCATTAGAAAGGCGTGATTAAATGAATAAATCCTTTTACCATTACTTAATGAAATTTCGCGACCCAAAGCCTAAAGATAGTATTTCTGAATTTGCTAATCACGCGTACAAAGACCATTCTTTTCCAAAAGGACTATCGACTTACAATGAACTAAGTACCTATTTAGAACTTAATGGAGATTATCTAACATCAATGACAGTCTTCGACCAAGTTTGGGAATTATATATAGAAGAGAAAAACTATAATAGTTGATAAAATAATCAAAACTATTTTGATGACAAACAAACGGTTCAAAACAGCATTTTAATCAAAACCCTTCACCTTGAAATTGCATATACTAACTAATAATACTTAGGTTGTGTTTCAAGGAGACGGGAGGAAATGAAAAATCACAAAAATCCAAAGTATGAAATAGGTGATATTGTAGTAATAACGAAGTATGGATCGGTAGGGAAAATTACAAATATTAAACTTATTGATGGACAATATTTATACGAAGTAAATGATAGCGGTGGATTATTTAAAGAAAATGGAATTATGTTACTTACTGATTATAAAGGTGAATTGTTTGATAAAGAACAAATCGATATCGAGTATAAATTCTTTTTTGGCGATTTAGTTCAAGTAAAGGGTTATAAAGACGAATTATTTAAAGTGGTTGGTTTTCGGACTGAAATTTGGCGTTATCAAGAGGATGCCTGGGAAGATATAATTTATGAGCTTACAAGGATACATGATGGGGAATGGCTTGAGGCTGATGAAGCAGAACTCATACTAATTGCAGATTCCGAGCATGCAGACGCGTTTTTAAGGAAATTTGGCTTTGTCTATCCAGCAATAAAAACAAACAAACCATTATTAATCCCTCCACCAAATGAACAATTAGGTCATAAAATTGATTGCCTACTAGATAAATACAATGATTACAAAACATTATACTTAATGTTTCACGATGAAAATTATGTTTCGACCCTTCGAACAATTGAAAGGCAACTGTTAAATCTATCGTATTTTTTGAATGGCAATTTAGAAAAAGACAATGTAGATCCCTAACATGATAAAAGAAATAATGAAGGCTGTAAATAAGATAGATAAGATGTTTTCCATTGCATGTACAATTTTTTGTTCAAATAATTCGGAATGTATCCACGTTTTTAATCCGTGTATGCGGCCCATAATCATACTTCCCTTCAAATTAATTGTGATTAATAAATCAATATGCTTGTCCCGCAAAAATGATGACATTAAATTTCGATTGCTTAATATTTATTTAAATAACATACATTTTTAAACTAAGGAGGCGATTTTTATGAAAGAAATTGAAGTGTTTATTGACACTGAGGAGATAGCTGAATTTTTCTTTCAAGAATTAATTAAAAGAGGGTATGCTCCGAATGAAGAAGAGGTTGAAGAAATCGCCGACATTACATTTGATTACTTAATTGCAAAATCAATTATTGATGAGGAACCAGAGGAAGACACATATTAAGCAAAAAAGCTTTCCAAATGAGGAAGGCTTTTTTGCTTATTTGAAAACAATATCATCTTTTTCGTTCTTTAGCAGAGAATTCCTTTTCATGAGCTATTTGTTCGGCAACAATTTGGTCTTCAGGAATATGATTATTTTTCTTTTGTCCATTGATTCGATTGCGATTTTTCTTGCCCAAAGAGTATCCCTCCTTCTTACGTTTATACTATATATAGTGCCCAAAAAGAGATTAGACATGACTTTCAAGAATTTATTTGCATCCTAATAAGGAAAACAGTAAAATTAAAATACTTGATTTTAGAGGAGGAATATTATGAGTGTCCATATTAATGCGAAAGAGAATGCAATTGCTGAAACCGTACTACTGCCGGGTGATCCGCTTCGTGCAAAATACATTGCAGAAACATTTTTAGAAGATGTTACATGTTACAATGAAGTTCGTAATATGTATGGATTTACCGGAACATATAATGGGAAGAAAGTGTCTGTTCAAGGAACAGGAATGGGAGTCCCATCAATATCTATTTACATAAATGAATTAATGCAAAGTTATAATGTGCAGAATCTAATTCGGGTCGGTACATGCGGTGCTATTCAAAAAGATGTGAGAGTACGTGACGTTATTTTAGCTATGACCGCCTCAACTGATTCGCAAATGAACCGTCTGACATTTGGTGGAATTGATTATGCACCAACTGCCAATTTCGATTTGCTGAAAAAGGCTTATGATGGTGGTGTTGCTAAAGGACTGAACTTAAAAGTCGGAAGCGTGTTTACTGCAGATATGTTTTATAATGATAATGCAGAACATGAAAAATGGGCAAAGTATGGTATTTTAGCAATCGAAATGGAAACAGCAGCATTATATACACTTGCAGCTAAATTTGATCGTAAAGCATTATCTGTATTAACTGTTAGTGACCACCTGCTAACTGGTGAAGAAACCACAGCAGAAGAAAGACAAACGACGTTTAATGAAATGATTGAAGTTGCTTTATCTACTTTGGTTTAACGGCTATAATATAAAGAGTGAGCTTTTAGAGGCTAGCACCCTGTTAGTCTCTATTTTATTTTGCGACTACGTTGATTAAAGAAGAAAGGTGAAAATATGAAGCGAATTATTACGATAACATCAGTGCTTCTACTACTTAGTGGTTGTAGTTGGGGACAGAACGATCATACAATATCTAAGGATAAAAATGAGTCTATTCAAACGAACAATAAAACACCTGAAAAGAAGGTTGAAGGAAATTTATTGCTAGAATCGAAGTACTTTAATCACATTAAAGACGTGAATGGACAGAAATTAATAGAAAATAATTCGAACATCTTAGCTCTTGTTAATAAGACCTATTCAATTGGTAATTATATTCCTAATGATTTAGTTCGTCCAAAAGTACTATTTTCTTTTGGTGATCAAGATATTGAAAAAAGTTATATGAGAAAAGAAGCAGCTGGTGCTTTGGAAAAAATGTTCCAAAATGCGAAATCAGATGGCATCGATTTATATGCTTCCTCCGGATACCGATCATACAAACGGCAAAAAGAAGTACTGAATGCTGAAATTGCAAATGTCGGAAAAGAAAAGGCGGTTCAAGCGGTGGCTATTCCGGGTCAAAGTGAACATCAAACCGGATTAGCAATGGATATCACAAGTAAAAGTGTGAATTTTCTCCTAACAGAATCATTTGAAAAACAAAAAGAAGGGATATGGCTTCGAGAACATGCCCATGAATATGGGTTTATCCTCAGATATCCGAAGGGAAAAGAGAAGATTACCGGATATGAGTATGAGCCATGGCATTTCCGCTATGTTGGTAAAAAGGTTGCGACAATAATTTATAAAAATAACTGGACTTTAGAAGAGTACTTTAAGCATGTAAAGAAAGCATAAAGCAGGCGCAGCCTGCTTTTTTTACCCGTAATGCAGACAAAAAAGCTTTTCTTTCTTAAAAAGGTAAAAGCTGATAAAATAAAGAAGTTAGTATTTCGATTTGTAAACCTCGTAATGTAAATGGGTATGAAAGTGGTGAAGCTCTTTGGATAAAGAAGAAAATAAAGATTTCGATTCAAAAGAAGATCAAACTAATGGCTACATAAGAATTAGAAAATTTAAATTTGTTATGCTTATTTTTGTGCTTATTTTTGCAACTGCAGGTATAACCACCTTTGCTTTAGCTTTTGGGGATGAAAAGGCTGTAAAGGTAGGTGTTAATCAGAGGACGGAGTTTAATAAATTATATGATACGTATGATGAATTAAACAAAAAATATTATAAAGATATAGATAAAGAAAAATTAATTAATGGTGCGATAAATGGAATGCTGGATTCATTAGATGATCCATATTCTGACTATATGACCAAGGAAGAAGCAGAGAAATTTCATGAAAGCATTTCATCATCGTTTCAAGGAATAGGTGCTGAAATACAGGAGAAAGATGGAAATATAGTAGTAGTATCTCCAATAAAAGGTTCACCTGCTGAGAAAGTTGGCATTAAACCTAATGACAAAATATTAGCGGTTGACGGAAAAAGTATTCGTGGGATGAGTGCAAACGAAGCTGTTCTATTAATACGAGGTGAGAAAGGGACAAAAGTGACCCTAACTATTCAACGAGCAGGCTCCCATGATACGACACAAATGACCATCACTAGGGATGAAATCCCGGTAAACACTGTATACGCTGAAATGTTGAAAGACGGTATTGCTAAGATTCAAATTACAAGCTTTTCAGAGAACACATATAATGAGCTATTAACTGCATTGAATGAAATGGATTCAAAAGGCATGAAATCACTCATTATTGATCTTCGTCAAAATCCTGGTGGCCTTCTTGACCAAGCGATTGAAATTTCTAATCTATTTATTCCAGAAGGAAAGACAATACTTCAGGTGGAAGATAAAAATGGAAAGCGCGAAGTTATAACTGCCAAAGACGGTAAAAAAATTAAAGTACCATTAGCAGTCGTAATCGATAAGGGAAGTGCTAGTGCTTCGGAAATCTTTGCCGCAGCAGTAAGTGAATCCGCTGGAATACCTTTAGTTGGAGAAAAATCCTTCGGTAAAGGGACTGTTCAAACAGCTACTGATTTTAAGGATGGTTCCAATATGAAATTCACAACGGCAAAATGGCTAACACCAAATGCTAATTGGATACATCAAAAAGGGATCGTACCAAATTATCAAGTAAAAATGCCGAAATATGCTGAATTACCGCTAATCAATCCGGATTCTAAATATAAAGTTTCATCATTATCGAATGAAGTTAAAGCTGCTGAAGAAATGTTGAAAGCTCTTGGTTACAATCCTGGAAAAATAGATGGATATTTCGATGAACATACTAAAAAGGCAGTAATGAATTTCCAAAAAGACACGAAATTAAAAGCTAACGGAAATTTACAAGGGGATACTACGATTCAATTAATGAATAAGATAAGGGAAAAAATCATTAAAAATGATACACAAGTAAATAAAGCGATAGAATTATTAAAAAAATAAAAAGAAAAGAAACTGACATTAATTATATGTCAGTTTCTTTTCTTTTATAGCGGTTTCATTTAAATTTTATTTATAGTAGAATAAAATGAATGGGGGAAAAGAAAGGAACGCAAATGGATGGATAATGAACTATACAAACTTGAATTAATATTCCGAAATATATATAGAAAGATGAAGGAGCAATTTAATTCAAGAATGAATGAGTATGTAACGACAAATGAATATATGGTTTTAAAATTGATGTATAACGGAAAAATGCGTGTAACTGATCTTTCTAAAACTTTGGAAGTATCAGCAAGCCATATTACAAGTATAACTGACTCCTTAGTACAAAAAAATTTAATTGAAAGAAGTCGTTCAAGTAAGGATCGCAGGGTTGTGGATTTAGAATTAACAACTGAGGGAAGAGCACTAATTAAAAATCTTAATCAAATTACTTCAAATTATATGCAGGAAATGTTCGGTGTATTTACAGATGATGAAAAAAAAGAATTAATCACACTTTTACATAAGCTTGAAAATCAATTATTCAATGAAACGAAAGAATAAATACTTTGCAAAATGAAAAAGGAAATTCCAATAGTAAAGATACCAAACTTTCTTAAAAAAGCATGTTTGAAAATGGATACGATTCGATACTTTTGGAACATCCTTTTTAGTTTATTTAATGTTTTCGCCAAACTTTAAAAACGTCATCTCATCTTCCACAAGTCCACATGCGCCACATTGCACTCTGTATTCAGGCCCTTTATAAGAAATGTGGAAAAGATCGGATGAATGATTTCCATAATCTTCAATAATTTCTCCTGATTTCGGATCCATTTTTACAGCTTGTGGAACTTGTTGTATGATATTAAATCGAGTTCGGTTTGTTTTGCAATTCGGACAGCAATATGGACCGTGCATAAATACAACCTCCAATATTATATATTTTAAGTTCAAGTGGTTTTAACTTTATCATAACCAATTTACAATCTATTTATGTCTACAATTAAAGGATGAGAATTAGTGGATTATTCAAAACTATTAGAAGCTTATTTAAGCATTTGGAACAATAGAATCGATTCCGACGATACACTTTCACCTAAAGAAAAACTCCATGAATTAATAATAATGGAGCTTCATGACGAGCAAACCCACCCTCGAACAAGAAAAACAAAAGAAGTGAAATTTTACCTTGCGATCAAACGAGTAGCGAATTCATCGTTAACAGACTCTGAAAAAATCGCATTAATTCGATATTATACTGAGGTAATGGAAGAAATCAGTCATTAGTAATCCTAATGGCTTTTTTTTATGAGATAAAAATTATTGAAATCTATTTGAAATAATTGATATATAAAAACGTGGAAATAAAATTTGTCAATAGCTAATCTTTGTTATTATGTGGAAGCAACTAAGAAAATATGGAAATTTAGCTAATGAAAGTTAGTGCTATATTTAAATTAGAAAACCGATAAAATAAGGATATTAGTAGAATACAGTTTTTGAAAATTAATAGTTAAAATTAATTTCTACGATTTTAGTATTCTCTTCCAAAATTATTACAAAAAACATATGATATGATTTTCTTGCAAGACAAAATCAGACATTGTAGATAACAAGGAGGAGACTTACATCCATGAAAAAAACATTCATTACTACAGCAACTGCATTAACACTTCTTGCAGCACCATTGATGAATAAAGCAGACGCTGCTACAATTCAAAATGATTCAAATAAATCTATTAAAATCGCACAATATCAGTATAAAGTTAATAATATAGATGAAGCACAATCAATAATTAATCAACTATTGGCTAAATACAATGTTAATGGCAAACATACGAATAATATTAAAAATGAAGTAAATCAATCCAAACAAAATGTACAAAAGAAGGCAACACCGGCTGATCATTCTACAACAACAGCGAAAAAACCTACGGAAAATGCAAAACATGCTAATCAAAACAAACCAAAAACTGGAGAATCAAGCAATACAACTCCAGCAAAATCAACAACACCGACTACTTCAACTACACAAAAAGCTGATTATAGTTTAAACGCTTTTGAAAAGCAAGTAGTAGATTTAACAAATAAAGAACGTGCGAAAAATGGTCTTCCTGCACTTAAGATTGATACGGAATTAAGTAAAGTAGCTCGAACAAAATCTAATGATATGGCAAAAAATAAATACTTTGATCATACAAGTCCAACATATGGTTCACCATTTGATATGATGAAGAAATTTGGTATTTCCTATCGTTCTGCAGGTGAAAATATTGCAATGGGTCAACGTTCACCTGAAGAGGTAGTTAATGCTTGGATGAACAGTGCAGGTCACCGTGCAAATATTTTAAACAAAAACTATACACATATTGGTGTTGGATATGTAGAAAATGGGAACTATTGGACTCAAGAATTCATTGGTAAATAATGTATTTATCAAAAAAACCTTCTTTTCAAGAAGGTTTTTTTGTCTTTTGAATCTAAAAGGCATCATATTTCGCAAAATTAGCGCATATAGTTTAGGGACAAGTACTAATTTTGGGGGATTGATATTATGGCATATAAATATTCTAAAGGATGGTATGTTCAGAAGTTAAAAGAAAAAGGAATCCGCTATCACCCAATAGGAAGAAAAAAACTAGAGTTATACAAAACATGGGTAGTACGGAATCTTTATAATGAGCAATTAAAGAAAAATTAATATAAAAAAAAGAACTCGCTTTTTGCGAGTTCTTTATGCTTCAAGGGCATGTGTTTCATCGTTAGCTGTTTGCTGCCGCATCATATAGAGTGAATAAAGATCTTTTGAAATTTCATATAAATCATATATATATTCTTTTGCATTTAATTGATCAAATACAACTTTGCGAGATTCATTCGCTTTTATTACATATGGAAGTTTTTCTGCAGCTTTTATAGAACGAATATTTTCTTTACGAATTCGCATGAAAATCGTTTCAATACCTAATTCATAAAATACCTCGTTAAAAAATGCCTCTTTTGCATGTTTATTATACCCTTTCCCATGATACGGTTTTCCGATCCATGTACCTAAAAATCCAGCACCATTTTCAATATCGTATAAATTAATCGTGCCTATAGGATTTCCCCATTCATCAATTATTGTTCGCGAAATGAGTTCTCCTTTTTCTTCAGCTTCTATTGTATGTTTCGTTAAAAATAGAAACTCGTCATGGGAATTTGCTTTATGACGAACAAAAGGAAAGACTTCCGGGTGTACCATCAAATCGAATAGAATGTGGCTTTCTTGACCAATTAATTCGCGTTTCTTGAGCATGACGATCCCTCCAATGAGGGCAGTTTTCCCCTAAGTAGGAAGATCCACCCTCGAAATTTTTTAAAGTTGCGTAAAAAATTTCGGGGTGGGAATCGAACCCACTAGGACCAGTCAAGAAACTTTTCTGGTGGCGCACCATTTGCCTTCCCTAAATGCTGTATATAAACTTGTGTAATTATTTTCTGATTGTATATTACAATAAATTTCAGCAATTGAAAATAGGTTTTTTATTAATTTTTTTTGACTATTTATCCCTCGTTTCGACAAATTATTTTTACTTCTTCTTTTTGATAAAGTAATGATAACTAAAGTAAAGTAATAAAGAAAAACAAGCAATTAATATAATTGGTTTTATGTAGGCAGACGCTACGACACTTATCGAATTCCAATGCTGGTTTAATTGCATCCCTATTAAAAGAAAAAGAATGGTCCAAGGCAGCATAGCCGCAATCGTATAGATTAAAAATTGATGAAAGGGCATCCTTGCAATGCCTGCTGGAATTGAAATCGCATGGCGTACGATAGGAATAAATCTCGCCGTAAAAATAACGATCGTTCCATATTTATTAAACCATAATTCAGCAGCATCTAAATGACTACGTTTTATTAACAAAAACTTTCCGTATTTTTCAAAAAAAGGACGTCCGCCATACACACCGAGCCAATAAAGAAAAAGTTGGGCGATCGTTCCCCCAATTATTCCCGCAAGTAAGGCAGCAAAAAAGGATATGTCCCCATTAGAAATTAAATAGCCACCATATCCTAAAACGACTTCGCTTGGTATAACTTCAATCATTAAAGCAATAGTAATACCGAAAAAACCATATTGACCAAGTAGTTCAAGTATATTTGTGACCCAGTCAGCAGTCATATTATTCAACTCCAATTAAAAAATTCCTAAAGTTTGTAATAGAATAATCGAGATTCCAAGAATCCAAACATAATAGGCAAAGATTTTAAGAGATCGCTTCTTTAAAAAATTCACCATTCCAACAATTGCTAAATAGCCAAAAATAGCTGAAGCAACTGTCCCAAAAAGAAGTCCAGTAAGTGTTACAGACTCTACTTGTCCAGAAAAAATATCTTTCCCTTGTAACACGATCCCACCTAGAATGGCTGGTGTAGATAATAAAAATGAAAAATATGCTGCCGTTTCCCTATCTAATTTTCTAAATAGTCCTGCTGCAATCGTCAAACCTGATCGAGACAATGCTGGGAAGATTGCTGCTGCTTGAAATGATCCAATGATAAAAGCATCTGAATAACGTATATCTTCTAAATTTTTTTCGCCTTTTTTTGCTTTTTCTGCAAACCAGAGGACGAAACCAGTAACTAGAAATTCCCAACCTATTGTGCTGCCAGTCTTCGATATTTCATCAAAATAATCTTTAAATAAAAGACCGATAACAACAGCTGGTATTGTACCGACTATCATTACAAGTGATAATTTACTAAAAGGATTGCAAATCATTTTCCATAATTCACTTTTATAAACGACAATAATGGCTAATAATGTCCCCACATGTAGCATCGTATCAAGAAAAAGTCCTGCCTCATCCAACCCAAATAAATGTCTGCCGATATACAAATGCCCGGTACTCGAGATTGGTAAAAACTCGGTTAAACCTTGGATAATTCCTAATATGAACGCTTGAATATTCGATAACAAAAAATCACCTACTTTATGTATTGTAAATTTGGACAACTATTAAATACATATGCAAAGCATTCTAAGAAAATAATGAAAAAAATTATTTAGAAAAAGAAATTAATAAGTTGTTTAAATGTGAATAAACTCTATCAATTTTCATATAATAGACTGATACTTCTTGGATAGGGTGAAAAGAAATGAATATAAAAGAGTATTATTCCTCTTTGAAGAATGTGTATTTTAATCAATTAGTTATTATTGGCGTTTCGGCAACAATCTGCATATTTATTATGATCTATTTTGAAATAACGATATTTCATAAATTGATTTTTATTTCGATCGGTACATTATTAGTCTATTTCTATAGTAAATACTTTTATTTTTCATATCGAGAATCAAAAGCATCGAACCTTTTAAACTCGCAAGAAAAAGTATTGCAACATAATCAATTTTTATTATTCCAGGAAACAAACCCTAGTTTTCAATTAAAACTTTTTAAAAGTAATGGGATTTGTGAATGGGAAATTTCTGAAGTTAAAAAAGGCTCAATGATGAAAACAAAGTATCGGTCCCATTTATTTGAGTTAAAAAAACGGGATGGAAGTACACTAGCACTATTTAAAATCCCTCGTTTTCAAAAATCAGAATTAGAAATAATCGCTTCGGGTAAAAAAATGAGACTTAATTTCGTTACCAAAGGGAAAGGCAAAGAAATTTTTTCCTTAAATCAACAACAATTCTCAATCGATAAAAATTCTTCAATCCTTCAACTGTTAAAAGATGGAACTGTGTTAATGAAAAGTGAAATCGGGTTAATGCCGCTTAATTGGCAAAAGCAGTTTGCGCCCAATACGCCAATTATTGAAATGAACGAAAAAGTTGAATTGCTAGATTTTTATATTGCTGTTTGTCTACTTATCTATTGCCTACAAAAGTATAAAAAGTTGTAACTCACATCTATAGGTTTTAATTTTGTTGCTCCTATAGATTTTTTTATGGACTTTAAACCTAGTTCTTTGGTATTATTTCTTTGTGATTTCACATTAATAGGAATAATTTACATCGAATAAGGGGAGAATTTCATGGAAGTTTTTGTTGCACGACAACCAATTTTTAATGAGAATGAAAAAGTAATATCGTACGAATTACTTTACCGTAATAATAAAGTAAATGCATTTCCTAATATTGACGGAGATCAAGCAACAGCTGATGTCATCATAAATAGTTTTTTAAATATCGGTATTGATAACCTTTCATCCGGATTACCTTGTTTTATAAACTTTACAGAAAATCTACTTCAACAAAAAGTTCCCACCTATTTCCCCCCGAGAGAAATCGTTGTTGAAATACTAGAAAATATTTTACCGTCCCCCGAACTTCTTACCATTTGTATGGAGTTAAAAAATCAAGGTTATCGAATCGCTTTAGATGATTACATATTCCATGAGAAGAATATTTATTCGTTGGAATTATTAAAAGTAGTCGATATTGTGAAAATAGATTTTTTGAATACAGATACAGTGAATCGAAAAAAGATTGAAACGATTGTTAAACAGTTTAATCTAAAATTATTAGCGGAAAAGGTTGAGACTCGAGAACAATTTGAACTTGCAAAAAGAAGCGGGTACAGCTATTTTCAAGGTTATTTTTTTAGTAAACCTGTAATTGTTTCAACATTTGATATTCCCGCGTCATTTAACTCTTATTTTCAAATTATAAATAAATTATCTTATGAAGACGTAAGTTTTGAAGCTGTAAGTCAAATCATTGAACAAGACTTATCTTTATCGTATAAATTGCTAAAATTAATCAATTCCCCCGCATATCGACCAAAACATAAGATTCATTCCATACCTCAAGCAATAATATTATTAGGTTTAATTGAGATTAAAAGGTGGATTTACGTGTTAGCCGTCAGAGAAAATGCTGGATGGCGTCAACAGCTTTCAGATGAGGTAAAAACTATTTGCTTAACAAGAGCTAAATGTTGTGAAATTATTGCGGAAAAATATATCGGAAGGGGCCAGTCGCCAAGTTATTTTTTATTGGGCCTTTTTTCCTTAATGGATACTATTTTATCCATTCCGATGGAAACGATATTAGATAAACTTCCACTTGAAGACACGATTTATAATGCTTTATGTGGGGAAGAAAATGAAATGAGAGAAGTACTGGAATTGGTTATTTCAATTGAAAAAGGGGAATGGGAACTCATGGAGCGATTATTAAATAAAAGCGGTATAGATTCTAGTAAGCTACCATCTATTTATCAACAGGCATTGCAGTGGAGTGTGAATGTATTAAATGAAGACTATTTAGATTGAATCTTGATTGAATTCTTTTTTTGTGGCACCCTTAATAAATAAGAAGTAAAGTACTGTTTTGTGGGGGATTAAATATGAATATACAAATTAGAAAATGCCACGGTTCGGGAAATGATTTTTTACTAATTGATGAAATGTCCTCTCAGTATCATTTTAGCGAGAAGGACCGACAAAATTTAGCTATCGCTTTATGTGATAGAAAGTCATTATTAGGTGCGGATGGTATTCTTTTTACGATGAATAGTGATCATGCAGATGCAAAAATGCGTGTATTTAATGCAGATGGCTCCGAAGCTTCGATGTGTGGAAACGGTTTACGTTGCGTAGGAAGGTACGTTTGTGAGTTGCTCCAAAAAGATGAGATCGCTATTGAAACGATGAAAGCAACACTTTTAGTAAGTAAAGCTGAACCAATCTTTAATGAAATTCCAACTTATTGTGTTGAAATTTCTCCGGTTCTATTTTCTTTGTCTGCCTTACCGATGAATATGGATAAAAATCATCTAATAAATGAGAAAATTGTTGAATTGTCGGATCAATTATTATTTTCCGCTGTAGCTGTCCCTAATCCGCACTTAATTAGTTTTGTGGATAAAGATGTGCTGCGTGCTAATACGCAAGAAACGATTGCAAAATATGTTAACGGTCCGAATCCATTATTTCCGGATGGAGTCAATGTGAGTTTTGTTAAAGAGTTGGAAAAGGGAGAAATTTTTGTTCGTACGTATGAAAGAGGGGTTGGTTTTACGAATGCGTGTGGAACCGCGATGTCTTCATCCTCGCTTATTTCTTGTCTACTTTCAATGAATGAATTTGAAAGTAGTATAGAAGTTTATAATAATGGCGGAAAAGTTCGATGTGTCGTACATAAGCTTGAAGATCAATATAAAATTGATTTAATTGGAAATGCTACCTATATTTACGATGCTGAAATTAAACTAGACCGACTAAATCCCGAGTTGTTTCAATTGATCCATAAATCAAGTTTTGATGAGCAAAAGTATTATGAAGAGCTTGAAACATATGCTAATAAACGAATTGAAAAGGTACTATTAGGATAAATAAAAAACATCGACGAGTGTCGATGTTTTTTATTTACTTCTTTTCAAAAAGTTTAAAATAGGTTCAAATGGTTGACTTTCTTTTGCTGAAAAAAAGTTTCCAAAAGGGCAAGGTAATTTTTTTATTCGTTGTAAAACCGTTTGCATTGTAAATTGTTCTGGATGAAGATGTTCATTCACTTCGTTCCAAAACAACGGTGTTGCAACAAGTGCATCTTCATGACCACGCATTGAATACGGAGCAATGATTGTTTTTCCTTCTGCATGCTGAACAAAGTCAACATATAGTCTACCTTTTCGATTTTTTTTCATTCGTTCAATAGTGAATAGATCTGGCTTTTCTGTAATTAAATAGTTTGCAATAAATTCAGTAAATAAGCGTGTGTCATCCCAAGTGAATTTCCTTTCGGGTAAAGGTATATAAACCTGTAGACCTTTATTTCCCGATGTTTTAATGAAACTTATTAAGTCTAATTGGTCAAATATTTTTTTCATCATTTGACTAGCTTTGATTGCTAGGTGGAATTCCTTTCGCGAAGGTGGGTCAAGATCAAAGACAATTTCGCTTACATATGGGTCTAATATTGTTTGAAAGGGTATATGGTATTCAATTGATAATTGGTTCGCAAGCCACATTAACGATTTTAAATCGTTGCAAACGATATAGTCGATTCCATCTTTTGCATGTGTTTGAATAAAATCAGGTGCATATTCAGGACAATTTTTTTGATAAAAAGGCTCACTAAATATTCCGTGGGGGAATCGAATGACTGTCAATGTACGATTTTGCAAAAAGGGCAGCATGAATGACGAAATCTTTCTCATATAGCGTACAAAATCTAACTTGGATATTGCATCTTTTTCCCACAACGGTTTATCCGGATGGGTAATTGATATATCTGGAATATGTGCTTCGTCTAGTAAAAATTGATCATACGTACATTCTTCCGGAGATAAATCAAAGCGAAAAGCATGAAAATGCGGTTCTCGTAGTTTTTCTTCAAACCACTCCAAATAATGTATATCAATGCAAATAGATGGGTGGATTTTAAGTAAACCATTATTATTCGCGTATGAATTCTCTTTGATTACCTTGTTTAAGACTTGTTTTTTATCCGCGTCAAGGCTAAATAAAAATAAACCAAGAGGATAAACAATTTTACCCTTGTATACACCAACATGATAATATCCGTTAGAAGAATCCAACCCTATAATAAAGCATGATACTTTTTTCCAATTTTTTAGTTTAATCCATGTTTCAGTTCTTTTCCCTTCCTCCCATTTGCTATCAATTGTTTTGGCCACAACACCTTCTCCATCAAATGATTTTACGCGATTCCATACTTTCTTAAAATCCTTTTCACTCGAAATTTGTTGGATTAACGCTGGGCTAGCATTTGTAGGATTAGTCGGTACTTCGATCTTATCGATAATGTTTTTCAGCTTTTTTTTTCTTTCTACTAATGGGTGATTTCGAATCGATAGCCCATTAATTTCTAATAAATCAAACACTAATAATTTGCATGGTCGCCTTCTTGCAAATTCTTTTATTCTGTCCTTCGATTTCATACGCCCTCTAATTTGTAATTCCCCAAAATTTGCAAGTCCTGGATTTTCTAAAACAACTAATTCTCCATCTAATATTAAAGGAAAAAAATCCTTAACACGTTCGTTAATACATGTTAAATACGCTTCTATTTCAGGAAATTGGGGAAGTAGATCCTTTTCATTGCGACTCCATAAGTGCATAACATTGTGATTCCATTCTAATATCGCGCGAAATCCATCATATTTAATTTCGTATATCCAGTTACTATTCAATGGAGCGTCGGATTTCAGCGTAGGAAGCATCGGTTTCATTGATCATCACCTTCCGTTATTATTCCCACAAAAGCTTGCAGTAGTATTTCCAAAAAATTATAAGCATGAAATTCTTAATAAATTTAATGCTTATATTAAGTAGGAATTTAGGAAGGGTGAGATAGATGCATACGATATGGAAAGGAAGTATTAGCTTCGGTTTAGTAAATATACCGATTAAATTGCATGCAGCAACAGAAGATAAGGATATTAAGTTGAGAACTCTTCACAAAAAATGTCATACACCGATAAAATATGAAAAAATATGTCCAGTTTGTGAAACAGAATTAGCGATGGATGATATTGTTAAAGGATATGAAATAACAAAGGGTAAATTCATCATATTAGACGAATCGGAATTAGATGAACTAAAAAAAGCGACAGAAGAAAAAGCCGTTGAAATAATAGACTTTATAAAAATAGAAGAAATCGATCCCATCTATTTTAATCGAAGTTATTATATGTCACCGAATGAAGGAGGAATGAAAGCCTACGGTTTATTAAGAAAGGCATTGTTGGAAACAGAAAAAGCAGGTTTAGCAAAAATCATTATGCGCTCAAAAGAGCAGCTAGCAATTATCAGAGTATATGAAAATACGCTGTTAATGGAAACCATTCATTTTCCTGATGAAGTGAGGAATGTTGGGGATGTACCGAATGTTCCGGCAGATGACCAAGTATCTAAAAAGGAAATTGACACCGCCATTTTGTTAATTGAACAATTAACAACTAAATTTGAGCCGGAAAAATATACCGATGAATATCGAACAAAACTGATGGAATTAATAAATAGTAAACAAGTAGGAAAACAAGCCGTAACTCCAAAGGAAAAAGCGCCGACGACAAATGTTACTGATTTGATGGCGGCACTTCAAGCATCCATTGATAAAACAAAACCAAAGGAAGAAAAAAAAGCGCCAACGAGAAGAAAAAAAGCTCCTGCGAAAGCAAAAAAAGCACAATAATGGACCTGTGTATAGAAAAGAAACAACCTCTAAGTATATGCTAAGATAGAAAAGAGATGCAGGAGGTTAGCTGTATGAGGAAACGAACATTAACATTAGGGATTAGTGCCATTTTTCTTATCGTAATTTTTATTTGGGCTTTTTTTGAAATTGCGACCGGATTAAACGGTACAGAAATTAGGAGTTTTGATAATCAAATTATTTCATTCGTTCAAGGAAAAATATCCGATAGACTAACATCAATTATGTTGGTTATTACTTTTTTTGGTTCGGTTAAAGGTGTAGCAACCATCACCTTCTTAGTTATCTTATTACTTTTTTTCTCTCGCCATCGATTATTATGTTTGTTTTTAGTCATAACAATTGGTATTGGTGCCGGAGTATTTAACCGGATATTAAAATTGTACTTTAAGCGTGAGCGACCGGATATTCATCCGATTATCCAAGAAAATGGTTTTAGTTTTCCGAGTGGCCATTCAATGGGATCGATGATCTTATATGGGAGTCTCGGTTATATATTAGTTAAGTTGGCCAAGCATAATTGGTCAAAAATTTTTGGATTATTAGTTGGATTGATCATTATATTTGTTGTCGGTTTAAGCCGAATTTATTTAGGTGTTCACTATCCAAGTGATGTTGTAGGGGGATATATTGCTGGAGCTTTTTGGCTGTTAATTTGTATATCTATATTTGAAATCGTTGAAAAATGGCATAAACGAAGAAAAAGAATATGATCCTTGGAATCATGTCTTTTTCAATTGTTCAAGTAGGCATTCGTCCATTTTTGCCCAAAATTAAAAATAAATATTCCCAAATACCTATATATGAATATGATGCTAGGGAAGTTTTAAATAAGGGAGGAATGACCAGATGAGCGGTGCTGTTGGTGGTGTTGGTTACGGTGGCGGCTTTGCCTTTATAGTCGTCTTGTTTATTCTTTTAGTCATTGTTGGCGCAGCGTATGTTGGCGGAGGATTCAGCGGATACGGCGGCTACGGTGTTGGACCAGGGTATGGGTACGGATACGGTTGCGTTTGTTAATAATCATGTACAGTCGTTTAGAAAACTGTTTTCCTAATAATTTCAAGCACCTTTTCATAGGTGCTTTTTTTGTCTTTGGGTCTATTTTGTTTATGAATAAGAGCGGTAAATATCCCTTATTTTTCCTTGATTTTTTTTATTGCCTGTTTTAAAATAATTAATAAATATAAAATAAAAAGCAATTATTATTTTTAAGGATGCAAATACGGTTTTAGATTCACATGTTATAAAGAGTGTCTACTTTTTTGTGTGGATATTCCTTATAATATGTGAATTTTTATTTACTTCGTAAATATAAGTAACATATTAAAAAAATATTGGAGGTTGTCTATACATGACACAAGGTACAGTTAAATGGTTTAACAGTGAAAAAGGCTTTGGTTTCATTGAAGTTGAAGGTGGGAATGACGTATTCGTACATTTCAGCGCAATTGTTGGTGAAGGCTATAAAACACTAGATGAAGGTCAACGTGTAGAATTCAATATTGTTGAAGGTCAACGTGGACCACAAGCTGACAACGTAGTAAAGCTTTAATCTTATAAACAAAAAAACTGCCAACTTGGCAGTTTTTTTATTTATAAGATTAATATAGTTTTCGCCAATTTTTGACAAGGAAATCATTTGAATATAAATATTTATCAACATTGTGTTATAATGAACATATCAATGAAATCTAAGGATAGTAACTGAAATGAAATCATTAAAATGTCGATTAACCAAAAAATTAATCGATTTTTTTATGTAGTACGGAAATACTGATTTAAATAAAAAGACTTGATTTTTTCTTAGAAAGTAATAAAATAATTGAGTATCAAATGATCTTGTGCCAATAATTAGTTTAAAAAACGTCACCTTGGGTCATTAAATGACTAATAGGAGGTATACTATGGGAAATATTAAATCTAAAATTCATAGTTTGTTAAATAAAAAGTATTCGTTATTCTATTTAATTGTAATTCTTTTTTGGTTAAAGTCTTATGCTGTGTATCAAAGTGAATTTAATCTTGATATTAAGAATAGTATGCAGGAGTTTTTATTGTTTTTTAATCCAATAAGTTCTGCATTATTCTTTTTCGCATTTGCCTTGTTCTTTAAAGGACGTGCTCGTTCTATAGCATTGGTCGTTATCGATTTAGTGTTGTCGATCCTTTTATATGCAAATGTGTGTTATTACCGCTTTTTTAATGATTTTATTACGATTCCTGTTCTTTTCCAAACGAAGAACTTTGGTGATTTGGGCGGTAGTGCGGCAGCATTGATGAAACCATATGATGTTCTTTATTTTCTTGATACAATTATTTTAATTGGATTGCTTGTCTTTAAAGTAGTTAAATCTCAATCAGAAAAAATGAATCGTCGCTCTATATTTGCAGTATTTGCAGCTGCAATTGCGTTTTTTATTATTAATTTAGGCCTTGCCGAAGCAGATAGACCTGAATTGTTAACACGTACTTTTGACAGAAACTATATCGTAAAGTATCTTGGCGCATATAATTACACCATTTATGATGCTATTCAAACGACTAAATCTTCAGCGCAACGTGCGTTTGCTGATAGTAGTGATGTTGTTGATATTGAAAACTATGTTAAAGCCAATCATGCTGAACCAAATAAAAAATATTTTGGTGCAGCAAAAGGTAGAAATGTAATTTATATTTCATTGGAATCTTTTCAAAACTTCCTAATAAATTATAAACTTGATGGGCAAGAAGTTACACCGTTCTTAAACAAATTAACACATGATAAAAATACATTTTATTTTGATAACTTCTTTCATCAAACTGGACAAGGAAAAACTTCTGATGCGGAATTTATGATGGAAAATTCATTATTCCCGTTACCAAAAGGTGCCGTATTTACAACGAAAGCAGCAAACACATATCAAGCAGCACCTGCTATTTTAGGGCAAAAAGGATATACATCAGCTGTGTTCCATGGAAATTATAAAACATTCTGGAATCGTGATGAAATGTATAAATCCTTTGGTTATGATAAATTTTTTGATGCAAATTATTACGATATGAGTCCGGAAAATACAATAAACTACGGTATGGAGGATAAGCCATTTTTTAAAGAGTCTATGCCTTATCTTGAAAAGCTTCCACAACCGTTTTATACAAAATTTATTTCTTTATCAAACCATTTTCCGTTTGAGTTAAATAACGATCCGAATTTCCCTGAAGGTGACTTTGGAGATACTATTGTTAATAAATACTTCCAAACAGCACATTATTTAGATGAATCAATTGAACAATTCTTTAATGACTTAAAAGCATCTGGTTTATATGATAATTCTATTATTGTGATGTATGGTGACCATTATGGTCTATCTGAAAATCATAATAAAGCTATGGCGAAGGTTATGGGAGTAGATGAGATTACACCTTATATCAATGCTCAATTACAAAGAGTACCATTATTCATTCATGTACCTGGTGTAAAAGGAAAAATTGATCATACGTATGGTGGAGAAGTTGATGTACGTCCTACATTAATGCATCTACTTGGTATTAATACAAAAGATTATATTACTTTTGGAACAGATTTATTGTCAAAAGAACATCATGAACTTGTTCCATTTAGAAACGGAGATTACGTTTCGAAAGAATATACACAAATTAGCGGTGAATGTTATAGTAATCCTTCAGGAGAAAAAGTAGATAACAAACTTTGCCAAGATAATGACAAAGTTGCAAAAACGGTACTTGAACTTTCGGATAAAGTCGTTTACGATGATTTACTTCGTTTCTATACGCCAAAAGGGTTTACACCGGTAAAACGTGAAAATTATGATTATACAAAAGATCAAACGATAAATGATACAAACAACAATAATAGTAGTAAATAAAAAATAATCCCCTTTATTAAAGGGGATTATTTTTTATTTGGTATAGCAGAGAGGATTCGTATGAGTAGAATGTTTTAAAAGAATAAAAGTATAATCGCTTCTTTTCCGAAATAAATTCCAAAGCCAATTAAACCTAGGCCGGAAACAAAAGATATCCACGTTAACAGACGAGAGCTTAACCATTTTCGAAAACTGCTAGCTACAACGGCCATTGTTACATCCCATAGAAATAATCCAATGAAAATGGCCATACTATGTAGGATAATATCGTGTGAATGAGCGGTTTGAATGGATTTAGCTAAAACAGAACCATAAATTCCAATCCAAAAAAGAATAGAAAGTGGATTGGATATCGACATAATAAAACCGGATGAAAAAGATTTCCGTAATGAATCTTTTGACCGATGATTAGTAGAAGAAAGGTTTTTTGCAGCAAACATACTTTCGATACCAGTGTAAATTAAAACAAAACAGCCAAATAAATAAAGAAAAATCTTTAAAATAGGTACCTCCAAAAAGTTTACGAATCCAAAATAAACACATAACATATAAAAGATATCTGCTGTCATCGCTCCGATGCCTAATACCCAAGAATGAAGGAAACCATTTTTTATTCCCTTATCCAATTGAGCAGCATTAATTGGACCAATAGGAGCTGCCAAGGATATACCTAAAATAATATAACTGAAAAAGACAGACATTCATGCAACCCTCCAAATATCATAACTAATATAGATTATTCAGAGGTGGTAGCTTGTACGACAAATTATAATTTAAAAAAATGAAAGGTGGTCTTTATGACCACCTTTTCAATTTCTCATCTATTAGTTTTCGTCTTTTGTCTCTTTTTTTTAGGTGTAATTTCCTCCGAAGCTTCCGTTGCATAATGCATTGCTGAGATCCGCCGTTTGCTTATTTGCTCTTGAGGATAAAATCTTCTAAACAGATAAATGTGAAAAAAGTACTCACAGAAAGCAATACCCAATCCACCGGTAATTGAAGCCCAAAACAATGCACGATAGTTGTCAATGTTCCCGTACGAGACGATTGACCATATGATCAGAAAGGACAAACCAAAATCGACGGAAGTTGCCACTACGTTATTGGTGCGGGGTAAAAGCAATTTATCCCCAATAATATATGAGATTACACCAATAACAGCAGTAATTAAAATGACACTTTGAATTGACATGCCGTAGAATAACCCGAGTATAACAAACAGAGCGATAAAGGAAGCAATGAACTTAATAGCTAATGCAGTTAATGTCTTCATTGTATGAACCCCTTTTAGGATGATATGCTGTTATTTTTTTATTAAATCGTTCATTTTATTCATAAAAAAACTACTTAACCAAAATGATTAAGTAGTTTTTTTAAACTAAGAATGCGTAAAACTATTCATTGTCGCTCTCAGTAATTTTATATTTTAAATAATTATAATTATCGGTAGGGACGGTTTTGTCGATCGTTCCATTTTTATTCTTATAAATTTCATATTCTCTATATGTTTCAACCACATAACCTTCCTCTTTATCTTTTTTTGAATTGACGAGTTTATATTCCAAAATAGGATTTAAATCATTCGTAATTGTTTTTTCATTTTCGATTGCATTTACAGGCAAACTCACATGAACATTATTTATTTCACTTTCGGTAATCGTATTTATATAAGCAAGAAAGACCAATACCCCTATTAAAAATATTGATGTAATTATTTTATATTTTTTTCTTTTCAAATTCTCCCACTCCTAACTTTATCGTAAAAACAGAAACTATCTATCAGAACCTATGCAAATTGACAAGTGTTTATGCAATTTTAATTTGTTCACCCTTTTCTTTTTTCATATTTCAATTAAATTCGTAAAAACTAGTGGTAAAAATTTAAAAAGGAGCCGATTATGCCAGTTGCTATTTGTGGGAATTCAAAGATATTTTATGACGATTATGGAGTAGGACCTGCTATTTTATTTGTTCATCCACCTGGAATGGGGAGGAAAACATTTATGAAACAATTAGCTCTTCAAAGCAAATTTCGTTTACTAATACCTGATTTTTCAGGGCATGGAGACAGCACCTCATCGGATGGAAGTATGACCATATCACTTTATATGAAAGAAATAGAAGCGGTACGAAAACATGCTGAAGAAAGTGCATTGTTTTTATTTGGGTATTCTGCAGGTGGTATAATTGTACAAGAATATGCAATTCAATACCCAATGAATGTAAAAGGTGTTATATTATCAAGTGGGTACCCAAAAATCGCAAATGAATTGTTGAAAGTAGAACATCAAATAGGGATTAATATGGTTATGTTTGCGCCAAAAATATTAGCCAAAATATTATCTATTAGCCATTTTAGTGAAAAAGCATTGCAATTAGAGCTATATGAACATATTTTGAAATCAAACCGGTTTACTTGGAGACAGTTTTATATTGAATCATTATACTTTAATTGTGTAGGAAGATTATCTTTATTAAATGCACCATTATTGCTAATGTATGGAACGATGTCAGATGTAATTAACCATCATGTTAAATTATATCCGAAAATTATTGACACTGAAATTCACTTTATTAAAGGAGCGGGACATCAGTTACCAACGAAAAAAGATAAAAAGGTGAATGAATTAATTACTTTGTTTATTAATAAACAAGTGAATAATAATTTGATTATGTAAACTTAATTGAAAAGTTTTCCATTTTTCTATGGACAAGTTTAAATGGTAAGAAAGGGGGGACAAAAGTGAATGATCGCCGATATAAGATTGCTCATAGGGAGGCATGGATTGGTGTTGGACTTGCTATCATCCATTTCCTTTGGTGGTTTGGATTTGCTTATGGGTTTGGAAGTGGAAAGGTAGAAGAATATACATATATTTTAGGATTACCTGCTTGGTTTTTTTATAGTTGTGTTATTGGCTTTATCGTTATTGTATTTTTAGTATTTATTGCAGTTAAGTTTTTTTTCAAGGAAGTTCCTTTTGAAAATGAGGAAAGTGGTGGAAAATGAATATTCAAGTAATTATTCCTCTAGTTATATTTTTACTATTATTTTTTATTGTAGGTTTATTAGCGTCACGTTATATAAAAAGCACTGATTCTTTTATTCAAGAATACTTTTTAGGTAGTAGACAAATGGGCGGTTTTATATTAGCGATGACAATGGTTGCGACTTATGGTAGTGGAAGCAGCTTTATCGGTGGCCCTGGGGCTGCATATAATTATGGATTAGCATGGGTGCTATTGGCTATGACACAAGTTGTTACCGGTTATTTTGTATTAATGGTTTTAGGTAAGAAGTTTGCGATTATTTCACGTAAATATAATGCGATTACACTGATTGATTTTTTAAAAGCAAGATATCAGTCAAATTGGGTTACAATCATTGCAGCCATTAGTATTGTTATCTTTCTGTTCTCATCTATGATTGCTCAGTGGGTAGGCGGAGCGAGATTAATGGAATCAATATTAGGTGTTTCCTACACGACTGCATTATTTATTTTTGCTGTATCTGTACTCATTTATGTTATTATTGGGGGATTCCGTGCCGTTGCTATAACCGATACTCTCCAAGGAATCGTCATGCTTGGAGGAACAATTCTATTATTAGTCGCTACTTTAATTGCAGGTGGCGGTATTGAAAATATTATGGCTGATTTGAAACATCAAAATCCAAATTTATTGAGTCCTTATGGCGCGGATCGATCATTAACTCCTTTGTACATCTCTAGTTTCTGGATTCTTGTAGGAGTCGGTGTCGTAGGGCTACCGCAAATTGCCGTTCGAGCAATGTCATATAAAAATGCAAAGGCGATGCATCGGGCAATACTAATCGGAACAGTTGTTATTGGAATCATTATGTTTGGGATGCATTTAATCGGAGTCCTCGCAAGAGCAATTGCACCAGGAATTGAAGACGCTGACACAGTAATGCCTATTATTACAATGAAGGTTCTACCTGCCTGGGCTGCCGGCATCGTTCTTGCAGCACCTATGGCAGCAATTATGTCAACGGTAAATTCCGTATTAATACTTGTTTCATCGGCGATCGTTAAGGATTTATACATAGGTTTTATAAATAAGGAGCCAAGCATTAAAAAAGTAAAACAAATAAGCTTTTTTACGACTTCTATTATCGGCATCGCAGTTCTAGTACTTGCCATTCATCCACCTGAACTCTTAATATGGTTAAATTTATTTTCTTTTGGTGGGTTAGAAGCTGTATTTATTTGGCCAATTGTTATGGGGCTTTATTGGAAAAACGGAAATAAGTATGGAGCCTTCTCTTCTATGATAATAGGAATGGGGTTATATATATTTTTTGATCGTTTCCATCCTAATCCGTTCGGCATGCATACGGTTGTGATCCCGATACTATGTTCGTTATTTATTTTTATAATCGTTTCCTTGTTTACAAAAAACAAAGCCACATTATAGGTGACTTTGTTTTTTTATAAACTGGAAATGAAAAAAACCATTCAATAAGAAATTATTATTTCTATAAAATATTTCTCGCATAATAGAATCATATTTTTAATATGTTAAAAAAAGGATGTTTTTTGCATTCTTTTTTTATTTAGGTAAAACATTCTGAAAATATTTTATAAAAACTATTTTCAAATAAGTTAAAAGAAGGTAGAATATTTAAAAATGACATTAAATTTATGATATTTAAATAGGACTAGCTTATTTAAGAGATTTTCTAAATTTCTAAGCTATCTTCATACAACGATGAAAACCAATTGGTGGAAAGGAGCGAAATAGTGGAAAATCCAGTCCTAGAAGTAAAGGCTTTACGTACTACGTTTATAACAGATGATGGTACGATACCTGTTGTAAACGGTATTGATTTCCAATTGCAATCGCAAGAAATTTTAGGAATAGTAGGGGAATCAGGCTGTGGTAAAAGTGTCACATCATTATCTATTATGGGATTAATTCCAACTAGTAATGGAAAAGTTGAAGGTGAAATTCTTTTTAATGAAGAAAATATAGCGAAGGCTACAGAGAAGAGAATGAGAAGTATACGCGGTAATGATATTGCGATGATATTCCAAGAGCCGATGACTAGTTTAAACCCTGTCTTTACAATCGGTGAACAATTAATAGAAGCCGTTCAAATACACCGGAAATGGCCAAAGAAAAAGGCAAAAGAGCATGCGGTACAAATGCTTAAAAAGGTGGGCCTTCCTAGGGCAGAGCAATTAATCAATGAATACCCACATCAATTATCCGGAGGGATGAGGCAGCGTGTCATGATTGCAATGGCACTTGCTTGTGAACCGATGCTTTTAATTGCTGATGAACCCACAACTGCCTTAGATGTAACTATACAAGCACAAATTTTAGATTTAATGAAAAAATTAAACAAAGAAACGAATACAGCCATTATCATGATAACTCATGATTTAGGGGTTGTTGCAGAAATGTGTCAGCGTGTTATTGTCATGTACAGCGGGAAAATTGTGGAAGAGGCAGATGTTAAAATTATTTTTAAGGAGCCCAAGCATCCTTATACAGTTGGTTTAATACAATCAGTACCTGATATGAGAGTGAAAAAGGAGCAATTATACTCGATACCAGGCAATGTTCCGAAGCCAGGTTCTATTGAAGTTGGCTGTCACTTTGCACCGCGCTGCCCACACGCGCATGCACGTTGCTATGATGAAACACCAAATTTAAAAGTACTTGATAATGGACAAAAAGTAAGGTGCTGGTTATATGAGGAAGGGAAGGTGGGCGTAGTAAATGAATGAACCACTTTTAAAAATTGAAAATTTAAAAAAGAACTTCCCTATTCGAGGAGGTGTTTTTGGTAAAAAAGTTGGCGAGGTTAAAGCTGTAGATGATATTTCTTTTGTCATCCAAAAGGGGGAAACATTGGGTCTTGTTGGTGAAAGTGGTTGTGGAAAATCAACAACAGGCAGAATGTTATTGAGATTACTCGAACCGAGTGAAGGGAAAATTATTTTCGAAGGCAATGACATTACTACTCTTTCTAAACAGGAGCTTCGGAAAATTCGCGGGCAAATGCAAATGATCTTTCAAGATCCATACGCCTCCTTGAACCCAAGACATACAATTGAACGCATATTAGAAGAGCCGTTAATCGTTCATGGGGTCAAAGAAAAATCAGCTCGCAAAAAAAAGATTCGTGAGTTGTTGGAAATCGTAGGGTTAAACAGTTATCATGCAAATCGTTATCCCCATCAATTTAGTGGTGGTCAGCGTCAAAGGATTGGAATTGCCAGAGCATTGAGCCTGAATCCAAAACTAATCGTTGCGGATGAACCGGTATCAGCTTTGGATGTATCCATTCAAGCCCAAGTTCTTAACCTGCTTAAAGACCTTCAGAAAAAGTATGATCTGACTTATCTATTTATTGCCCATGATTTAGGGGTTGTCAGGCATATTAGTGACCGTGTTGGGGTTATGTATCTTGGTAGATTAGTAGAGCTTGCTGAAAGTGAAGAATTATACCAAAATCCGAAACATCCGTATACTCAAGCATTACTTTCAGCAGTCCCTATTGCTGATGTGGATCATAAAAAAGAAAGAATTGTACTTCAAGGGGATGTTCCAAGTCCTGCAAATCCACCAAAAGGATGCTCTTTTCATACGAGATGTCCACTTGCGATGGATAAATGCTCTGTTGAAAGACCAATATTTAAAGAAGTAGATAAGGGTCACTTTGCAGCATGTCATCTACATGGATGATTTTGCATATAAATTTTTTTGATAGCTATTAAAAATTGGGGGGAAGAAGATGAAGAAAAAACTAACAGGATTACTCATTTTTGTCCTGGTACTTTCACTTGCTTTAATGGGATGTTCATCATCAAAATCAAATGGTGAAAAGGGGAAAGACGATGGAAAAGAAAAATCAGGTGGTGTATTAGTTTATGCACGTGGTGGAGATGCAGTAAAACTGGATCCTGCTACAGTAACTGACGGGGAATCATTAATTGTTGCAGAACAAATATTTGATACTCTAGTAAATTATAAAAAAGAAACAACTGAAATTGAACCAGGGTTAGCAAAATCTTGGAAAGTTTCTGACGATGGATTAACATACACATTCAATTTGGAAGAAGGTGTAAAATTCCACGACGGAACTGATTTTAATGCAGAAGCAGTCGTAAAAAACTTTGATCGCTGGGCAAATGGTAATGTTGAAAAGTTTCCGTATTACCAATCACAATTTGGAGGTTATAAAGGGGAAAAAGCCGCAGTTATTAAAGAAGTTAAAGCAATCGATCCAAAAACTGTTGAATTCACCTTATTCAGACCACAAGCGCCATTCTTGAAAAACTTAGCAATGACACCATTTGGTATTTCAAGTCCTGCAGCAATTGAGAAATATGGTGATAAATATATCGAAAATCCAGTAGGTACTGGTCCGTTTAAATTCAAAGAATGGAAAAGAAACGATACAATTACTGTCGTTAAAAATGAAAACTACTGGAAAAAAGGATTACCAAAGCTTGATACAGTTATTTTGAAAGTAATAAAAGATAACTCCGCACGTTTAAATGCGTTAATTAAAGGTGATGTCGATTTAATTGATGGTATGAATCCAAGTGACATTGAAAAAGTTAAATCCGATAAAAATCTACAAATCTTTGAAAGACCTTCTATGAATCTGGGGTATCTTGGATTTAATGTTACGAAAAAACCATTTGATAATGTAAAAGTACGTCAAGCATTAAGTCATGCAGTTAATAAAGAAGCATTAATTAAAAACTTCTATGAAGGAACTGCAGAACCGGCTAAAAATCCAATGCCACCTTCTGTAAGTGGCTATAACGACGATATTGTTGACTATGATTATGATCTTGATAAAGCGAAAAAATTATTGGAAGAAGCAGGCTATAAAGATGGATTTAGTGTAGATTTCTGGACAATGCCGGTTGTTCGTCCATACATGCCTAATGGACAAAAAGTGGCAGAAGCTATCCAAGCAGATTTCGCAAAAATCGGTGTAAAAACGAAAATCGTTACGATGGAATGGGGAACATATTTAGAGAAATTAGCTAAAGGTGAAGCGCCAATGTATATCGTTGGTTGGACTGGTGACAATGGTGATGCTGATAACTTCTTGTATGCATTACTTGATAAAGATGCAATTGGATCTAATAATAACTCCCAGTACGCAAACGATGAAGTACATGATCTTTTAATTAAAGCACAAACAGAAACAGATGAAGCGAAAAGAAATGATTACTATAAAAAAGCACAAGAAATCATCCATAATGATGCACCTTGGGTTCCACTTGCTCACTCAGTTCCACAATTAGCAGGTAAGAGTACAATTGAGGGATTCTTCCCACATCCAACTGGCTCACAAAGCTTTGTTGACACATCTGTTAAATAATTATGGGGGAGTATTTACTCCCCTTTTTCATTCGAAAAATAATACATAAATTATTGGAAGGGGTGAAGGTGTTAATGGTTGCCTACACAATACGTCGATTATTACTACTCATACCAGTTCTACTTGGAATGGTAATCATTGTTTTTTCATTAATTCACGCCATACCCGGAGATCCGGCTAGAACGATTTTAGGACAATTGGCTACAAAAGAAGCAGTTGCCGACCTTACTAAACAATTAGGGCTTGACAAACCACTTTTTGTTCAATTTTTTGATTATATTAAGGATTTACTTACTGGAAACTTAGGAACTTCGTTGAAAACGCAATCACCTATAAGTGAGGAAATTTGGCCATATTTTGGAGCTACTGTTGAATTAGCTGTTGCCGCTATGATTATTGCTATTATCATCGGAGTTAATGCAGGAATCATTTCAGCATGGTTTCAGAACTCATGGTTTGATTATATTGTTATGTTAATTGCATTAATTGGAGTTTCTATGCCTATTTTTTGGCTAGGTTTAATGGAGCAATATGTATTTTCAATTAAGTTGGATATGTTGCCGACAACGGGACGAGATGATATACGCAATCCTGTGGAAGCAATTACCCATTTATATTTGTTGGATACATTATTACAAGGAAGATTTGATCAATTTATCGATGTTATAAAGCATTTAATCCTACCAAGTCTTGCTTTAGCTACGATACCAATGGCGATTATTGCTCGTATCACTAGATCGAGTATGCTTGAGGTTATGCGTTCTGATTACATTCGAACAGCACGTGCTAAAGGAATGAAAATGTTTTGGGTAGTCTATAAGCACTCGTTAAAAAATGCGTTTATTCCGGTCCTAACAATTATTGGTTTACAAACAGGGCTCTTATTAGGTGGAGCGATATTAACCGAAACGATTTTCGGTTGGCCAGGGATGGGAACGTATATTTATGAAGCGATTGAGTTTCGAGATTACCCTGTCATACAATCAGGTATTTTGATACTTGCACTAGTGTTCGTACTAATAAATTTAATCGTGGACTTATTATATGCAGCAATTGATCCACGTATCAAGTATTGATAGGGGGTTCATCAATGCCAGAACTTTCAACAAATGTAACGCAGGCAACGGCGGTCGAAGAGCCATTGATATCTCCGTGGAAAGAAGGCTGGAGAAATTTTAAGAAAAATAAGGTCGCCTTATTCGGCCTTGGTTTAGTCATCTTTTTTATCCTTATTGCTATTTTTGCAAATATTTTAGCACCGTATGATGCTATTGAACAAAAGCTCGGGGACAAGCATTTGCCTCCTTCTGCAAAACATTGGTTTGGGACAGATGACTTCGGCCGAGATATTCTAAGCAGAGTAATCTTTGGGGCTCGTATCTCATTAAAAGTCGGGTTCTTCTCAGTAATTGGATCAGCTATTGTGGGAACTACTTTAGGTATTATTGCCGGTTATTATGGTCGATGGGTTGATGGAATTATTTCGCGGATATTTGATATTTTGTTAGCCTTTCCAAGTATTTTACTTGCTATTGCTGTTGTTGCAATGCTTGGACCATCATTACAAAATGCCTTAATCGCGATAGCTATTATTAATGTACCAACTTTCGGTCGTTTAGTTCGTTCAAGAGTGTTATCCGTAAAGGAAGAAGAATACATTACAGCAGCGAAAGCTATTGGAATGGGTGATGCAAGAATATTATTCCATCATATATTTCCAAATAGTATGGCTCCGATTATAGTACAGGGGTCACTTGCGATTGCAACAGCAATCATCGAAGCAGCTGCATTAGGTTTTCTTGGATTGGGAGCACAAGCGCCAACACCCGAGTGGGGTAAAATGCTTGCTGATTCAAAAGATTTTATCATTCAAGCACCTTGGACCGTGTTTTTTCCGGGAATTGCTATTATGTTAACCGTACTTGGTTTTAACCTTATGGGTGACGGCCTCCGTGATGCCCTTGATCCGCGGATGAAAAATTAAAAACAGCAAGGGAAAATCCCCTGCTGTTTTTGACTATAAACCATTAAAACCATTATCTACAAAGTTACATTTCTCATGAATTTCTAATGTATCTTTCATGTACCTTTAGGATTCTTTCGATACTATTAGCTATGTCCTATAAGAATAAGCCGAATAGTTGTTACCCAATACATATAACTATTGCGGAATTCTTATTAATTAACTCATTATAAAGTTCTTTCTTTAAACCCGGCCATCGTGCCGGTTATTTTTTTATCAGACATTTATATAATTTTAATCGAATTTTCATTTATTACTGATAGGATTATATTCAAAATAAAGGAGGCGCATATTCATGATGTGGGTACGATTTATTCCGATTGTATTCTTTAGTCTGACAGCGATAACTCTGTTTGCCTTCCAATCAGTTGAAATTGTTCATGCTGCACTTGATTTAATTTTATCAAAATCTCGGTTAAAATAAGATTATGAAGTAAATGAATGATTGAAGCAGGTGTGAATGTGAAACGTATATTGATAATAGAAGATGAAAAAAATTTAGCAAGATTCATTGAACTTGAACTTAAATATGAAGGGTACGAAGTAAGTGTTGCCTATGATGGGCGAGAAGGTCTTCAGTTGTCGCTTCAGGAGGATTGGGATGTAATTTTGCTGGATTTAATGTTACCAAGTTTAAATGGTTTGGAAGTTTGTCGGAGATTGCGGCAAGAAAAAGATACCCCAGTTATTATGATTACCGCTCGTGATAGTGTGATGGATCGTGTATCCGGTTTAGATCATGGTGCTGATGACTACATTGTAAAGCCGTTTGCCATTGAGGAACTATTAGCAAGACTGCGGTCGATTTTTAGAAGAATCGACATTCAAGAACCGAAATCACAGCTTACATCGTATACTTTTCGCGATCTCTTTGTAGAAAAGGAAAGTAGAATTGTAAAAAAAGGCGACAAAATAATTGATGTGACGAAACGAGAATATGATTTATTATTAACTTTATTAGAAAATAAAAATATTGTGTTAACTAGGGAAGTATTATTAAATAAAGTTTGGGGCTATGAAACAGAAGTAGAAACGAATGTAGTCGATGTGTATATTCGTTATTTAAGAAATAAGATTGATAATCAAGGTGAGGAAAGTTATATTCAAACCGTTCGTGGAACAGGGTATGTGATGCGTGAATGAAGTTTCTGCGGAATTGGTATCATACATCATCGCTTAAGGTGAAATGGTCGGTTGGAACAAGTGCGGCCATCTTTTTCACCTTCTTTCTTTTTAGTTTTAGCCAGTATCATGTGATTAATAAATGGATGCTTTATGAGGAAAAAAATAATCTTTTACAAGCACTAAATGAAATCACAATTTTTGTGAAGCAGAGTGGATCTTTAGACGAAAACCTTTCGGAAAATAAAGAGCTACAAAATCAAATTTATGAGAAGGATCAAATTATTAGGATATTATATCCGAATGGGAGTGAGTATAGAGTTTATAATGCCGATACGGATACACCAAAATATTATATTCCTTTTCAACCTGTTCATCACAAAACAGTTACTTTATTAGAAACCGATAATAAAAAAATTTATTTAGGCCGCGCTCCATTTCATATAAATGGGTTTACCGGCTATATTGAAATTATTCAGCCATTAACAAGGTACCATCAAATGATGGGGAGTTTGTTTTTTATCATGTCAATATTCGGCGGATTTGCCTTAATTCTTAGTGGATTATTCGGTTTTTTAATGGCAAAAAGTTTTTTAAAGCCATTACAAAAGCTATCTATTACGATGAAAAAAATACGCAAAAAAGGTTTCCATGAACGAATGGAACCGAGTAATTCAAAAGATGAAATGGGGGAATTAACAAGCATTTTTAATAATATGATGGATCAAATTGAGCATTCATTTAATCAGCAAAAGAGATTTGTGGAAGATGCATCTCATGAATTACGAACCCCTGTTCAAATTATGGAAGGTCATTTAAAGTTATTAAACCGATGGGGTAAAAATGACCCGATTATTTTAGATGAGTCCCTGCAGGCATCCATTCAAGAATTGGAACGAATGAAAAAATTAGTTCAAGAGCTTTTAGATTTGTCAAGAGCTGAACAAATTGAATCAAAAGGTTCTGATAGTAGCGCTTTGTTATTAAAAACAATACAACAAGTAATAAAAAACTTTGAACTGATTCATGAGGATTTTACATTTGAATTTGAAGTATATGGTGAAAATCTAGACAATCCTTTAGTACGAATTAGTGAAAATCATTTAGAGCAAATATTAATTATCATTTTAGATAACGCTGTTAAATATTCGGATCAAATTCATAAAATAGATATTAGTCTTGAAGAAGAAAATGGCATGGTGAAAATTACAGTAAGAGATTATGGTGTAGGTATACCAGATGAAGACTTAGCGAAAATCTTTCACCGTTTCTATCGTGTCGATAAAGCAAGGAGTCGGGCAAGGGGTGGAAATGGTTTAGGTTTATCAATCGCTAAACAATTAGTGGAAAGCTATTCAGGAGAAATTTATGCATCAAGTACACTTGGGAAAGGGACAAGTATTACGTTTACCTTACCATTAATCGAAAACCGATGATCCTTTCATCGGTTTTCCTTTTTATAATTTTTCCGCGACGTCCACTTCCGTATATTGCATATCTGCATTTTTTGTCATTTTAATTTCTAACATTTCATCTTTATATTGTGCGACTGTTCCTTTTTTCTTTATTAAAGATGGTAAAGTAATGACATGCCTATGACCGACTTCAGGTATATTTTCAATAATCACTTGGTTCGATGTATGGAAAATTTTCACCCGCTTTAACCATTCTTCATCTTTAATTGGAATACGAACATAAATATCGTCAAAGGTTTCGAAAACATTTACGTCAAATTCTGTAGGATTTGAAGATGGTTGCTGGTCCTGTGCAGATGAGCTTGTTGTTGAATTCGTTGTATTTTGATCTGTATTTTGAAACATTGAAGTTGCTCGTTTTAGCATCTCTTCATGATTAAACATTCCTTCCCATTTTCCCGGCATAAATTGGGATAACATATTTTGGACTTGCTTTTCTATATCTTGAGGGTTTAGTTGTTTCATAAGATTGTTTTTATTAAAAGGGAACATATTCCAAGGAAACATAAGATTGTAACCTCCCGAACTATCAACTATATAATAATGTATTCAATCTTTAAGTCGATGTTATTACAGAATAAATATTGTTAGCGACTTTTAACGAATAATAGCAATCAACAGTTGAATATTTTGTAATTCGTAGTATCATTGGAGATGAAATTGGACAATTATATAATTGAAGAAAAGTCATTGGAAATTATTAGAGTTTTCTTTGTTTGTTAATTTACCCTGCTTGAGTTTAAAGCAGAATATTATTCTTTATATCAGGTTTATTGAAGAATGAATTAGTACTCATTTTAATTTTAAAAAAGTTGGTTTTTATTCTTTATATTATTACTTTACAGTGATAGAATTGTGACTGTAAGCGTTTTGGCTTATTGAATTTTTTATTACATATCTGTTTTATCCTTTTAATAAAAATTATTAGGCTTAATTGCTGGAGGTTTTTCGAAATGAAACAACAAGCATCAAAAGGTTTTTGGGAAAGTTTTTCCGGCCCTAACCTTGGTTATGTTATGGAAGTTTACGAAAAGTACGTAAACGATCCGGAAAGTGTAGATCCAGAAATGAGAGTTCTTTTTGAAGAGTGGGGAGCACCCACTATTTCTGAAGAAGGATTATCGACACATGGGCAGGCAGATATTTCGTTCCAATTGCCAACCAACCCAACAGTATTTAGTAAAATGGTAGCTGCTGTAAAATTAGCTGATAATATTCGGACGTATGGACATTTAGCAGCAGACATTAATCCGTTAAATGACCGTAATAAAGATACACGTAGAATTGAATTATCAGAGTTTGATTTGACTGAGGAAGATTTAATCAATATTCCTGCATCCTTTATTTGTCCGGACGCACCATCAAGTGTAAAAAATGGCTTAGATGCTATAAATCATTTGAAAACGGTTTATACAAATAAAATGGCCTTTGAATTTTATCAAGTCCATAATTTAGAGGAAAAAAATTGGTTGCAACGTACAGTTGAATCTGGCAAAGTACTTTTAAATCTTTCGAAAGACCAAAAAATCGGTATTTTAAAAAGATTATCCGAAGTAGAAGGATTTGAGAAATTTCTACATCGTACCTTCGTTGGACAAAAGCGCTTTTCAATTGAAGGATTGGATACATTAGTACCGTTGATGGATCAAATTATTAGTTCTTCTGTTAAAACAGGAGCAAGAACTGTAAATATAGGTATGGCACATAGAGGACGCTTAAATGTTTTAGCTCATATTCTTGAAAAACCATATGAACTCATTTTTGCGGAATTCCAACACGCACCTAATAAGGATTTAATTCCTTCAGAAGGATCTATTGGGATTACCTACGGCTGGACGGGTGATGTTAAGTACCATCTTGGAGCTGATCGTCAAGTAAAAGCTGAAAACACGACTAGCGCACGAATCGTTTTAGCTAATAATCCAAGTCACTTAGAAGTTGCCAGTCCAATTGTCGAAGGATATACAAGAGCAGCACAAGATCAAAGAAATGTAGCAGGCTATCCTACACAGGACCATGATAACTCTTATGCAATATTAGTACACGGAGATGCGGCATTCCCTGGACAAGGAATTGTAGCTGAGACGATGAATATGAGTGGGTTGAAAGGTTTTAACACAGGTGGTTCAATTCATATTATTGCTAATAATATGATTGGTTTTACCACTGAAAGCTATGACTCACGTTCTACTAAATATGCTTCGGATACAGCAAAAGGATTTGAAATTCCAATTATCCATGTCAATGCTGATGATCCGGAAGCTGTAGTAGCCGCCGCTGCTTTTGCTTATGAATATCGCAGAAAATTTCATAAAGACTTTTTAATTGATTTAGTTGGATACCGCAGATTCGGCCATAACGAAATGGATGAACCGATGACTACTAATCCAATGATGTATCATATTGTTCATAAACATCCGACTGTTCGTGAATTGTATGCAGATCAATTGATTAATGAAGGTATTATTACTAAAGAAGAAGTTGCTTCAATGGATCAAGAAATTCAAAGTAAATTGAAAGCTGCATATGATAAAGTACCAAAGAAAGAAGAAGATCCGGATACAATCATGAATCCTCCAAAATTTGTAGTTAGCGGATTTCCAAAAGTAGCAACAGCTGTTGATATAGAGGAAATTAAAGCGATAAATTCAGAGCTATTAAATTGGCCGGAAGACTTACATGTATTTAAAAAGTTAGCGAAAATATTAAAACGACGTGAAAATGTATTTGACGGTGAAGGTAAAATTGATTGGGCGCATGCAGAAACATTGGCATTTGCTACAATTTTAAAGGATGGTACACCAATCCGCTTTACAGGTCAAGATTCGCAGCGCGGCACATTTGCTCAGCGTAATCTAGTATTACATGATGAGAAAACTGGGGAAGAATATATTCCGCTTCATCACATTAAAGATGCTAAATCATCATTTGTTGTTTATAACAGTCCATTAACTGAAGCTGCCGTTGTCGGTTATGAATATGGATACAATGTATTTTCTCCGGAAACACTTGTTATTTGGGAAGCTCAATTTGGAGATTTTGCGAATATGGCTCAAGTAATGTTTGATCAATTTATATCCGCGGGTAGAGCTAAATGGGGACAAAAATCTGGCTTGGTTATGCTTTTACCACATGGATACGAAGGTCAAGGGCCAGAACATTCAAGTGCAAGATTAGAACGGTACTTACAACTTGCAGCTGAAAATAACTGGACTGTAGCAAATCTTTCAACTGCCGGACAATACTTCCATATTCTACGTCGTCAAGCTGCGATGCTTGCGAAAGATGAAGTTCGTCCGTTAGTTATTATGACTCCGAAAAGCTTGCTACGCCACCCACTAGCATCAGTAGATGGCGTTGAACTAACTAATGGTGAATTTATGCCGGTTCTAGAGCAAAAAGGATTAGATCATAATCCGGAAAAAGTGGAAAGAATTATTTTATGCAGCGGAAAAATTGCCATTGACTTTGAAGAGCGAATTAAAGATGAAGAAATTGACTGGGCTCATATATTAAGGGTAGAAGAACTATATCCATTCCCTAAAACCGAAATCAAAGAAATCATTAGTAAGCATAAAAAATTAAAAGAACTTGTTTGGGTACAAGAAGAACCTAAAAATATGGGTGGATGGACTTTTGTAGATCCATACTTAAGAGACCTTGCTCCAAAAGGTGTAAGTGTTAAGTATGTTGGACGTCCAAGACGTTCAAGTCCTTCGGAGGGAGATCCTATCGTTCATAAGAAGGAACAAACTCGTATCATTACTGAAGCATTAACAAAATAGAAAAATAGAAAAAGGAAACACATATCAAGGGAGGACAACATTGTGGCTGAAATTAAAGTGCCGGAGTTAGCTGAATCTATTACAGAAGGAACTATTGCAGGATGGTTAAAACAACCGGGAGATCGTGTTGAAAAAGGTGAATACATTGTTGAACTAGAAACAGATAAAGTAAATGTTGAGGTAATCTCTGAGGAAGCAGGGGTTATCCAAGAGTTAAAGGCAGAGGAAGGTGATACAGTTCAAGTTGGACAAGTTATTGCCATTGTTTCCGAATCTGGTGAAGCAGCTGCCCCTGCACCAGCTAAGGAAGAAAAAGCACCAGAAGTAAAAACTGAAGCACCAAAACAAGAAACAGCAAAAGTTGAATCTTCAGATACCGATAAAAAAGATCGTCCGATTGCTTCACCCGCAGCACGAAAGCTTGCACGTGAAAAAGGAATTGATTTAAGCGCCGTTTCTACTGTTGATCCAATGGGTCGTGTGCGTGTCCAAGACGTGAATGCATATTCAAATCAACCTAAAGCCGATGCAAAACCTGCTACACCTAAACAAGCTGCACCAGTTTCACAGGAAGATGGGAAACCAGTCGAAGTAGTTCGTATGTCCCGCCGTCGTCAAACAATTGCAAAACGTTTGTTAGAAGTTAAGCAAAATACGGCAATGTTAACAACTTTTAACGAAATTGATATGACAGCAGTTATGGAACTTCGTAAACGTAAAAAAGACAAGTTCCAAGAAGAACATAATGGAACTCGTCTTGGATTCATGTCATTCTTTACTAAAGCTGTAGTTGCAGCATTAAAGAAATATCCAGCAGTAAACTCTGAAATCATCGGTACGGATCTCGTATTGAAAAAGTATTATGACATTGGTGTAGCCGTGTCTACTGACGAAGGTCTTGTTGTTCCGGTTGTTCGTGATTGCGATCGTAAAAACTTTGCGGAAATTGAAGCAGATATTGCTGGATTTGCGAAAAAAGCTAGAGACAATAAGCTATCCCTTGGAGATTTACAAGGTGGGACATTTACTATCACTAACGGTGGTGTATTTGGGTCATTGTTCTCAACGCCAATTATAAATGGTACTCAAGTTGGTATTCTTGGCATGCATACGATCCAAAAACGACCTGTTGCTGTAGGAGATAATGTTGAAATTCGCCCGATGATGTATATTGCTTTATCCTATGATCACCGCGTTATTGATGGTAGTGAAGCTGTTGGATTCTTAGTAACAGTTAAAAAATTACTTGAAAATCCAGAAGATCTTTTATTAGAAGTATAATTATCATATATGAACCCTTTCCTCTGTTATGGAAAGGGTTTTATTGTGTCCCAAGCTTGAATACTCCAAAAAAAATGTGCATTCAAATTATGAATGTACAACCAAATTTTTAAGATTATTTTTGCAATTATTTATATGGTGTTAATCCTCTTTTCAAAAGTTCGTTTTTCAAAATCTTTATCCACTCACGATCTTGACCTTTTTTTTCAGCGTCTCGATAGGCTGCTACCAACATTTCATTACTCATGATTTTCATGATACAACCTCCTAGTGGAATTTATTATTTTCTATATTTTCTAATCATTGTAACGCTTTTTATTCTAGTTGAAAAGGGTTTTGGCAAAAATATTTTAATTTCTAATTTTTAATTAAGTGATTTTATATTTGAATATTCGGAAAAAGATGATAACATAAGTATGAGTAGAGTTATCCGGAATCATCATGATTATCCTCTTTGGCCTAAGTATTGTCATTCTACTCAAATCAGTTGTTAAAGTATTGTCATTCTACTCAAATCAGTTGTTAAGGAGGATATAAAATGTCATCTTTATTAAACGTTACAGTTGGTGAGTTACTTAAGCAAAAGGCTGAATTACATCCTGACCATGAAGCAGTTGTATATGCTGATCGGAATTTACGTTTATCTTATAAAGAATTTGATGATCAATGTAATTTAGTTGCAAAGGGTTTAATGAGATTAGGAATTAATAAAAATGATCATATAGCTATTTGGGCAACGAATACACCTGAGTGGCTTACCTGTCAATTTGCCACCGGAAAAATGGGCGGGGTACTTGTAACTGTCAATACAAACTATCGTACGTCAGAACTTGAATATTTATTGCGTCAATCAGACAGTAAGACGATTATATTAATGGAAAACTATCGTACGGCATCATATATTGATATGATTTATGAAATTTGCCCTGAACTAAAAGAATCTGAAGCAGGAAATTTAACAAGTACACGCTTGCCCGAACTCAAAAATGTTATTGTTATGGGGGAAACTCGCTATCCGGGTACATATAATTGGAATGATCTATTATTATTAGGAAATGAGGTAACAGATGAAGAGTTAGAAAAACGTTTGGTGTCATTAGATCCAAATGATGTTATTAATATGCAATACACTTCAGGTACGACTGGTTTTCCGAAAGGTGTTATGCTAACTCATAATAATATTGTGAACAACGGATACAATATTGCCAACTGCATGAAACTAACAAAGGAAGACAGGCTTTGTATACCTGTGCCATTTTTCCATTGTTTCGGTTGTGTGTTAGGCACGATGGCTTGCGTTTCGGTTGGTGCTACGATGGTGCCGATTCAAGAGTTTAATCCTAAAGAGGTATTACAAACTGTCCAAGATGAAAAGTGTACTGGTTTACATGGTGTACCAACAATGTTTATCACTGAATTAAATTTAGCTGATTTTGATAAGTATGATTTATCTTCGTTGCGAACGGGAATTATGGCAGGATCAAATTGTCCAATTGAGGTCATGAAAGGCGTAATTGAAAAAATGGGGGCAACTGAAATAACGATTGCTTATGGACAAACTGAATCTTCTCCAGTAATCACACAAACTAGAACGAATGATCCAATAGAGCTAAGAGTGGAATCTGTCGGTAGAGCATTACCTAATGTAGAAGTGAAAATTGTTGACCCACTTACAAATAAAATTGTAAAAAATGGGGAACAGGGTGAATTATGCACGAGAGGTTATCACGTAATGAAAGGGTATTATAAAAATCCTGATGCAACGAAAGAAGCAATAGACGAAGAGGGATGGCTTCATACAGGTGATTTGGCGGTGATGGATGAAAATGGCTATTGTCGAATTACAGGTAGACTAAAGGATATGATCATTAGAGGGGGAGAAAATATTTATCCGAGAGAAATCGAAGAATTTCTTTACACTCATCCGAAAATATTAGATGTCCAAGTTATTGGTGTCCCTGATGAAAAATACGGGGAAGAAATAATGGCCTGGATTATTCCTAAAGAAGGGGAAAATATTTCAATTGAAGAAGTGAGGGAATATTGTAAAGATAAAATTTCCCATCATAAAATTCCACGTTATGTTGAAATAACAGATAGTTACCCTATGACAGCATCTGGTAAAATTCAAAAGTATCTTTTACGTAGGCAAGCGATAGAACTTGTTGGAAATAAAAATCATTAAAATAAAAAAGAGCCTAAGGCTCTTTTTTTATTTTAATGAAAGCCAGACGCTCTTCACTTCTGTATAATTATTTAGTGCATAGGATCCCATTTCTCGGCCAATACCAGATTGTTTAAAGCCACCGAAAGGCGAGGCTGCATCGAATACATTATAGCAATTTACCCAAACTGTACCTGCACGGAGGCGATTGGCAATATAATGAGCATTCGCTACATCTCGTGTCCATAAACCCGCTGCTAACCCATATTCACTATTGTTTGCACGATTAATCACTTCATCTAAATCTTCAAAAGGTAATGCAGCAATGACAGGACCAAATATTTCTTCCTTTGCGATTGTCATTTCATCATTAACATCCGCAAAAATAGTAGGTTCAACAAAGTAACCCTCATCACGTGGTTTTCCACCACCTGTTAGTAATTCGGCACCCTCGTTTAATCCTTTTTCAATATAATTTAATACACGACTCTGTTGTTCTGTTGAAACAAGGGGACCCATTTGTGTTTGCTGGTCTAGCCCAGCCCCTTGTTTAATATTTTTTGCGTGTGAGACCATATCAGCAACGACATTATCATAATTCTTCTTTTGAATGAATACTCTGGAACCTGCACAACATACCTGACCTTGGTTAAACATTACACCATTTAATGCTCCAGGAATAGCCTTAGATAGGTCCGCATCCGGTAAAATAATATTTGGAGATTTTCCACCCAGCTCTAGCGTTACACGTTTTAACGTTTTTGATGCTCGTTCCATGATGGACTTGCCAACGACAGTAGACCCTGTAAATGCAATTTTATCAACTAGTGGATGATCAACTAATGGTTGACCGGCAGTTTCTCCAAATCCGGGCACAATATTTATTACTCCGGGAGGGAATCCTGCTTCTTCCGCAAGTTCTGCCAAATAAAGGGCAGAAAGTGGTGTTTGTTCAGCTGGTTTTAATACGATAGTACAGCCGGTTGCCAAAGCCGCACCCATTTTCCACATTGCCATCAGTAAAGGGAAATTCCAAGGGATAATTTGACCAACGACGCCAACCGCTTCGTGTCGTGTATAATTGAAAAATGGCCCACTAACCGGAATTGTTTGACCAGTTATTTTATTTGTCCATCCCGCATAGTAACGCATATGTTCAATAGCCAGGGGCACGTCGGCATTCATTGTTTCATTTATTGGTTTTCCATTATCTAAAGTTTCTAGTTGTGCTAATGCTTCTTTATGCTCTTCCATTAAATCTGCTAATTTATACATTAGACGTCCACGAGCTGCAGCACTCATTTTTGACCATTTGCCACTATCAAAAGCTGTGCGGGCAGCTTTTACCGCACGATCAATATCTTCAGAACCGGCTTCATATACAGTAGCTAAAACCTCGCCTGTTGCAGGATTCGGTGTATCGAATGTTTTCCCTGAAGCACTTTCAACGAATTCACCATTAATATAGAGCTTTTTCTTTCCTTGTAAAAATTTTTCTACTTTTTCATTGACTCCTACTAAAACTTGACTCATTTAAATGCCCTCCTTAAAGAATTCAAAGTTTGCTAGAAGGTATGTCTTGATGCAATAATTTTTACACTATCTGCGAGCGCTTACATATTAATCCTACAAGTTTATTCGAATCATTTCAATGAATATTATTTAAAAATTGAAAAAACTTTTCTACAAAATTAGTAAAGTATCGACAAAAAGAGCGTAGATTAAAGTTAATAAAAAAGCTGACAAATAATGTTGTTATTTGTCAGCTTTTTTATTATTTAGATGCTTCTTCTTCTTTTACAGGATGAGTTTGATAGAATTTTTTAGATAAGTATGTTTGTCCTATTAAGAAGGCACCACCAACAGCCCAATAGAGTGGTAAAGCCGCCGGAGCACTAAATGATACTATCAAAATCATAATTGGCGAGAGAAGACCAAACATTTTCATTTGCTTTTGTTGATCTTCAGGTAAACCGATAAGTGACACTTTTGATTGGAAATAATACATAATACCCGCAATAATTGCCATTGGAATATCTACGTGTCCAAGATCAAACCATAAGAATGAGTGAGATGCTATTTCTTTTGAACCACGAATTGCGTAATAGAATCCCATTAAAATAGGCATTTGAATAATGAGAGGTAAACAGCCCATATTTAAAGGGTTTACATCATGTTTTTTGTAAAGTCCCATCATTTCTTGTTGTAACTTCATTTGTTCTTCTTTTGATTTTGCCTGTTTAATTTTGTTTTGGATTACTGTCATTTCAGGCTTTAACTTTTCCATTTTCACTTTCATAATTTGTTGTTTTTTGAATGTTTTCATCATAAAAGGCATTAGTATTAAGCGAATAAGGATGGTTATTAAAATGATGGCAAGTCCATAGTTACCACCGAATAATTCAGCAGTAAAATGTATAACCTTTGCAAATGGTACTACAAAATAATCATGAAAAAATCCTGAATTACCCATTCCTTTTGAAGAGTTCCCTTGACATGCCGATAGTAAAAATACAATTCCAATCATTAATAAAGAAAATTTAAATAAACGTTTCATCAATTATCCTCCTAAATTAAATTAAAAATTAAAGTCAACGGATAAATGATGGTCTGGGTCCTCATTAGGCGCATCTTTTCTTCTCACACATTTCATAATCCATATTATTAGTAAATGTTGTATTTTTAATCTATGAATTAACCGTTGCTGCGGATTTATTAATTCTTCAGCAGTTGCCTCGGTTGCTATATAAGAATAGGGATTAACGATAAAATGATTCCATATATAGGCTAGGCCAATTGTAAGTAAGATACTAACATAAAAGGAGCAGACAACGGGATCGTATGTAAGGTTCAATAAATATTCCATTAGTTTTTCATCACGCACCTTAACTACTTCGTTAGATAGCATAGTATATCTTAAATAATGTGTTTTTTCAAATACACATCTACAATATTATCATATGAAACAAACTACCGTACAAATATATTATTCATTTTATTATACTCTTTGCATTTGGGCAATTATTAGCCTAAAATACTAAAGGATGTTTATTTACATTTAGGAAGGAAATAAATATGTTATTTAATCAATTTTCATTACCAATTGAAATACAAAATAAATTAAAAAATAGAATAAGTAGTTTTACATCAGAGTATGAACAGTCAGTTAGTAAAAATGGGTATATTCCTTCAGATGACTCAATTTTGCAAGATGCTTTGATCGCCATCTTACTTGGCAAAAATATTTTATTAAAAGGACCTACTGGTTCTGGTAAAACAAAATTAGCTGAGACACTTTCATCGTTATTACATCAACCGATGCAAAGTATAAATTGTTCAATTGATTTAGATGCAGAAGGTCTCCTCGGATATAAAACAATTGCCCAAGAAAATAACCAAAGTAAGATAGAATTTGTACCAGGTCCTGTTATTAATGCAATGAAGGAAGGCCATCTTTTGTATATAGATGAAATTAATATGGCTAGACCAGAAACCCTACCAATTTTGAACGGAGTACTTGACTACCGACGTCAAATTACGAACCCTTTTACTACTGAAGTGGTAAAGGCGGATAGTAATTTTGGAGTGATTGCTGCTATTAACGAGGGATATGTCGGAACTGTTCCCTTAAATGAAGCACTTAAAAATCGATTTATCGTTATAAATGTACCTTATATTCAAGGGGAAACATTAAAAAATGTATTGCTATCTCAAAGTCAATTAAAAAATGAAGAATTAATAAATAAATTTGTAACCTTTTCTAGCGATTTAATTTCACAGGCCCAAATGGGGAAAATATCAGAAGAGGCAGCTTCGATAAGGGCATTAATTGATACATGTGATTTGGCCCTATTTTTACCGGCATTAAGAGGGATTCAAAGAGGGATAATCGATAAGCTTGAGGACGAAAGAGAGAGAGCTGCGATTAGAAATATTGCCGAAACATTGTTTGAATAGGGGGCGTTTAAATGCAACGCTTTATCCAATTTAATGATGAAAAAGTTGATTCGATGATTGTGATGGAAATGGCAGATTTAGTTACAACCTTAACGAGGAACCCTGAGTACGAAGTTGATTTTGGTGTTCACTCTTATCTAGATCAATCCATAAAAAAAATTTATGTCAGTCATTTTTGGAATCATCGGCCGCAACATCTATTAATAGATGGTATAAAAAGTGATGTGTTTTTGAGAGCAATAGGAAATTTGAAATATACTGATCCTCAACAAATTCAAAGATATATAAAAAGTTTAGATAATATGAATTTAAAAAGTTTTGCTAAACAATTATTTATTGTTACAGAAGATCTTCGAATAGAGGAATTGATAAAAAAAGAACGGCCCGGAACGAAAAAAGTATTTTATCATCGAAAAAAGGTCTATCAAAAACATTTTCAATCACAGTTAAATGTTAATCTCGTAAAAAGTGTATTTACTGATGCCTTATTTAATAATATATATCTGCTTTTACATTCGGAAACTCCGATTGAAACCATCCCACATTATAATGAATCAATTGATTTAGTGATTCCGTATGTACGCAATACGATTTCTAAGTTTTTTGAAACAAAATCAACAATGGATACGGTTTCGGTATGTTTAGAAATGCTTGAAGTACTTGATGAAGTGTTGGAAGAGGATATGCTGAATGAGTATTTTCATTTACCTGAAAAGGGATTTGCGTTAGAAGAAGAAAATGGCTTGACATTCGATGATCTAAAGCGTAAAGACCCACTTCAAAATTGTGATGTTATGGATAATAAAGCGAATGACGATGAGGAGATCATGAATGAAGAACTACGAACATGGCATCGTGAAACAAGTGAATTAAGCAATAGTTACCTACAGTTTGATTTAGATCAAGGGACAGGAACAGATCTATTAGGTGAGGGAGTTAGAGAAGGGGAAACGGGTGATCAAGCATTAGCAATCGTCCAAGGAAGTGTGCAAAAAACTAGTCGGAATGATTATTCCAAATTAGAAGCAAAAGAACAAAAAAGAAATAAGACCGGACGAAATGATAACGAATTTGGAAAGGAAAATCGCTTTGCACATCCGATTTTTCTAAGCTTAGACAACCCAAACAATGAAGAAATTAAACAATATCATTTATATAAAAAAGAGATAAGCACTTATCAAAAAAAATTAAAAAAACTCATTGAAAAAACGCTAGAACATAAAAGGATTGCTCCGAGAAATGATTTACAATTTGGAAGATTGAGTAAAAAGCTTTTACCGTATTTCACTGATACTAATCCAAGATTATTTTATAAGAAGCAGGAGCCCACGAGTGAAATCGATGCCGCCTTCGCATTATTAGTGGACTGTTCAGCCTCGATGTATGACAAGATGGAACAAACGAAGCTTGGTATTACGTTATTTCATGAGGCATTAAAATCGGTAAAAGTTTCACATGAAGTAGTCGGATTTTGGGAAGATACAAGTGATGCAACGAAGGAATATCAACCGAATTACTTTAAACCAGTTATAGATTTTCAAACATCTTTGCTCGGATTTTCCGGACCGGAAATTATGCAGTTAAAACCGGAAGAAGACAATCGGGATGGTTTTGCTATTCGATTAATGACAAACCGGCTTATTACACGCATGGAAAAACAAAAGTTTTTACTCGTATTTTCGGATGGGGAACCTGCCGCCTTCGGTTATGAGCAAAATGGAATCGTTGATACACATGAGGCAGTTTTACAAGCAAGAAAAAAAGGTATTGAAGTATTTAATATCTTTTTGTCAAACACGGATATTGAAGAAAGCCAGAAAAAAGTGTTGCAAGATATTTATGGTAATTTCAGTATATTAGTTTCAAATATCGCGGAATTACCAAATGTTTTATTTCCAATTTTAAAGAAATTGCTTTACAAAAGCATATAAAAAGAAATCGGCTATCGACCGATTTCTTTTTATATTCTTACCAAAGGTAATCAGTAATTGATTCGTGAAATAAATCAGTATCAATATTGCATGTTTTAGCATCAATTCCATATTGCCAACCATATAGCAACGAATTTTTCGGTCCAATGGGATTGAAATTTGGGGCTTTTTCTTTAGAAGAAATTCTTTTATTAGGAGCAGCTGTCCATAAAATAGTTTGATCCTTTATCTTTTTGTTATCCTTACTAGCTTTATTAAATTGATTATAAAGCTTTGCATCTTTATCAAATATTCCATAGATACCGGGATGGTAATGCGATTTTTCAATCGTATCAACCCATCCTTGTATAAATGCTGAATCGACCGGATATTTTGGTTCAATATCTGCGAAGATCACCGTTCCTTTAGGTGCATTGATTTCTTTTGCCAATTTTATTGCAGTTTCGGCTTCCTTAACTCCAGCTTTTTTTGTCGTGGCATTTGAAAAATGATTATAAATTAAAAGAATTTTTACCTTTTTTTCATGTAAAAATTTAATCTCCTTTTTTGTTAGACCTGTCGATACATTTCCATTGGACCCTAAATATCTTCCCCAAATAGCTGGTTCCCCATAATTTTCTTTTACACATTTGTACATTTCGTTAGTCGTTATATTTGCCGAATCTACTCCCCATATTATTTTTTTACCTTTTTTTTCGTTACTTTCGTTCTTTTTTGGTGCTTCTGATTTTGAGTGGTTAGATGGTTGCTTCATTTGTTGATAGGCAAGGGGAATAATAAGTGCTAGGACGATGGAGGCAAGTACAATAATAAGAATTTTCCATTTGGAGTTATTTGTTTGATTATTCACTTTTGCCACCTCCTTTGCTCGGATATATTATTCAAGCAATTGAAGGAAAGTGAGGGCAAAGTGAGCTTACATTTCACTATTTAAAAATATAAACTGTATTTTTTCATTTATATTACATTTTCAACTTTGTAGTAAAAAAGTTTGATCAATTCTGATAGAATGAAATTTGGAGAAATTTGCAGATGGATGTGTCGAATAATGAAGAAATGCGTTATGATTATGTTCGTTTTATGTTTATCTTTGCATATTAGTATGAACGTAGAGGCTGTAAGTCCAAAAAAACTGTCACTTGCAAGCAAGTCGGCGATACTAGTAGATAGTACAACCGGACGAGTATTATATGAAAAAAATGGATATGAACGGATGTACCCTGCAAGTCTAACAAAGATTGCCACAGCAATTTATGCCCTCGAAAATGGGAATTTGAATGATATTGTTACAATTAGTAAAAATGTAGAACATACCGATGGCACGAAGGTTTATTTAGTAGAAGGGGAACAAGTTACGTTAAAGCATTTAATTCAAGGTTTATTAATAAATTCAGGGAATGATGCTGGAGTTGCAATTGCGGAGCATATGAGCGGAAGTGTATCCGAGTTTGCGAAAAATCTTAATACTTTTCTCATGGATAAAGTAGGAGTATCAGCTACACATTTTGTTAACCCTCATGGATTATTTGCGAAAAATCATTATACAACAGCATATGATATAGCTAAGATCACAAATTATGCTATGAAAAATAAAACATTTCGACAAATTTTTGGAACGAAAGAACTCTCGTGGAATGGGAAGGAATGGAAAACGGTTCTAATTACCCATCATTTAATGCTAAAGGGTGAATTAGAATATAAAGAGGTAACAGGTGGCAAAACAGGTTATGTGAATGAATCAGGACAGACATTAGCAACTACAGCAGAAAATAAAAACATTCGATTAACCGTTATTACAATGGATGCAAAAACGAAATTTGAAGCTTATAATGACACAAAGAAATTACTTGATTATGGATTTAAATATTTTGTAACGTCTAGTTTACCGAAAGGAATGACATATAAAAAGGGAGAAGAAATATATATAATCCCTCATAAAATCATGTTCACAAAACTAATTAATAGTAATGTATCCGAACATGTTTCTAAAAACGGTGAACTTAAAATTACTGATAGAAAAGGCATGTCATTAGAATCTTTTCAACTGTCCCCGATCAAGGTGAAGGCCGAAGAAAAGGAAAATACACGAGATACTTTGAAGGAATCTGATAAAAAGAAATGGTATTCCTATCCACTCATAATGATCATTGTAATAGGAAGTGCGGGATCTATCATTAAGCTATTTCGCTCCAAAAGAACAAATTTTTAAGTTTTTCATACTAAAACAGGCACTAGGTTAAAAGTAGCCTAGTACCTGATTCATTGTATAGTGCAATAGATTGCGGGACAGTCTTCACAACATATCGCGTCTTTTAAAAATTGCAAATCGTGAATCGTAATTTTCCCTTTTGAATAAGAGATTACACCTTCTTTTTTTAAATCACTTAAAGCACGATTTACATTTTCACGAGAGGTACCACAAAAGTTTCCAAGAACTTGGTTTGTTATAGGCAAATCGATGAGTATACCATCCTCTTTTTTTACTCCATAACTATTTGTCATGCGAATGAGGGTAGAGTAGAGTGCACCTTTTTTGCCATGAAGGATAAGATCACGAAACATCGTTTGTGTTTTTCTATATTGGTCACTCATCCATTTCATAAATTCAAACGCTAGAGAACTATTTTTGAATAATTCATTTTCTAGAATATCTTTTCTGATGAGAGCAACTTCTCCATCTTCTATAATCTTTGCGTTTAATAAATGTTTGGGTGAATATGAGAACAAAATTGCCTCTCCGATAATGTCATTTTTACTACAAATTCTAAATGTTAATTCTTGTCCATCAGAAGTAATCTTACTTATTTGCACTTTCCCTGACAAAATTATATATATTCCCTCACCTGTCATTCCTTCTTGAAACAGGTAATCCCCTTTTGAGATATTCATTTTTTTCTCAGTAAAACAAAGTAAATCAACTATTTGAAGAGAATGTACGGTTTTTGGCGAATGTTTTAGATGGCTCATTCATCATCACCCTTCTTTGCATATCTCATTTAATCATTTTTATAAGATAATCTATCTATAAACTACGCTAAAATAAGTAAAATGTATATATGAAATTAACGCCAAGAGTATTTTCTTGTTACTTTACTGTCTTTAATCCACATTTTCAGCATAAATTTAATAGCAATAACATTTATTATGAAAGTATTAAAAATGTTATAAAAACTGCTAAACTATATGTACAGGATGTTAGATTCAGAGGAAATTTAGGAGATGAGATTATTGTCTAAAATAATTACTGATAAATTGGACCGACCGCTTCGTGATTTGCGAATTTCCGTAACAGACAAATGTAACTTCCGATGTAATTACTGTATGCCTGCTGAAATTTTTGGTCCAGATCATCCATTTCTTCCTAAAAATGAGGTGCTTACCTTCGAAGAAATCGAAAGGCTTGTTGGAATATTCGCCAATCTAGGAGTTCGGAAAATTCGATTAACAGGTGGGGAACCGTTACTGCGGAAAAATCTTTCTAAATTAATTAAAAACTTGGTAAATATAAAAGGGATAACAGATATTGGATTAACAACGAATGGAATTTTTCTCCCTAAGCAAGCCCATCATTTATATGCAGCTGGTTTAAGAAGATTAAATATTAGTCTTGATGCATTAAATGACGATATTTTTAAACGCCTTAACGGAAGGGGTGTCAGTTCAAAGACTGTTTTAAAAGCAATTGAAATGGCAAAAGATATTGGGTTTGATGTAAAAATAAATATGGTCGTTCAAAAAGGAGTCAATGATCAGGAGATTATTCCTATGGCGAAATATTTTTATGAAAACGATATTACATTACGTTTTATTGAGTTTATGGATGTAGGCAATACAAATGGATGGAATCTTGAAAAAGTGATTACAAAACGTGAAATTTTCCATTTACTTTCTAGTTCGTTTGAACTAGAAGAAGTTGAACAAGCGTATTTTGGAGAGGTAGCGAAGCGATATAAATATAAGGAAAAAAATGCAGAAGTGGGCTTTATTCCTTCCGTATCTGAGTCCTTTTGTTCAAGTTGTACAAGAGCTAGAATATCAGCTGATGGCAACTTGTATACATGCTTATTCGCGAGTAAGGGGTATGATCTTAAAAAGATACTACGTAATGAGAAGGACGATGATAAAATCAAAGATGAGATTATCTCAATTTGGAATCATCGAAAAGATCGTTATTCTGATGAAAGAATGAGTCGCCCAAAAGAAAAAAAGCAAAAAATCGAAATGTCCTATATTGGTGGCTAATCTGATATATTTTTATTTTTAAATAATTTTACAAGCAGTATTTAACATACTTCTTTTATTGTTTTGGGAGGGAGTTCGGTAAAGTGGAAAGACGCCGACCAATTTGGGTGAAAGATGCCATTGAAAAAGTAATGGAATGGAAACGTTTAGGAAGCGTTGAATGGATATCAATAAATGAGTGTGATAACCGCTTTCTTGGTGAACCATTAATTTCAGATCACGATGTACCTCATTTTGATCGATCCCCGTACGATGGATTTGCAATCCGGTCAGAAGATACACTAAATGCAACTAGTGAAAATCCGGTATGTTTTGAAGTGATAGATGAAATTGGGGCTGGACAAGTTAGTCCGCTAAAAGTCAGTCAATTTCAAGCAATTCGTATTATGACAGGAGCGGCTCTCCCGCAAGGTGCCGACTGTGTCATTATGTTAGAACTTGTTAAAGAAGAACAACAGGAAAATAAAAAAACAATTATGATCAAAAGAAAAGTAAAAACGGGAGAAAATGTTTCATTTAAAGGGGAGGACGTAAAAAAAGGAGATCGCTTAATCCCGAAAGGAACAATTATTACCCCTGGAGTAAAAGCATTGTTGGCAACTTTTGGATATAGTCGAGTTCCGGTTATTAAAAAGCCTATAATCGGAGTAATTGCAACAGGCAGCGAACTTTTGGATGTTGATGAACCATTAGAACACGGGAAAATCAGAAATAGTAATGGCTATATGATTGAATCACAAATCGTTCGAGCAGGGGCTGAAGTTAGAAAGTATGAGAATCGAGCTGATGAAATTAAGTCGCTTTGTACCGCGATTGAAACAGCATTATCAGAATGTGATTATATTATTACTACGGGTGGAGTGTCTGTAGGTGATTATGATTATCTCCCTGAAATTTATAAACGTTTAGGTGCTAATGTTCTTTTTAATAAAATCGCTATGCGACCGGGAAGTGTAACAACAGTAGCGAATTTAAATGACAAATTATTATTTGGATTATCCGGGAATCCTTCTGCGTGTTATGTCGGTTTCGAATTGTATGTCAGACCAATTATCCGTTTTTGGCTTCATTCAGAGAAACCCTACTTAACAAAAGCAAAGGCAACATTACGAACGGATTTCCCTAAACCCAATCCTTTTAATCGATTTGTTAGAAGTAGGGTCACTTTTGACATGGATAAATTAGTTGTTGAGCCTGTAGGACTTGATAAATCGAATGTCGTTTCATCGATAGCGTGGGCTAATTGTTTAATGGTTATTCCGGGGGGGACTCGGGGATATAAAGTAGGAGACGCTGTTGATGTATTATTATTCGAGGATCAAACGGGAAGTGATGAACCATGGATAGAAATCCACAAATCTTCCAAATTGTAGGGTATCAAAATAGCGGGAAAACAACGGTAATTCAAGAAATCATTCGATATTGGACTGAGCATAATTTGTCAGTGGGAACAATTAAACACCATGGACACGGGGGAACACCTAGTACAACAAACAGGTTGAAAGATTCAGATAAACATCGAATAGCTGGCTCTATGATTACTGCTGTTGAAGGCAAAGGTGAGTTATTATTACAAAATAAAGATCGAAAATGGGCTCTTCAAGATATATTAAAAATTTATGAATTATTACCGATAGACCTTATTTTGATCGAAGGATACAAATACGAATCTTATCCTAAGGCAGTAATTATACGAAATAAAGAGGATATTAAACTTCTGGACAAATTAAATAATATTAGTGCTGTACTTACATGGATTCCACTTACAATTAGACATTCATATCCGGTTTTTCCTATTACAGAATATAAAATTTTTCATGAGTGGTTGTTTGAAAATTTATCTAAAAACGAATAGATGACTTTAGAAAAAAAGTAATTCTCAAAAAAGAAACTGGTTGAATAGACCAGTTTCTTTTATTACATTTAATTAAATCAATCATTATGGAAGTTTACTTTCAACTTTATGACATATTTCATCAGCAGAAAGCCCCGTTGCATCAATAACTGATCCCTCTATAATAACATCTTGGATTCCCATTACATTATTATCTCCGCCAGTTACAACACAACAGTCGCACCCTTTTGCATCCTGTTCATTTTTCAGTTCAACAACTTCATATCCTTTTTGTCTAAGTGCTTCTGACACATTTGTAAGTGATTGTTCAACACCAATTTTAGTCATAATTGACACCTCCTCATTATAAAATGCCTAATTTATTACTGAATTATTCCTATAAATGTGTAGAAGGTTATCTTCCATGTTTTTTTCTTGATGCATCAGCCTGAACTTGGCCTGTCTCCATATTAGTTGTTCCCTGTCCTTTCACATTCGGATTACTTAATCCTGTTTTTGATGGATCTTTTTTTCTTTTACCCATACAATCACCTCCAATACTATTTTCTAACATTTTCATAATAGTATGTATGTATCAATTTTGAAAAAATTTATTTCGAGTAGCAAAAAAAGTTGTATAATCAATCTATATAAAAATGCTAATTGGAAAGAGAGATGTTTAATGGCAGTTGCGGCAAAGCAAAAAAAGCAAAATATTGGGTTAAATACGATTTACGGAATTTTGTTCGCTATTGGAACAGGGCATTTTTTTAATGATTCCATCCAAGCGGTAGTACCTGCAATGTTTCCAATACTGGAGAAAACATTAAGTTTAAGTTATTCACAAATAGGGTGGATAGCGTTTGTTGTGAATATGACTTCTTCAGTAATGCAGCCTGTATTTGGGTATTACGCGGATAAACGGCCAAGTCCATTCTTACTTCCACTAGGAATGTTTATGAGTATGATTGGGTTAATTGGGTTCGGTTTGTCTCCTAATTTCTTTGTCATATTATGCTCGGTGTTTTTTATAGGAATTGGTTCAGCTGTTTTTCACCCGGAAGGATCAAGAGTGGCATATATGGCCGCAGGAGGAAAGCGGGGATTAGCACAATCTATTTATCAAGTTGGAGGTAATTTTGGTCAATCACTGGCACCGGTATTTACTGCACTTATATTTTATCCGTATGGTCAAAAAGGAATTTTATCCTTTACTTTAGTAGCAGCTTTGGGAATTATCCTTTTAGTTTATGTATCAAAATGGTATCAGCGCCAAATTACAATAGGAGTAAAGACGAAGAAAAAGATAGTATCAAATTCCAAAAATGCAATTAATCCAAAAATTAAACTTGCAATGGCTTTACTCGTATTTATCGTTTTTGCACGCTCATGGTATTCAGCAGGGATATCAAACTTCTACCAATTTTATTTAATTGAAGATTATGGTATTAGCATAACACATGCACAATTATATATATTTATTTTTATGATTGCAGGTGTAATGGGGACATTTTTAGGCGGACCATTAGCGGATCGATTTGGAAAACGAAATATAATATTGTTTTCACTTGTCGGAGCTGCACCGTTGACACTTATTCTTCCATATATACCGTTATTCTTGGTTATTCCAATGTTTTTCTTAATAGGATTTATCGTTACGTCAAGCTTTAGTGTAACTGTTGTTTATGCTCAGGAACTTATGCCACAAAAAATTGGAATGGTTTCTGGTCTAATTGTCGGTCTTGCCTTTGGCATGGGAGCAATTGGAGCAGTCATTTACGGAAATCTAGCAGACTTGTTTAGTATAAAATTTGTGATGATTTTTTGTAGTTTACTTCCTTTATTTGGATTATTAACGTTTTTATTACCAAGTGATCAGAAAGTACGTGAGCTTAACGAAAACCACTAATTAAAGGTGCCAGTCCATTTTTTCTGCTAAAACTATGGTATATTAGACTGTACATAGTAAGAAAAGGAGTTTAAGAAAAATGGCAAAAAGTGTAGTAATAGCTGAGAAACCCTCAGTTGCTCGTGATATAGCAAGTGTATTGAAGTGTACGAAGAAAGGAAATGGATTTATCGAAGGCGACAAATATATTGTTACATGGGCACTGGGACATTTAGTGACTCTAGCAGATCCTGAGGCATATGACAATAAATATAAAACATGGAATCTTGAAGATCTGCCTATGCTTCCGGAACGCATGAAATTAGTAGTTATAAAACAAACTGGAAAACAGTTTAATGCTGTGAAAGCACAATTAAATCGCAGTGATGTGAACGAAATTATCGTGGCTACTGATGCAGGGAGAGAAGGAGAATTAGTAGCACGTTGGATAATTGATAAAGCGAAAGTGCATAAGCCTGTCAAACGACTTTGGATTTCTTCCGTAACAGATAAAGCGATTAAAGATGGTTTTAACAACTTAAAACCTGGTAAAGCGTATGAAAACTTATATGCTTCAGCGGTGGCACGTTCGGAAGCCGATTGGTATATCGGTTTAAATGCAACACGTGCCTTAACTACTAAATTTAATGCACAGTTGAATTGTGGACGGGTTCAAACACCTACTGTGGCAATGGTTGCAGCACGGGAAGAAGAAATAAAAAACTTCAAACCGCAGAACTATTATGGCATTGAAGCCCGAACAGATACTGTTAAATTAACATGGCAAGATAGGAATGGTAATAGTCGTAGTTTTAATAAAGAAAAAATCGAGAAAATCATTCAATCACTTGGACAAAAAGATGCGACTGTTATTGCCATTGATCGAAAACATAAGAAAACATTCTCACCAGCTTTATATGATTTAACAGAATTACAGCGTGACGCTAATAAAATCTTCGGCTTTTCAGCTAAAGAAACATTGAATATTATGCAAAAATTGTATGAGCAACATAAAGTATTAACCTATCCTCGAACAGACTCACGCTTTTTATCAACGGATATCGTCAGTACGCTGCCAGAACGATTAAAAGCATGTAGTGTCGGTGAATACCGTTCACTTGCAAGTAAGATTTTAAAGAAGCCTATTAAAGCGACAAAAGCATTTGTAGATGATAGTAAGGTAAGTGATCACCATGCCATCATCCCCACTGAAGGATTTGTGAAATTCTCAGCATTTACAGATAAAGAACGTAAAATTTACGATCTTGTCATAAAACGTTTCTTAGCTGTATTATTCCCTGCCTTTGAATATGAACAACTAACCGTGCAAGCCAAAATTGGCGAAGAAACGTTCATTGCGAAAGGGAAAACAGTTATTCATGCTGGGTGGAAAGAAGTATACGAAAACCGTTTTGATGATGAGGAATCTGGTGATGAAGTTAAAGAGCAATTATTGCCGCGCCTCGAAAAAGGTGATGTATTAAAAACTAAATTAATTAACGAAACATCAGGGCAAACAAAACCACCTGCACGTTTTACAGAAGCTACCCTGCTATCCGCAATGGAAAACCCTTCAAGGTTCATGGAAGCAAACGACAAGAAACTTACGGATACGTTAAAGTCAACAGGCGGGCTCGGTACAGTAGCAACTCGTGCTGATATAATTGAAAAATTATTTAATTCATTTCTAATTGAAAAACGCGGTGGGAAAGAAATCTTTATTACTTCCAAAGGCCGTCAACTGTTAGATTTAGTACCGGAAGAATTAAAATCGCCGGCGACAACTGCCCAGTGGGAACAAAAACTTGAACTGATAGCCAAAGGAAAACTGAAAAAAGCCGTTTTTATTAATGAAATGAAAGAACATACAAAAGAACTGGTAGCTGAAATAAAAGCAAGTAATAAAAAATATAAACACGACAATATCTCAACAAAGTCTTGTCCGGACTGTGGGAAACCGATGCTTGAGGTTAACGGTAAGAAAGGGAAAATGCTTGTTTGTCAAGATCGTGAATGTGGATATAGAAAGAACGTAGCACGTATAACGAATGCTCGTTGTCCACAATGTAAAAAGAAAATGGAACTTCGAGGTGAAGGAAAGGGTCAAATCTTCGCATGTAAATGTGGATATCGAGAAAAGTTATCTGCTTTTGAAGAGAGGCGCAAGAAGGAATCAGCCGGAAAAGTAGATAAACGAACCGTCCAGAAATACATGAAACAACAAAGAGAAGAAGAACCAATAAATAATGCACTTGCGGAGGCATTGAAAGGCTTTAAATTCAAGTAGGATGTGATTGATACTTAAAAACATCTTGCACGAATTACTTAATTTGTATAAAATGTACTATTGTAAGAGAAAAGTGTACAACCTAAATACATTTATATCTTGCAAATATAAATAGATAGGTGGTAGCATCGATGAGTGAAAAAACAAAACCATATCGAGTGTTATTGTATTATTTTTATACAAAAATTGAGAACCCTGAAGAATATGCAGCACAACATTTAGCCTACTGTAAGGATTTAGGCTTGAAAGGTAGAATTCTCGTTGCTGAAGAGGGGATTAACGGAACTGTATCAGGTACAGTTGAACAAACAGATCAATATATGCAGATGATGAAAAATGATCCACGATTTGACGGGATTATATTTAAAGTGGATGAAGCCGACGGACATGCATTTAAAAAAATGCATGTAAGACCAAGAAAAGAGCTTGTCACTTTACGTTTGGAAGATGATATAAATCCTAATGAACTAACAGGAAAATACTATAGTCCAAAAGAGTTTTTTGAAGCAATGCAAGACGAAGATACAGTTGTTTTAGACGCAAGAAATGATTATGAGTATGATCTTGGGCATTTCAGAGGGGCTATCCGTCCTGATATTGAAACATTTAGAGAACTTCCGGATTGGGTTCGCAAGAATAAAGATCAATTACAAGGTAAAAAAATATTAACATATTGTACTGGTGGAATTCGTTGCGAAAAATTCTCAGGCTGGTTAGTTCGAGAAGGCTTTGAAGATGTAGCACAACTTCATGGCGGAATTGTCTCTTATGGGAAGGATCCTGAAGTACAAGGTGAACTATGGGACGGACAATGCTATGTATTTGATGAACGGATTGCGGTTCCAATTAATCATAAAGAGCATGTCATTGTAGGTAAAGATTATTTTACAGGGGAACCATGTGAACGCTATGTAAATTGTGCAAACCCTGAATGTAATCGTCAAATGTTGTGTTCAGAAGAAAATGAACATAAATATTTACGCAGTTGCTCACATGAATGTCGAGTACATCCAAGAAACCTTTATATAAAAGAACACGAATTAACAAAAGAAGAAGTGGAAAGCAGACTCCAAAAGCTTGAAGAAGAGAAATCTGTTACATCATTAGGTTAAACTTAATTGGAAAAAATGCTCAAGTAGTAATACTTGGGCTATTTTTTTATACGAAAATACCTCATAGCGAATATATTTTCTTTATTTAATTAAAATACATAATGATTTTTCATGTTCAACAGCTTGTTATAATGATATTTTTTCAACGTATGAAAGATGGTGTTACCTTGAAATTAAGTAAAAAAAGGTTTATATCTTTTTTAAAAATTGCATTTCCAATTGCCCTTTTAGTGTTAATTATTTTTGAATCGAAAAAAATGGTAAAAGATATCGATATAAATTTATTGAAAAATAATATTTCTGAACTTACGCCTTCGCATATTTTATTAATTGTTATTTTAGGGTTAATAGCCATTGTTCCTATGCTATTTTATGATCTAATTTTATGCAAAATCTTAAAGTTAAATTTAAAAGCAAAGGAATTATTTTCCTATTCATGGATTGTAAATACGTTTTCGAATTTTCTAGGATTCGGCGGTGTGATCGGTCTTAGTTTACGCACTTTTTTTTATAAAAAATATTATAAAGAAAAAGATGTGATTTTAAAAAATATCGCGAAAGTGTCAATCTTCTACATTTCGGGAATATCCATTTTATGCTGGTTAGTGGCAATAGGAGTATTTAAACCGATTTTTTTAGTGGAATTGAAATGGTTGAAAATTGCCGTTTGGGCGATGGCTTTGTATATTCCATTTTTAATAATAAGCTTTCAATGGAAAAATATAAAAAATGCAAAGTTTTCCTTTAAAAATAATTATTTGATTGAACTTATGGTGATTTCACTATTTGAATGGATGAGTGCGTTATTGTTTTTTTGGGTAATTGCACTATTAGTCAATGTCCCTATAAGTTTCACACAGCTATTTCCGATTTTCGTTGTTGCGTCAACTGCAGGAATAATAAGTATGATTCCGGGTGGATTAGGTTCATTTGATTTCGTCATTTTAATGGGTCTTGAATTTTATCATATAGAGACAGAAAAAATTTTATTAGTTTTATTACTTTATCGAGTTTGTTATTATTTTATTCCGTTTATTGTTGCAATCGGTTTATTTGTAAGATATTTTTGGAAACAGTTGGATGAGCAATATAAAAAAATAATTTTTGTCATCTCAAAAAATATGAGTCACTGGATACTAACAATATTAGTATTTTTCTCCGGAATCGTTTTATTACTTTCGGCATCATTGCCAGGAGTTCTTGACCGAATTAAGTTTTTAAGAGAATTCTTATCTTCTCCATTAATGGGTTTTTCACATCAATTGACAATCGTTACCGGATTTTTATTAATTTTGTTATCTAGAGGGATAGAGTACAGAGTAAGATGGGCATATTACTCGACACTTGTACTGTTAATTTTCGCTTCCTTGCTCTGCCTTGTTAAAGGGTTTGATTATGAAGAGGCCATTTATTTAGGCTTTGTAGCGGTTATGTTAGTTGTTTCCAAGAAGCGTTTTTATCGGTTGAATTTCGTAGTTACATGGGGTAGAGCTGCATTTGATTTAATGGTCATCCTTTTCTTTACATTGTTATATGTGTTAATTGGTTATAATAATTTACCTGAGAGTAAGTTGAAAATTCCTCGTTTTATTCGAAAATATGTGATTATTGATGCGAGTGATTTAATTTTGAGTGCAATTACCGGTTTATTGATCGCCGCAATAATTATGTTAATCACCTATTTTTTTATGAGACCAAGGACACCAGGATCCTATCAAATCGATGAAAACAAGGTGATGGCTCATTTAAAAAAGTATGGAGGAACCGTTCTTTCACATTTAGTCTTTTTACATGATAAAAAAATATTTTGGAATGAAACAGGGCAAGTAATGATGATGTATGAGCAATATGCTGATAAACTAGTTGTCCTAGGTGATCCAATAGGGAAAAAGGAAGAATTTTTTCATTCCATCGAAGAATTTCATGATTTTGCAGATTTATACGGATATACACCAGCTTACTATCAAGTAACAAATGAACTAATTCCTAAATTACATGAAAATGGCTACGATTTTTTTAAATTAGGTGAGGAAGCTTTTGTGGACTTACAAACTTTTTCTCTATCGGGTAGTAAAATGAAGGGCCTTCGAGCGACGAAAAATAAATTTGAAAAAGAAGGGTATACCTTTCGGTTACTTGAACCTCCCTTTTCTAAAGAAGATTTTCAAGCATTAAAATCCATTTCTGATCAGTGGTTGAACGGGAAGAGAGAGAAAGGATTCTCACTTGGATTTTTTGATAAAAGCTATTTGGAAACAGCTCCTGTAGCAATATTATTGGATCCGGATAAAAATATTATTGCATTTGTTAGTATTATGCCGGTTTATGATAATCACACAACATTATCAATTGATTTAATGAGATATATCCCGAATGTAACATCGGGAACGATGGACTTTATTTTCATTAATTTATTTGAATGGGCAAAATTAAAAGGGTATAAGCGGTTTAATTTAGGAATGGCGCCGCTCGCAAATGTAGGACTTTCAAAGTATTCCTTTATGGGGGAAAAATTAGCATCACAAATATACACGCATGGTAATTTTGTCTATCATTTCAAAGGATTAAAGAAGTTTAAGGAAAAGTATGCAAGTTCATGGGAACCAAAATATTTAGCATATAGAAAGAAAACATCATTACCAATTACAATGATACAAATTGCTTTACTTATAGCAAAAAAGCGCTCCAATTCGTAATGGGGCGTTTTTTTATTAGGATATATTTTCTAATTATAAAATTAATCCATTTTCATAAACTAACATCGTTCAGTACGAACAAAAGTCAAACTACACCAAAAAGGGGTTATGATCATGACGGTTATTAACAATATTAAGCAAACCATTTCTGGATTGAAGAGTGCTCAAGCGAATTTAGAAAGTTTTTCTTTAGCGACAGACAATAAACAAGCAAAGCAACTTTATCAATCCTGCGCTCAACAAACACAATCAATTATTGACACACTAACACCACGAATGAATGAAGTAGAGCAAGAAGAACCACAATATAAACAACAATAAGAAAAAAAAGGATGATATGTACCATATCATCCTTTTCTAAAAGGGGTTTAAAGAAAATGACAATTGCTTCAGATATTAAGAATTGCATCGCGAGTCTTAATGGTGCTAAAAGCAATTTAAGCCGCTTCGCATTATTGAGTACAGATGCTAATGCACAGAAAGTTTTTCATGAAAGTATGTTAGAAGCAGACGAAATCATTACAGATTTACAAAATAGATTAGTCATACTTGAACGTGAGGAGCCTCAATATAAGAGTTAAGGGAAGGTGTAGAAATGGGACCGAATTGGCTCGAAGTTATTTTACGATCGATCATTACGCTAATCGTTTTATTCTTTTTAACCAAAATGCTAGGAAGAAAACAAATTAGTCAATTGTCCCTTTTTGAATATATTATCGGGATAGTAGTTGGCGGCATTGCTGCGGAGATATCCACAGGTGTGGGACAAAACTTTTTAAATGGAATGTACAGTTTACTTATTTGGGCTTTAATTCCCGTATTATTAACATATCTTTCCTTGAAGAGTAAAAAAGTTCGAGATTTTCTTGATGGTGCTCCTGTTGTTGTAATTAAGGATGGAAAAATACAGGAAGATAGTTTAACGAAAGAAAAACATACGGTCGATGACTTGGCCTCGCTTTTAAGAAAGAAAAATGCTTTTAATATAGCTGATGTGGAATTTGCTGTACTTGAACCGAGCGGTGAATTGAACGTATTGTTGAAAAAAGAAAAACAACCAATCACTCCAAAGGATATTCAATTGCAAGTTGCACCAGAAAAAGAACCTAAAACTGTCATTTCTGAAGGAATGATCTTAGATGAAGCACTTGGATTTACAGGTTATAATCGATCTTGGTTAAAAGCTGAATTAGAAAAATTAAATGTTGCTCTTGATAATGTTTTTCTTGGTCAAGTTGATGCTTATGGAAAATTAACAGTGGATATTTATGATGATAAAATTCAACTTCCTAAATCGCAGGAGAGAACATTGTTATTAGCGACTCTAAAAAAATGCCAAGCAGATCTTGAATTATTTACTTTAGCTACTGAATCAAAATCTGCCAGTGAAATGTATCAAAATAATGCACAAAGGTTGGAAATGATGGTAGAGAAATTGAAGCCTTACCTCAAAGAATAAGATTATTGATTAACTTAGAAAATCGTTTATCATCTTTACATAGGACTCCTTCGGATAACTATTGTAAAGTCCCATACCCATCCTAACTGGATCACCAAAGAAAAATCGTTCAAACTGCGTTTGTCTGGTGCCGAAGCTACTCATGCAAAGGTCCCAGGCGAGTCTGAAAATTTTTACACGATCGGTAGCATTTACGTTAGTAGCTTGTAAATAATTATCAAGATAGGAAGATATCGTTGATTGGAACTGTTCTTTAGTAGGGAGGAGGATCATTCCACTACCACCTAAAAGTTGTATAATTTCAATTAATCGGGGGTAAATTCTCGGATAATAATAAATGGCGACATTTAATGGTTTGTAATCAGGGACCATTGTATTAAAATGATCGAGTGATGAATGAACTCGAGAAGAGAGATGTAAAGACTTCATAATTTCGAGAGTAGAAATAATTTCACTAAGTTTGTCTTTTACGTGCTGATACTCAATAATATTAATAGAATGTACAATGGTCTCTGCCAATCCAAGAATAAATTCTGTTTTAACAATCATTCTTGTAATCGCTTGGTACAAAAGCATTGTATTAAACTTAGTTTCCGAAAACATATTACATGCTATATCTAAATTTTTGTATAAAAATACGCGTTCCCATGGAACGAGAACATCATCGAAAACAACAATTGAATCCATTTCTTCAAATTTAGAAGTTAACGGATAATCAAAATGAGATTCGCCATTGACGAAAGATTCTCGGCAAATAAATTTTAAACCAGGTGTATTTGAAGGGATGGAAAAGGCGTATACATAAGCGTCCTCAATAAAGTTTCCTCCAGAAGGAAGCACTAATACTTCATCGGTAATACCCCCTTGAGTAGCTAAAAGTCTCGCACCTTTTACGATGATTCCATCGCTAGTCTCACGAATAACTTTAGCTGCAATAATTTTATCGGAATCTTCATAATAGCCAATTGAACGATTTACTTGCGGATTAATAAATGTATGAGTAAAGGAGAGATCATTTTCCATTGCCATCTTGTATATGTTAAAAATATTAGTATCATAATTCTTCTTATCTTCATGAAAGATAGAATTAGCAACACCTAAAGCCATTATTCCGGTGTTTACATAATCGGGAGAACGTCCCAATAAACCTAAATTTGTTTGTGCCCATTTCTTTGTTGCCACAAATCTATTTTCCAAATCTTCTTTCGTATTTGGTTGTTGAAAAGCAAAGTTTACTTCAGAATTTACAACAGGGGATGTAAAAGTGAAAGTATCCTTATTGGAATTAGAAAGATCATATAATGCCGCTTTACTTTTTAAAACTCCTCTAAATGCAGGATGCTCCGAAATTTTTCCTTCTACCCGTTTTCCATCTATCCATACTTCATTGTGTAAGTTGTCAATTCTAGATATATACTCCTTACCAGTAACAGTCAAAGTCAATCACCTCACAAAATTTATGTCTCCAACATAAATATATGCACAATAGTAAGAGGGACAATCAAAAAAATTTTTAGACTAAATAAAAAAGGAAATCAAATCACGGTTTGATTCCCTTTTTACCAATTATTATTATTTATATAATTGTTCTAATTGCTTTTGTATATCATTATTTTCCAAGTATTCATCATAGGTCATTACTTTATCAATCATCCCATTAGGTGTAAGCTCTATGATTCGATTTGCGATCGTTTGAATGAATTGATGATCGTGTGACGCAAAAATCATTGACCCTTTGAAGCGAATCAATCCGTTATTTACCGCTGTAATTGATTCTAAGTCTAAATGGTTGGTTGGTTCATCTAATAACAGAACATTTGCACCGCTTAACATCATTTTGGAAAGCATACAACGAACCTTTTCTCCTCCAGATAATACATTTGCCTTTTTTAATACCTCTTCACCAGAGAAAAGCATTCTCCCTAAAAATCCTCTTAAAAAGCTTTCACTTTGATCATTCGGGGAGTATTGGCGCAACCAATCAACAAGATTCAAATCACCATTTTCAAAGTAACTTGAATTGTCTTTTGGGAAATAGGATTGTGAAGTTGTCACACCCCATTTAAATGATCCACTATCTGGTTCCATTTCACCAGCCAATATTTTAAATAGAGTCGTTTTTGCTAGTTCATTTTGACCAACAAGTGCAATTTTATCATCTTTATTCATGATAAAGCTTATATTATCAAGAACTTTAACGCCGTCAATTGTTTTTGTTAGCCCTTCAACACGGAGTAAGTCATTACCAATCTCACGTTCCGGCGTAAAGTGGACATAAGGATATTTTCTAGAAGATGGTTTAATATCATCTAATGAAATTTTGTCCAGCAATTTTTTACGTGAAGTGGCTTGTTTAGATTTAGAGGCATTTGCACTAAATCTGGCAATAAAGCTTTGTAATTCTTTAATTTTCTCTTCTTTTTTCTTATTAGATTCTTGGGCCATTTTTTGGGCTAGTTGACTGGACTCATACCAAAAATCATAATTTCCTACATATAGCTGAATCTTACCAAAATCTAAATCAGCAATATGTGTACAAACTTTATTTAAGAAATGTCTATCATGCGAGACAACAATTACGGTATTTTCAAAGTTTATTAGAAATTCCTCTAACCATTGAATAGCTTTTAAATCAAGATGGTTTGTAGGCTCATCTAGTAGAAGAATATCCGGTTTTCCAAATAGGGCTTGAGCAAGTAATACTTTTACTTTTTCAGCTCCTGTTAGTTCTGCCATCTTTTTCGTATGCAGTTCTTCTTCAATACCAAGCCCTTTAAGTAAAATAGCTGCTTCCGATTCAGCTTCCCAACCATTTAACTCAGCAAATTCACCTTCGAGTTCAGCAGCTCTCATCCCATCTTCATCAGAAAATTCTGCTTTCATATAGATGGCTTCCTTTTCCTGCATCACTTCAAATAAACGGGTATGTCCCATAATGACAACTTTTAGGACTTCCTCTTCTTCAAATTCAAAGTGGTTTTGCTTTAATACAGCTAGTCTTTCACCAGGAGTAACATGAACATCACCTGTTTGTGCATCTAATTCACCGGAAAGAATTTTTAGAAAGGTAGATTTACCTGCTCCATTAGCACCGATTAATCCATAACAGTTACCTGGTGTAAATTTAATATTAATATCTTCAAAAAGTTTACGTTCACCAAATCGTAAGCCAACATTGTTAACAGTAATCAAAGACAAATACCTCCAAAACAGTAATATCCTATTGATTATAACATGACTTGAACGAAAAGGGGAAAGTACACTACACAACTTATACTCAAATTATAAATTCTCGTTTTGTTGTTTAATTTCATCGCCTGTAAGGATTGTATTTGCTTCTGCTATGTTTTTATGTTCTTCAACCGATCCACCTGGATAATATGGTTTTTGATTGATCGTGCTCATAGCAGTATTTATTGTAAATTTTTTCGTTTTTGGTGTATCGGTTACCCTTTTTTCATTACTTTGATTTGTCATACTTACAACTCCTAGTATTTATTTAAAATAAATCTATTTAAGTATTATTGCAAAAAACACATGAAAATAATCCTTTGTGGTAAATATAGTTATAAATATTAATTTGGAGGATTAATAAATGTCAAACGAACAAGTGAATATGCCGCAATTTCCTAAACCCATTTGGAAAGAGGGTGTTGAGTTACCTCGTTTTTCAACTTTAAATGAAGATATTGAAGTAGATGTCGCAATTGTTGGTGGAGGCATTACTGGAATTACAACTGCCTATTTGTTAACGAAAAAAGGGTACAAAGTGGCAATTATTGAGGCGGGTGAGCTGCTAAATGGTACAACTGCGCATACAACTGCGAAAATCACTGCACAGCATGGTTTAATCTATGATGAACTAATTCAAAATAATGGAAAAGACCAAGCGAAATTATATTATGAAGCTAATATAGATGCATTCAAATTTATTAAAACGACGATTGACGAACTACAAATTGATTGCGATTTTAGTGAAGAGGATGCTTATATATATACGAATAGTGAGGATTATATTAGAAAATTAGAAGCAGAAGAAAATGCCTATAAGGAACTTGGTATTAATGGTGAATTAATCAATGAAATTCCAGTTGATTTTCCTATAAAAGCAGCTCTTATTATGAGGAATCAAGCACAATTTCACCCATTAAAATATTTAAAGCCACTACTTGATTATATACAAAAAGAGGGTGGATTGATTTTTGAAAAGACGACAGCTACAGATGTCGATTATTCAGATCAGCCAATTGTTATTACGAAAGAAGGTTTAAAAGTAAAAAGTAAATTTGTTTGCGCATGTTCACATTTTCCGTTTTATGATGGGCTAGGTTTTTATCCGACCCGAATGTATGCGGAGAGATCTTATTTAATTGCAGTTAAAACGGATAAGGATGTTCCACGGGGAATGTACATTAATGCGGAACAGCCGACAAGATCCTTCCGAACAATGACGTTGAACGGAGAAAAGGTCCTATTAGTCGGCGGTGAAAATCATAAAACAGGCCAAGGAATACCGACAATTCTTCATTATGAGGCGTTAGAAGAGTATGCGGAAAATGCATTTGGAATTAATGAATTTTTATTCAGATGGTCTGCTCAAGATTTAACTACATTGGACAAGATTCCGTACATTGGGCGGATTACGAATAATCATGATCAAGTTTTTGTAGCGACAGGATTTAGAAAATGGGGTATGACAAGCAGTACAGTTTCAGCCATTTTACTTACTGATCTTATTTCGGGAACTAAAAATAAATATGAAGATCTATTCTCCCCATCAAGATTTAATGCAAACCCAAGTGTAAAAGAATTTATCACGACAAATCTTGATGTGGCCAAACATTTAATTGAAGGTAAATTGGAGTATCCTTTGCGAGACATTAATGATTTAGCTAATGATGAAGGTTCAGTTGTCAATGTTAACGGTAAACGTGCGGGCGCGTATAAAGATGCTGACGGTAAAGTTTATGTAGTCGATACGACATGTACACATTTAGGCTGTGAAATTGAGTGGAATTCCGGTGATCGGACATGGGACTGTCCTTGTCACGGTTCACGATTTTCAATTGTCGGGGATGTGATTGAAGGACCTGCAGAAACACCATTGGGGAAAGTCGATTTAGATTAAGCAATGACCACCTAATGTTGGTGGTTCTTGTTTTTGAAAAATTTAAAATGAAACTTAAAGGAGTTTTGCAACGTAAAAATTAGTTGAAAGTTATTTTAATGAAAGAAGGTTTCTTTATGAGTGATAAAGGATGTATAAAATGTGGAAGTACGGATGCTGGAAAAAAGGAAGTGGCCATGACAGGAACTGGACTTTCGAAAATGTTTGATATCCAAAATAACCAATTTATCGTTGTTTACTGTAAAAACTGTGGCTACTCGGAATTTTACAATAAACAATCCTCGACCGCCTCGAATGTATTAGACTTTTTCTTTGGAGGCTAATAAAAAAAGGAGTTTCCTTTAACTGTTCTACAGTTAAGGAAGCTCCACTTACCTATTGATTATTTTCATACCAATCTGAGAATAACCCACTGCCATTACACCCCGGGCAATCAAAAACATTTGTTACATAAAATTCATTAAGTGCTAGAGAATTGATGCCCTTCCCATAACAATCCGGGCATATTCCTTTAGACTCCATTTTTGCAATTTTTTCTTCATATTTATTTGCTTTCCACTCTTGAAATGTATTGAATAGTCCCAACATATCCACCCCATCCTTTTATTTTTAGGATGGATAGGATTTGGGAAATTTATACGCCTATTTATTAAAGCCTAAGTTCAATTAATGGTTTAGTGTATTTTTTAATTAAATAACTTCCGAGAGTTAAACAGACGACAAATGAAAAAATGAAAAGCAAGAAATAATTTTGCGAAATTGATTCAAGTGTTTCGTCTGAGACAGCTGTTTCAATAATCTTAATAATAAAACCATGTAATAAATAAATATAAAGTGTTCGTTGTCCTATAATCGTTAATTTTGATCCGGTCGCAGGTACGAGTGCAAAAAATCCAAAAATAACGATTAATGTTAACAAGTATTGAAGCATACGGAAAAGCCCATCAAACCATTCAGCATTGCCCATATCTGCGTAAGAGGAGGAACCAAGCAACCATGGAACCGCATCCTTAGGAAAGGATAAACCAAATAGCAGAAAAGTTGACAATATGATTAAAACACCTATTACTGCTGAAAATTTCATGTTCTTTATCCAATTAATATGCTTTTGTTCAATTAAGAATCCTAATAGAAAATATGGGAAAAAGACAAAAGTTCTTGACAGACTTAAATAGTTCCCAACTTGATCCACATATCCTATTGCGATTCCTATTGCTACAGCAACTATAAGACCAATCCATTTTAACTTTGCAAAGGCATAAATAAGTACATTCCAACAAAATAAACTCAATAAAAACCATAAAGTCCAGTGTGGCTGTAAGAAATCAAATGTTAGGGATTTTTCATCGCCATTGATAAAATAAAAAAATGAATAGATGGCCTGAAAAATTAAATAGGGTAATAATATTTTTTTTACAGATTTAAGTAGATACCCTTTTTTGCGATATCCTTTCGCAAAATAGCCAGATATTAAAATGAAGGCAGGCATATGAAAGAGAAAAATGACTGTATACAAAGTGAAAAGAAGATCATCATTTCCTTTTAAAGGACTAATAACGTGTCCGAATACGACTAAGAAAATAAGGATTAACTTCGCATTGTCAAAATAAAGACTTCTCTTTGAAGTAGAAGCCATGCTAACACCTCCGAGAAATATTATTTTAAAAAATATTCTAGTGTTGTATTCTTAACTTACCATTAAAATATATAAAGTTTAGCTTGAGAATTTTTACATTGAAAAATCAACCTTTCTATAAGCAAATTTTATCATTTATATACCACAATTCAGTTACGCTAATCTAAAATCTAGATTAAAAAATATTATTGTATGATTATTTTTTTTACAAAAAGATTACATGTCTCTAAGTTAGTGAATTTAATAGTATTTCTTTCATGTGATGAAATATAGTAAAATATAGTATGAATATAATGCTAGATACCAAAAGAAAGAAGGTTTTTGGAACTAATGACTATTCCATTAATCATTGCCGAAAAGCCAGATCAAGGAATGAAACTTGCCGCCCCTTTTCCTCATAAGAAAATGAAAGGCTACATCAAAATCTCTCCAAATCAAACATTTCCAGATGGTGCTTATTTAACTTGGGCAGTTGGTCATTTATGTGAACTCATTCCTCCGGAAGAATATAACCCGAAATGGAAAAAGTGGTCCCTTGATACATTGCCTATTCTTCCTGAATCCTTTCAATATAAAGTAAAAAAGGACAAGTGGAATCAGTTTACGATCATAAAAGATTTATTAAAGCGTTCTGACATTGACGAAGTGATCATGGCGGGAGATGCGGAACGTGAAGGGGAAGCAATCATACGGATTATTTTAAAGCAATGTCATAATCGAAAGCCGGCGAAACGATTATGGATTTCCTCCCTCACTGAAAAGGCTGTAGTAAATGGTTTTCACCATTTACTAAGTGAAGAAGAAACAAGAGCTATTTACTATGAAGCAATGAGTCGTGCATGTGCTGATTGGCTAATTGGGATGAATGCATCGAGGGTCTATACATTATTGCTACAACGAAAAGGGATACGAGATGTGTTTTCAACTGGACGTGTGCAAACACCAACGTTAGCTTTAATCGTTAAAAGAGAAAAGGAGATTGAAAATTTCAAAAGTGAAACATTTTGGGAAGTCAAGGCTATTTTTCAAATGACAAATAAAAAGTATGAAGGCACATGGCATATCGATTCCGAAACGAGATTAAAAGAAGAAAAGAAAGCAATTGCCATCGCAAATTTTTGTAAAGGGAAGTCTGCTAAAATTGATGAAATAGAAAAGGAAAGAAAAGAATTTCAACCACCATTATTATTCAATTTGTCATCCCTACAAGCAACGGCGAATAAATTATTTAAGTTTTCACCAAAGAAAACATTAGATATTGCTCAAAAATTATATGTAAAAGGAATTATTTCATATCCGAGATCAGATTCGAGCTATGTTACAAAAGAAGAAGCAGCATTATTCCCTGAAATATTAAATCAAATTAGTCGTATTGAATCATATAAAGGATTTTTCCCGCTTCCTAATCAATCAGTTATGAATAATAAAAGATTCGTAAATGAAAAGAAAGTGACGGATCACTATGCAATTATTCCTACAGAGCAAGTGGTAAATCCGTTAACATTAGAAAAGGATGAAGAAAAAATCTATGATTTAATCGTTAGGAGATTAATTGCTGCTCATTTTGAAAAGAGTATTTTTGACTATACAACTGTTCATACAATTGTAGATGAGCGGGCAACATTCATTTCTAAAGGAAAACAGATGGTACAAGAAGGATGGAGAAAGGTCATCTATCAAATGGAAGAATCAAAGGAGGATAATGAGCAAGTTCTTCCTAATTTAACGAAAGATGAAACTGGTATTGTTTCGAAAGTAATGGTTAAAGATGGCAAGACACAACCTCCTAAGCGATATACGGAAGGGCAATTAATCACATTAATGAAAACGGCTGGTAAGTTTATTGAAGATACGCAAATGCAAAGTATTTTAAGAAAAACAGAAGGATTGGGAACAGAGGCAACCCGTGCGGGGATAATTTCCGTTCTTAAAGATCGAAAGTATATAGAAGTGACTAAGAATGTAGTGTATCCCACTAAAAAAGGAATTTTGCTAATTGATAGTATTGGAAATAGTATTCTAGCTTCTCCGGAAATGACAGCTAAATGGGAGCAAAGACTTCATGAAATAGGAGAGGGAAAGGCTTCACCGAATGTTTTTTTGGAACAGGCAAAGAAGTTGTCAGTTAAATTAATTGATGATGCGAAAATTGCAGAATCAAAATGGGCATTTCCCACGAATCTTCTTAAAGAAATATCCGCTAATACAATTGCGGGCAAAAAGGGGAAAAGAGTAAAGGCTAGGCTTGGACAATGTAAAAAATGTGATGGAATGTTGATTGAAAAAGGAAATTTTTATGGTTGTACGAATTATCAAAAGTCAAAATGTGATTTTACTATTTCAAAGAAAATTCTTGGCAAAACAATTTCTCAAAAAAATATTTCAAAACTATTAAAAGAAGGGAAAACGGATTTGATTAAAGGATTTAAAAAGGGTGAAAATACATTTGATGGCTATTTAGAATGGAATCAAGAAAAACAAGTGATTCAATTTGAATCGGCATCTATAAAAAAGTAGTGGGGCGTATTTCGCTCCACTACTTTTTTATAGATGCTATTCCACTCTTTTTGATAAGCAGTGTTCGCATTCTAAAATATATGATTCTGCCTGATCCTCTACATATTCACCGCATTCTGGACAAATCTTTTTTGATAAATTCAGAAAAAACTCGACTGGATTTTGTAACATATAAACCCCTCCGTAAATTTAATTTAAAATAGTGAAAACATGAAATATTTTTATATTTTAACACTAATATAATACAGTTGTAAATAAGTTATTCTGTTATGATACAGATTATGTTGAAAAGTATATGATTGTGCATAGACAAAATGCCCTTTTCTATTTAACAATAGAAAAATATTTGGTGGATTCATTATTTTTTCTTTAAGGAAACTTTCTTTAAATAGCACATATAATTTTACAACAACTATAAACTAGGTGGTGTTAAGCATGAAAAAAGTTATTTTTTACACAATCCTTTGTGAAAAAATTGGACTTTTATCAAAAGAAGAAACAACAAAAATTTTAAAAAACAATTCTGTAAGTATAATAGAACATCATTTAAAAAATGAAAACCAGAACTAATCCAAATAAAAAATAGTTGACTAAAGAAAATATTTACAGTATTTTTTCCTTAAGGAAACTTTTTTGCGAAAGAAAGTAGATTTTTTTAAAACAAAAGTTGCGTTAGTGAAACAAAGTGTCATTAATGAAAAAGGAGGAGTGTTATTCAAGAGTGTGAACTTAATCATGCACTTATCCACTAAGGAAAAGAGGGGAAAAAATGAAGGAAACGAAAATGTTTTTTCTAGGGTTATCAATCGTAGTATTCTTACTTTCAGCCTGCACAAAAGCTTCAACAGACAGTAAACCAATAGATGGGAAGATCAAGGTAACGACAACGATAGGGATGATAAAAGACATAGTTGATCACGTAGGAGGAAACTATGTCAAAACAATTGGATTAATGAAGTCAGGTGTGGATCCACACTTATATAAAGCATCTCAAGGTGACATAAAAAAATTAGAGGATGCGGATATGATTTTTTATAATGGGCTGCATCTTGAAGGGAAAATGGTCGATATCTTTGAGAAGCTGGCAAAGAAGAAGGCAACTGTACCTGTATCCAAAAACATTCCGGAAACAGATTTACGAACATGGGATGATGGGACAGAGGGGCATGATCCTCATATTTGGTTTAATGTAAAGCATTGGATAACAGCGACGGAAACCGTTCGTGATGCATTAATAAAATTTGATTCGAAGCATAAAGAGAATTATGTAAATAATGCTGACGAATATATTGAGAAATTAAAGGAACTTGATCAATATACGACTGAAAAAATTGCAAGCATTCCGAAAGAATCTAGAGTATTAGTTACCGCACATGATGCGTTTGGTTATTTCGGGGATGCATATGAAATAAAAGTTATGGGTTTACAAGGTATTAGCACAGCCTCCGAGTATGGGGCTAAAGATGTTAGTCAGCTACGTGACTTTCTTGTTGATAATAAAATTAAAGCTGTTTTTGTTGAATCGAGTGTTCCGAAAAAAGCGATAAATGCAGTTGTCGAAGGAGCAAAGAAAAAAGGTCATGAAGTGAAAATTGGCGGTGAACTTTATTCTGACGCAATGGGAAAGGAAGGAACGGATGAAGGTACGTATATTGGAATGGTTAAACATAATGTCGATACGATTGTAAATGCACTGAAATAAGGAGGTAAGAAAGATGAGTTCACCATTATGTATAAATAATTTAACTGTAGCCTATCAAAAAAATCCAGTATTAAAAAAAATTTCTTTCACTATTCCTGAAGGCAATTTAATTGGAATTATTGGTCCGAATGGAGCCGGAAAATCCACATTAATCAAGGCGATATTAGAATTGATTCCAACTATTGCTGGTGAAGTATCTATTTATGGAAAACCATATAAAGACATGCGAAAAATCGTTGGTTATGTTCCCCAACGGGAATCAGTTGATTGGGATTTCCCAACAAATGCTTTGGATGTTGTGTTGATGGGAAGATACGGACATCTTGGGTGGATTAAACGACCACGTGAAAAAGATAGGCAAATAGCTTTGGATTGTTTAGAAAAGGTAGGTATGGAAGCCTACGCACAAAGACAAATAAGTCAATTATCGGGAGGACAACAACAAAGAATCTTTTTAGCAAGAGCGTTGGCACAAGATGCGAAAATTTACTTTATGGATGAACCATTTGTAGGGGTAGATGCAGCAACTGAGAAAGCAATTATTACTCTTTTAAATGATTTGAAAAGGCAAGGAAAAACAGTATTAGTCGTACATCATGATTTAAATACAGTGAAAGAATATTTTGATTGGACGATATTGTTAAATGTTCATTTAGTAGGCGTTGGACCGACGGAAAAGCTATTTACGAAGGAAAATCTTCAAAAAACATATGGTGGAAAATTAACGATGCTTGATTCAAATTCTTCACCTTTAATTATAAGTTGAGGTGGATCAGATGAATGTAATTGCTTTGTTACAAGACCCAAACACACTTTGGATATTAGTAGGCTCAATTCTACTTGGAATAAGTAGTGGAGTGATTGGTTGTTTTGCTTATTTAAGAAAACAATCTTTGATGGGCGATGCATTGTCACATGCGGCATTACCGGGAGTGTGCTTCGCTTTTATCCTAACTGGTACAAAGTCAATCTTTTACTTTTTAATTGGTGCGATTATAGCCGGAATTATTGCCACCATTTCGATTGGTTACATTACAAGGAAAACGCGTATTAAACAAGATTCCGCTTTAGGAATTGTCCTTACCGTATTTTTCGGGGTTGGTATTGTATTATTAACTCAAATTCAACATAGTGCAAGTGGGAATCAAAGTGGATTAGATAAATTTTTATTTGGTCAGGCAGCATCCATGGTACAATCTGATGTTTACACAATGGCTGGCATAGGTCTTTTCGTAATTGCTATGTGTACTCTCTTTTTTAAAGAATTTAAGCTTCTTTCTTTTGATTCCGGTTTTGCTAAAGGGATCGGCCTTCCAATCACTTTGCTTGATCAATTAATAATGATACTTATGGTAATTGCTGTTGTGATTGGCATACAAGCTGTTGGAGTAGTGTTAATGGCCGCCCTACTCATTACACCGGCAGTATCAGCTCGTTATTGGACTGAAAAATTGCATGTAATGGTGATGCTTTCAGGCTTATTTGGTGCAATTAGTGGTTTGATAGGGACTATCTTGAGTACACAAGTGAATAATTTACCGACTGGGCCATTAATTGTTTTAGCAGCTACATGTATTTTTGTTCTATCCGTTGTAATTGCACCAACACGAGGAGTGATAGCAAAGATTGTAAGTCGAAAGAAATCAAAAAATGCGTTCTTGAAACAGCATATAAAGCATAGTGTAAAGGATAGAAGTACGATATGAATCATTTATGGATTATCTTAATTGGTGCATTAGTCGCATCATCTTGTAGCATTGTTGGATGCTTTCTTGTTTTAAGGAAAATGTCAATGATTGGGGATGCTATAAGTCACGCAATCTTGCCAGGGATAGTCATTGCCTTTCTCCTATCCGGAACAAGAGACTCTATCGTAATGATCGTGGGGGCAACTTGTATCGGTTTAATTACAGTCTTTTTAATCCAAATGTTTCAAAATAGCGGTGTACAGTCGGATGCATCGATTGGGGTGGTCTTTACTGCACTCTTTGCCGTCGGTGTTGTATTAATAAGCCTTTTCACTAGACAGGTTGATCTGGATTTAGATTGTGTATTATATGGTGAAATTGCTTATGCTCCATGGGATACATTGGAGATTGGGGGAAGGAATTTAGGACCAACAACGGTATGGGGAGTTGGAAGTATTTTTTTCGTAAATATTCTTGTCATCAGTTTATTCTATAAGCAATTTAAACTTTGTTCGTTCGATCCTACTATGGCGGCGGCGTTAGGAATACCTGTAGCGTTTTTTCATTACTTATTAATGAGTCTTGTTTCCATAACTACAGTATCTTCTTTCGAAAGTGTTGGAGCAATACTTGTTGTAGGAATGATAATTGTTCCAGCAGCCACTGCATATTTACTTACCGATAAACTGAATCGAATGATCATTTATAGTATGATCATTGGTATACTCAGTTCTATTATTGGATATTATGTAGCATATTTAGTAGATGCATCGATTGCAGGATGTATGATCATGATTGCTGGTTTACTATTCTTAGTTACCCTATTTCTTTCGCCAAAGCATGGGGTTCTTTTGAAAAAATGGAAACAGCAAAAAGTTGCCGTGTAAATATTTTTAAACTTCCCGTAACTTTTTAAAGATAATAAACGTTTATTAGTTAGAGGTTCAAAAGGAGTGATCACTTTGAAAACCAAGCTTGGTTATGAATCGATGAATAAACAATTGCAATTAATAAATTGGTATCCTGCTTTGAAGAGGTATTGCCGGAGTATAACGAGAAGTGAGTGGGATGGAGATGACCTTGCCCAAGAAACAATGATAAAAATGTATCGTTCGTATGTTGGGAAAGACTGTAATAGTAATAAAATTAGTCTTACCCTTCTTTATAAAATCGCACATAATCATTGGATAGACCAACTAAGGAAAACAAAAGAAACGACCGCTACACATAAGGAACTATCCTATGAGCCAATGAAAGGTCTGCCTGATTTATATTCAAATATTGAAAAACTGGTAAATCATTTGACGCCAAAACAAACCATCATATTTCTTCTAAAGGATGTATTTGAATATAGTTTAGCCGATATTTCTGCCCAATTAGCTATGTCGGAAGGCTCTATAAAGGCGTCTCTATTTAGAAGTAGAAACTGGTTGAAATCCATTGAAATAAAGGAAGAATCCGAAAATCCTTCAATAATAAGTGATGTTAAAGATCAAATGTTTCGTCAAACGATACTCGAAGCGATAAGAAAAGAAAATCCATCTGAATTAATTAAACAGTTCTATGAGATAAAAATGAAAGAAACAGGTTCAGTTCCGTCACAATCTTCACACTTCAAACCGGAATGCCTCCTTTTACAAGCAGCATAATAGGAGGAAGCAAAAATGAATGCAATTCCATATGTCATTGAACAATCATCACATGGGGAAAGATCATACGATATTTATTCTAGATTATTAAAAGACCGAATTATTATGATTAGTGACGAAATAAATGATACAGTTGCTAATAGTGTTGTCGCCCAATTGCTTTTTCTGGCAGCTGATGATCAAGAAAAGGATATTTCACTATATATTAATAGTCCTGGTGGTTCCACCTCGGCTGGTTTTGCCATCTTAGATACGATGCAATACATTAAACCCGATATTCAGACGATATGTATTGGAATGGCTGCGTCATTTGGAGCGATGTTGCTTTTAGCCGGGACTAAGGGAAAGCGTTTTGCGCTACCAAATAGTGAAATTATGATTCATCAGCCATTAGGTGGTGTGCGTGGTCAAGCAACGGATTTAGAAATTTCCGCGAAAAGAATATTAAAACTTAAAGATCGTTTGAATCATATGATTGCGGAGCGAACAGGACAATCGATTGAAAAAGTAGCACATGATACAGACAGAGACTATTTTATGTCAGCTGAAGAAGCAAAAGATTATGGGATAATTGATAAAATTATATACGAAAGATAAGAAATAAAGGGGTACACAGTTAAAATGTGTACTCTTTTTTAGTATACCTTGTAGTTTTATTTAAAAAATGGATTGACCAATAGTTTTCTATTGTGATATTGTATTAACAATTCAAATACTTTAGTATATTAGAGTGATAATATGATAAAGAACTTAGGAAGTGAATTAAAATGTTGTTACCAATTGGAAGTCAGGATGATTTTGGAAAAACGGTTGCAAACAGAAATTTTGTCTTCGAAGCATTCCGAAAGGTTACTACATTACGAGGGTATGAGGAAATCTCTACCCCAGTTGTTGAATATGCGAGTATATTTACAAACAAGCATGTAGGAATGTCCCTTCAAAGTTTAATGAAATGGTTTAATAGCGAAGGAGAAATTGTAGTATTACGTCCTGATTGGACGACTGCGATTGCACGAGCCTTAACAAAGCATAGTAAATCCCCTGAAAAATGGGCCTATCAAGGATCAATATTCAAAAATAATAAACTTGGTGTTGAAAGTCGACAGGTAGGTATCGAAATTATTAATTTTCCTAATTTTCAAGGGGAAAGTGAATGTTTATTACTGACAAAAGACTTTCTCGATGAATTAACTATTAACCATTACATAATTGAATTAGGACATACTGGTATTTTTGAGTTTCTAATAAACCAACTTGATTTAAATGATGGAGAAATAGAAACACTACAGCTCGCCATGCATGATAAAAGAAAAGACAAAGTTTATGAATTAGCGGCACGAAACGGAAAAGAACATATTGCATCGGAATTAGTTGTTTTAATTGATGCTTTTGGCCCTTTTGATGAGGTATTGAATGAATATGAGATACGATGGAAAAATCGCCCCGCTCTTCTAAAAATCGTTAAACATATTAAAAAGTTAGCAAAATTACTAAATGAATCGGGCAAGATACATGTCATCGTTGATTTAGGAATGGTTAAAAAATTACCTTATTATTCAGGAATCATATTTAGGGGGTTTTTAGAGGGAAATGGATCAACATGTTTCTCGGGTGGACGTTATGATAAGTTATATGATCAATTTGGAGAAAACAAAAATGCTGTAGGCTTGGCCTTTGATGTCGACATTTTAGCTGAACAACTGAGAATTGATAAAATACCAAAAAGAGTGTGCATTATTGCATCAGATGAAACATTGTCTTATGCAGAAAAAATTAGAAAAAACTATGAAAATTTCATTGTAGAGGTATTTTATGATGATGGAATGATTAATAAAGATGACTTCCATAAGGTACTTTACATACTTCAAAAAGACGGAACATATGAGGTGGTGGAAAAATGAAAATATGTATTGCTTTAACAAAAGGTAGGCTAGAAAATCAATTTTTAGAGTATTTTCAATCACTTTCATATAACTTAGAACCATTGTTGCATAAAGGGCGGAAGCTTTCAATTGAGACAGAACAGTTTCATTTCATTTTTGCAAAAGGAGTGGATGTAGCCACTTATGTAGAACATGGGATAGCTGATTTAGGAGTTGTTGGAGAGGATATTTTACTTGAGTATCAGCCGGATGTGTATAACCTATTGGCACTTCCTTTTGGAAAATGTCAATTTGCCCTCGCAGAGCGAAAAGATCATTCACCAACAGTGAGTAAAAGAACAATCGCCACGAAATATCCATTTGTTGCAACAGAATATTTTCGAAAAAAAGGTGAATCAGTGGATATTGTCAAGCTTGAAGGTTCTGTTGAACTAGCACCAATTCTTGGATTGGCTGATGCGATAATCGATATCGTCGAAACCGGGACTACATTAAAGGCTAATGGATTGATTGTTAAAGAGACAATCCATTCAATATCTGCACGATGTATTGCTAATCGCTCCTCATTGAAAATAAAAAGAGAAAAACTAGCCCCTATTATCGAATTGTTGGAGTCAAAGGAGTTTATTAAATGATTCGTACATTCACAAGTGAACAATTTATTGAAACATTTATTAGATCGAAAAATAAAGCTAAATCATTAAGTGATGACACGTTAAAAATTGCTAAACAAGTCATTGATCAAATTCGTTTGCAGGGTGAATCAGCTTTAAAAGAATATGTGCAAAAGTTTGAAGGATATCTTCCTTTAAACTGGGAAGTAACAGATGAAGAAAGAAAACAGGCATGGTCTAAGGTTGATGTAGAAACAATTACATCTCTACAAAAAGCTGCCGATAATATAAAGAAATTTCATTCAAAGCAAATTCAACAATCTAAAATAATGGAACTAACTGAAGATATCATTGCTGGGCAATTATATCGTCCGATTGAACGTGTAGGCATTTATGTACCCGGTGGGACTGCTTGTTATCCTTCAACCGTTTTAATGAACGCTATACCTGCTGTGCTAGCGGGTGTTAGTGAGGTCATCATGACAACACCTGTACGTGAAGAAGATTCCATTGCACCTATTCTTTCAGTAGCCGCAGATATTTCTGGAGTAAATAAAATATATAAAATAGGTGGAATTCAAGCGATAGCAGCACTAGCGTATGGAACAGAAAAGATTGCACCTGTTGATAAAATCGTTGGACCAGGTAATAAATATGTTGCTGCAGCTAAATCACTCGTATTTGGTGATGTTGGCATTGACATGATTGCCGGTCCTTCGGAAGTGGCGATCATTGCTGATGAAACAGCAAATCCAAAATATGTAGCAGCGGATTTAATTGCCCAAGCTGAACATGATGAAAACGCACGTACATTCCTTTTAACCACTTCTGAAAAACTTATAAATGAAACGAAGATAGAAATTGTAAAGCAATGTGAAAAATTACCGAGAGCAACAATTGCAAAAAAATCATTATCTACGCAAAGCGCAAGTGTACGGGTAAGTAAAATTGATTTTGCATTTGATCTTGTAAATAAATTAGCACCTGAACATGTAGAAATTCAATTAGAAAATCCTTTGTCGTATTTAAGTAAGGTGAAAAATGCAGGTTCCATTTTTTTAGGTTCTTATACACCTGAAGCAATCGGTGATTACTTTGGTGGACCAAACCATGTATTACCAACATCAGGTACAGCAAGATTTTCCTCAGGTCTGTCTGTTGATGATTTTATGAAGAAAACGACTTACTTATATTATTCTGAAAAAGCATTGTGTGATGCCGCCCCACATGTTGTAAACATTGCTTCAGAAGAAAAATTAATTGGTCATACTCGTGCAGTACAAGTTAGGTTGGGAAAAGATTAATCGTAATATTGGAAGGGTGAAGAATATGCGGACGGCCGAGAAATCTAGAAAAACGAATGAAACTGCCATTTTTATTTCATGTAATTTAGACGATTCAAGTGATACTTCAATAAACACTGGCATTGGATTTTTTGATCATATGCTTGATTTATTTGCAAAACATGGCCGGATTGGATTAAACGTTAAGGCTGATGGAGATTTACATATTGATGGTCATCACACAGTGGAAGATGTTGGAATTGTTCTAGGTCAGGTAATTAAGGAAGCCTTAGGCGATAAAAAAAGTATCACCCGTTATGGAACTGCTTACGTACCTATGGATGAATCATTAGGATTTGTAGCTATAGATATTAGTGGTCGACCATTTTTACATTTTGAAGCCGAGATTACTAATTCAAAGCTAGGTGATTTTGATACGGAATTAGTGAAAGAATTCTTAACTGCTTTAGCGTTTCAATCAGGTATAACACTTCATGCACGAGTTTTATATGGTGATAATACCCATCATAAAATTGAATCTTTATTTAAAGCACTAGGTAGAGCATTTTCACAGGCAATTCAGATTGACCCGATGATTACAGGAGTCAATTCGACGAAGGGGTTCATCGAATGATAGCAATTGTGGATTACGGAATGGGAAATATCGCCAGTGTTTCAAACGCATTTAAAAGTCTAGGGTATGATGTTTGTATTACTGATAATTATGATGAACTAGCAAAGGCATCACATATTATCCTACCGGGGGTTGGCTCTTTTCGTGCAGCTGTAACAGAAATAAACCGCAGAGACCTGAAAGATTCATTACGTGAGTTGGCAAAGCGAAAACCTGTTCTAGGTATTTGTTTAGGCATGCAATTATTATTTTCTGATGGATATGAAGGTGGAAAGTCGAAAGGGCTTAACCTCATACCAGGAACCGTTGAAAAAATACAAACGAATCTTATCTTGCCTCATATTGGTTGGAATACATTGAATATACAAAACTCGCAATTTGAAAATCTACAAAATAAACATGTATATTTTGTCCACTCATACGAAGTGAAAACGAAAAATGAGTATATAATGGCTACGACTAATTATGAAGTGAAAATTCCCGCAATCGTTCGAAAAGATAATGTCTATGGAATGCAATTTCACCCCGAAAAAAGTGGGGCTGTAGGAAGACAATTGTTAAATATATTTCTTCACTCTACACAGGAGGTACGAATGTGAAAATAATACCAGCGATCGATTTAATAAACGGAAAATGTGTACGTTTATATCAAGGAGACTTTAGTAAAACGACAGAAGTTGGTAGTGATCCGGAATCCCAATTATTACGTTTCATCCAGGATGGAGCTGAAATGATCCATATTGTTGACCTCGATGGGGCACGCGCAGGAAAACCAAAACAATATGAATTAATTAATAAACTTTGTTCCCTTTCAACTATTCCTATTGAAGTCGGAGGAGGGATACGGGATATTGAAACAATTGATAAATACGTTTCTATCGGTGTATCTCGTATTGTACTAGGTACCGCAGCTTTAGAACGAGAAGACTTTTTAAAGGAAGCACTTGATAAATATAATCAATATATTGTCATCGGCATTGATGCGAAAAAAGGTAAAGTAGCAACGAGGGGATGGGAAACAGTTTCAGAAATTAAATATATTGATTTTGCAAAAAAAATAGAGTCACTTGGGGTACAAACGATTATTTATACAGATATTTCAAAAGATGGGACGATGGCAGGACCAAATCTTGAAGAACTTAAACAAATTTCTAATGAAGTAAGATGTAATATTGTGGCATCTGGAGGTATTCGAAACATGGAAGACTTGCAGGGATTGGAAAAAATTGGGATCACTGAAGCGATTGTCGGAAAAGCAATCTATGATGGACAAGTGAAATTAATTGGAGAACGAGTATGATTGCAAAGAGAATTATCCCCTGTCTAGATGTAAAAAATGGCGAGGTCGTTAAAGGGACCAATTTTGTTTCGTTACGTAAAATGGGTGATCCGGTAGAAATGGCAGAATATTATTCAAAAAATGGTGCTGATGAACTTGTGTTTTTAGATATTTCAGCTACAAATGAACGTAGAAAAACGGTAATAAATATGGTAAGAAAAACAGCCGAAAAGGTGTTTATCCCCTTTACAGTTGGAGGAGGGGTTCGCACAATAAATGATGTGACAGCATTATTGACTGCGGGAGCGGATAAAGTTGCGATTAATTCAGCAGCTACCCAAAATCCAGAATTAATAAAGGATGCTGCCTTTCGATTTGGATCCCAATGTATTGTTGTCGCGATTGATGCAAAAAAGATATCACATGGATCTTGGCATGTGATGTCCCATGGTGGGAAGAAAGATACAGGTTTGAACGTAGTTGAATGGGCGAGAAAGGTAGAAAAATTAGGTGCTGGTGAAATTCTTCTAACTAGTGTTGATTGTGATGGGGTAAAGAATGGTTTTGATATCCCACTGATAAACGCAATAGTCAATTCTATATCAATCCCCGTGATTGCTTCAGGCGGTTGCGGCCAACCACAGCATTTTCTTGATCTATTTGAACATACACAAGTATCTGCAGGACTTGCCGCGTCTATTTTTCACGAAGAAACGTTTACAATTAATCAAGTTAAACAACTTTGTATAAAGAATGGGGTGAATATTAGAAATGATCAATTTTTCTAAAGGTTTAATTCCGGCAATTATTGTTGATATACATACAAATAATGTATTAATGCTCGCTTATATGAATAAGGAAGCATTTGATAAAACAATAGAAACAAAAGAGACTTGGTTTTATTCACGATCGAGAAAGACATTATGGAATAAAGGAGCAACATCAGGAAATAAGCAAAACGTCATCTCAATAAAAACAGATTGTGACGAAGATTCTTTATTAATCTATGTAGAACCACTTGGACCAGCTTGCCATACTGGAGAGTATACATGTTTCTACAAAAACATTTTAGAACAGAAAAACATAAACGATTTTTCAACGTCAATATATACACAAGTTATGAATGAAATTATTGATCGAAAAACAAATACAGTTGAAAATTCATATACAAATTATTTGTTTGATAATGGAATTGACAAAATTGGAAAAAAGGTGATTGAAGAAGCAGGTGAAGTTGTTATCGCTGCAAAAAATAAAAACAGCCAAGAAATAATAAATGAGTGTAGTGATCTCCTTTATCACACATTTGTTCTTTTAGCTAATCAAAATATCCAATTAGAAGAAATTGAAGAAGAATTAAAGAAGCGCTTTGCTAAAAAAGGAAATAGTAAAGGGGAGCGTAAGGAAATTGTGAATTGGTAGTTAATGTTTTTTGCTATAACAGAATTGATCGGAGTGTTCATCTTAGTTGGTTTGCATTTAGCACTAAGTGGATATCCCCTTAGTGCAAAACCATTATTAAGGTGTAGTAAAGTCTTGTAAAAATAATGTTGCTGATAAATATTTTCTTGCATACATTTGAAAATACGCAGTGTAAACAGATAGGGTAGCAATAACAATGGTATTTCTAATTGCTTCCTTTTGTTGTTTACTTAAATGTGTATACTCATCAACCATTTGTTTAGCAGAAGATTCTATTATATTTTCAATGTCTTTAATTGAATAATTTGTCATTTTATAAGTACCGTGATTGATATGGTCAAATAATGTAGAATAACATGCATATAGGTGTACTGGATTTATAAGATCATCATTCTCGTTTTCGGGATCATTAACGACCAGTTTCAAAAGCTTTCGAATGGAATCAAAATCTAAGGCTGTTTTTAAATCTTCAACGAGAAAAAGTAATGCTGTTTGTTCTAATGAATACTTTTTTCCTATTTGAGGAGAAGAAATCATTTCTTTTAAATCTCTTTTTACCCAATTTTGTACAGCGGTCGTCGTAAAGTTTGTATTTTCAATTTGGTTTCCGAGTGCGACAATCTCATTGATAGAAAAAGCCGGTTCTGCCTTTTCAAATTTAATGACCTTGTCCAAAATCGGCGCTAGAATTGTTGTAATAAAGGCTGTCATCGGTTTTTCATTTTCAATAGAAATTTTGTTTGACCGAATCCATGCATCCCGCAAAATAGTTAGAGGTTTTTTATTCCCCCATCCTTTTAGAGCTACCAAGATGTCAGCCATCTCTTTCCTCGTTAATTGAAATGTGAGCATGAGTTCATCTCCATCTTTTAAGTTCTTTTGACCTTATCTTATGATTAGTATTTTGAATTGTCAAATGCTCTTTTTTAAAGAGTTGTGACAATTTTTTTGTATGTAGGGAAAATACTTGCATTTAATAAAATAAGTTCATATAATAAGTTCATAGGAACTTAAAAAGTTTAAGAGAACAATAGAAATAAACTCTCTTAAAAACTTAAATAAAGGAGAATTGATTTGAGAAAAAAATTATTAATGTTTTTAACTGTATTTACACTCATTTTTACCGTAACTAGTATAGGATATGTAGATGATGCTGCTGCAAAAGGGTATCGTTCTGGTAAAAGATCTTTCAGCCCGTCACATTCTAATCAATTTTCACCAAATAAGAGTACAACGAATAAGTTTAAACAAGATACTAGAACGAATTCAACTAATAAATCATTTACGAATAATAGCAACAAAGGTGGATTTATGAAAGGAATGCTACTTGGCGGTTTAGGTGGATTATTAATCGGTAATTTATTTGGACACCTTGGAATGGGAGCATTTGGCTCAATTTTAGCTGGATTTGTTAATATTATCATTTTAATAGGTGTTATTATGATCATTGTTCGGATATTTAGTTTCTTTAAACGAAATAAAACAAAAAGGTATAATTAATATGGAAAAGACGGCTATTTATGAACAAGATATTATCAATGCGATTTGTATTTATATTGCAGACAAATATTATATTCAGCCTGAAGAAGTTTCTGTTGAATTAATTTATGATGACGAAACTGGCTTTTCAGCCGAGATTGAAATGAATGATCGAATCCAACAATTATCTGAACTTAACCTAATTGAGGCACTTCGTCATTGGCTTGGCACAGAGCATGGTCTAGATTCAATGTCGGTTGCATTAGAATTAGAATTAAATGATGATGAAGGAATTATAGCTTATGTTAGTTAAGTAATAATGACTTCATACTTAATGAAAAAAAATCTAGAGAAAAATTCTCTAGATTTTTTTTCATTTAAAGAATATTCTTGTTATATAGTTTTTTAATGGAGGGGACCAATCAAATGCGAGCAATTTTATTAGGTATCGCTGCAGCTTTCTTTTTTGCTGTTACGTTTGTCCTTAATCGTTCCATGGAATTATCGGGTGGAAATTGGTTATGGAGTGCATCCTTACGATATTTTTTTATGATACCGTTTTTATTCATTATTGTTATGTTAAGAAAGAATTTAAAAGAGTTATTTGTTGAAATGAAAAAGCATCCATTTCAATGGTTCCTTTGGAGTTTTATTGGATTCGGATTATTTTATGCACCTTTATGTTTTTCTTCGGCTTTCGGACCTGGCTGGCTTGTAGCAGGAACATGGCAAATCACCATTATATCTGGATCATTGCTCGTACCTTTTATAAGTGAAACTGTGCAAACTGAAAATGGTCCGATAACTATAAAAGGTAAGGTACCACTAAAAGGTTTAGCAATGTCTGTAATTATTTTACTTGGCGTGTTTTGTATGCAGTTGGATCAAAGTCAAGGAATCTCTTTTAAAAGTACTATGCTTGTCGTTATACCAGTTGTTATAGCATCATTTGCGTATCCTCTCGGTAATCGTAAAATGATGCAGATTTGTAAGGGAAGACTTGATGCATTTCAACGAGTCCTTGGCATGACCATTGCCAGTTTGCCATTTTGGATCGTTTTGTCTATCTACGCTGTTCTAACTGATGGATTACCTTCTATTAGTCAGACTAACCAATCTTTAATTGTAGCAATTTCCTCAGGAGTAATTGCGACAGTTTTATTTTTTAATGCTACTGACTTAGTAAAAGATAATTCCTCGCAGCTTGCTGCCGTTGAGGCAACTCAATCAGTTGAAATATTGTTCGCGCTAATTGGTGAAATAATCATTTTGCATACATCGTTGCCTTCTAAGTTATCATTATTTGGAATTCTACTCGTTATTATTGGAATGATCTTACATAGCTATGTATCGCGCCCAAAAACAAATGTGATAAATGATAGCATCAGTGCATAATCGCAATTAAATGAATGTATGAATTTTTGTTTATAATCCAATATAAGTGGAAGAAGTATTCAAATTAAAAAATGAGGTGATTTTTTGGACACGACTTTAGCTTATTTACGAGAATCTTTATCAAATCATTTAAATCATTCGATTTGGGAAGAAATATACAAAAAGCTACAAGCAAATACCAACCAAAACGAGATGGAATTTGTTCGTACCTTGTCAGAAGAAGAGACAGCTTTTCTAAATTCAGTGTTGGAAAAAGAAATACGATATGCTCAAGACGAACAGGATCAAATACGTGTTACTCAATTAAATGAAGTGTATGAATTACTTATATAATCTTGAAGGGAAATGAATAATATGGGGGCAATTGAGAGAAATGGTTACGTATTCGAACCTGAATTTAGTGTAGTAAATCAAGATGGTGCAATTCATGTTTATAAAAATGGACAATTCATTGAGGAAATTCAATTCGATTTTACTGGTGATTTTCCAGAACATGATCAAATTGAAGAATTAGTTAATCACTATTGTTCTCAGAAAAGTAAGAAGTAGATTGTAATCAGATTATGTTAACCAATAACGATGTTATCCATTACCCAGGTAGTCAAATAATCATTTGACTACCTTTTAATTAGTATAAATTGTTATGAAATAGTGGAATTATTTGATACTATTTATAATAGATTAGCTTTAAAAGAGGGTGTATTTTTGATTACATTATGTGCAATCGAGATTGGCGATATTGCTAAATAGGAATACTCAGCAAAATTAGACAAAATGAGTTAGTGAAGATATAAAAAATGGATTAATTTTTTTTAGAAAAGGAGTATGTACTGCATGGGTAAGTTTAATGAAAATTATGTTATTACGATGAAAGATATCGTAAGAGAAGGTGCACCGATTTTACGAAAAGTGACGGATGAGGTTGACATCCCACCGAGTGAAGAGGATAAAGAAACATTATTATGTATGCTTCAATATTTAAAAAATAGTCAAACACCTGAAATAGCTGCAAAATATAAACTACGGTCAGGGGTAGGATTATCTGCAAATCAAATCGGTTTAGATAAACGAATGTTTGCTGCTTATATTGTTGATGATAAGGGTGAACATGAGTACACTTTATTCAATCCGAAAATTATTAGTCACTCACTAACAATGATCTATTTACAACAAGGTGAAGGGTGCCTATCTGTTGATCGCGCTGTCCCGGGATATGTGCCAAGATATGAGCGTATAAAAGTCAGAGCATATGACATTACCGGGGAAGAAGTAGTACTTAAACTAAGTGGTTATCCTGCAATTGTTTTTCAACATGAAATCGATCATTTAAATGGAATTATGTTCTATGATCATATTAATCCTGATAATCCATTTCAACTTCCGGAAAATGTAGAAATAAAAAGCGTTTTTTAAGAGTAGGACAAGTAGTAAGATTTATAAATAAAAGAGGAGGAAAACGATGCGTATTGATCTTTTGTTTGATAAATATTCAAACCGCGTCCCGTCCATAATTGGTGAGGAAAAGTTCGCAAAATATGCGGTTTTTCTTCCCGTTTTAAAAAAAGGTGACGAATATCATATATTATTTGAAGTACGTGCCTTACATATGAGAAGACAACCAGGAGAAGTTTGCTTCCCTGGAGGAAAAGTTGATAAAGACGATGTAAATTCGATGGAAACAGCGCTTCGCGAAACAAGAGAAGAGCTTGGGATACAAAAAGAAAATATACAACATATTTTTCCGTTAGATTATATAATCTCTCCATATGGTACGATAATCTATCCGTATGCAGGCCTTATTAACGAAATCCAAAATATTCAACCGAATCCATCTGAAGTAGCCGAAATCTTTACTATTCCATTATCATTTTTTGAAAATATAGAACCCGAGTGTTTTAAAATAAATTTTAAAGTAGAACCGGAAAAGAACTTTCCTTTTCATTTGATCATTGGTGGTGAAAATTATAATTGGCAAACTAGACAAATGGATGAACTATTTTATTATTTTGAAGATAAGACAATATGGGGTTTAACAGCAACCATCTTGAATAATTTTATTAATTTAATAAAAAAAGATAATATGTAAAATTAACTAATAATAAATATATAGAAAAAAATACTTGCAAATAAGAATGATTACGTATTATTATATATAAGGATCATTTAAATAGAAAATCTTTTTGAAAATATAAATCGTAATGATTTTGTTTTATCGATTTTTGCAGTCTTTAACTAGATTATTCGAAGAAAAAATGCTAATTGTCTATAAAAAGATTAATAGCTAATATTTATGAAAGCTAAATCGTAATAATACCGATTAACAATTCCAAATTATTTATAGAAATGGGGAGTATGTTTGAGAAAAAAGAACTATTCTATTATTTTATCTCTATTACTTTTGACTTTTTTAATTGTTGGTGGGTGTGGCACTATCAATCAAGTAAGCAATAAAAACGCTTCAAGTAATAATAAATTACAAATTGTTACTACATTTTACCCAATGTATGAATTTACTAAAAACATCGTTAAGGATAAAGCGAACATAGAGTTATTAATTCCGTCAAACGTTGAACCACACGATTGGGAACCTACACCGAAAGATGTTGGAAAGATTCAAAAAGCGGATATATTTGTTTTTAATAGTAAATATTTCGAGACATGGGTTCCTTCAATCAAAAATAGTGTAAGTAATGAAAATCTTTCTTTTGTTGAAGCAAGTAGTGATATTCATTTAATGAATGGGGATGGACATCATCAATTTGATCCCCATGTTTGGTTAAATCCAGTGTTGGCACAGCAAGAAGTAAAAACGATCACTAAAGCTCTAATAAAGGCTGATCCGGAAAATAAAGAGTTTTATCAAAAAAATAGTGATGCGTACGTCGCAAAACTTGCAAAACTTGATCATCAATATCGTGAAACCTTAAAGGATGCTAAGAAAAAGGAGATTATCACTCAACATACGGCATTTGGATATTTAGCAAAAGAATACGGAATGAAACAAATCCCAATTGCTGGATTGTCGCCTTCACAGGAACCAAGCCCGGCAAGATTAGGGGAACTAAAAGAATTTGCCGTTAAACACCATGTTAAAGTAATCTATTTTGAAGAACTGGCATCACCGAAAGTTGCCGAAACATTGGCTAAAGAAATTGGTGCAAAAACGGAAGTACTTCATACGTTAGAAGGATTAAGTAAGGAAGAGCAAGATAAAGGAATGAATTATATTAGTGTCATGCAAAAAAATCTTGACGCGATTAAAAAGTCCTTATTTGATTAAAATGATAGTTAATGTATATTTTTATTTTTCTTACAGCGTGTGTCATCCTAATTACGCACGCTTTTTCTTGTTTTTTTGTAGAAAGGATGGTCGATATGAAATTAGCTTCATTACATAATATTGTTTTTGGCTATACACATGTACCAGCATTAAATGGGGTTTCCTTTGAATTAAATAGCGGGGAGTTTGTAGGAATTACAGGCCCGAACGGCGCTTCTAAATCAACTATGCTTAAAGTAATGCTCGGCTTACTGAAGCCTTGGGAAGGCGAAGTTAACATTAGTAAGAAAAATTGTGATGGAAAGCGCCTAACTATTGGATATGTACCACAACAAATTGCCTCTTTCAATGTAGGTTTTCCAAGCACAGTGATAGAACTTGTGCGGTCTGGAAGATATCCAAGAGGAAAATGGTTTAAACGTCTTGATGAAAATGATGATTTACAAGTTAAGAACGCTCTTGAGATGGTTGGGATGTGGGAGTATAGACATCATAAGATTGGAGCATTATCCGGTGGGCAGAAACAAAAAATTTGTATTGCTCGAACATTAGCTTCAGAACCTGACTTATTAGTTCTAGATGAACCTACAACAGGAATGGATTTCGAAAGCAGGAAAGGATTCTATGAATTTATGAGTCACCAAGTAAAGAAGCATAATCGAACAGTCGTAATGGTTACACATGATCAAGACGAGGTGGAAGATTATCTTGATAAAATCATCCATTTAGAGAAAGGGGAGCAAGGCGGTTGGAAATGTTTAACCTTGAATTCATGCAACGGGCGTTTTGGGCTGGCGGATTAATCGGGATCATTGCTCCACTGTTAGGTGTCTTCCTCGTTTTAAGAAGACAAGCATTAATGGCAGATACACTTTCACATATTTCTTTAGCAGGGGTAGCCATTGGATTTTTTATTCATTCGAATATAACTTTTTCAACAATTGTCGTCGTAGTAATAGGGGCGATTGGCATCGAGTATATGCGTAGAGCGTATCATACTTACTCTGAGGTTTCGATAGCGATATTAATGGCGGCTGGTCTCAGTTTTGCTTTATTTTTAATGAGCATTACAGATGGGGGGATGACAACAAATATTGATCAATTCCTATTTGGTTCCATCGTAACGATTAGCGCAACGCAAGTTTATACGATGGTAGGTGTGACTATTGTTATATTATTGTATTTCTTTATTTTGCGAAGACCATTATATTTAATGACTTTTGATGAGGATACGGCATTTACAAGTGGAATTAATACGAATCTTCTTTCTTTATCATTTAGCATTATTACCGGTTTAGCGATCTCGATAATTATACCAACCATTGGCGTACTTCTCGTCTCAGCATTATTAGTTTTACCTGCAGCATTTGCGATACGATTAACGAAAGGGTTTAAAATGGTCTTTGCCACAGCGATGATCGTTTCTTTATTTAGTATCTTTACAGGTCTTATCTCATCATACTCGTTAGGGACTCCACCAGGTGCAACAATTACATTATTATTAGTGGTGATTTTGTTAGTCGGCTTTACATGTCAAAAAATAATTTTGCATTTTACAAGAAGTATAAAGAGAAGGTCACATAAAAGGCTGAATTATTAAAGATTAATTTTAAAATTAACAAAAAATTGTTTACCAATTACTTGCTAAATTGAATTACTTCTGTTATTCTAAAGAAGAATTATTTTTGTTCGGTATGTAAGGAAAAGATAGTGTTTTCAAACTTATCGCCTAATATCACTTGAGCAAGGATAGTAATACAATGTGTGTATTGCACACTAGGAGGAAGATTTACATGACACAAGGTACAGTTAAATGGTTCAACAGTGAAAAAGGATTCGGCTTCATCGAAGTTGAAGGCGGAGACGATGTATTCGTTCATTTCTCAGCGATCCAAGGCGAAGGTTACAAAACACTTGAAGAAGGTCAAAAAGTAACTTTTGACGTTGAACAAGGTCAACGTGGAGCTCAAGCTGCTAACGTAGTAAAAGCATAATAATGCTTAAAAAAAACAGACTCATTTGAGTCTGTTTTTTTTCTCTGAACTTATTTTTCTTCGTTCCAATGTGCCGAAATAAATTCATCACGACCTGATTTCTTCCTATCATCCATGTAGTCATCTTTATTCTTCTTATAATAATCCTGATGATAATCTTCAGCAGGATAGAAGGTAGCAGCAGGAAGTATTTGCGTCACAATTGGTTTTTTAAACTTTCCACTTTCACTTAACTGTTGTTTTGATTTTTCTGCTAATTGCTTTTGTTCTTCAGAATGATAGAAAATCGCTGTCCGGTAGGAATCTCCGCGATCATGAAATTGGCCACCATCATCAGTAGGATCGATTTGCTGCCAATAAATTTCAAGTAATTTTTCGTAAGGGAAAATGCTTGGATTATAGGTAATCTGAACAACTTCATAATGTCCGGAGTTACCTGCTTTAACCTCCTCATATGTTGGGTTATCAATATGACCTCCAGAATAACCGGAAACCACTTTTTCAATTCCATCCCATTGGTCGAATGGCTTGACCATACACCAAAAACAGCCGCCTGCAAAAGTTGCTTTTTCTACTTGATTGTCCATTATGTACCTCCATAAATATCGAGCTTAATCGGATAATATCATTTTTAGCGTAAATATAGCAATAAATAGGTTTGAAAAATAAGAATATAAAACTAATTTTATATATAAAGCAGAATACGGTAAAATATATGGGTTCAATCAAATTGACCTGATTCAAAATATTTAAAAGGGATTGCAATACCAATGACTATAAATACTAAGCTATTAATAAAAGAATGGCAGCATGCTTTACAACTAGAAATTCAACATTTGAAAAAATACGGGAGTACAAAATATCATGTTTCAAATGGTTTTTTAGTTTCTAATGATTCATCATATACTTATTATTTTGAGACGGCTGTAAGTTTGAAAATTCCAATTGGTGCATCTGTACGTCTTGAATGGGAGAAAAATAAGTATAACGGAAGAATCCTCTCTTCAGAAGGAAAAAACATGATAATAAGTTTCGATAAATATATCGGTGATCTTATCAGCACGGCTTTTCTTTACCATGATCCATGGGAATTATTAGAACAACTTATAAATCGTTTAGACGAAGCGAAGAAAAATAAGCGAAAAAGAATTAGTATAAAGCAGTTAATGGATCCTGGAAGCCAAGTTAAACACCCAACAAACAAAATAAAAAGTAATATTCATGAGTTAGTATTACGATCAAAATATAATCCTGTTACATTTGTCTGGGGGCCACCTGGAACGGGGAAAACCTATACATTAGCAAGAGTTGCAGCAAACAAGTATTTTAAAGAAAAAAGAGTCCTTATACTATCCCATAGTAATAAAGCCGTAGATGTGTTAATGAATGAAATATTATCATTTGTTCAACAGAAGAATCGTTTTTTTGAAGGTGATGTTATACGGTTTGGCATGGGTGGAGATTTACGGGAAGAGAACCAATTAACAACGATGCATTTACTTGAAAAACGAGAACCTGCTCTATTTGAAAAAAAACAACAGATTTCCCTTCAGAAAAAAGGAATAAAGAAAGATTTAGGCAATTCATTTAGCAATCGGGATACAGACAAGCTTTTAGAGGTAGAAGGAAAACTTGCGAAAATATTAGAAACGATCCGGCGGAAAGAAGTTGAATATGTAAAAGAGGCTAGGATTATTGGAACAACTTTAGCAAAAGCAGCTGGAGACCCCACGATTTATGAGCAAGAATACAATCTAATAATTATTGATGAAGCAAGTATGTCCTATATACCGCAAATTGCTTTTGCAGCGACTTTAGCCAAAAGAGTCATTGTTTGCGGTGATTTTAAACAATTGCCGCCAATTGCATCTTCAAGACATTCTTTAGTCAACAAATGGCTAAGAGAGGATATCTTTCATAAAGCTAATGTCGTTTATACGAATAACGAAGATCAATTGCATCCACATTTATTTTTGCTAAAAGAACAAAGAAGAATGCACCCGGACATTTCCGCTTTTACGAATCGATATATTTATCAATCATTGGTTGGGGATCACGAAAAAATAAGAGAGATGCGAAAGTCGATCGCGCGGAATTTTCCCTTTCCTAACCGCGCATCTATTTTACTGGATACAAGTTTTTCAGGTTCATATTGTATTAGTGAACGAATATCAAAATCAAAAATAAATCCATTTCACCTCTTGTTATCTTTTCAGTTAATCCATGAATCTCTTGTCTCCGGCATTTCTTCGATAGGATTTGTTACCCCATATCGGGCACAAGCTACTCTAATGGATCAATTACTGATGGATCTTTATCCTGCAGAAACGCTTAATGGAGATATTGTTTCGGCAACTGTACACCGTTTTCAAGGTAGTGAAAAGGATTTAATCATATTCGATACGGTTGATGGATCACCTCAAACACGTCCAAGTATGCTTCTTTCCGGGAGTGAAAGTGAACGTTTAATAAATGTCGCAATGACTAGAGCAAAGGGAAAGTTTATCCACATAGCCAATAAAGATTTCATTCGCCATCATGTATTTCGTAATAAAACAATAAGACAATTAGTAGAACATCAAGATCGGTTAGGCCAAACGGTTTCACTGAACGATATTGGTAAGTGGGTGAGACACTCACATCCTAAGTTAAAGTGGATCTATGCACGTAAATTGGATCAAGTATTTATCGATATTCATACTGCACAGGACATTATCATACTCTCATTGCCAAAACATGCAACTCTTTCTAAGCAATGGGAAGATGTACTAAATAACAGGGATAAAAAAGTTAGATTGCTTATTATTTCAACAAAGGAATGGAAAAATATCCAGCCAAACGAACAGATTAAAGATCATTTGCCATTCCCATTTGTAATAATAGACCAAAATATTTTTTGGTTAGGTCTCCCTCTTGAAGGGATGATAAATATTAAACCTCCATATATTACAGCAAGACTAGAATCGGATGCTTTTGTTAATTACTTCATTAAACAATTGCCGATAAGTAGAATGATATAATCCATTTTTTAGCCAGGATAATTTACTGGCTATTTTTTTTGAAATTTTGTTGACACCAAATGTGTATTACACATATAATACACATATGAAGTGTATGAACTGAATAATACATACATCTTTCTAATCAAAGTGTATGAACTAATTAATACACACAATAAATAGGAGATGTTTCAATGAAAATAAACTTTAATAATCGTGATCCTGTATATGCTCAAGTAGTAAGGTATTTCAAGGAACAGATAGCGATTGGAAATTTAGGGGCGGGGCAAGAAATTCCATCTCGAAGGGAGCTTGCATCCATGTTAAAGATTAATCCTAATACAGCTCAACGGGCGTATAAAGAAATGGAGGAACAAGGGTTGATTCATACTGAAAGAAACCACCCAAGTCGAATAACAAATGATGAAGCGATACTAGGGAAATTAAGATCAGAACTTATTGTGGAAGCTGTTGATTCTTTTGTGGAATCAATACGGGCGATTAATGTGCCGGTAGAGGAGATTCTCACCTTAGTAAAAGATAAATACACTTCTACAGAAAAAGGGAGGATGGAAGCAGAATGATTGAAGTAAAAAATGTCACGAAAAAATTTGGTCGCAAGAAAGTACTAAATGGCATATCTTTCACTGCCAATAAAGGCGAGATTACTTGTTTAATTGGGATTAACGGGGTAGGTAAAACGACCACATTAAAAGCGATTTTAGGACTCACACCGATAAATAGCGGCACGATCTTAATTGATGGAGAAAAGTTAACAAAATCAAGTTATGAAAAAATTACGTTTATCCCTGATGCAATTACGATGCTGCCGCAAATGACGATTCGTGAAGCGATGGTATTTATGAACGACTTTTATCAAAATTGGAATCAAAAACGAGCAGATGATTTATTAACGTTTTTTAAGTTAGATAGGCATACACGAATATCCGATTTATCGAAAGGAAACGTAGCAAAGGTTAATTTATTATTAGGACTTTGTCTTGATGTTGATTATGTATTAATGGATGAACCTTTTTCAGGAATCGATATTTTTAGTCGTGAACAAATAGCGGAGGTTTTCACAAGTCATCTGATTGAGGATAGAGGAGTTATTATCACTACCCATGAAATTAATGATATTGAACATTTAATTGATAAAGTTGTATTAATGGATAATGGTGTTGTTCTAAAGGAATTTAATACAGAAGAAATTCGATTCTCTGAAGGGAAATCCGTTGTTGATGTCATGAGAGAGGTGTACCAACCGTGAACAAGTTTTTAAAATTAGTTAACTTTGAAATGAATCGTTTTAAAAAGATATACATTGTCCTACTACTGATTACAGTTATCTTTCAATTTGTTGGCGTATTTGTCATATCATTAAGTTTTATGAATGATTCAAAGCGTATGATGCACGATGAATCTTTGTCTGTTGTTCAATATGTCCATAAGTATGGATTGTTTGATTTTACTCATATATTACGGAGTTTGTGGTTTTTCGCACCAATCGGTATTGGCGTTACAGCTATATTATTCTACATTTTTTTCATCTGGTATCGCGATTGGTTCGGAAAAAATACTTTTATTTATCGACTATTAATGCTTCCAACCTCAAGATTAAATATTATTTTGTCAAAAGGATTGACAATTCTTATATTTGTTCTTGGTTTAGTTGCCTTTCAACTAATTTTACTTCCAATTGAAAACGCAATGGTAAATTGGCTTGTTTCGATTGAATTTCTTAATAAAATGAACGTACAAGAAATTTTAGGATCATCATTTGAATTATCTTTATTAATTCCAGGCTCTTTTATTGAATTTATACTTTATTATGCAACAGGATTAATGGCAGTATTTGTTATCTTTACTGGTATTTTATTCGAGAGAAGTTATCGAATAAAAGGAATCATTTTTGGAGTATTGTATGCAATTGCGGCATCTATTGTCTTCTTTTCTCCTTTCCTTGTGGAAATGATTTTACAAAAAGATTATTTATATGGGATTGAAAAACTACTACTATCAATAGTAATGGGGATTATCGTTTTTATCGGTTCATTACTTGTTAGTAATTTCCTATTAAAGAAAAAGGTATCAGTTTAAGGGAGGATCATATGAAACGCTATATTAGTTCAATTGTTATTATAGCAATAATGTTTTGTACCATCGGTGCATTTTATATTTATACTGCAGCAGCAAATTCTTTACCAGAAGTGAAAATCGTCAAAGTTAGTGGAAATGATGATGAACTGAAAAATGTCGTAATAAGCGGAAACTATCATATTGGCAATACGAATGAGAATTTTGAAGCTACGAAGAAGGGAACAACATACTTTAGTGAAAGATCTATCTTTGAAAGGCTAGATTTAGAAAAAGGGAAGCTTTTAGAATTAAGGAAAAACTATCGGAATTTTATGAGGGGAAAACATGACCTTGATTCAATATATGAAGATAATGAATTACTCATATATACAGAATTAAATCCACGTTACAATAAATATTCATTGGATTTCTCAATTTTAAATAAAAAAAATAAAAAGAAAAATTCCTTTAAAGTTGAAATTCCAAACTATAAAGAATTCACAGAAGTTTATTTTCATGACGTACAACGTGTAGGAAATGAATTAAAAGTAATTACGGAAAATAACCGACGTTCTGATCAGGACAAAAATAAAATTGAATTACATGTCTATACCATTGATTATGAACAGAAAAAGATAATGAAAGATGATATTATCGCTTCTAAATTTATGGGAAATGAACACACTGGATACCAGTACGTTACGATTTATTCAACAGACCCAACAATAACTAATAAATATTTTGCCATTCAAGATAATGACGTGAAGGTTCAAGAACATCAAGATGGGGGAATTGATGAACAAATCGTTAAAAGTGAAATTGTTACTTATAATTATGAAAAAGAAAAGATAGAAAAAATAAAAGTTCCTAAACAATATTACGATGCGCAAATAGTCAATGATAAAGATGGTACTATTTATTTCATTTTAACAAATGAAAAAGATGTAATAGTGTCAAAAGTAAACATTGATAAGCATTCAGTAGAAAAAATCAGAAAAATTTCATTACCAGAAATGGGAGGGAATCAGCATCAAGTAATAAAAATTAATAATGGAAAAATATATATTTTAACCTCAAAAGCAGATGCAAATGATAAAAATACATTCTTTGTAATGGATATACGAAGTGGTCAAAATCTATACCAAGGAAAAATTACTCAGTCCAAACAAAAAAAGAATAGTAATATTGAATTATTTGACTTTGAAATAAACTAAACAAATGATGTAAAAAAAGAAATTTTTAGAATAAATGCAACTTTTTGAGCGGTTATTACGTCTAATATATATGGAGATATTTTGAAAGCAAATTAACGTTTTTTCATTATACTATAGCAGGGGGGATTGACTTGATTGTTCGGAAGAAAATTGATAAAAAAATAAAACGAATTCTATCTCCGGTTTTGAAGGAATTTGGATTTTCAAGTATTAACAGCCGAAATTATTACGCACTTCATAATGATTGTATATGGGTTTTAAATATTCATCATGTGGGGAAATACACTTCCGAATTATCAGGTTGGCCTGCTCAATCACTAAATGCGACGGTAGGGATATATTATGATTTTATCCCTCCATTATCGGATGACATTGAAAGGATTGAAAATTTCCCGAAATATTATGAATGCCAATTGCAAATGGAATTATGTTGTCAAAATAATGAAATTTATGACCAAATTACAGATAATAAAAAGTTAGAAAGTATATGGTGGTTTCATCCAAATGGAAGTAATATTGAAGATGTAGTTTATGATATTAGAAATGCTTTTGTTAATACAGGTTTACCTTGGTTAAAAAAATACTCCAATTTGGAACGCGCCTTTGAAAAGATTGAAGGTGAACTGAATTCGTATCATAAATTTTATAAAGCTAAGTTTTTTGCAAAATATTTAAATCAATGGGATAAATATGAGAAGTATAACCAATTATTTAAAGTCGAAGCAACTAAATTTGGTGAGTAAAAGTGAGGGAAATAAATTCCTTCACTTTTTTATTTATTAATCTTTTTCATCTGTCAATATATAAATGGTCATCAAACCAGCTGTTAAGAATATGATAAGGTGAAAAGTTTTTGGAGGTGAAGTGATGGCGGTTGTAAAAGCGACTGATTCAGATATTGCCCTATTAGCAAGGCTGTTACGAGCGGAGGCGGAAGGAGAAGGCGTTCAAGGAATGCTTCTTGTTGGGAATGTGGGAATAAACCGAATAAGAGCAAATTGTTCCGATTTCAAAGGTTTACGGACGATACCTCAAATGGTTTACCAGCCACATGCATTTGAAGCAACCATTCATGGATATTTTTATCAACGAGCAAGAGAAAAAGAAAAACGATTAGCTCGAAGATCCATTAACGGTGAAAGTTTTTGGCCGGCTAAATATAGTTTATGGTATTTTAAACCACCTGGAAATTGTCCTTCAACATGGTATAATCAGCCATTAGTGGCACGGTATAAGTCTCACTGTTTTTACGAACCAACAGCGGAAACTTGTCAAAACGTTTATAATACTTTTTAATTCGTTTCATGCACAAAATTTAAAAAAATGAATAACTCCCATTTCTAAATAAATAATAACATAGTAAATATTTTTATTTATGGAGGAGTTATTTATGGAAAATCAACAAAATCAAAACCATCAGAACATGCATACTGGTAGTATTCCACAGCAATTGAATCATGGTGGCCATGAAGTATTAGATGTTGGGGAAGTACTTTCAGGTGCGATTGGTACAATGAATACCTACACACTTCTTAAAGATCATGTGCAGGATCAGGAGCTGCGCGGGATTCTTGATCGGCAGTATCAATTCATGCAACAAGAATATAATACAACAGTTGATTGCTTTAAGACTGGTCAAGATCCACAAGTACCAACTCAAAGTTATAAGATGCAACAAAATAATGACTTTATTTATGGTCTGCAACCATCTCAACCTAAAAAACCGATACAATCTGCCAATGAGCTAACAGATGAATGTATTTCTGGATTAATGCTTGGAGCTGTTAAATCATCTGCATCGATGAAAGCAGTTGCTGCATGTGAAACGACGAACCCTGTCGTCCGCCGGGTATTAGCAGATTCAATTCCAAATTGCATCGAAATGGCTTATGAAATTTCTCTTTATCAAAATAAGCACCATTATTATCAAGTACCACAATTTTCACAACAGGATATGCAACAAATGTTAAATGCCTATGCTCCTGCACAAGGAACAATGCAACCACCAAATAATTATATGACTCATTAAGACAAAGAAAACACCATTTCAAAAGGAATGGTGTTTTCTTTCTTTTGAACATACGTGAAAATATTTCACTTTTTTGCTAAAATATTAAATGATATCTATAATAAAAGAATTTCAGTATGAAAATGAAGGAGAAAACGATGGATAAAGTATTAGTATTTGGACACAAAAACCCGGACACAGATACAATCTGTTCGGCCATTGCTTATGCACATTTAAAAAATAAGTTAGGAATTGAAGCTGAGCCTGTTCGTTTAGGCGATGTAAATGGGGAAACGAAGTATGCCCTTGATTATTTTAAAATGGAAGCACCTCGTTTTGTTGAAAAAGTTGCAAATGAAACGAATGGAGTGATCCTAGTTGATCATAATGAACGTCAACAAAGTGCTGACGATATTGATCAAGTAAAAGTACTGGAAGTAATTGATCATCACCGCATTGCAAATTTTGAAACGAGTGATCCGTTATATTATCGTGCAGAACCTGTTGGCTGTACAGCAACGATTTTAAATAAAATGTATAAAGAAAACGGTGTAGAAATTAGCAAAGAAGTTGCAGGATTAATGTTATCTGCAATTATTTCAGATTCGCTTTTATTTAAATCACCTACATGCACAGAACAAGACATTGCTGCAGCTAAAGAACTAGCCAGTATTGCAGAAGTAGACGTTGATAGTTATGGTTTAGCTATGCTTAAAGCAGGAGCGGATTTAAGCGATAAGACGATTGATCAGTTGGTTAGCTTAGATGCAAAAGAATTCCAAATGGGGAACCACAAAGTTGAAATTGCTCAAGTAAATGCTGTAGATATCAATGATGTGTTGAATCGTAAAGAAGAATTAGAATCGAAGCTAACATCCGTGCTTGCTGAAAAGAATTTAGATTTATTCCTTTTTGTTGTTACAGATATTTTAAATAGTGATTCTACTGCTGTTGCAATTGGACAAGCGACAGATGCTGTTGAAAAAGCATTCAATGTGAAGCTAGAAAACAACAGTGCTTTACTAAAAGGTGTCGTATCACGCAAAAAACAAATCGTTCCACAATTAACAGATGTGTTGAAATAAAATAAAGTCGGGGATATCCCGACTTTATTTTTAATATTCAACTTTATCTCGTAAATGTGTTTTGTTAAATTCGTTCATATTTGGTTGGAAATATTTATCGGTATATTTTGCTACAAATTTATCATTTTGAACAAAACCTGCACCCCAAGTTGGATCCATCGTTAACCACTTTCCATTTATTTTTGCTTCTATCCATGCATGATTTTCTTTTAATAACCCTGTACCGGCTTTTCCTGTTATCACTCTTGCCTCAATATTACTTGCGCGTAAAAGTGCTCCTGCAAGATACGCATAATCTTGACAAACACCCGTTTTTAATTTTAAAGTCTTTAGTGCATTGTCATCCCATTCAAATTCATTGTTTTTAAATTTAGCAACATCATAGGAAATTGTTTTTGCTGTATATTCATAAATTGCTTTTGCCTTGTCAAAATTGTTCTTTTTATTTTTCGTAATTTTTTTTGCTAGATTAATAATTTTTGGGTCATCAGACGGAATTCCACGTGAAGGTAATAAATCTCGTTTATCTTCGTTTGCCATATTCTCGACGGAAAATGATGCAACGGAAAAATAGCGGAAATAGTTCGATTTTTCCTCTTTAATTTCCGGAACGTTTATCGATACTTCATATTCACCTGGACCAAATCGAAGATAAATCGAATCATCAAAATTAAAGTGTTTTACTGGAATAATGTCAAGTGCTTCATCATTACCTTTTTTTGTTTTTACATAAATATGAGAAGTTTCTTTAGCAAATTTGGCACTTGGATCGATCTGTCCTTTTATATGGTAGGAAAGTTTTGCTTGATCTCCACCAAATTGAGGGGTATCAAGTGTAATTCCTCTTTCTTCATAGGTACGATAGTATTCGATAGGTTTCATTGTTCGATCGGATTGATTATCGACAAAAAGTGTTGTGCCATATTGATAATAATTTTCTCTTTGCTGATCCGGAACTAAAACATTAATTTGATGGATGCCTTTTCCATAAAAAAGAGGAACTTCATAAGAAAATTTCCCATTTTTAATAGGAATTTCGTGTTTCCACTGATTGCTATCTTTTTTTACTTCAATCATAATATTCTTGGAAGATATTTGCCCGTTGATTGTGCCCCCAACCGTTATTAATTCCTTCCCTGACATAAAACCGGATTTAATAGTATCGAGGGTTAATTGTGCTTCTTGAGCAAACGGGGTATAAGTAAGGTCTCTTTGTTTTATTGGGTTAACATTCACTACTTCAAATGTGGAAAGATCATAATAATAATTTTCGCGATCTGTTGCAGGAAGCATTACATGTACGGAATATTTGCCTTCCCCATTATAAAAATGGATTTTGTCTGAAAACTGTCCATTTTTTATAGGAATATAGTATTCTTGTACTGAATTAGAATCAATCACATCGAGAGAACTGACTTTTACCCAAACATATTTTTCTTTTAATAACTCGTGTTTTTCAATTTTACCCGTTATTTCAAGTTCTTTATTAACTGCAAAAGCATTATATTTTGGATTGGTAATTGTCGCTCCTACTTTTTCACTATAGTTAGTCAAAGTAATCGGTTTTAAATCTAATTCACTATTTTTTTCTTTTACAAGCGCAGCATATTTCGCATTTTCTTTTTCTGCCTTTGTTTCTTGTTTGTTTTCTTTCTTGCTGCTTGTTTTTGAATTCGCATCATGGCTACATGCGGCAGCAGAAAGAAATAAAACAGAAAGCAGACCATATAAGAATATTTTTTTAATAGGCATGCCATTCCTCCTAGTGATTTCCCACATCTTTATTAGTTATATCACAATTTGGGTAACAGTGAATATAAGCGGAAAAGACTATTTTAAACATATGCTCTTTGAAGGAATAATTATTTTTAACTTAATAATAACAAAAAGACGCACATGGCGTCTTTTTTGTTCATTTCTTGTATGTTCCTTACCAAAAATGTGCTTTAGCGTTACTTCTTAAAATGATTGTGTTTTGAGTAACTTGAGTTTGTCCATTCACTTGAGATTTCGTATGTTTTCTTCTCGTAGTATGATGGTGAAATAGCTCAGAGTGGGGATCCAAATGGTTTTTATAACTCATCTAAAATCACCTCTTTGGTAGGATTTATACTTCGAAACATCGATATTCAAATAGAATATCTGTATTATCTTGTGAAGGTTTAACATAAAAAATACATCAACCTAAAAATTCAATGTTCTATAAAAAACAATGTTATAATTAATTTTATCTAATTGAAAAAATCGTGTTAGGAGTTTTTAAAAGTGAAATTGGTTTCATGGAATGTTAATGGAATTAGAGCGTGCATAAAAAAAGGTTTTTTAGATTATTTTAATGATATAGATGCAGATATTTTTTGTATTCAAGAAACAAAATGCCAAGATGGTCAGGTCACATTAGATATACCAAACTATCATCAATATTGGAATTATGCTGTTAAAAAAGGGTATTCCGGTACAGCTGTTTTTACGAAGAAAAAACCTTTATCTGTTAAGTATGGAATTGGAGAGAATGTTGAAGAACCTGAAGGTCGAATTATCACATTAGAATATGATCAATTTTATTTGGTCAATGTGTACACACCTAATTCCCAAAGAGATTTAGCAAGATTAGATTTTCGCTTATCTTGGGAGGAGCGGCTTCGCGAGTACTTAATTGAATTAGATCAAATGAAACCAGTCATTTATTGTGGAGATTTAAATGTTGCTCACAATGAAATTGATTTAAAAAATTCAAAGTCGAATATTGGAAATTCTGGTTTCACCAATGAAGAACGTGAGAAAATGACAAAACTTTTGAATAGTGGATTTGTTGATACGTTCCGTTATTTATATCCTGATAAAGAAGAATCCTATTCTTGGTGGTCATACATGAATAAGGTTAGAGAGCGGAACATCGGTTGGAGAATCGATTATTTTATTGTTTCTAGTAGATTAGTAGAGGCTGTTAAAGATTCACACATACACTCTCATGTTTTTGGGAGTGACCATTGTCCTGTTGTGCTTGAAATAATACAATAAATACATTCACCCCTTTCAGTTATTACTAATATTGTAATTGAAGGGGGGAACTCATGGTAAAATTATACGATTCAATTACTGCAACTCAGAATTTACTTTCATGGAAAAAAGATGCACTATATTCTTTTCATCGAATGATGATGGATAAAAGAAGAAAATTTCCATGTATCCCTGCATATCAAGGGTATGTCTTAAATCACTTACGGTTTGGATTCGTCAGCGATCCGAGAAATTCAAAAGCCGTTGTTGAGCTTGTTGGATTAATGAAGGAGTATGGTCGAACATCTGAAGAATATGGGGATTATACTGCCTTAATAATCATTTTTGAAACACCTGAAAATTTAAAAGCATTTAGTACACATGAATTTGAAGAGATTTTTTGGCAATTATTAAATCAGCTTTCTGCTTTAGATGACAGTGAATGGCCAGAGGAAATTTCTTCAGCTCCTTCACATCATTCATGGGAATATTGTTTTAATAAAGAAAGGTACTTTTTTTATTGTGCTACTCCAGCTCATAAAAAAAGAAAAAGTCGCTATTTCCCATATTTTATGTTGGCAATAACACCTAGATGGGTGTTGGATAAATTTAATCGATCATCTATTCAATCGCAAAAAATGGAAAACCAAATACGTAAAATGCTAACAGTTTATGATGAGCTTTCACCCCATCCGGATTTGAAAAAATATGGTGAAAAAGATAATTATGAATGGAAACAATATTTTTTGCGAGATGATAATACCACTATTACAACGTGTCCTTTCCATACAAAAAAGATTAACAAATCTTAATAAGTATCGTACATCCAATTTTACGTTGGATGTTTTTTTGTTTTTATATACAAGTAGTAAATGTGAATTGGTCAGTTTAATTTTATTGAAGGATGTTTTGCATTTTTTCGCGAATATATATATAAAGTGTTATAAAATTAATTATTTCGAATAGTATTTCGGAGGTAATCATGGAGTTTCCTGTTTATGTATTTGGTATCCACCCTCATTTTTTATTTGAAGCAATAGCTTATTTTATCGGTTTTCGCGTTTATTTATATACAAGAAATAAAGAACGAATTCCGATGGATAAAGCGATGTGGGTAATTGTAGGTGCTATATTTGGGGCAGCATTTGGTTCAAAATTTCTTTACTGGTTTGAAAATCCGATCAAAACGATTGAACAATGGGATAATTTGAAATATATGTTAGAAGGAAAAACAATCGTAGGTGGATTATTAGGAGGACTAATAGGTGTTGAATTAGCAAAGAAATGTATTGGATGGAAAAGATCAACCGGCGATGACTTCGTTTTGCCCTTAACTGTTGGAATGATGCTTGGAAGAATTGGCTGTTTTCTTACCGGGATCGATGACCACACATACGGAACAGCAACGACATGGATTACAGGGGTAGATTTTGGTGATGGAATCGAAAGACATCCAACTCAGTTGTATGAAATTGCGTTTTTATTTATTTTAATTATCATCCTTCTCACGATAAAAAGGAAGAATGCAATTAAATGGGAAGGTTATTTATTTCAACTTTTTATGTTGTCCTATCTTGTTTTTCGATTCAGCATAGATTTTATTAAACCTACACCACATCCGTATTTTTCCTTAAATAATATTCAAGTAGCAAGCTTAATAGGAATAATCTATTACATTACATTAATGAGAAGAAAACGACAACAGCATCAACATTACATAAAAAGAGAGGAACAAATTCATGCCAAATAGACCGTATACTTATTACGATTTAACGATTAGTATTTGCACAAAGTGTTTGAGGAAAGTAGAAGCGAAAATTATTTTTGAAAATGGAAACGTTTATATGGTTAAAACATGTATGAAACATGGAAGGGAAAAGGTATTAATTTCGACTAATATCGAGTATTACAAATGGTGTCGAGACTTTATTAAGCCGTCTGAAATGCCGCATCGCTGGAATACTCCAATAAAATATGGTTGTCCATATGATTGCGGCCTCTGTCCAGACCATGAACAACATAGCTGCCTCACTCTGTTGGAAATTACGGAAAGATGCAATTTAAAATGTCCAATCTGTTATGCTGAGTCTTCCCCGCAAAAAGGAACTTTTCGATCTTTAGAACAAATTGAGTTTATGTTGAATGCGATTGTTGAAAATGAAAAGGAACCGGACATTATTCAAATCAGTGGGGGCGAACCGACTATTCATCCACAGTTTTTTGAAATATTAGATCTTGTAAAATCAAAACCAGTTAAACATATTATGGTCAATACGAACGGATTAAAAATTGCCAATGATAAAGAATTTGTTAAGCGCTTGGCAACGTATTTACCCGGTTTTGAAATCTATTTACAATTTGATAGTTTTGAAGCGGATGCATTGAAAGAATTAAGGGGAGTCGATCTTACTAAGATAAGACAAAAGGCGATTGATCGGTTAAATGAATACAATATTTCAACAACATTAGTGGTCACATTAAAAAAAGGCTTAAACGATCATGAAGTAGGTAAGATAATCCAATATGGTTTAGAGCAAAAATGTGTTCGGGGTGTTACGTTCCAGCCAATTCAAAGTGCTGGCCGATTAGAGGATTTCAATCCTGAAACGGATCGCTTAACATTAAGTGAAGTTAGACAAATGATTATTGATCAATCGGGTGTGTTTGGTGAAAAAGATATGGTTCCAGTCCCTTGTCACCCGGACTCTTTAGCGATGGGTTATGCTTTTAAGAAGGACGGTATTGTTACCCCGTTAACCGGGATGATTGACCATAATATTTTATTAGAGGGTGAACGGAATACAATCGTTTTCGAACAAGATGAAAATATTCGCAATATGATCTTTAATTTATTTTCATTGAATCATTCACCTAGCTCATCCGCGTTATCCTTTAAAGATTTACTTTGCTGTCTTCCGAAAGTCGATATTCCAGGTGAAATCGGCTACGATAATGTTTTTCGCGTTATCATCATGCAATTTCAAGATGCTCATAATTTCGATGTTCGTTCGGTCAAAAAATCTTGTGTACACATCGCTCATCCAGATGGAAGAATTATTCCTTTTGATACATATAATTTATTTTATCGGGATGAAAAAGAACTGGAATTAAAAAAAATACAAGAAGAGATCATGTTAACACGTTAATTTCAACTTTATAAGAATAGGATTCTATTAAAGGGGGATAAGAATGAATAACGAAGAAGAGGGAAGTATTAGGCAAAGTGATAAGAAAGATGAAGGGAATGTATGGCTAGGAATTGGAATAGGGTTCTTAATTTATTTAATTCCTTCGTTATTTACAATTTTCGGGCTATTTCCGGTGGCTTTTATCGCTCCGATTATACATGTTGCGGCCATTATCTACTTTTTCTCCAAGAATAAGAAGATGACTGGAATTGGCCTTTTGATATTCGCTGGTATCGTAATTTTGTTAATTACTGCTTGTTTTGGTTTTGTTATATTTAGTTTGAATAATTATCAAGGATAAACATAAAGCAGGTAACGGATCACTATAAATTGAAACTTTTCTCAAAAATCCTCGTCTAACATTTATAGTTGTTGTCACTTGAAGGGGGTTCACATGAAAATAAGAATGATCATTACTGCCATTTCCGTTCTTCTTTTAATTGCGATTGTCTGGGCAAGTTATACTTTTAGTCAAATAAAGAAAACCGCGAGAGAAGAGCCACCTAATGATATTCCATATATACTTATTCTTGGTGCAAAGGTAAATGGAGAAAAAATGTCCAAAGCGTTGACCGAACGGGCAAAAGTGGGACTAGAATATTTAAGGGAAAACAAAAATTCAAAGGTTATTGTTACCGGTGGCCAAGGCCCAGATGAGAAAATTACCGAGGCAGAAGCGCTTCGTCGCTACATGCTTGACAATGGAATATCTGAGGATCGTATTTTAATGGAGGATAAATCCGTTAGCACTTATGAGAATATTAAATTTGCTAAAAAACTGTATTCAATTGATGAAGCCGTCATAGTTAGTAGCGATTTTCATTTGTACCGTGCAATCCAATTGGCGACAGAACAAGGGATAAAAGCATACCCACTTGCCGCAGAGACGCCAAAGGTTGTAAAAGTGAAATTATATGCAAGAGAAATATTGGCCATACTAAAGTGGAAAATTATCGGTGATTAAAGTTTCCCTTTACCGAATATTCAAACTTTGTTAAAATGAAAACAATACATTAATAAAAAGGAGTGGTAAAGGTCTTATGAGTATGTCTGTTGTTTTTCAAATGGTTTGAGCATAGAACGGGATAAGTCTGCCTATTTTTTGCTAAACCAATCGTAAAACAACGGATAATCCGACCTTTACTCTTTAAAAACGTTCGTGTTTTAGAATACTTCATTCTAATGGAACAAAGATGTAGGGGATTTCCCTGCCTTTTTTTATAGAAAATTGAATAAAACTAAACGAATGATTTGAATTGGTCTTCGATCTTTGCATCCTCCATGTTTTACGATTGGTTCTATTTTATTAGAACTTTGTGGAGGGAAAATAAATATGAGTATTTTAAACGTAGAAAAATTAACCCATTATTATAGTGATCAATTGGTGTTTCAAGAAATTGATTTTCGTTTATTAACAAATGAAAGGGTTGGCTTAGTCGGTCCGAATGGGGCTGGGAAAACAACATTGTTAAAGATTTTATCCGGCACATTACTACCTGATCATGGAAAGATTGAGAAATTGCCTAATATTCGGATAGGTTATTTAGAGCAGCATATAAATTTAAAAGAAGGATTAAGTATACAAGACTATTTACGAAGTGCATTTAAGCATTTATACGAATTAGAAAATGAAATGCTTCAACTAACCGTTGAAATGGCTTCAAGTCATTCCGAACAGTTAAAATCTCAATTAGATAGATATTCACATATACAGGAGCAGTTGGAGTTTCATGATTTTTATTCAATTGATAAAAAAATCGAAGAAATTTCATTCGGTTTAGGGATTCATCTCTTAGGTATGAACACGGATGTATCAAACCTAAGCGGAGGTCAGAGGACGAAATTATTGCTTGCCAAGCTTTTATTGAGTGAACCGGATATTTTGTTATTAGATGAACCAACGAACTATTTGGATTATTCCCATATTCAGTGGCTGAAGGAGTATTTATTAAATTACAAGAACTCCTTTATTGTGATTTCACATGATACTGATTTTCTAAATGAAATTGTAAACGTCATTTATCATCTGGAACATACACAGTTAACAAGATATGTAGGGAACTATCAACAATTTACAGAAGCTTATGAACTCAGGAAACATCAATTGCACAGTGCCTATGAAAGACAACAAGAAGAGATTCAAAAGCTTGAAACATATATTCAAAAGAACAAGGCACGTGCATCCACTACTAAACAAGCTAAATCACGCGAAAAAAGATTAATGAAAATGGAGCGAATGCAAAAACCGATAGAAGTCCCAACACCTAGATATATATTTACATTATCTGAACGACCAACTAGTGTAATTGTTGAAACAAAAAAATTGATAGTTGGTTATACAAAACCTTTACTTTCCCCTCTAACGGTCAAAATAAAAAGGGGAGAAAAAGTGGCAATAAAAGGGCATAATGGAATCGGTAAATCTACGATGTTAAAGACTATCATCGGGGAGATTGCACCTCTTGGAGGAGATATTAGCTTCGGACAGAATGTAAAACCTGCTTATTTTTCACAAGAATGGAATACTTCTTCTAATATGACTCCATTAGAGTTTATTTGGTCATTAAATGAAGGAATGATGCAAAAAGAAATCCGCCAGGCCCTTGCACGAGCTGGAATAAGAAACGACCATATGTTTCAATCATTACATTCTTTAAGTGGCGGGGAACAAACGAAGGTGAGATTGGCTCAATTAATGCTGGAAAAAAGTAATTGGCTAATTCTTGACGAACCAACCAATCATCTAGATGTCCAGGCAAAGTCTGCACTTTCTGATGCATTAAGAAAATACGAGGGGACTGTTTTAATCGTTTCACATGAGCCGGATTTTTATGCAGATTGGTGTACACAGATTTGGGATTTGGATAAATACTGCAACTAATAATCTATAAGGTCTTCATTTGAAGACCTTATAGACTTTGATAGGAATTACTAATTGATATTATATATCAGAATCAATAATTGCACCTTGTTTCACATAACGAATAATTTTTTTCGATTCCAATTCAACGCGTTTCCGCATATAGGGATGTTTAAACCAGCTATCTTCTATGGAGGTTTGATTATCAACTGGACAAAGTGAATAATCAATCCAATTCGGCATATAGGTTTTCAAATTAAGGTACATTCTTCGCATGTGCGGAAACGTCGTTACAATAAGTAATCTTTGAATCTTGTGTAATTGAAAATCCCTATCTAGGACAAGTAAAGAGGCAAGAACATTTTCTTTCGTATGCATGGACAATGTTTCAACTAATATATCATTATCTGGAATTCCTAACTCAATCGCTTTTGATTTTAAAAGTAAAGCTTCACATAAACCAGAGTTATTCCAAATTACACCTCCTGAAAATAAAATTTTCTTTGCCCTTCCTTGTTGATATAACTGAATGGCTTTTGGTAAACGATACTGAACAGCTGATTTGCTGCCGGGTACGAATATACACTCGCCTTTTTTCATGTCATCAGAAATATTGGAATAGATCAAGCGAGTCATTAATTCGTCAGTTAAGTTATTTTCATCTAATTCCGATATTCTCATTTTTTCACCTCTGAATTTATACATAAATTTATATATGCTTTAAAACAAATTTGATGTTACTTCATTAAATAAATTAGGTAAAAGACTCATTTACAACAATTCAAAAAGGTATACAGTTCCACGGGATGAAGCAGAAGAGAAAACGCATTGTTTATAAAAATATTATTTTATACAAACCATTTCATGTGTATAATAATCAAAGTATACTAATTTATATAGATTTTGAAGGGACGGCAGTCATAAATGAACATTACAGGATTTACAATAGAAAAGCTTGAAGACCCGACAGGAATATTAGTTGGAGACCGTTATGAATACATAATTGATATCGAAGTACCGGAAGATGATGAACTTTTTTCTGAAAATGGATTATATGTTAAAGTTATTTATGTGGTAAATGGTAATGAACAACGAATTGCGCAATATCAAATTTTTGAGAATATTACACACACGTATTTAGACTTTGAACTTGAGGAAGAAGAATTACAAATGTTACATGTATTTTGTAAAGAAAATCTTGAATAATTTTAAATACAAAAGGAATAATTTCATATATCATAGACGAAAAAAGCAGGTATTTCCTGCTTTTTTAATTTTTTTCAATTTCAGCTAATAGTGAATCAATACTAATTTTCCATCGAGAAAGCGGTGAGGTTCTCATTAATTGAAAAGATACTCGAGTTTTTAGTGCTCCTTCTTCTTTTATATACATTTGAAGATTAACAGGTACAGTATATAAAAGAAACTGTTCATCTTCATTCTTCGCCGCTTGACTATCCCATCGAATGGTATCAATTTGATCCAGTTTTTTAATCTTTTTTTTAATATTTTTATGTTTGCTGACAGCAATTTTTTTGATTAGCCCTTCATCTCCATTCTTAATAAAGACCATTAGCGCGTCTGTGACTTGGTTTGGTGTAGCATTGGCTAAATATTCGTCAATTTTCCCCGCGGCTTTAAGTATCATTAATTGATGTGATAAATCTGATCTTTCCGTTTTGTGTGTCGTACTCCCAATGAAATGAATACAAAAGTGACCAGGAAAACCATTTTGAAGGGCACCAGCACCGTGGGGCATTCCGTGCATGGAAGCTGTGATTAAACGATCCTTTGCTAATATTAATATCGCTCTTCGACGCCAGCTCCAGTGTCCATGATAAATATTTTTCATAATTTTTGTATCTTTCCTCGTTAACGGCTGTACATCCGCATGATGCTTTCCGGCCCTTCTTTGCACATCAAAACTCTTCCCGGATTCCACATCAATTACAGTGAATTTTGACATTTTTGGGATGATTTTATTTACCTCTTTCCAATGTTGCGTTTCAATCTGAAAATTTATTGGAAAACCATAAGGCTGCAAACTACTAGCATATGCATTTGTGTAAAAGGGATAAATGGTTAGGACAAGGAATATAGACAGTAGAAGTTTTATCATTTTAGTAACTCCACCTTCATTTTGATTGATTTATTTGTATTTTTTCCAATCATATTGATTGAATAGCTTTAAATTGTTGGAAATTAATGCATTGAAATAAGAAGAATATTTCTTGTAATATTTGAACTTTCTATTCGTCTAATCAGTAAAGGAGGGGAGACGTTTGGGGGGATATTCAATTGAAGAGTTATTTCAGAAATATGAGCAAGATATCACAAGTTATTTAATTTATTATACAGGTTCTGCGGATGTAGAGGATTTAGTACAAGATACTTTCTTGTTAGCAATGAAGAATTTATCAAACTTCAAAGAGAATTCACATCCAAAAACATGGTTAATCTCAATTGCAAGAAATATCGTTATCGATAAGTTTCGAAGAAGACTACTAGGGGTACCGTCAGGAAAATGCGGATTTACAACGCTAAGCCCATTTTCAAGACGATTCCCCCAGTTTTAACAACGTTAAGAAAGTTTCAATGGTCTTAAAGAATCTAACGAGACCATTTTCTCCGAATTAAAATGGTATTCTCCAAGTAAATTAATATGTTCCCAACCTAGAGGTGACATATGGTGCAATAATTCTTCATTAAAACTACCTGACCGTTTTTGATATTCAACTGCCTTTGTTAGATGTAAAGTATTCCAGATACTGATGGCATTGATAATTATGTTTAAGGCACTGGCCCTTTGCAATTGATGCTGTATGGTTCGTTCCCTAAGCTCGCCTTGTTTTCCGAAGAAAATAGCTCTTGCCAGTCCATTCATGGCTTCTCCTTTATTCAATCCTTTTTGTATTTTTCTTCTTAATGATTCATCCGAAATATAATTCAAAATAAAGATCGTTTTTTCTATTCGGCCCATCTCACGTAAGGCTGTAGCCAAGCTGTTTTGTCTTGAATAAGAACCTAATTTCCCCATAATAAGGGATGCTGAAACTGTTCCTTCCCTTATAGAATGAGCTAATCGCAAAACATCCTCATAATTCTCTTTAATGACCTTTGTATTTATTTGTCCACGTAAAATGACTTCTAATTTTGGATACTCACTTGCCTTATCTATTGTAAATAATTTTGAGTCTGATAAATCTCGTATTCTTGGAGCAAATTTAAATCCTAATAAATGGGTCAGTCCGAATATTTGGTCTGTGTAACCAGCTGTGTCTGTATAATGCTCTACTATATTTAGATCCGTCTCATGGTGTAACAAACCATCCAAAACATGAATCGCATCCCTTGAATTAGTATGAATAATCTTTGTGTAATAAGAAGAAAATTGATCACTTGTAAAACGATAGATGGTGGCTCCTTTTCCAGTTCCATAATGTGGGTTTGCATCTGCATGTAGCGATGAAACGCCTATCTGCATTCTCATACCATCGGACGAGGATGTTGTACCGTCTCCCCAATAGGAGGACAATTGCAATTTGTGATGAAAATTTACTAATACGGCTTGGGCTTTATTCATTGCATCTTCATACATGCGCCATTGTGATACATTGGCCAATTGCTTATATGTAAGTCCGGGTGTTGCTTCAGCCATTTTGCTTAAACCAATATTCATTCCCATTCCTAAAAGAGCAGCCATAATAATAATTGTTTCTTCTTTATCCGGTTTTCGATTATTGGAAGCATGAATAAATTGCTCATGAAATCCTGTTATATAAGCAATATCCATCAGTAAATCGGTTAATTTTATTCTTGGTAGCATCTGATACAGGCTTGCACTAAATTTTTTTGCTTCTTCTGGAACATCTTTTTCTAAGCGTGCAATTGACAGCTTTCCTTTTTCAAGAGAAACCCCGTCTAACTTGTTGGAATTGGTAGCTAACCACTTTAACCTTTTGTTAAGGCTGCTGGTTCTCTCCGTCATATAATCCTCGAATGATAAACTAACTGATAATCTTGTATTCTCCTTCGTTTGATTCCATGTATCTTCTGAAAACAAATATTCTTCAAAGTCTCTATATTGTCTGCTGCCAACAATGGAAACATCTCCTGCCCTAACATGCTCCCGAAGTTCTGTTAAAACAGCCATTTCATAGTAATGACGATTGATTGTTGTACCATCATCCTCGTATAAATGCTTTTTCCAACGTTTTGAAATAAAATCCACAGGTGAGTTATCAGGCACTTTTCGCTTTCCGGATTCGTTCATTCCACGGATAATCTCAACAGCTTGTAAAAGTGGCTCATTTGCTTTTGTAGAATGAAATTCCAATACCCTTAATAGCGTTGGCGTATATTTTCTAAGTGAATAAAATCGTTTTTGCAGTAAGTCTAAATAATCATAGTCGGCAGGGCGTGCAAGCTCCTGAGCTTCTTCGACCGAAGAGACAAAAGAATTCCATTCGATAACGGATTCTAAAACCTCAAAAACGTCTAATTTTTCCTTTTTTGCTTTGATTAAAGCTTGTCCGATGTTCGTAAAGTGTATAACTTTCTCATTCAGCTTTTTACCGTTTTGTTTCTGAATTTCCTCTTGAGCCTTACGGCCTTTTGATAACAGACTAAGTATTTGTCTATCATGAATTTCAAAAGCTTTATCCGTTAACTCTTGAGTAAGATGTAATAAATAGACGGTTAATATCGAATATCGCTTATTTTCTTGAAAGTCACGGAATGCATATGGCTCATATCTTGAGCCTAAGCGAGATAGTTGTAACAGGCGATTGCGATGCAAATGACTAATTTGTACCGTTTCTAATTCCATTCCTCGTATGTATTCGAGTCGTTCTATTACTTTTAGAAATGTTTCGGGTGAAGGATGACCCGGCGGTTCCTTTAACCAACCCAATATCGTTTTATTGGATTCGGATGGATGCTGCGAAGTAATGATCTCTTCAAGCTTTCCTTTTTGTTCATTTGTAAGAGATTGACTAACAGTATTAAACAGTTTCTTTTCAGCCATTGCCCTTGCCTCCCACACCATTCTTTCAAGTGTAGTAATAGCAGGCAGTATGATTTTGTTTTTTCTTAGAAAATCTATACATTCATGTAGTAGATGTATGGCATCGCCATTTTCAAAAGCTAATTGATGAAGATGCTTAAGTGCTATTCGATATTCTCTTAGAGTAAAAGTTACAAAGTCGTATTCACTTCGAAGTTCTTTCAAATGATCCCAAAGTGTATTTTCTCTTTGAGGATAAAGACTAATCGAAGATGGAGTGGCACCGATTTGTTTCGATATATAATGTATGACTGATTCCGGGATGCTTTTGATATGAGTGTATGGCCAACCGGGATACCGAAGAACAGCTAATTGAACAGCAAACCCTAAACGGTTTTCTTCTCTCCTTCGCTTATTAACTATTTCTAAATCCCGTTTGGAAAAAGTGAAGTAGGTCCCCAATATCCATTCATCTTCAGGGATTTGCATAAAATCCTGCCTCTGTTCCAGTGTAAGCAATTCTCTACCTCTCGCAATTTTCATTCAGTATCATCCCATTTCCATAATTATTCAGTTAATTAGTTCAATTATATATCAATAGAGTGTACTCTATTGATACGAGTGTAGTAGACTGATAAAATCATAGTTAAGAGTGTCTCATAAGACTTGTCTCAAAAACGAGGTGATATTTTGCGAAAAATCGGTTATATACGTGTCAGTTCGACTAGCCAAAATCCTTCAAGACAATTTCAGCAATTAAACGAAATCGGTATGGATATTATTTTTGAAGAAAAAGTTTCTGGGGCAACAAAGGATCGCGAGCAACTTCAAAAAATGTTAGAGGATTTACAGGAAGGCGACATTATTTATGTTACAGACTTAACTCGGATCACTCGGAGTACGCAGAACTTATTTGAATTGATTGATTTAATACGCAGGAAAAAGGCAAGCTTAAAATCACTCAAGGATACATGGCTAGATTTATCAGAGGATAATCCATACAGCCAATTCTTAATTACAGTAATGGCTGGTGTGAACCAATTAGAACGAGATCTTATCCGTATGCGTCAACGAGAAGGGATTGAGCTGGCTAAGAAAGAAGGGAAGTTTAAGGGTCGTTTAAAGAAATATCATAAAAATCACGCAGGAATGAATTATGCAGTAAAACTATATAAAGAAGGCGGTATGACTGTAAATCAAATTTGCGAAATTACTAATGTGTCTAGGGCTTCATTATATAGAAGGCTATCGGAAGGAAACAAATAGTTTGTCCTGATTCTATCAAAAGGTTTATTTTTTTGATACCAACATTTTTAGGCATGAAATGTCGACAATTATTATCTATTTTGTTTTAAAGTAAATATTGAAAGGAAGTAAATTTATGGATTGGCTAGAAAGAATGAACAATGCGTTAAACTACATTGAAAATAGCTTGAATGAAGAAATAGACTACAAAGAGATTGCAAAAGCAGCTAATTGTTCAGAGTTTCATTTTTCAAGAATGTTCTCTTCAATCTCAGGTATATCGCTATCAGAATATATTAGACGTAGACGGTTAACACTCGCAGCATTTGAAATTCAAAAAAGTGATATCCGGATCATTGATGTGGCAATTAAATATGGTTATGTTTCTTCTGATACTTTCTCACGTGCTTTTCAAAAAATGCATGGAGTAACCCCTTCCAATGCTCGTAATAGAGGGGTACAGTTAAAAGCCTTTCCCAGAATTTCCTTTCAAATTTCTATTAAAGGAGATACCGAAATGGAGTACAGAATTGAAAACCTTGATTTTGAATTAAGAATTGTTGGAAAAAGTAAGCCAGTAAAAACAAGCAGAGCATTTAAAACAATCCCTACGCTTTGGAACACTGCGAAAAAAGATGGATTTATGCAAGAACTAGTAGATATGTCATGGGAAAATCCAAAATGCACGCTTGAAAGCCTTCTGGGGGTTTGCGGAAAAGAAGCCGCCATAACAGATGAACAATTTTCCTATTTTATGGGCGTAAGATACGATGGGGAATCCCCAGAAAATATGGAGACGCTTATTATTCCCGCAAGTACATGGGCAGTTTTTCCGAACATAGTGGATGCATGGAAACGTTTATATTCCGAGTGGGTCCCTACCTCCGAGTATGAACTTGCAAATTTACCGTGTATAGAATGTTATTACGGTCCGAAGCATAAACCAAGACACGAACTCTGGGTCCCTGTTATCCCGAAGTAAATTACATATTCAGTAATAGAATGCTGTTTATGGAGTAACGAAAAAAGAGCCGAATTTCTCAATTTAGGTGATGGGAAATCAGGCTTTTTATATTGGAAATTCCTTATCGTTGTAAATCCGCATTTTCCTGACGCTACCCCTACATGAGGTAACATCTAATCCATTCGATAATATTTCGAAATTTCCTTAACGTATATTTTCCGTTTTGTAGATTGAACCCTTTTAAATCTATATAACTCTCATTTTTGTTTATAAAGAATGCATTCGATTTCATGTTTAAAGGTTGCCCTTAAAGGCAACCTTGATTAATTTTATTTACTATTTTAAAATATGGTATATCTCTTTGGTAAGCTATGACAAATTAATCTCCTTAATTACCTTTAGAATAATTATATGTTTTATTATCTGTATGCTTTTCTATATTTCCATTATGTGCATATTTATAGACATTAATATAAATATAAATGATAAAAATCCCAATACAAATAAAAATATAAGTTACCCCTATTTCAGGAATATATTTCATCCCCCATATAAATAGACTAGATAACATTCCTCCCAAAGCTCCTATTAGTCCAAGAATTGATAAATGTGTTCCTCTAGTTTGTTCAGGTATGGATTTAGCTGTAATAGCTTGTAAAGTAGGTAGGTAAATTAATCCTCCAACTGATATAAATAACATTCCTAACATTAATAATACAGGATGAATAAAATAACTTAAAAAGATATAACCTAATATAAATAATAGTAAGCCCATTATTAAAGTAGTTTTTTCTGATAATTTCTTAGTAAGTTTAATAATTAGGCCAGCTGCTAAGGTTACTATTATAGTGTCTTCTAAGTTTAAGTATCCAATTATTTTATATCTTGATATATTAATATTTTCCAGAGGGTATTTTGACACTATTCGTATACTTAAATAATTAGGGAATTGTTCTTTTAAAATATTTAATAATAGTTGACCTATACAAAGAAAAAGAAATAATTGGAATGTGAATATACTAAGTAGATTGAATTTTTCCTTTTTTATATTTGTTTTGTTTTCCTCTATGGTTTGTACTATTTTGCTTGTTTGAGATAAACGATTTTCTTTTATTAAAATATATGTAAAAATAGCAGAAATAAATGAAGTAATGCCTACTATAAAAAATAGCCAAACTGAATAATCTTCAAAAAGAAATCCTCCTAATAGACTTCCTATAGCAAAAGCTACACTTGAAATCCACATAAAGTATGTATATATTATTTTCCTATTACTTTCATTACTTGCATCAATTATTAAGGCAGAATATGCAGGATTTGCAGTGCTTTCAAAAAAATATATAAAGCTAAATGATAGTAATATAGGTATAGAGTGAAAATGTTTTAACGAATCAAAAAAACTTACTACTACGAATCCGATCCCAGTAATTATTTCGCTAATTATTATAACTTTTTTTCTACCGATACGATCAGTAGTTCTTCCTCCAATAAGATATCCCAAAATACTGATAATTCCAATTATAAAAATCATTGTTGTTGTTAATGAGGGGCCAATTTTTTCGGAAAAATATACAACAGTATATGGCATTACCATTGTTTGAGTAATTACAGTAAAAAATTTCAATAGCAATCGGACACGAATAGTTTGATTAAATGATAATAATTGTTTCATTTTTTAACCCCTTTTGGTTATTTTTGCATAATAATCATATATTTTTTTCCGAAAATGTCAACAAAGTTGAAAAAAAATATATTAAAAATGTTTAGAAAACATTGATAAAAGTAGGACATTTATGTAATATATTGGTATATCCAAATTTAGGGAGAAGGTGATACTATGAAAAAAGTACTGAATTTACAGGGTATGAAAAATACACAACCTATCCGTGAAAATAACACAAGTGTATGTAAAGCGACAGATGCTTAACGTTAGAGTTTCTTATGTTTTATAGTAAAAACACTAATATATTTACACATAAATCAATAGTTTAATCAGTCAGAAAAAAACAAATTTATGTAATATATTAAAAATTTGATTAAATATATTGACCAATTTTATCTATTTATGTAATATATTGGTGTACCCAAAATAAGGAGGTGTTACTTTGAGAAAAGTACTAAAACTACAAGGTATGGAAAATTCACAACCTATTCGTGAAAACAATACCAACAAATGTAAAGAAACTAACTAATTCATGTACTTAATCAGTACATAAGAGCGAGAGGGTATGATGCTAGACTAAATAGTAGACACAGATTGTTATAATAAAAATATCAACTATAACGAGGTGTGTCAGGATGGCAAGAGGTAACGGCAATCGATACGAAGAGGCATTTAAAATTGAAACAGTTAAGTATATCAATGAAAACCATAAGTCTGTAGCTCAAGTTGCTAGAGAAGTGGGGGTCAATGAAAATACTTTATATAGCTGGTTGAAGAAATACGGCCAAAAACCAGAGATTAAAGCTGTAAAATCTTTTTCCTCAGAATCAGCTGAATTAAGGGCCCTTCAGAAAGAAATTCGTGATCTACAGGAGGAGAATGAAATTTTAAAAAAGGCGATGCACTACTTCGCAAAAAGCCCTCGGTAAAATATGAATTCATTCATGAAAATCGCTCCCAATTCCGAGTGGAGAAGATGTGCAGCGTTCTGGGAGTTTCTAAAAGTGGTTACTTCAAATGGTTAAAACAACCGATAAGTAACAGGAAGAAACAACACGAGAAATTATCACAAATGATTTTACAGACCCACCTAGAATTCAAGCAACGTTACGGCAGTGTGAAAATTGCTAAAACGCTCAATAGTCGTGGCGTAAAAGTAAGTGTGCGTACGGTCTCACGTATTATGACAAAGAACCAATGGAAGTCTTGTATAGTCAAAAAATACAAGGCTACGACCAATTCGAAACATGCACATCCAGTAAGTGAAAATGTCTTAAATCGACAATTTAAACCTTGTAAACCAAACCAAGTGTGGGTAACGGATATAACTTATATCCCGACCAATGAGGGCTGGTTGTATTTAGCAAGTGTAATGGATTTATATTCTCGTAAAATAATAGGTTGGGCAATGGGCAAAACCATGACAAAGGAATTGGTTATCTCTGCATTAAAGATGGCTTACAAGCGTCAAAAACCCGGAAAAGGTGTTATTCATCATTCAGACAGAGGTGTTCAATATGCTTCTTCTGAATATCAAAAGCTATTAAAAAAATACCATATGGTTGGTAGCATGAGCCGAAAAGGAAACTGTTATGACAACGCTTGTATCGAGTCCTTTCACGGTATTCTTAAACGTGAGCTAGTGTATCAAATAAAATATAAAACTAGAGAAGAAGCGAAGAAATCATTGTTCGAATACATCGAGTTCTTTTACAATTCAAAGCGGATCCATTCAACGTTGGGATACTATACGCCGAATGAATTTGAGCGAATGTATAGAAAATCTGCAGCTTGATTTTACCTTCATAAAAAAGTTTAAATCGCACTTTATTTAAACTTTTTTATGAAGGCAACCAAGCGAAAGCGCGGTAGAAAAATCTGTGTCTATTTTCTTGACGTAGTATCAGTTGGCTAAAAAATGAGTTTTTAACTTGGGAATGGTGGATACTAGTCGTTTTTTTAGTTGTGCCTTGGGTTATATGGGCTAAACTTGTTAAACGAGACATTATTTTAGAAATTTTGTTATTTGGTACCATAATTATCTTGACAACAACCTTATTAGATATATTTGGTGCACAATATAGTTTTTGGGATTACCCCATTGCATTCCTACCTTTTATTCCTCGGGCCTTTCCTTTTGATTTTTCAATGATACCTGTAGCTTACATGTTGTTATATCAATATTTTAGAACATGGAAATCTTTTATTTTAGCCCAGCTCATTATGGCACTAACATATGCCTATATAGGTGAACCCTTTTGCGAGTGGATCAAACTTGTTAATTATTTAGAGTGGAGATACAGATATTCATTCATATATTACATCATTGTTGGAATTGTAACTCGAGCTTTAATACTAAAACTAGCCTCTTTATCTAAACCACAAGATCTTACAACTAAGTAAAATTTAAATTGGAGGAAAAAACTTTGGAAGAAGTTAATATTGGTTTACTGACGATCAAAGTCATCGTTGGTTTTGCAACTTTATTTTTTATCATTATCATAACAGGCAGAACATCCATCTATCAGTTAACCCAGTTTCACTTAGTTTTTGTGTTAGTACTTGGAGATTTTTTAGGAAATACCATTTATGAAGATAAGGTAGGGATTTTTCATTTTTTATATGCCATCGGATTGTGGACGTTTCTTATGTTGGGAATAGAGTTTATGACTCTAAAAAATAAATCGACACGTTCTCTCTTATTAGGCAATCCTAACATCATCATTCGAGATGGTGTTATGGACAGAAAGTTACTTACAAAGCACAAATTGGATGTAAATCAAGTATTGAGTATACTCCGTCAAAATAATGTCTTTTCAGTTCGCGAAGTCAAATACGGTATATTGGAAGCTAATGGGCAAATAAGTTTATTATTAAAATCCAAGTATCAAAAACCAGACAAGCAAGATCTCAATCTTCCAGAAAGTCCAGTAGACCTCCCAACATCGTTAATTATAGATGGGGAAATTTTATGGGATAATTTACATGAACTCGGATTTGATCAACAGTGGTTAGATAACCAATTAACTACCAATGGATATGATAATGTAAAGCGTATACTTTACGCAGATTGGCGAGAGAGTGAAGGCATACATGTAAGTCCTAAATAAAATTTGTTAGGATAAGAGCACATCAATTTTCTTGGTGAATATAAACTTTAGTCTTCAACAATCAGGCGCTTTAATGAAGTAACTAAAGCGTAAGCCCCCATTCAAACAACGCATATAAACACGCAGCACCTCCTGGTACGATACATGTATAAATAAAAGGAGGTGCTTTTCCTATGCCACAACAAAAACTAACCATTGTTCCCGTTACATTACATACCGAAAACGAAAATAATTCTGCAACAAAGCCAACAGTGCTTTCCTCCAATCCTACTTGCACGATTAAAACAGCAAACGCTGAAATTTCCTTCTTTAACGGTGTAGATGAGCATATCATCCAAGCGGTCATGAGGGAGTTGAAAAATGGGTGAAACACGACTATACAAGTGTTAAAAACATTTATATCATTTGCGGTAAGACAGATATGAGAAAAGGAATTGATGGGCTTGCCACACTGATTCAAGATTCTTTCGAACTTGATCCATATGGCGATTCCATTTTCTTATTTTCAGGGTGGAGTAAAGACCGCTATAAATGTCTGTATTTTGATGGTGATGGCTTCGCCATGCTGTATAAGCGTTTGGATAGTGGAAAACTTCAATGGCCAAAAGATGAAAATGAAGTACGCCATCTTTCACAACAGGAGCTTCGCTGGCTCCTTGAAGGGTTATCCATTCAGCAGCCAAAAGCCATTCAACCATCGCCAAAAGGTGCGTTCTAAATTCGTTCAAGTCGTTATTTTTATCTTTATTTTCACTGTTCGAACTGATTATAATAGGAGGAACGAAACTGAACGAAACTGAACGAAACTGAACGAAACTGAACGAAAGTGGTGAATGATGTGACGAACGTTTCTTCTACGAATGAAAATCAATCTGAGAAATTAATTCGATTGCTTGAAGATCAATTAGCTCATTCGAATCAACAAAATAAAGAGTTATCGAAAAAGTTGGATCAATCGTTGAAACAGATTGAATCGTTAACGCAACAACTTTAACACTTAACCAAGCTCTTATATGGCTCTAAAACAGAAAAATCCAAATACAATACGCCCGACGGGCAAGTGTCCTTATTTGAGGATGACCCGTCTTTTACTGATCCTGAGCACACAGAAGAACAAAGCCAACAGACCATTTCTTATACTGTTGTACGAAAAATTCAACCAAAAAAACGAAATGATTCCTTGCGTGAAGATATTGAAATAGAAGCTATTCACCATCATCCAGCAAATACAATCTGTGACGGTTGCCATGATCAAATGATAGAAATGGGCAGTACAATCGTGCGTGAAGAGGCGAAATTTATTCCTGCGAAAATGATGAAAGTTCAACATATTGAACACGCTTATGAATGTAAAAAATGCAAAAGCGATTCATTACAAAAAGGGCAGATTAAACGTGGTAAAGCGCCACAACCTCCCATTCAACGTAGCATCGCAAGTCCTAGCGTATTTGCCAAAGTGATGTATGATAAATTTTCACAATACTTACCTCTTTACCGTCAGGTAAAGGAATGGGAGCGTTATGGCCTGAACACGAATGATAAGAACCTTTCCAATTGGGTCATTCGTGCCTCACACGATTGGCTATTGCCTATTTACGAACGAATGAAGTCTTTGATGATGGCTAAAACCATTCTACATGTCGATGAAACGTATTCACAAATTATCAACCGTTCCGATGGCAAATCTGGTCAGTCTAACGCCTACAATTGGGTCTATCGAAGTGTGCCCAGTCAAGGTCCAACGATTGTCCTGTTTCAAAGTTCATTATCACGTGCTCGGTCTGTTCTCGAAAGCTTCATTGAAGATTATTCCGGAACGATTGTCTGTGATGGTTATTCGGCCTATGACAAAATAGAAGGCGTCACCTTCGCAAATTGTTGGGCGCATGTTCGCCGTTATTGGATGAAAGCGAACAGCAAGAACGGACAAATCGGTGTCAGCTATTGTGATGCTTTGTATCGACTTGAAAGGAAATTCAAGCATCTGTCTCCCAGTAAGCGAAGAAAGAAACGTCAAAAGTTTGCGTTGCCAATCGTTAAGAAATTCCTTGACTGGGTTGAAAAATCACCATTCTACGGCAAAAATGCGCTTGCAAAAGCAGCTGAATATACTCTGAACAGAGCGAATGGACTAAAAGCATTCTTGAAGGATGGCCGTATCGAAATTGATAATAATCCAGCCGAAAATGCCATTCGTCCAAATGTGATGGGTCGAAAAAACTGGCTCTTTTCCGTCAGTGAAGCTGGTGCAAAAGCCAACGCCATCTGTTTAAGTATCGCAGAAACGGCAAAAGCAAACGGAGTGGATTTCTATCGTTATCTCTTGAAGTTACTGACGGATTTTCCGAATCTTGATATCTATCAACATTCGGAAATTTTAAATCAATATATGCCTTGGTCAAAAATGATCCAAGCAGAATGTGGCAGATAAAATGAAATCACCGTATATCTGATTAAAAAAATCATGATATACGGTGATTTATGATGCGTACGGTTAAGGTATGCTTATTTTTTATAGTTCGGGCTTACAAAAGAAAAGCATTACCTCAAAGGAAGTAATGCTGGTAGGAATTTTTAATATTATTAGTCAGCTCATTTAAAATAATTTTTTTCTTTGCCTGAGGTAAATGGCAGCTTAAAATTAGCAAATCAACTAGGTCAGGTTGTTCCTCAGCAATTTCCTGCAAGTAATCCCTGCCAAACTCTTTCATAACAGGTAGCAAACTGCTCATTTTTAATGGAAATCCACATCAATTCTCTTTTTATTTGTTTGAGTTTGTTTAGGCATGATAACTTCTAGTACACCATTCTTATAAGAAGCCTTTATACCTTCCTCAGAAACAGGAGTTGGTAGTGTAATAGCTCTGTGAAAGCTACCTGTGTATCTTTCTCTCCTATGCATATTCTCTTCTTTAATCTCATTAGTTCTGTTAATTGAGCCACTAATTCTCAATACATTATTTTCAATATCAATGTTTACATCTTCTTTACTCTGTAAGCCTGGAATGTCACAAGTTGCTACTACCTCTTTATCTGTTTCATGAACATCCACTCTTATATTCCCCAATTGATTCATTTCATTGTCTAAATGAAAAGGGAAATCATTGAATAATCTGTCAAAATCTCTCCTAATGTTAGTTAATTGTCTAAATGGATCATAAGGTATTAATGCCATTTGTATCATCTCCTTAGTTATTTTTAACAAATATATTTTTTACATTTACTATGTAATTATTCATTTAAGGGATAAGCTGAGTCAGTTTTAGAAAAGCATCCTATTACAGAAAAAGGAGAGCCTAATTAGCTCTCCTCAGTGTCATTAGTTTTAACCTCATATCCAAAAAGCTGTGACCTTTCATCAGGTATCCATTTTCCATCTCTAATCCTGCTCAAGCCCTGATACAAAGAGCCTCCTATAATATTCTCTAACCATTTGGAGCATTCAGTCATAGTATCAAAATCATGTAAGTATACTCCATTTTTATACAGTGAATACTTTTTATGTTGCATACTAACACCTCCTTTGATTGATACATGTATCGTACCAGGAGGTGCTGCGTGTTTATATGCGTTGTTTGAATGGGGGCTTACACTAAAGCCTAATTTTTCACTTATAACACCGAGAAATTAGACTTTTTATATTTTGATTTCCTTAACGTTGTAAATCCGCATTTTCCTGACGCTACCCCTACTATGGCGGAAAATCAAAAATATATTATCGTCTGAACAAAACATGTTAGATACCGTTGAAATGGAAATTATCAAAAAACAAGAAAATAATCAACTATATAAGGCAATTTATAAGCTACCTACACAATATAGAGAGGTAGTCATCCTCCGTGGAATAATGGAACTATCATCAAAAGAAGCGAGTGACATAGTAAAATGTAGTCCTAATAAAGTGAATGTTATGTACCATCGTTCCTTAAAAAAATTAAGAGAAATTTTAAAGAAGGAGGGATATACTTATGGAGGAAATGAAAGATATACAGGAAAGTCTAAAAAATCTTCCTAAATATTCTTTAAATACTGAGCAAAAGCAGAAAATATTACATTCGCTACAGACAAAACAACTGCCAATGAAGAGAAGGCAATATAAGTTACCAATCATTTCATTTGCAGCATGCTTATCTATCCTATTTTTATTAATTTTTACCCAGCTACCAATAAGTAATCAACCACATCCTCAAAAGACTTTAACCCAGTTAAATGGTCAAAAAGGAAAGATGTTTACACTTCCTGATACGAAACAAGAAGTATTAGGGATTGAAAATAAAGTAGGGATTTTAAATGTATTTAATCATTTTGTTGCAAAAGACGAGAGAAGGGTTGCAAAGCTAATGCTCTTTTTCTGGGGAAACCCAAATGCACTAGTATCAAAAACATATCGTGTTGAAGCAGTTAATCAATTTGGCGAAAAATTATTACTGTCTGAAGGAGAGCTTTCTTCAGGTTTAAATAATGAAGATGCACATACATTAACGCAGTTTTCCCCATTTCCAATGGAGGGAAAGTGGCAACTCTCATTTTATGTTGATGATAAATTATATGATGAGTTTACACTTGATGTTTTACCGCCATTTCCGAAGACTAAACATTATATGTTAAATGATTCTCCAAAGGAATTGATCATTGGAAAGCAAGAGCAGATTAGTATTGAGAGTTCCTGGAAAAATAAAAAAGAAATAACCGTAAAGCTAGTTGATGATAAAGGTAAAGTGGTTGATCAACAAATCTTCGAGAGAGAAGAAATGAATTATCGTGAAGCTAGTTCAAATGATCTCATTTATTTCTTTAATGGAAAGCTTACATTTCCGAAGAAGTCTATTTGGACGTTAGAAATAGATGGAGAAAAAACAAAATTTTTCAGCAACTGAATGCCCTAAAAGGATGCGAGTAATAATGTGGGAAGGTATGTTCTAATCAATGAAGGAAAGGGCTTTTTTCGTAATTGCTGCCAGTTCAAGTCTTTCGAGCGTTTTACAATATTCATGTTCAATCTCTCCACCTACATGTTCTTTTGAATTAATAAGATAATAGATTACTTGCCAATTTGAGTACCAGTCGCCAACTTCGGCATCTTGATGAACCTGATTTTTCCAAGCGTATTCTAATCTCGGACTATAGAATCGGGGGGATTTAGGAAGTAATTGACAGGATTTTAACCTTGCTTTTACAAGTCGACCGGGTGTTTCCTCATTAACATCATTAAATATTTGGGGCCAATAGTCTTTTCGCGATGCTGTGTGCGGATGGTTAATAGCCCATTTTTCAGTTAAAGTTAAAAGATTGCGGTTATTAAATAGGATGTTATATAAACGCTTCCCTAAGAGTATTCGCTCATGTAAATTTAGAAAATGGTTCAATGTTTGTCCTGATAAATATAGTTGTTTATTTCTAATATAAGGGAATAGGATTTGGTTCATTGAAAGGAAATCTTGTATTTTGAACTCAATTGTACCGAAAACGTCTTTTTTAAATACTGGATTATTTATCACCCTTTTTTCCAAATAATTTTGTTCGTTTACAATTAAAGCAATGGCTAATGGATATGGATCTTTATCCTGCCAAAATTGATTCCAAACTGCGACCATAAATTTAGAAACATGAAAATGGGGGAGGAGATGAAAGAGGTTTTGTCCTTTCATTTTACTTTCTTCATAAACTAGAAATTGTGGATATGCATCTTGAAAGATTAACCAATTCCCTCTTTCTAGAAATGTAAAAAACGAAGTAGCTTCTTTGTTTGTCAGCAGTTTTGATAAAAGGCTTCCTTTTAGGTCCGTCATATTCCATCCACCATTTCTTGATACCATATGGCCTAAAAATGCCCAATGAATTTCGGGATGCCGTAGATAAAAATCAAGATAGGCATTCGTTCTAGTAATATTATTTTTGTTTAGCAGCCTTGTTTGTTCTACAATACTCTTAATGATGGCTTCTTCTTTTGGAAAAAGATTAATCGTTACTTTCTTATTTAATTCCTTTTTTATATTTATAAGGGGTTTAGAAAGAAATTTCCTTTTTTGCTTATTAAACGTTAGCAAATGATTAATTCCCTCCTCGAACAATTAGCTTTATTAAATGAAGAGGATGTAAGCAGTGAATTTTTTACCTGTTTTTGTATATTTTATTATGTAGATTTGAAAGAAATGATTAATTTAACTATTTCAGCCGATAAAAAAGCTAGAGGCATGAATTTTTCCTCTAGCTTTTTTTGATTTTTGATGGGTTGTTAATTTTATAATAAACGGGAGCATCAATGATGTATTTTTCCTCAACATCTTTTCCTTTAGGTAATTTCTTTTTTACTATTTTTCCATTAAAATCTAGTGTGTCACCTGGAACGAGCTCCAATTTCTTTAATGTTTTCGAATGAGAACACCAACAAAGATCAATTTCAATCGGAGTCTCTTCATGGATAACAACATTTTCAAGAATAATGACTTCATCATTTTCTTCATTAAAGTTATTCCAGCTTAATGCAAATTGCTTAACTGCTGCTGTAAAATGTACTTTTTCTTCTGGTAATTGGATCTTTGCAGGCTTCTCTTGCTTTTCTTTCTTTGTAGTTGTTTCTTTATGTAATCTTTCTGATTTATTTTCTTTAGTCTGAGATGCTTTCGGTTCCTCTTTTTGTTTAGGTGGTGATTGTTCACTTTTGTTAGAAGCGACATAAACCTTTCCGAAACTTGGTGATTGCATTTCCTTTAAATAGGCGGGGTGAATACAGCATAAATTCCCATCTTCAAATTCAATAATAACAGTATTATATTCCTCAGATTTACCATATACCTCATAACCGATTATTTTAACTATGCTCTGTTGTGTATCATCCTTAAACCAAAATTGTTTTTTTACTTCTTTAGTGGTGGATAAACCCCATTCCCGAACTTTTTCTTCATAATGGTTTTCATCTATAAACTTAGAATAGTCTCCCTTTGGAGGAAGATACATTGTGTTATTTGTCACCTGAGTCACTTCCTTTCTTACCTATTGTACACGATATTCATTCTCGTAGAAAATTGAAAGCAGGGAATAGATAGATGAATAGCATTCCTCAACCGATGAACCGTTTTATTTTAACTCTTGAATAAGTGCTCTTCCTGCTTGGCGACCAGTAAAGAGGCAACCACCTACGAATGTTCCTTCAAGTGAACGATAGCCGTGTACTCCGCCGCCACCAAAACCGGACACTTCCCCAGCTGCGTATAGTCCATTAATTGGATTTCCCGAAGAGTTTAAAACACGACCAGACAAATCAGTCTGTAATCCTCCGAGTGTTTTTCGACTTAAAATATTTAATCGAACAGCAATTAACGGACCATTTTTCGGATCGAGAATTTTATGTGGTTTTGCAACACGAATAAGTTTATCGCCAAGATATTTACGAGCACCACGTAAAGCAGTAATTTGTAAATCCTTTGTAAATGTATTTTCCATTTCTCTATCCCTAGCAATGATTTGACGTTCTATTTCTGCAAACTTGAGCAAGTTCGTACCAGTTAATTTATTCATTCCATCAACAAGTGCTTGTAAGTTATCTGCAATGACGAAATCTTCGCCTTTATCCATGAAAGCTTGAACAGGAGCGGTGGCACCTGGTTTTACACGAGACAATACTTGTCTTATACTTTTACCTGTTAAATCGGGATTTTGCTCTGATCCAGAAAGTGCGAATTCTTTTTCTATAATTTTTTGGGTTAAAATAAACCATGAATAATCATATCCGGATGCTTGAATTGACTCTAACGTTCCTAACGTATCAAATCCTGGAAAATTTGGAGCCGGGAAACGTTGGCCTTTTGCATCAAGCCAAAGGGAGGAAGGACCTGGAAGGATGCGAATGCCATGCATAGGCCAGATCGGATCCCAATTTTTAATTCCTTCTGTATAGTGCCACATACGATCCCTATTAACGATTCGGCCGCCAGCCTTTTCAGTTATGGCCAACATACGGCCATCCACATGTTCTGGTACGCCACTAATCATATTTTTTGGAGGAATACCTAATCTTTTCGGCCAATTCTTCCTAATTAGCTCATGATTCGCACCAATCCCGCCGCTTGACACAATAACTGCTTGGGAATGAAATTCGAAGTCACCTATTACTTCCCGTGAGCTTGATTGACCACGAGCGGCAGTGCTAGCTACTAGTTGGGATCCTTGTACTCCTACGACCGGACCATTTTTAGTTATTAATGAATCAACTCTATGTCTAGGTCGATAATCAACGAGACCATTTTTTATTGCATTTCGAACTCGTGTCTCAAATGGTTTCACAATCCCTGGACCTGTACCCCAAACAATATGAAATCGAGGGACAGAGTTACCATGACCTTCAGCTAAATAACCTCCACGTTCGGCCCAACCTACTACAGGGAAGAATCGTACACCTAATCCATATAACCATTCTCGTTTTTCACCGGCTGCAAAGTCAACATAGGCTTCGGCCCATTTTTTTCCCCAGTAGTCTTCGTCGTCTCTATCAAATCCCGCAGTCCCTAACCAATCTTGCCAAGCTAGATCCCGTGAATCCTTTATTCCCATTCTGCGTTGCTCGGGTGAATCCACTAGAAATAATCCGCCAAATGACCACCAAGCTTGGCCGCCTAAAGAGTTTTCAGGTTCTTGATCGAGAAGTAACACGCGTTTATTTGCGTCTGCGAGTTCGGCAGTTGCAACCAAACCAGATAAACCAGCCCCTATAACAATTACATCATATTCCATTTATATCCCCCTAAAATATGGTTATTATTAGAATATACGAATTTATCTGAATTATAATATGCTATTTATATTATAGTCGGGTGCCAATCTTATGTAAATGTAACAAAACTTTTTAAAGTGATGTGGAAATTTGGAAGTAAATGTTGAAGTTTGTAATTTTTTTGTCACCTTTTTTTTGGATTTACCCATTATACTAGTTGAAGTAGAAAAACTCGAAGGTGATTAAATGACTAACAAGCAAAACCAGAGAAGAAAAAGAATGATTTATGAGATTGGAGCAATAATAATCATCTTACTATTTATTGTCGGATTTTCTTTTAGAGGAACGGAAGATGATGTAATGGTGGCTGTTAAAAAACAAGGTCCTCCGAATGAAATTCCTATGATGGAAAATGCCCCTCAACTAAAACAAACGATGAAAGGTTCAATTTATGCAACTTCTATAATTCAGAAAGAAAAGGAACTAATTCAACAAGAGGAAAATCAAAAGATTGTTTATTTAACTTTTGATGATGGGCCTTCATCTGATGCGAACGAGTTACTTGATGTTCTCGACCATTATGGTGCAAAAGCTACGTTTTTCATGCTAGCTCCTCATATAAAAGCATATCCCGAAGTTGTTAAACGGATGGTAAAAACAGGATATGCTGTAGGTCTACATGGTGTAACACATGATGCCCGTCAATTTTATCATTCAAAGAAAAGTCCATTGCATGAAATGCAGGAGGACCAGAAAGTGCTTGAGAAAATTACTGGTGTGAGATCGACACTTATTCGAACCCCATATGGAAGTGTTCCGTATATGTTGGATTCGTATCGAAAAGAAATTGAATCATATGGATTCCAGCTGTGGGATTGGGATATCGATAGCGATGATTGGAAATCAAATAGTAAGGCATATGTTTCACGTGTTATAAACGGAATTAAATTTATGGATAGTATTGGAAAGCATCCTGTTATATTATTACATGATCGTGGGCCAACAATTAAATATTTGCCAATATTATTAAATTGGTTAAATAAAAATCATTTTGTTACAAAAAATCTTGAAGAAAGTATGGACGCATATAGTTTTAAATGTAATGACCGTTGTCATCCTTATGGTTCATAATATAATAGATTACCAGAAAGGGGGATAAAGGTGAAAAAAAAGGGTACGATAAAAACAATTGTTCTCATTTTTGCAATTGTCACAGCAAGTATAACAATTCTTGTAGGGTGTGAATCGGCAAATAAGGAAATTGCTACAATTTATCTTCACTTGGAAAAAGCCGCAAATAAAGAATCGAGTTTAAGTAAATATCAAAATGAACTGAATAACTTGCAAAAAGAAGAAAATAAACTGTATACATCAATACTTAATTTAAAGGTTACGAGTAAAAAAATAGATCCAATACTTGATAAAGCGCGTGAATCATTACAAAAGCGGCAAAAGCTTATTCAGAAAGAAAATACTATTATCGAAAACTCGTATAATGAAGCAAAAAAGATTAAGCCAATTATGAAAAAAATTGACGATCAAACCCTTCGAAATAAGACGAAAAAAGTGGCAAATTCTATTAATAAACGTTATGAAATATACAAAAAAATTTACAATTTATCAAATGAAAATATAAAAGCTGATCAAAAGTTATATAATTATTTACAACAAAAAAACATTCATATTACAAATTATGATAAACAAATTAAGAAATTTAACAAGGATAATAAACAATTGAAAGACCTTAAAGAACAGTTTAATCTTTATACAAAGCAGTATAATAAGGAGAAAATGACGCTTTATAAAGCAGGAAATTTGAAATGGTCTTCAAAATAAAAAATGATAATCTTAGTTAAATTATAAAAAGGGATATACGTATTTCTACTTTATAAAAAATTATTTGGGGGGGTATGAATGAGTAATAATAAAGAAAATGTTATATTAATTGCCTCCGCTTCAAAAGAATACGGGAAAAAAGTTGTTACCAATCGATTAAATCAAATGAAACGTGATCGTGCAAATCTACAAAATAAATTATCTAATATCAAGACAACAACACGTTATGTAAACTAATATATAATTGCCTTTACGAAGATGTTCCCTGTAACAGGGGCATCTTTTTTTTGACAACTTATTGCAAATAAGAACGTGTATTCGTATAATGGAAGAAACAGATTATTTTTGTACATCCTTTGTTTTAAATATATTTTTTATTTTTCCAAAGGAGTGATGTTATGCCTAGAAATCCAGGTATTACAGATGAGATTATTGTTAATATGTATAAGAGTGGTATGTCATATAGTGAAATGATTCCTATAATTGGTTTATCTGATCGAGGCATTCGAAATGTTCTTTATAAACATGGAGTGAAAATGAATCGCGAAAAATCATCTGGACAACCCCGCAAGCATTCAGTTAATGAAAACTTTTTCAAAGTTTGGTCTCATGAAATGGCATGGGTCTTAGGACTTTTTTTGACGGATGGACATGTTCATAAGCAAACTCATACTATCTCATTTTCCCAAAAGGATGAAAAAATTCTTCGATTAATTGCAAAATTAATGGAAGCTGACTATGTCTTAGCGCCTTTTGGAAAAACGAAAACAACACCTACACTAAATATTTACTCAAAATCTATCAAGATGGACCTTAAAGCACTAGGAATTATTCCAAATAAATCCTTAACTGTTCCGTTTCCCGCTGTTCCTAAAGAGTATTTGCCTTCTTTTGTAAGAGGAGTAATAGACGGAGATGGGTGGGTTCAGCATACGGGGTATGTAATGAACATCACAACAGCAAGTTCACAATTTGCAAATGGACTTTTTAATGTATTCCAGACATGGGATTTACGTTCAGAGATAACAATCACAAACAGTAAGTCTGGGAATGTAATCTATCGTGTCTGGGTGAAAGGGAAGTTTGATTTACCTAAACTAGCTGATATTATATATAAAGATGCAAATGATTATTTTATTCCATATAAAAGAAATTTTATGACCCTTCATAAAAAAATGTAGCATGAAATAAGGAGTGATATTAATGTGGAAATTAGTAAATGGAAGTTTGGTTCAGGTAACAGATACTTCAAGAGTAAAATTCAGAACAAATATTAGCAAACGTTTATTAGATCAATTAAATGCTTTGGCCGAAGAACATGACACTCATGTAAATTATCTAATTGAAAATGGATTACAACATGTGCTTTCACAAGGAGTAATTTTGTTTAATAAAAAAGAGAGACCTAAAGATCGGATTCAGTATAAAACTACTTATGATAAAGAATTATTAAATTGTGTAAAAGAATTTGCTAAAAATCATCAATTATTTATAAATGATGTTATTGAATATAGCGTTAAGTATATCGACACAAAAAATATAAAAAAAATTGGTCATAAACACAGGGTAGAATAGGTTGTTAACATATTTATCTTAACGCCCCCACCATAATATATATTATCGGAAGTTAATTAATGAAAATTAATTCCGTCTCAATTCAAAAGAATACTCGTTATATTGAGACGGAATTAATTTTTTTATAGTGTTCCAAAGTTCATCAGTATTAAAATAATTAATGTGCAGGATAATGTTATACCCGAATTTGACATTTACTAAATCAAAAAAATACTCTTCGCTTTTTTATTTTTTAGTCACTACTAATATCCTTATTAAGTTTACATAATATTCTCATCCGTTTGTTCCTCATTGTATGTATTATCAACAATTTTAGGATTTATTTGCTTTAGTTCATAAATAAACTCGGCTTGATTTTTTGGCGAAATGATGATCGTATGCCATTTGTTATATTGAATTTCGATTCGATCCATTGATAACGCCGGGCTTGAGATAATGTTTTTTGTGCTTTCTATCGTTTTAATTTCATTTATGTCGATTATTGCATATTTAAACGGACCAGCAATAATTTTCAGCTTTCCGTTATTAATTTCATAATATGTATTCATCCATAACCAAGTAACAAAAACAAGCGAAATACTTACAATGATTAAGCCGAAAATTGAATCTGAGTCTTCGAGCCCATGAATTAATAAAATAATAATTGTCCCAAGCAAAACTATGAATAAACTCCAAGTAATAATAGTAATGATAGGTCCTTTTTTAGAATAAAAACGCATAACTCTATATTCCCCCACTTTTTATCTCTACTATTGTGTATACGAATCACAATCATAATAGTTTCAAATAAATTGGCTTTATAAATAATCAAAAAAACACAGGTAATCACCTGTGTTAAGAATTGACCGATTCTTTTTTTAAATATTTCCTTGCTGTACCCATATATAGTGTTCGATAGAACTCAGGATATTTTGCTTTTATTTCAATGTGTATCGGTGCATCCAATAGCAACGGATGATAATGTAAGAATCGCTTATCTGCGTCAATAATATGTGCGATGAGCTGAGGTAACTCTTTTTGATAAATCATATAACGAACTTGATCTAGTTTGTCGTTATAGCTATCTGAGTTTATGTTTATTCTTCCTAAAAGAATGTATTCCCCCATTTTAGTTGTCCACTCTGCCTCAATTACGCTGAAAAGACCATTTGTTAACTTCGTAAACGGAAATTGTGTTCCGATTGACAAATACCATTCACCGGTTGCTTCAGAATGTGTTAATGTGTATTTTCTTCCTTGTAAGGGATTTAAATCTGTCGCCGGTGGAATGATATTAATAGATAAATTGTCTAAATGATCCATGATAAGCATCCCCTCTTTATCTATGCTTAACATATTGTATGATACTTGCCTATAAAAGGTTACCGATCTTTCCACTTTGTTTGTATTTGATTCCATTTTCCGTTTTCATAATACCAAACAGATATAAGTGTTCCTAACGCATCTGCATGGTAGGCCCCACTAACCCTGCGATAAGATTTTAATCCAAATCCTTTTTCTCCTTTAACTTTAATAATTCTATACACGTCTACCGGATCAATCATTAATTCTGTAGGCTCGTTTAACGTTCCGTTTTTTTGAAATAGTCCTAAGCGAATATAATCTTTTTTACGATTTGATAATTTAAATTTTTTAGTAAAGCTAATTTCCGGTATTGTGAGACTGGCTTTGAATTGATCTTCAAAGTGTCCCTGAACATTTAATGCAGGCGGCATTGGGATATCAATTGCTTTATTATCTTTTAAAGTCGTTAAACGATAATTATATAACCCCCCACTTCCACCTGTACCACTAGATTCTAATAAATCTAAAACATTATCATGATTTAAATCCGCAAATTCAATTTTTGGCTTATATCCCGGTTCATAGTCAATTCGAAACTTTTTATTGTTGGATGAAGTTATTTCCGCCCAAATTTTCTCCATGTACATACTACTAGCATCGACTTGTATCCCTTTCAGGATAATTTTATCTGGCTTTCGGTCACCTGTAACATCAATTTTATATTCTTGTAGTATCTTTTCATTTGTATTGGCTGATTCTCCGGCGTATGATATTGCAACAGTACTAAGAGACATAAAGAAAAAGGCAAATACAGCAAGTACATATTCTTTTTTCATCGTCGATTCTCCTTCATTCCTTTTGCTCATTATTGTTTCCAATAATTTTTTGGTTATGTAAAAATAACCATTGATAAAACAAAAAGCATTTGCCCGAAATTTTGGACAAATGCTTTTTTATGCTTTATTCTTCTATTGTTTTATTATTAGGCTTTTCTTTCCAAACTTCTTTCACAACGCCATTTTCACTTTCATCAATAACGAAAGAACCATTTGTATATCGGTCATTGAAACGTAAAGTTGCAACGGCGATTGATTCAAGTACATCTTTTTCTGTTTGAAGCCACATTATATCTTTTTCTTTAACAATATCTAAACCGATTATTCGGTGTGGATTGTTTTTCAATTCGCGTAGCATCACTACGCCGCGTTTTGCACGTGTTGCTTTTTCAAACTCACTCAATTTCATTTTTTTAACAGCACCACGCTGGGTTGCAATAAAAACGGATTCTTCTTTGGTGTTTTCTAATATTTTACCTGATGTAACATAATCTCCATCCTTTAAGTTGATCCCCTTTACTCCAGCTGCACGAGCCCCGACGATATTTACTTCTTGTTCATCAAACCATAAGCCATAGCCTAAATGAGTAGCTATAAATATATCTTTAGAACCGTCGGTAAGATGGACATCAACTACTTCATCTTCGCCCTTTAAATTAATGGCTACAAGAGGTTTAGAATACCTTTGGGCATTATATTGATTAATTTCCGTCTTCTTAGCCATGCCGTTTTTAGTAATAAATAATAAATAGTTCGATGCATTAAAATCTTTAATTTCAATTACTTCAACAATTCGTTCATCTTTTTCAATAGGAATAATATTTGTAATGTGTTGTCCTAGATCTTTCCATCGAATATCAGGAAGCTCATGAACGGGACAGTATAAGTAATTCCCTTTGTTAGTAAATAAGAGAACGACACTTGTCGTATTAATTTCTTCTTGGAATAACACTCTATCCGTTTCTTTTATCGCAAGATCCTGTCCATTTGATGCCGAATATGACCGCATACTCGTTCTTTTAACATATCCATCCTTCGTAACTGTGACCATCACATCTTCGTTCGGAATCATAACCTCTAGGTTAATTTTGATTTCCTCAATTTTTTCCTCAATAAGAGCCCTTCGATCATTTACATATTTCTTTTTAATTTCTTTAAGTTCTTTTTTGATGACGTTTAATAAATTTTTTTCGCTATCTAGTATTGATGTAAGTTCTTCTATTTTTTTTCTAAGCTCTTCTGCTTCTTTTTGCAATGCTGTAATATCCGTATTTGTTAAACGATATAGTTGCAAAGATACGATTGCTTCAGATTGTGCTTCAGTAAATTGGAATTTCGCAATTAGATTATCTTTAGCATTGCGTTTATCCTTAGATGCACGAATCGTTGAAATCACTTCATCGAGTATTGATAAAGCTTTCATCAATCCTTCAACAATGTGTTGACGTTCTTTTGCCTTATGTAAGTCATATTTTGTCCGATTAGTTACGACTTCTTTTTGATGACTAATATAAGCATCTAATAACTCTTTCAATCCCATAAGTTTCGGTCTGCGATTAGCAATGGCCACCATGTTGAAATTGTAGGTTATTTGCAAATCCGTATTTTTAAATAAATAATTCAGAACTCCATCTGCGTGGGCGTCCTTTTTTAATTCAATGACAATGCGGAGACCCGTACGATCGGTTTCATCACGTACTTCGGAAATTCCTTCTACTTTCCGATCTAAACGTAACTCATCAATTTTTTTCACCATATTTGCCTTATTCACTTCATATGGAATTTCAGTGATAATGATTTGCTCGCGGCCGCCACGTACGGATTCAATTTCTGTCTTACCACGAACTACTATTTTTCCTTTACCAGTTTCATAAGCTTTTCTTATTCCGTCAATCCCTTGAATAATTCCACCAGTAGGGAAATCAGGTCCTTTAATGACTTTCATTAAATCATCTACGGAACAATCAGGTTTTTCAATACGCATGATCGTTCCATCTATCACTTCACCTAAATGATGCGGTGGGATATCTGTTGCATAACCTGCTGAAATTCCTGTTGATCCATTAACCAAAAGATTAGGGAATCTTGCTGGTAGAACAGTGGGCTCCTTTGATGTATCATCAAAGTTTGGGATAAAATCGACTGTATCCTTATCAATATCGCTTAAAAGCTCGGATGCAATCGCTGATAATCTCGCTTCAGTATAACGCATCGCAGCAGGAGGATCTCCATCAATACTTCCATTATTACCGTGCATTTCAATTAAACCATTTCTTACTTTCCAATCCTGGCTCATCCGAACCATTGCTTCATATACAGACGAATCACCATGCGGATGATAATTACCGATTACATTACCGACCGTTTTTGCTGATTTTCGGAAACCTTTATCATTTGTGTTTCCTTCGACATGCATCGCATATAAAATACGGCGTTGGACAGGTTTTAAACCATCACGGGCATCCGGTAATGCACGATCTTGAATAATATATTTACTATACCGTCCAAAACGATCACCTAATACTTCTTCAAGGGGCAGGTCTTGAAATTTCTCTAAACTAGTCATCAGTCTTGGTCCCCTCCTTCAACTGATAAATTTTCATTTTCTAAAATGCTTTGATCTTCTTCTAAACCAAAGGCAACATTGTTTTCAATCCATTTTCGACGCGGTTCAACTTTATCACCCATTAAAGTTGTTACACGTCGTTCTGCACGAGCAGCATCATCAATTCGTACACGTATCAATGTTCTCGAATCAGGATTCATCGTCGTTTCCCATAATTGGTCGGCATTCATTTCACCTAATCCTTTGTAACGCTGAAGTATATAACCTTTTCCTACCTTTTTCGTTACGCTTGATAGCTCATCATCCGTCCAGGCATATTCAATTATTTCCTTTTTTCCCGTCCCTTTACTCGCTTTATACAAAGGAGGTAAGGCAATATAAACCTTTCCGGCTTCGATAAGTGGTTTCATATAGCGATAGAAAAATGTAAGCAGTAACACTTGAATATGTGCTCCATCGGTATCTGCATCGGTCATGATAATCACTTTATCATAATTGACATCTTCTAAGTTAAAGTCTGGTCCAACACCTGCACCGATCGTATGAATGATTGTATTAATTTCTTCATTCTTAAAAATATCTTGCAGTTTTGCTTTTTCCGTATTGATTACCTTACCACGCAATGGGAGAACCGCTTGGAACTTTCGATCACGCCCTTGTTTCGCTGAACCTCCTGCAGAGTCACCTTCGACAAGATAAAGTTCGTTTTTTTGTGGATTCCGCGACTGTGCCGGAGTTAATTTTCCAGATAAAAGACTTTCCGACTTTTTGCGTTTTTTTCCACTGCGAGCTTCTTCGCGTGCTTTTCTTGCTGCTTCTCTTGCTTGAGCAGCTTTAATCGACTTTTTAATAAGCAAATTACTTGATTCGGGATTTTCCTCTAAAAAGTAGGCAAGATGTTCAGAAATGACAGCATCGACAGCAGATCTTGCTTCACTTGTTCCAAGCTTACCTTTCGTTTGCCCTTCGAATTGCAGTAACTCTTCCGGAATTCGGACTGAAATAACAGCTGCTAGTCCTTCACGAATATCGGTACCTTCCAAGTTTTTATCCCGCTCTTTCAATAAATTAACTTTACGGGCATATTCATTGATCACTCTTGTCATTGCTGTTTTTGCGCCAACTTCATGAGTTCCTCCATCTTTTGTTCGTACATTGTTAACAAATGAAAGCATATTTTCCGAGAATCCATCATTAAATTGAAAAGCATATTCGACCTCGATCTGACCTGCTTCTCCTTCAATAAATACGACAGGATGAAGAATGTCCTTTCCTTCATTCAAATATTCAACAAAAGCTTCGATTCCATTTTCATAAAAAAATACATCATTTTGATCGTAGCGTTCATCAATAATTTCGATTTTTAATCCTTTTAGTAAAAATGCAGACTCGCGTAAACGTTCACACAACGTATCGTAATTATACGAAGTCGTACTAAATATGGTCGGGTCTGGCTTGAAATGAATGAGTGTCCCTGTTTGGTTTGACTTTCCGATTTTTTCCAATGTTGTTTCAGGTTTTCCACCATCTTTAAATTTTTGTTGATAGACATATCCATCCCGTTTAATTGTAACAATTAGCCATTCGGATAATGCATTGACGACAGATGCACCTACTCCGTGCAAACCACCACTTGTTTTATAACCGCCCTGACCGAATTTTCCACCCGCGTGTAAAACAGTAAAAATTACTTCAGTAGTAGGCTTTCCTAGTTTATGCATACCCGTAGGCATTCCACGACCTTTATCTTCAACACTAATACTGTTGTCTTTATGTATTTTAACAATAATGTGATCTCCGTTTCCCGCTAAAGCTTCATCAACGGAGTTATCTACTATTTCATAAACTAGATGATGCAACCCGCGAGCATCTGTTGAACCGATATACATTCCCGGTCGTTTTCTTACGGCTTCCAGGCCTTCTAATACCTGTATCGCATCATCATTATACTCAATCAAGTTTTGTTTCTTTGCCACAAATATTCCCCTTTCAAAACAACACTGCTCTCTATCTACTTTCCTTATTATTTAAATACAGACGAAAAAACAAACAACTGTTCGTATATTATTATAGCATTTTCCGGACAAACGTCTAACAACTATTTTAGCGATAAATTAATATTTAGCAAACTTCTTTTAAAAATGCTTTATTAAACTATGCAAAGATAAAATAAAAAAACAAAGCAAGCGTTAAAACTACACGCTTGCTGCTAACAAAAAAGTCTATTTGGTTAGTGCATGCTCTACTTTAATACAACGATCCATTATTACTGTTTTGCCTTTTTCTTTTAATAATTGATAGGCTTCCTCATTTTCCACACCGAGCTGTGCCCAAAATACATCGGCATCAATTTCCAGAAACTCTTTAGCAAGTTCAGGTAAGTATTCGGACCGCCTAAAAATATCCACAATATCGATGTGCCCCTCAATTTCCTTTAGTGTAGATACTGCCTTAACCCCTAAAACCTCGTCCACAGTTGGATTTACTGGTATAATTTCATACCCGGCTTTTTGCATTGCTTCAGAAACCATATACGATGTACGTTCTGGATTATTACTTAAACCGACAACAGCAATTCGTTTTGCTTTTTTAAGGATTTTTCCAATTTCTTCGCGACTAGGATTTTCAATAGACATAAAAGGTCCTCCCATCTAATATTCACCTTTTTTTCTACACTTATCGTACTTCAATCTTTTAAGAACTGCAAATTAATGACTAGACACTTCCTTACGTTTCTTCCAAAGTAAATATTGCTCAGTTACAACGGCTGTAATAGTTCCTAGAATGAGACCGTTATTGATTAATGATGCAATAACTACCGGAAGACCCTCAGTTGCTCCCGCAGGAAGAAACATTACCCCTACCCCAATTAAAAAACCAATTCCTGCCGACGTATAAGTTATTTTTAGATCATTTGCTTTTTCGATTTCCGATAAAGCGATACCAACCATTTTTGTAAATATAACAAAAGTGACTGAATAACCTACAGGAGCTGGCAAAGCGGCCATAATGTTCATCAATGGGGGAAGAAGAGAAATCACCGTGACAAACAAACTTCCTAAAATGAATGGCTTTAAGGCTTTTATTCCTGTCTGGCTAACAAAACCAGCGGAACCAGAAATGGGTACTGATCCAATACTAGAGAAAATCCCGCCGGCAAATTGATTAATACCGGAAATGATGCCTGCTTGTTTAAAGCGATTCGCTTGTTTATGATCTTTTTTTAATACCTCTTCCATCACACGTATTGATGCAATCATATTTGTAACTAGTAAGATTGTAATAAAGAAAGAAGTAACAATTATCCCAGAATCTAATTTAGGAAATCCGAATGATAAAATATCCGGGAATGAAAACCAATGCCTGCTTTTTAGCACACTTGGAGATAATCCAAAAATGATAAATAAGATCCATCCGAAAATCATTCCGAGCATAATCGAAAATTGTTTAATCCACTGAATTTTAATTTGTCCTAAGTAAAAGGTTAGAATAATGATGATAAAACATAACAAAGCAGTAATAGGCTGAATAACATGGACACCATCGGTGAGACCGAGCATCCCTTTCATGAAAGAGCCGCTTAATTGTAGAATCAGCAAAAACAAATAGATGAATGTAACGGTTGGTGTGAATAATTTAGCCAACTTTTGAATTAAGCCGAATGCGGATAAGATAATAAAAAATACTCCACTAAGCATCAACCCACCCGACAATTCACGGAGTGTTTCAATATTGGAAGTATATAACGTTCCAACAAAACCGGCATAAATCGTGAAAACACCCCACCATAAACCTGCTGGACCTTCACTAATTGGCAAACGATGTCCAATGATGCCTTGCAATAAACCGGCAATTCCTAAAACAAAAATAGTTCTTTCAACAAAGGCTGATGTTTCAACTGGATTTAAATGGTATAAATCTGCTATTGCGATAGGAGCTGCAATTGCTCCTGCAATCATAAAAGCCATCCATTGGATGGCAGAAATAGTTGTTTTCACTTTAAGAACTCCTTGCTGTATGATCTTTTACCTTATTTATTATACATTGTGCCACGGTTTCATTAAACTATAGATGTTTGGAGAGGCGTAACAAAATCATTTATTTATTGCTCAATGCGGATAATGAGGATTGAAGTGCTAACCAAGCTGATTTGTCTGCAAAATATCGCGACCAGGAGGCAATTCCTGCTAGTTGATAATTTGCGGCTAATTTCGCCCGTTTATTCAAAGATAAATTGTCCTCTAGCCACATTTTATAAACAGCATTGGTTTTTGCGTCGGTATATTCAACATAGTTTTGTCCTGAATCGGCATCTTCAATTGCTGTTAATTTTCTTTCTTTCATCCATGCATTTGCTTGATCCATCGATAATGCTTTAGAAGAAACCGAAAGTTTTCCCTCTTTCATTTCTTCTTTCCATAAACGAGTAAAGAATGGGACACCAAGTATTAATTTTTCGTTCGGTACCTCATTTAACAGTTGTTTCAAATTCGATTCTACCCATGGAAGACTTGCTACACTTCCGGCTGTTTGCGCTCCCCCCCAATGTTCATCGTAAGCCATGACAATCATATAGTCGACAACCGAGGAAAGTTTTTCTCGTTCATAGAATTCAGACCAATTACCATCGGCGATAAATGTAATATCCATGGATACATATTTATGATCGTTATGGAGATAGACTGCCGCTTCCCGAACGAATTGTGTAATGAGTGGACCATCCTTAGGATCCACATTTTCAATATCGATATTTAAACCATCTAATTGATAGGTTTTCATATAACTTCGTAATTGATTAATAATTTTTGTTCGTGTTTCATAGTTGCTAAGTGCAACTTTCGTTAATTCGGGATCAAATGAGTTTGAAAAAAGTGCCCATACGTGATATCCGTTTTTTTTGGCCCACTTGACATAATCCTTTGAAGCTAAATTTGTTACATCACCATGATTATTCTTTAATTTAAACCAAGTTGGTGATACAACATTTACTCCAGGCATTTTTGGCAGTTTTGCCGGATCAGGATTTTTAGTATAAACTGCTTCCCATGTTAAATGGATAGGTACATTCATTTGCAGATTTGATTTTTTCTCCGGACGGGTTTTCGTCGCTAAACGAACTTGTTCATTTTTAACTACATATTTTTTCTTTATATAGCCGCCAATTCCTTCCTCTGTTCGTATAAGATAGAAATCCTTTTTTTGTTTTTCAATTCTTACGTTTTCTCCCTTATTTACGACTGCAACATATGGTGATTGCAAATCAGGGGTCGTACGAAGTTTTAAATAGGCTTCTTTCACCTTTTTATCGATAATCTTCCCCTTGTAATAGGTAGAATTATTTTTTTCAATCCAGACAATTTTACTATGCTTCGTCACTTTTGTTTGAATAGGATAAATTGATGTTAAAGTTTTCAAGTCTATAAATAACTGATTGTTCATATTTTTAATAATAGGTTGTTGCGCATGAACAGGTTTTTGATTAATAAAATAGGTCTTTTTATTAATAGGAATTTGGATCACTTTTTGGTTTGTCGTTATGATAACTGATTGCTTTTCAGTAAAAACGGAATCATCAATTCCACTATGGACCACTTTAATCGGGATATAAATGTTTTTCCCTTCTATCAACGCTTGATCTTGTATTTTTCCATTAAGCAAAATAGAATATTTTTTGTTCACATACGGTTCCTTCTCAGAAGATGCAAAAGGATAAAGATAGATTAGTAGACCAATGGTGCAAAGAATAAACAAAACTACTATTCCAAACATCACTTTTTTCATTCGATTGGTATTGGTTTTAACTTCTATTGTTTCCATATCATTTCCTCCCTATTTCATCCTACATGAGTACTTCATACAAGAAAAGGGGAAAATTGATAAATAATTATTTTTTTCTATCTATGCTGTACATGTGATACAATAAAAAAGCCTTAATGATATGTTTTTAAAGGGGTTATGTTAATGACGTATGCACTTATTATTATTTTAGCTTATTTACTTGGATCGATTCCTTCCGGATTAATTGTAGGGAAATTATTTTACGGAATTGATATTCGTCAACATGGGAGTGGGAACCTAGGTGCCACAAATTCATTTCGGACACTAGGAGTAAAAGCTGGTACCGTAGTAATAGTAGCTGATATTTTAAAAGGTACACTTGCTACATTATTACCTAAATTTTTCGGGGTTGATGAATCAATCCATCCGTTATTAATTGGATTAGTGGCAGTCATCGGTCATATGTTTCCTATTTTTGCGGGGTTTCGGGGAGGAAAAGCAGTAGCTACATCTGCTGGTGTATTACTTGCCTATGTACCATTACTATTTTTATTTCTTGTTGTCGTATTTATTATTAGTTTAAAAATATGTAAGTATGTATCCTTATCTTCGATGATTGCTGGTATTTTCGCAATTATTTATGCGCTAATCCGGACTTTTCTAACTGGTGATTGGCCATTATTAATTGTGGTGACTGCTTTAGCATCCTTTGTAATTTATCGACACCGAACTAATTTATCACGAATCAAAAATAAAACCGAACCAAAAGTTAAATGGCTATAGTAATTAAAGGACTCCATTATTTATAGAGTCCTTTAATTTTTTTTCAATACTTTTTAAATTATCTTAAAAAATAGTTTAATATGTTAAAATAGAAGAGATCACGAAATAAAGGCTGGTAAACAGATGACTAAAAAGCGAAATTTCCTTTTATTTTCGATAGTTACTATTTTAATAGTGTCAATTTTGGCGTTAAGCTGGATACAATATAACCAATGGAAACATTCATTTTCAAAACGAATACACTCTTCCCTTCCCCATGCTTCGAGAACATCAGGTATGGCTCCGAAGGATTTTCAATATAGTGCCGTTATCGGTGGAATTGGTGATATTCTTATACATGATTGGGTATATAAAGATGCCAAAACAGAAAAAGGGTATAATTTCAAGCCAATGTTTCAACCAGTAAAATCGATTCTTCAGAAACCTGACTTCTTAATTGCAAATCAAGAATCTATTCCTGGAGGAGAAACGCTTGGATTATCTACTTACCCTTCTTTTAACAGTCCGTATGAAATCGCCGATGCCATTATAGATGCGGGAGTGGATTTTGTATCAACGGCTAATAACCATGCATTAGATAAGGGCGAAGCAGGAATAAAGAATTCAATTTCATATTATGATAAAAAGAACTTACCATATGTAGGGACATTTAAAAATGAACAAGATCAAAATACCCTTCGGATACAAAATGTTAACGGAATAAAAATTGCGATACTTGCTTATACATACGGGACAAATGGAATTCCCGTACCGAAAGGGAAAGATTACTTAGTAAATATTATTAATAAGAAAAGAATCTTGGAGGAATTGTCTAGAGCCCGTAACAAAGCTGATTTAGTCATTCTCAATTTACATTGGGGTATAGAATATATGAGGATCCCAAATGAAGAACAAAAGGAACTAGCAAAAACCTTCACTGATGGAGGTGCTGATGTCATTCTAGGTCATCATCCTCACGTATTACAACCTATTGAAAAGCTACATACAAAAGATGGTCGGAATGCTGTTGTAATTTATTCTTTAGGGAATTTTATTTCTGGTCAAATGAGGGATTATAAAGATATAGGCGGGATGATTGATTTCAAAGTCTCTAAAAAGGTAACAAATAACGAAAACAAGGTTAAAATAAGTGATATTCATTTTACACCGACCTTTGTAGACAATAAAAACCATCATCATTATCGCGTGTATCCATTAAAGGAAGCCTATAAAAAAGGTCTAATCGATCATTCCTACAATGAAATTATGGAACATATGACAGAAAGCATGAAATAGTTGTAAGCATTTTGTTAGAATGATTCTTTTCAAAAAGCTTATAATGATAAATATTGATACTCTTTATGTGAGAGGGGACAACTTCATGGAAATACGTATAACAGATGAAGCAGTAAAATGGTTTCAGGATGAGATGTTTTTAAAAAATGGAGATAGTGTTCGATTTTTTGCAAAATATGGCGGCTCATCCCCCGTACAACAAGGATTTTCTTTAGGGATTTCAAAAGAGTCACCAAGTGATCCAGTCGTCACTACTGAACATAAAGGGATTCTTTTTTATATTGAAGAAAAGGATCTTTGGTATTTTGATCAGCATAATTTGCTTGTGGACTATGACAAAGAATTAGATGAACCTATTTATGAATACAAAAAAGGCTGAATCACAAAAAACATGCCATCCCAATCAATGGCATGTTTTTTGTGTAAGATTAAATTTTAAAATATCATCTGTCAATCCTTCAATATTTAATATTTCATATTGTTTATCGCCTAATAAATCAAAATGGGAATAGCCATCTTTCCGATGATGGATCCATTCCTCCTTTAATCCAAATTTAGCTCCCCAGTTTGCAAGTTTTTGTAAGTCTTTACATCCCACTTTCGTTACTGAGGTACTTTTCGGAAAACGCGGATCAAGCCAAAAATGAGTAATAAACGCGATTTTTCCTTCGTCTATTTCTCGTTTCCATTTTGAAAGTTCCTCTTTTGTGATTCCAAAAGCCAATAATTTTTCCCTCCCTATTATTATTTTTTTGCATTTTCATATGCACGATGCCAGTCTGGGAAAAACTTTCGAATGGACACTGGGCGAAACGACTCTTTTTTTACACATGCATGTTTTGATTTTGCTACGACAGATACTTCGCCTTTCTCCGTTAGCACTTCATAACCGTATGTAACACGTATGCCATCATATTCTTCAATCCACGTCTTTACAATAGCCGTTTCCCCGTAGCGAACAGGCATTTTATATGAAATCTCAATATCAATAACTGGGGATAAAATCCCTTCGTTTTCCATATCAGCATATTTAAATCCTAAATCTTCGATTAACTTTGTCCGCCCAAGCTCAAGCCAAACTAAATAATTGGCATGATATACAACTCCCATTTGATCTGTTTCCGCATATCTGACTTGAATTTCTGTTTCCGAAATAATCATTGTAATCCTTTTCACCTTTCCAATAAAATTCTATTTTTATCTTATCACTATTATAATTTTTGAACAAAAAATAAAGCCAGCATGTTGCTGGCTCTATTTTTCTTACTGGTAGTTATTATTTTGTGCTTGTGCTTCGTCTTTCACTTCACTGCGCATCGCCTCAATACTTTCACGACGGCGTTCATTCTTTGCTTCAATATTAGCCCGTTCTTCATTACTTGAAAGGCTTGCCGTTTCTTCAGCTTTTTCGATATTTTCAAGTGTGTTATCAATCATATTTTGCAATTTCTCTACATTATCACTACGATCATCCGGTTTTGGTTTATTCCATGCCATTTCTTCTTACCTCCTGAAATGAGTATAATGAACCACTTTTACAGCGGCACAATGTTAGTATGAGTTTTTTTAGAAAAAAAAGTATGGTGTTTATTTCTAAAAATAATTCGACTCTAAAGGGTTACTCTCCCTTAGTTTGCATTACCTGTGCATGCTGTCCAGACTTATCTTGCATTTGTTTACCTTTGTTGCCACCGAAGGATCGTGGCTGGGTTCCAATATGGTTTGGCACATAATATTTGCTTTTCTTATTTGGATTACTCATCATAACTCCCCCTTTAGTTATAAGATTTGCAAATAAAGGCGGATTATGAATGCTAAAAATCGGTTTATTTTGCTAATTTCATCGAATGCTTTTGCTCTAATTTTGTTTCGATTCTTTCTATTGCTTCTTGATCTTTTAGTAGTGCTTGTTTATTTTCTAATACTAAATCTGAAAAAGATTTTTTATTTGTTTTTCTCATTGAATATTCTACTCCTTATTATTGTAAATTTCTTTTTTTATAGTATGATCATAAAATTAAAAATTTATAATTGTTTTAGGCATTTATACAAAATAATTATCCATTTTTGCAAATTCTCAACAAAAAAATAAACACCATTATAGGTGTTTATTGGGGATTAAGCATTTTTTTCAATTGATCTTCATTTAATTCTCCAATTTGTTTGTTTATAATAATGCCTTTCTCATTCAGTAAAAACGTTGTGGGAATAGCGATAACTTGGTAATTTTCATTAACTTTTCCTCTTTCATCAATAAGGATAGGAAAAGTTAATCCAAGTCTATTGACATACTTTTTCACATTTGCCCTAGGATCAATATTAATAGCAATGATATTTAAATCGCTTTTATGTTTAATAGAAAATTTTTCCAACAATGGCATTTCTGTTTTACAAGGCGTGCACCATGTAGCAAAAAAATTGATAAGTGTTTTTTTGCCCTTTAGATCCGATAATTTCATCGTTTGTCCATCTAATGTATTTAATTGAAACATGGGAGCCTTTAATCCTATATTTAAACCTTCTTCAGGGTCCTGATCTGGTTCCTCAATTTGTGATGACATAATATCATTGTAGAGTTTGTCTAAAGCTTGATCGCTAGCAGCTGTCGGCAGTTTTTTTCCCTTTTGTACATTCTGATCTTCTTTATCTTTTTCAACTGCTTGTACAACCATAACACCGACTAAAATAAGAATAATGGCGAGTGGAATGATCTTTTTTAACATGTCATCCTCCTATAATATGAAATCGTTTATTATATTATATGTAGGTGACTAAATATTAGTATGAAAAAACACACTCTGTAAGTAACAGAGTGTGTTTTTAGTAAACAATTATGCTTGAAGTTTATCGCGAAGTACCATTTGAAGGATACCACCATGACGATAGTAATCAATTTCAACATCAGAGTCGAAACGTACTAATACTTCAAATTGTTTTTTGTTTCCTGCTTCGTCTGTAGCAGTAACAGTTAAAATATCGCGTGGTTTTACAGTTTCATCGATTTGCACATCAATTGTTTCTTTTCCAGTTAAGCCAAGAGTATCGGCATTTTCACCATTTTTGAATTGAAGTGGAAGAACACCCATCAATACAAGGTTAGAGCGGTGAATACGTTCGAAGCTTTCTGCGATAACTGTTTTAATACCAAGAAGATTTGTTCCTTTAGCTGCCCAGTCACGAGATGAACCCATACCGTAATCTTTACCTGCTAGAACAACAAGACCAGTTCCATCTTCTTTGTATTTCATACATGCGTCATACATGGAAGTAACTTCATTTGTTGGCCAGTAAGTAGAGTAGCCACCTTCTGTTCCAGGAGCAATTTGGTTACGAATACGGATATTTGCAAATGTACCGCGCATCATTACTTCATGGTTACCACGACGGGAACCGTAAGAGTTAAATTCACGAGGTTCAACACCTTTTTCACGCAAGTATTTACCTGCAGGTGTATCTTTACCGATTGCACCAGCTGGTGAAATATGGTCAGTTGTAACTGAATCACCAAATTTACCTACTACACGCATTCCAGTTAAAGGTTTTACTTCTTCTGGGTTTGGTGAAAGGTTTTCAAAGAATGGTGGGTTCGCAATATACGTTGACTCTTCATCCCAAGTGTACAATGGTTCATTGCTTGTTTTAATTTCGTTCCAGCGTTCATTATCAGCGAATACATTTTCATATTCTTTACGGAATAATTCAGGTGTAACGCTTTGTTTAACCGCTTCATTAACTTCTTCAGTTGTTGGCCAGATGTCTTTCATGAATACATCATTGCCATCTTTATCTTTTCCGATTGGATCGTTTACAAGGTCAATATTTACTGTTCCAGCTAACGCATATGCCACTACAAGTGGTGGTGATGCTAAATAGTTAGCTTTTACAAGTGGGTGAATACGGCCTTCAAAGTTACGGTTACCGGAAAGAACTGAAGTAACGAGTAGATCATTTTCAGCAATTGTTTTTTCAATTTCATCTTTAAGTGGTCCAGAGTTACCAATACAAGTTGTACAACCATATCCAACAAGGTTAAAACCAAGTTGATCGAGGTAACCTAATAAACCGGAATCTCTTAAATAACCAGTAACAACTTTAGAACCAGGTGCTAGAGAAGTTTTTACATATTTAGGAACTTCTAAGCCTTTTTCTACCGCTTTTTTCGCAACTAAGCCCGCTCCTAACATAACGTAAGGGTTAGAAGTATTTGTACAGCTTGTAATTGCAGCAATAGCAACGGCACCAGTTTTCATTGTTGATTGATCACCATTAGTAAATGTAACTACTGCTTCTTTATCGATTTCCGATTCTTTTAATCCAAATCCTTGATTTCCAACAGGTGCAGTTAATGCATCTTGAAATGCTTTTTGCATTTTAGATAATGGAATTAAGTCTTGTGGACGTTTTGGACCTGAAAGATTTGCTTCGATTTCAGATAGGTTGATTTCAACAACATCTGTATAGACTGGTTCTTCGTTTTCTGGAGTAAAGAACATATTGTTTTCTTGTAAATATTTCTCAACAAGTTTGATGTGTTCTTCTGGACGTCCAGTTAAACGTAAGTATGCCAAGCTTTCAGCATCCACTGGGAAGAAACCACAAGTAGCACCGTATTCAGGAGCCATGTTAGCAATTGTTGCACGGTCAGCAAGCGGTAATACTGCTACACCAGGACCGAAGAACTCAACAAATTTACCTACTACACCTTTTTGGCGAAGTACTTGTGTTACTTTTAAAGCTAGGTCAGTAGCAGTTGCTCCGTTTGGAAGTTCACCAGTTAGTTTTACACCGATTACTTCCGGAATTGGGAAGTATGAAGGTTGTCCAAGCATTCCTGCTTCCGCTTCAATACCACCAACACCCCAACCGAGTACACCGATACCATTAATCATTGTTGTATGAGAGTCAGTACCTACTAAAGTATCAGGGAATGCTTCAAAATCGCCTTCAGTTGTTTCAATTGCATGAACAACACTAGCTAAATACTCTAAGTTAACTTGGTGAACGATACCAGTTGCTGGTGGAACCGCACGATAATTATCGAACGCTTTAGTAGCCCAGCTTAGGAATTGATAACGCTCAGCGTTACGTTCAAATTCGAAATCCATATTTGCTTTTAACGCATCAGGAGTACCATATTTATCAACCTGTACTGAGTGGTCAATAACAAGGTCTACTGGAATTTCCGGATTAATTTTATCAGGATTTCCACCTAAATCAGCCATTGCTTTACGTAAAGACGCAAGATCAACTACTGCTGGAACACCAGTGAAATCTTGAAGAATAACACGAGAAGGTTTGAATGGTACTTCTGCATCTTTAACTTCTTCAGATCCCCATTTTGCTAAATTTTCAACATGTTCTTTTGTAATTACACGGCCATCCAGTTGGCGAATTACAGATTCTAATAATACTTTTACGGAATATGGTAAGCGTGAAACTTTCGCAATACCAGCTTCTTCAAGAGCCGCAAGACGATAATAATGATAACGTTTGCCTTCTAAGTCAAAAGAAGTACGTGCGTTAAAAACGTCATTTTTAGCCACCCGAGATTCCCCCTTTTTCAAAAATTGTCATAATCAATTAGCATTTTGACGAAAAGCTCGAATGTTGTTCCCTCACTTTTCACACATTAACATCTTAATACAAGAAATTACATAAGTAAATAAAAAGAATGTTATCGTCTTTCATAAGTAAATCTTATTGGACCTATTTGAATACTTTTATAGTTTTTCACTAAGTCCACATTAATATGATTCATTTGAAATTTTGGCAGATTATTTTGCTATTTGTTTGTATGAGTGCAATTTTTAATTTATATCATCAGTTACGATGAAAGGATCCCATAACCTCAGTTGTTTCAGTAATATTTACAAATGCATCCGGATCAGTATCTTTTATCAATGACTTAACATCCGTTAATTGGTATCGAGTGATGACTGTCATTAATATTTTTCGATTCTCTCCTGAATATGCTCCTTCCCCATCAATTAATGTGATTCCGCGATATACACTTGAAAGGAGCTTTTCTTTCATTTCTTTCCCTTTATTCGTAACAATCATTAAAGTTAATTTGATATGCTTTGTATGAATTGTATCTACTACTTTTCCAGTTGCATAAATAGCAACCATTGTATTTAAAGCAGCATCCCAGCTAAAAATAAATCCGGAGACTAACACGACAACGGCATTCATTGCTGACAATATTGCGCCTAATGGAAAATCCTTTTTTTGGTTTAATAACATAGCTAAAATGTCAAAACCACCAGAAGAACCTGAAACACGAAAAATCAGACCGATACCAACTCCTGTTAAAACCCCGCCAAATAAAGAAGATAAAATAGGTTCCGTAGATACCTGTCTAATTGGAACAACATATAATCCTATTGAAATAACAACTACGGAGAGAATGGTATAGAAAATAAAACGTTTGCCAAGTTTAAAAATCCCAAGAATGAGTAACGGAAGATTAAGTACAAAATTTAATATTCCGGTATTGATTGGTGTTATTAACCCTAACATTATGGCAATCCCACTTAGTCCACTGCTTAGTATTTCATGCGGAATGAGAAAAAAATTATAGGCCACACTCACGATTAATGACCCGATGATAATAGTAAGTATTCTATTCATAACCCAACCCCTTTTTAAACAAAGTTTCTATTACGTTGATTATAGTTGAGAAATAAAGAAATAAAGATAAAATAGTTTTTTCAGAAATTCCGGTCAATTGTTTCAACAAGAGTATTTTCATTAATGAATGCAAAGAATAATAGTGGAGGTGAAGTAGCCAATGGTAAAAAGAAAAGCAAATCACATTATTCCAGGTATGAATGCAGCAAAAGCTCAAGGAAAAGGAACGGGATACAATGAGGAAATGTCAAATGAACCGTTAACTGAAGAGCAAAAACAAAACAATAAGAAACGTAAGAAAAACCAATAAAAAAACTCGCTTTCGGCGAGTTTTTTATTCTAAATTTACCTCATTTACTATTTGCTCGATATCGGAAAGATATTTTTCTAATTGTTGACGTTGCGTTTCGCTAGCAACTTCCATTGCATTTTCAATTTGTTGATAGGTTTCGTTCACCTCTTGTTTTAAGTGCTTTAATTGTTGACCATAAGAGGCATCATCTTGGACCAAATTATTATATACATCGTCTAATTGCTTCATTCCTTGTTGTGCTGCTTGGAAAGCTTGCTGTTTATTTTTATGATATGGCATGATTTTTCTCCTTTTCAAAGATTATTGATACTTATATTGCTCTTACTTTTTATAATTTATACCGTATAAAGAGTAACGAATAGCACATTCTATGAAAAGGGAGGGATTTATTTTATGGCTAATAAAAACGATGCAAAAGCATTAAGAAAAAATTCTTCCGGACAACCGGAACCATTAAGTGGATCAAAGAAAGTAAAAAACCGCAATCACACAAGACAAAAACATAATCAGGGACATGATATGTAACCAAAGGCACTAGGTTTCCTAGTGCCTTTGATTTGTTCACTCAAAAAGTTTAAACATCTCCCTTAATGGTAATAGTATAGAACAAGTTAATAAATGAGAATAAACAATTGACAAGGAGGATAAAATGATGAGTTTTATTTTTTATTTAATTGTTGGTGGTATTATCGGATGGATAGCAGGATTAATTTTAGGTAAAGATATACCGGGTGGAATTATTGGAAATATTATTGCCGGTATAATCGGTGCTTGGCTTGGTGGGCTTCTACTAGGAGACTTCGGTCCGACGATTGCTGGTATTGCATTGATTCCGGCATTGATTGGTGCAGTTATCGTCGTTTTCATTGTAAGCTTAATTTTAAGAAGTATAAGGAAATGAATGTAAAATAGGGAGATAATTTCTCCCTATTTTACATTTTCGTTCATGATTGCTAATACGCTTTTTTATAAAGGGTAATATAGTGCATAACATCCTTTACATATTGTTCACTATGGTTGTATGAAAAAATCGCTTTTTTTAATTTTCCATTTGCTGCGCCATTTTGAGATAAATAATTTGCCGCACTAAAGATTGCATCTTCGTCATTCCATACGTCCGCTTTTCCATCACCATTAGCATCGACACCATATCCCCCATATTTTTTAATCATTTTTGGATCTTCCTTTTCGCTTTTCGAAAATTTTCCTTTTCCGTTTCCTTCACAGGATGGATGGCTCCAGCCAACAAACGTGCACGGCATAAATTGCATCGGACCTTCTGCACCAACGGGCGAAATCATTGGATTCATTGTTGAAAATCTTGTTTCGACTCTATGGTGTGCAGCAAGTACATACCAAGGGACTCCATATTTCTTTTCGGCCGCTTTATAAATAGGAATGAATTTTTCGGGAATTAAATAACCGTCAATCTCCAGCTTTTTTGGTTCTTTTATTTCATAATGCACAATACAATATAAGGATAGTACTATAATTGGAACAAGTAACAGTATGAATGGTGATTGCCTTTTCACCTTTCTTTTTTTATACTTTTTACCTTTCTTTTGTTTCATTAAGAGAAAATTTCCTTTCAAAAAATAAAATGACATAACTATCTACTATACCAATTATACATAAATATTATTTCCTAATAAAAGAATTGATAGATTATCTTTAGGATAAAACAAAAAACCTACATCTAAATGCAGGTAGATAAAAAATATTTATAAACTTTTTCCCATTCCTTTTAGAAATGCCAATAAAAAAGTTATTGCCCGATTAATGTCCGGGTCTTTCATTAGCTTCATCAATTGAAAAGTATTAAGTTCTTTTCCTGCGTTTAGTGATTCCATACTTGATTCAACACCTTTTTTTATTCCATTTGTAATCTTTCCAATTTCAGTTGAGTCATTATTGTCATTTTTAGTAAGAATAGCAGTGATCACAGGAAGAATATTTTTTTCTTTTAATACTTTAATGATTTCGACAAGATCATAAAGATCTTCTTTGTGATTCAAAAGTTCTTTATCAAAAAGTTCATGAGAATTCCCTCTTACCTTATTATTAATGACTGCTTTCCCCATCATTTCACCATGCTTTCATAAAATTAGTAATTTTATATCTTATGCCGGTGCCTATCACAAAATGTATCTTACTTAAAAATAAAAAGACCTAGGATTTTCCCTGGATTTTTTAGTCATCTCATTTTTAGGTACAAATTCAAAAATTTCTTTACTTTCAAATGTATGGCTAAGCGATTCAACCAATCGTAATAATCAATCCATTTGTTTGACTAAGTACAGAAGGTAATTTAATAGGAAACAGGAGGAAAGAGCAGGAATATTAAGAATTCTACTTATAAAGTTCATGCAATTATTTCTTTACGTACTTTACAAACTGAATATTAAGGAATTTCGCGTTTGTTTAGAGGATTGTTTATTCGTTACACTTAATAAGTGTTAAAAAAAAGGAGGACAACATGACTAGTGAAAACCCAAAAATAAAAATTGATGTGAAAAATGTTACAAAAGTTTTCGGTAAACATCCGAAAAAAGCTTTACATTTTTTATCAGAAGGAAAAACGAAACATGAAATTTTAAATGCGACTGGTGCAACCGTTGGTGTTAACCAAGCAAACTTCCAAGTTTTTGATGGTGAAATATTTGTCATTATGGGACTTTCCGGTAGTGGTAAATCAACCTTAGTTCGTTTATTAAATCGATTGATTGAACCAACTTCGGGAGAAATATTACTCGATAATGAAAATGTAACGCAAATGAATAAAGACCAATTACGTGCTATTCGTCGTAAAAAAATAAGTATGGTATTTCAAAAATTTGCTCTCCTCCCTCATCGTACAATTCTCCAAAATACTGAATATGGATTAGAGATTCAAGGAGTAGAAAAATCAAAAAGAGAAAAAACGGCAATGGAATCCCTTAAGCTGGTCGGATTAGAAGGCTATGAAAATCAATACCCCGATCAATTGAGTGGTGGAATGCAGCAGCGTGTAGGTCTTGCAAGAGCATTGGCGAATAATCCAGATATTTTATTAATGGATGAAGCGTTTAGTGCATTAGATCCGCTAATTAGAAAAGATATGCAAGATGAATTACTTGAACTGCATAATACTGTTGGAAAAACGATTGTATTTATTACACACGATTTAGATGAAGCCCTTCGAATCGGTGATCGTATTGCATTAATGAAGGATGGCTCTATTGTACAAATAGGAACACCCGAAGAAATTTTAATGAATCCTTCGAATGAATATGTCGAACGCTTCGTTGAAGATGTAGATTTTTCCAAAGTGTTAACAGCTGGACACATTATGAAACGTGCAGAAACCGTACAAGTTGAAAAAGGACCAAGAGTCGCCTTAACACTTATGAAAAATCTAGGAATCTCTTCGATCTATGTAGTTGATAAACAAAATCGACTACTAGGCGCTGTTACCGCTCAAATAGCTCGAGAAGCTGTTGAAATGGGTAAAACCTTGCACGAAGTTCTTCAACGTAATATTACCACTGTTCAGGAAGAAACTTTATTAATGGATATGTTCGAAATGGTTTCAACAGCACAGATACCTATTGCGGTAGTAGATGAAAAAGAACGAATGAAAGGGATTGTTATAAAAGGTGCCTTAATCGGTGCACTTGCTGGAAATGACACATACATTCATTCATCTGAAACATATGAAACAATTGATCCTTCTTTAAGGGAGGTGAATTAAATGAATAATTTGATTCCAAAAATCCCTTTAGCAAGCTGGATTGATCAGTTTGTAGATTGGTTAACTTCAAAATTTGGTGGTATTTTTGATGGTCTAGCAACCGGATTAGAAAATATTGTGAACGGAATTGTTACTGGACTTGGTTTCATCCCCCCTATCCTACTCGCAATTTTAATTAGTTTACTTGCCTGGTGGTTAACCAAAAAAAGCATTGCCTTATTTTCTTTAATCGGTTTTCTGCTTATAGATTATTTAGGCTATTGGAATGCAATGCTTGATACGCTAGCACTTGTTTTAACATCGGTAATTATCTCAGTAGTAGTTGGAATTCCAATTGGAATATGGGCTTCCCAAAAAGATACAGTTCGGAAAGTAGTTACTCCTATCCTTGACTTTATGCAAACTATGCCGGCATTCGTATATCTACTTCCAGCTATTTTCTTTTTTAATATTGGTGTCGTACCTGGGGTCGTTGCATCGGTGATTTTTGCAATGCCGCCAACTATTCGTTTAACAATATTAGGAATTAAACAGGTGCCTGAAGACATCATTGAAGCAACCGAAAGTTTTGGCTCCACTACCAGTCAAAAATTGTTAAAAGTGCAACTACCTCTTGCTACACCTACAATAATGGCGGGAATAAATCAAAGTATTATGCTTGCTCTATCTATGGTGGTTATCGCATCTATGGTCGGAGCACCGGGATTAGGTGAACAAGTTTATCGAGCTGTTACTCAATTAAAAACAGGCGTTGGTGTTGAGGCTGGATTGGCCATCGTTATCGTAGCAATTGTATTAGATAGAATTACACAAAATGTGGGCAAGAAGAATCAGAGGGGGAATTTGTAATGTGGAAGAAGATTATAGGAATTGGCGCTGTAGCCGCTTTAACAATTGGGCTAACGGCTTGCGGCAGTGATAAAGCAAACTCCGATAAGGATGGTTCTGTCGGTGATAGCGTTCATTATAAAATTACAGGTATAGATCCCGGAGCGGGAATTATGACAGCAACAGAAAATGCAATAAAGGATTACAAACTTGATGATTGGCAATTAGTGACTGGTTCAAGTGCAGCCATGACTGCCGCATTAAAAAAAGCATATGATAAAAAAGAACCAATCATCATTACAGGTTGGAATCCTCACTGGATGTTTGCAAAATATGATCTGAAATATCTTAAGGATCCGAAAGGTGTATATGGAGAAGCGGAAGAAATCCACACAATTGCACGAAAAGGATTAAAGGATGATCATCCAACAGCATATAAAGTACTAAGTCAATTTAAATGGTCTGAAGATGATATGGGTGCAGTTATGCTAGATATTCAAGAAGGAACAAAGCCTGAAGAAGCTGCAGAAAAATGGGTAAAAAATAACAATGAAAAAGTTGCGGAATGGACAAAAGGCGCTGAAAAAGTAAATGGTGAAAACATTAAACTCGCATATGTTGCGTGGGATAGTGAAATTGCCAGTACAAATGTGATAGGAAAAGTACTAGAAGATTTAGGCTATAAAGTCACGCTTACACAAGTAGAGGCTGGACCTATGTGGACTGCTATCGCTGACGGTAGTGCAGATGCATCACTTGCAGCATGGTTACCATTAACTCACAAAACATACGCGGAAAAATTCAAGGGAAAATATGAAGATATCGGAACAAGTATGACTGGTGTGAAAATTGGTTTAACCATTCCAAAATATATGGATATTGATTCGATTGAAGATTTAAAATAAAACAGCCTTGGGGCTGTTTTATTTTTTGTTGAATTTGTTTTTATGGGAATACTACTACGCAAAGGAGGGAAAATCATGTCCAGAAGAAGGAAATCGCTCGTTCCGGGGGCTAGAAGTGCGTTAGACGACTTTAAGGGAAAAGTCATGGCTGAAAAAGGTTACAAAGTAGATCCGACCAAACCAAATAATGTGAAATATGAAGTAGCTAAAGAACAAGGTGTGCCACTTAAAGAAGGTTATAACGGTCAGTTAACGTCAGAGCAGGCTGGAAAAGTCGGTGGACCAATTGGTGGCAACATGGTTAAAGAAATGATTCGAATGGCGCAAGAGCAGCTTAGCCAAAAAAAATAATGCCGGGTTAGCTCGGCATTATTTTTTTCACTATCGATCATTACCACTATGTACTTGGTAACGAAAGATAGTGAAAAAGCTGTGTTTTTGTAAAATGATCGCTAATTCCAGGTTGTTTCAAAAAATAGGACACAACCTCTTCAATACTTAACCCAATTTCAAATAAACCTTTTGAAATTGTTATTAAATATGTAGAGGGTGGTAAATTAAATGATTGGTCCTTGAATGCTTCGTTACTCGTAAAGGTAAACATCGGTGAACCATCTTTAAATCCTAGAAACATAATTCTCCCGTACCAACCGTCATTAATACGAGTGAATTTATTTGCAATCACTTCCAATAAGTCTATTGTTATTTGCTCCATATTATTTTCTTGGGCAACTACATCACAAAATTGAGAGTCTGTAATTAAATACATTCGTCCATAAGTGTTATACAGTCCATTTGGTTCGTGATCAATAAATGCCACCCCACCTTTTCCCCACTTACTTCGTTCTTTTGCAAAGTAAAGTTGATATGGAATTTCTATACTCTCTACTCTTCTTGGAGGAGATTGATCATTACATCCTTTTTCTTTTTTATTCGAACCTTCAGGCTTCTCCCCTTTTATATAACACATAAAACGTTCATATTTAATATTTGAACCATAGCTGACATACCAAACATTCATGATTCAATCACCTCTTGATTTTGCAATAAGATACTTTACAAGTATTCTATAAAGCGTAAAAAAACCCTTTTAGGTCCATGACATTGTGGATAAAAATTTTTTTAATTGAAATTGGAATAAAAAACATAAAGATACCAATTGCACTGAATACGACAAACTTGAGAATATTATTTCCATTTGTCAATGGTTTTGTGTGAAGCTGACTATCTAATTGTGGGTTTGGATTTGCCATCCCTATTTCCCCCTTTGTTTAAACTCAGGCTTCTCTCTATGAGAGAAGCCTTTAGAACTCTTACTTCTTTCTTTTATAAACGCCTGATAAAAATGAAAGAAACACATGTGTTCCCGCTTTGACAGTGGGCTGAACAGTACCATCACGTGTCGGATCAAGGCAAACGATGTCCATTGCCCCAACCTTTGGATGAAGCCCGGCTGCAAAGACTGCTTCAAATAATTCATCCGTTCTCATGCCACCAGGTGTTGAAGCCGGAACTCCAGGTGCATAGGCAATATCTAATACATCCATATCTACTGTTAAATATATTCGGTCAACTTTTTTTGCTAATACTTGAAGTGCTTCTTCTACGGTCTCCCGTATACCATTTCTTCTCGCTTTAGTTAAGGTAATATAATTCACACCATATTCTTTGGCATATTCTACTAATGACGGAGCGTTGAAAAATCCATGCAAACCAATGTTATAAACATTTTCCCCTTTGATTGTTCCACTCTCTATCAAATTTCGGATAGGTGTACCATTTGTCGGTCCGTGATCCTTTAAATCACGAAGATCAAAATGCGTATCCAATTGGAGTATCCCTATCTCTTCATTTGGATACGTTTCTTTCAAGCCTTTAACAAGCATGGCTGTGATCGAATGGTCCCCACCAATTGTTACTGGGAAAGAATGCGCGAGTTCCTTCGTCACACCATGAAAAGCATCTTTAATATATTGGTGGCTTAATAGAATGTCAGTATAATGCATTTGCACATCACCAATATCGATGACTTTTAAATCACGTAAATCCAATTCTTCATCTAAATTATAAGTGTTAAAACCTTTCCATGATCGCCTAAACCACTCAGGAAATTCAGATGCTCCTGAAGCACTAATAGATGACCGTGAAAGTGGAACACCCATTAATACGATATCCCAATCATTTTGTTTCTCATCTTTATCTAAATGATGAATAGATTGAATCCATTCATTGACTTTAACATCCTTACCAGGAGTTGTTTTCTTCCAGGAAAAAGATGGACTATCTATTGGTAACTGGTTGATAATTTTCAGCATAATTGACCACTCTCAACTACAATTTTTCCATTTTTGATAACCATATCCGTATGGTTCATTCCATAATGATACTGAAGCTGCATATAATTTGGCACATTCATCATAACGATATCAGCTTTTTTACCAACTTCAATGCTGCCTATTTCTTTACTGCGATTAATCGCATGTGCCGCATTTATAGTACAAGCTGTGATTGCTTCGGCCGGTGTCATACCCATTTTCATACATGCTAGATTCATAATAAATGGAAGTGAGGTTGTCGGTGATGAGCCAGGATTACAATCCGTAGAAAGTGCAACTGGTACTCCTTCATCTATCATCTTTCTTCCTCTTGCTGATTCCGCCATTAAAAAGAATGCTGTCCCAGGTAAAAGTACCCCAATTACCTCTTTTTCAGCCATCTTTTTTATTCCATTATCTGACGCTCTTAATAAATGCTCGGCAGAAATGGCCCCAACTTCAGCTGCTAACTCAGCTCCCTCATATGGTTCAATTTCGTCTGCATGTATTTTAGGAATAAGACCATATGTTTTACCCGCTTCAAGAATTTTGCGACTTTGTTCAGGTGTAAAAACTCCTCTTTCACAAAAGACATCATTAAATTCAGCTAAATTTTCTTTTGCCACTTGAGGAAGCATTTCTTCGATTACGATTCTTACAAATTCATCTGGATTTTCTTTATAATTTGCAGGTACAGCATGGGCACCCATAAATGTCCGGACAACATCAATTACATGTTCTTCATTTAGTTGCTTTGCTACTTCTAGTTGTTTTTTTTCCGTATCCCAATCTAAACCATAGCCACTTTTTGCTTCAACGGTCGTTACTCCATGTTTTAAAAATGAATCTAGTCTTGCTTTGCTTTCTGAAAGCAGTTCTTCATAGGAAGCTGCACGCGTCCTTGTCGTCGTAGCGTGAATTCCACCGCCATTATTCATGATTTCCATATAGGTCGCACCATTTAATCGCATATTAAACTCATTTTCACGACTTCCTGCATAGACAAGATGTGTATGGGGATCAATCAAACCTGGTAATACGATTTTTCCAGTCGCATTTACAATAATTGATTCATTCAAACGATCGCTATATTTGCTTTGTATTTCTTCAGTTGTTCCAACAGCGATAATCTGTCCATTCTCTATCCAAAGTCCGCCATCTTTGACAATACGAAGATTATTCATCTCTTCTCTTTTAAATGGTTTATCCGATCCACCAGCTACTGTAATTAATTCATTTGCATGTTTAATAAAAATTGGTTTATCTGACAATTTAGTCCCTCCTTATTTCTTCGTTGATTCAAGCATTGGGATGTGGATCCCTTTTTCCTTCGCTGTTTTAATAGCTAAATCATAACCTGCATCAACATGACGAACAACACCCATTCCAGGATCAGTCGTTAATACGCGTTCTAGTCGCTTCTCTGCTTCTTTCGTTCCATCCGCAACGATGACCATACCCGCATGTAAGGAGTAGCCCATTCCAACACCACCGCCATGATGAACCGATACCCAGCTTGCTCCACCTACCGCATTAATCATTGCGTTTAATATTGGCCAATCTGCTACTGCATCACTACCGTCCTTCATGCCTTCTGTTTCACGATTTGGTGAAGCAACAGAACCTGAATCTAAATGATCACGCCCAATAACAATTGGGGCCTTTAACTCACCACTTGCTACCATGTCATTAATAATTTTTCCAAATTTCGCACGTTCTCCATAGCCAAGCCAGCAAATACGTGACGGCAGTCCTTGAAATTGAATTTTTTCTCTAGCCATTTTAATCCAGTTGCACAAATGCTTATTGTCACTAAATTCGCGTAAAATGACTTCATCTGTTTTATAAATATCCTCAGGATCACCTGATAATGCTACCCAACGGAATGGGCCTTTTCCTTCACAAAACTGTGGGCGAATATATGCTGGTACGAATCCCGGAAAATTAAAGGCGTTCTCAACACCTTCATCCTTTGCTACTTGACGAATATTGTTACCGTAATCAAAAGTGATGGCTCCTTTTTCTTGCATGATAAGCATTGATTTCACATGTTCCGCCATACTTGCTTTAGATTTTTTTACATATTCCTCGGGATGTTCATTTCGAAGTTGCGCTGCTTCCTCTAAACTATACCCAATCGGGATATATCCATTTAATGGATCATGTGCCGATGTTTGATCGGTTAGAACATCCGGAATAAATCCAAGTGCAATCATTTGTGGCAAAATTTCGGCTGCATTACCTAATAAACCAATGGATAATGCTTTACCTTCTGCCTTTGCTTCTTTTGCTAATTGAATAGCTTCTTCTAAAGATTTCGTCTTCACATCTAAGTAGCGAGTTTCAATTCGGCGGTCAATTCTTGTTTCATCAACTTCAATCGCAATACAAACCCCTTCTGCCATTGTAACAGCTAACGGTTGTGCACCACCCATTCCTCCAAGTCCTGCTGTTACTGTTATTGTTTGCTTTAGTGATTCACCAAAATGCTGCTTAGCTAATTCAGCAAACGTCTCATATGTTCCTTGAACAATCCCTTGGCTACCAATATAAATCCAGCTTCCTGCCGTCATTTGACCATACATCATTAAACCTTTTTTATCTAACTCATGAAACGTATCCCAGTTTGCCCAAGCAGGTACTAGATTGGAGTTTGCAATTAGAACTCGTGGCGCATCTGTATGGGTTTTGAATACAGCAACAGGTTTCCCGGATTGTACAAGTAATGTTTCATCAGATTCTAATTCATGTAATGTTTTTACGATGGCATCATAGCAGTCCCAGTTCCGTGCAGCTTTACCAATTCCCCCGTAAACGACAAGATCTTCAGGTCTTTCCGCTACATCTTTATCTAAATTGTTCATTAACATTCTTAAAGCTGCTTCCTGGACCCAGCCTTTAGCATGTAATTCAGAACCTTTGTATTGATGGATTTCCCTCTTTGTATCCGTTTTCATTTAAATTCCTCCTCATACATTGTTATATCTATATTATAAAGACAAAAAATTCAGTAAAGAGATAAAATAATATTCGTTCTTTTATACTTATTTTGTATTGGTTTGGAAATTTTTAAAATATTTGTTTTAATCTTTATATTTTTATGCTATTTTTATAATTTTATATTCTTTGTTTAGCTGTTTTCCAAGTAAATAATCATTTTTGTAAAATATTTATTTCATGTTTATTTACAAACTTAAATCGTGAATGCTATAGCTTTTAATAGATTCAGAATTATCTTAATATTATGTTGACAAGTTTGTTTTATTTACTTTACGATTATATTGTGGGAGAAATTACAAATAAAGGAGTGTCGACATTGGGGAAAAACATGCAAAAACGAATTGATTATGAAAAGATTACAGAAAGCAATGGATTTAAAAATTTAATAACCTCAAAGAAAAAATTCATCGTGCCATTAACCATTTTCTTCTTAGTATTTTATTTTGCTTTACCTGTACTAACATCCTACTCAACAGTCCTCAATAATAATGCATTCGGAGATATTTCTTGGGCATGGGTTTTTGCTTTTGCACAATTTATCATGACTTGGGTTCTTTGTATCGTTTACGTAAAAAAAGCATCATTTTTTGATAAGCTAGCAAACGAAATTATTGAAGAAAACTTTGAAAAAGGAGAAAAAGGTGCATGAGTCCTACTGTTATTATTCTATTTTTAATTATTGTTGGAGTGACGCTAGTAATTACCTATTATGCTGCCAAACGAACAAAAACAACAAGTGAATTTTATACTGCCGGTGGTGGGTTAACCGGCTGGCAAAATGGATTGGCAATAGCCGGTGATTATCTATCTGCAGCATCATTTCTCGGGATTGCTGGAATGATCGCTTTAAGCGGTTTCGATGGATTTTTTTATAGTATAGGGTTTTTAATCGCATATTTAGTCGTTATGTTTATCGTAGCTGAACCACTTAGAAATTTGGGTAAGTATACTTTAGCTGATATGATTAATTCCCGATTTGATGCAAAAAAAGTACGTGGCGTTGCAGCGTTAAATACAATTACCATTGTTATTTTCTATATGATCGCGCAATTAGTTGGTGCGGGTGCGCTTATTCAATTATTATTTGGAATCGATTATTGGATTGCTGTTTTAATAGTTGGAATTATGATGACGGTTTATGTCCTTTTCGGAGGTATGACCGCTACAAGTTGGGTTCAAATTATTAAAGCTGTATTGTTAATGATTGGTACGATTATCATTTCTTTTATCGTTTTGGCGAAATTCCATTTCAATATTTTTGATATGTTTAGTGAAATGAAAACGGCCACACCACTCGGAGCAGACTACTTAAAACCGGGCGTAAAATATAAAGTACCATTAGATACGATTTCCTTAATGCTTGCACTCGTTCTTGGTACTGCGGGTTTACCACATATTTTAATGCGATTTTTTACTGTAAAGGATGCGAAAACAGCAAGAAGTTCTGTTGTTACCGCTACATGGATCATCGGTATTTTTTATGTATTAACCATTTTCCTTGGTTTTGGTGCAGCATACTTTGTTGGATTTGATACGATCAAAGAAGCAAATGCAGCTGGAAATATGGCGGCACCATTACTTGCAGGTGAACTTGGCGGCGATTTTCTAATGTCCTTCGTATCTGCCGTTGCTTTTGCAACGATTTTAGCAGTTGTGGCGGGGTTAGTTTTATCAGGAGCTTCCGCATTTGCACATGATATCTATGCACAGATCATAAAAAAAGGAAAAGTGACAGAGAAAAAGCAAATGCTCGCTGCTAAATACGCTTCCATCGGAGTCGCTGTTTTATCCATTTTATTAGCATTGTTCGCTCAAAAAATGAATGTAGCATTTCTTGTTTCTCTAGCATTTTGTGTCGCAGCGAGCGCTAACCTTCCAGTAATCATCTTTACGATTTATTGGAAAAAATTTAATACGGCAGGTGCTATTACTGGAATGCTTTCCGGTTTATTGTCATCATTAATCCTTGTTATTGTTAGTCCAAATGTATTCTCCCCCATTGAAGGTGCGGCGATTTTTGTCGGGGAGCCACTAATATCTTTAACGAATCCCGCCATCATTTCGGTTCCATTAGGGTTTATCGGAGCGTATGTTGGTACGGTTGTTTCGAAAAAGCAAGATGTAAAACGTTTTGCGGAAGTAATTGTAAAAGCTAACACAGGATATAAAGAATAATGTCAAAAAGAGCGAGTTCTTTAAAATGAACTCGCTCTTACTTTATCTCATAATTAAGAACGAGAAAAGTGTTCCAAAGACTCCTTCGTTCGAAATTGCTTTGGAGGCATACCGACACTGTTTTTAAAAACTCTCGAAAAATAGTATTGATTTTGAAACCCGGTTAATGAGGCAATTTCTTTCACAACCATGTCGGTCTCAATAAGGAGTTTTTTTGCTTCTTTTATTCTTATATCAGTTAAGCATTCCCGAAATGTTTTCTTTGTTTTTTCAACGAATAAATGGCTTAAATAGGTTGAATTCCTTCCCACAAAAGTAGACAAATCACTTAAAGCAAAGTCTTTTTTCCAATAATTCAATTCCATATATTTTATACATTTCTCAATGGTATCTGTATATGAATTTTTGCTTATATCGGCAGCTGCATCTATTATTTTCGAGGTAAAAATAATTAGTTTTTGAATGATACGAAAAATGATAGATTCATATAATATCGTATCAAAAATCGTTAAGTATTCTTCCTCATATAATTTATGATCTAGATTAGTGGATTTCATGTGCCTTCGAATTTGTGCTAATATGCTCGTTAAACGAATACGGAGTAAACTTGGATCCGGAAATGGATCGGTAAATTGCAAAAATTCCCGGGATAAAAAGCTTGAAATCTCCTCTTTATTCCCTTCATTTAAATAGCTTATCCATTGCTTTTGCTCGCTTGGTGTTAAAAATGGGTCGATAAATTTCCATTGCAATTCACTCGTAAACTCTAAAACCTGCCGATAACCTACAAAAAAAGTAACCTCAGTCATTTTTTTCGTATGTAAATATTTTTCGTGTAATGATAAGTATGGATTCTCCTCTAAATTAATAATAATGACAATAGATTCGCTTTCAAATTGATCCCAATCATACATAAAACGCTTACATAGAGAATTCCAATCTAGTTCCGCTTGTGAATTAAATAGACAAATCGTCATATCACTTAATGGAAAGATCATTGGAGTAATTGGAAAGAGATATTCTTTTAAATATTGGTTTAACTTTGGAAGTATACTTACTTTTTCTGGTTGAAAAGCGACAAATACATAGGGCTCGATAAATGAACTTTCGTCTAAGAATAAATGTTCATATACTACATTTTGCTTATCGGTATTAAAGATTCTTTCTAGTTTATCTTTAGTTTGCCGTTCAAGTTCTCGAATAATTAAATTGATATTATTTAATAGTTCCTGTGGTGAAAAGGGTTTAATTAATAGGAATTTAGTACCTATATCAATTGCTTTTTTGGCTGCCTCGAATGTTGCCTCCATCGTTATAGAGATAATGTTTGGTTGATTAATCTTAATCGCCTTCAGTAATTCTTCCCCTATTCCGATATTCGTTTCATATATAAAAATATCAGGCTGTTCGTTTTCAAGAATCATTACCGAATCAATTAGGTTATGTGCTAATTTAACATTGACATTAGAGATGGAAGATTCAATTAGCCACTTCATTCCTTTAGCTTCAAATTCGTCCTTGTCTGCAATCAATAAGTTGTACATTATATCCACCTCTTAATTAAGTATACATACCTCCATTAATGTGTAACACTTGCCCATTCACATAATTTGCTAGTGGTGAGGCTAAATAAAGAATTGCAGATGCTGCTTCTTCGGGAGTACCTGCTCGTTGTTGCGGGATTGAATGTTCAAACATTTTTCTTACTTTTTCGGGTATTCCTAATGAAACACCATTAAAAGATTCCCCTTTTTCCTTCGATTGTGTTAGACGTGTATCGATTAAACCAAAAGCTACAGCATTACAATTTACATTATATGCTCCCCATTCTTTGGCGACTGTTTTAGTCAAACCAATGAGCCCGGCTTTTGCAGCAGCATAATTAGCTTGACCGATATTCCCCATCACACCTGCCACAGAGGATACATTCACTATTTTGCGATATATTTCACTTCCTACCTCTTTTCTCATATACGGTGCAGCTGCACGAATCAATTTAAATGGTGCAATTAAGTGGATATCTAGCATTGCTTGAAATTGTTCATCACTCATTTTATGAACCATGCCATCCCAAGTATATCCGGCATTATTTACTAATATGTCTAGCCCGCCAAAGGTTGTTACTGCTGTCTCAATAATATTTTCAGCAAAATGATCACTTGTCACATCACCCGGAAAAGAAACAGCATGACCGCCCTTTTCTATAATTTCGGTAACGACTGCATTTGCATGCTCTTGATCAAGATCGGAAATGACTACGTTCGCCCCTTGTTCGGCCATTAAATTTGCTACTGCTCTTCCAACACCTCGACCAGAACCTGTGACGATAGCCGTCTGATTATTTAACATCATCCTTCTTCACGCTCCTTCTTAACATGAAATTCTCCTTTTAATTTTGTTTCCCCGTCGCTATTTTTTACAAATAATTTGCCTACATATCTTAATTCTCCATCCACTTCTATTTCCTCGACGATCCTTCCTTCAATCGATAAACTTTCACCTGGTTTCGTCATCGAAGAAAAGCGTACTTTAAATTTACGTAAATTTTTTCTAGGGAACCATTTACCTAAAGCCTCCCCTGCCATACCCATAATTAACATCCCATGTGCAATTACATCACCTAACCCTGCTTTTTCTGCAATTGGGACAACTGTATGAATCGGATTAAAATCGCCTGACGCCCCTGCATACTTAACGAGCTGGGTATGCGTAATCATTGGTTTATGAACAGTATCCAAATGCTGCATGTGATCAGCCCTTTCTTTCGATAATATTTGAACGACTGATGAGAATGACTTCCTCTTCTCGTTTATAAACACTCTCAATTGTTATTAAATCCATTCTCTTTTTTTCTACATGTGAAGTAACTTTTGCAAAACAGGAAATGGTATCACCCGCATATATATCAGAAAAATATTCATATTCTTGTTCACCATGTAGAACCATTAGTGGATTTAAATCAAGTTTACGTATTATTGTTTCAAAATCGAGACCTCCCCACATTTCAATGACCGTTGGAAACGTTGGAGGGATTGGAATATCCCTAAATCCTTCCTTTTTTGCTGCTTCAAAATCATAATAGATGGGATTGTCGTCACCAATTGCTAAAGCAAATTCCTTAATTTTGCTCCGCTCGACAGTGAATGATTCGATTGAAAAGGTTAAACCCGTTCTATCCATTGAATCATCTCCTTTTATGTAAAATAAATCGTTTTCTCCTATGAAATATTCGTAATTATCTTTCTAAAATCCTGCTTTCTTCTTAATCAAAAATGAATTTCCGGTATTTCCTATGTTGAAATTGTCATAATTTGACGAAAACAACCAGGTTATTGGGTAAAATAATAAGTAAAAATTGTTTACATTTTAATCATTATTGAATAAAATAGTATCAAATCTTAATTTTTCCCTAAGGAAACTTTTTTGTTTAAGGTTTACATTTAGGTGGGGAGGAAACAAATGATGCGTGATAAAACATTAGATAAAAAATATATCCCAAAAATAAGTAAAACAAGGGTATCTGCAGATGCTGTCTTAAGGGGCGAGGTAACGGGGATAAAGAAAATTCTCCCTTTTTTAGGTCCAGCATTTATTGCAGCTGTCGCTTATATCGATCCTGGAAATTTCGCGACAAATATTACTGCGGGTTCAAAGTATGGTTACCTCTTACTATGGGTAATCGCTTTTTCTAACCTAATGGCGGTATTAATTCAATCATTATCGGCCAAATTAGGAATTGCGACAGGTAAAAATCTACCTGAAGTGGCAAGAGATCGTTTTCCAAAAGGGGTTTCCATCTTTTTATGGATTCAAAGTGAATTGGTTATTATCGCTACAGATTTAGCTGAATTTATTGGTGCTGCCCTCGGGTTATATTTATTATTTGATATACCGATGATCCCGGCTGCGCTTATTACAGCGGTAGGTTCATTTGCGATTTTAGAATTACAAAGAAGAGGTTTTCGCTCTCTGGAAGCTGGAATTGCAGCAATGGTACTAATCGTTGTTCTCGCATTTGCTTTTCAAACATTTTTAGCAAAACCGGATATGGGAGCGGTACTAGGCGGAATGGTTACTCCTAAGTTTGAAGGAGTAGATAGTATCTTACTCGCTGCCGGTATTTTAGGGGCGACGGTAATGCCACATGCAATCTACCTACACTCTTCACTAACACAAAATAGAATTGTTGGAAAAAATGAAGCAGAAAAGAAAAGAATCTTTAAATTCGAATTTATTGATATCATTATTGCAATGATTATTGCCGGAGCGATCAATATGTGTATGCTCATCGTTTCAGCGGCATTATTTTTTAAAAATGGGTTAGTTGTTGAAGATTTAGATGTAGCATTCCATCAATTTGGCCAGTATGTCAGCCCAATAGCTGCGATTTCATTCGGTCTTGGGTTACTAATTGCCGGCTTATCAAGTTCTTCAGTTGGGACGATGTCTGGTGATGTCGTCATGCAAGGATTTATTAATGTACGTATTAACTTATATTTACGACGAGCGATAACAATGATCCCTGCTCTTGCTATAATAATTTCTGGTGTGAACCCAACAAATGCATTAGTCATGAGTCAAGTCGTTTTATCATTTGGTATTGCCTTTGCATTAGTACCGCTTATTATGTTTACAAGTAATAAGAAGCTTATGGGAGGACTTACAAACCATCGTGTAACAACGATCATTTCATGGATAGTTGCAGCGTTAGTGATTTTATTAAATATCTTTTTACTTATTGAAACAGTATTTTAATAATAAATGAAAAAAGTCGTGTTCAAATACACGACTTTTTTATATACTTAGGTGCTAATTCATTCATTTTTTTCCATTGCATTGAATAATACTGAAAATCATCCCCTCCAGTGGGTCATACATATTTATCAATACCAATTACATCAATGTGTGCGTAAAAGGAAATTGTCACAGTATTTTACCTTTTAATATAGTGGCTCTCGATATACAATAACTATAGAATTTCCAAGGAGTGAAGCTACTTTGAATAATATATGGATTCCAATCCTAAGTATCATGGTCATCATTTATATCGTAATTGGTATATTCCTCGTTCGGTTTATTAAAAAAAATAAGCGTTGACGTTTTTCACCTATTCGTTTGTGTGCCTAAATTGCGATGCAGTTTACGTATAAGGTGAAAAAAAAGTAATGCGATACATTGAACAAACAAATAGACACTTTGGGAATAAATTAATTTCCAACCATGATAATTAAATACGTGTAAAACCTTATTAAGATGTTCGTAAAATGTCGCACCTATCGTGCATATTAGAAGATATAAAAGTACCCAATAACCTTTTATATTATATTTGTCATAGACATAGACAAATATATACGCAAATGGAGCATAGAGAATATATGTAATCAAGTCAAATAACTCATATTTTTCGGTATCCATGACAGTATACAAATCAAGTTTTGAAATCGCTAATAAATAATCGGAGATCCTTGCAACTGTAGTTCCAAATAACATTATTAGTATCGTTATACTTAATGGAAAACGTTTCGGTAAGAATAATATTATGGCGTATGAAATAACAATTGAAATAACAATACACCATTCGTTTTGATCAAATTTTTGTGGAAATGGTAGCATTTATTTTTCTATCCCTTCTAATTTTAATTGTTTTTGAAAGAACAATAATAAAATGTAAACAATGGATAGAATGACTAGCTGTATAATAAAGGACCCCCAATAATGCCAATTTTCATAGGTTATTACTCCCCATATTTTTAACCAGTATTCCAAAACATAAAGTACTCCAGTAAATATAACCGTATAAATCCATTTATTTATTGGGGGTTCACTTCTCAATACCACATTGAAATACAATAGGTATAAAAAAGGGGTAACGATGACCACATAAATTCGGTAAATAATGAACAATGCTATATCATCACTAATTTTCCACAAACTTAAATTTACAGTAAGAAAAGAACTATAAGTTGTTATTAAAAATTCCAAAATCATAAAAGTAAAAAAATTTACCAGTGGATTAATTTTTCTCTTAAGCATAAAAAATGATAGAAGTAGAATGATTGCTGCGTCTATAAAAATGGAGAGTTCCATTTATATCATCCCTTAAATAATTTTTCTTTCTAGTACTAGTTATTTCTCCTCTGGCATACCATCATTTCCATTTTACATGTCCATTTATAAAATATAATAAGTATTAAAAGTAGAAACGGATCAACGATTGCGGAGATCCCTAAATTCCACCATCCATAATGAAAATAACCCCAAGGTTCAGGAAGTAAAGCTACCTTTTCATAAATTAAAATGAATACATACCAACAAATAAAATATATAATTCGCTTAAATAATCGAGATTGATTTGGATACCAATTTAGAAATATCAAATTAACCGGGGGAACGATTAATGCGATTGAAGGAATAGATGTCCATTCAATTTCTTTATCAAAATACCAATAACCTTGATATTTCACATCAACAAACAAATCCACCATCATTTGCAGCGATACTGTGAAACACCAGATATGGATAATCTGATTTAGGGAAAGTTTTTTGTTGGTAGTAAAAGCAATTGTATTAAAAAGGATAATCGCAATAATAAAGCCAATCATAGAAAACGTCCTTTTTAGTTTTAAATTAACCTTACTTTGTTGTTCTAGTAAATCATTATCTGCATAAAGCCAAAAAGTATTGGATGAAATATAATATTTTCATCCAATAACAGGATTAGTAATCCTCTTTTCTTTCCTTTTGCTAATTAATTATTATTCATAAGCAAGATAAGCGTTAAATATCCAAATATGCTTTTCAAATTTTCCTTGTAATTCGTTTAACAAATCAATTGTCGGTTGATCTTGTTGCTCTTCAGCTAACTTTCTTCCTGTTTCATTCAATTCTCTTACCATTTGCCCATAATCACTGATTAATTGAGAAATAAGCTCATTTTCCTTGTCATCCGCCTGTGCCTCAACAAGAGTCGTTTCTTCTAGAAATTTGCTCATTGTTGCTAATGGCTTTCCCCCAATTGCAAGAATTCTTTCTGCAAGTGTATCTATATCTGCTGCCATTTCGGTATATAATTCTTCAAATAATTTATGTAAGTGGAAAAAATGTCTTCCTTGTACAAACCAATGGTAGCGATGAAGTTTAATATACATTACAGAGAAATTAGATAATTCTTGATTTAAGAAATTGATTAATTTTTGATTAGACACGACAACTTCTCCTTTTTCCTATAGTTTCATTTATTTTCTCCTAAATAAAATTTTTTACCCAACATTACTTATTGTTGTTTTTTAAAATAATTAAAAGGCGATTTCTACATCGCCTTTTTATTGTTCTTTAGTATTCTATTTCTTCATAATCTTTTGGTTGTGGTAAAGGATTATTAGGCTGTCTTATGTTTGCCTTTGGTTTCGCCTTATTTTGATTCGGAGTAGAATTCTTTTTACTTTTACTCAAAATTACTCACCTCAATGTATATTCTTGAGTCCAATGATCTTTTTTATACTTACCGAATATTTGTAAATTCGGTGTGTCCTTTACTAAGGCTTTTAATATTCGTATAAACAAGCAAAAACACTAAGTAGCCTAGAACACCACCAATTGTATTTAAAATAATATCATCAACATCAAAACCGCCTACATGATAGGTTAGCTGGATCGATTCAACAATGACTGTGGTGAAAAATGATAAAAATAGAACCTTTAAAAATCCGTTCAATCGTTTAATTAATAAAGGAGCAAGAAAACCTAACGGCATAAAGGCAAGAACATTTCCGAATAGATTGGAAAACCAAATAGTAAAATTAAAATGGTCATAGTAATCAATATACATTTTTATTGTTTTAAATGGGATTATATTATAATTTTCTTGTGTTGCAGGTATCCGATATCGACCTAAGAAAAGAATGTATAACATATAGCAAAAATAAACGAAAAAAATAAGCCAAAAAATGATTTTAAGTATTTTTCTTACCTTTTTAAGATTAATGATTTGGAACATCTTTCTCCCCCAACATTCTCTATTACTAAAATGTATGTATCATTTACAAAATGATGCATTACCTATTATAGACGATTTTTTTCTCTTTTTTACACAAAATCGGTAATTACCATAAATTCTATTAAAAAAAGGCAATGATATGTATATCATCACCGCTGGGATTGTTACCTTGCATTTACCTTATTTAAAAATTGCAAAAGACGAGGATTATTCGATTGTCCAAACACTTCATTAGGAGTGCCCTGTTCAACGACTATCCCTTGATCCATAAATATCACCTGATCGGCAACATCTCGTGCAAATTGCATTTCATGCGTGACAACTACCATAGTCATTCCTTCATTTGCTAAATCTTTCATAACTTTTAGCACTTCTCCAACAAGCTCAGGATCAAGGGCGGATGTTGGTTCATCAAATAATATGACTTCAGGATCCATCGCCATTGCTCGTGCAATCCCAACACGTTGCTGCTGTCCACCTGAAAGTTGATGTGGATACATGTCACCACGATCTTTTAGCCCTACTTTTTCTAACAATCCTAATGCTTTTTGCTTTGCTTCTGCCTTTGAACGTTTCAATACTGTAACTTGTCCTTCCATGATGTTTTCCAGTGCTGTCAAATGCGGAAACAAATTATACCCTTGAAAAACCATACCTGTTTGTTTGCGAATAGCCATTATTTCTTGAAGCTTTATCTTTCTATTTTCTTGAAATTCCAGTTTTCGATTTCCAATCGAAAGTGAACCTTTATCTGGAGTCTCCAATAGATTTAAACAACGAAGAAGAGTTGTTTTTCCTGAACCAGATGGTCCAATGATAACAGCAGTTTGCCCTTTTTCGATTGAAAGTGTAATCCCTTTTAAAACTTCTAAATCATGAAAACGTTTATGCAATTGTTGGATAGAAATCATTCTTCGTCCCCCACTATTTTGCTACCGTTCGATTATATCGCCTTTCAAGCATAGATTGACCAAACGATAACACAGTACTAAATAGTAAATAAATGAAAGCTACTTCTATATATAGCCAAAGCGGCTCATAAGTGGCAGCAACGATTTGCTGACTTTTTTGGAACATTTCAGTAACAGTTATCGTTGCAGCAAGTGACGTATCTTTCACTAAACTGATAAAAGAATTCCCTAAAGGTGGCAAGGATACACGCATTGCTTGTGGTAATATAATTCTTCTCATCGCTTGGGATTTCTTCATCCCTATTGAGTATGCTGCTTCCCATTGGCCTTTTGGAATAGATAAAATGGATGCCCGAAAAATTTCGGAACTATATGCTCCCACATTTAAGGTGAAGCCGATGATTGCTGCAGGAAACGGATCTAACGTAACCCCTAATTTAGGCAATCCATAAAAAAGGATAAACAATTGAACGAGTAAAGGGGTCCCTCTAAAAATCCATAAATAAAATTTAGCGAGTAAGATTAATGGTTTAATTGTAGAAATGCGAATAATCGCTATCAGAAATGCTAGTACCGTTCCTAATATAAATGTAATGATTGAAAGAGGAATAGTAAAATATATGCCTGCTTTTAGTATAGGAAAAAAGGAATCACGCAGGATTCCGAGTATTCGGATGGTAGATTCATCTGTGAACATCTTTAATCGATCCCTTTACTTCGACACATCTGTGCCAAACCATTTTTTTGAAATTTTCAAATAGGTACCATCTTTTTTCATATCTGCAAGTGCTCCGTTTACAGCCTTCACTAGTTCATCTGAATTTTTCCGAAAAAGAAAAGCATTACTCGTCGCATTTTTTTCTTCATAGACGACTTTTATAGGCAAATTGGGTTGGTGTTTTTTCAAATCTAAATAAGAAAGACTATCGTTTATTGTTGCGTCAATTCGTTTTGAAGTGATCAGATCAATTGATTGATTGAATCCATCTACAACCGTATTTGTTGCACCATGGTCTTCTGCAATTTTTCGATAATTACTATCTAATGACTGCCCTACTTTTTTTCCTTTTAAGTCATTTAACGTTTTTATGTCATGATTATCTTTTCCTACAATTAAAACAGCTTTCGAGACGATATATGGATCTGACATATCATATTTTTTCAATCGATCCGTTCGAACAGCTACTTCATTGGCAACTAAGTCATAACGTTTCGCATCTAACCCTGCAATCATACCGTCCCATTTTGTTTCAATATATTTAGGTTTTATCTTTAATCGTTTAAATACCTCATTTGCAATGTCGATATCAAAACCTGTAAGCTTTCCAGATTGGTCATGATAGGTAAATGGTGAATAGGTCCCTTCCGTTCCAATGTTTACGACTCCTTTGTCTTTAATTTTGTCATAAAGGTTTTTTTGCTCGTTTTTATTATCATTGTTTGTCCCACAAGAACTTGTAATTATTGCAAAGGTTAAAATTATGAGTGTAAATAGTAATTTTTTCATCAAGCATCCCTCATTTTTGTATTTATCATTTATTCTCGTAGTTTTGCCCTATGCAAAAAGGGATATGCATCTTGCCTATTATGAAGTATGTTCAATCATTAATTTTACTTCTAAAAATCACACTTATTTTTGTTTGTACATATAATATGACAAGGAGGTGGTTAACTATGGTTCAATTGTTTTTAGCTACAATACTTGCAGGATTTGCGTTACTTGGCTTAAGTCTGCTTGGTGTGGTTACGGGGACATTAGCTACAGTAGTTGAATTCATTGGAGCAGGTGCCGTTATTCTGTTCGCTATCGTCTTAATTGTTAAAGCAATTATGGCTTTACTAGGAAAACTGAATGTATAAACCTTTTCCTTCATAAAATATGGAGGGTGCCCAAGCTTCTTTTTATACGGACTTATCAATATATTTTTCATTACTTGAAAAAGTGGGATGTCCCACTTTTTTTTATCTTATTTAACTTACATACTTTTTTACATATCAAAGGAAAATAAATCAAAAGGAGGGACAAACTTTGGTTAATCAAAATTTCGAAAAATTTCATAAACTACAAGAAAAGCATAAGTCGAGTTATCTCGGAAAGGATACGGACCAAAAACAATTAAATCCAGATCCGGAATATAATAATCAATCAAATACCGATAAAGCAATTGGAGCAACAGGAAGAGAACTAAAATAAGCTAGGGGTTATCCCCTAGCTGTTTCATATCAATGTTAAACATAAATTCAACTTTTTTAACGAATTAAAAATACATACAATACAACTTTATAATGGCCATTCTTCTTGGTGATAGACCATATCCCAGAACATATATTCAAAGCGAGATGTCATTTGAAAATGTTTCTCTAAGGATACCAGTTCATGTTCCCGAGTTCCTTCAGTTAATTGATTCATTAACTTGATTAACCAAAGGGCAACCGATCCAAACTCATCTGATGAATAAGTTTCTATCCAATGTGAATACGGATTTGATTTTATTTGATGGTGATGCTGTTTTTTTAAAAGCTTACCAATCTCCCAATAATCCCATGCACAAGGAAGCAAACAAGAAACTACTTCCGCTAATGACCCATTTAGTGATACGTTTACCATATAATTTGTATAAGCTAGATTTATAGGTGTTGGTTTTACCTGTTCTAATTCCTCTTCAGATATCCCAAATTCTTTAGCATATTTTCTATGCAAGTCCATTTCAAAATGTAGAATTGAGTGTAATGAGTGGGAAAATTTTTGCATTGTTTGTAAATCTTTTGCTTTTTGAGTACCTATTGCAAATAACTTCGAATACTCAATTAAATACACATAATCCTGTTTCATATAATAAGCAAAAAGTTCAATTGGTAAAGAGCCGTCACCAATACCTTGAACAAATGGATGTTGATGATTTTTATTCCAAATGGGTTGAGCATTTCTATATAATCGATCGGTAAATAGCTTCCCTTGCGTCATTGTCATATTCTCCCTCTCTATTTTGCACATTGCAAATTTATTTTTTTACTGAAAAAGTTTTTTCGCTGCTTCCTTTGGGTTTTTTGCCTTCATAATTGCAGAAACTACCGCAATTCCAGAAAAATTTATTTCTTTTAATTGATGAAAATTATCTAATGTTATTCCTCCGATTGCTACAGCTGGTATATTTACAGAATCTTTAATTGCTTTTAAGGTTTCCATAGATAACACAGTTGCATCTTGTTTTGTTTTAGTTGGAAAAGCAGACCCTATTCCAATATAATCAGCTCCAATTTTTTCAGCTAATTGGGCCTGCTCGATTGTTTGCGTAGACACACCAATAATCATTGACTTGGGAACTATTCGCTTTAAGGCAGAAAGCGGTATATCGTCTTGACCAACATGTATACCATCAGCTCCTACCGCTAACGCAATATCTACACGATCATTTATAATTAGAGGCACTTGATAGCTTTTTAACAACGCTTTTAAATGTTTTGCTTTTTTATAAAATGTGAGTCCATCGCTATTCTTTTCACGAAGTTGAACGATGGTCACACCACCTTGCACAGCTTCTTCAACAATTGATAAAAGTTCGCCTATTGGGGTTCGTTCATCGGTAACTAAATAAAGATTGTAATTAACATTCATGAATTTTCACCTCTTTAGCAAAAACTTCCTCATTCATTCGATAGATTTCATCCATCAGCTTTATTTTATATGTTCCAATTCCTCCATCTGTTGCCAAGTGTTTCGTTGCACGTTCCCCTGAAAGTGACATAATTGACATTCCCGTGATGGCGGCACCTAAATAATCAGATGTTACGCCAGAAAAACTGCCTATGAGTGAAGTAGACATACATCCTGTTCCTGTTATTCTTGTTAATCTTTCATCCCCATTTGATAGATAATAGTTCTTACTTCCGTTTGATACAACGTCTACTTTGCCGCTTATGCCAATAACACATTGGAAAGCGTTGGCAGCTTGCTGAGCTATTTCAATCGATGGTACAGATCCTTCACCCGCGTCGACTCCTTTTGTTCCACCTGTACCACCAATTAATGTATGTATTTCACTGCTATTCCCACGGATGATAGCCATCTTTACTTTTTCTAATAGTTCCATAGATCGTTCTGTTCGATAACTTGTTGCGCCAACACCGACAGGATCCAATATAACTGGAATTCCTTTCTTATTAGCAGCAATCCCTGCATGTAGCATAGATTCGAAAACAACATCATGAATCGTTCCTAAATTGATAATTAGTGCATCAGCTAGTTGAATCATATCTTCCACTTCTTTAATCTCTGTAGCCATTACTGGTGAAGCTCCGATTGCAAGTGTGACATTAGCACAATCATTTATAGTTACCACATTTGTCATATGGTGAATAAGTGGTTTTTTTTCTTTTACTAATGAAATTAACCGTGTCATTTTTGAAATTTCCATTGGAATCCCTCCGCTATTTATTGTCTACTAGTCCAGCACGTTCATATAAATGGTAAAAATGATTTGTTGGACCATGTCCACTGCCAAGTTCTAAGCTATGTTGAATTGCTATTGTAATATAATCTTTTGCTTTCTTAACTGCACTCAACAGGGTTTCTTCCTGAGCAACAAAAGCGGTGATAGCTGAAGATAACGTACACCCTGTTCCATGAACATTTTTCGTATGAATTCTCTTCCCTGGCAACCATGTAAAGTGATGTCCGTCAAAAAATAAATCATTTGGATCCCCTTCTAAATGGCCACCTTTTAATAAAATTTTATTGGCACCGAGTTCCTGTAATTTGAGGCAGGCAGTATACATGTCTTCAATCGTACAAATCTTTCTGTCTGTTAAACTTTCAGCCTCAGGTATATTAGGTGTAATTAATGTCACCATTGGAAGCAATTTTTCTTTTAACGCATCTATCGCATTTTGCTGTAATAAATGGTGACCACCTTTTGATATCATGACTGGATCGAGGATGATATGCTCTGTACGGTATATATTCAATTCCTTTGCAACCACATCAATATTTTCTTTTGTTCCGAGCATTCCAATTTTAACTGCATCAACATGAATGTCGTCGAAAATAGCAGATATTTGATCACTGATTATTTGTGAATCAATCATTTGTACAGATTTTACTTCCATTGTGTTTTGGGCGGTAACTGCAGTAATAACCGACATTCCAAACACACCTAAGGAAGAAAATGTTTTAATATCTGCTTGGATCCCAGCTCCACCTCCTGAATCAGATCCTGCGATTGTAAGTGCTGTTTTCATGAATGATTCCTCCAAACGTTTGATTTCGTAATAATACTTTCATTAAAAATATGGCAATTAGTGCTCCTGCAAAGGAACTAACTATAAATGAAGGGATAAATCCAAATAAAGCTACATTCTTTCCTAATAGTAGCCTTGCTACTGGATATGCTGCGAGTGCCCCAAGAATGCCAGTTCCAATAACTTCACCCGTAAACGCCCAACTAAGCTTTCTTGTTTTCATAAACAAATAGCCTGATAGAAATGCACCAATCATACTTCCGGGAAAAGCAAATAGGGAGCCGGTTCCTGTGAAATTTCGGATGATTGACACGATAAATGCTTGTGCAATTGAATAAAACGGACCCAATAGGATAGCGGTTAATACATTAGCCATATGTTGGATAGGGAAAATTTTTGCAAATCCCACTGGGATAAAAACGATATTACTTATTAAAGTAGTTATCGCAATAATAACTGCAGTTATCGTCATTTTTTTTAACTTATTCATCTTTACACACCTCCATCATTTGATTTTTGTGAGGAAGCTTTTCTTTCTCCAACAAAAAAACCGCCTTCCTCAATAGAAAGCGGCAATAACAACTGTAACTAGAAAATACAGAATAGCTATTTAGACCGCTTCCCTACGCCGGTATAATCCGGATCAGGTACAAAGGGTTTCAATCAATGATATCTCTCAGCCTATGGCTCCCCTAGCAGAAAAAATTATGAAATTGTACACAAAAAAGCCCATCGTAAGCAGTTAGATGGGCAGAATTGATTATATCTCTTACTCCCACTTCCTTACGCCAGCATAAACTGGATCAAGTTCAAAGGGTCCAGAACATCTCTGTCTCAGTCTTATTTAGACTCCCCTAGCGATAAAATTATTCATTTATGTATATGTTAGCATAAATTAGATAAAAAGAAAGGATAATTTTCCTTTTTAAAATTTGGTTCTTATTATATAATTCCATACATTATTCTCTGTATAAAAAAACCAGTTCCCGATTGGAAACTGATTTGGAAGTTGTCATTTATAAGGCCGCCTTTGCCGTATGAGTATTAAGAAAGTTTTAAACCACCACTCCTCAAAGTGGGTGTTTGCAGAAACGTTCTTGCTTGTCTTCCATGCCATGTAGGCGAAAGCTTGTCATTCCAGTTTCAATATAAAACTCCCTGTTACAGCTTAAAGGTTAAAACTTTATTATCAATACGTACAATGCAGCTTGTATTGTTATATTACTTTATTTTTATCATTTTTTCAAGTGAAATGATTTACTGGAATAATAAACTACCTCATTTTTATGAATTCCTTTGCAATATTATTTTGCAATTATTAAGGATGGTCGTCTAAATCCACTGACTTGTTTGATATCTGCGGTTATAATGTTTTTTTAATCCAACGGCTAAAAGTTGAAATGATACAATCGCAAACAGTAAGCATACTAATGGAATGAAAAGAACGAACTGATTTCCCCACAAATGATCCCTTGCCTGTCCTACTAAACCAGCCCATTCTTTCGTAATCGAATGATATAAAGTTGGTGAGGTTTCTAGCTTCGTTCCTCCTATAAAAATATTAAATAATGCTAATTGTCCCATCACAGTGATTGCGGTAACAATTTCGAGAACAAATAATATAACAATATCTTCTATTAAATGTGGAATGATGTGGCGCTTAATTATTTTCCATTTTGAAGACCCTGTCGTAATGGCGGCTTCAATAAAAGGCAAGCGATACACTTGTATCGTTTTTTCCCGAATCGATGCGGCTACACTCGGAAATCCGATTATGGTCGATACGATGATAAATAATACGATTAATGATATAGGCTTAATAGTTGGATTAAAAGAAATCGGCCACAAAACGAAATAAATGATTAAAAACGATGGAATATACGATAAAGAATGTTCAAATGACTCCCAAATGTGGAGCCTCTTTTTCATTATCCCTGTAAATAATCCAATTCCTAAACCAAGAGCAATTTTTAATAAGGCAATCGAAATTGAAATAAAGACAGTATATTTTGCACCATAAATTAGTAATGTAAGTAAATCGTATCCCCATTTGTCTGTTCCTAACGGATATTCTTTGTATGTAAAGGGGGCTAGCGGTGGAAATGCCATATTTTTTTCCCCATATTGATAAATCGTAATACTGTCTGTTAATTTATGTGGGGCAAACAATGGACCGACTATTGATATTGCGAATAAAAAAAATACCATAATTACGCTGATGATTAAATATGGATTCCATGTTCTTTTTTCATGCATTGATAAACACCCGCTCAATAAAATAGAAAAGTAATTTGATAAACAAATAGCAAAGAGTTGCAATGGTCAATAAGATTAATAATGATAAAAAGACTTTCTGAAATTGATAATCATCAAAAATAAAAATGGTTAATCCTTTTATATTAAACAAATATTCGATAATAAATAAATTTCCTATTGTAAATGATATGGCTTTTTTTAAATCAGCAAAAATATAAGGAATTAAGTTTTTCAATATATGCCGGCTATTAATATAGTGTCTATTCAGTCCTTTGCCTACGGCTGTTCTTATGTAGTCCAATCCGGTTATTTCTATATATCTAGCAGAAATCATTTTAAATAAATAAAATGTTGGCATTAATGAAAGGATGGCAATCGGAAACCATAGATTGACTGAATCGGAAAATGGGGACAACGTAATTACACGTATATCTGTCCACTTGTAAAATTCAACAGCAAGTGCAATCGATAAAATAATAATGATAAAATCTGGAACTAGGGAAAATATATTTATAATCCAACGAAACAGTTTTGTGATTTTTAAGGAACTTAAGAATACACCAAAGCTAAGAGAAAATAATAAAGCAACTAAGATGCTTGAAAATAAAAGAATTCCCGAGTTTATCGAAAATGATTGAATATCGTTTAGTACAGAGTGTGAGATACCATTTATACTGTATGTGCCAAAAGTTCCATCTTGAAAGGACGTAAAAAACACTGGAATATTCATAATCATAACTTCGGGATGAAATTGTAGGTATGCCTCTCCATGATTGTTACTAACTATAAACATGGATGGAAGACTAGTCACTAAAAAGATGATTACTACTATTAAAAAGATTTGCAAAAACTTTTTTATCAAACACCATCACCTCCATCATTGTTACATTAGTTCATTTGGATTATATTTTACCAAAATACGTAGAATTTTTGTTCTATTTAAAAAATATATAATTAAACTTAATGTTATATGCAGATGAATCATATGAAGGCTTTTTCCTAATAAAAAACCCTACTTTTGTCATGATGTACAGATTGATTAAATTTATATAAAATAGACATTGGGGCGATTTTGTGAGGTATCTAATCAATCAATTCCAATTAAAGGTTATTGTTTGAATATTATATTTTTATTGGATATAATAAGAAAAGATAAAAAAAGAACATTGGTTGGGAGCCAATGTTCTTACACAGCATACCTGCATGGAAGTGCAGTGGCCCTATAAGGAAAGCTTGGAACCTACCCTAAAACCATGGCCTGGCAGGGTGGGTTATTTCTTTTTTGTAAGAGAAATAACAACGGTAATCACGGTAACGATTAATGACCCAAACATCATCATTAGTGACAACGCTTCGTAAAATGTGACCATCAGTGATCTCCCCCCTTTAATTTAGGAGTAACCACCACCACCCTGCTATACTGTGCTAATAACATTATAGCACAAGCTTTTAAATTTTTTAGAAAATTTTTACAAAATTAATTCCATAGACCTACAATTTATGTTAAAATAAGATGTTTGGTCTATTAAAATGTGTTTACATAATAAATTTTGTTAAATAAATACTATACCTTATTCAAAAAAACGACTAAAACAAATAATGTTATAGCCGTTTTATGAGTAACAATTAGATTATATTAATTTTACACTAAGTTGATCGCGAATATGCTTGATAGCTTCTTCAACATTTTTTGCTTTAATATAAATCTTACTTTTTTCTGGATATTGTTCCGCTGTATGTTCGTATAAAGGATCATAATAATATTCTAAGAGCAATTTAACGGCTGAAGAATAATCACCTAATTTTAAATCTGTCTCAATCTTGCTTGCAATTGGTGTATGGATTCGTCTTTTTATTCTTGAAAAAGCTTCAAAGCATTCCTTTTCATAATTCCATGGCTGATAATCCTCTAAAATATGACGTACCCGCTCTTCAATTGGTATTTCAATAAATAACTGTACTCCCTGCTCTTTTTTTTCGATTAAAAAATCTGGTAAGGAGACTTTTCCAATTCTTTTGCTTTCCCCTTCAAATAGGATATATGGCGAATGATTAAGTGAAAGAATCTCTTCAAGAAGCTGTGCATCAAATGTTTTTTGATTATTTGGTTCCAATCCGATTTGACCAAATATTGAACCTCTATGTTTTGCCAACCCTTCTAGATCCAGAACTGGATACCCCTCCTGATCAAGGCGATGAAGAATCGTTGTTTTCCCTGAACCGGTATAACCATTTAGGATATAAGCTTTCGGTCGTAATTCGAACGTCTCAAGTGTATCTACTACCCAATTTCTATATGAACGATAGCCGCCAATTAAACGAATAACATTGATGCCCATTAGTCCAAGAACAGTTGCTGTTGTTTTACTCCGCATCCCTCCACGCCAGCAAAATACCGCTTTTTTACCATTTAGTTTTGCAAATTCCTTTACAAAACCCGGCAACTTTGCCGACATAATTTCAAGCCCGCGTTCCTTTGCAGCTTGCGGACTTATTTGTTTATAAATAGTACCAATTTCAGCTCTTTCATCATCATTAAAAAAAGGAATATTTATGCTTCCCGGAATCGTTGCATCTTTATATTCAGACTGCGAGCGAACATCAATCACAGTTAGCTCATTGTTATTTTTTAATGCTCTTAATTCTTCAATTGATATGTCATGGAACATAATGTTCCCACCTTTCCCAATCACACTAGTCTATAATACGACGATATGCCCTGGATTTTCCTCGTTCACCTCACCAATAATTGCTGCTTCTACCCCAGCATTTATTAAATCCGTGAGAAGTTCTTCTGCTTCTTCACCAGCCACAGATATTAATAGTCCGCCAGATGTTACCGCATCACATAAGATCCATTGATCGATTTGATCCATAGTTTCAGGGTAAGTGACATCTCCTTCAAGGTGAGCAAAGTTATTTTTTGTTCCACCTGGAACTGCTCCCGCTTCAGCTAGTTCTCTAACTCTAGGAAGCATTGGTACTTGATCTTTATGGATATGAAGTCCAACACCACTGCCTTTTGCCATTTCTGACGCATGTCCTAATAATCCAAATCCAGTAACATCGGTACAGGAATGTACATTATAATTCCCCATCGTTTCAGCGGCAGTTTTATTTAATGTTGTCATTACATTTGTTACACGGTTGATTTCTTCCTCAGATAATAAATCACGTTTAATTGAAGTAGTTAATATCCCAACACCAATTGGTTTTGTTAAGATTAATTTATCTCCCGATTTTGCTCCTGCATTAGTACGTACTTTATCAGGATTGACGATTCCCGTTACGGCTAAACCAAATTTTGGTTCTTTATCATCAATTGAGTGTCCCCCAACAAGTGTTGCCCCTGCTTCTTTTAATTTATCTCCTGCCCCGCGCAGAATATCAGCTAATATTTCCTTTTCTAATGTGTGTATTGGAAAGGCCACAATATTTAATGCAGTTAATGGTGTTCCTCCCATGGCATATATATCACTGATCGCATTTGCTGCTGCTACTTGTCCAAATGAATAAGGATCATCCACAATCGGTGTGAAAAAATCAACTGTTTGGACAATAGCTAAATCGTCTGTTAAACGATAAACACCCGCATCATCACTAGTATCTAATCCGACTAATAAATTTGGGTCTGGTGTAGCAGGTGGCAACGTTCGAATAACGGCAGCTAAATCAGCTGGTCCGATTTTACAACCACAACCGCCTTTCGAAGATAATGAAGTAAGTTTTACTGTACTTGTCATATGATAACAACCTTTCGATTATTTTTTGCTTTAATTATAGAACAGGAAAATAAAAAATGCATATTTTAGGATTTAATTTGGGGATTCATTAAAAATCTTTCAACGAAAAAATATAAATTATGATATAATATAATGTCTTTATTATTATTTTACCATTATTTGGAGGTTGTTTTTTATGCCACAGCTTGATCATTCTTTACAACCACATCAAGCATATAAGAAAAAAACGTTTTGGCTCGCTTTTGCTTTTATCATTATCGCCGCTGCCGGATTGTTTTATGTGAAGTGGTGGCCATATTATCATAAGGTAATTGTAGCGGCTAATACACATTCAATCGGTTCATCGATTTTAGGTGATCAATCAAAAGGGGCCTCAACATGGCAAACAGCTTGGGACTATGCAAAGGCTTATTTTCAATCCGTTTGGAAAGCGGCCGTATTAGGGATTTTATTAGGTTCCTTACTCCAAGTCTTACTACCGGCAAAATGGCTTTTGAAAGTGCTTGGTAAAACTTCGTTCGGAAGTACTGCCGTTGCGGGGCTTGCTTCGATTCCCGGGATGATGTGTACATGTTGTGCAGCACCTATGGCTGTTGGACTCCGTAAAAAAAATGTATCGGTTGGAGCAGCACTAGCGTTCTGGATCGGTAATCCAATGATTAATCCGGCCACACTCGTCTTTATGACGTTTGTATTGTCTTGGAAATTCACTTTATTACGTTTGATTATTGGTCTCGTATTAACTTTCGGTGTGAGTTATGTAGCGAATCGATTTGTAAAAGATGTACAACCGATTGACATGGATCAAGTTATTCGTTCTGATGAACCTAGAGGTCATTTTTTCTCTAGATGGATGAAAAGCATTTGGATGATGATCATATATATTGTTCCTGCCTATGTTCTCTCAGTACTCGTTTTAGGTGCTGGTCGCGTTTGGCTGTTTCCACATTTAAGTGATTCGATGGCGAATAGCCTTATAGGAATCATTATATTTGCGATTGCGGGAATGCTTTTCGTAATTCCTACTGCTGCAGAAATTCCAATTATCCAGACTTTTATTACTATGGGACTTGGCGGAGGACCTGCCGCAGCACTATTAGTTACATTACCTGCGATTAGCCTACCGTCTTTATTAATGGTTGCAAAATCATTTCCGAAAAAAGTGTTGTTTTTTGTGATATTATCCGTTGTTGTATTAGGAATAATTAGCGGCGTCGTAGGAAAGTTCGTTTTATAATATTTTTCAATTATATTTCGATTTTTTGGTTTTTTTATTTTTAAAGTCCAATTCTTATGAGAATTGGACTTTAACTTTATGAATGAAATATTTGATTTCCTTTCATTCCTACCCATATATCTGATTGTTCCATTTCACTAGCTATTCTTAATAACCAGTCTTCTCTTCCTTTTGGTGCCATGAATTGAACACCTAATGGCAATCCATTTACAGTTAAGTGGATAGGAACGGAGATTGCTGGTTGACCAGTAAGATTAGCTAATTGTGTAAATGGTGTATAAGTTAGACTTGGTTCAAACATTTCATAAACGAGCTTTTGTTGTTCAAATTTATTTAGCGTAGATATTTTTAAAAGCTCTGCTATTTCTTTTTCGGAATGGGTTAATTCTCCTACTTGTGGAGCTGAATAAGCCGTCGCCGGTGTCAGGTATAAATCATAGCTTTCATGAAATTGTGCCATTTGCGCCGCGGCTACATCCCACTCGGCAATACTTTGTGTAAATTCCGCTGCTGTAACAGATTTACCTGCAACCGTTAGTACCCATGAAACGATCTCCATGTCGCTTGCAGTAATCGCTCTCCCTAATGCTTTTTCCATTGAATCTACCATACCGGCCATTTCACCATTATTCATGATATAATAATTTTCCATTAAACGGATGCCGTCGACATTGTTCTTTTTTTCTTCCACAATATGACCTTGTTCTTCTAGCCATTGAACTGTTTTATATACCGCGTGTTTTGCTTCCTCACAGACTGGTGTTCCCACCGGTGATTCCGTTGTGAAAGCTATTCGAAATTTTGGGTTGGTTCGCTTTGTGATTTCATTTAAGAAGCTACCCGGAAATAATGGCGTCTGAAATGCAGCCTCAGGCTGTACTGTTTGTAAAACATCTAAAAGCGCGGCGCTGTCACGAACGGAGCGAGATAAAACGAAATCAATGGATGCACCTTGCCATTGGCGGCCAACACCCGGGCCAACCGGTGTACGTCCCCTTGTCGGTTTCAAACCTACAAGACTTGTAAAAGATGCCGGAATCCGAATTGATCCTCCGCCATCGCTTGCACCTGCAATCGGAACGATTCCGGCAGCTACACTTGCAGCCGCGCCACCACTTGAACCACCTGATGAATAATTCGTATTCCATGGGTTTCGTGTCGGTCCATGGATCTCTGGTTCTGTTATATTTTTTAACCCAAATTCCGGCGTATTCGTATGACCGATAAATAGAAAACCTGCTTTACGAAGTCGTGCTACAAAATTTGAGTCCCTTCTTGCAATATTATCTAAAAACAGCTTTGATCCTGATGTAAGTGGTTCACCTTCCACTGCTTGTGAAATATCTTTTAAAACGATAGGAACTCCTGCAAAAGGCTGTTCCCCAATATGTAAATCGTCCATTTCTTCTAACACTTTTTCTTTACGTGTACGCACCACGGCATTTAATTGCGGGTTTACCTCTTCGATTCGATTATATGCCGCTTCTACCAATTCCTTTGGCGATACTTTTTTCTTTTTTATTAATTCAGCCAAACCAATCCCATCTTCTGAAATATACGAATGCTTGTCCATTTCTCCACCTCTTAATTCATAGTTCTTCAATTATTTTCTAATAGAAACTAACAATTTACAAATCATTTATTTCTCACATTTAATTACAGTCAAAAATAAAGCAGTGAAATCAAATTCTATTTGAACTTCACTGCTTCGGATAGTTTATTATTGCAGTTCCACATTCCTTGTTTCTTTTCCTAAAAAGAGAACGGATGCAGCTCCAATTAATACTGATATACAGAAAATCGTAAATATGATTGTAAATGAAATATTTTGCTCAACTAGATACGGAACTAATAACGGCCCAAGAATACCTCCGACGCGTCCAAAAGACGTAGCCATTCCTGTACCTGTTCCCCTAATTTTTGTTGGGTATTGTTCAGGCGTATAGGCATATAATGCACCCCATGCTCCAAGATTGAAAAATGATAATAGGATTCCTGAAATAATTAATAAAGATAACGTACCGGCTGTACCAAATAAATAGGCGCTTAATGCTGTACCGATTAAATAAACAACAAGAACAAATTTTCTACCAACTTTTTCAATAAGCCATGCTGCTGTAAAATATCCCGGTAATTGGGCAAGAGTCATGATTAACACATATTCAAAACTCTTTATCATACTGAAACCTTTCATTACCATCACACTTGGTAACCATAGGAACATTCCGTAATATGAAAATACTACACAAAACCAAAGTATCCATAACATAAGGGTTGTTCGAGTATACTTTTTTGACCAAACCGCTGTAATGCTTTGAATAATTGTTGGCCGTTCTTTCTTTTGTATCGTTACAAAACGATCTGAATCTGGTAAGTGCAGTCGCAAGTATAATGCATAGAACGCGGGAATAACACTAATTAGTAAAGCAATTTGCCAGCCAAAGTGCGGAATGACAAAATAAGAAATAATGGCAGCAATCAACCAGCCAAAGGCCCAAAAACTTTCTAATAATACGACAATTCTTCCTCGTTTTTCAGTAGGTACACTTTCTGATACAAGTGTTGAAGCAACTGGCAGTTCTCCCCCAAGCCCCATTCCAATAAGAAAGCGTAAAATTAAAAAAATCGAAAAAGAGGTTGTGAATGCTGATGCTCCGCTCCCTAACGAAAATAATAATAATGTAATAATAAAAACATGCTTTCGTCCAATTCGATCCGCTAGTAATCCGAAAAGAAAAGCACCCACAGCCATACCGATAGAATTGATACTCCCAATCCATCCCATCTGCCCGACGGTTAAATCCCAATCCACCTTCAAAGCAGCGATAATAAATGAGAGCATTCCCACATCCATCGCATCAAACATCCATCCTAATCCGGCAATCCCTAGTAGTTTTTTGTTAGAAATCTCATTTTTACTTACCATTTTGTCCTCCGGTTTTCCATATTAATAGTAGTTTACCCCTTTTATTCTATCTACATAAAATCGGTAAATCCACATAAATATTAACATGTGTCTTTACACTTGTCACCACCTTTTTTATTCATCATTTATTGCTTCACTCCGTTCCAGTGACAGAGAATCTTTTCTATTTGCTCTATTTTTATGATAAAATGCATGTAGGAATTGACGAAAATAAAGAGATGGAGCCGTGAGATGTCTGATTACAAAATTATTTTTTTAGATATTGATGGAACAGTGCTAAGACCAGATGATCAAATTGAGAACTCAACGAAAACAGCGATTGCGGAAGCTCAACAAAAGGATATCGAGGTATTTCTTGCAACAGGGCGTCCGTTACATGAGATTTCGGATATTGCAAAAGAATTACATATTGATTCGTACATTGGCTATAACGGTGCATATGCAATACATAAAGGAAAAGACGTATTAAAAGAACCAATGAAAACGAGTACCGTAAACCGCTTTTTAACAATTGCGGAAGAACAAGGAAACGAAATGGTTCTGTATACGAATAAAAAGAATCTTTTCACATCAATGGAAGACCCTGAAGTACAAAAGTTTATGAAAATTTTTCATATGAATAAAAACGAGCGATATTCTTCAGAAAATCTTGATCCAATACTTGGCATCACATTAATAAAGTTGAGTGAAAATGATCCCCTTCTTTATGAAAAAGTAGATAATTTACATTTGTCACGTGTAAATGTAAATGGATTAAATCATTGTTTTGATGTCATTCGAGATACTGTTAATAAGGGATTTGCTGTTACTCAAATACTGGAATATTTGAATATAGATAAGGAATCTGCGATCGCCTTTGGTGATGGCATGAATGATAAAGAAATGTTATCGGTTGTTGGTGAAGGTTTTGCAATGGGGAATGCTGATCCGAATCTTTTTGCCTATGCAAAGCATAGAACGACTGAAGTAACTAATTCGGGAATATACAATGGGTTAAAAACGCTTGGTATACTAAGATAGCCCTATTATTTGAAAAGTTTAAGAGAAAAGGATAAGTAAAATGGAGAAAATTATCATAGTTGGCGCAGGAATTTTAGGAGCTTCGACCGCTTACCATTTAGCAAAAGCGGGCACTGAAGTGATTGTCATTGATAAGAACGATGAAGGTCAGGCAACAGACGCTGCCGCTGGCATTGTTTGTCCTTGGCTTTCCCAGCGGAGAAATAAGGCATGGTATAAGCTTGCTAAAGGTGGAGCAAAATACTATCCTACCTTAATTGCGAGTTTAGAGAGAGATGGAGAAACTGATACTGGTTATGCACGAGTTGGGGCTATTAGCATCCACACAGACACAGAAAAATTATCTGCGATGGAAAAGCGTGCGATAAAAAGAAAAGTAGATGCACCAGAAATCGGTGAAATAACAGTACTTAATCATGAGCAAACAAAAGCATTATTCCCTCCTCTTGCTGACGGCTACAGTTCCGTTCATGTTAGTGGCGCTGCAAGGGTCAATGGACGAGCATTACGTTATGCATTGCTAAGAGGGGCCACTAAACATGGGGCAGTAATTATATCCGGCAATGCTAGTTTACTATGTAAAGAGAAAGAAGTTACGGGAGTTATTGTCGATAAAAAAGAAATTACTGCAAATAAAGTAATCGTCACAGCAGGAGCATGGGCAAATCAAATCATCGAACCACTTGGTATACAGTTTCAAGTTACATCACAAAAAGCACAAATCATGCATCTACAAATTCCTAATGAAAGTACAAGTAATTGGCCGGTCGTGATCCCTCCTTCTGATCAATACATACTTTCTTTCGAAGATCAACGAATTGTTATCGGGGCAACCCATGAAAATAATGTAGGGTTTGATACACGTGTTACTGCCGGAGGGTGTTATGAGATTTTAAATAAAGCTTTACAAATTGCACCTGGGCTTGCAGATTGTTCAATACTGGAAACACGGGTCGGTTTTCGACCATTCACCCCCGACTTTTTACCTGTCATTGGACCTCTTCCAGGGTTTTCCGGAATTCTCGTTGCCAACGGTCTCGGTGCATCCGGTTTAACGATGGGACCTTTTATTGGCTTGCAATTAGCTAAGTTAGCACTTGGTAAGGAACTAGATATTGAACTTAGTCATTATGATGTGGCAAGTGCGGTTTGCAAATAGCCTATCCTATCTTAAGGATAACTAGCAAACGTTTTTCATATATATTTCAAGGGATGGTAATGCATATTCAATAAGAAAGGAGTTTCAAATGACTCAAGAAAAACAACAATGGTCTTCAAAACTTGGTTTTATTTTATCCTCTGCTGGTGCTGCGATAGGATTAGGTGCGATATGGAAATTTCCTTATGTAACTGGAATGAGTGGGGGCGGAGCTTTTTTTCTCATCTTTGTTATTTTTACATTAATTATTGGACTCCCCCTTCTTATTTCTGAATTCATCATTGGACGTGGATCAGGTAAAGAAGCAATTAGTGCGTATAAAGTGCTGGCACCTGGAAGCCCATGGAAATGGGTTGGCAGAATCGGTGTCCTTGGCTGTTTCTTATTATTATCGTTTTATAGTGTTGTCGGTGGCTGGATCATCATTTATAGTGGATTATCTATTCCGGGAAAGATTATTGAAGAAGGAACGAAGTACCCGGATCTCTTTGGAATGATTACAAGTAGTCCACTAATTTCTATTGGTGGATTAGCTCTCTTTATTTTAATTAATGTTTTCGTCATTTCGAACGGAATTCAGAATGGAATAGAGAAAGCAAATAAATATATGATGCCTATCCTTTTTATCTTTTTTATTGTCCTTGTCGTTCGATCAGTCACATTAGACGGGGCATTGGAAGGAATTCGCTTTTTTTTAAATCCTGATTTTTCAAAAATAACAGGTGAAGCTGTTCTATATGCACTTGGTCAATCTTTTTTCTCATTAGCTGTTGGATTCTCCTGTATGGTCACATATAGCTCATATTTAAAAAAGGATGTGAGCATACCAGCATCAGCTACTTCTGTTGTATGGATGAATATTTTTGTCTCTTTACTTGCAGGTTTAGCCATTTTTCCGGTTGTTTTCGCTTTTGGATTAGAGCCAACTGAAGGACCGGGCCTACTATTCATCGTATTGCCAACAGTTTTTTCACAAATGCCATTAGGCCAATTATTTTTATGTTTGTTTTTAATTTTATTTTTATTTGCAACCTTAACGTCATCATTTAGTTTATTAGAAATCATTGTTGCCGCCTTTACTTCAAATGGAAAACATTCAAGGAATAAAGTTTCATGGATTTCCGGTTTAATTGTATTCCTTGCTGGCATACCTGCCGCACTATCTTTCGGTCCATTGAAGAATAGTAAATTATTTGATAAAACGGTTTTCGATGCTACTGATTATCTTGTAAGTAATATTTTGCTACCGATTGGTAGTATGCTCATTGCTCTATTTATCATTTATCGAATGGATCGCTCGCTTGTTAAACAAGAATTTTCATTAGGTAATTCCCTTTCCTCAACCTGGTACAATTCTTGGAGAATACTAATGAAATGGGTTGTTCCTATAACCATTATTCTCGTATTTTTAAGTTTAATTGGCTTTTTTGGAGATTAATTTAATGACAATTGTAACTGGACTTTCTGTTAGGAAGTCCGTTTTTTTTGTATATTTAAAAAGGAAACTTAACTCCGATGGCGAATATAATTTGTTAAGGGGGTTGATGTGATGCATACAAATAAAGTATTAGAAATACGTTGTACCAATCCAAATTGTAAAACTTGGTTTCCTTCACCATTCACACATGGGAATTTAAACGGATTTAATGTAAACGTTTTCAAAGGGTTGAAAGCTCAATGCCTAATTTGTGGAAAAATGGTGTCAGGCACCATTAAAAATGTCCGCATTCGAACTGTTAGTGATAATCTTCGATTCGATAAAACCTCATAAATGAAACGAGGCAGTCTCTCATTAAGTAGTTTTGAGAGGCTGCCTTTTTTGTTTTTATCATTATCAAATTCTATAGATTTAATTTTAATGGTTGCCGTTCTCCACTAATTGACCAAACCATTGAGTGGACATCCCAGGCGTAATACGAATACGATGAAGTGTATACATCCCCTGCTCACTAGACGCCGCTCCCGGTTCAGTTGTCACCCCCATTTTATACCCTGACTGTTCTGCATACGTTTTTGTTACTTCATTATAGCGACCTACAGGATAACAGATAATACTTGTTTCTTGGTCCAATAATTGATCAAATAATTGTTTCGAACGAGTTAGATCATCTAATTGTTGTGAGTCTGATAAACGAGGTAATTCTAAGTGATTAAATGTATGGCTTTCGATCGATATACCATTTTGATTCATTTCTTTCATTTGCGCTTCAGTTAAGTGATTTTTTTTATCAATGTATTTTCCAATCATAAAGATTGTTGCTTTTAAACCATATTCTTTTAAGATCGGATATGCATCTATGTAATTATCCTCGTATCCATCATCAAATGTAATAAAAACCGTTTTTTCGCTTGGTTTTTTATTTTCGGTTAATACGATGTACGCCTCCTCCGGTGTAAGAGTGTAATATCCATTATCATGGAGCCATTTCATATGTTCTCTAAATTCTTCCCGCGGCACACGTAAACTATTTCCTGAAGAAATACTATGATACATAAGGATAGGGATACGAGCAGGTGCATCTACATCAATCCAAGTAGACGTATCTATTTCTTGAGAATCAACTGTTTCAGGAATTTCTACATCCTCGACTTTCGGCTTTTCATTTGTTATCGGTGTTTGCTTTACATCTTTCTTTGGTATTTCCGCCTCTGCCTTCATTGTACAACCAGATAAAACGACAATTAGTAACATAAAGACAAATAACACGCTATATTTCTTCATAATTCTCCCACTTTCTCACTATCTACCAATCTATTATACATGAAAGTAATTTTTGTGAAATAAAAAAGTGAGTAAAAATTACTAACAATTCTAAAATACAATGCTTTTATAGGTATAGTTTTTCAAGGACAACCCTCAATTATTCCCATTGTCAACTGTTATAAATTAGCAGTTTTTAATATTTAAAATTTTATTTTTAATTTATTCATATTTTACTTTGACAGATAGAGTAATTTACTGTAGTATTACTCTATCAGATAGAATAATCATTATTGCGGAAGGTGACTTATGATTAGAAGTGACATTATCCGTGGACATTTAGATTCGATCATTCTCTGTTTGATTTTGGAAAAAGATCAATACGGATATGAAATATCTAAACAAATCAGTCTACGTACCGAAAATCGATTTCAAATTAAAGAAGCGACCCTTTACGCGGTCTTTCAAAGATTAGAAAAGAGAGAACTAATTGAATCTTATACAGGTTCGATTACTCATGGAGGAAAAAGAAAGTATTACCGAATTACAACGTTAGGAAAGGCATTTTTAAAGGAAACGGTAAAAGAGTGGCAGGAAACAAAGGAAATTGTCGATCTATTTTTGGAGGGATTACAGTGCGAAAAATAAAAGACCATGTGGATGAGTTATTCAAAAAAATTCCTGATAGTGAACAGAAAGAACTCGTCAAACAGGAAATTTTGGATAACCTCGAAGAAAAGGTATACGATCTTATGGCACAAGGCAAAGAAGAGGAGGATGCGGTTAATAAAGCCATTATTGAGTTTGGAGATATTGATGAAATTGAAAAGGAACTAGGTATCAATAAACCAGTAAAGAAAAATATGTCTAAATTAGACCTTGGTTTTTCGATTTGGGGAAGCATCCTAATCATTGCTTTATTTATTTTTATCAATTTTTACTATACTCCAAATACGATTTGGTTTGTCTATCCTACATTCGGTGTCCTTTGGTGGCCGTTAAGTATGTTCTATAGATGGTTACGTCAAAAATAAGGGAGACAAAAACATGCGCAAACAGGATGTGATTTCTGCTTGGTTAGGAAGCATCATTAGTATTTTATTTTTTATTATTGTTAATTTCTTAACCAGCCCTAATTACCTTTGGTTTATTTATCCTTCTTTCTTTCTATTGCTTTGGCCGTTAAGCATGCAATCTTTTAAATATGGAAACTATAAAATCCACTCGGTTATTGTGAGTACTTTAATTATTTTCTTTTTGCTTGCGATTAATTATCTTCACAGTCCTGAACATCCGTGGATATTATATGTATGGTATCCAATTATTTGGTGGCCGCTTCTTATGCTTTTAGAAAAGAAAAGAACTACAGTCTCATTAGGAATTGTGGCAAGTATCGTTACGATTGTCTACTATTCATTTTTAAACATAATAATATCGCCTGGTTACCCGTGGGCCATTTATCCAATCTTTGCAGTCTTATGGTGGCCTATGGCATTATACTACACAAAAGAGAAAGACTACTTTAAATTTTCCATTTCGGCGAGCGTGTTAATCATTTTATTTTTTATAACAGTAAATATGGTTTCCTCCCCGCATGAAATATGGGCTGTTTATCCGACATTTGTAACACTGTGGTGGCCATTAAGTATGTATCATTACTATTACCGTTTTCGCACAAAGTAATATTAAAATTATCGTCTGATAAAAAGTGAAGCAAAGAACCTAAAATCATTTATTAAGGAAGGTGTTTCTATGGGAAAGCATTCAAAAAATAGTCTACGTGATTGGAAGAAAAAATTAGCGTCATTTGAACGGCCGAGGTTATCGACCAGTGTTGGGCAGGTGGTTACATCGGTTGGTCCATTCCTTATTTTGTGGGTGTTAGCATATTTTAGTCTAAATATATCCTTTTGGCTGACACTTTTATGTGCTATTCCGGCAGCTGGATTTTTAGTTCGCACATTTATCATTTTTCATGATTGTACACATTATTCCTTTTTCAAAAATCGCAGAGCGAATGAAATTGTTGGAATAGTTACGGGATTGTTTACATTTTGTTCATATGAACAATGGAAACATAGTCATTCCCTCCATCACGCAACGAATGGACATTTGGATAAACGTGGTGACGGAGATGTATGGACAATGACATTACAAGAATATGCGGGAGCTTCAGTTCTTAAACGGGTATGGTATCGCATCTATAGAAATCCATTCATTATGTTCATCATCGGACCGTTGTATCTCTTTTTAATCTCGTACCGTTTTAATAGAAAGAAAGCTACGAAAAAAGAAAAAAGGCATGTGTGGATGACAAATATTGTTTTACTTTTTGTTGTGCTAGTTCTTGGATTTACACTAGGATGGAAAGCTTTTTTATTAGTGGAATTACCTATATTTTATATTGCTTCATTTGGAGGCGTTTGGTTATTCTATGTACAGCATCAATTTGAGGATGGATACTTCGAAAGTGGTGAAAACTGGGACTATGTTGAAGCAGCCCTTAAAGGAAGCTCCTATTATAAACTTCCGAAACTTTTACAATGGTTCTCAGGGAATATTGGATTTCACCATGTGCACCATCTAAATTCTCGTGTACCAAATTATTATCTTGAAAAAGCCCATAAAAGTGATCCAAGTCTTCAAGATGTACCGACATTAACGTTATGGACAAGTTTGAAGTCCCTTACCTTTAAACTATGGGATGAAAAATCCAAAAGATTCATCGGAAACCGCGAAATCCACCGCTTTATTCGCGGATAACATTTAATATATTAATAAATTAGTAGGCTGACCAATTTGTAAAAAACAAATCGGTCAGCCTACTTTTTTCATAATATTACTTCAAAATCCTCGAAAAAGTCCTTCTGTGGAAGACAAATGTCCAAACTCGGTGCCTGACACCTAAGTAACACCTAAATTAGTAGATGGAAAAGGCTGCTGTCTTTGTTTAGTTCGGTGAATGGGAAGCCTTTTTTCTTCATTCGTTCGATGAGGGATTGGTAGTCTTGGCTTCGTTTTAATTCGATGCCGACGAGTCCTGGGCCGCTTTCTTTATTGTTCTTTTTCGTGTATTCGAATGTTGTTATATCATCGTCCGGTCCTAGAACATTATCTAAAAATTCCCGCAGTGCTCCTGCCCTTTGTGGAAAGTCCACGATAAAGTAATAGAGTAAGCCTTCATGAATGAGCGATTTTTCTTTGATTTCTTGCATTCTGCCAATATCGTTATTTCCTCCACTAATGACACAAACGATGGATTTCCCTTTGATTTGCTCTTTATAATAATCAAGTGCGGCAATTGGCAGTGCCCCTGCTGGTTCGGCTACGATCGCATGTTCATTATATAATTCTAAAATGGATGTACAAACCTTCCCTTCCGGAACAGGAATAATATCATCTACTAATCGATTACAGATTTCAAAGGTTTTTTGACCTACACACTTTACCGCGGCACCATCAACAAATTTATCGATATGGGAAAGTGTATGTACAGACCCATTTTGGATGGATGCCTTCATGCTTGAAGCCCCACTAGGTTCCACTCCAATCAGCTTTGTTAAAGGAGTGACACTTTTTATGTATGTACTAATTCCGGACATTAATCCTCCCCCGCCGATACTGGCGAAAACATAATCAGGTGCTTCTTCCACATCATTTAAAATTTCGACAGCAACCGTTCCTTGACCGGCAATGACATTTTCGTCATCAAAAGGATGAATAAATACCCTTCCTTCTCGATCCGCACATTCATAGGCACTTGCTGATGAATCATCAAATGTATCCCCGGTAAGAACCACTTCAACAAATTCTCGACCAAACATTTTCACTTGGTCAATTTTTTGTTTAGGAGTCGTTTGCGGCATAAAAATTTTTCCATGTATACCTAAATCACGACATGTATAGGCTACTCCTTGGGCATGATTCCCAGCACTTGCGCAAATCACGCCTTTTTCCCGCGCAACATTTTCAATCGATTTGATCTTATAATAGGCACCTCTAAGTTTAAATGAACGAACAAATTGTAAGTCTTCTCTTTTTAAGTACACATTACATTGATACTTTTCTGATAATCGTTCATTTTTTTGTAATGGTGTATGCGCCACAATATCTTTTAGCTGTTGATACGCAATGAGAATGTCTTCCACTTGTACTGTTTTTGCTTTCACCATTTCTTGACTCATCCTTTTACCTTCCTTCTGCAGAATTTTCCTATAATTTTTACATTATAGCACTTTAAATCAAGAAATTAAATACAAATTATCTAAATATTCAGATGAAAGCGTTATCATTTTTTAAAATTAAAAAACAACGCTAAAGAATGCTTACCTTAATAATTCGTTTACTGATTTACGGGATTCTAGTTAAGGGATAAATCACATAGACAAATTGCCGATTTTCTATTACTTTTACACATTTGTCCACTCGAAACTGTTCTAATTTACATAATTTAAAAGTGGATATCTTAAATATGATCTAATTTATTCAGAAGGGGTGTTAAGTATGGACGGAGCCGGAATGGGCTTTGCTTTGATCGTAGTGTTGTTTATTCTTCTTATCATTGTGGGTACTTCTTATATGGGAGGCGGTTATGGTTATTAATAACCGCAGATACCAAAGGTGAGTAATAGAGATAACCGGATTTTGATAAAGCAGTTTTGTTATAAGGAATATCTGATAAATCGCTTGTATGAATTGTTCGTTTTGTTAAGTATTGTTTATCTTTTTAAGTATTATAATTGCCATAAATATTTTATTTACATTGGAGGTGATTACATGTCTTTTCATGGTAGACCCATTCATTGTCCTCCAAGATATGTGGTGCGAGATTTTTACACTCCAAGGATCGTTCCATATATTCATCCTGTCGTGCATATAAATCGCCAAAATATAGTGAATGTTCCACGTCACATTTATCGACCAGTAACAAGAAATGTAGTTGTTGATCCAGGATACCCTAGACGTTGTTGTTGGTAAATTTAAAGGTTAAAATATTTTATACTTTTTGATAATATTTCCTAACACCAAAAAACAATGACTACATTTATATGTAAGCTCCTTATTTGTTAATCTAGAATAAAAAATTTATTAAGCCTTCTAGGAAAAAATGTTTATACGAAGTAAACTTACTAACAAATAAAGCCACTACTTTTAAGGTGGCTTTATTTGTTTACATAATACCTAGAAAGGATTTTAGGTTTTTTCTTTAAAAATTATTTATAAAAAACTTTATCTATATTATATTTCGCTTGTTCTTTATTAATAATATACGTTTCGTATATTTCACGTTCCATTGGATCTTCGACATAGATAACAGCGATTTTTTGTACTTCATCTCGATGTTTTTTAATCGCAGATACATTATCATCAAAATGCTTTGTTACCCTTTGACGGAGCTTTCTAGCTTTTCCGACAAATAAAAGTTCGTCTTTACTGTTATAAAAAAGGATGATTCCACCTTTTTCTCTTGAAATTTGTCGAAAATCTGTAAAACCGTATTCACTACTGATTTTATGATCTTTTACATCCTCTAGTGGTTTCTTTTTCGTAATAATTACATCAGCTTTAGGTATATCGATTTTTATCATTAATGTCACTTCCCATTTTGAATTGAATATTCATTATAGCATAAGTAAATATGAAAAACCCCCATGTCGATGGATAAAGAGGACATGAGGGCAGATTTTATTTTTTCGTAACTAGCTTCAGTGGGACCGGAATATTCTTTTCAACTTTCTTCCCTTGCAAAATATCACCAGCTGCGTTTACCGCAAGTTTGCCGATTAGTTCTGGTTGTTGGGCAACGGTTGCATTTAATTTCATTTCTTAAGACATCCTTCCACTTCAGCTCTTGAAGGCATTCCACCTTGCGCACCAAATTTCGTAACCGAAAGCGAAGCGGCTCGATTAGCAAACCGAACACTTTCTTCAATCGATTGTCCTTCAGCCAATGCAACAGCAAAAGCTGCATTAAATGTATCCCCTGCCCCGGTTGTATCAACGGTTTCAACTTCAAACGTCGGAATGAGCACCACTTTTTCACCGTTATGATAGCGAACACCTCGGATGCCTTCAGTTATGAATAATTTATTAGGATATTTTTTTAAAACATCCCCAATCTTTAAACCCTTAAATAGTATGGATGCTTCATGCTCATTCGGAGTTAAATAAGCCACTTTTTCGATTACAGATTGACTTATCACCCTTGCCGGTGCCGGATTTAACAAAAGTGGAACATCCAACTCTTTACACATATCAGCAACAAATTCTACTGTTTCTTCGGGAATTTCTTGTTGAATTAACACAATTTCCGCACTTTCAATAATATTTCTGGCTTGATTGACATACTCAGGAGTTACATAATTATTCGCCCCTTTAACAACAATAATGCTGTTATCACCTTCAGCAAGTGTTATATGTGCTGTACCACTCTCAACACCCGTAACCGGTTCCACACAATCGATAATTACTTCATTTTCTTTAAAATTATCAAGTATTACTTTCCCGAAGTTATCATCACCTACACAGCCAATCATATAAACTTGAGCTCCTAAACGACTTGCTGCAACTGCCTGATTCGCCCCTTTTCCACCTGGAACCGTTTTAAATGATTCCCCAATAATCGTTTCACCAGCTTTCGGTCGTCTCTCCGCTGAAACGACCAAATCGATTGATGAACTACCAATAACGACAATTTTAGACATCTTGATCAACCTTTCTCGTTGTACTTCTTTCGATAAACGTAACTGGTAATTGAATATTTTGTTCTTCATCTTTTTTGTTCTTTATCTGTTTAATCAATAGTTTTGCTGCTTCTTTCCCCATTTCATAGGCGGGTTGTCTAATCGTTGATAACGGAGGGAATAACAATGCACTATGCGGAATATCATCAAAACCGATAATTTGTATGTCTTCAGGTATCGATCTTCCTGAACGTAATGATTCATGTAAAACCGCAGTTGCCACAATGTCATTACTAGCAATAACCCCATCGGTATCTCCATATTTTTCAAACATCTCTTTCGCCCACTTTTCGGCGTCATTAAAAGAAAAGGAAGACGTTGACATTACATAAAAGTTCACATCAGAAGAACTTAGCACTTCAAGTGCTCCCTGAAAACGATCTCTGGCAGTCTGCAAATGGGACGGACCTTTAATTAATGTTATTCGTTTGCTACCTCTTTTAATCATTTCCCTTGCAGCGATTCGTCCTCCCTCCATACCATCTGCATATACGGACGGAAGGCTCGTAGATGTTCGATCTAGAAAGACAACCGGAATCGACAAATCATCATATGTCGATTTACTTAAGTTATTTGTCATAGATATTAGACCAATAACATTATTCTGTTGAAATGTTTGGATATAATCTTTTTCTTTTTCGGTATCTTCATCCGTATTTCCAAATATTAGACGAAAATCGTGCAATCTCATTTCATCCTCTACACCACGAGCTAATAACGGAAAAAAAGGATTTGTAATATCAGGTAATAAAAGTCCGATAAGTTTTGATTTTCGTTTAAATAATGAACGTGCTACCTCATTCGGACTGTAATTTAATTTTTCAATCGCTGCATTAACAGCCTTTCTTGTATCCTCACGCACGTAACCGGTTTCATTTAACACTCTAGAAACCGTAGCAACTGATACACCAGCTGCTTTCGCAACTTCACGAATTGTTGCCAGTTCGCTTCACCCCTTTTTATGTAACCGTTTCCACGTACAGAATATCACACTCAAATTTAAATAACAAGGAATTTTTTTCAATTCATACGAACAATTGCTTCAATGAATGTCAGTTAAACTTTTTCTAATAAAACAAAAAACCTACTTTTCAAAAAAGTAGGTTCAACATTCGTTTATTTTCTCTTAGAATATGTTTCAGCAATCTTTATAACTTCGTGAATTTTTTCTGGGTCAATATCTTGATAAAAACTATCTTGAAAACGAACTCCAGTGCCAAAATGAATTTCCGAAACGTGAACATCATCTAAAAGTTGAGTAATATTACTTGGTTTCAACCCTGAACCAGCCAAAATTTCCACTCTATTTGATTTTTCAACTAATTGTTGGAGTTGATTAGTGGCTTCGATCGCTTTAGCTTTCCCACCAGATGTTAATATCCTAGATATTTCCTCGTGTTGATCAATAATACTTAATGCTTCAAATTGATCGTGAACTTCATCAAAAGCTCGATGAAAAGTAATATCTAATCCCTTTGATGCGGAAATTAAATAGTTTAAGGCATGCTCGTCAACATGCTTATCTTCCGTAATAGCTCCAAAAACGACTCCCGCTGCACCCAAGTCTCTACAAATTTTAATATCTTGTGCCATCATTTTCAGTTCATCCTCGGTATAACAAAAGCTTCGGCTATGCGGTCGAATCATAACATTAACGGGAATTGTAACGGACTGACATACACTTTCAATTAACCCATAACTAGGTGTAAGTCCACCTTCTAATACCCCTGTAATTAATTCAATTCGATGAGCTCCTGCTTGTTCAGCAATTATTGAATCATGCTTCGAATCCGTAATTACTTCGATGATCATTTTATAACCTCCTCGGTGTAAGAACTGTCTTCAATTATTTATAAATCTGTTGTTTGTTATGTTTATTGCGTTTTGCTAACTTTACTATTGTAAACATAAAAATAATTATAGTAAACCGTACAAAGACTGTGCTTACCAACGATTGAAAGAGCAAATAACGATAATTTGGTAATTTATATAACAACTTAAATTGGGGATAAATCATAGCAGAATACATTTGATTCACTCGTATAATTTGTATATACTGAAGATAACAGAAAATAATAAAAAGGAACATTGGTTGCACCCAATGTTCCTAACACAGTAAACTGCAAGAAGTGCAGTGGCCCTAGATGGATAACCCACCCCTTGACTCACGGCCTTGAGCAGGGTGGGTTATTTCCGTTTAATAAGAGAAATAACAACTGCAATCACTGCAACGATTAATGATCCGAAAGTGATCATAAGTGAAATGGCTTCGTATACTGTGATCATCAGCAATCACCTCCTTCACGAGGAAGTGACCACTGCCCACCCTGCAAACTATGTCTTCTTTATTATAGCACATACGTTCGTATTTTATATCATTTTTTGATAAATCCTACAATTTTACTAGGAGCCAAAAAGAAAACTGCTTTAATTTAAAAACTCGGTTTCTTAACGTATGTGAATTCGATTTTATATTATTTTTTTGAAATGTTCTTTTTCTTTTTTTGTTTCTAAATAAATTAAGAACCAGATAAAATCTGTCAATCCGTATTTACAAAAAGTATTCATATTTAACAATTTCTATTGTAAAATCTTCATGATGAGTTCAATCGAATGTGGATTATTTAAAGACGATGATGGAATATCTTGAAGCATTAATCCGGTAATAACAGAAAAAAAGAGGTATAAAAGCTCATCAGGATCTCCTTCACAAAATTGACCTATTTGTTGTCCTTTAACGAAAAGAGGGATCAACTCATCGATAATATTTTTGGTAGAATATTTTTTCAAAAGGATCGTAACGTCATTTGGGACATTCGGTGAAATGTTTGCCTGTTGGAGAATGAGAAAATAATTTTTATGATTTTCCTCGAGCATTCTTCTAGTTAACACCCTCATTTGATCGATTGGCGTACTTGAATATGAATGTATATTCTTGATTGTGGTGTGCGCTTCTTCGACTGCTTCCTGAACAAGTTCAGTAAAAAGGACGTCCTTTGATTGAAAATAGCGATAAGTTAAGCCTTGACTAATACCCGCTTCTGCAGCAATCATACTCATTTTTGTTCCAGTCAGCCCATGATGTGCAAATACTTTCAATGCCGCTTTCTTTATTTTAGATTTTCTTTCTTCATGAGCAGGATCTATTTTTTGACCATCTACTAATGACAACCGTATTCACTCTCCAATATAATTAATCTAACTAATCAGTTTAAGAGAATGTTGCACTTGATCCTCGCTTATTTTCCACAATTTCTTAGCAGAATCAATATTTTGAGCTTGAACAGATGGTGTCGCCACTTCCATATCCGCATAATAAAGACCACTATGATCGGTTACCTCATCTGAGTCGGCGAGCCATACTAATGTTTCAGCACCTTTTTCAGGCGTTCGTGAAAAGATCTTCATCACAGCCATCGTACTGCGAGCTAACCATCCATTATTTTGATTAAAATTGGTGGCTACTAATCCGGGATCGAAGCAATAAGAAGAGACGTTGGTCCCCTTAAGTTTTTTGGCTAATTCTAAAGTAAATAAAATATTTGCAAGTTTTGTCTCTGCATAACGCAAAGTTGGACCGCCGAAGAATTTTTTTGGAGATTTATAAAGTTTCTCTGCACTTAAATCATCGAAATTAATGCCTGTTTTAGCCATCTTATGACCATGTGAAGCGGTTGTAATAATACGTGCATGCTCATTTTCTTTCATTCTCTCGATTAATAAAGAAGTAAGTAAAAAAGGAGCTAAATAGTTTACCGCCCAAGTCATTTCAATTCCATCCTCAGTAAGCTGACGTTTTTCAAATAATGCTCCAGCATTGTTAATTAAAATATCTATTTTAGGACATTTCGTTAGAATTTCCGCTGCTGCTTTTCGTATTGATTGCTGAGAAGCCATATCTGCAAGAAATACATCAATGTTTTTCTTGTGACCTAATGATTGTTTTAATTCGTTCGCTACCTTATTTGCTTTGCCTTGATTTCGCGCAATGATTCCTATATTTGCACCACGAGAAGCTAACTCCTTAACAGCCGCCAAACCAATCCCACTCGTAGCTCCAGTAATTAAAACATATTTATCTTTTACAGACCAAGTTGAATTATCCAATATCATTTGCCCCTTCCTAAATGGACCCGTGAATGAATGGTTCATTTACTTTTTATTTTACTTTGAAAATACCGAAGGGTTTACATATACTTATCATCTTTTTCTTCTCTTTTTTAACAATATTAGTGGAAATCTGACCTCATTAGCTAAGTCAATAAATATTAGTTTAGTTTGTAAGAATTAGTTTTCAACAAGTGCTACACTTAACATACTCCATATTCACCTCATTTAAAAAAATATTTATTTTTTTGCAACCCAATGATCCAAAACACTATCTAATAGGTGAAAGGAGGATGAAGGATGGATGAAATAAAGCGAATTAAAAAGGCGCGTAAAGGTGACAGTAAAGCTTTTGAAGAGCTTATTGGCAAATATGAAGAGCAATTATATCGTACCGCCTACATCTACGTACATAACAAAGAGGATGCACTTGATGTTGTTCAAGAAACCGTTTATAAAGCTTACTTGTCATTAGATAAATTAAAAGAACCGAGCTATTTTAAAACATGGTTAATGCGCATTTTGATCAATAATGCCTATGAATTATTACGTACGAGACAAAAAGTAGTAAAAATCAACGAAGAAAGCAAATTTGCCGCTGAATCCATAACTAAGCCGATACAGTCTGAGCAAAATATCGATTTACAAGTAGCAATTCAACAATTAGAGGTAAATTATCAAAAGGTGATTCTCCTCTATTATTACCACGACCTCCCTATACGGCAAATTGCTTGGCATATGGAGGTACCCGAGGGAACTGTGAAATCGTATTTACACCGTGCCAGGAAATCATTAAAGAAATTATTAGAAGGAAGTGATGATTCATGGATAAACAGTGGATTAATGACGAAATGAAGAAGATTGATGTGCCACATAATGAAGTTCGATCGGTAATCAAGAGTGGAATATTAAAAGCTCAAAGAGAAAAAACCACTAAACCGAAAATGAAACAATTCGTAATTCCATTGATTGCTTCTTCTTTAATAGTTGGTTTTTTCGGTTCAGGATTTGTTTTTCCACAAATGGGACGTGTTCTGGCAGATGTACCAATCATGGGGAAAATTTATTCTTCCTTTCATGATTCAGTTGGTGAAAATCTAACAACTAGTAAACTGGTAACCCAATTAAATCAACAAGCGGTCAGCAATGGTCTAGGTGTAACCGTCAACGGCGTGTATTATGATGGTGGGAGAATTAGTGTAACTTTTAAGGTCGATCACTTTCGACCAAAATCAAATGATTTTTGGTATGATGTAAAAATTGCGGACGGCAGTTATAAGTGGGATCTGGGAGCTCAGTACGGTGGAAAAGTTACATCAGATGGGTGTGTTGGTCAGATCCTTATTGATTATCCAGACAAAGATCTTCCGCAACATATGACGTTGCCGCTCACTTTTACATCCTTTAATGAGGTAAAAGGAAAATGGAGATTTGATATTCCAATTCAACAATTGGCTAACAAAAAGGTGAATATTGGGGAGTCTATACAAAGTATTGATAATGAACAAAAAATAAATTTCGAAACAATTACGATCGGAAAAGGATCGGCAGTTTTAGACTATAAAGCCATCTATTCACTTTCCGGCAAAGACGACATGGCGCGGATTGATAAAGTTATAGATGATAAAGGCAATGAAATCCCAGTATTAAGTTCAGGGATCGAATTCGGCAGAAAAAAAGTTAATAACAGGATTGAATCCGAGGAACGCTCGACTATTGGTAAAATAACTGAAAACACAAAGTTTCTAAAAATTTATCCTTATATTAGATTTTCTGAATCTTATACTACCCACCCGCTAAATGAAAACGGGTTTGAAATGAAAAGTAATCGTGGTAATGCAACATTGAAGGTTCATCGAATTCAACAAAATAAAAGAAAATTAACTATGCAATACTCACTAGATCATATAGATACAAAAAAATTAAGTTATGATTTAGAAAATTTCGGTGAAAATATGAAGCTTATTGATTCTTCAGAAATTGGCAAGGATCGACCGGCAATGGGACACTTTGTTAAAGGAAGTACAATCAAAGTGTTGGACAGTGATAATCTACAATTCCAAGCAACATTTAAATTGGATGGAAAATATGGGATAGATAATTTCAACATGGAAAACTATTCATTAGCAGTGCCATTTTCTATGTTATTACCTGAAAAAAGATTACCGCCAATAACAGTGAAATTAAAATAGATAAGCATAATACAAAGATTTAGGAACATAGGCAATCTCCTATGTTCCTTTAATATGTTACACAGTTAATTCTCGAGATTGGTTCACCTCTTGATTCTTTTCCTTAATCATCATCCCACCAACTAGCCCAAAAAGTGAAAAGACAACTGGAATAATAAAGCCATAGTGATATCCTATAGAACCCGCGTGAAAATAATCTAATACTTTTCCAAAAATACTCGGTAATAGGACAGCACTTAAAAATCCTCCGGTATTTGCAAATCCTGAAACGACACCAACCTCCTTGATTGGAAATGATTGGCGAACGACTGCAAAAGTTAAAGCACTTGCACCATTACCATATCCTATGATTAAAAAAAGGATGATAACCAGGTAGTATGGTGGCTTACCTCCACATAAGAAAAAAGTAACCCAACTGCACAACGTAAAAATATGAACGACTAAATATGGTCGCTTTATCATATTCAAACGATTCGTAACCCAGCCTGTTAAAGGGGCACCAATAATCGCACCGATTAATCCAATCATAATTAATTGACTTGCTCCTGACCGTGTCATTCCATACATGTTCATCCCAAATGGAACTGCCCAAGATCCAATAAAACCTACATACGTTCCGACAACACCAAAATGGCATAAAAAAGTTGCCCATGCTTGACGACTGGAAAACAGTCGTCTTAGAATAACAATCGTTTTATCACCTTTTTTACTGGAATGATCAATAGAACGATTCACGTTTTTCGGTGTAATATTCATTTGTATCGGTTTTTTTACTAGAACAATATAAAGAAGAATCCCAAAAATACATAAAAGGCATCCTATGATAAGAAATGGGGCTCTCCAGCCGATGAGATCGATAGAAGCGGAAAATGGAACAGTTGCCATTAAAAATCCTAAGCTCCCACTCATTCCCGCAAATCCTAGTAATTGTACGAATTCATTTGCTTTAAACCATTGACTTAAAATAAGTACTAAATTAACCCAAATCGCTGCATCACCTATACCAACTAACAATCTTGCAAAAAGTAAAAACCCCTCGTTTGGTGCGATACTATATATTAAGGTACCTATACCATTAAGAAGTGTTCCGAAAATAAGAAAATAATTAGGGCCAAAACGATCGGACAAAATTCCAATCGGTATTTGTAGACCTGAGTAAGCTAAAAACTGAATACTCGTTAATAATCCTATAACTGCAGCTGAAACATGAAACTCCTTCATTAATTGCTCTGAAATTAAACCAGGAGCGGTACGTTGACTCACTATAAGAAAATAGGAGAACAATACTACACCAAAAACGACCCATCTATAACTGCTCTGTTTCTTCAATGACCTCTTCCCCTATTTACATTTTTTTATCATTATACTCCTATTTTTAAAGGAAAGAAGAAGAAAATTTTATGGAGGCGTTTACATTATAAAAAGGAAAGAGATTCTCTAGTAATCCATACAGATACAAGGAAAAATACGTAAAACAGCCCTTCCTAGCCAAGAAGCGCTGTTTTACATAAAATTTCTACTATGCTTTTAGGGCATTCAAACCAATGTTAGCTATTTTAGTATTCAGCATTATTCAAAATAAAGTCAATCGCCCATTCACCATTTTGATTAAAAATCCCATCAGTCTTAAATGTTACATGAGGTTTTTCCGGTCTGTATTGATGAAGTTGGGCTTCTATCGTCCCTTTATATTCGTTTTTACCTACTTTTTTAAAAGTATCGGAAGTTTCACGAACTAACGTGTGTGCCACCCATATATGCGGACTTGCCATTAGGCTCTTGGCGTTTGGATTTACTTGAATATCCGATTTTGAATGTATCGTATAATACAGCCTAATGTTTTGACCGTGGTTTACGATGGAATATCCATTGATTGTCAGCTTAATTCCGTTAACTTCTGCCGAACCTAAGCCTTGATTTGACATGGATTCGGCACTAGTCAAGGTTGGAGAAGCAAAGCCAATGAGCAAGCAAATTAATAAGGCGACACCACCACTGAATCGCATGGTATTTTTCGATAGGTTCCTCATTTTACACCATCCTTATTTATCGTTTATAGGTTTCACCACTGAAAATAAAACTATATGAGCCCGAATGAAGAAATCGGGCTCGGATTGCTTCAGAAATTGACCGCTTTTATGAAGAAATTCACTTTCTCCGAAACATTATTTCTTTTTCGATAACCATTCTGCTAGTGCTTCTGCTTCGGCACCTTTAGCCAGTCCTGCTGGCATGCGATCGCCGCCGTTTAAGATTTGATTCAATATTTCTTCTTTTGACATTGTTTTACCTACATGTTGAAGGTTTGGAGCTGTTGCGCCTTGAAGATTATCTCCATGACAGGATATACAACTTTTTTTGTAAACCTCTTCTGGTTTGACAACTACGTCGGCTTGCCCTTGTAATTTTGCATTCTTATTAGTGGTCGCAATTTTTTCCTTACCGCCAAGTCCATAAACGACAACTCTCGTTCCGCCCGTAATCACCGCAACATATTGCTTGCCGTCAACCATATAAATGGAAGGCGCCATTTTAATTGCTTTTCCGCCACTTTTCATGCTCCATAATACTTTACCTTTTTTAATATCGAGAGCATTCACTGCTCCGTCCATTTCCCCGTAAAAAGCGAGACCGGTAGCGGTACTTGTGAATCCGCCATACATCGGATCGTCAGTATTGATTTGATATACTTTTTTCCCGGTATTAACGTCTATAGCAGTAATGTTACCGGATGGAATAATATTTTTTGGTAAAGGGAGTATCTTCGTTCCAGGAAAGGTATTGTTATCTTTGGCAATCTCTTTCCGATCTTTCGCTGATAACATTACATTCGGGCTATTAATACCCGGAATAAGCACATAGTTGGTTTCAGGATCATAAGTCTCAGGAGCGTAACTCTCTCCACCTGGTGTACCCGGCCATTGAAGTTGAACTTTATTCGGGTCACTTGATGGTTTCGAATGTTTAATTTTCACAAACGGTACACCATCGTAAATGGTTTTTCCAGTTTTGGCATCCCATGCATACCATTTTCCATTCTTGCCGCCTTCAACCACAATCTTTTGTTTTTTCCCGCCGACCTTGGCATTGAGAACCATCGGTGTCGCGGCAGCATCGTAGTCCCATACATCGTGATCAACTTGGGAGGATGCCCACTTAAATTTTCCTGTTTTACTATCCAAAGCGACAATGGAATCCGTATATGGATTTTTCCCTTTTCTGTCTTCATCGTAAAAGTCAGGAGCTGGATTTCCTACAGCAAAATACATCATATCTGTATCCGGATCGAATGACATCGGTGTCCATACGGAACCTCCACCAGTATATTTACCTTTCACCCATCCCTTTCCTCTTTCTGGAATGGTCCAAAACGGTTCCTTCCATAGCGGTTCAAGGGTATCTGCTTTAAACGCCCAAACGAAGCCTCGTGTACCATTATCACCGCCGCTGCTTCCAACGTAAACGTTGCCATCATAATACATTGGGGCTGAGGATTCGTAGTATCTATTCTCTAACTTAATGGTAGGTTCATAATCCCAAAAGTTGACCATTTTCTTCAGTTTACCTGTTTTCGCATCAAGTTTGGCCAGCCGATTGTCTATCATTAAGACATATACATTTCCTTCGGCTACAGCGACACCTCTACTTGCGACATTGGATTGCCATGGCAAGCTATTAATATGATCAAGTACCTCCTTAGGAGGTGTCCATGCCCATAGTTTCTTTCCGCTTTTGGCATCGATTGCAAACACATGATTTTTGGCACTAGTCACATACATGACCCCGTTTTGTACGATAGGAAAATCCTCTTGTAAATTCGGAACATCCTTATTCCATTCTAAAATATCCTGTTGCCAAACAATCCCCATTTTTTTTACATTATCTTTTGTAATCTCTTTATAGGGCACATGACGAGTATGTTGAAGGTCATAACCCCAATTAGGGAATCCGGTATCCTTAACTTGATTTGCCTGATTGTTATCGGATTTATTGGTCCCGTTATTATTCGATTGACAGCCGACAAGAACCATTCCGGCCAACAAAACAGAACCTGCTGCCTTTAAATAACGTTTCACGAAAATACCTCCTCATGCTGTGAAATCTTAAAATAGAGTGAATAACTAATGATGAAATATTTCAGTTTGTTCCCTCCTCGTAAAAACAATCTTATTTTGATAAGAACAAAGATATATTGTCCTGAAAATACCTAAATTATACAATCTGTGAAAAATCGACCTCTTCAGCAAAAAAAGTAATCGTATTATCTTGTTTATTACCAGATAATCACCACTGTGGAACCTCCAATATCCAGTACTTTTCATACTTCGACGGATAGTCGTGTCTGTTTTTTTCTTGTACAACAAAAAAAGTGACATGTGAACGTTCACATATCACTTTTTTGTATGAGATTGATAAATGTCTTATTTAATGTTTGTTTAATCCACACGGATGGTTTCACCTAATTTCAATAAAAACAATGAGGATTTGTCTAATTTTTTTCTTTCCCATTCAATCAATAATCGATCGAGAGCTTCTTTCGGTGTATCATCAGCCAATCGAAATGCACCGTAATGCATTGGGATAAAGTAGCGCCCCTTTACATCTATAAATGCTTTCACCGCCTCTTCCGGATTAATATGTTGGGACGACATAAACCATTCAGGCTCGTAGGCACCAATCGGGATTAATGCATAGTCGATTTTGTACTTTCTACCAATTTCTTTAAATCCGTCAAAATAACCGCTATCACCCGCAAAATAGATTGTTTTCTCACTTGCTTCAATAATCCATCCACCCCAATGGGATGTATTTGTATCAGTTAATGACCTTTTCGTCCAATGTTGCGCGGGAACAAAGGTAAACTTTACATCATCTATGAAAGTACTATCCCACCAACTAAATTCCTTTACATTTTGGAACCTTTTTCTTTTTAATAGAGGTTTTAGCCCAATTGGAACGAAATACATTGTGCTTCCTTTTAACTTTTTTAATGAAGGGATGTCAAGATGATCATAATGACTATGGGAAATTAAGACAACATCAATTTCCGGCATTTCATCGGGTTGTATGCCGGGATTCGTTAAACGTATGTCCAGCCCCATCCGATTTGCCCATACGATATCTGTTACAATATTCAATCCATTCATTTGAATAAGAAAGGATGAATGTCCGATCCAAGTAATGGTTGCTTCATGTCTATTCGACTGTAAGTAGTCAATCTTTTTATCGGAAGCTTGAGGAACGATATAGGATAAATCTTTCTTTTTCATTCGACGTTCTCGCTGCCATTTGAGCAAATCATTGAATGAATTAACATTCCTATTTCCGTTTAAATTTGTATATCTTTCTCTTCCCATTAGGATGCCTCCCGTGATTCCTTTTACCTTGTTTTTCCCACAATTTTTATACAGTTTTCGAAAAAAAGCAACTAATAAATAGTCTTCTTTGCGTAAAAAACACTTAAATGATAAACTATTCATAATATTTCAATTAGAGGAGTGGTAGATTTAAAGTAAATTCAATTTTTCTATTAAGTAATGATAAAAACGATATGATAAGATAATCATTGGAAAACATCAATAGAAAAAGTAACAGAGGTCTTGTCATGAAAAATATTTTACTCGTATATGCAAGTATGACCGGTAATACCGAGGTCATTGCGGAAATAATTGAAGAAGCGATAAAAGAAGAAGGAATTGAAATTACCGTACGCGAATCACTTCGTGCGAATCCAAAGGAAATGCTAAAATATGACGGAATTATTCTAGGTTCCTACACATATGAAGGTGGCGTCATTGCTGATGAATTTATGATCTTTTATGAGGAAATGGACGCATATGATTTAACTGGTAAAACCGCCGCGGTATTTGGATCTGGTGATTCTTTTTACGAAAAAACATTTTGTGCAGCGGTAGATTTGATTTCTGAAAAATTAACAGATATTGGTGCAAATGTCGTCTTAGATGGGCTGAAAATTGATTTGATGCCCGAAGACGGAGAAGAAGAGCGTTGCCGTCAATTTGGCAAAGATTTTGCCAAAATAATGCTAGAAACAACAAATAGGTAAAATATTAAACTTTTGGAGGGAAACAAAATGGAACTAACTGTATATCTTGCCGGCCAAATTCATGATGATTGGCGTGAACAACTTATTCAAAAAGCGAAGGAAAAGAAATTGCCACTTCACTTTGTTTCTCCACAAACGAATCACGACAAATCAGATGATATTGGGGAAGAAATTCTTGGTGAACAACCAAATCAATTCTTTAGAGATGATGCCGCATCAAGTATTAATAATCTTCGTACGCAGGTTCTTATGCAAAAATCCGATGTAGTTATTGCTCTCTTCGGTGAAAAATATAAACAATGGAATACAGCAATGGATGCAAGTGCAGCAATAACGATGAATAAACCAACGATTATTGTTCGCCCTGAGTCTTTAATCCACCCTTTAAAAGAACTTTCAAACAAAGCGAATGTAACGGTCGAAACAATCGAGCAAGCATTAGAAGTGTTAGCATACATTTTCGAATAACTGGACAAGGGGTCAAACCCTTATCACATAGTAGGTGAATGATTAGAATGGAAATTTCGGAACGTTTGAAAAATTTACCGGTTCAATTTTTTGCATCACTTGTAGGGAAAGTAACTAAGGCTATTGAGGAAGGTCGGGATATTATTAACTTAGGTCAGGGAAATCCCGACCAACCAACTCCCCTACATATTGTTAAAGCCTTGCAAGCTGCTGCAGAAGACCCTAGGTCACATAGATACTCGCCCTTTCGTGGTCTGAGCGAATTAAAGCAGGCTGCAGCTCTCTTTTATAAAAACCAATACAATGTCAGCATTGATCCGGAAACCGAGGTGGCGATTCTGTTTGGTGCCAAGGCAGGATTAGTCGAATTGCCTATGTGTCTACTAAATGAAGATGAATTAATGCTATTGCCGGACCCAGGATATCCCGATTATCTTTCTGGAACCGTTTTAGCTAATGTTCGGTATGAAACCTTTCCATTAAAGCCCGAAAATCGGTTTCTGCCAGATTACGAGTCGATTCCAAATACACAAAAGACTGCTGCAAAATTAATGTATTTAAATTATCCAAACAACCCTACTGGGGCAACAGCGGATCTCAATTTTTTCAATAAAACGGTTGAATTTGCGAAAGAACATCAAATTACGATCCTTCATGATTTTGCCTACGGGGCTATCGGTTTTGACGGTAAGAAGCCGATCAGCTTCCTCCAAGCGGATGGTGCGAAAGATGTTGGTGTTGAAATGTATACACTATCAAAAACATATAATATGGCTGGATGGCGGGTTGGTTTCGCAGTTGGGAATCCAGTAATTATTGAAGCGCTTAACCTCATACAAGACCATTTATATGTCAGTCTTTTCCCTGCTATTCAAAAAGCAGCTGTTGAAGCCTTAACCGGTGATCAACAATGTGTGAATGAATTGGTTTCTTGCTATGAAAGTCGTCGAAATGCATTGCTTCAAGCCTGTCAGAAAATTGGCTGGGATGTTCAAGCGCCTGCGGGATCGTTTTTCGCCTGGCTTCCTATCCCAACTGGCTTCACAAGTGAAGAGTTTGCTGATTTTATCCTCGAACATGCCGATGTAGCTGTAGCGGCCGGCAAGGGATTTGGAGAATATGGCGAAGGATATATCCGAGTTGGTTTGTTAGTATCGGAAGAACGATTAACTGAAGCGATTGAAAGGATTGGAAAGTTAAATCTATTTATTTAGCCCTTTTTTAAAAAACCTCAAGAGTTTGCATAATTTTAACATCAACACTCCCCTTTTATTAATTAATTCCGCTCTAATCTATGTCATGCAAGCATAGTTAATGGTATAATTCACATAAAAAAGGGGATAATAAAAACATGGACTCACTATTACGTTTTTATAAAATCATCATTGGTTTTGTTGAATTGTTTTTCGGAATACCATTTATCGGAGGAGCTATCATCATCGGTCATGCATGGGCACCGCTTGGAGCGTTAATATTTTTTCATTTTATTGGTTTGGTTTTATCATTTATAGCTGTAAAAGCTAAATCTGCTTCTGTTTTTGGGATAATCGGGAATATTATTGCTTTTATTCCAGTTGTCGGAATGATCATGCATATATTAATTGGATTAGTAAATGTATATCAAGGAATTAAGGACAAATAAAAATAACCATATAAAAGTAAAAAAAGCTAACCAACGTGTTAGCTTTTTTTGTTTGTAGCAATGAAATGGCACTCTAGTTCCATCTAGTAAGGAAATTTAGAGGAATTACGAAACTGTTCATCTGCTTCCAGCTGATTTAAACTTTTCTCAGAACGTTTTGTCCCTTTTTTATAAAATATAAATGAAATGATTAAAAACAAAATGATTGCTCCCCAAAAAATCCATCCGAATAGTGTCATAGCCCCACCCGTTCCACATTAAATTGTTTGATCATTCATTTTATGGGGATACTATTCTTGTTGATTCCATTCATTTGCCAGCATTCCATAGACTATATGATCGACGAAATGATCATACAGCCATTCCGCCTGCCTGATACATCCTTCATTCATAAAGCCGAGTCTTTCGGCTATCCCCCGGCTTTTATTATTTTCTGCGGCTGCCCTAATTTCGACTTTATTTAGCTTCAGCTCTTTAAATGCATAGTCGGTTAATGCTTTAGCCACTCTTGTCATTATCCCTTTTCCCTGAAAATCCTCGCTTAACCAATATCCTATTTGTCCTGTTTTATTGGACCAGTTGAGTTGATTGAAGCCAGCAGTTCCGACAATTTCGCCATCGTAAAGAATGACCGTAGTTAAACTTTTATTTTCACTATAACCTTTTAAGCAGCCAGAAATAAAATTCTTCGTATCTTCGATCATCGTAGTTGAATCTAGCCATGGCAACCATTCACGTAAATAACCTCGAGATTGATTCGTTAGCTCAAATACCTTTGCTGCATCATTTAATTCGATTAATTTTAATGACAACTCATCATCTATTTTATAAATAAACATGTTCTCCCTCTTTTCTAGGATAAGACCTATCTGAAAAAAGTAGTCGTGGATTTTCACTTCATATGTAAAATGATATAATTAAAAATCCACCTGTTATTTTAGAAAAAAGGTCTAAAATTTGTTACTCTTCATCTTCGAACTCTTCTGGTTCATTGTCAATATAGACCGTTTTAGAATTATAATTGAATCGTAGTTTTAATCCCCATGAAGAACTAGTAGTTTCAAAGGAATCATCATTAATCGCAAATTGGATTAAAATGTCATTATCCCAATCTAGCAAAACATATTCGTTGTCATTTGAATATAATTTGCAATTAATATGTGCAACTAGATTCCATCCATCCTTTAACTCATGAAATACTGTTTCCATTGCATTCATTCCTTTACTTTTTGTTTTATATTTTTATCTAATTCAATTATAACAGAAGTCCCAATTCTGCGAGTAAAAATAATATTAGTAATTCGGACTCCATTATTTGAAATCGATACGATAAACTTGTTATTCTTAATATGTAATGAATAAATTTAGGGAGTGATGCTGAATGAATCATGTTACGTTAAACAATGGTGTAAAAATGCCTCAGCTTGGTTTTGGGGTTTGGCAAGTGAAAGATGATGAAGCTACAGCTGCTGTTACGAAAGCGATTGAAGTGGGATACCGTTCTATTGACACCGCAATGATTTATGAAAATGAAAAAGGTGTTGGAAAAGCACTCAAACAAACATCTGTACCTCGAGAAGAACTTTTTATTACAACGAAAGTTTGGAATAGTGATCAAGGTTACGAAAATACGTTGCGTGCATTCGATGAAAGCTTAGAAAGATTAGGACTTGATTATGTTGATTTATATTTAATCCATTGGCCAACTCCTGAATTTGATCAATATGTCGATACATATAAAGCACTAGAAAAGCTTTATCATGATGGTCGTGTGAAAGCAATTGGTGTTTGTAACTTTGAAATTGAGCATTTAGAACGTCTACTAAAAGAATGTGATGTCAAACCTGTCCTTAACCAAGTTGAATGCCATCCTTTCTTATCTCAAAATGAATTGAAAGAGTTTTGTGCAAAGCATGAGATTTTCGTTGAAGCATGGAGTCCACTTCAACAAGGCGGAGAAGTATTAAATCACGAAACAGTACAACAAATTGCCAAAGCACATGGCAAATCACCAGCACAAGTAGTTTTACGCTGGCACTTGCAAAACAATACAATTGTCATTCCAAAATCAGTTACACCATCTAGAATCGAAGAAAACTTTAACGTATTTGACTTCGAACTTAATACCGATGAAATGGAATCAATTAACAAACTAAACAAAAACGAACGTAAAGGTCCACATCCAAACGAGATGAACAACCGATAATTACGAAACGAGTGGGACAGATCAACTGTCCCACTCTTTTAATAGATTTTGTTTTACTGAATGAACGACTTACAGATTTACTATTACACTTTTCAGAAAAACAGGTGTATTACACCCACCACATATTTGCTGGTTGCTCTTCAATAAGTACAGATTGAAGGTTTTTCACCGCTCGTTTGAAGCCCTCATCGATTGACATGATTGGATCCTCGTGTTCAATGCTTACAACATAGTCATAACCATATGTACGCAGAGCACTCATCATGTCGGACCACTCTTGAAGTCCATGACCACAGCCAACAGAGCGGAAGGACCATGCTCTTGATCGAACTTCACCATATGGCTGCATGTCAGTTAACCCGTACATATTCACATTGTCTTGATCAATATAGGTATCTTTTGCATGAAAATGATGAATCGCATTTTCCTTAGCTAATATTTTAATCGCACCGACTGGATCAATTCCTTGCCACCAAAGATGACTCGGATCAAGATTCGCGCCAATGGCATCACATGTCGCTTCACGTAATTTTAAAAGTGTATACGGAGTATGAACTAAGAAACCTCCGTGTAGCTCAAGTCCAATCTTTACATCATGATCTTTTGCGAATTGCCCCCATTCCTTCCAATATGGAATGAGTTTTTCTTCCCATTGCCATTTAAAAATTTCCGTATATTCGTTTGGCCATGGTGCAACTGGCCAATTGGGGTATTTGGCACCTTCATGATCCCCAGGTGTACCGGAAAAACAATTGACAACGGGTACCCCCATTAAAGAAGCTAATTTTACCGTTTTAACGAAGTCGTTGTGACATTTATCCGCAAACTCTTTATCAGGTGATAATGGGTTACCATGACAGCTCAAAGCACTGATTTCTAATCCTCTTGACCTAATCTCACTTAAATATTCTCCTCTTTTTGTTTCACTTTCAAGCAATTCATCTAGTTTACAATGAGCGTCTCCCGGGTATCCGCCCGTTCCAATTTCAACCGCTGTAAGACCAGCATCTTTAACATAATCAAGCATTTCTGTAAACGATTTATCTGAAAACAAAACTGTAAAAACACCTAGTTTCATTTGTATTCCCCACACTTTCGTTTATAATTGAACACTTTTTTGATTTTCGCTGCTTTTATAAATAGCTTCCATAATTTGCGATACTTGTAAAGCTTCTTTAGGTTTCACAATTTGTTCAGCACGATTTAATATCACGTCTACGAAGTTCTTCGCCTGCAAATACCCGGGATCCTCTGTTTCCGGCATCCAGGTCGCATCACTGTTAAATAACATCCCATGCTTAGCATAGTTTAGTTTCAATGGAAATACTTCAATGCCCCCTTGGTCTCCTGATATGCTTACACTTTCTTTGTCACTTTCAATATTGGCAGACCATGAAACTTCTAATAGCATCGATGCTCCGTTAGCAAATCGAACATATCCTGTGACATGATCATCCACATTAAAGGTTTCATGATTGAAATTTCCCCATTGATTCACCTGTCCGGGCTGGTTGCTTAAAGCATGATACGTGGTGCCTGACACCTCTACAGGATTCGGATTCCCCATTAACCATAAAGAAAGGTCTAATAAATGACATCCGTAATCAATCAGACTTCCGCCCCCCTGAAGGTCCTTATTTGTAAACACACCCCAACCTGGAACCTTTCGTCTTCTTAATGCTTGGATTCTAACAACTAGGGGATGACCAATTTCCTTTGCAACCATGATACGTTTTGCACCTTGTGATTCCTTCATAAAGCGATAATGAAATCCAATGCTTAAGACTTTTTCAGCTTTTTTTGAGGCATCAATCATCGCTTGGCATTCCTCTACTGTCATTGCCATTGGCTTCTCACATAGGACATGAAGTCCGGAATTAAGGGCAGCAACAGTAATTTCTGAGTGAAATTTATTCGGTGTACAAATAACAACAGCATCAATTACTGTAAACATTTCCCGATAATCGTTATACGCATGTGGAATGCCAAAACTTTCAGCCACTTCTTGAGCACGTATGAAATTAACATCACAAACCGCTTCAATTGAAACATCATCATTTAACCTTAAAAAGGCGGGGATATGTCTATCAACTGCAATTCCACCTACACCTACAATTCCTAGTTTTATCTTACTCATTTTGCACCTCCCCTTCCTCTATCAAAATATGAGTTAATTGTACGTATTATTTAAAGTGCATCTATAATTAGTTCACATTTATCTCTTCACTTTTTCAACTTTCCCCGTTTTACTTGATTCCAATGCAGCAAGTATGACGTTTAACGATTTCATACCTTCGTCTCCGTTTATTGGTACTTCACTGTTATCAATAATACTATTAATAAAGTTTTCTATTACATGGGTATTGTTTTGACCACCATCTTCATTAGACTGGATTTTTCCTAATTCGTATTTAACAACTTCACCATTTTTGTATTGCACGACTAATGAATACTCCGGATGATCTTCCAGACGAAGAATGGCATTTTCCCCATAAATAATCGTTGAGTTGTCCTCACTTGAAACATACGACCAACTTGCAGCAAGTGTTCCCATAATTCCGGTTTCTGTTTTCAAAATGCAAACAGCATTATCGTCAACGGTTGTTTCCTTTTTAGCAACTGTATCAACAAAAGCAGCAACTTCTACAATGTCTTCGTTTAATAAATAACGAAGTAAATCGGTTTTGTGAACACCTAAATCACCCATTGCCCCGATAAATGCTTTTTCTTTTTTGAAAAACCAACTATTTGAACCATCGGCACTCCATCTTTCCGGTCCGCCATGACCAAATGCCGTCCGGAAACTATAAATTTTCCCGATTTCACCTGATTCTATTAATTTACGAGCTTTCACATGAGAGCTTACAAATCGTTGATTATGAGCAATCATCAATTTTTTGCCATTTCTTTCTGCTGCTTCAATCATTGCTTTTGCTTCTTCTTCAGATGTAGCCATCGGTTTTTCACATAAGACATGCTTTCCTGCGTTTAATGCTGCAATAGAAATGGGTGCGTGAAGATAGTTTGGCGTACATACACTAACAGCCTCAATTTCATCATTAGCTAGGAGTTCTTCATAGTTCGTATAAAATTTCGTTCCATATTGCTCCGCTCTTTCTTTAGCTCGATCCTCAACGATATCGCAAACCGCAATAATTTCTACATTTTCATTCAATGCATATTCGGGTAAATGACGATGTGTGGCAATACTTCCGCAACCAATAATACCAACTTTAATCTTACTCATATTTTTTCCTCCTCGTATAATAAGTTTTAGAAATTGCTTTTATTGTTCTTTGATAACTAAATAATTAAGATATTGCTATCTATGATGGAGGCAATGCTGCTCTCTCTTTATATTCATAAATAGCACAACCCGAATTGCTTGGATACTGGGGGATATCCCTGGATAATAGACATTGGAATGGATCCAACTGGGAATATGCTGTTTCCTCCTGTAGTTCGACTACGATTAAAGACTGTGACCCAGACAATGGTTGTACTGCAAACACACAAGCTGTATCGGTGTATTTCTATACCAATGTTAGTGGACATTGGGGCAGCTTTTAGAGACGCACCTTTTGAATACTCATACGCGAGGCTGTTGCCAGACCATTGTTTCTAGGGATATCCCGCAGTATCCAAGCTTATTCCATAATCAAATGAAAGGAGGTCCTTTCCGTGAATTTATTTGTAGGTATTGATGTAAGCTCTAAAAAACTTGATGTGTGTTTTCTGGACAGCGAAGACACACGTTTAAAAGAAACGACTTTTCCAAACGATATTCATGGAGCGAACCAGATTAAAGAAAATATCTTAGCTTATCATGGACAATCCCATTACGAAAAAATCATTGTCGGCATGGAATCCACCTCTGTGTATAGCTTTCACCCTGCGCATCTTTTAGATAACGATGCCGACTTAAAACGGATTGGGGTGGAAGTGGTGGTTCAAAATCCAAAGGCGATCCATCGGTTTAAAGGCTTATTTGAAGAAGATAAAACCGATAAAATTGATGCATTTCGGATTGCCGACTTTCTTCGGTTTGGGCGCTATAATAAAACCATCATCAAGGAAGAAAAGTATGTTGCCCTTCAGCGTTTAACGCGTTCTCGTTATCAGGTCATTCATCAATTGACCGAGTGTAAGCAGCATTTCCTTGAAAATCTCTATTACAAGTGCAATACATTGACCAATGAAGTAGATACTTCTGTTTTTGGTTCGACCATGATGGAGTTGTTCGCTGAATCCTTTTCGCTGGATGAGATCGCTCAGATGGAGCTGGAAGAGCTGGCTGAGTTCCTTCAAGAGAGAGGAAAAGGTCGCTTTCGTCAGCCAGAAAAAGTTGCGAAATCCATCCAAAAGGCGATTCGTGACTCCTACCGTTTAGGCAAGGTCGTACAGGACTCCGTTGATGTCGTATTGGCCACCTATGCCAAACTCATTCAAACACTTAAAAACCAGGTCAAAGAGTTAGAAAAAGGGATTGAGTCCCTATTTCACATTATTCCAGAAGGACAGTGCTTGAAAAGCGTGCCGGGTATTGGTCCGGTTTATGCGGCAGGGATTATCGCCGAAATCGGTCAAATTGATCGATTTGAAACACAAGCGCAAATAGCTAAATATGCCGGTCTCTTCTGGAAAAAATCGCAATCAGGCGACTATGAATCGGAACGAACACCACGAGTCATGTCGGGAAATCAGTATCTTCGTTATTACTTAGTTGAAGCTGCCAACTCGGTCCAACGAAATGAACCCGCCTATCGTGAATTTTACTTAAAGAAGTATAAAGAAGTTCCGAAATTTCAACACAAAAGAGCCCTTGTCATGACTGCAAGAAAATTAGTGCGTTTGGTGGATGTGCTACTACGCAATCACCAACTCTACACGCCAAAAAGGAGCGTGTAACTCAAAAGCAAATAGCTGCTTTTGAATCCTTTCAGCAAACCCGAACAAGCGTTCTTGTGATGGTGCGGGTTTAGTTCAGTGCGCCTTTTTTTCCTTTGAAAGTCCAAAATCAACTTTATTTTTTATGGATTTTCTCTTGACTTATTACCACAAGTCTTTTAAATGATAAATTTTCGATTAAACAACTATTTTTTTGATATTTCTTCTAAAGGTTTTGCATTTCCATAGATTGGCCTAGCATGATCTGTCGGTGCCGCCCATTTAACTGCATTTGTAATCACTCGCTGAATTTTTTCATTATGGTATGTTGGATACGTTTCATGTCCCGGTCGGAAATAGAAAATTTTCCCGTTACCCCGACGGTATGTACAACCGCTACGGAAAACTTCTCCGCCTTCGAACCAGCTTAGGAATACAAGCTCATCCGGTGCAGGGATATCAAAATGTTCTCCATACATTTCTTCTTTATCTAGTTCAATGTATTCTCCAATTCCAGCTACAATCGGATGACTTGGATCAACTACCCATAGTCTTTCGCGGTCATCTGCCTCACGCCATTTTAAATCACAAGAAGTCCCCATTAATGTTTTGAATACTTTTGAGAAATGTCCAGAGTGAAGGACGATTAATCCCATTCCATTAAGAACACATTCGGTTACTTTTTTTACGACCTCATCAGATACTTCGTTATGTGCAATATGACCCCACCATACGAGAACATCTGTATTTGCCAAAACGTCATCTGTTAATCCGTGTTCGGGTTCATCCAATGTTGCTGTTTGAACATCTGCTCCCTCTTTTTCTAGAAAGCTAGCAATCGCTCCATGTATTCCATTTGGATAATTCTGCGCAACCACAGGATTTTTCTTTTCGTGACGATGTTCATTCCAGACTGTGACTTTTACCATGTTTAAACCACTCCTTATTTTTTTAAAATTGTCCATTGACTGTTTATCTATTTTTCTATTCTTTTACCGAACCACTTGTAAGACCGGAAACGATTCGGCGTTGAAATGCTAGGACTAAAATCACCAGTGGGATGGTGACAACGATTGTAGCTGCCGCAATTTCTCCCAATGGAATGGAGAATTGACCTTGAAACATCGCGATTCCAACTGGGACCGTTTTAAACTTTTCATCTGTATTAATCGTTAAAGCAAATAGAAACTCATTCCATGCTGCAATAAATACAAGAATTGCTGTTGTGAAAATCCCCGGTGCCGCTAATGGGAAAATGACCTTCCAATACGTTTGCATCATCGAAGCACCATCGATTTTCGCGGCTTCTTCCAAATCATAAGGAATCTTCCTAAAAAACGTTACGAGAATCCAAATCGATAATGGAAGTGTAATCGTCGTATAAGGAATGATTAATCCCAAATAAGAATTCGTTAAGCCAAGATTTTTCAAAAAGATGTAAATTGGTGAAATCGTTGCGATTTGTGGGAACATCGAAACAGACAACACGAGACCGAGAATAAATGTTTTCCCTTTAAACTGAAAGCGCGCAATCGCATAGGCCGCAAAGGACGCGATAAATACGGTATAAATCGTTGTTATCGCCGAGACAACGAAACTATTCCATAAATATCGAACAAAAGGATAATCGAAAAAGACCGACATATAGCTCTTTATCGTTGGATTAGTAGTATAAGGAGTAAATGCTTTATCACCAAAAAGCTCTGTCATTGGCTTAATGGAAGTAATGAGCATCCACAAAAATGGAAACATGACAACAAATACAAACACAAACAATAAAACATAAAATAAAAAACCAGACTTTTTTTGCATTACATTCTCACCCCTTTACGATTAAGTTTATTTCCCTGATCGATCTCCTAATAAATCCCTGCCTAGGAATTTAATATAGATCATGGATATGATGGCAACACAGACAAACACAATAACGGAAATGGCTGAACCATTACCAAAATTTGTTTGTGAAAACATCGTTTTATAAGCTAGGATTGAAATCGTTTCCGTTGAGTTTGCTGGACCTCCACCTGTCATAACCCAAATCAAGTCGAAAACCCTAAATGCGTCGAGAGTACGGAATAATAATGCTACTAGTATGCTTGTTTTTATCAACGGTAGTGTAATAGAAGTGAATTGTTTCCATTTAGTTGCTCCATCAATAGAAGCTGCTTCGTATAATGAACTTGGAATCGTTTGTAATCCCGCAAGCAATAACAAGGCCATATATGGTGTTGTCTTCCAGACGTCTGCAAAAATAACGGAGAACATTGCTCCAGCTTGCGACGTCAATAAATTTGACATACTATCAACCAAACCTAATTTTTCAAAAATCATTGCTATAATACCGTTTTGACCATCGTAGAGATATTTCCACATTAACGCGGAAACAGCTGTCGGAATCGCCCAAGGGATTAAAATAGTAGCACGGATTAACCCGCGACCAACAAATGCTTTGTTAATTAATAGAGCAATAGCAAGGCCTAAAACGAGTTCAAGAAATACGGAAATTACAGTAAATGTAAAAGTATTACCAAGTGCTCGCCACATTCTTTTATCTGTTAAATTATCTTCATAATGCTTGAATCCAATAAAGGTTGGTTCCACTACTACTTGATTCATGGCAGATGATAAGCCGACAATTTTTTTCCCTTGTGAGAGTTTTGTTTTCTTAGAAATCAGTTTTATAGTTTTATCGATTTTCTCTGATGATTGTTGAAAATTTTTCGCCGTTTTTTTATCAATTTTTAAAATTGCAATACTTGGATCAACTTTCTCCATGTTTAGCAATTTATCATTCACAATGTCATAGTTTTTCGCTATTTCAGAATTCTTCTGAATCTCTTTATCTAATGCTTGCAGGTCAGATTTTACACGTTGCAAATCTTCTTTTGCATGACCATTTCTAATTTCGTTATCAATACCACCCACTAAAAATGGATAATTATCTAAGTATCGTTCTAGATCAAAACTGTAGGATAAATGGGTTTCGGATTTCGTAGGGCTGTTTAACTTGAGATCAAACATACTGAAATAAAATGATTGCAGTACAGGCCACACTGAAATGACTAATATCAAGATTAATGCAGGCGCGATTAATGAATAGGCCATGATTTTTTCTGTCGACTTTTTCTTTACCTTCCCCTTTTTTAAGTCACTTTTATGGGTTTCGTCCTTCCTCATCTTTTCACTCCCTTATTTGAAAAGCGTAAGTGCGTTTCTTCAATCTACTAAACAATTTTTTTCGATTTTTTATAATGTATTAGCCTTCGATCAGAAGGCTAATACATAAAATTTCGAAGTTATTTTACCAATTTTTCATTCATTTCTTTTTCCATATTTTTCACAGCTTCTTCAACCGTTTGTTTACCTGCGATTGCTTTAGAAACCTGAATTTGAATGATTTCGGAAATTTCTTGATAATTTGGTGCAACAGGTCGTGCAACTGCAGCGTTTAAGCCAGCTTGGAAGTTTTTATCTGCAAAAGTAGGGTTTGCATCAAGTATTTCTTTGTCTTCAAATAGTTTCGTAATTGTAGGTGCGTGCCCACCGTAAATTGCATCGATTTTTTGTCCTTCAGCCCCAGCCATGAACTTCAAGAATTCCCAAGCTTCTTTAGGATGTTTGCTGTACTTGTTAATACCAGCCATCCAACCGCCAAGAGCTGCTGCAGATCCTGCATCACCAGCTGGAAGTGGAGCAATTGCTACTTTACCGGCAATTTTAGATTTTTCAGCATCATTTGCACTTGCATATTCATATGGCCAGTTACGAAGGTAAGGAGTTTGACCTTCGATAAATGCTTGGTCAGATTCAATCTCAGTAAATGTAGTTACATTTCCCGGAACAACTTTAGATGTTGCTACTTCTACTAGCTTTTTCAAGCCTTTGATGGCTTCTGGGCTATTGATGACCACTTCATTTTTTTCATTAATGAATTTACCGCCGTAAGCCGCGACAAATTCAATCGCGTTACAAACTAAGCCTTCATACTGTTTTGCTTGCATAATGTAACCAAATTTTGTTCCACCTTTGCCTTTCTTTTCTTTCGCACTTGCGAGAAGTTCATCCCATGTTTTAGGCACTTCATCTTTTTTCACTAAATCAGTACGGTAGAAAAGGAGTCCTGCATCAATAAATTTAGGTAATGCCCATTGCTTTCCGTTAAATTGAGCAGCAGAAAGAGCACCTTGATTGTATTCATTTAAATCAATGCCATCTTGTTGGATAAAACGGTCAAGCGGCAATACATAATCTGCTTGAGCAAATTCGGCTGGCCAAACAACATCCATATCAAAAACATCAATTTCCGAAGATTTTCCATTGAATGCTGTAATATAAGCATCATGCTGTTGTCCGGAATCTGCTGGCTTTTCATCAAATTTAACTTTGATGTTTGGATGTGCTTTTTCAAAAGCTTCAACGATTTTAGTCGTACCTTTTGTAACGTCCTTCCCTCTGGCATAAACGATGGTTACCTTTTCATCTTTTTCTTTGCTTTTCCCATCTGTTTTACCAGTAGATGCATCCTTACTAGAACAGTAAGCGTAAAATAATCCCCACCTGTCAACCAGATGGGGATCGAGTTATTATTTAGGTAAGTTTTTAAAATCTATGCAAACGATTGGAAGTGTTGTTGACCAAGGCAGTACTTTATCCAGGGCATTTTTATCTGTCAGATCAATGTTAGGTAACTTCTCAAATAAATAGCGAAGGTAATAATATGGGTTTAGGCCATTTTCCTTTGCTGTTTCCACAATGCTATAAATGATTGCGCTAGCCCTTGCACCTTTCGGTGTATTTGAAAAAAGGAAGTTTTTTCTCCCAATAACAAAGGGCTTTATTGAGCGCTCGCTTCTATTATTATCAATTTCTAATCGTCCATCCTCTAGGAATGCCACTAATTTCTTCCATTGATTGAGACAGTAGGTAATCGCCTGACCTAAAGCGCTTTTTGGTAACACTTTTTGCTTCTGTATTTTTAGCCATGACAAAAAAGCATCCAAGACTGGCTTGCTGCGTTCTAATCGTTTTTCGTATCGTTCCATAGAGGATAACTCCTTTAGGTCGCGCTCAATGCGATATAGTTGGTTACAGTATTGGAGACCTTCCATTGCTGCTACTCCTGATGTCAGACGCTTTGAAGAAGGCAATACTTTTAAAGCCTCATCAAATTTACGTCGAGCATGAGCCATGCAACCGACCAGTTTTACATTAGGTACCTTATGGTACCCGGCGTATCCATCAACCTGTAAATATCCTTTAAACCCTGACAGGAATTTCTCGGCATTTTTGCCTGACCTAGTTTCCTGATAATCGTAAAGGATGATTGAAGGTCCTTCTTTTCCAGTACGGTAGAGCCAGAGATATGATTTTGAGGTGGCTGGCCGACCGGGTTCGTGAAGTACCTGCAGGGTCGATTCGTCCGCATGTAAAATATCCTTTTCCAAAAGAAGTTGATGCATGCGATCATAAAGTGGGCTCAACCACCGGTTGGCCCCGTGAATCATCCAATTGGCAAGGGTTTGGCGTGATAACGGTACCCCCAATCTGGAAAATTGCTTTTCTTGCCGGTATAATGGCAGCCCATCCACATATTTTTGATTCATAATATGTGCCATTAAAGAAGGAGATGCTAAACTACCTGAATGAACCGGTTTAGGCATTGGTGCTGTTACAACCGGAGTTTCAATTTCTTCACGTTCACAATGGCGGCAAGAGTAAATGGACTGAACATGTTTAACAACTTTCAATTCCGCAGGAATGTATTTTAGTTCCTGGCGTACTTGCGTACTCATTTCATGCAGATTTCCACCGCAACACGAACAAACCTGCTCTTCAGGGGATAAACGATATTCAATCGTCTCCACAGGCAAGTTTTCTAACATCAGTTCACGTTGGCCGCGAACTTTGCGGCGCCGTTGATAAGTAATAGATTCCAAAGTAGGTTCCGGCAAATCTGGATTAGCTTCATTTTCTACTTCATTAAAAAGTTCCAATTGATCGGGGTTGGTTTTTTCACTGGAAAAGCCGAATCTATTTTTCTGCAGAAGGCGAAGCTGTTCTTCAGTCCATTTTAATTTGGCCTCTAACGCGCTCTGCTTTTTTAGCTTCGCCTCTAATTCCGCATTTTGTTTCTCCAGCATTTCCAAGCGTTGCAGGAGTTCTTCAATTGTAGGGGTTGGGGTAGTTGAATTCGCTGTCTTTTTCATAAATATATTATACGATAAAATAGGTAAATTCCCTGATTTTTCATTATTTAAATTACTGTTCTTGCTGTTACAACAGGGTGTGCCTGTTTTTGTTCCAATGATAATCCATCTAATAACCACCTTAATTGGCGTGGACTTATTTTCAGAGGACCCGAATTATTATCTGATGGCCAATGAAAATTTCCTCTCTCCAGCCGGCGATAATAAAGCCAAAAACCGTTATGATCCCATTGAAGAATTTTCAACTTGTCTCGCTGCCGGTTACAAAAAACAAATAAACTCGAAGAAAAAAGATCTAACTCGAATTCTTCTTTTACAAGAGCAGCCAATCCATCGATAGATTTCCGTAAATCTGTGACACCTTGTGCGAGGTAGACACGATCAACCGTAACTTCTTTTAGCATACTGATTTCAATGCCTTAACTACTTCCGCCAGTAGTGTTGGATTAAAGCCAGGTTTAACCACGATGGATGCTGAACCAACATTTATATGTAATGTTTCATTCTGTTGCTCAGATTCTTCTAATGTAACCGGAATCCACTTGCTGTTAGAATCTTGGGTTGAATAGAAATTATCGGCTTTATAAAGCCAATACTTTAACTGATGAATACTTATTTCATTGATTTCACACCATTTGGATTGGGTGAGGCCACTCGCTCTGAAAAGAGCGATCCTACGCTCCCATTCCTTACGCAATTCTGGATTATTTCTTTGGGACATAAAAAAACCTCCTCAAACTTTGATTTGAAGAGATTATCTCACAGGTACTATATATGTTAATAGGTGTATTCTATTTGACTCTTACCTAGAACATGCACCAAGTGCTAGGGATAATGACATTGCTACAGCTAGAAACTTCATTTTCTTCGCTTTTTTCATACTGCTCCTCCTCTTTTTAAATACGTATTGTACCTCACGTGGAAGCCCTTACAATTAATTGTAAAGATAGTAAACTATCAAATTCATCTTGTCCGTCTTTCTTTTCAATAATATCCATCATAAGTTTACTTGCTTTCTGCCCAATTTCTAGTATTGGCTGTTTAATCGTTGTAATTTTCGGCTCAATCATTTCAGCTATTGGTTGATCATCAAAACCAATCACAGCAATATCTTCCGGGATACGTAATCCACTTGCTTTTGCTTCAGTAATTACACCCGCAGCAACCATATCACTTCCTGTAAAAATAGCTGTAGGACGATCCTTAAGACTAAGCATTTTTCTTAATGTAATTTTACCGCCTTCAATATCCGTTACTTCTCTAAAAATAAAATCTTCTCTGATTGGTATGTCATATTCTGCAAGTGCCAATTTATAACCTAATTCCCTCTCCATCGTTAGCTTGCTGAAATGTTTTCCGTATTTTCCTTTGCAATAGGCTATTTTTGTATGTCCTTTTTCGATTAAGTGTCGGGTCCCGATATAACCACCGTAAACTTGATCTAACCGGACAGTTGGGACATTCGCTCGCTCGTCGAATTCATTGCACAGTACAATTGGACCAAATTCGCTAAAATCTTCAATTTTATTCCAGTCGTTTTCGATAGAGGTTAAAATAATTCCATCCACTTGCTTTGTTTTTAATAGATTTAAAAAATATAATTCTTTTGCTGTGTTGTACCGTGTTTGGCATACGAGTAACTGATACCCGCGTTCATTTGCCACCGTGTCAATTCCTTCTAATAAATAGGCAAAAAAAGGATTTGTTAATAATGGAACTAAAACGGCAATCGTTTCTGTTTTCTGGCTTCTAAGCTTTTGTGCGGTTGAGTTTGGGTAATAATTCAATGCCTCCATTGCTTCTTTTACTAATTTCTTTTTCTCATCGGAAACATAAGGGTGATTGTTAATTACCCTTGAAACCGTAGCACGCGATAAGCCAGCAAGTTTTGCTACATCGGCAATTGTTGCCAACTACTATCCCCCCTATTCTCTCCCTCCTTCGACATATGATAAATACACAAAGGACTGAAATCGATTTCATGAAATCGTTTTCATAAATTATTTTAATAATTCTGATCCAATATTTCAACAATTATTTTTAAATTTTTAAAAATTTATTTTTTAGATTGTTGGACTAAACTTTTACGATCATTTCCAACTTTTCCTAACCTCTAATTTTCCCCGAACAAAGCAATTTTTATGTATAATTGTTATAACTTCTCCCTATATTGGCGAAAATTTTATTAAAATAGGAGGAAAAAATGATGATTCGTTTTATTATTTTAGTAGCTTGTATTTGTTTATTCATTTTTTCCTGGCCTACGATTGATAAAAAGCTAGAAAAAACCGAATATCATGAGACGATTGATTTGATTGAATCTAAAATTGAGAATTTTGATATAAAACCTATCATTGATAAGTTTCAACATGTATTAAATGATTTTGGGATTGAAAAAAATGAACAATTGCCTATACAACAGAAATCGGAAGAAAAACGGATTGAGAAGGTTTCATTGAAAACACCAAATTCCCACATGTTTTCAATTCATAACATTGAGATCGGTGACAGAAAAAAAGATGTAGAGAAACAGACAGGAATGGCAAAGCGTGCATCAATGAATGAATACGGAACGAAATGGTTTGCTTACCATGAAAACTACCATCATTTTTTCATGACAATGTACGATAAAGATAATCGAGTAATCGGGTTATACTCAAATCAAAATTTAATAACTTCCACGAATGGCATTAAATTAGGTGTGCCTAAAAAAACCGTTCGAACAAAGCTTGGTGAACCATTATCAGGGATCCGCAAAGGATTGATCATATATCAATTTCAAAAAAATAGTGAATATGATGTATATCTAATTGATGATATGTATGTAACGATTTTTTATGATAAGCATTCAAACAATACAGTTACAGCAATCCAATTGATTAGTAAAAATGTTGAACAGCAGAAAAAAGACTATTATCCGAATCCGAATCAAAAGTTAGTGCTTGGATTTGAATATCAGTTATTCGATTTAACCAATTCATCGCGGGTTAATCATCATCTGCCGATTTTATCATGGGATCAACATGTTCAAATGACAGCACGTAATCATAGTAAAGATATGGCAGAACATCAATTCTTTGATCATACGAATCTTAAAGGCCAATCACCATTTGACCGTATGAGTCAAGATCATATACGCTTTCTTTTAGCAGGAGAAAATATTGCTTATGGCCAGCTTAGTAGTATTTTTGCTCATGAAGGATTAATGAATTCACTTGGTCACCGCAAAAATATTCTGCTTCGGGATTATAAATACTTAGGTACTGGTGTCGCGTTTAATGAGGAATCCCAACCTTTTTATACGCAAGATTTTTATGCGAAGTAAGTAAAATAATTCAATTACCATAAAAGGGTGTTCAAATTGAACACCCTTTTAAATTATGATTCCTGTTCTTTATCCCACTTTTTCACTGGACCGTCCTTTAACCCTGCGAAAAATCCCACACCAATTGAAAGGGCAACAATGATAAAAGGTCCATAGAAAATTAAAAAGTTCTCCAAAAATAACCCTCCTTACACATGACCGTTTTCTTTTCCACGTACATAATCCTTATCAAATAAAAATAATTTTAATACTAAATATAAGGATGGAATTAATAGACAAAGCCCAGCGATAAAGGCAATTACTAATGATAAAGCCATCGCTTCGTTTGTAAAGGAATCGTATAAAGTTAAATATGGATACAACAAATACGGATAATGGGACACACCATAGGCATAAAATGCAAAGGCGAATTGACCTATTAATAATGCGAGTGCAATACCATAATTTCTACGTTGCCAAATAAACCATACAGTAACGAAAAACATTAATCCTGAAATTGCGAACATATACCACAAATCGACCATACGGGAATAATGTTCCGGATTATGATTTTTCAATTCTACCATTATTCCGATTACGGTAATTGCTAATGGTACCGCCCAAATCAACGCATATTTTCGTAGGATGCGGGTTGCTTCCACATCTTTTGCTTTATTGGCATACCATGTAAGAAACACCGCTGAAATATAAAGCACAGCAGCTATTGCTAAAACGACAATACTCCAAGTTAAAGGACTAGTAAATAAACGCCAATAATCTAGTGCTGGCTGGCCATTCGTAATGGATACAAATCCTCCTTCGGAAATGGTTAAAACAACAGATAAGGAAGCTGGGATTAGCAAACCTGCAATTCCATACATAAATGAGTATCCTTTATGTCCCCGCGAACCATATGATTCGAAGGCATAATAGCTTCCACGGATAGCCAATAAAATAATTCCAATGCTTGCTGGTACGAGTAAGGTTGTTCCATAATAAAAAGCTGTTTTCGGAAAAAAACCAACCATCCCAACGAAAAAGAAAACTAAAAACACATTCGTAATTTCCCATACTGGCGATAAATATCGTTGGATAATATGTGTCAATATATGCTGACGACCGGTTAAGACGCTGTATGCGTTAAAAAACCCCGCACCAAAGTCGATGGAAGCAATAATTACATAGCCGAACAGAAACAACCACAAAACCGATATTCCAAGAACCTCCAAATTCATATTAAATCACCGCCCTTTTCAGCCTGACGATCAGCAATTTCTTGTTCGATTGGATTGTTGCGGAACATCCGACGAAGAACGACAATACTACCAATTCCAAGAATCAAATACAAAATACAGAAAAGCATGAGCATGAGATCAACATGTTCGCTACTTGTTGCTGCGTCAGTTACCTTCATATACTTATAAAGTATCCATGGTTGACGTCCTACTTCTGCCAGCCACCAACCTGCTTCTAAGGCAATGATGGATAATGGACCACCTGCAACAATGATACATCGGAACCATCGCGAGGTGATAAATGTCCAGCCTTTGATTTTTCCAAATACATAGATGGCGGAGAAAATAATCATAAATGTTCCAATAAGGACCATCGTATCAAATAAATAATGAATATAAAGAGGAGGAACTTCATCCTTTGGAAATTCATTCAATCCTGTCACTTCCGCATTTAGATTACTATGCGCTAGAACACTTAATGCATAAGGGACTTTTATCGCATACTTTACCTCTTCGCCATCAGTTACACCGAATAATACGAGAGGTGCCCCTTTACCTGTTTCAAAATGCCATTCGGCGGCAGCTAATTTTTCCGGTTGATATTTCACTAAATATTTAGCAGAGAAATCTCCAATAATTAATGAAGCAATGGAAAAAATCAAGCCCAATTTCATGAATAAAAATAAAGATTTTTTATGATATACGTGCTTGGATCCTTTTAACATTCTAAATGCTGCGATTGCTGCCAGTACAAATGCAGATGTCATATAAGCAGTAACTAGTACATGGCCTACCTTCGTTGGCATCGCAGGATTTAACATAGCAAGTATCGGCTTAATATTAACTAATTGACCATTCACCACATCAAAACCTTGTGGTGCGTTCATAAACGCATTCACAATTGTAATGAAAACAGCTGACATCGAAGCACCGATAGCTACCGGTATTAGCAACAGCATATGCTTGCGCTGATTTTCAAAGCGATCCCATGTATATAAATAGATCCCTAAGAAAATTGCTTCAAAGAAAAAGGCGAAGGTTTCCATAAATAACGGTAAGGCAATAACATTTCCCGCCAGTTCCATAAAATTCGGCCATAATAATGACAATTGCAGCCCGATGGCTGTCCCAGTTACGACTCCGACAGCAACCGTAATCACAAAACCACGTGCAAGTCGTCTGGCAAGTAAAATATAATGCTCGTCATTTTTCTTAATCCCAATCCATTGTGCAATCATGATCATCAATGGGACACCGACACCGATCGTCGCGTAAATAATATGAAATGATAATGTAAGTTCTGTTAGTACACGACTGTAAAATACTGAATTTCCCCCATCCATTTATATCACTCCTTAGCTTGCGAAAATACGTCCTAAAATAGACAACAACATTATTCCTGCCACTATAAAACTAATCCAAATGAGTTTCTTTTCCTGTTTTTTATACATGGCTTCATCTCTCCTTACCGACTATTTTACCCTGTTACCATTCATTTCTAACGTCCATTAATGACAGAATTACAACGTATTGTTGAGGAATATGTGAAATTTAGTTGTTTAAATTGTGAACAAATTACCATTTAGAGAGTTTATTTGAATCCATTTTTTACTATCTGCAATAATTCAATCTTTATTATCAAAAGAAATCGAAAACACAAAATTTATTCGTTAGTAAAAACTACTATGTATGAAATATTTTCAATTAGGTCTTGATTCGTTATAATAAGTAGATATGTTACAAATTCATAAATGAATCAACGAATCGTCATGGGACGGTCTGTTTTTTTATCATATAGATAATGTAGGAGGAGGAACATCGATTGACTGTTACTAAAGGAGAAACATTGGTTACTGAAATTCGCCAATTAGATGCAAAAGGTTCCGGACAAGCAGTTGTTTGGCGTGAAAACGAACTTGGAAATCCGAAGAAATTAAGGCTTACTATTCCCCAAACCCTTCCAGGTGAAAAAGTACGTGTAATTGTGGATCAGCCAGAGAAAAGAAGAAGAAAAGCGCTGACTGAAGAAATTTTAGAAGCGCACCCAGAACGCGTAACACCCCCATGTCCGCATTTTAGTCTTTGTGGAGGCTGTGTTTGGCAGCATTGGGATTATGCAGGACAATTAAAACAAAAAACGGCACATGTCAAACAGGCAATCGAAGCACAGGGATTTGACCCAACACTTGTTCAAGATACAATTGGAATGGATGACCCATGGCGTTATCGTAATAAAATGGAATTTACATTTGCGAAAGACGGCTCTCTTGGGCTCCATGAGGCAGGTAATTTTAGAAAAATCATCTCCCTTGAAACATGCTTAATTGCAGGTAAAGAAATGGTTGAAGCGGCAATGGAAGTAGCAAATTGGACGAAGGAACATCAACTTAAAGGCTATGATAAAGATACCCATGAAGGATTGTTACGCCATTTAATGGTTCGACAATCATTTGCGACAGGTGAAATGATGCTCGCCCTTTTTGCGACTGAGTCACCAACAGGTCACCTTGAATCTGCTGCAGGCGATTTGATTCAACGTGTCGGAGAAAAATTCCCTCAAGTAAAAAGCTTATTATGGCTTGAAAATACAGATTGGGCGGATCGTACGCAATCGGAAAAGACACATGTATTAGCCGGACGTGATTTCATCTATGATGAAATGGCAGGTTATCGCTACCGTCTATGGTTTGATACGTTTTTCCAAACGAATCCAACACAAGCACAAAAATTAGTTGAACTAGCGCTAGAGATGGGACAACCAAAGGAAACTGAAAAAATGATTGACCTTTTCTGTGGGGTTGGTACGTTCTCCCTTCCGTTCGCAAGTCGGGTAGAAAAGCTTGCAGGTATTGAAATTGTGGAAACGTCCATTGAATCTGCAAAGCGCAATGCTCAAGATAATGGAATCGCGAACACATACTTTTTAGCCAAAGATGCACGCAAAGGAATTGATGAAGTACTTGAAAGTTTTGGTCATCCCGAATTATTAATGCTTGATCCGCCGCGTTCAGGTGCAGGTGGAAAAGTAATGAGAAGAATCGGACGTTCCAAGCCAGAACGGATTGTATATGTTTCATGTAATCCGGATACATTTGCAACGGATATCAAGGAACTGGTTCCTTTCGGATATACGTTAAAAATGGTGCAGCCAGTTGATTTATTTCCACATACAGTACATGTTGAATGTTGTGCATTACTTGTGAGAAATGAAGAGGAATAATAAAATTTTCGCCTTTCCGAATTTGGAAAGGCGTTTTTTTAACGAAACTAAATTGTCTTATCTTCTGCCGGAATCCGTTTGGCAGCAATGTTAAAGCCCTTTTTCGGATAACCAATATAGATAAGGCCGGCTATTTTATCGTTTTCGTCTAATTGAAGATATTTATTTAATTCCGGTTCGAAGGCAATGTCCCCTGTTCTGACAATTGTCGCTAAACCTTTTTCCGTTGCGAGCAACAGCAAGTTTTGCATCGCGCAACCCGTTGCAACGATTTCCTCTATTTCTGGTACTACTCCGGAAGGGCTTGTTGCCATAATTATAATGGCTGGTGCTCTTAAAGGACCTTTCTTTGCTTTTTCAATCTTTTTTTGTGCTTCTTCTTCACTTAATCCTTTTGTGCTTGCCTCCACAATTCGCGCCATTTCTATTCCTAATTTTTCACGGCCTTCCCCTTTTACAACACGAAACTTCCAAGGTTCCGTTTTTTTATGATTAGGTGCCCACGTCGCTGCTTCAAGTAATTCATTAATGATCTCATCAGGTACATCTCTTTCATCAACTGCGCCAATCGAACGGCGAGATTTAATTAAATCCATTATTTCCATATTTAATCGACTCCTTCACATAACTACTTACTAATAAAGTATAGAAGAGAAGATAATTTTCTTCAAATATAAATAAATTAAAAAGTCAAAGTAATAGAAAAAGAGTGAAAAAGGGAGGATATTTTGGGAAGGAAAACTAATTAAGAATTGGTACGACTTATTGGAAATATGTTTGATATGTAGAGCGAAATCAAACCCACTTTATATGGAGAAATATATATAAAATTGATTAAAAAGGACAACGAATAATTGTCCTTTTTAACTAATAATTTAGCAGTCTTTTAATATCATTTTCGATTTTCTCTGGTTCTGTTGCTGAGCCAAATCTACTTACTACCTTCCCTTGTCGATCAATTAAAAATTTAGTGAAATTCCATTTTATTTTTTTCGTACCTAGCATGCCTGGTGCTTGAGAAGTTAAATATTGAAAGATTGGGTGTGCGTGTTCCCCATTCACATCCACTTTTTCAAACATTGGAAAGGATACATTGTAATTTAAAGAGCAGAATTCAGCAATCTCCTGATTACTCCCCGGATCTTGATTTCGAAATTGATTACATGGAAACCCAAGAATTACGAGTCCTTCCTTTTCGTATTTCTGATATAAGTCCTGTAATTGTGAAAATTGCTTTGTGAAACCGCATTTACTAGCTGTATTAACAATTAAAAGGACCTTTCCCTTATAATCCGACATCTTTTTTTCCTCACCATTGATTAATTGAGCAGAAAATTGATATATTTCCACTTGTACTCCCCCTTTAATGAAACCTGATTAATATATATCTTACATCAAAAAGCGGAGAGCTTAATACTTATACAGATTTTCACTTTCCCCTTATTCATCGTACGGATATGAAATATGGTTCCCGAATATCGTACCGGGCACGTTTTCATCTTCTAAATTGGCCATGTATCTTTCAAACTCTTCTTGCATTTCTTTAGGTGCACCAGGTTTTAAATGCCAATTTCCTGGTTCATCAACAAAAAAAGGACTATCCATAAAATCCGGTTTCATTTTCGTCATTGACAGCACTCCTATCTTTTCCTTTTATTTTCACTCAGATATCCATTTTTACACTTATATTGATGAAATTTAATTGAAATGTCATATTTCCGAGAAATTTTCGAAAGGTCTTAACGTTATTTTTCTAGAATTTAGATAAGAACTAAGACTTATTTTCATGGAGGAACGTATATGAATTCAAAATATGTAAATTGGGATGGTCAAAATATAAAATTAACTTGGTTGAAGAATTATGAACCGCCAATAAATTTAGTAACAAGTGTCCATGGATGGTGTTTTTTGGAAGGAAAGGTATTGCTGGTACTGATAAAAAACCGAGGATTTAATATGCCTGGTGGTCATGTTGAACATGGTGAAACCCCAAAACAAACTTTTTGTCGGGAGGCATTTGAGGAAGGTTATGTAAAAGGTACTATTCACTATTTAGGTGCGTTGGAAATCAATCACCATGATAATCCGTTATTTGATCCAAATGGAAAATATCCGAGCGTTGGTTATCAGCTATTCTACCGAATGGATATCACGGAATGTTTACCTTTCCTGCGACAGCATGAATCGGTTACACGCATTTGGGTAGAACCTGATCAAGTGCCGTATATTATGGAAGATCATGAACTCGCATTACAAATACTTTCTGATGCTTTGAAGGTTGTGGTCCAATAAATTTTATTCATTAAAGAGCCTTACTAAACATCTCTGTATAGGAAGGCTCTTTATTTCAATATGTTATTTGTCTAAAAAATAGTTGGTACCATGCCTCCATCCATACGGATAGGAGAACCTTTAAATGCCGATGCATAAGGACTACAAACAAATGCTGCTAGTCTTCCTATTTCAATTGGCCTGATAAATCGCTGTATTTCGGATTGTGGTAGGTTGGTAGTCATAAATTTCTTCTCTTTTTCTGAAAAAGTCAAATCTTCATTAGGGTACATCCCCTCAATAATTTGATGCACATTTTCAGAGAGTGTTGGTCCTGGCATGATCGTGTTAACCGTAACTTCTGTTCTTTTAGTTAATATAGATAAACTTTTAGACAATGATAACAGCATTGATTTTGTCATACAATACTGAGGCATTTGTCCTGAAGGCATAATTGCTTCTTCACTCGCGATAAAGATAATCCGTCCAAAATCATTTTTCAACATTTTTGGTAAATAAATTTTAGATAATCCATTAGCCGCAAGAACATTCGTACGGAAATACCTTTCCCATACTTCATCGTCAACGTCTTCATATTGCATAATTTCATAAATACCCATATTGTTAACTAAAATATCAATACTGGGGTATTTATGAAATAATGCTTCTCTTTGTTCTTTATCTACAATATCGGCTGTAGCGTTTTGGGGTGAAGTAAGCGGAAACTCTGACTTTATTTCATTTACTGTTCGTTCCACCTCTTCATAATTTCTCCCATTAATTAGTACATTCACGCCTTCTTTAGCAAGTTCTATGGCAATTGCTTTACCTATACCTTTTGTTGATCCAGTAACTAATGCTGTTTTATTTTTTAACCCCATATCCATAACATTTTTCTCCTAGTTAATTAATTTATCAAGTTCATCCCTACGTGCTCAGTACGCCAATTTGAAGGAGTATCCCCCTCCCAAATGCGGAAGGCACGATAAAACGAGTTTTGGTCTTCATAGCCAACCAGAAAGGCAACTTCTTTAATATCGAGCGAGGGGTCTGTCAAGATTGAAGCTCGCGCCTTCATCAGTAAGTCGGCGCTGTAAGGTACGATTGCTCATCCCCAACTCACTCGCAACATTTTTAATGTAGGGACGTCCACCTGTTAGACTACGTTTCATGATCCACTTGACCTTTTCTGTGATTGATAGGCTTCGTTGCTGCTCATTTAAAGATTTGTCCAGAACGGGTGTCAGAATCTCAAGCAACTCTGCGTTGTAAGAGATAAATGGGCGGTCCAGATCATTTCGATGTAGTGTCAATCGGTTGCAATTTTCACCACCCCTGATGGTGCAGCCGAAGTAATCTTCAAGTATTTGTACGTCACCCATCGAGTGTGAAAATTCGACGAGACTCGCCGTCAAATGTTGACCTGTTCCCCTCCGTCCTAGTTCCAGAAGAAATGCGAGCGTAGTACCAACTAGTATCGGAGGAACGAGTTTATCTGAATCTAGCCATTTCAGTTCGATCGTACAGTGCTCGTCTTCTTCAGTGATATGTAAGCTTTCGGGTGGACACAATCGTTTGTACCTTGCCATTCGGTAAAGAGCTTCGCGGTAGTCACGAGCATGGTAAGTTGCTAAAACGGCCGGCGGGTACTGTGCTGTTTCAAAGACAGTCGGAAGCTTGGTAATACCTTTAGCAGTGTCACCAATGATATCTGAATAGGCTTGCCAAATTGCGAAATATTGGGCAGTGCTGACAACTGGTTTATTAATAATAGTAAGAGGCAGTCGTGCTTGTCGAATCACTTCATGCGCGGCAATCCCTAATTGACTTAATCCTGTCCAAAATCCTGCAGGCATTTTAATGCGTGTATCAGAAGTCATACTTAATAGCTCTCCTTTAGCAATCTACACATTCACTATTTTTGGTCTTACGTGAGTTCTGCCTTTTTGATAGGACAGTTATTACATTATATCTACCCATTGTCTCTATGTAACTAGTAAAGTGTGACATTTTACTTGCGATTTACGCCAATTTTAGGCAACATCATGATAATCGCCAAACGTTAATTCTTATTAATCAGGTGAATAATATATATTAAATAAAAAAATTGGGTAGTCGGATGATCGTGTAGAATACACTCCACCAAAAATAAAAATTATATATAATGGAAATTCCAAATGAAAAAGTTTAGCTGAAATAACAACAGACCAAGAACTTTTGTCCTTGGTCTGATTTTTGCTTTAGTTTTAAATCTGTTTCTCATTAATGTAGGTTTTTATAGTTGGTGGTTCATATTTTTTAAATTTTTCTAGCAACTGATTCGGTTCAATATCTACAAGTGCCATTGTACGGTATTTTTCCTGTAAAAATTGTTCCTTTGTCATATGATTAAACAGTTCAACAAGAGGATCAAAGTAATGATTGATATTTAGAAGGCCACAAGGTTTTTGATGAAGTCCTAATTGAGCCCACGTAAAAATCTCAAAGAATTCTTCTAATGTTCCCGGTCCTCCTGGTAACGCGATAAACCCATCTGCAAGTTCTGCCATTTTAGCCTTTCTTTCATGCATTGAATCAACTACTATCAGTTCTGATAATCCTTTATGGGATATTTCCCTCTGTTCTAAAAAACTAGGCATAATTCCAATGACTTGACCACCTTCATCCAATACAGCATCGGCAACTGCTCCCATAACACCAACACTTGCGCCACCATAAACAAGCGAAATATTCCGTTTTGCTAGTTCTTTACCAAGTTTTTTAGCATTTTCGATATAAGTATTTGACGCTCCATTACTGGAACCACAAAATACTGCTATTTTTTTCATTATGACCATCCCCCTAACAAATTCAGCGTTTATATTATACAAAAGTCTGAAAGATTTGTTAAACTTTATGATAGTGGATTGAAGGAGTGAGAAAAAATGGATGTAAGTGAATTTCAACAGTGGGTAAATGATTATTATGAGAATAGAGGTTGGTCCGAGCTAGACATTTTTATTCGGATCGGCTTTTTAGCGGAGGAAACTGGAGAAGTAGCACGGGCAATAAGAGCCCTTGAAATTGGGCGGGATAGACCGGACGAAGTTGCAGAATCGTTTACGAACAATAGAAAGGCTTTAATAGAAGAATTAGGAGATGTATTAGGTAACGTAATTGTAATTGCTAATAAATATAACATTTCTTTAGAAGAAGTGTTTAATTCTCATAAGGAGAAACTCTCAAAGCGTTACTCTCATGAATAAATATAAATTCCACACTTTTTTCGATTACCTTAAAAATTTTCGTCCTCTTGAACATATCTAGGGGACGAAAATTTTGCCCCTTAATCTTTTTTATTTTAATTCAACAGGCGGTACTTAGTTTCCTTTTTATCCATATAATTTGTATTGAATAAAAACATTAGAATCATTCATGATACCATCCTTCATCGAATTCAAGGTTTAATGCTTTTCCAAAATATACTCCAAATTTAATAAATCCTCTTCCTCTTGCCGTAATTATATTTCCATCTATTACTACAATGTCTTTACAATAATTCTCTTTTTCGAAAACGCCTAACTTATCCATAGCTTCCTCTGTCAACCCAACCGTAAACTTTCTCCCCCTTAAAATACCTGCTTTTGCTAAAAGAAACGGAGAGCTGGAGATACTTGCAATGACAATTTCTTTTGCAGCTATTTGATTAATAAATTCAAACAGTTCATGTTTGTCTATAAGCGTCATAATATCCATACAACCTGGTAACAAAAAACTATCAATTTCTTCGGGATTAACTTCATTAATAGTAGTGTCAGGTACACAAGATAACCCTGCTTCACCTTTTATGGTTTGATTGTTCAATCCAATAGTAACAACTGGTTTATTACCTTGCATTAAAATAGATAGTGCTACACTTAACTCATATTCACTAAAATGAGGATACAATAAAACAGCGGTTTTTTTCACTAAATTCACCCCTTTCTTAATCTTTTATTTCAACAAAAAGGAGGGATTTCTCTGTTTAGCATCCGCTCCATCTTGTTCATAAACTACTCTTCACATCTTCTTTTTAGTTACTTTCATGTTTTCGCCTCGGAACTTTTTATAATATTCTAACATAAATAGCCGATTCTATTATGAAAAATCAACTAATCTTTAGTAGATTGTTATATTGGATCTGTAATGAATGCAGTGTAATATAAATGTAGAGATAAAATCTGGCACAATCTTTAATAAGACCTAAATGAAGGAGAAAATATATGATTATTAGAGAAATGAAAAAAGAAGACAATGCAAAAGTAAAAGAAATAATACAAAATTCATTAGAATCACTTGGGTTAGCGATTCCCGGAACAGCTTATTTTGACCCTCAACTTAATGACCTACACCACTACTATACGAACTTAAAACATGCGAACTATTGGGTAGTAGAAATGGAAGGCGAAGTTGTTGGTGGAATTGGGATAGCGCCGTTTAACGAACATGACAACATTTGCGAATTGCAAAAGCTATACTTAAGTCCAAAAACACAAGGTTTAGGGTATGGAAAGAAACTAATGGAAACAGCTTTGTCATTTGCTTCAAAACATTATGCAAAGTGCTACTTAGAAACACAGCATGAATTAAAAACTGCATGTATATTATATGAAAAATTCGGATTTACCCTTTTAAAACAACCATTATCAGGATCTGAACATTCCGCTATGAATGCGTGGTATATAAAAGATTTGAATTAAATTCTTAAATACAAACGTAATGCCCTCCATTTCCAAAGATGGAGGGCGCAGATATGAATTTGTTTGTAGAGATTACAACAGTTCGTTTGAAAAAGAGTCTAACATCCCAGATTTTAACTCTCTACCAATAAATATTAGCACTGTACTTCGCTTATCTTCCTTACCTAGTTTTGTGTAGCGTACAACATTATCTGCATATTGAACATGGGTAAGATAATCCTCATTTTTTAATTGCACAAGTCCCTTTACACGTATAACATCCTTAGGTAAACTACTTAACCATTTTGTGAATGTTCTTTTTTCTACCACGGGTACATTTTCAACTTTCAACGTAACAATATCTCCATGGTGTTGAGGATGATGGTGAGTGTTAATTTTATTATTATCTGGAATTTGAGTTTGTTTACGTATTTTTGTCATTTCGATATCACTATATGTTGTAAAATACACTGGTACATTTGTCTCTAGTATCGTTTCTATTTTCTTTTGGATTTTCACTTTTTCTTTTTCATTAATACGATCAGCCTTATTTAATAGTACAATAGTAGATTGTTGTACTTGTTCCTTTAATAATGTCCTAATCTCTTTGGAACTAGCAAAAATGCTTAGGTAATCCAAAAAGTGACTGGCATCTACAATTCCTATAGTAGATTTCAGTAAAAAGATCTCTGCTATATCACTACGAGAAAATACTCCTGTTACTTCACGTGGATGAGCTACTCCAGTTCCCTCAATAAGTAAAATATCAATGTTCTCATCAATATGCTGAACACTTAAAGATCTAAGTGTATGATACAAATCTTCTTGAATAGTACAACAAATACAACCGTTTAAGAGTTCGAAAACAGACTGATCTCCAAATAAATGAGATTCAACATTTACAGCACCTAATTCATTTAAAATAACTGCTACTTTTATCCTTTCTTTTTTATAGTGCCTTAACATATTTAATAATAATGTTGTTTTACCGCTACCTAAAAACCCATTCAATACATATGTTTCAATCTTTTTCATCTCATTTCCCTCCATCAAAACGAAATCATTACGATTTAATTTGCGCTTATTTAAATATTATGATTATACTAACAATCTATGATAATTTTTTTTACAATTCATTTTATGATCCCTACTTGTTCTATCTATTTTCCACTTATCTATTAATTTTATAATAATGTACTAGAATCAATTTTTATCGCATAAAATGAATTACCTAAATCGAAATCATTACTATTTACAATGATCCAATACATTTTAATTAGGAGGAATTGAAATGATCCAATATAGAAATAAAATATTCAAGGAAAGTTGTATCTTATTACTTTTTTTATTGTTTATTTATTTGTTTCTTTTTTCAGAGAATATTAAAGATTCTATAGTGGAAATAGTTCCAACTGATTTGTTTAATGTAAATACTATATTTCTTAGTATTGTTCTAGAAGCCATTCCATTTATTCTTATTGGAGTTATTGCTTCATCTATAATACAATCCTTTGTTACAGAAAAAATGCTACAAAAAATCTTACCTAAACATGCTTTTCTAGCTATGCTTCCTGCAATGTTAGTAGGGGAAATTTTCCCTGTTTGTGAATGTGCTATCATACCTATTGTTCGAAGGCTCATAAAAAAAGGACTACCTAATCATATTGGAATTGTATTTATGTTAACGGTCCCGATCTTAAACCCAATCGTATTTATTGCCACTTATTTTGCTTTTCAAAATAACTCCTATTTGTTATATGGAAGAATGGGATTAGCCTGTGCTGTCGCTTTCATTGTAGGTTCTTTCGTTTACGTTTTTTTTAAAAACAAAGATATATTAAAAATTTCTCTTCCAATAGAAGGTAGTCATTTTAGTAACTTAGAAAGAAATCGGTTTAGTAAGATTTTAAAGCATGCTGGTGATGAATTCTTTGATACTGGAAAGTATCTACTCATTGGTGCTTTATGTGCAAGTTTGTTTCAGACATTTCTTGATAGGAACTTATTAATTTCTATTGGAACAAATGAAGTTACTGCACCTACTGTAATGATGGGCTTTGCCTATGTTTTATCTCTTTGTTCAGAAGCTGACGCCTTTGTTGCTGCTTCTTTTAATAATACTTTTACAATCGGATCTTTGCTTGCTTTTCTAGTTATGGGACCAATGTTAGATATTAAGAATACTATTATGTTATGTGCTTACTTCCGAGTAAAATTTGTAGTTCCATTTATTCTAGTAACCTGCGTAAGTATCTATTTCCTATCCAGATTATTTGAATGGATATTTTTCTAAGGGGTGAGAAAATGAACGAGCAAAGATTAAGGACACACACTCTACTCAAAGGAGTCATCTTATCAGGCTTTACTCTCCTTTTATTTAAGATGTTATTAAGTGGTAACATCACTTACTTAATTGCTCCAAAAATGTATCCTTACCTATACTTCACCACGGTTGTATTATTTCTTTTAGGAGTTTTACAAATTTTCAAATGCACTTCAGATAAACCGAGTTTTGATTGTGAATGTTGTGAAGAACATCGGCCACCTAAAAATACTTTATGTTCTTTATTCTTATATTCATTATTTATCTTACCAATAGTCACTGGCTTCTTGTTTGCTGATCATATATTAGGTAGCTCATTAGCAAAGAATCGCCAAATACAATACAATACAAATTCTACACTATCAACTTCTAATACAGCCACTGCAAATAACGTTGACTATAATAGTGGACAAGTAACGGAAAATAACCAAAACACCACGACTGCACAGCCTCAGGAAATGTCTCAACAGGACTATAATATACTTCAGGATACATTAGAAAAGAAAAAAAGTTTTAGTGTGAACGATAAATTGTATATGCCAACAATGAACATCGTACAAGATAATCTTGACTCATTTATTGGAAAGGAAATTGAAACGACCGGTTTTGTTTATAGAGAGAAAGAATTTACAAATAAACAAATTGTTATCGCTCGTTATGTCATTACATGCTGTATAGCAGATGCATCTGTTTATGGATTAATGGCAAAAGGAGACGTTACAAAGCTAGAAGAGGATACCTGGGTTCGAGTTAAAGGAAGACTAAATAAACAGGAGTATCATTCTATGACTATTCCTGTATTGGATATTCAATCAATAGAAAAAATTAATCAACCTAAACAGCCTTATGTATACGATATAGGAATTAAAATAGATTGAACGTAATTAATGTTGGGCTTTTACGTACATTACTTTGTCTAGGTTTTAAATTTGAAAATTGAAAATATCCTATTGTTGCTTTTGAGAACTCCCCTTAAACAAGTAAAGGATATGCAAAATAAGATGCATACCCTTTACTACTTTTATTTAAGATTGATTTTTAATCAGCTTTTCAAGATTTTTTTCCATCACCTTTATATAATCAAGACCATTTTCCTGGTCCTCATCGCTTAGTCCTTCAAGTGTATTTAGAACCTCTGTTTTGGCCCCAATTTCATTTGCAAGAGTTTTGGCAACTGCTGGTGATGCTAGTTCTTCAAAATAAATCACCTTGACATCATGCTCTTTGGCAAATTTTTTAAGTTCAGCTAATTTTTTGGCGCTTGGCTCTTGTTCAGGTGACAATCCAGCTATTGGTACTTGTTGTAACCCATATTCACTAGCTAAATAACTAAACGCTGCGTGTTGTGTAATGATTTCTTTCTTTTTTACATTTTGTAGCTCTGTACGATATTCCTGATCTAACTGAGTTAACTTCTCCATGTATTTCTTACTATTATCCTCATAGCTATCTTTATTGCTTGGATCAGCTTTAACTAAGGCTGATGTTATATTTTGAACCTCTTGTTTCGCTAATGCAGGACTTAGCCAAACATGTGGATCCATCTCATGTCCATGCTCATGTTCTTCTTCATGTCCATGTTCCTCTTCTTCTACACCTTCAACCAATGAAATACCTTTACTCGCTTCTACAAATTCTAGTTTATCGTTATCATTTGATTTTTGTATGCTTTGTACCCAAGTTTCCATATAAGGACTATTATAAACAAAGACATCAGAGCTTTGAATGTTTGCTATGTCTTTTGGTGTAGGCTCCCATTCATGTGGCTCGATTGTAGACGGGATTAGTAATTCAACACTAGCTTTATCCCCTGCAATATTTTTCGTAAATTCATACATTGGATAGAATGTCGTAACAATCTTTAATTTCGATGTATCTTCCTGTGATTTTTTATCCCCTGACACTTGAACTGCTGTATCATTTTTATTCCCACACCCTACCATAAGCATGATAGCAGCAAATATGACTAAAATAGTTTTGAAATTTATCCCTTTCATCCTGTATCCTCTCCCCTTCTCCCTATCTTTTTCTCTTAAACGTAATCATTACGATTTAAAAACTAATTTGAATTTCAAACTTTTAATAAAGGGATTCGCATTCTTATTATTTTGTTTCTCTGTGTAAGGTGCGTCTTTTTAACCTAGGGCAATATTTCATTAACTCTATTCTGTCCGGATTGTTACGCTTATTTTTTGTCGTTATATAATTCCTGTCACCAGTTTCTGTACATGCCAAGGTTATCTTTACTCGCATTTCTCTTTACCTCCATTTATTCTTCTAATACTTTTACCATGAGGACTTTTTCACTCCAGGAATATGCCCTTTATGTGCTAATTCTCTAAATTTGATCCGCGACATTTTGAATTTGCGTAATACTCCTCTTGGCCTTCCGGTAATCTCACACCGATGTGTTAGTCTTGTTGGAGATGAGTCACGCGGTAACTTTCTTAAAGCTACATAATCTCCTTTTGCTTTTAATTCTTTTCTTAGTTCTGCATACTTCTTTACTAAGGCTTGTCTTTTGAGTTCTTTAACAATTTTTGATTTTTTAGCCATAAACTTCGTTTCCACACCTCTCTTCAATAGAATAGTACTCAAAGTTGATAAATTGTAATCATTACGATTTAAATTGTAAAATTTTATCAATTCAGTGTCTTTGTTCTGTTACCAACCATTCAAAAGGATCAACTAACTCACTCCAGTTCCCCATTTGTTCCTCTGTAGTTAATAAACAACGATCTAGCGCTTTCGTAATCCCGACTTTATCCATATCGATACCAATTAGGACGAGCTCTGTTTTTCTATCACCGTAAACAGGATCCCATTCCCTTCTCAATTCATCGTTCTCCTCAAGATACTCATCCTGTTGTTTTTTAGACAATGCGGCAACCCAATATGCAATGGGCTCTAATTGCACGGAAGGACCTGCTTGGGATAATAAAAGCGCTACGTCATTTCTCGTTGCACACCAAATGAGACCTTTTGCCCTTACAATTTCTTCTGGCATCTCTTCAATCCAATCATTCAATCTTTCTGTATGGAATGGGATACGACTTTTATAAACAAAGGAACTTATTCCATATTCCTCTGTTTCCGGAATGTGCTCTTCTGATTCTAGCTCCTTTAACCAACCAGCTGATTGACTCGCCTTGTCAAAATCAAATAGATTCGTATTTAAGATTTCCAATGGATCAATTTTCCCATTGATTGTTCTGATGATTCTTGCTTCCGGCTGTAATTTCCTTAAAAAAGATTCGAGCTGATTTAACTGATCGTTATTTAGCATATCGCATTTATTTAAGATAAGAATGTTACAAAATTCAATTTGATCAATTAATAAATCAGAAACCGTTCTCGTATCTTCACTTCCAACAGCTTGACTTCTTTCAAGTAATGAATCACCTGAAGAAAAATCGTGCCAAAATCGATTTGCATCCACAACAGTAACCATCGTATCTAGTTTACATGAATTCGTTAAGTCGATACCCAGTTGATCATCGATATAGGAAAAGGTTTGTGCAACAGGGATTGGTTCACTAATTCCTGTCGATTCAATAACAATATATTCAACGTCTCCTTGTTGAGCTAGCTTCTGAACTTCAATGAGTAAATCTTCTCTTAATGTACAGCAAATACATCCATTCGATAACTCCACTAATTTTTCTTCTGTTCTATGTAACCCTCCACCTTGCTTTACAAGTTCCGCATCAATATTGATTTCGCTCATGTCATTCACAATAACAGCTACTTTCATACCCTCCCGATTCTTTAGAATATGATTTAATATCGTTGTCTTCCCCGCACCTAAATATCCACTTAGAACTGTAACAGGTATTTTTGCTTTGTACGTATGCATATGCCCCTCCGTAAAAAAATAATAGTAATCATTACGATTTATAAATTACATTTTTTTCTAAGATTTTAAAAAATGATAGATAAAACACTTTTTATTATCGCAAATCGTAATAGTTACGATTTGAATAATACAATAAAATATTTAAAAAGTCAAAGTGTTTTTTCTTTATGAAAAAGAAATAATTAAAGTAATGAAAGTGATTATTTTTTTTATCAAAAAAACAAAAGTTTCCTTATATACCCGCACATCTAAGGGAAACTTTTTCTACAAATAGCGTATTCGAGTTTCACTTCGGATAAGCTTCATTTCAATATTCGTTTAACATCTTTAAGTTTCTTTTCAAAAAAAGAGAGTCGATAAATGTCTGGCATCGAAAGTTTCTTCCAAAAATTGAAACGATATGACGTATCAAAATAATGAAGGATTAACACCATTAGATTCCCATGGGTACCAATGACAACATTTTTCCCCTTATAAAACATTTAATGTTGCCGCGACACCTCTATTTTGGGCGACACGATTCGATTCTCCCCCTTCCCAGTGAAAATCAATATCTTCCCACACCTTCCGAATTACACTATCAAAATCATGTACAGGTTTTTCGGACAAAACACGTTCCTTAAAAGCATCCATTATTTCTATCTCGTTATCAATATATTTTGCAATACCTTCAACTGTTTGAATTGCACGTTTATATGGGCTTGAAATAACATGATGGATGCCTTCGTTTTTAAGAAGTTGAGTGACATGGGATGCATCCCTAATGCCCCTTTCTGACAGTGGTCTTCCTAACTCGTCAGGTGTAAAAAATGAATGTGCATGTCTAACTAAATACAGGTTCGTTACCACAAATATCCCACCTAATTGATCGTTTCAAAAGTTTTTTTAAAATACTTTGCAGCCTCAAGCATTCTCGGACCATACCAAAACATTTCACCATCAACTAAGATGGATGGAATGTTTTGCAGAAATTCAGCAAACTCCATTTGATGTTTCTCCTGGAAGGGAAAGGGTTCAGATGCCAGCAATAAATAATCTAAATTTGCTTGTAGGAAATCCTCTTTACTTACACTTGGATATCTCCCTTCAGACTCAGTAAACGGGTTAACAAAACCGATCCTTTCTAATAAAGAATTGATGTATGTATCTTTTCCGACGACCATATATGGTTTTCTCCAAATGACATAGGCTGCTCGTTTACCTTGGACATTCGGAAGGAATTGAAATTGAGATGTGATCGTATTAACCAGTCGGTCGGCTATTTCTGCACGATCAGTAACTGCCCCAATATCATTAATCATCCGGTAAGCTTCATCTACTGATTGTACTTCCGCGACAAAAACAGGATAATGCTTTTCCAATTCTTCAACCATTTCCTTCGTATTTTCTTCCTTTTCAGCAAGAATTAGATCTGGTTTCAACTCATGAATCACATCCAGCTTAACCTTTTTCGTACCGCCTACAATTGCAGCATTTCTTACTTTCTCTTCCGGATGAATGCAGTATTTGGTCCTTCCAACAATTTCATTTTCAAGTTGCAATGAATACACCGTATCTGTAATACCTGGACAAAGTGAAATTATTCGTTTTGGAGGATACTCATATTCAATCAATCTACCGAGATGATCTTTCGTTGTTTTTATCAAAATAATATCCCCTTCCTGTTTTGTTGGATACCGTTTATACTCTAAGTTATTTTATTAAAAAATTACTTAATTTTCAAAACAAATGAGTTTTTAAGCATGATAGTAGTCAGCCCAGCACTAACGGCGTATAATTTCTATGTATGTAAAAATGCGGGAGGAATTCATCATGGGTGAACTTTCAAAGACGAGATCCGTTCTTCTAATCACATTCCTAGTTTTAGTATGGGGGTTATGCTGGCCAATTTATAAAATTGCGCTAAATTACACCCCACCTATCCTGTTTTCTGGAATGCGTACTTTATTAGGAGGAATATTACTACTTCTCATTACCTTTCCAAGATATAAACAAATTCATTTCAAAGAGAATTGGCATATTTATTTAATTTCAACGATATTTAATGTCATTTTATTTTTCGGACTACAGACCGTAGGATTGCAATACTTACCATCCGGTTTATTTTCTGTTATTGTCTATTTCCAGCCTGTTTTAGTCGGTTTCCTTGCATGGGTATGGCTTGGTGAAAAAATGTCCGGATTAAAAATCAGCGGCCTTGTTTTAGGTTTTCTTGGTGTTGTAGTTATTAGCTTTAAGAGCTTTAGTGCCGAATTATCAATTGTGGGTGTAGTATTGGCTCTTATAACAGCAATCAGCTGGGCAATAGGTACCGTGTTTTTGAAAAAGGCGGGGGCAAAAGTGGACGCTCTTTGGCTTGTAACGATTCAATGTGTTATAGGTGGCCTGGTCATGACCGGCGCCGGATTAGAACAAGAGAGCTTTTCCGCGATCCAATGGTCAGCACCTTATTTATCAGGTCTATTCTATGGAGCTATATTCGGAATTCCGTTAGCGTGGCTTACTTATTTTACCCTTGTCCGATCAGGAGAAGCAAGCAAAGTAGCAACGTATACTTTCCTTGTCCCACTAATCGCACTCGTGGTTGGAACCATTTTTCTACATGAACCAGTTACCATTTATTTAATTATTGGTCTGATTCTAATTGTCTTTAGTATTTATTGTGTGAATCATACGCCAAAGGTACAGCGTGTTCAAAGCATTCAAGTGGGATCATCTAGTGAAAATATGTAAGATAATTAAGAAAAAAAGCTCTACTTTTTATTAACGGGTTCGGTTATTGGGTAGAAAACGTTAATTAACAACCTCATCGGGGATACAATTCGTATATGAATTGGTGTCCCCCTTTTTGTTGTTATAACAACGATTAAACGAATTTAACATAATAATTAACACTTCAACACGCATACAAATTGATGCCACCGCATAAATTTTTGCAGTGTTGTTAAAACCCACGCTAAAACTATTGTGGATTGGGTTGTCCAAGGTCCAAATACTAATAGCATTGATAATGAGATTTAAGGCGCTGGCACGCTGTAATTGATCTTGTAATGCTCTTTCCCTAAGTTCCCCCTGTTTCCCAAAGAAAATAGCCAGTGCCAATGCATTCATAGCTACTCCTTTATTTAATCCACGTTGAATTCGTCGACGCAATGTTTCGCTAGAAATATAATCTAATATAAACAAGATCTTATCTATACGCCCCATCTCTCTTAAAGTTGTCGCAAGGCTATTTTGATGGGAGTAAGAACCTAGTTTTCCCATGATGAGAGAAGCAGAGACCGTTCCTTCACGAATAGAATGTGCCAACCTTAATACATCATCAACGACAGTGTCGCCCTTACGTAATACTTTTAGAAGTTCGTCCAACTTCGGCCGGTTTTTCCTTTTGCCGGATTCTTTTTCTTCAAAAATTTCGTCTACTTCATAATGATTCAATGCATCGAGTTGTAATGATAATGACTGATCTTGCGTACTTACACGAGCATAACCAAATTTTAATATGAATCTCCCCTTTCTACACACATTAATTATACCAAAAAGGGTTTTAAGGCATAGGTATTGGTTTTTTGTTTTTGGTTATAGTTTTGGTTATGTGTTTAGGTAGTTTTTAAGACTTTTAGAGAATTTCACACAACATAACCAAAAACGGTCGTTTTCGGTTATAAACGTCTTATCATGTTCAGCTCATAATATCTTTTTGAAATGCCGTACTCTACCTTAATCCAATAAAAAGATAAATAGCCGTTCCCCATATAAAGAGAGCTGAGCATTTATTGAAAATAATCATAAAGTTTCCTGTGCCGTCTAGCTTTCTCATAACTGTACCTGCTAGTGTCAGTCCAAAGAACCAAATCCAAGATACTGTGATACAGGTTACAGTGAAGAGTACTTGCTCTGTCCCGACATACTTTAATGCACTTGTTCCAATAACTCCCACTATATCTAAAATTGCATGTGGATTTAGTAAAGATACAGACAAGGCAAAGAGGATTTGTTTATTCATCGATAACGCTTTACTCGATGTAGAAGTTGTAGGTTCAGATCGCCAAATAGAGTAACCCATATAAAGTAAAAACAAAATGCCTATAATTATCAAGCAAAGTCGCATCCATTCGAATTGCAAGACGATGATTGATAATCCAAAGACAGCTAAAAGTATCAAAAACGTATCACATACTGCTGCTGTAATTGTTGCAGGAAGTGCACTAAGTAGCCGTGGTTGTGTAGCACCTTGTGAAAATACAAATACATTTTGTACCCCTAAAGGTAAAATGAGTCCAAATGCGAGTATAATCCCATGAATAATTGCTTCCATATTATCATCTCCCTTTCACTTATACTGTAACTATGTTACAACTAAAAGAAAACAACCAATTGGATGGCTTTTTATCCAACCAATTTAGAGAGGAAGGTTTTTATGCATTGGAAGCCAGATAGGCAGTCCCATCTTACAGTTCATGTGCAAATCGTAGAATGGATGAAGACTCGCATTGAACGGGGGGATTGGACAGTTGGTACTAAACTTCCGACACAGCGTCATCTAGCAGCACAATTTGAAGTGAATCGAAGCACAATTAATCTTGTCCTAGATGAATTAAAAGCAGATGGTTTGCTTGAATCGAAAATAGGTTCAGGTACATTTGTAGCAAATAATTCATGGAATGTCCTTTTAGATAAATCACAGCCCAATTGGCAGCAACACATTGAAGCTAGTATTCACAAACCAAACTACCATACGATTCAACTGATTAATGAATGTGAGCAAAATGATAACATCATACGTCTTGGTACTGGTGAGTTATCCCCTGAGCTACTTCCAACAAAACAAATTGAACACTCATTGAAATCACTTTCATTGGAATCCAGAGCAATCGGATACTCAGAACCACAAGGTAGTAAAAAGCTACGAAGTATTTTGTGTGAGTATTTAAAGAAAAGGGGCATTGAAACCGCACCGGAAAATATTTTAATTGTTTCAGGTGCACTTCAAGCGCTTCAATTGATTGCCGTAGGATTACTTGAAGAAGGGGCGATTATCTTTCAAGAGCACCCATCGTATTTAAATTCAATCCATCCATTTCAATCTGCTGGGATGCGTATGATACCTGTTCAGCGTGATGACAATTTAACCAACACATTACGAGTTGCCAAAAGAAAAAGACAATCCCTTTTTTACTGCGTGCCAACGCTACATAATCCGACAGGTCGCAATTGGACAATAGAGGAAAGGAAAGCCCTATACAGTACGTGTAAGCAACTACAAATCCCGATTATTGAAGATGATGTGTATCATGAACTGTTATTCGAATCATCTTCTCCTGCACTAAAGTCATTCGATCAATCGGGGCAAGTATTGTATGTAGGGAGTGTTTCGAAAACGCTAAGTCCTGGATTACGTATAGGATGGATAGTAGCTCCTGAGCCGGTTATCCAACGGTTAGCAGATATTAAAATGCAAACAGATTACGGTTCAAGTGCTTTTTCCCAAGAAATTGTTGCACACTGGATCGCGACTGGATTATATGAATCGCATATTCTCCAACTCCGCGAACAATTGAAATTAAGGGCTACTTTTGTAGAAGAAATTTTAGAACAGCAATTTCAGCACATCGCAACGTGGGAAAAGTCTGAGGGAGGTTTCTATATATGGCTTCGATTCAATGAACCTATTGTGAATAAGGCATTATTTCTGAATTTACTCAAGAAAAATGTACTTATCAATCCCGGTTACATTTACGATACAAGCGATTTACATCACATTCGCCTTTCCTATGCTTATGCATCATTAGAGGAATTAAAGGAAGGGTTGAATATTTTAATGGAACTAACCCGTCGCTAATTCACACTTATTTTATGTGTTATTTTGCACATCAACAGAACAAATTCTATAGAATCAGAATTTTATTTATAAACTACAATAAAAAATAGCAAGTGTGTGTTTTTTTATTTTGTTCAGCAATCGGACCAATAATTGAACAACACTAGATTTTAAAATGACAGCGTCGTTGTTTGTTATTGAGGGAAAAGAGTTTATAGGAAGAAAATTTAACAACAATTAATTTGAACACCGTTCTATGTATGCGGACATTTTCCAATGGGAAGATTTGATTTATAAAACTGATATGACTGGGTAAGCGAATTAAAACTTTCTAAGAAAGAGCAACTTGGCGAAATAGACGCATTATTTACAAATGGTTCCCCTAAGTCATTTAAGAATGGGATGGCAAACAAATTACCAATAGGTGCGAAAATTTATTCCGCAAAAGAGCGTGGAGACATTTTAATTGCTGAATACAATGGTGAAGAGAAATATTATTTAGCTCTTGTCGAAGGGTAAATGAGGACGAATTTGATAGATTTCTTATTGATCAATTTGATTATTGACTGAATTTTCATTCATTTCGCAAGGGAAATAATCAAAACAAGTGGCTGGAGTTATCAAATTTACTCATTATTTTAATAGCCTTTATACATATTGTGGTAAAATTAAATAATCGATGATATGAGGTGATTCGTTTGGTTGTAAATGTAGTAATCATACTTATTTTGGCTTTAGCTGTTTTCGCTTCAATTGCTGCGTGGATAAATACGCATACTATTTTAAAAGACTTATCAGAAATAAAGGATCAGTTAGGTATCAAAGAAATACGGAAACCTTCCTTTTTTGATAAAGATCTGGATAATGACTAAATAAATATATCTATTAAGTCTGAAAACCTAAAACGTAGAAAGACCTCAATAATGAAGGATACTAACAAATCCTCCAATATTGAGGTCTCATTTTCCAACATTCTTTTTATCTTTACTCTTCCCTCTGATATAACTAATTGTCCAATAAACTATCAAAAGAATAATCCAGTATCCTGCTTTCTAAGACGTGAAAACACTGGAGATCTTAAAGAAAATAAGTTATTAATGTAACTCGAATAGAATTACGATAATTGGAGGAAAGATGGAATGGGTATGAGAATGCATAGACGGAGAATTTCCGGTTAATGTATAAAGAGAAGGCTTAAAAAGCAGAAATAGACGGAGGTATTCAGGTTAACATCCCTAAATAAGTCAAAATCCAAAGAATTGTATAATATAGTCGGAAAAGCTTCCCTTATTTTTAAGGAAATATGGGTATTTTCCAATTTAAACGGAATTTCTCCGCTTATTATCAAACATAGATAAATCAACATTCAGTTATAACAACCAAAATCAAATAACTTGTCAGATAATCTGATTCATTGGCAGGAGAATGACAATATACCATGGTAATTGCATCTATTTTAGCAATTCAATTTTTAGATAGAGAAGATCTATTCGCAAATTGTTATTTGCTATGTGATTTATTGTGCGATTCTATATGCTAATTCGTTCAAAACATTGATACAGCAAAAAAATAGGGTGAGAAAAATCCCTTCGATTTCGCACCCTATTTGCATTGTTCTTTACTGTTTTGCACCTTAAAAGAAAACCCGTTAGAGGTTTGTCTTTTATGATACCTTTTGAACGTTCATTTCATTACCTTCTAACCGGTTCTTCCTCATTTCAGCTGAAGCTGTGAAAAGAACATCTGTTGAAGAGTTAAGTGCTGTTTCACAAGAATCTTGTAATACCCCAACAATAAAGCCTACACCAACAACCGTCATAGCTACATCATTCGGGATTCCGAAAAGACTGCATGCTAGTGGAATTAAAAGTAAAGAACCACCAGCTACCCCTGATGCTCCACAAGCACAAACAGCAGATAGAACACTAAGAATAATAGCTGTTGGGATGTCGACTTGGATGTTTAACGTATGAACTGCAGCAAGTGTTAACACAGAAATTGTTACTGCTGCACCTGCCATATTGATCGTTGCGCCTAGCGGAATCGAAACGGAATAAGTATCCTTGTCTAAACCTAGTTTATCGCATAATTTCATATTCACTGGAATGTTTGCTGCGGAACTGCGTGTAAAAAATGCTGTAATCCCACTTTCCTTGATGCAAGTTAACACGAGTGGATATGGGTTTTGACGAATACATACGTAAACGATGATTGGATTAACAACTAGCGCTACGAAAATCATGCACCCGATTAATACAGCAAGTAATTTTCCGTAACCAAGCAATGATTCTAGTCCATTTGCAGTAATTGATTCAATTACTAACCCCATAATTCCAAATGGCGCAAATTTTATTACCCATGTAACAATTTTTGAAACAGCATCAGATACATTGGAAATCATTGTTTTCGTTGTAGCAGGGGCATTTTTTAATGCTACTCCAAGTAGGATTGCCCACGATAATATACCAATATAGTTCGCATTATATATTGCCTTAACTGGATTATCGACAATATTCAGAAGTAAAGTTTTCAAAACATCCACAACACCACCTGGGGCTGTCAACTCTGCATTCCCAGTAGCTAGTTTCAAGCTTACTGGAAAAATAAAACTTACTATAACGGCAGTAAGTCCTGCTAGAAAAGTTCCTAAAAGATAGAGAACGATAATCGATTTCATATTCGTCTTTTGTCCACTCTTATGTTGTGCGATGGCTGACATGACCAAGAATAAGACCAATATTGGTGCAATCGCTTTTAGAGCCCCTACAAATAAAGAGCCTAGAATAACAAAAGGCTTCGCTATACTCGGGAGGGTGATGGCTAATATAATCCCAATAATTAAACCTACGATTATTTGCTTAACTAAACTAATTTGATTCCATTTTTTCACTAGATTCATTGTGTGTCCCCCCTGTTGTATGTAAACCTACAATCCTCTATAGAATATTGTAAGAATACTTATAATATTAGTTTATATTTAATAATATTGTAATGAATATTTAGATATATTACAATAACTTTATTATTTTTGCTAAAAAATATAGGTTTACTTAAGAGATAAAAAAGAACGCTGAAGATATCAGCGTTCAACTAACTTATAATCTATAATTTTTTTACTTGCCATTTTAATTAAACTACAAGAAGAATAACAACAAAATAAATAATCATCGCAAAGAATCCCACAGGTATAGCAAAACGTGCATATTGTAGACTCGTAATTTTAAGCTTTCCAGCCGAAATGATATTCGGAATGTTCCCTGGGATCAGCATTCCACCACTAATGATCAAACCTAATAATAATGCCTGAATTGTTGATGGACTCATCGCCGGACTTACCTCTGCGGCAGCCAGTGTTGCATTATCTAAAATCGCAGAAATAATGTTAATCCAGTACATGATGAATGGATGCAAGTCTAATAGATATTTTTCGATAAAAGGTTGAAATCCCGCTCCTAACAATGTTAAAGCCATGACAAACAAATATATTTTTAAGCTGCGAATAATAATTTCGGCATAAGATTCTTTTTGCGAAGATATCGTTTTTTCAATATCATTCAATGCATTCGCTTCGGCAGCTGATGCTACCTCATTTTGTGCCAAAATCGCAGCAGACTCTTCACGTGACTTAACCATGAATGCGGCCAAAACGCCAAAAGCTGCAACACCCGGGATGACATATACGCCAATTGATTTCAGCAAATAAAAGAAGCTTTCATCCAGTTTACTTACAACAATTGTTGAAAGTGGTTCTCCAATTGGAGTAAGGACAGCCCCCATTCCAATTGCAAAACAAGCCAAAACTACTAAGCGAATTTCTGATTGTCGATCAATCTTTAATACACTTACAACCGCTACAAGAATAATTGCAGCAATAATGGCAGTGATGACACTGGAAATTAATCCAAGGATGATCACAAATAAGGCAATAAACAATCGATATGGCATCGCTTTACTGATCCCTAAAATTCCTTTTTCAATCGGCCCCTGGAACCATCGAAACAATAAACCTGCAACAAGAACAGCTAGTGTAATATTAATCGGATGGACCAACGCCTCTTTCACAAGATGCCAATCTAATGCTTGACTAACTAGAACTGACAGAACCCCCATAATAAATAAGAATACTTCTAAATTTTTTTCCACCACATGTGTAAATGGCAGTAGCAGTACAAGCAGCAAGATGATGGATAAACCAATAATCATTAAGCAAATTCCTCCCCTTTTATCTATTGATTATTTCTAAAAAATATAAAAAAGCCTGTCACTAAGGGACATACGTATCCCTTGGTGACAGGCTCCTCCAATAAAGTTAATGGTATTTAATTTTTGTGTTTTAGATGTGATATTTTTCGTTTAAAAAACAATTAAATTTTATCAACTAGTATTATATTAACAGTAACTAGTCATTTTTACAAGGTTTATTTTATCGGAATACTCAGACCGCCAAAATATTAAATTAACAATACATTAAGTTCACTATTAGAAAATATTATTATTTTGTAGAGTGAAAAGTGCTTCATAAGAAACAATAGGATGCCGCAGCATCCTATTGTACATTTTTTTCACATATTTAATTAAAAGTCTGCATTTCCTGGTGTACGAGGGAATGGGATGACATCGCGGATGTTCTTCATTCCGGTTAAATACATGACAAGTCGTTCAAACCCAATTCCATAGCCTGAATGCTTTGTACCACCGTATTTTCTAAGCTCAAGATACCACCAGTAATCTTCTTCAGACATACCAAGTTCTTTAATTTTATTTGCAAGGACCTCTTCTCTTTCCTCCCGTTGGCTTCCCCCGATTAACTCGCCAATACCAGGAACCAATAGGTCAGTTGCAGCTACTGTCTTACCGTCATCATTTGCTCTCATATAAAATGCCTTAATTTCTTTCGGATAGTCGGTTACGAAGACCGGACGCTTATAAATTTCCTCGCTTAGATAACGTTCATGTTCCGTTTGCAAATCCGTTCCCCATTCAACAGGGTAGTCAAATTTCTTACCAGAGTTCTTTAATATATCAACAGCTTCAGTATAAGTAACCCTTCCAAAATCGGATTCTAAAGCATTTTTCAATCTTTCAATTAGCGTCTTATCAATAAAGCTATTAAAGAAGGCCATTTCTTCAGGTGCTTCTTCAAAAACGTAATTAATTACATACTTAACCATTTCTTCTCCGAGGTCCATGATATCCGGTAATTCTGCAAAAGCCACTTCCGGCTCGATCATCCAGAATTCTGCGGCATGTCGTGCCGTATTAGAATTTTCTGCTCTAAATGTTGGACCAAAGGTATACACATTACGGAAAGCAAGAGCAAAAGTTTCCGCATTTAATTGACCGCTAACGGTTAAGTTGGATTCTTTGCCGAAGAAATCAGCACTTTCGTCCACTTTTCCGTCCTCGTTTTTTGGAAGCTGGTTCAAATCCATTGATGTTACACGGAACATCTCCCCCGCGCCTTCTGTATCGCTTCCGGTAATAATAGGTGTATGCACATAGACAAATCCTTTTTCTTGAAAGAATTTATGAATGGCGTACGATGCAAGGGATCGTACTCTGAAAACGGCGGAGAAGGTATTGGCTCTCGGACGTAAATGAGCGATTGTTCTTAAATATTCAAGAGAATGTCTCTTTTTTTGCAAAGGATAAGCTGGATCCGATAATCCTTCAACAACAATTTTTGTCGCTTTAATTTCAAATGGCTGTTTCATTTCAGGAGTTGGAACAAATTCACCTTCTACTAAAACGGAAGAGCTAATAGGTAACTTCGTGATTTCTTTGAAGTTATCGAGGGTATCTTCAAAAACGACTTGTACACTCTTAAAGAATGTTCCGTCGTTTAATTCCATAAAACCAATGGTTTTAGAGTCGCGAAGAGTTCGAATCCAACCCGAAATTTGCACAGTTTGTTCGTTAAATTTTTCTTGATTTCTGTATAAATCTTTTACTACGGTCTTTATCATAATTAGCCTCCATATGGTAATTTTTCACAATAAAAAAGCCTTCTATCCCATAAAAAAGGGACGAAAGGCTAACTTCCGCGGTACCACCCAAATTGTCATAATATGACCAACTTTAAAGCGACTATTGCTTATCCAGTCCATAACGTGCTGGTAACGTCTAAGCCTACTTAAGTTATCCCTTTCGGTTAGAACTCAAAGGTGTTCTTCATTCATGCTTCATCACCAGGCTTCCACCGTCCCCGGCTCGCTATCGAATATAGCAAAAACTACTTTCCTTTTCATCGATTTAAAAATATGTAATTTTAAAAATGACTTATTATTGTAATAATCTATCACAAAACATAATCCTTTGTCTAGTTGCCCCCTAAGATATATACCGAAAGCTTTATTGGTCAAACATTTTAACGTATGCGGATCAATATAAGCTGTAATTGATAAACAGGATTGAGCAATAGACAAAGTCGTTAATTTAACAATATCTGAACTTCGGGAAATCCTTTATTACATCAAACCAACTAGGATACCTTATTCTACTCAAAAATTCCAATGATTGTATACATCACAGCTTTCAACTTTCAATCATCTTGAATAATTCGTGACAATTATGTCCTTTTATAAATGAACATTTTATGAAATACATCACAATATGCTGTTTTTATTAATAAAACATATTAAGATGGTGTCAAATTGGTTTACCAGTAAATATTAGGATTCATAGGTACCTATATCCATCATTAGAAAGGAGTTTCATTTATGAGAATGAAATGGTTAACCTTACCAATGGTTTCCGTACTCATGATTGTACTATCAGGCTGCGAACCATTAATGGTCCTTGATCCGAAAGGTCCGCAGGCAGAGACACAGGCGAATGATATTATCGCTTCTATTCTAATTATGTCATTTATTGTTATTACGGTTTTCGGATTACTCATTTATATGTTAATCAAATACCGTGCTTCAAAGCAAAGCAAGGATTATGAACCACCTTATGTAGAAGGGCATCCATTGGTTGAGGCGATTTGTGTAGGTATTCCAGTGATCATTGTCACTACGCTTTCAATCATGTCGGTGATATCCAACTATAAGGTAGAAGCAACGCCAAAAGGTTATGAAAATCAGGAACCTCTTGTCATATATGCAGCTTCATCCAATTGGAAATGGCATTTTAGTTATCCGGAAGAGGAAATTGAAACAGTCAATTATTTATATATTCCAACAAATAGACCAATTGAGTTTAGATTATATTCATATGGCCCAATTACAAGTTTCTGGATTCCTCAGCTTGGAGGACAAAAATATGCCATGTCAGATATGATAACAAAATTACACTTGGCCGCAGATGTTCCAGGTGAACTCATGGGACGTAATGCTAATTTTAGCGGTAAAGGTTTTGCGGAAAATACATTTAATGTAAAAGCAATGTCTGAAGCAAAATTTCAGGAATGGGTTCAAGAAGTAAAAGAAACAGCTAAGCCTTTAACTGAAAAGAAATTTAATCAATTATTGGAACCAGGTCATGTTGGACAATCCACTTACACTGGTACCCATTTAGAATTTGCGCCTGCTCCAGAAGGCGAACACGCAGGACATAATCATTCGAGCACGAAAGAAGAGAATGATGAAAACCATGATTCCAATGAAGAATCATCGCACGATCATTAATATTTTCAAGACTACTATTTTGAAAGGAGTCTGAACAAAATGGACTTTTTCGATAGATTTGCTATCCCAAACCCGAGTATTGCCATCTATGCTTCCATGGTTTTGATTGGACTTACCTTACTGGCGATTCTAGTCGGACTAACCTATTTGAAAAAATGGGGCTATTTATGGCGCGAATGGTTAACGACTGTCGATCATAAACGAATTGGGATTATGTATTTAATATCTGCTTTACTTATGCTATTCCGTGGTGGAGTAGATGCCATTATGATGCGCGCACAGCTTGCCGTTCCTGATAATAAGTTGCTCGATGCACAGCATTATAATGAAATTTTCACGACACACGGAATTGTTATGATCATTTTTATGGCGATGCCTTTCATTATGGCTTTAATGAACTTCGTCGTACCATTGCAAATTGGCGCACGCGATGTAGCGTTCCCACGTTTAAATGCTTTAAGCTTTTGGTTATTCTTTATGGGTGCGATGCTCTTTAATATATCCTTTGTTATCGGTGGTTCACCTGATGCGGGATGGACTTCATACTTCCCATTAGCCGGTAATGAGTTCAGTGAGTCGGTCGGCTCGAATTACTATATGATCGCGATTCAAATTGCAGGTCTCGGTACGTTAATGACAGGAATCAATTTTATAACCACGATTCTTAAAATGAGAACAACTGGTATGACCTTAATGAGAATGCCAATGTTCACATGGGCAAGCTTAATTACAAACGCGATAATTGTCTTTGCGTTCCCAGTTCTAACGGTTTTACTCCTTATGGGGACGATGGACCGGCTTTTTGCCACCAATTTCTTCACTACAACAAATGGTGGAATGGATATGCTTTGGGCAAACCTGTTTTGGGTTTGGGGACATCCAGAGGTGTATATATTAATCTTGCCTGCCTTTGGAATTTATAGTGAAGTAATCTCAACCTTTTCTCGCCGTAATCTTTATGGTTATAAATCGATGGTGGCGTCAATGGTCATTATCTCGCTCATGTCGTTCCTTGTTTGGGCTCACCACTTCTTTACAATGGGGCAAGGAGCATTAGCGAATAGTATATTTTCCATTACAACAATGGCCATCGCTGTTCCGACAGGGGTAAAAATATTCAACTGGCTGTTTACACTGTGGAAAGGAAAAATTGAAATCACCACACCAATGCTTTATGCCCTACTTTTCATCCCACTCTTTACAATCGGTGGGGTTACCGGGGTCATGCTAGGAATGTCTGCGGCTGACTATCAATATCATAATACGATGTTCTTAGTGGCACATTTCCACATGGTGATTATTCCTGGTGTTGTATTTGCGATGTTAGCAGGCCTCACTTACTATTGGCCTAAAATGTTTGGCTTCATGCTGAATGAAAGAATCGGAAAATGGTCGGCATGGATCATTGGTGTTAGCACACTTGTGGCTTTTATGCCAATGTTTTTCAGCGGATTAGATGGGCAGGCGCGACGAATGTACACCTATTCTGCATCGACTGGGTTCGGACCATTGAATATGATTTCATTCATCGGTGCGCTGGGCCTAGCTGCAGGTTTTATCTTGATTGTGTATAACATTTATTATAGTACGCGATATGCATCTAGAGATATTGGTTCTGATCCGTGGAATGCACGTTCATTAGAATGGGCAACTCACACACCAGTTCCAGACTATAATTTCGCGATTTCACCGCAAGTTAAGTCTAAAGAAGCTTTTTGGGATTCAAAGAAAAATGGTGAACCATTATTTAAAGGAAAATACGAAAAAATTCATATGCCAAATTCAAGTGGAGTTCCTTTTATCATGGCGAGTATTTTCTTCGTCTGGGGCTTTACCTTCGTATTTAGTATTTGGATTCCATTAATTCTAACCACAATCGGTATCTTTGCATGTATGGCTTTCCGCTCTTTTGAAAAAGATCATGGCCATTATATTGAGGTGGAGGAAATAACAGAAACGGAAAATAGATTGGGAGGTACAGCAATATGAAAATAAATCCATCGCTCCCTCTTGAATATCAAACAGAAGAAAATCGTTTGAAGATCCTTGGTTTTTGGATTTTCTTAGGCGCAGAAGTCATGTTATTTGCTACCCTGTTCGCATCATACTTTACTTTATATAATCGAACAGGGAATGGACCAAGTGGTGCAGAAATTTTTGAAATTACACCTGTTTTAATTGAAACCATTTTACTTTTAACAAGTAGCTTTGTAATTGGTTTAGGCATTCATGCGATGCGAATCGGTAACAAGAAGGCGATGCTCGCTTTCTTTGCCATTACCCTTCTCCTTGGTTTAGGATTTTTAGGATTTGAAATTTATGAGTTTATTCACTATGTTCATGTAGGTGCTGGATTGCAAACAAGTGCTTTTACGGCGATTCTTCTAACTACATTAGGAACGCATGGGGCCCATGTTACCTTTGGATTATTCTGGGGACTGTTCATTATTTTACAGGTAAGAAAAGATGGATTGAATCCTGAAACAGCTAATAAATCATTTATCTTTTCACTTTACTGGCATTTCTTAGATGTTGTGTGGATCTTTATATTTAGCTTCATCTACTTGAAAGGAATGATGTAATGATGAAGGAATTATTCCCATTCAAACAAGTCATGGGGTTTGTGTTTTCGCTCATCCTAACTGTTGTCGCTCTCGCCGTTTATTTCTGGGATATGTCATTTGCAGTTGGCATGACAATCCTCCTTGTTACTGCATTTATACAAGCCGCTGTTCAATTAGTTGTATTTATGCATGCAGGCGAAACTGAAGATAAAAAGCCTATTTATATAAATATTTATTATGGTGTATTTATTGCTTTAGTAACCATATTTGGGACCTTACTTTGTATGGTCTGGGGTTATATATAAATATATTATGTAAATTAGTTGCATAAAACAGCGCATAGATTCTATTCATCCATGCGCTGTTTCTATTTTAAATTTTATTTTTTTATAGTAGTTGCAATTTTCTTATGATGATTGGATTTCTTATGCATTTCTTCCGTGAGGACAAAGAAAACTCCCATAAGAAAAATAAAAACAGCCCCCATAACCGTTCCAAGACCAATTGCTGCCAATGTGTTGTAACCGCTCTCATAATATCCGATAGAAAAAAGAATGATGCCTACAGTCAGCAATGTACCCCCGACAAACTTAACGGTCGATAATAGTTTCATATGATCATCCTCCTTCTTTATATTATTCAATTAGTTCACATAATTGTCAAATACTTTTCAGGATTTGGATATATTTTTGTTTAAAAATTACTTGACTTATAAAAACGATCTTTGTTTTTTAGTATTATGGGGATAACCGCTGATAAACCATTATCAGCGGTCAAATAGCAACTCCAAGAAGTGCTATGGCAGGAATCCTTCTCCAGATTGTCAGTGAATATGCTTTATTAAACATAGTTAAGTGCCTTACGAAGCAAGATCCATAGTCATGCAATCCCAAGCTACTTTTTTGATGGATTATTCTTGATATTTCGCGAAAATTATCATTTTGCCGTTTTCGTTTAACCATCTTTCTATGTATAATGAACCGAAAGATAAGCTTTCTAATTTCTGCTATTGCTTTTTTATAGGCGTAACTACTGCAAATAAACTATCTGTTGGATCAGATACATTCACTTCAATGATTTTAAATCCATTCGTTCCATTTTTGCAGTCGTTGTTCTTTGTTGATTTTAACTGAATGTTACCCATTTCCTTCTCTCCTCCATATAAAATTACTCACAGTAGGCAGTATATGATGAATTTCAAAATATGTTCCATTATTTTTCTAATTTAATCATCCATTTTATATTGCAAATAAATAAGGCTGTCCGAATTCATTTTAATGTTTACCCGTAAATAAAATCAGGTTATAATGAAAATTACGTAATTTCGGATATCGAAATGATTTTTTGTAAAATTTAGCGAGGATACGGAAAAAACCGGATGCACATCTGAAATACTAATTTAATTGAAAGGCGAGGAAAAATTGAATACAAATACACCTAGTGGAAAAAAACGAATACAACTTGCTTTACTTTTAGGATCACTTGGACTTTTGGGACCTTTTACAATAGACACATACTTACCATCCTTCCCTACTATTGTAGAAGATTTTGATACGACGGCTTCACTTGTACAAATTAGTTTAACTGCTTGTTTATTAGGACTGGGGTTAGGACAATTATTTATTGGTCCATTGAGTGATGTAAAGGGCCGTCGAAAACCTTTGTTATTTTTTCTATGTTTATACTTATTAGCTTCGTTAACCTGTTCATTTGCACCTAACATCTACTTCCTTATTGTGGCGCGTTTTATCCAAGGCTTTTCTGCAGCGGGAGGTCTTGTGGTCTCAAGAGCTGTCGTAAGAGACTTGTTTAGCGGAAAGGAACTGACTAAATTTTTTACATTAATGGTATTAGTCGGAAATCTTGGTCCAATCATTGCACCGGTTGCTGGTGGGATTATCCTTTCTTTTACAAAGTGGAATGGCGTTTTTATCGTTTTGGCTTGTATCGGCGCTATATTAATTTTCACGGTTTCATTGAAACTTAAAGAATCGTTGCCAGTGGAAAAACGTGTACCAAGTAACCTTCCTCAGCTTATGGGCAATTTTGGTTCATTATTTAAGGATCGCGAATTCATGGGATACGCGTTCACTCAAGGATTTACGACTGCTGGAATTTTTGCCTATGTATCTGGTATTCCATTTGTCTATCAAAATATTTACCATGTCACACCTCAACAGTTCAGTCTATTATTTGGCGTGAATGGATTAGCATTAATTATCGGAAGTCAATCGGTTGGCCGCTTTACGTATACCATTCCGGAGCGGACGTTTTTAAAGATAGGGTTAGCAATCTCTAACGTATCGGGTTTATTCTTACTCATCGCTCTACTTTTAAAAACACCGTTAATTGCAGTGGCAATCCCGATTTTCTTTTTCGTCTTATCGATCAGTATCATCGGAACGACATCTTTTACATTAGCCATTGAGTCACAAGGACATATTGCGGGCAGTGCCTCTGCACTATTAGGATTATTGCCATTTGTACTTGGCTCCTTATCGGCTCCACTAGTTGGAATCGCTGGATCGTATACTGGCATTCCAATGGGGGTTACGATCTTTGGTTCTAGTCTTCTAGCCTTTCTTTCCTATTTTGTTTTGGTTCGGAGAGGTACAATTGGGGTACAGAGGGCGAAATCTACGAAAACAAGTTTCTAAATCATCTTCACCCTGTATTTCGATCCGTTTGACTTTTTATTAAAAAAACCGGCTCTCTCCTTTACGAAGGAAGAGCCGATTTTTCGTTAATCTAATTTCCTTTGTTTGATGGTGTCCCTACCCTAACTGGCGTTTAAATTTTTTACTGGCGAAGAAGTAAGCAATGATCATAATACCGACGCACCATGCAAGCGCAATCCAGATATCGTTGCCAACAGGACCTTTATACAATAGGGCACGAATCGCATTCACAATTGAAGTCACGGGCTGATTCTCAGCGAACACACGGACAATTTTAGGCATCGTTTCGGTCGGCACAAAGGCCGAACTGATAAATGGCAGGAAAATCAGGGGGTACGAGTAAGCAGTTGCCCCTTCCATAGACTTCGCTGTCAATCCGGGAATGACCGCCAGCCATGTCAGTGCCAGCGTGAACAGTCCGAGTATACCAGCTACCGCAAGCCAATCGAGAATATCCGCGTTGGAACGGAAGCCCATTAAGAGCGCGACAAGGAAAACTACCACGAGAGTCAGAGCATTGGAAACAATCGAAGTTAACACGTGAGCCCACAATACCGATGAGCGCTTGATGGGCATGGTAATGAAACGCGCCATCAGCCCGCTCTTTACATCCGTAAACAACCGTAGCGAAGTGTATGCGACGCCGGATGCGATCGCCATCAGCAAGATTCCCGGCAATAAATAATTGATATAATTGTCTGTTCCTGTCTTTATGGCGCCGCCAAATACGTAAACAAACAGCAGCATCATCATAATCGGCGTAATCGCCACCGTAATAATCGTATCTGGGCTGCGCATGATATTGCGCATTAAACGACCTAGTAATACACCTGTTTTGCTTTTCATTTATATCTCCTCCTTTTTTCCAATAATTGCGAGGAAAATTTCCTCCAATGTCGGCTGCTTCTCAATGTACTCCACTTTTGCTGGCGGGAACATTTCCTTAAGTTCGGTAAGGGTACCGATCGTAATGATTTTTCCGCCATGAAGGATGGCGATACGGTCCGCTAGTTGTTCTGCTTCCTCCAAGTACTGGGTCGTCAGCAAAATGGTCGTGCCGCCTTTGGCAAGCTCCTTGACGGAATTCCAAACATCAATCCGTGCTTCTGGATCAAGCCCTGTCGTCGGTTCGTCGAGAAAAATGACTTCTGGCTTACCGATTAGGCTCATGGCAATGTCAATGCGGCGCTTCATTCCACCCGAATACTGATCCGCTCGGCGGTTGGCCGCGTCCGTTAAGCTGAATTTTGCAAGCAGATTGTCGGCAACTTGTGCCGGATTGGAAACTCCCCGCAACTTGGCAATCATTATCAGATTTTCCCGCCCAGTGAGCATGCCGTCTAAAGCTGCGAACTGCCCTGTCAGGCTGATGCTCTGGCGAACATGATCCGATTGACGCTGGGTGTCAAAGCCGCAAATACATACTTCACCATCATCGGGCTTCATCAGTGTCGAAAGAATGTTGACCGTCGTCGTCTTGCCCGCTCCATTTGATCCAAGCAGTGCGAAAATTTCGCCACGCCGCACCTCAAAATTTACCCCCTTTAAGACCTCCTTATCTTTAAAGGACTTTTTTAGCCCTTTTACAGAAATCGCTGCATTTTTCAAACTATTTTCCTCCTTGTATCCCTCTATTCAGTAAGACTGATAATAAGTACAACTTAGTACTGAGTTAAAAATATAACTGAACATCTTGTTTTATAAAGCTGTTCAGTTGGGGTGTTCAACGCTTACTTTTTCTTACCCACACGATTTAAAATGCTTTTGTTTAAATTATTGCGTAACTTATTTTCCCAACTTTTCGCTTGATCGATAAGTCCATTGGCGAATGCTGTCACGTCTTCACCTGTCACTTCCAAAACTTCTTTGCCATTTGCCGCACCAGCTTCAAACAAATCAATGAGATCATACTGAATTCTCAACATATCCATTCCGTTACCAGATGCGAAATTCCACATATAGTTGCAGATTTTTTTATAAGCTTCTGGGTAGTCGTCTGGCAAAGCTTCCACACGCGCCATCATTTCTTTGTATTCTTTTTTATCTTCAAGTATCTTTTTGATGAAATTTACCATGGTATTTAACCTCCTGCATTATTTTTTATTCGTCCATATTTTCACTTGCTGTTCAACTCTACTCGCAATTTCTTTTTTTAAATCTACGTTCCTTCTTAATATGCTCTCCGATTCTCCATCGAGTTTTGAGATAGCCATCAATTCGTCGGCAAATGCCGCCACGTCTTCACCGGTAACATCCAGTACATGCTTGCCTTCTGCTGCGCTAGCTTCAAACAGTTCATACAAATTGAAGATTTCTTCACCAAATCCGTATCCGAAATTCCACATGTACTTTTGAATCTTTTTGAACACAAAGGCATAATCTTTCGGGAGGGCATTTACTTTTTTCATAAATGCCTTGTATTCTTTCTTACTTTCTAGATCACCTATGATGAGCTCTATAAATTTCTTCATTTTATTGCTCCCCCTTTAAGATATTAATTTTTGATGATACAAAGTCCCATTTTTTCCAAAACAATTCAAGTTCCTTGCGACCAGCCTCATTAAGTGAGTAAAACTTGCGGGGCGGCCCCATATCCGACGGTTTTCTTTCGACGTTTACCAGTTTTTTCTTCTCTAATCGCACGAGGATGGTGTAGACCGTCCCTTCCACAACCTCGGTAAATCCAAGCTCGTTCAGGCGGCGGGTAATCTCGTAGCCATAGGTTTCATGACGGCTGATGATTTCCAGAACGCAGCCTTCCAGCGAACCCTTCAGCATTTCAGTTAAATTTTCCATATTTAGAGCCACCTCTATTCTGTCTGACTTGTATTCAGTATAACTTAGTACTGAGGTAAATTTTTTACTCAATAGCTTTTAGTGAACCTTGCTATTAAGTATTACTTATTACAAGTATATAGTATCACCAAGTAGCAGGAGTGTCAATTACCTTTCTTAAAAATATTTTTGCAACTTCACTGTTCAGTGGTGTTGGTATTTAGTAAGACTTACTACAGGTATAATGTAACACGTAGTAGTAAAACTGTAAATAGATTTTCTAAATATTTTTAAACCAGCTAATCTCTTGATAGGACGTAGCTGGTTTTTTTATATGAACAGCCCTGGCTTGTTTCCGTGATATAGATTCACTCACACATCATATACTAATAAGGTGGTAGCTTACTGCTTGTTGGCGGAAACTAAGTTAGACAATTTTCTGGTCTGTATTCATCATGAATCAGCCATTATTTAATCATTAAAATTAATGTCCTTTAAGTAAGAATGAACAGTCTCATTAAATTTATGTGGCTCATCCATTTTCAAATATATGGATTCGATGATTTTCTTAAAACCAAAGATTTGTTGAATTTCTAGGGGTTCTTTTAGTTTGATAACATAGGGGATCGGTTCTTTTTCCAGACCGTGAAGCGCTAGTGCGATTGCTTGACGATCTTGATCTACTTCCTTTGGGGTCTTTGTATTTTCGTTTACCCCATTTACTTGTTCCCATGGTACGAATCCGTATTGTCGAATCCCTTTTTGAAAATGTATGCCTTTTGAATCTAATATGACAGGAGATAAGCGGATGGCTTGGTAATCAGATATGATGAACAATAAAGTATAAATATCAAGACCAGTAAGTATCCAAGCAGCATTGTAGCTAAAATTGGAAACAATAACGTGCACCGCAACAATCTCAATGATCATTGCATGAACAATCATAAAAAATACACCTTGGTAACTCCCATTCTTATGAAATGTAAACGTATTACCTTTTCCTTTCTCAATAACGGGTACGCTTTTTCGCCAGCTAAACAAACTATAATAGATCGCTGCAATATCTGTTGCCAAAATACGTAGTGTGAACTGGAATTTATTTAACCTTTCATTCTTGAATGAAAACGTACTTTGGATAGCTGCAGAAAAACTTAATAAAAAGTGATAATGCATATTCTTCTCATTCTTGTAATTCTTAAGAAGGAGAGGAATCCTTTTTACGATAGCGACAAATAGGACCAATTCTAATACAATGACCCCGGCCTCTATTACTATAACTGAACGGTTGAAATAGGAAAGATATGCATCTGCTTCATCAGGAATAATCCAATTAGCAAGGAGCAGCCCCCAGAACACAAATGCGCACAACACCAACCAGGAAACTCTTTTCTTAAATCCAAAAAAATAAAGTGCTAATGGCAAGATGATGACAAGATCAAGCGCTGTTCCAAGTCCAACCATGTCATTAACAGGGCCAACTAGCTGAACTTGCATAACGAGAAAATTCGGGATGATAATTAAAAATAAAAATATTATGGTACGTTTCCATGCTATTTCATTAAGTGATAAAGAACCAACCATGCTACCCCACCTTCCGTGTTTTGTTATTTTTAATTATAACGGTAGTGGCAATAATATAGCGTATTTGACCTCTTTTGTTCGAAAATATTCACATATGTATTGTTTTATAATCGCTCTCTTTAGCTGAGCAAAATATCAATTCAGTTTTTACTTACATTTCAGTAGTTCCCTTTCATTTTAAGATTGCTATATGATAATAAATATAAGAATACACTAAAAAAGAACGCCGATGTTCCAGCATCAGCGTTCCAATTGCTACCCCTTAGGAAGTGCGGTTGCTAAATTCAAAGGAGTAACCTTTGGGATGGTTACTTTTCCGTTTCTCATCGTTCACGCTCCCTTTTAACCATCCCTTCAATCTATATCTTGTCTTTTTTGTTTCACCTGTGTATGAATAAATTCCTTGATTTCCGGATGATCTTTATACAAGGTCAAACTATAAAGTATTGAAGATGCAGCAATAGTGGACCAGATTAACCAATCTCCCGAATTAGAAACCAAAAGAATGATTTCATCTTTTAAATGTCCTTTTCCTAAATAAAGTGCCTCTTTGAAAACAGTAAAGTTAAACAGAAATAAGATAATTATTCTTCCTATAAGCAAGACTAGCCATCCAATAATATACTGGACTCCTCCAATCGTACTCAATTTACCATTATGGTAAACGACCTTCGTTTTCTTAGCCTGAAAGTAACCAATAACTGCCGCCAAGATTAGCAGGCAGATTAATTCTGCTATAATTACAACATCCAAGGTTTTAGGTAGACCTGAATATGTTTTAATTAATCCCAAAATGGGCAGTCCGATTAGGTCAAATTGTTTAACTTCCTTAGGGATAAACTGGCGGAAGATTAATATTCCGACGACCAAAGGTATGATAAGTGTAACTTTATCCATCCGTTTTTTTCTCCTTTCTCCCTTTTAAGTAATACTCTATAAGTTGATCCAGTTTTTCATCCGAATACCGTTCCGGACTTTGGAGTGCATGAATGACAACTCCATCTATAAAAGCGTAAAGAATCTCAATTTCTAAGTCTTGATCATTCTTTTTATGCAGATATCCGAGCTCTTCCATAAGTTTCACAATGATCGTCATCATTTTCCTCGAATAGGAATCCATTTTTTGCCTCAGTTCAAGAAGTTTAGGATCACTAAAGGAATTACCTAAAAAGGCAATCCATACCCTTGCTTCCATCACTTCCTCATGGCTGATCGGTATAAGAAATTTCATTAAGCTTCTCAGTGCTTCTTCTTTCGTTCCAGCAAATGCATTTGAACGATCTTTTGCACGTTCCTCCATTCGATCTAGCACTAATTTCATCGCATAATGAATTAGCTCATCCTTGGATGAAAAATTATGCTGAATAAGTCCAACTGACATTTTCGCTTCAGCTGCAATATTTTGAATAGATGCTTTATCTATACCTTTTTTCAATATTACTTGCCAAGTAGCTTCTGCAATTTGATTTCTTCTCTCCACAAGATCCACTTTTTTAGGCATAAAGAATACTCCTTTCTTTTTATAATATGATTATATTGTATTCTCTGCTCCTTTGCAATATGATTATATTGTAAAACACTTTACTTGTTTTTGATGCAAAAACTGAAAAAATAAAACAGCCCCATAACATTTATGGGACTGTTGATATAAGACCTCTTCTTCTAATTATTTCTACAGTTGTACTTTTGAATTTTTGACGGGCTAAAATAAGATTCATTCTGTCAATAATGTAGTATGGGATTCGGCTTTCGGTTGAAGATTGGCTAGTTTTTATGCTATTTCTACAAACATCAGTCTTTAATTCAACTTCACGTTTTCACCATTTTCTGTTACAACAACAAACTTTTTATTCGCTAATACATTTTTCTCGACTTCCATAAAACGGCGTGGGAATTGCTGTTCATTCCCTGCTTCCTTTTCCAATGCAACTACGATTTGGACGGTACCTTCGTTAACTACTTGAAGCTTCTTTGGTATTAACCTATAGCCTTTATATTTAGGATGGTTAATTTGTACTAACAGCACATCATTTTTATCCCATGTAAAAGTAGAATCAAATTTTTTCGGATGATTTTCCTTAGTGTAAATCCAGACACCACCTTTAGCTTCTCGATCCGGTGTGCCAAATCCCCACGTTACATTTTGAAATTCTAATTCTTTATACGTCTCTTCGGGGGCAACCGCTTCTGTCGTTTTATGGATATGTTTGATCATTTTTTATAACTTATTGGACTTAGACTTTTCCTTTTTTGGCCAGATTGTGTATGAGAACGACCAAATAAAATCAATGACTAAAATAACTCCCCATACACCATTTGCTTGATTAATGCTTTGATCTTCATAAATTTGAAACCAATTACCAATATGATTCAAGTTAATCCCTTGCCAACCAGCGAAACTGCTAGTATTTAAAAAAATCAATTGTGCGATTACAAAAATCAAAAGATGGATGTACCAACCTTTTCTTTCTTCTCTGGCATGGGCACGACCATACTTTTTACTGTTCACATCCTCGACCTTTTGAAAATCGGGTACCGTCTCACCTTTCCATAAAGCTACTTTCCTTTTAATATAGCGGTCTATTCGCGTAAACTCCTTTTTTCCTTCAAAAATAAGATAAATATAAAAAATAGCAGTAACAACCTGAAAAGAGGAAAATTCCCCCGTCTGTATATAATCATAAATCGCCAACAATGCAAGGAACAATTCATTAAGAATTAGCAGGATAACAAAAATGTAGCTCACAACTGGCTGACGAAACCAATATCTTATAATAAAAAAGGCTCCAGCAAAGGCAAAAAAGAGAATTTCACCAATTATCACAAGTAACCACTTATACTGAATTATAAAATCAATCATTTTAAAACCCCTTATTTTATTCGTTTAAATGGCGCTATTCCGGTACAACATTGTGCGATGATCGCGCCCTTTTCTTGAAAAGAATAAAGTTGATTCCACATGCTATTCTTTTTCTTTAACTTTTTTTGTGGTAATTAACCAACCAATTGCACCACCTACACCTATTCCAAATATTAACGAGGATACTATGTTGTCAAATACTAAAAAGCCAACAACTGACATCATGAACATAAATAAAAAGATTCCAAACCAACTTATTTTACTCATTTATATTCCTCCACAATTATCACTAATATATCCCGATTGAACAAAGCAAGACCCTACAAAATAGATATTATTAATCAAACGTATTTACAAATTATCAATCTTTATTATAAATGTTTGGACTTTTAATAAAATTATTGAACCCTATTTTAACTCCACTATAACCGATTAAAATCTGAACTGCTATATTAAACAGAGCCTATTTCTTTCTTCTATGAATTCTAAAAACGAATCTTGCAGTTCTCCTTCCGTATCAACAGAATCGAGCAGTAATTTAGGTTCTAACGAACAATCTTTTAAAGTCGTACTTCCATCAATTACTCCTAGCATGTTTGAAATAGTATCAATCATAGTTTGTTCAATTATCTTCATTAAATTATCTTTATTTTCGTCAGTTAAACTATCGTAAAAACCAATAGCTTTTTTCCAATAATTATCTGTTTTAGAAGTAACATTCGTTGTTTTATACAAATCTTTGTATAGTTGAAGGTTCTCTTTAACGATAGACTCATAAAGTGATTTCACAAAAATATCATTCATTTTATTTCCTCATTTCTGGATACATTTTTTTGTTTAATTCAATAAGTTCTTTTAGAGCAGAATTCGGTATGCCATCATAGACTCTTCTAAGTTCCCTAATATCTCTTGCCAATAACTGTCTAGGATTATCTATTCCTTTTGTACTTCTTGAAACGATTCCATGAGGTCCTTTAATGGTGTGCCCCACCTTTGGAACATTAATTGCAGGTTCAGTATTTAAATCATAATTATCTACTAATTTCTTCATTGCTGCCTTCTGTCCTGCATGATGGGCATCAAGTCCTTCTATTCCTTTAATATCTTTATATGCTCCAACTTGATATTTACCCGTACCCTTAGTTTCATCCCCAAACGCTTTCCTCGTCGCCAGCTGAATCTGATCCTCCAAATGATTCATCACATTATAAGGAATGGGGCCAGCGGTAACGGTTCCCATAGATGGGGTAAGTCCTTCAACCTTGGTCGTTATCCTTCCAATGTGCCCCACTTTCATACTTACATTTCCCGCTTTACTGATTCCCTTATCACCCAATGCTCCAATTCCCAAGGTGGTAAATAGGTAAGTAAAATATTTACTCCTACTTTCCGCATCTCCGTTGATGACATCCCGTACAAAACCGTCTTTTACAGCTTTCACCATATATTTGCCCGTATCAACAGCTCTTCCGAAAACAGCTTTTGAATCAAGATAAAGTTCGGTTCCGATTAATCCAGTTTTCAATAGTAAGTCAGGACTTGAGGTGGGACCCAGATATTTTTCAGCCAATTTATAAAGGCCTTTCCAGCCCTCAATGGTATCTCCTACAGCTTTCCCAGAACCTACATATATTCCTTTCAAGATGTTATCAATGGTTGGTTCGATGATTCCTACTTTTGCGCCATCTTTCACTTCCTTGGGAATGTCGGTAACTACCTCATAATATACATCTGAGTCTTTCCCGATTTTTTGATATTCCATGACGATAAGTCCGTCTGGATATACTTGGTATTTGATACTTTTGTAGTTTCCGTAGGCTTCCCTATGAATCGTTTGAATGGGAGTCATGTTTCCTTTTTGTACGAATTCACCTAGTAGACTCCGATATGCTTCTTCCCTCATTAATTTCTGAGATGTAAAGTTGGTGATGATTTGCTTGTTTCCCTTAAGTTTGGAATCCATTTGTTCGATAAATCGGGACATTGTTTGAATATCTTTGCGAACGGAATCCAGTGATCGTGTTGCTTGTTGGTCAAAGGAATGCAGTTGATGAAGCGTCGTCTTCACCTTTTCTTTTGCTCGCTTGATTTGATGCATTGTTTCCTTGTAACTATGGTAAGTGTACAATATCATCTACTTTTTGCATGAAATGGTTGCCTTCATCTGTTAGGTACCCGAAGAAAGGTTTGAAAATAGAATAGAAGAGGTTTATTTCTATTCTACAAATAATTAGTGCTCACTAAGCACTAGATAGTCCCTAAAAAAGAAACCTTGAAAGGCACTTGCCAATCAAGATTTTTCCATTCATTCTATATTTCTTGATTAACTAATTCTAACAAAAAATCACCAAAGTCGTTAGCAATTATTTCATTCGTTTGACTCTTTAGATCAAATCCAGGTACAAAAGAAACTAATTTAGGCTCCCCTTTATTATCCAGTTGATTAAAGTCTAAACAAAAAACATCATCACTTCCGGTATCATAAATAGCCAATAGGTTAATAGGAAGATTAATTTCCTTTCTTTCTGTTAAAGTATACCAAATTGCATCGGGTACAGAAGAATTTTCAAAATCAGGACTAATAATTCCATAAATCTCTTGAGCGCCAAAGTTGCCTGCACCAAATGTCTGTAAAAAATCTAAGTATTGACCAGTAAACCTTAATCCTAACTTTTCTTCAGCCAAATTTATTAATTCAGCTGTACAACCTCCTACAAAGTCGGCAATATCATCATTATTCAATATTATTTGTTTTGCTTCTTTATAGGCATCAATACTCATTTTTATCCCCCATTTTCTAATATAAAATCCTTGGCTCTATTTTTCCAGTATTCACTTCTCGATTTATTAAATTCAGTTCTATTTATCCCTTTAGGTATAGTGTTGGATTGATATGAATTATCGAACTATTCTCTTTATGAAACGTCTGTGTAGCCTCTGCCTATCGAACTTATATCTCAATAAAAAACACCTGATGCCCAATCGCATCAAGTGCTATATTTTAATTAGCCAACAATATTATTTGTTTAATTAGTATCATCACTCATAGTTTGTTACTTATTTGTTAAAGACCCAAATTAGTAATCAACCATATCCATAAAGTATTCAGCATCCTCATCAATATTTCTAATAAATTCCTCCAATGAATCAGCTATTTGAGTTTCAAAAAAATATACAGGAGTTTGTTTAGAAGCATTTAAATCAAGCGTTAAATATACCCCCTCGTTTACTTCAAAAAATACTAATTTATCATCTTCATCATATAATCCTTCTAAATCTGGATCAAACTCGTAAATACCTTCTCTCAATGTAATATCAGCTATGGTATCCGGATCCATTATTCTATTTATTGTATTCCCATTGCCTCCTTTTATAAAGCCATAGCCTACTTCTAAGTAAAAATCCCTAAGTTCTTTAGGTAACGTAAACCCAAGTCTCTCTTCTGCAATTAGCAATTCGTTTTCTTGCAGTTTAATAAATTTATGTTTTCCGTTTTTCACAAAATCAAATGTAGCCATTAAAACTACCTCCTTGGAAATAACTTATTTGATGGCGAACCTTTACCATGAATCCCTGCCTGGTGTTCATCAGGAAATTTAGTAGGATGTATATTCCACCATTCTTGAGGACCACCAAAATTATTTTCTATTATATGATGCGCATCATAGGGTTGGCCTATATCCCTTATTAATCTACCTTTTTTATCATAAATTTCCTCAGTATATCTTGGCTATATTTGTCCTGTGTTTTCTTCCCATTCACTAATCAATTTATTTTTTACACTATTGAATTTATTTCTGTGTTTTAAAGTTTCCAATGGTGTCATTTTTTCATACTTATATACCCTTAAAGCATCCTTTAATTTTTCAATTTGCGTTTTATGAAATTTTAAACCTGTTTTTGACTCAACATCTCTGATATACTCTTTAGCTAAATCGTAATCAATTTTCACTGTACCCTATGTTGTAATCTTAAAAGCTATAAATAAAAAAGTCAGCCATTTTGCCACCCTATTAAACTACTTCTTTCTCCTGCACTATCGGTAATTTATAGGCTGTTTTATGCTTCATCATTCCATAAACAATGTTCACAAGCCTTCTCATTATGCAAACCAATGCTTGTCCCTTTGTTTTGCCTTCTTTCAGTTTTCGTTGGTAATAAGCATGGAAAACTGGATTCCTCGGCAGTTTACTTCCATTTGCTACTTGCACTTGCTGGACTGCTAAATTGTAAAATAAAGCGTGCAGCTCCCGATTTTCCTGTTTGCTTTTTTGTTCCTTGTCTTTCCCACCGAACCTAAAGTAAACAGGCGCAAATCGTGCTAATTTGTTGGCATTTGGAAAACGTCTAACTTCACCAATCTCCGCAATTAAAGCGGAAGCTGTCACAAAGTCAATGCCTGGCATGGAGTCTAGTTGAAAGTCTAGTAAACTCATTAACTGTTTTAATTCTCTTTCCACGTAGCGCATTTCCTGCTTTTTAAATAAAATGTCTCGGACGGACGATGCTTCTCACAAGAAAGTCTCTTGTTTCTTGATGTTTTAGTTGTATTCCCATCTTCGTTCACTAGTTTAAATATTTCATTCGCTTTTTTCACTGAACAAATCGCCCATTTCTCGTACTTTTCTTATTATTCCTATATAAAATAAAACTCCATGATGGCATTACCTTCATGGAGTCTCTATTTTAAAACGTATCATTGTTCCTTTTGTCCAACTCAAAAATTTCAATTGTATTTCAGTTCACTTGCTTTATGTGCATATACGTAACAACCTTTCATATAACTAGTTTAGGCACTCGAGAGTGCTCTAAACACTTTACCTTTCCTCTCTACACAAATGAATGTAATGACCAAATTCAGGAAATACATCCCAGTTTCTTTCAAGGGTATCGCTAGTTTCGCGCTCCTCGACTGAACCGGTCTTTAAATCTCTTTTTTCCATTGCTATATAGCCATCTTCTCGGAAGCCCAAAATCAAGCTACTTACTTCCGTGTCAGTTTCATCATCATATTCCCAATACATGGCTGTTCTTAAAAAAATCTTACCATCACTCATAACTTCAAAATCATAATTTAAATACTTACGCATCAGGTCATCATAAAACCCCACCGAAACCCATTCATTTGTAACATTTACAATATACTTAGGTTTCTCATCCTCTAATAATACCGCCGTATATGGTTCATGTTTTTGATGGTATATGTAAGCAGTACGGTCATCAAGAATGTTCCAAGGCTTCTTTTTGATATCCGACCATTCGTCACAATAATAAACTTTCATAGTCAATTATACACCTTCCCCTTAATATCCCTAATAATAATCCTGTTTTTTGTTGCCTCATCAAGAATTGTTTGCGGAATTGGTTTATTTTGAACTGGTACTTCTAATATTAATTCACCTTTAAGTCGCCCTCCTTTGAGAGCATTAGGATTAAAAGTACCATTTGATATTTTAGAACCCGAAGAATATTTTATTGTGATTTCATTTAAGTAACTCTTAGCTGTCTTTTCTTGCACTTCACTAAGTTGAGTAAATTTTCTCGATACGATTTCCTTATTGGGTGCATATGAGTCAACTACGTACTTTTTACCCCCTACTTCTTTTGCTTCCAACTCTACCTCATTATAAGGGTAACGAGGACGATTTTCCTTATTAAAATTATTACCTGCTTCCCATCGCTCTTTTAGCCAATCTGGTACAGATTTCTTTTTAGGTGTAGCTTCACCCGTACCCTTAGTACCATCACCAAACGCTTTCCTCGCCGCTAGCTGAATCTGATCCTCCAAATGATTCATCACATTATAAGGAACGGGTCCAGCAGTAACGGTACCCATAGATGGAGTAAACCCCTCAACCTTGGTCGTTATTCTACCAAGGTTCCCCACTACCTGCTTTACTGATCCCTTTATCACCTAAAACTCCAATTCCTAAAGTGGTAAAAAGGTAAGTAAAATTTTTACTCCTACTTTCCGCATCTCCGTTGATGACATCTCGAACAAATCCATCTTTTATAGCCTTCACCATATATTTGCCCGTATCAACAGCTCTTCCGAATACAGCTTTTGAATCAAGGTAAAGTTCGGTTCCGATTAAGGCGGCTTTCAATAGAAGGTCGGGGCTTGAGGTGGGACCTAGATATTTTTCAGCCAATTTGTAAAGGCCTTTCCAGCCCTCAATGGTATCTCCTACTGCTTTGCCTGACCCTACATATATTCCTTTCAGGATTTTATCAATGGTTGGCTCGATAATTCCTTTTGCGCCATCTTTCACTTCCTTGGGAATGTCGGTAACTACCTCATAATATACATCTGAGTCTTTCCCGATTTTTTGATATTCCATGACGATAAGTCCGTCTGGATATACTTGGTATTTGATACTTTTGTAGTTTCCGTAGGCTTCCCTATGAATCGTTTGAATGGGAGTCATGTTTCCTTTTTGTACGAATTCACCTAGTAGACTCCGATATGCTTCTTCCCTCATTAATTTCTGAGGTGTAAAGTTGGTGATGATTTGCTTGTTTCCCTTAAGTTTGGAATCCATTTGTTCGATAAATCGGGACATTGTTTGAATATCTTTGCGAACGGAATCCAGTGATCGTGTTGCTTGTTGGTCAAAGGAATGCAGTTGATGAAGCGTCGTCTTCACCTTTTCTTTTGCTCGCTTGATTTGATGCATTGTTTCGTCGTCTTGTAATTTCGGCAAGTGGACAATATCACTGACTTTCTGCATGAGGCGATTGCCCTCGTCCGTTAGTGAACTTGTTACACTTTCAATCTTTTTTAAGCCATATTCTAAATTGTAATCAAGAAAAACTTCGTTTATCAACCCATTTTCATCGGGTTACTGTCCATGCAATGAATGATGGCTGTTCAATGCTTTTAATATCACAGCCATATTTCTTCAGCTCTCGTTGTATCAGTACCTTCACACTATCTTACCGCCAGAATCAGCTTGTGTTCAGCACCACCAAATAATCAATTTAGAAAGAAGAAAGGTGAGCCAACATTTCCTGTAAGCCCACCCTATCAATTTCTAATGCTTCTTCATTCAGTTTTGCGCCACTAATTCCTTCATCTCTAAAAATATGAATCAAGTTTAAGCCTTTTTCCTTACGATATGCTTTGATTTCATCTTCTTGATATTTCAAGCTATATCCATCTCTTGTCTGCCCTTGAGTTGAGACTCGTATATACCCAACAACGTTCAACTTTTCACCCCCGTTACATAAATTATAATTTTCTTAACGCTTATTAAACGAATAGCGAGTATTATACGACCGTCTTTAGTTAAAATACAACCCAAAATTTATATGCCAAAGGCAGTAAAAGAACGTCCTTTAACGTTACCTCTTGTTTATCGCTACGAGCTTTGTCAATCTCGTTAGTTTGTCAGCCACTCCTTATCATAACTACCCCTGCCATGTAAAATGTCATCTTGCCCATTTGTCTTTCTTATTCAGTTCCGCAAAGTATCAAACCGAAACTCCTTGATGGTACAACCATCATGAGCTTTCGATTTTCAATTAAATCATTTTCTTTTTACTCACTCTAAAATCCCCACTTTCTTTTTATTCACTAGATTTATGTATCTATGTCGTTACCATCCTTAGCATTACGAGCTTTGTCATTGTCTTTAGTTTGTGGGTTTTGCAGTATCATAAGTCTTCCTGCCACTTACAATGTCATCTCGCCTATTTATCGTACTTCTCTCAAAATCCAAATATAAAATCAATACTCCATGATGGTACTACCTTCATGAGCTCTGAATTTCATTTAAGCATTGTTTATGTTGCTCACACATCTTTCCTTTTTGTTACTAAGTTTATGTGTTTGTATGTTGCCACCATTAGCTTTACTTGCTTTGTCATTCTCGTGTGCAAATATAAACCAATTAGTAAGTGTGGTTGTATTTTTTATATGTCACTGCAACCAATCTCGTAAGTTTGCTAACCATCATGAGTTTTTGATTCAAAAGTGATATTGTTTTAACCATAAAGTTCTTAAAGTCAAAAAACCTTGAAGGCATATTAAACCAATCAAGGTTTTAAGTTTCTCTCTGAATTAACTTTTATTGGACCATAATTAACAATTAAAATATGCCTTCAAGAAATCAAAAAACGATGACCAACTTTCCTTTAATTCACCTTTAATAAGTAGTTCATCTCCACCCTCAAAATTAACTATATAAACTTTATCTGTTACAGTATCCAGTACTAATACAGCATTTGCTGACATTTCACTTAAAACCAGATATTGCTTCGGAAAACCATGTTCTTTTCTAGAAATGAGTGTGTATGATTCAATATTGTTTTCTTCATCTGCTATATCTAGTAATTCAAAGGGTACATGCTCTTCCCAAAAAGGTCCTGCATACTGGATATAAAATTCTTGGAAAGTATCCGATGCGTTTACACCTAGCCTTATTAAAGCATCCTGTACTAGATTGCTATCTTCACGTTTATATATTTCTTCTCCTAGAACTTCATCTAGTCTCTCAGGCAATATGCTCATATTATCTTCCTCCTAAAGCTTCTTCTCCTCGTATTTTCCAATAATTAATAGAATCTACTTTTTGAAACGCTCCTCTAGTTGTCTCATCCATTGGATAAAATGGGTTTAACTTTCCTTTATAAGGATGTAGTGGAGCTCTTTTAGCATTAGCGATATTATGGTACCTTGTTGAAGCTTCATATAATGGTCCAACACCTTTTTGTTGTGAATGATGCAATGTTGCAACACTACCTGCTTCATCAAGAATAGGGGCAAGTCCGTATTTCGCAGATGCTTCAGCATTTGTTAGCCCGCGACCTTTTTTAGCACCTTTTGTTCGGACCATATCCCAATTAATATCTCCTCTTTGATATACTTTATAAGTAAATCCTGTGCCATCTTTACCTGCATTATACTCTACACTTCTAGTAAAATATTTATTATTTTTATAGTCCTTTAGATGTTGATAAGTTTCTTTACCCGTACCCTTAGTACCATCCCCAAACGCTTTCCTCGCCGCCAGCTGAATATGATCCTCCAGACGATTCATAACATTATAAGGAATAGGTCCAGCATTTACAGTTGCCAAAGATGGGCTCAGGCTCTCAACTTTTGTTGTTATTCCGCTAAATCCGCCAACTTTTGTACCTACTTTACCAATTTTGCTGACCCCTTTATCACCTAAAATACCGATTCCTAAAGTCGTAAAGAGGTAAGTAAAATATTTACTCCTACTTTCCGCATCTCCGTTGATGACATCTCGAACAAATCCATCTTTTATAGCCTTCACCATATATTTGCCCGTATCAACAGCTCTTCCGAATACAGCTTTTGAATCAAGGTAAAGTTCGGTTCCGATTAAGCCGGCTTTCAGTAGTAAGTCCGGGCTCGGGGTTGGGCCTAAGTACTTTTCAGCCAATTTATAAAGGCCTTTCCAGCCCTCAATGGTATCTCCTACTGCTTGCCCGGAACCTACATATATTCCTTTCAAGATGTTATCAATTGTTGGTTCAATGATTCCTACCTTTGCGCCGTCTTGGACTTCCTTAGGGATATCTGTGACGACTTCATAATAAACATTTGAGTCCTTTCCAATCTTCTGGTATTCCATAACGATAAGCCCGTCTGGATAGACCAGGTATTTAATACTTTTGTAGTTTCCGTAAGCTTCCCTTTTAATCGTTTGAATGGGAGTCATGTTTCCTTTTTGTACAAATTCACCTAGTAGACTCCGATAGGCTTCTTCCCTCATTAATTTCTGAGGTGTAAAGTTGGTGATGATTTGCTTGTTTCCCTTAAGATTCGAATCCATTTGTTCGATAAATCGGGACATCGTTTGAATATCTTTACGAACAGAATCCAGTGATCGTGTTGCTTGTTGGTCAAAGGAATGCAGCTGATGAAGAGTCGTCTTCACCTTTTCTTTTGCTCGCTTGATTTGATGCATTGTTTCGTCATCTTGTAATTTTGGCAAGTGTACAATATCACTGACTTTTTGGATGATGCGATTGCCTTCGTCCGTTAGTGAACTTGTTACACTTTCAACCTTTTTTAGGCCATATTCTAAATTGTAATCTAAAAATACTTCATTTATAAACCCATTTTCATGCGGTTCCAGTCCATGCAAGGAATGTTTCATCTTTTCTATCATCGTATCATAATTTGCGAGAAAGGATTGAAAAAAGAGTAGAAATGTTTGATGAATTTCCTGATAGTAGGAGCGGATTGCCTCGCCGCTGTTCCCTTTTAACGAATCTTCCAGCGTAATGATTCCGTCAATGGCATGCTGTAATTGTTCAATTTGTTCATTCAATGCTTCCAGTCGTTCTTGAATTTGATCCATATCAGCACGAAACCCATGAACATCAAGTACTTTCATTCTCTCACCAGCTTTCTACTTCATCGGCTGAAATTGCTCGGAAACTCGTTCGTATAATTCTTTCATACTTTTAATTGCTTCCTTTGTGGCATTTTCACTTTTTAGTAAAAAAGATTGATAGCTTTGTAGAATTTTTTGAACGTCAGCCCCTATTTCATTAAACCGTGAAATGACATCCATATGATTTTTACCACCAATATCTGTTGGAAATGATGTTTTTAGGGATTTGGCTTCGGATTGAAGATTGGCTAGTTTTTGTGCTATTTCTGTATACTGAACCTTAATTTCTGTACTCATTTCTCCTTTTCCTCCTCCCTCAGTCTTTCGATTTCGGATTGAATAGCTCTTCTAAAACTATTTATTTCGCGGGTTATTGTTTGAATTTCTTGATGTAAAACGGTTAGAGATTTATCTATTTGATTATTTTTAATATCTTTATAGTTTTGAAGAATGCCATCGCGACGGATCCGTTCAAAATCCTTTGCAAACTTACCACGCCAAGTTGTGGGACTTAACTCAGGAGATAAACAAAATCGTTGATTGGCTTTAAACTCATTCCGACATTCTTTTAATTCACGTTCGCATGTATGTAGTCGTTCTAATTGATCCTGCTTGTTACATAACTGTCTATTTAGATAAGAAAGTGTACTCATACGTTCACCACTTTATTGTTAATGAGATTTTATGGGTATATTATCCAACTAAGGGAGGATAGAGTCAATTTGAATTTGGATTTTTATATAGGGGTCTCAATTCCCTTTGAGGTGTAAACAATGAAAGTTCGTCTGCGAAAAATTTGTCATATTAGCTTCTTCACTATTAATTTCTAAATACAGGAATTACATAGATCGAATTGATGATTTTTTGGAAACAATAAAACTTAATCACTTATATTACAGGAATAAAAAAATGACCGATAATGTACTAACATCAACGGTCAACTATCTGTGTTTTTTATTTTTTTAATATCGATTATAATTTCTTTCTATTTATCTATCTTAAAAGTCTTCTTCCCATGCTTCTTTTGCATCCAACAACCTTTGTGATAAAAACTCATAAAAATTTTCTGCCGTATTGTAGTCATCAAGTCCTCCTTGCTTATTCCACGCTATTACTGGGCACTCATTATTCTCCATATTGCTTGTATCTAAACAATAAGCATATTCATCTACATCCTCAATAACTACTAAATTCTCATTCATTCCTAATTCCCTATAACGCTCCGTTTCCATAACAACAGTAGCAATATTAGACCTAGCCACTCCTAAAATATCTACACCATATAAACCACCAGATCCGTAATTATTTAAAAACCATTTGTAACTTTCTGGCAATTTTAGCTTGAGGGTATCTTGAACATAATCAATCTGTTTTCCATCTACTCCTCCAGTAAAATCATCTAATTCCATATTTTTTTTAATAAAATTGGTTAATTCCTGTTTATTCATACAGAATTTCTCCTTTTATAATTCGCCATTATCTATTTGTTTAGCTCTCCATCTCCAATATTTCAATCTGAAGTTTTCATATTGTTTTTTCAATACAGGGTCATTTCTAAAGCTTCCTCCATTCTCCACTAAACCATGTAATATTCTATAATATTCTTTATGCATACTACCTGGGAGTTCTACCATTGAACCAGGTTCTCTTTGGATTATATGATGAAGTTCTATTTTAGTCCCATCTTTCCAAATTGGAGGTCTTCCGCTTTTCATTAATTGATAATTTGTCTTACCAGTTTTAGGGTCAACCCTATCATAATCAATATCTATCCTTTGATAGACCCGTCTGCTAGTATCCCTAACTTCTCCATTAATTTTAGTTGTACCATTATACTCTACAGTCTTATAATTTTTATAGTCTTTCCACGTACCCTTAGTACCATCCCCAAACGCTTTCCTCGCCGCCAGCTGAATCTGATCCTCCAAATGATTCATCACATTATAAGGAATGGGGCCAGCAGTAACGGTACCCATAGATGGAGTAAATCCCTCAACCTTGGTCGTTATTCTACCAAGGTTCCCCACTTTTGTACTTACACTACCTGCTTTACTTATCCCTTTATCACCTAAAACACCAATTCCTAAAGTGGTAAAAAGGTAAGTAAAATATTTACTCCTACTTTCCGCATCTCCGTTTATAACATCCCGAACAAAACCGTCTTTTACAGCTTTCACTATATATTTGCCTGTATCAACAGCTCTACCGAAAACAGCTTTTGCATCAAGGTAAAGTTCGGATCCAATTAATCCAGCTTTCAATAGTAAGTCAGGGCTCGGGGTTGGGCCTAAGTACTTTTCAGCCAATTTATAAAGGCCTTTCCAGCCCTCAATGGTATCTCCTACTGCTTGCCCGGAACCTACATATATTCCTTTCAAGATGTTATCAATTGTTGGTTCAATGATTCCTACCTTTGCGCCGTCTTGGACTTCCTTAGGGATATCTGTGACGACTTCATAATAAACATTTGAGTCCTTTCCAATCTTCTGGTATTCCATAACGATAAGCCCGTCTGGATAGACCAGGTATTTAATACTTTTGTAGTTTCCGTAAGCTTCCCTTTTAATCGTTTGAATGGGAGTCATGTTTCCTTTTTGTACAAATTCACCTAGTAGACTCCGATAGGCTTCTTCCCTCATTAATTTCTGAGGTGTAAAGTTGGTGATGATTTGCTTGTTTCCCTTAAGATTCGAATCCATTTGTTCGATAAATCGGGACATCGTTTGAATGTCTTTACGAACAGAATCCAGTGATCGTGTTGCTTGTTGGTCAAAGGAATGCAGCTGATGAAGAGTCGTCTTCACCTTTTCTTTTGCTCGCTTGATTTGATGCATTGTTTCGTCATCTTGTAATTTTGGCAAGTGTACAATATCACTGACTTTTTGGATGATGCGATTGCCTTCGTCCGTTAGTGAACTTGTTACACTTTCAACCTTTTTTAATCCATATTCCAAATTGTAATCTAAAAATACTTCATTTATAAACCCATTTTCATGCGGTTCCAGTCCATGCAAGGAATGTTTCATCTTTTCTATCATCGTATCATAATTTGCGAGAAAGGATTGAAAAAAGAGTAGAAATGTTTGATGAATTTCTTGATAGTAGGAGCGGATGGCCTCGCCGCTTTTTCCTTTTAACGAATCTTCCAGCGTAATGATTCCGTCAATGGCATGCTGTAATTGTTCAATTTGTTCATTCAATGCTTCCAGTCGTTCTTGAATTTGATCCATATCAGCACGAAACCCATGAACATCAAGTACTTTCATTCTCTCACCAGCTTTCTACTTCATCGGCTGAAATTGCCCGGATGCTCGTTCGTATAATTCTATCGTATTCTTATTTTGCACTCGCACTATTTAATAACCCCTAGAGTTAATTACTCTAAGGGTAAAAGCGATGATTCAATTATTTTTTTCTTTTGTACATCTACTATTCTTAATTATTATTAGTGGATGTCCTTAAAAATTCTATACTGATTCGGTCAACTCTGATCTCAACATTTTTATCGACCAATTCGGGATAATCTGAAAAATATTCATCTTCGTCAGTAAAAACTATCCCTGCATCAATTGTATCCTCATGTAACAAACCTCTTATATAATATTCATATCCCAAACCAATACGTTCTATTTCTTTCTTCTCTTCCTAGATTTCACGAATCATTAACTCATCTAAGATAGTAAACCATATTGATACAGGATAACTTTTCTCTAATTCAATTTTATAAGGGCAAATAAAAGAAAATCCTGTAAATTCAATACCCTCGATTTCAATTGTCACTTCTTCCTCAATTTGTGAGTCTAGCCTTTTAACAAGAGCCGTATATACCATATTTAAAGTCTCTCTTCCTATTCTGCCGGATTAATTACTGGCATATTTCCACCATTAATTATCTTACAAATCTTTTTGCCACTTCGGTTTATTATTTCTTAAGCTATCATTTTGCAAAATATCATGTGGAGATTACAACAAATAGACTTATTCTATATATGAAATACGGTTTACAGCGCTAGGGAGCCACACAAATAAAAAATCTTGAAAGACAATTGAGATATGCTATCTTTAGGATATACAGATTAAAAAATATATATTCTAACTGTGCTCTTTATGAAGACCTCTGTAATAAAAAATCCAATTAGCTGTTACTATCCTTTTCCTCTATGAATTCTAAAAACGAATCTTGGAGTTCTCCTTCCGTATCAATAGAATCGAGCAGTAATTTAGGTTCTAACGAACAATCTTTTAAAGTCGAACTTCCATCAATTACTCCTAGCATGTTTGAAATAGTATCAATCATAGTTTGTTCAATTATCTTCATTAAAGTATCTTTATTTTCGTCAGTTAAACTATCGTAAAAACCAATAGCTTTTTTCCAATAAACATCTGTTTTAGAAGTAACATTCGTTGTTTCATACAAGTCTTTGTATAGTTGAAGGTTCTCTTTAACGATAGACTCATACAGTGATTTCACAAAAATATCATTCATTTTATTTCCTCATTTCTGGATAGATTTTTTTGTTTAATTCAATAAGTTCTTTTAAAGTAGAATTCGGTATGCCATCATAGACTCTTCTAAGTTCCCTACTATCTCTTGCCAATAACTGTCTAGGATTATCTATTCCTTTTGTACTTTTTGAAACGATTCCATTAGGTCCTTTAATGGTGTGCCCCACCTTTGGAACGTGCAGCATTTATATCATAATTATCTACTAATTTCTTCATTGCTGCCTTCTGTCCTGTACGATTGCCCGTTGCACAAAAAAATGGCCTTGATATTATTTCAAGGTCATTAAAAATAGAAATCATCTACAAGCTTCTTCCCATTCCTTCATTCAATCTTTATACTCTTCTACAATCTTCTGTCTCCATATTAACATCAACTATAAAAATTCATCAGTTTCTATTGTATTTTCCAAAGGTTCATCAATCCGATAATGATGTTCAGCTATTGTTACATTTTTCTTGATATTTACACTCGTAGCATTCAATGTAATTTCAAAGTCTTTATATACCCCTTCTAAAACTTTCTTAACGTATCCTATATACTCATCCACTTCTTTTATTGTTGAAATATCTTCAATAAAATCCGAGAAAATACTTATTTTTTCTGGTAGTTCTATTCTTGTAATACCAAATGGATCTTTCTTAAATTCATATGAATATTTCATATTATTTATCACCTTCTATGCTATTTATTATATAATGGATAGGCTACTACAGCTACAGCTTGTTTATTGCAAAATAAAAATACACAATGTTGCAGAGAATTTGGCGTAGCCCAACTTTACATGGAGAGGCGGGCATGTTAGCCTTGTTTGGCAAAGCCAGCCCTTGATACTGCTGGCTTCTTGGCTTGGTAGTCATGCCCGTAGAGGCTCCATGTCAAGTTGCAATTCTCTGCATTCCCCGCTGCAAAACTATGTATTTTTCGATTGCACAAAACAACAGCTATTGAACCGTCCTTTTTTAAGAACATTTCAATTTTTATTCCAGATGAAGTTTCACCTATATATTTATAAGAACCTATCAATAGCTTTTAACACATCAACACGATTCCATTTCTTTGGAAAGAACTCGATTTAGCTACTTTTTCAACCCCCATCAATTTCAACTTTAGCTTTATTTACCACATTTTAATTCGGGCTCACATTACATAGTTCGAAGAATTGATGATTTTGGAAACAATAAAACTTAATCACTTATATTACAGGAATACAAAAAAATGACCGATAATGTACTAAGATCGGATTAACCCCCGTATTTTGGACACTATCTCTCTTAATCTAGCTTTTTCTTAAAATTACATTGTTTTTCGTTTCCTTTTGTCCTTTTTGGAGTCTAGCCATTTCTTCCATTCCATCAAGGGTAAAGGCTTCGCCCGACTATCGTCGCCCTTGATTCCACTCCAGAAATAGCTGTTTTTATTTTGGGACAAAAGGAAGAAAAAATGGAAGGGCAGATTAAACCCGAACCTCTTTGATTTGCATCTTTTCCTGCATTTGTTTCTTGTAAAATTCCATTGGTGATAAGTCTAAAATACTAGAATGCATGCGTCTCTCATTGTAGTAAACCATGAATTCTGTGACAACTTCATAGACCTGTGCATATGTTTCAAATTGCCATCTGGATAAGCAATCATCCTCAAAGATCCGATGGAACGACTCAATATGGGCATTCATATTCGGTGTTTTCGGTGGAATTCTTTCGTGCTCAATTTTGTAATTTTCACAAAACTCCTCAAAGGTATGGGAAATAAACTGTGGTCCATTGTCTGTTCGAATCACAGGTTTTTCCAATTTATCGAATTGTTGGCGTTTAAATAAAGCACGCTGCAACGCTTGAATCACGTCGCTGCCTGTACAACTAAGGCCGATATGGTAATCCACAATGCTTCGGTCATAGACGTCGATTATAGACATGACAAAGAAAAATCGATCTTCACCTTCGATGAAACCGTACTTAATGTCTGCCTCCCAAAGTTTATTAGAACAGCTAATGATGCGGTTTCGTGCTAGTTTTCTAGGGTACGAGACTTTCTTTTTGCGTTGCGGACGTAAAACGCCCAGTTCTTTACACAATCGGTAAACCTTTTTCTTGTTAATTTTAAGGTTGTATTTTCGACGAAGGACCTTAGTTAGCTTACGGTAGCCGTAGTTATAGCCATCGCCGGCAATCTCTTCGAGCAGAAATTCTTTGATCTGTTCATCGGATACCTTTTGACCGTCCTCTTTGAAGGAATAACCTGGTGCCGGACGCCCCTCACTCACTTTTTTCTCTTCCACCCGGTAATTCTTTTGATAATAGTAGGTAGAACGAGGAATACCAATGATTCTTAGCACCGTTGATACGGAGTAGCCTTTATTAATCCATTTGTCAGCTACTTCAAGTTTTTCAGTAAGTGAGGGTTTTTCTTTTTTATAAGATCTCGTAAAATCGCTATTTCAAGGTCTTTTTCGCCTAGCAGTGTCTTAAGTCTTTCGTTTTCTTTTGACATCTCCTTTGGATCAAAATCAGGTATTACGGCAACATCTACATCTCCATACTGGCCATTTTTGTATTCGGTGCACCAACGACTTACCATGTTGGCATTTAGGTTATAACGACGAGCTACTAGGGTCTTATTCCCTGTATCGATCGCCTCTTTGATGACTTGTAATTTAAATTCTTTTGAATGTTTTGTTCTTGGCATGATGTCAACCTCCTTGGTACATTAAGCAGTATAAAATAAATCACTCTTATTGTCCAAGTTCATTTAGGGGCTTATAAGAGATCAACGGTCAACTATCAAGTGTTTTTATTTTTTTAATATCTATTATAATTTCTTTCTATTTATCTATCTTAAAAGTCTTCTTCCCATGCTTCTTTTGCATCCAACAACCTTTGAGATAAAAACTCATAAAAATTCTTTGCTGTATTGTAGTCATCAAGTCCCCCTAGTCTATTCCACACTATTACCGGACACTCATTATTCTCCATTTCACTGATATATAGACAATAAGCTTATTCTCCAGCATCTTCAATAACTACTAAATCCTTGTCCATTCCTAAATCTCTATATCTCTTTGTATTAACAACAACAGGAGCTCTATTTGACTTAGCCACTCCTAAAATATCAACTCCGAATAACCCACCCGAACCATAGGTAGTTAAGAACCACTTATAACTTTCTGGTAATTCCACCCCTAGCTCATTTTGGATAGAATTAATTTGACTTTCATCCACTCCACCTGTAAAGTCATCTGATTCCTTATGTTCATTAATAAAGTTTATTAATTCCTCTTTATCCAATCAAGGTTCCTCCTTATAGAGTTCACTTTTATCTATTTGCCTAGCTCTCCATCTCCAATACTTACTCCTAAAATTATAAGTACTGCTTTTTTAATACAGGATCATTTCTAAAGCTCCTACCGTTCTCTACCAAACCATGCAAAATTTTATTATATTCATCATGCATACTCGCAGGAATTTCTACCCTTGAACCTGCCTCTCTTTGGATTAAATGATGAAGTTCTATAACTGTACCATCTTTCCAGAAAAGTGCTCTTCCTTTTTTCATTAATTGTAATTTTTGTTAGAACAGGATCAGGATAGTACTACCTTTATAAGCTATAAATTCCGAAAAACAGTATTCATGTAATATTCCATCCTTATTAATACTATCAACAAAAAGCACTTGCTGCTATAAAACAATCAGGTGCTCAGTTAATAAATAATAAAAAAGGTAAAGCAAATCAACTACTGTCGGTGATAGGTTGCCCAAAAAAGATACCTTCAAAGGCATTTTGCCAATCAAGGATTTAAAACAATCATTTTATATTTTAGGAACAACTTCTAACGCTTCTTCGTCTACTTTAGCCCCCACTAATACCCTCGTCCTTAAACAAGCGTAAAAGCGTGTATCCTTGTGCCTGACAATACGCTTTAATTTCATCCTCTTGGTAAGCAAGGCTATATCCATCTCTTGCTTGACCTTGTGTAGATACTCGAATATATCCGATAATATTCATGATGTTCCCCCCCTCCATTACGCTAATTAGGATTAACGTAACGCTTAGCCGCTATATTTTATGTAATTTCATTGTATGCGGCTTTAGCGATACAATCAACCCCTTTACCGATACAAATTTATTGTGTATCGTAAAAGTAGCAAGAAATAGAGAAAGGGAGTTACCATGGCAATTTCAATCAAACTGAAGGAAATTCTTAAAGAACGTGACCTTTCACAACGTGAATTGGCACGAATGACAGGGCTGCGGCCCAATACGATAAGTCATCTTTGTTCAGACAATGTGGACAGGGTTTATCTATCAACATTAGAAACGGTATGCAAAGTGTTAGACATCGACATTCAGGAGTTAATCGAGGTGGAGTAGTCCTCTCAGCATAGCAATCGTTCTATGTACGTCAAAGTTGCGAAAAATTTAAAAAGGCAAGGAGAAAGCGAAGGTAAAGTATTTGGGGATGTTTATGGTAGTAACTGATGATTTGGGGTTATTTCACAAGAAATGAAATACAGTAAATCGGGTACACTTTTTAAAGTGTATTGTACCTACTAAAGAATTTGTTTAAACATCATATAGTGCTTACAAAGTTTATCTGTATTTGATAAATTAAAATTGAGCCACATTTCAATGGTTCGATCACAAAAAAAATAAGCCACTTGATTTCCAATTAACAAATCCTCTCTTAAGATTGAAAGTGACCAAACTTTTAATATAGAGAGAGGAAAAAAGGATGATCAACATGGCTCAATTTTATAATATCAAATTCTTACATGAGGTAGAAGGGCTGTCACAGCGACAGATTGCCCAAAAATTGGGGATTTCGAGAAATACCGTTAGTAAATATCTTAAACAGAATGAAGCTCCCACAACTATAAATCGGCAAAATAGCTATATCGGAAGAGAATACTCTGATGAAACAAGGAGAGTCTTGCCAATAATAGATCAGTGGCTTGAAGATGATCTCAAACGTTGGGGAAAACAAAAACATACTGCAGCTCGAATATTTCGTAGATTGCAAGATGAATATAATTTTAAAGGCTCCGAATCAAATATCCGTAAGGTTGTTGCCAAACGCAGGAAAAAACTACAGGATGTCTTTATCCCTCTTGATTTTCAACTCGGCCACCAATTCCAATTCGACTGGGGAGAGGCGGATATTATTCTACAGGGTCGAACACAACGAATTTACCTCTTTTGTATGCAGCTTTCGGCAAGTCGAGTACGATTTGCACGCGCATACCTTCATGAGAAACAAGAGGCTTTCTTAGATGGCTTTGTCCATGCGTTTGAGTTCTTTGGTGGTGTACCAACAGAAGGGCTTTTTGATAACTTAAAAACAGCTGTAGTAAAAATACTCCAAGGTAGAGATCGCTTGGAACAGGAGGCATTCCTAGCTTTACAAGCTCACTACTTGTTCAAGGCAGAATTTTGTAATGTCCGGTCTGGAAATGAAAAAGGCCGCATAGAAGGAACAGTTGGGTATGTAAGAAGAAATGCCCTTGTCCCGTTACCCGAAGTCCAATCATTGGATGAATTAAATGACCACCTTTTGAAATGGTGCTTAAAGGATGCCGAACAGAAAACGGTCCCCCACACCAATGAAAAAGTGGCGCAAATGTGGGAAAAGGAAAAAGAATATCTGCACCCACTTCCGGAAAAGAAATTTGAAGCTTGCAGGCTGGTTTCCTGCCAGGTTAACAAGACATCTTTAATTACTGTAGAGACAAATCAGTATTCTATCCCTTGTAGCTATGTTGGCCAAGGTGTATGGGTCAAAATTTTTGTCGATCGTGTGAGCGTTGTGGCTCAAAATCAAGTGATCGCAGAACATCCTCGTTCTTATGAACGAAACCAAATGATCACAAACCTGGATCATTACCTTGAGGCATTATTGAAAAAGCCTCGAGCAATTCGGGATGCCCATGCATTCCAATCGTCTGATATTCCGGATGTGTTCAGGCGTTTTCATCGAAAGATGAGAGAACATGAAGGAGCCTCGGGTGATCGCAAATTTATCCGACTTCTCCTCCTTCATCGGGAGATAGGAATGGAAAAGTTGACTCAAGCCTTACTTGAAGCTGAACAAGCACAGATCTATCGGTACGAAGTTGTACATGAAATCATTCAAAGGCTCTCAAATAACTGCTTAAAAATCCAGGATCTATCTAAGGAGAAAACGCCGGTAAATCTACTGGACTATAAGATTCAAAAGGCAAATATTGCCCAGTATGGACAATTAACGGGAGGTCAGATGAAATGACAACAGAGATACTTTTAGATCATTTAACAAAACAACTAAGAATGCCTACCATCGCCAAGCAATATCGTTCTCTTGCAAGAGAAGCAGAAGAAAGAAATCTGCAATACGAAGAATATTTACTGGCATTACTTGAAATAGAAGTCCAGGCACGAGAGGAAAATCAAAGGCAAAGAAGGCTGAAACAAGCTGCATTTCCAGTCCATAAAACATTAGATACCTATGACTTTTCTTTAATGCCAAGTTTAAATCGAAACCGATTTCTTACTCTTGCAAAAGGTGAATTTGTCGAGAAAAAAGAGAATATAATTTTTTTAGGAAACAGTGGAACAGGAAAAACCCATTTGGCCACGGGCCTTGGAATCGCTATGATCCAAAATGGTTACAAAACAAAATTCATTACAGCTGCCGAGTTGGTAGAAGAGCTACTCATAGCTAAGGAAGAGCATAAACTTGGGGCGTTTGAGAAGAAGTGGCTCAAAAACGATGTGATCATCGTGGATGAGCTCGGTTACATCCCCTTCTCTAAAACGGGAGCAGAGCTATTATTTCAGTTCTTTTCAAGCCGTTATGAACGTGCAAGTGTTATCATTACGACGAATCTTGAATTTACAGAATGGACGAACATTTTTGGAGATGAAAAAATGACCGCAGCTTTACTTGACCGGCTTACTCACCGCTCACACATTCTTTTGCTTAATGGAGAATCATATCGATTCCGCCAAAGTTTAAAGCAAAAAGAAAATGAAGAGTAGGAGTAACGTGCGAGGTGTTTAGGTTTCTTGCCCCTCTCCCGGGGCAAGAAACCTAAACACCCATCTTCTCCCATATATAGGAGTGCTTATTCCAAGAGTGGCTCACTTTTGAAGTGATCGCTTTGGCTCAATTTATTATTGACAAAAACATTATCTTTACTATCTGAATAAAGAGTAGTGTATTCGGCACTCCGTATCGTAAAAAACCATGGGATAGCGTCCCATGGTTTTAAAAAAGTTATAGTTTATGAATTTTCAAATCACATTTATCTTCTTCTGCCACATCCATCGCTGTGTATATCACTTCAAAGAATGTTTTCCCATCAGTTGTTGCAAAATAATTCGCAAGGTTAGTTACTTTGGAACTTATTTTATCCCCCCACGGAGGTTTTTGTGATAAATCATCAATATCCCATATAACATGTTCTGGCGAGTGTTTTGATAATTCCTGTTCAATTTCAATTAAATTAGCTTTTGCCACAGAAACATCATCCGAATTTAGTTTGTCATTATATAACTCATTCATAATTAAAGGGTATTTTGTCCCCCATCCTTCTTTTTCTAAATGGTATGAGATTGTTGAAAAGAATGAATGTACAAAATCGCTATGACCTAATTCGTAATAAAAACAATCTACTAATATTCCTACTGTCATCTAAATTTCACCTCTAATCCATCTTAAAAATTATTTCTGCTACTCCGTTTGTTCTTCCATTTATTTTTTGTTTAATGTCCCTTAAAACATCCCTTGTGACATTTTGACCTCTAACATCAATAATAACAGACTGCTTAGTTTTATAAGGTAAATCACTTATCCGTTTATTAATTTGTTTTGACACGTTTCTTATTAAGTTACTTCTACCAGAAGACGTAGTCACTTTATAATTTTTAACTTCTATGCTATGACCGTTAATATAAAAATCTGGTCTTGAACTATTTTTAGTGCCATGACTTACTTCATTCCTATCCTTGAATGATACTTGGTCACGATATCCAGGATATTCTTTTCCTACATCAATTTCAGATTGTCTCCATGATGGTCTAGTTTTATCTATACCCTTAGTACCATCCCCGAACGCCTTCCTAGCCGCCAGCTGAATCTGATCCTCCAGACGATTCATCACATTATAAGGAATGGGGCCAGCGGTAACAGTTCCTAAAGATGGACTCAGTCCCTCAACCTTGGCAGTTATCTCACCAAATTTACCAACTTTCGTACCTAGATTGCCAATTTTGCTGATCCCTTTATCACCTAAAACACCAATTCCTAAAGTCGTAAAGAGGTAAGTAAAATATTTACTCCTACTTTCCGCATCTCCGTTGATGACATCCCAAACAAATCCATCTTTCACAGCTTTCACCATATATTTACCCGTATCAACAACTCTTCCGAAAACAGCTTTTGAATCAAGGTAAAGTTCGGTTCCGATTAATCCAGTTTTCAATAGTAAGTCAGGACTTGAGGTGGGACCCAGATATTTTTCAGCCAATTTGTAAAGGCCTTTCCAGCCCTCAATGGTATCTCCTACAGCTTTCCCAGAACCTACATATATTCCTTTCAAGATGTTATCAATGGTTGGTTCGATGATTCCTACTTTTGCGCCATCTTTCACTTCCTTGGGAATGTCGGTAACTACCTCATAATATACATCTGAGTCTTTCCCGATTTTTTGATATTCCATGACGATAAGTCCGTCTGGATATACTTGGTATTTAATACTTTTGTAGTTTCCGTAAGCTTCCCTTTTAATCGTTTGAATGGGAGTCATGTTTCCTTTTTGTACAAATTCACCTAGTAGACTCCGATAGGCTTCTTCCCTCATTAATTTCTGAGGTGTAAAGTTGGTGATGATTTGCTTGTTTCCCTTAAGATTCGAATCCATTTGTTCGATAAATCGGGACATCGTTTGAATATCTTTACGAACAGAATCCAGTGATCGTGTTGCTTGTTGGTCAAAGGAATGCAGCTGATGAAGAGTCGTCTTCACCTTTTCTTTTGCTCGCTTGATTTGATGCATTGTTTCGTCATCTTGTAATTTTGGCAAGTGTACAATATCACTGACTTTTTGGATGATGCGATTGCCTTCGTCCGTTAGTGAACTTGTTACACTTTCAACCTTTTTTAGGCCATATTCTAAATTGTAATCTAAAAATACTTCATTTATAAACCCATTTTCATCCGGTTCTAGTCCATGCAAGGAATGTTTCATATTTTTCATCATCGTATCATAATTTGCGAGAGTAGAATACCGCGACAAGGAGGAACGCATCTATCGGGTGGTTACCAACCGCTGGGACATTACAGCCGAACAAGTCGCCGAAATCTACAAGCAGCGCTGGCAAATCGAGCTTTTTTTCAAGTGGATCAAGCAGCACTTAAAACTGGTCAAGCTCTTCAACTATAAGCCAGAAGCTGTCTGGAATCAGCTTTGGCTGGCAATGATCGCTTATGCGTTGAGTGAGATTATTAAAATCAAAACAAGGGTTAACAAAACAACATAGCAAGTGCTTCAACTTCTGCGTATTTATTGGTTTGAGTCATGGAAACAGTTTTTTGAGGCCCTTCATCGCGAGCCAACAAGGACTTCCAAGGACAGAAGGAAAAAGGGTAAGCCTGGACGGCCAAGGAAACACCCGAAAAAGCTCAAACCAGTGAAACTGATAGATGACAAGTGAGCAATGGCTAACTAAATAACTGGGTAACCATCGACGTCTTAGTTTAGTGCGGTCGTTTTTTTAGTTGCCTATCTATGACTGGCTTGCCTGCTATGTTGAATTTACTATTTTTTGTATCCGTTTTGAAAGGCTAGTGCAAAATACGGGGGTTAATCCGCTCTATAATTTGGTAAAACATCATATAATGCTTATAAGGATTACCTCTACTCTCTAAATAAAAAGCAGTTTATTCGGCACTCACCCCACTAAAAAAGCCTTAAAAGAAAATAAAACTCTTTTAAGGTTTCTCATTACTAGACGTTATTGATTTTGTTTTTATAAACTTTTAAAATTGTTGTGTTTAAATCACTGATTTCTGATAAATGCCATTCAAACGTCGTTAGAATTCTATGAAGTTCAAATAACATTTTCTCTATTTCTTCACCATCGTTCTTATCCAATGAACCAAAATTGTTTAATATAATATCTAAATCTCTAGTTAACACCCTAAAATCCTCAAGGTTCTCGTACTGTTCATCTAAATCTTCTTTATTTACAATATTAATACTTGAATTAAGTTTTTCTAGTATGTCCAATATTCCTTCTAACTTTTTATCCATATAAATTCCTCCACTATTATTTCCACCCCTTAACTACTCGTCCAAGTGCTTTCTTAGTCTTGTCGGGGTTTAAAGTACCATCTAAATTCAATACGTATTTCACATTCCCTGTCTTATCTATTACTTCTAAATGGTCTTTGTGTAATGCGTCAAGATAAACTCCATAACCCTTTTTCAGATATTGGTTATCAGTTTTCTTTTCTACCTTATAAATTGATTGTCCATCGTACTTTACTTTTGATTTTGATAAGGAATTACTTATTGATTTTCCAAATTCCATATCAAAAAACTCATTCATATTTGAAACAGGTTTAACAATACCCTTAGGAATATCTAAATAAGTACTTTATAAAAGGATGGTAGTTTATTTAACCACCACCCATATTAGTTAACTAGCTATTGTTTCATGTTGATCTGGCATAATATAAGCCGTTTTATTTTTCATCATACCATAGATAATTCTGACTAATCTTCTCATAATGCAAAGAAGGGCTTGTGACTTTGACTTCCCCTCACTTAGCTTACGGTTATAGTAAGCATAAAAGACAGGGTTTCGAGGTATTTTACTGCCTTTACTAACTTGGACTTGTTGGACAGATAGGTTGTAAAAGATGTCATATAGCTTTCGATTACCTTGTTTTGTTTTCTTCATCGTTTCCTTACCGCCCGAACCCATCTTGATAGGTGCTATCCCTGCATATCTTGCGAGTTTGTCAGAATTGGCAAAACGATGAATGTCACCAATCTCTGCAATTAATGCAGAAGAAGTAACCGTATCAATCCCTGGCATGGTTTCAAGCTGCATATCTAGTGTTTGAATAGTTACTTTTAATTCTCTATCTACCTTCTTAATTTCCTGCTTTTTAAAGCGAATATCTCGAACTATGCTTTGAATGATAAAGTCTCTTGATGTTTGATATTCTCGTTTTATCTCGCCAGCAGCTTGAACGAGTGATAATACCTGTTCTGCTTTTCTAGTAGAACAAGCATTACTACTCGCTTCTAATAGAAATGTCCGTAATTTCTCTACCGTCTCCCCCTCTAAATGAGAGGGGGAAGGATAGCTTTCCCAAAAGGCTAAAGCTGTTTTCCCATCCACTACTGAAAAGAAATCCTTGTAGCTTGGATAATGATAGTTTAATTGCATATGCAGTTGGTTTTTCAAGGCTGTTTGTGCTTTTACTAAAGCATTTCTTCTTCCTACAAGTTGAGCGATTATCCAATGAATATCCGATGGTGTAGCGTCAGGTAAATACGGTAATTTACGAATTAAAACATCTGCAACACATTGAGCGTCCCAACTATCATTCTTTTGTGTCATCGCATAGTTGTTTCGTTCAGAATTGGATAAAGAGGAATTAACAAATTTCACTATGTATCCTTGTTCAATCAGATATAACGCTAAATCTCTTCCATAGCCGCCCACATCTTCTAATCCAAATACAGGGGTCAAACCTTCTGTTAGAAACCTGTTCACATATTCTAGTAAACTTGGAAAAATGGATGGTTTATTTTGAAACGTCATTTCACCTAGCTTTTCAAACCAACAATCCACTACCACGGCTGTATGTTGGAACTTGTGTAAATCTAGTCCTATATAAATATGCTTATCTCGTTTCATCAGAAAACCTCACCCCTATATTAGAATTGAACGGATAAAAGCAAGACAGAGAATGTCGGCAACCTTAGGTCGAGCGTTAGTCCTAAAAGACTCGCAAGGGTACGAAAGCCTATCCATTCTCTATCTGTTAACCGTTATAAAATGGCTTGATGTTTGCCATTTGCCGTTATTTCACCATAGCGGTAAAAACCACTATAAAAGGCTTTTCTATCTAAAATTCGTTTGATTTGGACTTTCGTAAACAACTTTCCTTGTTTTGTACGATGTCCTTCTTCATTCAGTTGTTCCGCTAGTTGAGTTAAAGACCATGAAGGATACTGTTCCTTTAAGTCAAACACTCTTTGTACGGTTTGTGCCTGTCTGTCATCTATGACAAGCCTTTTTTGACCTTTCTTCACTTTGTAGCCTAATGCGACATTTCCTCCTGCATAGCCGCCCTGTTGGGCTTTCTTGTTTCGTCCCCTCCCTAGCTTTAATGAAATTTCTAATCGTTGATATTGGTCTAGTAACTCCATTAAGCCATTGATTAAAAAGTCGCTAGGGTCTTTCTTATGGATACTGTATTGCGGTTGTTCAATACTCCGAATGTCCACTCCATACTTTTTCAATTCTCGATGAACCAACACTTTCACAATGTCTGACCGCCATAAACGGCTTGTGTTCAGTGTGACAACATAATCCACCTCATGGTGGGAGAGATACTCCAACATCTCCTGAAAGCCCATTCTGTCTACTTCTAATGCTTCTTCATCTACTTTAGCCCCACTAATACCCTCGTCCTTAAACAAGTGTAACAGCGTGTATCCTTGCGCCTGACAGTATGCTTTGATTTCATCTTCTTGGTAAGCAAGGCTATATCCATCCCTTGCTTGTACTTGTGTAGATACTCGAATATATCCGATAACTTTCATGATATTTTCCCCCTCCGTTACGCTAATCTTAATTAACGTAACGCTTAGCCGCTATATATAATATAAATTCATTGTATGCGGCTTTAGCGATACAAGCAACCCCTTTACCGATACAAATTTATTGTGTATCGTAAAAGTAACATGAAAAAGAGGAAGGGAAATATCATGCCAATATCAATCAAACTTAAGGAAATTCTTAAAGAACGTGACCTCTCACAGCGTGAATTAGCACGAATAACAGGGCTGCGACCAAATACAATCAGCCATCTTTGTTCAGATAACGTGGATAGAGTGTATCTGTCAACAATAGAAACGGTTTGCAAAGTGTTAGACATCGACATTCAGGAGTTAATCGAGGTGGAGTAATCCTCTTGTACTAGTAATCGTTTTATGTACGTAAAAGTTGCGAATAAATTTAAAAGATAGGGGGGAAAGCGAAGGTAGGGCTTTGAAGAATAGAGATGGTGGTAACTGATAATTTTAACTGATTTGTTTTAAATGAAAATCATCAAATAGGACATATGTTTTAAACATTGTTGTACGTCTTTATATTTTCTTATAAATGTTGTGTATGTCTAATAAGAGTTTTCTGTTTTCTCTAAAAAAAAGGCCTTTTATTCGGCACTCCCCCTCCAAAAATAAAACCTTAGAGAATGTTATTATCTCTAAGGTTTTTACAATCTATTCCTTTGTTAGGGGTGTAATATAACAATTATCTATTGAAACTCTTTTTAAAAAATCCAATGCTTCTTGAGTTACAACTAACTCACCTTTTGGTGATAAGCAGAAATGATGTCCTGACCAATTTTTGAAGTTCTCTCCTTCTACTTCAATTTTACCAAGTGGAATAAATCTGCTAAATGCAGGAATTTTTTTATTTGGATACATTTCTTTAAATTCATCAGACGTTGTAATCAAACACTCTTCAAGTTTGTAACCTATAAAATCACTATTCTCTAATTCAGTTTCAAGGATACTTGACACAATGAAGGCTGGTGTTGACTCTAATAGGTCATCTCCTAGCCATCCTTCAAATTCATAATGCAAATATTTTACCTTTCCTGATATACCCTCTGTTGCAATATCATCTTCTGTTCCATATATGGTATATTCACCATGACCACCTGATACTTCTGGTTCTAAAAAATATAATATCATTAGTTACTCCTCCCACATACCTACCTTTTCACTGGCGGATTAAAATTCTCACCATATTTCTTATCTAACTCTATCATATAATTTATTACTTCTTCTTTTGTAGGATTTGGATTATTTCTATAAAATCTATTCCAATCCCTTCTTATTTTTGATAAATGTATATCATTGTTTACTTCTTTTGGTATCCCTCTCAGGTTTTCTAAAGCATGTATTTCATCAAGTGAAAATAAATTAGGATGTCTTTTTAAAATTTGTTGCTCTATTGCATGATGAACCACAACACTACCTTTAAGGTCAGGATATTCATTAAAGAATGTCTTTTTATAGTCCTTAATATTATTGCCTTTTTCTATACCCTTAGTACCATCCCCAAACGCTTTCCTCGCCGCCAGCTGAATATGATCCTCCAGACGATTCATAACATTATAAGGAATAGGTCCAGCATTTACAGTTGCCAAAGATGGGCTCAGGCTCTCAACTTTTGTTGTTATTCCGCTAAATCCGCCAACTTTTGTACCTACTTTACCAATTTTGCTGATCCCTTTATCACTTAAAACACCGATTCCTAAAGTCGTAAAAAGATAAGTAAAATATTTACTTCTACTTTCTGCATCTCCTTCGATGACATCCCGAACAAATCCATCTTTTATAGCCTTCACCATGTATTTGCCTGTATCAATAGCTCTTCCGAAAACAGCTTTTGAATCAAGGTAAAGTTCGGATCCAATTAATCCAGCTTTCAATAGTAAGTCCGGGCTCGGGGTTGGGCCTAAGTACTTTTCAGCCAATTTATAAAGGCCTTTCCAGCCCTCAATGGTATCTCCTACTGCATTGCCTGAACCTACATATATTCCTTTCAAGATGTTATCAATTGTTGGTTCAATGATTCCTACCTTTGCGCCGTCTTGGACTTCCTTAGGGATATCTGTGACGACTTCATAATAAACATTTGAGTCCTTTCCAATCTTCTGGTATTCCATAACGATAAGCCCGTCTGGATAGACCAGGTATTTAATACTTTTGTAGTTTCCGTAAGCTTCCCTTTTAATCGTTTGAATGGGAGTCATGTTTCCTTTTTGTACAAATTCACCTAGTAGACTCCGATAGGCTTCTTCCCTCATTAATTTCTGAGGTGTAAAGTTGGTGATGATTTGCTTGTTTCCCTTAAGATTCGAATCCATTTGTTCGATAAATCGGGACATCGTTTGAATATCTTTACGAACAGAATCCAGTGATCGTGTTGCTTGTTGGTCAAAGGAATGCAGCTGATGAAGAGTCGTCTTCACCTTTTCTTTTGCTCGCTTGATTTGATGCATTGTTTCGTCATCTTGTAATTTTGGCAAGTGTACAATATCACTGACTTTTTGGATGATGCGATTGCCTTCGTCCGTTAGTGAACTTGTTACACTTTCAACCTTTTTTAGGCCATATTCTAAATTGTAATCTAAAAATACTTCATTTATAAACCCATTTTCATCCGGTTCTAGTCCATGCAAGGAATGTTTCATATTTTTCATCATCGTATCATAATTTGCGAGAGTAGAATACCGCGACAAGGAGGAACGCATCTATCGGGTGGTTACCAACCGCTGGGACATTACAGCCGAACAAGTCGCCGAAATCTACAAGCAGCGCTGGCAAATCGAGCTTTTTTTCAAGTGGATCAAGCAGCACTTAAAACTGGTCAAGCTCTTCAACTATAAGCCAGAAGCTGTCTGGAATCAGCTTTGGCTGGCAATGATCGCTTATGCGTTGAGTGAGATTATTAAAATCAAAACAAGGGTTAACAAAACAACATAGCAAGTGCTTCAACTTCTGCGTATTTATTGGTTTGAGTCATGGAAACAGTTTTTTGAGGCCCTTCATCGCGAGCCAACAAGGACTTCCAAGGACAGAAGGAAAAAGGGTAAGCCTGGACGGCCAAGGAAACACCCGAAAAAGCTCAAACCAGTGAAACTGATAGATGACAAGTGAGCAATGGCTAACTAAATAACTGGGTAACCATCGACGTCTTAGTTTAGTGCGGTCGTTTTTTTAGTTGCCTATCTATGACTGGCTTGCCTGCTATGTTGAATTTACTATTTTTTGTATCCGTTTTGAAAGGCTAGTGCAAAATACGGGGGTTAATCCGCTCTATAATTTGGTAAAACATCATATAATGCTTATAAGGATTACCTCTACTCTCTAAATAAAAAGCAGTTTATTCGGCACTCACCCCACTAAAAAAGCCTTAAAAGAAAATAAAACTCTTTTAAGGTTTCTCATTACTAGACGTTATTGATTTTGTTTTTATAAACTTTTAAAATTGTTGTGTTTAAATCACTGATTTCTGATAAATGCCATTCAAACGTCGTTAGAATTCTATGAAGTTCAAATAACATTTTCTCTATTTCTTCACCATCGTTCTTATCCAATGAACCAAAATTGTTTAATATAATATCTAAATCTCTAGTTAACACCCTAAAATCCTCAAGGTTCTCGTACTGTTCATCTAAATCTTCTTTATTTACAATATTAATACTTGAATTAAGTTTTTCTAGTATGTCCAATATTCCTTCTAACTTTTTATCCATATAAATTCCTCCACTATTATTTCCACCCCTTAACTACTCGTCCAAGTGCTTTCTTAGTCTTGTCGGGGTTTAAAGTACCATCTAAATTCAATACGTATTTCACATTCCCTGTCTTATCTATTACTTCTAAATGGTCTTTGTGTAATGCGTCAAGATAAACTCCATAACCCTTTTTCAGATATTGGTTATCAGTTTTCTTTTCTACCTTATAAATTGATTGTCCATCGTACTTTACTTTTGATTTTGATAAGGAATTACTTATTGATTTTCCAAATTCCATATCAAAAAACTCATTCATATTTGAAACAGGTTTAACAATACCCTTAGTACCATCCCCGAACGCCTTCCTAGCCGCCAGCTGAATCTGATCCTCCAGACGATTCATCACATTATAAGGAATGGGGCCAGCGGTAACAGTTCCTAAATATGGACTCAGTCCCTCAACCTTGGCAGTTATCTCACCAAATTTACCAACTTTCGTACCTAGATTGCCAATTTTGCTGATCCCTTTATCACCTAAAACACCAATTCCTAAAGTGGTAAAAAGGTAAGTAAAATATTTACTCCTACTTTCCGCATCTCCGTTTATAACATCCCGAACAAAACCGTCTTTTACAGCTTTCACTATATATTTGCCTGTATCAACAGCTCTACCGAAAACAGCTTTTGCATCAAGGTAAAGTTCGGATCCAATTAATCCAGCTTTCAATAGTAAGTCAGGGCTCGGGGTTGGGCCTAAGTACTTTTCAGCCAATTTATAAAGGCCTTTCCAGCCCTCAATGGTATCTCCTACTGCTTGCCCGGAACCTACATATATTCCTTTCAAGATGTTATCAATTGTTGGTTCAATGATTCCTACCTTTGCGCCGTCTTGGACTTCCTTAGGGATATCTGTGACGACTTCATAATAAACATTTGAGTCCTTTCCAATCTTCTGGTATTCCATAACGATAAGCCCGTCTGGATAGACCAGGTATTTAATACTTTTGTAGTTTCCGTAAGCTTCCCTTTTAATCGTTTGAATGGGAGTCATGTTTCCTTTTTGTACAAATTCACCTAGTAGACTCCGATAGGCTTCTTCCCTCATTAATTTCTGAGGTGTAAAGTTGGTGATGATTTGCTTGTTTCCCTTAAGATTCGAATCCATTTGTTCGATAAATCGGGACATCGTTATAATGTCTTTACGAACAGAATCCAGTGATCGTGTTGCTTGTTTGTCAAAAGAATGCAGCTGATGAAGGGTCGTCTTCACCTTTTCTTTTGCTCGCTTGATTTGATGCATTGTTCCGTCATCTTGTAATTTCGGCAAGTGGACAATATCACTGACTTTTTGGATGATGCGATTGCCTTCGTCCGTTAGTGAACGTGTTACACTTTCAACCTTTTTTAGGCCATATTCTAAATTGTAATCTAAAAATACTTCATTTATAAACCCATTTTCATGCGGTTCCAGTCCACGCAAGGAATGTTTCATATTTTCTATCATCGTATCATAATTTGCGAGAAAGGATTGAAAAAAGAGTAGAAATGTTTGATGAATTTCCTGATAGTAGGAGCGGATGGCCTCGCCGCTGTTCCCTTTTAACGAATCTTCCAGCGTAATGATTCCGTCAATGGCATGCTGTAATTGTTCAATTTGTTCATTCAATGCTTCCAGTCGTTCTTGAATTTGATCCATATCAGCACGAAACCCATGAACATCAAGTACTTTCATTCTCTCACCAGCTTTCTACTTCATCAGCTGAAATTGCTCGGATACTCGTTCGTCCAATTCTTTCATACTTTTAATTGCTTCCTTTGTAGCATTTTCACTTTTTAGTAAAAAAGATTGATAGCTATGTAAAATTTTTTGAACGTCAGCCCCTATTTCATTAAGCCTTGAAATAACATCCATATGATTTTTACCGCCAATATCTGTTGGAAATGATGTTTTTAGGGATTTGGCTTTGGATTGAAGATTGGCTAGTTTTTGTGCTATTTCTGTATACTGAACCTTAATTTCTGTACTCATTTCTCCTTTTCCTCCTCCCTCAGTCTTTCGATTTCGGATTGAATAGCTCTTCTAAAACTATTTATTTCGCGGGTTATTGTTTGAATTTCTTGATGTAAAACGGTTAGAGATTTATCTATTTGATTATTTTTAATATCTTTATAGTTTTGAAGAATGCCATCGCGACGGATCCGTTCAAAATCCTTTGCAAGCTTACCACGCCAAGTTGTGGGACTTAACTCAGGAGATAAACAAAATCGTTGATTGGCTTTAAACTCAATCCGACATTCTTTTAATTCACGTTCGCATGTATGTAGTCGTTCTAATTGATCCTGCTTGTTACTTAAATGTCTATTTAGATAAGAAAGTGTACTCATACGTTCACCACTTTTATTGTTAATGAGATTTTATGGGTATATTATCCAACTAAGGGAGGATAGAGTCAATCTTATTTTGGTTGTTTGCATAAGGGTCTTTATTCCTATTGAGGTATAATCAATTATAGATTGTTGGAAAAATTTGATCATATTAACTTCTTATTTCATAGTTAATTACCAAATATTGTTATTATATAGGCCGAATTAGCGGTTTTTGTTGCAACTAAAAACTTAATCACTTTCATTTTAAAATTCAGTATATTATGCTTAATATAAGAATAGCTAAAAGAACGCCGATGCTGTAACATCAGCGTTCAGGTAGCTACTCCGCAAGAAGTGCGGTGGCTAAATCGTAAAGAGTAACCCTTCACCTATTAGCGCACAGGGAGGGTTACTTTTCTATGTTCTTATCATAATCTATCAATTATAAAATATTTTTATTGGCCCTTGGTACCAAATACGAAGGCATTTCCTCTCTCAATCTCCATATAAAACTCACCGGCTTATTGCCTGTATGTTTCACATAATCGGCGGTTCCTAAAAATACAAATGGGGAGGTATATCCATTTTCTTTCTTATACTCTCTGACGAATAAAGCAATTTGATGATTTCTTTTGCGATGCTGGATATATCGTTTAGCTGTTTCACTAGTTTCCGACACTCGACTTTGTGTTTGCCAGTGAAATAATCGCTCATTTATCGCGTAATCATCATAGAGAGTTGATGGAGAAAATTCTTTGTCTGATTTATTCAATGTTATAAAGAAAATATCGACATTTTTATCCTTGAAATGCTTTACTCCTTCTCGAGAAGCTGGTGATTTCGTCTCATTATAATAATCAAATGCAGCCATTATCTGTGAAGTTGTATACTTACAATGTACTTGTAATGGGCAAGAAAATGAAAAATCATTTTGGATCTCCATCGTCTCAATGGACTGATATAAATATTCGAATATCGCAATAATCTCCGTTTTAAACGCAGGAAAAGAAATTATTTTATGAATTCCCTCCTTAATAGATGATAGCCCTTCTTTTTCAGGAAACCTCTTATAAAACGTATAATAAAACATTGATAACATTAATTTTTCTTTATCATTACTAACTTTGCCTTCCTTCACATAAGAAAGCATAAAACGAATAAATGTAGGCGAATTGATATGGAATAAGGAAGGAAGTCGACTTGTAATCAATTTTTCATTTTCACAATCGAAATCGTTGCTAATCCCAGCCTCTACCAACATTCTACTAAAACTCCGATCACCATTTTTACCATAAAAGTCATATAATGATAGATGAAAATGCTGAAGAAAATTTGCAAGAGTAAGCGGTTTACCGGTGTCCTCCTCAAAATACTTCATCTTCGCGATAAGATTTCCTTTTGTATTCGCACTGCTTTTAATATTCCGCAAAATATAATCACTTGCTTGCTTTTCTAATTGGATAAAACAGCCTTTAGGCAAATTGAAAAACCCATTCTCTACATAATACTGAACAGAATGTTTTGTTTTTCCGAGTAGAGCTTTAAATTTTTCCTCGAAATTATAGTTTTTATGGGCTTGGCCAACAAAATCTAATACGGTTAAACATTCCTTCCCTTCATGAAGCCTCAACCCCCGTCCAAGCTGCTGTAAAAAGACCGTTAAGCTTTCGGTTGGTCGAAGGAATAGTATTGTATTTATTTCGGGAATATCAATCCCTTCATTGTAAAGATCTACTACAAATATAAATTTGATTTCTCCGATAACTAGTCTGTCTTGTGCTTCTTCTCTAATTTTCGGATTGACATTTCCATACAATGCAACAGATGGAATACCCGCTGCATTAAAAAAATCGGCCATATACTTCGCATGCTCAATCGAAACGCAAAATCCAAGTCCTTTTACTTGGTCAATATCTGTTACATATTTATATACACTTTTTACGATATTGTTGCTTCTTAGCGAATTAGAAGTGTATACATTTTCCAATTCTTTAATTTCATATCCCTTTCTGCTCCACTTTAATTTAGATAAATCAACAACATCACTAACGCAAAAATATTGAAATGGACTTAATAGTTTTTGATTAATGGCCTCTGTTAATCTCATTTCCGCCGCAATCGTTTCATCAAAATACGATAAAATATTTTTACCATCCATTCGTTCCGGTGTTGCGGTAAGCCCTAATAATATTTTTGGTTGATAGTAATCTAATAATTTTTGATAAGAATCCGCTGCAGCATGATGAAACTCATCAATAATGATAAAATCATAAAAATCACTCGTTGTATGCTCATATAATCTTTTACTATTAAAGCTTTGGATACTAACGAATAAATGATCCAATGAACTAGGCTCATGATTCCCCACGAACAGATCGCCGAAATTAAAATCCTTTAAAATCGCACGAAAAGTATCTAAACTTTGTTTTAAAATCTCTTCACGATGAGCAACAAATAGAAGCTTTGCATGTTGACGATGTTCCCTTTGAAAACGACGGTAATCAAAGGCGGAAATAACCGTTTTACCGACTCCTGTAGCAGCAACTAATAAGTTTTTCATCCTACCATAAATATCCCGCTCCACTTGCAGTTTCTCTAATATCTCCTTCTGATAAAAATAAGGCTGAATATCAAAGGCAAAATGAATCAGGTTTTCATTTTGAGATTTGGATTTTGACAACGCTTTTTTTAACTGTTGGTGGTCTTCTTCACTAGAAGGATCAAATGTTCTAAACTCACGATCATTCCAATAGCTCTCGAAAGTAGCTTCAAACTTTTTGATAATATCAAATGAATCTTTCTCGGTTACTTTTAAGTTCCATTCCAATCCAGAGGTTAAAGCCGGGTTTGACAGGTTGGATGAACCTATATAAGCCGTGGTAAAACCAGTTTCTCTTTTAAAAAGGTAAGCTTTTGCATGAAGCCGTGTTCTTTCAACATCATAGGAAATTTTCACTTTCGTGTTTGGTAGACTGCTAAGCTCTTGAATCGCTTTAAGATCGGTAGCTTCCATATAGGATGTGGTAATAACCCGAAGCTTTCCACCTTTTTCAGTAAAATTTTTTAACTCTTCAATAATACATCTCAAACCGCTCCATTTTATAAAAGAAACAAGCATATCAATAGAATCGGAACTAACGATCTCCTTCTTCAATTCGCCAAGCATATTCGGCTCATAATTAGATCCAGTAAATAAGGAACTTTGAGATATTGGTGTAACCGGGCGAATCACAGGAGTATTTTGAATACTTGTTGTCGTATTGATTCGGGAGTAAATAGAAGTTAATACTTCTGCCTCTTCTTCAATTTTCAATGCATTGAATTCTTGATCACCTAGATTCTCACTTAAAATGGCGATAATTTCATTGCAAAGATTGATCTGATTTAACAATGCAACTTTGTCATCATTTTCATTATCTCTTACGAATTTCAAAGCTCTTCTCGTTACATGAGAAATATAGCTTGAAAGCATTTTCCTAGCCTCTTCAACATCCAACTTTTCCTTACCTATCCCGAATGTTTGATTAGGAATTTGTTCTAGTTCTGTTTTTAATTTGTGCGTGATAATTTCTTCGTATATGCCTTGTTTTAGCACCTTGTGGGTCACCTCTTAAATTATGAAAGTATCATTTCATCCCGTTTTTTTGTATATATTTAAAATAACGGAAAATATTGTAAAATAGAAGAATTGAATGATAGATTATTGTTAGTTATGCATTATAATTCCGAAATTATTTCCATCTCGATGATACACAATTTTCATACTTTCATTTTGAAATTCAGTATATTATACTTAATACTAGAATAAACTAAAAAGAACGCCGATGCTGTAACATCAGCGTTCCAATAGCTACTCCGCAGTAGATCGGTGGCTAATTAGTAAGGAGTAACCCTTCGCCCAATAGCCAGTCAGGGAGGGTTACTTTTCTCGTATAATCATGACAATCAAAGTCGCAAAACTGATCATTAAGACCAGTGCCTCGAAGATCGTCATCGGCAACACCTCCTTTCTTGCTGTGACATGGTCACGTGACAAGAAACGAAAAAACGGTGCCACCGCCCTCCCTGCTTATGTAGCTAAATTAATAATATCACACCGCCCACATCAAAAACATATGTTCTTATACAATTTTTTCATCGTTTCCAAAGACAACATTTAGGTAATGAATTGACAACTATCGAACAATTGTAAAGATCAGAAGCAGAACCGTTTTATGTTGATTCTTCAAATAGATTTGTAGTAACAAGTTATTCTAATACTTTCTTTTTCCGATCGAGTATATTACAATTACTATAAGCATATTTTAAAAAGTGAAAGAGTAACCCTCACCCTATTTAGCCGTCAGGGAGGGTTACTTTTCTTTCATAATCAAGACAATCAAAGATGCAAAACTGATCATCAAAACCAGTGCCTCGAAGATCGTCATCGGCAACACCTCCTTTCTTGCTGTGACATGGTCACATAGCAAGAAACGGGAAACAGTTGCCACCGCCCTCCCTGCTTATGTAGCTACAATTATCATATCATAAATCACCAAAAAGAAACATATGTTCCTAGTTATTCATTCAATTATAATGGTTATTTTATTATCGCTTTAGAGACAATTAACCTTTTTCAGTATTTTTCTTCTCTTTTAATTGCTCAAACAACTTTTCTACCGTACCGACCCCAACGTTTACATATTTTGCGAGAATAACCAGTTCTTTCGGTAACTGAACAACCGTTTCAATTTGATCTTCATTAAATTGTCTCAGAAGACTAGGAATTCCAATAAATTCAGATGCCGATAAAGGGATTCGAGATAACTCCTCGGTAACGACAATATACTTATCTTTATAGAATAAGAACAGTTCACCAGGACGTTTTAAAATTAATTTTCTTCGGATCTTCTCTTCTTCTATGAAAATCTTTAATTCCTTATAAAAGGTCTCATCATTCTTATCATTATAGCGTTTCACATGCAAATGGAGCCCTTCTAAATTTTTGGGTAATTCGCTCATAATTCTTGCTTGTTGCTCTGCACCTAATCTAATTAAAAACGTTTCAGATTTATCAAAGCGTTGAGGAAGTAAAAATGCATCGCGTAAAAAATATGGAACTTCTGGTGAGTCTCCATTATAAAAAAGAGTTCGAATAGTTCGAATAGTAGTGAATCCTGGAAAATCTGTTGCCACCGCCGTGTCTTCTATTGTAGGCACAACTTCTTCAGTTACAGGCCCGCTTCCAAGTTTTTGAAATGAATCCGTGAGAAGTTTTCCATAGTCTTTAAACGTACTTCAATTTCACTAATATAATATTGATCTGTTTTTGGAGAAGGATCTTGATATTCGGTACTTCATAATCGATCGGACAATAAACTTCAACATACCATTTTACAATTTTATATACCGATTCCTATGATAGTAATGCTTCGGAGTAGCGAAATACCCGAGTATCATGTGCTGCTTGATTACCAACCTTACGAACATAATGAAGGGCATTACATATATCTGGCGACAAATAACCATTTTCATTCAGCAAATCGATTCGACCCGCGACAAAATCCAGCTTTCTCCTGTTATTGGCACACGCTATTTCCATGGGTTTTACAATCATACTTAAGTTACTCTGATGCTAAAATGTTTTTCACAAAGAGAATGGGAAATATGTTATATTTACCTTGAAACAAATTAACTTTAGGGTGTGTATTGAATGCCAGCAAATTCAGGGTTAACAAAAAGGGATCCGATCATCATGACACCAGCAGAAGTAAATGACATTGTCTCAAAAAAACTCCAAAGACATGGATTTTATGTTAAAAATGGTAGTAAACATCAAGAAGTAGATGTTAGAGCCATTAAAGATAGATTTGAATTAATTATTGAGTCTAGAGGGAACCAAGCAAAAACTGGGTAAATGAGCTTGATGAAATTATTATTGAAGGACCAGAAGAAATAAATACTATTTTAATCTAATACATTAGAAATCCCGCTCATCTTTATGAACGGGATTCTAGATTAAAGTGTTATCCCCTTAATCAACAAAACTAAGCAAACGCTCGGATAAAGAATCACCGAGTAGTTTCAATTATTTCTTTAATAGGTAGTTCTCTTTATCAACTATTCCTGCCAGTAAATGTAAACTTCTTGTTATTCCCCTGTTGCAATATTACAAACCCACAACAACTAATTAAATGGCAAAACTCAGAAAAAGTATTTTTATGAATTGAGGTACAAAATGGAAGTAATTATAGCAAGTATTTTTTCATCTATAATAATATTTATTACTGTGTTTTATATGATAAAGGCTTTCATTTTCGCTTATAAAAGGGATGAAATACCGCTTCGGAAATTTATTGTTTTTTCAATTTCATCAACTATCATTGGTATTTTAATTGCTTTGGTTTTTCCTCTAGGTTATCAAAAAATAATTAATTACATCTATAGACTAATTTTTTTATAGTTCACATATCCTATTTCTTTTGAGGATTCTCGATAAATGGACCATCTTTATGTGGAAAGCCCACTTCTTCTAAATATTCCCCTATTACTTCACCAAGCACGGTATTGGGAATATAATTCAAAGTGGCTTTGTCGAATCGAACCTCTACTTTAATTTCGCTCATTAACGCTGCAACTTTTGTAATTTTAATGGCCTGATCAAAACTAGACTTCTTACTCCCTCTCTTTATCCAATTGCCAATCAATCCAATGTTCGATATCCTTATGGTCTTTAGTTGTAAGAATTTTTTCCGAAAGATTCTCAAGGAACGACAAATCCTTTATCTTATCGACCTTTACTTGGATTTCATGAAAATCATTGGGGAATTGGAGCTGTCATGAACTGATCTGCTTCCTCTTTCTTCCACTATGGTACCCAATTATTAATATGAAAAATGTAAAAAAGTTAGAAACAATGACCTCGCGGGTATATTAATAAACCTTCCATTAGCTGAAAATGAAATATTTATTTTGTTCCAAAAACCCAATTTCCAACTAGTATGTTTTACAAACTAGTTATTACATGATACAATATCTTTAACTAATATGCTTAACAAACTAGTGAGGTGAGTAAATGAAGGAGACACAATTATTAAAGGGTGTCCTCGAAGGATGTGTGCTTGCCATTATTAAAGAACAACAAGTATACGGTTATGAACTTGTACAGATGATGCGTAATTATGGGTTTACCAATATCGTAGGTGGAACGATTTATCCTTTAATGCAAAAGTTAGAAAAACAAGGACTTATTAAGATTACGGAGCTTCCTTCACCAGATGGACCGAATCGAAAATACTTCTTCATTACTCCTGAAGGAGAACAGCAATTAAAAGATTTTAAAGAACATTGGAGTTCGTTAGTTGTAAAAGTAGATCGGATTTTAGAAAAGGATGGAGAGTGAATGAATTGGAAAATATTGCGGCTAAACAATTAGTGGAGCAAAATAACAAGCTTAGAGAACAACTAACTCCGGAAAATAAAAAGTATTATGAAGACATCCTCCTGTATATGCGAACATTTGGATTTTTTCATGAAGAATTAGAAACAGAACAACATTTAATGACAATCTTGCAAGATATTTTAGAAGCGCAAAAGCATGGGGAATCAGCAGAAGAATATTTTGGTAAAAATCCGAAAGAAATCGTCAATCAACTGACAAAGCAATTTGAGAAACCCTCATGGAAATCAATTTTTAAAATAAGTGGTTTGATTTTTTTAATAAGCTCATTCTTCTCTATATGCGGAGGCTTTATTGCACCAACTTTACAAGTAAATGTATTTGTTCTATTAATGGATGGAATTCTATCCATTGCATTGGTTTATGGCGCTTTTAAGTTGTTACATTGGAGTATTTATATAAAAAAACAATTTCCAAAAATAATTAAATTTTTCTTTGTATGGATCTTACTCATGATTCCATTAGGCTTATTTATCTTAATTAATTTGTATGCACCAAAACAAGGCATTGTGAAAATAGGTTCTCCATTTGATTGGATGGCCATTCTTATTATTCTCATCATGGCAATTGTTTATGTTTTATTCAAGAAGAAACGAGACTTCTATGGAGGCGTTGTTTATATTGTCAGTTTAGGTTTTTTTGGGTTATTATTAAGGATTCCACAAACGAAGGAATTGTTCCAAGGGGGTAAAAATCCAACTTTTCTTGTTCTGGTTATTATTTTGCCCCTTGCACTTTTTGGACTAGTCAATTGGTTGGTTTTTCGAAAAATGAAAGATGAAAATTAATTGTGGATAGAACATATCCTATTATTTTCCCAAACATAGAATAGGCGCGTTATCTTTTAATAATCGCGCCCGTTTTGCTTAATAACTTCCCTCGTATTTATTTACTATACTTTCTTTAAGCTTTGGTAATTTTAAAAATAAAATGAGCGTTGGTAACATAATCACGGCTATAGCCTAAAACCCTATAATCAAAGTTAATCAAATCAAACCCAAACATAGTTACTGGGTACATTATGGAAATCATTAATAAATACGGAAAAACCATTATAGAATATAAGCCTTTTCCATTTCTATATTTAAAAAATGCGCTCCACTTTTCTTCATTCATATTAAAAACTTTTTTCATTGTTATAAAAAGCAGCAACAATAATCCAACATAAATCAATGAACTAATTACATCTAACACAATGTAAGAAACAATTAATAAGAATATTTTCAAAGACTATCACCTCTGTTCTATAATCTGATCCGTTTTGCCTACCATCTCTATATTTTAATTTTAACATATTTTCATAATTTTCCATTTAGACATAAAAAATGCTGTCAACGATAGCCTTTTTTATAATTCAATCGTCATAGTACATGTTTTACTTCATGCTAGACTGCTTATCTCACTTTCAATTTCGTCTATTAATTCTTCCTCCGTATTTTCCCCACTTACACAATCACGATAAAAGGAGCGACCAGTCGTGATATGCAAAGCCCAGGCTTCTAATAATGCTTGGTAGGTTGTCTCTAGGTGATTTAAATCGCTTATTGAACCTACATATCCATTCCCAGCTGCAAATGTTTCAAATCTAACTGGATATACTTCGATTGCGCTTGGCGTTCTATTTACTAATTGAATTAGTTTAGGCATCCCTTCATAATCAATCACCAATGAATTGGAAACGTTATCGTCACCGTTGATTAATACATTTTTTAATTGTTGTCTTGTGATAACTGGATTTTTCGGTTTTGTTGTACGATGTGCAACTATCTCAAAAGAATAACCATCATCGAATAATTTTCCTTCTACTTTCGGTATCGTACTTGTTTCTACTCCATTAATTATTACTCTGCCAGTTGAATCAAGCCAAAACTTAGCATCTTCATAAGATTTAAACAACATGTCCCTAGTATCATCAAACGATGTGAACTTTTCTAATGTTATCCAAATACCATCTTTACAAAGTCGATATGTGTTATCGAAACCTAATAGATATTTATAAGCGTTTATTGAAAAATACAAATTTCCCACTCCTTTTGGTTAAGCTAGATTTTACTAGATAATGAGTTTTTGAAGGATTTTGAATTTCCGTTTTTTGTAGATATAGACTACCCCGTAACATTCACTTACTGTCCATAACACTCATCCATCTTCACCTGCCGATAAATCGAATTCAATTTCCCTCGGAATCGCTCTTCCAGCAGGAAATGAATCGGTTGATGGTCTGTATTGCTTTTGTTTCTCATCATACGACTCAACTTCTTCTACGGTTAGTAAAGATTCATTTTCCCAGTTTTTCAGAATCCCCACGATATAATTCAGCTTTCGCTTGTTATTGGCACACGCTATTTTCATGGCTTTTAAGATCATTTCTTTCGGTTGTAAAAAACTTGAATTATTCAACCACGACAACAACTGTACTTTTGCATTTACGTTCGTAAAACCAAATCCGTTTGCATCCCAAAACTCCATAATTTCCATCACATCATCATTTTTTGGATTACTTAGTGACGGATTCTCTATGTGTAGATTATTCTCTATACTTGGGTAGAGATCTTTTTGTTGTTGTTTTTGTTTTTCTTTTTGTTTTTCTTTTTGTTTTTCTTTTTGCCCACGTGTCGTAAAACGAGTCGTTAACGTATCGTCAAATTGTATGCAGACGTCTTTTTCATCCTCTTCATTTTGTTCCCCTGTCGTATAGGGAGTCGTTAACGCATCGTTTTCTATACATACATCTTTTTCTTCCATCTCAATGTGCGTTGCATTTTGTTGATAAAAAGATTCATATAACTCCCTAATCTCTTGCTTATGTATTGATTCCGACACATATTGGATAAGTGAGGGATCCACGACCTCTTTCAATTCGGAAACAATACAATCCATGACCGGTTTTCCACCTTTTTGGAGGTTCTCTTTTCCCCAATCCTTAATTGCCAGTTCCCTCGTTTCAGGATTGTAACGAATTAACTGATGATGCTTTTCGAATCGCTCCATTAACGATTGAACACTCTCAATCGAATACCCCAGATCAAACGCCATTTGTTTCTTCGTAATTCGATAGATTCCAATTTGAGTAGTATGCGGATTCGTAAGCAGGTAAAGGTAAAAATACTTATCCTCCGGAGTCATCTCTTCTAGCACAATTGGACTCTATATGATAATGGTCCATATAAGGGTAATAATTTCAAAAGCTAACCACTATCACGGTAAGTAGTTAGCTTCTTTCACTTCTTATTTCAAAGCTGATGGCTTTACATCTTTCGGAATCGGTGGGATATATTCATTGCCTTCTTTTTCCCTAGCAAGTTCTTGTTTGGCCTTGTCGATAAGCTCTGGGTGTTCGAAGAGATGCAAGGTTGTTCCGGCAAGAACTTTTGCTGCTTGGATCATTCCTTTCGTGCCAATGGTTGATCCCCCTTGGGAGACTACTTGCCATGTGTGTAACGGGGTTCCAAAGACGAAGGTTCTTCCCCAGAATTGTGCAGTTGGAATATTCCAGCTGACATCTCCTACATCAGTCGAGCCGAACATAATACCGTCTGTTTTGTGAAACGGAATGACCTTCTCGATAAATGGACTATCTTTAAGAAAACTCTCAATTTTTTTAACGGAGTATCCCGTTATATTTTTGATATCATTGATTTTATTCTCAACATCTCCAGGCGTAATGGTGGCTTTTACATTGCGTGCAAATGCCAATTCCTCTTCCGTGTATTGCGGAAAGCCGACTTCTTCTAAATATTCCCCCATGACTTCACCAAGCACCGCGTTGGGAATATAATTCGAACATGCTTTATCAAAACGGACTTCTACTTCTGTTTCGGTCATTAATGCTGCCCCTTTGGCAATATTGATGACTCGATTATAAATGTCAATGACTTGGCTAATTTTCGGTGCACGAATAAGATAAAGTACTTCCGCATCAGCTTGAACAACGTTAGGTGAAATTCCACCTGTATTGGTAACGGCATAATGAATTCTCGCTTCCGGAATCACGTGCTCTCGTAAATAGTTGACACCAACATTCATGAGCTCCACTGCATCCAATGCACTTCTGCCTAAATGTGGTGAATTTGCCGCATGAGAAGCAATCCCTTTAAAGGAGAAATATACTTGATAGTTTGCAAGAGAGCTTTGGTGGAACACTCCGCTATAAGATTCAGGATGCCAAGTTAGTGCAGCATCGATTCCTTCAAAAACCCCTTCACGAACCATAAAGGTTTTTCCTGATCCTCCTTCTTCACCCGGACAGCCAAAATATTTCACCGTACCTTTTATTTGCGGATTTGCTTCAAGAAAGTCTTTTAATGCAACTGCCGCGGAAATCCCTGCCACTCCAAGCATATTGTGGCCGCAACCGTGACCATTTCCGTTCGGGACAATTGGCTTCGCTTCAGCGACATTTCGTTCTTGGCTCAAACCAGATAAAGCATCGTATTCTCCTAAAATCCCAACAACTGGTCCACCTTGATCAAATGTTGCTATGAAGGCTGTTTCAATCCCTCCAACGCCTTTTTCTACAACAAATCCTGCTTCCTCTAAAACATTCGTTAATAGTTTGGCAGATTCAAATTCTTCGAACCTTGTCTCAGCTAGTTCCCAAATTTTATCAGCTAGTTCCACAAAATTCTTTTGTTTATTATCAACTAATTTTTCGATTTCCTTTAAATGTATTAAAGTCATGCTTTCAAGACGCCTCCTTAAGAATTATTTTGCCACTACTACCTTTTATTCAGTTAAGGTTCTTCGTGCTAATCGTTCTAATAATGAAACCGCATTGAATAATGCTTCTTCCTGTATATCAAATTTCGGATGGTGATGGGGAGCGGGATGATCGACACCGACAACCATATAGGTTGCTTTTCCACCATTCTCTTGAACTCTGCGAATCATGTAAGATGCATCTTCACTTCCTAATGCACTGTCTGATGATCCTTGTGAAATCGTCTTAAATCCGGGAATATGCTGTGCTTCCTGTTGGGCAAGTTCGACAAGTTCCTTATCACAGTTAATTGGAATCGCTCCGCCAATCACCTCTATTTCAGCAGTCACACCTTGCATGTCGGCACTGCTTTTTACGATGCTTTCTACTCGTTTAACCAGTTCTTTATTTACTTTTTCAGATGAGGATCTTGTTTCCAAAATGAGCTTGGCGTGTTCGGGAATGATGTTAGCTGCAGTCCCGGATTGTAGCACTCCCACATTGATCCTTGTATCTGCTTCACTATAACGTGGGATTGCATGAATATTTAATGTTGCTGTTGCAGCTGCTAGAAGGGCATTACGTCCATGCTCGGGCGATGCTCCTGCATGGGCAGCCGTTCCGGTGAAATCAGCTCGTAATTTCGTCGTTGCTAAAAATCCACCCGTTCCACCGTGGAATTCACCAAGCGGTACACCAGTTCCCAAATGATAGCAATAAAGATAATCCACATCGTCGAGAACCCCTTTTTCTACAATGGAATAAGCTCCTCTTACGCCTTCTTCTGCGGGTTGGAAAATCAGTTTTACTTTTCCGGGAAAGTCACCATTTCTTAATTTCTCGGCTAGACCGATTCCGGTTGTAGTATGGCCATCATGACCACATGCATGCATATTTCCTTTGTATTTCGAGCGAAATTTCTTCGCTGCGGGCACATGATCAGCCTCATCGCTTTCTAAAATAGGTAAAGCATCCATGTCAAAACGAAAGGCTACAACAGGACCCGGCTGGTTCCCTTCAATTTCACCAATAACGGCCGTATATCCACCTTTCATTTTTTCAATGATTTCAGGGTTGGCTCCATCTTTTAAAGCTCTCTCATAAGCCTGTTCAAGAATTTCCTCATCTGGAACCCCTCTTCGGGATGGTCCATCCATTACTTCTTTGCCATATTTCACCTTAATATTAAATGATTTCAATAATTCTACGACTTTTCCGGCTGTTCTGAATTCAGTAAAGCCAACTTCCGGATGTTGATGAAAATCTCTTCTTAATTTTATTAAGTCCACCATATGATTCACTCCTTTATATTTTTAATCAACTTATTTCATCAGAGGGTAGATACCCGGGCCAATTGGAAGTCCCAACAAGTACCAAACGACTAAGAATAAAATCCAAACGATTAAAATGATAATCGGATATGGAAGAATTAAAGAGTAATAGGTTCCCAGCTTCGCCTCTGGTCGATATTTTTGAAGAAATCCAAGAAATAACGGAACGAATGGTGAGACGGGTGACAACGGAATAACCGATGAATCCGCCACCCGAAACACTACTTGTGCAAACGCTGGATGATACCCTAGCATCATAAACAATGGGATAAATACAGGTGCAAGCATCGACCAAATCGCTGAACCACTCGCTATAAATAGACTCATTAAAGCAGAAATGAACAACAAGCCGATGATGACAGGCAATCCTGAGACACCCATTTTATTTAAAGCAGAAACAATTGATAAAGCGATAAATTTTCCCATGTCACTATAACTGAAAAGTGCGACAAATTGCGATAATGGAAAAACAAGAACAATAAAGCCAGCCATCCCTTTCATCGGCTTTACCATTAGCTCTGGAATATCATTTTGCTTTTTGATCACACCGGCAACACAGCCGTATGTAATGGATACGACAAAGAATAACCCCATAATTAAGCCGACAATACCGGACATAAATGGTGATGGCAAAACCGTTCCATGCTCTGGATCTCGTAAAATACCGGATCTCGGAATTACCATACATGCAATGATTACAACATAAATAAGAGCCGCTATTCCCGTTGCTTTTAGTGCCTTATTTTGCTGAGGAGTAATCTTCTCTAACTTTGTTTCTACTTTTCCTTTAAACGTTCCTATGCGTGGCTCTACAAATTTATCCGTAATAATTGAAATCACAATCGTGAGGAGAATAACGGATGTTGCCATAAAGAACCAGTTGTCTAGTACTGAGACGGATACAGCTTTATCAATCGTCGTTGAAATTTGGCTGCTGATTCCCGATAATAGAACATCTGTTGTTACGATGAGCATATTCGCGGTAAAACCTGAAGCAACCCCGGCGATGGTAGCTAGAAGCCCTGCAATCGGATGCCTTCCTACTGCCATGAAGATAATCGCTCCTAACGGTGGCATAATAACAATGGCCGCATCAGAAGAAACATGGCTGAAGAAAGCGATAAATACAACAACGTAACTTGCATACTTACCAGAAATGCCAGTGGTCATTTTGCGAATCAATACTTCCAATAGACCTGTTTGCTCAGCTAATCCGAACGCTAAGATTAACGCTAGAATATAGCCCAATGGAAGAAAGCCCGAGAAGTTTTTAATCACATTTGGTAGAAACCATTGTAAGCTTTCCGCGCTAAGTAAATTCTTTACACGAACAACTTCACCACTTGAAGGATCATGAACAGTTAAGCCTAACCAAGAGATAATCGCTGTAACAACGACTAAAATTGCCGTTAAATACACGAACAAAAGAAAAGGATTCGGGATTTTATTTCCTACCTTTTCAATGGAATCAAAAAAACGATAGCTTTTTTTCGTCATGTAAACGCCCCCTTTTACCTACAAAGCTTAAACAGCAGAAAATGTTCGCGTTTTCATTAACCATTTTCGGAATATTTAAGGACTTTGTCTATAAATAATATTAATTGTCTATATTAGAAATAGCAATAATTTTTTAAAAATAGGCAAAAATAAATAAGCATCATCTGGATGCTTACTGTATTTTATATATTTTACTGGGGCGCCCGCGATTTGTAGATAGTTCTTCCCCCACACATTGGAGGAGATCAATATTACATAAATCCGTTACAATCCGTCTTGCATTTCTTTCCGTCATTCGAAGCTGATCCGCTAAATCTTTGACGGTAAAATTGCTCCATCCATTCCGATGGATAATAGCAACAATTTTATTATAGGTCTTCGCACTAACATTTCCCTTTTTTAATTTTTCTACAATTTCTTGATCTTCAGTACGGGATGAATACTCAAACAACTCTTGATTATCCGTTAACTCCGCGATTGTACCATCTTCTTGTATTATCACAATCTCTTGTTTTGTTTTTTCCTTTGATTGTTGAAGGGCAAGTGTCGCGTTCACCTCTGCAAAATGAACCGTTTTCCCATATCCAATGCCCACCGCGATCGTTGAATCCGATTCTGAAGACAAATAATGAATCGTATTATTAATCGACTCCAATTCTCTTTCAATGGCTCCTCGGGTATTAAAAATTACATATCTTCCATTGCCTTTTTCTACGAATGATCCATTTAATTTTTCACACAGTTTAATAATCATTTCTTTAAAACGAAGTTCCAAGTACTGCAAATGATAAGGTGTTTTTGTTTTTTCAATGATTCGATCAAATTGTTCGATTTCAATAATAATGACCCCAATTTGTGTATCTTTGAAATAAGAGGCTCTAATTTTTTCCGTAAGAATATTCAGCGTTTGCCGAATCTGCATACGTGTCGGGGTTGTCCAGTATGCAGGAATCCCCTGTTTCTTTAGTGCCTGATATACACTTGAAAAACAGGTTAAAACCGCCTCCGTTTTTCCGGAATTCCACAAGTCCAAATGGAAATCAAGAATTTCGTTTGAATCGATATCAGACCAAAATGGTTTCGTATATACACGTTCAAAGGAAACGGTTAATTGTTCCAGAGCTTCCTCTAATTCGTTTGTTGGCATAATGACGTCTACGCTTACCTGCTTTAACAATTTTCCTTGTTCGTAGGTCATCTCCAAAAAGGATTTATAAAAACTTGCTTCCATGATTGGAACATAAGCCATATTCGCGTCATTTCCAAGTTCCTTCTTAGCAATCTCATAAGGAATCTGTCCGGAAAATAGCCACGCATTCACCTGCATGCCGTATTTCTTAATAATCTCGGCCGTTTCCTTCGAATCATGATAAGGATAGGGAGTAAATTGCAACTCACCCTCATACTCTTCTACTAAACTTAAAATTCGATCTACCGATGCAGTCGGACCCACTACCCCAATTTTATACATCTTCCCCACCAGCCCCCAAAACATGAATTTCCTTCATCATAACAAAAAGTTGTCCAATAATCATGTGGTTGGTGGAAGATTATGAAATGGTTCGATAGTTCGTGGACTGTGAGTCCGCTATTTCTATTAAAATGTCATATTTTAATAGCGAAGCGGACTCGGGAGGCGTTTATTTACAAACGGAACTGGTGACCGCATATTTATAAAAACAAACTTGTTGCATCGACATTTATCTTTCACTTGTACGCCGATTAAAATCCTTAACAACTTCTTCCTTCCAGCCCCGATCCATCTTCTTCCCGCGACGAATCGTAAGCACCGCTTCATTTATCGCTTCATAACTTACTTGTGTGCCTACCTGATCAGCATGATAATCTACGGCAAAGTCCGCATCAATTCCAAAGCGAGCAGCAGTTGAGATGGCATCAATATTCGCGCCTAGAAAGATAAATTCCCAATCGTATTTCTCTTTTTGATGCTGAATCATTTTTTTGATTTGATCTGTTGTATATTCTTTACTGGCATTTTCCATGCCATCAGTAGTAATAACGAATAGTACCTTTTCAGCACGTTCGTCTCCATTTGTTTTCTTTTGTACATTGACGATTTTTTGAATGGTCAAACCGATAGCATCTAATAATGCGGTGGTGCCACCTACTTCATAATCTTTTTCAGTGATAGGTGCGATGCCTTTTACATTTATCCGATCGTGGAGTAATTCGTATTCATTATTAAATAATACGGTTGTAATGATCGCTTCTCCTTCAGCTTGTTGCTGTTTCTTTAACATTGAGTTGTAACCACCAATGGTGTCAGTTTCAAGCCCCGCCATTGAGCCGCTTCTGTCTAAAATAAACACCAGTTCTGTTGAATTCTTTTTCATCGTTCATCATCCTCCATTCTTTGATGAACTTAGAATAGCAAGAATCGGATAAAAAAAGGTCGCTTTAAAAGCGACAATTCAGGAACCTAGTAATGGCTGGTCAAAAGCAAATAATGCTTCATTGATTTTATGTATATTGTAATTTTCTTGTTCGATGAAATACTTAATAATAATGTCAAATTTACTACTATGTGACAAAGTATAGCCGGCGCTGGTCAACAATTCCTGTGTTTCCTCTAAACCTAATTTTAACGCAATGGCAAATGCAACAGCCGTTCTCTTCTTTGGCGTATAGTCCGTATCTTTCCTAATCTTTGAGAATAATCTGCGGTCAATATTCGCACTTTTATACGTTTCAACATCTGTCATGTTTCTTTCATCAATGAAACGAAGGAGGCGTTGAGAGAAGCTTTCATCCAGCTGATTCAAACGATATTCTAGAGAGGCATTTACTTCTTCAATTAAATCCTTATGGTGAAAATCGACTTCCGTTGGTTCTACACGACTCCGTATAAATTCTTTTTCAACTTCTTCTACATAATGCTCATCAATGTATTGATGGATGGATGAAAATAGCTTCTGACTGATTCCGAAAGATGTATTATCAAAAACTACGAGATAGACAAGCATGTCATGTTTAATTAAAAATGAACTAATGGCGGAGATCGCAATTTGCAATGCCGCTTCTTTCGGAAAGCCATATACACCGGTAGATATCAATGGGAAAGCAATGGATTTACACTGATATTCTTTTGCGAGGTTCAAAGAGTTATTGTAAGAAGACATTAATTGTTCCGCTTCTTGGTTACCTCCCCCTTGCCAAACCGGACCTGGGGTATGTATGATATATTTTGTATCTAAATGAAAGCCCTCTGTAATAACTGCTTCCCCGACTTTGCATCCATCGATTTTATCGCATGCCTTCTGAAGTTCATTGGCACCTGCAGCTCGAAAGATCGCACCACATACACCCCCGCCCATTTTCAAAGCTGTATTGGCTGCATTCACGATCACATCCACTTTCAATTTTGTAATATCATGACGAATGAGTTCTAATGGCATCATTTTCCCCTTTCTAATCTGCGATATGACCTATTATTAATGAGCAAAAAAATTCGCAGGGATGGATATTTTTAATGAGTATAAACAGACAAGAAAACAACAAAACAGGATGTCAAGAATGATTAATTCTTGACTTCCCATTTTGTTCAAGATGTGCTTTGAAATTCCCTTAATTTTTGTCAGTTCTCCACTGCATAAAGTTTCAAGATTATCAAAAATTTTACGAGCGGGCCAATCCCACCATTTAATGGTAAGGAGATGATCGATAAGTTCGTCACGTATCCGCGAACTATCTGTTTTGCGCTTGCATGAGTTCATATATTTTACGAGCGGTGTTGACATTTCTTACCGTAACTTGTTTGTATAACTTTGATCCAATGATCTTTGTCATCCCGCTTTTGGTTACATTTTTCTTGTCAACAGACCATAAAATTGCGCCAGGAACGTATTTCACCGTATCAATATTTGGTTTGATGACCAAAGTCTTAAGTACAGATTCATGATCAATTTCATCCCATAAAAACATGACATCACTTTTCATGTCTTTGTCATTTTTCCAAGTGTCAGGAATAGCGTTAATGATTGCTCTGACATCATTAACGCTACGAACTACAACTTTAATTTGTAATCCGAAATCATTATGTATCGCTTCTTCCAAAATCCGTGATAATTCCATTTTTGATAGTTCGCTGGATGAAAAAATAATATTCCCAGTATTAATGTATGTCAGCACATCATACATCCCGGCTTTTTCAAACGTTTGTTTAAGCATCTTCATGTCAATTTTATTTTTGCCACCCACATTTATCCCACGAAGAAGAGCGATATAGACCATAACTATTCTCCTTTCGACTTTTACCTATCATTGATTATATCTTTTTGACTATATCCGTTATTGATATACTTGTTTAATAAACTCCCGCATAAATCCAGGAAGATCAGGCCATGCGTGACCGGAAACAAGATTTCCTTCTACGTGAAGATGATTTTCGATATAGGTAGCTCCCGTTGCTTCTACGTCCGGCTTACATGCGATATACGCAGTTAGTTCCCTCCCCTTCATATATTCCTTGACTGTTGTTAGGATGAGACTTGCATGACAAATCGCCCCAACTGGTTTGTTCTTTTCAAAGAAATGAGCAACAATTTGTGGGACATGTTCATTTAAGCGAATGTATTCTGGAGCTCTTCCGCCTGGAATAATTAAGCCGTCATACTCTTCAGGATTGACCTCTTCAAAGGATAGTTGCGATTCAATTAAATACCCTTTGCTTTCCGTATATGTGTCCCACCCGATAAAATCATGTATAACGGTTTGCAATTGTTTTTTGGAAGGAGCTGCTATTTGTACATCGAATCCTTCTTCCAGACAACGAAAATATGGATAATAGATTTCGAGTGCTTCAACGGCATCGCCGGCTAGTAATAATACTTTTTTTGACATATTATTAACCTCCTAAATATTTTACTTATTCTAGTATATTCTTTGAAACAATCATATTTTCCTTCAAAATGTTCATTTTTTATTCCTACTTATGTCTCTACTCCTTGGCTTGCCTTCCGATTGGATATTCAAGTGAATAAATAATGAAAAAGTCAATCCAAAAGGCAACAGACGCTCCCCTCAGTCAAAATGAATGTTGACCGTTCGTAGCGCCTGTGCTATAACTGGATATTAAATATTGTCTTGAAAAATATCTTTCAAATCAACGTGAAAACCCTTCAAAAAATGCGATGTGATCTTTCCTATTTCAGTTTTCATATCGTGTTGTATATAAAGCTTTTCCTCATTTAAGGCATAAACCGATACTGAATTTAACATAGGATTCACAATCCAATATTCTTGGACACCATAGTTCATATAAAGATTTAATTTTGTGATTAAATCATGGGTTTGATTAGATGGACTTAGGATTTCTACGATAAGATTAGGTACCCCAATATATTTTGAGTCAGTGAATCCACTTTTATCACAAATGATACATAAATCGGGAATCACAATTTTTGTCCCATCTATTTTTTCATTTTTTAATTCGATATCAACGGGAGCATGAAATACTTCACAAGTTTTTTCTTCAAGAAATTCCCTAAATTTAATATATAGATTTCCCGATATTCTTTGATGCTTAATCGATGGTGATGGCGACATATAGATATATCCGTCAATATACTCTAATATCTGCTCACAATTCTCTCTAATTTCAAAATAATCCTGTACGGACATAGGGTCATTTCGATAGAGATTCATCTCACCACTCCTAAGCTTTTTACTTTATTTTATCACACTTACTCACGGGTTCTAGCTGCATGTTCATCAATGAAGGAATTGCTGCATTGGATTTCACCTAATCAATTCTCCCAATGTCTCAACGGAATAATGAAACATTTCTACTAAATCATCGATCATTTCTTCTGTTATCACCCGTGAAAAATTGATGATGATTTCTTCTTTAACCCCTTCTAAGGAGGAGTTAATTTTTCGTTCATCATAAATATAATCCGGTCCCCAACGATGCTTTATTGTTTCCATATAGTTTGAATTTTCCTGATTCCACGAAAAAGAGAGATATACAAAGGCCCCAACCTGCTTTTGATTTCCTCCTTGTAAAAGCTCGGTAGCTAACTGATTTAGTTTTGCTTCTAATGTAAATTTCGCACGTATATCTGGTGTGTGATTTAAACAATAGGTGATTTCATACCACCTTGAAAGCGTCGCTAAATCGATAATATCCTTGCGGTCAATAACTTTAATCTGGCCTTCTAAATCCGAATCATAGGCCGCACCCTCGATAACAACCTTCATATTTTCATATGCTGTTGGATCGAACATAGAATTCACTCCTAAACCTTACACGCCTGCAATTTGAAATCGTTTTTTCTCCGTTTTCTTAATCGCCCTTTGCAAATCGTCAGAAAGACTTGTATTTTCTCTCTCATCCAGCCATTTTGCCAATGTTTTCAGTGTACTTAAAAAGTCCTTTACTTGTGTCTTACTAACTGAGTAGAACAAATCGAAATAATCATTTAAAACAATTCGCTCCCAGTTAGTTTGATCCAGTTGGTCCCAACTATTTAATGGTGTGGATTCTAGAATCAATCTTAAGTCATATAAACTATTTTTATATTTTCTTACTGTATTTTCACTTTTACCTTCAGTTTTTTCTTTAAAAAATCTTACTAATGACTTTGCATAAAAGTTGTCAATTGTGTCTGGCGTAAATCCTAGACTTTCGTAAAACGGGATATCTTCATTATTTACAAGGGGTGTTTTATTCGACGCTTTGATTGGCATAACCCCTGAAATTCGACTTTCTCCGCCTGTGACAAAAGGAGACAATGGTAGCCCTAATACTTTTCGGATCGTATTAAAATCCGCAGTTTTTTCTACCTTTCCAAAATCGTTTTTCACAAGTTGATATAGGTTATATTCGTGGTGTCTTAACCACGTTTCTGCTTCCTCTGTCCGTCCGCTTTCGACCAATTCCCGAATTGAAAACCCACCATACATTGGGATTTTTTGATCCATTTCGGATTGCAAATTGTTCTGTGCATAAAGCGCAAAATATTTCGGTATATTCTCGCTGAATTGTACCGCCATATTTTTAACTTCAACTTGAAACGGAATGAAGTGTGATTGAATCTTTTCATTGATTAAAACTACGAAATTGTTTAACTTTTCGACCTTTTGTTTAAATCGTTCAAGAATTTTTTTATCATAACAATAAAATTGAAGGAGATTTTTTTCTAATGAAATCGTTCCTAAATTTTCAGCAATTTGAGCTTTACCATTCATTTCGCTATCAAAAAATTCCATCCTGTTGGAAAGCCAGCTAAGTTTTTTATCATCTTGCTCCCAGAAATCTATAACAAATTCTGGTTCTTCTTGTAAGAAATCTGTAACGGCTGCCATATCCTTAACCTGATATTGAATTGTGCATTCGTGAATTTCCTTGCGATCAATCTCAAAATCTTTTGATTCGGCGAGAAATTCTCCAATTATTTCAGGATAATATTCAAAAAGAACGTGATCACGACTTGATTTTGTTTCTTCCACTAACTTTTGAATAAAGGCTTTGACCCTGCTAATGTTTTGTGGTCCCAAAAACACCCTGACACCATTGAAATAGTACTGGTTTCCGTAATTTTCAATTAAACTAATCGTGCCAACCCATGGTGCAAAGAAAGATTCTTTATTATCTGCAATCGTGTACTGTTCCTTTGTCTCTACCTCTTCAAAAAGAATATCGTTGCCAGATTTCCCGATAGCTTGAACGACTTTTGGTGTTAATTTAACCCAATTCTCAGCTAATTTTCTCTCCTCATTAGTTAGTTTGGAATTATTTTCCTGAAAAAACCATTCAATTCCACGAAGCCCATTATCAAAGAAACGAAAGTAATTGAGCCAGTATTGAAAGAATCCTTGTATATTGGACTCTGCCAATTTTCCCTGTGTTCTTCTTCGGAACTCCGAATGTAATTGATACATTTGGTTTATTGAAATTTTCCTTTCCAAAAATCTATTCAATTTCAAAACAAGTTCATGCCGTTCTTGAAGGAACCGCTCTTCTCTTGCTTCACCTATTTGCACAATATTTTCCTTTAATAAACAACATTTTTTATATTTCTTCCCACTTCCACATGGACATGGATCATTTCGATTAATTTTCATTTTTTCACCTACATTTTTAAATCGACTCTATTCAAGGTTAATAATAATAAATTTGATAGGTTTTGGTCAAATAAGGTGAATTCTTGCACTCTTTTATCACGGGAAAAATTTATACTTGAAAAATAAAAAAAGGCGTAGTAAAATGTTCAAGGTGAACATTAGAAACTAAATATAACCTGTATAACCTCTAGAATATGGCTAGAGGGTCTCTACCAGGAACCATAAAATCCTGATTACAGAAAATGAATTATTCGTTTTTTGTAATCAGGATTTTTTTGTTTTCGTAAAAAAATCCGCTAACTATCAATCTATGAGAAAGGATGCAAAACAACGATGAATTTTAAAGTTTTTATACTCGCATTATCGACGATCGCTGTAGGATTAGTTGAATTAATTGTCGGCGGGATATTACCTACGATCGCTGACGATTTTAACATTTCATTAAGTACTGCTGGACAGCTGATTACAGTATTTGCACTTATTTATGCTATTGCTGGGCCTGTTCTGCTTGTATTAACTAATAAAATTGAACGTAAGAAACTGTATCTTGTTTCCTTATTCGTTTTTTTTCTAGGTAATATTATGACCTATTTCAGTCCGAATTTTACCTTTATGATGGTTGCAAGGGTATTGACGGGAACGAGCACCGCCCTTATCGTCGTACTTTCCTTAACTATTGCAGCAAAGGTTGTCGATCCGGCTCACCGAGCGAAGGCTTTAGGTCTCATTTTCATGGGCATTAGTTCGTCACTAGTGTTAGGCGTACCGCTAGGAATTTTGATTTCTAATACATTTGGCTGGCGCATCATTTTTCTTGGAATCGCAGTGTTATCAATCGGCTCGATGGTGCTTATTTCACTATTTTTGGAGCGCATTCCCGGGGAAAAGACGATTCCACTTGTCCAACAATTAAAAGCTGTAGGCAGTGCGAAAATAGGTAGCGCTCATCTTGCGACCATGTTTATGCTTGCAGGTCACTATACGCTTTATGCCTATTTCACTCCATTTTTAGAAAAGAATCTTCATTTAAATTCCTATTGGATTAGTGTCTGCTATTTTGCATTTGGGATTGCAGCAGTATTTGGAGGAGCATTAGGTGGCACACTTTCGGATTGGATTGGTCCGAAGAAAAGTATCATAATCGTTATCAATGCATTTGCGATTGTCCTAGGCTTGTTGCCATTCACGACTTTTTCTCTTGTCTTATTCATTCCGATGATGATGATTTGGGGCGCATTAAGTTGGAGTCTGGCACCGCCGCAGCAAAGCTATTTGATTCAAACCGATCCTGTTACGTCCGATATCCAGCAAAGCTTTAATAATTCAGCCTTGCAGGTAGGTATTTCACTTGGATCAGCAATTGGCGGAATCGTCTTAAACAAAACTGACTCCGTCACAAGTACGGCGTGGTTCGGGAGTGCTGTTGTCATTATCGCCTTGATATGTGCCGTCTTTTCTTTGACTAGACCGGCGATAAAAAGAGAAAAAACAACAGCCACCTCTTCCTTTCAAAGTTAAGGAACTGAAATACGGCTATGTTTTAAAATAGTGTTGAAAATCAATCGATTTTCAACACTATTTTTTTGTTATACAAGTGAATAAAAACTTCTTTGAGCACTAGCTGGATCCAATTCCATTCAAACAACCATTCTGAGAAATTTCTTCTTTACTTGGACTTTTTTCTCCTTTAAAATTCATTTTACATAATAATCCATGTGCAATTAATAACAGAAAACCTAGTACATGTGGAGTATTTTTCGGGTTTAGTAATAGGTCCCTTCGCGTATAGATAAGCAATATATTATAGGCACTCTTATTCATTTTTTAAATTTTTAGCATTTCGTCTATCAGATTATTTTGAATAGTTGTATGATTTAGTAGTACGAAATAGAAAACTAGTAAAGGGGTGGGTGTTCTGAAGTTTTTAAAAAGATTAATAGTTGGTGCCATTAGTGTTGGTTTTATTACCGTTTCTACCACAGCGTATGCGGCAAAGCCCGGATTGAAGTCTTTTCCGGATCCTGTAGATCCTCAGTCTTGGGTTCTGCCCCGGGATATGACATGGGATGATTATCGACCGGTTCCTGGAGTTGACTGGAAAACTGCAGATGTAAAACCTGAACGAGTCATTAAAGGTGCTTTAATCATTGTTGATTTTCCTGATCGAGAATTTATGCTGAGTCAGCCTGAAGGATCAGAAATAGCAGGAAATCCCGTTGGGACTGGAAATATCCCACGTGATCAATTAGGAAAGTTTTGGGTGGACTTTTTAAGCAAACCACAGCCACTAAACAACTATAGTACCGTAAATGATTATTGGAGAGAAAATTCATATGGCAAATGGAAAATCGAGCTAGATTCATTCGGTCCATACCGTATGGATTCTAATGAATTCCAATATGGACTGAATGAATTTGGACAAAATGTGAATATGCCTGAAGGGTTCAGCGGGAAGAATTTGCGGACAGAAGCGGTGAATAAAGCCAAGGCGGACATGGATGCCTCAGGTGAAACATATGATTTCAAATTCATCGTTCATGCTGGGTATGATGAATCTGGTGTTTGGCAGGAATTTGGTGAAATGATGTTTTTAAATCCGGACGCGATTCCCGATTCATTCGGTCCGCAAATCAATGGCATGAAGAACTCAGCGGCAACCCGTTATGTTCCGTGGACTTCTTGGTACGCCGCTAAAGGAATTTGGTCAAGTGCTGGTGGTGGTACGTCCATTCAAGGTGAAAATGATGGCATGGGTACCTTTGCACATGAATTTGGTCACATTATGAATCTTGGCGATAATTATAATAATCCATATGGAGTTCCGGTTTCTCGTTCCTATTCTGGCCCTTGGGAGCTCATGAGCCGCGGAAGCTTTAATGGCCCAGGTGGACCGCACACACGTTGGATGGTTCCTTCTGTCCTTGGTGCTTCAGCCCCTTCACATCATATGTTGCGAAACAAAATTAAACAAGGATTCCTAGAAGATGATGAATATCTTCGATTAGATCGAGATCAATTGGCCGAAACTGGTCCTGTATTCGCTGATATTCTTGCAAGAGAAGTACCTATCGGGAAAGAATTTGGTCGTACTGGATTACACGGAATCAATATCAGCATGGTCGATCACACGCCGAAAAATTCATTAGAAGATGATTGGCGTGCAGATATGCAGCGCGGGGAAAAATGGTATAACAATTATACCGTTGAAGTTGTTGACAGAGTTGGTTATGACTCCTTCGCTCCCGATTCAGGTGTATTACTAGCTAAAACGAAAAATACCGAATCAGCACCTAATATTTGGGTCGTCGATTCCCATAAAGAAGATATTAATCAAGAAGATTTCAAGAGACCGGATGGCACAACGGCTATGCTATCAAAAGGCGATTATCAACAGTTAGCAGATTCATTGTTTAAAGCTGGGACAGGTGATGGCGTAGTAAGCGAGTATGAGGACAAATACAACCGTCTACATTTCTATGTGTTAGGAAAAAAATACGACAAAAAAGGAGCCTTATCTTATCGTGTGGCCGTACGTCATATGGATGGATCCGGAAACTACAAACGCGGTGTATCGGTAAAATCAAGTTCCACTAAAACGATACCGGCAGTACCCGGTCGTGTAGCAGTCTATTACTTTAACGTAAAAAATACCGGTAAAGCTACAGATCTCATTCGACTGAATGTAAAAACACAAGCGAATTGGGAAACAATGCTAGAAAATAATGTCATTGAAGTAAAAGCTGGTGAAAGTGTGGATATTCCTGTATATGTTAAAATCCCGCTGGGTGGAAAAAATAATCAAAAACCTACACCAAACAAGCTCACACTTACAACTACATCTGAAACAGATTCTAGCAAACAAGCAAAAGTTGAGCGTTGGGTAGGTCCTGGCCAAGTTAAATAACAATGAGAAAAAGGAGGTGGATTTTCGTTAATCCCCTCCTTCTCTATGAAAATAGTAACCTTTGATTAAGAATCAAAAACTTTTATACACTCATATTTGAAACCAACGTATTGATAGTTTTGCTTTAGATACATTTCCCTCGGTGTATCATTTCCATCCGCAACAAGAATAACCGTTTTTTCAGGAAAGTGATCCATCACAAACTTTTGCAATCGTCCGCCAATCCCCTTTCGCTGCATCGTATCTAAAACAGACAGCTGATCGATTTCCGCTGTATCGTCAGAAATAATAATATCTACCGAACCAGCTGGATTACCTTTGTAATATGCAAGGACCTGCATTATTTTTTCATCTTTAAAATTTCGTTTGTGCAGTGCTACCTTTTGTTTCGCGAATTCATTCCCATACTCTTGATCAAATGTATATTGCAACGTTAAAAACGCATCAAGGTTCTCGGAAGTGACTGGAGTTATGTTTATATCTGGGTCATCCTTCAAACGAGGAAATTCGTCCGGTTGAATCACATATAACTCATTATATCCATACAGAAAATCGTTATCGTTGAGATATTCAAGAAACTCCTCTGATGGTTTTTGATTTTCCGGAAAAGTAAATTTTACATGGGACTGACCATGCCTTTTATGACAATCACGTAAATAAGTGAAAGCTGCCTTAAATTCATCAATGGAAGGCATTGTTTTAAACTCTATAAAATTACTATCATAGCGAACTAACATTTCCGGATAATGAAAATGTTTATATAATTCATTTTCAAAAACGATATTGCCAAGCGTATAAATGTGGTTAAACGTTATATTTTCCATTTATTTGTTCCTTTCAATCAGTAGTGAATGCAGTCCATTATATTTCGAGTACTCATAGTATAACAGAAATTAGGGTTGATTTATAAATTGTAGTTGACTTTATTTTGTTTTTATTTTAGTATTTAAGTAAATAACTAAATACTTAAAAGGAGATGTAATGTTGAACGAGGTTTTTAAAGCATTATCAGATCCAACCCGTCGCAAAATTTTAGACTTATTAAAGGAGGAAGATTTAACAGCCGGCGAAATTTCTGACCATTTTAATATGAGTAAACCAAGTATTTCGCAACATTTAAAATTACTTAAAAATGCCGGATTAGTTCAAGATGAAAAAAAAGGTCAGTACGTATTTTATTCATTAAATACGACAGTATTTCAAGATATTATAAATTGGGCTTTTAATTTTTATGGAAAATAATAGGAGTTGAGATTATGAAAAAGCATTTTTTCCCACTTCTTATCATTGTCCTATCCGTGATTGTTTGGTTGATTGCTTTTCCACACCTGCCATCGCAAATAGCCACACATTGGGATTTTAGCGGCAATGTTAATGGATATTCTACAAAATTAGGCGCAATGATGACCATGGTAGGCTTGTTGATATTTCTTTATATTATGTTTTTATTTTTGCCAAAAGTAGATCCTAAAAAAGAAAATTATCAGTTTTTTTCGAGAAGCTATGGAATTATTGTCAATTCATTATTGTTCATTCTTTTCATTTTAAACCTACTTATCATCTTATACAGTCTTGGTTATCCAATACCGATGTCAAGTCTTGGATCATTTATAGTAGGTGCAATTTTTATCATCTTAGGGAATTTTCTTCAAACAGTAAGGACAAATTTCTTCATTGGGATTCGAACTCCGTGGACGTTGTCTAATGATACGGTATGGAGAAAAACACATCGTTTTGGCGGAAAAATTATGTTTATCGCAGGAATCATTATGATGTTATCTACATTTATTCCTGCCGGTTGGAGAGAAGCTATCGTTATAATTAGTATTATTGTATCTGTCGTGCTTCCTATTTACTATTCCTATCGGGTGTTTAAACAAGAAAATCGGTAATCCCATGATGAGCGTGAACTAGAGGATTTATTTTTAACTCACCATCTTACTTGAAATCCATTGATTTTATCCATCAAAGTATATTATACTAATTATAGGAATATTATAAAAGGAACGCTGATGTATATACATCAGCGTTCGAATAGCTAATCCGCAGGAAGTGCGGTAGCTTATTCGGGAAAGGAGTAACCCTTCAACTACTCGCTAAAGCTGGGAGGGTTACTTTTCCTTTATAATGATGACAATCAAAGTGGCAAAACTGATCATTAAAACCAGCGCCTCAAAGATAGTCATTGGCAACACCTCCTGTCTCGTTGTGACATAATCACATAACAAGGAACAGTTTTAAGGTGCTACCGCCCTCCCCCGCTCATAGCTACTCCAATAATAACATATATAAGGATTCCAGAACATACATTCTGTGAATTTTTTTAGTTTTTACAAACAATCCAACTCCCATTGACCCATTATGGTTTAAATATATATCGCTTTGGTGTTATCATATTTTCCTTACCTGGTATGTATAAAGAGATGGTCGGTCCAATGATTTCTGTAGTCATGGATGAAGGAATGCTTATCTTTCCGTTTTCACCAATAAAATGAATCCCGGTTGTGTTGTACCCCCAGCTTCTTATTCCCTTATACATAACTGCAAGATTGTCTTCGTTCCATTGTTTTACTTCATCTTCTACCGGAATTGAGTTAAGCATGTTGATGACGATTGATAAATCGTTGTCTGGTTCATATTTGGTTGTTCCTTCCCCATTCCAATGCTGTTTGTGAACAGTTATTTTATTGCTTTTGGTTTTATCGTAATAGACTAAATATCCCGATTGTAATTTTTTGTTTTTGTCGTATCCGTAAATATACGTTTCAATGCTAGTGATGGTCCCATCTTTTGCAAATCTAATTTCTAAATCATTGGTCATTAAATACGGTTCTAGTTTTATTTTTGATTTTACGGAATCAATGATTCCAGTTAGCTTTGTTGAGTAAAAATTGTCATTTTTCAACTTAACTTTTGTATCTGTTTTCCATTCATTGATTTTCCATGCTAGTGCCCCGTTAAAATTAACGGCATTGTTACCTACAAAATACATTCCAGCAATTGTAACTAAAGCAAAGAGCGTCACTGTTGGTTTCCAAACTAACGGTTTCGTTTTTGTCCCTTTTATGGACTGTCTGAAGAGCTCAATTTCGACGGCATCTTTTGAAACCGGAATGAATGTATTTTCTTGAAAAAATAAGAAAAACCACTTTTTATTCTCTTTTATCTTTATTAATTTTTCTAGTGGGAGAACAATTTTGCTTCCGGTTTGTTTTGTTATCGTTAATTGATTATCATTCATTTCGATTTGACTGCCCATTTCAAATAATTCTTTTTTCATACGACGTTTATAAACGATAAATTTATAGATTAGTAGGGTTAGAATTAGAAAAATAATTATCAAAAATAATGGAATTGTCGTTTTTAACTGCCCTATTTTTGTTATCGTATACGTGACTCGCCACAATATTACATACAGAACAAGGATTGTTAAGCTAGTTTTACTCCCGAACAATTCATTTCGCAAAACCATTCTTCTGTATATTTTTTTAGTCAGTTTATTTTCAATGATCATCATCTCACACCTTTGTTGATTTGCATTGCAACTTACTACTTCTTCAAATAATTTGCTATTCCTCTTTAAAACACAATTTCCGTAAAGTAAAGCGGTCGCTTTTGTTAAAATTCATTCCCTTTTAAATAAGCATCCTAAGTCGGTAACCAGAAAAGTATAATAGGCGGAAATTTTCCGATTAAATGCTGAATGGTGGTCGTTTCGGGCATATATAGGCGGAGGTTTTCCGACTATGCAAAGCAAAATCTCCAATTTTCGCATTTTTCGAGTCAATAGACGGAATTTGTCCGACTATTTAAGCCCTTTTTAATAAAATTCACTAATTAAGCGGAATTTTTACGCCTATTTGGAAGTTGCTACACACGTTCCTTGTTTGCTACTTTTTATAAAGGATTGAAACCAATATAAAATAAAAGCCCCCTCCCATTCACAAGGAGCAAGGCTTTAAGGCTTTCTATTCTGTATAATTTTGTTGACTCTCTTCTTCACTTTCAAGCATACCATACAAGCCATTCATTGCTTGTTCTTCGATACTACTGTCGACAGTGCTACTAGCCGTTTCACTTTGATTAACATTTTCTACGTTGTTATCTACGTTTTGCTTTTTCATTAATTTCACCTCGATTTTAGAATTCCTTTATTGACGTGAAATATGCGCAAATAACAATTTATCTACCTTCAACTACCTCTTTAAATATTTCATACGATCTTTTTTGTTTTTCAGGGTCATAAATATAAGAAACGGCCATGATTTCATCAACATTATATTTATCCTGGAAATCTGTTATTTGTTTTGTAACTGTATCTTTACTTCCCATAAACGTCATGTTTGACATCGATTCAATCATTTCTCTTTCCATCGGATTCCAAAGCTTATCCATATTATCAACCGGTGGCTGCATCGGAATTTTAGTGCCTCTAACGACATTTAAGAAAAATTGCTGCATCGATGTAGATAATAATGCTGCTTCTTCATCTGTTTCAGCCGCAATTACGTTTAAACAAACCATCATATACGGCTTATCCAAGTACTCTGAAGGCTGGAATCGTTTCCGATAAATTGAAATCGCTGCTTCCATTTGTTTCGGTGCAAAATGGGATGCAAACACATAAGGTAAACCCATGCTTGCCGCTAAATGAGCAGAATCTGTGGAAGAGCCTAAAATATATAGTGGGATATTTGTATCTACCCCAGGATACGCCCTTACATAACTTTGTTGATCTTCCGGACCGAAATAAGTAAGTATTTCCTTAATATCTTCTGGGAAAGTATAGACCGTATCGTTTTTTGACCTTCTTAAAGCGCTTGCGGTTAACATATCTGTTCCCGGTGCACGTCCCAGACCAAGGTCCAGACGGTTGGGATAGATTGTTTCCATCGTACCAAATTGTTCAGCAACAACTAATGGAGAATGATTCGGAAGCATCACTCCCCCAGATCCAACACGAATACTTTCTGTATGTTCAAGTGTATGTTTGATTAAAATCGAAGTTGCAGAGCTAACTAATGTCGGGCTGTTGTGGTGTTCTGCAATCCAATATCGTTTGTATCCCAATTTTTCTACAGCTTGGGCAAGATCCACCATAGAATCAATTGCCTGTTTCGTCGTCTGTCCATCTCTTATTGGTGCAAGATTTAATACAGAAACGGGTATATTTATAGTAGTCATGATTTATATTTCCTTTCATTGTCAAGAGTATTATTATAGTAACAATTTGATGGCAAAAAACAAACTTATTTGCTTATATAAAATCGTTACAAGAACATTTGTTCCTTTTAGGCGTTATGTTATAATTGCATTAAGATTAGGAGGTGTGACTAGTGGATCAAGAATTAAAAGATATTTTAGAAAGACTTGAAACAAGCGTTGGAAAACTAGAAAATGGACAGGCTCAAACGAATACAAAATTGGATCGTATCGACAAAAGATTCGACGCAGTTGATCAGAAGTTTATTGAAGTCGACAAACGATTTGATGCTGTTGATCAAAAATTTATTGAAGTCGACAAACGATTTGATGCTGTTGATCAAAAATTTATTGAAGTCGACAAACGATTTGATGCTGTTGATCAAAAATTTATTGAAGTCGACAAACGGTTTGATGCTGTTGATCAGAAGTTTATTGAAGTCGACAAACGGTTTGATGCTGTTGATCAGAAGTTTATTGAAGTCGACAAACGGTTTGATGCTGTTGATCAAAAGTTTGTTGAAGTCGACAAACGGTTTGATGCTGTTGATCAAAAGTTTGTTGAAGTCGATAAACGGCTTGATGCTGTTGACAGTAGATTAGAAAACCTAGAAACCGGACAAATTGAACTGAAAGATATGCTCAAGCATAGTACAACCCTTTTAATAGAAAATTTTACGAGCATAAGGCAAGACATAAGACAAAGAGATACTGAAATGAATGCGGATATTAATTTACTTTTTAGAAAAACTGAAAAAAATGAGCGAGATATTGAAAAAATAAAAAGCAAACTTAAAATTTAGGCTTTCTAAATATAATTTCAACTGTATCTTAAGTCTTTATTCAAAATAAAGACTTTTTATTTTACGTTTTTTCGCTTTAGTATTCACAAAAATGGACTCCCTCAATATCCTTATACTTCTCTCATTAATATCCTTAAATTTAGTAACATTTTACACGATAAACATAATTGAATAGGAAATAATAGAAACGAGCAAATAAATTTTTTGCTCAAAACTTCGTCGGGAGTGATGTATCATGGCTAGAAACAAACTTTTGGTTCCTGGTGCGGATAATGTTCTGGATCAAATGAAACAAGAAATCGCCAATGAGTTTGGAGTTCAACTTGGTGCTGATACGACCGCACGTGCTAACGGTTCAGTAGGTGGCGAAATGACAAAACGTTTGATCGCATACGCTGAACAATCATTACAAAATCAACAGGGCCAATAACAGGAATGGTTGATTTCGCAAAAAAATGGGTGTCCAACCGGACACCCATTAATTGAAAACCTTTTAAACGATAAATACAAAATAAGCTAAAAATGCAAGACTTAAAATATATATTAACGGATGAACAGCTTTCCATTTACCTAACGCAATCATTGTTACTGGATATAAAATAAAACCAAGCGCAATTCCCGTCGCAACACTAGATGTGAGAGGCATCATAATAATCGTTACAAATGCCGGAAAAACAATTTCAATTCGATCCCAATTGATCTGTTTTATTTCAGAAGCCATTAACGCTCCAACAATAATTAAAGCCGGTGCGGTAACTTCCGAAGTTACGATTGACAATAATGGTGAAAAGAATAAGGCAATGAAGAAACCACAGGATATGATGACAGACGTGAATCCTGTACGCCCCCCTGCTGCAATTCCCGCACTAGATTCAACCATCGATGCGGTTGTAGATGTTCCTAGTACTGAACCGACAACAATTGAAGTAGAATCAGCAAGAAGAGCTCTACCGATATTTGGAATTTTATTATCTTTTATGAGTCCCGCTTGACTGGCAATTGCAATTAACGCGCCAGCCGTATCGAAAAAAGCAACAAATAAAAAGGTAAAAATAACCGCTAATACATCCGGAGAAAAAATTTGATCTAAATGCTTAAACACGACCCCAAAAGTTGGAGTTAAACTTGGAATTTTTCCGACAATATGTGTTGGTTTATCAATCACATGACATACAATCCCTATAATAGTGGTAATAACCATTCCATAAAATATAGCTCCCCCAATACGTCTCACCATCATTATTACAGTAATGACTAGTCCAATAATAGCTAAGATTGTTGTTGTTTTCGATAAATCTCCTAATGACACGACTGTATCTTTATTTGAAATAATAAAGCCTGCATTTTTTAAACCGACAAACGCGACAAAGAAGCCAAGTCCGCCTGAGATTGCGTATTTCAAATCCTCGGGAATAATATTAATGATCATTTCGCGAATTTTAAATAAGCTTAATAAAATAAAAAGAATACCCGCAATAAATACACCTGTTAACGTGGTTTGCCACGGAATGCCCATGCCGATACATACTGAAAAGGTAAAAAAGGAGTTTAACCCCATACTCGGCGCAATACCAATTGGGAAATTCGCTAATAGTCCGATTAATAATGAACCGATAATAGCCGAAATGGCTGTCGCCGTAAAAACAGCTCCTTTATCCATACCGGATTGACTTAATATGATTGGATTGACTACTAATATATAAGCCATCGACAGAAACGTAGTAATCCCCGCCATCGTTTCTTGCTTATAGGACGTTTGACGCTGTGCAAACTGAAAAAAATGTTTCACAATATTTATCCTCCAATTCCAAAAAAACCAAACATTTGCATCTACCTATTAGAGTGGCTTCAAATGAAATAAATATAAAAAAACTTCCACTAAAAGTGGAAGCTGCCATTAAATTCAAGAAGAAATTGATTACTAACGATTCATTGTAGTAGAACAACAACTTCTTGTAGTCAAGCTATTTACGGCAGCTTGGTAGAAACGATTAGGCCCTATTCCTAACCATATACAAGACATGTTGTTAATTATACTCAAAGTCACATGGATTTCAATAGAACTGAAAAAAGCGTAATTAATCTAATTATTCTTCCTTTTTAAATTTAAAGATTTTTAATTAACTTTAAATATTATCGATATATCCTTCATATGCCTTCTCCATATCATATGATCACTACCCTTACCCCAATAATCCTTCAATAAATAATTAGGTTCTCCAAATTTTTTCTTCCATATTTTCTGTGCATTTTTATAACCGCTATCCAAACAAAATTCTTCAACCCCCTTATGATGCAAAGTAAAAAAGATACTATTTAAAAGAATATTTCCTATTCCTTTTCTTTGATAATCAGGATGCACAAATACGGTGCCTATCTCAAATATATTTTTATAAGCGCCCTCTGTACAACGATTAATTAGCTCATTCGAAGGGCCGTATGCAATCGATCCAACGATTCTATTTCTTTCTAACGCAATTAAAAAATAATGATTCTTCCCATTACTTTCAAGGTCACCTTTTAAAATGGTATTCTTTTCTTCTATTTCATGTTCAATCTCCTCAACTAACTCCGATAACCCTTCCCTAGCAAATGTATCCTTAATAACTAAACGAAAAAATTCATTCAACTCTTCAATATCCTCTAGCCTCGGCCGTCGTATCTCAACCTTATACAATATAATCCCCCCATGAGAAAGTTGCCATCCCTACCGTTTTAAATACTCCCTCATTTTAACCATATATTCCGGTGCGTCAAGTGGATTATTAATAATCATTTCAATGATACAAAGCTTATTTGCCCCTTCGGCTTGTTTAATTGCATCATCGAGCTCTTTATTCGTTTTTACGACCGCTGTGAATGCACTTTCACCAAATGCTTCCGGAAGCTTCGTATATTCCCAATTAGGTATTTGATTATATAACTGATTTTCCGTTTTGACATTTAAATACTTCTCGATCGTGTACCCACAATTATTCAAAACAAAAATAATTGGCTTACAGTCGTTGGCAAGCATCGAACTGATTTCTTGCGCAGTTAACTGCAATGATCCGTCCCCCGTAAATAACAATACTCTCCGCTCCGGTGCTGCAATACATGCACCAAAAGTGGACGGTGTTGCATATCCAATGGATTGCCAGCCACCTTGTGTAATATATGTCACACCGCGTGGCAGTCTTATTTGTGATAAACCGTAAAAAAAGCTCCCGGTTTCACCGATAACAATGTCATTTACTTTTAACATTTGCTGAATACGTGGATAATAGCTTTGAGCAGACAACAGTCCTTCCGGATTTTGCTTTTCCTCAGTATAAGGTAAAGGGAATTTTGGAATCGGTTCTTCTTGTTTAAATCCTAAGCTTTTTAACGCTTTTATCATATCTTGAGCTAGCACATTCCGATACTCAGCTTGTCCAATCTTCACTTTATCTGGTTGAATGTCAACCAATTTCAGTGGATCAAGCATCGCTGAAAATTTTGCAGTATTTGAATCTGCCCAAACAAGTCCAATAGAAATAACGCATTGTGCAGATTCTACGAAACTGCGCACAGCATCACTGCCAAATTGTCCGGCATACATCCCAATGAAATTTGGATGACTTTCATCAAAACCTCCCTTGCCGAACATCATACTCGCTACCGGTAAGTTCATCGCCTCAGCAAGTGCAAGTGCATCTTGTTGAAGATGAAATCTCATCATTTTCACATCAACAAGGAAGACGGATTGCTCGCTGCTTTCTAACAATTGTTTAGCATGAGCAAGTGCCGCTTGCAATGTTTTTGGATTGGTCACAGGGGATTTTGGCAGCATGGGCTTACGCATCACTATTGGCTTCATTACTAAATCATCAGCAATTACCAAATATACCGGCTTCTTCTTTTCTTTTGCTATATGAATCGCTGTTGGAATTTCCAGCATTGCATTTTCGGGGGTAACTTTAGCAGTATACGCTGTAATGGGTTCATATACTTTACGAAACGTATCAAAATTTCCATCCATTAATGTATGGTGCATTAACTTATGCTCCTGTTGATCTATCGATGGTGGAGCCCCCACAATATGAATAACAGGTACATGTTCACTATTGGAACCAGCAATCGCATTACAAGCACTCAATTCGCCTACGCCAAAAGTAGTTATCAGCGCTGCTATTCCCTTAACCCTCGCATAACCATCAGCTGCATATCCTGAATTAAGTTCATTACGACCGTTCACAAAATTGATTCCCTCATATTTCTCCAAATGATCAAGCAATGAAAAATTAAAGTCTCCAGGAACACCGAATATTTCAGTAATCCCTTCATTTTTCAAACAATCAAACAAATATTCACCTAGCACTACCTGTACTTCATTTCCTACTACTGAACTCTCACGATTGTTAGACATTATACATCCTCTCCTCATACAACTAGTAGCGGTAAACTCCTTACAAAATTCCTCTTATTAACATACACACCTCGATCTTTTGGTTAATTTACCCAACTTATTGCCAAATTATAAATACTTAAATTATTAATTTTAATCCTGGATCTTTCTACCAAAAATTGTTGTTCGTTTTATTAAAATGAGATATTTAATCTTATAACCCCAAAAAATATGAATAAACTTTTACATTCGACAATTTCATGTTCGATTCCAATAAAAAAGTAAAAACGATCCTTTTATGAAGAATCGTTTCTGATAAAGAATAGAAAGAAAAAACCCCTATTTAATATTAACTAAATAATCCCCCGAATAGTCACTTATTGGGTAATAGGTTTATTTGAATATATGGGTCTTCTTTCTTTACAATATATAAGTTTTCATAAGGTGGCATCCGCTTACTCCACTTCTATCAAAACTGCTGCTCCTTGACCTCCACCACCGCATAAGGAGGCAATACCTTTTCCTCCTCCACGACGTTTAAGTTCAAAGGCAAGAGTTAATAATGTCCTAAACCCACTAGCACCTAAAGGATGACCTAGGGCAATCGCACCACCATTCACATTAACTATATCACTTGGTAACCCTAATTTGCGTTGAGAAGCGATCACAACGCTCGCAAAAGCTTCGTTAATTTCAAACAGATCAATATCTGATAATCTTAATTTTGTACGCTCCAGCAACGACTTGATTGCATTTGCAGGTTGCAAATGTAGTGTAGGATCCGGTCCGGCTACGAATGCCCAATCGATGATTGTAGCAAGTGGTGCTTTACCAATTTTTTCACAAGTATCTACATTTGAAATTAGACCAGCACTAGCACCATCTGACATTTGACTGGCATTTCCGGCAGTAATTGTGCCACTTTCTTCAAATGCAGGTTTAAGCATTTGTAATTTTTGAAGCGTGGTTTGAGGGCGTATACATTCATCTTCTGTGATAAGTTGCTCAGAAATGGGGACCCCCACAATCTCTTCCTTAAATATCCCGGAGACCTGAGCTCTGGCGGCCCTTAATTGTGATTGTTCTGCATATTCGTCCTGCTCTTGGCGATTAATATTAAATTGGCGATTCGCCTTTTCAGATATTCCGCCCATCGATTCATTGGAGAGTGCACACCATAGTCCATCGTCTAGCGAATCTTTAAATTCTACTGATCCCATTTTGACATCTTTGCGTAGTGTAGAAAAATGCGGAGCATTCGTCATAGATTCAAAACCACCAACAACGAATAGATCCCCTTCGCTCCTTTCTATTCGACGAGCAGCATCAGCTACAGCTGCTAAACTAGCAAGGCAAACATTGTTTAATGTGATGGCTGGTGTATTAATATCCATCCCAGCATTAAACACAACTTGACGTGCCGGATTTTGGCCCTGTCCGGCTTGAATAACGTGACCAAAAATAGCACCGTCGGCTTGTGCTGCTATAGGATAACGACGAATCAACTCAGAAACTGTATTAACACCTAGTTCAATCGCTGATTTAGAGTGGAACATCCCTTTGAACCTACCAATCGGGGTACGAACACCATCTATCAAAACAGCCTTTTTCAATTGAATCACCCTTATATTTGAAATTTTATCACTAAAAATTCATGTCAATGAATTTAATAAGTCATGTCAATGAGTTCCGATACGTTTCGCGTGCATATAAAGTAGCAATAATACTAAGCACCCCAAGTGCAATTAGATAGATTGCAATCGGCCAGTACTGACCATCGAATTTTGCTAGCAAAGCAGTAGCAATAATCGGTGAAAATCCTCCCGCGAGAATCGCTCCAATTTGATAACCGATTGATGCACCACTTAACCGTGTCTTTGTAGAAAAGAGTTCGGAATAATACACAGCCTGCGGTCCGTAAACAGCATCATGTAAAACATTCAAGCCTAGGATAATTCCAATTGTTATCAAAAAAACGGAGCCCGAATTCATAAACCAGAAAAAAGGAAAAACAAATAATGTTGAAGCAACTGTTCCAAATAAATATACTGGCTTTCGTCCGATCTTATCGGATAAGTAAGACCATAGTGGCATCGTAACAAATCCAATAGCCGAAGAGATCATCACTGCATTGAGTCCAACCGAGCGATCAATCCCATGTGTACTTACAAGATAAGTCAGAATAAATACGGAATAAACGTAAAACACAGCATTTTGTACTAATTTCATTCCAATCGTTAAAAACAATGGTTTCTTCTGATTACGTAGAACAGTTATAACTGGCCGTTTCTCTTGTTGCTTTTTTTCTGCAACGTCTAGGAATACTGGTGATTCACTCACCTTTAAACGAATATAGAGTCCAATCGTAACAAGCACAATGCTTAATAAAAATGGAATTCTCCAGCCCCAATTGAGGAAGGCTTCATTTGACATGTTTGTTGATACGAATGAAAATACACCCGTGGATAGAAGGAGCCCTGCAGGAACTCCCATTTGTGGAAAGCTTCCGAAAAGTCCCCGTTTCCCCTTCGGTGCATGTTCCACAGCCATTACTACAGCTGATCCCCATTCGCCACCGATGGCAAATCCCTGTATAACACGTAGGAGACTAATTAATAGTGGTGCAAGTACTCCAACTGAATGGTACGATGGGAGTAATCCCATGAAGAATGTAGATATTCCCATAAGCAAAAGAGAAATCGTTAGTACTTTCTTTCGTCCTAGCTTATCTCCATAATGCCCGAATACCATACTTCCAAGCGGTCGAGCGATGAATCCTGCCGCATAAGAGCCAAATGCAGCTAATGTCCCATATAGTGGATCAAAATTAGGAAAAAATAATGCTGGAAAAACAAGTGCAGCCGCCGTTCCATATAGATAGAAATCATACCATTCTATCGTCGTTCCTATAAAACTAGCGAGAGCAACTTTTCGATGCTCCTTGGAAAAGTCCTTTTCCTTTTCTATTATTTCCTTTTCAATCAATAGACTTTGAGCCAAAACAAACCCCTCCTCTATTTACATTTAACTATTTTAAAAAACTTGTTGAACTTACATAAAGGTAAAAGTTAATTTAGTTATCTGACAACCTAGTGAAAAAAGGCATCCAGACTTGATTACATTTTGTAAAACTTACTTGTAATGGTAAACCTATTTGTAAATCTTGATCTGAGTCGAGCAACAGATGGGTCATCATCGTTGGTCCTTCTTCTAACTTAACCACTCCAAGAATATAAGGAGTCACATCTTGCCAAGCAGGATGTCCTGGCCTATGTACAACACCCCATGTTTTCAACCGCGCTTTCCCGGAAGCCTTTTTCCACTCTAATTGATTGCCCCAGCAATATGGACATAACGTTCGTGGGTAAAAAATCCATTGATCGCAATCTGTACATTTTTGTAAATAAAATTCATGTCTCGCTATTGCATCCCAGAATGGTTTTGAAACAGTGGTTATCGTAGGACCGGGAACGACGAGATGTTCATACTTCTCACTCATGACTCCACCCCCAGTACCAAAGCTGTAGCTTCACTTAACGTCGCACCATTTCCGGTAACGAGTGCGAGCTCTGCATTTCGAATTTGTCGAGAAGTTGCTTCGTGCCTTAGCTGACGCACAGCTTCGATTATATGGGACATACCTCCAGCAAGATCTGCTTGCCCAACCCCAAGTTGACCTCCATGAGTATTGAGTGGCCAATCCCCATCGTGTCCAAATGAATGGTCTTTCATCCAATCACCAAATTTTCCAGGTGCGCACAAACCAGCATTTTCAATCGTGATACCTACAACGCTCGTGTAGCAATCATATAAAGAAAGTAAATCGATATCTTGTACACTTACATTTGCTTGACCAAGTGCAGCTGAAATAGCATATGATAATGGTGCCGATTCTAAAGCCGGAGCATGACTGACAGCCCGGTGAGTGATTTTTTCCCCTGCACCAAGTAAAAAAACCGGTGGATGGTCTCCACTAGGTAGATTATTTTTAGAAGTGATAACGAATGCTGCACCACCACCAACCGGCATTACAATTTCAAATAAATGCATCGGATCGATAATCAGTGGTGAATTTAAAACTTCCTCGACGGAAAGTGGTTTCCCATAGAAAATTGCATTCGGATTGAGTTGAGCATTTTTTCTTGCCCAATGTGCAATAAGAGCAAATTGTTCCTGAGTTGATCCATATTCCTCCATGTGTTGCCGTTTCAATAAGGCATATGAAGTATTGGCACCCGATGCTCCGAATGGTACATCGAATTCCCGAATGGGGTTTCGATTAGGTGAACGTGGATTTCCATTTCTTTCATTCGTATTCGCCAGTACACATACAACTGTTTCACACATCCCAGCTTCAATGGCTGCTGCAGCTCGCCACAACATTCCTGCAGCGGTTGCTCCTCCAAGATCGACCACATTTGAAACTTTCGGTTCAAGACCAAGATACTCCGCTACTGTTGCAGGTACATGTTGTGGAGTTTCACCCACTTGTGGACCGACTAAAAGACCATCAATCCCCTCTTTATCTAGCCCAGCATCTTGGACCGCTAATCGAACCGACTCTGCAATTAATCCTAAAGTCGTTGCTCCATCTGTATAACGAACCGGAGTAAGTTCCGCAATACCGATGATTGCGCAATTTGGAACACGTCGCTTGATCATCATACGAAGCTCCTTTCTAATAAGGAAATATACTCTAGAAGACTATTTGGATTATGAAGGGATCCCTTGTTTTTCACCTGCTGTCCTAACACCGTTGAACGTGCAGCGCCTTCCACTTTCTTACCGTTAATTGTATAAGGAACCTCATTTACACTGTAAATACGACGAGGTACATGCCGTGGAGAAGCTTTTTTACGAACATTGTTACGAATAACATCAGCTAAATCACTATCTAATTCTCTATCCTTCAAAACCACGCACAATACTATTTCTTCATCTCCCGCATTTGGTAAACCAAACACCAATGAATCTTCTATTTCCGGAATTTGCTCCAGAACACGGTAAATTTCAGCAGTACCTATACGTACACCGCCAGGATTAAGAGTTGTATCGGCGCGCCCGTAGATGATGATTGATTGTTCATCAGTTTGTTCTGCTAAATCTCCGTGCGTCCAAATACCAGGACGTTTAGTAAAATAGGATGAATAATACCGTTCGTCACCGTCCTCTCCCCAAAACGTAAGTGGCATGCTCGGAAACGGCTTTGTGCACACTAAGTCACCTTTTTGATGAAGAACAGATACATCCTTTTCATCGAACACATCGACCGCCATCCCCAGTGCCTTACAAGTAATCTCTCCTCGACGTACAGGATGTACGGGAGAGCCCATTACGAAACAGCCAATAATTTCGGTTCCACCGGAAATCGATGCTAGTAAAATGTCTTTTTTAATATAATCATAGACCCAATCATATTGTTCGGCTGAAAGTGGTGCACCGCAAGAAAGAACACTACGAAGCTGTGACAAATTATGCTCCTGACCAACCGAATAACTGGCTTTTTGTAAAGTTTCCAAATACTTTGGACTCGTACCAAAATGTGTGACGCCAACTTTTTCAGCAATCTCCCATAAAACTCCAATATTGTCCTTAGGTAATGGTGATCCGTCATAAAGGAGAATTGCGGCGCCGCTCGCAAGTCCCGAAATTAACCAGGGATACATCATCCATGCGGTATTTGTATACCAAAACAATATATCGCCATGCTTTATATCACAATGCAACTGATGTTCTTTCACGTGTTGAATTAAAGTACCGCCGACCGAGTGGACAATCGCTTTTGGAAGCCCTGTCGTTCCCGACGTATAGAGTATGTATAAAGGATGATTAAAAGGAACTCTCGTAAATTCCGGAATGAACGGGCCGTTTTTACACAGTTGATTCCAATTTAATACATGCTTTGACTGGTTCTTTAAAAAATCATCGCCTTCAGTTAACGTTACTATGGCTGACACCTCGTCAAGGACCTCGGAAATCGCACGGATATTATCACGGATATCAAAATGTTTACCGTTATATTGATACTCCAACACTGTAATCAATACCTTTGGTTGAACTTGGCCAAGCCGATCAATAATACCTTGAGAGCCAAAATCTGGGGAACACGAAGTCCATACCGCTCCTAATGAGGCAGTTGCCAATAAAGCTACTAATGATTCGATTTCGTTTGTCACAATTCCAGCAACACGATCTCCACTTCTTACACCTAAATTCCGTAAACCTTCTTGCGCTTTCGCCACCTTGCTACGTAATTCTCGTAGTGAAAAATGTGAAGTAGTACCATCCTCTCCAGCAACAATTACAGCTATTTCTTCTTCCTCTCCCATCAAAACATTTTCTGCAAAATTCAATTGAGCCCCCGGGAACCATTGGGCTCCTAATATTCCATCAACGGTGGGTGGAATGAATACCTTCTTCCCCTTTTCTCCGATGATTTTTGCAAAGTCCCAAACGCCAGACCAGAACTCTTCCGGATGAGCTATTGACCAACGATGTAGGCGCTCATAGGGAAAGAGAGGAAATCCAACCTGCTCTGAAAATCCTTTCAAGTTAGACTGTGAAATCCAATTTTCGTTTGGCTTCCATAAAATGTTTGGATCTAATACATTGTTTTGTTTTTTCATCATTTATCCCTCCACTAAACTAATCAAATATAACTTATAATATTGGTTTACTTGGATTAACGAATGAAGACGACTATTGTACTTCTCTTCATCCAAAATATTTAAATAAAAAACCCCTCATCACAATAAGAAGAGGGGTCCTCATCTTATCTTTCAGATACATACGTATCTGCAGGAATTAGCACCGTTCCATATAGGGGGTTGCTGGACGTCATTGGGCCTGGTCCCTCAGTCGCTCTTGATAAGAATATATTTAATTGGTTTAAATTTCTTAATAAATTGAATTTTATAATCAATCAATCTGATTGTCAATTATTTTTTTACTCTTAGGCTGTGTGAAAACACTTACATTCATGTGGCTGTTAGAAATATTTTTATTATTCATGATCGTGATACTGGTTAAAGTCCTGTATCCCAGTTCTAATCCCATATTAACGGTCTTTCCAAACCGATCATACGTAAATATTGTAAAAATTGTCCGGCATGAACTCCATCATGATAGGCAATTCGCAGAAGCATGTCCCCTAAGTATCGCTGATAGCCTACATCACTGCGATCGATAAGTCTATTTTTTAATTCATCGGTTGAAAGAGATTGAACATATGAAATGAAATTGTCAAAGTAGGGTTTCGATAGTTCAATTTCTTTTTCTATTGATATAATCGGTTCCTCATCAAATGAAGCTGGTGCCTCCTCTTTAATTGAACCATTTTTCTCTAACATTAAATGATAATAATAGCTAGATGTCCAAACGTGACGGATCATTTCTCCAAAAGACATTGCATCTTTATCCGGTTGCCATTCAATCCAGCTATCAGGCAATGACCTCCATAATTTAATGGAACGACGACGTGTTTCTTGCAAATTTAAAATACTTAACTCAATCGAATTCATTCAAATTCCTCCCGTAAATTCTTTACTAGATTATTGTAGTATAAAAACATTTAGGGTATCATCGAAATATGAATGTATATCCGAATATTTCATATATTGCAAAACTCATAGCCGAACCAACGCGTGCCATCATTTTAGATCGTTTAATGGATGGGAGAGCACTGCCAGCCAGTGAACTAGCTTATATGGCGAAAGTATCCCATTCAACAATTAGCTCCCACCTTGCAAAGCTTGTTGAAGGAAATCTACTAGTAATGGAGCAGCACGGAAGACATCGTTACTACCGGCTAGCCAATGAGGAAGTCGCCGAGGTCATTGAAAAATTAGGAACGATCGCACCGCAAGCTGAAATTCGCACATTACGACAATCAAGTCAAATGAAACAAGTCCGTCATGGTCGAACTTGCTACGACCATTTAGCTGGAGAACTTGGTGTAAAAGTGACTCAATCTTTGCTTGATAAAAAAATCATCATTTTAGACAAGGAGGCATTTGTTGTTACTGAACAAGGGAAAAACTGGTTTCTTCAATTAAGAATTAATATTGAAGAGGCTACGATTAAAAGGAGGATTTTTGCTAAACCATGCCTTGATTGGAGTGAAAGACGCTATCATATGTCAGGCTGGTTAGGTGCCGCGATTGCTACTCATTTTTTTACACAAAAATGGATCATAAAAGCTGAGTCGATCCGTGCGGTTCACCTTACACCAAAGGGAAAACAAGCATTGCAACAGTATTTTGGAATTGAAATGTAGGTTACAGCAATTGCATTAAAATGCATACAAATGCTGGAAAAGAACGATCGATTTCTTTAAAGAAAGTTATCATAATACTAGAATATAATTAGAAAGATTGACCATTCATTGATCAATCTTTCCAATTCCTGTATATAAAGATTTATCAATTTTTTCGCTAAATACCCCGAATTACAATATACGATTAAAGTAAGTAAGCTCCCGGGTCTAAGTTACATTTAGACAACTTATCAAAAATCATATTGAGCATCTCTATCTTCTTGCACATTTTTATAAGTTTCTGTTAATAAAACCGTATCCTCAACTAAACGTTCAAGGCGAAAGAGTATATCATCATTGACAATTTTTTTCGGTGAAAATCCTTTTCCTCGATGAAGACATAAGTTTGGACAATCTGAGCTTTCATATACGCTAAGATTGGCTTTAATTGTAGTTCTACCATTAAATAATGCTTTGCTGATCCGGCTGTCACGACTGCACTCACTACTTTGTCACGAAAAGCGTTAACTGGAAGTAAGTCAAAAATGTTTTTTAGTGTTGCTGGAATCGATGCTTGAAATGTTGGTGTCCCAATAATAATTGCATCCGCAGCCATAATGGTTTCTGTCACATATTTTGTATCACCTTCGTATTCAAAGTAATTGCGACCATCGCTAAATTCCAATGTATAGTCGGCTAAATCTAGCAGGGTAACTTCATGCTGCGGATATTTTCGCGAAAAAATTTCCACTGTTTTGAGCATAGCTGTTTTTGTTTTTGAACCTACGATCGAACCTGAAAGTGCGACGATTTTCATGTTTTTCTCTCCTCGTATAATAACGTTTTGTCAAAACTTTTATATAAAATAGGCTATAAACTACCTTAATAGAGGGATTTTTGAGCAAAAAAATTGCCACCCCCCTAAATCTAAGGATAATTGAGGTTACCACACACCCAACAACCTTAGAAAAGGAAGTGACAAGTTGTACCCTCAAATTATAACCTATTTACTAACTTTTATAAAATTCCAAGAACAAATAATTCGAACATTACTCACCCTACTTATTGGGAAGAGTATGTTTGATAAACCGAAAGATCAGCAGCCTGTTAACAAACCTTATCGAAAACTACAAGTTGATGATCTTCCCATTATCGAAATCCCAGAAAAGCTGAATTATCGAAATCTCCTAACGGAGTACCAAGAGAAGCATGGGAAATCTCTTAAACCCGTTCGAAGACACAAGAACGCAAAAGTGTCGGTACCTAAAGGAATGAAATGTCCTAAGTGTGGTGCACCATCTGATTATCTTTATGCCAATAATGGTGATAAGGGACAGTATCAATGCAAGGTATGTTCTTGCCTTTTCAGCGATAAGAATCGTTTTTCGAAAGAGGCCATTTTGAAATGTCCTCATTGTTCTAAAACACTCGATAAGATCAAGGAGCGAAAAGATTTCGATGTGTTTAAGTGTAAAAACGACGACTGTCCGTATTATCAAAAGAAATTAAACGGTATGTCTTCCAAAGAAAAGAAACAGTTTAAAAAGGATCCCCAGTCGTTTAAGTTAAGGTATATTTTTCGCCAATTCCACATTGATTTTCAACCATTATCCAAGAATTCACCGGAGTTGCCAGTTGTTGATCTGTCTAGAATCTATGCTTCTCCGCATACGTTAGGTTTGATATTGACCTACCATGTGAATTACGGTCTTTCCGCAAGAAGGACCGCTGCCCTTATGCAGGATGTTCACGGTGTAGCTATTTCTCATCAGACGATATTGAACTACGAAAATAGTGTGGCTCTTTTACTTAAACCTTACGTGGATCACTATCCTTATGAGCTTTCAGATCAATTCTGTGGTGACGAAACCTATATCCGGGTCAATGGAAAATGGCATTATCTCTTTTTCTTCTTTGACGCGGTGAAAAAGATCGTCCTTTCGTACCGAGTGTCGCCTAATCGTGATACAGCATCCGCCATTCAAGCGATAAACGACGTCCTACTGAAGATGGAAGAGATCCCTGAAAACCTTACATTCGTAGTAGATGGAAATCCAATCTATCTTCTAGCCCAGCATTTCTTCGCTCAGAATGATATTTCTTTCGATGTGAAGCAAGTAATCGGGCTGACAAATGAAGATCCCATCTCAACCGAATACAGACCGTTAAAACAGATTATCGAAAGACTGAATCGCACATTTAAAGGAAATTATCGCTCTACACAAGGATTTGGATCGGATCATGGATCTGTTTCTTTTGTCACCTTGTTTGCGGCGTATTTTAACTTTCTACGACCACATGCATCCCTAGAGGGCAAGGTACCCGTTGTGAATCCAAAGTTATCAGGACTTCCTACCATGCCTGCGCGTTGGACAAAGCTCATCGAGTTAGCTCAACGATGGATAGTCGAACAAAGATCCGCCTAACTTTTTGTTTAGCAGAGCCCTTGGACCATTTAGCAATCGGCGGAGCGAACTCTTGACAAACCGAACTTGCCAATGGTTTAAAATGAAAATACCAAGGGCTTATTTGGTATGCCTTCTTTTTGTCCCCTTCGCCCTTGTTAACCTTGGATCAAACCATTGGCGTGTTTGTCAAGAGCGATTGCGGGAGCTCCCCACCTAATAAATGGAAAGTAACCTAAACAACTATTTAGTTTTCATAGAACTTTTTACAATACCTATAATAAGTTTTAGAAATTGCTTTTATTGTTCTTTGATAACTAAATAATTAAGATATTGCTATCTATGATGGAGGCAATGCTGCTCTCTCTTTATATTCATAAATAGCACAACCCGAATTGCTTGGATACTGGGGGATATCCCTGGATAATAGACATTGGAATGGATCCAACTGGGAATATGCTGTTTCCTCCTGTAGTTCGACTACGATTAAAGACTGTGACCCAGACAATGGTTGTACTGCAAACACACAAGCTGTATCGGTGTATTTCTATACCAATGTTAGTGGACATTGGGGCAGCTTTTAGAGACGCACCTTTTGAATACTCATACGCGAGGCTGTTGCCAGACCATTGTTTCTAGGGATATCCCGCAGTATCCAAGCTTATTCCATAATCAAATGAAAGGAGGTCCTTTCCGTGAATTTATTTGTAGGTATTGATGTAAGCTCTAAAAAACTTGATGTGTGTTTTCTGGACAGCGAAGACACACGTTTAAAAGAAACGACTTTTCCAAACGATATTCATGGAGCGAACCAGATTAAAGAAAATATCTTAGCTTATCATGGACAATCCCATTACGAAAAAATCATTGTCGGCATGGAATCCACCTCTGTGTATAGCTTTCACCCTGCGCATCTTTTAGATAACGATGCCGACTTAAAACGGATTGGGGTGGAAGTGGTGGTTCAAAATCCAAAGGCGATCCATCGGTTTAAAGGCTTATTTGAAGAAGATAAAACCGATAAAATTGATGCATTTCGGATTGCCGACTTTCTTCGGTTTGGGCGCTATAATAAAACCATCATCAAGGAAGAAAAGTATGTTGCCCTTCAGCGTTTAACGCGTTCTCGTTATCAGGTCATTCATCAATTGACCGAGTGTAAGCAGCATTTCCTTGAAAATCTCTATTACAAGTGCAATACATTGACCAATGAAGTAGATACTTCTGTTTTTGGTTCGACCATGATGGAGTTGTTCGCTGAATCCTTTTCGCTGGATGAGATCGCTCAGATGGAGCTGGAAGAGCTGGCTGAGTTCCTTCAAGAGAGAGGAAAAGGTCGCTTTCGTCAGCCAGAAAAAGTTGCGAAATCCATCCAAAAGGCGATTCGTGACTCCTACCGTTTAGGCAAGGTCGTACAGGACTCCGTTGATGTCGTATTGGCCACCTATGCCAAACTCATTCAAACACTTAAAAACCAGGTCAAAGAGTTAGAAAAAGGGATTGAGTCCCTATTTCACATTATTCCAGAAGGACAGTGCTTGAAAAGCGTGCCGGGTATTGGTCCGGTTTATGCGGCAGGGATTATCGCCGAAATCGGTCAAATTGATCGATTTGAAACACAAGCGCAAATAGCTAAATATGCCGGTCTCTTCTGGAAAAAATCGCAATCAGGCGACTATGAATCGGAACGAACACCACGAGTCATGTCGGGAAATCAGTATCTTCGTTATTACTTAGTTGAAGCTGCCAACTCGGTCCAACGAAATGAACCCGCCTATCGTGAATTTTACTTAAAGAAGTATAAAGAAGTTCCGAAATTTCAACACAAAAGAGCCCTTGTCATGACTGCAAGAAAATTAGTGCGTTTGGTGGATGTGCTACTACGCAATCACCAACTCTACACGCCAAAAAGGAGCGTGTAACTCAAAAGCAAATAGCTGCTTTTGAATCCTTTCAGCAAACCCGAACAAGCGTTCTTGTGATGGTGCGGGTTTAGTTCAGTGCGCCTTTTTTTCCTTTGAAAGTCCAAAATCAACTTTATTTTTTATGGATTTTCTCTTGACTTATTACCACAAGTCTTTATACGTAAAAGTATAAATGCAATTTCCATGCCAACTTTCTGTAGTCAGAAAATGTATACGCTTACACTCACAACAAATAACTTTGCAATTAATAACGGCAAAATTTGCCGATGCATTCAGAAAATTTTGCCGTTTTTATATACTACTAAACTTTTTCAATTTCATATTGTTTAATTTTATCCCGAAGACTTCTCTCGGAAATTTCCAAAATCTGAGCGGTTTTCTGTCTGTGGTTTCCATAATAGCGAAGCGTTTCACCGATCACTCTTTTTTCTATTTCCTTCATTGAAAGACCGAGTGGGATATGGATGATATCATCATTGTTATCAGAACATGTAAATGCTGTTTTCTTTTGTTCTTGAACATAATGTGGTAAATCATCCTTGTCAATTTCTTGATGAATGGAAAGAGCTACAGCATATTCTATTATATTCCCTAACTCACGGACATTTCCGGGATATTGGTAGTTTAATAGAAGCCTTCGAGCACTTGTTGACAATGACTTCTTTTCCTTATTCATTTCCCGACAATATTTTCTCAAAAAATAATCAATCAATAACGGCAAATCTTCCATTCGATCTCTTAACGGTGGTGTCCTTATAGGTATTACATTCAATCGAAAATATAAATCTTCACGAAACGTTCCTTCCGTAATCATTTGCTCAATATTTTTATTTGCGGCACTTATGATCCTCACATCTAGATTAATTTTTCGATTCGAACCTAACGGAGTCACTTCACGTTCTTGAATCACACGCAATAATTTAGCTTGAAGTGTAAGCGGCATTTCACTTATTTCATCAAGGAATAATGTACCTCCATTTGCTGCTACCCACTTCCCCTCTTTACTTTGAGTCGCTCCGGTAAAAGCACCCTTTTCATAGCCGAATAATTCTGATTCAAGCAATGCTTCTGGAATGGCTGCACAATTCAATATTTCTAATGGTCCGTTCTTTCGTTTACCGGTGTTATGAATACGTTTTGCAACTAGTTCTTTCCCCGACCCACTTTCGCCCGTAATTAAGACACTGGAATCGATATCCTTTATTCTTTCAATCATTGAAAATACTTGTTTCATCGCCTTACTATTCCCTATAAAGTTCCCCGAATTCCGTCTTAACTCCAGCTCCTCATTAAGCGTTTCAACTTGTTGAGACATAAACAAAAACTCTGAAGCTCTTAGTAAAAGCAATGATAGTTCTTCTATATTTATCGGCTTTTCAATATAATAGTAAGCACCTTTTTTAATTGCTTCGATTGACGTTTCAATTGTTGCATAAGCAGTCATAATTATGACAGTAACCGTTGAATCTTTTTGTTTTATTTTTTGTAGTACGTCCAGCCCGTTGTAGCTTCCTATACGAAGATCGAGCAAAATAATATCAACTCGACTTTGATCCATTATTATGAATCCTTTTTCAGGATCCGTGGTAGTCATTACTTCATAATCATTTTCAAGGGCAAAGCTGAGTGAGGTACAAATCGCTTGTTCATCATCAATGACTAGAACTTTGGGCTTCATTATCGGTCTTCCTCCTCTACACAACTAGTAATATACTAAATAGAAATCCAACTTAGTCTTGCGTTGATTCGATCTTTTTTTCTTTAAACAATGGTAATACTACAGTGAATTTCGTCCCTTGTGCTGGAAAGCTAGAAACGTGAATATCCCCCTTATTCTCTTTTATCAGATTATAAGATAATGTTAGTCCTAACCCTACCCCTTTTTCCTTACTAGTATAGAATGGTTCAAATATATGATTTATTTCTTCTTGGCTCATACCTTTCCCTGTATCAATAATCAAAATCCTCCCCATTTCACCATTCTCTTTCTCCATTATGATTTTAATCTTCTTTTCACTCGACTTTTCAACAGCATGAACAGCATTTAGTAACAAATTAAGAAGGACCTGACGAATTTGCTGAGGGTCGATGAAAAAAATGAGATCTGATTCTATGTATTGTTCAAATTCGATATTATTTTTATTCATCGTTACTTGTAAAAAAGCGAGTAAGGAAGTAAGTTCATTTGCCGTACAAGATTGTATGTTCGGAGGTCGCGGACGGGCATATTCAATTAAATCCGTTACGATCATATTTAATCTGTTCACCTCTACAGGTAAATGCTCCATAAGAACCTCACGAAATTGTGGCCGGTCATATTTACTAGGAAGCAGATCAATAAACGTTTTTATCGATGTTAATGGATTCCGAATTTCATGGGCTACACCTGCCACCAACTGTCCGAGGGCATGAAGTTTTTCTTGTGTTATTAATTTTTGCTCGAGTTTCTTTTTTTCAGTTTCATCATTTATGGATAGTAAATATCCAATCTCGTTTTTCATCGAATCAAACATTTTATGCATCGAGTAATAAATGACTTTTTTTTCTCCTTCATCATTAGTTTCTAATATATGATATGTTGCCCCATCCCCCTGCTGAGAAAGTTGCTCAAAGGGGTTATTTGCAAATAACTTAGTGAAAATAGGAGAATCTCCTAGATTAAAATCTATCGGTTTAGTAATCTCGAGAATTTCTAATGCACGTTTATTGCAGCTAGAGATCGTTCGGTCCAGTCCAAAAGTTATAATTCCTGTATCAATATTATTTAAAATTTGTTCTTTAAACGCATTACTATCGGCATTACTTTGACGTTGTCTTTTTAGATCTTCATTTAGCATTCGCAATTTACTCGTTTGGGCATTTACAGCTTTTTTCAACCGTTGATTCCATATGTAAATAATGAAAACAATGAACACTCCGATTGATATAAAAAAAACTAAAAAATAGATAAACTGTTTTAACTTAGCAATCACTTCCCCATTTTGCGGTCTTAACCATGCATCAGTTAAAATATTTACTTCACCTTTAGCTTTTAAATTAGTAAGCGATTTATTAATCATTGAAAGGAGTTGATGGTTTCCTTCCTTAACAGCAATCGTATAATCTGCTGGCTCAATTACTTCATCACGAATCACGTAATTCTTTTCTTGGTTCCATTTTTTTAAAAAGAAGGAGGTCGTCCACTTATTCCCGATAAAAACATCTGCACGGTCTTGAATTAATGTTAATAGACCAGAATATTGATTTGTCGTTAACGTAAGATCCGTATTTCTCATATTTAATAATGTACTAAGTACAGGAGAATTATTTTCCAAAACAACATGTAAGTCCCTTATATCCGCAATACCTTTTACTTTGTTTTGATTGGTTGCTGGAAGAACCAATGAATTTGACATAGTAAAATAAGGAATGGAAAAATCAAATTCTCGATCTTTGTCTGTGCTATATGTTATGCCCGCTATCGCATCAATCTCTCCGTTCTTTAATGCTCGCTCTGCATCAGGCATCTCCATGGGAATGTATGTAAAATGGACCCCGTTTTCTTTTGCAACTTTATTCATCAATTCAATATTTAATCCTGACAATTTTCCTTGATCATTTTCATACGAAAAAGGAGGCAGTAAACTTTCACCTGCTATTTTATATGTTTTTTGCTCAGCAAATATTGAGAGTGGACAAGATATCGTCAGTGTGAAAAATAGCAATAGTATAACGAACCACTTTAAATGTCTATTAATATAAGATCCTCCTTGGTTCCTAATGTTTAAAAGCATTCAACATACTTAAATTAACAATATTTAATTACAATTTATTATATTATTCATTTTAATATTGTCAATTATCTGATATTTACACCCTAAAGTTAATCCAAAAGCAGGATAGGGTATAATATATTAACAGTACATAACAACAGGAGGTTAACATGAACCCAATTCCTGACTATTTACAAAATGATTTATCGATTCTTTTTGTTGGCTTCAATCCTAGCATTCGTTCAGGAGAGACCGGCCATCATTTTGCTAATCCTAATAATCGATTTTGGAAAATATTATTTGAAGCAGGCCTAACACCACGAAAATTTCAAGCTTCAGAAGATTACAAGCTGCTTGAACTAGGATATGGTATGACCAATATCGTTTCAAGACCAACGAAAGCGGCCGATGAAATTACGAAAGAAGAATACGAAAATGGTAGAATCATGTTAAGGGAAAAAATAACCAAATTCAGCCCGAAAATTGTTTGCTTTGTTGGTAAAGGCGTGTACCAACAATATAGTAAAAAGAAATCGATTCCTTGGGGACGCCAAGATGAATCAGTTGTCCTAGGAACGATTGACTTTGTCGCTCCATCTTCAAGTGGACTAGTGAGGATGAAGCTAGAGGACATTATTGATATCTACCGAAAACTGCCTAAACTATTGGATGAAATCTCCTGAGTGAAAATTTATAACAGAATATTGTTTATTTAAAATATTCTGTTATAATATAGGCAGCTAGTATTCCCCCACTACTAGTCTACTAAAATCTATAGAAAGGTGTTGTATAATGAAGAAGTTTGTATATTGTGAATGTGGCAGCGGTAAACCGAAAGATGATTGTTGTGCTCCTCAAATTAGGGTGCGGATGAAACATTTTTCAGATGTTGATGAACGAAAGGAGTTTATGAAAAAAATACACATTAGCTCTCAATTTAATTTACGATATCGAGGATTATTTGAATTTTATATTGATGATTTAATTGCATACAAACAAAAAAGACCAACTAGTCATTCCCGCAATGAATTTCTTACCATATTAGGCAAGTACTTAACTGACTATTTGGAAGATGATTGTCCCTCCTCTTGGAACAACTGCGAACCAACTTTTTGGGAAGAATTTCTGTTCAGTTTTTATCCTTTCCGCATAAAAATTACCCCTAAAGAAAAAGAAGTCGAACAATTCCTAGTAGAACTAAAAAAATTCACCTACGAGCTTGATAAAAAATACGGTTGTTCATTTAAACCATTAGTTGATAAAATGATTGATGAATCTAGCGGAGAACTCATAAAATGTGAGCATTTATTAAATCGCCTCTTTTTAGACCAATATCCACGTATTCACCACAAAGATTGGAATCCACAATTGGAAATAAAAAAGCATCATCAAAAAATTGATAAATTTCCCGAAAAAATAGAATCCGTATTTGAAGTCACGAATTTAAACGGCCCTATTATCGTTGCAACCACACTAGATACAAATCTTTCGTATTTTATAAAGGGGTTACCTTATGAAATGATATCAGTAGGTGATATCATCAGCGGTGGAATAGGTAAAAAGAAAGGTGAATGGATTTGGACATGGATCCTTACCCAAAGTGTTTTCCCACCAAGAGCAAAAAAATTCTTTTCGCAAGTAATGATTACAATGTAGATTCTATCAAGTAAGAGCATAACGTGGAGAAAATTTAAAATCACAGCACAAATAACATAAGAGGTCATAGCATTGAATAACAATATAATTTGCACACAAAAGCTTAGGGATTTTCCCAAGCTCTTGTGTGACGCTAAATCGAGTTTGAAAAATAGGCGGAGAAATTTCTCTTAAATAAAAAATAGCAATGAAAATACCTTAAATAGCCGGAAAAATTCCGACTATTAACTCAAAAAACGTGAAAATGAGTAATTTTGCTTTGCTTAATCGGAAAACCTCCGCTTAAATACCCCGAACTGAGCTCTATTCCGCCGGCTAACCGGAAAACCTCCGCTTATTTGATTATCTTTCATTTCTTATCTATTAGCATGTTGACAACAACAATTGTCAAGATGTTTTTAAGGTTGCGATTTTACTTGCTAATTAAAGTAGTAATATCTTATAATCGCTATATTAGAGGAAAATAAGAGACCAAATCATAAGCGATTTGGTCTGCTAATTAACATACTATTTGATATGTTTCTCCATCGAAACGGAACTACTTTGTTTTGTGCAAGCTCACGTTTATTTTACTAAATGCCAACGATGTTGACGGTTTCTCATTTTCTTTTCACCTTTATGTTCGATTTCTACTGTGTAAGGTTTAAGTTCCGGCAATTGATCGCCTTGTTTCACTTCCACCCTTTGTGCTTTCTTCACTTTTCCCCCACCGTGTCCTACTTCAACATAAGTACCAGTTTGAGTTGCGGTTTCCCCTGATTTTAATGTTGCCATTAAAACAACTCCTCCTCCACCTAAATTTTGTTACTATTTCATTATAATAGGCATTAGCGATTATAAACATAGGTAAAAGGTCTAATAATTCAAACTTATTTATTAAACGCGGACAAACAATTTTTGCAAATGCATGTTTTTTTAATTAAATCGACTGGAACAAGTTCAAATATCCCTTCTGGAAATATTTCTTCACTACACCAACAACTACTCGAAGTATCTTCAGAATAACAACATTGATTATTTCCCCCACAAATGGGGCATCTTTTCGTTTCTTTCCGTATATCTGTCATACTAGTTCCCCTTTTTTAAATGCCCACTTACTCAGTATACGTATAAAATCCTCTACCAGACTTCCTTCCAAGGCGGCCGGCTTTCACATATTTTGTTAGCAATGGTGATGGCCGATACTTTTCCCCTAGTGTTTCGTATAAATAGTTCATGTTTTTTAGCCTGGAATCGAGGCCAACTAAATCAGCTAGTTCAAGCGGTCCCATTGGATGATTTAATCCAAGCTTAATCGCTTTGTCAATATCCTCTGCTGAGGCTACTCCCTCCATCAACATGTTCATTGCCTCATTGCCAATTAAGCAATTCATCCTGCTTGTTACAAAACCAGGGAATTCATTTACTTCCACACACTCTTTTCCCATTTTCCGTCCCACTTCTAACACTTTTTCAACTGTATCATCGGATGTATCTAATCCTCTTACTACTTCGATTAATTTCATTTTATGAACCGGATTAAAAAAATGCATCGCTACACATTGATCCGGTCTGCTAGTTTGTGCAGCTATTTCCGTTGGACTCATCGTAGACGTATTCGTAGCTAAAATTGTATGAGTGGGACAAGCAGCATCCAACTTTTTAAACATCTCGATTTTTAATTCCATTAATTCAAAAACTGCTTCAATGACAAGATCAGCTTCTTTGACACTTTCCGAAAAATCGCTTAAGTAGCTGATATTTTGTATCGCTTCTTCACAAGTTGTTTTAGAAATAAATCCTTTTTTTGCACTTGTTTCAAGAGTTTTCTCAATGTAATCTTTTGCCTTTGTTAAGTTTTCATCACTTATATCATTTAAAATGGTAGTAAATCCTGAAACTGCCGCTGTATAGGCAATCCCTCTCCCCATCGTTCCCGCGCCAATGACACTTATCCTTTTCATTTCCCCATCCCTTTCTTAATCAACCTATTCCCGTTCTAGTGCATGATTAAAGCCGTTTAACATATGTGCCATATGTACGATACCGTCCTCGAAATCCTGTATGCGAATCGATTCATTTGGGGCATGTGCTTTTGATTCTGCCCAACCGACGCCGGTACTAACGATTGGAAGCTTTAACTGTTCTCCAAAAATGTACATTGGCCCTGTACCTGCTGCATTTGGAGCGAGTACAACTTCATTTTCGTACACTTCTTCCGCAGTTTGAATGACATGATCGATAAATGGGTGGTTATAGTTCGAACGGAAGGCTTTTTGCCCATTGATTAACTTCACTTCAATATCTTGAAATCCGTAATTCTTTAAGTGTTTTTTGACAGATTCAAAAATGTGGTTCGGATCTTGTCCAGGAACAAGTCGACAATCGATTTTTGCTTTTGCTGATTTGGGCAATACTGTCTTCGCCCCTTCACCTGTATACCCACTTTCTAACCCGCAAATTGTCATTGTCGGATAAAAAACCATAGCAATGCGTGGATCAACACCTTTAGCCGATGTGATTAGTGGCAACTTTAACCCGTAGATACGCTTAATCGCTTCTTCATCAAAGGGCAAAGTTGAAACGATCTGTTTCTCACTTTCAGTAGGTTCTTCAATTCCGTCAAAAAATCCATCGACAACGATTTCATTTTGATTATTTTTCATCGTACCTAATGCATGAACAAGCCTCCATGCTGCATTATCAACATAAGCACCTAACGAGGAATGCATATCAATTTCCGCTCCAATGCTTGTTAGCTCCATATATGCCATTCCTTTTATTCCCGCTACCATGTTAATTCTATTTTTGACATCCTTGCCACCGAATTCCCATATACAAGCATCTGCTTTGAATAAGTCGCGATATTTCTCAAGATAAGGGGCCAAATGAGGACTTCCGATTTCCTCTTCGCCTTCGATTAGAAATTTGACATTACACGGTAAACCACCTTCTGAATTTTGTAAAATGCGGATAGCTGTTAGCCGTGCAACGAGGTCACCTTTATTATCAGCTACTCCACGTGCATATATCTTTCCGTCAATGATCGTTGGTTCAAACGGCTTTGTATTCCATTCATTTAATGGTTCTGGAGGTTGAACATCATAATGATTATAAAATAGAAGCGTTTTCGTTGAATCTCCCTGCTTACTTGCCTTAAAAAATCCATAAACGACAGGATTCCCGCCAAGATCATTTAAAACTTTTGCTTCCCCATCAATTTCTTTAATCATATTAACAACATATTCGACTGTTTCAGGAATCGCTTTATGCTGGGCTGAAACAGTCGGTAATCTTAAGTAATTTTGCAATTTTTCTATTGAGTCATTGACCATTTCTTTCATGGACTTTTTTAGATTTTCTATATCTTTTCCACTCATTGAGTTCGCTCCCTTTCAAAAGGCTATCATTGTTCTATTTCTCCATACAAAACTAAATTCCTTTTAATTTTAGAAGATTTCAAAATAATACGAACCAAATTGGAAATAAAATTTAATGAAGGCTATCCATAAGAGAAATACTATTCTTTAGAAACGTAAGGAGCTGTCCATTGTGGAAAAAGATATGAATTACGGAAGTGATTATAAGTTTATCCCTGCTACATCAATTGGAAGTGGTATGGGGATTGAAGTATTACCAGATCTATATTGTCATACAATCCAAATAGTAAATATTATTTTAGTGGGAACCGCTGATCATTTTGTTTTAGTAGATGCTGGGATGCCTCGATCTGCAAAGGAAATTATTTCAATAACAAATGAGCGATTTGGAGAAAATAGTCGCCCTAAAGCGATAATATTGACGCATGGTCGGTCATTTCGATCATGTTGGGTCCATTATTGAGCTAGTTAAACATTGGGATGTTCCCGTGTATGCACATGAATTAGAATTGCCCTACCTTACGGGAAAAAGAAGTTATCCAGAACCTGATCCTACTGTTGAAGGTGGACTGATTGCCAAAATGTCTCCCATTTTTCCAAATGAACCAATCAATTTAGGTAGCAAAGTGAATCAACTCCCTGCTGATGGAACGGTACCTCACATGCCAGATTTTCAATGGATCCATACCCCTGGGCATTCACCAGGACATGTATCTTTGTTTAGAGAAAAAGATCGAGCACTTATTGCTGGAGATGCATTTATTTCGGTAAAACAAGATTCAATCCTTAAAGTTTTTACACAAAAAGAGGAAATATGTGGGCCGCCTAGATATTTAACTACTGATTGGAATGAGGCGAAAGAGTCGGTCATAAAACTACAATCATTAAACCCTTATGTAGCTATTACAGGACATGGTTTACCTGTTTCTGGAGAAACTTTATCAAAAGGATTAGCAAAATTGGTTCGTAATTTTGATGAAGTTGCTGTACCTGACTATGGGAAATATGTTGATAAAAATTATCATTAAAAAATTAATCATAAAAAAAGTGCAACTTTGTTATAGCTGCACTTCTTTTTTGTTTACATAATAAATTTATACTATACCAACAAAATTTCACGAATATCCTCTTCAGTTAGTGTTGTAGATGCTTTTTCATTAATAATTTCTCCGATTAGACTTTTCTTCCTTTCTTGTAGCTCGTTCATTTTTTCTTCAATCGTTCCCCGGGCAACTAGTTTAACGACTTGGACCGTATTTTGTTGACCGATACGGTAGGCGCGATCTGCTGCTTGTGCTTCAACTGCTGGGTTCCACCAAGTATCGTAAAGAATAACTGTATCTGCACCCGTTAAATTAAGGCCCGTACCTCCTGCTTTTAACGAAATTAGGAATAAATCACGTTCGCCTTGATTAAATCGATCGCAAATTTCAATTCTTTCCTCAGAAGGTGTTTGTCCATCTAGGTAAAAAAATGGCAGACCCTGCATGAGTAGTTCTTTTCCGATAAGCTCAAGCATTTTCGTAAATTGTGAAAAAATCAACACCCTTCTTCCCGACTCCTTCGCTTCTTCAATTATCTGCATTAGCTGCAAAAATTTCGCTGAACTCCCTTTATATCCATCTACAAATAGGGCTGGGTGGCAACAAATTTGTCGTAACCGGGTCAATCCCGCGAGAATTCTAATTTTATTTTTGCGTAAGGTGTCCTTATCTAGATGCTTTAATGTGTCATGTCGTAGTTTTGCTAAATATGCAGCATATAATTTCTTTTGCTCTGGAAGCAATTCGATAGAATCTGTTGATTCTATTTTTTCTGGAAGCTCGGAAAGAACATCTGATTTTAACCTTCTAAGTAGGAATGGACGAATCCTACGTGAGATGGTTTTTCTCGTTAAATTACTGTATTCCTTTAGTCCACGAAACAGTTCAGGGAACACAATATGAAAGATGGACCATAGCTCTTCTAATGAATTCTCTACAGGTGTTCCTGTCAATGCAAATCGATGATCCGCCTGAATTTTCTTTACAGCGCGGGCTGTTTGGGTCACTGGATTTTTAAAAGCTTGTGCTTCATCAAAAAATACAGTATGAAAGAATTGCTTCTCAAACCATTTAACATCTCGGCGAATTAAAGGATAAGAGGTAATCAATACATCTAAATTCTTCAAATCCTTCAGTATGGCACTTCGTTCTGTTTTATTACCATCAACGACAACTGCCTGTATCTCAGGGGCAAATTTCATGCATTCACTTAACCAATTATAAGTAACGGATGATGGACAAATAATTAAAATAGGCGTCTTATTTTTACGAACTTCAGGTAAAACGGATAAAATAAAAGCAATACTTTGCACTGTTTTTCCAAGGCCCATATCATCTGCAAGAATCCCGCCAAAACCAAAACTAGCAAGTGTTTTCATCCATTTGTAACCGACTTTTTGATAGTCACGCAACACACCTTTTAACATGTCGGGAACTTCAACTTTCATTCTCTCAGGTTGTTTAATTGTATCTAAAAATGTTCGAAATGATTCTTCAACCATAAACATGGAACGATCTTCTACACCATCAAGATAAGGAATAGCTTTTACAAGCGGAATGTCCAAACTTTTTTCCCAATCTTCATTTTGCACCGGTAAAGCATGAAGAAAACGGTGAATTTCTTTCATTTCTCTCGTTTCTAACGATAATAATGAACCATCCCGCAGACGATAATATTTGCGCTTTTCCTCAAGTGCCTGAAGAATATCCCGAATCTGCTGCTCGGGAATTCCATCCATTTCAAACGAAAATTCCAACCAATTTGTACGCTCTTTCTTTAGTCTTACACGAATTTTCATTGGTGTGCTTTTTTTTGAAATTCGATTCCTCACAGCAGTTGTTGCATACACTTGGACAAGCTTTTGCAATTGCGGTAAAGTATGATACAGAAATTCATATTCCAATTCTTCATTATGTAAAAAATAACCCTCGTCAGTTTTTGTAAAAGAGCTCGCCTCCATCAATTGTAAAATTTCTTCTTCTTTATCTTCATCCCTAATGATCATTGTACCCGCTAATTGACTTCTATTTTCCAACGGATTGATCACCATATGATCATAGTGAAACTCCAGCCCCGCAAGTAATCGGTTTCTAATACGATCCAAATAAAGTTTTGCTTTCAAAGGGGTCCTTTTTAGTTGCTCGACCAAATTTCCATTGATTCGAATATCCCCTAATTTTTTCAAACTAGGCATAACTTTTTCTAAAAATAAATGGAATTGATTCTCGGAAAAAGTTATTTGATTTGTTCTTGAGTCTTCCAACATTTGTTTTAAATCTGAGATGCGTTTACTTTCCTCGCTTTTCAGCGGATATAATTTCCCATCAACTAAAGCAAAGTTATACTCATTGAATATAATTAAATCATTTAACCCTATAACCTTCAGGAGAAAACCACTTCCCTCCCATTCAGTTAGCTCAAATTGTAATGGAAGCTTTTCTTTGGCAACTTCTAATCGGTCATGGGCCATTCCACTGTATTCCATTTTTATAAACGAAGGGTTTATTAATAAGGGGTAGAGTCTTTCCCACGATGATGGCGGGATAAGAATCGTGTCACCCTTGTTTGAATGAGCCTGATCATTATATATCTTTTCATCCAAAATCACCTGGATTAAGTGTTGAAGAATTTCATCTGCATCCTTTGTAAAACAATGCAAGGCCGGATCATACTTAAATAAATTAGATATTAAACATGAACGCCCATTTTTTATGTTCAAAAGAAAATCACGAATTTTTTCTACTTGAATTAAATCAATTTTTATTTTTATTCCAAAAAAATATTTGTCATCCATTTTAATAGGATGGCAGATAAACTCAAGAGGAACGATTTGTCGATTTTCAAAATGCAGCTGATGTGCACTTGACCGTTTTGGTTGAGCAGAAAATAAATTCAATACACCACTCGATAAATTATTATCTAATGAAGATAAGATTTCTTTCCTCCCGCTGTGTTGATTCTCATAGATCGCAAGTAGAACAGCTGCAATATGCTGACAGTCCTGTTTGAAAGAAGCGAGTGCTGGACAGCTGCATGTCGAATGGAAGGTTCCATCCGCATCTACTTCTATTAATACATAGAATTTCTCTGTTCCTGAAACCGTTGCTTCACACCGATTAGATTGCAAAACGTCAAAATTCACTTTATTAGCACGAAAAAAAGCTTCTCCTTTTTTGTAGGAGACATTTCCACATCGTTCTTTAATTGTTTTCAAATTTAATTTTTTATCCATATGCTACGCTCCTTTCTGAAACGGACCGTCTAATAATCTGTCCTACTATTTTATACTAGATGAAGCGTGAATGAAAAGTTTCCAGTTCGTTCTTTTCGCAGTTGTTGAATATCAAATAAAAAAGCTCCCTCACATCAAACGAAATGAGAGAACTTTGTAATATTTATTTCTTCATAAACTCCTCAATTTCTTCCGTAGAACGGAAAATATCTTTGGAAAGTACTTCGTTCCCCTCTTCTGTTACTAACACATCATCTTCAATCCGTATGCCGATTTCTTCTTCCTCAATATATAATCCCGGTTCAACCGTTAACACCATTCCGGGTTGAATAATTAGATCTTTATAACTGCCAACATCATGGGTATCTAGTCCGAGAAAATGGCTGACACCGTGATAGTAATATTTGCTAATTTCACTTTCTTCTTTGATCAACCCAACTTTAATACATTCCTCCGCCAAAACTTTCTTTGTATGTTCATTAAGCTTAGCAAATGGAACACCCGGTTTAATCAACTCAGTTGTTTCTCGTAGAGCTTTTAGAACGATATCATAATACATTTTTTGTTTATCTGTGAATTTGCCATTTACCGGAAAAGTGTAGCTAATATCTGCACTATAATAGTCATACTGTGCTCCTAAATCAAGTAACACAAGACTGCCATCTTCGACTGTTGCATCGTTATTTTCATAGTGTAGGACTGTGCCGTTTTTTCCGCTCGCAACAATCGTATTAAACGCATGGCTCTTTACACCTTCTGATTTTAATGTAAAATCAAAATAAGCCTCTAACTGGTACTCTTTTAGCCCCGCTTTTGCATGATTCATTAAATTTTTTATTCCATTTTGCGTAATTTCAATCGCTTTTTTAATCTTTTCAATTTCTTCTGGTTGTTTAAATACACGTAGTTCACAAATTTCCGGATAGACATTTTTTATTTGTACGTAAGGGAAATTCACACGACATTTTGCTGCAAATTGCTGTGCTTTAGTCGTAACAGTATCTAATTCCCTTCTTTCAAGATCTAGAAATAAAGTGGAATCAGTGATTGAAAATAAGGTTCGTGATAAAAAGGATTCAAACTCATCGATATAACGAATGGATTCAATTCCGGAACGTTCTTGAGCTTCATCGTTAGAAATGGTTTTTCCCACCCATTTTTCCATAATTGGATCGGCTTTTTTAATAAAAAGAAACTCTTCTACCTTTTCGTTTGTTTTCTGTGCAAGAAAAATAACATTAGGCTCGTCAATCCCTGTTAAATAATAAAAATTACGGTTAGGAACGAATTTATACTCTTCATCAGCAGATTTCTGAGGGGCATTACCTGCAAATAAAATAAGAAGTGATTGTTCATCTAATTTTTCATATAAACGTTTACGATTATGTACATAAAAATCTTTATTCATCCCATGTTCCTCTTTTCTTTTAAAATCTACTACTATTCTATAACTATACCACTATTCCGAAATTTCCTAAAACAAAAACTGAACTAGAAAATCACTTTCTAGTTCAGTTTTTGTTTAAATCCTTGTATGTAAGATTGCATCTTCTTGCTTTGCTTCTTCCCACCCTTTGCATACATCTACCCAATCTTTTGCAGATGAATAAGTATCCAATTCATCTAATGTTAATTCAATTGCCGAATTCGCATTGCCGCAAGCTGGAAAAACACTTTCAAACCGTTTCATTGAAATATCTAAGAACACCTGTAAATCATTTTTTAAACCAAATGGGCAAACACCGCCGATTTTATGACCAGTTTGTTCCAATACCTCATCTGGTGAAAGCATTCGAGCCTTATAGCCAAATGTTTGGCGAAATTTCTTATTGTCTATTTTGGCATCTCCAGCCGTAACGATAAGAATTGCTGCATCATCTTCACCTTTAAATGACAAAGTTTTGGCGATTCTAGCCGGGATGACACCAATAGTTTCCGCTGCTTGATCGACAGTTGCACTGGATGTTTCAAATTCCATTATATCCTTCTCACGATTCCATTGCTTAAAATGGGCTTGTACACTTTCTAGCGACATCTTTATCATCCTTCCAATTATCTGTATTTTAAAAAAATGATAACATAATTTTAAGGAATACAAAAATTTGCAACTACTCTTATCTAAAAATTATTTTACGATTAATGGAAGTATCTTTTAAGGAAGGTTGTATTGCTTCTCAATACGGTAAAGATAAAATTAGGTGGAATGTATTCCATATTGAAAGTTTTCAAACATTTCATGAAGAACCATTTTTTGTCCGATGTATTTATATCTCTATTCGAGTTATAATAAAAGAAATAGAAAAAATTGGACGTAGAAGGATGGTGACTTTCCATGAAAAATCGTGATAAAAGGCGAAAAAGGAAACGTGACTTTCTAAAAAATTATCTTAAAGATCGATTCAAAAATTGGAAGCCAAATACGGATAAATCGCCTGTGTCAAATAGTGAAAGGCAAGTGGAAAAGTAAGGTTGTTCGGGGTATCATTTCATGTGATACTCTCTTTTTGTTGTGAGAGGGAGAGTGCCCCCCTCGATCAATAAATTGATCAGTTAAAGTTTTTCTAATTCTTCTTCAAAATAAAAAGTAGCCGGATGCTCTTTTACAATATAAGAGTTACGCTTCATATTTGTAATATATTTTGCTTTGACAACTGTTACTTGTTCGTTAGTGGCTGATATTCTAACTAACTCATTTTTCGCAAATTTATAATTTCCCTTCATTTTTACACCTTCTTTATAATTATTATATCATAACTCGTTCATTTCTACAGATTGGTAATGATTCCTTTCTATTTCCAGCTAACTATGGTATACTTAATAAAAGTGAGGTGTTCGTTTTGACAAATTATAAGGCAAAAAAGAGTAACCTTAACACATTATTATTACAAAATAATATGGATTTGGAAGTATTAGAGCAAAATACGAAAATTCCAAAAAGTCAACTTGAAGACTATTTATCAAAAAAAGTAATGAATTTAAATACTGCCATGACAATTTCAAAAGAATTGAACTGTCAAATTGAAGATTTATATGAGTGGAAAACAATTTCAAAAAAATAATCCATCATCCAAATCTACATTTTAAAGGGGATATCCCATAAGTCTTAAAACTTATGAGACATCCCCTTTTAGCTTGAATTATTTCGTTATAAATAAAGTAATATACCGAAAAAGTGACAAGCCGATCCAGCCATAACAAAGATGTGCCAGATGGCATGATGGTATTTAAATCCTCTCCACATATAAAATATGGAACCAATCGTGTATATTAATCCTCCTGCAACTAACAAAATGATCCCGGTTTGACTTAAATTCATCAAAATAGGTTTCCAAATTGTTACAATCCCCCAACCCATAACTATATATAAAATAGTCGATGTAAAGAGATACTTTTTTACAAAAAAGCATTTAAAGATTGTACCCAAAATCGCTAATCCCCAAACGATTCCAAATATCGTCCACCCTTGCCACCCCTTAACAATAAGTAATAAATAAGGTGTATAGGTACCAGCAATAAAGAAGTAAATAGCGGAGTGATCAAATATCTCAAAAACATCTTTCGCCTTTCCTTCACAGAGTGCATGCACAAGTGTAGATGACATATATAGGAACAGCATCGTGATTCCATAAATTGTAAAACTAATAATATGCCACGCATTCCCATTAAGACTTGAAAAGATAATTAACAGAACAAGTCCGGCAACACTAAGAAGTGCACCGATCCCATGTGTAATAGAATTAGCTAATTCTTCCCCTTTGGAAAATGTATGAGTAGCTGCCAATAGGATCATTTCCTTTCATAACTAAATTATATATAACCTTGAAATAGTATGAACTATTCGAATATCGATTACTATTACCTAAAACAACAAAAGCCCTACCTCTCTTTTGTCCTAACGGCTCCTTGACCGTGCCAGTGTGAATCAGGCTATTTAAAGTCAAAATTCTACATTCTTGATGGAAAAATTCTGAAATTGATAGATGATTTTCTTGTAAATACAATTGAGGTAATTATGAATGGAAATTTAAGTGGTTTAAAGAACGGTTGTTTTTGCGAAAGACTATTAAAAACAACATTTTCGAAAAAAGCCAAAGAATAAAAAAGTGAAGCTCTACAATTGCAAAGCTTCACTTTCAATTGTTTTAATTAAGCTTTTTGAACGTTTGCAGCTTGGTCTCCACGTTGACCTTGCTCGATATCAAAAGTAACCTTTTGACCTTCTTCTAATGTTTTAAAGCCTTCGCCTTGAATCGCTGAGAAGTGAACGAATACATCGTCTCCACCTTCACGTTCGATAAATCCAAAACCTTTTTCACTATTAAACCATTTTACTGTACCTTGTACCATGTGTAGTTCCTCCTAGTGTGTCATGCACACAATGTATTACTATCCTTGCTCATTAGATATCAAGTCGATAAGCTTTTATTCACTTTTTCTACCATACATACCGAACAAAAATAATTCTACTTAAGAATAACAGAGGTTTAAGATAAAAGCAAGTTTTTATCGTCGGATAAATTGATTTTTTCATTTTTCATTTTGGTTATCATTGATATAACTGGTCACTATTCCCCGTTTCCTTTTGATAATGAACGCTCTCCAATCCGGGAAGGGCGTTCATTTGTCATTATTATTTCTTTTGCTTAACCGTAAATTTTGTCGGTTCTGCTTCCACTTTAAAACCATCAGCATCACTAGCTTCCGTATAAATGGAATAAGTTCCGTCCGGTAAGTCCTTCTTAGGCTTCCAATTCATGTGAATTTCTGCTTGATGCTTTACATCGAAAGTGTCGACAATCTTTCCGTCCGGCCCTACAATTTTAAAGTTCCAATCTACTTTTTTAATAGCAAATCCATTGATTTGCAGTGGAACATCCTCATTAACATTTGAACCATATATACCAAGATAGTTAATTAACATGTCTTTATTGATATAGCCTGGGTCCCCCCATACATTGAATCCAACGTTTAATGCCCAGTCAATTCCAATAATGACCATGCCTTTTGGCTCTACCTTTGAGAGGTACGAAGTTGCACCTTCGGGAATCGATTGATATTGTCCATTAATCCAAAGGATCGCACCATCATATCCACTCCCGCCTTCATTGTCCTCCGCATTCCACGAAATTTTGTATTTTCCATCAACCGGCTCTACTTTAATATTATCAATAGTAGGGGCAACTGAATCAATTTTAACTGGCATTTTCACCTTTTGCGGTTTGGCATTTTTGTAATCTAGTGTACTTGTAATCGTTAATTGATATTCTCCATCCGGAACAACTTTCCCTTGATCATCTGTTGCATCCCAAGGATACACTTCCGCAGATACTGAGAAATCATTATACGCCATGATGTTCTTCGAAAATTTCCATGGAGACCCATCAGGTGTAAATTCACTAAAGTTTCCTAATTGGCGGATTTTCTTTCCATTATTGTTCTCAACTGAAAGATTCACTTCTTTCAAATTTCTAAATACTGTAAAGGAAGGATACACTCCAGATAATACGGAATTTGGTGAGTATGCAATGTGGTTCATATTAAACTCTCCCGTTTGAGCATCATAACCTAACGGCATTTCGCTCATTTCATCCCATAATACGGTATAGCCTAAAAATACATCTTTATCCCATGCTGGTGAATCAATATTCTTTAGTGAGTCCCACTGACCATAAAAGCCCATATATGGCATGGATAATTCAGGCAGGTCTTTATTCACAGGTACAAAACGGACAAATCCTTCAACAAAACTATTTTTCCGTAAATCTTTTGGCAAAATTAGATCGACATGTACATTTTGCTTCTTTCCATCTTTAACTTTTATCTTTACTGGTTTGTCATAAGAAATCTCTTTCCCGTTTAATAATCCAACCGCATTTTTTACACGTTTACTTGAAAGTGTTAAATAATCGTGAGATCGGTCGGGTTTGCCATCACCATTTAGATCATATTCCTTATATTCCGTATCGTCTGTTAAGACATCCAAATAAACATTATACTCAACCTCTTCTGATTTTTTCTCTGAGAGAGGGATTACATTTAAATCAAATTGGGCCATTTGATTTTTTATTTCCTTCAATGCAACTGATCCTTTGCTTTCTGCACTAGCTGCTTTATTTTCTATTAATACTGGTGTTTGCAAGGCATTTTTAATTTGCATCATGCCTGCCCCTTGTTTGCGTGGAGAATAAGGAATCTTATTATTTGAGTTTGGATCATACTCGATCTTGGATGTATTCATTAAAGCGGTTTTTGTCTTTAAAATCGTATTCATATTTTTTGGTAATCCTTTTTCATAAAAGGATTGAAGGACAAGTGTTGCTCCCCCAACAACGTGCGGAGTGGCCATTGATGTCCCACTATATACATCATATTGATTATCAAAAACGGTTGAATAAATACCACCACCAGGTGCTGTGATTTCTGGTTTAAAATCAAGTGTATGTGGTGCACCTATAGAAGAAAAATCAGATATTTCATCATGGTTTGGATTTTCAACCCATAATCCCCCACTAAGTTGTGCAGAAACCGCTCGACCGTTTTGAAGCTCATTGATAAGTTTCTTTCCATCTTTCACACTTGTAACAACAGCTGGAATTGAATATGGACTGAAATCTGATTCCTTGTAATCACCCCATGCAGGTGTTGGTGCAATAATAACCGCTATAGCACCTCTATCTTGAGCATTAAATTGGAGATGCGAATTGATTCCTAGATCAATATCCGGTTGTACAACAGCAATTTTATTTTTTACATCAATATTTTTGTAATCATTTGCGCTCCCTTTACCCGCAAATACGAGTGGGTACTCTTTCCCTTTTTCCATTGCCTTTTTCAGTTTTAAATAACTTGGTTCATAATAAGCAATTTCGTCTCCAGTAGTTAACTTCAAACTAGGTTTATGAACAACATTATTTTCGTATGATGCAACTTGTAATGCATACGGACTGACACCTGGTGATCCTAAAATACCTATATCCGGATTATCCGCATATGGTTTTGTGGAAGATGAAAGCTTGTCATTTTTTGTACTGTAATAGGCATTTCCACCTGCAGCAACAACTAATACACCGTTATTCGTTGCAAGTCGTATCGCTTTTTGTACAGTATCATCCTCTTCACCAACGAATCCGCCATCAGAACCTAAGCTTAAATTGATGACATCTGCTCCCATTTCAACAGCATGGTTGATTCCGGCAACAATATCATCCTCGTATGCGCCCCCGCCATTATCTGAGAATACTTTTTCTGCTAGAATTTGGACATTAGGCGCAATTCCTTTGACGCCATCTTTCTCTTCATCACCGTTGGCCCCGATCGTTCCGGATACATGCATGCCATGTGAACTTTCGTATGGAAGTACATCGTCATCTTTGTCCGCCCAATCATAGCCGGTTGGTACTTTATCGGTATACCAGCGATCATCTACTTCAGTTTCGTCAAGCTTGCTTTGTATATTCTCTTTTGTTAGCTTCTCTTTTCCCTTTCCTTTATCCGACATCACCATGTCTTTATGGCGATAATCAACTCCGGAATCGACGACACCGACAAGCATTCCTTCACCTTTAAACCCTAGTTCTTCCCACACCTGTTGGGCTTGTACCAAACCTTTTGAGGATTTCATTGCTTCTGAGTACGTATTTGCAATAGATACATTAGCAACACCATTAATTTTCTTAATAGCATCCATATTACGAAACTCTGTTTCAATACTAAACCCATTAAATCCCCGAACAAATTGATGTCTTAGTTTTGTCTTTATTCGTTTTTTCGTTAATTGATTAATCACTTGATCGTGAGTTTTTAATTTTTTCTTTTCTTCGAATACACTTGTTTTTATGTCCATCAATGGCTCATCGGTTAATTCAACTATTAATCTCACTTTCTCTTTAGGTGCAAATGGTTTATTCGTAGCTTTATTAATATCAGCCTTTGTGATTCCTAGTTTATTTTTGGCATCAAGATTCGCCTTTTGCTTTTGTTCTCTTAGGATTTCCTGCCCTTTTTGAACTATTGATTCAACGTTAACCTTACTTTGGTTACTAGTTTGCTCTGTTTTTGCGAAACTATAATTACTGCCGCTAATTAATAGTGCTGCTAGTATACCCATACTTATTATTTTATATGGTATCGACCGCCGGCTTCTCCGTTTCATATATGGTCCTCCTCGTTAACAAACAATCTATATTACTAGTAATTATTGTTCCTTAGAATCTTTCGGTTCCTCATCTTCATCAGGTTCATTCGTATTCGAATCACTAGAATGCTTTTTCACCTCTACATTATCCTGAACATTCTTTCCACTGTCGGCTTGTGAATCTTCCTTTGTTTTATCACCAGGCAGATCCTCAGTATGATCTTTCGCTTCTGCATTTACATTCGGTTTATCCTTGCTTTTTTCAATTGGTTTATTTTGCTCTTCTGTTTTCTCCACAGTTGCTAAAAGCTTCCTTTGATCGAGTGGTTCACGGATCATTTCATCAATATAATTTTTGAGTCCGGTAAGATGATAGCTTACTTCTGTTTTCTCACAGGAAACGGCTTGTTTTATTTTTGCTACAAAAGATTCACCAGGGCTCAATATTTTTTGTTCGTTTTCCAACTGAACGGGAATCTCCATATTCGAAATATTTTTTATTGAAATCACTTGCGAAATTTCGCAATTTTTCAAGTATGATACTTCTTTCTTTGAAATTGATAAAAGATCTTTCGTCGTTGCATTCGTTATTTTTCCACTTGCTTTAATTTCCGAGGTGAACCACGCATAGGTATTCGCTTTTCCTACAATAAAAAACAGGCAATAGATTAAAATAGTGAATTGAATGAGTTTAAAATAATGCTTTTTATTCATACAATCCCTTCCTTACTACAAAGGCAGTCAAATAATTGACTGCCTCCTTTGTTTATTATTCTCCGTCGTACTTAGAACCTTCATCTGTTTGTTTTGCTTGTACTTTCAAATCGGCTGAATAGCTGACACCTTGATAGTCATTGTTTGCACTTTCATCAAGTTTGACAGCAAATAATAGATCAATATATTGATCTGATTTTAAACGCCAGAATGGTTTATTTGTGCCATCTCCTAGAACCCAGTCTTTTGCAGAGGTTGCTTTCAGTGCAGCAACCCCTTCTTCTCCAACAAATCCTGTAACAGCAGTAACTCCTGGGGCAACTTCAATTTCACCATTAGACGCTTTCATTGTATTTACGACATTCGTTGTACCATCAAATAATTTTTCTAGCTTAATTTTCGAAGCTTTTAGGACGTCTCCGCTAGGTTTTTCCTTGTATTTCAGAGCGATATAACCAACTTTATATTTTTTAATATTAATATCTTTATCCAATGATTGGTTTAACGTAGCTTTGATATGAGAACCTTGTGATCCTGTATTATCAATCGTTAACCATTCACCATACTTTAATTGAGAAGGAGCAAAATCAACTCCATCAATGATTTTTTCAGTAATGTTTTGACCATTATTCAATTGCAAAGTACCGTTGGCAATTTGCCCTGATGCATTTGTCTCAGATGTAAACCAAGAATACGTACCAAATCCTGCCGAAACGACTAGTGCTCCTACTAATGTAGTTCCCAATAATGCTTTCTTCATCTTTTTCATTAATAATGTCCTCCCTTTTCTAATAAATAGTTTATTAACTTGGGGTGGGTATTCTATGATGTTTACTGCATATTTTCATTATTTTTTCGGTTCAAGACCTAACGCACGTAAGAAGTCTTCTAATCCTTTTTTGCCAAGTTTCTCTTGAGGCTTTGCATTTTTCTTCGCTGTCGCTCCGACTTTTAAGAAGTTCTTTTCAATGAAACGAACATCTTTTTCATCGACAATGCCGTCTTGATTGATGTCTACTTTCGCTTGTTTTTTACCGTAGAATGTAGACAATTGTACGATATCGTAAATATCGACGACTCCATCACCATTTACATCCCCCGCATAATTGCTCTCCATACGGGTGTTATAAGATATTCCGATCAATTCTCCATCTACTGTTTCACTAAGCTTGACTGATTGTTTACTCGTTAAATGACCTGGAACTTCTACATAAATATCATAGTCTTTTTCTGAAACTGGAATTCCATGGATTTCAGCATATCCTCTATTATCAATTGAACCTTGATATTTCTTTCCATTACCTGCTTGTGCATATACTTTTGCGCCTATTTTAGAAAAATCAATATTGGCATTTGTACCATCTTCTTTTAAGAAGCCTTCAATATCCGCATATCCACTTACAACAGAGTGCTTCGGAATAATTGAAAATTGATCATTTGCAAATCCAGGAATCGTTATTGACTCAGATGTTCCCGATTTTGTATATGAAAACTCATTAACGCTTAATTGTACTAATTCACTATAATTTTCATCATTTACTACTTTAAAGCTCACATCAAGGAATGGGGTATCTCCATCGAATCCTTGGAAGTCTTTTTGATCAATGGCTGCTCCGACATTAACTGTATTGTCCCAAAAACCTTCTTCAATTTTTGGCTTTGCAAGATTAATCTTCAAATGGTTATCTTTTGCATATTTTTCAAATGCTTTATTTACCTTTACACCCATAAATTCAATTAATTGGTTCGAATATTCAACCCCAAATGATCCAGATAAAAGCTTTTTCACATTATTTACATTCAATGTCATCGTTATTGTATCACCGAGCTTTACTTTTTCTTTATCATAGCTAGGCAATACATACTCTGTCCCCTCTTTAACAAAAGTATAGCTATTTGCTTTTCCAAGGAAATCAGCAGCCGTTGCTAAATCAACTGGCAAAAGCTTTAAATTGACAGGTTCTTCAAGCTCCTCCGGCAGGACACCAAATTTGATATCTCCATTTGGCTGTACTGGCAGCGTACCTGATGGCCAAGGTGAATTTTGATAATAATAGAGTGAATTCGCTGACTGATCATACTTCAGTCCTTTTGATTTTAATACATCAATGGTAGAATCATAGACATTTCCATGTACCCATAATGCATGATAGCCATCTTCATCGGTATACATTGAGTCATCGACTTCATAGAAGTTTGGCTTATAATCTTTGTATGTTACTTCTGGTGCTTTATTATCTACAATAATCACTGAATCATTTATATAAGACTTTCCTTTTTCATCGGTTGAAATCACTTCAAAAATATAATCCCCATCCTCTAAACGAATCGGCTTATCCGCAATTGGTTTAGATGGATCGTTTGTGAACGGATAAACAGTTCCACTGAATGCCCATAATAAATATTTTTCTTCATCCGGTTCAATTTTATCTGCTTCAAAAATAGAACCGATGAAGCCTACAGGTTCACCTGTTTTTCCGTCTTTTACGAGAATATCAATCGTTTTCATTGGGCTTTTCAATTTAAAGATTCCATTTACAAATGGATTTAAGAATGGATGAAACTTTGATGTGTTAGTTGCCACTGCAGGTCTATCTAGTTCAAAATAATCAACACCTTGATCTGTGTAACGGATTGCAAATGGAATTTGATAGTTTTCCTCATTATTTTGTTTACAAAATGAATATAGCCTTCATATCGTCCGTTTGCCGCATCCAATGGGACATGTATAGCTGGTTTAACTTCTTTCTTTCCTTCTGAAGATACGGAAATAGAATCAGGGATTTTAACCTCGACGCCATTTTTCTTCGCATCTTGTATATTATCTTTTGCTGGTAAAAACTCTACTTTGACCTTAAATTCTTTATCTTCTTTTTCATGATTTTCAATCATTACCTTTTTGTCCAAATTTAATTCTTCATCTTTTTGATAGTGACTTCCAAACGCGATTGAACCCGTTTCCTCATCAATTTCTACGGTTTCCTTTCCTTCAACATTTTCTGTTTTATCAAGAACCTTTAAAGAAACACCTGCATGTGCTGCTTCATAGACATCAATTCGCCCTGCACCTACTTCATTCACTGAGTATTTTTCTTTCATCTCATCAGCAGTATTCATTAAAGCAGCCTTTACATCAAATGGTGTATAGTCCGGATGTTCTTGTAGAAGTAATGCGGCTGCGCCTGCAACATGTGGAGATGCCATTGAAGTTCCTTGCATGCGTGTGTAGGCAATATCGTAATTATCTCCATCCTCAGGATCATTCATATATTCAGGATAAGTTGAGAAGATAGCTACTCCTGGTGCAACTACATCCGGTTTAATATCATAGTTTTGCGCTACCGGACCACGGGAACTGAAATCCGCTAAGTGATCGCCTTCAGTTTGTACACTTCCTAGTAATCCGAAGGTAAATTTGACATTTTCTTGAGATTTTAAATGTTCACCATCCGCTTTAGAGAGCTGGAAAGTTGGAATATAGCCAGTGCTTTCTCCTAAGTAAGCTGCAATCTCACCTTCGACGTTGTTGTAGACGATAACCGCTTCTGCACCTGCTTTTTTAGCGTTTTGAATTTTTTCGTCAAAAGAGATATCACCACGTTGGATTAAAGCTAACTTACCTTTTAAATCTTTCCCTTCAAAGTCGCTGCTTTTTCCTAGCCCAACAAAGACAACATCTAAAGATTTATCTTTCAAGTCTTCCAATTTGTCAGTAAAATTCTTACCTAATAGTTTTATTGCGCTATACTTCTTATTACCGGCACTTGCTGAATAGGTGGCAATCGTTTGGGATACATCACTTGCACCAACCGTAATTGCTAACGCCGATGTACCTGGAGAACCTACCGTGTTTTCATTTGGCCCAGCGTTACCTGCTGCAACAACGGAGACTACTCCTGAAAGCATTGCGTTGTTAATTGCCACAGATGTTGGATAAAGTGCATCGTTCACACTTGCACCTAATGATAAGTTGATAACATCCATATCATCTGCGACTGCCTTGTCTATTCCTGCAAGAACATCATCTGTATACCCACTTCCATAAGGTCCAAGGACTCGGTATACATATAGGTATGATTCAGGCGCAACCCCTTCAACAGCATAATCAACTTGATTTTTCTTTTGTCCTGCGATAGTTCCCGAAACATGGGTTCCATGCGAGGTGTAATAGGTAGATCCTGTGGCAGGATTTACTTCCGGATACCCCGACTTTTTCCAATCATCATAAGTTGCCTCCATTGGATCAGAATCATTATCAACGAAATCATAACCGCCTTTATAAGCGTTTTTTAAATCGGGATGGTTGTAGTCAACTCCTGTATCAATAACCCCCACCTTGATTCCTTTTCCCGTAACATTCTCATCATGAAGCTTGTCCGCACCAATTTGTTGATTACTGTCTGCTGATCCGGATTGGGCAGTAGATTTCAAATCTTTTGGCTCTTTAGGGAGATCCAATTTAATTTCTTTGTTATTCCAAATACGCTTGACAACATCTGATTTTACTAACTCTTCGAGCATATTTCCTGGTACAGTTACAGCAACTCCATTAAATGCATTTTTATATTCCCTAGTAATCTTTGATTCATTTACATTTTGACTATAAGCAATTTTTAAGCCTGTTAATTTATTAAATTCTTTTTTAAATTGTTGATGGGATGCCTCTACTTTTATTTTGGCGGAAGATAAAGCCACTTTCTTTCCCTTTGCTGCCTGTTTCATTAATTCCACCTTTGCAGGTGCTTGCTTGAATTCAACAATGACGTCGACTAATTCAGGAGAATTCACATTAATATCTGGAGAAATAACAAACCCTGGACCAACTTCTAGCTGCTTTAGTGCCCTTCTTTGCTCGTCATTTAAATTTTTCAATATTCCTTCTGCTTTTGTAACCTTAGTTTGCCCTTGATCTTTTGCAAGGACATTATTGGGAACACCTGAAGAAGCAATTATACTCACAGTCAAAGCTGAACCCAACAATATGTTCCCTAATTTTCTCTTTTTCATACCCTTCCTCCCCCGTTTACCATTTTTCAAGTGAAAAGCAAGATGTGATTTTTTCTAGAAGTATCTTTTAACAAGACAATTAGTTTATATAGATTAGAAAATTCAATATAAACAAAATTGAACAAATATTCACTTAACACAATTGTATAGGAGACAAGATATGACGTAAATTGGGGTAATTGAATAATTGAAATTCAGGTCTTTTAGACCATTATTTGGTAGGTATTAACTCATAAATATGTTGCTATTATGTTTAAAAATAGAGGGATAAGACTTTGTTCCTGATGTCTATTCGCCTATCCATAGTAGAAAAAAGGGAAAATCACAGTCGAAATTACCCCAAATTGGTCATTACCTGAAAATTGGTTAAGTTAAGGAAACAAGAGAAATAATAAGAATTATCTATATTTCCATCGGAATATCAGGAAAATCAGGGTAATATAACGGTTTTTAAATGTAGAAAAACAGTTTACAATGACGAAAGAAAACTGTCTTTGTTGAACATTCTGAAAATAAAAGAAGGTTGTGAAGCTTATGATTAAAAAACTATCAAAATTTATTTCTATCCTTTTTCTTGCAATTATCTTTTTTGTCATTGTTTTTCTACTCTATTTCTCATTTCAATCAAAAAAGCATCCTGAAAAAGTACCTACACTCTTTGGAATCAGTCCTTTAACCGTCTTAACAAATAGTATGCATCCTTTTATTAAAGCTGGAGATTTAGTTTTTATTAAAAAGGTTGAGCCATCTGAAGTGAAAGTAAATGATGTAATAACTTTTAAAGAAACACCGACAAAATTTATTACACACCGTGTAACCGCTATTAAAAAGAATAAAGGTACCATCGGGTTTGTTACGAAAGGCGACAATAATAATGTAGCTGATTCTAAAATTGTTGCATCCAATCAACTCATTGGAAGCCTACAATTAAAAATTCCGAAAGCAGGATATTTTTCAAAGTTTGTTAGCGGACCTATCGGATTTATCCTTTTAATCCTAATCCCAGCCACCGGCTATATTTGTTTAGAAGTTTATGAAAGACTATCAAAACAAAAGAAAAAACAAACACCTGACACACTATAACTTCACAAAAAAATTATTTAAAAATAATACTTAAACTATACTAAAAAGGCACCTTGTGAAAATTTCACAAGGTGCCTGACACTTCTGTTGATACTTCTGTAAAGACACTTCTGTTAAATACACTCCCGTAAATAACTTTTATAAAGGCGCTTTAGTAATAGCTAATTGCTTGGTTGCCGAATTGTTTCCAGCCTTCGATGAATTGTTTAAGTGGTTTCTTTTTATTTTTCTTACCGTCCATTGGGTCATTAAAGTAGACGTATTTTTTGTCATAGCCGGTAATTAGAACTGAGTGTTCTTTATAGGTGATACGAATTTTGCTATGAGGTGTATACCAAGTTGTCCAATACTTACTAGGTACATAGCGGAACCAACTCGTTGTGACGACCCAGACCGGATGTCCTGCAGCGACATAATCCTTTACTTTATCAAAAGAACTCCCTGTCAAATCAACAATTCGATTTGGCAAATATTTTGAGCCTAAAGATGCGATGGGTCCATGATAAACAGCAAGGCCCGGTTTTTTGAAGGTGTATATATCCCCAACAAAACCGTAATATGGATTACCAAAATATTTTTTCCCGTTTTTTACCTTATATTTCGTCGGATCCTTTTTCACCTTGGAGGCAAGGGTCATCTTACTTACTTTCACCCCTGCATCACCTAACAGCATTGCTAAACTAGTAACTTCGCATCCCCTTGCAAGTTCTGGAAACTGTTTAACAACTGGCGCAGATACCACTTTTTTGGTTGGCCGATTTTTTGCTTTTACCTTAACTTTCTTTGTTTTACTCTTATTCCCGGCAGCGTCTATAGCATAAATATCAAAAGAGGAATTTGCCTTCTGTAATGGCATCCTATATGTGAATTTTCCCGAAGTTCCTGTTTTAATTTTAGCCAGCCGTTTTTTTCCTTTGTAAATAAAGACCGTTGCCCTCGCCTCAGTTATTCCTTTAATAGAAAACGATTTGTCCGTAACTAATTCCATTTTGGGTTCTGCAGGTGGTATTTTGTCCGCAACTGTTACAGTAACAGTTCCACTTTTTCTCCCTGCTTTATCAATTACATATACCGATACCTTCGTGCCAGCCTTCAAAGGTCTCTTATCGTCGAAGTCCATTTTAAAAGATTTCGAGTTTTTTAGTTGCATAGATTTTACTTTTTTATTTATTGTAATGTAAATTGTACTATTGGGTTCAGCCGTTCCAGTTAAAAAAGTACTTTTGTTTGAAATGGGGTTTAAAACTGGTTTTTTGGGTGCGGGTGCCGCTTGTACCTTTTGATAAATAATCTGTTGTTCATCATCTTTAATAAAAATGAATTTTACCTGTTTGCCTGCTTTTAATAATGAAGAAGGGTAAAATTCAAAATAACCCGTATCCGCATTATATGTTTTTAGACTTAATTTCTGTTCATCTACAAATGCCTCTACTGAAGTTTGGTTCGCAGCTTTGCCAGTAATTACTTGATCTTTATCATTGAATGGATTTATAACGGGAGACCATTCGTCCGCCAAAACCGATTGTTTAAATCCACATAACGCAGCAAAAAAAAGAATAACAAATGGGATGACTTTCACTATCTTGACCAAATTCCCTTTCTCCTCCCTATTTAACAGATAAATTTTAATTTTCTATTTTTATTATATTATCAAATTTTCAGTTAATTATATAGATCAATTTTCCATTTTATCGTGTATTTAAGATATCTCCAGAATCAAACATAAAAAAAGCACCTAGTTTTTTACGACTAGTTGCTTTTTTTATTGCATTTTTAAATCGCCTCACTTTTTGAAAGAAAACGTTTCGTTCTTTCTTCCTTTGGATAATTAAAAATTTGATCTGGTGTCCCTTCTTCAACGATCACTCCACCATCCATAAAAATAATTCGATCGGCTACTTCTCGTGCAAATCCCATTTCATGTGTTACAACGACCATGGTCATCCCTTCTTGTGCCAATTCCTTCATTACTAATAAAACTTCGCGTACAAGTTCTGGGTCAAGCGCTGATGTAGGTTCATCATACAGCATAACCATCGGTTCCATAGATAGAGCTCTAGCAATTGCGACCCTTTGTTGCTGCCCACCTGAAAGTTGTGATGGATAATGATGAGACCTTTCCCCAAGTCCTACCTTTTCCAATAAGGTTTCCGCAAGCTTCCTAGCTTTCTCCCGTTGCATTTTTTTTATCACAATCGGACCTTCCATAACATTTTCAATCGCGGTTTTATGAGGAAATAAATTAAATTGTTGAAAAACAAATCCGGTATTTTTCCGTATTTCGTTTATAATTGACTTCCGACTTTTGTTCAGCTTTTCCCCAGCGATTAAACTCCGTTGACCGACGTGGATAACCCCTTCGTTTGGTTCCTCTAAATAAGTAATACATCTTAGTAACGTTGATTTCCCTGATCCACTCGGCCCCATAATAACAACAACTTCACTTTTGTTTACAGAGAGATCAATTCCTTTCAATACTTCATTACCTGCAAAGGACTTTTTTATATTTTCTAATTGAACTACCGTCATACCTATCCCCCTTCAATAATTATGATTGAACTAAATGTTTTGATGTTTTCTTCTCCATTTTGTCTAAAAGGATAGTAAAAAATGTTATTAATATCCAATATAAAGCTGCAGCCAGTAAGTAAATAGTTAATGGTTCAAAAGTTTTCGCAATTAACAATGAGGACATTTGCAATAGTTCTGTAACGGTAATGACAGATACTAGCGATGTATCTTTTATAAGAACAATAAATGTATTTGATAATGTAGGAATAGCTATGCGGATACTTTGAGGTAAAATAATTCTTCTTAATGCTTGCCCGTAGGTCATTCCTAAAGAAACCGAAGCTTCCATTTGCCCTTTATCAACCGACATTATTGCAGAACGGAAAGATTCGCATAAATAAGCTCCAGCATTTAAGCTTAGTGCAAGAATTCCTGAAGGTATTGGATCCAATTCAATATTTATTTGGGGAAGACCGTAATAAATAACAAATATTTGAACTAAAAGTGGTGTTCCACGAAAAATAGATACATAGATTGAAGCAATTGCTTTTAATAATTTTATTTTTGATAAGCGCGCTAAAGCGGTAAAGAAACCTAAAACTAGCGCAATCAATATTGAAACAATGGCTAAAAGAATGGTCATTAATGTTGCATTTAATAAAGTAGGTAATGATTCAATAATTATTGAGACATCCATGAAGTTTCCCCCATTCATCCATTAAGAAAGTGTTCTTTAACAAGACTACATGGTTATTTCCTGAAAATTAATCGTAACTCCTAATCTTTGTAATTCTTCCATAAATGGTTCAAAACGATTTCCGACAATAACATTTTCAATAGGTACGACACCAACTTCCTTCACTTTTCCAGAAGCAATCCAATGTGCTAATAACATTGCAGGTAGTGCCGTTGTTTTGGCCATCGAAGTAATATTTCGGTCGTGGTCATAAAAATCAACCATCTCCCATAAATACTTCATCTGTTTTTCTGCTTTTTTACCGGTTACCTCTACACGTAATACGGTAATATCTTCATTCGATTTTCCTTTTAGCTTTGGAGTCAGCACCTTTTCGGTGAATAATCTAGGAGAAATCTGGTGGCCTTGAATATCAATTGGAGTTTCGTCAAAGAAGCCTAGTTCAGCTAATGTCGCCATTTTATCCCAGTGACCAGCATAACGAACAGTTTTTTCATATAATCTATTAACCTTGTTTTTTAGTGTATAGGCTGTACTATGAGCATCAGTAATTACTGCCTCACATTCTCCCACTGGATCAGGGAAGGTTATCTTTTCTAATCCGGATAGAGGTGGTAATTCGACTAGTTTTCCATATTCAGCAGCTGTTGCCGGTCTAGTGTAAAGTCCCATAACACTTTCAAGGCGAAAAACAACTTGATACCATAAAGGTGGTAATGGATGTCTTGGAATGCCTCCACAAATCATTACTGCTTCATCTGCTTCATCAAGCATTTGGATTCCTTGGGCAGCAAGAAAATTTGTGATACCTGGAGCTACACCACAACCGGGCATAATAATCACCCCTGCCTCTCTTGCTTGTTGATCAAGCTGCATCTTCTCATCAATCTTTGAACCTACCAGATCGACTATATGACATTTAGCTCTAATTGCAGCGTGAATCACAGGCAAGCTTAATGAATGTGGTAAACATGCTACTGCAATATCAGCATCTTTAAGGACTTGATAAATTTCCTCGTCAGAATTTAGTGAAGTTGTTAAACCGGTCACTTTAGAATGTTGTGCTTTTTTCAGGCATTTATCGATACTATCTTGACTGACATCGACTGCAGTGATTTGATCAATACTCGAATACTTAACAAGTTCACTAACTACAGTGGTTCCAATCATCCCAGTTCCTAACACTTTTACTTGCATATAAACCACTCCTTAATTGATGTAAATAAAATTACTTTACTAAAGGCTCAGTTCCAAACCATTTTTTATAGATTTCATTATACTTACCGTCTTCTTTCATCTCTTGTAATATTTGATTGACTTTTTTAACGAAATCTTCATTTCCTTTTTTTACAGCCATGCCAATTTCGTCTTTATTTAAAATGTCACTTGTAATTTGAATTGGAAGGTTCTTTTCTTTGATGTTGTAGCTCATTAACAATTGGTCATTAATAATCACATCAAGTCTTTTATTAATTAAATCTTGTACGTAGTCGTTCATTGCTTTGTAAAGCTTAACATTTGCTCCATCAACACTTTTTGCAACTTCTTCAAATGTTGTTCCACCGCCGACCCCAACATCTTTACCTTTAATATCATTCAAAACCTTAATGTTATCTGTATCTTTTCTTGTAACTAACACAGAACCTGTCACTACGTACGGATCGGTAAAATCCACGCTTTTCTTTCTCTCATCTGTCACTGTCATTTGACCGATAATAATATCAAATTTATCCGATTTTAACCCTCCAATAAGACTTTCCCACTTTGTCGCAACAAACTCCGTCTTTACTCCCAACCGTTTTGCCATTTCATTTGATATGTCTACATCGAATCCCTCATATTCTTTTTTATCATTCAAAAAGTTAAAAGGAGGGTAAGTCCCTTCAAAACCGACTTTTAGAACTTTAGCATCTTCCACTCGATCAAGTACACCTTTTTTGCTGCTACCCCCTGATTCTTTGCTTCCACAACCTGACGCAATTCCCACAAAAACCAACAATGCGAGCATTAACAACCAATATTTCCTCATACTCCATCCCCCTCATAATTTTTGTCCTTTGATAATGCTTACACATTTTTTATATATTGTTGCTCAAAATTGTAGTACAATTTATATGTAGTTTAAAGCTAAAAGATTCATTCTGTCAATATATTTTGAATATTTAGTCCAAATGAAACAATCATATCTATTGAAAGTAAGGGTAAGGTGGGGATAACAATGAAAAAAACATCCATGGAAAACGTGGTATATCAACATTTAAGAAATGCCATTTTATCTAGGAAATTGGCACCTGGTAAACAATTAAAAGAAACGACCATATCCGAGGCATTACAAGTTAGCCGCACTCCAATTCGTAATGCCATTCAAAAATTATCACTTGAAGGTCTCGTCGATCTGATACCTAACAAAGGTGCATTCGTAACAAATCCAACAAGAGATGAAATTATACAAGCATATCAATTAAGGGATAAATTAGAATATATGGCGGTATGTACAGCCATCGATTATATGGATGAAAATGATTATGAAGAAATCAGTCGTTTAATTGAGGAAGAACATAAGGTGTTAGTAGAAAAGAATGTAGAAGAATATGTAACTGCAAACAAACAATTTCATTTATTAATAACGAGAAAATGCCAAAACAAATTTTTAAATAGTTTTATTGAGACACTTATTAACCAAACTAGCATTTATTTAATCCTATATGACGATTTTTTCGAAAATCCTTTGCAGAAACCTTATAGTCCAAAGGAGCACAAACGAATACTTGAATTAATTAAAAACAATAAAAAAGATGAGCTTAAAATTGAGTTAAGCAAACATTTCGAACATGCATTGGAAAGTGTAGATAATCAGTATAGGGGATATCAAGAATTGGATGAGATTTTTTAAATCTATTAAAGGGTTAGGTAATATTTACTAACCCTTATTTAGACAAATCCACGTATCGGGCCTTCACTACTCTTTCTAAACTTTCTGGCTCCAACTCAATTTGCACGCCAATATTTCCTCCGCTTACAATAATTGTATCTAGTGTTCGTGCTTTTGCATCAATAAAAGTAGGAAATAATTTTTTCATACCGATCGGGGAACAACCACCACGGACATATCCGGATACTTTGATAATATCCTTTACTGGAATCATTTCTATCTTCTTTTCCTCTGCAGCCTTTGCTGCTTTCTTTAGGTCAAGCTCAGCATCAACTGGTATGATAAACACATAGTATGCCTTGCTTGAGCCTTGGGAGATTAGGGTTTTATATACGACTCCATCTTCTCTTCCAATTTTTTCAGCAACTGACACTCCATCAATTTTCCCGTCATCAGTTGTGTAAGTCATCATTTTATATGTGATTTTTTCCTTATCTAGTATTCTCATCGCATTCGTCTTTCCTTTTTTCATTTCTTCAGCCTTCCTAAGTTCCAAGTTGAATTAATTTTTTTGAATATCCCACAATACTACATTTTTAGTCTACCTTTAGGGTTTATTGGTTCAACGACTTTCTATACCGTATAAAAAACAGGGTCTTCACTTCGCTGTTTTAGATCAAAGAATAACTAAAACAACTACGAGATATAAAATGATATACGCGAGATATAAATAAACTATATTGAGATTTAAACGCTTACACATTATTCTTAGCATATCGACTAGTTTATTGTTATTTATGAACCACTGTATAACAAGTGCAGCAAGAGCTAATCCTAAAATAATTTGAAGTGCGAGATTATCGGTTAAACATTCAAATAAAGGAAGCAGTTTTAATGCAATCGTGAATGCAACAAAGGATAAAAAAGACTCAAACGCTTTATTAGGTTGTACTTGCCTTTCTTCTTGTAATGGATTCACTGTCCTTTTCCCTCCTCTTTATATATTAATTTTCTTATTATTTTCTCCACTGTAGATTCCCAGTACTGAATTGATGTAGGTCCAGTATAGTCTTTATTTTTATAATGGACTGACATATTGTAATAAAAACGTTTCTTTTCAGCGTAACTATAAGAATTTGAAACCCAAGATCATGCATAGGAAGGTTTAAAATAGAATTGGTAAAATCTATTTCTACCCAAGCTGAACTATCACAGAAAGATGCCGCAAAAGTGGTTGACTTCTTTTTAGAACTAATTACGCTAAACTATATATTAATTTGCCAAAATCTTATCTAATATAACTTGGTTTTCATATCCATCTTGAATTGTTGGTAAATCTCTATCTAATTTGTCAAAAATAATATATTCATATACTTTTTCCAAAAACGGATAAAAAGCAGGATAATAAGCCTTCGCTTCTAAAGTAAGATGAACAGGAATATTCTCTTGTTGAAGAATATGGATTTTTTTTAATGGTTTACTTCCTTTTCCATATTTAAGAGTATTATCATTCATCAGCACAATCGTTCCCGCACTACCAAATATCCTTAATTGGGATCCGAATCCATGGTTTACCCCTGAAAGCAGTTGAAGGGAAAAAGTAGAATTATTCTTCATCTTTCCATGAATGAAAAAAGCATCATCTGCATCCCGAAACTCACCTGCTCCTTCTGGAACATGTGTGTGTACAAAGCCATTAATTTTTTCTATTTCATCACCTACTATCCATCTCATTACATTCGATCATATGTGATCCAATTGCACCTAACATTCCACCAAATTGTTTTTTTTGCGCCATCCATCCTCTACTTGTTAAGTGAAGATGCTCATATTGTGCACTCGAAATATGATAATCAAAATGAATAAGATCCCCAATATTGTTTTGAAATAATTTTTTCATTTTTTGCCTGATAGGAAGAAATCTCCATTCAAAATCTATCATTACTTTGGCGGAATAGTGTGTCGTTAGTTCTATTAATTCTCTCGATTCATGGCGATTCATTGTAAATGGCTTTTCGCAAACAATATTAATTCCTTTTTTTAGTGCTGTTTTAACCATATTATAGTGAAACGGAGGCAATGAACTTACAAATAATAGATCGAGTTCTTCATAATCTATCATTTTGTTCCAGTTTCGATAATGTTTAGGAATAGTTGATTCACTAAATATTCCATCTGGGATTTGATGACGATTCATCGTGCAAACTGCAGTTAATTTCATCCTAGGATGTGTTTGAATAATGGGAGCTTGAACCCACTCGCATCACGGCTCTCCTCCTCCTAAATTAAGAGCAGTAGATTTTGTCTACTGCTTCTAGATTGTGTTTATTTACGAAATTACTTTTTTGTAACAAGACCCCTGCCTGTGAAGTTCGCAGAAACTGGTGTTTTCCCAACTTCCCTCGCCCAAACAGATACTTAACCAATATGACATAAAACAATCAGAATTTAAACAATTCAATCAAAATATATACGTTCATCTGAACTATTTGCTATTCTTATTGCCATCTCAATTTGTGATTTAGTATTTCTGGCTTCTGATAGTTCAGGTAGTTCATTTTCAGCAAAAAAGCTTACATCACTGGTTTCAATTCCTTCTAAAGACATCCCGCCAATAATTTCGCATTGGATGAAAACTTTATATACATGATAAAGTGAAGGTGGATGTGGATGATACTTTTTATCTAGAATTCCTAATAGTTTAACTGCTTTTACATCGTAGCCTGATTCTTCCTTTACTTCTTTAACAGCAACTTCGCTTGGCGATAATCCAATGTCCGCCCATCCTCCAGGTAACGCCCACTTGTTATCTGTCTTTTCTTTGACCAATAGAATTTTCTTATTTCTTAAAACAACAGCTCGAATATCTACTTTTGGTGTTTGATAGCCTGTTTCATTTGCAAATAAATCTTTTATAAAGGTTGTATCCATATTTGTCTGATTGGATAGGATTTCTATACTAATCTTTCTTATTAATTCAAATCTCTCCTTGTCATAAATATCATTAGAATAAGTTAACCCTGCTTGGGCAATTGCTTGTAACTGTTTCACCCATTCTAGCCATTTTAGTTCCATAATCATTCACCTTTTTATTTCATTTTTCTAATTTACATTTAGTTTGCTGTAAAAGCATAGACTGACAAAGGAATAATTTTATTTACTTTAATATGCTCTTCTAGCATGTTTTTTTCAGATTGAAGGAGTTCTTTAAGCTTTATAGGTAGTTCACCATTTTTTTGTAGTTCTTCATCAAATTCTGTTAAAACATTATGTATTTCCCATTGACCATCTTGTATATCTGGGGAAAAAATAGATGTTTCATTCGTGATTGTCCAACCAGCATGTTTTGCGATTTTTATTATTTCATTTGGGGTAAATAATGTTCGTACATTTGATTCACTGTTGTCCTTAAACGACTCAAGTTGTGCTTGAATAAGAATAGATAAAAAATGAGAATACTGTTCAATTTTATGAATGTTTGTATCCCATTCTGCAAAACATAATTTTTTTCCCCATTTTTTAATTTTGCTCAGTATTTCAAATAATTCTTTTTTTGACTTTAAATACCACGAGCAATGTGATAATACGATACAATCAAAATATCCATCTGGAAAATCTATTTCAGGGGACAGTATATCCACATTAAAGTTCATATTAATCTGCTTACCTAACTTTGAATGTGTTAAATACATTGCAGAATCACCTAATGATACCGGACTACCGTAAGATTCAGAACCAATATCTACTCCTTGAACTAGACCACTTTCTCCTACATAATAGGCAAGCACTGCTGTTGTATCCCCTTGACCGCAGCCTATTTCAAGGACCTTATCCCCTTTTTCAATTTCCCAAAACTCAACTAGTTTCATACGATGCTTTGTTTGTATCCTTTGAATATCCCGCATTTCTATATTTGCAGCCATACAATCAACTATGGTCTCTAATACTTGTTTATTCATCAATACCCTCCAAATACAAAAAGATAATTTCAAAAAATCCTTTGATATATAAAACTTCGATAATCTATAAAATAATCCTTCTTTTTAAACATTCAATCCACCAAGCGGAATAGGCGTTTCAAAATGGCTTTTATTTCAGCCAATTCTAGTGCTAATAGTAAAATATGAAAAACCTTATTTCGTAGTTTACGAGAATAAGGTTTTTCATATTTTAAACAGGTATTCTCCTATTTCGATGTTGTCTAGCTGGATGATGTTCATGTAAAAAATCATTTCCAAATAATTTTTTCCGGAATGTCCCTTCTTCATATTTTTTTCTGACTAATCCACGCTCTTGTAGAATTGGTATGACAAATTCTACGAAATCCTCAAAGGTTCCAGGCGTAATCGCATAAGCTATATTAAAACCATCTACTCCCGTTACTTCTACCCATTCCTCTAATGAGTCCGCAACTTTCGTTGGAGAGCCGACAATAACTGGACCTAATCCACCAACCCCAACAAATTCTGCTACTTCTTCTACAGTAAACTCTGAGTATGACTTCAATGCTGACTGAATAGCATCGTTTTTCACATATTGAATTTTCTCTTGTGGATTAAGTTCCTCTAAATTGAGTCCAGTCCATCCGCCAACTAATGCTAGTGCACCTTCGTAGCTCGCGTATTTTTTGTATTCATTATATTTCGCTTCTGCTTCTTCTTGTGTCGGGGCGACAATTGGGGTAATAAGAGTTAGAATTTTTATTTCTTCTGGTTTTCTTCCAGCTTTAATAGCTTCTTCCCGAAAAGCTTGAACTGTCTTTTTCGTACTTTCCATTGTAGTTGCGCCAATGAAAACTAGCTCTGCATGCTTTGCCGCAAATTTTCTGCCTCTAGAAGATGCACCCGCTTGAAAGATAACAGGTGTTCTTTGAGGTGATGGTTCACATAAATGCGCACCTGGAACTTTATAATACGTACCCTCGTGTTCAATATCATGAACTTTACTCGGATTCGTATAGATCCCCTTCTCTTTATCTACAATAACGGCGTCATCCTCCCAACTCGCTTCCCATAATTTGTAGACAACATCCATATATTCATCAGCAATATCGTATCTATTATCATGACTAAGCTGTTTATCAAGGCCGATATTTAATGCAGCACTATTTAAATAGGAGGTAACAACATTCCAGCCGATACGCCCTTTCGTTAAATGATCTAAAGTAGAGATTCTCCTGGCAAACGTATATGGATGTTCGTAGCTTGTTGAAGCTGTTAATCCAAATCCTAGATGTTTTGTTACTTGAGCCATTATTGGAACGACAAATGCCGGATCGTTTACCGGTACTTGTGCACCTTGGCGAACTGCAGGATCCCTTGAGCCTTGATAAACATCATAAGTACCTAACACATCAGCTAAGAATATCGCATCAAAACAACCCTTTTCCAAGACCTGCGCAAGATGAGTCCAATATTCTGCATCTTTATAAGTAGAGGAGCGATCTTCTGGGTGTGACCATAAACCAGGGGATTGATGACCTGCACAATTCATATCAAAAGCATTCAAATAGATTCTTTTTTTTACCATTTTCAGACCTCCTAAATTTTTTACAAAGATTGCGCTGTAAATTGTTTGAGCTGTTTAATCGACTTAACAAATCCGTCAACCTGCTCAGATAATCGTTGAATCGACTCAATATGTGTCAGAGGATTTCGTTTATTGGATTTGTCAATAGCACTTTCTAAAATATAAATTCCTTGTAAAGGATTTCCCTTTAATGTTGTTATGAGTGGTTTTAATGCATAATCTAGAGCGAGTAAGTGCGCACCACTGCCTCCTACCATTACAGGAAAAACAGGTTTTCCCTTAAGTATTCTTTCAGGCAATAAATCAATTAATGTCTTTAATACACCTGTGTAGGATGCTTTATACACAGGTGATCCGATAATGACGCCATCTGCATTTATAATCGTTTGTGCCAAATGATTAATATCCGGACTGTCATAACGGCTATTTACTAAATCTAAAGGTGAGAAATCGACAACTGAAGCATACGAAACAGAAATCCCTTCTTTCTCTAATAAAAATTGAACATGTTTCAACACAAGATCTGTTTTGGACTTATCAGATGGGCTCCCACATAAAATTACTACTTTACTCATATCACTAACCTTCTTTCTTATAAAATTTTTCAAGCAAAAAGTCCCCTTTTCAAAAAGAAAAGAGGACTCCTCAATGCGTCATCTCTTATCTTCCAAGCGAATGCTTGCTGGAATTAGCACCTTTCTACCTAAGTAGAGGTTGCTGAAGCTTCTTCGGGCCAGTCCCTCGGCTTCTCTGGATAAGAATTATTTAATTGTATTAATAATAATATTTGAACATTTAATATGTCAAGATTAATTCTGACTTTTTTTATCTGAATTATAAGTCTTGTTGTTGGTCTACACCCTCTGTTCCATATTATGCAGCTTCCTTCATTTCTAATTTTACTTCTTTTTTCTTTTTCACAGGAGATAGGATTCGTTCCAGCCAGCCCATCAAAAAGTCTGCAGCAACTGCCATTAATGCAGTCGGAATCGCTCCAGCCAATATTATGGACGAACCGTTCGTTACATTCGTACCGCGGACAATAATATCACCTAGTCCACCTGCTCCGACAAATGTTCCGATTGTTGCAATCCCAATTGCGACAACTAGTGCGTTTCTGAGACCTGCCATAATAACGGATAATGAAAGTGGCAGCTCAACCATTCTTAGTATTTGAAATTTCGTCATCCCCATCGCTTTTCCGGACTCCAACAAGAATTGATCGACATTAACAATTCCTGTATAAGTGTTCTTTAAAATTGGCAAAAGTGAATATAGAAATAATGAAAGGACTACTGTATTTGTTCCTAACCCCATAACTAACATTAGGACCGATAACATCGCTAAGGCAGGAATCGTTTGGATAATATTTGCAAGTGAAATTACCCACGTACTAAGCCTGCGGTATCGCGCAATGATGATTCCAAACGGAATAGCAACAATCGCAGCAAAAATTACCCCGTATGCTGACATTAGAAAATGTCGATAAAACTGTTCCCAAACATATCCACCATTGTGAGCGTAATAATCAAATAATCCTTGTATCGTATTCAATTCACACACCTCCAGTCTTACTCAAAATAGTTATTTTCCTCTAAAAACTCTTTAGCAACAACAGAAGGCTCTTTCATTTTCCCATCGCTTTCATAATTCAATTGCTGCATTTTTTTCGTACTAATCTTTCCAACCAGCTTTTGTAAGATTCCTTTTAGTTCAGGATGTTTTTTTAATACATCATTTCTAGCAACAGGCGATGCGTCGTAAGGTGGGAAGAAATGTTTGTCATCTTCCAGTACCTGAAGATTATATGCATTGATTCGGCCATCCGTTGTATAAGCTAAAACAACATCCATTTTTCCGCTTTGGACTGCTTTATAAACGAGACCGATTTGCATTGGGAAGGTTTGACCGAATTCGAAGCCATACTCCTTCACAAAACCTTCGTAGCCATCCCCTTTTCGTTTTAACCATGAATTATCAACACCTAAACTCAAGTCTTTCACCATTGGTTCTAATTGGGAAACTTTTGATATGTTATTTTTTTCAGCAAAGTCTTTCGTTACAGTAAATGCATACGAATTGGCGAATCCATATGAATCAAACCATGTTTGATCAAAACGTTTATCAAATTCTTTCTGAACAATTTTTAATGCCTTTTTTGGATCGTTCACTGGATCCATCCCAAGAGCACCCGGCAAATCGGTACCTGTATAGCGTGCAGCTGAGATATCAACATCCCCGTTAAGCATTGCTTTATGCAAAACGATGGATGAACCTAAATTGTTCACCAAATCCACCTTTAAATCCGTATAATGTTCGATCATATATTTTTCCATATATCCAAGAATTTGTGTTTCTGTTGTTGTCACCATACCTATCGAAATCGATTTATCTGAAGATGCACTTAAACCAGGTAAAGAGCATCCACTGATGATCAATGAGATTGACAAAACGAAGACGACAAACCATTTTCGTTTTTTCATACTAATGCTCCTTCCTTATGCAGCTTGTTCTAATTTACGTATCCCTTTCGGTGTTGCCCAATTTTCAAGTTTTCCTAATAAGAGATCGACAAGCAGAGCAAGAATTGTTACCGGGATTGCCCCTGCAATAATAAACTCTGTTTGATATAAATTAAGTCCACTAAATATATAGTCACCAAGTCCACCTGCACCGATGAAGGCAGCAAGTGTTGCCCATCCAATTAAATAAACGGTAGACAATCGAATACCAGCCATAATAACCGGTATCGCTAATGGAATTTCGACATAGCGAATCCGTTCCCATCCAGTCATACCCATCCCGCGACCTGCCTCAAGCAAGTTTCGTTCGATCCCTTTGACACCTATATATGTGTTTCTCAAGATGGGTAGGACTGAATAGAAAAATAACGCAACAATTGCAGGCACCTTTCCAACACCTAGAATCGGAATAAAAAAGGCTAAAATAGCGAGACTCGGAAAGGTTTGGATGACACCAGCAATACCCATGATTACTCCTGCTAATTTCGGTGTTCTCGTTAAAGCAATCCCTATCGGAACGGCAACAATTATTCCTAGGAAAACAGCAATGATAGAAATATAGAAATGCTGCCATGTTTTAAATAATAACTCGCTCCAATTACTAGTTAAAAATTGTATAATGCTATCCATCTAGCTCCCTCCTAGCCAACATTTTTCGTTTCAATCTCCTCTTGTACATCACCCCAAATAGAATCGTAGACAATATCTACTAAACTAGCTCTAGTTACAATCCCCACTAAACGATTGTGGCCATCGACTACAGGAACATATTTCATTCCCATTTTTAATATTTTTCGAATCGTATCTCGGACTAATGTTTCTTTTTCAACAGCAAATACTTCCGTTTCTAATACATCCGCTACTTGAACCATTTTCTTGCGATTTTGATCTATTATTTCTACATCAATATATCCTTTTAAAACTTGGTTTCCATCGACTACGAGGAGAGAATCTACGCGTTTCTCTTTCATAATTTGAATCGCTTCTGATAGAGATTTATCTTCCGTAATTGTTATTGGGTTAGAGTTCATTACTTGCTCAACCGTTTGTATATTTGGTCTTGCTTGTAATAAACGTTCTTTACCGATAAATTCTTCAACAAAGTCATTGGCTGGGTCACGTAATATCTCTTCTGGAGTACCAACTTGGACCAATTGACCATCTTTCATAATCACAATACGATCTGCTAGTTTCAGAGCCTCATCCATATCATGCGTTACAAATACAATTGTCTTACCGAGCGTTTGTTGTAGCTTTTTGAATTCGTCTTGTAAGGAATCCCTTGTAATAGGGTCAAGTGCTCCAAACGGTTCATCCATCAGAATTAATGGTTGGTCTGCTGCAAGTGCACGAAGAACTCCGATACGTTGTTGTTGTCCACCGCTTAACTCATGTGGATAGCGATCTAAATAATCCTCTGTCATGTTAACAAGTTTGAGGAGCTCTTTGGCACGTGCCCGACGTTTCTCATCTGGCCATTTTAATAGTTTTGGTATGAGTGATATGTTTTGTTGTATGGTCATGTGAGGAAATAAACCGATTTGTTGAATAACATACCCAATTTCTCTTCTAAGTTGTACTGGGTCCTTTTCCATTATGTTTTTTCCATTAATATAAATAGTGCCACTTGACGGTTCGATTAGGCGATTAATCATTTTCATCGTTGTCGTTTTCCCGCAACCACTTGGACCGATGAAAACGATGAACTCACCTGGTTTAAATTCTAAATTTAAATCTGAGACTGCTTTCTTTCCACCTTTATACACTTTTGTTACATGATCAAATTTAAGCAAAATGATGACACCTCCACAATTTTCATAAAGTACTTACTTATTTATTCACCTTTCAATTGTATCGCACACTTTATAAAATAAAAAGTTTACAAATTTTATATATTGTATAGATTATACGCAAATTCGTGAGTGTATATTGTTAAAAACGACATTATTCATACTATTACTTATTAATGCTTTAGTATACTCCCTGTATTGCTTGTTTATTTTTCCACTAAAATATGATACATTGACTTAGTAAATTAGGTGGTTGAAAGGAGCCTACTACCTATGGATGAGAAACCATTGAAATTAATTAATCAAGCTAAAGAACAATATATAGAGAAGATTGCAGATAATATGCGTACGTATGGAGTATCCACTACGGTTGGTCGTGTTCTAGGTATTATTTATATGAACCGGAAACCGATGACGCTTGATGAACTATCTGCTGCAACTGGCATGAGTAAAACAAGAATGAGCCAAGTCGTTCGCGAAATGCTTGATATCAATATTGCCGAAAAAGTATTCGAAAAAGGTGTTCGTAAAGATATTTATGATGTCGAATCCGATTATTACGAAACCTTTATTTCTATCTTCACCTCCAATTGGCGAAAAACGATCAATCGCAATAAAATATTTGAAAAAAAATTATCCAGAGAACTCTCCCTATTAAAGGAACATGAAGAGTTATCACCAGAAGTTGAAGCAAGCGTTAATGAACTACTGAAAGAAATGAAAGTATGGTCAGGCTACTATCAATGGCTAACTCGGTTAGTTGACTTTTTCGAAAGCGGGGAAATATTCGAGCACGTTCCAAAATCGTAGACCTTTATGTATCATTACTCCTATTTTTAAAAAATGGGAGTATTATTATTTACCCAATATTTTTTGCTTATAAACATGAGTTAATATGTTATCCTTATCTTACTTGAATGACTAAAAAATAGTGGGTGATCACATGGGTGGGATTATTTTATTCGACGGCGTTTGTAATTTTTGCAATAGCAGTGTGCAATTTATTATGAAAAGAGATCCTAAAGCCTTTTTCAAGTTTGCATCACTTCAAAGCGAAACTGGAAAATCACTATTACTGAAATATCAGATTACTGAGGATGTTGACAGTCTTGTATTAATAGAAGACGATTCATATTTTATTAAATCTAGTGCAATCTTAAGAATTTGTACCCATTTACGGGGATTATGGAAAATCTTATCCGTTTTTCGTTTCGTACCTACACCAATGCGGAATATATTGTATGATATCATCGCCAAAAATCGATATAGATGGTTTGGAAAGAAAGAAACTTGTATGATTCCTAGCAAAGAGGAAAGACGGAGATTTTTAGATTATACAGATTCATAACTTTTAAAAAAGCATCCAATCATTTTGGATACTTTTAACAAGGATCCGACTTTTTAATAGAGAATTCTAAGTAGTTATAAAGATTGACTAGCATCCGAACTAATGGAGCTTTTTCCCTTCACTTGCTTTAACGTTGCTACTATAAGAAAGCTAACAATCACTAATAAGAGCCATGAACTTACCTTACCTAGATGAACGAGACTCCATGCTTCTGTTTGGTTTGGATACTCCCAAGCGCCAAAAAACGTTGCGATATTTTCGGCTACCCATATAAAAAATCCGATGAGCACAAAAGAAAATGATAGTGGCATACGGTAACGTGTTCCATTAACTTCGTATATGACCCATGACTTCCAAAAAACGATAATGACAAGCCCTGATAACCATAAACGGACATCAATCCAATAGTGGTGAGTAAAGAAATTCAAATAAATCGCAGCTGCAAGAGGTACAACTACCAAAAATGGTGGCCACTTAACCAGCTCAACCTTCAACCTCCTCCAAGCCTGGCAAAGATAACTAGCTACGCTTGCATACATGAATCCGCTATACAAAGGCACTCCAAAAATTTTGAAATATCCTTCCTCCGGGTAAGACCAAGAACCCATATGTACCTTAAAAAGTTCAAGAGCAAGTCCAATAAGGTGAAACAATGAGATTACCTTTAGTTCATCCATTGTTTCAAGTCCAGATCGAACCATCCACCACTGCATTAGAAGGCAAATGATCAGCATCCAGTCATACCGCGGCAGGAAGGGAAGCGGGATGATTTGTGTAAGAGCCAAAGAGGCAAAAATAACGACGGGAAACAAACAGGATAATGCCTGTTCCCATCCAAAATGAACAAGTTGCTTGATTACTCTGACGATTTGTGCATCCATTTTTGAATGATTAAACTCATGAATTGCTTCCCTTTTACGAATTTGATTCATAGAAAACTTCACTCTCCTTACGTGTTAAATACTCCATTTTATTAAACTTGAGAGTCTTCATCACTTCGGTATTCTAAAATATCTCCGGGTTGACATTCTAAAGCCTTACAAATTCCCTCTAAAGTTGATAATCGAATTGCTTTTGCCTTTCCATTTTTTAATATTGAAAGGTTAGCCATTGTGATTCCAACCTTCTCCGATAGTTCGGTTACACTCATTTTCCTTTTAGCAAGCATCACATCAATATTGATTATAATTGCCATTGTTTTCACCTCAAACCGTTAAGTCATTTTCTGATTTTATATCAATCGCTTCTTTTAACAGCTTTTGAAGAACAGCGGCAAAGACTGCAATCACCATAGAAGCAAAAGGAACTACCAAACCAATAATGACAACACCTGGTGCGTCATCTTTATCCGCAAACAGATAGAAAAGCGGCAAGACGAGGATATGTAAGCAACTAATTGTGATTGCACAGTATTTGATTTTCTCTAAAGATTTTACAGAGTTTTGCGAGAAAGCATTATTTTTGTCAATATAGCGTAAAAGTTTGAAAGCCTGATACAAAGCAAAGTAAAAAGGAATCACCGATGCATAAAACGCGATGAAAACGAGATATTTTATATAAGCAAACTTAGGTAATAATTTTGCTGCAAGATTCCCTATCTCAGGCACCAAAAAAATGCACAAAGCAAGAATTGGAATTCCAATAAGAACGACAGATATCTTTAAAAAGAGTGTTGACACTCGTTTCATAAAAGCACCTCACTTATTTAATGTCTTTATTGAATTTAACATAATATTTATCGTTTTACAATAAAAAATTATTGATTTTTACTGCACTCTTATTGTTATAAAATTATCATATTCATTTGCTAAAAGAAAAAGCATTCCTCATACCTTTGAGAAATGCAATAAAACACTTAGATCTATAATCTATTCAATTCATAAACTGTTGGACCTCTCCTCATTTCAAAATATAATCAACAAACAATAGATTAATAAAATAGGTTTTACATCGATGGAATTACAACTGCATTACACGCTTTTTCATAAAATTCAATCGGTCCTGCCTCACCAATAACTGCATACTCATAACCAATTTCCTTCATATCTTTTAAACAATGATGAAGTAGTGCATAGCCAATACCTTTAACCCTATTAGATTTCGTTACACCCATAGGACCGAAATAACATTTTCTATTCTTATAAATATCAAAAGCAGCAAAGCCAATAATCTCTTTATAATTATCATATGCAATATATATAGAGGGATCATCTAATAAAAACGCAGCTCTAATGGTTTGAGACCATTCCTTTGAAAAATTCTTATCTACAAAATTAACAATATTATTTTCATCCTTACTAATTGCCCTTCGAATCAAGGGCGAATCTACATTGGGATATGTGTATTTGCCGAGGTGAGTAATCATATCCCTTGAATTTGTTCCGAGGGCTAAAATTATTTCCTTATTTTCATCTGTTAAAAAACTATCCATCACTCCAGTAGTAATTAAAGCTTTAAGTAAATGACCTTCATTTAAATAAACTTGATTATATTTTTCCATGTAATGCCTTGCAGTATGAAAAACTTCAATCACTTCAACCGTTACAGCTGTATTAAAAAAATCGCTTCCAGTTATATTTTGATTTTGTGATTCCCTTAATTCTATTATTCTATTTGTCATTAAAGATTTGTCTATGTTAGTTTTCAAAGATATTTCACCGAGCACTCCAGTTTTTTCATTTAGGCACGCAATAAGTAAATGTACGGGCTGTAACACTTTATCTTTAGAAAAATGCATCTCTATCTCTGCATTCCTCATAATTCTTAGGATTCTACTAGTAAAATAAAAGTTTGAATTTTTCAAATTAACGCCCCCTTCAAGTAGCCTAGCATATTAAACCATTGATAAAATAGAAAAAAATTAAAATTGACCAACAATATTTTTGCTTTTTTTAGGACAATAATGTTATCATGTATTCACTATTTTCTAAATAGTATAAAATTATCATAATAATATATCACTAAAAGGAATGAAGCAAATGATTATTAATATGAAGAACGTATGCTGGAAACGCGGGGAAAACTGGATTTTACAAAATCTATCATGGGATGTGAAAGAAAAAGAGCATTGGTGTATTCTCGGACTTAACGGATCTGGAAAAACAACTCTACTTAATATGATTAATGGGTATATTTGGCCGACAAAAGGAGAAGTGAATGTATTAGGGAACAAATTCGGTCGTACCGATCTACGCGAGCTACGGAAATCAATTGGATGGGTAAGCTCCTCATTACAACAGCAGTTACCTGATGAAGAAATAGTCGAAAATATCGTATTGAGCGGCAAATTTGCAAGCATTGGTTTATATGAACAAGCATCTCCACAAGATTATGAAAAAGTTCATGATTTACTCACATTACTAGATTGCCAGCATTTAAGAAACCGAATGTACCAAACTTTATCCCAAGGTGAACGCCAACGCATACTAATTGCAAGAGCTTTAATGGCCGCGCCAAAATTACTTATACTAGATGAACCATGTACAGGACTGGATATCATTGCTCGGGAACAGCTTTTACAGTTGATTGAAACATTAGCGAATCAACCAGATGGCCCTACTTTGATCTATGTTACACATCATGTTGAAGAAATTCTTCCTTCCTTTCAAAAAACTTTATTATTAAAAAATGGTGAACCATTCGCCTCCGGTAATACAGTTGATCTATTAACAGAAAAAAGATTATCTGAATTTTACGGAACACCCATTTCTGTTACAAAGAATCTTGAACGGACTTGGCTGTCATTTAAAGAAACTTTATCCGTGAACACATGAATATCATGCGTTCACTTTTTGTTAATCCTATTTCCAAATTCTCTTTATATTAATTGAATTGGTATCAAAATCCAATTGATAAACATCTGGATTCGTCAAATCCCGCCATGTTTCAAAAGAATACTTGTTATTAAAATAATTTAGTATTAAAGATAATAAATTCCCATGTGTTGCAACTAAGGTCGTGTCATATGGTCCTTCTACTATCTCTGTTATTACATCGATCGCACGCTTTGCAGCCGTCCTACTTGATTCCCCGCCATCAAAGCAAAGATCTACATCTTCAAACGTTCTTCTTAGCATGTCAAACCATTCGGGTTGATCAGTTGTACTAAGTACCCTCTCAGTTAAACGTGTATCTTTAACGATTCTAAGTTTCTTCATATTTGCGAGTGGAACTACGGAATCAACAGCTCTCTTAAAAGGACTTGCTATTATTTGATCAATATTTTTAGTAGTAAAAAATTCCGCCAATTCAACAGATTGCTTGATACCTATTTCAGTTAAATTAGCATCCCTTTCCTGACCGAATGCCTGGCAATGACGGATAAGGTAAATCGTTTTCAATAACGCTCTTCCCCTTTATGAAACAGTTTTTTGTTCATTATTATATTAAACCGCCTACGCAACTAAGCCAATTTTTAGCACCTAACATATTTGCGTTTGAAACCAAGTCTTCCTCTATCAATTTCTTTTTGAATATTTTCGTAGGCGTTTAGAAGACTGCTTTTTTTATTTTCCCGTTTGACTTCTACTATACCTACTTCCTTAGCGGTCTTGACTGCCTTTTCATGAAGTGGCAAATAAGAAATCCCCACTGTGGATAGAAAGTTATTCATAGACGATTTCGTTCGTTCTGGCGATTCATGGATCGTATTTTTCACAATATCAAGCATATTGGAAATCTTGCTTTCGGAAAATTCAATGTCTTTACGATTTCCTAAAAGCCAGCAGTAGCAACTCCAGCCCGCTGACATTCTCAGCTCGTCACCGCTTGCAATCCACTTATCTGCAACGTCTTGTGCAATATCGGACTCTGATAAAGTTACTGCCACCACATAATCGGACAGCATATAAAAATACGCCCCATCCATCCAACGATCAAAATCCGACTCTGTCATAGCTTTCGGATCTGCAATAATGCCTGCAAAGTACATTGCATCGTAGTTACCTGTAGAATAAAGCTCTTCCGCTAAAGGTTGATTTATTTTTATTTTCTTTGCCATTGGTTTCATAGCGCCTGTAGCTACACCAAAAAGAGGCTCATGAGCACCATTCGATATGTACATTTTTTTCATTCGATCCTTACCGAGGGCTTCAAGCTCCTGCATAACTGTTGCAAAATCCATAGTTGCACTTCCTTCCTTAAAATTAATACCCATTTTATAGTAAACCAACCTCTTGTACTCGACACTAATCTAATTCATAAAGACTATTCTCAACCAGCATTTTCTTTTTGGCGATAGCCCATGCCTTTTCGTTCTGCCCTGTTTTTATATAATACCGAAAAAGCCTAACTTCAAAGTGCTGTATGATATCCTCGTTTCCGGACTGAATAAAATAAGGGAGCACCTCATTTTCAACGTATTTATAGTAAGAATCTTCCATACCCTTCAATGAAAATATATGTAGGTTAAAATAGAGATATCTATGATCTTTTCGTTGTATTGCATGGTGAAGTCCTTTTTTTGCATCGGTCAATAGGCTTTCTTTCGATTTTAAATTGCCTTTATAACAGATGTCTATGTATAAATCTAACATGGTTAGATAGTAAAAATCGTCTTCTTTTATTAACGAAAATCCTTTATCAATATACTCTTTTGCTTCTTCAAAACGTTTTCTTCTAAACAGCTCTTGTCCAAAATTATAATAGAGCTTCATTAATCTATCTACAGATTGTATTTTTTTAGCAGATTGAATTAATTTATAATAAAATTGGCGGGTTTCTTTTAAGCTAAATTGCGATTTGGCGTTTATTAGAAGAATAATTAACGTCTCTGTATCAAGTATACGTGTGAAATTTAATGTTTCTTGAAAATAATGTAAAGCTTTTTGAGCATAATATTGAGCTAAAGTGTTATTATGAACCGCATGATATGAAATAGCAAGGTGGTAGTAATATTCTTGGCTCGAGTAGTTGGAATCAATTTTCTTTAAAATTTCAATAGATTTCTTGTAGCTTCCGATACTAAAGTAATAGATGCCTTGAACATGATTATATAGGTTGCTCTCATAAGGTGAGAGGTTGATATCAAGTTTCTTGACATTCTCCATTAGTTTATGACATTTTTCAATTTCATAAAATACAAGATAATGACGAGCTAATAGAAGTGAGTAACGTACTTGAAAATCGGGAATATTCTTTAATGGATTAGCGTCAAGTGCCGCTTTTTTTACTTGCATTTCATCGGTATCTAACATAACGATAGCGTTTTGCCATTCTTGTAATGTTACTTCAAAATTTTTGAATTTTCTTACTTCATCTTGAATATTTATATTTAATTGTTTAGAAAGAATTGCTGTAATTTCTTCCGAATATTCCGTAATGCCCCGCTCAATTTTACTTAAATGACTGACAGGACAGATCCCTTTTGAAAGCTGTTCCTGTGTGTATCCTTTTTGTTCTCTGTAGTATTTTAAAATTTTCCCCTTGACCATCCTGTCCCCTCCTACCGATAGTATACAACAGAATGATTGATAGCAATAGGTAAGACTTTGATGTAGTTTATAGAAGGGAAAATTGCAAATGTCAAGTAAAATTCATGAATTAATTTAGATACTCCAGCCTTTTACGTTATAATTAAACTACAACTTATTTAAAAACCGGGAAATAAAGGAGATTTTATTTGTGTTCCTAAGAGAACTGAATCAAGAAGAGAAAGAAGCGTTTCTTGAACTCGCTTATCTCATAGCAAAAATTGATAAAAATCAATCTATATTCGAAAATTCAATTCTAAATAAATTCAAAACAGAAATGGGAATTGATAAATATTCGATTAAAGGATCTGACATAGAAGATATACTTAAAGTATTTGAAAACGATCGAACGAAAAATATCGTCTTAGTTGAAATCCTTAGACTCATTTTCTCAGATGGAGTTTTTCATGATTTTGAGAGAGAATCAATACAACTCATAAAAAAACACTTTGGTTTCGATAAAGATGACTTCCAAAGTTTGAGGGATTGGGTATTAAAAATAAAGGAATTAGAGAAATAAGGTAACAAAAGTTTTTTCTTTGTTTAGAAAAGATTTTTATATTGACTCAACTTAAAATACCATGTATACTCGTAAACGTTGTACGCATAAATTGGAGATTGATCCCCACAACTGGTTTGTGGGGATTTTTGTTTTTTACCCTGTGTATTGAAACTTCCTTTTATTTTCTATATATTACTAATATATAACTTCTTACAAGGAGGGACCTGATATCACTTTACTCCCATTGTATTTATTACATGCTACTGAAGATGCCCATGTAGAAAACGATTTCCAATTATGGTTGGTATTTTTCTGCAATTTTCTGATGGTTATTACTGGATTTATTTTTATGTACAAATTATTTACATTAAAAAATGCAAAAAAAATTGGAATTACTTTTGGGATCATCTTACTTATTAATTATTTTCTTATACTTTTATTCGGAAGTTTCTTTGATTTACTTGGTTAACGAAGGGAGATGTTGATGAATTTGAAATTTTACCGACTTTGGGTTTTAGCATTTTTACTTAAATTTATTGGTTCAGCTTGGGACGCGTCCTATCATTTTCGCTATTTATTCGAAAAATACTCCATTCCTCATTTAGTTAATTTTGCCGGCTTTGCATTGGGGGCGTATCTTCTATTTAATGAATGGCGTCGTTTAAACTATATGGATCGTTTTTCAAGAAATTTAACGACGATTGGTTATGTTCTGTTTTTAATTGGAATTCCTTTAGATTTTAGTTATCATATCGCATATGGAATTGATCTGACAACGTGGAGTCCAACCCATTTTGTCTATTATATTGCCACTGGAATAATGATTATTGCTGTATGGCGCGGATATTCGGTTTATACTAAAGGTCAAGTGCCTATATGGAAATCGATGCACACTTGGTTTGCCATGTTTTTATTAGAATGTCTTGTGTTCCCAAATATGCAGCAAGAAAATGGTTCTATCTCATATGATCAATATATCCATGGTAAATCGATTGCCTCTAAAGAGATTTTAGCCATTTTATCTGATCCGGCATCACAAATCTTTGGCGGGATTCCACCTTGGTTATATCCTTGCTATTCCGTATTAACTGTTTCATTATTTACTGTTTTAATCATTCGGATTTTTCGAAGTTATTCAATCCCATTAGCAGCTACTGCGTTATATATTAGTTTAAGATTTATAGGAAAATTAATCTTCTTTGCCGTTGGTTATCCAACATCATATGTTCCAATTACTCTATTATTTATTCCTATATTTTATCTATTGATAAAAAAATATTCTTGGATTGCAGGCTTGCTAGGTAGCTTTTTCTATTTTATTTCTTTATATGGGATTCATAAATCTGGACTGCTCATTACTCCACCTTTGGAGATTTCGTTAATCATTCCTGTCCTACTGATTGGAATACTTGTCCCTATTATAATTCCTACAAGGAAAAGGCGGAATAAAGAAATGTAGTTTCTAGAAAAAACAATTTTTGTAAAACAAAGGCAATGTAAATGTACATTGCCTTTTGTGTTGGAGTTATTTTTTATTAGTGATTCATAGGTTATTTAAGCAATTATATTATTAATCTCTTTCCAGCAATTCAGCACCAGCAATGCCGGGATGTGTCATTTCATACGGATCTAGTATTAAATTTAACTCTTCTTCTGTTAACACATCATATTTTAAACATAGTTCCCGGATCGGTTCTCCGTTTACGATTGCCTCTCGTGCAATTCGTGCCGCTACTTCATACCCAATATGAGGATTAACTGCGGTAATTAGTCCGGCACTCTTCTCTACATAGTCTTTCAATCTCTTTTCATTGGCTTTAATTCCTTTTAAGCAATTGACTGTAAAAGTACGGAAAGCATTATTCATAATACTGATAGATTGAAGTAAATTATATACGAGAACGGGTTCCATCACATTCAACTCGAGCTGGCCCGCTTCAGATGCAAGGCAAATTGTATGATCATTCCCAATGACCTGGAATGCTACCTGATTAATGACTTCTGCCATCACCGGGTTTACTTTACCAGGCATGATAGAAGAGCCCGGTTGTCTTGCAGGCAGCATGATTTCACCCAAGCCGGCTCTAGGACCTGAGGCCATTAGGCGTAAGTCGTTGGCGATTTTCGACATATTCATCATACAAACTTTCAATGCTGCTGATACTTCTGTGTATGCATCTGTATTTTGAGTTGCATCTACAAGATGTTCGGCACCTATTAATGGCAGACCACTAATCTGAGCTAGATGCTTTACGACCAATTCGATATATCGAGGATCAGCATTTAAGCCGGTTCCAACTGCTGTTGCCCCCATGTTCAATTCATATAAATGCTGACGTGATTGTTTAATCCGTTTAATGTCACGTCCGATTACGCGACTGTACGCTTCAAATTCCTGGCCAAGTCGAATTGGCACAGCATCCTGAAGGTGGGTACGCCCCATTTTAATGATAGGATTAAATTCCTCGGCCTTTTCTTGAAAAACCGCTTTCATTTCTTCCATTGAAACTAGTAAAGTTTCCAATAGATTTAATACCGCAATATGAATCGCCGAAGGAAATGCATCATTTGTAGATTGTGACATATTGACATGTGTATTCGGACTGCAACGGAAATAATCCCCTTTTTCTTCGCCCATTAATTCGAGAGCACGGTTTGCAAGAACCTCATTCACATTCATATTTATTGATGTTCCCGCTCCACCTTGAATCGGGTCAACGATAATTTGATCATGCCACTTGCCTTCAATTAATTCATCTGCTGCTTTGACGATCGCTTCTCCAATTCCGGAATAAAGACGTTTAATATCCATATTCGCAAGTGCAGCCGCCTTTTTTACCATAGCCATACCCTTTATTAATTCCTCATGTATGCGATTACCTGTGATTTGAAAATTTTCCACAGCGCGAAGTGTTTGGATCCCATAATAAGCTTCAGCGGGAACTTCTTTTGTTCCTAAAAAATCTTTTTCAGTACGCATTTTGCTTTGTGTAATTGTCATATTATTCGCTCTCCTATTTAGGTCATTAGTACTTCTTCTGTCAACTTCCTATTATAAGTGCAAATATAAGAAAGTTAAAGAAAAATACAGATTAAACTTTTTAATTATTTGACGATGCTGCCTGTGGTTTTGCCTTTTCACCTTTCCCTCCATGTTTTACATATTTAATAAGGACAATGAATACATATTAGAAAAGTATATACAACTGGAGGGATATGTCATGTATGGAAACTACAATGGATATCCATATTTTAAAAGAAATTGTTCAAACCCAAATTGTCTGAATCCAAATTGTCAATGCGGTGATAATTGTCATTGCAACACTGAACATAATTGTCAACCACTTGAATATAAAAAACCCGGTATTTATCCTCGACTGCAAATTATTTATTTTAATCCACCAATTAAAGAGGTACCTCAAGCTGAATACCCAAAAATAAGTTTAAAAGCAGTCATGGGGCCAAACTCTTATGTCATTGGTGATGTTCATGTTGAAGATGATGTCATGATCGGTTGGAATAATTTAATCAGAGCGGATTCTTCTTCACCTTATTTCATTGGAAAAAAAACGAATATCCAAGATTTTGCCGTAATACATTGTCACCCTTCACAACATATTGAAGTAAATGGGAAAAAATATGGTGTTTATATTGGTGAAGAAGTAAGTATATTACATCATGCCCAACCACATGGTCCTCTTTATATTGGTCGAAATACATTTATTGGTGAAGGCGTTTCTATTTATGGAGCAACGATTGGTAAAAACTCAGTTATTATGCATGGGGCCACGATTGCCAACCATGTAAAAATAAGTGAGGGACGTTTTGTTGAGCCGGGGCAAACTGTTTGGAAACAAGATCAAGCCGATCAACTTCCACCCGTTCCCGCGGAATTTAAAAATTTAAATCAAGAAATTGTCGATCACTATTATCGACTCGGGAAAGCTTATCGAATGCATACTAAGCTATTTATATAAAACCTACTTGTGGAAAGGGAATAGTGATTCCCTTTCTTTTTCTGTTCTACAGTATGTTATAATAAATTGATAATAAATCCTAGGAGGATCAAAAATGAACCAACAACCATTATTGATTTCAAATCATAGTAAAACCATTAAACTTCATGTAGAACAAATGGTCATTTATTTACAAAGCAAAATTATTGAAGCTACTGATGATCTACATAACATTTATTATCTCTTCTTTTACAAAGAACACTTTCTCACATATGTTAAACCAACTAAGTTAAAACGACGTACACATATTGAAAAAGCTTTTACAAAAGGAATCATTCTTCCGTCTACACATCCGCTCATCCATTCCCTGCTTTCCTCAGACCATCCATATAAAAAAAGAACATTTAATCAGTTAATTAAGAAAGCCGAAAGCTCTTATAGTCCCCAAGAAGTCGCACAAATTGCAACCTTTTTTGAATCCTTTATTTCAAAAAAAACCATTTTCTCTCTCATCCAATCGATCTTTTATGATTACCGCCGAAACGGACAAATGTTCTCAAGCTATCGAATCCTCCGTATATTAATGGACTTCACACCAAACCACAGTTGGGTAAAAGGATTGTCAAGTGATTTAAATTTCATCAAATATGGGAAATTATATGATCAATTATCGGATGAATTAATGACAAAGGATCCTATATATATGGAAAAGGCATTGTACACAGATAAATCCTATAATCAACTTATACAATTACTCCAAAATCAATCAAGATGGATGGATGAAATCGCTTTGTATATTCATCACATTAGCCCTAACAATTATTTATCACTAAAACCGTTGTTGAACAATCATTTTACAGACGAAGAAATCATGGATGTATTAGAACATTTATCTGAGCATACAGATGATGTTTCAGAAATGTATGATGATCTCCTCGAAAACTATTTACACCACCAAAATGCAGAAAAAATGATAAACTTACTATTCACACATAAGCTTACCCTCAATCCGAAACAAACGCAGGAATTTGAACATTTATTAGAAAATGTGGAATTAGAACCGGAACAATTTCCAACAGAAAAAGTTCTTTCATTCTTAGTACCCCTTTTTAACATAAATCCTGAAAAAGCTACTAAGCTGCTCCATAAATTCATCGTCTTACAACTAAAGGAATATGATATTGATTCTGTCGTAAAAAGGCTCATCCCATTAAAAAATGTCATGCATGCACATCCGATTCTCGAAAAACTCCAGCATATTCAAAAACTAGCAAATGACCCAGATCAACAATTATTATTAGGAGAATTATATTACGAATTTCAACAATTTGATCAAGCCATCGATTGTTTCAGTTGGGAAATGGAGTTAAAATCCATCGACCCAAAACCGGTAAAATGGCTTTCAAAAATATATAATGAAATTGGAATGGAACAAGAGCATCGAGCATATCGACAGCTGTATATCGATATGCAGAAAAGAGCATGATACATCGGTTTAAGGTAAAAAAGTCTAATCACCGACAACTGATTCTGTCAGGTTGATTAGACCTATCCCTTTATACTGCAGTAGTTATTTGTTTACTATGCTTCATTTCCGCTATAGCCTCTGCACATTTTGCTTCATCAAATTCCTTTTCACTTTTCGCTACGACAATTGTTGCAATTCCATTTCCTATCAAGTTTACGATCGATCGACCTTCACTCATAAAACGATCAACTCCAAGAAGTAATGCTAAACCTTCGATTGGGATGATGTGTAAAGCTGAAAGAGTTGAAGCTAATACGATAAAACCGCTTCCCGTTACACCCGCCGCACCTTTTGAGGTAAGCATCAAAATTAGTATAATCGTAATTTGATGGCCGATTGTTAAATCGATTCCAAATACTTGTGAGAGAAATACCGTTGCCATTACTAAATAAATAGATGTACCATCTAGGTTAAAAGAATACCCTGTTGGAATAACTAAACCAACTACAGATTTTGAACATCCGAATCTCTCCATTTTATCCATCATTCTCGGTAATACAGATTCTGAAGAACTGGTCCCTAAAACAATTAATATTTCATCTTTTATAAATCGTAAATATTTAAATAAGCTAAAACCATATGCTTTACAAATAAGATTTAAGACGATAAATATAAATAAGAACATTGTCGTGTAGACCGAAATCATTAATTTTGATAAAGGAACTAATGATTGCAAACCGAAAGTTCCAATTGTATAAGCAATTGCGCCAAATGCCCCAATCGGAGCTGCTCTCATAATATAGCCAATAATTTTAAAGAATACTTGTGAAATTTTATCAAAGAACTCAATAATACTTTTTCCTTTTTCACCTAAAGCTGCTAAACCAACACCAAACAAAATTGAAAAGAATAAAACTTGTAATATATCTCCTTCAGCAAAGGCGCTTACCATACTATGTGGAACAATATGTGTTAGGAAATCAACCCAGTTTAGTTTTTCTCCTTCTCCTGTATATTGGGAAATATCACCTTTTGGAAGTTTATCAGGATCAAGTCCCGAACCTGGATGGAGAATATTGACTACAATCAAACCAATAATTAGCGCAAGGGTAGTGACAATTTCGAAATAAATTATCGCTTTTCCCCCAACTTTACCTACCTTTTTCATATCGCCCATTTTCGCAATTCCTAAAACAATTGTTAAAAAGATAATAGGAGCAATAAGCATTTTAACTGCATTAATAAATGTATCACCAAGCGGCTTCATTTGTTTTCCAACATCCGGCCAAACTAAACCAACAATTACACCAATAAAGATCGCAGTTAATACTTGAAAAGTTAAATTCTTTAAAATCCTTTTCCCCATTGAAAGCATCCCCTCTAAAAATTGAATTTTCTCGCAAATTGATGATAACGCTTTCTTATTAAATGGGGAAGTATATGGTCATATAGTACATTTTGGTCTTTTTGGTCTTATAATGCCTATTACATCGTATAACGGTTAACCGGTCTACCTACATTCCCATATTGTACATCCAAATGGATAATTCCTGTTTTTTCTAAGTAATCTAAATAGCGTCTTGCGGTTACTCTAGCAATACCTACGGAGTTAGCTACTTCTCCTGCTGATTTCGCTTCATTTGCTTCTTTCATATAAGTCATAATTTGCTGTAATGTAAACATATTCAAACCTTTTGGTAAGTGGATATCTCGCTTCATTGTTTGTTGCATATTCATCATTGCATCCAGCTCGTCTTGTGAAAGTGTCCTATTCTTCTTCAATGTTCGTTTATAATATTGATAGTTTTCTAGGGATTTCTTTATTCTATCGAACTTAAACGGCTTGATAATATAATCTACAGCACCATTTTGCAGCATAATATTTATCGTTTCATTATCTTTAGCCGCAGAAACAACAATGACATCAATATTTAATTGTTGCGCTCGAATTTGCTGTAATGTGTTTATTCCATCAATTTTTGGCATATAAATGTCAAGAATAACTAAATCAACGTCTCTCTCTTTAGCTAATTGAATTCCTTCTTCACCATTACTAGCCTCTCCGATTACTTTGTATCCATTAACGCTTTCTATGAAGCCTTTATTCACTTCGCGGACCATCGGATCGTCGTCTATTAATAGTACATGAATCATCTTGCTTTCCATCTTATTCACCACCTGTTCCAATTGGAAAAGTAATTACAAAGCTCGTCCCTCTGCCTACTGTCGAAGTTACATCAATCGTTCCATTTCCTTTATCAACAATTTGTTTAGTTAAATACAAACCATAACCTGTTCCATTTTTTTTGTTTTTTGTAAAACCTTTTTCAAAAATATGAGGCAGATCATTTTCATCAATTCCACACCCGTTGTCTTCAATTAAAATTGCACAAATGTCATCCGTTTGTTCGATACTTATTTCTACTTTTTTTTGAGATTGGGATGTATCCGGAAAAGCTCCAAAAGCATTTTCTATCAAGTTACCTAGTAAAATAACAAAATCATGCTGATCAATTTGATAGGGAAAAACTGCTAAAAAGCTATTTGGATCAATGAAAACCTCTATTCCAATCTCTTTTCCCCTTCTAATTTTACTCAACAATAAGCCTGCAATGGCGTGATTTTTTATTGAATCCGTTAAAAATTGTTCTAAATTTTCTTGTTTTGCTGAAGTTTCAAATGCTAAATCTAGAGCTTGCTCTGCTTTTCCAAGTTGAATTAAACCTGCAATAGTATGTAATTTATTCATATGTTCATGATTTTGAACTCTTAATGCATCAACAAAATTCCTTACTCCCGTTAGCTCTTCAGCCAATTTAACCACTTCGGTTCGATCTTGGCAAATGGCAACGGCACCGACAACTTGATCTTCAATTACTACAGGAATTCGACTACTTAAAATCGTTTTCCCACTCACATTAATCGTTTCATTATATACTGCCTTTTTCTGTTCGACAATTTCCGGTAAGCGAGTATCAGCTATTACACTCCTAATTGGTTTTCCTACTACATCTCCAACAACTGAAAATATTGACTTCGCCTTATCATTAAAAATAGTTATGATTTCATTATAATCTATCGCTATAATTCCTTCATGCATGGAATGAAAAGTTGCTGTTCTTTCTTTTAAAATATGAGCAATTTCATACGGCTCCAATTGAAACATCTGTTTCTTTAAATTTCGCGCTAGAAAAAAAGATCCAATAAGACCTACAGACAATGTTAGGGAAATAATTATAACCACTTCTTTTTTTAAATCAGCAATAATTTCAATAATTGTAGGAAGTCGTTTACCGACGACAACCACGCCAATTTGATTGTAGTCTTTATCTTTTATCGGAAAAAAGGCGCGAATAAATGTTCCAATCTCCCCTTTTGCTTTGGAGAAATAATTATGCTCAGCAAATGCAGCCTCTTCATCGCTCGTCTTTGACAGTGTTCCTAATAGACTTTTTACCGGATGGGAGAAGCGAACATGATCCATATTCATTACAACAATATAATCTAACTCGTTAATTAGACGAATTTCTTCCACTAACGGATTGATTTGTTTCCATCCATCCCTATTCTTTATTTCTTTTTTTACTTCTGTTAACTCAGCTACAGTCCTTGCTGTATTCATGGCATTCATTTTTATTTCTTTTTCTCTTGTATTTTGAATATTAACGATTAAGAACATCCCCCCTACAAGCAGAGAAAAAACGACGATTGCATACGATAAAATTGTTATTTTCCAACGGATGGGTAGTTGCTTCATTTTCAATGATTCTACCTCCCCTCTATCATCTATTATGAATTCGGTTGCATTTTTGTAGTAAAATTGTATTTAGACATGCAATCGGTTTAATTACGGAGGTTAATATGAAAAAATGGATCATTATATTGGCTAGTTTGGTGCTTTTCATTTCCTGTATCCTAGTTGGAATGAAAATCTTTCTTCATCCTAAAAAGCTTGCTTATGATTATGAACAAGAAGGACTAAAGGATCAGATTGTCCTAAAATTCAGTCATGTCGTCGCTGAAAATACTCCTAAAGGGCTAGCAGCAAAAAAATTTGCTGAACTTGTTTATAAAAAATCAGATGGAAAAATAAGAGTAGAAATATTTCCAAATGGGATGCTCTATTCTGATATAGAAGAAATTAACGCATTAAAAGAAAATAAAATACAAATAATCGCCCCATCAACTTCAAAACTAGGCACACTTTCAAGTAGATGGGGAGTACTTGATTTGCCTTTTGCATTTCCAAATTATGAAGCCATTCAAGCAGGATTAAATGGGAGTATCGGAAATACTCTTTTGCAATCATTAGAAAAAGAACATCTTAAAGGACTGGCCTACTGGATAAATGGCTTTAAACAATTTACATCTAATAAAGGTCCAATCCGAATTCCTAAAGACATTAAGGGGCAAACATTTCGGATTATGCAAAGCAATATTTTAAAATCACAATTTGAACAGTTACATGCTAAAGCCATTCAGCAACCGTTTGATATTACATTTCAATCATTACAATCCGGAAAAATCGACGGTGAAGAAAACACTTTAACAAATATCTACTCAAAGAAATTTTATAACTTACAAAAGTATTTGACAATTAGTAATCACGGATATTTAGGTTATGTTGTATTAATGAATCAATCGTTTTGGAATGCGCAAACCGATCAAACGAAAAAAATTTTAACTGAAGCAATGATAGAGACGACTGAATGGAATGAAAAACATGCTAAAAAAATGAATGAGGAACAGCTTAAACTTATACAGAAAAAATCTTCGATACAAATTCATGAATTAACTAACGAAGAAAAAAAACAATGGATGATAGCTTTAGACCCTTTATATGACAAACTTGAACCGATAATTGGTAAGGACTTAATAAGAGAAATAAAGAACTTACGAGAGAAATACAGTAATTAATTTTTATAGTGTGTTGCTACATATTCACCTTTTGATTATTTTAAAATCAAATGGATAATTGTTATACTATTTGAATATAGAAAATAACGAAGAAACAATTGAAAATTTGAGAATCAAAAAGGATTGATATAATGGAATCAAAAAAAGTTTTACCTATATTATTTTTAATAATGTTTCTAGTTATGGTTGGATTCGGCATTATTATCCCAGTTATCCCGTTTTATGCAGAAAAAATTGGGGCAAATCCAACTGAATTAGGGCTTTTAATGGGAGTTTATTCATTAATGCAATTAATCTCCGCGCCGATATGGGGCAGGATTTCAGATCGAATCGGCCGGAAACCTGTTATGATGATCGGAATATTCGGATTAGCCGTTTCTTTTTTCCTCATGGCATTATCTAGTCAGCTCTGGATGTTATTTGTCGCAAGAATTATTGGTGGGTTATTATCATCTGCAAATATGCCAACAACGATGGCCTATGTTGCTGATATCACATCTGAAGAAGATCGTGGAAAAGGAATGGGAATCATCGGAGCGGCAACAGGATTAGGATTTATCTTTGGTCCCGCAATTGGAGGATTATTTTCGAAATCCAGCTTACAAACACCTTTTTTTATAGCAGGGTTTTCCTCCCTTCTTACCTTACTGCTTGTTCTACTTGTTTTAAAAGAATCGCTACCGAAAGAAAAAAGAGGATATCATGCTGAAAGAAAAGTCTCTATGTGGGAACCATTTAAAGGATCGCTGTCCATTATTTTTATTTTGCAATGGTTTATCTCGCTTTCTTTATCTGGTTTAGAAGCAAGCTTTGCTTATTTCGCAGCCAAAATGGCGGGATTAGATACGATTGATTTAGGCTATATCTTCATGATTATGGGCTTAGGTAGCGCGGTTGTTCAAGGTGGTTTAGTCGGTAGATTAACGAAAAAATATGGTGAAGGCATTGTTATTAAAGCTGGGATCATTGTATCTGCCATTGGCTTTGGATTAATCATGCTTGTAAACAATTTTGTTACAGCAGCCATTTTTCTAACGATTTTTGGACTAGGTAATGGCGTAATACGGCCTTGCATATCCGCATTACTTACAAAAAAATCTAGTGCTGGTCACGGGAGCGCAACCGGTTTACTATCTTCCTTTGATTCATTCGGAAGAATAATTGGACCTCCATTAGGAGGATGGTTGTTTTCAGTATATGCAGGTCTTCCATATATTTCTGGAGCAGTAATTTCAATTCTAGCATTTATTCTTTATCAAATTTATCAAGCTCAAGAAAAACGTCAAAAAATTGCTGAATAATTGTTATTTGAAGAAGATCACCAAAAAACATAGGTTTTCAATGATCTTCTTTTAATAACCATGATTAAAGAATTACACAAATTGATAGTGCCCGCCAAACATTTCTTTTTCTAAAACAATATTACTATTTGAAATTCTTAATAAACATGGCCCCTCTCCTTTTGTCTCAATGACCCGTGCAATTTCTCCTTGTGCGTATGGTGAGGCAAATACGATATTGCATCCTTCAAGTTGTAATTGAGTACAGTTTGCTTTCAATTTTTTATCCTTATATGTATCTTGTTTCGTTAAATGAAATAACTCACTCCATTTTGTAGCGACTTCTACATGATTATTAACTGCAAATATTAACTCTTTTAAAGGGAGGGCATTATTGTTTGCTTCAATCGATTTCTTCCTTATTTCGTCATTTTCCTGCCACTGTATAATAAATGGAAATGGAATTGAATACTCATCTCGGATAAATAACATTTCCCATTGAATGAGTGTCCCGTCTGCCCTTTTTCTTTCCGCTTTAATTGGGCCAACCGTTTCAATCCCTTTTTTATGGAAAGAATGGATAAGTTCTCTCATATTATTCGTTCGAAGAGCAATTCTTGCAAATCTCTCCTTTTCTGGTAATAAAGCAGTCGTTTGAACAACTAAATCATTTTCAATTACTTTTTCTGCTTTTTCCCTATCAAATACCCCTAAAAATTCAATATAGGATAAACCAAAATAACAGAGTGCATTATACGTTCCCCAATCCTCGTGTCTTCCACCAAGCATTGCTTTCAACCCGATTGTTGCGAAATCTTCAATCGCTTCCTCAGGTCGATTAACTATATGCACTAAATGATCAAATGAAAGTTTCAAGAAAAACCCTCCACAATAATAATTAAGTTATACTTATTTAATTCTACAATTCTTGCGAAATTCCCCTAAGAATTTTATCTTTTCTATAAAAATATTTGTTTACATAATATTATTATCGGAACATATATTTATTCTTAAAGGTCCTAAATGAATACATATGTTATGATGATTATAGTAGTTGATAGATCGATTGATGCGTGTTTTTTTAAGGTTGGTGTAAAAATGCAAAAGAAAAAAGAAAAAATTTATGAAGTTGATTTATATAAGCCGATACATAAACATTTTACAAATCAAGGATATGAAGTGAAAAGTGAAGTAAATGATTGTGATATTACAGCTGTTAAAGGTGACGAACTTATTATTATAGAATTAAAGGTAAGATTAAACGTCGATTTACTTATCCAGGCGACAAAAAGACAGAAGCTTACTGATCAAGTTTATATTGCTATTCCAAAACCGAGTTACAGCTTCTATTCAAAGAAATGGAAAGATATATGCCATCTCATAAAAAGACTAGAATTAGGCTTAATCATCGTGTCATTTCTACAATCAACGACAAAAATGGATATTGTTATCTCTCCTGCCCCTTTTGATCGGAAAAAGAGTATGCAGCAAAATAAGAAAAAAAGAAAAAAACTTCTTTCAGAAATTGAAGGGCGACACGGAGATCATAATATAGGTGGTAGTAACCAAACGAAGATCATGACGGCGTATAAAGAAACAAGTATTCAGATTGCCTATCTTTTGGAACAATTTGGCGCACTCTCACCAAAGGCATTACGGCAAATGGGAACCGGGGAAAAAACACAGTCTATACTTTTTAATAATTATTATGGATGGTTTGAACGAATACAAAAAGGCATTTATGGGATAAGTGAAAAAGGAAAAAGTGAAATTCAAGAATATCCGCAGATTATTAAATTTTTTAGAAAAGAAGCCAATCAAATCGATAAAACGAAAACATAAATTGCATAATGGGATTTAAATATGTGTTAAGCAACTACAACAATGATTATTTGTTGTGGTTGCTTAATTTCCGATAACTTAATGATCCGATTTCATAAAATCTATACTTCAAAATAAAATTCCTTATGTAACGAACATCCTGGATTAAATGCTGCAAAACATACCGGACAAGATGAGTTACAAGCGTAATATTCATTTATAGTTAATTCGTTCCCGCATCCCCCGCAAAGGATCGCCTTATGATTAAATAACTCTTTCGGCCATACTTTTGGATTGTCACACCCATGTTCTTTGTGACATTCGAAACAAGGATAATATATATTACAACAATAGAACTTTATTGCAATTCGATCAATTTCCTTATGATAATGTGTGCAGCGGGTTTCAAAATCTATAACGTTTCCTTTTACTTTATGGCCATGAATAATCACACACATCTCTCCTACGTTTTAAAACATGCTTAACGAATATTTTTCAGACATTAACTTTAAAAGCTTCATACCTGCAATACTATTTCCCTTTTCATCAAGTGCTGGACCGTAAATTCCAATACCAAACCTTCCAGGTACCGCCCCTAATATACCACCGGATACCCCGCTTTTTGCTGGTATGCCTACCTCGATTGCAAATTCACCAGAAGCATTATACATTCCACATGTAACCATAAATGTTTTACAAATCCTTGCAACTGAGCTAGGAATTAACTGTTCTTCAGTATATGGATCTTTTCCATCCATTGCCAAAACACAACCAATGCGTGACAAATCCAGGCAATTCAATTCAATCGCACACTGTCTTGTATATAAATCAATTAACTGTTCAACATCTTCATCAATAACTCCATGTTCTTTTAAAAAATAACATAATGATCGATTTAAGTCTGCCGTTTTGAATTCAGAATCTGCTACCTCTTTATTATAACTAATCGATTCATTCCCAGAAAGCTTTTGAATGAGCTTTAATATCCTCTCAAACCGCTCATCCACACTACTCCCTTCAATCATATGTGTCACAGCTAATGCACCAGCATTAATCATTGGATTTAATGGTTTTGATGGCTTATTCGTTTCTAATTTTGCTATCGAATTAAACGGATCACCTGTAGGCTCTTGGCCAACACGATTAAAAACATACTCTTCCCCTCTATCATTTAGTGCGATAGCGAGGGTTATAACTTTGGAAATACTCTGAAGAGTTAAATTTTCTTTAATATCTCCTGCTGAAAAACAACTCCCGTTCGGATAAAACAAAGATATTGATAAAGTATCTTTGTTAGCTTTTTGTAATGCTGGGATGTAATCTGCAACTTTCCCTTTATTTGAAGATTTTTTTGCTTCATTAACCAATAATTGCAATTCCTCTGCAGATCGACATTGCATTTATATCACCTCTTAACTTTCTAAAAAATTACGATCTTAGTGAATAACATTATTATCGATAGTCTCATAAAAAAAATACTTACTGCACCATAATATCTTAGTGCTAATAAGTATTTATATCAACCGTAATCACCTAAAATCAAATGCAACAAAATAAAGCAACGATTTTTCTACCTTACTCACCGTTATTCGTTCCCAAGCCTCTTTATAATATTCACAAAAAAAGAGTGTCTCAAAAGTAATGATTCACTGCAATTTTACTAGCATCCTCTTGTAACGGTCTTTGATATTTCAACCTAAACTATTCAATTGTGATTCATTGTATATCTCTTCTAAATCCTCTAATGTTAATTCATATAACTGTTTATTCAACGATTTATATATTCCAATGGATAGTAGTTGATCAATATAGAACTTTTTCATACATTCTGTATCACAGGACATTTCGCTTTCTCCTTATTACCTTAAATTTACTGTCACATTATTTAATGAAAACCTTTGTCTATATGATCGAATACCTCATCTAAGTTATGAAATCCCTTTTTTTCTCCCTCGTCCGATTGAATTGTCCAGTCTCTATTTTTTAACCCAAGATTTCCGTAAGCATCCTTCATATAAGGCATATTTATCATATAAACTTCGCCATTTTTTCTTACAGTATAGCCGAGATAATAATCATCTCCGGCTCCCTCTTCTTCATAAATTCCAATGTCCTCAAGTTGGTAATGATCCATTAACTCTTTTAATTGTGCATTCATTTGATCAATTAAGATCTCTCTGTTTAAATAGTCCATTAAATATATACCTCACGTCTTTTTTTATAGTTTGACCATAAAATAAAAAATTTATGTACTTAAAATGTTGTTTACATAATACTTTTATTTTAAACAATTAAAGATTTACCATTTTATTTTTGAATAGTTTCTTAGAAAATTTTAAAAATAATAAGACAGTAAAGTTGTGAGGTGAAATTATTTTGAAGCATATTAAAGCAATGGCTATTAAATTTGTTGCAACAATCGTGGTTTTATTTGTAATCCTTGATGTCATTTTCGGTATGTCGTTTACGAATGTGTTTTTTATTTCACTCGTTCTATCGGTTGTTTCCTACCTTGTCGGTGATATTGGCATCCTTTCAAGAACGAATAATACAGTCGCAACCATTGCCGACTTCGGACTTTCATTAATTGTTATTTGGTTTCTTTCCGCAGCACTAACATTTGAAAATCGTACACCACTTTTCATCATATCACTTATTTCAGCGGCTGCCATTGCACTTGTTGAGATTGTTTTTCATAAATATGTATCATCTTATACATTTGAGAAAGAATCGGATGATTTTTTACCAAAGCATCGTTATTACTATTCAAATAACTATCAAACCGAAGCATCAAAAGACATTACACCGGAAATTGAAAAGAATAAAGAAAATAAGTAACGTTAGGCCAGATGTCAATAATCCTAGACATCTGGCTTTTAATCAAATTTTACGAGCTTTTATGATGATTGCTTCTCCTTTAAAAGAGATAATTGTGTTTTCAATTACTTCGATATGGAATTTCTTCTTTATATTTAGAGTAGCGTGAAGCATGTATTCGGTTAAATCATTTTTCTCCTTTTCAGTTAACTTCATTCGATTACACCATGAATCAAACTGAAACGTTTTTTCAAAACAGTACATCTCCTCTATATTAAACCCTTTTTCCTCCAGCATACGAATCCATTCAGTTTTTTTCCAGGCACGAAAATGGCTGTAATCTCGTTTTTTCTCAATATTATTATAAAATTGATCTTGATCATCATCTTCAGGTGAAACATTATCATCAAGTAAAAAAATTCCACCCGGCTTTAATACTTTGTGAACGCTTTCGATAAATTTATTTACATTCGGAAAATGATGTGGAGCAATTCGACATGTCACAATATCAAAACGGTCATGATCAAAGGGAAGTTCCTCCGCGTCACCCTGGATAAACGAAACATTATGATGACCATTTGCTTCAATAAAAGCTTTTGCTGCTTTGATCATCTCAGCTGTTAAATCAACTGCTGTTACATGTTTTACATAATGGGCAAATGCATTCGCTGTATGCCCCCCACCTGTAGCAATATCGAGTACATCTTCATTCCCCGTAAGATTTGCAATTTCTAAAAGCTTTTGAAGATCTTTGCCTTTTTGATGAATTTCACTTGTTACATATGAATTTGCACTTCTACCAAATTGCTTCTGAACATCCTTTTTAATATCCATTCCCATCCCTCTTTTCATTGTTCTACATTAAGAATAAACGAATTTCATAATAAGGGGAATTACAATTTATTAATGCTATTTCATAAGTTTTTCTTAATTGTTATAAAACTTCCATTTAGCCTCATACTAAAAAAGAGGTGATTAAAATGGGAATATTTAATGCATTTTCAAATTGGAAAACAGAAAGATATGAAAGACACATAGAGGAAATGCATGATTTAGGTAAATGTCCGGATTGTCGTGGTAGGGGGTTCACTCTTCCTTTGAGCACTTATGCAGCTGCCTATGAATGTCCAAGCTGTAATGGAAGTGGACTTTACTCGGATTGGTCTGAAATGAATAGTTAGTTTTTTATGTATAGTTGGAAAAAGACGCCTAAATCCGTAGGCGTCTTTCAAAAAAAGTTTTGCGGCGAATAACCCGTATGACCACATTCATACGTTTAGCGAACGCTCGGTTTTCGACTTACGCAAATAGCTCATCGCATAATAAGAATAACATATTATTGGTCGTAAAACAATAAATCTCTAGTTTTTCACTTCTTTTTTTATTATAATTAATATATTTAATTTTAAAATAATTTAAGACTAGAGGTTCAATCTATGAAAAGTTTTTTAAATCCAGAAAAAGGGTTAAATCAAACGTGGCGATATATAGTCTCTATACCGATTATTTTTATTTTTATTATTATCGGGATCCTTTGTTATATTGCTGCATTATATTTTGCTAGCGTGCATGCAGAGGATATGGTTGATTTCGACGAGGTAGTTTTTTCTAATCCATTGATAGACCTTTTCCTCACTAATGCTATGATGGTTTTTTGGATTATAGGTTTATGGGTGGCAGCCCGTATTTTGCATAGACGTTCACTGAAATCGTTTATCACTCCGTACCGTACGATTCGCTGGAAACAGATCATTTTTGGTTTTTCCGTTACTTTTAGTTTATTAGCTTTATTTTTAATTATTGATCTCATCTCGAATCCGAATGATTACTATATGCAAGACTTCCAATTATCTAACTTTCTATTATTAATTTTAATATCTCTGATTTTGACTCCTGTTCAAACAACTGCTGAGGAATTGCTTTTCAGAGGATTTTTACTTCAATTTTTTGCTAAATTCACAAAAAGTCCTATCGTTTTAAGTTTAATCATTGGTGGGATATTTGGAATTTTGCATTTTAGTAACCCGGAAATGGAAAATGGTGCATTCTGGATAGGCGTCGATTACATAGTAACAGGAGTTATTTTGACTTATGTTACTATTAAGACCAATAGTTTAGAAGCTACAATTGGGGCGCATGCAGCAAATAATGTTTTTATTAGTTTATTTATTGCTTCTAACAATTCGGCAGTAGGTCATCTACCATCATTATTTTTTACCAATAATAACGAGGCAACTGCTATAACAACTCTTCTTTCAATCCTTCCTAGCATCCTATTTATGTACATTATGATTCGTTCATCAAATAAAAACAGTATGGGATTTTGAATCCTATACTGTTTTTATTTTTTTTAGTTCCTTCCTAAGTCCCTATCCCACTACATATGATCTCCCGCTCCCGAATTTTTCAAAAGGATTGCCGAGAATTCATCTTATTCTGTAAACATAAACAAACGAATTTATTGATAATTCTGTATTTATTATTTTAAAATAATTAAATATAGAGTGAATTTTATTTATTTTTGTTATTAAAAGGTTTTCATTTGTCTATTTTTGTTTTTTATATTATATTTAAAAAATAAATAAATTCGTCGTTGTATTAATTGGGGGGTATATATGAAAAAAATTGGATTAGCTTGGCAAATACTTATTGGACTAGTCCTCGGGATTATTATTGGGGCTATTTTTTATGGTAATCCAGGAATCGGAAAGTATTTACAACCGATTGGAGATATTTTCTTACGATTAATTAAAATGATTGTTATTCCAATTGTCATTTCAAGTATTATCGTTGGGGTTTCTAGTGTAGGAAATGGAAAAAATCTCGGTAAACTTGGTGGTAAAACGATTCTTTATTTTGAAATCGTCACAACTATTGCTATTTTAGTCGGACTTCTTGTTGCAAATGTATTCCAGCCTGGTAAAGGAATTAATATGCATTCTATCCATAAGGTGGATATTGGTTCTTATGTTGATACAGCCAAAAATGTAGAAAGTCATGGCTTTGCTGATACAATTGTCAATATTGTTCCAAAAAATATATTCGAAGCATTTATCAACGGCGATATGCTTGCCATCATCTTCTTTTCTGTCCTATTTGGATTAGGAGTTGCAGCAATTGGCGAAAAAGGAAAACCGGTTCTCGCCTTTTTCCAAGGAACAGCGGAAACAATGTTCTATGTAACGAATTTAGTCATGAAATTTGCTCCATTTGGAGTATTTGCACTTATTGGTGTGACTGTTTCCACTTTCGGATTAGAATCATTAATTCCATTAGGAAAACTAGTTATTACTGTTTATTTAACGATGATAGGCTTTATTCTCATTGTTTTAGGTGGAATTGCCAAGTTAGTCGGTGTGAATATTTTCCATTTACTGCGACTGCTTAAAGATGAGTTAATTCTAGGATATTCAACAGCAAGTTCAGAGGCGGTACTGCCGAAAATCATGGAAAAAATGGAGAAATTCGGTTGTCCGAAATCAATAACTTCATTTGTTATTCCTACTGGATATTCCTTTAATCTTGATGGTTCTACATTATATCAAGCATTAGCAGCCATCTTTATTGCTCAAATGTATGGAATTCATCTTTCGTTTACGCAACAATTATCACTTGTTCTAGTTTTAATGGTAACATCAAAAGGAATCGCTGGAGTACCAGGAGTATCCTTTGTTGTTCTTCTTGCTACTTTAGGTACTGTTGGAATTCCGATTGAAGGCTTAGCATTTATTGCTGGTATCGACCGAATTCTCGATATGGCTAGAACTGTCGTAAACGTTGTTGGAAATTCACTAGGTGCGATTGTCATCTCGAAATGGGAAGGACAATTTAATCAAAATAAAGAGATACTGAAATCTTAAATAAAAATGGATTCCAATTTATAATTGGGATCCATTTTTATTTAAGATTATTTTTTGTCCATCCCGAATAATCTTGCGGGCACTTCATTCTACTTACTACGCTCTTATCTTCCCGAATATAAAAAAGTTTCACCCATCTAAAATGAATGAAACCTGTAAGTTAATGCTATTAACTTAATTTACCTTCTGCCAATACAATTTGCTGTTTCACTTGTTCGGATGATGTTCCACCAAGACTATTTCTTGCTTCAACAACATGTTTTGGTTGTAATACATTAAAAATATCTTCTTCAAATAAAGGATTGAAAGATTGATATTCTAAAAGTGATAAATCTAGTAAGTACTTATTATGTTGGATAGCATATAAGACAATTTTCCCGATAATTTCATGGGCCTGACGGAACGGAAGACCTTTCGTCACAAGATAATCAGCAATATCTGTTGCATTCGAATAATCATTTGTTACCGCTTTAAACATTTGTTCTTTATTTACCGTCATCGTCTCAATCATAGGTGCAAGTAAACGTAGTGAACCGTTTAATGTTTCAACAGTATCGAGCATTCCTTCCTTATCTTCCTGCATATCTTTATTATAAGCTAATGGAAGACCTTTTAATACGGTTAATAATCCAATTAAATTACCGTAAACTCTGCCCGTTTTGCCACGCAATAATTCCGGTACATCCGGATTTTTCTTTTGCGGCATAATGCTGGATCCGGTACAAAATGAATCATCTAGTTCAACAAATTGATATTCTTGGCTCGACCATATGACTAGTTCTTCAGAAATACGAGAAATATGGATCATCATAATCGATGCAATGGATAAAAACTCTAATATAAAATCGCGATCACTGACGGCGTCTAAGCTATTAGGATATACGGTATCGAACCCTAATAGTTCTGCACTTCGATTACGATCAATTGGAAAAGTCGTCCCTGCTAATGCCCCGGCACCAAGTGGTGACCAATTAATACGTTTCAAGCTATCGATCAATCGTTCTTTATCTCTTTCAAACATCCAAAAGTAGGCAAGTAAATGATGTGAAAATATGATTGGTTGTGCCCTTTGCAAATGTGTATAGCCTGGCATAATCGTTTCGATATTTTCCTTTGATTGTAATAACAGGGCATTTTGAACCTGTTTAACTAGCTCAATTAATTCGCTCGTTTGTTTTCGTAAATATAGATGCATATCTGTTGCAACTTGATCATTTCTGCTTCTGCCAGTATGTAATTTCCCACCTACTGGACCAACTTCTTCAATTAATAATCGCTCAATATTCATATGAATATCTTCATCTTCTACGGAAAACTGGACTTCTTCATTTATAATTTTCTGTTCAATGGATAGTAAGCCTTGTTTAATTATTTCAACATCGTCCATTGGTATAATTCCACATTCGCCCAACATTTGTACATGTGCCAAGCTACCCTCTATATCTTCTAATGCCAGCTTCTGATCAAATGTAATAGAAGCTGTAAACTTTTCTACTAATTCATTTGTTTCTTTTGTAAAACGTCCGCCCCAAAGCTTTGTCATCTGCGTTGCCTCCTGCACGACTCTTAAAATCCGTTAGTTATTTACTTTCTGTTTCGAATGAATTTCAGAATATACTTTTGTTGGTAATCCCCATAATTTTATGAAACCAACTGCTGCATTATGGTCGAATGCATCTCCTTTTGAATATGTTGCGAGTTCTTCATTATATAAGCTATATGGTGATTGACGACCTATTACAACATGTGTACCTTTGAAGAGCTTTACACGGACTTTACCCGTAACCGTTTTTTGTGTTTCTTCGATAAACGCATCAATTGCCGGCTTTAACGGTGAATACCATAATCCTTCGTAAATGATTTTTGCTAATTGTTGTTCTACTGTTGATTTAAATTGCGTCACTTCGCGAGGCAATGTTAAAAATTCGAGTTCTTTATGGGCATTAATTAATAAAAGGGCTGCAGGATTTTCGTACACTTCACGTGATTTGATACCAACTAAACGGTTTTCAATATGATCAATTCTTCCAATCCCATGTTTGCCAGCGAGTTCATTGAGTGTTTCAATTAAATCAACTAGATTCATAGGTTGATCATTCAATGCAACCGGAACTCCTTTTTCAAAATCAATTTCAATATATTCCGCTTCATTTGGCGTTTTTTCAATTGGATTCGTCCAATCAAAAGCTTCTTCCGGCGCTTCGTTCCACGGATTTTCTAATACTCCCGCTTCACAGGCTCTACCCCAAATATTTGCATCTATTGAAAACGGATTATCTAAATCGATTGGAATAGGAATACCGTGTTGTTCCGCGTAGGCAATTTCCTCATCACGAGTCATTCCCCATTCACGTACAGGTGCGACCACTTTTAATGTTGGATTCAATGCTTGGATGGAAACCTCAAAACGTACTTGATCATTCCCTTTTCCAGTACATCCGTGTGCCACTGCCACGGCCCCCTCTTGTTCGGCCACATCTACTAGTAACTTAGATATTAACGGTCTACTTAATGCTGAAGATAATGGGTATTTTCCTTCATATAACGTATTCGCCTTTAAGCTTGGTAAAATATAATCGTTAGCCAGCAATTCTTTTCCATCTATCATTACTGCCTTAATTGCTCCGACATTAAGAGCCTTTTGACGAATCGCCTCTAAGTCTTTTCCTTCACCTACATCTATGCCTAATGCAATAACATCGTATCCATACTTTTCTTGTAACCACTTAATTGAAACAGATGTATCTAATCCACCTGAATAAGCTAGAACAATTTTTTCTTTCGTCATGTCTATCTCTCCTTTGTATAAATAATTATAAACATGCATTTTTATTCATGTCAATCAAAAAATAAAAAATGACTACTCTTTTTGTGAAGAACCTCCCATTAATACTTTTAATATTGCTTTCTGTGCATGTAGTCGATTTTCCGCTTCGTCAAATACAACCGAATGTGTTCCATCAATAATTGCTGCTGATACTTCTTCCCCTCTGTGAGCGGGTAAACAATGAAGAAAAATAAAATTATCATTTGCATATTTGCATAAGTTCTCATTTATTTGATAAGCTTCAAAATCGATTAATCGTTGATGATTTTCTTTTTCCTGTCCCATACTAGCAAACACATCTGTGACAACAATATCTGCGTTTTTCATCATTTTGACGGGATTAGAATCAATTTCAATGGTCGATCCCCACTTTTTAGCATCTATTTTTGCCTTATTAACGATTGTCTTATTCGGTTCATAACCATTTGGAGTAGCTACTGAAATATTCATCCCAACTTTAGCAGCACCTTCTATTAATGAATGACACATATTGTTATTTCCGTCGCCAACGAAACACATTTTTAACCCCGTTAGCTTCCCTTTATGCTCATAAATAGTTAATAAATCCGCCATTACCTGTGTGGGGTGATGCATATTCGTCAATCCATTTATGACTGGAACAGAGGAATGCTCGGCAAATGTTTCAATAATTTCATGCTCAAAAGTTCGAATCATTAATCCATCTACATATCTTGAAAGTACCTTTGCTGTATCCTCGATTGTTTCTCCTCTGCCAAGTTGAATATCTTTAGAGCTTAGAAAAATAGCATGACCACCAAGCTGCAGCATGCCTACTTCAAACGAAACGCGAGTACGTGTAGAAGCCTTTTCAAATATCATGCCTAATACCTTTCCATTTAAAACGGAGCCCGATCGACCAGATTTTTGAATTTTTTTCAGTTCTATTGCCTCGTTTAAAAGAAAAAGTATCTCTTCGCTTGATAACTCTCCAATCGTTAAAAAATGTTTGCTCTTTATCTTCATTTTATGTTGTTCAAATGGGATGACACTTTGCATTTCAAATCTTCCTTTCTATTATTATTTATTCACGAAGCTGTATTTATAATCATTAAGTGATTTCACTTTAATTTCCTTCGATTTTTTTATAGTCAATACTGATTCAAAAGTATCTAAAGATGTAAAAAGTGGTATTTCATACTTTAAAGCAAGCTCCCTGATATAGCTTCCGAATTTCTCTTTGTCCCTTCCCTTGGTTGGAAGAATAATTGCTCCATCAAACTTTTCCTTATCAAAGATTTCACTTACCTTTTGCTTTTCTTTTTCAATAGAAACTGCCATTACTCCATTTTCTATTAAACTTCGTGCAGTCCCTTCAGTCGCATAGATTTTACAATTGATCTTCTTTATGAATTGAATGAATGTCTCCTTTTCCCGATCATTGATTGAGCAAAAAAGAGAAAGAGAGTCATCACGATCCGTCTCATTTACATTCATAGCTTTACATAATGCTGTTTCATACGTATTACCTAAACCTAGTACTTCCCCTGTTGATTTCATTTCCGGTCCTAAAATCGGGTCAACATCCTGTAATTTCCGAAAAGAAAAGACCGGTGCTTTAATAGAAGTAAATGCCGCTTCCGATGCGATTCCAGTTTGTTCTAGAGACTTTCCAAGTTGGACGGAAATCCCGATATCAATAATTGGAATACCAGTAATTTTGCTTAAAATTGGTACAGTTCTTGAAGCACGTGGATTTACTTCCAGACAATAGATTTGCTGTTGATGGATGACAAACTGGATGTTTGCAACTCCGACAATTCCAGCTTCTTTACATATTTTTCTTGTATAATAATGTAAAAGTTGCTTTTCCTTCGTAGTTAATGTTTTTGGCGGGTATACACTGATACTGTCCCCCGAATGAACACCTGCTTTTTCAATATGTTCAAATATACCGGGGATAAATACATCATTCCCGTCACTAATACAGTCCAGTTCACATTCCAAACCAGGAAGATACTGATCAACTACTAATGGCCAGATTCGTTCATCCGTATATGTCAAGGTTGACAAATAGCTCTCCAGCTCTTCCCCGCTATAAAGTATCGACATCGATTGGCCACCGATCACATAAGATGGGCGAATTAAGACAGGATAACCTAAGTGATTGGCGACTTTTTTAACCATTTCATTGTTATAGGCTATTTCCCCTTTAATATGAGGTATGTTCAAATTATTTAGTAGTTGATAAAATTGTTGCCGATCTTCTAATAAATCAATCGACTCCAATGATGTACCAAAAATGTCAACTCCAACCTTTACAAGTTCTTCTGCTAAATTTATCGCTGTTTGTCCGCCAAACTGAATAAAAACACCATCTGGTTTTTCCTTTTCAACGATATGAAGTACATCTTCAAAAGTTATCGGCTCAAAATATAATTTATCGGCAACTGAATAGTCTGTGCTGACTGTTTCGGGATTATTATTAACAACAATCGTTTCATATCCTTGTTTTTTTAATGCCAAAATTGCATGTACACAACAATAATCAAACTCAATTCCTTGGCCGATACGTATTGGCCCGGAACCAATAATTAGCGCCTTTTTCTTATTTGTTACGTTTACTTCGTCCATACCATTCCAAGTTGAATAATAGTACGGAGTTTGTGCCTCAAATTCCCCTGCACAAGTATCGACCAATTTATAGGATGGAATAAGATGATGCTCTTTTCTTTTATGTCTTATTTGTTGTTCTTTGCACTTTAGAAGTGAACTAATATATTTGTCACTCATATTCATTTTCTTTGCCTTCTCTAATTTCTCAATCGGAATCTCGTCAATTGTATATTGCTTCATTGTTTGTTCAAAATTAATCATTCCTGCAATTTTGTTCAAAAACCAGTAATCTATTTTTGTCGATGCATATATTTCATCTACAGGAACCCCTTTTCTAAATGCTTTGGCAATAGCAAATAAACGAAGATCTGTAGGGTCGTTTATATGATATTTTAATTGTTCATCCGAAAATTGTTCAACATAAGGGTGTGAAAGACCATCTACCTTATATTCGATTGAGCGCAATGCTTTATTTAAAGCCCCTTCAAATGTACGATCAATTGCCATTGTTTCTCCCGTTGCTTTCATTTGCGTCCCTAGTTGACGGTTTGCTTCGGGAAATTTATCAAATGGAAAACGCGGCAGCTTCACGACAATATAGTCTAGTGCCGGTTCGAATGAAGCAAATGTTGTTCCCGTCACTGGATTTATAATCTCATCTAAGTGATAGCCAATCGCACATTTTGTTGCTATTCTGGCAATTGGATAGCCTGTTGCTTTTGAAGCGAGCGCCGATGAACGACTAACCCTAGGGTTTACTTCAATAATATTGTACTGATTGGAATTCGGATCCAAAGCAAATTGAATATTGCACCCTCCAATCACTCCCAGTGCACGAATAACCTTTAATGAGGCATTACGAAGAATTTGATATTGTACGTCTGATAATGTTTGCGACGGAGCTACAACAATTGAATCTCCAGTATGTACACCGACTGGATCAAAATTTTCCATATTACATACAATAATACAAGTATCATTGACATCTCTTACAACTTCATATTCTATTTCTTTCCACCCTTTAATACTTGTTTCCACTAAAACTTGATTAATTGGACTAAGTGATAATCCTTTTTGCAAAACAGTAATTAGCTCTTCAAAGCTATTTGCAAAGCCCCCTCCTGCACCGCCTAATGTATATGCCGGACGGATAATAACCGGAAACCCTATTTTTTCAACAAACTTTATTCCCTCATCTACACTATGAACAATCATCGATTGAGGAATAGGCTCATTTATTTGAATCATTAATTTCCTGAACTTTTCACGATCTTCTCCTTTTTTGATCGAATCTACAGAAGTACCTAGTAATGTCACATTATATTTTTCTAAAATATTTTTTTCATAAAGTTGAACAGTTATATTTAATCCTGTTTGCCCGCCTAGTGTACCGATTACACCATCAGGTTTTTCAATTTTAATAATTTCCTCTACCGTTTCTACAGTAATTGGTTCGATATAAATTCGATCGGCAATTTGCTCATCCGTCATAATTGTTGCTGGATTACTGTTTAATAGTACAACTTCAATACCTTCTTCTTTCAATGCGAGACAGCTTTGGGTCCCGGCATAATCAAATTCAGCTGCTTGCCCAATCACAATGGGGCCGGATCCGATGACGAGAACTTTTTTTATGTTGTTATTGTAAGGCATACTGCATTACTCCCATTTTTTGTTTAAGTAAATTGATGTATTTTTCAAAGATATATTCAGTATCCATAGGACCAGGATGTGCCTCAGGATGAAATTGTACAGTGATAATTGGTAGCTGGCGATGCTCTAAGCCTTCAATCGTTCCATCATTTACATGTTTGAATGTAACAATAAACTGTTGTTCGTCAATCGTTTGATCAATAACAACATATCCATGATTTTGTGATGTGATAAAAACTTTCCCTGTTATCACATCTTTCACTGGATGATTTCCCCCACGATGTCCAAAATGGAGCTTTTTCGTTTTTGCTCCATATGCTAATGCGATTAATTGGTGACCTAAACAAATTCCGAGGGTTGGAAACTTTTGCGTGATTGCTTTTATCTTTTTCAATTGATTACTCACTGCAAGTGGATCTCCAGGTCCATTACTAATCACTATCCCATCTGGATTTAGGCTGTATATTTTCTCTAGCGGATAATCATACGGAACGACTGTTACCTTACAATGAGAATCTAGCAAGTAATGTAAGATTGATTTTTTGAAACCAAAATCCATGAGCATAATATGAGGACCATTGTTTTCATATGTTCGAATCTCTTTAGAAGTTACTAGATCAACGAGTTGTGTATCATTTAATGATGGTTTTGGACTTACCTTTCGAGTGGAAATGATTCCTTTAACCGTTCCTTTTTTCCGAATGGTTTTCACTAATTCTCTCGTATCTACGTTCGTTAAACATGGGATATTATGTTTTTGTAAAATATTTTCCATCGAATTTGTCTGAGTAAAATGACTTGGATGACTACAAAATTCACTCGTAATAATTGCCTTCACATGTGGGATGTGACTTTCATTGTCATTATTATTCACTCCGTAATTACCTATTAATGGATAAGTAAATACGACAATTTGACCTGCATAGGAAGGATCTGTCATAATCTCTTGATATCCTGTCATACTTGTGTTAAAAACGATTTCCCCACAAACTTCAGAAATGTTTCCGATTATTTCTCCTTCAAAAACTTCTCCTGTTTCAAGAGTTAAATAACCTGCAATCATTGTTTCATCCCTCCATTTCATACAAAATTTTATTAAAACTATAAAGAAACTGATCAATCTCTTCTACCGTTACAGTCAACGGAGGAAGTAATCTGACAACATTTCGACCAGCTGTTAAAATAAGAACTCCTTCCTTCCGGGCAGCTTCTACTATTTGATTGGCATTACAATCCACAACAATCCCAATCAATAATCCCTTTCCTTGAATAGATTTAATAGTTGGATGGGCTTTTTTTAAGTAGTTTAATCCATCCCATAAATAGGTAATCATTTCGTTGTTTTTAGAAATAATATTGCTCGTTAAAAATTGAACCGTTGCCATTCCTGCTGCTGCAGCTAATGGGTTTCCACCGAATGTACTTCCGTGTGTGCCAGGCACAAATGATTTTGCAATTGGATTTTTCGCAAGCATAGCACCAATCGGAAAACCAGATCCTAGTCCTTTGGCAAGTGTAACAATGTCTGGTTCAAAGTCATATTGTTCATAGGCAAACATCGTTCCTGTCCGCCCCATACCTGTTTGAACTTCATCAACGATAAGTAAAATATTGTTCTTCTTACAAATCGTTACAAGTTTCTCTATCCATTCTTTTTTTGCAGGGATGACGCCACCCTCACCTTGAACAAGCTCAAGCATAACGGCAATAGGAGTAATTGTTTCGATTTTTTCCAGATCTTTGACATCATTATAAATAAGATAATGAAAACCTGGCATTAACGGGGCAAAGCCTTTTTGCACCTTTTCTTGCCCAGTAGCCGATAATGTAGCGAGGGTTCGACCATGAAACGATTGTTTAAAAGTGACAATAACCGGCGATACATTTCCCTTTACATTGTTCGCATAAATTCTTGCTAGTTTAATAGCTGCCTCATTAGCTTCCGCACCACTATTACAGAAAAATGCTTGATCCATACAACTGATTTTCGTTAAAAACGAGGCTAATTTCTCTTGAACCTGAATATGATATAAATTTGAACAATGCCATAACATATTTAATTGTTCTTCTAATGCCTTTTTCACTGTATCCGGCACGTGACCAAGGTTGCATGTAGCAATTCCCGAAGTAAAATCTAAGTATTTATTCCCTTCCATATCCCAAACATAGCTGCCTTTTCCTTTTTGTAAATGAATAGGCGCTCTTTGATACGTATTCATAACTGGAGTAATTGCAGGATCCAAGATTCCATTTAACATGTAATTCCCTCCATAAATTTAGTGCCAATCATCTCACCGCTCACTAACTTCAGTAATGCATTTTCATCCATACCATTAATTATCGAAACTTCTTTCACTCCGGAGCGTAAACATTCAATGGCTGCATTCACTTTAGGAATCATGCCGCCGGTTATAATTTGATTGGAAATCATGTTTTCCACCTCTACGTCTTGTATAAAATGAAGGATTTTACCTTCTTTGATTACTCCAGCTACATTCGTAACCATACATAATGATGCATTGATTTCCCTTGCAATAGCTGCTGCTGCGGTATCACCATTAATATTCCAATGCTGTCCGTTTCGATCAATGGCAATAGGAGAAATAACCGGGATGACATGTTCATCTAGTAATTTATCTAGTAAACTCTTTTTTACGGAAACGACCTCTCCGACAAAACCAAGTTCGTGATGTTCTCCAAACTGCTTTGCCTCTAGGAGCATACCGTCAATGCCACTTAGTCCAATAGCCTCCCCGCCATTTGCAATAATATTCCGAACAACCATTTTATTAGACGAACCCGACAAGACCATTTCAACGATTCTTAAAACTTCCTTCGAGGTAACGCGTATTCCATTAATAAATCTTGTTTCAATATCCAGCTTCTTAAGAAGTGTAGTTATATCCGGTCCTCCGCCATGCACGATGATTGGTTTCATCTTTCCACTTTTCATAATGTCTACGATGTTCGAATAAAAAGAACTTGAAATGTTCTCCAGTACGCTGCCTCCACATTTAATAACAATATAGGACAATCCTCACCAGCCCCTTCTTTCAGCTTTAAGTTCGATAAGATGCATTGATTTTGACATAGTCGTACGTTAAATCACATCCCCAGGCAACCGCATTTCCACTGGCAGCAGATAAATCAACAAAAATTTGAATCGTTTCATTCTGTTGCAAATAATATGCTGCGTCTTTTTCGGAAAACGAAAATGGGAGTCCGTTATCCAATAATTTAAACGGCCCTAGGGATACATTCATTTTTGTAGGGTCCAGTTCAATACCGCTATAACCAATAGCTGCTATAATTCTCCCCCAATTGGGATCTTCGCCATATATAGCTGTCTTAACAAGATTTGAACCAACTATTGCTTTCGCAACCTTTTTGGCATCTTGATCAGTTTCGGCACCTTTAACTTGTACTTCGATCAGTTTTGTTGCTCCTTCCCCATCTCTTGCTATTTGTTTTGCTAATGATTGACATACTAATTTCAAACATTGTTCAAATGCATGCCACTCAGGATGTGCTGGAGTTAATTCTTTATTTCCAGCTTTGCCATTAGCCAGAATAAGGACCGTATCATTTGTACTCGTATCACCATCGACCGTAATCATGTTAAATGTTTCATCCGTTACCTTTTTTAATGATTGATTAAGTGCATCTTGCTGGATATTTGCATCTGTCGTAATAAATGCTAACATCGTTGCCATATTGGGATGGATCATTCCCGAACCTTTTGCTGCCCCGCCAATCGTTACAGTTTTACCATCAATTTTCAGCTCCGCACATGCATGCTTAACAAATGAATCCGTTGTTAATATCGCCGCTTCAAAGCTAGCTGCATCGTTTTGTTGATAAAAATCAGTCATATTCAATATTCCGTTTTCAATCTTTTCTATTGGTAATTGTTCACCAATTATTCCTGTTGAACTAACAGCTATTAAGTGTTCACGGACACCAAGATGTTCCGCAAATTTTTGTCTCATTAAAAGGGCGTTTTTCAGTCCTTCTTCTCCCGTACATGCATTCGCATTTCCTGAGTTAACGATGACGCCTTGTATTTTCCCACTGGATTGAATACTATCTTGCGTTACTTTTAATGGTGGTGCTTGAAATAAATTTGTTGTGTATACTGCAGCTGCTGTTGCAGGTACTTCCGAATAAAGCCAAGCCAAATCCAATCTTTTCCGTTTAATGCCACAAAATAATCCACCTGCTAAAAATCCTAAGGGTGATGTTATACTTCCGTCTATTAAACTTCCTTTGTTTTCTTTTAACGTATCCACTTGATTAACACTATTCATCCAAATTTCCTCCTTTTACGGATATAACGGTACGTTTTCTAAGCCTGTTTTTTCATACCAAGCATTTATTACGTTCATATTTTGAATCGCTTGACCAGCCGCACCTTTAACGAGATTATCAATGACTGAAACGATTACTAAACGGTTCGTCCTTTCGTCAACTCTTAAACCAATATCACAAAAATTGGAACCTGTTACTTCCTTTGTTGCAGGCCATTCATTTGCTGAACGGATACGAACAAAATATTCATCTTTATAAGTCTCTTTATATAAATCAATCATTTCTTGTGTTGAAATAGTTTCCTTTAGATCAGCATAGATCGTGCACATAATCCCTCTCGTCATTGGAACCAGATGGGTAGTGAAGGATATCCGTGCTTCCTCTCCACTTATTACATTTAGCAGTTGCTCAATTTCCGGAATGTGTTGGTGCAGACCAATTTTATATGCTTTCATATTTTCATTGATTTCTGCAAATATATTACCTATGGATGTATTTCTTCCCGCCCCCGAAATACCTGATTTGCCATCAATAATGATGGATTTCTGATCAATCCATTTTGCCTTCAATGCAGGATATACTCCAAGAATTGTGGCCGTTGGATAACATCCAGGGTTTGCAATTAAATGCCCATTTTTTATTTCTGAACGGAATAACTCGGTTAATCCATATGTAGCGTTTTGTAACAACTCATATTTTCCTTGAGTGTTTTTGTACCATTTTTCATAAAGAAGCCCATCCTTCAATCGAAAATCGCCAGACAAATCGATACATCTAATACCTTTTTCCAGAAGTGGGGGAATAATTTCTTTTGACACGCCGGATGGTGTTGCAAAAAAAAGTAAATCTACATTACTAGCAATTTCTTCAATATCAATTTTCTCAAGGGTCATCTCATATACATCGTTTAAATGGGGATATTGCTCAGTCAGTTTACATCCTTGTGTTGAATGAGAGATGACTTTTTCTACACTTACGAGTGGATGTTGTTTCAATAATCTAAGTAGTTCGACACCTCCGTAGCCATTAGCACCTATGACTCCAACTTTCACCATAATCACCTCCGTTAATTTTGAATCATTATAACAACTAATGAATAACTATACAATATTTTTTAAAAAAATAATTATTTTATCCTATGTATTAATAAATAATTTAACAAACCTGTATAAACAAATGAATAATAATACATCTGCTCGCATATTCCCATAAAATAAAAAACCCCTTAAGTTGACTTCATAGTCCAACTTAAAGGATTCATTTCAACTAAACGGATGTTCTTTCGGTTTTGATATAAAGTATCCTTGCCCGGTATAACAATCCATGTTTTTTAAATATTGTAATTCTTCCTTTGTTTCAATTCCTACGGCAATTACATCTATTTGTAATTTTTTTGTGACGGATATAATGCTTTGAACAATTGTTGCATTCTTATTATTCAAAGAAATGTTTTTTACTAATGATCGATCGATTTTAAGTACATCAATTGGGATTTTCCCTAAATAATTTAAAGAAGAGTATCCTGTACCAAAATCATCAATGGCTATTCTAACTCCTAATGATTTTAAAGACTCTATTATCTCAATTACTTTTTCATGATTGGTCATGGCTATCTTCTCAGTTATTTCAAGTTCTAAATAAGTAGGATTTAGTTGTGTTTCATCTAAAATTCTAGATACTTTGTAAACAAAGTCCCCCTCTAAAAATTGTTTCATTGAAATATTTACTGCAATTTTTATTGGATCTCTACCTTCAATATTCCATTCTTTACATTGCTTACAGGCGGTTAGTAACACCCACTCACCAATCTGATTTATTAAGCCAACTTCTTCTGCAACTGGAATAAACTCACTTGGTGGAACCATTCCAAATTCTTCGCTATTCCACCTTAACAAGGCTTCCGCACCTATAACAACGTTGTTTTTTAAATCTAATTGCGGTTGATAAACTAATGTAAATTCTTCTGCATCAATAGCCTTTCTTAATCCCTTTTCAATCATCATTTTACGGTAAAACGTTTCTTTCATATCAGACTGAAATAATTTGTAACCATTTTTCCCTTTTTCCTTTACGAAATACATTGCGGTGTCCGCATTTTTCATCAACGTTTCCGCATTTTCGCCATCTTCTGGAAAAATACTAATACCGATACTTGGTGTAATAAAAAGGGGATTTCCTTTAATCGTTAGCGGCTCTTTAAACTTTTTAAGAATCTTCAAAGCAAATAACTCGGCTTCAATCGCACGGCTATTCGGTAAAATGATTGTAAATTCATCTCCGCCAATTCGGTATACTAAAAAGTCTTCATTTTCTTCACTGCAAGTTTCTAGTTGGTATGCAACTAATGAGAGTAACGTATCTCCGGTTGCATGGCTCATTGTATCATTTATATATTTAAATCGATCTAAATCGAGAAAAAAGACCGCGAAATGCTTGTTGTGAGTTTTTGCATTTTCTGTGAATTCGATTAAGTCGATATTAAACTTGCGACGATTCGGCAAGCCCGTTAATGTATCATGAAAAGCTAAGTATTTCATTTCTTCTTCTTGTTTTTTTCTTTCCGTTATATCGGTAGAAACACCTAGAATAATTTTTTCATCATTATATGCTTCAATCGGAATTTTTACTGATTGTAACCATATTTTATTTCCATTTTTATTCAAGGTAATTTCCTCGGGAACACATTGTTCATTCATTTCGTTAATTTCATACAGTTTTTGTTCCTCTTTTTCATCATAAAGGATTTCCACCGAATGACCTTCCAATTCCTTCGGTACCTTTTTATATAATTGAGCAAAAGCTTTATTTACAAGTGTAAATTCTTTTTTTTCGTTTATAGCATAAATCAAACTAGGATTCATATCGATCGTTGTTCGCAAAAACTCTTGGTGTTTTTTAATTTCATCATTCATACTCTTAATTTTCTTTTGATGAATTCTTATTATTGTAATGAAAATAGATGTAGCAAAAACAATAACTGCTAAACTACTCCCTAGTAATTTACTTTGTGGGAAAACATTTAGAAAGCCTATAGTATAACCTAACGTAGTAGCTACTATAAATTGTCTTGTATTGGATTTCATCTGCTTATCTTCAATTTTTGCTGATAATAGAAAACAAAAAAATAGACAAATAAACATTATGATAAGCATGGAAAAATAGAATCCACTACCTTTTCCACCAATGGGAAACAAGAAATTTGATCCATCTATCCCATTCATCATTACAAGCTTATTCACACCATAAGGACTCATGCCGATTAAAAATACGACTAATCCCCAAGCGGACAATAGAATAACTGTATACCTGCTTACAATAAACCGCAACCAACTTTTGTTAAAATTAGGAGATAGTTCAGTAAACAAGAGGTAACATATATACATTAAATTTGGGGCTAAAAAAATCGATCCCCATCTAAATAGCCTAAATAAAAATTCTATTGTGTATATGTCAAATATTTTATGAGCATAAAGGACCGCAACACTCAATTGCCATAAAATAATATTAATAAGAAACAAAAATAAGGAAATTGAAATTCTAGAGCGTTCCAAAATAAATAACCCTAAAATTCCAATTATCAAAGGAAAACAAGCAAATAAAGTCATCATTATATACATTAAATAATCACACCTATTAATGATAACGAGAGATAAGTAAACACGTATTATTCCCTCCATTACCATGTGTAGTTATCGCAACATGTTTAATTTCTTGATATTGCGTTTCTAAAACGATCGGCAAATCCTCATAACCATCTGCGTTCGTTTTAATTGTTGGTGGAATAAATCCATATTCCATCGAGATAAGAGCAGATATAACCTGGATAGCTCCCGACGCTCCAAATGGATGTCCAATCATCCCTTTGATAGAAGTGATAGGAACACTAGCACCAAACATGGATTGATGGGCTTTATATTCGACTGTATCGTTAGTTATTAATCCAAGTGCCTGGCTATTAACATAAGAAGGAATATAGTTACCAATTGCCCCTTTTAACGCTTTTGCCATTGTTTGTCCAGTTAAATCCGTTTGATACATTGGTAAAGAGTCATTATTAGCATACCCATTCATAATGGTACCTAAAATGTTGGCTTTTCTTATTTTCGCATCATTTTCACGTTCTAAAACAAGAATACCTGCACCTTCTGCCATTACAAATCCTTTATGCTTTAATGAAAATGGGACTCCAGTGTTTAGGATATCCTCATCCAATTGAATAGACTTAAGTTTCAAAAAACCTAATGAGATCCAGTCTCCTAGGCAAGCATCTGCTCCGCCAACAATACAAACATCAGCTTGTCCTGTTTCTAATAGAAGTTTCCCAAGTAATATTGCATCAGAACTGGCTGCGCATCCCGTAGTGAGTGTATAAGATTGATTTTTCACGCCGATATGTGTCGCAACTGAAGAGGATAATGTATGTGGGTCTCCTAATGAAACACTTTCTATAGGAAAAGTCTCGTATTTCTTAAAGTTTTCTGAGTTTCTTTCTAATTCTCTTAATCCTCCAGCGGAAGTACCCAAAATAACTGCTACTCTCTGATTCTTTTCAAATATGATTTGTGCCATTTTTATTGCATCATCAGTTGCAGCCATAGCTATTCTACTTAATCTTGGATATCGTTTATAATTTTTTCCGTTTATAGTTTGGAAATCATCACGAATAACTCCAGCAACCATTTGATGAATTCCATTTTTACCTTTTGTTTGTACCAATTCATGTGTACAGATTCCGTTTTCTAAAACTGATTTAAATTGGTGTTTTGAAAATGCTCCGGGAATTTTTAAACCAAAACCTGTCACTACTACTTTTCTCATAATTTTCTTCCTTTTACTTAAATAATCAATACTTAATTATATTTAATAGATTAATAGTTAGTCAAACCTAAAAAATTAATGCGTAAGCATATTATAGCCTTTATAAAGAGAAAATAGGAATGAAAATTTATCAATTCTATTTTACTCCAAATCCGCATTAATATGCTATAGTATCTGTTTACTATTTTTTGGATTATAGGTCAGCAAGTAAATAAATCCATTTGTAAAATAAGATAATCCCACAATAATATTGTGAAATTATCTTATTTTTTATAGAGAAATGGTTGTTCAATTGTGACAATTTTGTTTCTCATTAATTTATCATCTAGCTTTCATTTGGATTTAGGATTTATCGATTACTATATAAACAGTTGCAACGAACATTGCAGCAAATACCTTTTTTAAAACTAGGCCCCCCCAAATAGTCTAGTTAAACCCCTTTTATTTCCGGTCGTCATGGCCGGCTTTTTTTTGAATTGATACCTTTCCATTCTTTCTGTATTTTTCACGAAATATTCTGAGCATATATTGTATAATAATAATAGATTCGATAAGTTACATCTTTAGGAGGTACATATGAAACTAATTGATATTTCAAAACCATTGACGAACTCAATTGCGGTATGGCCAGGAGATACTCCATTTTCATATGAAGTAGAAGTAACAAAGAAGCAAAGTGGATCTGTTAATATTGGTAAGGTTACGATGAGTACCCACACTGGAACCCATATAGATGCTCCCTTTCATTTTGATGATAATGGAAAGAGAGTGAAGGATCTTAAGCTATCCATTTATATCGGTCCGGCTAGAGTGATTGATGTTTCCAAGTTTACTAGTATTGGTGCAGAAGAACTTCAAGGATTTGATTTAGGGAATGAATCAAGACTATTATTGAAAACGGATTCATCCACAAATCCCGAAGTTTTTCCTACTAATATTCCTTATTTACAATCTAATATTGGGCCATTTCTAAAGGAAAAAGGGATTGAGCTAATTGGAGTAGATGTTCCTTCCGTCGATCCTCTTGATAGTAAGTCTTTAGATGCACATCATGCCTTGTCCAGTAATGGCGTCCATATTTTAGAAAATATCGTTCTTAAAGATGTAGAACCCGGACGTTATGAATTGATAGCTCTGCCATTACCTATTCAAGAAGCAGACGGCAGCCCTGTACGTGCAGTTCTAAGAATGCTTGAAGGAGTGTGAAGTTTATGTCAAAGGAAAATGAAATTTATACTAATTTTATTAATCGTATGACCTATGGAGAATACCTCCACCTAGACACTCTTCTAACTAGTCAAAAAAGATTATCTGATCATCATGATGAAATGCTATTCATTATAATCCATCATGTAAGTGAACTTTGGATGAAGCTTATTTTACACGAACTGCAGGCTGCGATTGATTCCATTTCAAAAGGGAATTTATCTCCTGCTTTTAAAATGTTATCACGAGTTTCGAAAATACAAACCCAAATTATCCATGCATGGGATGTGCTTGCAACATTAACACCTGCAGAATATATGGAGTTTCGCGATAAGTTAGGTCAGGCATCCGGTTTTCAATCATACCAAAATCGATTAATCGAATTTGCATTAGGATATAAAACTCACCATATACTAGAAATCTATAAAAAAGACAGCGACTTGCATAAACAGTTACAGATCGCCTTGCAAGCTCCAAGTTTATACGATGTTTCCATTCAAGCATTGGCGGCAAATGGTTTACATATTCATTCCGAATTATTAACGAGGGATTTTTCACAACCATATAAAGCGGATCCGAGCGTAGAAAACGCCTGGCTTGAGGTATATAAAAATGTTGATAAATATTGGGATTTATATGAACTTGCCGAAAAACTTGTTGATATTGAAGATTCGTTTCAGCAATGGCGATTTCGACATATGAAAACCGTAGAACGAATCATCGGTCATAAAAAAGGTACCGGAGGCTCTGCTGGTGTTACTTACCTAAAAAAAGTACTTGACCATCGTTTTTTTCCCGAATTATGGGATATTCGTACTAAGTTATAAAATAAACATATAACTCTTTCAAGCTTCTAAACATATAGTGAAGGAATGAGGAAATTGAAGGAGTGAAAAATATTGGCCTATTCATATCAAGATGCCCTTGCTTATTATGGAGTCGGGGGAGCGCATCCTGGAGGGTTATCCTTAACAAAACAAATCTTTCAAAATGAAAATATTACCCCTACTACTAAAATTTTAGATGCAGGATGTGGCACAGGACAAACCTCTGCCTATCTTGCAGAAAGGTATAAATGTGATGTTACAGCCTTAGACATTCATCCAGTCATGATTGAAAAGGCAAAAAAACGATTTAAAGAGAGACATCTCCCAATTAAAACGATACAAAGCAGTGTAGAAAACATCCCTGTTCCAGATCAATCCTATGATTATATTCTATCAGAATCAGTAGCGATATTTACAAATATCAAAAAAACATTGACGGAATACTATAGAGTTTTAAAAAAAGGGGGCATTTTAATTACTATTGATATGACAGCTGAAGTTCCATTACATTCATCAGATACAATGATGATTTCTAATGTATATGGAATTTCCCATGTTCTAACTGAGAATGAATGGATATCCCTTCTACGTGAAGTTGGCTATCATAAGGTCAATGTGCTACGTTCGGATTCTCTTTCTTCACATATCAATAATAACTTGGAACAACCTGAGTTTCACATATCTCCTTCAATCGATCCTAAGCTAATGGAAATTCTCCAAAATCATCAAAATGTCACATCACTATTAGCAAATAAAATTGGGTATCGTATTTTCAAATCGAAGCGATAAGAAGGTGTAGTTGTATAATTCCAAACTCATTTCACCTGCGAAAACCCCTTTCTTAAATGAAAGGGGTTCGTAATTTTTATACATGTTGTTTTTTAAACCATTTACGTATAAAGAGTATGTTCATTATTATTGAGGCTATTGTCAGTAGGATAAAAATTAGTCCAATAATGAAATATCCCATTTTAAAGGCAATAATCGAAAAGGTGGCGATTGCTAATAGAATAATCCACCCAAATAGGATTGTTGCGACATAATAACTTTTTTCCATATGTATCACCACCATGTTCACAAATAAAGAGCTTCAATTATATATAGCTATAACTAATACGGGAAAACGGATTGTTTCTGCTTTTTTGGTTTAAAAAGTGAAAGAACAAGCCAATTAATTGTGTTTATTATCGACATTGATAGAATATAGTAAACAATTCCGGGGATAAGCGTTAATATAATACCCCAATTGATCACTATCCACCATATTAATCCAATTATATGTAGTGAAAAGTTAATGATGGTTGCTTCAATTAATGGTTTTTTATAAATTTCAAATTTCCTCAACCGAAACATACTCCAAACGATTGATCCAATGAAAGCCAATCCAACAAAACTAAAATAAATAATCACATTATCCTACCTCCCCTTACAATATATGAAGGGGTGGGTAGATAATGCCTCAAAACCATAGTGCTATCTAATTTAGAAAATGAAACTCTGTTTTACTACCATTTTGACTAGAATAAACTTCAAGTCGCGCATCGATGCGTTCTTTTAATTCGGGAACATGAGAAATTATCCCTACAAGTCTTCCACTATTTTGTATATCCATTAATGATTCAATCGCTTGGTCTAATGATTCCGGATCGAGCGTTCCAAACCCTTCGTCTATAAACATCGTTTCAAGTGAAACACCGCCGGAGTGCTGTTGGACAACATCAGCAAGTCCTAATGCAAGTGCCAAAGATGCCTTAAAGCTCTCCCCGCCAGATAGCGTCTTCACATGGCGTTCCTGCCCGGTATATTGATCGAAAATCAATAACTCTAAACCGCTTTGGACATTCCCCTTTGATCGATCTGTTTTTCTAAGTAAGTGATAACGTCCACTTGTCATTCTTGTTAACCGTGTATTAGCAACTTGCAAAATATCATCTAGAAATGCAGCAAGGACGTATCTTTCAAATGTGATCCGATACGTATTTTGGCCTTTTGAAATATCGGATAGATGACCAATTACTTTATATTTTTCCTCTGACTCTTTAATTGTAAGATTAATCTTTTCTACCTTGTCAGCGATCTTTTCATTATGATGTATCTTCATTAGTATATTTGAATGGTTGGTAGATAAGTTCTGCATATCGTTTTCTAATTCGATAAATTGTTGCTTTAACCTATCGATTTGCGGCTTTTCAACATTTTTGAGAAGCTCTTCTATTTCTTGATAACGATCTGAAACGGAGCGAAACTCTTCTCGATAATTTTGAACCTGTTGTTCTAGTTGTTTGATTGTTTCTCTCTCTCTTTTTGCCTGTGAAAATTGTTGGTATCCGCTAAATCCCTCTTCACTTAACATATTGATGAACTTTTTTCTTTCTTCTTTTAATGTTCCTTCTGACTTTGTTAATAAGTCTAATAGTTTCTCATTGGAAGCTCGATTTCCTGAAAGCTGTTCTTTTAACTGTTGAACGTATAGTTTTGCATTTTCAAAATCTTGTTCCAATTGTTGTTTTTGCTTTGTTAAACTTTTAACTTTCTTTTCATATACATCTATTGTTTGAATTTCATTTGGAATATTTTTCAATGAGCTTTGAATAGATGTATTTAACTCTGTATAACGCTTAGCGATTTCTCTTTCGTTTTCTAAGTATGATTCTTCATTGTTTCTTTCCTGTTTTCGTTTACCTTCCAGTTGTTCAATATCTTTTTCGATTTGATTAAATTGTGAGATTTTCATTTTTTGTTCGTTAATTAACTGATTTTTCTCCACAAGTTTTTCTTCGTATAACCTTAACGTTTGTTCCACATTTTCAAGTGATAGTTCTGGAATGATAACTGTCATCTCTTCTTTTTGTTCTTCGATAGAGACATTCAAGTGTGTAAGGCTCGATTTAATTTCGAACCAGTTTGTTTCTATCTTTCTGTATTCATTTTCTAATTTTTCCACTTCTAATTTCGCACTTTTCAAATCTTTTTCGGTAGGAATTTCTTCATGTATGATTGATCGATTTGGGTGATGGGTAGATCCACAAACCGGGCAAGGGTCACCTTCTATTAATGTTTGCGCTAATAAGCCTGCTTGTCCTATCTGCCACTTACGTTCTAAAGTGGAAAGGGTGTTTTTAGCATCTTCAAGCCTTACCTTTGCATATTCATACAACTTTCCTTTTTCTTCTAAATCACCCTTTGTTTTGGCTTCTTTTTGCATAAGATCAGCGATTTTTCGTAATTTGTGAATAATGTTTGTTAATTGATCTAATTCCTTTTCATTTTTCAATGAAAGTAATTTTAGTTCATCTACCCATTTTTGTTCATTTCTTTTCTCATTTATATTTTTTTCAATTTGTTCGATTTGTTTTTTAGTTTGTTCGATTTTTAACTCAATGATTTTATATTCTTTTCCAAGAGTTTGGAGCTCTTTTTTTCGATTTGCCAATGAGTAAACTTCGTCTTTTAAATTCGTTACTTTAACTAATTCATCTGCGATTCGATTACGCAAATCTGATTTTTCTTCCTCTTGTTTTAATCTAATTTCAGCTTGTTCTAATAATGATGCTATCCGTTCTAGCTGATTCTTTGAATGTTGAAAATCCGCTTTATATGTATCATATTCCTTTTTAATTCGATGACAAAGTTGATCTTGCTGTTCTAATCTAGAGGCTTTATATGCCTGCTCAATTTCAACTTTCATTTGATCATAATAATCTTTTTTAGACTCCAAAAAATCTTTTTCTTTTTTGAGACGGTCGCGATTAGCAAATTGTTTTAAAAGAGTTTCCGCTTCATCGACTTTTTTCTTGGACTCATCGCGCTCTAACTTTTTTTGTTCCATTTTCACTTGGAGTTCCACGGCCATTTGCTGCATTTTCTTGATTTCGGCCGTTAACATTGGAATTATTTTCACGTCATTAATGATGTCTTCTTCAATTTCCGACTGCAAGTCTTCATTTTCAATTTGATAAATTGATTTCAATGCCATGGATCGTTCTTCTATCTTCGCTTCAACATATTTTTTTAATGTCGCAGCTTCTTCCTTTAATTGTTCTTCAATTCGTTTATACAACTCTGTATGAAAAAGTCTTTGTAAAATCTGTTCTTTATCCTTACTTTCAGAGGTTAATAATTTTCGGAACTCTCCTTGCGGGATCATGAGGATTTGACGAAACTGATTGGCATCCAATTGAATAATCTCTTTAATTTTTTCATCTGTATCACGTACATTCGCCGCTAAAATTTGCTTATCTCCAGTCTCGTTAAGCAAATAAAGTTCTGCCTTAGCACCTACGGTTGTAAAGCCATCACCACGGCTTTTTCGCTTTTCTTGCTGCGGGGAACGCCATATAAAGTAGGTTTTATTTCTTAATGAAAATTGCAATGAAACTTCCGTAGGCAGCTCATCTTTCGCAAATTGGCTACGAAGCTCATTACCATTACGGTCCTCACCACTTGCTTTCCCATAAATAGCGAAACTGATGCCATCAAAAATGGTCGTTTTTCCAGAGCCCGTCTTTCCGGAAATAACAAACATTGTTCGATTGCCTAGCTCTGTAAAATCAATCACTTCTTTTTCCGCATAGGGGCCGAATGCTTGCATCATTAATTTTAATGGCTTCATAGATTACGAGACTCCCCTTTCACCCGATCAATGATACTTATCATCAAATCTCTTTTTTCTTGACTAAATTCTGATGTCGTCATTTCTTTATAAAACTCTTCAAATAACCTAAGTTCCGATTTCGATTGTCTTTTTACGGTATTAATAGATAGTTTTTCTTTTACATCGATTTGATCGATCTTTTTCTCTAAATGCAGTACATTCGGATACACTTGTCTTAGTTTGTTAATTGGATCTAATATAGCTCCTTCATCATGAAGTACTACTTTGAGGTAATCATCTATCTTTTGATTTTGATAAAAAGAAGGATCTAATAGCTCTTCAAGATATCCCGAAATTTCTCTCATATCTTGTCGGGGTGTTAGTATTCTCTCCTCTATTTCTAGTTTACCGTTAGGATCAATTGTGACGATTGATACAGATTTCCTTTGTTTCGCTTCTGAAAAAGAATACTTTAATAAGGAGCCGGAATATTTAATCGTATCATGTTTAATCGCATGCGGGCTGTGCAAATGTCCTAAGGCGGTATATGTAAATGGCCTAAAACAATCGGCAGGAACACTTCCTGTGCCACCAACAGATAAAATTCGTTCAGAATCACTTGTCGAACCACCGGCGACAAATGCGTGTCCAATTAAAACATTGGGTTCATTTGGGTTCATTGTCTTTTCTATTTGTCCAACTATTGATTTCATTGCATCTTCATGCGAATGGATAGATGAATCATCTAATAATTGACGGACAATACCCGGTTCTGCGTATGGAACGAGATAAAAATTAACTCCATTTAAATAGATTGGCTTAATTTCCTTTAACAACTTACCTTGCATATAAAAATGACTTTGACGATACCATGTTGAACCGAAAGATAGTCTTTCCGCACTATCATGATTACCGGAAATCGCCAAAATCGGAGTTTTTAATTCTACATTAATTTTAAATAATATCTCATCTAATAGATTTATAGCATCTGTAGGCGGCACGGAACGGTCATATAAATCTCCTGCAATAATCACTGCATCCGGCTTTTCTTCTTCGACCAATTTAACAAATTGTTCAAGTACTATCCGCTGTTCGTCTGTCATATATATTCCATGTACAAGCTTTCCTAAATGCCAGTCAGCTGTATGAATAAATTTCATTCAAATCACCTCAGGTGCTTTTTATATTCTTCTTATTATATCAAAATGAAGCATTTTAATAGAAGGGAAATTGAATGAAGGAATTATGTCATAGGATCAAAAAAGCAAAACCCTGCATAAAAAAGCAGAGTATTACTTATTGTATCATTTATTAAATCCTTTGGATTTAACATGTATTTTATTGAGAAGAGTTATATATTCAGCAAACATTTTACTGTTACACGGCTCATTTTGCATGATTCCTAAAATGATTTGTGCTTCGGCTTGAAGCATTTGATAACTTTTACAGTGATCGATTCGTTTTTGGAAATCTAATTGATCCATTCAATCACCCTCCGACCCACGAAAATGGATTTATGTTAGAATATGAAAATCTCACAATAAATCCATAGGTAAAAAGACCTATTGAACGAATAAAATTTTCTCCTTGAACTATTTTATTTAATTTTCCTATAATCATTCCTTGTATTTTACTTGTGATAACATTTCCAAATTGTCTATAATAGAAAATGATATGCTTTAAATAGATTGAGGTGAAGCACATGCTAAATGGCTGGTTTTTATGGTTTATTTTGTTTTGGGTAGTCATATTAATTAGTTTATTTGCAATCGGCGGTTTCTTTATGTTTCGAAAGTTTTTAAAGAGGCTTCCAAAAGAAGATGGGAAATCGATTTTAGATTGGGAAGAACATTACGTAAATCAAACGCGTAATCTTTGGACTCCTGATCAAAAGGAGTTATTAGAGGAATTAGTGAGTCCGGTTCCCGAATTATTTAGAGATGTGGCAAGACAGAAAATCGCTGGAAAAATTGGTGAAGTTGCGCTCGAAGAGAACGCAAAACAAATAAATCGCGAGCATGTAATTAGAGGATATATATTAGCAACACCAAAGCGAGATCATAAGTTTTTAAGAAAAAAACTACGTCAAATGGAAATAGATGAAACACCTTATGAACATTTGTTCCAATAGGAAAGAAAATCGCCGCTTTTTTAGCGGTTTATTTTTTTATACAAGAAATGGAGGAAAATCTGTTATTACTGAACTAGAGAATTCTAAAGAATAAATTATAAATTTACATAAAAAAGCGAAACGAATGCGTTTCACTTTTTAAACTTATATTAAATTAGACGTTCAATTTCATATCCCTTTAATCTGCACATCATTATTAAGTGTGCCGAGCAATCTACGATATTGAATATACATCGCTAGTCGCCAAGGAACAATCATTCCAAATGCTAATAAATAAAACATTCCGCTAAGTTGCCCAACGTTTATTTCGGCACTCAATATAAGCTTTGCTACTAGCCTTATTAAAAGAAGGCCGATTAGGATAAATCCGAACGCTTTTGATCTTTTTAAATATATATCATTTTCTCGAATTTCAAATCTAGACGTTTTTACTAAAACGATTGAAAATAGCATTCCTACCAAAACCGCTTCGACAATTTCGGATAACGTAACTCGAAAAAATGGTTCAACAAACATTAGCATACCCGTACTCATAAAGATAGGAGGTAAAATTATTTTCTTTGCTGATGCTGGTTTATGTGATGCTTTCATCCGGACAAATATAACAAAAAGTCCCATGCACAAGGCAAAAATAGATGAAACAATTATTTCGAGCATATATGATCAACCTCTTTTACTTTGATGTTTATATAAGCTTGTAAATGCCTTATCTATTATAACGGATTTCTCCCAAAAACGAAATCAAATAAAAGAAGGTTATCTCACTAAATATGATTCATTCATATAAAAGACACCTTCGTTTACCTACTTAATCAACAGGAATATTTAAATAACTTTATTTTAGAACACGATCGATTGCTTCGTTCACACGAATTTCATTGAATGGCTTAACGATATAATCCTTTGCTCCCGCATCAATTGCATTCATAACCATTTTTTGCTGTCCCATTGAGGAACAAATAATGATTTTTGCCTCCGGAAACTCTTGTATGATTTGCCTTACAGCTTCAATACCAGTCATCTCGGGCATAGTAATATCCATTGTGACTATTTCAGGCTGTAGTAAGCGATACATTTCAACCGCTTCCCGGCCATTCTCAGCTTCACCAATTACCTCATGATCAGCTAATTCTAACATTTTCTGTAAGGTTACTCTCATAAATTTAGCATCATCAACTACTAATACTTTAGCCAAAGATGTTTCCCCCTCATCTTATATGTAATTAACTAACAGAACGATAATTAATTGCATATATAATAAATATAGCAAATATTTTTAATACGGTGCAAACCATAAACATACAATTTTCCGTTCAAAAAGAATATTAGAATCCCTTAAATCCTCCAAAAAAAGCGGACATATAGCCGGTAAGCATTGTCATCCAATCAAAAAATAAGAAGATTCCCATTACAATCATAATATAACCACCTATTTTAACAATTCTATTACTATTTCTACGAATCCATTTAAGCTTTCCAATAAAGAAAGAAAGAATAAAAAATGGTACTGCAAAACCGATGATATAGGCGATCATATAAGGCAGTGCAGAATTGGGATTATTTAAACCAAGATTAATTACAGCCCCTAATATTGGGCCTGTACAAGGTGTCCATCCTGCAGCAAAAGCAAGTCCAATTAAAATTGATCCAAAATAACCAGCCGGTCTATTTTTAAATTGAAAACGATGTTCTTTCATCAAAAAATCCGGTTTTAAAAATCCAACAATTATAAATCCAAAAATTACAATGATAATTGCACCAATTTGTCTAAGTAAATCTTGATAATCCTTAAACAAACTACCAATTAACGAAGTACCAAAACCAAGTCCAATAAAAACTATTGAAAATCCAAGAATAAAACATAAAGTATGTAAAAGACTTCGCCTCTGTAACATAGCATTTTCATTTTTTAATTCATTCACTGACATGCCAGTTATATAGGATACAAACGCTGGATAAAGCGGTAAACAACATGGAGATATAAAACTTAAAAATCCCGCACCTAGCGCTAGAAATATATTTAAATCTACTTCAGTCATGCTAAACAACTCCTGATACGTTTTTCTTCATTTTACCAAAGTTCCCTATTATATATGACTGGATATTGTGTGAAGTTTTTGTGTACAATAATATTTATGTATATTTTCTGTCATAAACTATCAAAGATAAACGAAATTATTTAATTTTTTATGGAAATAAAGAGAAAAACTTTTGAAAAAGTGTAAAAGATTGGGTATACTTAGATTAAATAAAGTACGAAAGGAAATCAACCGTGAAAAATGATCATCTTTCAAAACAAATTGAAAAAAAACGGGCTGATTTAATAGAAGTAGTTAGGAAGGAAGGGCTTTCATCTTCATTAGCCATTCAATATAGTCAAGAATTAGATCGTTTGTTAAATCAATATCTTCATCTAAGTATGCAAAATAAATCTGCAATTTCTCCATGATCCATATAAATATATTATAGAATGTGAAAAAGATAAAGTAAAAAAACGAGTACCACTCGTTTTTTTTACTATTTAGTTATTTCAAGAAGTAATTGGATGGATCGATTCTTTTATACCATTTTGCAATAAATACATTTTATGGTATAAACCATTTAAGGCAATAAGCTCCTGATGATTTCCGCGTTCAACTATTTCCCCTTGATGCAAAACTAATATTAAATCTGCATCTTGAATAGTAGATAAGCGATGTGCGATAGCAATTGTTGTGCGACCTTTTCTCATATGATTTAATGCATCTTGAATAGCTTCTTCTGTTTCCGTATCAATATTTGCAGTCGCTTCGTCTAATATTAATATTTTCGGATCTGTTGCAATTGTTCGAGCAAACGCGATCAATTGACGCTGCCCGCTCGACAAGGTTGATCCTCTCTCAACAACTTTATGGTGGTAACCACCTTCAAGCTCGGATATAAATGTATGTGCTTGCACAAATTTTGCAGCTTCTTGAATTTTTTGATCGGTTAAACTTGGATTATGAAGCCGAATGTTATCTTGTATTGTTCCGTAAAACAAAAAAGGATCCTGTAACACTAAACCTAATTTTGCGCGCAATTCTTCAAGAGGATATTTTTTAATCGATATACCATCTATTAAAATATCTCCTCTCGTGAATTCATAGAATCTCATCATTAAATTAATCGTTGAACTTTTTCCACTACCTGTATGACCTACTAAAGCAATCGTTTGACCCGGCAGCACTTTAAAGGAGATATTCTTTAAAACCTCTCTTTTGCCATCATATGAAAAGCTTACATTTCTAAATTCAACCTCACCCATTTCAATTTTTAAATCATTCCCACTCTCTTGACTAGGTGCGGTTTCCTTTTCATCAATTATTTTGAATATCCTTGTTGCGGCAACGATAGCTTGTTGAAACATCGATAAGCGAAACATCATTTGATTTACCGGTTCAAAAAATCGATCTAAATAATTGACAAATGCATACAAAACACCAATTTCTATTGGATGTTGAAAGGAAGAAATACCGAAATAGCTTAAAACAATGATTAATGCAAATACATAGATGAGATCAATTACCGGACGTAGTAGGAGTCCATCAATCTTAATATTTTTCATCCCGGCTTTAAAATGCTTTTCATTGATACTAGCGAATTCTTTTCGAAACCGTGCTTCCTGCCGAAACAATTGGATAATTGACATTCCTTGCAAAGATTCATTTAGCTTTGCATTTAATTGACTAAGACGCTCTCTTAAATCTTGATAAAAGACAGAACTATATTTGCGGTATAGTCCCATGATAAAAATTAATATAGGCAGTATACATAAGCAAAAAACGGCAAGTTTTACATTTAACGCAAACATCGCGATAAAGATCCCTATAATTAAAAAGACTCCTTGAATAAAAGTAACCATGACATTTACAAACATATCATTAATCGCTTCCGTATCGTTTGTTACCCTCGATACAATACTTCCTGCGGGTGTTCGATCAAAGTATCTCATTCCTAAATTTTGGACCTTTGTAAACACGTCAATCCGCAATTGCTGAATGATTTTTACGGCAATTTCCTGAAACTTAAATAGCTGATAATACTGTATAATCGCTTTAAATACTTGAATTAAAATATATACAACCGCTAAATTTACAAGTGCTTGATATGGAAAATGTCTAGGTGTTAAATAATCATCAATAAACACCTTTACGATAATCGGACCATAAATATCACCAATTGTTGCTAGTAACAATAGAAAAAAGGCGAAGAACATCATTTTCAAATGAGGTTTCGTATATGCCATCAAGCGAATTAGTATCATCCTTTGTTCTTTAGCCGTCATCGTCATATTTTTATCCATTATTTACTTTCCCCCAAGTTCTACAAGCTCTTCAAGCTGCTGACTGACAAACATCGCTTTATACCAACCATCATTTTCCATTAATACATCATGTGTTCCACTTTCAATTATTTTCCCATTTTCAAGTACTATAATTTTATTCGCATGTTTAATCGCACTTAGTCTATGGGCTGTAATAATCGTGGTTTTTCCCGAACGTTCTTCCTTTAACGATTTTAAAATCGCCTCTTCCGTTTTGGCATCAACTGCCGACAATGAATCATCGAGAATGAGCACTTCCGGATCTTTTAACAACGCTCTGGCAATGGAAATTCTTTGTTTTTGTCCCCCAGATAAAGAAACACCTTTTTCTCCTACTATTGTTTCATACCCATCTGTAAACTGAAGAATGTCATCATGGATATGGGCGATTTTCGCCGCCTTCTCGATAAAAGTTTGGTCAATTAGTGGATCACTAAAAGCAATATTCTCTTTTACAGTTGAAGAAAACAAGAAATGATCTTGCGGAACATAACCAATTGATTCTCTTAATCTGTCAATCCGGTATTCATAAATCCTATTATTTCCAAACAATATTGTTCCATTTATCCCTTCAAATTCTCTCAGTAAAAGTTTGATTAAAGTTGTTTTTCCAGCGCCCGTTTTTCCTACTATCCCAAGTGTTTCCCCTTGTTTCAACTGAAAGTGGATGTCTTCTAACACTGGCTTCGTTTCATTCGGATAGTGAAATGACTTTACTTTATATTCGATTGAACCTGTTGGGATAGTATTTATTGCATTTGGACGATCAAGAATTTCTTTAGGCTCTGACAATAAGTTACTTACTCGTTCATAGGAGGCTCTCCCCCGCTCCAAAATATTAAAGAGACTGCCAAACGCAAGCATCGGCCAAATGAGTAAACCAAGATAGGTAGTAAAAGAGATTAACTGTCCAATCGTTAATTCATTTGAAATGACATATTTTGCTCCAAATACAATAGATAAAAAGAATGATAAACCAATTACGATAGATATGGTCGGGTCAAAAAGGGAATCAATTTTCGCAACAGCTACATTTTTTTTGACTACATCAGCGGATTGAGCTCGGAAAGACTCTATATCCTCCTTTTCCTGACCAAATGTTTTAATCACTTTTATTCCATTTATACTTTCCTGTGTTTTATCATTTAACGATGAAAAGGCTTCTTGCGCTTTATGAAACTTTTTATGGAGCAATGATCCATAATAATTCGTTAATATTGCCATAAACGGCATTGGTATTAATGCGATTAGTGTTAATTTCCAACTAATCGTTGCCGCCATAGCAATAACTACAAAACCACCCGTCAAAAGTGAATCAACAAATGTTAACACTCCTGAACCCGCCGTCCCTTGGATTGCCTGCAAATCATTTGTTGCATGAGCCATTAAATCACCAACACGTTTTTGCTGATAAAATGAAGATGACATATTCGTAAAATAGCTAAATAAACGATTTCGTAAAATCCGTGCTAATTTCAAAGAAGAACCGAAAATCATAATCCGCCAATAATATCTCAAAACATACATAGCTAATGCTGTCACAATCAAAACGATAATCCATTTTATTAGCGTGCCTTTAGTTAATTCATTCTCTTTAATTAAATCAACGATATACCCCACGATTTTGGGTGGAATAAGGTGCAGCACTGCCACAACTGCTAAAATCAGTATTCCCGATATGTATGCTTTCTTTTCCTGCTTAAAAAACCACATTAAATCAATGAAAACCCTCATTTTATCCCCCATCTGTCCGTCAAAAAATTGTAAACTTTATTTAAGATATTTCATTAATCAAAATAAAAAACCCTTTCTAATATTACCAAATTTTCCGATAACAAAGAAGAGACATTTTCCAAAAAAAATAAAGCTATAAGATGATAGTTATCATAAAGGCTGTCCCTTTTCTAACATCATTTATAGCTCTATCCTATTACTTCATTTGTTGTTTATTCATCGCATTCATCATTTGATTGATTTTCTTTTGAGATGGTTTCATACCCATTTGAGTCATCATCATTTTTAGCATTTGTTCGTTGATTGGCGGATTTTTCTTTAAGTAGTTCATCATATATTTACGTGCTATGAAAAATCCTAGTGCAACTCCAGCTAATAGAGCTACAAGTATGATAATGTATACATACCAAGCCATAATAATCCTCCTTCATGTTGTCTATCTTACAGTGTACTAAATCCTCAATCATTATACAATATTTCAATTATGTTTCAAACGAATTTTCTTTCTTTTATTGGTTTCAACCAGCCAAATCTCTCATTTTCGAGGTCCATCGCAAGTAATCGTCCATCATATTTTCGCAAAACTTCTAAAAAGGCCGATTCCGAGTCATAGTTCCCCCATGCATTCAGCCTAAGCATATAATCATCGACAAATAACTCTACTCCATTGAACAGGTCATTTTCGATGTAACGATAAAAATTATTATTATGTTCAAAATCCTTTTTCTTTGAAAAAGCTTGTCCAAGTAAATGATGGATATGTAATACAGGTATTGGTTTCGTTATATACTCTATTTGCTTACCTAAAATTTGTTTTAGAATACCTTTTACTTGATAGTATTCCAAAAATAAATCAAAAAACATTCTTTCCCGTCCATAATAATACTCTGCAACCTCATCCTCTATTAAATAGATTTGATAGGCACGCATGATACTTCACTCCCGAGTTTTTATCCTTTCCTATTATTCTAGACTAATATTTCTGATTTTTTTGTCAAAAACTGTTTCAAATAGGTGATTTTTTTGTCGAAAAGCAATTTTTTATTACAACGGAAAGAAAATAAAGTATTAAAAAAGGGGGATAACAAGGTTATCCTCCCAAACTTTTTATTGTTGAAGTAACGCTTTAACTCGCGATACTACATTTTCTACAGTAAATCCGTATTCTTCCATCACTTTTGCACCGGGTGCAGATGCTCCGAATCCGTTAATGGCTAAAATTTCTCCTTCATCACCAACATAACGTTCCCAGCCAAATGGAGCTGCCATTTCGATAGCAAGGCGTTTTTTCACTGATTTTGGAATAACTGACTCTTTATATTCCTTCGTCTGTTCTTCGAAACGATCCCATGATGGCATACTTACTACTGATGCTTGAATCCCATCATTTAATAATGCTTTTTGAGCTTCAATTGCAAGATTAACTTCTGAGCCAGAAGCTAATAAAATTACGTCCGCTTGATTATTTTCAGATGGAGACACTACATAAGCACCTTTTGCGACACCTTCTTGAGCATTTTCTGCAGTTGATTTAATCGTAGGTAAACCTTGTCGTGTTAAAACAAGTGCAGTCGGTTTATCCTTAGATGTCAATGCGAGTTTCCATGCTGCAGCTGTTTCATTCCCATCCGCTGGGCGAATAACAGAAAGATTAGGCATTGTTCGTAAAGATGGTAATTGCTCAATTGGTTCGTGCGTAGGGCCATCTTCACCTACCGCAATACTATCATGTGTAAATACATAGGTTACTGGCAGGTTCATTAACGCTGCTAAACGGATTGCTGGTCGTAAATAATCAGAGAATACGAAGAACGTTCCTCCATAAACTTGTAATCCGCCATGTAATGCCATTCCATTCATTGCAGCACCCATCGCAAATTCACGAACACCAAACCAAATATTCCGTCCATCATAATTTTCAGGTGTAAAGTCTTTTTCACCTTTAATCATTGTATTATTTGAACCAGCTAAATCGGCTGAACCGCCAATAAAGGTTGGAACATTTTTTGCAATGGCGTTTAAAACTTCACCACTGGAAGCTCTGCTTGCTAAACTCTTTCCTTCTTCATAAACAGGAATATCTTTATCCCAATTTTCCGGAAGTTCTCCTTTGATGGCATGTTCTAATTGTGCAGCCAACTCTGGGTATTGCTTTTTATATTCTGCAAAAAGTTGTTCCCATTGTTGTTCTTTTTCAATACCTGGTTCTACGATTTTTTCATTGAAACGATCATAAACTTCAGCCGGAACGTGGAAATCTTCTTCAAATGTCCATTTATAATAGTCTTTCGTTAGCTTTAATTCATCTGCTCCGAGCGGAGAACCGTGGACTGCAGATTTTCCGGATTTATTAGGTGAACCATATCCAATTACTGTCTTAACTTCAATCATAGTTGGGCGAGTAACATCGGATTTTGCTTCCTCAAGTGCTCTAGAAATGGCTTCAAAGTCATTTCCATCTTCTACACGAAGATATTGCCATCCATATGATTTAAATCGTCCTTCCACACTTTCTGAAAATGATTTATCTAAATCACCATCTAGTGAAATATCATTTGAATCATATAATACAACTAAACGACCTAGTTTTAAATGTGCGGCTAATGATGCAGCTTCACTGGATATCCCCTCCATGAGATCTCCATCACCACAAAGTGCATATGTATAGTGATTAACTATATCGAATTTATCTTTATTGTAAACACCTGCTAAATGACGTTCAGCCATTGCCATGCCAACAGCCATCGCAATTCCTTGTCCTAATGGACCGGTAGTTGCTTCGACTCCTTTAGTGTGTCCAAATTCTGGATGTCCAGGTGTTTTGCTTCCCCATTGACGGAATTGTTTAAGATCATCAATGCTTAAACCATATCCTGCCAAGTGAAGTAGGCTATATAGTAACATTGAACCATGTCCAGCTGACAAAACGAACCGATCTCTATTAAACCATTCCGGATTTTTCGGATTATGGTTCATAAATCTAGTCCAAAGTGTGTAAGCCATCGGTGCGGCGCCCATAGGTAATCCCGGATGACCTGAATTGGCTTTTTCAATCGCATCAATAGAAAGTGTTCTTATCGTAGTTACTGCTAATTGGTCTGTATTGTCAAACAATTTTATACATCCTCTCTATCATATAGTCCAATATTAATATTAAACATGTTTATATTATAACTCAACTAAAGAAAAGTATAGTTTTTTATCTTTTATTGAAATGAATTATTATATATACACGAAAAAAGGCTGATTGGTCAGCCTTATCAAAAGAACTAATTTAATTATTAATGTAATCTTTTATTCGCTTGGATATTGCGGACTTTTTGAGGAGTTACATCGTTTCCTTCCGGATCAATCACGCGTACCGTTTCAATCGTATTTTTCATGGATGAACGAAAACTTTCTAAATACTCGCGTCGAAGACGAGATTGTTCCTTAGCTTCCTCATTAGTTAGTCCTTTTCCTTTAGACTTTTTCGATAGTTCATTAATTCTTGCTATTTTATCTTTAGAAAGCATATAGCTACTCCTTTTCTATAGAAACTACTATCTTTTCCAGTATAAGATACAGTAATAGTACTAGATAAATACTTTGTTATCAAGAAAAGAGCTTAAGCTTTCATTCGTAGTTATTCTTGCTTTACATATTCTTGATATCTTCTATGCACTGTTGCTTTTGAAACATCATATCCAAATCCTCTAAGTGTTGCTGCTATTTCAGCAAATGTAAGGTTATTCTTTCGCAAACGGACTATTTCATCGATAGGCATTTCCTTTCGATCACGCCCTTGAATATTCCCATGATCTTTTAAATTCAATTCTGGACGATATCCTTTATCAACTGCCCGTTTCATCCCTCTTTTTATTTTTAAATTATGTAATTTCCTTTGGTATTCTTCCACCATACTAACAATATTTAGAACCATGGAATCTGATTCGGACAATTCTAATTCACCTTGATGAGAAATACTATAAACTTTAATGCCTTCTTTAAAAAGACAATGTAAAAGAGCAATTTTTGCATTCCCTCTGCCTAATCTCGTCTCGTCTTGAATTAATAGCACATCAATGCTTTTTTCTTTTATAAGGTCAAGAATTTCTATAATCCCCGGACGATCTAAATGATAGCCACTTTCTTGATCATGAATCACTTGAACAACATCGAATCTATAAATTTTAGCCATCTCGATTAGTTCAGCCTCTTGCCTTTCAAGTGATGTTTCTTGGGTTTGTTTTGTTGTACTAACACGACAATAAATTACTGCTTTCATCATTTCTATTACTCCAAATCTAAAGCATATTGATTACTGTCATCCAACTGTTTTTTCATTTTAACAGGGATGACAATTTTATCTCCAGCTTTTATATTACTACTTGTTAAATGATTTTTATTCGTTACCCATTCAATGAAATCATTAGGATTCATTGAATGTTCTTCTGAATACATATGAGCAATTTTCCAAAGTGATTGTCCTTTGGATACAGTGATTTGCTGATAGTTTTTGTCATCTATAAAAGTGTTTGTTGCATATAAACCTATAATTAATGATAGAACAATTAATATAATAACATAAGAGTATTTTTTCCATAGAATAAGCATATAAAAAACCTCCTTCGAATGTATGTTCGTTTATTTATTTTTATTATAATGCGAACACTTGTTTTTAGTCAACAGTTTTTTTCGAACTTATGTTTGTATAGTTAGTTAAGAAATGCTATAATAAAATTAATCTAAAAGTTACGAAATAATCGGGGTGTGTATAATGACAAAACTTTCAAAAAGGCAACAGGATATACTGGATTTTATAAAACAAGAAGTGAAAGCAAAAGGGTATCCACCATCTGTACGCGAAATAGGAGAAGCTGTTGGACTTGCTTCGAGTTCTACTGTACACGGTCATCTGTCAAGATTAGAAACAAAAGGATTAATTAGAAGAGATCCTACTAAACCACGGGCAATCGAAATTCTCGATTTTGAATCAGAAAGCATTCCTAAACAAAACGTCGTGAATGTTCCTTTATTAGGTAAAGTTACCGCTGGTATGCCTATAACTGCCATTGAAAATATTGAAGAGTTTTTCCCATTACCGGAACAATTAGCACCCGCTGATGAGAATATCTTTATGTTAGAGATTGTCGGTGAAAGTATGATTGAAGCAGGTATTTTAGATGGGGACTACGTAATTGTCCGCCAGCAACAAACAGCTAATAATGGGGATATCGTCGTTGCTATGACAGAAGATGATGAAGCTACAGTAAAGCGTTTCTTTAAGGAGAAAGATTTTTTCCGCCTTCAACCGGAAAATTCAACAATGGCTCCAATCATTTTAAACAATGTCTCTATTTTAGGAAAAGTTATTGGTCTTTACCGTCACATCATTCATTAAGCAAGATTTTTATTAAAAACAAAACCCCTTTATACCAATGGTATCAAGGGGTTTCACTATTAATACATTTGCATATATTGCTCGCGTTCCCATGGGTGGACTGTTGTTCTAAACATATCCCATTCAATCTCTTTTGCTTCTAGGAAATGTTCAAGAATATGTTCACCAAGAGCACTTGTCATTACTTCATCGGAAATTAAATTTTCCAATGCTTGTTTCAATGTTCCAGGAAGGTCAATAATTCCTGCTTCCTCACGTTCTTGTTTATTCATAACATAAATATTTCGGTCAACCGGTGCTGGAACTTTAAGTTTATTTTTAATACCATCTAATCCTGATTTTAATAAAACAGCCATTGCTAAATATGGGTTTGCTGCAGGATCGACACTACGGACTTCAATGCGTGTGCTTAATCCACGTGAAGCCGGAATTCGCACTAATGGACTACGGTTTCTAGCAGACCAAGCAACATAACATGGTGCTTCATAACCAGGGACTAAACGTTTATAAGAGTTTACAGTCGGATTGGTGACCGCGGTAAAATTCGTTGCATGTTTAATTACGCCAGCAATAAATTGATATGCCGTTTCACTTAATTCAATTTTACCATTTGGATCGAAGAAAGCATTTTCACCATTTTTGAACAGTGATAAGTTGCAGTGCATACCGGATCCACTTACACCAAACAATGGTTTAGGCATAAATGTTGCGTGCAGACCATGCTTTCGGGCAATGGTTTTAACAACGAGCTTAAATGTTTGTATATCATCACATGCTTTTAATGCATGCGCATATTTAAAATCAATTTCATGTTGACCAGGTGCTACTTCATGGTGTGAAGCTTCGACTTCAAATCCCATTTCCTCAAGTTCTAATACGATATCCCGACGACAATTTTCACCTAAATCGGTTGGTGCAAGGTCAAAGTATCCCCCATTATCATTTAATTCTAATGAAGGTTCCCCTTTTTCATCTAATTTAAATAAGAAAAATTCAGGTTCAGGCCCAAGATTAAAATCTGTGAAACCTAACTCTTCCATTTCCTTCAATACACGTTTCAAATTATTTCGTGGATCTCCCGCAAATGGTGTTCCATCAGCATTATAAATATCGCAAATTAAGCGGGCCACTTTCCCTTTTTCAGCTGTCCAAGGAAATACTACCCATGTATCTAAATCAGGGAATAAATACATATCAGATTCTTCAATTCTAACAAAACCTTCAATTGAAGAACCATCAAACATCATTTTATTGTCTAACGCTTTTCCAAGCTGGCTAATCGGAATCTCAACATTTTTAATCGTTCCTAATATATCAGTAAACTGAAGACGAATAAATTTCACATTTTGCTCTTCTGCTATTCTTTCAATGTCACTACGATTATACCTTGACATAAACAATTTCCTCCCTATGGGTCCTATTTTTTAAATCAACTGTCAATTAGTGAAAAAATCTCGGTCTTTCATTTTGCATTCCAGGGCGTTGAAATCTCCCTGCTTGTAATAGTTCTTCCCTTAATATTTTTCTCACTTCTTCGTTAGATACTTCCTGTTTTGTTGTAGTTGTTTCTGTTGGAGTTGGTTCATTTTTCATAACTAATATTTTCTTAATTCCCGCCATATTTATGCCTTGATCTAACAAATCTTTAATTTCTAATAATTGATCGACATCATTTAAAGAATATAGCCGGCGGTTCCCATCTGATCTAGCCGGATGGATTAAACTATGTTCTTCATAGTATCGGATCTGACGGGCTGTTAAATCGGTTAATTGCATCACTGTACCAATCGGTAAGATTGGCATTGAACGACGAATTTGATTACCACTCATTAAAAACTCCGCCTTTCATATTTACTATATAAGTACTTTAATATATGTTAGATTAATTGTCAATAGAATGTTAGATTTTCTTACATAACTTTTTTTAACAAATTTCTTTTGTTAAAAGTCTGTTGTTTTAGCTCCAATTAACTATCTACATAACATAGCCTAAAAATAAAAAAGCGCGTGAAATCTAAGGTTCACACGCTTTCAATGCTCCATTTATATTAAATTCTTCGTTAATAAACGGTCTAATGCTAAACAGACAGCAATTTTCACATGAGTATATGTCAATCCGCCTTGTACATATGCAGTGTATGGTGGTCTCAGCGGACCATCTGCGGATAATTCAATACTTGCTCCTTGAATAAATGTTCCCGCTGCCATAATCACATCATCTTTATACCCGGGCATATAGCTAGGATATGGGGTAACATACGAATTGATTGGTGAAGCAAATTGAATTGCTTGGCAAAACTCAATCATTTTATTCGGATCTTCAAATTGAACAGACTGAATAAGATCGGTTCGTTTCGCATCCCATTTTGGATGTGTATTTAAACAAAACTTTTCTAAAATTGCGGATGTGAAAACTGCCCCTTTTAATGCTTGTCCAACTACATGAGGTGCTAGGAAAAATCCTTGGTACATTTCTTGTAAAGAATAAAGTGAGGCACCCGCCTCAGCACCAATACCAGGTGATGTCATGCGATAGGAACAGGCATCCACCCATTGCTTCTTGCCAACGATATATCCACCTGTTTTTACAATTCCCCCGCCCGGATTTTTAATTAAGGATCCAGCCATTAAATCTGCCCCAACATGACAGGGCTCAATGTTTTCAACAAATTCCCCGTAACAATTATCAACGAAAACAACCACATCCGGTTTAATTTCTTTAACAAACTTGATCATTTTTTCGATTTCTTCAATTGTAAAAGAAGGGCGATTTGCATATCCTTTTGAACGTTGGATACCAATCATTTTTGTATTCGATTTAATGGATTTTCTGATTCCCTCATAATCAATCGTACCTTCACTTGTTAAAAGAACAGTATTGTATTCTATTTGAAATTCTTTTAAAGAACCAACACCATTTCCTCGAATCCCGACTATTTCTTCTAACGTGTCGTATGGCTTGCCGGTAATATATAATAATTCATCTCCTGGTCTAAGCACGCCAAATAAAGCGATAGAAATTGCATGTGTTCCCGATATAATTTGTGGACGAACTAGCCCTGCTTCTCCACCAAATACGTCAGCATAAATTTTTTCGATGGTATCCCTTCCGATATCGTCATAGCCATAACCTGTAGAAGGATTAAAATGCGAATCACTTACACGATTCGCTTGAAAACTTTGTAATACCCTAAACTGATTTTCTTCAATTCGTTGATCTATTTTTTCGTGAATTGGTTTAATTTGTTGTTCAACTTCTTCAATAATTGGCTTTAATTTCTCACCATTAGTTAAATACTGTAACATCTTGTTGCTCCTTTAAAATCTGATATTAGCCATTACCCTTCTTACTTATAAAGAGAATGTGTAATTTCATCTTAACAGAAAAATATGAAACAAAAAAATTTTTCTTGTAAGTCTGTTTTATCGTGATAAAATCAAATTTGTGATGAAAATAATAAACATACATATTAGTAATTTTAGAGCCTAATTTTTTCATATCATCATAGATTATCTATACTTCTAGGAGGTAAACCCAATGACTTGGGAAATTCTAAGTATTATTGGCACCATTGCTTTTGCCGTTTCTGGCGCAATCATTGCAATGGAGGAAGAGTATGACATATTGGGAACATATATATTAGGAATCGTAACGGCTTTTGGCGGAGGGGCAATTCGTAATCTTCTCATTGGAGTTCCAGTCTCAGCACTTTGGGAGCAAAGCCTCCTTTTCCAAATCGCGTTACTATCTATTACAATTATTTTCTTATTCCCTCATAATTTATTACGTCATTGGCAGCGTTGGGGGAATTTTTTCGATGCAATGGGACTTGCCGCATTTGCTATCCAAGGAGCATTATATGCAAAACAAATGGGGCACCCATTAAGTGCAATAATCGTTGCAGCTGTATTAACCGGAAGTGGCGGAGGAATTATTCGTGATGTTCTTGCGAAGAGGAAACCGCTCGTATTACAATCCGAAATATATGCTGTTTGGGCAATTCTTTGTGGATTTGCTATCGGGCTAGGTTTGGCAAAGGAACCGATTGAACTCTATTTATTATTTGCTATTATCACAATGCTGCGTGTGCTATCCTATATCTTTAAGTGGAAACTTCCAAATAAAACTGGAATAAAAACGGCTAGTCATCATGACTAACCGTTTTTATTATTGGTTATCTGGAAACAATAAATCATTACTTCTGATTGTTAGTAAATCATGTCGATCAAAATGATGATTATTTAGCAATCTCATAGCTTGTGAACGAATCGATTTTTCGATTACATTTCTGACATACCTTCCATTTGAAAAACTAGTCGGATTCATCATTTTTACATATGATAAATGGTCTTTTAATTTTCTTTCCGCATCATGACTTAGCACATATTCTTTTTCGTACAACATCCGCTTACCTATTTCCATCAACTGTTCGACATTGTAATCAGGAAAATGGAATACTAACGGAAATCTAGAATGAAGACCGGGATTTAAGCTAAGAAAATAATCCATTTCTCTCGAGTATCCGGCTAATATTAAAATAAACTCATGCTGCCGATCCTCCATATGCTTGACCAGTGTATCAATTGCTTCTTTACCGAAATCCTTTTCTCCCCCCCTGCCAAGGGAGTATGCTTCATCAATAAAAAGAATTCCTCCTATCGCTTTTTTAACTAAATCACGTGTTTTTTGTGCAGTATGACCAATATATTCACCTACTAAATCTGCCCGTTCGGCTTCTATTAGATGCCCCTTTGTTAATACATTCATTTTTTGAAAAAGTTTGCCAATCAATCTTGCTACAGTTGTTTTCCCTGTTCCCGGATTACCTTTGAACATCATATGAAGCGCCTGCTTACCAGTTTTTAGACCTGCTAATTCCCGTTTCTTATTAATATATATCCAAGCATATATTTCCTTAATCATCTTTTTCATTTCATCCATTCCAACAAGAGCACTTAATTCTTCTTCAATTTCCCTGAGTGCCTCATGCTCTGTTGTTGATACTCTCTTTTGAACAACTTCCTTTGGATGAGTTTTTGAGGATTCTCTTTGTTGCGCACCGAGGACAATACTTATTTGGCCATTATTTTTCATGCGTATTGGTTGATCCAAAGCGTTCACCTCACAATCTGAAAACAGTATACGCCAAGAGGTAAAAAAGTGTGACAAACGCCCAGGTCCAAGCGTTTTTTTAATCACCTATTTTTAAATAGTATGAATACTTTTAGGCATTCATTATTGTGAATTTGATTCTATACTAATATTTTCAAATGCCCCAATAGGTCTTTTCGTTTTCCCTCTCCACATTCTATTCCCTTCTACAAGTAAACATTACTTTGTCCTTTTCAAAAATTATCGAAATGAAAAAAGCATGTTTAACTGTTCAGTGTTAAACATGCTTTTTTCTATTTAATCATTATTGTTCTTCAAAATTTATTTGGACATTTTTTAAAGGAGAGAAGGTTGATATTGCGTGTTTAAAGACAAGCTGTTGTTTCCCTTCTGACTCAAATAATACTGTGAAATTGTCAAAGCCTTTTATTTGTCCACGAAGTTGAAATCCATTTAATAAAAATACTGTTACTGAAGTGCCATCTTTACGTAATTGGTTTAAAAACTGATCTTGAATATTAATTGCCTGTTTCATAAAAATCCTCCTCTTCTATCTCTATAATTATTAATTCGATTTTAATCGAAGCTTTCCTGCAACAAAATGTGATATTTCGCTTATTTTTTTCTTTCTATCCATTTCATTTGTCATATCAAACCATGTTACATCCATTTTATTTCTAAACCAAGTTAATTGTCTTTTGGCATATCTTCTGGAATTTTGTTTCAATTGATTAATCGCTTCGTCTAAAGTGATTTTCCCATCAAAATAATCATACAGTTCTTTATATCCGATTGCTTGTATAGACTGAGCATTTCGAATTCCTCGTTCATATAAACCTTTTACTTCGTCTATTAGTCCTTCATTAATCATGTTATCCACCCGTTGATTAATTCGTTCATACAATTTATCTCGTTTCATAGTAAGACCAATTATTGCCACATCATATAATAATTCGGTTGCTTGTTGCTTTTGATATTCTGTTGCTGTTTTCCCGGTACAATGAATTACTTCCAACGCTCTAATGACACGTCTAATATTATTGGGATGAATTTTTTTGGCACTTTCGGGATCCATTTGCTCCAGCAACTGATAGACGCTTAAATTCCCTTCTTTTTCTGCCTTTTTTTCGTATTGAGCCCGTATTGTTGCATCCCCGGGTGCTTCGCTAAATTGATAATCGTAAATCACCGACTGTATGTATAAACCTGTACCACCAACAATCATTGGTATTGCATTCTTCTGAGAAATAATATTAATTTCTTTCCTTACTTTTTCTTGGAATTCTGCAACAGAAAATGGTTCGTCAGGTTCTTTAATATCTATTAAATGATGGGGAACTCCATTCATTTCTTCTTCTTTTATTTTCGCAGTTCCAATATCCATCCCTTTATAAATTTGCATAGAATCACCGCTTATGATTTCCCCATTAAATTGTTTTGCGAGATGAATACTCAATTCCGTTTTTCCAACTGCTGTTGGTCCGATAAGTACGATAAGTTTTTGTTTCTTTTCCAAACTTTTCACAGCCTTTTCACATGTAAAGAATATCTATATCGTACCATATTTAATGATAATTGACTTTAAAGAAATAATAATATTACATCTGTTTCGTTGCAATGTAACAGCTCTTTTTTACTATTGCACAGTTAATAATTGTTTCCTATTTATTTGTATTTATACACTAACACGCAAATTTCAAAACATTTTGTCGTGTTACCGAAAAGAAATATCGGATTTTTTTGAACTTTTTGCAGAAAAGTGTTGATTTGCAGGTCTGATTTTTCTATAATTTTATTTGTTGTCCGATAACTTATCGATTTTGAACAATAAAATAACGGATTTTGAAGAAATTGCTCGAAAGGAGTTTAATATAAAATGGAAAGACATTTACCTTTATCCAATGATTTTTTACTAATAACTTATAAGAAAGCTATAAAGTTAAAATTGCCGAAAGAATTTATTGAGATGCTCCGTGAAGAACTTGAGAAACGTCAACTACAATTGAAATAAAACCTCATTGTTATACACTACATATAAAACTCTACTTTTCTTTTTTACTAGTTTGATGCATATCTCCCTAGAATTTCAAAAATCAAAAGTTCGTATCATACCGTATAATGTAAAAAATTATCTGTATTTTCCTACTTCACTCCTTTATCAACATATTGATTATAAAATATGATACTATTTTATACATCAATAAATCAAAATGAATAGGAGTCATTATGCTTTCAACAAAGAAAAACAAACATTATTTATTTTTAATTTTTGTTAGTCTGTTTCTTATTAGTAGTTTCCTAGTTGGTTGCGATGCTCTAGCAAATAAGGAAAGAATTTCTACAGCATCAAGTATTCCGAAAAATACAATTTCAGCTAAAGTAAAAAGGGTTGTTGATGGAGACACGGTGAAGGTAATCTTGGAAGGGAAAGAAGAAACGGTTCGAATGATTCTCATTGATACGCCCGAAACGAAGCATCCACGTATTGGTGTACAACCTTTTGGCCCAGAGGCATCGAATTTTACTAAAAAAATGTTGACGAATAAAAGCATTGAATTAGAAATGGATGTACAAGAGCGAGATAAATATGGTCGCCTCCTTGCATATATATGGTTGGATGGAAAAATGTTCAACCGGATTTTATTAGAAAAAGGGCTTGCAAGAGTTGCGATTTTCCCTCCGAACACAAAATATGTTGATGATTTTGAAAGAATTCAAGATAAGGCCCGACAAAAAGAAATAGGAATTTGGAGCATTGAAAATTATGCAACTGATCGAGGATTTAACTCCAGTGGTCTACCACCAGTTTCTAGTAGATCTTCAAAAGAACATTCCAGTGGATGTAAAATTAAAGGGAATATTAATTCTAGAGGGAAAAAAATCTATCATTTGCCAAATGGACAATACTATCAACAAACAAAAGCTGAAGCTTGGTTCTGCTCTGAAAAAGAAGCTAAAGAGGCCGGTTATCGTAAATCTCAAAGATAGACTTTGACAAATGAAAATTCTCTTAACAAATTTTTCTTTTTTAAGTTTCACATTTTTTCTCAATAAATGGATATACTATCTTTCGATAAACATTTTGACTATCGGAGGTTGTTGAAAAATTGAAGAAACATTATATGCTTATAAGTCTTTTAAGTGTCTTTTTATTTTGCAGTCAACAAAATATTTTAACTGTCAAAGCACACGATCATAAAGAGATTGAGGCAAAACATGTACACTTACATATAAGTGATCAAGAAATAAATGATTTAATAAAAAAGGGATATACAAAAAGAGATATTTTCAAGGCTTACTTTATTGCTAAACACGCAAAAGAAAAGTTAGATGTTGAAACTATCCTAAAGGTATATAAACAGAAGCAATCATGGGAGGAAACAGCTAAATATTTTAAGGTTGATATTGAAAAAATTAAAAAAGAGCATTTCGAAAAACATAAACAGTTTTATAAAAAGAATAAAACACAAATTATCCAATATTTAGCTACATATACTGGTAAATCACCAAAAGAACTTGACACATATTTAAAGGACGTTGATTTACACTTTTTAGTTGTAGCCGCCGCTATTTCTAAAAAAAGTAATACTGATCTTAATCAAATCATTCAGTATAAAAAAGAAGGAAAACATTTAAAAGAGATCATTTCTATAAAGAAACTAGATCCAAAATCTGTATTCAATGAAGCTAAGAATATTCATAAAGGTATTTATCGTGCAATAAAGAAATAAATCATTTATTTTAGGCTGACCTTTTATAAACAATTGGTCAGTCTTTCTTTTCTAGTTACCCAAAACATCTGTTCTTATTTCATACAAACAAACGTTTCGTTATAAAAAATAGAAAATGATCCAAAGAGAAAAATGACATGACAATTCAATCATTTTTTTTCTACTGTACCATTTGTCCATTCAAAAGCTCATTACTAACCATACAATGTATTAATCTTTTTTCGTGGAGGTGATATTATGTCTGGTGGATATTCTGGAGGAATGGGCTTTGCATTAATCGTAGTCTTGTTCATTCTTTTAATTATTGTAGGTGCTTCCTATATGGGTGGAGCTTACTAATGCTATTCATTTTATAATGGCTGAATGAGACCTACCCATTGTATGTAGCAAATTACTTTTGGTTTAGCCTTTACCTCTTTTCCTTGACAATGCATTTTCCACTATAGTAAAAAGACGCACCATTTCAGTGCGTCTTTTCAATTTTAATGAATATTTTTTTTCTTGAAATTTCCGCCACGAACTTCGGCAATATCGCCAACAGCAAGAAAAGCACGTTCATCAATTTCTTCTAAAATAGCAGTTAACTTAGCTTCCTCTAAACGGTTAATAATACAAAAAATTACTTTCTTTTCGTCTTCTGTATAAGCCCCTTGTCCATTTAAATAAGTAACGCCCCTTCCCAGACGGGCAAGTATAGCTTCCCCTACTTCTTTATGTTTATCAGTAATAATCCAAATAGATTTCGATTCATCAAACCCTTTGACTACCGTATCAATTGTTTTTGTAGCTATGACGTATGCAATTATGGAGTACATGGAACGGTCCCACGAAAAAACAAATCCCGCTATACCAAGAATAAAAACGTTAATAAACATAATAATTTCGCCAACAGAAAAAGGTAATTTCTTATTAAATAATATAGCCAGTATTTCTGTACCATCTAAAGCTCCACCATAACGAATAACAATTCCTACTCCTGCACCTACGACAATTCCGCCAAAGATTGTAGCTAAAAATATATTCTCAGTAAAAGCCGGTACTGGATGAAATAACGCTGTAAAAATTGATAGGATGATAATCCCGAAGAGTGTGGAAATCGCAAAAGTTTTCCCAATTTGTTTTTTTCCAATAAAAAAGAAAGGAAGGTTTAATGCGAAGATAAAAATCCCAAGTGGCAAGGTAGTTATGTGAGAAAGCATAATCGATATACCGGTTATACCACCATCAATGACACTATTCGGAACTAAAAAGATCTCCAAGCCAACTGCCATTAATACTGCACCGATACAAATAGCAATTGCTCTTTTGAAAATTTTTAATTTAGTCATTGGTTTATGTACTTGTTTTAGTTCAACTTGCTGATATGCCATGCATTTCACTCCTTTTTATCATATATATAAATTATAGCAAAAGATTTTGTTGTAGGAAAAAGATTAGCATAAAAAATGTTGCCAGATTAAGAGAATAGTGTATAATATTAATAATTAAATATTGAAAAGGCTTTCTAGGGTTCCGCGTATTTTTTGACGGTCTGGTCCGAGAGAAAGCCCGCAGTTTTTTTGCTGTGTCACGGAAGGATAAAAGCCTGGGAGATGTAACCTCATCTCTTCGGCTTTTTTATTTTGCTTTTTTCAATTTTTGTGTAGGAGGAATTCAAATGAACGTACATTGGAGTAAAGTTGTAATTGGCGCCATTTTTGAAGTGATTTGGGTTATGGGACTGAAGCATGCCGATAATTTAATCACATGGTCCGGAACGATTATTGCCATTATTTTAAGTTTTTATTTAATGATTATGGCAGGAAAACATTTGCCTGTAGGTACTGTTTATGCGGTTTTTGTCGGACTCGGAACGGCCGGAACCGTTATCGCCGAAATTGTTTTTTTCCATGAACCTTTTAAACTATCAAAGTTTCTTTTAATCGCTCTTCTACTTGTAGGTGTGATCGGTTTAAAAATCTTTTCTAATGAAACGAATCATGAAAGGGGGAATAGTTAATGGCGTGGATTTATTTAGTTCTGGCCGGTATTTTTGAAATGTTCGGTGTAATGTTCATTAACAAATTGCATAAAGACCGAAATGTATTCTCCTTTTTCTTACTCTTTATCGGTTTCGCAGGTAGTTTTCTTTTTTTATCACTTGCTATGCAAACTTTACCAATGGGTACGGCCTATGCAATATGGACCGGAATTGGTGCATCAGGCGGAGCCATTTTAGGGATGATTTTTTACGGGGAACAAAAAGATTGGAAAAGGATTGCCTGTATAGCATTAGTCGTTGCAGCAGCAGTTGGGTTGAAATTAGTTTCCTAAAACTTATTGTTTTTAGCTCCCTGAATCTATAAAAGAAGCTGACATTTATGTCAGCTTCTTGTCTTTTTGTAATTGTTCGATTACTTTATTGCGCTCCCCACCATCTGATAGTTCCTCGGAAAATTGTTGTTTCCCGCTTTCATTAATTGATTTGTTAGGAGGTAAATTATTATTTGGTGCTGCTTCCTCGTTCCACTTTCCCATGATATCACCCTTTCTAGAATACAAGGGTTAGTATGTGTATTCATCTTTACATCATTCATTTAACTACTTTTTTCTTTGTCTTTTCGATTTCTTTCCTTAATTCCATCTGTAAACTCAACAAATTTATATAATAAGTAAAAGGGCCAAATTAATATGAGGATAATCCTGAACCATACTTTCTTCTTTGAAACGAAGAACATAACGATAACGCCAAACAATAAATAAAGACAGAGTTCAAGCATAATCAAATTCCCCTTTCCATTAATTTTCCCCAGCTGTTTCTACATGTTATCCATTTATAACTTGTCTCGTTCTTCATCGTAATAATTTGATAATAAAAAGGCAAAACACCAAAATTTCAAGTGTTTTGCCTTTTTAAAGCTACATCACGCGTTTAAACATCTTTTCCATATCATAAACCGAGTAATGAATTATAATCGGTCTTCCATGCGGGCATGTGAATGGATCGGATGCTTGTCTTAATGAATCGAGTAATGCTTGAATTTCGTCATTTCGCAAATGATGGTTAGCCTTTATCGACCCTTTACAACTCATCATAATGGCCGCTTCTTCTCGCAGCTTTTTAATATCTATTTTTTTCATAGAAAGAAGCTGTTCGATCATTTCCTCAATAACTTCTTGTTCTTCCCCTTTTGGAAACCAAACGGGATGGGAACGTGCAATAAAGCTGTTATGCCCAAATGGTTCGAGAAAGACTCCGACTTTTTCAAGTTCATCAAGATTTTCCTGAATCTTTATCGATTCATCAGTCGAATACTCTAATGTTAAAGGTACTAGTAAATCCTGCAATTCATTCGTGACTCTACCGACCTTTTCACGAAAGTATTCATATTTAATTCTTTCTTGTGCTGCATGCTGATCAATGATATATAAACCTTTATCATTTTGAGCAAAAATATAAGTACCATGCATTTGCCCAATAGGATAAAGTGGAGGAATCCTTTCACTCACCTGAGTAGTTTCTTTAAGCTCACTTTCGTCATACACATTCCACTCATTTGTTTCCTCTACCATTTCCGGAAAAACAGGTTCATCATTTATTATTTGTTGATCGTTATTTCGTACTGGTAGGACGGGTTCATATAATTTTTTCATTTCTTCTTGTGGAAGAAGCTTTTCCTTTTGTGGAACAGAGTATGAATTATTTTTTTTAAATTGTTCAATATTATCTTTTTCAGTTGTTGGCAAATGATCTAAATTCATGAATGTTTGTTCAGCTTTTGGAGTTTGTTTAACAACAGGTGACATCCCATTTGGAATTAACTCACGCTTTTTGAATGCCGTTTTAATTGCATCGGAAATAAGATGATTTAATTCTTGTTCTTTACTAAGTCTTACTTCCAACTTAGCAGGATGAACGTTCACATCCACTAGGATAGGATCCATTTCAATTGCTAATAGGACAATCGGGTAACGTCCGATCGGTAATAATGTATGGTATCCTTCCTGAATCGCCTTGACAAGTGCATAATTTTTTATAAATCTTCCATTGATCATCGTCGATACATAATTTCTAGATGCTCTTGTGATTTCTGGCATAGATATATAGCCATTAATCTTAAAATCTAATGATCTAACAGAAATGGGAATCATATTTTTAGCAATATTGACCCCGTAAATAGCAGCAAGTACTTGTCTAACATCACCATTTCCATTTGTTTGTAAAAGTGTTCGATCATTATGACGTAATCGGATAGATACTTCAGGATGGGCTAGTGCTAAACGATTCACAACATCTGTAATATTTCCTAGTTCCGTATGAATCGTTTTCATATACTTTAATCGAGCCGGTGTATTATAAAAAAGATCAGAAATCGTAATGTCTGTGCCGCGTCGACTAGGAGCCTTTTCATGTACTGTTATTTTCCCCCCATCAATCACTACTTTCGTCCCTGGATGTTCCTCTGTAGCAGTGATCATTTCTAAATGGGAGACTGAGGCGATACTTGGTAATGCTTCGCCCCTAAATCCTAATGTTTTTATCCGAAACAAATCATTTTCATCTTTTATTTTACTTGTTGCATGACGTTGGAAAGCAATTATTACATCGTCTTCTTCGATTCCTGATCCATTATCAATAATCCGAATTTTATTTAGACCCGCTTCCTCTACATCAATTTCAACAACAGTACTACCTGCATCAATCGCGTTTTCCACCAGTTCCTTAACAACTGATGCTGGTCTTTCAACTACTTCCCCGGCCGCAATTTTATTTGATAATACATCGTCTAATTGAATAATTTTTCCCACTCGATCTCACCACTTAACCTTTTAACTTTTTTTGCAATTCATATAAAGTATTCATTGCTTGTAACGGATTTAATTCTAAAAGATTAATACCTTTCAACTCTTCTACAATTTTCTTTTCTTTTGATGTAATCTCTTTTTTTACTTTCGTGTCTGTCTCTTCAAAAAAGGAAAGCTGTTTTAGTGAGTGTTCTTCTTTCTTAGGCTCTATTTGCTCATTCTTATTATTTTGGTTCTCTAATTGACGAAGAATTTCATTTGCCCGCACAATCAATTCTTTTGGCAGTTCGGCAAGTTCCGCAACATGAATACCATAACTTTTATCCGCCGGTCCCTCTTTAATTTTATGCAAAAATACTACCGTTCCATTTTGTTCAATCGCGCTAACGTGAACATTTTTTAGTTGTGGGAGCGTTTCAGCCAATACTGTTAATTCATGATAATGTGTCGAGAATAATGTTTTTGCTCCTATTTGCGTATGAATATATTCAATGATTGCCTGTGCAAGCGCCATTCCATCATAGGTAGATGTTCCACGGCCAATTTCATCAAAGAGGATAAGACTGTTTTTTGTAGCATTTGCAATCGCATTTTTCGCTTCTAACATTTCTACCATAAATGTACTTTGTCCAGAAATTAAGTCATCGGCAGCACCAATACGAGTAAAGACCTGGTCAAATATTGGCAAAATCGCCTCACGAGCTGGAACAAAACAACCGATTTGAGCTAAAATTGATGTCAAAGCAATTTGTCGCATATACGTACTTTTCCCTGACATATTAGGTCCCGTAATTAACAGCAATTCTCTTTCTGCATCCATGTAACAATCATTTGGTACGTATTCTTGTGCATTCATTACTTTCTCAACAACAGGATGGCGCCCTTCTTTAATTATTACCTTTCGTTCTGAATTAAACAAAGGTTTAACATAATGTCTTGACTCACTGATAGTCGCAAAGCATTGTAATACGTCGATTTCGCTCACTATTTTCGCGAGGTTCTGTAGTCTAGGAATGTACTCTTTTACCACTTCACGAATTTGCAGGAATAATTCGTATTCAAGTTCAACACTTTTTTCCTCCGCTTGCAAGATCAATGATTCTTTTTCTTTAAGTTCGGGTGTAATAAACCGTTCTGCATTTGCTAATGTTTGCTTACGATCGTACCGACCTTCTTCTAGTAAATGTAAATTCGACTTTGTTACTTCAATAAAATAGCCAAATACACGGTTATAACCGATTTTTAACGATTTTATTCCTGTTCTATTTCTTTCTTCCTGTTCAAGCTGAGCAAGCCAATTTTTTCCGTTTCGGCTCGCGTCCCGATACTTATCTAGTTCCTCATTATAGCCGTCTTGAATGATCCCTCCTTCTTTAATAGAAAGTGGGGGGTTATCAATTATTGCTCTCTCAAGAACATCCACTAACTCTTCACACGGATCTAGTTGCTCAACGAAATCTAATTCTAGCTGCTCTATTAATTGTCGAATGATCGGTATTTGCTGGAGTGAACTTTTTAATTGGATTAAATCACGAGCATTCACATTTCCAAAAGCTACACGGCCAGCCAATCGTTCTAAATCGTATACTTCCTTTAATTTTTCCCGAATATCTTGCCTTTCAAAAAAGTGCTCGATAAATGTTTCGACAACCAGTTGTCTTTGTTCAATTTCCTTTTGATTAATTAATGGTCGGTCAAGCCAGTGTTTTAGTAAACGCCCTCCCATTGCAGTCATTGTTTCATCTAACAACCATAGTAAAGAACCTTTCTTACCTTTCGAACGAATGGTCTCTGTAATTTCGAGATTACGTTTTGAATAATAATCTATTTTCAAAAATTGGTTGATTTCAACAATCGCTACAGGCTGTAAGTGATCTAAGTTTCTTTTTTGAGTACGATACAAATAATTAAATAGGCGAATAATAGATATTCTCATTGAATGTTCGTTAATAGTCGATAGTAGTTTTCGATAATCCGGTTTCTCCGAAATATCGTCTTCTATGGAAATTGTCGCATTCAAACGTTCTTGCAATTGTTTTTGCAAATGATCTTTAAATTGTGATTGTACAACCACTTCTTTTGCACCAATTATTGATAATTCATTTAATACGAGATCAAAGTGATTCTCAATTATCGTTACACTATTCTCTCCAGTCGAGAGATCTGTATAGGCGATTCCATATCCATCTTCGAAAGTTGAAATGGCTGCTATATAATTATTTTCTTTTTCCCTAAGACCTTTACCTTCCATTTTCGTTCCAGGAGTAATAAGCTGAACGACTTCTCTTCTTACAACACCCTTTGATTGTTTAGGGTCTTCTACTTGCTCACAAATAGCTACCTTATGACCTTTTTCAATCAATACGTCGATATAATTTGCAGCAGCATGATAGGGAACCCCACACATCGGGATTCGCTCGTTGCCACCGCCATCACGACTCGTTAATGTAATTTCAAGCTCTTGAGAAGCCTTTAACGCGTCTTCAAAAAACATTTCATAAAAATCACCTAAGCGAAAAAATAAAAAGGCATCTTTATAATCTGCCTTTACTTGTAAATATTGTTGAATCATCGGAGTATATTGACCCATATTCTACATAATCCTTTCCGTACAACTTACTATTTGATTCTCCTATTATATCATAATCTATTTATTTTCTTTATTGAAAACAACATTTGGAAACAAATAGTGATGCCTTTATTCTTGAGTAAACTCCAAAAATTCAAGACGATTTCCAAATGGATCGCTTACATGAATACGTGACCTACCTTCTATTGCGGGTTCTTCTTTAATATCAATTTGGTAAGCAAGTAAAATCCTTTTTAGCTCCTCAAGATTTGTCACAATTAATCCCGGATGAGCTTTCTTCGCTTCTCTAAAATCTTCTTCAACTCCGATGTGCAATTCTTGATTCCCACATTGAAACCAGCAGCCCCCACGTCCTTTTAAAGTTTCCGGCTTCTTAATTTCAGGTAATCCAAGGATCGTACCATAAAAAAATCTCGCTTTCTCTTCACAGTCTTTTGGAGCAGCTAATTGAACATGATCAATACCATTAAAAAGAAATTTCATCAGGATTACTCCCCTTTACGATATATTTACATATATCATAATTCTATTGCGATAGGAATGCACTTACAGAAAACTTATGGGAAGTCATAAGAATTTAATAATTTCATACAAAAAGAAAAACTAGGAGAGTTTCTCCTAGCCCTAATTTCAATATTATGCGTGCTTATTCCTCTTCCGAACCTACTAAAAAGTCTGGATTTAGTTCTTCAAATTCTTCATCTAGTTCATCTTCCCAATCCTCATCATCACAGTCACGGCCCTCTGGATCAATAGCTACACATATTTTTGTTTCCCCAATTACTTCAACAAGGAATTCTCTTTCACTGTTGACAATCACTTTATTGCCATTTGGTGATATTACTGCTTCGATACAATTAGGTTGCTGCAGTACTCTTGCAACAACTTCCTTATCGTCAAGGCAATCCGGGTCACGATAATTCAATTTAACAATATCACAGTATTCCACTTTTTCTGTGACAACAGATGTTTTCGTATTGTCACTATGAGAATACCAGACATTTATATCGTATGAGCCATTTATTTCTACCTTTTTATCAACTTTTTTGGCTTCATACTTATGGTTTATAATCCAGCCACCTAATATGCTCGATGGATGATGCGGTGGACAGATCGTATGATTGGACTGTGTAAATTTACGTCCTTTCGCAACGACTGCTTTAGTTATTATTTCTCTATATTCTGCCATTCGAGCGAAACCTCCTCATTTATTTTCATTTCATCCTATGCATGGCAATCGTCTATTGTGCGAATAATTTCTTGATTCCCTAGGTCTGACTAATTGCTGTACATTTATTGTGAACAACTAGTTTAGAAGATCTCTGCTAAGTAAAATTACTAAAAAGTTTATGGGTTATTTCATTATATGTAAACAGGATGGTTGTGTTCTAGGCGCTAGGTTTTTAACGTACATTAATTCTTTTTTTGTTTTATAGAAAAAAAAATAAGCCATCAACTTGATGGCTTATCCATATTAATCACATCTACCTGCTGTACTGTTTCTCACTTTAGAGCCTGTTTCACCTGCTAGCAGGTCACCTCCAGTAGAAGTAATAATTTCGTCTGTTACGGTACTTGAAATAGTTGCAGCAACAATTTGTAATAAATCATTTACATCAGCTTGTGATTGTTTAAATTCCTGCACAATAGGAATTTCATCCAACTCTTCTTCAATTTTCTCGATTTTTTCCTCTACCATTTTTAATGCTTCTGTTTTTCCATAATGCTGAAAGTTTACCGCTTGCTTTTGTAAACTCTTAATGCTTGCAATCATTTCACGAACTTTTTGATTTTCATTGATTTGTGCTTCAGCACGTTTAAAAAAGTCAACTTCTTCTGTTTCCGAGATCATCTTTGCTACTTCTGTTGCGCGTTCAACAATTTCATCTTTCGTATAACGTTTCATCAATTATTTCACCTCTACCGCTTCTATTTGTTCAACCATTTCACCATTCAATGACCATGTTTTAGCATCCGTAATTTTTACTTTAACTAGTTGGCCAATCGCTGATTTAGGTCCAATGAAGTTTACAAGTTTATTTTTTCGAGTATATCCGGCTAATACATCGGGATTGTTTTTACTTTCACCTTCAACTAACACTTCGACGATTTGTCCCTTATACTTTTCTAGAGCTTCTTTCGATAATTGATTCACTAAATCGTTTAATCGTTGCAGTCTTTCTTTTTTCACTTCCATCGGTACATTATCTTTCATTCTTGCAGCTGGGGTACCTTCACGTGGTGAATAAATAAATGTATAAGCCATTTCAAACCCAACTTCACGATACAATGAAAGTGTTTCTTCAAACTGTTCTTCTGTTTCATTTGGGAAACCAACGATAATATCAGTCGATAATGCTACATCAGGGATCGCTTCTTTAATTTTTCCAACAAGTTCTAAGTAGCGTTCACGTGTATATTTACGAGCCATGATTTTTAATACATCACTCGAACCTGATTGAACTGGTAAATGAATATGTTCTACTAAATTCCCTTTTTTTGCTAACACTTCAATTAAACGGTCATCAAAATCACGCGGATGACTAGTAGTAAAACGAATTCGTGGAATATCTATTTTTCGTAATTCATCCATTAAATCTCCAAGACCATAATTCATGCCTTCTAAATCTTTCCCGTAAGCATTTACGTTTTGTCCTAGAAGGGTAACTTCTTGATAGCCCTGTGCAGCTAAATGGCGTACCTCTTGAATGATATCTTCAGGACGTCTACTACGTTCTTTTCCTCGTGTATATGGAACGATACAGTACGTACAGAATTTATCACATCCGTACATTATATTGACCCAAGCTTTAATATTTCCTTTACGTACTTTTGGAAGGTTTTCAATTACATCCCCTTCTTTGGACCATACTTCAACAACCATAGCTTTTGACATATATGCTTCTTTCAAAATTTGTGGCAAACGGTGAATATTATGAGTCCCAAAAATCATATCGACATGTTGATGTTTTTCAAGAATCTTATTAACTACAGATTCTTCTTGGGACATGCAACCACAAACACCGACTAGTAAATCCGGTCGTTCCAACTTCAATGGCTTTAAATGTCCAATTTCACCAAATACTTTGTTTTCTGCATTTTCACGAATGGCGCAAGTATTGAGGAGAATTACATTTGCGTCATCTACAGAATCAGTAGGCTCATAGCCTAATTGCATGAAAATTCCAGCCATTACTTCTGTATCATGTTCATTCATTTGACATCCGTATGTACGGATATAAAATTTTCGTCCGTTACCCATCCCTTTAAATTCTTCTGAAATATTAAAGTCTTTATGATATTTAACTTCTTCTTTCCCGCGTCTTTTTGCCTCTTTAAGATTTGGCGGGATATAAACAGATTGAAAATACTTGCTATAATCCTTTTCGGATTTTTTGTCCGCAGGATTCGTAGTGTTTACTTGTTGTCCCTCTAGTCGTTGCTTCTCGTTCATGGAAATCCCCTTTCTTATCGGTTGATTCTATTGTATAATGAAAAAATTTTCTTCACATTTCATTATAATTACTAATATACACATTATTCTAGTATAAAGGCTTTTGCAAATGAACACAATACTACTTGGTTTTTGTCGAAAAAAGGTCAAATAATAGAAAAAATAAAAGGAGCTTAGTAAATACTAGGCCCCTTGAATAGTTTATGTTTGTGTTATCTTGGTTCGACGATTAACTTAATCGCCGTCCTTTCTTCCCCTTCAATTAAAATATCTGTAAAAGCCGGAATACATATTAAATCAACACCACTAGGTGCAACAAAACCTCTTGCAATAGCAACAGCTTTTACGGCTTGATTTAATGCCCCCGCACCAATTGCTTGGATTTCCGCCCCACCTCTTTCACGAAGAACACCGGCAAGTGCACCTGCTACAGAATTAGGATTAGACTTTGCTGAAACTTTTAATATTTCCATTTCTTCTCCTCCTTGTATTTTCCCAATACCGAATGTCCAATTTGTGTGAACAATCCTGGTATAATCATTCCATTGCTACTATATTCACACAAAATCAATTCTATTCCGGCTTGTTCGAAAAAAGAGGATGTTTTCATGAAAATAATTTACTCCGATATAAATAAATGGTCGTCATTAATAAGAATTGTTTCTATTTTATTGGCTTTACCAGTCTTCTTATCCAAGTCAATTAGACAGGCACTAAGCTGCTTTCTACCATCTTTTGGCACTTCAAATCTTACAGGAAGACTCGTTATAAATTTCTTTATAACAGCTCCACGTTCCATACCTAAGATCCCATCATAAGGACCTGTCATTCCTACATCAGTTAAATATGCTGTTCCATTCGGTAATACCCGATTATCTGCAGTTTGTACATGTGTATGCGTACCAACTACTGCGGAAACTTTACCATCTAAAAACCAGCCCATTGCCTGCTTTTCACTTGTTGCCTCTGCATGAAAATCAACAAAAATAATATTGGTTTTCATTTTTGCTTTTTTAATCAGCTCTTCGGCCTTGTGAAAAGGACAATCAATTGCCGGGAGAAATGTACGCCCTTGCAAACTAATAACCGCCGCTTCAATTCCATTAACTTTTATAAAAGATAATCCTGTTCCGGGAGTCCCTTCTGGAAAATTACCCGGTCTTACCAAGTTTTTAGCTTTGTCAATAAATTCAAATATGTCTTTATTGTCCCATGAATGGTTACCTAAAGTAACCATATCTGCCCCATCGTTTAAAAATTGCCGATAAATTTTTTCGGTAATTCCCCTGCCTCCAGCAGCGTTTTCACCATTGATAATCGTTAATTCAGGACGATATTTTGATTTTAATTTAGGCAAGTATTCAGAAATCATTTCTCGTCCAGGGGATCCAACTACATCCCCTACAAATAATATTTTCATATATGTGTTTCCTCTCTACTCTTGGATAAATCTTAAATGTAAAAATTATGTACTTATACTATTATTGCACGAACTTTTCATTTATAACAAATCCGAAAATAAAATAAAGCGGTGTAATGTACACCACTTTATTTTGCATATTCAACAGCCCTTGTTTCACGAATAACTGTTACCTTTATATGTCCAGGATAATCTAATTCCCCTTCAATTCGCTTTCGTATATCACGAGCTAAGCGATGTGCTTCAAGGTCATTGATTTGTTCCGGTTTTACCATGATTCGAACTTCTCGTCCTGCTTGTATCGCAAATGATTTGTCAACACCATCATATGATTCCGATATTTCTTCTAGCTTTTCAAGTCGTCGAATATAATTCTCTAATGTTTCACTACGAGCTCCAGGTCTTGCTGCCGATAATGCATCTGCAGCGGCAACTAATACAGAAATAATGGAAGTAGGTTCAGTATCACCATGGTGAGAAGCTATGCTGTTAATAACTACTGGATGTTCTTTGTACTTTGTTGCTAGCTCAACACCAATTTCCACATGACTTCCTTCAACTTCATGGTCAACGGCTTTTCCAATATCATGAAGAAGTCCTGCACGACGCGCAAGTCTTTCATCTTCCCCTAATTCAGCCGCTAAAAGTCCTGATAAATGAGCGACTTCAATAGAATGTTTTAATACATTTTGTCCGTAACTTGTACGGAATTTCATACGACCTAAAATTTTGATTAGATCTGGATGGAGACCATGTACATCGACTTCAAAAGTAGTCTGCTCACCGATTTCTCGGATATGTTCGTCTACTTCTCGTCTAGCTTTATCCACCATTTCCTCTATTCGTGCTGGATGGATGCGGCCATCTTGAACTAGTTTCTCCAATGCGATACGTGCTGTTTCTCTACGAATAGGGTCAAAACCTGAAAGGATAACCGCTTCAGGAGTGTCATCTATTATAAGGTCAATACCAGTCAACGTTTCAAGCGTTCGAATATTCCGTCCTTCACGACCGATTATTCGTCCTTTCATTTCATCATTCGGCAGATTCACTACAGATACTGTTGTTTCTGCAACATGTTCCGCAGCACATCGTTGAATGGCAAGTGAAAGGATATTTTTCGCCTTTTTATCCGCTTCTTCTTTCGCACGATTTTCACTTTCTTTAATCATCATTCCTAAATCATGTGAAAGCTCATTCTCTACCTTTTTGATAATAATCGATTTTGCTTCATCACGGGTAAGGCTGGAGATACGTTCTAGTTCAGATTTTTGTTTCTGTACCATCTCATCCACTTTGCTTTCCATCGCTTCTATATGTTGTTGTCTTTGATTAAGAGAGTCCTCTTTCTTTTCAAGCGTTGCTTCACGCTTATCTAAAGATTCATCTTTGCGGTCGAGGTTCTCCTCCTTTTGCAATAATCGATTTTCTTGTTTTTGCAATTCATTTCTTCGTTCACGAAGTTCACTTTCAATATCAGTACGAAGTTTATGATTTTCATCCTTCGCTTCTAACAGGGCTTCTTTCTTCAAGGCTTCCGCCTCTCGCTTTGCATCCTCAACAATTTGTTCAGCTGCATTTTTTGCTCCTGCTATTTTTGCTTCAGCAATGGATTTGCGTAAAAGATAACCAACAACTACACCGACGAGGCCAAGCAAAATGGAGATGATTACATTAATTGGTTCCATCATTTCACCTCCTCTTGCTATGAACTTTTATCATGTCTCAAACATGTCGGCTGCTACATTGTTACATAGGTTTCAATATACAGCGCTAGGGCTTCAAAATCAATTTTAAAAAAATAAAATTATACATACTAATTTTATAGTTGTGTCATTTTATTGTCAAGGGCTTATCCTTGTTTATTAACATTATATGTAAAAAAACGTGAGATTTTAACGAAAAATGCGATTATTCAATAAGCGTAAAAAAATGCAAAGTCTCATTTAACGACTTTGCATTCATTATACCTTATAAATCTAGCTCTTCTTGTTCTTCTTCTATTGGAGCTACTTTTTCATCATCTAAACCATAATGATCACGGATTTTATACATAACTTCATCGCGAATTGCCGGATTTTCTTTTAGGAAAAGCTTCGCATTTTCACGACCTTGACCTAATCGCTCATCATTATATGAATACCATGATCCACTCTTCTGAACAATATCAAGTTCAGAAGCCATATCAATAATTTCACCTTCTCTAGATATCCCTTCACCATACATAATATCTACTTCAGCTACACGGAAAGGCGGTGCAACCTTGTTTTTTACTACTTTTACTTTTGTTTTATTACCGACAATGTCATTGCCTTGCTTTAATTGTTCGGCACGACGTACTTCAAGACGTACGGAAGAATAGAACTTCAATGCACGTCCTCCTGGTGTTGTTTCAGGATTACCGAACATAACGCCTACTTTTTCCCTAATTTGGTTGATGAAAATCGCAATTGTTTTTGATTTATTGATAGCACCTGAAAGCTTACGCAATGCTTGGGACATCAGACGCGCTTGTAAACCGACATGTGAATCTCCCATTTCCCCTTCGATTTCAGCTTTAGGTACAAGTGCAGCAACTGAATCAATAACGATAATATCAATTGCACCACTTCGTACAAGGGCTTCAGCAATTTCAAGAGCTTGCTCACCAGTATCAGGTTGGGACAAAAGCAATTCATCAATATTTACACCTAATTTTTGGGCGTATACAGGATCAAGTGCATGTTCAGCATCGATAAAGGCTGCTTGACCGCCCTTTGCTTGTACTTCAGCTATTGCATGCAGAGCTACTGTTGTTTTACCTGAACTTTCAGGGCCATATATTTCAATTACGCGGCCTCTTGGATATCCACCCACACCTAATGCAACATCAAGTGCAAGTGAACCACTAGGAACTGTTGAAATTCTTCTATCTGTTTGTTCTCCAAGTTTCATAACGGAACCTTTTCCGAATTGTTTCTCTATTTGTTTTAAAGCCATTTCTAGGGCTGCTTGACGATCACTCACTATATTTCCTCCCTTATCTTTGCACAATTTAAACGGATTTGTTTATGCAAATCTACTTTCTTTAACTATAACTGTTTTTTACTAGTTTGCCAAGTAAAAAGTCGAACATTTATTCGTCTATTTTCATCAAAAAAAATTGGGTGATTTTCAAATTTTCACTAAAGGAAAAATTAAAAAGTCACTTGAAATGGGCGCTAATAATGAAATAACAGTAAAAAAACTAACAAAAGAATGGCAAAGCCATTCTTATGATGTAAGTTCATTAATTAAATAATGACAGCCATATTTCACTGATCTTAAACGGTTACTATTTCTTGAACTAGCTAGTTCTAATAGATATGTTTTGGTTGCTTTATTTTTTTGGGCAATTCCAATCCATACGGTTCCTGCAGGATTTCCTTCCAATGCATTTGGTCCCGCGATTCCTGTAAAACTAATTCCAATTGTAGAATCTAGTATAGACATAATATTTTCGGCTAATTCAGATGCACATTCTTTACTTACAGCGCCATATTGAGAGAGTGTTTCTTTTTTAACATTTACTAGTTTCATTTTTGCTTCATTTGTATAACAAACGACTCCACCTTTTAATATGGAGCTAACTCCGGAAAAGTTACCAATATTTGATTGAAATAAGCCAGCAGTCAAGCTTTCTGCACACGCGATGGTTTGGTTATTTTTATTTAATAACGTAATTAATTCTTGCATTAATGATGTATCATCATATCCATAGAAATAATCACCTACTCGAAGAAGAATTTCTTCTTCCGCTTGTTGTATTAACTTCCACGCCTCACTACTTGATTGATGCTTGGCAGTAATTCTCAAGGTCACTTCGCCTTCAGATGCTAACGGAGCAATTGTAGGGTTGGTTTGACGATCTAAAATATCTACAATTTCTGTCTCCAATTGTGCTTCCCCAATGCCAAAAAAACGAAGAACTCTGGATTCTATTTTTTGATGTTCATCTAATGTCTCTAAAATTGCATTTCTACCATATGTTAAAAACATAGGTTCCATCTCATGTGGTGGACCCGGCAAAAGCATATAGAAATGCTGTCCATTTTTTAAAAACATTCCCGGAGCCATTCCATTCTCATTCGGTAATACTTTCGCATCTTCTAACACTAGCGCTTGCTTTTTATTATTCTCTGTCATAACACGTTTTGTTCTTTGAAAATATTGTTCAATTGATTCCATTGCTTCTAAATCAGTTACGAGTTTTTTACCAATATGGGCTGCAATCGTTTCTTTCGTTAAATCATCTTTCGTAGGTCCAAGTCCACCTGTAAAAATAATTAAATCCGCTCGTTTTTCAGCAATTACTATACTCTCCTTTAAGCGACCCGCATTATCGCCGACAACTGTTTGGTGAAAAACATTTACGCCAATTTCAGCTAAGCATTTTGAAATATATTTTGCGTTTGTATTAACTATTTGGCCGAGTAAGAGCTCTGATCCTACTGCGATAATTTCTGCCTTCATTAAAGTCTTCCTCTCTATTAAAATTACGTTTATTTTGAATTAACAAAGATATGACGATTTTTATATAAATAATCCCACCCAGACCAAATGGTGAAAAATAATGAAATCCATAGGGCAATATTCGCTAACGGAAATCCGCCTTCACCAAAAGGAAAATTATGTAGAAGCATTAAAGCAATAGCAATAGTTTGAGTCCACATTTTTATTTTCCCTGGCATTGCTGCCGCTACAACTTCTCCCTCACTTGCTGCTAAAATAGCTCTTAATCCGGTTACAGCGAATTCACGACTGATAATTATAATAATAATCCAGGACGGTGCAATACCAAGTTCGACTAAAATAATAAAAGCTGCCGAAACAAGTAATTTGTCCGCTAATGGGTCTAAAAACTTTCCTAAATTCGTTACTAAGTTATGTTTTCTTGCATAATGACCATCAATAAAGTCAGTTACAGATGCAACGATAAAAATTAGCGCAGCAACAAAATGGGTAACAGGCATTTCAGCGTTGATTAGCTCAATATTTCCCCAATTTAATGGGGCAACCATAATAATAACAAAAATAGGTATTAAACAAACTCGTAATACAGTGATTCTATTTGGTAAGTTCACAAATCTTTCCTCCGTTGTCTATACTTATCCATTAGGAAAAGCTTTTCTTATTTAGATATTATCCCTTAACAAATTGATCATTTGCAAGAAAAATAGCCATCAATTGATGACTATTCAGTTTTTGATGGTTCAAATTGAATTGTTATTTTTTGTGTATAGTTATCATTTGGATAATCAAATTTTTCACCATTAATATAAATCTCTGTTTCAGGAGTTTTTCCAATATTAAAGGTTACTTGTTTTTCTTTAGTTAAATCAATTATTTGGCTTTGTCCATCTTTCAAAATTCCATTGAAATATGAATGACCTGAGTCATTTGAAACACCAATCCATGCTTCACCAGTGGATGATAACTTAACTTCAAATTTATCAGTGTTTAATAATTGATATGTGGAATATTTCCCGCTAGTATTAACAACTTTTAATTTTTGTTTTGGTTCTTCAACCGTTTTATTTTTTTCATCTTGTGTTTTTTCTACACTGTTATTATCTTTATTATTATTTTGTTTGTTAGTCTTTTCTGCAGGCTTATTGCTTTGCTTAACCTCAGTAGACTCGATCGGAGTTTCTTTTGTTCCTCCGAGTTTTTCATTATTGTTTGATCCCGAATATTTTGTATATAAAAACCAGATAAGAAATATTGCAGCAATTATAAACACAGCTACTAATATTTTCGGAAATATATCTAGAATTTTCGAAGAACTTACAGGAACGGTTTTTCTCGATTGAACACGAGAAATTTGTTCCGGCAATTCTTCGTGATATACTTCCGGAACTTCATTTTTATACTCATCAAAAACTTGTTCTGTTTCAAGTCCGACAGCTTCTGCGTATTGTTTAATGAACGCCCGGACATAAAACTTACCAGGCATCATATCATAATTTCCTTCTTCAATACCTTTTAAATAACGCTTCTGAATTTTTGTCATTTCTTGTAAATCATCTAAACTTAAACCTTTTGCTTGCCTAGCTTCTTTCAGGCGACTTCCTAATTCTGTCACGCATTAACACCTGCCAATCTAATAATCAAATCCTCCAAAACCCGAACCGCTAAAAAAATTATTATTTTCAATCACTTCATATGTAATTTCTTGATTAGGGATATCACGTAATTCTATGATATAGTCAAAGTCTTCCAATGAGTATTCAGTATTTTGGACGAATACATCAGGATGTTCAATTACCTTAACAGCTGATAGACGCATAATTTCTCTAACTAGTTGCCAATGTCGCTCATCTGCACGTTGGGTTGAAACAATTCCATCTAGGATAAAAATATTATCAGAACTATATTCGTCTTTAATTAATTGATTTCGAATCGTTTGTTTTAATAATGTAGAAGATACAAATAGCCATTTTTTATTCGCGCATACACTGGCAGCAACTACAGATTCTGTTTTTCCTACACGTGGCATTCCTCTGATTCCTATCAATTTATGACCTTCTTGTTTAAACAACTCGGCCATAAAATCAACAAGTAATCCTAATTCATCGCGAATAAAACGAAAGGTTTTTTTATCATCAGCATCTCTTTGAATATAGCGCCCATGTCTGACAGCTAATTTGTCACGTAATTTTGGTTCGCGTAATTTTGTTACTTTAATTGTTTCCATAGTCGCTAAGATTGATTCTAATCTTTCGATTTGTTCTTCATTCTTCACTAATAACAAAAGACCTCGTCTTCCATCATCTACGCCATTAATACTAATAATATTTATAGAAAGCATACCTAATAAGGATGAAATATCACCTAATAACCCTGGTCGGTTTATTTGAATTTCATATTCTAAATACCATTCTTTACGATCCATATAAACCCCCACCAATCTTTTTAAATCATCTAGCTTATATGATAAATGATTTTACTATAAGATGAAAGGAAAAAGTAGCCTATTATGTAAGAAATGAAAAATTGAAAACAATTATATATAACTAGACAGTCGTTATTTTCTTCAATCAATATATATAATTATATTCGGTTTTATATATAAAAAAAGAGGGGTTATTTCCCCTCATGTTGTTCTGATTCTATTAGTGTGTGCCATTATTTTGAACAAGCTTTACCATTACGTTAGCAATTGCTTGCTGTTCTTCTTGAGAAGCAACAGACCATAGGTCAGAAAGTACTCTTTGTTGCTCATTTTTAGGATCAACTTGTTGTGAAAGATAATCCCCTACTTGTTCAGCCAATTGATTAATTGTTTCTTGAGACATTCCTTGTTGTTTAGCTTGGTTTAATCGATCACCAAGAAAATCTTTCCATTGGTTCCAGTTGTCTAATACTGACATTGTTCAAACCTCCTTAATAGTAAGTTCCAAATTATTTTCTCTCAAGGGGGTTTATTTTATACATAATTTTTTATGTGTACCAGCCACCGTTAACGGACAAAACTTGTCCGGTTATATACGATGATTTTTCTGAAAGTAAGAAGGAATTAACACTAGCCACTTCATCAGGACAAGCTAATCGTCCAATCGGAATTTCATCTTTAAGCTCCTGTTGTTCTTCTTTTGAAAACATAGCAAGCATGTCCGTGTCAACAGCACCAGGTGCAACCGCATTGATGCGTACTCCATTACGAGCTACTTCTTTACTTAAAGCTTTTACAAAAGCAAGCTGAGCTCCTTTAACAGTCGAATAAGCAACTTCACATGATGCACCTGTTTGGCCCCATATCGAACTGACCAATACGATTTGGGAGGATGAATTTCTCATTAATTTTGGTAATAGTTCTTTAATAATTTTCATAGGTGCAAATACATGTACTTTCCACATTTTCTCAAGAATATCATCGGTCGTATCAATAAATAATCCATAATAGGAAATTCCGCTGACATAGCAAATGGCATGAATGTGAAATATATTATTTATAAGTTTTTCAATTCCTTCATCAGTTGAAAGATCTGCTTGAATGGGGATTAGTTCCACATTATATGGCTCGAGTTCATTTAATAATTGCTTTATTGCCACTGTATTTCGATTGTAGTGTAAATATAAATTCCACCCCTTTTTCGCCAATTCAATGGCCGTTGCTTTCCCTATTCCCCCGCTTGCACCAGTTACTAATACGAATTTTTTCATTTTTCCTCTCCTAATTCACATAACGTTGAAAAAGAAAAACTCGGAATATCCGAGTTTTTACCAAAAATCGGTTTATTTATTTGGGACAACTTGACACACCGTAAAGCGCTCTTCTTTAAAGAACTGTTCTGCAGCATTTTGCAAGTCTGCAAATGTAATTTTTTCTAATGTTGGTACAACATCAAATAGATTCATTTCATTAAACGCATATCTTGTAAATTGATTGGCGATAAAATCCGGAGAGTTTAGCTGCCTTAAAAATCCGCCTATTTTCTTTTTCTTCGTTCTTTCAAGTGCCTTCTCACTAATATGTTGACCATTTTTAGCATCTAACATTATTTTTTGCAACTTGTCAGCTAAAACATCTGGTTTTTCTGTATCTCCTCCTACCATCGAAAAACCAAATCCTTCTTCTTGTGTGTAATCAAAGGAGAATGTTTCGTCGATTAATCCTTCATTGTACAGATCAAAATAATTTGCAGAACTTTTGCCGAAAAGAATATCAAGTAAGATATTAATTGTTAATTCATTTTTTAACATTTCATCGCCACTTTGATTAACATCTAACGCTTTAACACCAACTAAACATTTAGGCGTTTGCACATTCATTTTTAATACTCGTTTTTTCTCAGCTACTTGCGGCGGTTCATTTTCAAAACGACGCTTAATTTTAGACATATCCTTATAATTCTTTTTCTTTTGATTGTCACGAATCATTGTCATGATTTGATCTGGATCAATTGGTCCGACAACAAAGATAAGCATATTGCTTGGATGGTAAAAAGTGTGATAGCACTCATACAATAGTTTATCTGTAATAGGGGTGATAGACTCAATTGTTCCTGCGATATCTATTTTAACTGGATGATTATGATACATATTTTCGATAACGCCAAAATATAAGCGCCAATCCGGATTATCATCATACATCGTAATTTCTTGGCCAATTATCCCTTTTTCTTTTTCTACTGTTTTCTCAGTAAAATAAGGGCTTTGTACCATATCGATTAGCGTTTCTAAATTTTTTTTGACATTGGATGTGCTAGAAAACAAATATGCTGTTCGATTGAAAGTAGTGAACGCATTGGCTGATGCTCCTTGCTTACTAAATTGCTGGAATACGTCGCCATCTTCTTTTTCAAATAATTTATGTTCTAAGAAATGGGCAATGCCATCAGGTACTCGTTTGAATTCATGCGAATCTAATGGGACAAAATCATTGTCGATAGAACCGTATTTTGTCGTGAATGTAGCAAATGTTTTACTAAAACCTTCTTTAGGTAAAAGATAAACATTTAGACCATTTTCCATTTTTTCATAATAAAGCGTTTCTTTTAATTGTTCAAATTCAATTTTTTTCATGATTCATTTCCCTCCATTCCTGTTAAGAAATAGATTGTATCCAATTCAATCTTTTCAGCTACTTTTGTAATATCTTCTTTCGAAGCATTGTTCACTCCTGCTATCCAGTCATCCACTGTTAGGTTTTGATGACCAATTACATTATGATAAAGTATCTCTACCAAACCTCTTGATGTATCCGTTGTTTCCAAAAGCTGATTATTAATTACTGCTTTCGTTTGCTCTATTTCTTGATCGGTAAAATCACCATTCTTCATTGCTTCCATTTGTTCACGAATGATTCTAATTGCTTGATCATAATTTTCCGCTTCAATTCCACTCATTACCATTAATAAACCTTTATGACTTTCAAGTCGACTTGCTGCATAATACGCTAAACTGGCTTTTTCACGAACATTTATAAATAATTTTGAATGTGAAAAACCACCGAAGATTCCGTTAAAAACTTGTAAGGCAAAGTAATCTTCATCACCAAATTGAATGTTTGTTCGATAGCCAATATTTAATTTCCCTTGTTTAACATCTTGTTTTTCTTTAATTTCTTTTACTTTATCAATTTGAACGCTATTCCTGTTTTCTAATTTAAGTGGTGAGCGATCCTTAAATTGTAGATTTTCACAAAATACTTCCACTTCTTTTTCATCCACATCACCAATAATGTATAAGTGCAATTCATCCTCATTGATAGCTTTTTGGTAATAGTCATATAATCTTTTTGGAGTGATTTCATCCACTTTTTCACTCACCCCATTTGCATCAAAGGCATAAGCTTCATCTTTACACATTTCTTCCACTAACCGGACGCTGGAATAACGCATTTTATCATCATATATAGATTGGATTCTCTGTTTTAATGTTCTTTTTTCTTTTTCAACGGTTTGAGGATGGAACGATTCATTTTCAACATTCGGGTTTAATATTACTTCCGACAAGAAATTGATTCCCTTTTGAAGCAAAGGTGTAGGATCTTTGAGGAACTTCTCATTAGCAATATCTATTGAAAAAGACATAATATGATATTCGCCTTTTTTTGCTAAATCAACAAAAAATCCAGCACCATATAAATCATCTAGATAGGTTCGTAGTGCGGTAGTTGTTGGATATTGCTTTGTGCTACTTTGTAATACATTTGGTAATAATGCTCGAAGTGTTACCGTTTCTTCCGTTAATGGTGCCTTCATTTTCCAAACAAGTGTATTCGTTTTATATTTATTTGTTTTCACGATATGTAATGTATAACCATTTTTCTTAATTATTTGCTCGTTAGCAACAGCCATAGCCAATCCTCCTTTTACTTTCTAATACTATTTTGTTATGAAGTTATTCTTACTATACATGTTAAAGATAATGTCCTACAAGTATTTACCTTATAAAAAAACCCAGAAACATTTCTGGGCTCTCTCAAAAATTTATCTTTGACCTTTAATATATGGAAGACCACTTGCTTTAGGGGCATCTGCACGGCCGATAAATCCTGCTAAAGCTAAAATGGTTAGTACATATGGAGCAATTAACAAATATACACTTGGAATATCTTTGAGGAACGGAATATCCCCTCCAACAATACTTAAACTTTGTGCAAAGCCAAAGAACAATGCAGCCCCCATTGCACCAAGCGGATGCCATTTACCGAAGATCATAGCGGCTAAAGCCATAAAACCTTGTCCAGTGATCGTCGAATGACTAAAATCTAAAGTAATCGTTTGGGCATATACCGCACCACCAAGACCACCAAATACACCGGATAACATGACACCGATATAACGCATTTTCGTCACATTTATCCCCATTGTATCTGCCGCAGCCGGGTGTTCTCCAACCGAACGAAGGCGTAAACCAAATGGTGTTTTAAATATGATAAACCAGACAACAAATGCAAGAATAATAGCAAGATAGGATGCATACGTTACATTACTAAAGAAAAGATCTCCAACGATTGGAATATCCTTTAAAACTGGAATATCAATTTTACGGAAATTTTCTTTAATAAAATCAGTTTGACCTTTACTGTACCATTTTTTCACTAAAAATAATGAAAGACCTAATGCAAAAAAGTTAATTGCAACACCACTAACAGTCTGATCAGCTCTAAATGTTATAGAGGCAACTGCATGGAGTAATGATAAAATTACTCCAACAATCATCGCTACAATTAACGCAATCCATGGAGTTGCTGCCCCGAAAGTATCAGCAAATGTTAAATTAAAGACGATGGCACTAAATGCACCGATAATCATAAGCCCTTCCAAACCAATATTAACAACACCTGCACGTTCGGAGAAAACGCCGCCTAATGCAGTGAAGATAAGTGGAGCAGCTACTAAGAGAGAAGAAGATACTATTATTTCAAGTGCTGTCATTAAATCCACTTATTTCACCTCCCTTTTAAAACGTGTAATGATCCATTTAATCATATAACTTGAAGCAACAAAGAAAATTATCAATGCAATGACGATTTCTACAAGCTCATTCGGAACATTCGCTTCAATTGGCATATTCAATGAACCTACCCTTAAACCACCGAATAAAATAGAAGCAATAACTACTCCCAATGCTGTATTTCCACCGAGAAGTGCCACAGCAATTCCATCGAAACCTACACCGGAAAAACTTGATTGTAAGAAAGCAAAACCAAATGTACCCAAACCTTGCATCGCTCCGGCAAGTCCGGCAAATACACCGGAAATAATCATTGAATAAATAATATTTTTATTTACATTCATACCCGCATATTGTGATGCATGCTGGTTAAATCCGACCGATTTAAGTTCATAACCTTTTGTTGTTTTCTCAAGTAAAAACCACATAATAATAGCAGCAATAATTGCAAGATAAATCCCATTATGGAGACTCGAGTAATCTGTAATGCTTTGAAAGAAATCTGATTTTAATGAAGCTGAATTTGGAATTTCCTTCGTTGTATCAGATTGATCTGATAAAACATTACGAATGATATAGTTTGAAACATGTAGTGCAATATAATTCATCATAATTGTTACAATTACTTCGTGAACACGAAATTTAGCCTTTAAAAGTCCGGGAATAAATCCCCAAATCGCCCCAGCTATAGCTGCAGCAATAATCGTAAGTGGTAAATGAATGATTTTTGGCAGATCAAAAGCTAATCCAACCCAAACTGATACGATCCACCCCATTAACATTTGCCCTTCTACACCGATATTAAATAGCCCGGTTCGAAATGCAAAAGCAACTGCAAGTCCGGCAAAAATATACGGCGTCACCTGTCTTAATGTTTCACCAATATAGAAAGAATCCCCGAAAGCACCGTTCCATAATGACAGGTAACCATTAATTGGGTTGTATCCACTTATAAGCATAATGATAGCCCCGGCAATTAAACCTAATATTACTGATACAACAGGTATCAATATATTCACTAATCGATTAGACATTTGTTTTTTCACCTTCTTCCCGGCCTTTAGAACCTGCCATTAACAATCCAAGTTCTTGCTCTGTTGTTACTTTTGGATCGACAACTGCTACAATTTTCCCTTCATAAATTACCGCTACCCGATCACTTACATTTAAGATCTCATCTAGTTCAAAGGAAATTAATAACACTGCCTTTCCATTATCGCGCTGTTCAATTAAACGTTTATGAATAAACTCAATCGCTCCTACGTCTAAACCTCTAGTCGGTTGTGCGGCAATTAATAGATCAGGATTCCGATCCACTTCACGCCCAATGATTGCTTTTTGTTGGTTTCCACCCGATAATGAACGTGCTAAAGTATATTCACTAGGCGTACGAACATCGAATTCTTGGATAATTTTCGATGCCTTGTTATATATTTGTTTAAAATTTAATATACCCCCTTTTGAATAGGGCTTTTGATAGTACGTTTGTAAAACGATATTTTCGCCGATCGGAAAATCGAGTACTAGTCCATGTTTATGACGATCTTCCGGAATATGTCCCACACCAGCTTCCGTAATCTTCCTCGGCTTTAAGTTTCGTACTTCTTTTCCATTTAATTTAATTGATCCACTTTCTGATTTTCTTAATCCCGTAATGGCTTCAATTAGTTCCGTTTGTCCATTCCCATCTACACCGGCAATACCGACGATCTCACCCGCTCGTACATTAAGATTTAAACTTTTTATCGATTCAATCCCTCTTGTATCTTTGACGACTAAATCTTTTATTTCAAGTACATTTTCTTTTGGACTTGCTTCTTTTTTTACAGTTTTAAAAACAACCTCACGTCCAACCATTAAGTTAGCGAGTTCGTTCGGATTTGTTTCCTTAACTGATACTGTTCCAATTCCTTTTCCTTTACGAATAACCGTTACTTGATCACAAACTTCCATAATTTCTTTTAACTTATGAGTAATTAAAATGATAGATTTGCCTTCTTTAATTAACGTTTTCATAATTTGTATGAGTTCAGTAATCTCTTGTGGTGTTAAAACCGCAGTTGGCTCGTCAAAAATAATAATTTCCGCACCACGATATAATGTTTTTAATATTTCAACTCTTTGTTGCATTCCTACTGAAATATCAGCTATTTTCGCTTTCGGGTTAACAGCTAGTCCATATCTTTGCGAAATCTCCTGAACCTCTTTCTCCGCTTTTTTAATATCGATCGTTCCCCCGGATTTTGGCTCTTTTCCTAGAATAATATTTTCAGTGACAGTAAACGTATCGACTAACATAAAATGCTGATGAACCATACCAATCCCTAAATCATTCGCAATATTAGGATTCGTTATTTTTACCGACTTTCCATTAACACGAATTTCTCCTTTTTCCGGTTGATATAAACCAAAGAGAACATTCATAAGAGTCGATTTTCCGGCACCGTTTTCTCCAAGCAGCGCGTGAATCTCCCCTTTTTTTACTTGCAAAGTAATATTATCATTAGCAACAATACCTGGAAATTCTTTGCGAATACCCAGCATTTCAATGACAAATTCCACCCTATCCACTCCTCGTAAAACCTTCATTTATCTAAAAAATTTTGTATCGGAATACTCAATAAGATTCTAAATGAAAAGTAAAAATGGTAGACTTTTACTCTTCAGTTAAAACTTATTTGTGGGATTGAAGCGATGCATCAATCCCACATAAGAAATTATTTCGTCGGTTTTAATGGTACTTTTACTTCACCTTTAATAATTTTTTGTTTCCACTCATCTACTGCTTTTAGCACATCTTCCGATACATTGTCTTTTGATGGAGAAATGCCTACAGCATCTTCATTTAAGCCGTATTCAATTTGTTCGCCACCTGGGAATTTACCGTCTTTAGCTTTTTTAGACAAATCTTGAACAGCCAAATCTACACGCTTGATCATGGAAGTGAGTGTTACATTGTAATCTTTACCATTTACAGAAACTTTACCTTCATCAACCTGGTCACGGTCAACACCGATTACCCATACATTTTTATTAGGATCTTTTTGTTTAATGTTTTTAGCTTCTGTGAACACACCGTTACCTGTTCCACCAGCTGCATGATAAATAATATCAACACCGGAATTGTACATTGCTGATGCCATTGATTGCCCTTTGTCTGCTTTGTCAAATGCACCCGCAAAATCGATTTTGATATCAGCTTTAGGATTAACCGCCTTCACGCCAGCTTGAAAACCGGCAGCAAATTTATTAATTAAGTCACTATCGGTTCCACCAATGAAACCAACTTTGTTTGTTTTAGTAGTTAATCCAGCTACTACACCAACAAGAAATGATCCTTCATGCTCTTTAAATGTAATACTTACAACATTCTTTTTATCTTTAATAACGTCATCAACAATAGCGAAGTGACTATTTTTACGTTGACCGGCAATTTCTTCAATTGCAGGTTTTAACTTATAACCAATACCATAAGTTAAGTCGAAGCCGTTACGAACTGCTGTATTAAGATTTGTTTTGTAATCTGCATCAGATTTTGATTGGAAGTAATCGAAACCTTTCGTACCTTTTTTTAACCCGTTGTCTTCCCCAAATTTTTTTAGACCTTCCCATGCTGATTGGTTAAATGATTTATCATCAACACCACCAACATCGGTTACTAATGCAACAGTGAAGTTGTCATTTTTGTCATTTTTCCCTGACGTACCTTCTTTGTCACTTGTACCGCAAGCTCCTAATAATGTTCCTGCAGCTAATACTAGTGAGAGAGCGAATCCAATTTTACGCTTTTTCACTTTTTGAACCCCCTATAATTTTGATTTAGTAGAATAATAGAATAAAGCTAGATCCGTTTTCTAACTACATGAAAACTAAAACTATCCGCTTTAAAATAATTCACAGAGTATAGAACTGGTTCATCATTTTCATTGTAATGAAGTTGTTTTAGAACTAATAAAGCAGTTTCAGGATCACACTCCAAAATTTGAGATACCTTATCGTGATACCCGATTGGTTCTATTTGGGTTACGGCATGTGTGATCTTCTTACCATTTTTTTGTTCTAAAATATCAAAGATGGATCCGTCATTGTATGAAAACTCCCAAGGAAAAAGATTATTAGGGATTTTGTCAATACAATAGACGACTGGATTCCCATTGGCAGTTCGTACTCTTTCGATAACCGCAATCTCCTCTTCCTCATTGCATGAAAAACGATGAATATCTTCCTCTGATGGTACTTGGGTCTTTGAACTTAAGAAAATGGTTCCCGGTTCCATTCCACCTTGTTTAATCATGTCGGTCACACTATACAATTGTTCGATTCCTGAAGTGAAAATAGGCTTAGGATTAACAAATGTACCGACACCATGTCGGCGAGTAATCACATTCTCCTCTTCTAATATCCGGAGAGCCTCGCGCAATGTTGCACGACTGACACCAAGTTGTTTTGCTAAATCAAATTCAGATGGCAGTTTCTCTTTTTCCTTATAAATTCCTGCTTCGATGTCTTTTTTTAGACGATCAATTACCTGCAGATATAAATGTCGGCTATCTGTTTTAATTAACATAATGAACCCACCAAACTTTCTTAAGACATCAGACCTCTGATCAATTATTCCTACTAATCGAAAATACTATAACATTTTTTTCGATTAGTATAAATACAAATTTTTCGTTTTGTCGAAAAAAAGCGACTTAAAGGAAAAATTGTTTATACTCAGACAATAAAACAAGCGGAAAATCATTTATTTCCGCTTGCAAATAACTATGAACTTTGTTCTTCGGATGGTTTAGGGACTAGGACCGTACGTGGCTTGCTACCTTCATACGGTCCCACTACTCCTCTAACTTCCATCTCGTCAATTAATCTAGCTGCTCTTGTATACCCAATTCTAAATCGTCTTTGTAACATGGATACCGAAGCAGTTTGCATCTCAGCTATTAATTGAACGGCATCATCATATAATTCGTCATCGACAGTTTCAACCACTTCCGGTGTATCATCAGGAATCATTTCTTCTTGATATTGGGCTTTTTGTTGAGATATGACAAAATCAACGACTTCTTCAACTTCATCATCTGATAAAAAAGCTCCTTGGACACGCACCGGTTTTGAGGCACCAACAGGTAGGAAGAGCATGTCCCCTCTCCCCAATAATTTCTCCGCCCCGCCCATATCAAGAATCGTACGAGAGTCAGTCGCCGAAGAAACGGCAAAGGCAATTCTTGATGGAATATTTGCTTTAATAACACCTGTAATAACATCAACTGAAGGCCTTTGTGTAGCAATAATTAAATGGATTCCTGCAGCACGTGCCATTTGCGCTAATCGTGTAATTGAATCTTCCACATCATTTGAGGCTACCATCATTAAATCTGCAAGCTCGTCCACAATTACGACTATATACGGTAATAACGGTTGTTTTTCACCAGTTTCAACATTATGGCGCTTCACATGATCATTATAGCCTTCAATATTTCGTGTCCCTGTATGGGAAAATAATTCATATCTTCTTTCCATTTCACTAACTACTTTTTTTAAGGCTTGTGATGCTTTTTTTGCATCGGTTACAACGGGAGCTAACAAATGTGGAACACCGTTGTAAACATTTAATTCAACCATCTTAGGATCGATCATCATTAACTTAACTTCATGTGGTTTTGCCCTCATTAAAATGCTTGTGATGATTCCATTAATACATACACTTTTACCACTTCCTGTAGCACCAGCGACAAGGAGATGCGGCATTTTATTTAATTCGGCAAGGACCGCCTCCCCGGTAATATCTCTCCCTAAGCCAATTTGCAACTTTGATTCCGGATTATCTAACTCTTTCGCTTCTAATACTTCACGTAAAGATACGACAGCTACTTCTGAATTTGGAACTTCTATCCCTATTGCTGATTTACCAGGAATCGGTGCTTCCATCCGGATATCTTTTGCAGCTAAAGCTAAGGCGATATCATCGCTTAAACTAACTATTTTGCTTACTTTTACCCCGACATCCGGGTGTACTTCGTATTTAGTAACTGCAGGCCCTAAATGCACTTGTGTCACCCGGGCTTTTACCCCAAAGCTTTGAAAAGTTCGTTCAAGCTTTGCAGCATTCGCATGAATTAAATGATATTCTTTGCTTTGATCCGTTGCTTTCGGTCTTTTTAATAAAGTTATTGCCGGTAATTGATAATCCTCGTTTTCTACTTCTGTAAAAGTTATGCTAGGAGTAATATCTTCTTCAACTATCTCTTCATTCGTTTTCTTTTGAATAGCTTCGTTTTTAGATAAATCTTGTTTTATTTTTTCCTCTTCAACTAATGGAAATGCTCTTTCAGTAAAACTTGAGATGATTGGCTTGATTTCATTATCATGATCAGGAGTCATAGATTGTTTTTCCTCGTGATTATGTATATCTACGAAAGGCTTTTGTTCTTTTTGCTCTTTTCTTTCTTTTCTTTCTTTTCTTTCCGCCTTCCATTCATGTAACTCCTTTTTAGATGCTTCCCATTGCTGACCGGCAAATTCTTTTGTGCGATGACCAATTTTTTCGAATAATACCCCAACCGATTTACCGGTAATTAAAACAAATCCAATAACAAGTAAAACAATGGAGAGTATTTTCGTTCCTAATGAGTCAAATAAAAAATGGGAAACAGCGAAAAAAACTGCACCAATCATTCCACCTCCGAGATCAGGTGTTGACGTCTCGCCCTTAATCTCTTGCCAAAACAAATCCCAAGTATTTTTAATAACACTTGGATTTTTAATATGTCCTGACCTTGTTAATTGTTCAAATAATTTCACATGGCTTAAGAGGAGTAAACTTATCATCGCCACATATACACCCCATAGCCTGCGACTATAAAAGAATGGCCAATCTCTTCTAACCATTAAATAAACTGCAAGAAAAATCATACAAACTAAAGCGACCATGTACCATTCACCAAGAAAAAAGCGAAAAAAATATACAAGGGATTTACCAACAGCTCCAAGCTTTATGATTGAAATTAAACTAAGCGCTATTAAAATGATACCAATCAATTCAAAACGGATATTCGTTTTTATTTGCTGTGATTTTTTACTCCGCCTTTTCCTTTTCGCCATCTATTTCACCCTCACAAAACCTTAAATTATATAAGAAAGCAGCCAGTCGTGGCTGCTTTCATTTTTCCTTATTATAGCATAAGCTACTTTGGTAGGGGAAATTCTAGCAAATTATATGAACGAAATTAGTTGTCCCGGTGCCAATTCATCTTTCATAAAATCATTTGGATTACTGCTCAAAACTTGCACGATTCGATAATGATTTTCTGTTTGTTCAACGACTATCGGCACACCTTGATAGGAAATCGTTTTATAGTTTTCAAATGCAGTTTGATCACATGGAAAAATCAATTCATGTGGTGTTGTCGTATAAAGAATCATTGAATCATACCTTCAGTACTGTTTTGAGATTTATTCAAATCAATTAATTCATTTAGCTTTTTCATTGCTTCCCCAACGCCACCGACCTCATTGATTAATCCCGTTTTTACCGCATCGATTCCTACTACATTCGTTCCAATATCTCTCGTTAAATTTCCTTTTGCAAACATCAATTCTTTAAAAACATCTTCATTAATATTTGAATGTTTGGTAACAAAATTTATTACTCTTTCTTGCATTTTGTCAAGGTATTCAAATGTTTGAGGAACTCCAATGACAAGGCCTGTTAGTCTAATTGGATGGATCGTCATTGTCGCAGTTCCGGCAATAAATGAGTAATCACAAGAGACGGCTATCGGTACGCCGATTGAATGGCCTCCTCCTAATACAATAGATACAGTTGGCTTTGATAAGGAGGCGAGCATTTCCGATATAGCCAAACCAGCTTCAACATCACCACCAACCGTATTTAAAATAACTAGAAGACCTTCAATTTTTGGATTTTGTTCGATTGCTACAATTTGAGGAATCACATGTTCATATTTAGTTGTTTTATTTTGTGGCGGTAACTGCATATGACCCTCAATTTGACCAACAATTGTTAAGCAATGAATATTGGTGTCTTGTGAAAGTTGCGGAACATTCGTTTGTCCAAGTTGTTGGATTTTATCTACTAATGCCGATTTATCCTTATTTTCATCCTGTTTTTCTGGGGATGGTTGTTCCATCCTAATATCTTTTTCCATCTCAAAACTCCTTTATCATTGACAAATATTTCATTAAACTATAGTATTTGCTGACATTCATTTTTCATTCATAAAAAAACCAGGTGACAATAATCACCTAGTAATTTTAATTCTTTATTAAACTTCCATAATAATCGGCAGAATCATTGGTCTGCGCTTTGTTTTGTCATATAGGTAGTAATTTAATTGATCGCGAATTTCTTGTTTAATGCTGGACCAATCAAAGGCATCTTTAGACATATTTTTTTCAACGATATCACGAACTAGTTTTGTTGATTCACCCATTAATTGTTCGGATTCTCTTACATATACAAACCCGCGTGAAATAATTTCCGGACCTGAAGCAATCATTTTTTTCGTCTTATTTAATGTAACAACAACAATGAGGATTCCGTCTTGAGATAATAGTCTACGGTCACGTAATACGATATTTCCGACATCACCAACACCAATTCCATCGATTAATACATTTCCTGAAGGAACCCTTCCTCCAACACTCATTTTCCCATTTTTATATTCAAGAACTTCTCCTTTTTCCGGAATGAATATGCGGTCTCTCGTAATTCCAACTTGTGCAGCAAGCTTACCATGGGCAATTAACATCCGGTATTCACCTTGAACCGGAATAAAATATTTTGGTTTGATTAAATTTAACATTAATTTCAAATCTTCTTGCAGTCCATGTCCAGTTACGTGCACTTTATTTGAACCGGATAGAACAGTTGCACCTGCACGATACAACATATCGATTGTTTTGGACATAAATAACTCTAAACCCGGAGAAGGACTTGCTGTAATAATAACCGTATCCCCTTGTTTAATATTAATATGTTTGTGATTACGCTTGGCCATTTTTTGTAAAACTGCAAATGGCTCTCCTTGATTACCTGTAGCTAAAACAACAATTTTATCGTCATCATATTTTTCTATATCTTGGACAGGGATAATTAGGTCTTCCGCTTTCACATGCAAATAGCCAAGTTTAAATGCAATATCGTTTATTCTTTCTAAGCTTTTTCCAACAAGTGCCACTTTTCTTCCATTCTCAAATGCTGCATCAAAAACTTGTTGAATACGAAGTAGATTTGACGCAAAACAAGCTAATACAATTCTACCTTTTGCCGAGTGAAAAGCATTTGACATTTCGGTAGCAACTAATGTTTCTGATATATTAAACCCCGGGTGTTCAGCCTCGGTACTATCGGATAAAAGACAGAGAACACCTTGTTCACCAATTTGCGCCATTTTGCCTATCTCCGCACGATATGCACCTTGCACACCTTGATCAAATTTAAAATCACCGGTATGAACAATATTCCCCTCAGACGTATGAATACAGATCCCGACTGAATCTGCAATACTGTGCGTTGTCTTAAAAAAACTAATATCAGCTGTTTCAAATTGTAATAAAGAATCGGAATGAATGATAACAAATTCAACCTGTCTTTTTACTTTTATTTCTTTTAATTTCTCTTTTGCTAATGCAATGGTTAATTTTGTTCCATAGACAGGTACATTAATTTTCATTAAAATATATGGTAAAGCACCTATTGCATCTTCATGTCCATGTGTAAGGAAAATACCTTTGATACGCTCCTTATTATTTTCCAAATATGTAATATCAGGAATAACGATATCGATACCTAGCATTTCATTCTCAGGAAACATTAATCCCGCATCTATAACAAAAATATCGTCATCGATGTCTATTACATACATATTTTTCCCAATTTCACCTACTCCTCCAAGTGGTATTATTTTTATCGTTTCATTTTTTCTCTTTTTCAAAACTTTGTTCCTCCTAGGATGAATTTCCGAACTAAATCAGTTATAGCCATTATAATCGAAATCGAATTTACACATCAATCTATAATTTAATTTTTAAATATTAACGATTATTTGTTTTTATGAAATTTTTAATATCCCCTCAAAACTTTTTACTAAAAACTACACCTCCCAGCAAAGCTGAAAGGTGTGACAAATTCCTTAAATTAATTGTAATTGATCATTTAAAAGAAGTTCCATCGTATTGCTTAACATGTTAATTTTTTTAAGATCACTGTCAAAATTCATTAATGCAATTTGCAGCCAATTTTTTTCAACTAAATATCGATTCCGGTAATGTACTAAAAATCCATTTAAATATAAATCCTCGCCAAATGCAAGTGACGAAAGCTCTTTTGGCAATTCGATCGTAATCACACAAGGTGATGAAATTTGCTCATCAATGACAAACGTAAATCCTTTTTCCTTAAATAATTCACATGCTTGAAAATAAACGGAACGTCTCTCATTATAAAAGTCCGTTTTTGAAAACTTTTTAAGTGCAGTATTAAGCGCTAAAAATAAATTTGAATTTTGGGAAAATGGAATTCCATTGCTTTTTTGATAATACTTTATATCTATATACCGTGGGATGTGATAATTTGTATCTTCAAGATTATTAAAAAACACAAAGGATAATCCTGTATAACTTCCAATTGCTTTCCCCGAAACACCAGTTGCCAAATAAATAGAATCAAAATTTAAAGGCACTGCTCCGATTGAACTAATGGCATCAACACATAGTTTAACTGAATAATTCCTACATAACCTTTCTAATGAAAAATAATCATTCACCATACCTGTTGATGTTTCGCAGTGAACAAACCATAACCAATCATAATTCTTTTTCGCTAACTTCTCTTCAATTTTATGAAAATCAAATTCCTCTCCCCATCGATAGAATAAATGATCAAATTGTAGTTGGAATCGGTTGGCATGATCGACTAATCGCTCTCCAAATTCACCATTCGATATAATTAACCCATTTGTCCCTAATCCAGATAAATGAGCAGCCACAGCATCATTACTTAATGTCCCTGAACCGGTTAGTACTACGACATTTTGAGCATTAGTCAACGCAGTTAACTTCTTATTAACCGAGTGAACGATGGTGGAATGGTCTTCGGAACGATGCCAAACTGGTTGATCATCAAAGGCGGCTTTCACTTCAGCATCAATGGTTACCGGTCCGGGTAAATAAGAAGAAATTTGTGTGAACGCGTGTAAATTTTTGTTTTTCATATACGTTTTTTTAGTTAAATACATTGGCTGAAACAACGCATCTTCTGATCCAACTAAATAGGCAAAGGATTCAAAACCTAAGTGACGGTATAATTTACTTTGTCGAGTTGTTCCGGAAATAAATGCAATATCATAGCCGCGTTGTAAACAATAACGAATCAATCCCCCTGTTAAAGCTGCAAATACCCTTCCATTTCGATAGTTCTTCTTTACGGCTAATAAACGAACTTCACAAGGTTTAGAAAAGCTAATATTTAAGTGATTTTCAATTGAACCCAGTTTTTCATCAAGTGAGAAAGGACGAGTATCCCGTAAGGCCAACATTCCAATTACATCAGAATTTTCCTTGCAGATGATGTATTCATTTTCTTCATGAAATCGGTCCACAAGCTTTCTTTTATCGTTTATATGATGTTGCGGAATTTCTTCAACAAAAGTCTCATAGTTTAAATTCAATATTTGATCAATTTCTTCTTTTTCCCTTGCCATCTTAACAATAAAACTCATTGTTCATCCCCCACAATTACTTTTTTATCTGTATGTCTTAATATAATGATGATTGCAATTATGGTAATAGCAATACTTACCCATAAATTACTTTCATACAAATATAAGAAAATTGGTGTCGTCATGATTGCTATAAGACCAGATTTCGTAAATGAGCGATAAATAAGAAACAATATGATAAACACACCAATAAAACTAAAAGTCGAGAAAGGCGATATATATAATAATCCCCCGATAAAGGAAGCTACTCCTTTCCCTCCCTTAAATTTATAGATTACTGGATACATATGCCCTAATAATACAAGAATTAATGCGATGGATTGTCCAATAATTCCTATACCGGCTTTATCGGCTAACAAACATACTAAAAATGCCTTAAGCATATCTCCAATCAGGACAAGTAGAAATCCCCATTTTCCAAATGAACGTCCAGCATTCCTTGCACCTGGATTTCCACTTCCTAAATGAAATACATTTTTGCGATATAACAGTACTCCTACAATATGAGCAAATAAAAATTGCCCGATGAAATAAGCAAATATGTAAATAAAAACCTTCTGCACTACTATCTTCCTCTACAAAAGTATATGTATATATATTACCATTATTTTCAGAAATTTGGACAAAAGCATTGAAAAAAAGGACTGATTTTTTTATCAGTCCTTTTTCATTTATCAATTTTTTAGTAAATTAGTTAATTCAAGTCGTTCATTTTCCGTTAATGGTACTAGCGGAAGGCGTACTGAACCAACATCCAACCCTTTAAGTTGAAGTGCCGTTTTCACTGGTACAGGACTTGGTGCTTGAAACAATCCTTTCATAATCGGTAACAGCTTTTGGTGCATTTTTGCTGCTTTTTCAATGGACCCATCTAAAAAGGACTGAATCATTTCTTGCATTTCATTTCCAATCACGTGGGAAGCAACAGATACAATTCCTTGCCCGCCAATTGATAATACTGGTAATGTTATTCCGTCATCTCCGCTATATAATTCGAAGTTTTCATCCGTATTAGCAATGATTTCAGTCATAGCATCTAAACTTCCACTCGCCTCTTTAACAGCAATAATATTCGGTATCCGCGAAAGTTTAATAATCGTGCTAGGTTCAATATTAATAACAGACCGCCCGGGAATATTATAAACCATAACTGGTAGGGATGTAGATTCCGCTATCGTTTTAAAATGTTGATAGATCCCTTCCTGATTCGGTTTATTGTAATATGGTGCTACAATCATAATAGCATCCACACCGATTTCCTCAGCTTTTTTTGTTAATTCAATTGAAGCATACGTATTATTACTTCCTGTTCCGGCGATGACCGGAATTCTCCCATTAACTGTTTTAACAACAAAACGAAAGAGAGCTAATTTTTCTTCCGTTGTTAAGGTTGGGGATTCTCCAGTTGTTCCAGCTACAACTAATGAATCTGTACCGTTATCAATTAAGTATTCAATTAATTGACTAGTTTTTTGGAAATCAATATTTCCTTTCTTATCGAAAGGTGTAACCATAGCGGTGGCAACCCGACCAAAATGAGCCATCCAACTCACTCCTTTATTTCATTACTCCAGTTAGTTCCTCCTGAAGATTAAATACATCATGAAGGGCATTAACTGCTTCGACTAAATCTTGCTCCTTAACCAACACCCATATGGTTGTATGACTATCTGCCGATTGTAATATGCGAATGCCCTTTTCAGAAAGTGCAGATACGATTTTATAAGTAACTCCCGGCACACCATTCATGCCTGCACCGACAACGGACACTTTTGCACATCCTCTTTCAACAATCGGATTATAGCCAAGATCTTTCAAAACAATAACCGCTCGATCAATTAGCTCTTCTGCAACTGTGTACACAACCCCAGTTGGTGAAATATTAATAAAATCTACGCTAATTTTTTCACTTGCCATTGCTTTAAATACGACAGATTGTAAATTGTATTGCCCATCCTTTTCTAAGACTTTGATTTGAGCAACCTTTGGTACGTAGGCTATTCCTGTAATAAGACGTTCCCTTATGATATCTGTTCCTTTATTTTGTCGATTGACGGAGGTAACTAGAGTGCCTAAATCATCCGAGTACGTCGAGCGAATTCTAATAGGTACTTTTGCTTGCATTGCAATCTCTACTGCACGCGGATGAATAACTTTTGCACCTTGATAGGCCATATTGCACACTTCTGTGTAGGTTACAATCGGCAATCGTCTTGCTTTTTCTGCTATTCTTGGATCCGCTGTCATGATTCCATCAACGTCTGTAAATATATCAATCCACTCCGCGTTTAAGGCAACACCAAGGGCCGCTGCAGAGGTATCACTACCGCCACGTCCAATTGTAGTTACATCTCCACCCGCAGTGGCACCTTGAAACCCAGCAACTACGATGACATCATGCATTTTAAGTTCTTTAAGCAAACGATCACACTTCATATTGATAATTTTTGCATTTGTATGTTCGGAATTTGTTCGAAACCCAGCTTGGGCACCTGTTAATGCCGTCGCTTTAATCCCTTTCTCCTGTAGCATATTTGAAAAAACTAAACTTGATATAACTTCACCACAGGATAGAAGTAAATCTTGTTCACGTTTATTTAAACATGTTTTTGAACCGTTTACTAATGACAAAAATGTATCTGTTGCATATGGATCGCCTTTTCTCCCCATAGCGGATACTACTACAACAACTTTATAGCCGTCATCTAATGCTTTTTCTATATGCTTTAATGCATGTAAGCGACTATTTTCATCGCGTACTGATGTACCACCAAATTTTTGCACAATCAGTTTCATCATAACACCTCTAAATTTTACTTTAACTCTGACTAATTATTAAATAGCCACTTTATTTTACCAATCCAAGTTTCACTAAGCTTTCAGCAATTTGAACGGAGTTCCAAGCCGCACCCTTCAATAAATTATCTGAAACTACCCACATATGAAAACCATTTTCCTCATCTAAATCTTTACGAATTCTTCCTACAAATACATCCTTCTTCCCTACAGCATATGCAGGCATAGGGTACAATTGTTCATTTGGATTATCTTGAAGAATAATACCATCGGCATCACCTAATAATGTGCGGATATTTTCTACGTCAATTCCCTCACGGTTTATTTCAAAATACACAGATTCTGAATGACCAGTTTCTACAGGTAACCGCACACATGTAGCCGCTACCTTTAATTGTGGCATATGCATGATTTTCTTCGTTTCGTTTATCATTTTCATTTCTTCAAATGTATAACCATTTTCTTCAAACTTATCGATTTGTGGAACCGCATTAAAGGCAATTTGATAGTGGTTTTTATCACCTTTGACCGGTAAAATTTTCGGTTCAATGGTTTCACCTTCAATAATCGCACGAGTTTGATTTTTCAATTCATCTATTGCTGCGGCTCCCGCTCCGGATACAGCTTGATAAGTGGATACAATAACTTTCTCTAATCCATATGCTTTGCGAATAGGTTCAAGTGCAACCACCATTTGAATTGTAGAGCAATTAGGATTAGCTATAATACCATTGTGTAGTTTTAAATCTTCTTCATTTACCTCCGGAACTACTAACGGAACCTCAGGGTCCATTCGGTATGCGCTCGTATTATCTATAACAATAGCACCACGTTTTACAGCCTCTGGTGCAAATAATTTCGAAATATTTCCGCCGGCACTAAAAAGGGCGATATCAACATCTTGAAAACTATTAGGTTTTGCTTCTTGAACAACGATATCTTCATCTTTATATTTTAAAACTGTACCTGCTGATCTTGAGGAAGATAAAAGAGTAAGCTTTCTTATTGGAAAGTTTCTCTTTTCTAATGTAAGAAGCATTTGTTGTCCAACTGCACCTGTTGCGCCTACAACAGCTACATGAAAACCGGTTGTTGCCATAAACATTCCCCTTCCAAATTCACTTATAACTTATTCTATCATCTAAGCAATGATAAAGTTTATTTTATCATATATATGGTCGGCGCTATACTTTTTTCTATTATTTTAGTAAAGGATTTTTTCTGACGTCTATATTCATAAGAACCAGGTACGCCTTTAGTTGTACCTGGTTCGTAAGTTTATTCATCCCGAAATCTTTCGACGATAACAGGCTGGAGTTGTCGTCCTTCCAGTGCAGCTTTAACTGTATCTTGTAAGGAGGACATTCTTGCTACCATTGAATTGGGTTTCTTTATCGGGTCATCTTGCCCATATGGAATAAAGTAAATATGTTTCGTTGCCATTAATCTCATAAGATTTACCCCATTCAAGCCCAGTGCATCATTTGTTGATATTCCTAAAACTACTGGTTTTTGATTTCTAATCGTTGCCTTTGCGGCCATTAGAACGGGAGAATCTGTTAATGCGTTCGCTAATTTGCTCATTGAATTTCCTGTTAATGGTGAAATGACCATACAGTCTAAAGGATATTTGGGTCCAAGTGGCTCTGCCTCAACGATTGAATCAATTACCTTTCTTCCTGTGACTGATTCAATTTTTTCAATCCAGTCTTCACCTTTTCCGAATCTCGTTTCTGTATTTTTAACAGTAAACGTTACGATCGGTACAACCTCTGCCCCTACTTCAACTAATTTCTCTATTTCTGGAAAAACTGCATCATATGTGCAATGGGATCCTGTTAATCCAAAACCAATTCGTTTCCCCTCTAAGCTCATTGTTCATTCCCCTTTCTTTTTATTACATCTTCATCAATTAGCTGAGTTAATACGTTACCAAGTATTTGCCCTGCGGTTTTTGGTGCAACGATGCCTGGCAAACTTGGTGCTAATAATGCTTTAATTCCACGTTTTTCTGCGTAGCGAAAATCTGTCCCACCCGGTTTAGATGCCAAATCAATAATCAACGTATGTGTTGGCATTTTTTGAATAACTGCGGCATTCACAATTAATTGCGGAACAGTATTAATACATATATCAATATCCTTCACTTCCAAATCTAACTCTTTTAAATGAAATGGTTTAAGAGCCATTTCTTCAATACGTGCAATATGTTCAGTTTTTCTTGCACCTACCTTTACTTTCGCTCCTAAATGATGAAATGCTCTTGCAACACTCATGCCAACTCTTCCTAGACCAAGAATGGCTACAGTTGATCCATGTATCGTAAATTCGGTATGTTGAATTGCCATCATAATTGTTCCTTCAACAGTAGGGATTGAATTATATATAGCAACATCATTTCGTTCAAAAAGTTTGACTAATTTTCGATTGGCTTTTTGTGTAATACTATCTAAATATGGATTGCTGATTCCTGAATAAATCGTGCAATAAGAGGGTGTTTTTAAGATAATTTCTTCCGTTAATCTCACTTCTTCATTTGAAAAAATGGTATCTACCTGTCCTTCAAGGTTTGTTCCAGTTACAGGTAAAATTATCGCATCAATTTCATGAAAATTTACTTCGCTTAATTTTTCTTTGTATACGCCTGAATACACATGATCTAATTGTTCAAAACCAATTAATGATAGTCTTGCATCTAATTCTGCTAATTTGCGAATTACTTCAAGTTGACGCGCATCACCGCCAATTACAGCTATTTGCAATCCTGTCAACATCATATCGTCACCTTCTTTATGATGATTACGCTTATCACTTACACATCTTATGTATTTACCTAGAAATCTGTGATTTGTTGATAAAATTAAAAAAGATTGGCTAATCGCCAATCCTTAAATGAACAATATGTTAGTAATTATTTTCAGGTACTTCCAAAATAATCATATCTGAACCAATCGTTCGAATTTGTTGCCATGGAACCCTTATTTCATTTGTTTGCTTTCTCATCCATTTTCCGGTTGGTATGATTAAAGATTGGATTTGTCCCGACTTTTCATTGAATTCTAAATCAGTGTGTCCTAGTACGCCTAATCTTTCCGCTTTTTTGAAATCGACGATTTCTTTTCCACTTAATTCACTTAATCGCATACTCATGACCCTCCTTATAACAACTGCTATTATCAATGTATCGCTTGTCAGTCTTTTTTAGAACGAGCAATTAAGAAAAGCGAAAAGCGCCTTGCCCATCGACGTAAAAGACTTACGGGACTTTGACTGAGATAAAGGAAACGCGGGTGATGCAAGGCGAATCGATGTTGACTTATCGTAGGGAAAAGTCCTGAAGTTTTCTAGTCGATAGGCGCTGGAGCTGGACAGCAAAAACAAAAAGTCCCCGTCATCAAATGACGAGGACTTTCACTTATTATTGTATACCTTTTGGCAATTTTCCGTCCGGGCTTACTAAAGAAACAGAGAAATGAGGGGTAAAAACTTTTTTCGATAGATTGTTTACATGATCAATTGAGACTTCATCGATCATTTCAACTATTTCATCGAGTGTGCGGTGTTTTCCTAATAGTAATTCGTTTTTCCCGTTTCTACTCATTCTGCTGTTTGTGCTTTCGAGACTAAGCATTAAATTTCCTTTTAACTGTTCTTTACAATTTTGAACCTCTTTAGATGTTACTCCGGTATCCTTTAAATGGTCTAATGTCGATTGAATCGTTTCATACAAGTGATCTAATTGTTTCGCACCGGTACCGGCATAGATCGTGACTATTCCGGAATCTTTAAATGAGGAGTGATAGGAAAATACAGAGTATGCTAATCCTCGTTGTTCTCTTACTTCTTGAAATAGTCTTGAAGACATGCTTCCGCCTAATATATTATTTAATACAATTAAATCGTAAATTTCCTTATGACCTATTGGCAAACCTTCAAAACCTAAGCAAAGATGTGCCTGTTCTGTATCTTTTTTTCTTACTATATTATTCAAATGAAAAGTTGGAACATTCTCTTCACTCGTGTGGTTTCCACCATTGTATGATCCAAATAGCGATTCCACTTGCTTAATAAAAGAATCTTTAACATTTCCAGCGATAGAGATAACCACTCGATCAGGTGTATACATATCATGCATATATTCATTTAAAGTCTGACCAGAAAATGTTTCTAACGTATCCTCTGTACCAAGAATCGGATATCCTAAAGGGTGATTTTCATAGACTGCTTTGCTAAGAAGATCATGAACAATATCATCAGGAGTATCTTCATACATTTTTATTTCTTCATACACAACATTTTTTTCTTTTTTAAGTTCTTCCTCAACAAAAGTGGAATTGAAAAACATATCTGAAAGTGTGTCAAGAGCAAATTGTGCATGGTTATCTAAAACCTTAGCATAATAGCACGTGTACTCTTTTGAAGTAAATGCATTTACTTGTCCACCTATTGAATCGAATGCTTCCGCAATTTCCTTAGCTGTTTTTGTTTTCGTGCCTTTAAAGAACATATGCTCCAAGAAGTGGGAGATACCGTTATTTTTACGATCCTCATTTCTTGAGCCTGTTCCTATCCAAATGCCTATTGCAACTGACCGAACAGTTGGGATCTCTTCGTGCACAATTCTTAGTCCGTTTTGACATGTATATTTCTTAATCAATTTGAATCCTCCTAAACTTGGTGGGTGTATGTTCACCATTAGGCTTTTTTCATTAATCTTTTTTTAGTTTTCCATCATTCATTTTAATAATCCGTTCTTCATCCAATAATTTTGATACAGTTCCAATTCTCAGTTGCTTCTTTTTTATTTCAGTTATCAAACGTTGCAATGATTTTTCTGTTGAATCCGTTGGGTGCATAAGAATAAGTGCACCGGGATGAATTTTGGACATTACACGGGTGACGATTGTATCAGGAGAAGGTTTTTGCCAATCAACTGTATCTACACTCCACATGATTGTTTGTAAATTCATTGAATGAGCAATTTTCACTACTTCATCACGATAACTTCCGCTAGGCGGAGCAAATAATCTAACTTGTTTACCAGTGGTTGCTTTAATAACCTGATTTGTGCTGATTAATTGTTCACGAATCCGATCTGCAGAAAGAACCTTCATATCCGGATGTGTGTACGAGTGATTTCCCACTTCATGACCCGAATCAACAATCATTTTCGCTAATTCCGGATTTTCTTTCACCCATCTTCCTTCTAGAAAAAAAGTGGCATGAATATTATTATCTTTTAATGTTTTTAACATAGGTTGCAGAAATTCATTTCCCCACGCAACATTAATGAGAAAACTCACCATTGGTTTATCAGGATTTCCTCGATATATTGGAGAGGGAGGTAAATCCTTTATATGTACTTTAGGTGAAATTTGTTTATAGACTAATTTATTTTCATCGAATTTACCATCTTTTTTCATATTATCGTAGGAAGCTTTAATATCCACTTCAACACCATTATAACCGGGAGTTGCTTTCCATACTCTATCATTCACAGCATCTTGTGGTTTAATCGAATAGTTTTTAGCTACCCGAACAATATAATCATATAAATCATTTTGTTTAGTTGGAATGTTTTCTGCATCTGTTAATTGGGTAAGATAGCTTTTTGATAATGGATTATTAATGATCGACAAAGTAAGAATAGCAATCAGAGCAAAACCTATCAAGTGTTTTAATTTATTCTTCACCTTAATATCCCCCTTCTTTTTAAAAATATGAAAAAGAAGGACAAGGTAGAACACAATACTTATTAGTATTTTATTTACTCTAAAGATTAATGAACCATAAAAAAAGCCAGGGTTTCCTGACTTTACTAGTTATTTTCATTTTTTTCCTTTTGCTCTTTTAAAACCGATTTTCTTGAAAGATTTACTCGCCCTTGGTTATCAATTTCGAGAACTTTGACTAGGACTTCATCGCCAATTTTTAATACATCCTCTACTTTACGGACTCTTTCTTCAGCAATTTCTGATATATGAACAAGTCCATCTTTACCACTAAAAATTTCGACAAAAGCGCCGAATTTTTCAATCCGTTTTACTTTTCCTAAGTAAATTTGTCCTACTTCAACTTCTCGGACAATATCTTCTATAATTTTCTTCGCTTTTTTATTCATTTCTTCATCCGTTGAAGAAATGAACACTGTACCATCTTGCTCAATATCAATTTTAACGCCAGTTTCTTCAATGATTTTGTTTATTTGTTTTCCACTTGGTCCGATAACGTCTCTTATCTTATCAGGATTAATCGTCATTGTTAAAATTTTTGGTGCAAATGCAGACAACGATTCACGTGGATTAGAAATTGTCGACATCATATGATTTAATATTTGCATCCGGCCTTGTTTAGCTTGTTGTAATGCTTCTTCTAAAATTTGTCTGGAAAGACCTTCAATTTTAATATCCATTTGCAGTGCTGTTACACCTTTAGAAGTACCGGCAACTTTAAAATCCATATCGCCTAAATGATCTTCCATGCCTTGGATATCCGTTAAAATTGTATAATGTTCACCAGATTTAACTAAGCCCATTGCAATTCCCGCAACCGGTGCTTTAATTGGTACCCCTGCATCCATCATTGCTAGTGTACTGGCACAAATACTTGCTTGAGAAGTGGAACCGTTGGATTCTAAAACTTCCGAAACTAGTCGAATCGTATAAGGAAATTGTTGTTCATTCGGAATAACCGGTTCAAGCGCCCGTTCGCCAAGTGCACCATGTCCAATTTCACGGCGACCAGGTCCTCTCATAGGTCCTGTTTCACCTACGCTAAATTGCGGAAAATTATAATGATGCATGAAGCGTTTTGACTCTTCGATTCCGAGCCCATCCAGTATTTGAACATCACCTAATGCGCCAAGAGTACAAATGCTTAATGCTTGCGTTTGTCCACGTGTGAATAAACCAGATCCATGTGTTCTTGATAATAAGCCAACCTCTGAAGATAAAGGACGAATTTCATCGATTTTTCTTCCATCTGGACGAACTTTTTCCTCGGTAATTAAACGGCGTACTTCACCTTTTACTAATTTATTTAAAATTTGTTTTACTTGCTTAATTGTATCTTCTGCTAATTCTTCACGTTCTTCAAATTTAGCAATTACTTGATCTTTTACCTCTTGAATAGCTTCTTCTCTCGCATGCTTTTCTTGTACTTGAATGGCTTTAATTAAATCTTCTTCACACATCGTACGAACTTCTGATTCTAATTCTTCGTCAATTTCGTATAATGTGACTTCCATTTTTTCTTTTCCAATTTTTGAAACAATCTCTTCTTGGAATTGAATTAATCTTTTGATTTCTTCATGACCAAACATAATTGCTTCTAACATTATTTCTTCAGGAACTTCATTCGCTCCTGCTTCAACCATATTGATTGCATCTTTAGTTCCGGCTACAGTTAAGTGCATATCGCTTTTTTCCATTTGTGATACTGTAGGATTAATGATAAATTTATTATCAATTCGACCGACTATTACTCCAGCAATTGGTCCTTCAAATGGAATATCTGAGACGGATAATGAAAGTGATGATCCGAACATTGCGGCCATTTCAGAAGGGCAGTCTTGATCCACACTCATAACAATGCTTACTACTTGAACTTCATTTCTGAATCCATCAGCAAATAACGGACGAATTGGGCGGTCAATTAAGCGGCTTGCTAAAATTGCCTTTTCGCTTGGTCTCCCTTCCCTTTTAATAAATCCTCCAGGTATCTTTCCTACTGCATAAAGACGCTCTTCATAATTTACAGTTAACGGAAAAAAATCAACTGATTTAGGTTCTTTCGAAGCCGTTGCAGTACTTAAAACGGCTGTATCTCCATAGCGTACTAAAACTGCTCCGTTTGCTTGTTTAGCTAATTGACCAATTTCTACCGTAAGTTCACGGCCGGCCCAATCTAAAGTAAATACTTGTTTCTCATGTTCCATATAAAAACTCCTTTCTACTTTTAAATCACCGTTTAGGGACTTTAAAAGCATGATTAATTTCTTAGTCATTTGAACAAAACATTATTGAATCTTTTTATGTCATCGCTTAATATGTATTGTAATCAAAATAACTTAAAAGTTTATCGTAACTTTTTGGGAGTTATCATGATAATAAAAAAGCGGGATAAATCCCGCTTCTTTTGTTAATTCGATATAAATTAACGACGTAAGCCTAATTTGTTAATTAGCTCACGGTAACGTTGAACATCTTTATTACGTAAGTAAGTTAGTAAGTTACGACGTTTACCAACCATTTTCAAAAGACCGCGACGTGAATGGTGATCTTTTTTGTGTACACGTAAATGTTCATTCAAATTATTAATATCCTCTGTTAGGATTGCAATTTGAACTTCTGGTGATCCAGTATCAGTTTCATGAACTTTGAATTGATTGATGATTTCGTTTTTGCGTTCTTGAGCAATTGCCATCCTTTTCACCTCCTAAAAATAAATAATCCCCAATTACTGAGCAAGCGTCGGTGACTCGACTTGCCAAGCAACGGTTCATTACACTGTAATATAATACTACTTTTTGTCTAAAAAAACAAGTCTAATTTCTATTTTTTTCAAAGTAATTAATGGTATTTTGTTTATCTTTTGCAATCTGAAGTTTTAATTGATCGATTCCAGCAAATTTCTGTTCATCTCTAATTCTTAAATGCCATTCGATTGAAACTTCTTCACCGTAAATGGATTGATCAAAGTCAATAATATGTACTTCAATTGATAGGGAATATTCATCGATACTTTTGAAAGTGGGCTTAAATCCTACATTACAGACCCCGTGATACCAATTTCCATCAATTTTAATTTTAACAGCATAAACGCCTGTTTTCGGGATAATATATTCATTGGATAGTTTGATGTTGGCAGTTGGAAAACCGATCTGTCTGCCGCGCTTTTCTCCATGAATTACGATCCCATTTGTCGTGTAAAATCTTCCTAAAATGCGACGAACTTCCGTCATATCTCCTTCTGCTAATAATTCCCTAGTTAAACTGGAACTCACTTTCTCATCTCCCGATTGTCGGTTAATCGCAAGTTTTTCTACTGTCGTATAGGTGAATTTTCCTTCTGAATGAATTGGCAAAGTTTCCATTGTTCCTTTACCAAATTTCCCGTATGAAAAATCAAAACCGGCGACTACATGATGGACATTTAATCCGATAATATATTGTTTTACATATTCTTCAGGAGAAAGATTAGCAAAATTAGATGTAAACTGAACAATAAATAAATAATCAATTCCCATTCTTTCAATGAGTTTCTTCTTATCTTCAATAGGAGTGATTAGCTCAACTTGTTTATTATTTTGACTTAACACAACAGAAGGATGCGGATCAAATGTCATTACCGCACTTTTCCATTGATTTTGTTCAGCAATTTCCTTCGCCAAATTAATGACTTTTTGATGTCCTAAGTGAATGCCATCAAAATACCCAAGTGCCATAACTAGGGGAGGAAAATCCTGCTTGTTGAATGAATGTGGATGATGTATTGTGATTACTTTCAATTTTCTCACCTATTTCTTTCTATTAGATCAATTATTAAGAACTTTAACAGGCTTTATTAAATGCGGCTTTTCAGGATGAATTTTGTAGATCGCTTTCACTTGATTTTGATGAATAAAAACAACTTCCTCTTCTCCAAATGTCCACCATTCTTCTTTTTCCAAAACCGCACCATTATTCACTTTCTCTGCTAATGTATCATTTATCACGTATTTCGGCAAATGAGAAACTCCTCTGTCTAAAGGAAAGATTACATCTTTTAATGTATTTTCACTTAGGCGGGTTTCAATATCTGAAAAGGTTAAACAATTTTCTTTTGTAAACGAACCTGACGATGTTCTTGTAAGATCAGACATATGCGCCGGGAATCCTAATTTTTCTCCTATTGACACTGCTAATGTTCTTATATATGTTCCCTTGCTGCATTTTACCCGAAACCGAAAAGAAATCGTATTTCCCGAAAAAACTTTTCGATCATCTAGTAATTCTATTTCATATATAGTTACGACTCTTGTTGGACGTTCAACCTCTATCCCTTTTCTTGCGTATTCATACAATCTTTTCCCGTTCACTTTAACTGCAGAATACATCGGTGGGGTTTGCGAAATTTCACCACGAAATGATTGAAGCACGTCTAAAATTTGATTCCGATTGATCGTTTTACAAATTGGAACTTCGTCAACTTTTTCACCACTGGCATCCTCGGTTGTCGTTGAATATCCAAGCGTAACTTCGCCTTCGTATTCTTTTCCAGCATTCGTTATGTATTCAGCAACTTTTGTTGCCTTTCCTAAACAAATAGGGAGAACACCCGTTACATCAGGATCTAGAGTTCCTGTATGTCCAACCTTTTTCATTTTCAACATTTTTCTTATTTTAAATACACAATCATGTGACGTCATTCCTTTTGGTTTCCATAAAGGAAGGATTCCATCCATATGAATACTCCTTTTTAAATAAAGTCTTGAAAAAAGGATAGACAAAATTGTCTATCCTTTTTTGTCTATTTATCTGTGTTTATTTCTTTAATAATGGTTTCAATTCGATTTCCATACTCAATCGATTCATCAAATGCAAATGAAAGTTCCGGAGTTTTTCTTAAGCGAATTCGATGTCCAACTTCAGAACGAATGAATCCTTTTGCTTTTTCAAGAGCAAGGAGTGTTCCTTCTTTTTGTTTATCCCCTCCGAGAACAGTAATATATACTGTAGCTTGTTGGAGATCACCTGTTACCTGAACATCTGTTACGGTAACAAAGCCAATACGTGGATCCTTTATTTTTCGGCCGATAATGTCGCTAAGTTCTTTTTTCATTTGCTCTCCGACACGATTTGCACGTAGGCTCATACATAACACCTCACATTACAACCATTCATAAATGGTTTCTAGTCTTTCCCACTCAGGAAAGGAATCTAAAAATTTTATTGCATTTTCAATTTCTCTTTCAGCAGCTGACTGGATCGATGCAACAGTGACAATGGCAATTTTGGTTCGTTGCCACAAATCTTGATGTCCAATTTCAGAAACTGAAACATTAAATTTCTGTTTTAGTCTGGTGATGACTCTTTGAAGGACTGCTCTTTTTTCCTTCAAAGAACCTGCTTCATAAATGCGGAACTCACATTCCACATATCCAATCATGAACGCTCGACTTCTTCCATCACAAACGCTTCAATGATGTCTCCTTCTTTTAAATCATTGTAGTTTTTAATAGTAATCCCGCATTCATAACCTTGACTTACTTCTTTTGCATCATCCTTAAAACGTTTTAATGTATCAATTTCTCCTTCAAAAACGACTACATTATTTCGGATAATTCGGATACCGCTGTCACGAGTAATTTTTCCATCAGTAACATAACTTCCGGCAATCGTACCAACCTTCGATACTTTGAATGTTTGACGAACTTCTGCTTGACCGATAATTTTTTCATAGAATTCCGGATCAAGCATACCTTTCATTGCAGACTCAATTTCTTCAATTACTTTATAAATAATCCGATGTAATCGTATATCAACATTTTCTGCTTCTGCAGCACGCTTTGCATTAACATCAGGGCGTACATTAAAACCGATAACAATTGCGTTTGAAGCTGCAGCAAGGGAGATATCTGATTCATTAATACCACCAACAGCAGTATGAATGATTCTAACATTTACTCCTTCTACATCAATTTTTTGTAATGATGCTGCGAGCGCCTCAACAGATCCTTGTACATCTGCTTTAATAATAATATTAATGTCTTTCATTTCGCCTTGTTTCATTTGTTCGAATAATGTATCTAGACTTACGCGGGCAGTTTCATTTCGTTGTGCTAATACGGCTTGCTGTGCGCGTAATTCTCCAACTTGACGTGCTGTTTTTTCATCATCAAATACGACGAAGCGATCTCCCGCTTGTGGTACATCATTTAATCCTGTAATTTCTACTGGAGTTGATGGGCCAGCTTCTTTCACGCGACGACCTAAATCGTTTACCATTGCACGAACTCGGCCAAAAGTATGTCCGACAACGATTGGGTCACCGACACGTAATGTACCATTTTGAACTAACAACGTAGCAACTGAGCCGCGTCCTTTGTCTAATTGTGCTTCAATTACTGTACCAATTGCATTTCGGTTCGGGTTCGCTTTATATTCTTCCACTTCACTTACTAATAGAATCATTTCAAGCAAATTATCAATACCTTCTCCATTTTTCGCAGAAATTGGTACAAAAATTGTATCGCCGCCCCAATCTTCAGGAACAAGCCCATGCTCAGTTAATTCTTGCATGACACGATCAGGATTTGCAGAAGGTTTATCCATTTTGTTAACTGCAACAATGATAGGAACATTCGCAGCTTTAGCATGATTTATTGCTTCAATCGTTTGTGGCATTACACCATCATCGGCAGCCACAACTAAAATTGTAATATCTGTAATTTGTGCCCCACGAGCTCTCATCGTTGTAAAAGCAGCATGCCCTGGTGTATCTAGGAATGTAATTTTTTTGCCATTTACTTCTACTTGATAAGCACCAATATGTTGTGTAATACCACCGGCTTCGCCAGCAGTTACTTTCGTATTACGAATAGAATCCAATGTTGTTGTTTTTCCGTGGTCAACATGTCCCATTATCGTAACGACTGATGGACGTTCTTTAAGATTCTCTTCTGTATCTTCAGTAAAATACACTTCAAGATCGGTTGTATCAATTTGTATTTCTTCTTCAACTTCTACGCCATAATCTGTGGCGATAAGTTCAATAGAATCCTTGTCAAGTTCATTATTAATCGTTGCAACAACACCAAGCATGAAAAGCTTTTTAATTAATTCTGATGGTTCTCTGTGTAATTTTTTCGCAAGTTCGGCAACTGTTAATGAACCGCTAAATGTGATTTTACTTGGAAGTTCTTTTTTCTTCGGCGGTACTTGTTGTTGTTGTTGTGGCCGTTGTTTATTTTTATTTTTATTATTGTTTTTATGCTTTTTATTATTATTAGAACCTTTATTGTCCCTAGGTGCGTTATTTTTATTGTTTGGCTTAGATTCATTCGTTTTATGTTTTTGTTGTGTAGTATCTTTCACGAGGCTCTCTTCAACTTCCATTTCTTTTTGACTATTTTTTTTATTTGTTTGTTGCTTGTTCTGTGATTGATTGTTCATAGAATTAGATTTCACCTGTTTATCATGATGATTAAACATCTTATCTAATTTACTAATAGTATCCCCATCTATCGTAGACATATGATTATTGACTTCAATGTTTAATTCTTTAAGTTTCGAAATAATGTCTTTACTAGAAACATTTTGTTTTTTTGCGTACTCATAAATTCGAATTTTACTCATATGTTCACCCCCACCTTATGATTCACCGAGCAAGATTTCTAATTTCTTCGCAAAGCCCAGATCCGTTATTGCTACGACAACTCTTGATTCTTTTCCAATTGCAGTCCCGAGGATTTCTCTATTACTGATCCAATAAATTGGTATGCGGTAAAAACGACATTTATCCTGCACTTTTTTCGTTGTATTTTCTGATGCATCCATGGAAAGTAACACGAGTTTCGCACGACCATTTTTTACTTCTTTAATTACTAATTCTTCTCCAGAAATAACTTTACGTGCGCGATTCGCTAAGCCAAGTAATGATAATGCCTTTGATTCGGTCATATATCTATAGATTCTCCCTTTCAATGAACCTTAAAAGTTCATCATAAATGGATTCATCAATAGAAGTTTCTAAATGATTTGCTAATATGTTTTTTTTCTTAGCTTGTAGAATTGCATCTTTATCCTTGGACAGATAGGCACCTCGCCCGGATTTTTTTCCTTTTGGGTCAATAGATACTTCTCCATCCTTTGATCGAACGATCCTAATCATTTCTTTTTTAGGTTTCATTTCACCCGTAGCAACACATTTCCTTAATGGAATTTTCTTTTGAGTAGCCATTTTCATGTCACCCCTATTCGAAATCATCTTCAAGCATTTCGAAATGATCTTCTTGATCATCACTTGTAATTAAAGCAGAATCCTCACGAGGATAAATTCCTAACTCACGTGCTTCTGATTCACTTTTTATGTCAATTTTCCATCCGGTAAGTTTTGCAGCTAGTCTAGCGTTTTGTCCACGTTTCCCGATAGCAAGAGATAATTGATAATCAGGTACAATCACCGTAGTCGATTTTTCTTCTTCATCAACGATAACATCTAAAACTTTTGAAGGACTTAATGCGTTAGCCACAAAGGTTACAGGGTTATCTGACCATTCAACGATATCAATTTTTTCACCTTTTAGTTCATTTACAATTGCTTGAACTCTTGTACCTTTAGGACCAACACATGCACCAACTGGGTCAACTTCTGGGCGATCAGTATAAACTGAAATTTTAGAACGATCTCCAGCTTCTCGTGCTACAGAGCGAATTTCAACTGTACCATCGTATATTTCAGGTACTTCTATTTCAAATAATCGTTTTAATAAACCAGGATGTGTACGGGAAACAAAAATTTGTGGTCCTTTTGTTGTTTTTTCCACCTTGGTTATATAAACTTTTATCCGATCATGTGGACGATAGGATTCATTTGGCATTTGTTCACTTTGTGCGAGTAATGCCTCAATTTTCCCTAGATTGACATAGATGAAGCGAGGATCTTGTCTTTGGACAATTCCCGTCATAATGTCATCTTCACGATCGATAAATTCTGAATAGATGATTCCTCTTTCTGCTTCACGAACACGTTGTGTGACGACTTGCTTTGCAGTTTGAGCGGCGATACGTCCAAAATCTTTTGGTGTTACTTCAATTTCAACAACATCTCCCACTTCATAAGCAGGATTAATTTTCACAGCATCCTCTAGTGATATTTCAAGTCGGGAATCAAAAACCTCATCGACAACATCTTTTCTAGCAAAAACTCTCATTGTTCCATTTTCTAAATTCAAGTCTGTCCGCACATTTTGCGCTTGATTAAAATTTCTTCGATATGCAGATACTAATGCTGCTTCAATTGCATCTATGATTACATCACGAGAAATCCCTTTCTCTTTTTCTAAAATAATAAGAGCATCTAATAATTCTGTGCTCATGGAAATGTCATCCCCCTCAAAAATAATAGAAACTTCACGAGTTATAGTTATCTGTTCTACCTTGTAAGTACTGGTTAGAACAGCGGGCAGTCAATGACTACTCCATTTTGTAATTTTTGCTCCAATTAATGTGGCGTCAATAAATTATCAACACTGAGCTTTAAAAAAGCCTAAAATTAAAATAAAATAGCTAAACGAGCTTTTGCCACTTTTTCGTACGGAATTTCTACTTCTTTTGTCCTTGTTTTAATTTTCATTTCAAGTTTTAATGTTTGACCATCAAAATCGAGTAGTTTTCCTTCGAATTGTTTTTCGCCATCGATTTGCTCGTAAGTACTGATATTGACGTTTTTCCCAACTGCTTGTTTGAAATCCTTTTCTTTTTTTAAAGGACGTTCTGCACCCGGAGAAGATACTTCAAGAAAATAGTTATTAGGGATTGGGTCGAGTTCATCCAATTTTTCCCCTAAACGCTCACTTACAATCCCGCATTCTTCGATATCAATCCCATTTTCTTTATCTATAAATACGCGAAGAAACCAATTTTTTCCTTCTTTAACATATTCAATATCGACGAGATCAAGTTTCATATCTTGAATGATAGGAGTAACGAGTTCTTCGACAATGTCCGTTACTTTGCTCATAAAAACCTCCTGATTAACAATGGTAATAGCTTAAGAATTAATAAAAATTAATCATCATAGAAGCAAAATGGACTTAACCAAAAAGACGAAAGAGTGGGTATGCCCCACTCTTTCCAAGAGTTATCAGTAGTATTTCCAATAAAAATATACCATAACCAAAATTTATATGCAAATAATTCGAAAAGCGGAAGCGACTATTTAGCCCCGACAAGCATAAGGCAGCTTACGTAGTGGCTTGCCCTTTAGCCACGCAGTAAGATGACTTATGACCTCGAGGGGCTAGAAGCCGCAGCTGGACAATTCGAAAAGCGGAGGCGACTGCTTAGCCCCGACAAGTACCATTATTTTTATTTAAAACAATGATAATTGATTCTGCTCCGGAAGAGATTCTAGACAGCCATGATTGTTAAGGTACTCTATAATTGTTTTAGAAACTCTTCCACGTTGTTGGAGGTCTTCTTTTGATAAGAATTCTCCCTCTTCACGCGCTTTTACAATATTTAATGCCGCGTTTGTTCCTAAACCTGGTATTGCATTAAAAGGAGGTATTAATGAGTTACCATCAATTACAAACTCAGATGCTTTCGAGCGATATAGATCGACCCGTTGAAATTGGAAGCCACGTTCACACATTTCTAAGCAAAGCTCTAATACCGTCAATAAACTTTTTTCCTTTGTAGATGCATCTAATCCTTTAGCATTTATTTCTTCAATCTTGGCTCGAATGGAACTTGAACCGCGAACCATTGCTTCTAGATCAAAATCTTCCGCCCTAACTGTAAAATATGCTGCATAATAAAGCAGTGGTAAATGTACTTTAAAATAGGCAATACGCACGGCCATCAAAACATATGCTGCGGCATGGGCTTTAGGAAACATGTATTTTATCTTTTTACATGAATCGATATACCATTCCGGAACATTTTGTTTTCGCATTTCCTCTTCCATTTCCGGCTGTAATCCTTTCCCCTTACGAACAGACTCCATAATTTTAAAAGCTAATGATGGTTCTAGGTTTTGATAGATCAAATACACCATAATATCATCACGACATCCAATTACTTCTGGTAAAGTACAAGTTCCGTTATGAATCAATTCTTGTGCATTTCCTAGCCATACATCTGTCCCATGAGAAAGGCCGGAAATTTGGACTAGTTCGGAAAATGTTGTTGGTTTTGTATCTTCAAGCATTTGCCTAACAAATCTTGTTCCAAACTCTGGTATCCCTAACGTTCCAGTTTTACACATAATCTGATCTTCAGTAACCCCTAAAGATTCAGTCCCGCTAAAGATTTGCATAACGACTGGATCATCAGTTGGGATTGTTTTCGGATCAATCCCGCTTAAATCCTGAAGCATCCGGATCATTGTTGGATCATCGTGACCTAGTATATCTAATTTTAAAACATTGTCATGAATCGAATGGAAATCAAAATGAGTCGTTTTCCACTCAGATTCCCGATCATCTGCCGGGTATTGAATCGGTGTAAAATCATATACATCCATATAATCAGGGATAACGATAATTCCCCCCGGATGCTGTCCCGTTGTCCGTTTAACACCTGTACAACCTTGTACTAAACGATCAATTTCCGCTCCACGTAAATTAAGGTTATTATCTTGAGCGTACCCTCTAACATATCCATAAGCAGTTTTATCCGCAACCGTACCAATTGTACCTGCTCGATAAACATATTCTTCACCAAACAGAACCTTTGTGTAGTTATGAGCTCGTGGTTGATATTCTCCGGAAAAGTTAAGATCAATATCGGGAACTTTATCCCCCTTAAAGCCTAAGAAGGTTTCAAATGGGATATCATGTCCATCTTTTTTATATTTTGATCCACAATTTGGACAGTCCTTATCGGGTAAGTCAAAACCTGAACCAACGGATCCGTCATTGAAAAACTCCGAATGCTTACAATTTGCACATACATAATGTGGTGGCAAAGGATTGACTTCGGTAATTTCAGTCATTGTTGCTACAAAAGATGAACCAACTGAACCACGTGAACCAACTAGGTAACCATCATCTAAAGATTTTTTTACTAGTTTATGTGAAATAAGATAAATAACTGCAAACCCGTGACCAATAATACTTTTCAGTTCTTTTTCGAGTCTTGCTTCAACAATTTCCGGGAGATCTTCACCATAAATACTCCGTGCCATTTCATAACTCATATTTCTTATTTCGTCTTCGGCCCCTTCAATTTTTGGTGTATATAGATCATCCTTGATTGGCTTAATCGTATCAATCATATCTGCAATTTTATTCGTATTCGTAATTACAATTTCCTTTGCCTTTTCTTTCCCTAAAAATGAAAAAGCTTGTAACATTTCATCAGTCGTTCGAAAATGAACATCCGGTAATTTATGACGATTTAAAGGATTAGCACCCGCTTGAGAGGCTATTAAAATTTTTCGATAGATCTTATCCTCTGGATTAAGATAATGTACATTGCCTGTTGCTACTACTGGAAGGTCTAGTTTTTCACCCAATTTAACGATATTCGAAATAATTTCTTCTAATGATTTCTCGTCTCGAACTAATTCTAATTCTATTAAATGTGCATATACCTCTTTCGGATGCACTTCTAGATAATCATAGAATTTCGCTGTTTCCTCTACCTCATCAGGGGCTTTTTGCATCATCCCTTCAAAAACCTCTCCCTTATCACAGGCAGAACCGACAAGGATGCCTTCACGGAACTTTTGTAATTGTGACCGGGGTATTCTTGGAACACGGTAAAAATAATCAATATGAGCGAGTGAAATGAGCTTAAATAAATTTTTAAGTCCTTTTTCCGTCTGAGCTAATAATGTGCAATGTGATGGACGTGCCCGTTTATACGCTCCACCTTTACCCATATAATCATTAAATTGATCATGATATTCAATTCCTTGTTTACTTGCATCTTTTAATAATTTTAATAGAATATATCCGGTTGCTTCAGCATCATATATTGCACGATGGTGTTGGGTTAATTCAATATCGAATTTTTTCGCAAGTGTATTTAAACGATGATTTTTAAATTCCGGATAAAGTAGTCTTGCTACCTCTAACGTATCAATAACAGGGTTTGTTGCTTTTGGTAAACCGATCTTCTGGTAACCAACATTTAGAAACCCCATATCAAATGAGGCATTATGTGCTACTAAAATATCATCTTTGGCCCACTCTGAAAATTTTCGTAAAACAATATCTACATCAGGAGCACTTTCAACCATTTCATCGGTTATTCCGGTTAGCTCGATCGTTGTATTAGATAGTCGATGATGAGGGTTAGCGAACGATTCAAAACGGTCGATAATTTCTCCATTGTGAATTTTCACGGCAGCGAGTTCAATGATTGTATCATAAACAGCTGACAAACCTGTCGTTTCCACATCAAAGACGACAAATGTATCTTCACTTAATAATCGATGTGCATCATTATACGTAATCGGAACTCCGTCATCAACCAGATTTGCTTCTACTCCATATAGAATCTTTATGTCGTTCTTTTTCCCGGCACTAAATGCCTCCGGGAACGATTGAGCGATTCCATGATCGGTAACCGCAATAGCTTTATGACCCCATTTTTTCGCCTGGCTGACTAAATCACTTATCGGTGTTACAGCATCCATTTGGCTCATCGGTGTATGAAGATGAAGCTCGACTCGTTTTTCGCCTTCAGGTGAGTGATCTTGTCTAAGTTTCGGTTTAATTTCATTTAAATCATTTGCAATCATGACAAGATCCCGAACGAAAGTATCATTTTGGATGCTTCCTCTTGCCCGAATCCACATTCCTTTTTTCACTTGGCTAAGAATTGCAGCATCTTCTTTATCACGCGAAAACATTTTCACCAAAATTGAGCTTGTATAGTCCGTAATTTTAAATGTTAATAATGTTCTTCCACTGCGGAGTTCTTTTGTTTCAGCAAAAAAGACATATCCTTCTACTGTAATTCGTCTCTCTTCATCAATAATTTCCTCCATGCGACGGAACGTATCATCCTCTTTAATTGTTAACCCAATCATGATTGGACCTTCATTTACAGGTGAATCACTAGTCTCTGATTCTTTCTTCTGCATTTCTATTACGGCTAATTTCGCCCGTTCCTCGTCTTCTTTTTGTTTTTCTTCAATAAATTTTTTATATTCTTCATTTGCTTCATTTTGTCCGATTTCAGCATCTAATACATAAAGTGGAAAACCAAAGTTTTGGTAAATATTTGATATCCATTCTCCGTATTTTTGTTTTAGTGTTCTTGCTTCCGTGTCATTTCTCGTTTGTACAATTAATTTATTCCCTTTTAATGTTGGTACTTGCTCATTTAATAAGGATAAGAGCATGGGGGATATCCCATCTAGTTCTTTTATACAATGTCTCCAATAATCAACGACAGCTTCTTCGGGAAAGCTCGACTCCATAACACGAATCGTAAAGTCAACCTTTGCCACATGGTTAAATGCGTGTTGCAGTTGCAGGGTAAAACGGTTAAAAATTTCATAGGGTAATATCTGCTGAAACAAAAAGTAAAAATGCCAACGTTTTGATTTTCTTTCTACTACGAGTTTTTCTATTTCCGCGTTTTGAAAGAATTGGACGATTCGATCTTCTGTCATATTAAGTTGTTGCAATAAAACACGAAATCGCTCTTTTTTTTCGGCGGGATTGCTTGTCATATTTTCCTCTCCCATCCTTCTCTATATCTATATCTTAAATCAACGTTCAATTATAAATCATTCCATATACATAATAAAAAAACATCACGACAATTTCAATCCACAAACATTGACAGATGTTTTTCTAAAAAGAGAGAAGAAGCAATCGGTATGTTCCGACTGCTTCACTATTTTATAAAAAGAATCTTTGTATATCATTCCATGTAACGATTATCATCAACAGCATTAATAACATAAAACCTATAAAATGGACCATTCCTTCTTTTTGACGATCGATCGGTTTTCCTCTTAGCGCTTCTACTCCAAAAAATAGTAAACGACCGCCATCTAGTGCTGGAATAGGTAATAAGTTCATGATACCTAAGTTTATGCTTAATAATGCAGCCCATTTCATTAAAAAGATAATACCCGATTTAGCGACTACTTCTGTTGATTTATAAATACCGACAGGTCCTGAGAGCATATCGATTGAAAATTGGCCTGTTACAAGTTTTCCAAGCATTCTAAAGATTTCAATCGTCCACTGGTATGTTTGCTCGACACCGTATGTCGCAACTTTTAATGGTGACTTTTGAACCGGGTTATTTACCCCAATTCTTCCAATTTCCTGATTACCTTCTTTTTCCGCCTTAGGTGTTACGGCAATATCTTTCGTTTGATTATTTCTTTCAATAGTAAACATTAATTCTTCGCCCGGATGCTTTTGGATGACTTCAACTATGTCTTCCCAACTAGAAATTTCCGAGCCATCAATGCTTATAATCGTATCCCCTTCATGTAAACCTGCTTGCTTTGCAGCACCATCAGGAGTTAACTTCCCCAGTACCGGGTCATTGACAGGTACACCTTGAATAATGGCTAAAATAGTGAAAATAACAATCGCAAGAACAAAGTTCATCATTGGCCCAGCAAAAATAGTCATTGCACGATGACCTAATGATTTCGATCCAAATTGTCTATCCCATGGGGCAATTTGCGTTTCAACACGATCTTCGACGATCACAGCGTCTTTTGTAATAGAAAAGGTTTTTAAAGTTTCATCTTCATCTCCCTCTTCATATCCTTTAATAATTAACTTGTGATCCAAATCAGATTCTTCCACCTCGATGGTACGAATATCCGCAAAGCGACTTTTTCCATTCACGACGATTTTATTAACTTCTTCTTTCTCGTTAAAAAGAAGTCCGACCCTTTGACCGGCTTTTAAATCACTCATTTCTTGATCTTCACCAGCCATACGAACATATCCGCCAATCGGTAATAACCTTATTGTATAAAGAGTTTCATTTTTTCTAAAAGATAATACTTTCGGACCAAATCCAATAGCAAATTCACGAACCAAAATACCAGCTCGTTTCGCAAAATAAAAATGACCTGCTTCATGGAAAAATACTAATGCCCCGAAAATAATAATAAATGCGATTACAGTCGTCAAAATTCAAAACCACCTTTTATAAGAGTGAGTTTATATACGCTCTTGTTTCCTGATCTACCATTTTGATTGTATCAAGATCTGGATGATTAATCATATGATGCTTTTCAAGTGCTTTTGAAACGAATTCATCAATCGTTAAAAAAGAAATTTTTCTATTTAAAAACGCATCAACTGCCATTTCATTTGCTGCATTTAAAACGGTTGGCATTGTGCCTCCAACTCTCCCGGCTTCGTAGGCAAGTTTTAAACAAACGAAGCGATTTAAATCCATCTCTTCGAAATGTAATTTACCGATTTCAGCCAAATTCAATTTATGTCCCGATGTTAATGAGAGACGATCGGGATATGATAGTGCATACTGAATAGCGACTCTCATATCCGGTGTACCTAGCTGGGCTTTTACACTAGTATCCCGGAATTCAACCAGCGAATGAATGATACTTTCCCGATGCAATAATACATCTATTTTTTCATAAGGTACATTAAAAAGCCAATGTGCTTCGATGACTTCTAATCCTTTATTCATCATCGTGGCTGAGTCAATCGTAATTTTTGCGCCCATCGACCAATTCGGATGATTTAACGCTTGATCAACAGTAACATCTTTAAGTTCTTCGCGACTTTTATCTCGGAAACTACCGCCCGAAGCAGTAATGATGAGACGCTCAATATTTTTTTCTTTTTCGCCTTGTAAACATTGAAATATCGCTGAATGCTCACTATCAACTGGCAAAATGCTTACCTCATTTGCCTTAGCTGCTTCCATAACGATGTGGCCTGCTGTTACAAGTGTTTCTTTATTTGCTAGGGCAATTGTTTTCTTTGCTTTAATTGCCTGTAAAGTCGGGAATAAACCAACACTTCCCATAACAGCATTAACAACGACATCGGTCTTTTCATAGGCAGCAACTTCTACTAACCCATCGTCTCCATAGGAAAAACGGATATTGCTGCTAAATTCAGCTTTTAAACTTTCATAATCTGTTCGTTCTTTAACAGAAACAAGTTCAGGACTAAACTCCGCGATAATTTTTCTAGCAAGCTCAATATTTTTCCCAATAGAAAAAGCTACTAAGCGAAATTTATCTGAATGATTTCGAATTACATCCAATGTTTGCGTACCAATTGATCCGGTCGCTCCTAATAAACTTATATATTTCATCTTTTCAACTCCTAATTATAACACTAAAACCCTTCATTTTCATTGGACAAAATGGAGTAAATGAAGTAGTGGCCAAACGAATAATAAACTATCGAATCGATCTAAAATCCCACCATGACCAGGTAAGATGTTACCAGAATCTTTTACACCGTATTGTCGTTTATAGGCTGATTCCACTAAATCCCCTATTTGTCCAAAAATAGCAACGACTGCTGAAACAACAATCAGCTGAATGAGGGAGGCATCTAAATTAGAAAATAGTGCGAATAGGATACCAACGATGATCGCACAAACAACTCCCCCTATTGCACCTTCTACGGTTTTATTAGGGCTTATTTCTGGCCAAAGTTTTCTTTTACCTAAAGCACGTCCAATGAAATAAGCACCGGAATCAGTTGCCCAAATGGTAAATAAAGAATATAAAATATATGTAAGACCATTATTTGCGTCACGTGTTTCGACAAAATAATAGAAACCCATACCTATATAAACTACCGTAAGTAACAAAAAGGATACATGGTCAAAAGTTGTTTTATTTTTAGTGATAACAGTAATGACTAAAAATAGTAAAACGGCTATAAAAATATAATGCAGTTTCGTATAGCCAAAATGCTCAATTACATGAGTAAATTGTCTTGGAACTAGTATAATCCATAATAATAATAATGAAATGATACCTTGAATAGAAAAAATAGATAGTTTCCTCATCTTTAAAAGCTCATAAAGAGCTACCGTTCCCATTAAATAGGATAATATTACAAAAGGGATATTCCCATATATTACAATTGGTATGAATATTGCTGCTGCAATCACTGCTGTAATTATTCGTTGCTTCACTTCTCATTACCCTCACTTTTTAAGCCACCGTATCGTCTTGATCTTTGTTGATATTCTTCAATTGCCTGCAGTAAATCTTCTTCACAAAAGTCAGGCCATAAAACATCAGTAAAAACAAATTCAGTATATGCCATTTGCCAAAGCATAAAATTACTTAACCTGATTTCACCACTCGTACGAATAAGTAAATCGGGGTCTTGAAATTTTTTTGACATTAAATAATTTGAAAACAAATCTTCAGAAACATTTTTTTTGTCAATTGTGCCATTTTCCACATCACTAATAATATTTTGAACCGCATTTATTATTTCATCCCTGCCACCATAATTAAGGGCAAAGTTTAAAATAAGCCCCGTATTATCGAGTGTATCATCAATCGCTTTTTGCACAGCCTTCATTGTATGTTCGGGTAATTGTTCTTTATGACCCATCATTTGCACTTTTACATTTTCTTCCACCAACTCAGGTAAAAAAGTACCGAGGAATTCCTCTGGAAGCTTCATTAAATAGTCAACTTCGTTTTTAGGTCTAATCCAATTTTCCGTAGAAAAAGCATAAAGCGTCAATACTTCAATTCCAAGATTGTTTGCAAAGCGTGTGATCGGTTTAACCTTTTTCATCCCTTCATGATGTCCAGCGATTCGCGGCAATGCACGTTTACTTGCCCACCTTCCATTCCCATCCATTATGATTGCGATATGTTTTGGTAGACCATGTTTTTTTATGTTTTCAATTCTTTCTTCAATACTTTGAGTTCCTTTGGAAGTTTTTTTTAACTTCAACTTATTTAACATAACTTGCCCTCCACTGGAATACTGCACCAAATAATCTGTACCATATTATATAATATCAAAAAATCGCAGGAATATCTTTATTTACTATAAATTATGTATTGAATGTGATTTCTATTATAGATAATATAATTATATTTGAGAAGTTTTTCACGGTAATTATTTAGTTTTATGCAAAAAAAAACTCTCGAAATACGAGAGTTCGTTAATTTTACACTTCTAATATATCTTGTTCTTTAGTTTTAGTGATTTGATCGATTTTATTAATATGTTCATCGGTAATTTTTTGAACATCGTCTGAATATCCACGAAGATCATCTTCCGAAATCTCGCCGTTCTTTTCTAACTTTTTCAATTCATCATTCGCATCACGACGAATATTCCGAATTCCAACCTTTGCTACTTCAGCTTCTTTTTTAACTTGCTTCACTAATTCTTTACGACGTTCTTCAGTCAATGCTGGAATAGCAAGACGAATTAGTGTCCCATCATTATTTGGAGTTAGTCCCAAGTCTGATTTCAAGATGGCTTTTTCGATATCTGATACAATTGATTTATCATACGGTTGAATGACTAATAATCTAGCTTCAGGAACAGATACGGATGCAAGTTGGTTCACTGGTGTTGGTGCTCCGTAATAATCAACAACGATTCTGTCCAATAAAGAAGCACTAGCTCTTCCTGCTCTAATCGAACTTAGTTCACGAGTATATGCTGATATTGCCTTTGACATTTTGTCCTTCGCATTTGCTATGATTTGTTTTGGCATTAAGCTTTCCCCCTAACAATTGTACCAATATTTTCTCCCATTATAACACGTTTAATATTTCCTTTTTCCATTATTGAAAAAACAATTAGTGGAATGTCATTATCCATACATAAAGATGATGCGGTTGAATCCATTACGGCTAAACCGTTTTTAATTACATCAAGATAAGTTAATTCTTCATATTTAACAGCACTTTCATCCAGTTTTGGATCCGCAGAATATACTCCATCTACGTTATTTTTCGCCATTAAGATAACTTCAGCTTCAATTTCAGCGGCTCTTAATGCGGCAGTAGTATCTGTTGAAAAATAAGGATTTCCTGTGCCCGCAGCAAAAATGACGACACGTTTTTTTTCAAGATGTCTAATTGCACGCCGACGAATATATGGTTCTGCAACTTGACGCATATCAATTGACGTTTGAACTCTTGTTTCTATTCCATTTTGTTCTAAACTATCTTGAAGTGCTAAAGAGTTCATAACAGTCGCTAGCATACCCATATAATCGGCAGTTGCTCTGTCCATCCCCATTTCACTTCCGATTTTCCCGCGCCAGATGTTTCCACCGCCAACAACAACAGCGACTTCAACACCTAATTCAGCGAGCTCTTTTACTTGTTCTGCTACTGATTTAATTACAGTAGGATTAATTCCAAAACCTTGTTCACCTGCTAATGCTTCACCACTAAGTTTTAAAACGACACGTTTATATTTTGGGGTGCTCATTGTGAACCTCCAATATTTTAAGTATGTATTCTATATTATTATCTTTAAAAATAGGGAACACAACGTGTCCCCTATCCATTGATAATATTACTTCTTAACTTGGCTCATTACTTCTTCAGCAAAGTTATCTTGACGTTTTTCGATTCCTTCACCAACTTCATAACGAACTAAGTTCGTAATTGTCGCACCATGTGATTTAACAAATTGGCCGACTTTTTGATCAGGATTTTTAACGAAAGCTTGGTCAACAATACAAATTTCTTCAAAGTATTTGCTTAGACGTCCTTCTACCATTTTCGCCACAATATTTTCTGGTTTGCCTTCGTTTAATGCTTGTTGTGTTAAAACTTCACGTTCATGTTCAACTTCTTGGGCAGATACTTGATCACGTGAAATATATTTTGGATTTAAAGCTGCAGCATGCATTGCAACATCTTTCGCAACTGATTGATCAGTTGTTCCCTCTAACACAGCTAATACACCAATGCGGCCACCCATGTGTAGGTATTCACCAAATGCTGCATTTTCAGGTTTTGTTAATACTTCAAAACGACGTAAAGTGATTTTTTCACCAATTTTAGCAATAGCCGCATTAATTGTATCTTCAACAGTTGTACCATTATCCATTTGTTGTTCCAAAGCTTCTTCAACAGTAGCTGGTTTTTTGTTCAATAAATGTGCAGCTAATTCTTTAACAAGGTTTTGGAAACCTTCATTTTTAGCAACAAAGTCAGTTTCAGAGTTAACTTCTAAAATAACTCCGTCATTGCCTTGTACGAAAATATAAGTTGTACCTTCTGCAGCAATACGATCAGCTTTTTTAGCTGCTTTTGCAATTCCTTTTTCACGAAGGTAATCAATTGCTTTTTCCATATTTCCGTCTGTTTCTGTCAATGCCTTTTTGCAATCCATCATTCCGGCACCTGTTTTTTCGCGAAGTTCTTTAACCATTTGTGCAGTAACTGCCATGGGATGTTCCTCCTTATTATATGTAGATTCATTATTAATGCTAGAATAGAATTTACTCTTAAAAAAAGGTGATAAGGATGAAGCCTTCTTATCACCTTTTCACATACATTTTTAACAATACGAACAAAATTTATAATTATTCAGCTGCAACTGTTGCAGTAACTTCTTCTTCTTCACCTTGTTTAACTTCGATGATTGCATCAGCAATTTTACCAGTTAATAGTTTAACAGCACGGATTGCATCATCATTTGCTGGAATTACATAGTCGATTTCATCCGGATCACAGTTTGTATCAACAATACCAACGATAGGAATATTCAATTTACGAGCTTCGGCAACAGCAATACGCTCTTTACGAGGATCGATGATGAATAATGCGTCCGGTAATTTTTTCATATCTTTAATTCCACCAAGGAATTTAACTAAGCGTTCATGTTCTTTTTTAAGTTGAACAACTTCTTTTTTAGGAAGAACTTCAAAAGTACCGTCTTCTTCCATTTTTTCGATAGATTTTAAACGTTCAATACGCTTTTGAATTGTTTCAAAGTTTGTTAATGTACCACCTAACCAACGGTGATTCACATAGTACATACCTACGCGTTCTGCTTCTTCTTTAACAGATTCTTGAGCTTGCTTTTTCGTACCAACGAAAAGAATGTTTCCGCCGTTTGCTGCAAGTTCTCTTACAAAGTTGTATGCTTCTTCAACTTTTTTAACTGTTTTTTGAAGATCGATAATGTAGATGCCGTTACGCTCTGTGAAAATATATTTTTTCATTTTAGGGTTCCAACGGCGTGTTTGGTGACCGAAGTGTACACCAGCTTCAAGCAATTGCTTCATAGAAATTACTGACATGTTATTTCCTCCTAATGGTTTTGATTTCCTCCGCTTCATTCATCTTTAAATAAAGACTATCCATTTAGAATAGCACCCTTTATTTAAATCCAAAAGCGTGTGTATTAACACCATGAAATAATATAGCATAAAAAATAGTTTCAATCAAGTTTATCTAACGATTTTTGTTGAAATTTCACCATCAACTCGATTTCAGTTTTGCCTTTATTTAGTTTTTTCGCTATTTCATCATTTGTTAATCCTTTTTTTTGCAAAAATATGACTTTATCAATTAATGATCCTGTTTCATCTTGCACTTCTTTTTTTAAATCTTTATTCATCCCAACTGAGTTTTGATATGATTTCGCTGCATACATACGATTATAATTATCAGAGTTTACTTCATTAACTTCATTCGTTCGCTTCTCAATAGCTGGATGATGGTGAGACGTTTTCTCAATGGCTTCGTCGCTATTCTGCTCATTTTGAATACTTTTGAATTTATTTATAAATTGCTCATTTTCTTCTTTCAATTCTTCAATATATGCTGTAAAGATATCTTCCATCTCTTTCATTGTTTGCTTTTGAGAATGATCCATAGTTAATAAACGATTTTGTCGTAAATATAAGATGATAATGGCAAATATCGTAATAATATTTAATATAATTGATAGAAATAAAATAAAGATTGTCATAATGATTCCCTACCCATAATGTACACTAATTTTTTTCCAAAATTTTCTTTAGTTTAAATATCGCTTTGGAATGGATTTGTGAGATTCGCGATGTTGAAAGGTTCATAATTTCTCCTATTTCAGTTAAAGTTAGCTCTTCACGATAAAATAAACTTAGAACTAATTGTTCCTTCTCGGTTAGTTGCGTGATGGTGGCAGTTAGTTCTTTGATTTGTTCATTTTTCACTAACTGTTCTTCAGGGCTCGGAGAATTATCATCCTTAATAATATAACTGCCAGTCTCCCCGTCATCCATTTCGCTAATGTGTTCATCGATGGAGAGAATATTTGCAAAAAAATGCTCGTTCACAGTTTGATAAACTTCTTCTTCACTTATTCCTAAATGATTCCCAATTTCTTCTGGAGATACGGTTCTCATATATTGTTGTTCTAATTGTTCGATCGTCATTTCAATTTTTTTTGCCTTTTCTCGCGTTCCCCTAGGCAACCAATCCTCTTTCCTTAGACCGTCAAGAATAGCGCCCCGAATCCTAAATGATGCATATGTATCAAATTTCAAGTCTCGCGATAGGTCAAATTTATTTAATGCGTCCAGTAGCCCTAACATACCTAGACTTTTCAGATCATCCTTTGAAACATTGCGAGGAAGCCCTACCGCAATCCTTTGTACATGATAATGTACAAGCGGTAAATATTTTTTCACTAAAATATCACCCGCCTGTGTATCACGAGAACTTAGCCATAAATCCCAGTATTTTTTTTCTTCTTTCGTTTCCGGATATGCCATGGTTGCCCCTCCTCGTTAGTTTCATAAACTAGACGCTACAGTTCTATTATTCCTTTATTAACTGTCCGTACTTGCAAAATTAATGTTTCTGGATTAAATTCGATTGTTCTACCGCTATTTCCACCGGTATCTTCTGCCACTAGTTGGATATTTTCGTTTTGTAAGGCTGACTTAACTGCTTCCACATTTCTTGGTCCTATTCGCATCACTTCATTAACCGCTGAAAAGGAAAACATTTCGGCTCCACCGGCAATTTTTGCTTTTAATTTTAGTGGATTACCCCCAGCATGAATGATCCTAGATTTTAATTCTATAATAGCAGTATCTGCAAATTTACTTTTATTAATTGATTGAGAATTTTTCGCAATACTTGAATCCGGTAACATAATATGAGCTAATCCAGCTAAAGGTTGAGATGAATCATATACAATAACCCCTACACATGAGCCTAAACCAGTCGTACGGATTGTATTTGGTGCTGTAACAATATTCATATCTGCAATCCCAACTTTAACAACAGTATCCATTCATTCCACTCCCAACGATTTAAAAATAATTTGAAATGATTCTGGATTTGGGAGTAGAAAAAAATGTCCATTTACAGCTGATAAAGAATCCGCTTCATAAAGTGCCGTATCAACAACGATTGCATGATCACTTATTTGAGAAACCTCTAATAAACCATAACTTATGATCGCTCCAAACATATCAACACTAAGCGCCGGAACTGAAGGTAATAAATCTAATTGTGTGAAATCTGATAAAGCTGTTAAATATGAACCTGCCAAAATATTCCCTAACTCTTGAGCAGCTGATACTCCTATTTCTGAGATGGGACTAGCAAATGTAAATGTTGGGTCACCGATCATTTGTTTAATAAAACGTTCACCTTGTTCAATTGGGAGAATAAAAAACATATTCCCATTAGCATCCCCTTCAATTCTTAAGAACACACTAACAACGACATTTTCCGACCCGCCTGCTAGTTCCATGATTTCATTGAAAGGGACTATTCTTACATTTGGAATTTTCATATCAATTTTTTTGTTTAAAAGGGTAGATAATGCTGTCGCTGCATGACCGGCACCAATATTCCCAATTTCTTTTAATATATCCAAATGTATATTTGTAAATTGATCCTTTTCCATAAATGAAAACTCCTATTTGAGTGGACTTAGTACTTTTTCTAAGTTAATTAATAATAATAATCGTTTATCAATTTTCGCTACTCCGGAAATATATTCCGCTTTGATCGTGTCGACAACTTCAGGATGGGGTTCGATGATGTCTTTTGTAATATCCAGAACATCATTGGCTGCATCTACTAATAAACCAACTTCCATATTATCAACTACAACAATAATTATTCTCGTGCTTTCATTGGATAAAATCTTTCCAATCCCTAACCGTTTTTGTAAATCGATAATTGGTAAAACAACGCCGCGTAAATTTATGACACCTTTAACAAAACTTTCGGTACGAGGGACTCTCGTTATATGTTGTACTTTTTCAATTGCACGAACTTGTTCAACAGGAATAGCATATTCTTTATCCAATAATTGAAATACAATTAATTTTACATTTTCTGAAGCTATTGATTCTGTCAATTTCCCCACTCCCATCACTTTATCAATGCGTTACAATCGATGATTAATGCAACTTGTCCATCGCCAAGAATCGTTGCACCAGATATTGCAAAAACATTTGTTAAATAATTACCTAGTGATTTTAAAACAATTTCTTGCTGCCCAATAAATGAATCAACGACCAATGCAGCCATTTTACTTCCTTTTCTTACTATAACAACGGATAAATACTCATTCTCTTCAATTTCCACCGGTACACTAAATACCTCATTTAAAAATACAAGTGGTACGATATTTCCTCTAAAATCGATTACTTTTTGATTATGAGCATTTAAAATATCACTTTTCTTAATGATTGCTGTTTCGATAATAGATGAAAGTGGAACAGCGTATTTTTCATTACCTAATTCTACTAACATTGCTGAAATAATAGATAATGTTAGTGGGAGCTGGATAATAAAGACTGAACCTTGACCTTCTGTTGATTCAATATTAATGACACCACCTAGAGATTCAATAGTTGCTTTAACAACATCCAAGCCAACCCCTCTGCCGGAAATGTCGGAAATCGTATCTGCCGTTGAGAATCCAGATGCTAAAATTAATTCAAATACCTGCTTATCGGTTAAACTGCTAGCCTCATCTTCACTAATGATCCCTTTTGATAATGCTTTATTTAATACTTTCTCCCGATTAATTCCTGCACCATCATCTTCGATTTCGATAAAGACATGGTTTCCACTATGATACGCTTTTAACTTGATCGTTCCTTCCTCAGGCTTGCCTTGACTTCTTCTTTTCTCAGGAGTTTCAATTCCATGGTCAATTGCGTTTCGAAGTAAATGGACGAGTGGATCACCAATCTCATCAATTACTGTACGATCAAGTTCAGTTTCTGCTCCAATTACCTCAAGGTTAATACTTTTATGTAAGTCTCTAGCAAGTTGTCTTACCATTCTTGGGAATCGATTAAATACAGTCTCAACAGGAACCATCCGCATATTTAAAATAATATTTTGTAGATCACTAGAGATTCTTGTCATTCTTTCAACCGTTTCATCTAGTTCCGAGTGATGAAGTTCTTTTGAAATTTGTTCTAATCTCCCGCGGTCAATCACTAGTTCTTCGAATAAATTCATTAATATATCAAGTCTTTCGATATTCACTCGAATCGTTTTATTTTGACTTGTGGAATTTCCTTTCGTTTGCGTACTTTTCTTTTCTTTTGATTTTTCAATTTGTTTTTCCCTCTTTTGAGGTGCTGCATGTACTTGATTTGTTATTTCTTTATCTCCCAATTCTTCTTCCTGGCATTGATTCAAACGGGTAATTTCCACAATCTCGACTTTTTCAATCTCAGAAACTTTCATTACTTTCTTTTTGATCTCTTCAGATAAATCATTTGTTATTAATGTAATAAAAAATTCATGGTCAAATTGTTCAGCTTCCAATTGTTCCACGGTTGGATTTGACTTTATTACTTCGCCGCATTTTTCTAACACTTCAAAGGTCATAAAGACACGGGCAGCTTTTAATAAACAGTCACTTCTTAATGAAATGGAAAGTTCATAGCAATGAAAACCTTGATCTAATGATTGCTGTATAATCGTTTGCTCATATTGGTCATAATTATTTTTTAATTCAAGTTTACTATCTTCTACGGTAGTTGCTGCAACTTCATCTTGTGCCATTTGGATAGTTGCCGGTTCTCCGGTTTCTATCATATGTAATTTCTCAATGACTAAGGATACATCTTTTTTTCCATCGCCACCAGTGGCAATGGACTCAACCATAAATTCAAGATCATCAACTGCTAAAAATACTACATCTAAAATCTCAGGGGTCACCTTAATCTTTTCATTCCGAATTGCATCTAAAACATTTTCCATCTTGTGGGTAAGATTTGCTAAATCTTCATACCCCATTGTTGCTGACATACCTTTCAATGTATGTGCGGACCTGAAAATTTCATTTACAATTGAAAGATCTTCCGGATTCTTTTCTAAAAGTAATAATTGTTCATTACAAGATTGCAAATGCTCTTTACTTTCCTCAATAAAAATCTCTAAATATTGCCCCATTTCCATATTAACCCCACACCCTTCTATCCCATATATTTCATTATTGTTTTCGCAACGTGATTAAGATCTGTAATTTCATCTACAAGATTCGTAGCAATTGCGGATTTCGGCATTCCAAAAACGATACAGCTGTTTTCTGATTCTGCAATCGCCTTGACATTCCCTTTTGTTTTTAATTCGATTAATCCTTTTGATCCATCCGCCCCCATCCCCGTTAATATGACAGCAATCTTGTCATACTCACTGAAGTGACTAAGAGATTCAAACATCATATCAACGGATGGTCGATGTCCTTTAATAGGGGGTGAGTGATTCAAACTAATCGCTAGTTCATTACCTACTTGTTTTAAAACTAAGTGATGATTTCCGGGTGCAATATAGGCGACACCATCTTTGATATATTCGCCATCCTCAGCTTCTTTTACGGTAATTTCACTTAATGCATCCAGACGGCTAGCTAACGATTTTGTAAATCCGGCTGGCATATGTTGAACGATTAAAATAGGCGCCTTAATTGATTTTGGCAAGACTGTTAGCACTTCCTGCAATGCTTTTGGTCCGCCGGTTGAAGAACCAATACATATGATTTTTTTTCTTTGGGCGTTCTTCCAATTATCCTTTAGTATCGGTTTTATTTTTTCCGGAACATTGTCCCGGTTCGTAATTAACGCTCTTTTCACGTTCGTCATATTTACCTGTCCAGCATTTTTCACTTTATTAATTAATTGTATTTTTATTTTTTCTAAATCAAGAGATATCGTTCCTGAAGGTTTAGCAATAAAATCAATAGCACCATTTTGCATCGCTATAATTGTATTTTCCGCGCCTGATTTCGTTGTGCTCGATAGCATAATGACAGGTTTAGGAAACTCATCCATTAAAATTGCTAACGCTTCTAGTCCGTTCATAATTGGCATTTCAATGTCCATCGTAATAACATCCGGGTTTAATTGTTTTGTTTTTTCAATCGCATCCTTTCCATTTCTAGCAATTCCCACTACCTCTAAGTAGGGGTCCTCTTCTAAAAAATTCACGATTAATTTTCTCATGAATGCAGAATCATCAACGACTAATACTTTAATAGGTTTCATGATCAGCCCTACCTTTCAAAGAAACTCCGTAGTTTCCGGATAAACGGATTCGATTGGGATGATTGTTTCTCATATTTTGTTTCACCTAAATAATTTCGCACCATTTTTTCAAGTTTTTCCGAAATGGATGAGTGAGGAAACTCTGTATAAAAAGGAATTTGACGAATGACCGCTTTTCTTACATGCGAATCTTCAGGTAATATTCCAAGTATGTGAATATCTTTATTCAAAAATTTTTTCATCACGGTTTGTAAACGGTTTACAGTAATAATTCCTTCCTTTTCTTTTTCGCTTCGATTGCAAATTAAAAAGAGGTTATTTTCTAAACTTTGTAAAACAATGTATTTCATCATTGAATATGCATCTGTTACCGAAGTAGGTTCAGGTGTTGTTACAACAAAAATATCATCAACCGATAATAATATTTGTAGATTCACAGTTGTAGCTCCTGCCCCCATATCGAATAGAATAAAATCATATTGATATTGTAACTTTTCTAATTCTTCCAATAATCTTTGAACAAAAATATGATCTAATTCCAGTACTTTAGAAAATCCATTTCCTGCTGAAATATAGGAAATATTATTAGGTCCTGAAAAAATAATTTCATTGATTGGTATGTCTTTTTCAATATAATCAGAAATGGTATATTTTGTATCTACACCTAATAAGACGTTGATATTCCCCATCCCTATATCAAAATCAAAAATCAGCACCTTATTTCCTTTTTGTGCTAAAGAAAACGCAGTATTTACCGTAATATTGGATTTACCAACACCGCCTTTTCCGCTAACAACAGCAATCGTTTTAGCAGGAGTAGATTCAATAGCTTTTAGCTTCTTTCGTAATTTTTCTGCTTGATCACTCATAATTTCATACCTTCAAATAAATGATTAACCAATCTGTCCCTTGAACATTCTTCCAAATCGTCTGGTACGTCTTGACCATTCGTTAAGTAAGCAACGCCTTTCCCATTTTTTAATACTAAATTAAAAATGGTTCCATAAGTTGAGGTTTCATCCAATTTAGTAAAAATGAATTTGTTAATTTTTAGTGACTCAAAGTTTTTAATAATCATTTGAATGTCTTTTTCTTTCATCGTCAGTGACAGTGTCAAAAATGTTTCCATGCTTTGATTGAAATCGATGAGGTTTTCAAGTTCAGTAATATACTTCATTTCCCGGTAATTTCGACCTGCAGTATCAATAAATATGTGATCATATTCAGCATATTTTGTAATCGCCTTTTGGAAATCTTCTAATTTATATACTACTTCAACTGGTACATTTAAAAGATTAGCATATGTTTTCAACTGTTCTATAGCAGCTATTCTATAAGTGTCCGTTGTAATAAAGGCAATTTTCTTTCTTTTTTCAAGCACTTCACCTGCAGCAATTTTTGCTAGCGTAGTTGTTTTCCCAACTCCTGTAGGGCCAACTAAATTAATGAACTTTTTCTGAGGAGAAATGCCGCCATGGTTAATCGTAGACAAACTCGAAATAAAAAATTCTTTTGCCCATTCCACTACTTGGTTCATTGTTGGCTCATTGTCACTATTTCGATAACGAATAAGTAGTTTATTACTTAACTCCGAAATAATATCAGCATTTATTTCTTGTTCGTGTAATTTTTCACAAATGATTTGGATAGGCTCAGGTAAATGTTTTAGTACAATTGATTGATTTAATGTCATTTCCTGAACCATTTTTTTAATTTCTGCCAGTTCATTATGAAATTCATTTTTATTATTTTTCTCAATGTTTACTTGTTGCTGTACAGGAATAATCGTTGGCTTTTGCTGTTTTTCTTTCAAAACTGCATGATTTTGTCTCGAATCCATATCTAAGGCAGCAATGACTTCTAGGTTTTTTTTCTTAAATAATCCAAACCAGCCACCCGAATAGACGACTTTAGAATTAAGAATGACTGCGTCATCACCCAATTCACGACGAATTTGCTTCATTGCTTCTGACATATTTGATGCTACGAACTTTTTTACTTTCATTATAGATTCACCACCCCAACGCTTTGTACCTCAACATTTGCCTCCAATTCATTATAAGAAAGAATAGGAACCCTCGGAAAATATCTTTCTGTCAATTGTCGCACGTACATCCTTACTGCAGGAGAACATAAAATAATTGGTGATTGACCAATCACTGACAACTGTTCGACCTGCTCGGCTATTGCTTCTAATATGCTTTGTGAATCATTCGGATCGATTGATAAATAATTTCCATGTTCTGTTTGTTGAACACCATCAGCTATTATTTTTTCAATTTTTCCCGAAACAGTAATAACTTTTAAATTATTTCCGTCCTCAATATATTGATTCGTAATTTGCCTTGCTAAGCTTTGTCTTACATATTCAGTTAACAAATCAGTATCAGATGTCATTTTTCCAAAATCAGCTAAAGTTTCAAAGATAACCGTTAAATTACGAATTGATACATTTTCTTTAAGTAGTTTAGCTAAAACTTTTTGTATATCACCGACAGAAAGTGGGTTTGGTGTAACTTCCTCTACTAAAATCGGATAAGTCTCTTTTACATGATCAATTAGTTGCTTCGTTTCCTGTCTACCTAATAATTCATAAGCATTTGCACGTAAAAGTTCTGTAATATGAGTAGATACAACGGATGGCGGATCAACAACCGTAAAACCTAAAATCTCCGCTTGTTCTTTCGCATCTTCAGTAATCCATTTAGCAGGTAAACCGAAAGACGGTTCTATCGTATCAATTCCTTCAATTGAATCTTCCCCAATACCAGGGCTCATCGCCAAGTAATGATCGAGGAGCAGTTCCCCTCGTCCCATTTCACTACCCTTTATTTTTAGCACATACTCATTGGGTTGCAGTTGAATATTATCACGAATTCGCACAACCGGAATGACAATACCCAATTCTAATGCTAATTGACGTCTAATCATAACGACTCGGTCAAGTAAATCTCCACCTTGATTTGCATCTGCAAGAGGAATGAGACCGTAGCCAAATTCAAATTCTATCGGGTCGATATTTAATAGATTAATAACACTTTCGGGACTTTTCAGTTCTTCCGACTGTATTTCTTCTTCCATATCCTGAATATTATTATCGGTAGTCTTCGGTACTTTCGAAAGTCTATATCCACCGAGTGCAATAGCCGCTGAGATTGGAATTGTCACCAAATCATTAATCGGAGTGGCAATACCTAATAAAAAAATTGTGCCAGCGGCAACATATAACATTTTCGGAAAAGCAAGGAGCTGAGATATGATATCTTGTCCCAAGTTCCCATCTGATGCGGCCCTTGTAACGACTATTCCTGTTGCCGTCGAAATTAATAGTGCTGGTATTTGACTTACAATACCATCCCCAACAGTGAGTAGTGAATATCTAGTAGCTGCTTCCGCAATCGGTAAACCTTGCTGGGTCATTCCGATAATAATTCCAAAAATTAAGTTGATAAGTACAATGATAATTCCCGCAATGGCATCTCCTTTTACGAATTTACTCGCACCATCCATAGCACCGTAAAAATCTGATTCCCTACTTACTTTCTCTCGACGTTCCCGAGCTTCTTGTTCCGATATCATACCGGCATTTAAATCGGCATCAATACTCATCTGTTTCCCTGGCATTGCATCAAGAGTGAAACGGGCTGCTACTTCCGATACCCTTTCAGATCCTTTTGTTATTACAACAAATTGGATGATAATTAAGATGAGAAAGACAACAAGTCCAACAACGACATTTCCGCCAACAACAAACGTTCCAAATGTTTCTACTACACCACCAGCTTCACCTTTTGAAAGAATCGATCTTGTCGTGGATACGTTTAAGCCAAGACGAAATAAGGTTAATAGCAATAGAAGTGATGGAAAAATGGAAAACTGTAAAGGCTCTGTCATATTCATTGATGTTAATAAAACTAATAATGCTAAAGAAATATTGATGATGATAAGAAAGCTCAGTAGTCCTGGTGGAAATGGTATGATCAACATCGCCACTATTAAAATGACACTTAATATAACAGACAAATCTCTTGTTGACACACTATTCTCTCCTAACTAATGAAAAAACTAAATTTTATTTTTGATTCGATAAACATATGCAAGAATTTCAGCTACAACTTTAAAAAATTCTTCTGGAATTGCATCACCAATTTCGGTCTGATCATATAAGGCCCTTGCCAATGGACGATTTTCAACCATAATGATTTCATGTTCTTTTGCGATCTTTTTAATTTTTTCTGCTACAAAATCAACGCCTTTGGCAATCACGTATGGAGCATCTTGCTTGTTCTCATCATATTTTAAACAAATGGCAAAGTGGGTCGGGTTTGTGATAATGACATCGGCTTTTGGAACTTCTTGCATCATCCTTCGCATCGCCATCTCCCTCTGCCTTTGCTTTATTTTCGATTTAATTAATGGGTCACCTTCACTATTTTTGTACTCGTCTTTAATATCCTGTTTTGACATTCGAATATTTTTTTCAAAGTCAAATTTTTGATATAAAAAATCAAAAACAGCCAAAAATAAAAGTGCAATGGATGCAGCTACACCCATTTGTAATGCTAGATTAATAATAACCTTGACTGCATCTCCAACTGACTTATAGGATAATCCCAATACTTCGTCAATTCTAGTCCAGAGAACGATAAATGTAACAACGCCGACAAATAATATTTTCAATATAGACTTAAGCAATTCAACAATAGCCCTCATTGAAAAGATTCGTTTAAAACCTTTAATTGGATCAAGCTTTTCTAGTTTAGGTGCGATACTTTCCGGGGAAAATAGTAATCCTATTTGAGCGAAATTAGAAACGATTGCCGCTATAAATGCTACAAGTAGAATCGGACCTAATACTATGGCTATTTCCTTTAAAACCTCTACTACAAGTACATGAAAATTATTTTCAGTTAAATCTACTAATAATAAATGTTGAAAAGAAGAACGGAAAAAATTAAAAATATGATTTCCAATAAATGACGAACCAAATAATAAAAATAAAAATACTGCTAAAAGTCCTACTGCTGTATTGATGTCTTGACTTTTAGCCGTTTGTCCCTTTTTTTTAGCATCCTGCCGCTTTTTAGGGGTTGCTTTTTCTGTTTTTTCTCCGGAAAAAAATTGTAAGTCAAGCGATAGCAACTTCATTTATGAACCACCTACTAATTTCATGACATCTCTCATCGTGTAAAACATAGATGCAAATAATTGCTGGCATACAGAAAAAATGACGCCCATCACGATAATTAAGACGATAAAACTGACCGCTATTTTTACCGGGAATCCGACCACAAAAATATTGAGTTGTGGCACCGTTCTAGCAATTATTCCTAATGCAATATCCACTAAAAAGATAGTCGCTACGACAGGAATCGACATTTGGAAAGCAATAACAAACATCTTACTAAATGTTTTCATAATAAAATCGACCACACTGGCATCTCCAAATGAGAATAATGCTTTATCAATAGGGATAAATTGATAACTGTAAAATATTCCGTCTAAAATAATATGATGACCATTTACCGCAAGTAACAATAATAAAGCAAAACTATATAAATATTGACCCATTAATGGACTTTGCGTTCCTGTTTGTGGATCAATCACATTGGCAATTGCAAATCCCATTTGAAAGTCAATAAACCCTCCGGCAATTTGAATCGCTGATAAAATCAAGTATGCGATAAATCCAATAAAAAGCCCGACCATTGCTTCTTTAATAATTAGCAAAATATATTTTCCATTAATTTCAAATCCATGAACATCCATCGTATAATACATTAACCATGCTAAAAAAAAGGCAAAGCCAATCCGATAGACAGCCGGAATTGTTCGATAGGAAAAAAAGGGCATAGTAACAAAAAAAGCTGATATACGGACAAAAATCAGTAAGAAGACCGTAAAAGATGGAATAAGTTGCTCCATTATCTTAACCTACATATCTTGTTAGATTTGCGAAAATATCTGTTGCATAGGATAGTAAATGACTTAACATCCATGGCCCAAAAAGTACAAGCCCGATCAAAACTGCCACAATTTTCGGGATAAACGCGAGTGTTTGTTCTTGTATTTGTGTTGTTGCTTGAAATATGCTGACAATTAAGCCAATGATTAACGCAACTAATAAAAGTGGCCCGGCAACAATTAAAGTAACATAGATCCCCTTCTCAGCAATGGATATGACCATATCCGAATTCATTTTCAATCACCTATCTTTAAAAGCTTTGTAATAATGATTTAACTACGAGATACCATCCATCGACTAAAACAAATAATAATATTTTAAACGGTAGAGAAATCATAACAGGGGGTAGCATCATCATCCCCATAGACATTAAAATACTTGCAACAACCATATCGATTACTAGAAAAGGAATAAAAATCATAAAACCAATTTGGAATGCAGTCTTAATCTCACTTAATGCAAACGCTGGAACTAAAGCTGTAATTGGAATGTTTTCTACTTTTTCTGGCTGTTTTGCATGTGAATAATCAAGGAAAAGCTCTAAATCTTTTTGTCGCGTGTATTTACTCATAAATTCCTTAAATGGAACGCTTGCTTTATCATAAGCCTGTTCTAAAGTGATCTTATCATTAAATAAAGGTGTTAAAGCTTGTTGATTTACCTCACTAAATGTCGGTGCCATAATAAAAAATGTAAGAAATAATGACAAGCCAACAATCACTTGATTTGGTGGCATTTGTTGTGTCGCTAATGATGTACGAACAAAGGATAAAACAATCACAATTCTTGTAAAAGAAGTCATTAAGATTAATATACTAGGAGCTAAAGATAATACTGTTAACAAAAGAAGGAGCTTTACTGCTGTCGAAACATTATCAGGTGAACTATTATTAAAAAACTGCATAAAATCATTCATCTGTTTCTTGCTCCTTCGCGTCTATCTTGTTCATCGTTTTTCTTCTTTCTTTATTCATATTTTCCAGTTGATTTTTCAATATATGTTGAAAAGAAGGTGATTTGGAAGAATTATTATCCGACTTTTTCTGTTTGTATTTATTTGTTAATTTTGTAATCATATCTCTCGGTTCAAGCGACTGATCGACTTGATCTTCGTAGTATTGGATAAACTCTTCAACTTCTTTTTGATTTTCAATTTCTTTAAGTAAATGGATATCTTCGCCGACACCCAAAATCAGTATTCTATTTCCTGCTTTAACGATTTGTAATGATCGGTTACCTCCTAATGGAGTGCCTCCGAAATTTTGTATTAATCGGTTCTGCTGATACGAACGACTTTTTTTATTAATAAATTTAAGTAAAAAATATAATAAGGCAATAACAAATATTAACGCAAAAACCATTTTGACTCCATCCCATACTGTGATGATGGAATGATTAGATTTTGCAATACTATCCGCACTTTTTGTGTTTTTTTCGGATTCCTTTTTTGAATCCTTCTGAGATTCATTTGAATGTTGTTTAAACCAGTCTTGAACATTCCCATTATTTGCCTCCGCATGGGCGACAATATGTTGCCCATACAGAGGTGTAATGAGTAAAATGAGTGTCAATAGTTTAAATACCGCTTTTCGCACGTTTCGTACACCCTCTTATTATCAATTAAGCCAGTGTTTTTTGAATTGCTTCTATTACACGATCAGCCTGGAAAGGTTTCACGATAAAATCTTTCGCGCCAGCTTGAATAGCATCAATAACCATTGCTTGTTGTCCCATTGCTGAGCACATAATTATTTTCGCACTTGGATCTATGCCTTTAATTTCTTTCAATGCAGTAATTCCATCCATTTCCGGCATCGTAATATCCATTGTTACTAAATCTGGTTTTAATTCTTTATATTTTTCAACTGCTTGCGCACCATCAGCTGCCTCAGCCACTACTTCAAAGCCATTTTTTGTTAATATATCTTTAATCATCATTCTCATAAATGCAGCATCATCTACAACTAATATTCTGTTTCCCATTTTTATATCCTCCGTTATAAAGCTTATATTTGTTTTATTCTTTCTCTCTGACTAACAATATCTGTAATTCTCACACCAAAGTTTTCATCAATTACAACTACTTCCCCTTGTGCAATCAATTGCCTGTTCACTAATATATCGACTGGCTCACCAGCGAGTTTGTCCAATTCAATAATAGACCCCGAGCCCAATTCAAGAATCTCTTTAACTGATCTTTTTGTTTTGCCCAGTTCTACCGATACTTGAAGTGGAATATCCAATAACATATTTAAATTTCTTGTTTCAGGTGCAGCAAGCTGTTGTTCATCGAAACTAGAAAAAACAGCCGGTTGAACATTTTGTTGTATATTATTCTCAGTATTCGTATTAGAGGGTTGCTGTCTTATTGGTTGTGTTGCCTGAGGTTGTACCGTTTGTTTCCCACTAAATGAATCTACGTTTGTATGACTAACTACTTGTTCGTTTATCGCGTCATAACTATTTTGTGGATTTTTTGTTTCTTTCGTTTCATTGGTGTTAAATAGGTCATCTACTAATCTTTTCCCAAAATCTAGCGGTAAAACTTGCATGATTGAGGAATCAATTAGATCTCCTACTTTTAATCGAAAAGAAATTTTAATAATTAAATCCTGATCAGGTATATTTTCAGTTCCTTCACCTGCATTTAAATTTAAAATATCGACTGTTGGTGGAGAAATGTCAACACGCTTATTAAATACTGTAGACATCGATGTAGCAGCCGAACCCATCATTTGATTCATTGCTTCTTGTACAGCACTTAGATGTATTTCATCCATCGTTTCAGATGATTGTCCAGTTCCACCAAGCATTAAATCAGCAATTACAGAAGCATCGGATTGTTTAATGATCATCATATTTATCCCGGAAAAGCCTTCTGTATATTTAACTTGAATAGAAATATACGGATGTGGAAATTCATCTTTTAATTTAGATTTTTCTACAATTGTAACTGTAGGAGTAGTAATTTCCACCTTTTGTGATAATAGAGTAGATAATGCTGTAGCTGAGCTTCCAAACGAGATGTTTCCAATCTCTCCTAGTGCATCTCTTTCCATTGATGTTAAGTAATCGTCGACATTCAATGTTGCATTTTCTTCTTCATCATCAGCAGTACCACGTAAAAGAGCATCAATTTCATCTTGTGAGAGCATGTTATTCATCATCTTCTCCCCCTTTCACATCTTGTAATATTTGAACGGCCATTTTTTTACCTCTTTTTCCCGTTTGTGCAATGTATTTTGGGATTCCCTCTATTTTTACAATTACAGGGTCATTAATATTTTGATCCAATTGAATAACATCTCCTATATTCAAATTCAGAAAATCTTCAATTGTAATTTCACTAGTACCTAATTCAGCAACAAGTGGAATAATAGCTTGCTTAATGTTTTTTTCAATCTTCTCTGTTTCTTTAGGTTCTTTTTCTTTCAAACTATTATTTTGCATCCAATAGTGAACCGATAGATTGGGGATAATTGGTTCCAACACTACGTGTGGAATACAAAGATTAATCATTCCACTCGTTTCCCCAATTACAGTATTCATAGAAATTACAACAACTGTTTCATTCGGAGATACCATTTGTAAAAATTGTGGGTTTACTTCAAAATCAACTAACATTGGCTCAATTTCTGTTATATTTACCCACGCTTCCGTTAGATATTCAAATCCGCGTTCAAATAAGTTCGACATAATTTTCTTTTCAATTTCAGTCAAATTATCAACTTTATTGACACTGGTCCCTTTTCCACCCATTACAAGGTCTAGCATGGAGTATGCGATATTAGGGTTAATTTCCATTATGATTCTTCCATCTAATGGCGGAACATCAAAGGAAGTTAATATTGTCATTTTTGGTACTGAACGAACAAATTCTTCAAATGGAATCTGATCTGTTGAAGCTACCGTTATTTGAACAAATGTCCGTAGCTGTGCTGAAAAATAGGTTGTTAACAATCTCGCAAAATTTTCATGAATTCTTGTTAAGCTTCTAATTTGATCTTTAGAAAAGCGTAGAGCTCTTTTAAAGTCATATACCTTTACTTTCTTCGTTTCTTCCTCTTTTTTAATATCCTCAGCATTCATTTCTCCCGTTGACAAGGCACTTAATAGGGCATCAATTTCGCTTTGTGATAGTACTTCACCTGACAATAGTCTACACCTCCCTTATTTGGTTTTTAGTTATTTATTGTATTACATAGGAGGTTATATATATTTTTACAACATTACCATTCTGTAAATAATGATCAATTTTTGTTTTTAACGTATTTGTTAATTTCTCTTTTCCTTTTCTTCCTTTTAAATCATTAGATGTTACTTCAGAAAGTTCTTCGATAACGGAATCCTTCACTTGAAAATCACGTTTTTCTAATTCTTCTTTTGCTTTTTTATTATTTGTCTCTATTTTTAAGGCAATTTTTATAAAATGATTATCTTTTAAATTTGTCGTAATTTCAGGTACATCTAAAGAATTTTCTACAACTTCCTCAATGGAAGGCTCGGTAGTTTCCTTTTTCGTATCCATTTTATTAATAATAATAATTGCAATTGCACCGACCAATACTATTCCTAAAATAATCGTAATACTTGTAGCAATCATTTTATTCTTCATCATTTATCACCTCCTGATTTAACGTACCGATAAGATTAATAGAACGGTAGAACTGATAAATTTGTTCTTGAACTTGTTCCACCGTTTCTAAAACGACATATTTATGTCCATTCAATAATGTAATGGTCGTATCAGGAAATGCTTCAATTGTTTCAATATAAAGGGCATTTAATATAAAACTTTGCCCTTTTAATTTTGTTACAGTTATCATAAATATTTCAGGACTAAGGCATGACAACTTAGTCCTGTTCCTCCTAATTATCGTTTTAGATTAATTAATTCCTGCAAAATTTCATCAGATGTTGTAATAATTCGGGTATTTGCTTGAAAACCGCGTTGTGCAACAATCATTTCAGTAAATTCCTCTGAAAGATCGACGTTTGACATTTCGAGTGAACCGGGAGCAAGTGTTCCAAGACCATCGCCTGGAATACCGTAATTTGCTGTACCTGAGTTAACCGTTGCTTGAAATAAGTTATTACCAGCTTTCTGTAAACCAGCCGGATTACTAAATTTAGCTAACGCTAGAACCCCTAATTGGATAACCTTTCCGTTGGAATAGACGCCATTTACTTCACCCATTGAACCGATATTAAAACTTTCAAGAGATCCTTGTATTTGTCCATTTGGCGTAAAAACAGCATTTAAATTTTCACCGCCGAAGGTTAATTTAGTTAGATCCAAATTAATATCATTTGACAGCACTGCCTTTCCAGTTCCATCATTTAATTTTAATTTTATTTTTGTTCCGTTTTGGGTCCATTTATTATTAGCTGCATCATAAACAAGATTGATAGAAACTTTATTATCATCCGGTTTATTCGCTGGTGGTGCATCTAATGATTTATCCTCAAAAGTCAATTTCCATGTCTTTCCATTGTTTGAACTAGTTTTTAATTCTAGTACATGTTTCACGCCTTTTGCATCGACTACTTCAATCTGTTGAGTTTGTTCAGTTATTCCACTAACACTTTTAGGCAAATTACCAACTATTTTAATAGCATCAGTCAATTGAGAAGGCAAAATAGAATTCACGTCAACTACAATATCTTTTAAATTACCAGTACTGTCGTATTGTTGAACCTTCATTCCGTCACTGTTTACCAAAGTACCAGTATTATCTAGATAAAAGTTCCCTGCCCGTGTATAAAGATTTGAATTGCCATTTTTTACGATAAAGTATCCGTCTCCGTCGATTGCTAAATCAAGTGATCTACCAGTTGTTTGTAGGCTTGATTGTGTATCAACAATATCAATAGATGCAAGGGTTGATCCTAAGCCGACTTGCATCGGATTTTTACCACCTTTACTATCGGTTGCTCCGCTAGCACCTGAAATTGTTTGATTCATTGTGTCTTTGAAAGTCACACGACCTTTTTTAAAACCGTACGTATTTACGTTTGCAATATTATTTCCAATTACGTCTAATTTTGTTTGGAAATTTTTCATACCACTTATTCCTGAATACATGGAACGTAACATTTTATTTTCCCCTCTCGAAATGGTTTAGCTGTATCTATCGGTCAACAGCTTTCGACTTCCTTCTCGGTCCAGTCGAATAAATTAATTAACGATGATTGCACCGTTTATATTAGTGAATATTTGTTCACTTGCTTCTTGTAAATTCATCGCTGTAATTACCGTTTCGTTTTTTGCACTGACAATTAAGGCAGCATTTTTCACAATGACAAGCGATTCATTTATTCCTTTATTTTTAGCTTCAGAAACTCTTTGACCAATTTTATTCCATTGACTTGAATCTATTTGAATACCTCTTTGTCTTAGCCTTTCACTAGCATGCTTACTTATTGTCAATTTTGTCGATTGCTTCGATATTGCCTTGTTTAAATGCTCAGAAAAAGGTGCTTTTCCTGCATTCGTTTTACTGTTTGAAACCTGAATAGGTTGTTTCGACGTAATTGGATGTAATGGAACTTGACTAAATATTGGTCTATCCATTAAACCACATCCTTAATTTTCAATTTGTGTTAATTGGTCTGCTTTTATTTTCTTGTCATTATCTAATACGAGCCAAGTATTTCCGTCTTTTGCAGAAACAGACTTTACAATTGATTTTTGTTCCTTTCCATCATCGTCGAGCCAAGTTACAGATTTTCCAATTAAATAACTTGCTTGTATTAAAGCATTTTCTTTACTTTGTGTATTTACTTGGGAAATATTAGCGGGATCTAATTCAGTTCCATCATCTAAAATAAACTTGACTGAATTTTCAATGAATCGAACTCCTTTTATAGTCCCTTTCCCTTGTAAAACTTTGGTTCCATCTTCGGAATTTTTATCTTCCACTATTTTGTGCCATGTAATTTCTTTACCGACGAATTGCGAATATGTAACTAATTGGTTCTGCTGTTGCATATCTACAAATGTTTCCATTGATTTACTCATATTCGTCATTTGTTCTAATGATGAAAAAGTGGCCATTTGTGCAATAAAATCTTTATCTTGCATCGGATTTAATGGATCTTGATTTTGCAATTGCACCATTAATATTTTTAAGAAATCATCTTTACCTAAAATATCCGAACCCGTTTTTCTTTTTGCATTTTGCGTACTAGAGTACATTAGATTTGGATCGATTGTATTTGCCATATCATCACCTATATTTTCTCTTCTAGTAAACTCTCTTGTAAAAAATCTGAAAATTGGACGTTATTTTCATCTTCATGTTCACTCGTTTGTGTTTGCTGCTCTTGCTCAAATGGATGTTTCCCGGATTCATTGCCACCACGTTCAAATCTCTGCGCCTCAGCCTCACCATATAGAACATCAATTTTATCTACTTGGATATTTTGTAGTGTAAAAGCATTTTTTAATTGATGTAGTTGGGAATCAAGTAATTCCTTTGCGGAACCTGTAGATGCAAACAATTTAGCCGTTATCATTCCTTTATCCTGTAAGATTTCAATTCTTAATGATCCGAGATTCTCAGGATATAGTTTAATCAACAGCTTATTTGTACCATCACCTTTAAGTAATTGTGATTTTCCAATAATATTAGAAAAGTCTTTTACAAATTGTTGGTAATCAACTGGTTTAGAATCCCTATTTACATGAATTGCAAATTGCTCTATTTTCGAGATTTGCTGCATTGGAACATGACTAGATAAAGACTGCTCACTTATCTCTGTTTTTGAATTGCTATTCGTGCTATTTTTAATTGCTTCTTGCTTATCAACAAATACCCTTTGAAAGGTATTTTGTAAAATGGTATTTTTATTCTCATTACTGTCTTTCGCAAGAATCGTTTCTAATTTTGAAATGACTGTTTGCATTGATTCTTTGAGAACTGATACATTTTTTAAATCATTTTTAGAAAGATCCATTTGTTTCGCCAAACTTTCAATTACTACACCTGTTTTGGCAGCGATATGCAAAAAATCCGGATTCAAATGTTTAAAAGTCTCTTTCGGCAAGTTTGAAAGAACGGTTAATAAATCGGCTGCACCTTTTATGTACTCACCGTCTTGCATTGATTTTTTTATCGATAACAATTGAGTCGACTGTATTGGATTATTTCCAATTAGCGAAAGAAGTTCATCTATTAAGGTAGATAATTGTTCTTGCCATTTTTCCTTTGGTAAGCCTAATACTTCACTAATTTGATCCTCAGTTGGTTTTGTTTCATTAAGTAATAGTCCCGTACTATTATCATCTTTCATGAATCCGTTTTTTAATAACGTTAGTACCTCATTTAATGCTTCAAGTAGATTCTGTTCACCATCGGAATTCATTCCATTTTGCGGACTCACCATCATATCAAATGCATTTTTGAATCCTTTAGACTGTTGTGCTTGACCTATTTGACCTAATTTTTGTTGAACCGGAACTTGAACTGGCATTTGTAAAACTCCAATATTCACTTGTTCACCTCCTTTCAATCGACTTAAATAATTACTTAGTTGTATTTGCACTAAGCAATTCAGTGTATTTTGCCGCACGGTCAGCAGGCATTTTTTCCATTACTTTTGCCAATACATCTGATTTCATATTGGATAGAATTTTTAATGCTTCTTTATCGTTCATATTCATAATGATCGGTGCAGCATTTTTAGCAGACATTGTTTCATACGTACGGACTATTTCCGAAAAAGCTTTTTTGTTTTTATCTTGAATTTGCTTCAATTCTATAATTTCATCTTGAAGTCTTTTCTGTTCTAGCAAAAGTTGCTTCTTTTCGGAATCCTGACTGTCAATTTTGGATTGTAATTGTGTTAATTCAGCATTTTTATTCTCAATTTCTGCTTGCAAATCGACAATTTTATCTTCATATTTCTTAATACTTTTACCGCTGCTTGTATCTTTATTTGATGATGAAGCAAGCGAAAACTTTGCACCGATATCTTTCGCCTTTTCAAAAACATTTACACCAGCTACTTGAGCTACAACTAAGCCGATAAAAATAGCAAATAATAAAGGAATAAAGATAACATATACAAACCACTGAAACTTATTCTTTGATTTCTTTTCATTTTGTTCATTCATCACTTTGCTCATTTGAATCACCTAGTTTCCAATGCGATGAAAATAAATTTGAGTTGATATTTCATCTATTTGCTTGTTCTCTATTTCCTGTAGTAAAAATAGATATTTCTCAAAATCTTTTTCCTTCAATTTTTCATATTTCTTCACTTCAATGTTTTTTTCTTGTAATTTTTGTTCATACCAATTCATTTGATTTCTTGCATTAATGACAAGATCCTGATAGTGTTTGATAGATTTTTCTAAGTTCGTAATAAAACGTTGATGATGTCTAATTTCTTGAATAGATAGTCCGGTTTCTAATTTTGATGTTTGAAAGTCTAGTAAATCTTCTTTTTTCTTTAATAATTGATATAACTCTTCCGCTACATTTTCAAACCGTTTGACAGATTTTTGATAAGTTGAAAGGGCTTCATCCTTTTCCCTTTCTTTTAGGGATAATATTTTTTCGAATTTATATTGATATTTCATTGGTTATCCTCTATTCCGCAAGGTTGATAATTGCTTCGATGCTTTCTTCCATCGTAATTTTTTCATTCGTTTTTTGCTTTAAAAATGAAATAATTTCCGGATATCTTTCAATTGCTTCATCAATTTCTTTAGATGCACCTCGTTTATAAGCACCTATATTAATTAAGTCTTCCGAATTAATATAGGTGCTTAAATATTCCCTAACTTTTTCAGCGGCATTTTTATGCGAATCTGTAGCTAAATGATTCATTAAACGGCTAATACTTTTTAAAATATTAATCGCAGGAAATTGTCCTTTATTTGCTAAATTTCGATCAAGTACAAAATGGCCATCTAAAATTCCTCGAACGGTATCGGCAATCGGCTCATTCATATCATCACCATCAACTAATACCGTATAAAAACCTGTTATCGTTCCTTTTTCGTTAGTCCCCGTACGCTCCAATAATTTCGGTAAGATTGCAAAAACAGATGGGGTATATCCTTTTGTCGCCGGTGGTTCACCTACTGCAAGCCCGACTTCCCTTTGTGCCATTGCCACACGTGTAACAGAATCCATCATAAACATGACGTTTAACCCTTTATCACGAAAATACTCTGCAATCGCAGTAGCTGTAAATGCACCTTTTATACGCATAAGTGCGGGTTGATCTGATGTGGCTGCAATAACGACTGATCTGCTGAGTCCTTCAGGTCCTAGATCTCTCTCAATAAACTCCCTGACTTCACGACCACGTTCTCCTATCAATGCAATAACATTAATATCTGCTTTCGTATTGCGAGCAATCATGCCGAGCAGTGTGCTCTTTCCTACCCCACTACCGGCAAAAATACCGATTCTTTGTCCTTTTCCAACCGTTAATAGGCTATCGATAGCTCGTACACCTACTTCAATCCCCTCAGATATTGGCGGCCTTTTTAAAGGATTTGGCGGGCTTTGTTCAGTTGGAACAGACTTCATTCCCTTCGGTAATACTGAACCATCCATTGGATTCCCTAAAGAGTCGATTACTCTACCCTTTAAAGCTGAACCGACTTTTATTTCTAACGGCTTTGAAGTCGTTTCTACTAGACTGCCCGGGGCAATTTCTTGTATATCTGAATAAGGCATTAAAATAACAAATTCATCTTTAAATCCAACAACTTCCGCTTGGATTTTCCGAGTTTGTTTTTTTCCATTCAAATGAATCCAACATACATCGCCGATAGAGCTTTCCGGACCTAATGATTCAATCATTAATCCGACAACACGTTTTACTTTTCCGTAACGCTTATATGTTTCGATATCTGGTATTAACGAAACTAGATCGATTGCTTTCATGAGTGAACACCCTCAATAATTTCCATAAGTTTCAGCTTTAACTCAGAAAGTTGACTGTCAATACTTGCATCAATTTTTCCGTGGCTCGTTTCTATCAGGCATTGATATTCATTCAATTGATCATCGGAATAGAGATAACATTGCTGATTATTTGGTAATAATGCGTCTAATTCTTCTTTACTTTGAATGACTAAACTAAATTGATTCGGATGAATATAAATTTGTATATCCTTATTTTCCCTTGCTTCCTTTATTACTTGTTTCACAAGAGAAACAAATGATGAAGGATGTTCCTTTAAAGTTTCTTGCAATATTTTTTCTGCTGCTTTCATGCCAAGGTCTAAAATGACTTTCTCAGAGGATTCAATATGTCTCGCAAATTCTTGTCGCATCTCATCGGTAATGCGATTTGCTGTTTCAATTAAATGATTATATTGATCAAACCCCTGCTTTTGGCCTTCTTGAAAACCTTGTTGGAACCCTTCTGATTTAGCTTCTTCAACTAATCTCGCTCTTTCCTCTATCCATTCATTTCGTTCCAACTCGACTTTTTTTCTCATTTCTTCGGCATCTTGTTCAGCCGCTAGTAAGACTTCTTTTGCTTGTTTTTGGAAATGGTTTAAAATTTTCTTCTTTTCAATTTCCAAGTGTCCTTCTGCTTCTATTTCTCCTAGTGAATCAAATTGTGATATGTCTTTAATACCAATTACTTTTCCTACTCTATTTTCATTGACTGATGTACGTGACTTAATGATTCTAGACAATAATGTCGTCCCCTCCACCACGAGCAATGATTATTTCACCAGCATCTTCTAATCTTCTAATGATTGAAACGATTCTCGATTGTGCTTCTTCTACATCTTTTAAGCGGATTGGTCCCATATATTCCATTTCTTCTTTAAATGTTTCTACCATTCTCGTTGACATATTCCTATAAACAACATCTTTCACTTCATCACTTGAAACTTTTAAGGCCAATAACAAGTCCTCATTCTCACATTCTCTAATAACACGTTGTATAGATCGATTATCCAATGTAACGATATCTTCAAATACGAACATTCTCTTTTTAATTTCTTCAGCTAGCTCCGGGTCTTGGATTTCGAGCGCATCCAAAATGGTTTTTTCTGTTGCTCGGTCTACACCATTCAACACTTCAACGACTGATTCGATTCCACCAGTTTGCGTGTAATCTTGTGTAACAGTTGCTGATAATTTCTGCTCCAAGATGGTTTCAACCTCACTAATAATTTCCGGAGAAGTTCGATCCATTAATGCAATCCGTCTCGCAATATCCGCCTGAACATCCTGTGGTAATTCAGATAGAATTTGCCCGGATTTTTCAGGTTCCAAATAGGATAGAATAAGAGCAATAGTTTGCGGATGTTCGTTCTGAATAAAATTTAGTACTTGTCCAGCATCCGCTCGCCTTGCAAAATCAAATGGTCGTACCTGTAAGGATGAAGTTAACCGATTAATAATTGTTTCCGCTTGTTCTGCTCCCAATGCTTTTTCAAGCACTGTTTTTGCATATCCAATTCCACCCTGTGAAATATAATCTTGCGCTAAAGCTAGATGATGGAATTCATCAAAGATGTCTTCCTTTGTGTGAGATTCAACCTTCTTTACTCCCGAAATTTCCAGAGTTAATTTTTCAATCTCTTCTTCAGATAAATGCTTATATACTGATGCAGAGACATCTGGACCAAGTGATATGAGAAGGATAGCGGCTTTTTGTTTTCCAGTTAAACCTTTTTCTCTACTCGCCATTTTTATCCCCCTTTAATCCTCTGAAATCCAAGTTCTTAATAATTTTGCAAACTCATCTGGTTTTTCTTTCGCCATTTTTTCCAATTGTTTCTTTCTTAATGAGCTTTCTGTTTCATGTTCCTCATTAACATCTGCGATTCGAACAGGTTCAGGTTGCTCAAGTAAATCTTCATCATCTTCTTCAGTAGCTGCCTTCTTTTTAGATCGCAGCATGAAAATAATTAACACGATTATTACTAATAAAAGTAATCCACCAATGAGATACACCCACCACGGAATTTTCGACTTATTACTAGCAGTTTCTTTCATTTTTCCATCAAAAGGTTGGACCGAAACAGCAATTTTATTTTCAAGATCCTGGTCACTAATATTTGCAGCTTCCTTTTTATCAATCGATGTTCTAATGATCGTGGATAATATTTTCGATACGTCATCCTTTGTACTTTGAGGCAATGAGTTCGGATTTTTCGGATCAGGTGGTTCAAGCATTACTTGAATTCCAAGATCTCTTATTTTATAAGGACTTTCTGCGACTTGTTTATGAATTTTATTCACTTCATAATTGACGGAGTCCTGTACTTTTTCATAATCTCCATTAGAGTCACTACCAGATACATAACTACTTCCTAGGGAATCAGCCGGGTCTGAACCTTGAGGAACTCCACCTGCCGATGCACCTTTTCCTGAATACGTTTCAGTAATTTTCTGGGCACTAATTTCAAGACCCTTCATATTATCTTTATCAACTGGCGCGACTAAGTTTTCCTCACGATTTTCTTGAGTAAAGTCGATGTCGGCAGTTACGGATGCTACAACTTTGTCATAACCGATCATTGTTCCTAGCATCGTTTGAACTTGCCTTTGAATATCACGCTCAATTTGATGTTTTATATCCATTTGTTGAGTAAATGTATTTCCCGTACTATTATCATTATTTAAATCAAAATACTCAAAATTTTGATTCATAATGACGATATTATCATTAGATAGGTTAGGGACACTTTTCGATACCAAGTTATATAGGGACTTTATTTGTGATTGATTAAATTCATAACCAGGTTTCGTCGTTAATACAATTGATGCGGATGCTTCGGCATTTTTATCATTTACAAATATTTCTTTCTTAGGCATATTAATCATTACCTTGGCATCTTCAACACCATCAATTTCCTTAATTAAGTTAGATAATTCTGTTTGCATAGCTTCCAATTTAACTACATCGAATTCATTATCAGTCATGCCAAAACCGGCATTTTGACTAAAGAAAGAATAATCAATACTTCCAGATTTCGGGATTCCCTCTGAAGCTAATTCAATTTTTAACGAATCAACATTTTCTTCAGGTACTTTAATCGTTTTTCCGCCATCAGCAACCTCGGATTGAATCCCTTTTGAATCAAGGCTTTCTTTGATTGAACCTGCTTCCGATGGGGTTAGATTGCTATATAGGGGTACCATAGTCGTTCTAGTAGTAAAAAATGTAATAATTGCAATTAAAAATATAACTAGCAAAATGGAGGAGATACCTACGATCTTTTGTTTTTTCGATAAATTATTCCAAAAGTCTTTCATCTTGACTGAATAGTTTTTTAATTTCTCATTCATTAACTATCCTCCAATATCAAACAAAAAAAGAATAAATATAAAATATATTATTAGTACTAGCAAGCTATTAAACTTGCATTCTCATTGTTTCTTGATAAGCTTCAACTACTTTATTTCTAATTTCTAATGCCGCTTGTAAAGTAATACTAGCTTTTTGAGCAGTAATCATTACTTGATGTAAATCAACATTTTCACCATTAGCCATTTTTTTTGTTAAAATATCTGAATCAATTTGTGATTGGTTCACATCTTCAATTGATTTTTTTAGAAAATCGGAAAATTTGACTTGTGATTGTGTATTCGGCGATTGGATATTTTTTTGTTCCAACGGTCGTAAAATATTAGTAGCAACCGAATTAATATTTTGTATAGCCATTAGTACTCCTCCTGTTATTTACCTATTTCCAAAGCTTTCATCATCATCGATTTGGACGCATTTAGAACAGTTACGTTTGCCTCATATGATCGGGTAGCACTCATTAAATCCACCATTTCCCTCAGTGGATCAACATTTGGTAAGCTAACGTAACCATCTTGATTGGCATCAGGGTTTTCTGGATCATAAACCATTTTTGAAGGTGTATTATCTTCGACTATTTTATTTACTTTAACCCCACCAATGCCATTTTGATTATTTAGAGCTGTTTGAAAATAACTTGTAAAAGAATTAGATTTCGGCTCAAGTACGACCATTTTACGTTTATATGGTTCCCATACTCCATTTACTAATTTTCCTCTTGTTGTATCGACGTTCGCCATATTAGAGGAAATAACATCCATCCTTAATCGTTGTGCAGTTAGAGCGGAGGAAGTAATCCCCATACCATTAAACATAGACATAATTATTTCCCACCTCTAATTACTGTCTGTAATGTTGAAAATTTTCCACTAATACGATTAGATAACGCATCATAGTATATTTGGTTTGTTGCAAGATCTGACATCTCTTTATCAATGTCCACACCATTTCCATTTTCGTTATACTCAATATTTTGTTGTGTAGATATAACCGAATCATTTGTCGTATTTTGAAATTCAAAATGCCTTGAATCCGTTCGTATTGCTTCAAATGGTTGATTCAACTGTTTCGCTAGCATCTGTTTAAAACTAACGTCTTTCGGTTTATAATTTGGAGTATCAACATTTGCAATATTATTAGCAATAACTTTTTGCTTTAATGAGGAATAATCTAATGCACGTTCTAATGTATTGAATGTATTGGAAAATAAATCCAATTTGTGACACCTCTTACTTTTCTTTGACATTTTTTGATTTTATATGACATTCTTTTTACAAACTAATATTATTTTAAAGTTAAATATTCAGCCTGTCCATGCTATGAATAAAAATTACATTAAATTTTCTTTTGTTTTATTAAAAATAGGACTTTTGGCATATGCCCATTTCTCTACATGTCATGTCATTATTTACTTTTCTAATTTTAGCAACTTTTAATTCTATTAACTACTGTGATTTATTGGGATTTTTATTAAATTTATTTTTTAGGTCTTTATTACTAGTCCATTTTCACAAATATCTGAAATTAACCGTTTAGAATATTATATAAACATAATAAAACCACCAATGATTAACTCATTGGTGGTTTTTGATTGTCGAAACTCGACGAAAACTTAATTTGATTTTAATTTTTCAAGTTCAACAAGGAATTTATCATTTAAAACTTTAATATACGTACCTTTCATACCAAGAGATCTTGATTCAATTACTCCGGCACTTTCTAATTTACGAAGCGCATTGACGATTACTGATCGTGTAATACCTACTCTGTCAGCAATTTTTGAAGCTACTAATAAACCTTCTTTGCCATTTAACTCTTCAAAAATATGTTCAATTGCTTCTAATTCACTATATGATAACGAACTAATTGCCATTTGAACAACCGCTTTGCTTCTAGCTTCAACTTCAATTTCTTCAGATTTTTCACGTAGAATTTCCATTCCAACTACCGTTGCACCATATTCAGCTAGAATTAAATCATCATCCTGGAATTTCTCTTGAAGACGAGCAAGAATTAAAGTACCTAATCTTTCTCCTCCACCGATAATTGGAACTACTGTTGTTAATCCATTTTGGAAAATTTCTTTATTTTCTACCGGAAATGCTGTATATTCACTATTTACATCTAAGTTTGGTGATGTTTCATTTATGCTGAAAAGACTATTTGTATATTCTTCAGGGAATTGACGATCTTCTAACATTTTTGTCATACGTTCGTTTTCAACTTGTTGATTAATCGCAAATCCTAATAGCTTTCCGCGACGGCTAACAACATAAACATTTGCCTCGATTACTTCACTTAATGTTTGTGACATTTCATTAAAATTAACTGGCTTCCCAGCAGCTTTTTGTAACATTGCATTAATTTTTCTTGTTTTGTCTAATAAATTCATTTTTCTTCCTCCTAGTGGATTCATTACTTCATTTTTTTATTTCATTTTTTTGAACTAATAAGGATTCTTTCCTTGCTATGTTAATCCCAGCTGTTGATTTTTCGCTTCAGGTGCCGGCTTTTTCTCTCCAATCAACTCAGCGGCAAAATCAATATTGTCCTTTAACATAGCTATTTCATTAAAGAATAAACTGACTTAAATCTTTGTTTTGCGAAATTACTCCGAGTTTTTCATTTACATATTGGGGTGTGATGTTAATTTTTTCTAATGTTATATCTGGTGCTTCAAATGATAAATCTTCAAGAAGTTTTTCTAAAATTGTGTGTAATCGTCTTGCCCCAATGTTATCTGTATTTTGGTTAACTTCATATGCAATTTCGGCAATTCTAACAATAGCATCGTCAGAAAATTCAATTTGTATACCTTCTGTTTCCAATAATGCACAATATTGTTTTATTAATGCATTATCCGGCTCAACTAAGATTTTCACAAAGTCGTCAACAGTGAGTTTTCCAAGTTCTACACGGATAGGAAATCGCCCTTGCAATTCAGGAATCAATTCAGATGGTTTCGCCATATGAAAAGCACCCGCAGCAATAAATAAAATATGATCTGTTTTTACAGAACCGTATTTTGTAACAACGGTAGAGCCTTCGACAATCGGCAAAATATCTCTTTGTACTCCTTCACGTGATACATCAGCTGAAGAATTACTATTTTTACCGACAATTTTATCAATCTCATCTATAAAAATAATACCCATTTGTTCTGCACGAAAAACAGCTTCTTGTGTTACTTCATCCATATCGATTAATTTTTGTGCTTCATCGTTTGTTAAGATTTTTCGAGCTTCTTTAACAATCACTTTTCTTTTCTTCTTTTTCTTAGGAATTAAATTGCTAAACGCATCTTGCATATTCATTCCCATTTGTTCCATTCCAGATCCTTGGAGCATATCAAACATAGAAGGTTGCTGCTCTTCGATTTCTACCGTAACCAATTCATTTTCAAGTTCACCGTTGGCTAGTCTTTCCTCTATGTTTTTTCGGTATTCTTTCATTGGAACATCTTCAGAAGAATCCTCTTCTACATCATTCGATTGATCATTTCCACCAAAAATCATTTCAAAAGGATTTTTATAATTTGATGATTTCTTTTTTGATGGCATAAGCAATTCAACTAATCGACGATTCGCATACTCTTCTGCTCTCTCTTTTACTTGAATTACTTTTTCTTCTTTTACTAAACGGACTGCTGTTTCAACCAAATCTCTTACCATTGATTCAACATCACGGCCAACGTAGCCGACTTCCGTAAACTTGGTAGCTTCTATTTTTATAAAAGGGGCACCTACCAACCGCGCCATTCTTCTGGCTATCTCTGTTTTTCCTACTCCTGTAGGGCCAATCATCAATATGTTTTTCGGAATGATTTCATCGCGAAATCTTTCATCTAACAGGCTCCGGCGATACCTATTACGCAATGCTACTGCTACTGCTCTTTTGGCATCTTTTTGCCCGACAATATATTGATCTAATCGATCGACAATTTGTCTAGGGGTTAAACTCATTGCTTTATTCATATTGTTTGCCATATCAATTCACTCCTTAAATTCAGTTTAAATAAATTTCTTAGTGATTCGAGAAATGACATAACTTATTAGAGTTCTTCCACAATAATATTAGTGTTCGTATACACACATATGTCCGCCGCAATATCCAGTGATGCCTTCGCAATTTCTTTTGCACTTAGCATTTCTCCTGCATGTTGTTTAAGCGCCCTCCCAGCCGATAAAGCATAATTTCCTCCGGAGCCTATAGCAAGAATTCCGTCATCTGGTTCAATTACTTCACCTGTGCCAGAAATTAACAGCATCTGACTTTCATCCATTACGATTAACATTGCTTCAAGTTTGCGTAAAATTTTATCGCTTCGCCATTGCTTCGCAAGTTCTACTGCTGCTCTTGTTAAATTACCGTTAAACTCTTGTAGTTTTCCCTCGAACATTTCAGATAAGGTAAACGCATCTGCTACGGAACCTGCAAAACCCGCTAACACTTTCCCGTTAAAAAGCCTTCTTACTTTCTTTGCAGTATGTTTCATTACTACTGCATTTCCAAAGGTAACTTGACCATCACCCGCCATTGCTGCTTTACCTTTATGCTGAATAGCAAAAATCGTTGTTGCATGGAAATCTCCCATATGAACACCTCCGAATAATTAATGCAAATTAATTATTAGTTATTATAATTGGACTTCACATATTCCATTGACAAATTAAAAAGAACCTATTCATTTGAAACTGATTTAAGCTCTTGGATGATGAGATAAATACGTTTTACGTAATTGTTCTTTCGTCACATGTGTATATATTTGAGTTGATGATAAATTTTCATGTCCAAGAAGTTCTTGTACCGTCCTTAAATCTGCACCATTATTTAGTAGATGTGTAGCAAATGTATGTCTTAGCATATGTGGATGCATTTTTCCAGTAAGTGCAGCTTTGCTGATCAAATTATTCAATATATGACGAATTCCTCTAGTTGTTAACGGAGTTCCTCGAAAATTGACAAAAAGATATTCGTGATCGGTCTTATTCATAAGTAAAGGTCTAGCATTCTTTATGTAATTGTTTAATGCCTCACTAGCAAATGTCCCAAATAATACAATTCGTTCTTTTCTCCCTTTACCTTTAACATGAATCGTCTCAAAGTCAAAATCAATATCACTTAGTTTAATATTTGCACATTCACTTACACGAATACCCGTGGAATATAATACTTCAAGAAGTGACAAATTTCGAAAATCTAAGGTTGAATTTCCTTGGCAAACTTCAAAAAGCTTTTCCATTTCCTCTTCATAAAAGAATTTCGGAATCTTTAGATGCTTTTTTGATTGGGATATTAACGTAAACGGATTTTCCTTTACCGTCTTTTCTCTCATCAAAAATTTAAAAAAGCTTCGTAAGCTAGAGATTTTCCGAGCTAAACTTGTTCTGCTATATTCCTTTTCATAAAGTTTTGTTAAATACAACCTGGCGTCAAAATATTCAACATCTTCAAGTTTTGATATACCTTGTTCAGCCATGAACATAAAAAAGTTTTCAATGTCTTGTCGATAAAATTTCACAGTGTATTCAGAGTAGTTTCGTTCTACCTGAATATACTCAATAAAAGCATATAGATTCGTTTTTAAATTCTCATCCATACTAACACCTCATAAGGGCTACTAAATATTATCACACTTTAGTAGCCCTTGCAATCAATGTTACAAACTTTTCACAAAGTTTCGAATTATTCACTAAACCAGATTATTTAAATTCGACAAATTTTTTGTTTATCCCCTAAAGCATTTTACAACACTCGTTCGAAGAAATAAAGTATTTGCAATTTTTTTAGTTAATCTATTATCTTAAATTTTTTCTTATTAGAACAAAAAGAGTGAGTTTCGTTAACTCACCCACATTGTTGTTTCTTTTTTACTCCACTGTCTTTTCTTTGTAATCACAATTTGTACATTGTACTTGAACGCCTTTTTTTAATTTCTTTTCAACTAGAAGTTGCTCGCATTTCGGACATTTTCTTTCGATCGGCTTATCCCAAGATAAGAAATCACACTCTGGATAACGATCACAACCGTAAAAGATTCTTTTCTTCTTACTTTTTCTTTCAATTATATTTCCTTCATTACATTTAGGACATTTGACCCCTATTTCCTTGACGATTGGTTTTGTATTTCTACAATCAGGAAAATTGCTGCATGCCATGAATTTACCATAGCGTCCCATTTTGAAAACCATTGGATTTCCACATAATTCACAATCTTCGCCGGCTTCCTCATCCTTTATTTCAACTTTTTCCATTTCTGATTCGGCCTTTACGAGATTTTCATAAAAACCTTTATAAAAATCATCAATGATTTTTACCCACTCGACTTTCCCTTCTTCAATTTCATCAAGATTATGTTCCATTTTTGCAGTAAATTCAACATCTAATATTTCAGGGAAAAATTCCATTATAAGTTCTAAAACAATTTCGCCAAGTTCAGTCGGAATAAATCTTTTATTCTCTAGAGCGACATATCCTCTTTTTTGAATTGTATCCAATGTAGGAGCATATGTAGACGGTCGGCCAATTCCGAGTTCCTCAAGTGTTTTTACTAAACGTGCCTCCGTATATCTAGGAGGTGGCTGTGTGAAGTGCTGTTTCGGATCAACCACGTCTGATTTAACGATATCTCCTTTTTCCATTTGAGGAAGAAATTTATCCTTTTCTTCAGATTGATCGTCCGTTCCTTCAACATACACTTTCATAAAACCTGGAAATTTCAATTTCGATCCATTTGCTCTAAAAACAATCTCTCCATTATTTAAATCGACACTCATCGTATCCATAACCGCTTGTGCCATTTGACTAGCAACAAAACGTTCCCAAATTAATTTATATAACCTTAACTGATCTCGGCTTAAAAATGCTTTAAGCGAGCTCGGTTCTCTCATCGTACTTGTCGGACGAATAGCTTCATGGGCATCCTGAGTATTGGAGGATTTCTTTTCCTTCCTTTGCTCTCCGCGAATATATTCTTTTCCATACTGCTGTTGAATAAAATTTGCCGCCTCTTCTTGTGCAACCTCTGATATTCGAGTTGAGTCTGTTCGCATATAAGTAATGAGACCGACCGTTCCTTCTTTTCCTAAATCGATTCCTTCATAAAGCTGCTGTGCTAACATCATTGTCTTTTTCGCTCTGAAGTTTAACTTTCTAGCCGCTTCTTGTTGAAGAGAAGAAGTGGTAAATGGAGGAGCTGGATTGCGTTTTCTCTCTTTTTTGGATACGGAAGTAATTTCGAAATCCTTCCCCTTAATTTGCGAAAGAATGGACTTAACTTCCTCCTCCGATTTTAGTTCTACTTTTTTTCCATTTTTACCGTAAAAGGAACCTTGAAATGTTTCTTTTCCTTTTTTAAAATCTGCAACGATCGTCCAATATTCTTCAGGTGTGAAATTCTTAATTTCATTTTCACGGTCAATGATCAAGCGGACAGCTACGGATTGTACACGGCCTGCACTCAATCCCTTTTTTACTTTCTTCCACAATAAAGGACTTATGTTATATCCGACTAATCGATCCAAAATCCGTCTTGCTTGTTGAGCATCAACAAGGTCGGTATTTATCGGGCGAGGATGTTTAAACGATTCTTTAATGGCATCTTTTGTAATTTCGTTAAAAACAACCCGACAATTAGAATGGATATCTACATCTAGGCTATGTGCCAAATGCCACGCAATTGCTTCCCCTTCACGATCAGGGTCAGCTGCCAAGTATACTTTTTTAGCTTTTTTTGCGGCTGTCTTCAATTCCTTTAAAATAGGTCCTTTTCCTCGAATTGTTATATATTTCGGTTCAAAGTTATGTTCAGTGTCGACACCCATTTGACTTCTTGGTAGATCCCTAATATGTCCCATAGATGCCTTAACTTTATATTTTTTTCCTAAATATCGTTCAATGGTCTTTGCCTTTGCAGGTGATTCCACTATTACTAAGTACTCTGACATTAAGAAGCCTCCCAGAGGTTTTCATTATTTTTCTAGTTATATACTTTTTCGATATTTCTGATACATAAAATCAAGTGTTCATATTAACCTTGATTTTTTTATTTGTCAATAAAGAGTGGAAGTTCAAAACTAGAAATCGTTTTCATTATAAGTTTTTTATTGCTAGTATCTGTTGGAAACAGTATAACAGATATTCCAAAATTGCAACCTTTTTCACTTAAATAGATGATTTTTTTATCATTTCGTTCCAAATTGCTTAGTTGTTTTCCTTTAGAAACGTTAGATAAATCTAGATATATGAAAAAAATCTGAGAAAATTACAGCATAAAATTATTGCCTAAATTAATATTATTTATTGAACAGTATACATAAATAGTTAACTCTGCCTAAAGATTGAGTTCATTAATAATATCTTCACTATTTAATACCAACTTTGCACCCTGTTGTATTAACATATTTGTTCCTTTTGAAAGTGGATCAAACATATTACCCGGAATAGCAAATACCTCTCTACCTTCCTGTAACGCATATTCCGCAGTAATTAATGACCCACTTCTTTCCTCCGCTTGAATAATCAATGTTCCAACCGATAATCCATTAATTATTCGATTTCTCATTGGAAAATGCCATTTTTGCGGCTTCACTTGTGGAGGATACTCCGAAATAAGAAGGTGCTCTTTTTTCATATTCTCTGCTAATTGTTTATTTTCCTGCGGATATACATGAAAAAAACCATTTCCTAAAACACCAATTGTTTTTCCACCAAATTGAATAGTTACTTGATGTGCTATTGTATCTACCCCTTTTGCTAAACCACTTGTTATGATCATCCGTTTATTTAATAAACTTGGCAGCAACTCTTCTATCACTTTTCTGGCATATCCATTTCCTTTTCGCGAACCGACAATGGCAAGTGAGGGCTCGTTAAGAAGAGTGGCATTACCCATTGTGTATAGAACGATAGGTGGATTGTAAATTTGTTTTAATCTAAATGGGTATGTTTTATCAAATATAGTTATTGGATGGATATTATGATTCGTGAGGGTCGCTATAATTTTGTCGGGATTTAAATGTTGAAGATCATAATAAAACTTGGAGAAAAGTTCGGGTGGAAGTTGCGTGAGATTTTTTAATGTGGAATCTGAAAAGCGATATATATTTTTTAAACTAGGGTCCGATTTTAGTATAGATATCATTCCTTTTGATCCTATTCCCCTGCAATAATGAAGATGTATCAATCTTTTCTTATACTCTTCCATATAATCCTCCTTTAAATGTTAGTAAAATAGTCCCTCTTAATAGAGGGACTATTAATTATGACTTTATCTTAATGTGTTTTACACTTTTCGTAAAGTCCTCTTTCTTTAAGTACTTCAATTAATGTTTCACCCATTACTGATGGTGTTGCTGCCACTTTAATTCCGCACTCATTCATGACACGGATTTTTTCTTCAGCTGTACCTTTTCCACCGGAAATAATCGCACCGGCATGTCCCATGCGTTTTCCTGGAGGTGCTGTTACACCGCCGATGAATCCTACAACCGGTTTCGTCATATTGGCTTTCACCCAGTTAGCAGCTTCTTCTTCTGCAGTACCACCGATTTCACCAATCATAATAACAGCTTCAGTTTCTGGATCTTCATTGAATGCTTTTAGCACGTCAATAAAGTCAGTTCCATTAACGGGATCTCCACCGATACCTACAGCAGTAGTTTGTCCAATACCTGCTTGTGATAATTGATGAACTGCTTCATAAGTTAATGTACCAGAACGTGATACGACACCAACATGCCCTTTTGTATGAATGTATCCAGGCATAATACCGATTTTACATTCTTCAGGAGTGATGACACCAGGACAGTTAGGACCAACTAAACGAGTCTTTTTGCCTTCCATATAACGTTTTACTTTTACCATATCCAATACAGGAATATGTTCAGTGATACAAATTGCTAAATCTAATTCTGCATCAACAGCTTCCATAATTGCATCCGCAGCAAAAGGAGCTGGAACATAAATGACGGAAGCATTTGCACCAGTAGCTTTAACCGCTTCTTCAACGGTATTAAATACCGGTACACCTTCAACTTCTGTTCCGCCTTTACCTGGAGATGTACCCCCAACGATTTTTGTACCGTATTCTAGCATTTGTTTTGTATGGAAAAGAGCTGTTTTTCCAGTAATACCTTGAACGATTACTTTTGTATCTTTATTAACAAAAACGCTCATTATATTCCCCTGCCTTTCTTATTATCTTGTTGTGCCTACTAATTCAACGATTTTTTGTGCACCGTCTGCCATAGATTCAGCTGCTACAATATTTAATCCGGATTCATTTAGAATTTTCTTACCTAAATCAACATTCGTTCCTTCTAAACGAACAACTAAAGGCAATTCTAAACCAACTTGTTTCGTTGCTTCTACGACACCTTCAGCAATAATGTCGCATTTCATAATTCCACCAAAAATATTTACGAAGATACCTTTAACATTTTCATCAGATAAGATGATTTTAAATGCTTCAGTAACTTTCTCAGCAGTTGCACCGCCCCCAACATCCAAGAAGTTAGCCGGATCGCCGCCATAATGTTTAATAATGTCCATTGTAGCCATTGCAAGACCTGCGCCGTTTACCATACAACCGATTTTTCCGTCCAATGCAATGTAGCTTAAATCATATTTAGAAGCTTCAATTTCTTTTGGATCTTCTTCTTCAAGGTCGCGATATTCTAACACGTCTTTTTGACGATATAGTGCATTAGAATCAAAGTTTAATTTAGCATCTAATGCCATTACATTACCATCACCTGTTACTACAAGTGGGTTAATTTCGGCAATTGAACAATCTTTTTCAACAAAAGCAGTATATAATCCCATCATGAATTTAACTGCTTTATTTACAAGATTAGCTGGAATGTTAATATTGAATGCAATTCGACGTGCTTGGAATGCAGTCAAACCAACAACCGGATCAATTGTTTCTTTGAAGATTTTTTCAGGTGTCTTTTCAGCAACCTCTTCAATTTCTGTACCGCCTTCTTCAGATGCCATTAATACAACACGTGAAGTAGCACGATCTAAAACAAGACCTACATAATATTCTTTTTGAATATCACAACCTTCTTCAATAAGAAGGCGCTTTACTTCTTTTCCTTCTGGACCAGTTTGGTGTGTTACCAATGTTTTTCCTAAGATTTCGTTTGCATATGTACGTACTTCTTCCAAATTCTTAGCAACTTTAACACCACCGGCTTTACCACGACCACCAGCATGAATTTGTGCTTTAACGACACATACAGTAGTACCTAATTCCTTTGCTGCTTCCACTGCTTCTTCAACTGTGAATGCAACTTTACCATTTGGTACCGCTACCCCGTATTTTCTGAGGATTTCTTTACCTTGATACTCATGGATATTCATTTTCCATCCTCCTATCAAACTCTACAAAAAATAAACTGCGATTCCATTGTATAAAATGGATTAAAATATGTCTAGCTTTCTGACGAAATTAGAATTGTTTATAACGTTATTTTATCTATTTTTTACTAATTATTTCCATACTTCCGAATCATTCCATTTTCGGAAGATGAATACTCATTTATATGAATATTGCGATTCATTTTACTAGTTAGCAATATTGCGATCCAAACGATAAATAAATGCAAAAACTTCAGCAACTGCTTCATATAATTCTTCAGGAATCGTTTCATTTATTTCTAGTTGACTAAGCAATTCTACTAAATTATGATCTTCTTGAATTGGAATATTTTTTTCTTTTGCTACTTCAATGATATTTTCAGCTGTTAAGCCTTTCCCTTTTGCGATAACTTTAGGTGCATCCTGGATTTCGGATTGATATTTTAAAGCGATTGCCTGTTGTCTTTTATTCGTTTCACTCATATTCGTATATCCACCCCCGAGTATTGGTTTATCACCGAATTTGAAAGAGACTTTTGAACTTCATTATTTGAAGAATGTTCGAATTGGATTGCGGATAGGGTGTAATTTAAATCTTTCAATCCTTGTTTTAATTTTGGAAGGATGAGCTTTGCCATATTTTGCAGTTGCTCGTTATTATTAATAATTTTTATTGAAATAATTCGGTTTTGCACCTTCATATCAACAATGGTTTCCTTCAGATGTTCCAATTCTAAATAAAATAATACATGGCAATAATCAGGGTCTATTTTCCCATCTTCTTTTCGTTTCCCGGACCATTGCATTGTTAGTTCTGTTTGAAATCCAAATAATTGTAATGGTAATTGATAAACAATATGCTGGTATGGTGTATTTGAGTGTGATAATAATTGTTGTCCATTCATTTTATTAATGATCTGTTCTGCAAGTTCTTTTGTCTCCAATGTATGGCCGGTTTCCTGTAAATACTTTACTAACAACGGCTTCATGCTATTTTCTAAACTTTTGTTGTCTTCTATATTTGCTAAAATATCTGCTTCGTAAAACAATCCCATTTTACTTGTTGTTTTCTTTAATAATGATAATAGAATTTGTGGGACGGATTCTTTATTGTTTGCATCTAAGTCTTTAAGTTGTATAGATTCAAGTGTTGATAACAATGCTTGGACTGTTTTTGTTTTAGGTTCAGCAATTAATTGAGATTCTAAATTTTGGAGCAAAGTTTGTATTGGAGCTTTGGGACTTAATACTTCCTTTAGTGATTTATAAATGGACTCAGAAAAAGGAAAGTCTTTTTCCACCATATATTTTAGGGCTTCGAACCCTTCCTTTGTATTATTCTGATGTTCAATCCATTGACCGGCTTTCAAGATTGATTCCTTCGGTAAGGGAATTTGTTCTTTTGCTAAGAATACTGTTAATTCTTTAAAAATTTTACTATTGGGAAGAGATAATTGTTTTAAAATAGAATCTTGAGTTTGATTTTCCATTGATAAAGGGGAAAGGATTTTTAAATGAATTTCTCCCTCTTTTGTTGATGCTTGAAACCAATACTTTCCGCCATTTATGATAGGAGCCTCAAGCTTTGCCAAAATATTTTGATTCCCTACTTTAACAACAGCTGTTTGATTTGGGTATATTTTACTAATATTTCCTGCAAAAACGTCACCCGATTTGAATTCAAATTGATTTTGAAGGGGCTTCACATCTCCTCTTAAAATTGACTGGATATTTGATAAGAGCATTCAATCCCCTCCTTTTTTGGGCTATTATCATAAACTACTTGTTAAATTTTTTTAAATATTTTACAAGTGTGAACAGGGGCCAAATATAATCATAGCTATGATAATGAATATAAAATTCCCCACCCATCCCTTGACCTTTTGGATAAGAACTCCTCCAATCTTTAATATCGGCATGATTGATTAAAAAGTTTATTCCTTTTTGTATCGAAGGAGTAACTTCATCCGCTATCGTTATTAAGGAGTCAAGGGCCCATGCAGTGTGGGTTAGTGTGCTTACACCCAATGGGATATATTTTTTTATTTTATCACTATTACATGACTCCCCCCAACCTCCATCGACATTTTGTGTGTGCTCAATCCACTTTTTTGCACGAGTGATTGATGGATGATTGGGTCTTATACCAACTGCCATTAATCCTATGATTGCTGTCCAAGTACCATATATATAATAAATTCCCCAGCGACAATTCCAACTGCCATCATCTTCCTGGTGATTTACAAGCCATTTAATTGCTTTTTTAATTTGTTGATCATCTTTATCAATGCTTGTATAATTCCCCAAAAAATCTAACGTTCTACCTGTTAAATCTACTGATGAGGCATCTAGCAACAACCCTTCCCCATAAGGCAATAAATTCAATAATGGATTATCAACATTTTTTTCAAAAGCTGCCCATCCGCCATCGTCATTTTGCATGGATAAAACCCAGCGAATCCCTCGATCCCACACATTATAATAATGTGGCTGTTCAATTATTAGTTGATGCAACGCACGCAAAGATGCAATTGTATCGTCTATATCCGGATTGATTGTGTTAACATTTGAAAATCCCCAACCGCCAGGATATGTATGCGGATTATGAACCGTCCAATCCCCTAGTTTTACATGTTGTCTTTCTAATAAATATTGATTTGCTTGACGAATGTTTACTTCTGTATGGGGAATTCCAGCAAATTGGAGTGCTGACGAAATTAATGCAGTATTCCAAACATGCGCCGTCGTATACTGACAATGCTTATCCCCATTAATCGTGCAAATCATAGATTTCAATCCGTCAATGGCTTTAATAATTTTTGAATCATTTTTATCCTTTCCCCGGGCAATGAATGCAAAAATCATATAGAAAGTTGCACTGAAGTAGCTATAAAGTGTGCCATCTAGTTCGATATGATCATATAAATATTGCTCCAAATATTCCAATGCTTTTTCATGAACATCTTCCTTTAATTCTACAATTTGTTCAATTCCCTGTTCAATGAAATCGAAAATTGATCTCGTTTCATCGGTAAACTTGTTCTTTCCATCAGTTTTCCTAATTATAAGATCTGCTAGATTCGGAGAATTTGCCGGTTTTACTACTAACTTATAATCCGCCACTATAAGTAAGGGAGCTAAGTTTGCTCTGCCAAAGACAGATATGTCAAAAAAATTAATTGGAAATTTTTCAGGAAGGAGGACTGCTTCTACTGGAATTGGAAATGGTGAATCCCACTCGATTTGACCTGTTAACGATAATAAGGCAAGTGTGAACATGTTTGCTTTATGGAGCCCACCATTTATCATGATAAATTCTTTTGCTCTTATGAGATTAGGAGAATTCTTCTCTACGTAACCCGAAAACAGCAAGGCATAGTAAGCTGTAATGGTTAATGATAAATTCCCTTTCCCTTCATCAACATATAGCTTCCATGTCCCATCATTGTATTGTTCCTTTAAAATACGATTAACTAGGCTTTGAATTAAACTTTCATCATTTTTTTCCAAAACTCTTAATAAGATAATCATATAGCAATCTGTTAATATCCCTGTTTCAAAAGGATATTCCCAAGAACCATTACGGGATTGATCAGAAAGCAAGCGCTCTATTATTTTATCCCTTTGTCTTATTACATCTTTCCTCATCCTTATCATCCTCTCTGGGAACTCATTATCTATATTTTTATTCTTACAGACTTGTCTAATTTCCAAAACAATTATTGTAAAATGAAAAGATTGTAGCATATTAATAATGCTGCATTTTTGCATTTCTTATTTCTCTATTTCATAATGTAGGTGAGGAGTGATTGTTAATGGATAATTTTACATATTGGAACCCAACTAAATTAATATTTGGTAAGGGTCAACTTGAACAGTTGAAAGTAGAAGTTCCACAATACGGAAAAAAGGTGCTGCTTGTTTATGGTGGAGGCAGTATTAAGAAAAACGGCTTGTATGATCAAGTGGTAAAAAATTTAGAAGAGATCGGCTCACAAGTATTCGAATTATCTGGAGTTGAGCCAAATCCGCGTATCTCAACGGTAAGGAAAGGCGTCGATTTATGTAAAAAAGAGCAAATTGATTTTCTCCTTGCTGTTGGTGGTGGAAGTGTCATTGACTGTACAAAAGCAATTGCAGCGGGAGCGAAGTATGATGGGGATGCGTGGGATCTTGTTACGAAGAAAGCTTTCGCAAAAGAAGCCCTTCCCTTTGGTACAATACTAACCATTGCAGCAACTGGTTCAGAAATGAATGCAGGATCGGTTATTACCAATTGGGAAACGAATGAAAAGTATGGCTGGGGTAGTTCGGTTACATTTCCTAAATTTTCAATACTTGACCCAGTTAACACTATGACTGTTCCGAAAGATCAAACCGTATATGGAATGGTCGATATGATGTCACATGTGTTCGAGCATTATTTTCATCTAACAGAAAACACACTTATGCAGGATCGGATGTGTGAATCATTATTACTTACTGTTATGGAAACTGCTCCAAAGCTAATTAATGATCTGGAAAATTATGAATATAGATCAACGATTTTATATACAGGAACGATGGCATTAAACGGTATGCTTTCAATGGGCTATCGAGGCGATTGGGCTTCCCATAATATTGAACATGCCGTTTCGGCTGTTTACGATATTCCCCATGGTGGTGGATTAGCCATCCTCTTTCCAAATTGGATGAAGCATAATTTAAAGGTGAAGCCTTCACGTTTTAAACAGCTCGCAGTACGGGTATTTGGCGTAGACCCTGAAGGTAAAACCGACGAAGAGGCTGGTTTAGAAGGGATCGAAAAACTGAGGGAATTTTGGAATAGTATCGGTGCACCATCCCGATTAAGTGATTATAATATCGATGCAAGTAAATTAGAAGTGATGGCCGATAAAGCAATGGCAAATGGTGAATTTGGCAATTTTAAAAAATTAAACCGTGAAGATGTATTAGAAATATATCGCAAATCCTTATAAAAGGAAATAGGCTGACATTTTGTCAGCCTATTATTTTTATTCAATTACTCTTTTCTTAAGTAAGCCTACTAATAATGCTGTGACGACAGAACCGATTAAGATGGCTAGGATATATAAAAGAGGATTTCCATCCACTAAAGGAATAACAAATATTCCACCGTGCGGCGCGCGAAGTCCAATCCCAAATAGCATCGTTAATGCCCCCGCAACTGCCGAACCTACTACAGCTGAAGGAATCACACGTGCTGGATCAGATGCAGCAAATGGGATGGCACCTTCAGTAATAAATGACGCACCCATAATATAGCAAGTAATCCCCGCTTCCCGCTCTTTTTTTGTAAATTTATTACGAAATAAAGTCGTTGCAATTGCCATACTAAGTGGTGGAACCATCCCACCGGCCATGACAGCAGCATGTGGCGCATAATTTCCTGCGTCAATCATCGCAATCCCAAACGTAAAGGCCGCTTTATTAATTGGACCACCCATATCGACGGACATCATACCACCAAGAATAATACCAAGTAATACTAAATTTCCGGTACCAAGATTATTTAATAAATTGGTTAAATATTCATTAAATAGACTACAAGGTTTATTTATAACAAAGAACATGATGATACCAGTAATAAATATCCCAAATAGTGGATAAAGCAATACCGGCTTAATTCCTTCAAGTGCATCCGGTAATTTCGAGAATAATTTTTTCAGTAATACAACAACATACCCTGCTAGAAAACCTGCAATGAGACCTCCTAAAAATCCAGCTCCACCTTGGGCAGCCATAAAACCGCCAACCATACCAGGTGCTAATCCGGGACGATCAGCAATACTCATCGCGATAAAACCAGCTAAGACAGGGATCATTAAACCAAACGCGTTACCGCCACCAATTGTATTTAAAGCTTCCGCAAATCGATTATATGTCTCGTCTTTAGGATCAGCCGAATGAATCCCAAACATAAAGGAAATCGCAATTAAAATTCCTCCGCCAACAACGAAGGGCAGCATATTTGATACACCATTCATGAGATGTTTATAAAAGCCGCTTCTGCCTTTATGATCACTACTATCTTTTTTCTTTTCACCTGAACCGTTGTAAATCGTACCGTCCTGTTTAACCGCTTTCTCAAGCAGCTCTTTCGGTTTACGGATTCCATCGGCAACTGGCACTTCAATAATACACTTACCTTTAAAACGTTCCATTTCTACTTGCTTATCTGCAGCAATAATGATAGCGGCCGCTTGATCAATTTCTTCTTGTGTTAATACATTTTTTTCACCGCCGGAACCATTTGTTTCAACCTTAAATGGAATCCCTAATTCTTTTGCCTTTTCCTTTAGCGAATCAGCAGCCATATATGTGTGAGCAATACCAGTAGGGCAAGCTGTAACTGCAAGGACCATATTCTTCTCTACGGATGTTTGTACCGTTTCTTCATCTACATCAAATTCATTAAATACAGCTATTACCTCTTCAGGAGATGAAGCTGCCATTAATTTATTTCTGACAACATCTTTCATTAATAACGAAGAAAGTCTTGATAACGCCTCTAAATGTGTATTATTTGCCCCTTCACTGGCAGCAATCATAAAGAATAAATGACTGGGCTGTCCATCAAAAGATTCATAATCCACACCTGCAGTCGATCTCCCAAAAGCGATAGCCGGTGCTTTTACTGCATCTGTCTTAGCATGTGGGATGGCAATTCCGTCTCCAATACCGGTGGTACTTTGCTCTTCTCTTGCTAAAACAGCTTTTTCATATTTATCTTTATCATTTAATTTTCCAGCTTGATCAAGGACATTTACCAGTTCATTAACTACTTCTTTTTTTGCTGTTGATTTAATCCCCAATTTAATGGTTTCTAATGTAAGCAGTTCGGTAATTTTCATGTTGTTTATCTCCTTTTAAAGAGTTGTAACTTTTACTTGGTTTAGTAGATTTGAAACCATTTCTTTCGTGCAAAGACCCATAGAAAACGCGGTGGCACTTCCTGAAGAAACTCCATTTCGAAATGCTTGTTCAACTGGAGCACCTGTTACAAAAGCAGCTAAAAATCCACCTACTAAAGAATCTCCGGCACCAACCGAGTTTACAAGTGTTCCTTTTGGTACATTTGCATGATACGCACCTGTTTTAGTAATTAATACGGCGCCTTTGTCAGCCATTGAAACAATAACATTTTCAATTCCACTGTCTACTAATTTTTTTCCATATAAATAAGCATCTTGAATAGTAGTAATTTCTTTATCAAAAAGTTCCCCAAGTTCATGGTGATTGGGCTTAATTAAAAATGGTTTAGCTTCTATTACATTTTTTAATGCCACACCCGAAACATCTGCAACAAAAAGTGTTCCTTTCTGTTTCCCCTTTTCAATTAAGTCCTTATATATTGTTGCGGGGAGTGTGCTTGGAATACTTCCTGAAAAAACGATTATATCTTTTGAATTAGCCGCATCTAGTTTTTCTATAAATTTTTCAAATTCGGCTGGCCCAATATTGGGACCTGACCCATTAATTTCAGTTTCAACATCTGTTTTCAGCTTAATGTTAATTCGGGAATCACCGGCTACTTTTACAAAATCTACTTCAATTTGTTCGTCTTTTAAATAGTCTTCAATATACTTTCCTGTGAATCCACCAACAAATCCGAGTGCCTTCGAGTCTACTCCAAGTCGTTTTAACACGCGCGATACGTTAATACCTTTCCCGCCGGGAACTTTATAATCTTCGTTCGATCGATTTAATTCACCTATTTGAAAATTATCTACTTTTACGGTGTAATCCAATGAAGGATTTAATGTTATTGTGTATATCATGGTGTCACTACCTTAATAATTGTTTTTTCGTTATATAATTCTTTCGTTTCTTCATCTATATCATTTGTAATTATAGAGGCTTTAGAAATATCAGCTATTTCTGAAAAGGCGATTTCACCAATCTTTGAACGATCTGCAAGAACATAGCATTCTTTTGAGAGCTCTAATGCTTTTTTCTTCATAGCGGCTTCCTCTGGATCCGGTGTTGTAAACCCTAGTGATGGGTGGATACCATTCACTCCTAAAAAACATTTATCGAAACGGAAAGATTGAATACTATCTAGTGCAACTTTCCCAATCATGGCACTTGTACTCGCCTTAAGAAATCCGCCAACCACATATGTTCTAATGCCTTTACTTAAAAGCGGCTCTAAATTGGTTACACCATTTGTTACAACGACAATCTCCATTTCACTATCCAAGTATTGAATTAATTGGAGGGTTGTTGTGCCAGCGTCTAAATAAATACAATCACCGTTTTCAATCAAACTTGCAGAGTATTTTGCAATTGCATTTTTAGCTGAGAGATTTTTAGCGGACTTTTCCAATATATTAGGCTCATCTAATTTTCTTTGAATTCGTGATGCACCGCCATGCACCCTTTTCAATGCCTTTTTTTCTTCTAAATGTATTAAATCCCGTCTGATTGTTGATTCTGAGGTGTTTGTTGCATCAACTAGTTCTTGGATACTTACAATATCTTTTTTCTTTAAAAGCTCAACAATCATTCGATGTCTTTCTACTGTTAACATGTTTTATCACCTTAGCTTCTATTGATAACGCATACATCTTCTTTACTCTTTATAGTTTACATCCACTTTCGTTCAAAATCAACTATTTTCAGTCAAAAACATTCACAAACAATCATAACAATAAAAAAACTATGAGAGTAGTATCTCATAGTTGAAAATTTTACATATAGTTTTTAATGGGAGCAAAGGTTTTTCGATGAATTGGACAGGGACCATATTTTTGTATAGCTTGGAGATGTTCATTTGTACCATAGCCCATATTTTTATCAAATAAGTAATTCGGGTATTCTTGTGCATATCTCTTCATTAATCGATCTCTTGTTACTTTAGCGACAATGGAGGCAGCGGCAATCGATACACTGGATGCATCCCCCTTAATGATGGATGTCTGAGGGAAGGGTATCGTTAATTTCATCGCATCTATTAAACAATAATCCGGCATTGTTTGGAGGTCATTGATTGCTGCTATCATCGCTTTTTTCGTCGCTTCATATATATTAACCTCGTCTATTTCTTGTGCGGAAATAACTCCCGTTCCAACTGCCACTGCTTCTTTCATAATGATGGTATAAAATTCATCACGTTTTTTTTCAGATAATTGTTTTGAATCATTTAGGCCTTCTAAGTAGAAATCATCAGGCAAAATAACTGCTGCTGCAATAACGGGACCTGCAAGCGGACCTCTGCCCACTTCATCAATTCCGGCTATGTACTTGAAGCCTTGTTGCTTAATGTCGATTTCATATTTCATCATCTGATTAAATTTTTTACGGTAATTTTCCTTTAATTCTTGCTGTCTATACCATTGCTTTAAGAGATTTTGAACACCTTTTCGTTCATCAACTTCTAGTATTTTGATTAGTGGGTCTTCCTTGCTTACTATTTTATTTAGCATTTCGGCAATATCTTTAATTGTCCTTGTGTTCATATTCAGTCCCTCATTTTATTGGTAGAATAAAAAATCCCCTCAAATTAGGGGGATGCAGTTTCTTTTTGTTCACCAGGTATATCGAATGATAAAGCTCCTAACTTATCCGAACGGATATCACGAATAATCGTTTCCGCTGTTTTATCGTAATCGACTTCCCCTTTCGACATTAAACATCCACGTAATTCACCTATATGATTAAATAAATCAAGGACCTCAGAAGGAATTTCGGAAAAATTATATCTTTCCTTTAGTCGATTAGGATAATTTTCCTCAAGAAAACGTAATGCGTAAATTGAAATATCCTGCAAGTTTAATATCGTATCTTTAATAGCACCAGTTAAAGCTAATTTATAACCTACTTCTTGATCTTCAAATTTCGGCCATAAGATCCCTGGAGTATCAAGTAATTCCAGTTCTTTCCCGACTTTAATCCATTGCTGCGACTTCGTAATACCAGGCATATTTCCTGTCTTTGCTATATTCTTCTTAGCAAGACGATTAATTAATGTAGATTTCCCTACATTAGGAATACCGATAATCATCGCACGGATAGCTCTAGGTTTCATCCCTTTTGCCTTCATACGATCAAATTTAGGCTTCAATATTTCTTTGGCTGCATTTACAATTTCATGTAAGCCACTTCCGGCTTGTGAATTGATTGATAAAGCTTTTTTATCTTGCTCGGCATAGTATTGCAACCATTTTTTCGTCGTTTCACGGTCTGCTAAATCAGCTTTATTTAATAAAGTTAATCTCGGTTTTTGCTGAATGATCTCATCGAGCATTGGGTTTGCAGAGGAAACAGGAATTCTCGCATCCACCAGCTCAAAGACGATATCCACCAATTTTAGTTTCTCCGTAACTTCCCTGCGAGCTTTTGCCATATGCCCTGGGAACCATTGAATCGTCATGCTTTCAACTCCATATTTCTTATTTTACAAGGCGAATGTCTGAAATTGGCCAATAAATTAATTTCGTATCACCAATTACTTTCTTTAATGGAACCGCACCAATATGTCGGCTGTCCTTACTAAATCTGCGATTATCACCCATGACGAAGATTTCTCCTTCAGGAACGGTTTCTTGTCCGACCGGAGTATCTTTCAAAGTGAAATCTTCTGTCAAAGGACCTTCCGGTAAGTCTTTTTTATATTGATCTAGGTATGGTTCCTTATACGCTTTGCCATTTATGTAAAGTGTATCATTTTTATATTCTACCTTATCACCCGGTAAACCAATAACTCTTTTTATGTAGTCTTTCTTTTCAGGTGCATGGAAAACAACGATATCAAACCGATCCGGATTTCCTAGTTTATTAACGATCATCCGATCTCCATTTTGAAGAGTAGGCATCATGGAAGAACCATCTACAACAATTGGCGCAAATAAAAAATAGCGAATAATTACCGCAAGTGCCACCGCAATTAGCAGAGCTTTAGTCCATTCCCATAATTCGTTCTTTTGTTTTGACATGTTTCCACCGCCTATGTAAAATTGCCAAGCTATATATATTAATATATCAGCTAATCAACAATAAATGTAAAATATTTTTTATGCCTATCATTATTTTATATCCAATTTACCATATCCATAATCCGGATTAAAAAATTTATTAAAGTCGAAAAGGAGCTTGATATCAAGCTCCTTCTCTTCTTGTCCAGCATCAGCACCTAGCTCCCCCACAAGGTCAAATGACTTGTCGGGGCTGACCAAGGCGCTTACACTTTTCTTATTATTATCGAATTTCTTTAATACGAGCGGCTTTACCACGTAAATTACGTAGGTAGTAAAGTTTCGCACGGCGAACTTTACCGCGACGCACTACTTCAAGTTTCGCAATCTTAGGAGTGTGAACAGGGAATGTACGTTCAACACCAACACCATAAGAAATTTTGCGAACTGTGAAAGTTTCGCTGATTCCACCACCACGGCGTTTAATTACAACACCTTCAAATAGCTGGATACGTTCGCGAGTACCCTCGATAACTTTAACGTGTACACGTACAGTATCACCAGGACGGAACGCTGGAAGATCAGAGCGAAGTTGATCTTTTGTAATTTCATCAATAATTTTGTGCATCGAATTCAACTCCTTCCAACAGATGCTCATACAAATCTATCCATGCAGCGGAACATCGTTTTCATGCGATTTATTAAAATAAATCACAAGGAATATCTTATCATATCAATAACTGTATTGCAATCACCTATTTACCAATGACCTTAATCTTTCTCACACTTTTTCCATTCTGCTATCCATTCCTTATGTTTCTCTGTTAATGGATAGTTTTCTAACAAATCAGGTCGTCTTTCATATGTTCGCTTTAGCGATTGTTTCTCCCGCCATTCATCTATATGCTTATGATTTCCTGATAATAGTACATCCGGTACCCTCATCCCTCTAAAGTCAGCAGGGCGTGTATAGTGGGGATGTTCCAACAAGCCTGATGAAAAAGAATCTAGCAGCGGAGAATCTTCATTTCCTAACACTCCAGGCAGTAGACGAACAACACTATCAATGACAACCATTGCTCCTAGCTCTCCACCTGTTAACACATAATCACCGATGGATATTTCATCTGTTACGACATGCTCACGAATTCGTTCATCATATCCTTCATAATGTCCACAAACAAATATAAGATGCTGTTCCTTTGCTAATTCCTCTGATACTTTCTGAGTTAAAACTTTACCTTGAGGACATAAAAGAATTACTCTCGGCGGTTTACTATTTTCTTCGTTTTTAGTCAGAGAATCAACTGCATCGAATATTGGCTGTGGCTTTAAAACCATTCCTGCACCGCCGCCGTAAGGATAATCATCAACTGTTTGGTGCTTGTTATCAGCAAACTCGCGAAAATTTACGACATTGTATTGTACAGCTTTTTTTTCAGCCGCTTTTTTTAATATAGAGGAACCAAAGACTCCGGAAAACATTTCGGGAAAAAGGGTTAGGACGTCTATTTTCATGATAATAATCCTTCCATTGGATCAATCGTTATAACCTTTTCCTCGATGTTTACATTTTTTATTATGTCATCAATATATGGGATTAAGTGTTCTTTTTTATCCTTTCCTTTAACTACCCATACATCATTTGCTCCAGGGGTTAATATTTCTTTTACAATCCCAATTTCTTCTCCGTCTAGTGTAATAACTTTGCACCCAATGATTTCATGGAAATAATATTCTCCTTCATCAAGGTTTGTTAATTGTTCTTCAGAAATTTTTAATAAACCATTCTTCCATTTTTCAACTATATTAATATTTTCGTACCCCTCAAATTGTAATAAGTCGAAATTTTTATGTGTACGATGATTTTTAATCGTTAATTGAACTGGTTCTTGATCATTTAAAAATAAATAAAGGGTATTCCCTTTTTGATATCGTTCTTCGGGAAAATCTGTTTTGGAGATGACACGAACCTCCCCATTAAGTCCATGCGTATTTACTATTTTTCCTACATTAAACCAATTAGTCATTCACTCACCTCTAACGTATTTCTATGACAATTCCATCTTTTACTATAATCATTTGTTCTTTCATTAGTTTTTCCCAATTATCGCCGACTTTTACATCCACAATGGCTTGTATGTCCTGTTCTTTAATTTCGCTTCCTAGCGGCAGTAGAGAAAGCTGCTCAATTTGAAAATCAATTAATTTAATTTTCTCTTTTCTGCTATTAATTTCTTTTTCAAAATGTGTTTTTAAACTTGTTGGTGAAAACTTGTTTGTTCGCTCCAATTTTTTTAATTCAAATCGTAATTGATCACATTCTTTTTGCATGGTGATTTTTTTTTGAATATAGGATTGCTGCAGTTCTTTTTTACTTTTTTCTGTTAAAACCTGCTTTATTGTTACAGTTTGAAGTAACTGCATTTCCACCCTCCTTATATGTTCTTTTACTAATTATTTTCACTTTGCATTTGTGATACTTTATTTTGATAAGGAGTTAAAAAGAGGTATGTATACGAATTTTGTATATAGAAAAAGGGAGGAATTGAACCCTCCCTTTTCTCATGCAGTGTAATAAATTCAGTGTGAGAATTCTTATTTCTGCTTGATAAACCAAAGGAAATTATCCTTTGGTTTCATTCGATAATTTCCAAATAAATTTTCTTATGATGTTTGGATCCTGCTGCAGCATAGACAACAGTTCGAATGGCTTTTGCAACCCGCCCCTTTTTTCCTATTACCTTACCGATATCCTGTTTATTAACTGATAGTTTGTAAGTGATATGACTATCTTCTTCAGCTACGAAAACTTGAACATCTTCTGGTGAATCGACAAGGGGCTTAACAATCGTTTCGATCAAATCTTGCATTGAGTTCACGATTATTTGCTATATTTTGCGTTGTGGAATTTTTCCATGATGCCTTGTTTAGAAAATAGATTGCGAACTGTGTCAGATGGCTTTGCACCATTTTGTAACCATTTCATTGCTAGTTCTTCATCAATTTTAACTTCAGCTGGTTGTGAAACAGGATTATAAGTTCCTACTGTTTCAATAAAGCGTCCATCACGTGGTGAACGAGAATCAGCTACAACAATACGATAGAAAGGAGATTTTTTTGCTCCCATACGTTTTAAACGAATTTTTACTGCCATTTTAAATAGCACCTCCGAATAGTTTTACACAAGATAGTATATTATCAAATATGTGTTTAGTTTGTAAAGTGTTTTTTCTTAACACTTAGTATTATATCAAAAACGATGAGAAAGGACAAATTACATAAATGGAAATTTAAAGCCTTTACGTTTTCCTTTTTGCTGCATTCCTGTCATCTGTTTCATCATTTTTTTCATTTCTTCAAACTGCTTTAAAAGTCGATTCACTTCTTGAACGGAAGTGCCGCTTCCTTTCGCAATTCTCTTTTTTCTACCAGCGTTAATAATCTCCGGATTGACTTTTTCCTTTTTCGTCATTGATTGAATAATTGCTTCAACATGACTAATTTGTTTTTCATCAATCTGCAGATTACCCATGCCTTTAATTTTATTTGCACCAGGCATCATTTTTAATAGTTCATCAAGTGGACCCATTTTTCGAACTTGACCTAATTGATCGAGAAAATCATCAAATGTAAAATTCATTGTTCTCAATTTCTGTTCAAGTTCTTTTGCTTTTTCCTCATCGACATTTGCCTGCGCTTTTTCAATTAAGGAAAGCATATCTCCCATACCTAAAATACGGGATGCCATACGTTCGGGATGGAATGCTTCTAATGCATCTAATTTTTCACCCATACCGACAAATTTAATCGGCTTTTCTGTTACGGCACGAATTGAAAGGGCTGCACCACCGCGAGTGTCCCCATCAAGCTTCGTTAATACGACACCGGTAATGCCTAATTGCTCATTAAAGCTATCAGCAACATTAACAGCATCTTGTCCAGTCATCGCATCAACAACGAGGAAGATCTCATCGGGATTAGAAAGCTCTTTAATTTCTTTAAGCTCATTCATTAATTCCCCATCAATATGCAACCGACCTGCTGTATCGATTAATACATAATCATTATGGTCTTCTTTTGCCTTTTCAAGAGCCTGTTTGGCAATTTCAACCGGGCTGACTTGATCCCCTAAAGAAAATACAGGCATATTAAGCTGTTTTCCTAACGTCTCTAGTTGTTTAATAGCAGCCGGACGATAAATATCAGCGGCAACTAATAAAGGATTTCGATTATATTTTTTTCGCAATAGATTTGCAAGCTTTCCAGTCGTCGTCGTTTTACCGGCACCCTGTAAACCAACCATCATAATAACCGTTGGAGGGCGCTTCGATACTGCGATTTGACTTTGTTCCCCACCCATTAAATTCGTTAATTCTTCTTTAACTACTTTAATGACCTGTTGTCCAGGTGTCAGACTTTTCATCACTTCCTGTCCAACGGAGCGCTCGCTTACCTTTTTAACAAAATCCTTTACTACTTTGAAGTTAACGTCCGCTTCTAATAGAGCGAGACGTACTTCACGCATCATTTCTTTTACATCGCTTTCAGATACTTTTCCTTTGCCGCGTATTTTCTGTATTGTGTTCTGAAGTCGGTCGGATAGTCCTTCAAATGCCATTCATACCGCCTCCTATTCTAATATTTCAAGCGCTTCAATGAGCTTTGCCAGTTCTTCCACTGAATTAGTTTCCAATGCTTTTTTCATATTTTCAAGAATTACTTTTCGATCCTGAAACTTTCGGAATAATAATAATTTCTTTTCATATTCCTCAAGCATGGCTTCTGTACGCTTGATATTATCAAACACCGCCTGCCTGCTTACTTCATATTCTTCAGCAATTTCACCAAGCGAAAAATCGTCTAAATAATAAAGGGACATATAGCTACGTTGCTTTGGAGTTAACAACGATTGATAAAAATCATATAAGTAATTCATTCTCGTTGTTTTCTCTAGCATTCTTCTCACTCCCTTGTTAAGTGAAAGACCTTTACATATGAAGATTACACAGTATTTATCGATTTGTCAAGTAAATGTCCTTTATTCCTCGTTTTGCTCAATGATCGTTGAAAAAAGTCCATACACATATTTTTCCGGATCAAATTCTTGTAAATCGTCCATTTTTTCACCTAAACCAACAAACTTAACTGGAATTTCAAGTTCATTGCGGATCGCTAGAACAATTCCACCTTTAGCGGTACCGTCTAATTTAGTCAAGACAATCCCGGATACATCTGTTACTTCTTTAAACGTTTTTGCTTGTACCATCGCATTTTGCCCTGTTGTTGCATCTAAGACTAGAAGCACTTCATGGGGTGCATTTGGTATTTCTCTTTCAATGACCCTTTTTACCTTTTCTAATTCATTCATCAAATTAACTTTGTTTTGCAGTCGACCTGCCGTATCACAAAGAAGAATATCAGCTTTACGCGCCTTCGCTGCCTGAATCGCATCATACATAACAGCGGCAGGATCAGAGCCTTCACCTTGCTTGATTACATCAACACCGACCCGTTGCCCCCAAACCTCTAATTGATCGATAGCCCCTGCCCTAAATGTGTCCCCTGCGGCTAAAATAACTTTCTTCCCATCGGTTTTATATTTATGAGCAAGTTTGCCAATTGTCGTTGTTTTCCCCACTCCATTTACACCAACGAATAAAATAACCGTTAAACCTTCCGATTGAATATTAATAGTATTAGGTGTTTTGGTATCCCCTTGATAGATTTCAACAAGCTTTTCGGAAATGACGGATTGAACTTCGGCTGGATCTTGAATATTCTTTTTCTTTACTTCCATTTTTAATTCTTCAACAAGCTCCATAACTGTATTGAAGCCCACATCTGCTCCAATAAGTATTTCTTCAAGCTCTTCAAAGAAATCCTCATCTACTTTCCGATATCTTGCTACAAGGTCATTCACTTTAGAAGCAAAATTATCTCGCGTTTTTGATAAACCTTGTTTGAATTTTTCCGTTACAGAATCAGTAGATTTTGTGAATTTATCTTTTAGCTTTTTAAAAAAACTCATCTTTCAATCACTTCCTCGTTTCTTCTCATTAATTTTATGTTTCAACTAGTTCTTTAGATGATTCAAGTCTAACGGATACAAGTTTAGATACGCCGGATTCTTGCATTGTGACGCCATAAAGGACGTCCGCTTCCTCCATCGTACCTTTTCGATGCGTGATTACAATGAATTGCGTTTCTTCGCTAAATTTTTTTAAATATTTACTAAAACGGTATACGTTTGCTTCATCCAGTGCTGCTTCCACTTCATCTAAAATACAGAAAGGAACAGGTCGAACTTTTAAAATAGCAAATAATAGCGCAATTGCAGTTAGTGCACGTTCTCCTCCGGATAATAACCCTAAGTTTTGCAACTTCTTTCCGGGCGGCTGAGCGACAATATCTACTCCCGTATTCAATAAATCAGTCGGGTCCGTTAATTTTAATTCAGCACGTCCTCCACCGAATAACGCTTTAAAAATCGGTTCAAAATGAAACTTTACCGATTCAAATGTTTGCTGGAAACGCTTTTTCATTTCTTCATCCATTTCATCAATAATTTGCAGTAATGTCTCTTTCGCGGACACTAAGTCTGATTGTTGTTCCATTAAAAACTGATATCGTTCTGATACGCGTTCGTATTCATCAATCGCACCGATATTAACAGTCCCTAATTCTTCAATGGCAAGTTTAATTAGTTTTACGCGTTTTCGCGCATCTTCAATTGGGATTTGCAGTGGATATTTCTCTTTAGCCGCCTCAAAGGTTAACATATATTCTTCATTTAAACGGTTAAGTCGATTTTCTAAATCAACATCGATTCGATTAATTTTCACTTCTTCATCTTTAACTACTTCTACTAAACCTTTATGTTGCCTCTTTAGTTCTTTAATTGCTAATTCAGCATCTTCGAGTTTTGTTTGTAATTGCATCCGTTCTTCTCTACGGATTGAAATTAGCTTAGTTGTTTCGATCTTATCGGTTAATTTTTTCTCCGCCGCTACAGATAATTCTGCTTCCCCTGAATTATTATTGGACATTTGACTTACTAACCAGTTGAGCTCTTCTTCATAACTAGTTTTTTTCGCACTTACTTCTTCGTATTCTACTTTTACAGTTGCAAGTTTTTCACGACTAGTTACAAGTTGCTCATTTTTCACTGCCAGTTCTGCTTTTAAATCACTAATTTCAGCTAGTAATTCATCCTTTGAAGTGTTTTGATTATTTTTTTTCTTTGTTAAATCTTCAATTTCTTTATCAAGTTGTTCAATGTTTTTCGTTATTTGCGTTAAAGTGGCAGTTAGTTCATTTATGCGGCGATCTACATTATGAACAGTAGTATTCGATTCATTACGCTCCATATCGTAAATTTGGAGTTTTTCATTTAGATTTTTTTCGGCTAATTCAATTTGCCTCATTTCCGATTTCAATTCTTGTTGCTTTAAGCGAAGGAGCTCTCCAGCGCTTCTCATTTCTTCAAGTATCTTTTCATTGCTGTTTACGTCTTGTTTAAGTGTTTTAACTTGCTGCTCAAGCTGATCTGTTTTTTCTTCCATCAATTTCGTTTTTTCTTTAAGATCTTCGAGTTCTCCTTTTCGGCTGATTAACGATGTAGAGGATTGCTTCACAGTCCCGCCCGTCATCGAACCACCCGGGTTAACAACGTCTCCATCTAATGTCACTAATCGATATCGGTATTGCAATAGCTTGGCAATTTCATTTGCCCCTCGAAGATCTTTTGTAATAATTACATTTCCTAAAAGATTAGAAATGATTGTTTGATACTTTTGATCGATTTTTACAATATCAGCTGCAATACCTATAAATGCTTCATGCTTACTAATCAATTCCAATTGGCTTCCCGACAACCCTTTGCCTTTAATAATATTTAACGGCAAAAAGGTAGCACGTCCATATCGATTAGTTTTTAAATATTCAATCGCCTTTCTACCATCGGCTTCTGTCGCAACGACGACATTTTGCATTGCTCCGCCTAATGCTGTTTCAATTGAGAGCTCATATTGTTTAGGAACTTGTATAAGCTCCGCAACGGCACCTTCAATCCCAGAAAGCTTAGAATTTCTAGCTTTTAATACTTCCCGAACACCATGGAAGAAACCGGTATAATCCTCTTCCATTTCCTCTAAAGTTTCTTTTCGAGACTTTGCTTTTTGCAAATACTGAAAAGCTTGATAAAGTGTCGTTTCTTGCTTTTGATATTGATTTTTCAATGCTTCCAGCTTTTTTTGATGTTCGCGGAATGCAAGAACTTGGTCTTCAATTTGCTTATCGACTTTTTCTAGTTCCTCATTCGTTTTCTGCTTCTCTTCTAAAATCGTTTGTCTTTGTTCTAGGTATTTTTTATTTTCACCATCAAGCTTTATTTTTTTAGCTTCCTGTTGTCCTAATTGCTGCTCAAGTATGGCCAACTCGTTTTTATAAGTTGCCTTTTCATTTAAAAGCTCAATATAATCGCTTTTTAATGATTCAATCATTTCTTCAATATTAATATTATATTGATTCATTAGTTCGGTTTTTTCTTTTAATTTCTTTTTCAGCGCAGCAGCCGATTTAGTGTGATGATCGTATTCTGTTACCAATGTAGTTTTTTGTTCCTCAAGCTTCTTAAGCTTGCTTGTAAGCTCTTCAATGTTTTTTTCGTATTGCTCTTTATTACTGCTTGCATTCTTTTTTCGTTCTTTTAAAACTTCTTTACGTCCTTCAAGCTTTTCGAGCTCTTCTGTCGCTGAAAGTAACACATTTTGTAAATCATTTATTGATTCATCTAATGCGGCAAGAGTATCGCGTATTTTCTCAAGAGTGGCTTCTTCTTTTTGGATGTTAGCTGACAAAGCCATTTCCTTATCCTGATGAATTCCTAGCTCCTGCTTCAATGTTTCCCATTTTTGACTTAGCTCTTCTATTTCATAAACCGTTAAAGCGACTTCGAAATTCTCAAGTTCTGCTTTTTTATCTAAATATTCTTTAGCAAGTGATGCTTGGATTTTCAAAGGTTCTACTTGATTCTCCAATTCATGAAGAATATCGTTTACCCGATTTAGATTTTCACCCGTTTCATTTAATTTCGATTCGGCTTTCTTTTTTCGGGTTTTATATTTAAGTACTCCCGCAGCTTCTTCGAAAATCGTTCTTCTTTCCTCGGCTTTACTGTTTAATATTTCTTCAACTTTCCCTTGGCTAATGATTGAAAAAGCTTCTCTGCCAAGTCCTGAATCCATAAATAAATCAATAATATCTTTCAAGCGGCATGACTGTTTATTAATAGAAAACTCACTATCACCTGAACGATATACCCTTCTCGTTACACTAACTTCATTGTAGTCAATTGGTAACTGATGGTCTTCGTTATCTAATGTTAATGTCACTTCTGCGAAATTTAATTGTTTTCTGGAATCACTTCCGGCGAAAATGACATCTTCCATTTTCCCACCACGAAGCGATTTTGCTGATTGCTCACCGAGAACCCATCTGACTGCATCGATTATATTACTTTTTCCGCTTCCATTTGGGCCTACAACAGCAGTTACTCCAGAAACAAAATCGATCGTGATTCTTTCCGCAAAGGATTTAAATCCAACAACATCTAAGCGTTTAAGAAACAAGAAACTCTCCTCCTATATCCTTTTCTTCCTTGCTGTTTTTCTCTTAGGAGAAGTACAACATATTATTTTTCCTGGAGTGGCGATTTTAGTTTGCTTAAAGCAATTTGTGCCGCATGTTGTTCAGCTTCTTTTTTAGACCTTCCAGTACCAGTTCCTAATTCTTCTTTATTTAAAAGTACTCGTGAGACGAACTCTCTATTATGTGCCGGACCTCTTTCTTGAAGAACTACATATTCAAGTACACCAGCAGCATCTTTTTGGATGAATTCCTGTAGTTGACTTTTAAAATCCATCACATGAGAAAAAGCACCAGCATTAATTTTAGGGTAAACAATTTTTTCTAAAATTGAGATGACCGTTTCCAGACCTTGGTCTAAAAAAAGAGCACCGATAAACGCCTCAAATACGTCTGCGAGTAGTGCAGGACGTGTCCGGCCACCAGTCAATTCCTCACCTTTTCCTAATAAAACAAGCTCTCCAAATTGTAATTCATTGGCAAAAGTCACTAATGACGGCTCACATACGATGGCAGCCCTTAATTTAGTTAACTTTCCTTCACTCATAGTTGGATACTTATTATATAGGAATTGTGAAACAGTTAATTCAAGTACAGCATCCCCTAAAAATTCAAGTCGTTCATTATCTGCATGTAACTTCTTGCGATGCTCATTCACATATGATGAATGTGTAAATGCTTGTTTTAATAAATCTAATCGATTAAATTGAATACCAATTCTCTCTTGAAATTGATTGAATTTCTCATCTATCCTCAAAGTTATTTGTTTTTCTCTATCACGATTTTTTTTCCGCATCGGTCATCCACCTTGTTTATCTTTCTTTATTTAATACTCCATATAAATTTTATTAAAAAAACAGCCGAAGTGCAAAGTCCTCATTTAATATTTTTTAATAGATCATAGAAAAAGAGGTTGACCCTTTTACAAAAAGTGTAAAACACCTTTGGGTCAACCTCGTTTTAGTGAATCGGAACGAACGATTATGCTTTAGCTTGTATGTAATTAACAGCGTCACCCACTGTAGCAATTTTTTCAGCATCATCGTCGGAAATTTCCATGTCAAATTCATCCTCTAATTCCATTACTAATTCAACAACATCAAGGGAATCTGCACCTAGATCATCTTTAAAAGAAGCATCTAAAGTAACTTTAGATTCCTCAACACCTAGACGATCCACGATAATTTTCGTTACACGTTCTAATACTTCTGCCATTCGGTTCACCTCCCCTCAAGACATTATAGAGGATATTATCGAAATAATAAAGCGAAACTTTACATTACCATCCCGCCATCGACGTGAAGGGTTTGCCCAGTCATATAGTCTGATGAAGAAGATGCAAGAAAGACAACGACATTCGCAACATTTTTTGGTTCTCCAAAACGTGCCAACGGAATTTGCTTTAGCATTTCACTTTGAACATCCTCCGGAAGTTTATCAGTCATTTCAGTTGTAATAAACCCAGGTGCTACCGCATTCACATTAATTCCTCGAGATGCCAATTCTTTCGCCGTTGATTTTGTAAGTCCAATGACACCTGATTTAGCTGCAACATAATTGGCTTGTCCAGGATTTCCACTTACGCCCACAATTGATGAGATGTTAATAATTTTTCCTGAGCGTTGTTTCATCATTTGTCGAGTAACACCTTTAGTACAAAGAAATACACCTTTTAAATTCGTGTTAATAACATCATCCCACTCATCTTCCTTCATTCTCATGATCAAATTATCACGAGTGATGCCTGCGTTATTTACAAGGATATCAATTTTCCCAAACAGACCAATAGTTTCTTTTATCATTCCTTGTACTTCATCATTATTTGCGACATTGCATTGAATAGCCTTCGCTTCTCTTCCTAATGCTTTAATTTCCTCAACCACTTCATTCGCACGCGCCTCACTGCCGGCGTAATTTACAATTACATTAGCTCCTTCTCTTGCAAGTTCTAATGCTATTTCACGACCAATTCCACGTGATGCTCCTGTAACTAAAGCAACTTTCCCTTCAAGTAACATCGTTTCTCCCCCATTCATTTTACGGACCTAGTTACGATTATAATTTCAATTCATTTACGACTTGCTGACAGCTTTCAAAATCTTGGACCGAGTATGTTTTTACATTTCGATTAATTTTTTTAATTAAACCAGATAGCACTTTACCAGGTCCGATTTCAATAAATGTATCTACACCTAGTTCAAGCATCGTAAGTACGGAATCTTCCCATAAAACAGGAGAATACAGTTGCTCGATTAATTTCTCTTTAATATCTGATGCTTTACTTATTGGAGCAGCTGTCACATTAGCAATAACCGGAATTTTTGAATCTTGAACTTTCACTTCATCGAGAACCTCGACAAATTTTTGTGCTGCCGGCTTCATTAATTCGGAATGAAATGGACCGCTAACCTGTAATGGTAATGCTCGTTTAGCACCTTTTTCTTTCGCTAAAACGCTTGCCTTTTCTACCCCTTTTACTGTTCCGGAAATTACAATTTGACCAGGACAATTTAAATTAGCCAATTGTACGGAATCGCCATTTGCTGTCACTTCATCTGTCACTTTTTGCAAATCGTTGCGATCCATACCCAAAATAGCTGCCATCGTACCTTCCCCATTTGGCACAGCTTCCTCCATATATTCACCACGCTTGTGGACCGCAAATACTGCGTCTTCAAAATCCATTGCTCCTGCTGCGACAAGTGCAGAATATTCCCCTAAACTATGTCCAGCAGTGTAATCCGGCCGAATTCCTGCTTCCTCTAAACATGTTAAAATTGCTATACTAGTCGTTAATAATGCTGGTTGCGCAATTGTTGTTAAGGTTAATTTTTCATCTGGTCCATTAAAAATAATATCCGATAATGAATAGCCCAATCGTTGATCTGCACTTTCAAAAATAGATTTCGCTTGATCGCTTTTTTCTACAACGGATTTCCCCATACCAACCGTTTGAGAACCTTGGCCTGGAAATACAAATGCTATTTTCCCCACTATCATCTACTCCTTAGTTATTTCATTTTCTTTTTGAATTGTTTCTTTTATAATTCTCGTTACTTTATGACTTGCCATATCATTAGCCTGTCTAATTGCATTATAAAGTGCATTTGCATTGGATGACCCATGTGCTTTAATAACCGGTGAATTAAGACCGAACAACCCTGCTCCACCGTATTCAGTGTAATCCATCATGTTTTTTAGATCTTTTAATTCGTTTTTAACTAATCCTGCTGCTATTTTGCTTTTGAAGTTTGTCATAAACGTTTTTTTCAATAAAGAGAATAAAGATCCTGCCGTTCCCTCAATCGTTTTTAATACCATATTGCCGGTAAAACCATCGGTAACGACTACATCGGCTGGTCCTTGCAATAGATCCCTTGACTCAATATTACCAACAAAATGAAGATTAGAATCTTTAAGTAATTCAAAGGCCTTCTTCGTTAACTCATTTCCCTTCTTCTCTTCTGTTCCAATATTTAACAACCCAACTTTTGGCTTTTCTATTCCACGTACTTTTTGAGCATATATTGAACCCATAATTGCATATTGAAGAAGATGTTCCGGTTTAGCTTCAGCATTTGCACCAAGATCTAACATCACAAAGCCTTTACCATCCACTGTTGGTAAAGTAGGTGCCAATGCCGGCCGTTCGATTCCATCGATTCGCCCTACTATAAATAGGCCAGCTGCCATTAAGGCACCTGTATTTCCTGCTGATATACATGCATCTGCTTTTCCAGCTGCAACTGCCTGTGCCATTAAAACCATTGACGCATTCTTTTTTCTACGAACCGCCCTTACTGGTTCGTCAGTTCCTTCAATCTTTTCATCCGTATGGACTATTTCCACACGCGCATTAGGTTCTAAATACTGTTGAATTTCTTGTTCTTTCCCAAAAAGTATGATTTCAATATCAGTAAATTCTTTTATCGCTTTATTTATACCCAATACGATTTCTTTAGGGGCATTGTCTCCCCCCATTGCATCGATGGCAATTTTCATTATTTTCATCCCTTACTCTTACTGTTATCGTTTCATAATTAAAGGCTTACTTACTATTACGAAACATTTCAAATTCACCCTTAAACACTAACTCATTTCCAACAAAACTATCAACATTAACGATTGTACGATCCTTTTCATTATGTATATCACAAACCTTCGCTTTTGCAACCACACGTTCACCTTGCTTTACTGAACGAGTAAAATGAATATTAGCTTTTGCCGTTAATGCTAGCTCATCATTAATTACAGCAACCGCTAATGAATTTGCTTGCGCAAAAAGATGATGTCCTCTAGCAATTGAATTCCGTTTAAAGACATGTTCCTTTTTTACTTCAAAAATCGAAATTGCGCTTTTATCAAGGTCAACATCAATAATTTCACCAATTACCTCATCAATTGGCAGTGATTTTACTTCATCATCAAATCTTTTCTCAGCGACATTTTTTATTCTTTCCCTTAATTCCGGAATCGATAATTCTAATCGATCTAAACGAATGGTTTGCACGCTGACTTTAAATTGTTCTGCAAGCTCTTCATCAGTAATAAATGGATTGTTATTTATCGTATCCTGTAATCGTTGTTGCCGCTCTTTTTTAATCATTTTCATAAAAATTCATCACCATTCACGATATTAGGACTTGGTACTAATAGTAGTATATAAAAATAAAAAGCAGAATGCAAGAATGGACTTCTATTCTGCTTTCACCTTTTTAATCAAGTTTTTCACCATCCATAACACCGGATTCCTCTAAATACTTTCGCAAATAATGATACTTTTGATCGTGCCAAAAATCTTTTTGGTTAATAAGTTGTGCCGCATCGTTTCTAGCTACTTCTAAAGCTCGATAATCATGTACCATATCAGCTACTTTAAATTCAGGCAATCCACTTTGCTTTTTTCCAAAAAAATCACCTGGTCCACGCAATTCCAAATCTTTTTCGCTCAAAACAAATCCATCATTTGTTTCAGTCATAATTTTCATTCTTTCTTTCCCAACATCCGTTTTCGGATTGGCAAGTAAAAAACAGTACGATTGATCCTGTCCTCTTCCAACGCGGCCCCGGAGTTGGTGCAATTGGGATAGTCCAAATCTTTCAGCATCATAAATGACCATAATCGTTGCATTAGGAACATTCACTCCAACTTCGACAACAGTAGTGGAAACTAAAATTTGTATGTCATTGTCACTAAATCCTTTCATCACATTTTCTTTTTCTGCGGGGTGCAGGCGTCCATGCATAAGACCGACTTTAAATTTATCGTAATAATAATCTGTAAGCATTTGATATACATCAATCGCATTTTGTAAATCTAATTTTTCCGATTCCTCGATTATAGGACAAATGATATAGGCTTGTCTCCCTTTTATCAATTCTTTTTCAACAAAACGTAAAACCTTTTCAAGCATTTCATTTTTCGCCCAGTAAGTTTCAATCCTTTTTCTTCCCGCAGGCATTTCATCAATAACCGACACATCCATTTCACCAAAGGCTGTGATAGCAAGTGTTCTCGGTATAGGGGTTGCTGTCATGAATAGTACATCGGGAGTTACACCTTTTTCTCTTAACACTCGTCGCTGTTCTACACCAAATCGATGTTGCTCATCTGTTATAACTAAACCTAATTTATTGAAATGAACATCATCCTGAATAAGTGCGTGTGTTCCAACTAAAACATGAATTTCACCTTTTCGGAGTCGTTCCAGCAAACCTTCACGTTTTTTCCCCTTTATCGAACTAGTTAGAAGTTCTATATTTAAGCCTGCTTGACCTAACATATTCTGAAGCGATACTGCATGTTGTTCTGCTAAAATTTCCGTTGGAACCATAAGGGCACCTTGGAATCCTGCTGTCCAACTGGCAAAAAGGGCAACTGCGGCAACGACTGTTTTACCCGAACCTACATCTCCTTGAAGCAAACGGTTCATACGATAGGGAGATTTGAGATCAGCACAAATTTCATTAATTACTCGTTTTTGCGCATTTGTTAATGGGAAAGGTAATAAATCAAAAAAAGCACGAAGTTTATTTAAGTCATAATGTTGGCTGATTCCCCCTGAATGTTCCCTTTCAAATTTTCTAAGAGCTTGCATTTTTAATTGAAAAAATAAAAATTCTTCATAAACAAAACGACGTCTTGCCTGCTTGACATCCTCTTGAGTAATAGGAAAATGCATCATTTTCATTGCATCTCTTCTAGGGAGTAATTTGTATTTTTTAATTAAATCTTCAGGAAGATTTTCATTAATTTGATTGCCGTATGATTGAAATGCCAATCTAATAAACTTCCGTAAAGATTTGACTGTAAGCGAACCTCTCACCGTATAAACCGGTTCAAAATCTGCGTTTTTTTGGTATGGTCCTATTTTTAGTTCCTGAGCTGTAATGGTTCCACGATGACGATCCCATTTACCCGAAATCGTAATCGTATCTGAAATAGAAATTTTCTTTTTTAAATACGGTTGATTAAAAAAGAACACTTTTATGAGATTTTTACCTACTAATAAGTGAATAGTTAATCGAGAACGTTTACGATTATAAAAGACAAGAGAAGGTTCACTTTGAACCTTCCCTTCAACCGTTACTTTCTCATCGTGTTCAACTTCTTGCAAATCCCGCAAACGGTAATCGTCAAAACGATAAGGGAAATGTTCCAATAAATCAAGAACAGTAAAAATACCCATCGATGCTAACTGGCTTTCCGTCTCTTCACCAATACCTTTAATAATTGATACTGAATTTTCTAGCGCATTATTCACGTTCATTTAACGGCATCCCAAATATTTTAGCTTCTAGTCTGCGACCAGTAGGTGTAGCCGCAAGACCGCCCTGTGCAGTTTCTTTTAGTGAAGTCGGCATACTCTGACCAATTTTGAACATCGCATCAATAACCTCATCACAAGGTATACGGCTAGTAATTCCCGCTAATGCCATATCTGCTGCCACCATTGCATTCGCAGCGCCCATTGCATTTCTTTTTACACATGGCACTTCAACTAATCCTGCAACTGGATCACAAACGAGACCAAGCATATTTTTCAAAGTAATTGCCATTGCCTCTGCACATTGCGACGGTGAACCGCCAGCCATTTCAACAATTGCTGCCGCCGCCATCCCAGCTGCAGATCCAACTTCCGCTTGGCATCCACCAGCCGCTCCGGAAATGGACGCATTATTAGCTACGACAAAACCAAAAGCACCAGATGTAAACAAAAAATGAACCATTTGCTCTCTTGTTGGATGAAGTTTATTTTTCACCGCAAACAATGTTCCTGGCACAACTCCGGCAGAACCAGCCGTAGGAGTAGCACAAATAGTCCCCATTGCCGCGTTTACTTCATTTGTAGCGACAGCCTTGCTTACTGCATCTAATATCGTTTCCCCAGATAAAAAATTTCCTTTTTCGATATATTTCTTCATTAAAACGGCGTCTCCACCTGTTAAACCAGAGTGAGAAGTAACGCCATTAAGTCCACGTTCTACTGCATCTTCCATCACTTTTAAACTTCTATCCATTTGATTAAAAATCTCTTCTTTTGATCTACCGGTTACTTCCATCTCTTGTTCAATCATTATGTCGGAGATTTTTTTATTCTGAGCTTCAGCTAACTCAACCAATTCTGCAACATTTCGAAACATGTAAAAACCTCCTTGCATTAAGCATTCGTAAGCGCTACCAAAATTTCACTATTTATAAGTATTATCCACCATTTTATACAATTAATCTACAACTCTCGCAACTTGTGTAATATTTGGCAGTTCTTGAATTTCTTTTAAAATAAATTCTTCGATATTATGGTCAACTTCAATGACCATTAACGCCATCTGTCCAACATCCTTACGTGACACTTCCATATGACCGATATTAATTTCATATTTTGATAAAATATTTGAAACGGCTGCTATTACTCCATAACGATCGTTATGAACAACAAGAATCGCGGGATGATGTCCGGTTAATTTCAGTTTAAAACCGTTAAGCTCTGTTATTTCAATTTTGCCCCCACCAATAGATATTCCGACTAATTCCATTTCTCCGTTTGCATCGCCAATAACCATTTTCGCGGTATTTGGATGTTCCGGAATCGCAGTTTCAGCAATAAAATCAATTTCCATGCCTTGTTCTTTCGCTAGATCAATGGAGTGAATGATTCGTTCATCAAAAGTATCAAAATCTAATAAACCACCAATTATCGCTACGTCGGTGCCATGACCTTTATAAGTTTCAGCAAAGGAACCGTAAAAATGAATTTTAGCCCATTGCGGGGGTCTCCCAAAAAGCGTGCGTGCAACTCTACCAATCCTAGCAGCTCCCGCTGTATGTGAGCTCGATGGACCTATCATAACCGGGCCAATAATATCAAAAACACTTTTATATTTCATTATTGTCACTCCCCTCGGGTAACGTTATATAGTATATGTTTATTTTATAAAAGGAAATAGAAGGGTTGCCCCTTCTATTTATTATATAGTCAAATGAACGTTTGGTAAATTTCTTTTTACTAGCACTATTCAATTGAAAAAATAAAGGAATAAAGTGGCTGTTCCCCATTATGAATTTCGACTTCAATATCCTCATAATTTTGATTAATATATGATACGACTTCATCTACATCATTCGTTGAAACATCTTTCCCATATATTAAAGTGACGATTTCATCATCTTCCTCTAACATATTGGAAAGCAGTGAGGTTGTCGCTGTCACCAAGTTTTTATTCGTCCCAACAATCTTCCCGTCAGCTATTCCCATATAGTCGTCTTTGGAAATTGTAATCCCATCAATTGTTGTATCTCGCACTGCATACGTAATTTGACCCGTTTTCACATGTTGCAAGGCCTCATTCATACCGTTTTTATTCTCATCTAATGTAAGTGATGGATTAAACGCCAATAATGCTGCCATACCTTGTGGAACCGTTTTCGAAGGGACGACAATAATTTCTTGGGAAGCCACCTGTGCAGCTTGTTCAGCAGCCATAATAATATTTTTGTTATTCGGAAGAATAATGATTTTCTCCGCATTTACATCATCGATCGCTTTTAAAATATCCTCTGTACTTGGGTTCATTGTTTGCCCACCCTCAATAATTGCATTTGCACCAATACTTTTAAAGAGGTTACCAATTCCACTTCCCATCGAAACAGCTATAATTCCATATTCTTGTTTTTCAACCTGTTGTTCAGAAGATAAAGTATTATGCATCTCATCGATGATTGTACTATGCTGCTGGCGCATATTTTCAATTTTCATATTGATCAACTGACCATATTGTTGAGCATAAGTTAATACTTCACCAGGTTGCTCCGAATGAATATGAACTTTTACAATTTCATCGTCAGAAATGACTAATAATGAATCACCATAATGACTTAGATCATTTCTAAATTCATGTTCAGAGAATGGATGGGCAGCAAGCTTGTCTTTTGCAAACTTAACCATAAATTCTGTGCAATAGCCAAATTTTATATCTTCTGTATTCATAAAGCTTTGGACACTTTTATGGTGTTCTGCATTAACCATTTCGTTCATTGATATAGGTGGATTTGATGTAGTTGATAATGTTTCACCTTTTAATTCAGCAAGAAAACCTTCATAGACAAATACGAGTCCTTGTCCTCCACTATCTACAACACCAACTTCTTTTAGAACAGGGAGTAGCTCCGGTGTGCGTTTCAAAGATTTTTTTGCTTCCTGAACCACTGCTTCCATTACCTTAACGAGATCTGTTTCATTTTTTGCTATTTCAACGCCTTTTTTTGCGGCATCTTTAGCAACTGTTAAGATTGTCCCTTCAACAGGTTTCATTACTGCTTTATACGCAGTTTCTACTCCTGCTTCAAGTGCCGAAGCAAATTCTTTTGCCGAAATTTCTTTCTTATTTTCAATTGCTTTTCCGAGACCACGAAACAATTGGGAAAGAATAACTCCAGAATTCCCTCTAGCTCCCATCAACAATCCTTTCGAAAGGGCTGAAGCCACCATACCAATATGCTCTTGAACATTTTTTTGAACTTCTTTTGCCCCTGAAGTCATTGATAGGTTCATGTTAGTCCCAGTATCACCGTCCGGCACCGGAAAAACGTTAAGCGCATCAACAACATTTGCATTATTTGATAAATGATTCGCTCCCATGATTACCATCTCTGCGAAACGTTTTCCATCCAAGGATGTAATTGCCACGAATCTTTTCCTCCTTATTACGGGTTTGTCACCCTGACTCCTTGAACATAAATATTAATAGAGTCTGCTGATAAACCAACTGTCTTATCTAGTGTGTATTTTACTTTTGATTGTACATTATGTGCAATTTCTGAAATTTTTGTTCCATAGCTAACTATTATATACATATCAATATGTACTTCATCATTTTCTTGACGTACAATGACACCACGAGAGAAGTTTTCTTTACGCAAGATGTCAGTGATTCCATCTTTTATTTGATTTTTTGATGCCATCCCTACTATGCCATAGCAATCAATAGCTGCGCCTCCTGCGATCGTTGCAACAACGTCATTTGAAATATCTATTTGACCGAAATTCGTTCTCATTTCAATGGACATTTGTCTTTCCCCCTTACCGTATAAGTAAATACAATCAAGCTATAGTCATTTTACTATAATATATAATTATAGAAAAGTACAATGAAAAATGGATGTACAGTCGCCTTTCGCTTTTATTTGTCCAGCTACGGCTTTCTAGCCTCCGCTTTTCTAAGCGTCAAGTATTTTTTCTTGAAAGTGTTGTGCTGAAGTATTGCATTATTATAGGTTGTATGATAAATTATTAAAGTATCTTTTTATGATGAATATTGAAGTGATGAAACATATGATATTTCTACTTCAGGGTAAGGAGGGAATTAATATGCCAAAAAAATGTGTTATTACTGGACGCAAAACTCGTTCCGGCAATTCTCGTTCTCACGCAATGAACGCTAACAAACGTACATGGGGTGCAAATCTTCAAAAAGTTCGTATCCTTGTAGATGGTAAACCTAAGCGTGTTTGGGTTTCTACAAGAGCATTAAAATCAGGAAAAGTTGAACGCGTTTAATTAATAAACGTTACCTGATATAGCCCAAAAAAAAAAATGCCTTTTCGGCATTTTTTTTGTTTTAAGTGTTTATCATAAACTATCCTTTTTTAAACGTTCCTAGCATTGCTCGGACAATACCACCTAAAAATTTAGGCAATTTAATTGTATAAAACTTCATAAATGTCCCTCCCCATCTATCTGACAACCGAATGTCACTTACAAATTACTAATCACCAATTTTTATTCCAACCTAAAAATCAGTTTAAGTAATTACCCGACTACACGGGTTCACACTATAGTATTCAATACAAATAAAAATGAATCACCTGATAATTTATGATTACGTGATTTAATCATGACTTCTTATCATCATTAATATGCCTGAAGTAAAAGAAAAATGACCTGTTTCTTGAATAAGTTCATTACTAATACATAATGACGAGCCCATGAAAGTTTGCTTATTCGTTAGTGGATATTTAAAACCACGTAATGTAATATCATTCACTTTCTCACTAAGAGGGACAAATGAAATATATTTTTTATCGCTTCTATTTTCAATCGTATACTCTCCGGGTGAAAAGACGGACACGCTATTTTGTTTATCAATAATTTCTATATTCCATCGAATACATTCCGGACGAGCTAAAAGCATTGTATTTGCAAAAAAGTGATCCGCTCTCCCCCCAGTTGCACCAAAAATCCTAATCTTTAACGGCTTTTGTTTTATAGCCCAAAGTAACGCAAGTTCTAAATCCGTCTCATTTTTTTCAGGTTTAAACCTTTTTATTTCATTTGTCACTTGATCTATTTTTCTCAATTGGGATTCCGTTACTGAATCAAAATCACCAAAAGCAATCGAAGGTATTATTTTTTGATTAAATAAATGAATAACTCCATAATCTACCCCAACCCATTCAATATCCGGTAAATTAAACGATGATAATGGAGGAACTAGCTCTTCTGGTCCTCCCGCCATAATATGTATTATTTTTTGCATGTTTAAGAATCTCCTTTCCTAGCATATAAAAATGAATAAAGTCAGCTAGTGGTAGCTGACTCAAAGTTTATCCTAATTGATCTTTTATTTCATTAATAGCTGCTGTACGATCTTTTTGTTGAAAGATGGCTGATCCGGCAACAAGTACGTTAGCGCCGGCATCATAACAAAGTTTGGCGGTATCACGATTAACCCCACCATCAACTTCAATTTCAATCGCGAGTCCTTTTGTATTAACCATTTCCTTCACTTGCTTAATTTTTGGAATAACAGAATGAATGAAGCTTTGCCCACCAAAACCAGGGTTAACGGTCATTAGTAACACCATTTCAATGTCCTCTAAAACATGTTGAATGGTCTCCACTGGTGTTGCAGGGTTTATAACTACTCCTGCTTTGACACCAAATGAGTGGATTAACTGGAGTGTTCGGTGCAAATGTTTGCATGCTTCAACATGAACCGTGATAATGTCCGCACCTGCTTTGGCAAATGCTTCAATATATTGATCCGGATTTTCAATCATCAAATGCACGTCTAAAGGCAATTTTGTTACCGGTCTTATCGCTTCCACAACTAACGGACCCATCGTTATATTGGGAACAAAATGGCCATCCATCACATCAATATGGATGTAGTCAGCCCCTCCCCTTTCAACATCTTGTATTTCTTCGGCCAATTTCGAAAAATTTGCAGCTAAAATGGATGGTGCAATTTTTACCATAATTTAATACCTCGGCTTTCTCTCTCTAATTTCCTGTAAAAACTGTAAATAATGATGATAGCGATAATCAGCAATTTCATTATTTTCGAGTGCATTTTTAATTGCACATTTCGGTTCGTTTACGTGGAGACACCCTCTAAATTTGCATTCACTACTTCTTTGAGCCATTTCAGGAAAACAATTCGATAGATTTTCCGCTTCTAATTCATCAAATTCTAAAGCACTAAATCCCGGTGTATCTGCGACTAGACCAGAATTATTAATTTCAATTAATTCCACATGTCTTGTTGTATGTTTACCCCGGCCAAGATGAGAGGAAATATGACTTGTTTTTAATGCTAACTCGGGATTAATCGCATTTAGTAGTGATGATTTTCCTACGCCTGATTGTCCTGCAAACACACTTATTTTCCCATCCAAATATGGAAGCAGTTCATTAATCCCCTCTTTTGTTTTAGAAGACGAAAGAATAATTTGATAGCCTATTTTTTCATAATCATTTACAAAATTCATAAGATGTGTTTTTTCTTCATCTGTTAAAAGGTCCAATTTCGTCAAACAAATAATTGGATTAATGTCATTTGATTCTATTATTACTAAAAATCGATCTAATAAAGTTGAACTGAAATCCGGTTCTTTCGCAGAAAATATGAGAATAGCTTGGTCTACATTAGCAATTGGTGGGCGGATTAGTTCATTTATTCTTTCTTTAACTTCCATTATATAACCCTCTCGATTATTTTCTGCCTGGTAAACAACCGTATCCCCTACTAGAGGAGTAATTTTATTTTTGCGAAAAACTCCTCGACCTCTACATTGAATTATTTGATCCTGATCTAATACATAGTAAAAACCACTTAATGCCTTAATTATTTTCCCTTCAGGCATAGCATCGACTCCTTTAATACTATTCTTTTGGGTATGAAACGGTATCCTCAAGTATAACTTTATTATCTCGCATAACTTTATACTTCGCTTTTTTTCCTTCTTCAATGGTAAATTCAAGATTTCTTTTCACAGTTTCGGTGATTGTAAACGTTTCAATCGGTTCGTTTATATTATGATTCATATCTTCAATAAAGATTTGGACATGTTGAGGCTTCGGTTCCTCTTTATTTTCCCCATCATCATCTTCTTCATTTGTTTGCTCATATGGTATCTCAATTTCTCTTTCTACCATTTTCGGCGGCTGTTCCTTTGGACCTTTCGATATAACCACTTTCACTTTATCCCCTTTTACTAGCTCGGTTCCAGGTTCGGGCGATTGTGAAATGACTAAGCCCTCCTTAACAGTATCTGAATATTCCTCTTTGGACATATCAATAATTAGTCCAGTATATTCCTCGTAATCTCTTAAACCTTTTTCATTATACTCTGTTAAGTCTTTTACTTTAATTTTTTCCGGTCCTTTGCTCACTGTAAATGTGAGAATCGTATCACTCGGAATGATTTCTTCGTTGGACGGTGGATCTTGATCGATTATTGTGCCAGCAGCGCTATCATCGTATACATCATTCCTAATATAATCCTTAAATCCTTGCTCCTTCAGCATATCTATTACATCTTCATATTGTCGTCCGGTATAATCGGACATGGTGAATTTTTTCTTCCCGTTACTAATATAAAGATCAATCTCTGCTCCTTCTTTTACCGCTTTTCCCGCTTTAGGATTTGTTTTTATAACTTTCCCTTCAGGTACATCCTCACTTGGTGTTTCATATTTTTTGCCGATTTTTAATTTCAATTCCATGATTTTTTGTATCGCATCATTTACATTTTCTTCCGAAACATCGGGAACTTTAACCTCTTTCGGCCCAGTAATTGTCGGTAAAAGAATAATACTTATTGCAGTCAATAAGACGATTAAAAAAAGAATCGTTCCAACAACCCATGGCCATTTTTTTCTTTTCTTTTTTTGCTTTTTATTTTTTTTCTTTTTCCCATTACTTTTCGAATCATTATCTGCATGATTGTCTTGAGGATCACTTTTAGTATGAACCATCGTTTGATCTTGATTTTCATTATTTGTCATCGCATGGATATTTGTAATAATTGGGATTGCTTTTGTTGCTTCATGATCCTCCGGAATAACAAACTTTGGTTCATTAATTCGATTAGGATCCAATGCAGTTCGAATACTTTCACCCATTTCATCTACCGTTTCAAATCGCTGAAAAGGGTCTTTTGAGGTTGCTTTTAATACAATGTTTTCAACACTTTGTGGTATATCAGGATTCCATCTTTTTAAAGACGGTGTTTCTGTTTGTAAATGTTTAAGTGCAATTGATACAGCTGATTCACCGGAAAAAGGAAGTCTGCCGGTTAACAGTTCGAACATAACGATCCCTAATGAATATATATCCGATTTTCTTGTAGCCATGCCACCGCGCGCTTGCTCCGGTGATAAGTAATGCACTGAACCAAGGACTGAGTTTGTCTGAGTAATGGAAGTTGCACTTAATGCCATTGCAATCCCAAAATCGGTTATTTTTACAATACCATCGTGATCAATTAATATATTTTGCGGTTTAATATCCCGATGAATAATTTGATGTTCATGCGCATGTGAAATAGCTGAAACTAATTGCTGCATAATATCTAACGCTTTTTCTACCGATATCGGATGATATTGTTGTATATATTGCTTTAATGTCATGCCATCAACATATTCCATTACTATATAATAAATATCATCCTCCTCACCTACATCATAAATATTTACGATATTAGGATGATTTAAGCTTGTTGCTGATTGTGCTTCTCGTTGAAAGCGATGTATAAATTCTTGTTCATTTGCAAAATCTAATCGTAATATTTTTATAGCAACATCCCGATCTAGAATAATGTCTCTGGCTAAATACACATTAGCCATACCGCCTCCGCCAATCATGCTGATAATTTTATAGCGGTCACTTATTCTTTTTCCAATTATCATTCATTACACCCGCTTTCAACATCAGTAGCAACATTAATAAGGATAAGTGTAATGTTATCTTCACCGCCATTATCATTAGCTAAATCAATAAATGCTTGAGCTTTCTCTTCAATTGAATTCTCATTTTCCAAAATTTCTTTCATTTGCAATTCGCTCATTTTGTCCGAAAGACCATCTGAGCAAAGAAGCAAATAATCACCTTCCTCAATGATGATTGTTTTAATATCGGCTTCTATTTTCTCTTCAGTACCTAAAGCCTTTAAGACCACATTCTTTCTAGGATGATGTTCGGCATCTTCTTTTGTGATTATTCCCGTTTTAACTAATTCATTCACTAACGAATGATCCTCTGTTATTTGTTTGAAACCATTTTCATTGAATATATAACAACGGCTATCACCAATATTTACAATTGTCGCAAAATCATTTGTACAGATTGCAGCTACTAGTGTGGTTCCCATTCCTTCACATGCGCTATTTCCTCTTGAGTGAACCAAAATTTCTTGATTAATTATGTCCACTCTATCAGAAAACCATTTTTCAGCAGATTCAGCAGTATTGATTCCTGAGGACTTTTCCCATTCGTTATAAAAAAAGTCTACCGTCATCTTACTTGCGACATCACCGGCATTATGGCCGCCCATTCCATCCGCTACAATTGCAAGGCGATCACCTGTTGAATTAACAAAAAATCCCCCATTATCTTCATTGCGTTGACGAATTTTCCCCTTGTCTGTTCGAAAAACAGCCCTCATATAGAAGGTCACCTCGTTTCTTTATAAAAAACCTATACATTGGTCCTATCTAGCAATATTTATCGATTTTAAAAAGGATTACTTGGTTACTTTTACGACTTTATTCATCAATTTTCCTGCTTTTTATTTTGCCATAAGTATAGTTCTTTTTTACTGCTACTTAATGATGTTTATTTGTCCGTGTCTCTCTTTTTAAAACATGCGATAAAAAAACCGTCGCCCCCAAAATCTTGGGGAAATATTTGTACTTTATTTTCTTCTACAAATGGAGTAATTGCTTCCGTCAACTGCAAATGATATGCCTCAAATTCCGATGATGTGAGCAAGAACTGATTGACAGTACCTTCATTTTCTATCTTATCGACAGTACAAGTACTATAGATAAGTAGTCCCCCGGGTTTTACTAATTGTGCAGCCTGCCGGAGTATTGCTTGTTGTATTGATTGTAAAGAAGTTATATCTTCTAATGATTTGCTATATTTAATATCAGGTTTTTTCCGTAAAACACCTAATCCCGAGCAAGGTGCATCTACTAATACACGGTCAAAACTATTTTTTGGAAAATGTTCGGTCACTTTACGACTATCCAATACTTTTGTTTCTATATTATTTAATCCAAGTCTTTTAGCATTTTCATCAATTAGTTTAATTTTATGTTGATGTAAATCTAGAGCAACCACTTTCCCGGTTCCATTTAACTTTTCAGCTATATGTGTTGTTTTTCCACCCGGCGCAGCACAACAATCTAAAATGAATTGATCATTTTTAATATTCATCGCATTAGCTACTAACATAGAGCTTTCATCCTGAACGGTAATTAATCCTTCTGCAAAGGCTTTAGAGTGTGCTAGATTTCCTTTTAACGAGCGGATACCTTCGTGTATGATGGGACTTGGCGTAACTTCATATCCTTCATTTTCCAACATATCGATTACCATTTCCCTAGTCGTTACCATTGTATTTACACGTGCAGTTTGTGTTGGTGCATTTAGATTCGCCTCACACATTTCCTTTGTTTTCTTTATACCGAACTGTTCTGACCATCTACGAACCATCCATTCTGGATGACTAGTTTCAATTGCAATTCTTTCGATTGGGTCATTAATTTCGTCTAATGAAGGGACACCATTTCTTTGAATCGCCCGCAAAACCCCATTAACCATACCGGCTATTCCACGATGACCTCTTTTTTTGGCTATTTCGACTGCTTCAAATATAATCGCTCGATCCGGAATTTTATCTAAATATACCATTTGATATAAAGATAGTCTTAATAATATTTGAACCCATTTTTCTATTTTTTTATTTATAAATGGTTTTAAATAATAATCTAGGGTGAATTTTCTCTGTAATGTACCATATGTAATTTCGGTTAATAACCCTATGTCCGGTCCTTTAATATGATTTCTTTCAATTACGTGATTTAGAAGTAAATTACTATATGCTTGATTTTTCTCGACTGCCTCAAGTATTTCTAATGCCGATTCTCGGACATTCAGTTTTTTATTTCCCATATTATTCTCCTAATATGGTGCCGATTGATAGTTGCGAACCAGCGCCATTTAAAAATTGTGCTGCAGTCATTTTTTTCTTACCGGATGGTTGTAATTCTTTAATTTTAATTCCTGTTGAGTTTCCTGTTGCAACGATGAAACCATCTTTCATTCGTTGAACAATCATTCCCGGTGCTTTTTGTTCTGTTAAAGGAATCTTTTCACTCTCCCACACCTTTATTACATTGCCATCAAGCGTTGTATAAGCTACAGGCCATGGATTTAATCCGCGGATATGATTGTATATTTCTTCACCGGATTTAGTCCAATCGATCTTTTCCTGTTCTCTTTTTATATTTGACGCAAAGGTAGCTAATTCATTATTTTGAGGAATAGGTTTAATTTCCCCATTAATTAATTTAGGAATTGTTTCAGATAATAGTTCCGCTCCCGCTTCACTTAACTTATTAAAGAGTGTTCCCACATTATCAGAATCAGAGATTGGCACCTCTACCTGACTAATAATATCACCCGCATCTAGTTTTTCTACCATATACATAATAGTTATTCCGGTTTTCTTTTTTCCCTGAATAATTGCATAATGAACAGGGGCTCCCCCGCGAAGTTCCGGAAGTAGTGATGCATGCACATTAATACATCCGTATTTTGGAGCATCCAGTAATTCCTTTGGTAAAATTTGTCCAAATGCCGCTGTTACTATTAAATCTGGTTTCATTTCGATAATGTTTTGTAATTCTGTAGAATTGCGAATTTTCTCCGGCTGCAAAACAGGAATTTGATGTTTTTCCGCTTCCACTTTAACAGGAGGAGGAGTTAAAGTTTTTTTCCTGCCTACCGGGCGATCGGGTTGTGTAACTACTGCTATTACTTCATACCCATCATTTATTAATCTTTTTAAAACAGGAACCGAAAAATCCGGAGTTCCCATGAATACAACTTTATTCATTCTTCCTCATACCCTTCTAATTCTTCTTCATCAATATATTTGAGTACTTTCGTCGTAAATAATACGCCGTGAAGATGATCAATTTCATGTTGAATAGCACGAGCTAGATAATCTTCAGCCTCTATATAAAATGTACGCCCTTTTACATCCTGGGCTTGGACTTTAACATAAAAGGGACGTGAAACTGTACCATATAATCCCGGGAAACTTAAACATCCTTCGACATCTGTTTGTTCACCGCTTTTTTCGATAATTACTGGATTTATTAAATTAAGTCTGCCAGTATCATCACCGATATCAACCACTGCAATTTGTTGATCAATACCAATTTGTGGAGCTGCTAAACCAACTCCATCAGCAGATAGCATTGTTTCATACATGTCATTTAGCAGTACTTTTAATTTTTTATCAAATTGTGTAACCGGCTCACATTCTTTTTCTAATATGTCGGCCGGATGTTTTACGATTGTGAGAATTGCCAAGATCTTTCCTCTTTTCTTTACATCATTATATAAGGATTGACATCTATGCTGATTGTTAGTCCTTCAGATGTGATTTGTTGTTGGTAATGCTCTAGTAAATAGCGGAGATGTTTATTTAATTCTGGTTCTCGTTTGTATTTTAGCAAACATTGATAGCGATATCTATTTTTAATCCTAGGAATAGGTGAGGTGGTAGGTCCTAGAATGATCGTATCGTTTGATAATTTTGCTTGTAAGTATTTTGTTATTTTTTCAGTAATGGATACGACTTTCATTAAATCCTCATGAATAACTGTAATTAATGTTATAAAGTAAAAAGGTGGATAGGAACCTAGTTTTCTCATCATCATTTCCCTATTATAAAATTGGTCATAGTCCTGGGCTCCCGCCAATTCAATGCTATAATGTTCCGGTGTATACGTTTGAATGACAACTTCCCCCGCCAACTGGTGCCTTCCCGCTCTTCCACTTACCTGTGTTAATAACTGAAATGTTTTTTCAGAGGAACGGAAATCTGGTAAGTGCAACATCGTATCAGCACTTAATACCCCTACAAGCGTAATATTAGGAAAATCCAATCCTTTTGCAATCATTTGAGTTCCTAATAATATGTCAGCTTTACCATCTTGAAACTGTTGAAGTAACCTTTCGTGCGAGCCTTTTCTACTAGTAGTATCCACATCCATTCGAATCACTCTAGCTTCGGGAAGTAATTTATTGAGTTCTTCTTCAACCTTCTGTGTCCCTGTTCCAAAATATCGAATATGTTCACTTAAACATTCAGGACATTGAGTAGGAACAATGGATTCATACCCACAATAATGGCACTTCATTTGATTGGAATAACGATGAAAAGTTAGGGAAATATCACAATGTGGACATTGAAGAACATAGCCGCAGTCTCGACACATAACAAAGGAAGAATGCCCCCTACGATTTAAAAAAAGGACCGTCTGTTGGTTCTTTTTTATTCGATCCTGAAGTTTTTCAAAAAGTTCCCGGGAAAACATTGACCGATTTCCTTCCCGTAATTCTTCCCTCATATCAACAATGGAAACGGAAGGTAGAGCCTGATTATTCATTCTTTTTTTCATGGAAAGCAGTGTATAAATCCCTTTTTGTGATCGTGCAAAAGACTCTAGCGATGGTGTCGCACTTCCCAAAATGACTGGACATTGATGTAATTCTCCCCGATAAATCGCCACATCCCTTGCGTGGTATCGTGGATTTTCCTCTTGTTTATAACTATTTTCATGTTCTTCATCAATAATAATAATCCCTATATTTTCAAATGGGGCAAATATTGCCGATCTTGCTCCAACAACTACTTTTGCTTCTTTTCTTTGTATTTTTCGCCATTCATCATATTTTTCTCCGATAGATAATCCACTATGAAGTACTGCTACATCATTTCCAAAACGGCTTTTAAATCGTTCAACCATTTGGGGAGTCAAAGCAATTTCCGGAACTAAAACAATGGCTTCTTTTCCTTTATTGATTACTTTTTGAATAGATTGTAAGTAAATTTCTGTTTTTCCACTTCCGGTAACCCCATTTAAGAGAAAAGTTTCATGATAATTTTCTTCAATCGATTTGATGATTGGGGTAATTACTTTCTGTTGTTCCATTGTTAATTGAAAAGGAGTTGTTTTTTGGAATTGTCGATGTTCATAAGGATCACGATATTCTTCTTTATTTTCTTCCTTTAAATAACCTTTGTTTATTAATGATCGAATCGTCGCTGTGGTTGAATTTGTATCTTCTAATACCTTTTTAACTGGAATAGATTTGGTCGAAGTTAGAAAATATTCTAGTACCAATTTTTGTTTTAAAGCATTCGGAGATAAATTCTTTAAGGCAGTAAGCAATTCATCATTCGATAATAAACTTGTAATCATTCGGACAGTTTTTTTATTCGCTTTATTCTTTACTAAATACTTAATTTCGACCGTTCCATTTTTAATTTGCTCTTGCAGTACAGGTAAACTATTATTATTCTTCGCAACATCCCATCTTAGCTCATCTTTATTTCCAAACAATTCATCCAAAAATGGATTCGTTCCTCCATCTAATCGATGAAACACTTTTTCATACTTTGCCTTCATTGCGGCAGGAAGCATAGCTTGGTAGGCTGATATTTTTAAACATAAAACTTTTTCAGATAGCCATTTACCCAAGTTTAATAATTCTTCATTTAATACCGGTGATATATCTAAAGGTTCATGAATATATTTTAATTTTTCCACATCACTATGGTCCTTTTGTTCAAGTACAAAGCCTTGAATCATTCGAGGACCAAATGGAACAGACACCCTCATTCCCGGCCGAATAAAATTTATCCATTTTTCCGGTACTAGATAATCAAATAATTTATCAGTATTCATTGTAGGAACATCTACAATTACACTAACTATTTGCATTATTCTTCTCCTCTTTTTAGTTCACGGGAAATTTCTCGAAGAATTTCTTGCGCTGTTTCATTTTTACTTAAAAGCGGTAACTCTTTTTTCGTTCTATCCTTTTTATAAATCGTTACAATATTTGTGTCACCGCCGAATCCTGCACCTTGTTTACTTACATCATTGGCGACAATGATATCCGCATTTTTTCTTTCTAGCTTCCCCCAAGCATTTTCGTCAACATTTTCGGTTTCAGCCGCAAATCCTACTAAAAATGGCTTGTCCTTTTTTTGGCCCAATTCTTTTAATATATCCTTCGTTCTCTCTAATTCAAAAACTAAGTTCCCATCTTTTTTCTTCATTTTTTGCTCGAATACTTGTTTCGGTTTGTAATCAGCCACTGCCGCACTTTTAATGACTACGTCCGCTTCATTATAATGGCTCATTACTGCTTCATACATATCCTCGGCACTGGTAATTTGAATATGTTTAACCCCGTGTGGAACGTTTAGACCTTCAACTCCGGAAACAAGTATGACGTTAGCCCCTAATTTTACCGCCTCTTCGGCAATGGCAAATCCCATTTTCCCAGATGAGCGATTGGTAAAATAGCGGACAGGGTCAATTTTTTCTTTAGTAGGACCTGCCGTTACTAAAATCGTTTTCCCTGTCAACTCAGTAGAGTGTGAATTAAAATGCTCCGAGATTAACGATACTATTTTTTCCGGCTCTTCTAACCTTCCTTTGCCTACGTAACCGCACGCTAAATAGCCTTCACTCGGTTCAACAAATTCATAGCCGAAACCTGCCAATATTTGTATATTTCGCTTTACGGCCGGGTGATCATACATATGTACATTCATTGCAGGAGCAATCCAAACTGGTGATGTAGTAGCAAGTAAAGTCGTCGAAATCATATCGTCAGCAATACCGTTCGCTAATTTTCCAATTATATTAGCAGTTGCCGGTGCAACTAAAACAAGGTCCGCCCAATCTGCTAAATCGATATGTGCTATAACTGCCGAATTTTTCTCATCAAATGTATTAGTATATACATCATTCCGAGATAATACTTGAAATGTCAGGGGTGTCACGAATTCACAGGCAGATGTACTCATAATAACCTTCACATTTGCACCTGCCTGGGTTAATTTACTTGTTAATGCCGCTGCTTTATATACCGCAATTCCGCCTGTTACACATAATAAAATATTTTTTCCGATCATGAAAAATCCCCCATTTTATGAGTGTTTATTTTTATTATGAATGATTTTGAACTAGGTTAAAAGAAAAAACAACCCAAACAGGTTGTTTTTCCACTTTTATGAAAAATCTTTATTATTATCTGTTTTTACGACTAATGTTTTCGCATAAATTTCTTCTAATGCCTTGCCGACATACTTTTGCGATTCAAAATGATCTAATGTCTCTTTACCATCTTCCTGAAGGTGACGAGCACGCTTTGCCGCTACCGAAACAAGAGAATATTTCGAATCAATTATTTTCAACAATTTATCAATAGATGGGTATAACATTTTATTCAACCTCCAGCATTTTTATATATCTTGGGGCAACTCGCTCTGTACGGCAGTGTTCTGCTTGAACAATGGCGTTTATACGTTCACATGCAGCCTCAACTTGATCATTTTCGACGACATAATCATATAATCGCATAAGCTCGATTTCTTTTCTCGCTTCTTTCATGCGATTATTAATTAAATCATCGGATTCGGTTCCTCTTGTCGTAATCCGTGTTTGTAATTCTGAAAGGCTTGGTGGGGCAAGAAAAATAAACAGTCCATCAGGAAATTTCTCCCTTACTTGTTTAGCACCTTGAACTTCAATTTCTAAAAATACATCTTTACCCGAATCCAATGTTTCTTTTACATAATCAATTGGAGTACCGTAATAATTGCCAACATATTCTGCATACTCCAAAAGCTTATCTTGTTTAATTAAAGCTTCAAACTCTTCCTTTGACTTAAAAAAATAATCAACCCCATCGACTTCACCTTCTCTTGGTTTCCGTGTCGTCATAGAGATAGAATATTCAAACTTCGTTCCACCTTTAGAGAAAATCGCTTTCCTAACAGTTCCTTTTCCAACACCAGATGGTCCCGAAAGAACAATTAATAACCCTTTTTCCTTCATTCAAGAATCCTACCCTTCTTCACCATTATCGTCCTTATTTCCTAGACGATGTGCAACTGTCTCAGGCTGAACAGCAGATAAAATAACATGATTATTATCCATTATAATGACAGCCCTTGTACGCCTTCCGTAAGTTGCATCAATTAAGCTTCCGCGATCTCTTGCATCTTGAACTAGTCGCTTAATTGGAGCAGATTCCGGACTTACAATTGAAATAATCCTATTTGCCGAAACAATATTCCCAAATCCGATGTTTATTAGCTTTATAGACATCATTATCCCCCAAACAACTAATAGTCTATTTTACACCTTAAATCATGTAAATAATCATGATTATTCAATATTTTGTACTTGCTCCCTTATTTTTTCTAGTATCGTTTTCATATCAACAACATAAGATGAAATTTTCGAATGATTTGCTTTTGAACCAATCGTGTTTACTTCCCGGTTCATCTCTTGAATCATAAAGTCAAGCTTTCTTCCAATTGGTTCTTGAAGTAATATTGTATCTTTAAATTGGGCTACATGACTTTCTAACCTTGTAATTTCTTCGTTAATATCTGCTTTTTCGGCAAATATGCCTATTTCGGTCATCAATCTTGCTTCATCAATTATACCATCCGAAAGGTCATTCATACGTTTTTGTAATTTAGTTTGATATTGCTCGACGACTAATGGTGCTAGTTCTTTTATATACAAAATGCGTTGACTAAAGTGTTTTATTTGATCAGATAAATCTTGAAACAGTTCTTTCCCTTCAACTTCCCTCATCGCTTTAAGATTTTGAACTGCTTCTTCAACAGCCTCAAGGACAAGCTGATATATTTCTTCATTCTCATCTTCTTTTTCAACAATTTCTAGAAAATCTTCATTCATTAATATATCCCGCAGTTGAATATCGTCGGGGAAATTATATTTCTGTTTTAACGTGTTTATAAACTGATAATAATCATCAAGTAGATTCCAGTCAATATGTAAACTTTTATGGGTAAGTCCATCACCATCTAACGTAACAAACACTTCTACTCGTCCGCGATTAATGAATTTATTTATTACTTTTTTAATTTTATCATCAATTTTCATTAATTGTCTCGGCATCCGTATATTTATTTCACTAAAGCGGTGATTTACTGATTTAATTTCAACAAATACACCAAATCGCGTAGAATCCTTTTTGCTGCTGCCATATCCAGTCATGCTAAACATTAACATTCTCACATCCCTTATACTAACTGGTATTTATCATTTATGTATATAGTATAGCGGATTTCAAAAAATAGAAAGGTAATAGAGAGTTTCTCTATTACCTTTGGCATTATATCATAATTTACTCTTTTTTTCTTACAAAAAGTGAACCTGCTAGTAAAAAAGTTGGAACTGAGCTTAATCCAACGATTAGTAACCAGTCTTTCGGTATAATCGGTAGCGTATGGAAAATTTGTTGTAACGATGGTACATAAATGACGATTAACATGAGTAGGATCGAAGAAATAACCGCCCAAACTAAGTACATATTGCCAAATGGATTTCGATTAAATACTGATTTTTCACTTCTACAATCAAAAACGTGGATAAGTTGAGTTAATACTAAAGTCGCAAATGCAACGGTTTGAGCATATTCTAGTTGATCCGGATTTTTACGATAAATCGTTAAAAAGGCAAGCAAAGTGACCAATCCTATGAGAAAACCTCTGGATACAACTTTCCAGCCAAGTTTCCTTGCAAATATTCCCTCTTTCGGATGACGTGGTTTTCGTTTCATCACATCATCTTCAGGTTTGTCTAATCCAAGTGCCATAGCAGGTAACCCATCTGTGACAAGATTCACCCATAAAATTTGGATTGGTACGAGTGGCAAAGGAAGTGACATTAACATCGCAAATAACATAACCAAAATTTCACCAACGTTGGATGCTAGTAAATACCGAACAAATTTTCGAATATTTTCGTAAATATTACGACCTTCTTTAATCGCCGCTTTTATCGTGGCGAAATTATCGTCTAATAATATTAAGGATGAAGCTTCTTTTGCAACATCTGTACCCGTAATCCCCATGGCAATGCCAATATCAGCGGATTTAATTGCCGGTGCATCATTAACGCCATCACCTGTCATTGCAACAATATGACCATGATTTTGAAAAGCTTTAACAATTTTTAATTTATGCTCTGGAGAAACCCTTGCAAAAACAGATACTTCCTCTACAACATTTTCTAATTCATCAACGGACATTTCATTTAATGCTGAACCCTCGATTACTTTCGACTTTCCCTTTAAAATACCTAGCTGTTTCGCAATTGCTTTAGCTGTAATAGCGTGGTCTCCAGTAATCATTACCGTTTTAATACCGGCCTCATGACATTCTTTAATCGCTTGTTTCACCTCTGGGCGCGGTGGATCGATCATCCCCTGTACCCCAACAAAAGTTAACCCTTTTTCAGCTTCTGATTCATGCATTATGTTTGTATATTCTTGTAATGGCTTAAATGCAACCGCAATTGTCCTTAATGCCTTCGAAGCTAAATTTTCAATAGAAGATTGTATTCCTCTTTGTAATTCTAGTGATAAGGATTGCATTTTCCCGTCCCACAATACTGATTCACTTAAACCAATTAAAACATCCGGCGCACCTTTAGTAATAACAAACCTTTTTCCATTTTTATCTTTCACGACGACACTCATCATTTTTCTCGTTGAATCGAACGGAAATTCCTTCTCGATTGTAAATTGTTTAAGAATTGATTCCCTCGTCATTCCCGCTTTCATAGCAGAAACAAGCAATGCTCCTTCAGTAGGATCCCCATCGATGATAAATTCATCATCCTTCATTTGGATTTCGGCATGATTACAAAGTAAACCGAAAGTTAGAAGTTGATATAGACTTTTTTCTTTATGCGGAACAATTTCTTCCTTATCCTTATAAAAATTCCCTTTAGGATGATAGCCTGTACCTGATACAGTCCACGTATTTCCACCACTCCACAAATGGGTAACCGTCATCTTATTTTGGGTCATCGTCCCTGTTTTATCGGAACAGATAACCGATGCACATCCTAATGTCTCAACAGCCGGAAGTTTTCGGACAATCGCGTTGTTACGAATCATCCGTTGTACTCCAAGTGACAAAGCAACGGTAACAATTGCCGGCAGACCTTCAGGAATGGCAGCAACAGCTAGTGAAACACCTGCTAAAAACATCGTATACAGATCATGTCCATGAACAACACCTGCTATAACAACTAGCAATGTTAATAGAAGTGCTACAGTAATTAGTATTTTTCCAAGTTGCTCTAACCTTCGTTGCAACGGTGTCATCATTGTTTCGGCATTTTGAATCATATCAGCAATTTTCCCCATCGCAGTATTCATCCCAATGCCGGTGACAATTCCAACTCCATTGCCTCTCGTTACCATCGTCCCCATAAATGCCATATTAGTTAAGTCCCCTAAACTGGCATTTTTCTCCGTGATCGGGTCAATTGTTTTTACAGCTGGCACTGATTCACCTGTTAATGCAGACTCTTCAATTTCTAAATTAGCCGTATGAACTAATCGAACATCCGCTCCAATTCGATCCCCGCTTGAAAATTTCAGAATATCTCCAACGACTACTTCTTTTGATGGAATTTTACTCCACTCACCATTACGTAGTACCACCACTTGTGGCGCAGATAACTCTCTTAATGCATTTAATGATTTTTCTGCTTTTCTTTCTTGAAAGAATCCTAAACAACCATTAATCAACACAATCATAATAATCGCAATTGCATCGATATATTCTCCTAGTAAACCGGAAATTAACGTAGCTGCAAGGAGAACCAATACCATAAAATCTTTAAATTGACTAATAAAAAGCATGAGTGCAGATTGCTTTTCCCCCTCTTGCAACTCGTTCCACCCAAACTGTTTTCGCTTTTTTTCGACTTCACTATCTGATAATCCTTGATCGATGTTTGAATTTAATACCTTTTCAACATCTTTTTCCTTCATTTCATGGAACATCATTCACAATACACTCTCCCCTTACCGAAACCGTAGTTGTCCACCTAATATCAAGTTATTCAGCCCTGTCCCAAAAAATGATATAATGATTAGAAATATTGTAGTAAGGGAATGTGAATTATGTCTTTTGACGGCTTATTAACTAGGGCAATGACAAAAGAACTTGCCGAAATACTTGTTGGAGGAAGGATAAATAAAATCCACCAGCCATACCAAAATGAAATAATTATCGTTATTCGTGCAAACGGAAAAAATCATAAACTACTCATCTCTGCACATCCAAGCTATGCAAGGATCCAATTAACGAACGAACAACATGAAAATCCACAAGATCCTTCCATGTTTTGTATGCTCTTACGTAAACATCTTGAAGGATATTTTATCGAAAATATTTATCAAGCGGGTCTTGATCGCGTGATGATCTTTGAAATTAAAGGTCGTAATGAAATCGGTGACATCTCTTATAAGCAGTTATTCGTGGAAATCATGGGCCGTCATAGTAATGTCATCTTGGTAGATAAAGAAAAAAACATGATCATAGATAGCATTAAACATGTGCCATCATTCATCAATAGTTACCGTACTATTCTTCCAGGTCAAGAATATGTTTTCCCGCCGAAACAGGATAAAACAAATCCTCTTCATTTGACAGAGGATGAGATCGTACGAAAACTTGATTTTAATAGCGGTAAAATGGATAAGCAATTGGTTGAAAATTTTTCAGGACTTTCACCACTTCTAGCAAAAGAAATTGTTCACCGTGCAGGGTTAGTCAATCGTACAACGATTCCAGAAGCAATGATGGACGTCATGAAAGACATATCTACTTACAATAATTGTCCAACAATCATTCAAACAGCCAACAAAGAGGCCTTCTATTTCATACCAATTACTTATTTAAATGGTGAAACTAAATCCTATCGTACAATCAGTGAAATGCTTGATCGATTTTATTTTGGTAAGGCAGAAAGGGATCGTGTTAAACAACAAGGTCATGATTTAGAAAGATTTATTAAAAATGAAAGAGAAAAAAATGAGACGAAAATAGAAAAATTAAAAGCGACATTATTGGAAGCAGAAAATGCAGATCGTTATCAATTATTTGGTGAATTATTAACAGCAAATCTACATTTAGTTAAAAGAGGCATGTCTGAAATAGAAGTGATAAATTACTATGATGAAAATGCTAGAATGGTAAAAATACTTTTGGATCCTAGAAAAACTCCGTCAGGAAATGCACAAAGTTATTTTTCAAAGTATCAAAAGGCAAAAACTGCTCTTGTTATCGTACAAGAACAAATCGAAAAAGCTCGGGAAGAAATGAAATATTTCGATAGCTTATTGCAGCAAATGGAATCCGCATCACCAAAGGATATTGAAGAAATACGAATGGAGCTAGCGGAAGAAGGGTATATTCGTCTTAAACAAAAACGTGGAAATAAAGCAAAGGTACAAAAAATAACCCTTGAGACCTATACTGCTTCAGATGGAACAGAAATTTTAGTGGGGAAAAACAATAAACAAAACGATTATTTAACAAATAAAGTGGCAGGTAAGGACGACGTTTGGTTGCATACAAAAGATATTCCCGGTTCACATGTAGTCATTCGCAGTAAAAATCCAAGTACTGAAACGATTGTAGAAGCTGCAAATCTAGCTGCCTATTATAGTAAAGCAAAAGATTCCTCCTCTGTTCCTGTTGATTATACGAAGGTAAGATATGTAAAAAAACCGAACGGGGCAAAACCTGGTTTTGTCATTTACGAACAACAGCAAACTATATATGTAACACCTGATGCGGACAAAGTGTTAGAAATGAAAAAATAATTTATGGTTAAACTCTAACCATTATTTAATGTGTACCATTTATAAAACATTTTTAAAAGATGATCTCTAAATTTGAACAGAGATCATCTTTATTCATTCATCGCTATTTTGTTAAACCGTGTTAGTTTTTCATTTAATCATGGTTATTCTGTTCCCGTTAATTTCTTTGCTGTTTCAAAAAATATTTGAACGGCATTTGCGATATGTCGGGAGTCCGACCACTCCTCCGGACAATGGCTCAGACCATGTTTACTTGGAATGAATAGCATCCCGACATCCGTAAAGTCAGAAAAAACCATGGCATCATGGCCTGCACCGCTGTTAATTGAACAGTAAGGCAACTCTAACTTACTGCTGATTTCTTTTAATTGAGCGACAATCTCTTGATTCATGGCTTTCGGCCGCATATATAATTGCTGCTCTGCCAAAACTCGAATATCATTTGTGTTATATGACTCTATTAATTCGTTCAGTTTCCGAATGACATTTTGGATATGTTCTTCCTTACCAGACCGTATATCAACTGTAAAAACGCACTTTTTCGGGATGACGTTGGCACCGTTTGGAAAAACATTCAATTGCCCCGTTGTAATGACGGTTCCTTCCCCTTCTTCGATGGCGAGGTCAGGAAATTGAGCAATCATTTTAGCAGCAGTTACAAGTGCATCCGATCGTCGATCCATCGGTGTGGTGCCCGCATGTCCGGCCTGTCCTTCAACAGTGACTTCAAATTGAGTCAGACCGACAATTGTCTCCACTACACCAATCGGAATATTTTTTTCCTCAAGAATCGGTCCCTGTTCGATGTGCAACTCTAGGAAGGCCTTGATTGTTTTAGGATCTCTTTTTTTAGGAAGTAATGGATCCAATCCGATTTTTTCCATTGCTTCTATTGTAGTAATCCCATCTTTATCTTTTAACTTCTTGAAATCTTCTTCACTCAGCAAACCGGTAATCCCTCTTGAACCCATTAAACCTCCGCCAAATCGTGCTCCTTCTTCCTCAATTAATGCAATCACCTCTAGCGGGTATTTAGGTTTAATTTGATTTTCAGCAAAAAGTGCAGCTACTTCAAGACCTGCCACTACACCTGCAGGTCCGTCATAAGAACCTCCATTTGGAACAGAATCAAAATGGGAGCCAATGAGAACACTTGGCGCATTCTTTAGTGTACCATCGAGCTTTCCGAAAATATTACCCAATCCATCTTCATGAACCGTTAATCCGTATTCCTTCATTTTTTCAATCAGATAGTCCCGTGCCTGCCTGTCCTCTTTACTATAAGTAAGCCGTGTTGTCCCATTTCCAGGTGTAGCTGTAAATTGACCTAATGTGTTAATATGTTCTTCAATTCGTGCTTGAAGATTCTTCATTTAAATCGCCTCTTTTATTTATAAGAATTTGACAAAGATGCCTGCAAGTATAACTGATACAATAGTAACGGTGATAAACCCGCCGACCAGCATTGGCGGTAGCATGTGACTTGTCAGCACCTCTTTTTCTTTCTCATCTTTTGTTAATGATTTAATTACTTCATTCGTGATAATGTAGTCAGCTGGAAACCCATATAGGGCAGTTAAGGATATCGCAAATGCCATTTCCTTGCTTACGTTAAAGATCTTACCTGCGACAAATGAGAAAATGTACATCCCGATTACTCCAATCACAATTGTACCTACGAGTGGATAAATAATTTCCAACATCATGCTTGGTGTCGCCTGTTTTAACCCATCGAATATAAATAACATAAGTCCCATAATGGCAAAACCGAACGCATTTGCTTTTTGTAACGTCTGCTTCTCGAGAAAACCAATGCTTTTTCCAATTATCCCAAACAGTAAGCACAGAACAAACGGGCTTATTGATATAACAGGTGCCAATAGAGTGGAAACAATATAGGCAAGTAAAGCAACCAAAGCAAGTCTAAAAAACTTAAAGTACTCTGTGTTATATTTTTCCGGAAGTTTTTTAAAAAGTTTAAGCTCTGTCGACATTACAGATTCTAGGGAAGCTGCAGTTTCAGCCGCCGAATGAGCTTGCGCCTTCACGGCTATTTCACCCTTGCGATACTGGTCAAGTAGTTTTTTCCCTTCTTTTTTTAACATGATTGAAGTAAGAGGGTATCCGGCAAATCCCTGCATAACGTAAATGACGATAGCAAATACCGATAGAGAAGCGAGACCTGCTTCCTTTGCCCCTTCTGACATGATCAAAGCGGACACGATACCACCTACCAGTGGCGGAATACCGACAACAACTGTTTTAAATCCATAAATAAAGGTTCCAATCCCCAACAACAGGACGATAATCCCTAATATCCCTGAAAGGGCAATAATAATAGTCTTCCATTGTTGTTTCAATTCTTCTAGGGACAGCAATGTTCCCATATTTGTAATTAGGAGGTACATCAGCATCGTTGCAACTACCGACGGTATACCAGCAATTGAAACGATTTCCTTTGGAAAGAATGTCCAATATCCGATAAGAAATAGAATTGCTGAAATAAAGATTGATGGCACCCAGGCTTTGGTTCGTACCGCCACCCAGTCTCCAATTAAAAGAATAAAAACGACAATGACTAAAGCTAGCATTTGCGGCATAAAGTTTACCTTCTTTCTATGATGTTGTATTTATTCGCATAACGAAGGAATAAATAATATTAATACAATAATATAATTATACTTTTCCGTCAATTCTAATTATTAATAATTTTCGTGCAACCGCTTTCAAAATAATAGATGCAGCAAATATTCATTTAACGTAAAAAGCACCTTCCTCCGAGGAAAGGTGCCTTTTATCGTTTTTCAGTAGAACTGGAAACTAGTCAAACTCAAAATGAATAGAGGTTTTAACTGTTACTACTTACGGGCGGAATAGCAATAATCTCTCTTTGAAAACTTCTTAAGTTGGATAACAATTTATTACCTTTTCTTTTTCTGTTGGACTAATGACCATCAGCCCCTTGTTCAGCTTCAGGTTTAATCGCAAAAAAAGTCGCAATCGCGGCAATTAAGCTCAAACCACTAAGCATGTAAAACCATGAATTTTCAGCACTTTTCATTAAAATAGCCATAACTGGCGGGCCTGCAGCTACACCGATAAAACGCATCGAGCTATATATCGAGGAAACCGTCCCACATTCTTGTTTTTTAATTCCTGAAGTTATAAAGGCATCAAGGCACGGTAAACTTACTCCTATACCAATTCCGCCTATTGTAAATAGCATCAACATAAACCACATTGTCTTCGAAAAACCTAGCACTGCTATCGATATAACCAATAAAATTATCCCTATAAACGTGACCCATTTCATTAAAACTTTGTTTTCTTTTATTAATTTCCCAGTAGTATAAGAAGCTAAGCAAAGAGCTGCTAATGGGATGGCAAGCAGAAGCCCCTTTTTTATATTTTTAATATGATAAACTTTCTCCAAAGTATCAGATAAGTAAAATAAAACGGAAAATAATACAAACATTAAGATAATCCCTATCATAAATATAGAATACAGCCATCTTGAATTATTTTTAAATGTTTCTTTTACGCTAGCAATAAATTTCTTAAAAGGAATCGGTTCTTGTCTTTTATTTGGAGTTTTCACTAGAAATAACATAAGTAAAATTGAAATTAAACAAAAAACAGGGATTGAAAAAAAGGGAATAAACCAATAAAATCCCGCTAAAAATGCCCCTAAAATCGGGCTCAAAACTTTTCCAAGTGTATTAGACGTTTCAATTAGTCCTAATGAGCTGCTTACTTCTTCGTCTGTCTTAAACATGTCGCCAATAAGCGGCATCACAATTGGGAAAGCTCCCGCAGCCCCTGCCCCTTGTAAAGCACGTCCGATTAAAATCATCCAATAGGGATGCTCCATTTTCCACCCCGCCCATGCAGCAATGAGTCCTCCAATCCCTGTAATGATCAAGCTTGGGATAATCACCTTTTTTCTCCCTATATGATCTGATAAAAATCCCGCAATAGGGATAAGAATGATGGCAACAATGGAGTAAATCGTAATAATAAAACTGCTTTGAAAAGAAGAAATGTCTAATTTGTTCTCCATAACCGTAAGAACCGGAATTAGCATCGAATTTCCAAGCGTCATGACAAGCGGTATTGAGGATATTGATAATACCGCCCATCTTTGATTATTCGATTTATTTTTCGAACGACTTTTTGAGCCTTTTTTTGATTTTATCGATTGAATATTTTCAACATAATCCATCAGATACACGCCTTTTTATCATAGTTATTTATTATTCTCTTTCATTTCCCGTGCGGATCGGTAAATCTTAGTGTTCATACTCCCTTGTATAATATTTTCTAAAAAAATTCACCTATTAACTCCAAATAGCTCTCATCCTCGAACATCTTTTTATCTTGTAATTCCATTTCGGCAAGTCCATCATAAATAGAAACAAGTGCATATGTATGATCATTTCCTGTTATTGGAGTTAATAATTCCACCTGATGATTATAATTTTCATTCCTAAATTTTTTTATTGCTTTAAGATTTTCAATTCCTTCTTTAAATTTATCTTGCTTTATTTCAAATGTTTGATAAACATATATTGGCATTGATGTCACTCCTAAAAATGAACTTTTGTATGTATAATATCCGCTTAAAACCTTCATTTATTCTTACAAAAAATAGAAGTAGGTATCTCATTTCACGAATAGAACTATTTAAGTGGTTGAATAAGTCCTTAATAGGGTTTGGTCTTCATTTTGGATATCATGTACATAAGTAGAGCTCCACCTTATTAATAGGCGGAGCTTATTTTATATACCTTGTGGATATAAATTATCACTTTTTTTCCTTCTCTTAACAAAATGCATGATAAGCACAACTACAACAATAAGAGCAACAAATAAGAGACTGACAAAAAATCCAAGCCTGCTTGTCTTATGAAATAATGTTCCGCTCACTGCAAACAAAATCAAAGCCATACCTGTAAATCTTTTTACATGATCAAAACCAGAAGCCTTAATAAACCTTGGAAAAGAAATAAGAATAAAAAACCAGTTATATAAGAGCATTAATCCTGCAGCCGTTGTAATGTATTCATATACACGATCCGGCATAACACGAGAAAGAATGATTGAAACAATCAAACCACAAATGGTGAGACATAATGCAAATGGAGGGACCTTTAATTTCCCCTTTTTAGCAAATACTTTAGGTGCATCACCATCTTCTGCTAATGTTACAACCATACTTGTCACAGCAAATAACGAAGCGGCCATCGTTGAAAAACCGGCGATAATAATTCCCCCATTAAATAAATGTGGAAAAAAGGAAATATTGTATTGATCAAGAGCAATAACAAAGGGACTCTCCTTTGAATAAAATTAACTGGCGGTTACTAGACCTGTTGCTAAAATAAGTGAGATGAAATATATGAGGGTTAATATCATTAACATAATGGTCCCTGACTTTTTCGCATCTTCTTTCTTCTTTAATCTTGTCGCCATAATCCCCATAATTTCAATCCCACCGAATGCATAAAATCCAAAAATCAACGATGACCATAACCCCTTCATTCCATTCGGCAAGAATTCCTTTCGAGTTTTCGGCAGTGTAAAGTCGTGATGGTGTCCTCCAAATAATCCAAAGAGAACAGCAATTGCTAAAATAATAAACATAAAAATAGCAGCAACTTTAATTATAGCAAAAACATTTTGAGCCCGTTCAAAGCCTTTTGTTCCTATAATCACCACTACGATTCCAAGAATCGCATATCCAGTTGCAAATAACCATAATGGAGTGTTAGGAAACCAGAAACGAGTTAGAATTGAAAGTGCAGTTAGCTGACTCCCGGTTATTAACATTTCCGAAAACCAATACACCCACCCGCTACTGAAACCCGCCCATGGACCAAATGCTTTCTTAGCGTACGAACGAAACGACCCTTTTTGAGGATCCTTAGCAGACATTTTTGTTAAGGCATCCGTTACAATATATGTACCAACTCCAGCTAACAAAAAGGTAATAAGAATTGAGGTTCCCGTCAGCTTAATCCCAATTCCAGAACCGAGGAAATATCCCGTCCCAATAATACATCCTACCCCAATAAGGGAAAGCTGCCACCAAGCTAATTTCTTTTCCTTCTCCTTACCGCCTTTTCCCCCTACACTTTCAGGAATCTCCATTAATAATTCCCTCCTTAGAATCTACATTAGTATGAACAGACTAAATTTCTATTATGTACTAGCCTTCCTTTTTAACTTAAAAACTGGATGTTTTACATAATTACGTCTGACAATAAGTAGAAAAGGTGAAGGGAACATTTATAAAGAAATGATTACGGGACTCAGGTTTTTTATTAAGTTATTATACTGATAATATGAATTCATCTTTAGTTGTATTTTTCTAAAAATTTGATCACTGCATTGGTCATATTGGTTGCTTCTTCGTTTTTGGATGTTCCGAGAAGTTCGGTTAATTCGCTATGGGAAAGAGTTCGTGCTTTAAAACTGGCTACTTTGTTACCGGATTTTTTTGTTGTATCCAAAAATTTACCTATACCATTATTTCCATGATCAATCAATAACGTTGGCGGAAGATCTTTATTTGATGCATAAGTAATTGGTGAGGCTTTTTCCCATACTTTTTGATCGTTTCCGAATACCTTTTTGTAAGTACCAAATCTTTTGATAAAATCTGTTAAATCAAGCGGGCCTTCTATATCTACAACTGAATTAATCAATTTGTATGAAAGTCCCACATTACTCAAAAAATGAGGATTTGTAACGACTAGCAATATTAAATGAGCGCCGGCAGAATGGCCAATCAAGTTTATTTTAGTTCGGTCAAAATGATAGTTGTCGGCGTTGTCGTACACCCATTTTATCGCATTGGAAACGTCATTTGCCATTTCCCGATAGCTTGCTTCTGGAGATAAACGATAGTTAATTGAAATGAATGCATAACCATTTTCAGTAAAAAAATTAGGTTTATCTGAAACGCTTTTTTTATCCCCACCTCTCCATCCACCACCATGTGCATAAATAATAACGGGTAGATTTTCCCCGTTTTGATTTTTAGGTGTATAGATATCTAATGTTTGCTTCGGATTATTACCATATTTTAGATTCGATTCTTTTACCTCTTGTCCACTTGCATGCTGAAAATAATAAAATGCAGTTCCTAAAATGAGAATACAGAAAACGTTAAATGATAAAAGTCTTGGTTTCAATTGTATTTTCCCTTTTTTCATCTCAAACTCCTTCAATGCACGATTCATGTTTCTAGAATTAAACAACTTATAAGTCCTTAGGACATTTTAAATTTGTATTACAATAGTACAAACTAGATTATAATAAAAGTACCAAAGATCAAAGGAGACAAATACATTATGAAAATTATTGTTACCAGCATCTTCGTTCAAGATCAAGATAAGACATTGAAGTTTTATACAGAAACGTTAGGCTTTATAAAAAAGCATGACGTTCCTGTCGGAGAATTTAGATGGATAGCTCTTGTTTCTCCTGATGGTCAAGACGGAACCGAGCTTTTGCTCGAACCGAATGACAATCCGGCCGCCAAAGAATATCAAGAGAAGATATTTTCCCAAGGCATCCCAGCAACAATGTTTGGCGTTGAAGATGTTCGCGAAGAATACAACCGATTAATAAAACACGGAGTGAAGTTTACTATTGAACCGACAGAAATGGGCGACGTCACATTGGCTGTCTTCGATGATACATGTGGCAACCTTATTCAGATTGCCCAGCAGTGACTTTATGACGAAGAGTCCTCATAATGAAAATGTACCCTACTATAAAGGGTACATTTATTGTTGAGACAGTCTTTTCCGATTATTTTTTCCAATCTGTTGGATTTTCCCGCCATTCTTTAAGTGTTTCAAGGTCTTCCTCTACTATCACACCTTTTTGAAGTGCGACATCAATTAATTCTGTATATGTTGCTAATGAATATGCCGGTATCTTCGCTTCCTTCAATTGTTCTTTTCCCTTAGCAAGTTCGTAAGTGAAAATAGAAACGACTCCTAATACCTCACAGCCGACACTTCTTAGTGCTTCCACAGCTGTAATAACACTACCACCTGTCGAGATTAAATCTTCCACGACGACGACTTTTTTACCTTCAGAGACTTTCCCCTCTATTTGATTTCCTTTTCCATGTGCTTTCGCTTTTGAACGTACATAACACATCGGAAGCTGTAGTTGGTCACTGACCCATGCTGCATGAGGAATTCCTGCTGTTGCCGTACCTGCGATGATTTCAACATCTGGAAAATGAGTAGTAATCAATTCACTTAATCCTTTGGCTATTTCTTTTCGAAGGGAAGGATAGGATAAGGTAAGTCGATTATCACAGTAAATTGGTGAAAGAATTCCGGATGACCAAGTAAATGGATCGTTAGGTTTCAAAAATACAGCTTCTATTGATAAAAGTTGTTCCGCAATTAAATTCGAATTAGTCATTTCCATTTCCCTCCCATAATTGTTTAACCTTTAAATATGTTTGCAGTGGGTCAGCCGACTTTGTGATAGTTCTTCCAACAACAATCGCAGATGAACCAATGTTTCTAGCAGATTGTGGGGTAACTACTCGTTTTTGATCATCGATAGAATCTTCCTCAAGGCGAATACCAGGAGTAACGCGGAGAAACTCTTTATTCGTCACCTTTTCAATTTCTCTTGCCTCAATTGCCGAACAGACAACACCATCTAAACCTGATTGATAGGTAAGTTTGGCATAATGCAGAACAGAATGTAAAATTGAATGTTCAATTAGCTGCTCATTTTTCATTTGTTCTTCAGAAGTGCTTGTTAATTGTGTGACAGCAATTAATAATGGACGCTTTTTACCAATTTCTGTTCCTGCTTCGAGTCCTGTAAGAGCTGCTTTCATCATATTTGATCCACCAGCTGCATGCACATTTACCATGTCAATATCAAGACGTGCCAATCCCTTCATCGCATGATGAACCGTATTTGGTATATCATGAAGTTTCAGATCAAGAAAAATTTTATGACCGTACTCCTTTAATTTTCCAATTAATTCTGGACCTGTTTGGTAAAATAATTCCATTCCTACCTTTACATAAAGGGATTCTGAATCGAACGCACGTAAAAAATCTATCGTTGAATCATAATTAGAAAAATCTAATGCGATGATAGGTGTATTAATCATGATCTTCCCAGCTCCTTCCGATCAATTCCGAAATATGTGAAAATCCTAATTCATCCAGTTTATTTGGTAATTCATTTATTAATTTTTGGCAAATAAATGGATCAATAAAGTTTGCTGTTCCTATTGCTACTGCACTAGCACCTGCGTAAAAGAATTCGATAATATCATCAACAGATTGAATACCGCCCATACCGATAATTGGTATTGACACTTGTTGGCTAACTTCATATATCATTCGGATTGCGACCGGTTTAATTGCCGGACCAGATAGACCACCTGTCCGGTTTGCTAATATTGGCTTTCCTGTGCGAATATCAATATTCATCCCGAGAAGCGTATTAATCATTGTTAGTCCATCGGCCCCCGCTTCTTCTACCGCTTTTGCCATATCAACAATATTGGCAACATTAGGGGAGAGTTTCACATACACAGGAACTTCTGAAACTTGCTTTACTTGTTTCGTTAAATCATGAGCAACTTCAGGAATTGTTCCAAAAGCAATTCCACCCGTTTTCACATTAGGACATGAAATATTAAGCTCAAGTGCTTTCACATTTGGGGCTTTTGATATTTGTTTCGCCACTTCTACATAATCCTCAGTCTGAGAGCCAGCAACATTCGCAATAATCGGTACATCAAATTGTTCTAACCATGGAAGTTCATTTTCTAATACTGATTGGAGTCCTGGATTTTGTAATCCAATCGCATTTAACATTCCTGCAGGAGTTTCGGCAACACGTGGTGTAGGATTCCCAAATCTCGCCTCATAAGTTGTTGCCTTTATCATAATAGAACCGAGGATACTTAAATCGTAGAACTGACTATATTCCTTCCCGAAGCCAAAGCATCCAGATGCGGGCATGATTGGGTTTTTTAACGACAATCCTGGTAATTCTATATTCAAGCGACTCATATAATCACCTCTCCAATTTTGAATACCGGACCATCACTGCAAACCTTGCGATATTTCGTACCAGACGGATCATCTGCTAGATGACAGACACATGCAAAACATGCGCCAATTCCACAACCCATTCTTTTTTCTAATGAAATATATCCTTCAATTGCTGGGTACTTATTTTCCAACGCTTTTAACATCGGCATTGGTCCACATGAATAAAGACAGTCAAAGGAGAGATCTTCTTGCTCCAATACATCCGTAACAAAGCCTTTTGTCCCTAATGAACCATCTACCGTTGCCACATATGTTTTTCCTAATCTACTAAATTCGTCCATATAGAATACTTTACTAGCCGTTTCATGACCTAATACATGGAAAACCTCAACACCTTGTTTGACAAGTTGCTTGGATAATTCATAGAGTGGAGGAACGCCAATTCCCCCGCCAACTAACAACGCTTTCTCACCTTTTTTTCTTTCGATCGGAAAGCCGTTTCCTAAAGGTCCAAGAACATCAATCGTTTCTCCGGCTTTTTTATGTGAAAGTATACGTGTTCCTTTCCCATCAGCCCGATAAATCATAGTAAATCTTTTGTTGGTGTGATCAATTTCAGCTATACTGATAGGTCTTCTTAATAATGGTTCGATAGATTTCGAAATTCGTAGGTGAACAAATTGACCCGGCTGCTTCATTTCATTAACAAGCTCACCTTCAAGGCTTAATTCAAATATTTGCGAAGCAATTTCCCTCTGAGAGCTTATTTTCATCTTCTCTTGCTTAATCATATCGTTACCACATCTTTTTTGATCTGATTTGCTGGCATCGCTTCTGACGAGAACGTCATTGATTCAAGCACCCTTAAGATGGCCTCAGCCGTATCTAATGATGTTAAACATGGAATATTATTTTCTACTGCTTCACGGCGAATTCTAAATCCATCACGCTCAGGCTGCTTTCCTTTTGTCAATGTATTTATGACAATTTGAACTTTTCCGTTTTTAATAACATCCAGCAGTGTAACGCCATCTGAGCCGATTTTATCAACAACATCCACTTTTAATCCTGTCGCTTGAAGGCTACCGGCAGTACCACTTGTTGCCATAAGCGTAAAGCCGATTGCGTCGAATCGCTTAGCAAGTTGGGTTGCCTCCTCTTTATCCTTATCAGCAACAGTAAACAGTACCGTTCCATAGTTTTGAATTTTCATACCTGAAGCTACTAGGCCTTTATACAATGCCTTTTCCAATGTCATATCTTTCCCCATTACTTCGCCAGTAGATTTCATTTCTGGTCCTAATGTAATATCGACTCTTCGAAGCTTAGCAAAAGAGAAAACTGGTACTTTCACATACACACCTTTCTTCTCCTTAACAAGGCCTGTTCCGTAACCTAAATCTTGAAGGCTTTGACCTAGTATCACTTTTGTTGCTAGATTTGCCATCGGAACATTCGTAATTTTACTTAAAAACGGTACTGTTCGACTTGATCGTGGATTTACCTCAATCACATATAATTGATCATTTGATATGACGTATTGGATATTTAATAACCCAATTATATTAAGTCCTTTTGCTAGTTTCGTTGTGTATTCAACAATTTTATTCTTCATGCTCTCTGAAATACTTTGTGTTGGATACACGGCGATTGAATCCCCAGAGTGAACACCCGCACGTTCAATATGTTCCATAATTCCCGGAATTAATATGTCTTTTCCATCGGAAATGGCATCTACCTCGATTTCTTTTCCAATTAAATAGCGATCGATTAATACTGGATGATTCGGATTTACTTGAACAGCATTTTCCATATATTGATATAATTCTTGCTCGTGATAAACGATTTCCATAGCTCTGCCTCCTAATACATAGGAAGGGCGAACTAGCACAGGATAACCGATATCATTAGCTATTGTTACCGCTTGTTCAACTGAAAAGGCTGTTTTTCCAAGTGGTTGACGGATATTCAATTGTTCCAACGCTTGCTCAAATTTATCGCGATTTTCGGCACGATCAAGGCTTTCTAACGATGTTCCGAGAATTTTGACACCTCTTTCCACAAGTTGTGATGCAAGGTTAATGGCTGTTTGGCCACCAAACTGGACGACTACCCCTTCAGGCTTTTCAAGGTCGATTATATGCATTACATCTTCAATTGTTAGCGGTTCAAAATATAGTTTATCTGAGATACTAAAATCGGTTGAAACCGTTTCTGGATTACTATTAATAATGATTGCCTCATACCCTGCCTCTTGAATCGCCCAAACGGAATGGACAGTTGCATAATCAAACTCGACACCTTGCCCGATGCGGATCGGACCAGAACCTAAGACAACGACACTTTTTTTATCTGTTACGATCGATTCATTTTCTTCTTCATACGTACCATAAAAATACGGTGTTTCCGATTCGAATTCTGCCGCACATGTATCAACCCTTTTATAAACAGGGATTAAATGATGTTGCTTTCTCCATTCGTAAACAGTTTTCTCATCTGAATTCCAAAGTCTCGCAAGCTTATGATCGGAAAATCCATATTCCTTTGCTTGTTTAGCTGTTTCTTTGTCAAATGGTTTATTGATTAATTCTTTTTCAAAGTGGATAATTTTTTGTATTTTATATAGGAAGAATAGGTCTATTTGACTCCATTCGTGAATCGTTTCGATTGTCACACCTCTGCGAAGTGCTTCACTTAAGTAAAAGATTCGTTCATCGCCAGCTTTTCGAATTCTCTTTTCAATCAGTTCATCACTAATTTGATCTGCATCAGCCAGTTCAAGATGATACGTATTGCTTTCTAGAGAACGAACTGCTTTTAATAATGATTCCTCGAAGCTTCTTCCTATTGCCATTACTTCCCCTGTTGCTTTCATTTGTGTTCCTAGTCTACGATTAGCTGATTCGAATTTATCAAACGGCCAGCGAGGGATTTTCGTAACAATATAATCTAATGCCGGTTCAAAACATGCATATGTTTTTCCTGTTACAGGGTTTATCATCTCGTCTAAAGTTAATCCCACTGCAATTTTTGCGGCTAGCTTTGCAATTGGGTAGCCAGTTGCTTTCGAAGCGAGAGCAGATGAGCGACTAACTCGTGGGTTTACTTCAATGATATAGTAATTAAAGCTATATGGATCAAGCGCTAACTGCACATTGCAGCCACCTTCGATTCCTAGTGCACGAATGATTTTTAATGAAACATTTCTAAGTAAATGGTATTCTCGATCACTTAATGTTTGGCTTGGAGCGACAACTATTGAGTCACCTGTATGGATTCCTACTGGATCGATATTTTCCATATTACATACAACAATTGCATTATCATTCGTATCACGCATCACTTCATATTCAATTTCTTTATAACCTGCAATGCTTTTTTCTAAGAGACATTGGTGAACTGGACTGTTATTTAACCCGCTTGTGACGATTTCTTTTAATTCCTCATCGTTTTCACAAATGCCTCCGCCTGTACCACCTAATGTGTATGCAGGTCGGACGATTACTGGGTAGCCAATATGTTTCACAAATTCGAATGCTTCATCTAGAGAATGAATAATATCACTTTCAGGTACAGGTTCATTTAAGTCTTTCATCAAGCTGCGAAACTCATCACGATCCTCTGCTTGCTTAATGGCAGATAATTTTGTTCCTAACACTTCCACATTGCATTCCTCGAGTATGCCCGCTTGTGCTAATTCCATTGCCATGTTTAACCCTGTCTGTCCACCTAATGTAGGCAAAATGGCATCAGGCTTTTCCTTACGAATAATTCTACTGATGAATTCTAATGTTAAAGGCTCGATGTATACAACATCTGCAATTTCAGTATCTGTCATAATCGTTGCAGGGTTAGAGTTTACAAGAATAACACGGTAACCTTCTTCCTTAAGTGCTAAGCATGCTTGTGTACCTGCATAGTCAAATTCAGCCGCTTGGCCGATAATAATCGGTCCTGAACCGATTACTAAGATACTTTTAATGTCTTTACGTTTAGGCATGTTGTTTCACCGTTCCTTTCCATTCTTCGATTCGTGATAAAAATTGATCAAATAAGAAATTCGTATCTTCAGGTCCAGGTGATGCTTCTGGATGATACTGTACAGTAAACACCGGATGAACTTGGTGCTCAAGTCCTTCAATTGTTTGATCATTTAAATTTATTTGAGTGACACGTAATTGTGTTGTTTGGATTGATTCTTCGTTCACCGCATATCCATGGTTTTGTGATGTGAAAAATACTTTTCCAGTGTGTAAATCTTTTACTGGATGATTTGCCCCGCGATGACCGAATTTTAATTTATACGTATCAGCTCCACATGCTAATGCAAATAATTGATGTCCTAAACAAATGCCGAAGATTGGTAGCTTCCCTATTAACTCTTTTATCATCTTGATTGCCTGAGGAACATCTTTCGGATCACCAGGTCCATTAGACAACATAACACCATCCGGCTTTAATGCTAAAATTTCAGCTGAACTTGTATTATATGGTACGACCGTTACATCACAATCTCGTTTATTAAGTTCTCTTAATATCCCATGTTTTGATCCGAAGTCAACTAACACGACATGATGCCCACGCCCAGGACTAGGATAAGCTTTTTGGGTCGATACTTGTTCAACTTGATTAGTAGGGAATTCTTGATTTTTTAATTGGTTTATCACTTCAGCTGGATTAGCAGAAATATGACAAATGGCACCTTTTAATGTTCCATATTGACGTATGATCCGGGTTAATTTTCTCGTGTCAATTCCAGAGATACCTGGAATATTTTTAAGTTTTAAAAATTCGGATAAACTCATATCATTCCGCCAGTTTGATGGAAACTCAGCTGCTTCCTTCACGATTAACCCTTTAATTGATGGTTGAATGGACTCATAATCATCACGATTAATTCCGTAGTTACCGATAAGCGGATAAGTTAGTGTAACGATTTGGCCGCAAAATGATGGATCTGTTATTGTTTCTTGATAGCCAGTCATCCCTGTTGTAAAAACAATTTCACCCACCATTTCAATCTCACTACCAAATGCCTTTCCAATCATGACTGTTCCATCTTCTAAAATTAATTGTCGTTTCATTTTCCAGCACCTCCTTCATTCCATTTCAATTCGCCGTCTACAAATGTTGCAACAGGCCAACCTTTACAATGCCATCCTGTAAAAGGTGTATTTTTTCCTTTCGATTCAAACTCTAAAGGATTGATGGCCATCTCTTTTTCTAAATTGATTAACGCAATGTCTGCGGCTGCTCCTACTTCCAATCGTCCGGATGACAATTGAAAAGCCTTAGCTGGAGCAATCGTTAGCCAATCAACTAATTGATTTAAAGTAAATATCCCTGTTTCAACGAAATGAGTGTATAGTAGTGGAAATGCCGTTTCTAAACCGACAATTCCAAATGGAGCGCTGCTCATTCCTTTACTTTTTTCTTCACTTGTGTGTGGCGCATGGTCGGTCGCAATGAAATCGATTGTTCCGTCTAATAGCCCTTCAAGAAGTGCTTCGCGGTCTTCCTTTCCTCTTAATGGCGGATTCATTTTATAATTTGTATCAAGACTTGGAATATCTTCGTCACATAAGAGTAAGTGATGTGGCGTGACTTCCGCCGTGACATGAATTCCCGCTCTTTTAGCATCGCGGACGAGGCGAACGGATTCTTTTGTGCTTATGTGGCAAACATGATAGTGACACCCGGCAGCTTCTGCAAGGAGAATATCTCTTGCAATATGAACGGACTCACAAACAGAAGGAATTCCTGGAATGTCATGCTTTTTAGAAAAATCTCCCTCATGTACTGCTCCGCCATAAATTAGTGAATTATCTTCACAGTGTGCAACAACTGCCATATTAAGTGCAGCCGCTCGTTTCATTGCCTCAAACATCGTACTTGCTGTTTGTACTCCTACGCCATCATCAGTAAAAGCGAATGCACCATTTTCCTTTAATCCTGCAAAATTTGTCAGTTCTTCCCCTAACTGACCTTTTGTAATTGCTGCATATGGTAATACCTTTACATGGGCTGTTTCTTCAATCCGGTTCATCAACCATTGCATTTGTTCAGGTGTATCCGGAACCGGCTTCGTATTAGGCATGCATGCAACGGTAGTAAACCCACCTTTAGCCGCAGCCATTGTTCCTGTTTCTATCGTTTCTTTATGCTCACCACCCGGCTCCCTTAAGTGAATATGTAAATCGATAAATCCTGGTGTTAGTAAACTGCCATTTGCATCAAAAATCGTTTCATCATATATTTCTAACTGTTCTCCAATTTCTTTGATTACACCGTTATGAATACGAATATCAGCCTGCATTTGTTTTCCATTTCCTGCTAAAATTTTTCCGTTTTTAATAATGTAATTCATGTAAACAACCCCTAACTGAATTTTCTAATGCTCGTTTAATGACAGCCATACGAATATAAACGCCATTTGCCATTTGCTTAAAAATTCTCGATTTTTTGCTCTCAACTAGTTCATCAGCAATCTCAACATTTCTATTGATTGGTGCAGGATGCATGATAATACTTCCGTTTTTCATTCTGCTTTCGCGTTCCACCGTTAAGCCATATTGTTCATGGTATTGTTTTGCTGTATAAGTAGATTGTCCTTGATGTCTTTCATGTTGAATTCTGAGAAGCATGACAACATCTGCCTGTTCGATCGCTTGATTAATAGGTACATAGTTTCCTAGTGAAAATGTGTGGTCAAACCATTCAGGTGGGCCCGAAAACACTACATTTGCCCCTAGTTTTGTTAAAGCTTCCATATTTGAACGGGCTACTCGACTATGTGAGATATCGCCTATTATCGTAATATTTAAGCCACTGAAACCACCGAATTCTTGTTTAATGGTGAATAAATCTAGTAATGATTGGGTTGGGTGCTGACCACAACCATCCCCTCCATTAATAATCGGAATATTTATTTTTGGTACTAATTCCTTATAATAATGATCCTGATTATGCCGTATAACTGCTAGGTTTACACCAATCGATTCTAGTGTTTTTACTGTATCGTACAATGTCTCACCTTTTTGCAAGCTAGACGTACTAGTTTCAAACGGAATGACTTCTAACCCTAACTTTCTTTCCGCCATTTCAAAACTGCATTTCGTTCTTGTGCTTGGTTCAAAAAATAAATTTGCTGCATACATTTTTTTAGGCGATGACCATGTACTGCCGTCCTTAAACATTTGAGCTTCTAGCAAAATTTCATTAATATCTGCATTTGTTAAATCCGCCATTGTTAATAAATGACACAAAGTAAATTCCTCCTTTTAAAAAAAACGCCCTATCTTAAATTAGGGCGTTTTTTTAATGTGTAACTTCATGTACACATTGAATGAAACACCCTTGTAAGTCTCTCTGGACTTCACTTAAAAGGTGATATGTTAATACTCATTTTCAATTTCACTAAACAGATCCAATTCTGAATCCTCTGTCGGTCTGCCAGGCAAGACAAGGTTTAGAATCACACCTAATATTGCAGCTAATGCCATTCCTGATAGCTCAAATCCTTCAGTAAATCTAATGAATGCTCCCCCTATTCCTACAACTAGGATGACGGAAGAAATGAGTAGATTACGATTATCTGCAAAATCGATTTTATGCTCAACAAGCATTCTTAGACCGCTTGCAGCAATAATTCCAAATAATACGATAGATACGCCACCCATTACAGCTGTTGGGATGGAACTCAATAGGGCACTAATTTTTCCAATGAAACTGAAAGCTAACGCAAGAACACCGGCACCGCCAATTACGTATACGCTATATGCTCGAGTGATTGCCAGGACTCCGATATTTTCTCCGTAAGTAGTTGTTGGCGGGCCACCAATTAGCGATGCGATAACGATTGAAACTCCATCACCTAACAGGGAACTATCTAGACCAGGATCCGCAACTAAGTCACGGTTTACAACTTTACTCAATACGATTTGGTGTCCAATATGTTCAGATAAAGTTACAATGGCAACAGGTACCATTAGCATCACAACTTGCCAAGAGAATGTCGGTTCATATGATATGAAAGGGAAAACAAAATCTGGTAATGCAAACCACTTCGCTTCAATGACACCTGAAAAATCTACTAATCCGGCAAATACAGAGATAATATAGCCTCCAATTATTCCTATGAGTACTGGGATTAGTTGAAAAAACCCTTTAAAAAATGTTGAACTAATAATGATGATTGCAATTGTGCAGAGGGCGACAACGATATGTTTTGTACTATAAATTAGATCTGCTTGAGGTGCACCTGGATTTTCGTACATTGCCATTCCTACTGCCGTTCCAGCAAGTCCTAGACCGATAACGATTATTACTGGTGCTACAACGATCGGTGGCAAAAGTCTCATTAACCATCTATATCCTAGTTTATTTATTAGTAAAGCAACAAGTCCGTAAATGATTCCGGCAAAAAAGGTTCCCAGCATGGCAGCTCCCGGACCACCTAATGCCTTTGCACTTATTAGTGGAGCAATGAAAGCAAAAGATGAACCTAGGTAAGCAGGAACCTTTCCTCTTGTGATAAGTATATAGGCAAGTGTTCCTAATCCACTCGAAGCAAGTGCTACTGCAGGACTTAAATGCACGAGTAGCGGAACTAAAACCGTTGATCCAAACATCGCAAACAAATGTTGGATGCTTAGGCTAATCCATTGGGATGTATTTGGTTTTTCATTGATGTCTAGTATGATTTCTGCATTTTTTCCCATTATTTAATCTCCTTTTTCTTAAGATGTACCTAACAACGGTTCTCATACAAAAAAACCTCTTTATAGCAAGAAGCCACAAAGAGGTTAGTCCATCATTGAATATCACAAAATCCAATAATAGATATCCACCTTTGTCAGCCTCTCTGGACTGCTTTTAAAAGGATGTATTTAATTTTCATAAATACTTACTTGATCCAATTCATCCACTTCATTAAGTGCAACAACAATTCGCTCTGAACTGGATGTAGGAATATTTTTTCCGATAAAATCTGCACGGATAGGCAGTTCTCGATGTCCCCGGTCTACTAGTACGGCTAATTGAATTTGCGAAGGTCTTCCAATATCCATCAACGCATCCATTCCTGCGCGAACCGTTCGACCTGTGTATAATACATCATCCACTAATATAACCTTCTTATTATTTATATCAGTTGGAATATGTGAACCTTTTACTTCTGGTACCGCATTCTCGGTCTTTTCCGTTAAATCATCACGATACAAAGTAATATCCAAAACCCCAACTTGTATCGATTCCCCTTCAATTTGCCCAATCCTTTCGGCTAATCGCTTAGCTATATGAATCCCACGGGTTTTAATTCCTACGAGAATGCAATTTTCAATACCTTTATTTCTCTCGATTATTTCATGAGCAATACGGGTAAGAGCTCTTCGAATAGCTTGTTGATCTAGAACAACTGCTTTTTGAGACATTTTTTTCACCTCTCAGATAAAAAACCCTCTCACCTAGAGGAGAGAGGGTTGACGAATGCATGTCTAACTATTAATAGCTTAAATTCGCTATATCCGTTTCCTTCTCAGCCTCACAGGACTGTATTAAAGGGGCTTATTAAATTATATTTAGAATACTATTAGTTTGCCTGTCTGTCAACTATTTTTTAAGGGACTGGATCAATTGAAGAAAATCTTCAGGCAATGGTGCTTCGAATTCCATGTATTTTTCGGTACGTGGATGGACAAATCCCAACACACCTGCATGCAGTGCTTGACCATTAATTGACAATGTTTTCCTTGGACCGTACTTAGGATCACCCGCAAGTGGAAATCCAATATATTTCATATGGACGCGAATTTGGTGGGTGCGTCCTGTTTCTAATTGACATTCTACAAATGTAAAATCGTTAAAACGATCGAGTACGCGAAAATGCGTTACTGCATGTTTACCACTATCTACAACTGTCATTCTTTGACGATCAACTGGATCCCTGCCAATTGGAGCATCTATCGTTCCATAATCATGTGGAATATTTCCATGGACGATTGCAAAATATTTTCTTGTTACGGATTTATCAACCAATTGGTTTACTAGACGCTCGTGGGAGAAATCATTTTTGGCAACCATTAATAATCCGGAAGTATCTTTATCAATCCGATGGACAATCCCAGGTCTCATTACACCATTAATGCCGGAAAGATCAGTACAATGTGCCATTAAACCATTTACTAACGTACCTGATGTATGACCTGGGGCAGGATGTACTACCATTCCTTTTGGTTTATTAACAACTAAAACATCTCCATCTTCATAATAAATATCAAGATTCATGTCTTCAGCCTCTACATCTAATTCTTCTGGCTCAGGGATTTCTATTACTAGTTGATCATTAATCATACATTTATAATTTGCTTTAACGTTTTTTCCGTTTACAGTTACATGACCTTCTTTAAGCCATTGCTGTACTTGCGAACGGGACCATTCTTCATTTAGAGCAGAAATAACTTTGTCGATCCTTTCATTATTTTCACTCTCAAGAATGATGTGTTCCATTTTTTCCATAAGTTTTCTCCTTTGATTGTCGTTCTTCTCTCAACATTTGTATGAGAAGCAGAACAACCCCGATCGTTAATGCTGCATCCGCGATATTAAAAATAGGAAAATCGATAATTTCCGCATAAAGAAAGTCAATAACTTCTTTTCGGAAAAGTCGATCAATAAAGTTTCCAATTGCACCGCCCAGCATAAAAGCCAAACTAATCCCTAATAAAGGTTTTCCTTTTGCATGTTTTTGAATGTAATAAATAATTCCCCCAACCACAATAATCGTGATTAAATAAAATAACCACATCTGGCCTTGTAAAATTCCCCATGCGGCACCTTGATTCCGATGGGATGTAATTGAAAAAACATTTTCGATTACAGGAATTCTTTCTCCAATTTCCATGTTTTTCTCAACTAGAATTTTTGTTAATTGGTCTAAAGCTATAACAAATAAAGAAATTATGTAATATATCACAAAGGAAACCCCCGTATCTTTTTCGTTAAAAAAGCTTTGCTTCCTTTGCATTGTAGCATAAAACGGGGGACTTAGAAAAGCTTATTTGTCATTAGCTAAAAGGGATTGTAATTTTTCCAAAGGACCATAATTGTTTCCATTCGTCAGAGGTTTTTAATGTAGGTATTGTTTCAAGCCATTCTTTCGGAATCGGTTCGCCATTTCGTTCACATTTTCCATAATTACCTTCATTCCATTTTGATAGGGCGGTATTAATGTCCTTTAATTCATCATTAATCAACTCTTTAATTAAGTCATCATTCGTTTCGTAAGAATTTAATTCTACTTTTAGATCATGAAGTAAATGAAATAAATGTTGATGTTCATCATTAAGGTACATTGATATTCCCTCCTTCATAGGTTGATGTTAGCTTACCCTTATTTTTTAATTATTTATCGAGTAACTCTTTCATAAAGTTACAGAAAATAGAAAACCCTCGAAGAATTACCTCCGAGGGTTTTATCTTTATGCGTTATAATAAGATTCTTTAACAACAGCAGCACATCTAGGACACAATGTTGGATGTTCTTCAACTTTCCCAACATCAGGGGTAACAACCCAGCAGCGCTCGCAAGTTTCACCATCCGCTTTTTCAACCAAAATAGCGGCATGTTCAAGCTTCAGTGCTTGTTCTGGCGCATCTTCAACAGAACCGGCAATTTCAAATCCAGAAACAATAAATAATTGGTTCATGTTTTCTGAAATGGAATCTAATAATTGTTTTGTTTTTTCATTTACAAATAAAGTAATTTTTGCAGTTAATGATTTTCCAATTACTTTTTCATTACGTGCCTCTTCTAAAGCTTTTAAAACGTCATTACGAAGTTTTAAAAATTCTCCCCATTTGCTTTTCAGCTCATTTGCATTTGGTAAGTCACTGAATTCCGGCATATCTGTTAATTGGACGCTTTCTTCTGCCGTACCAGGAATATATGCCCATACTTCATCAGCTGTGTGAGGCAAGATTGGTGATAAGAGTTTCGTTAACGCTGTTAAACAATCATATAATACAGTTTGCATTGCACGTCGTTCAAAATTGTCTTTTGCTTCGATATATAAAACATCTTTTGCAAAATCTAAATAGAATGAACTTAAATCTAATGTACAGAAGTTATTGACCGCATGATAAATACTTGAAAATTCATAGTTTTCGTATGCATCATGTGCATGTTTAATTAAATCATTCAATTTCACTAGCATATATTGATCAACTTCACGTAAATCTTCGTAAGCAATTTTATCTGAAGAAGGATCAAAATCGGATAAATTCCCTAATAAGAAACGGAATGTGTTACGAATTTTGCGATAAACTTCTGATACTTGTTTCAAAATGGCATCAGAGACACGAACATCCGCCTGATAATCAACAGAAGCAACCCATAAACGGATAATATCTGCCCCTAATTGATTGATTACTTTTCCTGGTAAAATTACATTTCCTAAAGACTTACTCATTTTACGTCCTTCACCATCAAGTGCGAACCCGTGGCTTAACACCCCTTTATACGGTGCTTTCCCCGTCACAGCTACAGCAGTTGTTAATGAAGAGTTGAACCAGCCACGATATTGGTCGGAACCTTCTAAATATAAATCTGCAGGGCGTTGTAAGTCATCACGCTCATATAATACTGCCTGATGAGAAGATCCCGAATCAAACCATACATCCATAATGTCATTTTCTTTCGTAAATTTACCATTTGGACTTCCCGGGTGAGTGAAGCCATCAGGTAATAATTCATTTACTTCTTTTTCAAACCAAACATTTGAACCATGTTCACGGAAAAGTTCTGAAACATGTTCAATTGTTTCGTCTGTAATAATTGGTTCACCATTTTCCGCATAGAATACAGGAATTGGTACACCCCATGCACGCTGTCTAGAAATACACCAATCACCACGATCACGAACCATATTAAACAGTCGGGTTTCTCCCCATGATGGAACCCATTTTACTTCTTTGATAGCTTCCAATAATGCAGGACGGAATTTATCAATTGAAGCAAACCATTGTGCCGTTGCCCGGAAAATTACCGGTTTTTTCGTTCTCCAGTCATGTGGATAAGAATGGGTAATAAAGCTTAATTTTAATAGCGCACCGACTTCTTCTAACTTTTCGGAGATTGGTTTATTTGCTTTATCGTAAAATAGCCCTTCAAATCCAGGTGCCTCTGCCGTCATGACACCTTTATCATCAACAGGACATAAAACGTCCAAACCATATTTTTTCCCTACAAGAAAGTCATCTTCCCCATGTCCGGGCGCAGTATGAACACAACCCGTACCGGAATCTGTCGTAACATGTTCGCCTAACATAACTAATGAATCACGATCATAGAATGGATGTTTCGCTAAAATATATTCTAATTCTTTACCGAGAACCGTTTTAACAATTTGTGGTGAATTCCATTCTAAAACTTCGGATACTTCTTCAAGAAGCGCTTCAGCAACTAAATATTTTTCATTTGCTACATTTACAACTACATATTTTAGTTCCGGATGAACGGTAATTCCAAGGTTAGCGGGAATTGTCCAAGGTGTTGTTGTCCAAATGATAATTTTTGTTTCATTATCTAATACACCTTTTCCATCTTTTACTTCAAATGCTACATAAATAGAAGCTGAACGTTTATCTTGGTATTCTATTTCCGCTTCCGCTAAAGCCGATTCGCTTGACGGAGACCAGTAAACTGGTTTCAGTCCTTTATAAATATAGCCTTTCTTCGCCATTTCTCCGAAAACTTTAATTTGTTGTGCCTCATATTCAGGTTTTAATGTTAAATATGGATTTTCCCAATCACCACGAACACCTAAACGTTTAAATGCTGTCCGTTGATTATCTACTTGCTGATATGCATATTCAGCACATAATTGCCGGAATTCTGCGATTGTCATTTCTTTTCTTTTTACACCTTTATTCGTTAACGCCTGTTCAATTGGAAGACCATGTGTGTCCCAGCCAGGAACATATGGAGCTTGATAGCCGGTCATTGATTTGTAGCGGACGATAAAGTCTTTTAATGTTTTATTTAATGCATGACCCATATGAAGATCTCCATTGGCATATGGTGGTCCATCGTGAAGAACAAAAAGCGGTCTGCCTTTAGTTTTGTCTTGAACTTTTTGATAAATATTCATTTCTTCCCATTTTGCTTGGATTTCTGGTTCTCTTTTTGGGAGATTTCCACGCATCGGAAATTCTGTTTTTGGCATTAATAGCGTATCTTTATAATCCATGTCTTTTCCTCCTAATTATTTGACTCCGTTACAAGTTTAATGATTTCCTCTATTTATTGACAATTAACTAAGGTGCCATACAAATAAATAGAAAAAGCCTTCTCATCCCTGGAAGGGACGAGAAGACTTTCCCGCGGTACCACCCTAATAGATATCATTAATGGATATCCACTTACACATTCGTATCGTGAATGAATCGCTTGTATCTACTTACCAACTTGATGTTCAATACAAGAACTCTAGGGTGATTTTCCAATTATTCGCTTATACCAAGCTTCCACTATCCTTGGTTCGCTTATTATAATAAGACGTTGAACAATTGTACTGTCCCTGTCATCGTTTGTGTATATATTTGATATAAATTATATGTGATACAATTTCATTTCGTCAAGATTCAAGATTATTTAATTTCTTCTTCAATATTTAATTCTGTAGCATCGATATCAAATTCCATTAAATTATCCCAATCATCATTCTTAAGTAAATCTAATTGAGCTTCTATGAGCATTTTGAAACGAGTTCGAAATACTTTTGATTGCTTTTTAAGCTCTTCAATTTCTAAGGCAATTTTCCGAGCTTTTGATAATGCTTCATTCACTATACGATCCGCATTTTTTTCAGATTCTCTAATAATCAGCTTTGCTTCTTTTTGTGCATTACCGCGGACTTCCTCCGCTGCTTCCTGGGCAACGACGATAGATTTATTTAATGTTTCTTCAATATTCGTAAAATGTCCTAGACGTTCATTTAGCGAAGAAAGCTTTTCTTCTAGTTCTTTCTTTTCACGTATAATCAGCTCGTAGTCTTTGATGACTTGATCAAGGAATTCGTTCACTTCATCTTCGTCATACCCGCGAAAGCCTTTACTAAATTCCTTATTATGTATATCCAATGGTGTTAAAGGCATCTTGCCACCTCCAGTAAGTTTTAATCTTCCGCTTTTCTCTTATCCAGCTTCAGTGCCTAGCCCCTCGAGGTCAAATAACCTAAACCAAATGAAGACAAATTGCGGACTTCCTTTGGTTTAGAACATTTGCTTGTCGGGGCTGACAGAGGCACTTCCGCTTTTAACTTATTATACTTTTTTTCGACAGTTTGTGGGGATTTTCCTGCAAATTTATCAAATTATTTCATTACGCCCACCAGTATTCGCCATTTTTCTTTTCTTGTTTGGCCATCAATGACAATAATTTTGCTTCTACCATAACCTCTTGCCGAGATCATATCACCTTCATCACAAATAAACGAAGTTTGCTCAGTCATCCTCCAATTTACTTTTACTTGTCCATGTTGAATAAGTGTTTGGGCTTTCTGTCTGGAAATGTTATAAATTGATGATATAACAGCATCTAATCTTAAAGAGCTAACAGTTGTTTGTTGTTCATGCCATGTTTCACCTATTGAAATCATTTCATTCATATTCATTTCCAATAATTCGATCGAAATTTTCCCGACCTGGCAAAATTCTAGTTTTATATAATCTTTTAATTCTTTAACAATGAAAAATTGGATCCGATGACCACCGATAAGGATGTCCCCGAATTTTTCCCTTTTAACTCCTAAAGACATAAGGGTGCCAAGTACTTGACGGTGTGTAATCGTAACAAATTTACTAGGATATTTTATTTCAAATAAAGCAATTTGGAAGTCTTCGTCGGCGGGAGTATAATAATCGGGATAGAGTAGAACCCTTTTTCTTTCACAAAACTCATGGCCTCCGAATACATGTACCCTCACCTGTTGTCCTATACCAATAATCGATTGAACAATATGAATTTGTCTCGGATCTAAAAAATCGGTTAGCTTTGGTGCATAACAGTCTTCAACATATTGTTTCCAATTGACAACTTGATCAATAAATTCTTTCTCTTCCGGTCTAAAATGTTGATAAATATTATCCATAAAATCCCCTAAAACGTTAATAGTCAAAAATAGATAAAGGTTCGTAGGCACTACCTAAATAATCCAAAAATATAGTGCCCTTACCCCTCTTCCAGCAAGATTTAACACAATAATAGCGATAATTGGTGAAAAATCAATCATTCCAAATGGTGGAATAATGCGACGAAATTGTTCTAAATACGGTTCACATATGCGTGCGAACATTTGACCAATTGAAGATTGTTGCGCATTAAACCATGACATAAATATATAAATAATAATTATGTATGTATAAATCTCAATAGCTTTAATTAAAATTCCAAACAAAATATCCATTCTACTTAAGACCACCTCGAATCAAAATCATTTTGCTGAATTAAGTCAGTAATATTTCCCGAAACTTCTACATTATCTGGCGTACTCAAAAATATATCTGTTCCAATTCTTTGAATATCTCCACCAATAGCATAAACAGTTCCACTTAAAAAATCGATAATTCGTTTTGCTTGATCACGATCAATCCTTTGTAAATTCACAACTACTGCCCGTCTATTTTTTAAATGATCAGCAATTTCTTGTGCCTCGGCATAAACTCGTGGTTCAACCAATATAACTTTTGAAGATTTTTGAACACTTTGTAAGCTGACAACATTTTGCTTTTGTTGTTGCGTCTTTGGATACTGCTCAGGTTCCATTTCATTATCCAGCTTTTCGTCTTCAGTATATTCATATTCATCATCCAATAAAAAAAATGATTTCAACTTCGTTTTCAATCCCATACGAACACCTCCATTTTATCCAACTAATGATGTACCTATTCTTACAAAAGTCGCCCCTTCTTCAATAGCAATTGTGTAGTCATTTGACATTCCCATAGATAATTCATTACATGGAGCATACTCAAGTTGTAAGGCTTGGACTTTATTTTGCAATTCTTTTAATCCACGAAAGCACCGACGAATGCTTGCTTCATCCTCTGTTAAAGGTGCCATCGTCATTAATCCAACGACTTTTATTTTATTTAAATTTTTTAAATTATGAATAAAACTTATCACATCTTCAGGATTAATACCATGTTTAGAATCTTCTCCAGAAACATTTACTTGAATGAAACAGGAGATTTGCTTTTCAGCCCTTTTATTAATTTCTTCCGCTAAAGACAGTCGATCAAGAGAATGAATGTACGCTACTTTATCAATAATATTTTTCACTTTGCGTGTTTGGAGAGTTCCAATAAAATGCCATATTGCACGTTCTTTAAGCGCATCCCACTTTTCAATTAAACCTGTGTCACGATTTTCACCTAAATTAACAATACCTGTTTCTACCGCTTCTTCCGCACGTTCAGTCGTTACATATTTAGTTACTGCAATAATAGTTACTTCATCAGGATTTCTCCCAGACTTTTTACATGCGATATCAATATTTTCTTTAATAATTGAAAGATTTTCAGACACTTTCATGAAGAAGCTCCTTTCAAACCAATAAAACTTAACATTCTTCCTGTTTTTCCATAATCACGTCGATGTGAAAAAAATTCATCTTGATCACATCTTGTACAATAGTTCGTTAAATAAATATTTTCAGGGGGAATACCCGATAATTCAAGGATAAACTGATTCAATTTTTTTAAATCTAGTTTAAACTGCCCTGGAGTTATTTCTTCATATGGCATTTCAATATTCGGTTTCATCCAGTTGTTTACTTTAGCAATTACCCGGTTATCAACAACATAACAATCTTTGCAAATAGAAGGACCAATGACTGCTTGGATATGTTGTACAGCTATTCCTTCACTCGTCCATTTTTCCACCATTTTCTTACCGATCCCATCAACCGTACCTTTCCATCCTGCATGGGCAATACCAATCATATTATAGTCCGGAGCAAAAAAATAAAGAGGAACACAATCCGCAAAACACAGTGTTAGCAATGTATTTTTTTCTTCAGTATAAAGACCATCTGTATTTTGGAGACTACTTTCATAATCAAGAGCACCTTTTCCTGCTTCAGATTCGCCTACTTTCGCGATTCGACAACCGTGCGTTTGCTCCGCTCCAACCCAGCTATTAATATCGAAATCAAGCTTTGTAGATAATAACTGACGATTTTGCTGAACATCAGTTAATGCATCACCAACATGAAATCCACAATTTAACGTTTGAAATTCATTTTTACTCTTCCCGCCATTTTTCGTTGTAAATCCGGCAATTAAGTTTGAATTTAGTCGATTCCAGCTCTCTATAATAAAATATTCTTTTTCCTTTTTTTGAAATGGCTCAAACATATATTTACTCCTATATTTTCCGAAAGATTCTTTTTAATAGTGTATCATAAATTCAGCTTATGTTCATTTTATAATTCAGTTACATCTTAAATTAAAAAACTAAAAAAAAAGAAGCTTATCCCTCCTTCAATTAGATAAGCTTGATAAATAAAGATATTATTATTGTTTAGGTTCCTGTAATTGTTGTTGCATATAGTTTTGATCACGGAAACGAACTAATATTACATCCGCTCCGATTTTGACAATATTGCTCCAAGGTATAATAAATTCTTCATCTTTTCCGAAAAAGCCAAAAACCTTTCCCGACCCACCTACAATAATACTATCAATTTTCCCGGTATCCAAATTTATATCTATATCTCCGATGTTTCCTAATTTCCGCCCGTCCGATATACTGACTACATCTTTTACTTGAAATTCTGAAATACGAACCATTGATAACCCCTCCATCAAGTCATGGCTTATTAACAAGTGCACAAATTATAATACATGTATATGCATTGGAAGGACATTTTAAGAAGAAAACTATTGGATTCGTTATAGAAATAAATTATGGACAAGTATCCTGTGAATTCCCAGGATACTTGTCCACCTATTGTATATTCTTATTCATTTGTTTAATTGCCGCTTTTTCTAATCGAGATACTTGCGCTTGGGAAATACCAATTTCCTCCGCCACTTCCATTTGTGTTTTTCCTTGAAAGAAACGCTTACGAATAATCATTTTTTCGCGATCATTTAATCTTCGCAACCCCTCTTGTAAAGCAATTTCTTCTACCCATTGTGTATCGCGGTTCTTTTCATCCCCAAGTTGGTCCATCACATAAATAGGGTCCCCTCCATCATTATAAATAGGTTCAAACAATGATACAGGGTCTTGGATGGCATCTAATGCAAAAACAATTTCTTCATGGGGTACTTCCAATACTTTAGCAATTTCTTCGGCTGTAGGTTCCCGTGAAGTTTTGCTCATTAGTTTCTCACGTACTTGGAGAGCTTTATAAGCTATATCACGAAGTGACCTTGAGACACGAATTGGATTATTATCACGCAAATATCTTCTTATTTCTCCTATAATCATCGGTACAGCATAAGTTGAAAATCTTACATTCTGACTTAAATCAAAATTATCAATAGATTTCATAAGTCCAATACAACCGACCTGAAAGAGGTCATCGACATATTCACCACGATTATTAAAGCGTTGGATTACACTTAATACGAGTCGTAAATTGCCGTTTACAAGTTTTTCTCTTGCATGTAAATCACCTTCATGCATTTTTTTCAATAATTCTCGCATCTCTTCGTTTTTTAGCACAGGAAGTTTAGATGTATCTACCCCACAAATTTCTACTTTATTCCTCTTCAAGTCATTTCCCTCCTCATAGGAGCTGCTGTTCAAAATTAAGTATCTCCGCGGGTGGGAAAATTATGCATGGGTAGAAATTTGAGTAAGGCCTCTTCTTTGCAAAATTATTGATGCGAAAAGGTTTTATTTAAAAAAAATTTTTTAAACCATTTTATTAAACTCCTTTTTTAACCTTTTTATAATTCTTTTCTCAAGTCGTGAAATATACGATTGTGAAATCCCTAGCATATCAGCTACGTCCTTTTGTGTTTTCTCTTCTCCACCTTGCAAGCCAAAGCGAAGTTCCATTATTTGCTTCTCTCTAGGTGTTAACTGATGTAATGCACTGAATAATAGTTTTTTATCGACATTTGCTTCAAGATCCTTCGTGATAATATCCTCCTCTGTTCCAAGTACATCGGATAGTAATAATTCATTTCCGTCCCAATCAATATTAAGCGGTTCATCGAAAGATACTTCCGAACGAATTTTATTATTTCGGCGCAAATACATTAATATTTCATTTTCAATACAGCGGGATGCATAGGTTGCCAGTTTTATTTTTTTCTCAGGATTAAATGTATTTACCGCTTTGATAAGACCAATTGTTCCAATGCTGATCAGGTCCTCAATATTTATGCCTGTATTTTCAAACTTTCGGGCAATATAGACAACTAATCGTAAATTTCGCTCAATTAATAACGATCTTGCTGCCATATCACCTTTGGGAAGCTTCTCGATTAATACTTCTTCTTCTTCTTTCGTTAACGGCGGAGGAAGCGCCTCACTTCCGCCTATATAATAAATCTCATCTGTTTTAATCCCCAGTTTAATTAAAATTTTGTACCAAAAATAGGATAATTTTATTCGAAAATTTTTCACGTTTAGTCCCCCTTCTAAATGATTGATGTTAGGAGTATAGTAATAATACCTTATTTAATCTTTTCGTTACGATGCGGATTGGATTGGTATCCCAGTTAACATTTTTGGATGAACAATACATTGAAACATGTCATCACTTGATAAACGTTGATTTGTAAAAGAAATAAGCGCCTTCTTTACGATCCAACTTTCGTATTCCTTCTCAATAATCAGATTGTCTGGTTTATAAGCTAATAATAATTGGTTGCTTTTCCCGACGACTTTAGCTGGGATGAAGCGGATTTTTTCACTCCATTCAGAAGGCAATGTTGTCTTTCCTTGAAGAAATCGATCTGAATGATCAGTAATTTCCTTAATTTCTATCGGAAACTGATCTAATGCATGCTGTATCGAAACAATCATTACCGGCTGTTTTGATAACGGATCGTATAATTGGTTTCCACTATCGATTAGCCCCTTTAATTGCAAAGAAATTCCGTTTATTGTTATTTTCACGTCAACTAATTGATCATATTGAATATTCGCCATTTCAAAATCTTCAATTCTTTGTTTTGAAAAGTACCATGCGATCGGCAAACCAAAGAGGACGAATAGCCAGCTAATAGGATCACCAAACCCTTTTACACTCGCAAGCAATACCGAATTCTTCAATTGAAAGTCAAAATGAATGAAATAATGGGTTCCAATTAACAATCCCCCAATCAAAAATGTAACAAAATAAAATGTTAAGAGGTTTGAAAAAAAATACTTCAAACGTTTAAACCCAAATGTGGAGTATACTATTAAAATGGAAAATGCTAATTTCACTATTGGATGACCTGCATAAGAAGAAAATGGTGTAAGACTCATAATAATGAGTAATGAGCCAATAAACCCTCCAATAAATATCCTCCATATAGAGATCCGACGTTTTAATATAATGGCTGTCAACCACAGAAGCATCGAGTCAACAAGTAAGTTTAGTAGCCATATAACGTCCATATAGACAACCAATTATATCCCCCCATTTGATGTGGTAGTTTGATTGTATCGTACATACTCGTTAAAAGTGTGTCATTTTTTGTGCGTGAAATTAGAGAAGTTTTCAATGTTTATTACGAATTTTGTCAAATGAAAGATATGATTTACCAAAGGAATGTTTGTACTTTTAAATTGAGGAATTTTATTTAAAATAAAAGGTTATACCAGATTGTTGATTTCTTCTGCCCTGTACTCGCTTTTAGTGGGTCGTGGCCAAAAATAAATAAAACCGGATAAGTTTCCTTATCCGGTTAGTAATTATTATTGGTTTCTGCGATTTCTATTTCTTAAAAATGTTGGGATATCTAACGTATCTTCAGCATGTTGATTATTGCTGCGAACTGACTCTTGAATTTCTTCACGTTTCGGTTCGCGCTTCACAGTTTGAGCAACATTTTGTTTTGGTTGTCCTGTTCCAAATGAAGGGCGTGTTTGTTGAGGCTGTGGTGCCGTCTCATTAAAGCCTGTTGCAATAACTGTTACGATAATTTCATCTTTTAAACTATCGTTAATGACAGATCCAAATATCATATTTACTTCCTGATCCGATGCAGATGCTACAATATCAGCTGCCTCTTGAACCTCATACAAGCTTAAATTCACCCCACCTGTAATGTTCATCAAGACGCCTTGGGCACCTTCAATTGATTTTTCTAATAGTGGAGAAGAAATTGCCTTTTTCGCTGCTTCAGTCGCACGGTTTTCCCCAGTAGCGATCCCAATTCCCATGAGGGCTGATCCCTTATTTGTCATAATTGTTTTAACATCGGCAAAATCGAGGTTGATTAGTCCCGGTGTAGCAATTAAATCTGATATACCTTGAACACCTTGACGTAATACATTATCGGCTTCACGGAAAGCCTCTAACATCGGTGTGCTTTTGTCAACAATTTCCAACAAGCGATCATTAGGGATTACGATGAGTGTATCAACCGCTTCTTTCATTGCAGCAATACCACCGGCTGCTTGTGTTGCACGTTTTCGACCTTCGAAAGTAAATGGTCTAGTAACAACACCAACAGTTAATGCTCCTAAGTCTTTTGCTATTTGCGCTATTACAGGTGCAGCTCCAGTACCAGTTCCACCACCCATTCCGGCGGTTACAAATACCATATCTGCTCCTCTAAGAGCTTCCTCAATTTGTTCCTTACTCTCTTCAGCTGCTTTTTTCCCAACTTCCGGATTAGCACCAGCACCTAAACCTCTAGTAAGCTTTGCACCAATTTGCATTTTTATTTCGGCTTTTGATAGGTTTAGAGCTTGGGCATCAGTATTAACAGCTATAAATTCAACACCTTGAACATCATGTTCAATCATACGGTTCACAGCATTATTACCGCCACCGCCTACGCCAATTACTTTTATCGTCGCTAATGAATCTAAATTTGTATCGAATTCCAGCATGACAAATCCTCCTAATTCGTCGATATTCCATCAAGACCTTAATATCTACGGCTCGGCAAGTCTGTGAAGAATTTTTAACGAATAATTATTCTTTCATCAAACATATTCTACTTACCTCTTTAATTACTCAAAGAAGTAGCCAAAGAATTTCTTCATTCTTGTGGAAATTTTCTCGTCTTGTTGTTTTTCACTTTTTTGTTTAGGTTGCGGTTTTTTAACTGATTTTTTTTCAATATGTTCTTGTTGAACAGATGATGCACTGACATTACGTCCTTGCAATCTAGCATTCTTATATGCGTATTGAATTAATCCTACTGCAGTTGTATATTGCGGTTCCCTTACACCTATATAATCCGGAATCGCTACTCTTACGCGATTTTGGAATACAGATGTAGCAAGATCCATTACCCCAGGAAGATTAACGGTACCACCAGTTAAAACGATACCACCAGGTAAATCCATAATTCCCATACGTTTTAATTCTTGAAGAACAAAATCAAAAATTTCTTCTAATCTAGCTTCTATAATATCAGAAATTTCTAATTGGTTGTATTGTTGATGTTGATCACTACCGATAATAGGCACACTAAAAACCTCATCTGACATAGCATCAACACTGTATGCATGTCCATTTTTCACTTTAATTCGTTCTGCATCTTCTGTTGAGGTTCTTAACACGATAGATAAATCTTTAGTAATATGTTCCCCACCGATTGGCATAACGCTTGTTTCTTTAATATATCCATTTTCAAAAACAGCGAGGGTAGTTGAACCACCGCCAATATCTACTAAAACAGTGCCAAGATTTTTTTCATCCTTAGATAGTGCAACAGCACCGGCTGCTAGTGGTTGAAGGACGATTTCGGTAATTTCTAAACCTGCTCTTTCAACACATCTTAATGTATTATGTAAAATTGTTTTGGAACCCGTTACAATGGTGCCTTCCATTTCGAGACGAACACCAATCATCCCACGGGGATCATTGATTTCATCTAAACCATCTACGATAAATTGTCTTGGGATCACATTGATAATTTCACGTTCCGGAGGAATGGAAATGACTTGTGCGGCATCCATTACCCTTGCCACGTCTTCATCAGATATTTCTCTATTTTCACTTGAAACAGCTACAACCCCATGACAGTTTTGTAACATTACATGATTGCCTGCAATTCCAACGATCACATGATTTATATTCATGCCAATCATTCTTTCCGCCTGTTCAACAGCCTTTCTAATTGAATGAACTGTTTCATCTATGTCAACAATTGATCCTTTTCGAATTCCTTCAGATTTCACATTCCCAACACCGATGATGTTTAAAGATTCATCTACCATTTCACCAATTATTACCTTAACGGTGGATGTACCGATGTCAAGACTTACATATATGTCATTGTTGTTCATACTTTGGCACCTCCCTTTGCCTAAATTATTAAAAAAATAAATTATTTAAATTTTTTAATAGGATATCAGAAATTACTATCTATAAGATATATATATTATAAAAGAATTCGTCATAAGAAAAGATTTCCCTTTAAAAAGTTTAAACTTTTTTCACATTTTCACGTTTAGTCGTCCATTTCGCTAATAAAATTCGTCTTATCACTGCAATATTTTGAAAAAGTCTTACACCAAATGCAAAAATTGCAGCTAAGTATAAGTCTACACCAAGATGTACTCCTAGAAAAGCTAAACTTGCAGCAAGAATTATATTAAAAAAGAAACCTGAAACGAAAACAAGGGTTTCATATATATTTTGCAGGTAAGCACGGATGCCGCCAAACAATGTATCAAGTGCCGCCAAAACGGCAATGGAAAGATAATTGGCATACTCATCAGGGATTCGTATATCAGTTAATAATCCTAAAACTACTCCCAAGATCAGTCCAAAAATTGGCAGCCACATATTTTATCTCTCCTTTTTGATAATATTTTTCGATCATGTTGAATCGTTTTCTCATTTTTCAAAGTTATTCAATTGATTTCATCCCTTTTATTACTATACTATCTTCAAAAGCAGGTATAACAAGTGACTTTTTCGGCTTGGAAATCGTGATTTTTAAGTTTTCAACAATAAATTCATCGATCACCGGGGACACTTGTATACGGTTATACAATTTATTTGCCTCATCCATATTTTTAGTAATAATTTTTATTTGAAAGGGATATTTTTTTATCGAATGACCGTTAATTTTTGTTTTTCCATTTATATCACGAATAACTGTTGTATTAATCAATCTTTCTCCATCAATCGAAATTTGATCGGCACCATACATATTTAAATCGTTTACTAGACGTTTTAATAGCATTGGGGAAACATCTGCGACAGGTTGCCCAAGCAACAATGCTTCTTTTAAAATGGAAACGGTAATGACAAGACCTGGACCTTTTATGTCTGTTTGTCCCGCTTCTTTTTTTAATCCTTCGAGTGTCTCTTTTAACGCCATTTCTTTGCTGTCTTTTATTTTCGTTTTATACTTAGATATCCGTTCTTCATTTGATCGAATCTCTTCAAGTAATTTCGATTGTAATTCCTGTTCTTTAATTAAGTCATCTCTTAACGCCCAAACATCTCTAGTATCCCGCACCTTCGGCTCTTTAACTGTTTGAAATTGGATGGCCAGCATGAATCCAATTATCACAGTAATCAATGTCATACTTATTGTAAATTTTGACCCCACTCCTTTTCTCCTTTGCATCTTTTAAGATTCACCAAAAATCGGTCCGATTTGTATTTGATCCTTTTTTTCTACCGTAAAGATAATATTATCGTTTACAAGTTGGTCCTTTATACCACCAGTAATTGACAATGCCGATGCCAGTACATCCGGATCGCCAATTGCCGAAATCTTAAACGGTTCCGGAAAAGGGACACCATCAACGGTAATTACCGGGCCATTACAAATGATATATGAATTATGGTTAATTCTCTGGCCATTAATTGCTATTGCTTGGGCACCGGAAACATATAACTCATTAATTACTTTAAATACATGATGATCATGCACGATATAGCTATTGACATTCTCCTTTTTCGGGTCATATGCACCATCTTCAAGTGTCACATCTATACCTTTTCCTGCAACCTTGACTTTACCCAAATACATTCTGTACTTCTCAGCATCTTCTGCAAGATTAAAAAAAACTTGTTCTTCCTTAGACAAGTCTTTTTCCATTGTCCGAACAGTACTTTGTTTTTTTTCTAATTCCTTTTGCAATGAACGATTATCTTGCTTTAGTCTAATCAATTGTTTTCTCAATTCTGTTTCTCTTGCAAATTGTGGATCTGTTAGTTTTTCACTACTTGATTGTTCTTTGTTTGCTAGTTTATAGGAAAATGCAAGCATGAAACCTAACACAATACAGACGAGAGCGAGTATAACACTTTTTCCTTTTGATTTTCTACTCGCCATTTTTGTCTTTTCCCTTAGCTTTAAAAGATTTAAAAACCGATCCCACTTCCAAATCGATAATACCTTTTTCTTTCGGATCCAGTTGAGAAACAATTGAAGGGTAATAAATGATTTTGCTAGCTAATGTTCTCATCGTTGCTGAAACTTCAAAGCCGTCATTCATATACATTGTAATATGATAATTATCCGTCTTTTTTGGATCATAGTGAATTTCCGAAATTGAATTTAGTATTTCATCAGGTAATTGCTTAAGCTGGTCTACCATTTCGTTTAAAAATTTTCCCTTTTTAAAACTAGTTAGTATCGGTATGTTAGTCAATATATCATCTTGTTGTTTGTTTAGAACACTTCCATTTCCAAGAACCGGTAAAAGCTTTTTACCGTTAGATATGTAGGCAATTTTAGCATGTTCCGTAATATTGACAACAATACTATTCGGAAAAACAATTTTAACTGAAGCTTTCTTTACTTCCGGAATTGATTCGACCTTTGCAGCGGTTTCCTCTTTATTCACTTTCCATACATTCGTCCTTCTTGATAATCCCGATTTCTGTATGATTGACTCGTCGCTAATTGTTTTATTACCTTCTACTTTAATTTTATTCACGTGGCTAAGAGGGGATTGAAAGTAGATAATTAACAGTATTAGCAAAAAGAAAACAGAAATTAAAAGGATCAGACGACGATTTGTTTTTCTTTTCCGCTGTTCTTTAAGTTTTGGAATTCGATCTTCTAAAGAGACAACTTTTCCATCTGGCACATTTTACCCCCCTTTTTTCATTTCTCTTATCTTTTTCGTTTCTATCATACTATATTCTAAACCAGTTTAAACTCTAGTAAAAGAATAATTATATGATTGTAATATAACTGTAGATAAAAAGTCCTAAACGTAAACAAAACCCTTAAAAAAGGGTTTTGTATTTACTGTGACTTATGCTATTTATAATCGTGCGTATCTGCTAATATTTAGCAATACCCCTATCGCCATTAGCATCAATGTTAAGGACGATCCACCATAACTTAAAAATGGTAAAGTAATCCCAGTGACAGGCATCAAGCCTGTTACAACTCCAATGTTTATCATAACCTGGATGGCTACCATCGATATGATCCCAACTGCTAAGAAACTGCCATAGAGATCTGGTGCACCTAGAGCGATTCGAATCCCTCTCCATAATAATAGGGAAAACAGCAGAAGGACAAAGGTGCCGCCAATAAACCCTAATTCTTCTGACAATATAGCAAAAATAAAATCCGTTTGTGGTTCAGGTAAGTAGAAGAATTTTTGCCTGCTTTCACCTAACCCTAGTCCAAATAATCCACCTGGTCCAATGGCAAAAAGCGACTGAATGATCTGAAATCCTGTTCCTTGCGGGTCTTGCCATGGATCTAAAAATGAGGTAATTCTCGCCATACGATACGGAGCTGATAATATTAAGGCAACGAAACCACCAACACCTATTAAACCTAAAATGACAAAATGGAATATTCTTGCACCAGCAATAAAAATCATTACAATACATGTTCCTAACATTACTGTGCCCGTTCCTAAATCCGGTTGTAACATAATCATGCCAAATGCAAGGAATACAAGAGATAAGGATGGAAGTAAGCCTTTCTTAATTGTCGTTATATATTTTTGTTGTTCAGATAAAAACTTGGCTAAAAAAGCAATCATTGCCAATTTTATGAATTCAGAAGGCTGAATAGAAAAGGCACCAACACCAATCCAGCTCCTTGAACCATTTCGCTCCATACCAATCCCCGGTATTAGCACCAGTACCAATAAGAGGAAACAGCCAATTAAAATGACTTTTGCCCATGATCTCCATGTCCAGTAATCGACATTCATAATAAAAAACATAGCGATTACACCAACCCCGGCAAATAAAAGCTGTCGTTTTGCAAAAAAGAAGGAGTCATCAAATTTAAAATTGGCCCAAATCGCACTAGCACTATAAACCATAATAAGTCCAACAGTCAACAATGTGAGTGTAACAATAATTAACATAAAATCGGGATTCGATTTTTTAACCGGCAAAGTCAACACCTCGAGAGTGAAAGATTAGAGCTCGTTTTTGTTCAATCTCAAGATGTTCATCCTTAAGCAGTTTGACAAGCCCTTATTTTAGCTTATGCACTGCATCAATAAAAATATCACCGCGAACTTCAAAAGTTTTATATTGATCCCAACTTGCACAAGCAGGTGACAGTAAAATAACATCTCCGGGATTTGACAAATCAAATGCTACTGGTACTGCCTTCTCAACATTATCGACACGTTTAATGATTTCTATTCCCGCTTTTTGAGCAACTTCCTCAAGTTTACTAGCAGTTTGACCAAAAGTAATCATCGCTTTAACATTTTTCATTGCTGGGATTAATTCATCAAAACCATTCCCGCGATCAAGTCCTCCCGCTAACAAAATAACAGGTTCATTAAATGCATTTAATGCACTTTGAGCTGCCAAAATATTTGTTGCTTTAGAGTCGTTAAAAAATCTTCTTCCCAAAATTTCATCAACAAATTGAGTACGATGTTTCACACCTTTGAAGGTAGTTAACACTTTTCTAATCGCTTGATTACTTACACCTAATAGCTTCGCTGCTGCTACAGCTGCTAATATATTTTCCAAATTATGATCTCCTGGTAAAGTAATATCACTCTTTGGCATGATTTCCTCGCCTAAAAAGGAAACCATTCCGTTTATAATTGAACTACCATTTGCAATATTTGTAGTTGTTGAGAATGGAATTAATTTAGCTTTTGAAAAGGAAATTAGCTCAATTAATTCATCTTGATCAGCATTTACGATTAAGTAGTCCTCTTCAGATTGATTTTTTGTAATATTTGCTTTTGCCTTTGCATATTCTTGTTTTGTTCCATGATAATCTAGATGCGCTTCATAAATATTGGTAATCACTGCAATATGCGGTTTAAATGATTGTATTCCCATTAATTGAAAGGATGACAATTCCACGACCATTTGATTATCTTCTGTCGCCTTTTGTGCTACCTCTGATGCCACCGTTCCAATATTTCCTGCAATTAACGGGTGAAATTCTTTATCGGCCTGTAGCATATTAAAAATTAACGTTGTCGTCGTTGTTTTCCCATTTGTCCCTGTAATGCCTACGATCGGTGCATCGGAAACTTGGTAAGCAAGTTCCACTTCGGTTATGACGGGAATCCCTCGATCAATTGCACCAGCAACTAAAGGATTCGTATAGGGAATCCCCGGGTTCTTTACGATTAATTCAAAGCCCTCATCCAATAATTCGATCGGGTGACTTCCACAAATAACTTTTATCCCCTGCTCTAATAACCCTTGAGCTTCCGGATTTTCATCAAGAGGTTTAAAATCATTTACGGTAACAAAAGCACCTAAACTATGTAAAAGCGAGGCAGCACTAACCCCACTCTTTGCGAGTCCCAATACTAATATTTTCTTATGTTGATATTGATTCGTCTTTTTCACTTACAACCACACCTCAATATAAATCGCTAATATAGCGCATAATAACCCTACTGTCCAAAAAGTTACAACAACTCTCCATTCTGACCAACCACCTAATTCATAATGATGGTGTAACGGACTCATTCGAAAGATCCTTTTTCCCGTTGTTTTAAAAGAAATGACTTGTAAAATAACAGATAAAGTTTCAATAACGAAAACCCCACCAATAATGATAAGTAAAATTTCTAGCTTTGTTAAAATTGCAATAGTTGCAATGGCGCCTCCAAGTGCCAATGATCCGGTATCTCCCATAAACACTTTTGCTGGATGTGCATTAAACACTAAGAAACCTAATACTGCACCAACAACCGCAACAGCAAACACAGCAACTTCAAATTGTGATTGATTCCATGCTAATACTGCTAATGCTCCAAATGCAATCGCACAAGTACCTGAAACAAGACCATCAAGTCCATCTGTTAAATTAACTGCATTCGAAAATCCTACTAGCCAAAAAATGATAAAAATTAAATAAAACCATCCTAAATCGAATGAATAATCAATACCAGGTATTGTAATTACAGTTGAAAAATTGAATTGACGAAATACAATATAAAAAATAACTGATATGATAATTTGTCCAAGTAACTTCTGCTTAGAAGTTAGCCCTAAATTTCTTTTTAAGACAACTTTAATAAAATCATCTAAAAACCCTAGTAAGCCAAAGCCAACAGTAACTAATAAAAGCAGATAAGTTTTTACCGTCGGTTCGGATAATTTCCCTGTCATAATAAGTGTTGTAATAATAATTGATAAAAGAATAACTATTCCACCCATAGTAGGTGTTCCCGTTTTCTTTTGGTGCGATTTTGGCCCTTCCTCGCGAATACTTTGCCCAAATTTTAATCTTCTTAAAAAAGGAATAAAAATAGGAGAAAGTAGTGCAGTAATTAGGAATCCCATTAAAATTGTAAAAAATAATGCTTGCTCCATCATTCTATCCCTTCCTACTCTTTTCTATATATTTTTTTATCGTTTCTTTTAACCGTTCATCTTCTACAGCTATATCATATGTGTATTTCGAGCCGTTCAGAAGTGAAGGTGAATAAAATGCAAATTTAGTCATTGTTTCACACTCTTTTTGATTTAATTTCCCCTTGTAATCCTCACATAAAGTAAGTAATGTTGCAATAGGCTGTTTGACAAAAAAAACTGGAAAATGGTTTGGCGTATAAGATGGAAGTGGTTCATTCTCCTTCCATATTGCCGCAATCGCTCCATTTTCAATTGCTTTATCCAAATTAGCATCATGTATCGGTATAAATAATCCTTTTGGTTGAGGGAAGTCTGAGAATATTGATACTAGTTCAAATGTAATATTCGACTGATTAATCCCCCTCATACTATTTGAAAGATGATTAATATCTTTGATTGATAGCATTCATCCATTCTCCTTTACCGCTTCTAAAGCTACAACACGATCATCAAACTCAAGAATTTGATCTCCAATTTGTTGATAAGTTTCGTGTCCTTTCCCAGCAATTAAAACGACGTCCCCACTTTTAGCTTGTTTTATGCCATAAAAAATTGCTTCGCGACGATCAACAATCGTTTGATAATTCTTTCCCGTCACACCTGCCTCCATATCTTTTAAAATTTGGACAGGATCTTCACTTCGGGGATTATCGGAAGTAAAGATTGGATCAGAAGCATACTGACAAGCGATTTGCGCCATAATAGGGCGCTTTGTTTTATCCCTGTCGCCACCACATCCAACAATGACAAAAACACGTTTTTTGGCAAAATGTTGAATTGTTTTCAAGACATTTTCAAGACTGTCCGGGGTATGTGAATAATCAACAATAATTGGAAAATCCTGCCCACCATGAACTAACTCAAATCTGCCGGCAACCCCTTTAATTGATTCGATTGAATGGATAATTTGTTCCATTGGAATATTAGAAACATATGCAGCTGCAATAGCTGCCAACACATTATATATGCTAAATTTTCCTATTAGTTGAATATGCAGCACATGTTCTCCTTCTGGAGATTTCAGTGTAAAAGTCGTTCCTTTTGCACTTATTTCAATGTTTTTTGCATAAAAATCTGCTTCATGATCAATTCCATAGCTAATAATATGTGCAGCCGTTTCTTTTTGAATTTTTTCCGAAGCCGGGTCATCCGTATTTAGTACAGCGAATTTCGGACGATTGTGATCATATGTATTTCCTAGTTGGGAAAACAATAAGCTTTTTGCTCTTCGGTACTCTTCCATCGTATGGTGATAATCTAAATGATCTTGCGTCAAATTCGTGAACACAGCGATATCGTAATCACACCCCATTACTCGCCCTTGATCTAATGCATGAGAGGAAACTTCCATAATAGCAGAATCCACATTCAAATCAACCATTTGTTTAAACGTTTTTTGAAGTGTCATACTATCAGGAGTTGTATTTTTTGTATCCAGAATTTGCTCCGCCATTTTTATATACATCGTTCCGATCAGTCCTGTTACTTTGCCCGCATCGCGAAAAATTTGGTCAATTAAATGACTTGTTGTTGTTTTTCCATTTGTTCCTGTAATACCAATTAAATGTAGCTTTTTCGTAGGTTGTTCATAAAAGGCATCTGCGAGTATAGCCATAGCTCTTTTCGTATTTTTCACAATAATCACAGGGATTGTGACATCAACAGGATGCTCTGCGACAATTGCTACTGCACCTTTTTCCTCGGCTTCTTTTGCAAACGTATGTCCGTCAACTGTAAGACCTTTAATGCAAATAAATAATGATCCCTTTGTTACTTTCCGATTGTCTTGAACAATTTCGATAACTTCCGGATTTTCATTTGGTTGTTTTATTAGTGGCAATACTTTAAGTAACGTATGTAATTTCATTTTTTAATCCTCCAATAGTTCAACCTATGGAAAAGTAGACGATTTCCAAATAGGCAGATAAAAAGCAGTCCTTATCTATTTTACTAAAAAAAACTGATTGATGCTATTTCTTTAGCAAAAAGAAGCAGCAAACAAATGCCGCTTCTTTCAACAATAATGTAATTGTCCGATTTTAATTCATATAAACACGTATTGTAGCCCCTTCTTCCACTTTTGTTCCTGGCTGAGGGTCTTGTCTAATAACTGTCTCTCCTTTTCCTGATACGTCTAATTTTAGATTATCTAATTGTTCTAATAGGCCTTTTTTCGTTAATCCTTTTAGATCCGGCACTTTTATCATAGGAGTATCCAAATAAGGAGTAATTTCTTTTTCCATTTGTTTTTTTCTTGGTTTAACGCCCATTGCACGAAGACTATCCCCAATGATTGTCCCAGCTATAGGAGCTGCCACCTGTCCTCCAAAAAGAACAGTGTTTTTGGGATTATCAACGGCTAAATAAACAACGATTTGCGGATCATCAGCTGGTGCAAAACCTATGAATGAAAGAACATAGTTATTTTCTAAATATCCTCCACCCGGCTTCGGCTTTTGAGCTGTACCCGTTTTTCCACCTACACGGTAGCCCTCTACAAATGCTTTTTTTCCCGTTCCTTTTGCGACAACGCTTTCCAAAGCTCTTCGTACTTCCTTTGAAGTTTCCTTAGAAATGACCTTTCGCTTTGCAACAGGCTTTTTTTCCATAACCGTTTTCTTTGTTTTCGGATCAACGAGTTCTTTTGCAACAAATGGTTCAAATAATGTTCCGCCATTTACAGCAGCAGAAACAGCAGCTACCTGTTGAATTGGTGTGACAGACACTCCTTGTCCAAATGCGGTCGTAGCTTGTTCTACCGGCCCCACTCTATTCATATTAAATAAGATTCCTTTCGATTCTCCAGCCAAATCAATCCCTGTTTTGTCACCAAATCCAAAATTGCGAATATATTTAAATAATTTCTCTTTCCCAAGTCGTTGTCCTAATTCTACAAAACCTGGGTTACAAGAGTTTTCCACTACCTCTAAGAAAGTCTCTTGCCCATGTCCCCCTCGTTTCCAGCATTTCAAATTGGCATTCGCTACTTTAATACTCCCTTTATCATAGTAAGAGTCCTTATCGAGATCAACTTTCCCCTCTTCTAGCGCAGCGGCCAACGTAATAACCTTAAAAGTTGAACCTGGTTCATACGTACTCCAGATAGGCAAATTCCGATTATAAACTTCTTGTTTTACGTCTTGAAATTTAGCGGGATTAAACGTCGGTCGACTCGACATCCCTAAAATTTCACCTGTTTTCGGGTTCATAGCGATTGCGATAAGACCATCCGGTGTATATTTCGTTTCAGCAATATCCAACTCTCTTTCGATGATCGTCTGTACCTTCGTATCGATTGTCAGCTTTAAATCAAGGCCATCTTTCGGCGGTTTATAATCGTCTGACATATCAGGCATCCTTCTCCCTTTTGCATCGGAATAAAATTGAACAGAACCTTTTTCACCTTTTAACTCTTCATCGTAAAAAAGTTCTAGTCCCATCAGCCCCTGATTGTCTACTCCTGTAAACCCTAAAACATGCGACAAATAGCTGCCGTACGGGTAGTATCTTTGTGAATCCTCTCCAATATAAACACCTTTCAATTTTAAATTTCTTACTTCATTTGCTTTATCAGTAGAAATTTTTCTCCCTTCTTTAATTCTTTCCATCCGTGAATTTGTTGTAATTTGCTTGTAAATTTTCTCTTTGGAAGCATTTAATACAGAAGCTAGCTTTTCTGCAGTCTCACCCGGGTTTACTACTTGTCTTGGGACAACAAATACGGTTGGCGCACTTTTATTTTCCGCAATTGGTATATCATTTCGATCAATGATCTTACCTCTCTCAGGTTCAAACGGAATTTCCCTGCTCCACAATTCCTTCGCACCACTTGTTAACCAGTTTCCTAAAGCTAATTGGACATAACCTAGCCTGACATCAATGATACCAAATATTAATATCCCAACAAAAAGAACAATTACTAATCGTTTTCTAACTGTTACATTGGATACACGTTTCACGTAAACGATCCTCCTCTTATTCTAGTAATGACTCGTACATTTCACATTTCTCAACTAGAATATATGCTTGTACATGTAGCAATAGAACAGAACAAGGCTGACCTTTTCAATAGGTCAGCCTTGTGTTAATCAAGTGGAGAATCGTCTTCATTTTTCTTTTTATCTTTTTTCGGTGTTTCCATATTTTCTGCAGATTGAAAATTTACTACTAGATGGTCACCTGTCTTAATCGGTGAGGATGGACTAATATTTTGCTTCGTTACATAACCAGTTCCAATCATATTAAGTTTTAAATCTAGTAACTCCACAACTTTTAATACATCTCTTTTTGACCAATGTAACATATCGGGAACGGATGGTTTTCCGTTCGTTTTTAGAATGACTTTTTCTCCTTGAAGCAGAGTAGAACCAGCTTTCGGCAATTGATCAATAACTTGGTTGCCATCCCCGATTGCAATCGCCTCATATCCTAAATCTTTTAATGTAGTTATCGCATCACTAACTGATTTCTTATCTACATTTGGAATGTTTTTAATTTCTGATTTTTCCATTTTTGCAGGTTTAATATTTAAGTATTGTAAACTATTTTTCATAACCGGATTAAATATTGATTGTACAACTTTGGAGCCATTTTCATAAGTCGTCTGTGGCTGTTTTACTGTTACATAAACAATTAATTTCGGATCTTTCTTCGGTGCCATACCTAAAAATGAAAAAATATAGTCACTTCCTCCTCTTAAATATCCGGCACCATTAGGATTGGGAATTTGCGCAGTACCTGTTTTTCCAGTGACAGAGTATCCTTCAATTTCATATCCTTTACCAGTTCCGTGTTTACTTGTTACAACTGTACGTAAAATATCCCTAACTTCTTTAGCTGTATCTGCACTAATAGGCTTGCCAATTGATTCCGGTTTTGTTTTTTCTTCCTTATTATTATTTGGATCTACTACTTTATCAACAATATATGGCTTCATCATAATGCCATCATTCGCAATCGCAGTTGCCGCTTGGACCATTTGGATAGGTGTAACAGTTGTTCCTTGGCCATAGGTCGTCGTATATTTTTCTTTTGGCCAGTTGTATAGTATTTTTCCCGACGCTTCATTCGGTAAGCCGATGTTTGTTGGAACACCAAAATGAAAACGATCTAGATACGTACGAAACGTGTCTTTTCCAATCTTATCAAGCAATTTAGCGAATGCTACATTTGATGATCGTTGAACACCTTCCAAATATGTGATCGGTCCCCAACCTTGTCCATAATTCCAATCATTAATAGGTCTTGGATCATTTTTAACTTTGAAAGTTCCAGACATATATTTTTCATTCGGATTAAACACACCTTGTTGGACAGCTGTTGCTAATGTAAATATTTTCATCGTTGATCCCGGTTCAATCGGTTCTTCTATCGCTAGATTTTGCCATTTCTTTTCGATGCCTTCACGAGTCATCGAGTCAAAGGTAGGCCTTTGTGACATTCCTAAAATTTTCCCTGTTTTCGGATCTGCGACAATAGCTACCATTTCTTTCGGATTATACTTTTTGTCAACCTCGGTCATCGCATCTTCTAAGAAGCTTTGGATTTTTTTATCGATAGTCAAATAAATATCTTTTCCGTTTTTGGGCTTTTTCACCTTTTCCTTAGAACCGGGAATTAAATAACTCCATGCATCTCCTTCAAACTGGATTTTCCCGTCTGTCCCTTGGAGATCTTTATCATAAAATTGTTCAATTCCCATTTTCCCTTTTGTTTTTTCCCCTATTTCTATTTTACCTGTTTTTTTATTTAGTTCCTCCGGTTTTTGAGCAAAACCAATGACATGTGATGCAAACACACCATTTGGATAGTATCGTTTAGATTCCCGGGCGAATATTATTCCAGGAAGTTTTAATTTTTCAATTTTTTCCTTCGTTTTATACGGTACATCTTCCCCTGCTTTGCCGAATTCAACTTGCTTTGCACCTTTTTTCGTTAAACGTTTATATATTTCGTTTTCCGGCATATCGATATATTTTGCAAGCTGTTCCGCCGTTTTTTGCGGGTCCATCACATGGTTTGGATGTTTTGGATCAATGGTCATTTTCTTATCGAGAATCGCTTGCAGGCGAAAAGAAGTTGTATCCTCTGCAATGACTTTCCCATTAACGTCATAAATATTCCCGCGTTTTGACTCAATTTCTGTATTTTTTAAATGTTGCTTCATTGCCATTGCAGCTAACGGTTTGCCTTGAACCTGGCCCGATACCTGAATCGTTAACATCCGAACGATTAGTATAAAAAAGAGCAGGCCGAATATTAGAAATAATATCGCTGCTCCGATGTTCATGCTAATTTTACTTTTTCTCATTGTCCCTCAACAACCTTAATATTTTTGTCATTCATTTTTAATCCTTGCTTTTTAGCAATTTCCCGAATACGTTCATATTTGCTTAAGTCACTAACTTGCATTTTTAAATCTTCATTTACCTTTTTCTTTGTTTGAACAGAGGCTTCCATCTGATGAATTTCTTTATTCACTTTATATATTGCTGCTTGCGTAGCAATAACCTTAATAGCCATAATGCAAACAAATGCGATAACGAGCGCAGCTAATAGCTTTTCACCTAATGTGATTTGACTGCGCCTATGTATTGGTTGAATTTTCGGTTCTGTATGAATCTTCGGTTGTATATATGGTTGTTGTTGTTTTCTTGCTAAATTACTCAATTTATGGACCCCCATTCATCATTTCTTAATTTTTCTCAGCAATTCGCAGTTTAGCAGATCGAGCACGATTATTCTCCTCGAGTTCTGAAACATCCGGAACAATCGGTTTTCTAGTAATGATCTTTAATTTAGGCTTATATTCGTCAGGTATTATTGGCAATCCTGGCGGCAATTCTGGCCCACTACTTGCTTCTTTATAAATTGATTTACATATTCGATCCTCTAAAGAGTGAAACGTAATGACACTAATTCTCCCACCTGGATTTAATAGGTCAATAGCTTGTTTTAATGAATCTTCGAATACACCTAATTCATCGTTTACAGCAATTCTTATAGCTTGGAAAACCCTTTTCGCAGGGTGACCACCTTTACGTCTTGCCGGTGCAGGTATACCTTCTTTAATTAATTCTACTAATTCACCAGTTGTTTTAATTGGACCATTTTCTCTTGCTGCTTCTATTTTCCTGGCAATTTGCTTTGAAAATTTCTCTTCACCATATTTGAAAAAAATTCGAACTAAATCTTCATACGGCCATTCATTTACAACATCATATGCTGAAACATCACCTTGTAAATCCATACGCATGTCGAGAGGTGCATCATTGTGGTAACTAAAACCACGTTCCGGTGTATCTAATTGCGGCGAGGAAACACCGAGATCATAAAGAATACCGTCTACTTTCTCAACACCAATCTTGTTTAGTTCTTGTTTAATATAACGGAAATTACTTTTAATAAATATTACTTGATTTTCGTATTTTTTTAGCTTTTCTTTCGCATGTTCGATTGCTGTTTCGTCCTGATCAAAGGCATATAATTTTCCTTTAGCGGATAGCTGGGATAATAAATACTCACTATGTCCCGCTCCGCCAAGTGTACAATCGACATACACTCCATCCGGTTTGATATTTAGTCCATCGACTGTTTCTTTCAATAACACTGTAGTATGTTTGAACATGTTGTATCACCTTTCTAAACGAATTAATATTTTAGAGTACTCTATCGTGGTTAAGAATTATATGTCAAAGCCAATCATATTTTCAGCGATTTCAGCAAATGATTCTTCAGACTCTTCAAAGTAGTCTCCCCATAATTCTTTACTCCAAATCTCAATTCGATTAGAAACTCCTAGAACAATACATTCTTTTTGTAATTGTGCGTAACTGACGAGTGGAGAAGGAATATTAATCCTTCCTTGTTTATCAAATTCACTTTCGGAGGCACCTGAAAAGAAAAAACGGGTAAATGCACGAGCGTCTTTTTTCGTTAATGGGAGGGCTTTTAATTTCTCTTCAACTTGTTTCCATTCTTCAAGTGGGTAACCAAATAAGCATCGATCCAATCCTCTCGTAATCACAAAGGTATCACCGAGGAGTTCTCTAAACTTTGCCGGAACGATTAAACGCCCTTTTGCGTCAATGTTATGTTGGTATTCCCCCATGAACATAGTACAAGCCCCCACTTTCTATAAATAATGTACCACATTCCCCCACCTTTCACCACCTCTTTTTAATATTTTCTATCAGAATGGAAAATTCCTGCTAATTTATTTAAATTTCATAAAAAAAAAGAGACTAGCTACAATGCTAGTCTAAATTCGAATTAATTTATGTTTGCCATCGAACTGATATTGAAGTGTCATGATTTGGTCAATAAATGTTTCGCCGTATTTGTTTAAGAAGTAATAGATGTTCCATATTCGTTCCTGTGGTGCTCCGTTTGGTTTCAGAAGTCGTTCTATGCGATTATATCGTTCAAGCATGACATCGTTTTTTTCGGATATCATTATATCCGCTTTTCTTTGAAGAAAGTCCAATTGATTTTGATGAAATTGAAGGTTTTTCTCTACAATCGGTAATAAACCTTTATCAGCTTTCGCTTCCATTTGTTTATATTGAGTCTCTAAGAAAGCTTTTGATTCACTGATCAGCCTTTCCAAATCATGATTTTTAATTGAATCCCAATACACTTGTTTTTCATCCTGCAATCCATGACGAATAACTTTTTCAACATCCAAATTCAATTCATTCATATCAGACTCAATCGAACGTTCCAATAGGCTTATGTTCAATCTTGGAATGATCGGAGGCATTTGAAATTGCAGTCCTTCAAATGCTAATTTCAGCTCACCCCAGTAAGCAATTTCTCCCGGACCTGCAATGAATGCTAATGTAGGAAATAGCCATTCTTGCATAATGGGACGAGTCACCACATTATTACTAAATGCACTCGGATTTTCCTCCAAAATATCGAGAAGTTCGTTTTTTGTAAAAAAGACTTCCCCATTCTTCCCCACAAATCCATCTTTTTCTTGTTGATATTCTAATAAAATTCTTTCCATACCATTATAATAAAATAAATTTAAAGCATTCTCACTTATGTCAATTGCATTTGGAAAATCATTTTCTTTAATCAACGTTTGTTGACGGATAACAGAATCAGTAATTCGTTGCTGGTTTTCGATGAGTTCTTGAAAAAATGGGACTTCTAATTGACGTAAATTTTTATCGGCAGAGTCAATGACAAGCAATCCATAGTCTTTAAATAAATCAACAACGATATACGTAAAAAAATCTACTAATGACTTGGATTGATTTAACGCTTCATCAATTAGGGCCATGATATTTTTAGTGTGAACGGTCTCGCCAAAATGCTCAAATACCTTTTTTATCCATTTACTTAATTGATTCTTATCATAAACAATATCAGAAACCATTCTTTTATCGATTGGTCCTTCTGAATAGCTGATTTTTTTTAACGACCTTTCGCTTTCAACAAATACATGATTGATTTCTAAATAATCATGGTCCTCTCCAGCTATCCAAAAAATTGGCACGACAGGTTTTCCTAGTTTTTCTTCTTGTTGTTTAGCAAGATGAATGATCGAAATAATTTTATGTATTGTATATAAAGGACCCGTTAATAAACCCGCTTGTTGACCACCAATGACTACAGATGAATCATCAAGTTTTAACTTGAGTAATGATTCTTTTATTTCCCCTGATTTCGGAAAACGTTCCATATATGTTTCAATACAATTAGCAAGCTCATCTCTTGCAAAGTTTCTTTTATGTAAATCTTCCAACCTTTTTTCAAAAACATGAGAATTTGTTATGTCATAATGAAAAAAACTTTTAACAGGCTGCTTTTGGTCTATATACAGCGAGGCAAAGCGATTTGTTGCTGGAATCGAGATAGTTTCCAGTTCCATTTTGTAATTCTTCCTTTCTCATAGCACAATTTGTCGTCTAATTTTCCACGCTACACTATTTTCTTCAAAGAGTATACCATCATTAGAAAGGAAAATAAAAAATCTTGCTTTAGTGAAGGCGCAATTTAGCTACCAATTACAGATTCCATTACACTAGAGGTTAATCCATATAGAAGTAAAATAATATAAATGCAGAAAAATAACAAAAAATTCAAACGCCAATACCCGCGAAAAATCCTTACATAATCAATTTCATCACGAAAATATCGATAAACAATCGCAAACAATAACGCTAACAGTAACATAACTAGAACAATTAGCCATAGAAAAGATTGTCCCCAAATCGTTTTTATAAAAAAATGTACAGAAATAATTAAAATTAGGGTTGTAATATCAATCGAGATGGTTACCGCTTTTCGATGATTTTTTGTTGTTTGTTTGACCAATACAAACGATAGAAAATATCCAATAAAAGGAATGATAATTAAAATTGCGATCATCCAAGATATAAAAGTACTCATTCAATTCCACTCTTTTCCATCCCTTTAATCATGCCATAAACCATATTTGTTAAGGGCAATTGGACATTTTTTTCCTTAGCTAGCTCTAATATATATCCGACAATTGCATCAATTTCTGTCTTCCTTTGTAAAGTAATATCCTTTAACATTGAGGATTCGTTATTTTCCGTATTTCTGCAAATCCTAATGATTTCATTCAAAACCATCTTGGAATCTAATTCCGGAAATAATGGAATAATCTCATTATATAAATCATGAAAAATTCGCATAAAGAAAGTATTTTTAATTAGTTCCCCATTTTTCACCTTCAATATAGCCGTTAATGGATTAATTATAGCGTTTACTAATAATTTTTTTAAAAGGATCTCTTTATAATCTAAATAAATTTTGAATTGAAAATATTCACTATGCCAATTGAGAAGCGGGCTAATACGATTTATCTCCCCTCGATAAGGAGCTAGTTTCGTTAATCCAATTCCATTATGCTCTACTGTTGTTTCGTTTATTTTTAATGCACCATGTTCAATCGATCCGACAATCATTGATTCATGTTCTAAATGATTGAGTAATTTTAAATGTGACATTCCATTTTGCAAAAATAGTAACGGAATATTTTTATGTATGTTAGTAAGATCTGATTGGATGTTTTCAAGTTGATATTGTTTAACCGCAATAATAATTAATTCTTGCTTATTAAACTCATTTTTATCCATCGTCGCTCTCACTCTAGTTGTAAAAGTTGAATCTAGGGTTTCAATTGTTACCCCTTTTTCGTTAATTAGATCCATCTGTTCATGTCTACGGGGAAAGAGTGTAACATCAAATTGCTTGCCTAGGTAGGATGCAAAAAGTAATCCTATTGATCCGGCTCCGAGTATTCCAATCCTCATAATATCCTCCGTTCTATATATACTTCTACTACCATTTTAACAAAATATTAAGGGACAGACACTAGAAGTAGTATCTGTCCCTAAAAAAATTATACTGGATAGACTGGATGTTTTCTCGTACTAAATTGTAATTCCTTTGTTTCATATAAACTGAATCGATTAATTAATACAGCTCTTAACCGATTAGGTTCTACAATTTCGTCAACAATTAATTCCGATGCAAGCTTATAAATGTCGATTGTTTCTTGATATTCTTTTTGTTTTTCTTGAATAAAAGCAATTCTTTCCTTCGGATCCTCAATCGCTTGTATTTTATTCGAGTACACTGCATTGACCGCCGCTTCCGGTCCCATAACCGCGATTTGTGCAGTTGGTAATGCGATGCAGCAATCAGGTTCGAATGCCGGTCCCGCCATTGCATACAATCCCGCTCCGTATGCTTTTCGGACAATGACAGAAATCTTAGGAACTGTTGCCGAGCTCATCGCGGCAATTAATTTAGCCCCATGACGGATAATCCCCGCTCTCTCAACCTTTGTGCCAATCATAAATCCTGGCACATCTGATAAAAATAGCAACGGAATGTGGAACGCATCGCAAAGTTGAATAAACTTCGCACCTTTATCAGCGGAATCAACAAATAGCACACCGCCTTTTGCTTTCGGCTGATTAGCGATGATTCCAACGACCTTGCCATCTATTCTTGCTAAGCCAGTGATTAATTCAGTAGCGAATAACTTTTTAATTTCAAAAAAACTATCTTCATCTATTAATTGGTTTATACATTCATACATATCAAATGGCGCATTTTGATGTTTAGGGATAATTTCTTCCAACGTACGCCCGGATTTAGGGGCAACCCCTTCAATTACACTAGGTTTTTCTTGAAAATTCGTTGGAAAATAAGATAAATATTTTTGCGCTTCTTTAATTGCTTCTTGTTCGGAATTTACAAGTACATCCCCACATCCACTTACAGTGCAATGCATGCGAGCACCGCCCATCTCTTCCAACGAAACTTTTTCTCCTATAACTTTTTCAGCCATTCTTGGTGACCCTAAATACATCGAAGCATTTTTATCAACCATAATGACAATATCACAAAAAGCGGGAATGTAGGCGCCACCTGCTGCAGATGGGCCAAATAATAGGCAAATTTGCGGTATCATGCCGGAAAGCTTTACTTGATTATAAAATATTCTTCCTGCCCCTCTTCGATTCGGAAACATTTCCAATTGATCCGTAATCCGCGCTCCTGCGGAATCGACTAAATAAAGCAATGGAACTTTTAACTTCTCCGCCGTTTCTTGAATTCGAATAATTTTCTCTACTGTCCGCGCTCCCCATGAACCGGCTTTTACGGTAGAATCATTTGCCATAACACAAACCGTTTTTCCACCGATTTTACCAATGGCTGTAACAACCCCATCCGCCGGTAAATCATCTGCTGTACAATTGGCAAACATGCCATCTTCTTCGTATTCACCGGAATCAAATAAAAGCTGCAAACGATCTCTTACAAATAATTTATTTTGTGTTTTTAGCTTCTCATGATATTTTTCCGGTCCGCCACGTCTTATTTGTTCTTTTCTCGTTTCAAATGTTTGCTCAGTGCTAGATAACACCATTGGTCACTCCTCCTTTTATCAATCTAATTACTCAATCGTTAGAAGCACATCCCCTTCATTAACAAAATCACCGATGTTTACATGAATTTCATTTACTTTTCCTGCAGTTGGTGATTCAATCGGGATTTCCATTTTCATTGATTCCAACATGACTACTGCCTGCCCAGCTACTACTTCATCACCGTTATTTACTAATACATTTAACACAGTTCCTGCCATTGATGCTGTCACTTCGATCATTTGTTTTTCCTCCTATAATAAATTAATTGTTCACTTTCATTTCATTGACTAAATTTGTTGTATAATCACCATTTTGGAAATTTGTAGATAACAATACGTTTTTTAAAAAAGGAATGTTTGTTTTAATGCCTTCTATTTTCGTATGATCTAAAAATTCTCGTGCTTTTTGAATACAGTCTGTTCTATTTGATGCAAAAATGACGCATTTAGCGATCATTGGATCATAGAAAGGGGTGACTTGTAATCCGGAAAGATATCCCGCATCAATGCGAATTCCTTCAATACTTCCCCACGTTAATTGAGTGATCTTTCCCGGGGAAGGAAAAAAAGTTTTTGGATCTTCCGCATAAATTCTTAGTTCGATTGCATGACCACTCTTTTCAATTTCGTTTTGCGATAAAGGAAGCTTTTCCCCTTGCGCAACAAGAATTTGCCACTTTACTAAATCGAGACTGGTTAACATTTCGGTCACAGGATGTTCCACTTGTAATCTCGTGTTCATCTCAAGAAAATAAAAATGTTCATTTTCATCGACAATAAACTCTACTGTACCAGCATTTTTATATCCTACAGCTTTCGCGGCATCAATTGCGGCTGCATACATTTTTTGTCGTGTTTCACTGGATATGTTGGGTGATTGGGCCTCTTCGATGACCTTTTGATTTCTTCTTTGCACCGAACAATTTCTTTCATATAGGTGAACAATATTTCCATATTGGTCACCGAATATTTGAACTTCAATATGACGGGCATTATCGATACATTTTTCAATAAATACTTCATCAGAACCGAAATATGCTTTAGAGCGCGCTTTAGTAGATTCATAGTGTTGATTGAGCGCTTGTTCATTTTCACAGCGCACCATTCCAATTCCACCACCGCCGCCACTTGCCTTTAACATAATTGGATACCCAATTTGATTGGCAAGATCCTGTGCCTCTTCAAGACTCTTTATCCCACTAATACTACCTGGAACAATCGGTACACCCGCTTCATGCATCGTCGTTCTTGCCTTTATTTTATCTCCCATCGATTCAATTGTATCAGGCGATGGACCGATAAAAATGACTCCATTATCAACAACTTTTCTTGCAAATTCACTATTTTCCGACAACAGACCATAACCTGGGTGAATTCCATCGACCTTTTCCCTTATCGCAATTTCAATCAACTGATCCATATTTAAATAAGATTTGTTTACCGGAGACTCTCCGATACGGAAAGAATAATCAGCCTCTTTCACAAACGGCATGCAGGAATCTGCATCTGAGTAAACGGCAACCGTTTCGATGCCCATTTGCTTACATGTATGAATAATACGTAAGGCAATCTCCCCGCGATTTGCAATTAATATTTTTTTCATCAAAATCCCCCTTAAAGAAGAATGGATAAAACACGATAAAATTAATAAATAATTGGTGTCCTTTAATAGAAAAAAGCTATCTTATCAAAGGACACTCAAAATATAAAAAACGAAAAATTTCTCCCCTAATTTTATTATTTCTACAAATTTTGTTTTTTTCCTGCAAATTTTGAAAACGTTTTCTTACATAATAGCAGAATTTTTTATAATTTTGTTATATAATTATATTAATTACATTAATCTAAAATGAATATTGATTGATTAGTAAGTTTACTTTAATCATATTCGTTTATTGTTATTTTATTAAAAGGAGCATTCCTGTTAGAAGGATTTTCGGGGACTTGAACAAAAAAGAGCCCTCTTGGTATGATACGGGGTGTCAAATCATAGCGCGAATTGACCCCTAACTTAGTTAACCAAGGAGGACTCCAAAGTGGATTTTAAACAAAATCAGAAAATAAATCAAGTCACCGAGAATACACTCGTAGTAGGAATTGACATTGCCAAGCGAAAACATTTTGCTTGCTTTGTAGATGATCGTGGTCGGGTGCTCCAAAAATCTTTCCCAGTATTACAGTCTAGTGATGGCTTCCAGTGTTTTTATCAACGTATTTTAACTGCAATGAAAGAATACGAAAAAACGGAAGTCATTGTCGGGATTGAACCAACAGGCCATTACTGGCTAAATTTAGCTTATTTCCTTGAGGAACGGGGTATTCCCCTAGTCATGACCAACCCTTTGCACGTTAAAAAGTCAAAGGAATTGGATGACAATTTACCAACCAAACATGACCGTAAAGATGCGCTAGTAATCGCTCGTCTTATTAAAGATGGACGCTTCAGTTATCCACGTATCTTGAAAGACATGGAGGCTGAACTTCGTGTTGGATCAACGTTTAGAGGGAAATTGACAGAGGAACTTAGTGCTGTCAAAAACATGATTATTCGCTGGTTAGATCGCTATTTTCCTGAGTTCACTCAGATCTTCCCGTCATTTGGAAAGATGGCAATGGCCGTACTAGAATGTACCCCATTTCCGAGTGATCTCCAACAGAAACAAGCTGATGAGGTTTTATCCCTTTATCGAAAGATTGAGGGGCTCAAATCTCCCCAACGACCAAAAGCAGTGCGCCTCATTGAAGTCGCTGCTTATTCCATTGGAGTAACAGAAGGACGTGAGATGGCCCGTATTGAAATCGCCACGCTCGTTCGCCGTTACCATCAGCTGGAACAAGATATCGAGAGGATTACTCAACACTTAGTTGAGCTTGTAAAAACTTCTGTAGAGTACGAGTGGCTATCAACGGTACCAGGACTAGGAGATACAACGATAGTTGATTTATTAGCTGAAATCGGAAGCTTTTCATACTATGAAGACCCACGCCAACTAATCAAACTCGCGGGGTTAACATTACGAGAGAGTTCTTCCGGACAGCACAAAGGGCAAAAGCGCATCTCCAAACGTGGCAGAAGAAAGCTGCGTGCCCTCCTATTTAGAGTTATGATGCCGATGATTCGACATAATGAGGCTTTTAGAAAACTGCACGAATATTATACAAATCGTCAGGTTAATCCATTACGTAAGAAGCAGTCTATCGTGGTTCTATGCGGAAAACTATTAAAAGTGTTACATGGAATCAGCACGAAGCACAAAGCATTTGATGCGCAGCGAATGATGAAGGATATTCCTAGTCTCGCAGAGGCTATATAGATTTCTACATCCCCTTTACAGACCTAGACAACAGGATGACACGGAGAAGCTGGCATTATATTCACCATTCGACCTAGAGTCCCTAAAGGAGCTTCGCTAGCCTCTGCCTTATGACTAGACCGAACGAAGGAATGTAGGCACACAGATGCCCAGAGACATGGGAGGGTACGTCATCATAAGTTACGCAGAGATCCATTGTGCATCACATAATTCTCTGACACTACTTACCACTATTAACCAGTAGTGACCGCGTAGCGTACCCATATAATGGAATAGTTTCTCATAATATAAAAATATTGTTAGGAAGCGTGTCGAAAAATATTTTTTTGACACCCCACCAACGGCTCAAACCGTTGATAAATCAACATTTATAGAGGGAGGAATTCCATTGCCTATTCAAGTTGAACGATTAAAAATCAATTACAAAACTCTTGAAGAGTTTAAAAAGTTTAAAGAATACGGTGTGCAAGAACTTTCAATGTTAGAGGATCTACAAGAAAATATTATTGAAGATAATTGCGACTCTCCTTTTTACGGTATTTACTATGGAGATAAATTAGTCGCACGGATGAGTCTTTATGAACGTTCCGCCAAATATGATTTATATTTCGATCCTCCACAAAACTATTTAGAATTGTGGAAACTAGAAGTGCTACCTGACTATCAATTTAAAGGCTACGGAAAAAAACTCGTCGAATTTGCTAAAAGCTTTGGTGTACCTATAAAAACCAACTCTCGCATGAAATCAAAAGAGTTTTGGGAAAAGATGGGCTTTCAAACAGTAACATATGATATGGACAGAGATTTAGGACAAAATCCTCTTGTTTGGTATCCCGAAGGTGTAAAAGAGAAAAAACAAACAGCTAACTAAAGCTGTTTGTTTTTTTATTAGACTGTTAAAATATTTTATTTATGTTGCAATGTTAATATTCTCGCTTTTTCCAAGATGGCTGCCATAGCGGAGTACTCTTCCTTTAAAGACTGATACTCACTTTTTAAACTATCATAACTTTGTTTTTGTTTTTCCAATGATTCAGTTAATTGTTGAATTTGCTGCTTTAATTTTTCATTTTCTCGTATCGTAGTTTCACTTGTACCTTGTTCACTTTGAAGTTGCTGTAAGTACTTTATCACATTGCTTATACTTTGATCTATGTTTTGCTCAGTGAAGCTTTGAGAATTAGTATTTTGCTCACTAACGGAAACTGTTTCAAAGGTTTGTGATTCTGATAATTTTGATTTTCCTTTACGTTCTTTCCTTTGTTTTTTCGCTAGTTCAATACCTGATTTATATTGTTTGCGAACATATGAATTCCATCTGAATCCGCATGCTGCAGCAGTTCGATTCATTTGTTTTCCAACTTCTTCAAATGCCTGTAACTGGGTTCCACCATCACGGATGTGACGTAACACCACCTCAGCCAGTAATAAATCCTCATCATGTGTCCAAGCATCTTGTCGTGTTGATGACATGTCTATCCCTCCTATAGCTTTTTATTCATACATATGCTACTAGTAGAAAAGATAGACTAATTATGACCGAGAATTATAGTTTATTACTATTGTCATTTACTTCATTATCTTCTATTGCCGTACATTTCTTTGAAAACTAAAAAAACGTGAAGAGCCATGGTCTCTTCACGTTTTTCTTGTCACAATTTCTAGTTGTTTACTACTTCTTTGCCTTTATATGTTCCACACGCTTTACATACACGGTGTGCAAGTTTCATTTCTCCACAGTTAGGGCACTCAACCATGCCAGGAACTTGTAGTTTGAAATGTGTACGGCGTTTTCTCTTCGCTGTTTTGGAAGTTCTTCTAAAAGGTACAGCCATTCTTCCCACCTCCTTATAGAGATCACTGTTGTTATAAGATCCAGTATTGCTGGTTCTTCAAAAATTTACGATTGTTCATCAAAGAATTTTGCCAATCCCGCTAAACGTGGATCAACCTTTTTTTCTTTGCTTTCCTCATCTTGTTTAACTTGTTCCTCCGTTACAACTTCCCATTCATTACCTGAAGGAAGATTTGCATCATTTTTAGCTGATTCACTAAAAACTTGTATTGGAATTTCAAGTAAGAGTAATTCTATTATGACGGGGTCTAAATCTACAATATCACCATTAGGATAATGGATTTCAACATCCTCTTCCTCTTCGTATGAGGTAGTGGAGTTTAAAAGATATATCTCGGTAGATTTAACGTCAATAGGATAATCCACATCTACAAGTGTTCTCGAGCAAGGAAGTACTAATTTTCCCGTTATATGTAAATGAAATGCAATTTTTTCAGATGTAATATCAGCATTACCAGTTACATGAATCGGTGAAACATCACGTATTTGCGGATCTCCTTTTTTTAAGTCCTCAGCAATATCGATTGTTTCATTAATATCCATACTCTTACCACGGTACTTTAACAATTGAATTGTTGACCATTTCAATGTAATCACTCCAAGACAACAAAGGTAATTATAGCTTTCATTATACCTTTTGTCAATATTTTATCTTTACGCGTATTTGCGTATTTTAATCTATTGTATACTGTTCTAAAAATTTTTCAAATTTCTATACCTTGTTAATTAGTATATACAAAATTTTAATTTAGTTTTATCCAAAAATGAATCCATGTTATATTAAAAGAAATTAAGTACTATTCCAGCAACATTTCCACTTTTGGAATAAAAAAATTTGGAGGATAAAATGAACAGTACTGGAGTTATCGTTGAATATAATCCATTTCATAATGGGCATTTTTTTCATGTAGAAGAGGCTAGAAAACGTACAGATGCTGATGTAATAATCGCTGTCATGAGTGGAAATTTTCTGCAGCGAGGAGAACCGGCAATTATTTCTAAATGGGCAAGAGCAAAAATGGCTTTGCAAGCCGGCGTAGATATTGTTGTTGAACTTCCTTATGCCTTTGCTGTACAACATGCTGCAACTTTTGCTTATGGATCTATAAATATTCTACATGCTTTAAAATGCAATTCTTTCTGTTTCGGTAGTGAATCAGGGAATATTAACGAATTTTCCGATGCGATCGATTTAATAGAAAATCACCGTGTGGAATATGAAGCCTTTGTTAAGGAATTAATGAAAACCGGAGTTAGTTATCCAACTGCTCTCTCACAAAGCATGAAAAAAATTTATTCCGATCCTAAAAATTACATAGATTTAGCAAAACCAAATAATATTCTCGGCTTTCACTATTTGCAAATAAATAATACACTTCAATCCCCAATGCGCGCTTTTACGATTAAACGAAAAAATGCAAATTATCATGACGAAGAATTTTCATCATCAACGATTGCTAGTGCAACATCAATTCGTAAGGCGACCTTTGATGCAAACCAATCAATTAATGGCATTATGCAATACGTACCCGAGACAACGTCAAACGTTCTTCAAGAATATTATAATGACTATCAAACATTCCACAATTGGGAAATGTATTGGCCATTTCTTCAATATCGATTATTATCCATTGAAGAGACCGATTTAGCAAATATATATGAAATTGAAGAAGGGATCGAACACCGATTAAAAAGACTCGCAAACGATGCCGTTAGCTTTCATGATTTTATGCAGAGGGTGAAGACAAAAAGATATACATGGACAAGAATTCAAAGAATGTGTGTACATATTTTAACCAATACAAAGAAAAATGAAATGGTACGTCATCACGATCATATTGAATATATCCGTCTATTGGGCATGACAGAAAGAGGGAGAACGTATTTAAGCGGAATCAAAAAAGAAATGGATGTTCCGCTTATTTCAAAGATTTCTTCTATTCCAAGCGAATTAATCGAACTTGATGTTCGCGCATCAAACATATATTCACATGGATTGCAGGAGCCATATCGACAAAAATTATTTAAAGCCGAGTATTCTCAACCACCTATTTATATTCAAAATAACTAAATAGAAATTACAAAAACCGCTATTCAAATACTCTAAGCGGTTTTTGTTTTACGTTATTTTAATGCTTCAAGGTATGCTAACGCATCATCAAAAGTTTTAACAGGCACTATCTTCATTTTTGTTCCAATTTCTTTCGCTGCCTTTAAAGCTTCCTTATAATTAGATTCAATTGTTGGATATTCTTTTTTCATTTCCGGTGTTATTTCATCGTCTGGGGCGAAAAATATTTTTGCGCCTTCTTTATCTGCAGCTACTACTTTTTTATCAATTCCGCCAATGCGGCCAACTACCCCATCGGGCTCAATTGTGCCAGTACCTGCAATGCTATAGCCTTTTGTTATATCTTCTTTTGTCAGCTGATTATATATTTCTAAACTGAACATTAACCCCGCTGACGGACCTCCGATACTTTCTGTATTCATTTTCACTGCAGGATTTGCAATTAGTTCACGATCATCAACTAAACCAATCCCCATGCCAATTTTGCCATTAGCATCGTCAAACTTTGCTAGTTGGATGTCGGCTGTTTTTTCTTTATTGTCTCGTACAAATGTTATTTTTATTTGATCTGCAACCTTTTTATTCTGAACATATTGAATGAATTTCTCAGACGATTCAAAAGTATGTCCATCCACTTTAATTATTCTGTCGCCAGCCTTTAATACTTTTGCTGCCGGCATATTCGGGTACACATCGAGCACATATACACCTTTATAATTAAAATGATACGATTTATTCGCTTTATTATACGCTACCTGAATGGCATTATTTTTGGAAGATTCCATTAAATATAATTGGTAAACATTATATTCCTCTTCCGTTTGTTTTTCATCCCTAACCTCATTTAGCGGGACAATGTCCTCAAATTTCTTTATTTTTGCTAATGCATAATCATAAATATTTGCTCTTCCCATACGGACAGTTGTTAACATCAATTTCCCTTTTTCAGGATAGCCGTTTTCGACATGTACATATGAATCTAATTCATGTGCCATACCCGGTTTCTCTACATAATAAGGTAATCGATAAAAGAAGAGTGCAATCATTATCACTAAAAATAGAATTAATATACGGGACCAAATCTTACGTTTCATTCTGATTTCTCACCTTCCATTCTTCAATCGACTGTTTAATTGCCGGAATATATTTTTTTGTTTCCTCTTCTCCTATCTTAATGATTTCTTCAATATTTGTAAAAGCTCTTGAACTATAAAGTGAAACATCCGGTTGGATGAAAAAATCGGATATTGTCTCATAATTTGTCGTATTTTCCATTTGTAGTATATCAATACTTTGCATTATGACATCATAAATATTCGTAATTTCTGCATCTCTTTTTACGAATGAAACATCTACTCCAATTATAATGTCGGAACCCATATCTTTAACAACCGATACTGGTACCCGATCAATTACGCCACCATCCACTAGTAGTCTGTCGTTTATTTTTTCCGGAACAAAAATTCCCGGTATTGAGATACTTGCACGTACAGCTTCTGCAACTGAACCCGTTTTGAATATTACTTTTTCACCTTTAATTAAATCGGTCGCTATCACTTGAACAGGAAGCTTTAAATCTTCAAAATTTTTGTTATGTGTAAAGAGTGTTAAAAATTCTTTGACACGTTTTCCAGATATAAATCCCATCTTTGGAATCGTAAAGTCCAAGAAAAATTTTCTTTTAAAAGCTGTCGCTATTTTAATGAGCTGATTCATATTATGTCCTACACCATAAAATGCTGCAACTATTGCCCCCATACTACACCCGGCAAGGTAATCGATTGAAATATTATTGTCCTCCAATGATTTCAATACGCCTAAATGGGCAAATCCACGTGCACCGCCGGATCCTAAAGCAACTCCGATTTTTGGGTTACTCAACACATATCACCTCATACAATGTTTAATGGAAATTTAATATTTACAAACATCATATGGTCTAAAATATTTCTCTATGAGTATATTGATTTATATGGGGACAAGTATATTTTAATGGATTCATATGATTAATTAGGGAGGCACATAACTTGATTCAATCAAAACTTAAAACAATATTTTTAGCCCTAGGCGCAACATTAATAGCTATTTCAATGATTATCCTTCCTGTAGAAACATTTGATGCATCAAAACGAGGCTTAACAATATGGTGGGGAACTGTCTTCCCTTCCCTTTTTCCTTTTTTTGTTATTTCTGAATTATTAATCGGGTTTGGCGTCGTGAAATTTATCGGGGTTATTTTAGAGCCTTTGATGAGGCCATTATTTCGCGTCCCTGGCGTTGGCGGATTTGCCTGGGCAATGGGAATGGCTTCAGGAAATCCCGCAGGTGCCAAAATTACTGCGAGGCTGAGGGAAGAAAAACAAATATCAAAAATTGAAGCGGAGAGACTCGTCTCATTTACAAACTATTCAAGCCCCCTTTTTATTTTTGTTGCTGTATCCGTTGGTTTTTTTCATAATAAAGGTTTAGGAATCCTTTTTGCGATTGCACATTATTTAGGGAATATTCTCGTAGGATTGATTATGCGCTTCTACGGTTACTCTAAAAAGGAAAAATTAGAAGTAAAAAATAATAAATTCCGTGTTTGGGAAGCTATCCGCGCTTTACATAGAACGCGTATTGAGGATAAAAGACCGATCGGAAAGCTATTAGGGGACGCAGTCGTTTCTTCGATTCATACATTACTCATGATTGGTGGCTTTATCATTTTATTTTCAGTTATTAACCGTTTACTTTTTCATTTACAAATTACAGCACTTTTAGCAAGTGTAATTAAAGAATTTTTTGCTATTTTACACTTTCCAAATCAGCTAACAATCCCTTTTATTTCGGGATTATTTGAAATTACAATTGGCAGCGATTTAATTAGCCGGGTAAAAGAATCAACATTACTGCAACAATCCATCCTTACTAGTTTTATACTAGGGTTTGGCGGTTTTAGTATACAGGCCCAGGTAGCCAGCATCCTTGCACAAACAGATATCCGTTTTAAACCATTCTTTATCGCAAGAATTCTTCACGGATTGTTCGCTGCCATTATCACTTTACTCATATGGGATCCTATTTTTGGAAAACAATATGAATCGAATGAATTTCCAATTTCTTTACCGGTATTTCTGCAAAATTCTCATAGTTTCCTTGATAAGTTATTTCAGTGGGGAATCGAATTTGGGCCAATTATTACTATCTGTTCCTTACTACTATACATTTTCATTTATTCAAGAAGATATGTTTATAAAAAATAGGAGGACGCCCCTCCTATTTTTTTACTTGTCATTAGAGTATTTAATTTTCAACGCTTTTTCAACTTGAGGTGGAACTAATTCCGATATGGACCCGTTATATTTTGCTGCTTCCTTTACAATACTTGAACTTAAAAAGGAATACTGATTATTTGTCATAATAAAAAACGTTTCAATCTCCTCGTTAAGAACTCTATTCATTGAAGTAATTTGCATTTCATATTCAAAGTCGGATACGGCCCTTAATCCACGAATAATCGCATTTGCATTGACACTTTTCGCATAATCGACAAGTAATCCTTGAAACGTATCGACAGCAACATTTGGAATGATTTTCGTTACTTCCTCTATCAATTGAACCCTTTCGTCCACCGTAAATAATGGATTTTTTGACGAATTATTTAATATGACAACAAACACTTTATCAAAAACCTTTGCTGCTCTCTTTATTATATCTAAATGTCCATATGTAATTGGATCAAAACTCCCCGGACAAACCGCAATACTACCCATCCTTCAATCCCCCTATTTACCTATACTATAAATTGAAATACCAATCATGCCGTAAACTGCTTCTTTTGTTTTCACTAAATCTCCTATAACACTTGGTAACTGTATATCTGAACTACACTCGCAGACAACGTAACCGCTTTCAGTTAATAATTTGCTATCATTGATTACTTGCAAAAGTGACACAAGTTTTTGCTTTTTATATGGCGGGTCAAGGAATATGACATCCAATTTAATATCCCGTTTAATAATGGCTTTTAAAGCTCGTTCAGAATCATTACGATAAAGCTCACTCTGTTGTTCAAAACCACATTCACTTATGTTTGCTTTAATTGTTTGGAATGCATTCATATCTCGATCGACAAAGATTACTTTTTCGAGTCCTCTACTTAGCCCTTCAATTCCTAGTCCACCACTGCCTGCAAATAAATCTAGACCAATTCCTGTTGTAAAATAAGGACCAATCATGTTAAAGATGGCTTCTTTTACTTTATCTGTTGTTGGTCTAGTTTGATTACCCGGTACAGATTTTAATATTTTTCCTTTTTTACTACCTGATATCACTCTCATCTGCTTCACCACATAGTTCTTAAATTTTCCTTACTATCCTACCATATTGTGCGAATAGGGAAAAGCGAAATTTGAAAAACTGAATGTATAATTCTGGAGATGATGGTGATACTTTTATTAGCAACATCATTTAACGATGTTGTTGCCAACCGCGGAGAAGACTTACGTTTCCCCATAAGTTCTTCCTCCGGTTTCTCCTCTCCCTTTGCCTTCTGTCCTTTTACATAGGATATAGAAGGACCCTGCAGATTTTTTGCAGGGTTTTTTATTGTTTATTTTTATCTGATTGATATTTGCTTTTCATTTTCATCCACTTTTACATGAAAGAGCTGCTGCAGCCATTTCATATCAATATAATACTCTCCGTTAAATTGGATAAAAGGATTGGAAAGTAAGCCGTATTTTTCTCCATTATAATCGAATATTTTTTCACCAAAATAAAATGTAAAGTGGTTATTCTTATTTATTAATCGAACGGATTGATTCCTATTTTCCAATTCAACTTTATAGCCGAGTGATTTAGCTGTGTCATTGAATGGTAGAAAGTTTTTCCCGTTTGATCTATGCACTTGCAACTTCCATATTTCTTTTCCTCGCACGAAAATCCTCCTCTGATCAAACAGAACAAATGATTTATTCGGTGCTGAATAGCGTTTATTCTCCGAAAAAAAACTCGTTCCTAATCCCGTTGCCTTTATTATCAATTGATCTAGTTTATGACTGGTTAACTTTCGTTGATCCATGTTGAAGATACTATTTGAAAAAGAGTTAAATTGTTCCTTACTTAACTTGCTTCTAAGCTCCGAATACATAAATTTTGCTTTTTTCGTACCTATAGCTTTATCTGTAACGATCGAGGCAATAATATCCTTCATCCACTCTTCTTCTTTAGGAAATATGAAATGATTATTTATCGCATTCTTAATGATTTGCTCTTCAAATCCTTTTTTCTTTACATTATTTTCAATTAATAATGAAGGTGAAAATGTTTGCGGATAATCATGTGTTAAAATAATAACCATTTTATTATTTACTTTTATTTTTTCTAGAGTGTTAAGTTTTAAATCTGCGAGATTCATAGATTTTTCATAATAAATCGTTAACCAATTATTCACGTTCTTTTTTGTTAACTTTTTTTTATGCCAGAAAAGACTGGGTGCTTGTCCATCGTTATCAAAAACAAAATAATTAATATACTTTTTTTTCTTTATCGATGTCGTGTTTGCTGCTGCAATCCATATTCCGTGCTTAAATTGTTTTTCAATTAAATGAACTTTACTAGCAGCTACATGTTGATTATTAAATTTTGCTACCCAATTTTTTAATAATAAAGTAGATTCACCTTTCATATTAATTGTATATTTTAAAGTAATTTTCCCTGACTTTATTTTCACATTCGTTTTTTCATTATTCGTCCATTGACATTGATTGTTCTCATTCAGACATTCACGATTATTGGCTGCTTGTGGCCAATCAATCGTATAATTACCTCCGCTAAGCGATGGTATAATTTGCTTTATATAAAATTGATTATTATGATGTTCAATAAAAATATCTTGTTGAATGGAATGTATCTTGTTTTGGTCCGACTTTGCAGAAAAACCGTCCCATTGAAAGTACAGTAAAAAACTAATAATCAATAATAGTAAAAGGGTTAAATAAATTACGTTTTTTTTTCGAAGCATTTTTTTCTCCTTTGAATACGAAACCGTTCTATCTTCTCAATTGAATAATTCAATGATACATTAATAAGGAGTGCTTTATCTAGTTGAAAAAATTTTAAAGAAATTAGGAAAAGTGAGGACTTGATATGCTACAACGTTTCATTGAACTTGGTGAAGGATATTCAGATATATATGAGCTAATTGAATTGGCAAAAGCAAATAAACATCGATTACACCATTTAATAGCGTTACATACGACAAATGGTCAAAAACAATTGACCTCACTATGTGTTGTGCTCCAACCAACCGATCCCGGTGAGTTTCAAGCTATTTATATTTGTCGTGAAGGGATACCAAATCCACATTCGATACCGAACCAAAGATTCGACTTATTTAATCATGTTGCTCAAAGTTTAGAAAAGCAAATAATTGAAATTGATGTAAAGCATTCAAAAGAATTTGCGGAAAAAGAACTGTATTTCCAATATTTAATTGGAATATTAAGACTGAATCACTATATTCCGCCATTACGATAAAAAACCTCCGTATGGAGGTTTTTTATCGTAGAAATATCTCTTTATTATAACCCTACTTTGTAATCATACTCTTTTGCTTTGTCGGGCTTGGAATTTTCATATTCAGTTTTCAAAAAAGGTTTCCATGATTGTTCAACTTTTCGAACGAATGGCATGGAAGAAAATTTCTCCAACAGTTCATTAATTTCAGTTTGATCACAGTATAACACAACGTATTTCATTCTTTTTGAAACATAATGAACGTTCCCAAACCGTCTTAAGGTTTTAGCGTGCTTTAAGTTATAAAGCCAAATAATTAAGCTTTGTCTTTCATTAAACATATAGTTTTCCCCTTAATTCTACATTCACACTATTTTAGCATATTCACTAGATGATAATCAATGTCAGAAAATTATTGTTTTATTTAAAGGTTTTAAAAAAAGGAATACAGACGAGTATTCCTTTTTAAGTCAAGTGTTATTCTGTTATGCAGAACAACTGCATCCTCCACCGGAACCGCATCCTCCAGAGCATGAACTATTTTCAGCAAAAAAAGGATTTCCTGTAGGAACTTTTATATGTTGGGAAACTGATTTACCAACGATCATACTGACATGATCAAGAATATCTTGTAAAGCATTTTCTGCTTTGCGAAATCTTGCAACATTTTCATCCATGTCCATTTCACGTTTTGCTTGACGTGTACGGATATTGATCGATTTGTAATCTGGATGATATCTACCAAAACGTTGGACATCTTCGTAATAGTCTTTCATTTTGATAAATTCTTTAATCTTTTCTTGCGTTTGTGCATCTTTATATAATTTATTATATGATTTTCTATATTCATCAGCAGCTTCTGATTGCAAAATCATTTTTGCCAAATCTTCCGCTTCAGTTATTATTTGCAGTCTTTCAATAGTTGCAAGCAAATAGCTCACCTCCAACATTATATTACCATGTTTTCAGTTAGCATGCGAATGATACATATTATAAGATAGTTACATAAAATTCTTTGGATAATCCGTGACTTTTATTATTTAATTTCACTACATCAATTTTTACATGATGAACACCTTTGGATAAATTTTTCATTACAAATGCTGCTGTGTGAAACTCCCCTTTCAATTGTCCATCAACGTAAACAACAATTTTGCCACGTTCTATCGCTTTATTTGCCCCGGAAAAAGATATATTTGGTACAAAACACTCGATAAATATATCCTTTCCATGAACGATATGACGAATAGAGGCATCTTTCGTTTTATCACTTTGAGCTGCTTTTCCGCTTTCCGATGCTTCAACATTAAATGATTCCGGCTTTGGTATATTTTGTTTACAACCACTCATAATTATTAAAAAAAGAGTTAAACAAATTAATCCTCTCATAACTATCACTCCTTGTCTTTAGCTTCTACAGAACAAGAAGTTTTTACACAAAAAAAAGATACATTTTCATTTAAATGTACCTTACATTGCAAATCATTTTGAGTATAAACCTTGAAGCATATTCATCATCATTGAAGCCATCTGTATGTTATTGTTGATTTTCTCAACTCTTTGCGGGATTGTCTTTTCGAAAAAATGTAAGGAGGCAATTTCAAATTTTTCAATTTCTTCGGGATGACGACTTAATTTTCGATACCACATCGGTTGTCTTCTTAAAAATTGTTTCAGTTCTTTTTTTGAGTAAATGTATTCCATTACATCTTGCCGCAAACTAATTCCTCCTTCTTAATCTTTTCGAAATGCAAAAGGATTCCTTTGTTCATTTGTTGGTGTAGTTGATTGCTTCTCACCTTGAAATTGTGCTAGTACTCCTTGCACAGATGCAATGACTTGACTTAAATTATTGAGATGGTACTGCATTTGGTTGGCATCCACTTTTTGGATAATACTTCCGATTTGTTTCATCCATTTTCCGTTACTTTCAGCCTTTTCATTGCTATCTGACTGAGTCTCTACCGTACCATCATCGTTATTTCTGTACTTTTCCCAAAAAGGGTCATCTTCACCTAGTAAATACCAATCTTCATAAAACTCTTGAAGTGTATTTGAACCATTTTTTACTTCGGAGATTAATTTTGGATGCTCCTTGACGAATTCTTTAAACTTTTCAACTGTCGGGTGAAGTTTTTTATTCCCCATTATCATTCACCTCATAATAGTGTAAAACTTTAATCTATATTTTATAAAAATTTATAGATAGGAGTCATTACAATGCCTATAATAATTTATGTAAAGATTACAAAAAGGTGAGAATGTTTATTTAGATATTTATTGTTTATAAGTAAATAAAAAAGCCTATAAACTAAGGCTTTTTTACTTTGCAATAAATTTAATTACTTCCACGTTTTCTCAATAAAATTTTGGGTATAATATTTTTGATATACGCCAACACCTAAATGTGTGAATTTAGGTTCCAATAATGCTTTCCTATGCCCTTCTGAATTTAACCAACCTTCTACTGCAGAAGGGGCATCCATATACTGTGCTGCGATATTTTCGCCTGCTAATTGGTAAAAAACATGTGCAGCTTGAAGACGTTTTTCTAAGTTGCCAAATTTCGGAGATTCATGGGAAAAATATTTTTCAACTGCCATATCTTTACTATGATTATAGGCTACTTCAGCTGTTTTTTGGTCCCAAAGCAATTTATTTAATTCAAACCTACTACGTAAAATATTTGTTAAGTCAAATATTTGTTTTTCACTACCTACTTCAATTGCTCTCCAACGGGATTCAACGATCGGTGCAGGGTCAATTAATCGTCCCCGATAACTTATCTCATATGGGCGCTGCTTGATGAGCGTCTCTTTATCCATAAATCGTACACCTGATAAAGTTCCTTTAAATTTATCAAATGAAAGCTGTGCATATATCGAACCTAATTGGACGAGAGGTCTCATATTTAAATCTTCTTCAGATAATTCAAACCGATATGTTCCTTTATCATACTGTACTGTAATATCAGTATCTAAAAGTAACTTTTGATAGATATCTTGAATCTCTTCGTTAATTTGAAATGGAGTGATATTCGTTTTACTTCCAATGGCATAAATTGTTACTACCTTTCCTTTATACACTCCGACTTGAAAATATTTCTCTTCATTTTTATTATAAATCCACCACTCATAGTCATATGCTGAGGGGTCGATTCTATTCGGTTTTCCATATTTTTTTACTATTTTATTTGCCGGTTCTCCAATAAAAGTAGATAATCCTTTATTAGGCCTTTTATACGGCTCCTTATCAATCTTTTTCTTTGGAGTTTTATCGTTTTCAGTCATAGGTATTTCTTTGATGCCAGTCCCATTTAAAATATTATTCTCGTTATCGGGTTTTAGATGGAAGTATAAACTAATGATAAATATAATAACTAATACGATGATCACCTTGAAAACAGTACGCAGATCTTTCCCTCCTTCTAAAAATTTAAGTTTTATCGTAAAGGTAAGATTTTTTTAAAAATTTAATATGTTCTATATTACTATACATATTATATCATTTAAACATTATGTGTTTGAAGTAAAACAATTGGTTCTTTTCATAAACTTCTCTACGATTTGAGAACGAAAAATCAATTAAATGGTAATGGTATTCATGATATTCCAAATATAGGCGCATAATATAAGTATAGATACTCAAGTCGTTATATCACTGATTATTCACAATGTATTCATTGCAAGAATTGTTTTTTTAGACTATTATAAGACATGTGGGAAATTGTGTATGTACTTATAATTTGTTCTTGGAAGTATGAGGAGGGAATAAAGATATGAATTTTGAAAATATCGGCATTCAAGCATTTAAAGCAGATTTAAACAGATTAGATGATGTAATGAAGAAATACGGAATGGTTCGTGCGGAACAATGGGATTACGAACGTGTATCATATGACCGTAAATTTATTATTAAAGAAGGTACATATTATCTTCGTGTCCAAGCTTACGCAGTAGAAGGCGACGTAGATACTTTCGATGCATTGATGCAATTAATGACACCTATATTGGGTAAACATTATTATCCACACGGAGTTGAATACGGTGATGATGAAATTTATCCTACACATTTAGTAAAACAATGTGAGCAAATTCTTACTGACTTGAAAAAAGAAATTGAAGCCTTTGCTGAATAATATACAAAAAAACAGTGCGGAATTCTGCACTGTTTTTTTATTTAGGTCCCTAATATAGCCTTTATGACAGAAGTTGTTTCTCCTCCATGATAAAAAACATATAGAAGTAAATACACAACAACGCCAGTTATCCCTGTAAAGAACCAAATAATACTTGTAATCGGACCTAGCTTGCGGTGAAGTGCTAATCTGTTTTTGTAGCCAGTCCACAAAGAAATAATTCCAAACACGGCCCCAATTGTTGCTAATGTAATATGGAAGATTAAAAAAACTGTATAGTATATCTTTATACTATCCGGACCACCAAATGATGTATTTCCAATAAATATCGTTCTTGATGCATAAATGATAAAAAATACTACCGCAAAGATCGCGGCAAGTGTCATCATTTTTTTATGCTGGTCGATTTTTTTCTTGCGAATTAAATTCCAACCAATTGCGACAAAAATAGCACTGATCACTATGCAAGATGTACTAATAGTTGGTAATATAGGAATCATCATATTTTCTCCTCTCGTTTTTCCTTTTGTATGTATTGTCGATAGAGGCGCATTTATCCTCTATCATATTTCCTTTTTATTCCGTCGGTTGTGGATGTTGTGACATCATTAGATTTTTTGTCATTTCCTCAGCTTCTTGTTGATCCTTTTTAAACCATTTATAGAATATTCTTGCTAGTACAATTCCATAAATGACTTCCTGAACAAGTTTCATAATAATCGCCCCTAGTTGTTGATCCTCAACAACAGGAAGTTTTGAAAATAACTCTGGTCCGCTTAAGTTAAGACCAGCCAATGTATCTGTTGGTACACATAACGCCATCGCTTGAAGCCAAAGAGCTCCATTCGAATACGTTTCATATAACGGTTTTCCAGCAAAAATTAAAATTCCACAAGCCGGGGTAAGTAACATCGCGCTTGAAAATAAATAACCAACCCGTTTCAATCCATTTAATTGCTTTTGGCCAGGTAATGTATTAATTAATGGCCACCACATAAACATAGCAAGTAAAAACAAGGACATAGTGTATGCACTGTGAGCAGTCTCACTCATTTTTATCTTATCAAAGATAAATGGAAGATGATAAAACGAAAAAGCAACATTAAACAGAATCACTGCTAAGACTGGTTTTGTAAAAAAACGAAAAATTGTTTTTACTACCGGAAGCCGTATAAATGCTTCCCAAAGCCAATTTGGTATACTTAGCATGAGCAATGGAGTCATAATCATTAATAAAATAGACATTTGTACCATGTGATAAGTAAACATAATGTGAGCCAAAAGATCGATTGGCGACCCTTTTACTAAATAAAGCAAAAGCATTGAAATAATGAAGTAAATCGCTTGTTTTCGCTTTAACGGCTCACTATTTTTAAAATCTTTTCTCCACTTTGTTGTAATTAAAAAGTATAAAACCGACATAAATAGAATCGTTATGATAAAAAACGGACTCCATAATGCCTGGAAACCAAATATGCTTAAAGGCATTGCCTTCACCTCTTTTTAGATTTTGTACAAGTCTACCATCTATAAGTTGTACAAGTAAATGTTGATTCCTCTCATTCCATTATACTTTTGTAAAAATGAATCTTCAATCTTCCATGATGACAATCTATTGACAGTTTACCTAAAGGAATTATTCCTTCAAAAAAAATCCAGTCTTTCGACTGGATTTTTTCTTACCACCAAATAATAGTGAAAAATGTTAACAATGTTAGAAATCCGACAAAAGCTCCTGAGAAAAGAAAGAGCTGTGGAGCCTCATGTCCTTTATGGCTCATATGCATAAAATAATATAATTGGAATATTACTTGCACAACTGCCATTAAAAGAATGACCGGAATCGTAAACCATTTTGATAAGTCAGCGGCAACCGCACCGAAAGCAATGAGAGTTAATAAAATCATCAAGACAAATGAAACAACTTGATATTTCATTTCCTCCGCGCTTTTACGACGACGATACTCATAGTCTACTCTTGGGTTGCCGGTATTTGTTTGTTCGTTTGTCATATTCTTATCCCACCATTCCCATTAAGTATACGACTGTGAAGATGAATACCCATACAACGTCAATGAAATGCCAATAAAGACTAGCAACATAAAATTTCGGTGCGTTGTACAGATCCAAACCACGACCTGCATTGCGAATCATTAGTGACAAGATCCAACATAATCCAAAAGCAACGTGGGCACCATGGAAACCTACTAAAGTATAGAAGGCTGATCCAAATGCACTGCTTGTAAATGTATGATGGAAGTGACTTACATAATGATTAAATTCATAAATCTCTAAACCTAAGAATGCAGCACCTAATAGTACAGTTACTAATAACCATGCTTGCATTTTTTTAAATGCAAAGTTTTTCATATGATACATTGCATATACACTGGTAATTGAACTTGTCAATAACAGCATTGTAGCAATAAATGATAATGGTAATTCAAATAGGTCTTTTGCATGCGCCATGGATGGATCAGGCACTTTATCTTTTAGAGCAATATATGTTGCAAATAAGGAGGCGAATAACACCGTTTCGCCGCCAAGGAATAACCAGAAACCTAAAAATTTGTTCTTCCCTTCGAGGGTTGCTTTTTCAGGTGCTTCAGGCCATGTTTTTGGAGTAAACTTTTCTTCAACATGCATTACGCCTTAACCCCCTTATCGTTATCATCTTCAATTAATTCTTCTTTATGAATATGAAAACCATGATCATCTTTAAGAGAACGTATTAACATTGATCCAAATGCGATCGCTAATCCAATAATTAACACTGGAATTCCCCAAGTATTTCCTTCATCTCCGTGATACATTGCACCAAATGCTGCAATAAATAATCCTAAAGAAATGAATACTGGCAAAATTGATCCATTTGGCATATGGATGTCACCAAGTGGTTCCGCAGGTGTTAATTCTTTTTTACCTTCCATTTTTTCAATCCACCAAGTATCGATACCACGAACTAATGGAAGTTGCTTAAAATTGTAGAAAGGTGGTGGTGATGGAATTGCCCATTCAAGTGTACGTCCATCTCCCCAAGGGTCGTTCCCCACTCTTTTATTACGTACTGAAGTCACAACGATATTAATTAACATTACGATAACACCGAAGGCCATGAAAGCTGCCCCGATGGAGCTAACTAAGTTCCCAGTTTCTAAACCTTGATTCGGAAGGAACTTCCAAATACGACGAGGCATACCCATTAGTCCTAAGAAATGTTGGATAAAGAATGTTAAATGGAACCCGATTAAGAATGTCCAGAAAGTGATCTTTCCTAATGTTTCATTAAGCATCGTTCCAAACATTTTTGGCCAATAGAATTGTGTACCCGCTAATAGAGCAAATACTACACCACCAACAATTACATAGTGGAAGTGAGCTACTACGAAATAAGTATCATGATATTGATAATCCGCTGGCGCAGCTGCAAGCATTACACCTGTTACCCCACCCATTAAGAATGAAGGAATGAAAGCTGCTGCCCATAACATTGGCGTTGTAAATTTAATATTACCGCCCCACATTGTTAATAGCCAGTTGAATATTTTCATACCTGTTGGAATGGCGATAGTCATTGTTGCAACCGCAAAGATTGCATTTGCAATATTCCCTAGACCAACTGTAAACATATGGTGAGCCCAAACCATGAATCCAAGGAATCCGATCAAGACTGTAGCAAACACCATTGATGAATAACCGAACAATCTTTTTCTTGAGAATACCGCAAAGATTTCTGAGAAAATACCGAATGCAGGTAAAATTAAGATATATACTTCCGGGTGTCCGAAAATCCAGAATAAATGTTCCCAAATAATTGTATTACCGCCGCCGGCAACTTCAAAGAATTGAGCGCCAAACATACGGTCAAATGTTAACATGAACATTCCTACTGTTAGCGGTGGGAATGCAAATAAAATTAATGCAGATGTGACAAAAGTTGTCCAAGTGAACATTGGCATACGCATATATGTCATACCTGGTGCACGCATATTAATAATGGTAACTAAGAAGTTAATACCACCCATTAATGTACCAAAACCGGTAATCTGTAAACCTAATGCGTAGAAATCCACACCATGTCCTGGTGATGCTAATGATAATGATGCATATGAAGTCCAACCTGCATCAGGAGCACCGCCTAAGAACCATGATAAGTTAACGAAAACTCCCCCAAAGAAAAACAACCAAAACCCTAATGAGTTAACAAACGGGAACGCAACATCACGTGCGCCAATTTGTAACGGCATGACTGCATTCATAAATGCGAATACAAGAGGCATTGCCGCCAAGAATATCATGGTCGTACCATGCATTGTGAGAACTTCGTTATAAAGACCAGCACTGACAAAGTTACTATCAGGAAGTGCAAGCTGGATACGAATGATCATTGCTTCAATACCACCGATTAAAAAGAACAATCCCCCTGCAATTAAATAAAGAATTGCGATCTTTTTATGGTCTACTGTTGTTAAATAGTCCCAAACGACAGCACCAAAGCCTTTTTTCTGAGCTTTACTACTCACAGTTAAACCTCCCTTTATGCCTTAATAACCAATTATTGTTGTACTTTTAATCCCATTAAATATTCCGCTAATGCATCTAAATCTTGATCAGACAAGTTTTTAAATGCAGGCATTTTATTTCCTGGTTTATAAGCTTGTGGATCTTTAATCCATTTTTTTATATTTTCTTTATTATGATCCAAGATACCTGCTACACGTTCACGTTCACCAAAATCAGTTAAGTTTGGTGCTCTACGTGCCGTTTCAGGTGTAGAATTGTCCGGTGAAACTGCATGACAGCCAATACAAGAGTTTGGCATTTTGCTTTTGAAAATATCTTCACCTTGTTTAGCTAGATCAGATGTTGGCTGTACGCCTTCTTTTCCAACACTTTTCATATTCTTAACCCATTGCGCAAAGTCATCTTGTGACATCGGTTTAACTTTAAAATCCATTAAAGCATGTGACGGTCCGCAAAGTTCAGCACATTTTCCGTAAAATACGTCTCCGGCTTCTTTTGCTTTTTGACTATCAAATTTCAACCAGAATTTATTGACATTATCCACATTCGTATCGATTTTCCCACCAACTGCAGGAATCCAGAATGAATGCTTAACATCAGATGATTTTAAAGAGAAATATACTTTTTGATCAGTTGGAACAACTAAATCTTGACTTGTAACAATTCCTAAGCCAGGATATTCGAATTCCCACCAGTATAGATTCGAACGAACATTGACAACCAACTCTTTTGGCTTACCATCTTTGTCCTTTTTCTCCATTGCAGCCGTATCACCTAGATTAAAGGTAGCTGCAACTACTGGTATTGCAAGAACAAGTAATAGAATAATCGGAATAACTGTCCAAATAATTTCAAGAACATGATTTCCTTCCACTTGTTTTGGTATCATGTTTTCTTTTGCTTTTGTCCGACGGAAGCGAATAATCGCAACAACGAAAATAACTACTACTACAGCAATTACAATAACCATAATGCCAGTACTCAATAACATTAGATCATATTGCTTTTGCGCGACTTCACCTGCTGGTTTTAGTGCTGATAAGAATGGTTCACCACCACAGCCGGAAAGAGCTAGCGCCAAAACAGCAAATACTGAGACAAGACGCCATTTTTTCAGCCATTGTTTCATAGCTTAATCAAACCCCACTTTCATTTTATGTCTTTCGTTACAAGGACTGTAATATATATGGATTTCTTTTAAAAGAAAGAATTCCCGAAGTTAAATAAGGGTAACGATTACCATTGCAACAAACAAAATCGTTAAGTAATTTAATGAATACACAAACATCATTCTAGCCCATTTTATATCATCCTTCATTTTAAAACCATATAACCCTATAGCTAACCATCCTATATTAAATAGAGTAGCAATAATAAAGAATGCTATGCCTAATGGTAGAAGGAAAAATGGCAGTGGCAGTAAACAGGCAACCCATATTACGATATGAATTTTAGTCACTTCAAACCCTTTTACTACCGGTAACATCGGTATATTTGCAGCTCGGTATTCCTCACAACGCTTCATTGCTAAAGCATAAAAATGAGGCGGCTGCCAAATAAACATCATCAAAAAGAGTACCCATGCAATCGTATCTAAATTTGGATCTACAGCTGCCCATCCGATTAAAGGCGGAACTGCACCCGATATACTTCCAACAATCGTATTACTTACATATAAACGTTTAGACCACATAGAATATAAAACAACATAACTGAAAATACCAATAATACCTATTATCCCTGCAGTGATTGACGTCATAAATAAAAGAATTGTTCCAAGTATAATAAAAGAAAATCCGATCGTTAATACTTTTGCACCACTCATTTTGCCGGTTACCGTTGGTCTTGATTTTGTCCTACTCATAATAGGATCAATATCACGGTCAATGAAATTATTAATACTGCATGAACCTGCGATAATTAAAGCTGATCCAAGTAAAGTAAGAATGACAATATGTATTGACTCTAAGAAGTGTTGATTAGTAAATACTAATGCCAGCCACAGACCAGTAAAAGTAGTTATTAGATTTGAATTAACAATCCCTATTTTAATTAAAGATAAAAAATCCTTAATTGCCGTAGTTTCCGGAATGTTTGCCTTTTCAATCTCGATCACTCGACTATTTGACATTCGCTCCCCCCCTCGTTTGTAATAAACAACATATATAATATTACTATAAAACAAATTTTACCGTTTTTCTATAACCCAGCGAATTTTCGTTAATTGTTCACTTTTGACCTTATTATGTACCTTGTTTTTTTTATATATGTCATTTATCTAGTTTCAGTTTACCACAATCTCCGAAAAATAGACTTTTAATATGGGTGGGAGATTATTTTTCTGCATCAATTCCATATTAAAACATATCTTGAATGTTTTTTGTGAATATTTTTCAAAGGTTTTATGTCTATTTTGTGTCACGAAATGCAGATATTGAAGAGACATCCCCATTTTCTATAAAATTTTTAAAAAGAAAATTTGGTAAATTTGTTACATGATTAAATTGGTGAAAGAATTGTAACATTTTATCGGTTGTCTTTTTGCAGGCTTTTAGGTACTATCATTAAGTGTATTAGATTAATTCATATCGGTTCGACATCATACTTTATTATGATCTTTTGGTCATATGAAATATTAGGTTAGTAGGTGAATAAATTGCGTCGAGGATTAAAATGGTTAGCAATTTTAACGACGCTAGGAATGCTTTTCGTCTTGATCGGTGGAGCATTAGTTACAAAAACCGATTCCGGTATGGGATGCGGGAGATCTTGGCCACTTTGTCATGGTCAGCTCTTGCCAAGCCACATAACGATGAAGACTTTAATTGAATTAGCCCATCGCTTTGTATCAGGTGGTGTCGGAATTCTGTTACTAATTTTATCGGTTTGGTCATGGAAGGCTATCGGCCACAAGCGCGAAACAAAATTTCTAGTGATTTTATCTTTATTCTTTTTAATATTACAAGCACTTATTGGGGCAGCCGCAGTTGTTTGGGGACAATCCAGTTTTGTGTTAGCACTACATTTTGGCATATCTCTTATCTCATTTGCTTCAGTGTTCTTATTAACATTATTAATATTTGAAGTGGATCAAAAATTTGATGCCTCGAAAGTAGTTTTTGATAAGCGAATGAAATTTCATATTATTGGAGTTACGATTTATAGTTATATTGTTGTTTATACTGGGGCCCTTGTCCGTCATACAGTTTCAAGCTTAGCGTGCAGAGATTGGCCATTTTGTTTAAACGATGCGATTTCACTTCCAACAAACATGTACCAATGGGTCCAAATGGGACACCGTCTTGCAGCAGGTATTATCTTTCTTTGGATCGCATATATAACATACTTAAGCTTTAAAAATTACAGAAATCAGCCGGTTATCTATAAAGGTTGGATCATTGCATTTATTCTTGTCTGCTTACAGGTCATTGCAGGAGCTCTTATAATCATAACAAGATTAAACATATATATTGCACTTGCACATGCATTGTTTATTTCTTGCCTTTTTGGTTTACTAAGCTATTACCTATTATTGATCGGTAGAAGTAATAAAAATATGGAACTGCTAGAAAAAGAACAATATAAAAAATAAAACACGTACAAGCAACTTGTACGTGTTTTATTTTTTATATTTTTTCAATTTCTATTAAAAGATCATTAGGTGTGATAGCTTCACCATTTTGGACATAAAGCTCTTTAACGACTCCGGAAAATGGAGCTTGGACAGTTGTTTCCATTTTCATAGCCTCAGTTATCATGAGGTGATCACCTTGATTGACTCGATCCCCTTTACTAACCATCAGCTTAATAACAGTACCCGGCATAGTTGCTCCGATTTGTTGTTCATTTTTCGGATCCGCTTTTACCTTATTTGCTACAGCAGATTTTATGCTTTCATCTTTAATAATTATTTCACGCGGCTGGCCATTTAGTTCAAAATATACAATTCTTGTTCCATCTTTTCGAGGTTGTCCTATTGAGACTAATTGAACAAAAAGTGTTTTTCCTTTTTCAATTTCTACTTCGATTTCTTCGCCTAATCTCATTCCATAAAAGAATGTTGGTGTATCGATAACGGAAACATCACCAAATTGCTGAACAGTTTTGACATAATCTAAGAACACTTTAGGATATAATGCATAAGAAATCGTTTCATGGTCATTCGCTTCCCTGCCTATTTCTTTAGACAATGCGTCTTTCAAACTAGGAAGATCAACATTTTCCATTAATTCACCCGGACGAATTGTAATAGGCTCTCTATCCTTAAGAATCACTTTTTGAAGCTCTTTTGGAAAACCGCCAACTGGTTGCCCTAAATAACCTTGAAACAATTCGACTACGGAATCAGGAAAATCTATTTTCATACCACGTGAATAGACATCTTCTTCCGTTAGGTCGTTTTGCACCATAAATAAAGCCATATCGCCAACAACCTTAGAAGATGGGGTTACTTTTACAATATCTCCAAACATACGGTTAACAATTTGGTACATTTCTTTCACTTCATCCCAACGATCTCCAAGCCCTACAGCTTTCGCCTGTTGTTGCAGATTACTATATTGCCCACCCGGCATTTCATGTCGGTATACTTCTGTGTGCGGTGAATTCATTCCACTTTCAAAGTCTCGATAATATTTTCTTACATCTTCCCAATAATCAGAAAGCTTTTCCGCAGATTCGATATTTATTTTTGGTTTTCTTTCTGTACCCTCTAACGCATAATATAATCCATTTAAGCTTGGCTGTGATGTTAAGCCCGCCATTGAATTTAATGCCACATCTACAATATCAACACCTGCATCAATTGCTTTTGCATACGTGTAAAGACCATTCCCGCTAGTATCATGTGTATGCAGATGAATTGGGATATCGATTGTTTCTTTTAATTCAGATATTAGTTGATAAGCTGCTTGCGGTTTTAATAACCCAGCCATATCTTTAATAGCAAGAATATGTGCCCCTTGGTTTTCTAATTCTTTTGCCAAGTCCTTATAATATTGAATATTATATTTAGTTCTAAACGGATCATTAATATCACCAGTATAACAAATTGAAGCTTCCGCAATCTTTCCAGTTTGTCTAACAGCATCAATGGCAACTTCCATTCCTTTTACCCAGTTCAAACTATCGAATATTCGAAAAACATCAATACCTGCATCTGCAGACAGCTTTGCAAATTCACGAATAATATTATCCGGATAATTTTTATACCCTACCGCATTAGAACCTCTAAATAGCATTTGGAAAAGGACATTTGGAACTCTTTCTCTTAATTCCTTCAAACGTTGCCAAGGATCTTCCTTTAAAAATCGATAAGCAACATCAAAGGTAGCTCCTCCCCACATTTCTAACGAAAATAAATCCGGTAATAATTTAGATGTTGGTTCGGCTATTTTTTTAATGTCTTGGGTTCTTACTCGTGTTGCAAGTAATGATTGGTGTGCGTCACGGAATGTTGTATCAGTTAGTAACACTTCTTTTTGTGATTTAATCCATCTTACTAAACCTTCAGCCCCATCACGGTCAAGTACTTGCTTTGTACCGGAAGCGGATTCTTCTACAAGACTTACTTTTGGTACTCTATTTTTCGGATAGAACGGCTTTTCCTTCTGTTCAATTCCCGGGAAACCATTAATCGTAACATTGCTAATATAAGAAAGCATTTTCGTTCCACGGTCACGGCTTGCAGGAAAGTCAAATAGTTCCGGTGTAGAGTCAATGAATGATGTATCATACTCTCCGGTAATGAAATTTTTATGTTTCACTACATTTATTAGGAAAGGTATATTTGTTTTAATCCCTCTAATTCTAAATTCTTGAAGATTTCGCACCATTTTTGCTGCAGCTTTTTCAAATGAAGTAGCTGATGTAGATAATTTTACTAAAAGGGAATCATAAAATGGAGTAATAACAGCTCCTTGGAAGCCATTTCCCGCATCAAGTCGTACACCGAAACCACCGCCGGAACGGTAGGCCATAATTTTCCCAGTATCGGGCATAAAATTATTTAATGGATCTTCCGTTGTCACCCTAGATTGGATGGCATAGCCATTGATTGTGATTTCATCCTGCTCAGGAATATTGACAATTTCACCATGTAATTGATGCCCCTCCGCAATTAAAATTTGCGACTGAACAATATCAATGCCAGTAATCATTTCTGTAATTGTATGCTCCACTTGTACACGCGGATTTACTTCAATAAAATAAAATTCATTGTCTGCTACTAAAAATTCAACCGTACCAGCGTTTACATAATTGACGTTTTTCATTAAATTAACTGCCGCTTGACAAATTTCCTTTCGTAACTCATCGGATAGTGATACACATGGAGCTACCTCAACGACTTTTTGATGACGTCTTTGAACTGAACAATCCCTTTCAAATAAGTGAACAATATTGCCGTTCGCATCACCTAATATTTGTACTTCAATATGCTTCGGATTTTTAATAAACTTTTCTACATAAACCTCATCATTTCCAAATGCCGCTTTTGCTTCTGACTTAGCGCGAGTAAACGCTTCAGTCACTTCCTCCGCGTGATTAACAATCCTCATCCCACGGCCGCCACCGCCTAGTGATGCTTTAATGATAATTGGATATCCATGTTGCTGACCGAAATCTTGAACTTCGCTAAGGGAAGACACTGGACCATTACTACCCGGAATGACCGGAATATTAGCAAGAATGGCTTGTTCCTTCGCTTTTACTTTATCCCCAAACATATCTAAGTGATTAGTATTTGGTCCGATAAATGTAATCCCCTCTTCCACACATCGCTTTGCAAATTGAATGTTTTCGGAAAGAAATCCATATCCCGGATGGATGGCATCGACATTTGAACTTTTCGCAATTTCAATAATTCCTTCAATATCTAAATACGCATCAATAGGTTTTTTTCCTTCACCAACTAAGTATGCTTCATCAGCTTTGTAACGATGATAGGATCCTGAGTCTTCTTTAGAATAAATGGCTACTGTACGGATATTTAGTTCCGTACACGCTCGAAAAACTCGAATCGCAATTTCTCCTCTATTTGCTACCAATACCTTTTCAATTTTTTTCATACAGTATGTCTCCCCTTTGCATGATCTTCGATGGATTAGTGATTATATTGTAAATTAATGTACCTTAAATCCACGATTATTAAATTTCGAATTCACAAAAGTAGTAGTTTCTTCTTTTTTCTTATACTTATCTTCATATTTTACAAACATTGATACATTGACTAACACACCTAATGAAGCGGATAAAAGAAGCAATGAGGATCCTCCATAACTAATCAATGGTAGTGGAACCCCTGTTATCGGTATTAATCCGGACACCCCTCCCAAATTAATAAAGCTTTGAATACCTATCATACTTGAGATACCTATTGATAATAAACTGCCAAATGGATCCCGGCATTTTACCCCTATATATATACCTCGTAAAACGAGATAGGATAAACCAATAATGACAAAACCGACACCAAAAATTCCAAGCTCTTCTGCAATGATAGCCATAATAAAATCTGTATGCGGCTCGGGAAGATAGCCAAGCTTTTGAACGCTTTGCCCAAGACCTAATCCCTTTACACCGCCGGATCCTAAGGCCAAATAGGAATTGTATAATTGAAACCCTTCTTTTGCTTGGCTTTTGAAAGGGTCCATATAACCAGTAATCCGTGCAATTTTATTTTTTGTAAATATTTCATCCTTTTTTAATAAGAAAAATGGGGAAAGGAGTAGGACAACAATTAATCCCAAACCCAATAGTTTCATCATCGTTTTCATTTTCATTCCGGAACAAAGCAATATCGTAAGTCCAATCGCAAAAATTATGGACGCTGTACCAAAATCAGGCTCTATCGCAATCAAAAAACAAACAAAAATTAAAAATAATAAAGGTGGAATGACTCCTTTATTAAATTGATCAATATATGACTGTTTTTTCGCATAAACTGCAGATAGGTAGATGATGACATTTAACTTTACAAACTCTGATGGTTGAATCATGCTTGTCCCAATTTTAAACCAGCTTTGCGCATTATTTGAATTATGACCAAACAGACGGATCCCGATAAGGGCTACAACCGATATAAGCATAATCGCCCCAAGAAATTTATTGCTTTTATATATTTTATACGGAAAAAAAGCGGTAAAGATAAAAACAACTAGTGACAATATAAAACTTTTTAATTGTTTCATATAAAAGAAATCACTGCTAAAACCGTATTTTTGAACAGCAACCACCATGCTTGCACTATATATCATGACTAATCCGAATAAACAAAGAAGTATGTACACGACGACAAGTGAATAGTCATAAGACTTTAAGATTTTTTTTAACATAGTAACCTTCCAATCCTTTAGTCTATAAAAAGATATTCTTCAATAATTTTTTATTTCCTGCTTAGTGAAAGAAATTAATAAAAAGTTTACAAAAGATACTCTTCACTCCTATTTTACAAAAAAACTCAAACAATTTCTGTGAACTGTTTGAGTTTTTTAATTATGATTTTTTTGTGGACGCTTCATGTAAAGCGGTAAGCTCTCGTTCTAATGAATCGAGTAATTCCTTACCATCCTTCTCTTCCACTAAGCCTAGTCTGACTGCAAAATCTATTTCACGGGATAGGCCAAACATTTGTGTATCCAATACTTCTTCATATAATGGACATTGGGGCATCGTTAAATTATCCATCTGGACTTTAATTAAGCGCAAAATTTTCTCTGCGTCCACCCTTAAAAGAGAATAGGCTTTTTCCCGGTGATCCATTTTAATTTCAGACGCCATATAGATCCCCCCAATTTACGAACAATTAGACAATCCTATCTAAAAATTTTACTCTGAAAAGAAGCAAAATGCAAGGATTAAGAGTATTAATTTTCGTACTTCTATTTTCTCATATAATTTTGGTTTAGGAAACTTTTTTCATTATGAAAAGTTTAGGTAAATGTGACAAGTTCATTTTTTCAGAGTATAATTTTAAAATGTAAGGAGGTTAAAAAATGATTATTCCAATAAAAGGTAATGTTAAGTTCCCAATTACTTTAGACGCCGGAACTTGGATATTTGACGATCGGAAACTAGATTTAACTACATATTTTGATAATAAGAATACCGGTATTGACGAGGATGAAGAATATACAAAAAGTGTTGGTAAATTTTTTGATCGCGAAATTAAAGAAGGTGCAATATCCCCCCCAACATTAAAATCGGAGAAGAAATTTTTGAAACAAAGACTTCTAACCGGTACATTCGGCATTAAGTTCGAACCGTTTTTAAAAAACGCTGAACCTCTTGAAAGTGCGACTACGCTTATTATTGAAACAAAAGATGAAGAAATACAAATTCCGATCAATGAAGCTTACGACCTTATCATCGCTTTTTCAAAAGAAGGGAAAGCGCTCAAAGAGGACGGGCCAGTACACATTTTATTCGAAGACGGCTCAAATAAAGATCAGCCAATAAAATATGTCAAAGGTTTTCGTGTGGAGTAATCTTTAATAAGTTATTGCAGCAACAGAATGGTATACACACCATTCTGTTGTGTTAATAACGACAAATTAAAGATTTTTCTTACTTTCATTTTTATAGAAGATCAGCTGCTAATTGTGCTAATCCCGATCTTTCACCTTTCATTAATTTAATATGCCCGGCCACTGATTGATCCTTAAACTTTTCGAGAACATACGTTAATCCGTTATTATATTCGTCTAAATATGGATGATCAATTTGTTCTGGATCACCCATTAACACAATTTTACTTCTTTCTCCCACTCTCGTTAAAATCGTTTTCACTTCATGCTTCGTTAAATTTTGAGCTTCATCAATAATAATAAATTGGTCCGGAATACTTCTTCCGCGTATATACGTTAATGCCTCCACTTCTATCGATCCCATTCCAGCGAGTATTGCCTCTAATTCACCTGGTTTTTTTGTATTAAACAGATATTCTAAATTATCATAAATCGGCTGCATCCAAGGTCTTAATTTCTCTTGTTTTTCACCTGGTAAATACCCCAAATCCTTTCCTACCGGCACGATTGGACGAGCAACAAGAAGTTTTTTATAGGAATGTAAATCTTCCGTTTGCATCAGCCCCGATGCTAATGCAAGAAGAGTCTTTCCAGTTCCTGCTTTTCCAATCATTGTTACAAGATTAATGTCTTGTCTAAATAATAATTCCATCGCCATTGTTTGCCCTACATTTCTAGGCTTAATTCCCCAAATCGGCTCATGGTTATAAACTAATTTTCGTACGACTTTACCTGTTTGATCTACAATCCCAATAGCGGAAGAAGAACTTCCTAATGCGTCTTTCATGATTAAAAATTGATTGGGGTAAAAAGGGTGATGGGTAATCTCCGATAAAGCTAATTCACCTTTCTCATAAAATAAATTTAATAAGTCGATATTTATATAAATTTCAAGTAAGCCTGTGTATATATGATCAATTTCTACTACTCGATCGTTTAAAAAATCTTCCGCCTGTAATCCGAGTGCATCTGCCTTAACCCTTACTAAAGCATCTTTACTAACTAGAATGACCGGTCTACCATTTTCCTTCGTTTCCTCCTCTAAGAATAAATTCTTAGCGACGGCTAATATTCGATTATCATTCGTTTTTTCAATAAATATATCTTGTAATTGTTGAAATGATCGGTGATTTAATTCAATTCTTAGTACTCCACCATTCTCAAGAGGAATCTTTTCATGGAGCTTCCCTGCTTTTCTAAAGCTGTCAATCAATTTGGATACTTGTCTGGCATTACGTCCAATTTCATCCATATACCTCTTTTTCGAATCAACCTCTTCTAGCACTACAGCTGGAATGACGATTTCATTATCTTCAAAAGAAAATATGGCATTCGGATCCTGTAATAAGACATTTGTATCTAATACATATATTTTCTTCAAATTGATGCCTCCTGCTCCTTATTGGATTATTGTATAATATGAACTTTTTCTACTTCCTGTTCATTTGAAGTGGACGGACATTGCTAAAATATATGAACAAATGAATAAAGATAGAAGAAAATTGCACACTAAATATAGAAATGCGATATCGCACCTAGATTATTGCGATGCAGCTAGACAATTAGAAAAGCGGAATGGATTAAGAATAGATTAAATGAGGTGAGTTTAGTTGAAAAAAATAGGATTACTTCTTTGTACTACTATCTTATTAAGTGCGTGCGCAAACAATGAAGCTGGACAGGGTAAAAACAACAATAATATCACACCAAAAACGATTTCTGTTAAAGATAGCAATATAAAAAATGTTGATAGAAAAACAGGACAGCAAATTTCACAACGTCTTGTAGACCTTGCCGTAAGCGTTCCCAATGTTAAAGATGCAACAGCGGTAGTATTCAGTAATTATGCTCTTGTTGGGATTGATGTTGATGATAATATTGATCGTTCCAGGGTGGGGTCCATTAAGTATTCGGTTGCTGAGAGCTTAAAACATGATCCATATGGAGCTAACGCTATAGTCGTTGCTGACCCTGATTTTACACAACGTCTTCGCGAAATTGGACAAGATATACGCAACGGCAAACCCGGACAAGGGATTATCAATGAACTCGCAGATATTGCAGGTAGGCTTATGCCGGAAATACCGAAAAATATCGTAGAACCAAAAAATCCGCAAAGCGGAACGGAAAAACCTAAACAAGAATTAAATCAATCAAAAGATAAGCAACTTGAAAGAGAACAAGAAAACCAATCAAATAATAAAAAATAAAAATGAAAAGTCCAAAATTTCCACACTTTCATTTCCATGTTATACTAAAAAAAACGGTAACTCGGGGTGTAACTGAATGAAAGTAAAATGTGTATTATGCGAAAAAATAAATGATATAGATGATGATTCCATCATGGCAAAACGACTTCGAAATCGTCCGATTCATACTTATATGTGTGATGAATGTTATGAAAGAATAACAGAAAAAACGACAGCAAGACTTGCATCAAGAGAAGAAAAAGATCTTAACGATATATAAAAAAAACAAATCCGCCATTTTCGGCGGATTTGTTTTTTATGCATCATTTTGCGCTTGATCTTTTTTGTAATTGTACCTGCGTATTTTATAAATGATTAAAATAAGGGCAGCAACTACGAGTCCTTCTGTAATCGGAAGAAATATTGCTAAAAAGGTTAAAATCGTACATCCCAATGCTAAAAACAAATAGATCAAAATCGATTTTAGCATTGGAAGTTTTTGAGCAAAGCCCAATTTATAAACAAGAATACATAAAGCTACAATGGTTAAATAAAGCATCCACATTCCTAGTTTTGGAAATTCATCAACTCGATACAAGCCTGCGAAAAAGGAAAGATGTTCCTGCACATTTACCTCTGGCACAATAGACTCCCTTTCTAGAAATTAGTTTTTAATTAAATTTCTGCGTATTTCATTTTTTTAGCAGCTTTTTCACGTTCATTTTTGTTTAATATTTTTTTACGCAAACGAATCGATTCAGGTGTAACCTCACAATATTCATCATCGTTTAAGTATTCAAGTGCTTCCTCTAATGACATTATACGTGGTTTTTTAATAACTGATGTTTGATCTTTCGTCGATGAACGGACATTTGTTGCATGTTTCACTTTCGTAATGTTAACGGTAATATCATTTTCGCGAGTATTTTCGCCAACGATCATACCTTCGTAAATTTCTGTACCTGGTTCAACAAATATTGTCCCTCTATCCTCTATTTGCATGATACCATATGTCGACGCTTTCCCTGTTTCCATGGAAACAAGCACACCTTGGTGGCGGCCGCCAACTCGACCCGGCTGCATCGGTTGATAACTATCGAAAGTATGATTAATAATTCCGTATCCACGGGTTAGTGTCATGAAATCAGTAGAATAACCGATTAGTCCACGGGCCGGCACATTAAAGATTAAACGCACTTGACCGTTTCCGTTATTAACCATATCAAGCATTTCGCCTTTACGGGAACCAAGTGATTCAATAATACTTCCTGTATACTCTTCAGGAATATCAATTTGTACCCTTTCAATCGGTTCACATTTAACACCATCAATTTCCTTTACAATAACAGATGGTTTTGACACTTGCAATTCAAAGCCTTCACGACGCATATTTTCAATTAAGATGGAAAGATGAAGTTCACCGCGGCCTGAAACAATCCAAGCATCAGGAGAATCTGTGTTTTCAACTCTTAAACTTACGTCTGTTTGTAATTGTGCGCGAAGACGTTCTTCAATCTTCCTTGATGTGATATATTTACCTTCACGGCCTGCAAATGGGCTATTATTAACAATAAACGTCATTTGCAATGTTGGCTCATCAATGCGTAATGGTTGTAGAGGTTCTTGATGGTCAATTGGACAAACTGTTTCTCCAACATTAATATCTTCCATACCAGACACTGCTATAAGGTCACCCGCATGTGCTTCTTGAATTTCTTGACGTTTCAATCCGAAGAACCCGAAAATTTTAGATACCCGGAATTGTTTTACCGTTCCATCTAATTTCATTAATGCAACTTGTTGTCCTACATGCATCGTACCACGGAAGACACGTCCAATTCCAATTCTACCTACATAATCATTATAGTCCAGTAAAGCAACTTGGAATTGTAAAGGCTCTTCTTTAGTATCAGCAGGTGCCGGAATATGGTCAATAATTGTATCAAATAATACTTGCATATTGTCATCTTGTTTCGTTGGATCATTGCTAGCAGTTCCGTTAATACCGGATGCATAGATAACCGGAAATTCTAATTGATCTTCATTTGCATCCAGCTCGATAAATAATTCGATCACTTCATCGACAACTTCCTCTGGTCGAGCAAAATCACGGTCAATTTTATTTACAACTACGATCGGAGTTAAATTTTGTTCTAATGCTTTTTTTAGGACGAAGCGTGTTTGGGGCATACATCCTTCATATGCATCAACGACAAGTAGAACCCCATCAACCATTTTCATAATACGTTCTACTTCACCGCCAAAGTCAGCGTGTCCTGGTGTATCCATAATATTAATTTTTATATCTTTATATTGAATAGCGGTATTCTTCGCTAAGATTGTAATGCCTCTCTCACGTTCAATATCATTAGAATCCATTGCTCGTTCAGCTACCTGTTCATTTGAACGAAATGTTCCGGATTGCTTTAATAGCTGATCGACAAGCGTTGTTTTCCCATGGTCAACGTGTGCTATAATCGCTATATTACGTAAATCTTCTCTTATTTTCAAAAGTGGTTCCTCCTGCCTTTATGACCGTCAATGTTAGTATAACTATAACTTACGTATTATATCATAGTTATTTATAAATCACCACTAATGCATTATTTCCATCTTCACTATGCAAAGTGGAGTTTTTCGAGTAAAATGATATTTATACTAGCCTTGATGAAGGAAACAAGTAGGAGGCAATTGATATGAAAGATATAAAATGGATTTTCATTCTGTTCGCTACAATTGCGGCTGCCTCAATGATTGGCATCGGAGTAGCAATCGGGGAAAAAAGTATCCTCGGTATAATTATTTGTATCCTTGTTCTCATTCTCGTGATGGGATATGGGTTCAAAACAAAAGCAAAAATGCGTCAAGAAGGACGATTATAAAAGATGTAAAAATAACAATAGCTACCTCTCATTTGAGGTAGCTATATTTATTCAATGGACAAAAAATAATTATCCAGTATTTCCTTATGGAGTCCACTATTACTCACAAATACCGTGCCGCTCTCTAATATGTGTAATGGTTCACCTTTAACCGTAGATAGTTTACCTCCTAACTCTTCTATCAAAAGTTTTCCGGCAGCAAAATCCCATGGGGCTAAACGCATGGCAATATAAGCATCTAATCTGCCTGTTGCAACATAGGCTATTTCAAGCGAAGCTGCACCTAGCGATCTTGTTGCACGTGAATCATGGACTAAACGATGTAAATTGGCGGTTGGGATATGTCGATTGGATATTATCCAAGAAGAATTGATCCCGATAATTGCATCTTCAACTTTCGTATCGGTCAATTTAGGAATCGGAACTTCATTAAAATAGGCTCCTTTACCTGCTTCAACAAAGTAAAGTTCATCTTGAACTACATCATAAATATAACCTAGCTTTCCTTTTCCATTTTCATAAATTCCAATGGAGATGGCAAAATTTCTTTGTTGGTGGACAAAGTTAACTGTGCCATCGATTGGATCGATTATCCATAACACTCCATTTGTTTGATCGATTTTCTGTCCATGCCCTTCCTCACCAATAATATGATGGTCCGGGAAATGTTCTTGAATATTATTGACAAAAAACGATTCTGTCTCCTTATCTATATTTGTAACTAAATCATTCCGATCCGACTTCGTTTCTATGTCTAATGTTTTTTTAAATGAATCAATGATATTAATTCTTGCTTCCTTTAGCCACATTCTTACATATGTATCAATTTGCTCCCAATTCGTCATCGCCCTGTCCTCCATCAAATCTTCGACTTAACTTATTGTATGATTAGCTTAAAGGAAAAAATTATGTAATTCAAGAAATTAACTTTATATTTAACTCCATAAAAACGAACCCCATCTGTGATGAGGAACAGGGAGTTCGTAAACCTACTTGGAAATACTCCTACATTGCTTTCATCCTTAATAATTCTTCTCGTATTTTTTCAAGTTTCTTTTTCGTTAAATCCTTTTTCTTATGGTCATTATTTTGAATTGCCTCATAAAGGACAGCTAGCTCATAGTCCATTTCTAATCTAAGTACTGCTATTCGTTGCTGATCAAATTTTTTCTTTTTCGAAGTGTTCATTACTTGTTTCATGAACTTCACATCCCTTCACTTTTTGCATTTTACAAATAACTAAATTTTCAGATATTACTTACTACATCATATGATGCTTCACTAATCGTGCAACAAAAATGTGTAATTGCCTAAGTAATTTCATTTTAGGAAATTTGTCGATTATGCTAAAATAAAGTCAATTGTAGGAAAGATGTTCAATAGAGGCTCATTTATGAAATTCCCAAGTTTTTCACATTCAGACTTAAAACGGCTTCCATTGCTTTCTTTTACCCAATCTAAAAAATGAATAAACGTTATGAAGGAGATTATCAACAATGCAATTCGAAGGTTTCACGAAGAACGATTTTGACACATTTAATATAGAAGGTCTTGACGCGAGAATGGAAGCTATCGAAGAACGAATTCGACCGAAATTCCGTGAAATCGGTCAATTATTAACGGACGAACTTTCCGTAAATTTAGGGGAAGAAATGTTTTTACATATAGCGAAACATGCCCGTCGCACTGTAAATGCCCCGAAAGATACTTGGTTGGCAATAGCGGGTAACAAACGTGGATATAAACAACACCCTCATTTCCAAGTTGGATTGTTTGACGACCATGTTTTCATTTGGTTAGCGTTTATTTACGAATTACCGAATAAAGCGGAAATGGCAAAGACGTTTTTGAAGAACTTAAAAACGATCAAGTCATCCATTCCTAATGATTTCGTTGTTTCTCAGGACCATATGAAAAAGAATGCAACTTCATTGAAGGAAATCGACTTAAAAAACGCACTTGAACGTTTCCGTGACGTCAAGAAAGCGGAATTCCTTATTGGACGACAAATTGCAGCCAATGACCCGATTTTAACGAATGGCACCGAATTTATCGACGTTGTAAGAAATACGTTTGAAACACTTATCCCATTATATAAATTAGCGTATAAATAGGAAATCGATTCTAAAAAGAGAAAATAGGAAGCGAGCAATGCTCCTTCCCCATTTTATCTTTTATTTTTACATTTTTATTATGTTACCGGGTTCAGATTCTTTTAATCTTTTTACAACTTGATAGGATGAATATCCACTTTCTTTTTCGAATTCATTACAATATTTTTTTTCATCAGCTTTTCCAGGAACGATTTCTTTAAATCGTCGATATTTCTCCATTAATTCTTCACGTTTTATTCCCTTTTCATAGGCCTTCTCAATTGCCTCAAAAAATTGGATTACTTCTATAACCTCAGTTGTTGACCAATCCATTGAGAAAGGATATTGATATTCCATTTCTACACCGTCTTTCTAGTTGTTGTTTACGATTACTTTCCCCATTTTTTACGAATTTCATTAGCATCTTGGATCATTCGTGTGATTAATTCCTCAACACTCGGAATATCATTAATTAACCCCATTACTTGTCCCGCCCACGCAAATCCACTATCTACTTCTCCATTATATATATAATTTTTATTTGCTTGTCCACTAATATAGTTTTTAAGTTTTTCGTATCCTCCATTATTTTTTTCAATCTCTAAAATTTGCTCTGTCCATTTATTCGTAATTGCTCGGCCGGGTGCACCTAAACTACGTTTTATGACGGTTGTATCTGTTTCTTTTCCTTTAATAATTGCTTGCTTATAAAGTTCGTTTGCGTGCACACATTCCTTTGTTGCAATAAAACGTGTCCCCATTTCAATTCCTTCAGCACCTAAGCATAAAGCAGCCATTAATCCTCTTCCATCACCGATTCCTCCTGAGGCGATGACTGGGATTGAAACAGCATCTACAACTTGTGGAATCAATACTAATGAACCTATATCGTCTTTCCCCAAGTGTCCACCACCTTCTTGACCTACTACCATAACTGCATCTGCACCTAGTTCTTCCGCTTTTTGAGCTTGGCGTTTAGCTGCCACAAGTACTAATTTTTTTACATTTGAACCTTCTAAGTACTGAAAAAACGGCGTGGGATTTCCTCCTGTTACAGATACTACCGCTACTTTTTCATCGAGGGCTACATCTAAATAGTCAGTATATGGTCTTCCGTGTTGTCCGATAGCAAAATTAACTCCAAACGGAAAGGTAGTTAATTGTTTAACCTTTTGAATTTCTTTACGGAGTGCCTCCGGGCTTTCTAAAGACATTGCAGTTATTTGGCCAAGCCCCCCTGCATTAGATACAGCCGCTGCCAATTCTGAGTAGGCTAAATAGGCTAATCCTCCTTGAATAATTGGATATTTAATATTAAGTAAGTCGGTAATTCTAGTGTTCCAATTCATATGTATTCACTCCTCAATATCATCAGCATTATATAATACTTCTCCTATTTACTTATATTTTCCTTTCGTTATGAAGAAACTATTTTCAATGGTAAGGTTAAATGATATAATTTCTTTTGTTTTAAAAGATGTAACATTAAAAGAGGTGTGAAGTTCATTGTCACAATTTGATACTCCGTTATTTACTGGATTAGTGGAACACGCGAAAAAGAATCCAGTTCAATTTCATATACCCGGACATAAAAAAGGCTCAGGAATCGATCCGGAATTTCGTCAATTTATCGGGGATAATGCATTATCGATAGATTTAATTAATATTGCACCTTTAGATGATCTCCATCAACCAAAAGGAATGATTCAAAAAGCACAGGAATTAGCTGCACAAGCCTTCGGAGCTGACCACACATTCTTTTCCGTCCAAGGTACGAGCGGTGCTATTATGGCCATGATTATGACGGTCTGCGGACCTAACGATAAAATTATCGTTCCTCGAAATGTTCATAAATCTGTTATGTCCGCCATTGTTTTCTCAGGGGCTATTCCTATATTTATTCATCCCGAAATCGATCCGATTTTAGGAATATCCCACGGAATCACGACTGAATCTGTTTCAAAAGCTTTGCAACAAAACCCTGATGCAAAGGGCGTATTAGTTATTAATCCAACCTATTTCGGGGTTGCCGCTGATTTGAAGAAAATTGTAGAAATCGCCCATTCCTATCAAGTTCCGGTTCTCGTTGATGAAGCGCACGGAGTTCATATCCATTTCCATGAGGAACTACCGATTTCAGCAATGGAAGCGGGAGCGGACATGGCAGCAACAAGTGTTCATAAATTAGGTGGATCAATGACGCAAAGTTCTGTATTAAACGTAAAAGATGGATTAGTGTCTTCAAATCGTGTGTCAACAATATTGAGTATGTTAACGACTACATCCACCTCATACTTATTATTAGCATCACTTGATGTCGCAAGAAGAAGACTTGCTACACATGGAAAGGAATTACTAAATAAAACGATTCAGCTAGCTCAATCCGTTCGTGCTAAAATTAATGAGATTGATCATTTATACTGTGTCGGTAAAGAAATATTGGGAACAAAAGCGACATTTGATTATGACCCAACAAAACTAATCATCTCTGTCAAAGATCTCGGAATAACAGGATATGATGCTGAAAAATGGCTGCGTGAAGTATATAATATCGAAGTAGAACTTTCCGATTTATACAATATTCTCTGCCTTATTACACCTGGCGATACAGAAGTGGAAACAAATCTGCTAGTAAAAGCACTTCAAGAGCTTTCTGATCAATTTTCACATCTGTCTAGCTCGGTAAGTATTCAAGTCATGCTACCGGATATTCCCGTTCTAGCTTTAACACCTCGTGATGCATTTTATGCGGACACAGAAGTCATCCCTTTCGAGGAATCTGCTGGAAGAATTATCGCTGAATTTATTATGGTTTATCCACCGGGAATCCCTATTTTTATACCGGGAGAAATAATAACTGAAGAAAATTTAAAATATGTTCGCAAAAATATTGAAGTTGGCTTACCAGTACAAGGTCCTGAAGATTTCGATCTTAAGTCACTACGTGTTATTAAGGAGCATAAAGCAATAAAATAAGCTTTCTCCCATAGGAGAAAGCTTTTCTTATTGTTTATTCATTTTCTTTTTCAATTTGTTCTTTATGACAATTCGCACAGCTCGAATATAAAACAGATACTTTTTCGTCTTCAAAATGATCAATAATTTTATTACATGCTTGGCAGATTAAAGTTCCCATATGAATGTTCCCTCCCAACGGAATTTGAAAACGTTTTCTATCTAAGATAATAATAATACATCTTAATTGAAATTTAAAGTCTATTTTGTATGACATATTTATGTAATTTTTATATTAAGTATGACAAATATAAAAAACGATAAGACGTTCTTATCGTTTTTTATTAAGAAAAAGGTAATGGTACTACTTGTTTTAGGATAACTTGTAATAAGAGATAAATTGATAAACTGGAAAATGTAATAATAATAGTCGATCGGTTCGATTTTACAATCATTTTTGTTAATAAAAATGATAAATAAAAGAAAACAATAAAAACGATTATCTTATATAGTAAATGATCTCGATGTGAAAGCCAAACCGCTAATGTAAAACAACTCCAAATCATTAATTGAAAAAGAAATGCAACATATTTTTTCATAGCATCACCAAGACTCATAATAATGTTGTTTCTACATGTACCATAATTCTCGTATGTTGATAATATTTATCATATGACCGTATTACCTCATTTTAAAACCTCATTTCAAAAAAAAAGCAAAAAAAATAAACCACAAAGCTGTGGTTTATTTTTTTTTTTGTAATTATTTAACAATGTGAATAGGTGTTCCAAGAGCAACTTCTGCTGCTTCCATTGTAATTTCACCTAATGTTGGATGTGCATGAATAGTCATTGCAATATCTTCAGCAGTCATCCCTGCTTCAATTGCTAAACCAATTTCCGCAATCATATCAGATGCACTTGTACCGGCAATTTGCCCACCGATTACTAAGCCATCCTCTTTACGAGTAACTAGTTTTAAGAAACCATCTGTACTATTTAATGCAAGTGCACGACCGTTTGCAGCAAATGGGAATTTCGCAGCTACAACTTCGATTCCTTCTTCTTTTGCTTGTTTTTCATTATAACCAACAGTTGCAAGTTCAGGTTCAGAGAATACAACTGCAGGAATTCCAAGATAATCAATTTCAGAAGGATGTCCAGAAATCGCCTCTGCAGCAATTTTACCTTCATAAGATGCTTTATGTGCGAGTTGAGGACCTGCAACGATATCACCAATCGCATAAATGTTTGATACATTTGTACGACATTGTTTATCGATATTAACAAGACCACGATCTGTCATTTCAATACCCACTTGTTCTAAACCAAGTTCATCTGTATTCGGACGACGACCAACAGTTACTAAAACATAATCAGCTTCTACGGATGTTTCTTCTCCTTTTACTTCATATGTTACAACAACACCGTCTTCTTTTTCTTCGACACCTTTTGCCATTGCGTTTGTTACAATTTCAGCACCTTTTTTCTTTAAGTTACGAGAAACAAGTGTTGACATTTGTTTTTCAAAGCTTCCGGCAAAAAGTTCGGCGCTTCCTTCAAGGATTGTTACTTCTGTTCCAAAGTTTGCGTAGGCCGTACCAAGTTCAACACCGATAACGCCTCCACCAATGATGACTAATTTCTTTGGAATTTCAGGTAGGCTTAATGCGCCAGTAGAATTAATTACTCGTTTTGAGTATTTAAATGTTGGAATTTCAACAGGGCGTGAACCAGTTGCAAGAATTGCATTTTTAAATGTATATGTTTGTGCGGAATTTTCATCCATTACACGTAAAGTGTTTGCATCAACAAAGTAAGCTTCGCCTTTCACAATATCCACTTTATTGCCTTTTAGAAGACCTTGAACACCGCCAGTTAACTGCTTAACCACTTTCCCTTTCCATTCCTGAACTTTAGAAAAGTCAACTGTAACATTTTCTGCAGAAATACCGATATCGTCAGAATGTTTAGCTGTTTCATAACGATGTGCAGCTGTAATTAATGCTTTTGAAGGGATACAGCCGACGTTTAAGCAAACACCGCCGAGCTCACCTTTCTCAACAATTGTTACTTTTTGTCCTAGTTGGGCAGCACGAATCGCTGCTACATACCCGCCAGGGCCTGCACCGATGACTATAGTATCTGTTTCAATTGGGAAATCTCCTACTACCATTTTATTACGCCTCCATTAATAATAATTCAGGATCGTTCAATAGACGCTTAATATGGTTGAGCGCATATTGAGCGGTAGCTCCATCGATAATACGATGATCAAAGCTCAATGATAATGCTAACACAGGTGCTGCTACAATTTCACCATTTTTTACTACTGGTTTTTCAGAAATTCTTCCGATACCCAAAATTGCTACTTCAGGGTGATTAATTACTGGAGTAAACCATTGACCACCGGCTGATCCAATATTCGTAATTGTACATGAAGCACCTTTCATTTCGTTTGGAGCTAATTTACCATCACGTGCTTTTCCTGCAAGCTCGTTAATTTCTTGAGAAACAGAGAAAACAGATTTGCGATCTGCGTTTTTCACTACAGGAACTAATAATCCTTTATCTGTATCTGCGGCAATCCCGATATTAAAGTAATGCTTATGAACGATTTCACCGGCAGCATCATCAATTGATGTATTAAGCGTCGGAAATTCGCGTAATGCACTTACTAGCGCTTTAACTACATAAGGTAAGAAAGTAAGCTTAATGCCTTTTTCAGCAGCAACTTCTTTGAATTTTTTACGATGTGCAACAAGTTTTGTTACGTCAATTTCGTCCATTAATGTAACGTGTGGAGCTGTGTGTTTAGAATTAACCATTGCTTTAGCAATCGCTTTACGAATTCCACTCATTTTTTCTCGAGTTTCTGGGAATTCTCCTTCAGGGATTGCTACTTTAGCTTGTGCAGCTGTTTCTGTAGTTTCCGCTGCAGTTGTTTGAGTAGAAGCTTCTTCGTTTACTGCTGCACCACCATTTGCATATGCATCAATATCTTCTTTTTGGACGCGGCCATTATTTCCACTACCTTGTACTAAACGAATATCCACGCCTTTTTCGCGAGCATATTTTCTAACTGATGGCATAGCGATTACACGTTTACTAGGATCTGCTTCTTTCGTTTCAGTTGCAGCTTGGGAAGAACTTTCAGTTTTATCTTCTTGTTGAGTGTTTTGCTCAGCTTTTTCTTCAGTCTTTTTCTCTTCTTCCCTTGGACCATGATCCCCTTTAAATTGAAGGTTTTCATATCCTGGCGCATCAAATTTGATTAAAACATCACCTACGATGGCAACTGTACCTTCTTCAACTAATATATCTTCAACAGTACCTGCAACTGGTGATGGAATCTCAACAACTGCCTTATCATTTTGTACTTCACACAGAACATCATCTTCTGCAACTTTATCGCCTGGCTTAACAAACCATTTTACGATTTCACCTTCATGAATTCCTTCACCAATATCTGGTAGTCTAAATTCGAATGACAAGATTGTTCACCATCCTAATTAAAATTTTATTTTGTGTATTGATTGTATCTAAAATTGCATAGCCCTTCGATAGGAAGGGCAAAAATTGAATTTGTTTAATTATTAAAAAGTAAGCACTTTTTTAGCTGTTTCGATAATATCTTTATAGTTTGGTAACCAAACTGATTCTGCTTGTGAGAATGGGTATACAGTGTCAGCAGCAGTTACGCGTAACACCGGTGCTTCCAAGCTCAAAATTGCTCTTTCATTAATTTCAGCAATAACATTTGCAGCAATTCCAGCTTGTTTTTGTGCTTCTTGAACAACAATTGCGCGATTTGTTTTTTCAACAGAAGCAACAATTGTATCGACATCAAGTGGACTGATCGTACGTAAATCTACAACTTCAACAGAGTATCCTTCTTTTTCAAGTTCATCAGCAGCTTTTAATGATTCATGAACCATCGCTCCATAAGTAATAATGGAAAGATCTTTACCTTCACGTTTCACATCTGCTTTCCCAAGAGGAATTGTATACTCTTCTTCAGGAACATCCTGACGGAATGAGCGATACAACTTCATATGCTCTAAAAAGATAACAGGATCATTATCACGAATTGAAGAAATTAATAATCCTTTTGCATCGTATGGCGTAGATGGAATAACGACTTTTAATCCTGGTTGTTGAGCAACAAGACCTTCTAAACTATCAGCATGAAGTTCCGGTGTGTGAACACCTCCACCAAATGGGGAACGAATCGTAATTGGGGCATTTAAGCTTCCGCCTGTACGATAGCGCCAACGTGCCATTTGTCCACTGACAGAGTCCATTACTTCAAATAAGAATCCAAAGAATTGAATTTCCGGTACCGGACGGTAGCCTTCTAATGTCAAACCGATTGCCAATCCACCAATTCCAGATTCTGCAAGTGGTGTATCAAATACGCGCTCTTCACCAAATTCTTTTTGAAGACCTTCAGTCGCACGGAATACGCCGCCGTTAACGCCAACGTCTTCACCGAATACTAAAACATTTTCATCATTACGTAATTCAGTACGTAACGCATCGGTGATTGCTTGAATCATTGTCATTTGCGCCATGGCTTACTTCGACTCCTTTGCTTGATAAATTTCATTTTGTTCTTTTAAGTTATGAGGTAGTTCCTCAAACATAACAGAAATTAAGTCAGTTACTTTTTGTTTTGGCGTATCGTCTGCCTTTTTAATAGCAACTTTAATATCTTCTTTTGCTTGTTCAATGACTTCAGTTTCTTTCTCTTCACTCCAAAGTCCTTTATTTTCTAAATATTTACGGAAGCGGACTAATGGATCTTTTCTTTCCCATTCATTATCTAAATCAGAAGTACGATATTTTGTTGGATCGTCACCTGACATTGTATGTGGTCCATAACGGTAACAAAGTGTTTCAATTAATGATGGACCTTCACCGTTAATAGCGCGTTCACGTGCTTCACGAACAGCGACATAAACAGCTAATGGATCCATTCCGTCAACAAGTTGCCCCGGAATTCCTGCTGCTACAGCTTTTTGTGCAATTGTTTTTGCTGCAGTTTGCTTTTCACGTGGAGTAGATATAGCAAATTGGTTATTTTGAACAACAAATACAGCAGGAGCTTTGTATGCACCAGCAAAGTTTATCCCTTCGTAGAAATCACCTTGAGATGAACCACCATCTCCTGTATATGTAATAGCTACAGCTTTTTTACCGCGTTTCTTTAATCCAAGTGCTACACCTGCAGTTTGTACATATTGTGCACCAATAATAATTTGTGGTGGAAGAATGTTAAGTCCTTCTGGGATTTTCATACCTTCAACATGTCCACGGGACCATAAAAATGCTTGGTGTAATGGTAGGCCATGCCAAATAATTTGTGGTACATCACGATAGCCAGGAAGGATATAATCCTCTTGTTCCAACGCGAAGTGCGAAGCAATTTGTGATGCCTCTTGTCCTGCTGTAGGAGCGACGAACCCTAAACGTCCTTGTCGATTTAATGAAATTGAACGTTGATCCAAAATACGTGAATAAACCATACGGCGCATTAATTCTTGAAGTTCCTCATCTGAAAGATCTGGAACAGCAGATTCATTAACGACTTCGCCTTGTTCATTTAAAATCTGGAACATTTCGAATTGCTCTTCTATTTTTTCGAGCGTTTTCTTTGCATCGAATTGTGCCTTCTTTGTAGAAGCCATAAAAAGTCACCAATCCTTTCTCATAATAAAAAAATAAATGATTTATTACATACAAATATAGGTTACCCAAAAACATACCGCAGAACCAATAAAAAATTCGCGATACCAGTGTTTTTACCATAACCATTTTTTCTAGCTACTAGATAACATTTCATAAATAGAATGTAATAGTTATCTAAAATGACCTGTATTAATTAAATACAAAAAGAAATTAATACAATATTTATTGAATACATTTAATAGATTACATCAATATAATCACCTCGTCAAATAATTAATTCTTGTACATTCATTATTTTCTCGCTATAGTTTTGCGCATCAATTTTGTGTGTTTATTTTCTTCTGTACTAATTCATCAACAGATCTGTATTAGTACAAATTGATCCTTATGTAAGCGTTAGCAAATTGCTGCTCATTGTTTTTTTATCCGCTGTTATATGACAATATGTTTCAGTTAACAACAAAAAAACTAGCCAATTTGTTAGCTAGTCAATTTTAATATGTGCATCTTGATAAAACTCCATTTTACTTTCATTAAACTCTTTAGTCCGGTCATTAAAAAGTTTATTCATTTTTAATACTTCAGAATAAGCTTGATTTGTCAGCGCTATTTGTTTTTCTAAATCATCCATTGATAAATTTTCTGTTTTTAACATTTTATATAGCTTACTATTTGTATCAATTCCTTGATTATATGCCGTATAAAGTTGATCATGTGCTTTATAGCGTTCCTGCATTAAATGATAAAGTTTAATTGCTTCAGTTTTTACTTTTTTAGCTTCAATTTTATTTATTTGAGGTTTCATTTTAGAAAATTCTTTTTTAGATGAAAGAATTGATTCTTGTTCAACATCCATTCGTTCTTGTCGTTTTGCTAAATTTTCTAAAGCAGAATCGGATAATTTCTCAATTTTATCCATATCATTCATTCCAAGATTGATAATTTTATCAAAAATCTTCTTTTCTTGCGATTCTAATTCCTTCAGCGGTTTTTGCTGCTTATTAAATTCCTTTTCTTTGGATACCGTTTTTTCTAGTATTCGATAAATTTTTTCTTCTGGACTTTCTTGACATCCCGCTAGTATTGCAATAACTGTTACACAAATAAAAATAATGCGAAGTTTAGTCACAAATGCTCCTCCTTACACTGTAACATTTAAACTATATCGATTATTGCGAAATTTAACAATATGTAACGAATATATAATTGTTGGCTTGTCCAAAAGTTATTTTTTATAATTTATTCAAAAATAAGCGTTAATATGCCTTTTTCTCTTATTTCAAACAAAATAATTCTATTAAATAGAAAAGCCAAGAAAAAATTCTCGGCTTTTACTTTTTTACGATATAAAATTGAAATGTTTTAATCCTTGATAGATTCCCGCTTCTGATACATCTGAAGTAATATAATCCGCGTATTGTTTTACCGTTTCGCTAGCATTTCCCATCGCTATTCCGGTTCCAACTGTTTCTAGCATTTCTATATCATTCAACCCGTCTCCAAAAGCATATACATCATCAATTTCAAATCCGATTTTTTCTATCAATATCTTTATTCCTTCGGCTTTCGATCCTCCGCTGGGGATTACATCCATCGAAAATTCATGCCATCTAATGAAATTAAATGGTTGGTAGTTATTCAAATACAAACTTTCTTCTTTTTCCTCGCAAAATAATAGAGCTTGATAAATTTCTTTATCTTTATAAAAATTCGGATCAAATGCGGGTGATGCAACCTTTAAACTTTCTATACTTGTATTAACGAATGGATGATTTTGAGTATTCGTTGTCATTGTTTCCTCGTTTAAGAATACTATAGGATGTTTATGATTGTTGGAGTCATCAATTAACTTTTCTAATTCTTTTTGATTAAGAGGGTTTGTATAAATAACTTCATTTTCGAATACAACGTATTGCCCATTAAAACATACATAGGAATCTATCTCTAACTCTTCTCTTAAATCTTTAAACATAAACGGTGCACGTCCGGTAGCAATTGCTACATACACTCCGTTATTTTTTAATTGGGTAATGGCTTTCTTTGTTGATTCCGGCAACTTCTTCTCATGATCCAATAAAGTTCCATCAATATCAAAAAACACAATTTTCTTCATTTCTCTACTCCTTACATGTTGTAAACTTCCTGAGGTTAAATTAATTTATAATCAAATAATTGTAGCATACTTAACTTTGTTTATGAAATTTGATGGCATAATTCCAATTATACCCTTGAAGAAAAATTGTATTATTGAGTAGAATATTATTAAGTTTAATCTTGGCCGCCTTTACTTTACGAAAAATTACATTAAAATAGAATATAGAAAAGTTACATTTGATAACGGAGTTAGGAGAGAAAAAAATGATTTATAAAGTTTATTATCAAGAAAGTAAAGATGAAATAGCAGTTCGTGAAAATACGAAAACAATGTATATTGAAGCGGACTCAGAAAGAGAAGTACGTTTATCTTTAAAAAACCGTCAAATTAATATCGAATTCGTACAACTCTTAGAAGGTTCTTACCTTGAATACGAAAAAAACCATAAAAATTTCGAGCTATCGGAGACTAGATAACCTATATGAAATTTGTAAAAAATGATCAAGCAGCCGTATTTGCCCTTGGCGGTTTAGGGGAAATCGGAAAAAATACTTATGCTGTACAGTTTCAAGATGAAATTATTTTAATTGATGCCGGGATTAAGTTTCCGGAAGATGAATTATTAGGAATTGACTACGTAATACCGGATTACACTTATTTAGTAAAAAACGAAGAAAAGATTAAAGGCTTGTTTATTACCCATGGACATGAAGACCACATTGGCGGAATTCCCTACTTATTAAGACAAGTAAATATTCCGATTTATGGTGGAAAACTTGCCTTAGGGCTAATTAAAAACAAGTTAGAAGAACATGGTTTATTAAGACAAACTAAATTTCATGAGATTCAGGAAGAAGACGTAATCAAATTCAGAAAAACATCAGTCACGTTTTTCCGAACTACTCATAGTATTCCTGACTCTTACGGAATTGTTGTCAAAACACCACAAGGGAATATCGTTCACACAGGTGATTTTAAATTTGACTTCACACCGGTTGGTGAACCAGCCAACTTAACGAAAATGGCGGAGATAGGTAAAGAAGGTGTACTTTGTCTACTATCAGATAGTACAAATAGTGAAGTCCCTCATTTTACAATGTCTGAACGACGCGTCGGTGAAAGCATTCAGGACGTATTTAGAAAAGTTGATGGAAGGATTATTTTTGCAACATTTGCATCGAATATCCATCGCCTTCAACAAGTAGCGGAAGCGGCTGTAATGAACGGCAGAAAAATAGCTGTGTTCGGACGAAGTATGGAAGCAGCAATAAATATTGGACATGATCTTGGTTATATCCAGTGCCCAAAAGATACATTTATTGATGCACAGCAAATCAATCGATTACCAGCTAATAAAGTAACTATTTTATGTACTGGTAGCCAAGGTGAACCAATGGCTGCACTTTCTAGAATTGCTAATGGAACACATAGACAAATCCAAATTCAACCTGGGGATACGGTAGTCTTTTCTTCTTCACCTATTCCTGGTAATACGATCAGTGTAAATCGTACAATTAATCTACTTTTCCGTGCCGGCGCGGACGTTATTCATGGACCACTTAATGATATTCATACGTCTGGTCACGGTGGACAACAAGAACAAAAATTAATGTTACGATTAATTAAACCTAAATTTTTCATGCCTATACATGGTGAATACAGAATGCAGAAGACACATGCTCAGTTAGCAATTGATTGCGGTGTCCCTGAAGAAAACTGTTTCATTATGGATAACGGCGAGGTTCTTGCATTAAGCAGCGATTCAGCGCAAGTTGCCGGAAAAATCCCATCAGGATCCGTGTATATTGATGGAAATGGAATTGGAGATATCGGTAATATCGTCTTGCGTGATCGACGTATTTTATCGGAAGAAGGTTTAGTTATAGTCGTTGTTTCAATTAATATGAATGACTTTAAAATTGCTTCAGGTCCGGATATTATTTCAAGAGGATTTGTTTATATGCGGGAATCAGGAGATTTAATTAACGAGGCACAAAATCTGATTTCTAAACATCTAAACAAAGTAATGGAAAGAAAAACATCACAGTGGACTGAGATTAAAAATGAAATTACAGATACACTCGCTCCATTCCTTTATGAAAAAACAAAACGCAGACCGATGATAATGCCTATAATAATGGAAGTTTAAATAAGAAAAGCGAAAGGCTAGACGTCGGAACTGGACAATAATAAAAAAGGAACATTCCAATTGGAATGTTCCTTTTTTATTGGGATAGTTTTTTCTCAAATCGATGGATGTCTGTATCTGCTCCAATAATAATTAGAACATCATTTGGTTCAATCGTGTCATATGCTTGAGGTGAAATGATCATCGTTCCACCGCGTTTAATAGCAACAATATTCAAGCCATATTTTGCACGAATATTTAAATCAACAATTGTATTTCCAACTAACCATTCATTAGCCACGATCTCTGCTATACTGTATTCATTTGATAGTTCAATATAATCCAACACATTATTAGAAACGATATGATGGGCGATTCTTCTTCCCATATCCCGTTCAGGATGGACAACATGATCTGCTCCGATTTTATCCAGAACTTTCGCATGATAATCATTTTGTGCTTTAACGGTTACATTTTTCACTCCGATTTCCTTAAGCATTAATGTTGTCAGTATACTTGCCTGGATATCGGCACCAATCGCCACAATCACATGATCAAAATTTCTAATTCCGAGGTTTTTTAATACTGTTTCATCGGTTGTATCGGCAATAACCGCATGTGTGGCGATTGAAGCAAATTCGTTTACCCGATCCTCGTCTTGATCTATTGCCATTACTTCCATACCTTGATCCGCTAATTCTTTACATATACTTCCGCCAAAACGCCCTAAACCAATGACGACAAATTCTTTTTTCATTTTTATTCCTCCACCTAAAGATCACTAATATCTTTGATTTTAGCATATATAACATTAATAGAACAGAACATTTACTTCTTTCCTTCGTAAAGAACAAAAAAAGAGAGGATAAGGGCTTAAATAGTCCTCATCACACTCCTATTCTTTTTTTATTAATTGGTGTTGAAATGCATATATAACAGCTTGCGTACGGTCTTGCACTTCTAGCTTACTTAAAATATTACTAACATGTGTTTTAACCGTTTTTAATGCGATAAACAATTCATCAGCAATCTCTTGATTAGTCATCCCTTCGGCCATAAGTAATAAGATTTCTATCTCTCTATTCGTCAAATCATCATGTAAAGGTCGTTTATTCCCTTGCTTCATTCGCATCATCATTTTACCGGTAACTTGTGGTTCAAGAACAGATTGTCCTTCAAATGTAGATCTCACAGCCTCGGCAATATCATTTGCTTTAGAAGTTTTTAACATATAACTTGTCGCACCAGCTTCTAAAGCGGGATATACTTTTTCATCATCTATAAAACTCGTTACGATAATAATTTTTGCTTCCGGCCATTCTTTAATGATCTCCCTCGTTGCTTCTATTCCGTCCATCTCACTCATTACTAGATCCATGAGAATAATATCCGGTCGCAATGATAGGGCAAGCTTCACTCCCTCTTTGCCATTTGCCGCTTCACCGACAATTTCGATATCTTGTTGAATTGAGAGAAAAGCAGAAACACCGATTCGAACCATTTCATGGTCATCTACTAACAAAACTTTTATCATACCACTTCATCCTTTTCTTTTATAATAGGAACCCTCACTTCAATGCTTGTTCCTTTTGTCGGGAGACTAATCATTTTTATCGTTCCACCTATTTCAGCAGCGCGTTCACGAATGTTTTGCAAGCCATAGGAACCGGCTTTTTCCTTCCCCATTTCAAATCCAATCCCGTCATCAATTATTTTTAATAAGACAAATTGTTCAAGCTTAATTAATAATAATTCCATCGTACTAGCCTTCGCATGACGGAGTGTATTTGAAATCGATTCTTGCATAATACGGAATAAATGATCTTCTACCCCTTTATCAAGCTTTACATTTTCAATTTTCCAAGTAACTTTTAGTGGGAGTTTTGCTGTTAATTCATGCAATAGCTCTTCTGCACCCTTTTTCAAACTTTTTCCTTCTAATTGTATAGGTCGTAAATGAAGCAGAAGGGCTCTCATTTCAGATTGTGATTCATTAATAATTTCTTCCACTAACTTCATTTGTTTTACAGTAATGTTAGCATCTGGATTAGGATTTTGATTAATCGCCGATAAAAGCATCGTTGCAGCAAAAAGCTGCTGGCTTACCGAATCGTGGAGCTCCCTTGCTAAACGATTTCGCTCTTGTGATAATACTTCTTGTTTCATGCTTTCATTCCAATCTGCACGTTCATTGGCAAGCTTTTGTGAGGCCTTTACTTGCTCATCAAACCGATTTTGGATACGCTGAAATCGCTCATATAATATGGATACTTCAGGTAATTTTTCTGCAGGAACTTTCGCTAAATCAAATTCACCCTTCTCAAGGTCAATTAAATGACTTTCTACTTCTTCCAGTTTCTTTTTCATCAAATATCCAATGACTAATCCACAAACGATTCCGATAATTATACTTGTAATAATAATAAATACAAAAACTGGGATAAGAAATATTTGCTTAAAGAACAGTGCATTATACCAATCGATTTTAACAGCTTGAATATAAATTGCGGAAACAAAAATCGCTATTACAAGAGAAAAGGAACTAAAATATATTAAAAATGTTTTCTGCATATTCATACGTGTTTCACCTCAAAATCACCAATCGGCAATGAGGTAATGATTTTTATTTTCCTTGAAGATTCTTCATAATTCTCCGAGTAATAGATAATGTTTTGATTAAATACATTCTCTTCCATATCATAAATTTTTACATTTCCAGTAAATGAAGAGTGGTTAACTGTTATCGCTACATCATATGGGATTAACAGCTGAATATTTCCGGCAATCCCTCTAATCATTACAGTTGATTCCCCTAATGGAAGCATTGTCATACTTAAATCAATAACTGTTTTCCCTAGCCCACATTGGATATTAATATCGTCCCATTCATATATATTGTTTTCGATCCGTTGGCTTCCAAAAAGTTTATTTTTAATATATGGTTGTTTTCGATTGATCTTAGCGTGTGTAGAAGGATCCACTGTTTCCACTTTAATAATTTTTGGTTCCTTCTTTTTCTTCCGATAGCGGAATAAAAGATAAATAAGAATTGAAAACATAAGAATTTTGAAGACAACTGTAGTAAGGATCGTTATGATACCTATTGAAATACCAATAATGATAAAAATAATACCGGAGGACCTATTGTTTTTTTTCCATCCAAAATAAATGAGGAGTGCGCTTATTCCAAGCATTATAAGGGACTCTGAATTAAATGAAATTTCAAATAAAATTCCGACAACGGCAACTAAGATTATCCATGTGGGCATGTTTTGATCTGATCTTGTTCTCATGTTGCCTCCTTCTGTCATTTATGACGAATTAAAGTTTTCACATACTTTTGTTAAACATGCGACGAGGGGGTGTCCAAAAGTGTTTGCAATCACTTTTCAGACATCCCCTTATCGCTAAAAACATTTTATTCTACTGTTCGCTTTTAATATTATCATGGATTACCATTTATTTAATAGATGTTTCTTTGTTTTTCAGCCCTTTTTCAAGTTCAGAAATACGAGAATCAAACATACTCATGTTAAAGCCTGAATTTAATTTAGCTTCAAGATGATCTATATACTTTTCAGTTTCCTCAAATCTTCTATTTGATTTTCCCATTACCGAGTCATCCAATATATGATTCATTTTCTTCGTTACCTTTATAACATTTTCCCTGCCCATTAATTCTAATCGTTTAATTTGCATATCCTTTAACTTCATTTTCATTTCACGGTGTTTCTTCTCTAACACTTCCAATTGATTCGATGCTTCGTTAAAAGCCTCTCTAAGGCTAAGTGCTTGCGTCTTATAAACTGCTTCTTCATCAATGGCTATTTGATGTAATTCTAGTTCATTCGCTTCTAATGCAATTTCTGCTTGCTTGCAGCGTTTGTCGGCCATAAATTCTGTTTGTTTTAATTCACGAGCAAATTCTTCCTTAAGTAAATATTGTCTTTCAATTAACTTCTCTATTTTTTTAGCCTCTTTCTCACTGTCCCGTAAATATTGGTTAAGCAAGCCGATAGGATTTTTCTTTTCTTTTGTTTCCATTGCATCATGCAGATCTGCCATTACCGAATGTTTAATCCGATCAAATAATGTTGACATGTTATCTCTCCTTTTTATCAATTCGATATATCTAATCATAAGAAAAAATTGAAAAATCGATAACGATCCCTAGCTTTATTTTTCTATACGACTTAAGGCGTAGATTATATTTGAAGCATATGAAAAAGGATGACTGGGTGTCATCCTCTCTCCTTGCTACATAGCTTCTAACATTTTAAATTGTGCTTTGACTAATCGGTAGTATTCACCTTGATATTTCATTAGTTGATCATGATTTCCTTCTTCAATGATCTTCCCATGATCAAGAACAAAGATTTTATCAGCCTCACGAATAGTTGATAGCCGATGGGCAATGATTACAGACGTTCTTCCCTTTAGCAATGTTCGTAACGCAGTTTGTATTTGTACTTCTGTTTCAGTATCAATACTTGCTGTTGCCTCATCTAAAATAATAATTCGTGGATCTGCAAGCAATGCTCGCGCAAAGGATAATAGTTGTCGTTCACCAACTGACAATATATTTCCTCTTTCTTCAACTTGCGTTTCATAACCGTTTGGTAGCATTTCAATAAACTTATGTGCACCAATCGCTTTAGCAGCAGTAATTGCTTCTATATCCGATGCATCCGGACGGCCGAATTTAATATTTTCCATTATTGTTCCGGAAAAAATAAATGTATCTTGCAAAACAACACTGATTTGGTTTCTTAAACTCTTTAAAGAGATATCTTTTAAATCATAACCATCAATCTTTACTACACCGCCAGTTGGATCGTAAAAACGACTGATCAAATTCGCAATAGTTGTTTTTCCGGAACCTGTATGACCCACTAGTGCAATCGTTTGACCTGCTTTCATTTCAAGATCAATCCCTTTAAGGGCTAAACGATTATCATCATATGAGAATTCTACATTTTCAAACCGTACATGCCCTTTCATTGCCTGCAATTGGATTGCCTTTTCACTTTCGTGTACAATTGGTTTTTCATCTAAATATTCAAATATTCTTTCCGAAGATGCCATTGCCATTAACAATTGATTATAAACCTGACCGATTCGAGAAATAGGCTCCCAGAACATTCCTAAATAAAAGGCGTATGAAACAAATTCGCCAAGATTCATCGCATCCGTACGTATTAGATGGGAGCCATACCAGATGAGGACTGCTGAACCAACGGCATTTGTTAGTTCAATCAACGGTCGAAAGAAAGCATTCTTCTTCGTAGCAATTCTCCAAGCTTCATAGTTTTCCGTATTTACACCATCAAAGAATTTCATATTTTCTTTTTCCTGTGTAAAAGCCTGTGTAACACGTATACCTTGAATACTTTCGTTCAAATGTGAATTTAATTTCGATTGTTTGATTCTCATAAACTGCCATGAGCGACGAATGTTTTGTCTAAGCTTTGTAGAAATGAAAAACATAATTGGCAATATAATAAGAACCGCTAACGTTAATTGAGGGCTTAATGTAAATAGAATGACAATGACCCCAACTAACATAATCATATCCATTAATAAGTTAACGACACCATTTGTAAACAAATCTTGAAGTGAATTTGTATCATTCATGATTCGAACAAGAATTGAACCTGCTGATCGCTGATCAAAAAAACGATGGGATAATTGCTGTACATGTATAAATAAGTTTTTCCGAATATCATATATTACCTTTTGTCCAAGCTCATTCATCCACCGTATTCTGAAAATATTAGCTCCATACGATATCAAATATAACGCAGCAATTAAGACAACGATAATCGTTAAAAAATCTCCATCCTTCTGTCTTATTCCTTTCTCAATCGCAAATACCCCGATTAAAGTAGGAATAATCAATCGGATTGCTGTATTCAAAAGCATTGCCGCAAATGATTTTGGCAGCAAATTTTTAGAATATGGTTTTAAGTAATTCAAAAGTCGAAGCATTTGTTTCCAGTTAAAAGGTTTATCAATAATCTGTTCAGTCGAATAATTAAACCTTTCAACTTGTTTGTCATTCTTTTCCTTAGCCAATGAATGTCACCTCAACCTGTCTGGGATTGCAGTATGGCCTGCTGATCTTTATATTGAATTTTGTATATCCGCTCATATGGTCCGCCATTTGCCAATAGATCGTCGTGTATTCCTCTTTCGACGATTTTTCCGTTTTCTAGCACGAGGATTTCATCAGCATGTTTTAGCGATGATATACGATGAGCGATAATAAATGTTGTTCTATCCTTCATCACTTGTCGTAATCCTTCTTGAATTTTAAATTCAGTATCCATATCAACTGCACTTGTTGCATCGTCTAAAATCAAGATACTAGGATTTAGACATATAGCACGCGCAATCGCGATTCTTTGTTTTTGACCACCGGATAAGCCAAGTCCTCTTTCCCCAAGCATTGTATTGTATCCATCGGGTAATTCCATAATAAAGTCATGTGCTTGTGCTCTCTTTGCTGCTTCAACAATCTCTTCCATCGTTGCATGTGGACGGCCATAAGCAATATTCGCTTTGATTGTTGATGAAAATAAGAAAGATTCCTGTAAAACAATCCCTATATTTGAACGCAATGATTGAATTGAATATTCATTAACCGGTTTTCCATCAATTAATACAGTTCCTGAGACTGGTTCATAAAATCGCGTCATTAATTGGGTAATGCTCGTTTTTCCAGAGCCAGTTGCACCAATTAACCCGATAACTTTTCCCGGTTCTGCTTTAAAATTGATATTTTTTATCGCGGCATTTTCATCTCCAAAATATTGAAGAGTTACATCTTGAAATTCAACTTCACCTTTAAAGCGTTCAGCTTCAAATGCATCCTGTATGTCAACGATTTCATTATCAGCTTCTAAAATTTCTAATAATCGCTCCCCGGATGCTTTTGACTGTGAAAATAAATTAATGGTGAAACCAAGATTGATAATTGGCATGAGGATATAGCCTAATAGACTATAAAAGGCAACAAGTTCACCTGGCTTTAAACTACCGTTTATAACAAGAAATCCACCATAGGCTAATAAAATAATAATTCCTAAGTTACCTATTAACTCCATCAAAGGAAAATACTTCGCCCAAATATTCGCTGTGCTTATTTGCTGGTCTCGATAATCATCATTAGAGAAATTAAACTTTGATGTTTGAAAATCTTCTCGCGATAATGATTTAACCGTATTGATCCCGCTAATATTTTCTTGCACATTCGTATTAAGCTTTCCAAATGATTTTCTAATTCCTCTAAAAGCAGGATGGACAACCTTATCAAACTTATAAACTGATATTGTTAGAAATGGCAGCATAATCATTGTCATCAACGTTAGTGATACAGAATAGTAAAACATGACACTGAAGCTAATCCCTAAAATCAAAATAAAGCGTAATGCCTCAGAGAATCCAAATGATAAGAAAAAGCGAAATCCTTCTACATCTGCTGTTAGGCGCGACATTAAGTCACCGGTTTTCGCATTATCGTAATACCGAAATGGTTGAAATTGAAGTTTTTTATAAAGTTCATTACGGAGACGATAAACAGAGGTTATTCCGAATAGGTCGCCAGTGTATTGTTGAATAAAGGTCGCAACCCCTTTAACGAGCATAAGTATAACAAACCCAATTGATAAGTATGGTATCATTTCATATTTCTTATCATATATGACTTCATCGATTGTTAATTGTAAAATAATTGGATAAATGATTGTTATTGCCGTAACAATAATTAAAAAAAACATGGACGTTATAAACAAGCGTTTATATGGCATATAAAAGTTTTTTAGCTTTTTAAACGTATCCATTTCATTCCCCCCACTTGAAAAAATTAATATAAACGTAATATTAAATATAACGGTTATCGAAATATTTATCCATCATTTTGTTCTAATTTTTACAAATTTTTTTTATTTCCCTATATTCAAAGATATAAAATAAATCAAATGATAATTTGTAAATAAAATGTAAAAGGATTTCAATTTGATTTTGCTTTAATAAGGGTTATCATTTTAAAATAGAGGGAATATATATAAGCGCCTCTTGAACAACAGAGATAAGTATTGAAAGGATGTATTAAATGGATTGGCTTACAAAGAAATTAGTAGATTTTGATTGGGCAGGTTTTCTGCTTGATGTCGGGATGTTTTTATTAAAATTAGTAATTATCTACATTGTTTATAAAATCGTTAAAGTGATTGGAAAGAAAATAATTCACTCTTCTTTTGAAAAGTATCAAAGCAAAATGTCGATTTCTAACGGAAGAACAAAGACCCTGCAAAATTTGGTAGACAATACGTTTTCATATGTTTTAGTTTTTATACTTTTTGTAACATTACTTCAAACGTTAGGGATTAGAACGACAGGAATACTTGCCGGGGCAGGGATTGTCGGCTTAGCTGTAGGTTTTGGGGCTCAAGGACTTGTCAGTGACGTTGTTACGGGATTTTTTCTTTTACTAGAAAAACAAGTAGATGTTGACGACTATGTAACGATCGGAAGTTTTTGCGGAGTTGTAGAACAAGTGGGTTTACGAACAACAAAAATTCGATCTACAGATGGAACAGTGCATTTTCTTCCAAATCGCCAAATTACCACATTAAGTAATCATTCACGCGGAAATATGCAAGCACTGGTTGATTTCTCAATTGGAGACCCTGCTTCAATCGACCATGCGATAAATGTGATTCAACAAGCGTGTGATCAAATAGCAATTGAAGATGATAATATTGTAGAAGGGCCCAATGTTTTAGGCGTTCAATCATTCGAAAGTTCGGATGTAGAGCTACGAGTTATAGCTAGAACAAAGAATGGGAAACAATCAGGTGTTGAGCGAAAGTTGAGAAAAGTGATTAAAGAAACCATTGATTCGCAAATAAAAGTAAAAGAAAATTCTAATTAAGTATAAAAAAGATAGGTGAAAACTTTTTACCTATCTTTTTTATTTACTAATTTATAATGATTGAATATATTCAACGATTGTGTTAATAGAGAAATCAATAGCACCCTCTTTTGGGTTTAATTTGGCATGGTGCAATCCGTACGGTGAATCGACGCCTAGCCAAAACATAAATCCCGGAATTTCCTTAAGCATGTATCCAAAGTCTTCCCCGGTCATTGCCTCCTTACAAATAAATAGATTCACATCATTTTTTTGCTTCAAAAACTCTATGAAATGCTTTGTTGGTCGTTCGTGATTGTAAACTTGATGATACATGCTGCCATAATCAATTTTGGCTTCACATTCGAACCCATTTTCTACTCCTTTAACAAGTGCTTCAATCCTTTTCTTGACCTTTTTCATCGCTTCAACTGAAAGGGTTCGAATGGTCCCTTCCAGCCTTGAATTTTCGGCAATGATGTTTTGAACTGTCCCACCTGTAATTTTACCTACTGTAATAACAGCACTATCAAGCGGATCAACATTTCTTGAAACAATGGATTGGAGCTGGGTAACTAAATAAGAAGCTGCTACAACCATATCGTTCGTTTGGTGAGGATAGGCAGCATGCCCACCTTTTCCTTTTAGATCAATAAACAGTTCGGATGTATTAGCAAATAACAGCCCTTCTTTAACGGCAATTGTGCCAACGGGATACTCTGGTGCAATATGTAAGGCAAAGATAAGATCCGGCTTCCATTCTTTAAATTCTTTACTTTGTAATAGTGGTTCCGCTCCACCAGGACCCTCTTCAGCAGGTTGAAAAATAAAAAGTAAATCGTCTTTAATCGGATGATTAACAAAATAAGTTAAAACACCTAAGGCAATACTCATATGAAAGTCATGACCACATGCATGCATCCTACCTTCGTGCTCTGATTTAAATGGTAAATTTGTTTGTTCTTCAATTGGCAGTCCATCTATATCTGTTCGATAACCAATTGTTTTAGATGGATTGGTTCCGAATATTTTAACTAGCAGACCAGTTCTCCATTTGCGGATTTCATACCGATTTCCGGGTAGTTGTTGAAGATAATTTAGAAGATATTCTTGTGTTTTAAACTCTTTAAACCCAAGTTCAGGGATTTTATGCAGTTCACGGCGAATATGCACAAATTGGCTTTGTTCCATTTTCTATTTCCCCTTTTATAAAAAGCCCGGCACGTTTGCCAGGCTCTAGAAATTGTTTCTTAAAGATTACGAAGTTCTTGTTTAATTTCAATTTTTGATTTTGTTTTTTCATCGATTTCTTTTAATTTTTTAGCTGGAACTCCGGCAACAAGCGTGTTCGGAGGAACATCGCTCACTACTATTGCTCCTGCAGCAACTACAGATCCTTTTCCAACGGTTACACCTTCTAGGATGACTGCATTTGCGCCGATAAGCACATCATCTTCAATAATAACAGGTTTCGCAGATGGCGGTTCAATCACTCCTGCTAACACAGCTCCTGCTCCGATATGGCAGTTATTTCCAACTGTTGCACGTCCACCTAATACGGCATTCATATCAATCATTGTGCCATCACCAATAACAGCACCAATATTAATTACTGCCCCCATCATAATAACTACATTATTACCAATTTCAACTTGGTCGCGAATAAATGCACCCGGTTCAATACGAGCATTTATATTTTTCATGTCCAGCAATGGGATTGCAGAATTGCGTCGATCATTTTCAACTACATAATCTTCAATTTTATCCCGGTTTGCTTCCAACACTGCGGATATTTCAGACCATTCACCAAACACAACTCCGCTGTTTCCATTAATAAATGTTTTGGCATGATCGCCAAAATTTACACCAGTTAACATTCCTTTTACATAAACCTTTACTGGTGTTGTTTTCTTGCTATTAGATATAAAAGAAATAATTTCATTAGCATCCATTAGGATTAATCCCCCTTCTATTATGTATGAAAATTACTTTATCAAACTAAATGTTGATATACAAGATAAAAGATTAAAATATATGTGGTTGGTTTGCTATAAAATCATTTACCACTTCAACAAAAGCTTGTACTTGTTTCAATTCAAAGGCAGATTCATAGCCAAGTAACCATGTATCACGTTTTAATCTTTGATCATGGTCACCTTTCAATGGAATCTTATACATATCTTTTGCAGATTCATTTAAAGTAATCGCTGGTAATATCGCATATCCGATTCCATTGAAAGTCATTTGCTTACATGTTTCAATTTGATCAACGACAATCGTTCGTTTAGGGGTCGTCTGAAATTGACGATGCCACCAATCTTGAATTTCTTGATAATAATTGGAGTCACTTTTAAATTGGATGAAAGGCCGATCTGTTTTCAACACATCTTCCACATGTTGAATTTCTTTATCTACCAAATATAGAGTGTCTTCAAATAAATGCAATTTATGTCCTTTCCAATCTGTCGAGCCGCGAAGAATACCAATATGGACTTCATCATCATAAAGTGATTTTAATATTTCACTACTCCATCCGGTCATTAATGAAATTTTCGCATGTGGATATCGATTCACAAATGTTTTCAAAACTTTAGGGAGCCAGTTTTGTCCAACAATTGAAGCGCAGGCGATTTTTAATGTACCATGAACTTTAGACTCTAAAGTTTGGATTTGTTCTTTAACCTTCTCCTCTTGATCTAAAACATTATTTGCAAACCGAATCACTAACTCACCCGAAGGAGTTAAGATCAATCCTTTTTGGGTTCGCAGAAATAATTTAGTTCCCCATTGCTTTTCAATATTTTGCAATCTTTGTGATAATGCAGGCTGAGAAACGAAAAGACGTTCTGCAGCTTTTCGCATATTCATTTCTTCCGCAAGAATGGATAGCAGGGAAAATTCATTCGTTGACATACACATACCCCAATAAGTTTTACTTATATTATATCAAATAAAAAATAAGCTCCAAGTAATAGGAGCTTATTTTTTTACCAAATCATACTTTTGAAAATTATAAATGATTTAATTTTTGTACATGCTTCTTTAATTCTTTTAGTAATGATCTTCTTGTGAAAATTCCGGCAAAAAATCCTTCCTCATCTTCTACACATAAAAATGGATGATCGATAAGAAGACCTAAAGCTTTTTCAAAGTGATCATCAATTTTTAGCCGTGGAATTTTAGTTGTCATGACATCTTCAACTTTTTTTTCACTAAGTTTTTCAAATTCAATTCTTTCAAGCCCTAAAATAGATTCAGTAATTAAGGATGAACTAATAAGCCCATGTAATTTGTATTTTGGATCTAATACTGGGATCGCTGAATAGCCGCTTTTTGTAAGTACTAATAATGCATGTTCCAGACTATTGCCCACCTGAACATGGGCTACTTTTTCTGAAGCAATCATAAAATCATTGATTTTTGGTTCAAGAAATTCGTTACTCCGTAAGGAAATCATAATAAAACTCCCTTGTTATGTTTTAAGGTTTCCCTACATCATTTTATCATAAGACAAAGAATTAAGTATCGATAAAGCATATAATAAATTATTTCTTTTTTTGAAGTATCGTTTTAATCTCTTGCAATTCTTTTTTCGTACTAATCAACTCAGCTACAATTAGCAACATTAATAACAATTGAATCCCTACTAATAAATAAATCATATTATCCTCCCCTTCTCTATAAAAAAAGAGCCCTAATTGAAGGCTCTAAGATGGATTCTTTTCTTCTTGAACAAGATCGAAAATTTCTATGGCAGTAATATCAATATCATCGAATTGGTATTTATTCACTTTCTTATCTTCATCATATTCTTCAAGTTCAAAAGTATCTGTAGCAGGGAAGAATTTCACTTGACATAAGGTTTTTCCGTTCACTTCAAATCTCCGTTGTTGAATTTCACCGGTATCTTTTGCATCCTGCATTGCCTTTAGTCTTTGGATTATACCTAATAGTTGGGACATAATTAACTCCTTTCCTAATTACGCTTGTTTCACAATTTAAGTCACCGATTTATCATAACCTAAACGAGAAATGATTACCACTCTCAATGTACTTAAACAAACATGATTTAATATTGCCATTATTCATAAACGGAAATCTTGAATTTTAATCCTATTTATTTCTCTATTTTATCATTCCCGAAAGTTGAATTCTAATAACTACAATGGGATTAATTGCGGAGAAAAAAGAATAAAGAAAGCAGACATTCCTGCTTTCTTTCAAATGATTCGTAAAAAGGAGTGATAACTAAAAAAGCGATGATGGAATTCCTTTAAAGGATGGTTTAGGAGCATATTTTCATTTAATGTAGAAAATGAATGGACTATAGAACCATTCGTTCCTGTTGTACCCTTTTGTTTGCTTTCTATTTGTTTTACAATTTTAGGAGGTATTTTATCTAAAACCTCATCAACCTTCCACTTTCCATCTTCATGAATTAATCGTACACCTTTGTAATCTTTTTCATATTTCACAGGCCCTTCTTGATGATGATTAATAGATTCAACAACATAATAACAATTTCCGTCCTTTACCACTTTAGTATATTCATCATAAGAAAAGAAAGGAATATAGTATAATGGAAAATCAGTTCCGAAAGTTTGGTAACCATGGTCAGTTTTAACAAGGTTTTCTTTAAGAAATAAAGGAATAAACTTTTTCGTAAAATATGGTTCCATTAATTCATTAATTTCGTTTAGTGACCGTTCCTTTTCACTTAATTGTACTTGAGCATCGAAAGCTCTTTTTACGATTGGTTTAATCGAAGAATCATCTGTACTTGCATACACATTAATTGCTTGTCCACCACAAATAATGATTAAAATAAAAATACTTACTGCAGTAAAAACTCGCATTATTATTCCTCCTTCTATTGTGAAGCATAAAAACTGTTTCCACACATGTTACCTGCAAACTAATTGTAGCAATAGAAAATTGTCGATATACCCAAAATGTTTCGTAAAATTCAAACAAGAACTGACAAAGATTATATTACATTATATTCCCTCATAAAAAGTATTTTATCTAGTTCAATAGCACTAAAAAAACCATCCTAAACGGATGGATCTCACTAGATTTAGAAAATATTCGATAATACTGTTTTTGGTATAACTATTCTAACCGTAACTAACGGATTGACAATTTGACTTATTTGAAGATCACAAACCGCGCTGAGTAGCCTATAGGCATCATTAAATGATAATGCAAGCTTTTTTTCAAATAAATGGACGACTGCTTCCATTCCTTTGCTTGATGCTTGTTCCAAGTTTTCGGCAGAAGAAATATACATAAATGATTCTTCTGTTTCTACGATTGGCATAGGAATTGCTTCATGAATTTTTGACAAAGTCATTGTAACTTTCCCACCAATTTCTACACCAGAACCATTCAGTTCTCCATCGCCCATCGTTGCATGTAAATCTCCTAAAGCTAACATCCCCCCATCATGAAAGACCGGAAGATATACTTTGTTTCCAGTAGTAATATATTTAGTATCCATATTACCACCGTGATCACCGGGTGACTCACACAAAACATCCCCTTCAAGCGGAGCCGTACCAATCACACCAATCATCGGCTTAATAGGAAGTTCAATTGCATCATTAAATGAAATTTTCCCATTATTAACGTCGAAAATTCTCGTATCTGTCTCTTTCACCAATTCCCCAAGGGGCCCCATTCCAGGATATAAGACCATTACACCCTTTTTATCTAACTGAATATCTTCGATGTCAACAACAAGTGTTTCTCCCGATTTTAGATTATTTATAAAAATTGGACCTGTTGCCGGATTAATATAATCAATTTGCATATTTGGTCGCAACTGCTCAGCGCTTGTAATGGCCCCTCCATAGCAATCAAATGTTTCAACAGAAAAAGTTTCACCTAAATCAACTGTATATGCAGGTTGATGCCTAGAAGAAAAACTTAATATAGATTTCCCTTTTTGAAGTGTTTTCAAAAGTTCCCCCACCTTTTATCCTTTAGTCTTCTGAAACAAAACAACCTTCATCCGTACAGTATTCACTTTTTGCTTTATTAGGATTGATCATTTTCAAAGGTGTTTTCCCTTGTTCCTCTTCCCATACCATGTTTAATGCATTTACAAATGCTTCAACAGGTTGTGCACCGGAAATAGCGTATTTTTGATTTAATACAAAAAATGGGACGCCTGTAATTCCTATTTGTTTAGCCTCATCCTCATCATCTCGCACAGCATCTGAGTATTTTGACCCATTTAGCATTTCAATTGTTTCTTCACGATTTAAGCCGATTTCCTCTGCCAAATCTGCTAAAGTATTTAAATCACTTATTTTTTTTGAGTCTGTAAAATATGCTTTTAGTAATCGTTCAGTCATTGCCGCACCAAACGATTTTTCTGCAGCAAACTTCGCCAATCGATGGGCATCGAATGTATTTGTCGGGATCATCGAATCAAATTTATAAGTTAATCCTATTTCTGCCGCTTGTTCCCCTATATTTTCATTTGCTTCTTTCGCTTGCTCTATGCTCATACCATATTTCTTTGCCAATGCCTCATGTATATTCAATTTATTATTCTTACTCGCATTTGGATCTAATTCATAGCTTCGATAAGCGATTTCCACTTGATCCCTTTCCGGAAACTGTTCTAATGCCATTTCGAGTCTTCTTTTACCTATATAACAAAATGGGCAAACAAAATCAGACCATATTTCTATTTTCATCTATAACACATCTCCTTAGCTTAGACCTTTTCATATTATAATAACACTCTCGTATAGAGGTTATCACGAAAAGTGCTTCACTATAACAGTTTGTGTTAAAAAGGATATTGATTTAACCATTGACCTCCATCCATTGTGATACATTCACCATTTATATATGCTGCCTGTTCAGAAAAAAGATAATAAGCCAAGCCCGCAATTTCTTCAGGTGTTCCTAATCGTCCTAGTGGTACACTATGTAGTGTTCTTTTTGCAGCCTCCTCTGATTCCCAAAGTTTATCCGCTCCACCGGTTCTTTCAATTGGTCCAGGTGCAATGGCATTCACCCGTATTCCATATTTTCTTCCCCATTCAACCGCAAGTGTGCGGGTCAAAGACAATACTCCAGCTTTAGCTGCAGCGGAATGTACGACACCAGGACCAGCATCCCAAGCATATGTTGCTACCATATTGATTATGCTTCCTTTAATCTTATTCTCAATCCAATAGTTTCCTACTGCTCTTGAACAATAAAAAGTTCCATTTAAAACAATATTTATGACAGAATTCCAGCCATTTACCGATAACTTTTCCGCGTGAGTAATAAAGTTTCCTGCTGCATTATTTACCAGAAAATCAATTCTGCCAAACTTATCATTTACTTCCTGCACCATTCGTTCAACATCTTCCGGATTTCTTACATCCATCTGTACAGTCAAAATATTAGAATGAAATTGAAGTAACTCCTTTTTCACATTTTCGAGGCGTTCTTCATTTCTTCCAGTAACAACAACACTTGCTCCTTCTTTAGCAAATCGATACGCCATATGCATTCCCATTCCACTAGAACCACCAGTAATAATAACAACTTTATCTTTCAATTACGTCTCCTCCTTCATGAATGAATACTCACTCATATTGTAACATGAAGTGATTTGAAATATTGCAAATTATTTTCATAAAAACAATGCAAAAATAAAAGGACCGAAAAACAGTACCTGTAGAGTAGATTTTTTCACTGTCTACTCTACAGGTACTGTTTATAAAAGGGCCATTCTATTTATCTTCCATCTTATTTAATAGAGACTCATTTAATTTCGTTAACGAGCGGATAATTGATTTTTTTCGATTATACCCTTTAACCGTCACCGTAATATCATTATATTCTGTATAAACCTGTCCCCAAGCACCGGAAGGGGAAAAACCATATGAAAATATTTTTAATACCCCTTTTTCAGAAGGAAAATATAGTATATCCAAATGCTCATGTGGTGTCATAATTGAAACCTCCCTTTTTAGAAACATCAAATGGAAACTTCATATTCTTTAAGTCTCTAAATTAATTATATTATAAAATAGTATGATTTTCGTTAACAACTTTAACAACAAATTTATCCATATTTCCTAAACAGCAATAGACGATTGAAATCACTATATATATAAAACTTTTTGCTCAATTTCTTTCGCGCTGACCGGGCGGCTAAAATAGTACCCTTGAGCCTTCTGACATTGAGCGGATACAAGAAATTGAACTTGATCTTCTTCTTCTACACCCTCTGCAATCACTTCCATCCCTAAATTATGGGCAAGATGTATGATTGTTTTTGTAATTGCTGCATCTTTTTCATTTACTTGAATTTCACGAACAAAAGACTGATCAATTTTCAAAATATCGATAGGAAATCTTTTTAAATAATTTAACGAAGAATACCCCGTACCGAAATCATCAACAGAAATGATAATTCCTATCTTCTTTAAACGATGCAACATTGAAAGTGCAGCGATTGTATCTTCCATCGCACCTTCAGTAATTTCAATTTCCAATGCAGATGCAGGTAATTGATTCATGAATAATGCTTTTTGAATGATTTCCGGTAAGTTCGTTTGCAGAAATTGCTTTGGAGATATATTAATTGCAACACGTATATCCTTATAACCTTTGTTACGCCAATCCGCTAATTGGGAACAAACACTATGAATTACCCACTCTCCAATCGGAATAATTAATCCTGTTTCTTCAGCCAATGGAATAAACTGTGATGGCGGAACATTTCCAAATTTCCTGTTTTGCCAACGTAATAATGCTTCAAATGTTTTTATTTTTCCTGTTTTTAAATTGACTTGGGGCTGATAATGCATTACAAATTCATTCATCTCAATCGCTTTACGTAAATGAGCCTCCATTAGAATATAGTTTGGAAAGGCATCTTTCATATCAGAACGATAAAATCGAAAATGACCTTTGCCCTTTTCTTTCACCTGAAGAAGTGCACCATCAGCATTTTTTATTAATGTTTCCGAATCTTGACCGTCTGCGGGAAACATACTTATTCCTATAGATGGTGTGACATAATAGTCCTGTCCATTAATATCAAAAGGGATATTAAATAAAGCTAATATATTTTGTGAAAATCGATTGACTTCTCTTTTTTCATGACCCGGTAACAAAATAACAAACTCATCTCCGCCTAAACGGTAAACACGATAATTAGCTAGTTTTAAAGTACCTAATCTTTCTGCTGTTTGTTTTAACAAAACATCTCCAGCTTGGTGGCCAAGTGTATCATTGAAATATTTAAAACGATCTATATCCATATATAATAAAGCAAATTCACGCTTTTTCTGCTTTGAATTAGCAATTTCCATTTGCAAATGTTCCATAAGCGCACGACGATTCCATAATCCAGTTAAATGATCGTGCATCGCCATAAAATTCATTTTTTCATGATTCTCCCATTGCTCTGTTAAATCACGAATAATAATATATATACCAATAATTTTTTCGTTCACTATTATCGGTACTGTTTTTAGTTGAACATTTATCTTCCTTTCTTCATTGCCGATAAAGATACAATCACTTGTTTGGGGTTCACCTAATAATGTATTAGTCATCACCCGAAAAATATCTGATACACTTTTTCTATCGACAAAATCGTAAATCGAACGATCAAGCATTTCATTTTCCGAATACCCAAACATTTCTTGACTTGCAGGATTTACATTTAATATTCGTCCCTTTTCATTTACAGAAAATATTGCATCTAAATTATGTATAATAAGAGATTGGTATATTTCTGTACTCTCCATTAATTGTTTTTTTTCAAATGCAGTATACGAAATATCTCTTGTAACCGAAACAATATAATTAATCGTATTATTTTTATCGGTAATCCCAGTAAGGCGAGATTCAAAAATTCTTTTTTCCCCATTTTCGATTTCTATTTCATCCAAAAAAACTACGGTATCGTTTGTTTCTATTACCTCTTTATAATAATGGATTAAATGTTTAGCATGCTCTTTCGGTAAAGCCTCTGTTAATAACTTCCCCATATCATTCTTATGAAGATTAGCATGTTCTAATCCTTTTTCATTTGCATAGACATAGCGAAATTTCCCACCTTGTTCCACTTTCAAAATTATAATTTTGTCCGAAAGCTGCGTAAAAAAAATGTCTTTAACCATTTTTTCTTCAAAAAGATTTTCAGGATGCTTCATATCATTTATTTGTCTATTATTTTTCTGATTCATAATCTCATCCTTTTTTTACCCTTGTTATCCAATTAACCCATAAAAAATCTGTTGTTTTTTCTCTATTATTGTCTATTTTACAAGGAATTAAGAAAAAAGAATAGGCATTTAAAAAATAATTAAAAATGTCTATTCTAAAGTTTGGCCAGGTTTTTAAACCCGGCCCGTTAAATTATTTGTTAGAAATGAAGGGCCACCAATTTCCTTTTCCAAGAGATCTTACCATAACGGGTACAAACAACGGTAAGATGATAAAGGCATAGAATAATAGACCTGACAACACGATTGTAGCAATTTGCAGCAATGACATCACGCCTGAAGGAAGCATCGCAGCAAAGGTACCCGCTAATATAATGGCAGCAGATATGATAACCGTACCCATGTTTTTCATTGCAAGTAACATACCTTCTTTAACATTTATGTGGCGATATTCTGAAAATCGATCCATTAAGAAAATAGAATAGTCTACACCTAATGCCATGATAATAACAAAACCGAAAAAAGGTACCGCCCAACTTATCCCGGAATGACCAAGTAGATTAACAAAGATCAGCTCAGTAATCGCCATTGAAGAGTAATAGGTTAGTAGTAACGATGCGATTAGATAAATTGGCATAATTAAGGATCGTAAGAGAATGACTAAAATTAGTGCGATCCCTGCGAGCATAAACATCACCGTTCGATTATAATCAGCATTTGACATATTTTGAAGATCATGATTCATACTCGTAATTCCTGAAATACCAATATGGGCATTTTCTAATTTTGTTCCTTTTATTGATGTTTTTACTGTATTTTCAATATCATTAATCGTTTTCATTGCTTGATTAGAATATGGATTTTCATCTAGTACTAAATCGAATGTTGTTACTTTCCCATCTTTAGATAAATAGACGTTAAATACTTGTTGAAACTCCTTATTACTTATTAATTCATCAGGAATATATATACCGGACTGTTGGATTGGTGTTTCTTTAGACATTTTATTTAAAAATGAATTGGCGTCGGAAAGTCCATTTTTAATTTCTCCAAGACCATCAGCACTTTGAGTCAATCCATCTGATAACTGATTCATCTGACCATTAAGCGGACTAAAACCTTTTTGAAGTTTAATTTGACCTTCAGCAATCTGATTCAGTCCATTCGAAAATTCGGGTAGCTTATTTACTACTTTATTTTGACCATTTGCAAGCAATGTAAGGCCATTTTCAATTTTCTCTAAACCTGAAATAATTTGATCGAATCCGGATGCAAAACTGTTTAACCCAAACGTAATTTTTGATAAACCTTGATTTGCTTGAGATAGTCCATTAGTTACTTTAGCTAAGTTTGCATTCAGCGCACTCATTCCTGGTGTTAATTCCGTTTTTAATTTTTGTGAGATTCCTTGAACTGTTAATTTTATTTCCATATAATTTTGATTTATTTGCAAACTAGGATTCTCTTTTTCTATAGCAGTGAAATTACCATTTAGATTTGCCAGCGCTTTTTGAACTTCTTTCAACCCGGCATTTACTTCAATATATTTCGGAGTAAGTTGATCCAATCCGGAATAAATGGTTTGGTAGCTTTTCAGCAATTCATTGGCACCATTTTTAAGCTTAATTGCTTCCTTTTTTGCTTCCTTCACTCCAGATTTAATCTCTTTTGTTCCTGTACCGCTTTTTCTAATATTCTCTTCAATTTTGGAAAGGGTATTTTGCAAATCACCAAATCCTGATTGGAGTTTAACCGTCCCATTTTGTAGGGCTCCAATCCCTTCTGTCGCCTCTTTTAATTTAGGGGTTGATTCTGAAAGTGATTTTGCAGCATCACTTAATCCATCTTTAATCGTTCCGATTCCTTTATTTCCTTTTTTGATGCCATCGCTTACCGTATCAACTTGATTTTTCACATACAATTCTTCCAATATTTTTCCGACAGGTCTTGTTGCACTGCGTACCTTTTCTATATCTTTTGTATGTGATAAATCATTACTAATTTTTTCGATTAACCCTAAATATTCTTTTGATTTCATTGATTCGTCATTTTCCATGACAATTTTAACTGGCATAATTTCACCCGGACCAAAGCTATCAGATACTAAATTAAATGCCTTTACAGATTCATATTCTTCACCTATTTCGTCTAATGAATTATATGATAAATCACCGTCATAGGAAATGAGTAAAGGGACTGTAAAAATTGCTACTATACATAGTGCAATGAGCGGACGAGTAATGGCTAAGTTTCCCATCCAGCCCCAAAGTTTGCTTTGTGAATGTGAAATGTCACCTTTAATCGGCCAGAATAGCTTATTTTTCAATGTCGCCATAAAAAATGGTACAATCGTCAGCAATGAAATTAGTAAAAAAATGACCCCAATAGCAACTGCAGAAGCGGATTGGTATAGTTTAAAACTGGCAAAGCCAATCGATGCAAAACCAATCATTACTGCTAAACCACTAAATACAACTGTCTTACCGGCACTTTTATATGTAGCTAAAATTGCACCGAAAGTGTCATTTCCTTTTGAAAGTTCTTCCTTATAACGGCTCAGAAGTAATATACAATAATCTGTTCCGATCCCAAAAAGGACAGCAACTAAAAAGATTTGTGTAAAATTCGATAAAGGAAAATTCAGTTTATCGACTAAAAAGGCAACAACCGATTGACTAACGAGATACGTTAAACCTACCGTAACAAGTGGAATAATCGGCGCTACGACTGAACGGAAAACTAAAATTAATACGATTAAAATAAATATGACTGTGATGATCTCTGTTTTTTTCAAACCGTTTTGTGAACTTATAACAACATCTTCATTAATTAGCCCATTACCCGTCATCATCGTTTCAACGTTTGGTGTTTGGATGGCTTTGTTAAGTGTTGCTCGAACGTCTTTTACTTCCTTGTTTTCCATATCTACATCCAACATAGCGAGGATAGTTTTACCGTCTTTCGCTACAAGCTGATCTTTTAAATCGCTTTGACCAAAATGGGTAGTAATTTCATTAATTCCTAGTTTATCCTTGTTATCTTTTAATTGATTAATCGTTTTTTCTATATTTTCCGTCTGTTCTTTAGTCAATTTCTTTTGATTATGGAATATAACAATAAATGGTTCTGAATGGGATTTATTAGTTGCGTGTTTATCAATTATTTCTTGTGCCAAGGTTGATGGGTATCCATCAGGAACGGTAATTTGGCCTTTTTCTCGGACTAGTTGTTCCATATTTGGTGCTTTCCATATTAATAAAGCAGCGGCTAAAATCCATAGCGCTAATACGATCCATCGGAAACGGACAATCGCCTTCATACATTAGTTTCCTCCTTATGATCTTGTATGATTGAAAGAATTTTCTCGTACAGATCGATGAATGCCTCAAAATCTTTAGGATCTAACTTCTCTAAATACTTAGAAACAAAGCTCTCGATCTTTGCTTCGCCTTGTTCATAAATTATCTGACCTTTTTCTGTTAGAGAAAGATAGATATTTCTACGGTCGTCTTTGTCTCTTTGACGTAAAATGAATCCTTTTGCCTCCAATTTCTCTATTTTCACTGTAATTGCGCTCTTATTCACACAAAGTTCTTCAGCTAATTCCGATGCTCTTATGTATTTTCGATTATATAACTTTCTTAAAATCGCAAATTGTTCAATAGAAAAACCGTCCAGTACTTGTTCAGACATTATTGACGATATTCTTTTTGTAGCGAATAGATAAACATCTTCATATCGTTTTATTAATAATTTTATTTTATCGTTTTCCAAATAGTTCACCCCTTAAACAGTTGATAACCTTAACTATATTCCGTGCTATATTTTTTGTCAATTAGGATAATAAGAGGTTTAATAAAATCGTTAATTTTCAGACAAGCTTTGCAATACGGGACATAAGTAGTATAATATGGTTAATATTTTATTTTGAATGGACAAACGAAAGAATTATTTCGAAAAATATGAAAGGAGATCTTTTTTTGAATTCGCACGAATCCACTCCATTAAAGCCTACAATTTTAAACCTTTCTCAAGCAATCTTTACAGTGAATCGTCATGCAAAGACGGCTACAAATCCAAAGTATTTGTATAAGCTAAAAAAAGCGACAATTGAAAAAATGATTATTGAAAAAAAGGCTAGTAAAGTAGGACTACACTTTTCAGAAAATCCAAAGTATAGTAAACAACAATCTGATGTCCTTGTAAAATGTGGAGATTATACTTTCCATATTCCACCTTCAAAACAAGACTTTCAAGAACTACCACATCTAGGAAAACTTGATCACTCTTCAAAAAACCCAAAATGTCGCGTATCGCTTAATCAAGCTAAACAATTGTTGGAACGATATACAGGTATCTGTGAGCTTCAACATACACAGCATCGGCCAAAAGCAACAAGACCCATTTTCAAAAAACTTGGTGAACGATATTAAAAATAATAAAATGGACTACTATGAAAATAGAGTCCATTTTATTATTATTTAGTGTTTAAAGAAAAGCAACAATCTTTTAGTATAGAGCCCTATTTTATATGTTCATCAATTTTTAATATTAATTGATTTATTTCAGGTTTGCTTACTTGATCATCTGCGCCTACGATTTCGCCTTTATGTCGTAAACTGTCAGTAATCAATGAGGAAAATATAATGACTGGTACTTGTGATAGCTGCTCATTGTTTTTCACTTTCTTAGTAAAATGATGGCCATCCATTTGTGGCATTTCAATATCAGTAATAATTAATTGCACTTCATCTAAAATATTTTTACCTGCCATGAGTATCGATTCTAAATATTGAAAGGCATCTTTACCATTTTCAAAAAATTCCACATTTTCATATCCCGCTTCATATAATGTGTCATGAATCAACTTTCTTAATAAAGAAGAGTCTTCAGCAACGACGATTCTTTTAGATGAGCGTTCCCTTTTACCAAGCTTTTTTATTTCATTTTTATTAATTCCTGTTTCCGGATTTATTTCAGTAACAATGCGTTCGAAATCTAACATGAGAATCATATTGTCATTTTTCTTTATTACTCCAACTATTTGTGCGCCATCTCCGGAATATAAATCGGAGGGTTTTTCAATTTGATCCCATGAGATTCGATGTATTTGAGTAACATTTTGTACTTGAAACACTACTTTTTGTTTATTAAATTCAGTAACAATGTATTTTTCATCGGCATTAGTTGTCGATTCCCCAAGTTGAAGAACTTTTCTTAAATCGACAACAGGCAATACCTCTCCCCTTAATTGAATGATCCCTTTAATAAACGGATGAGCGTGAGGAATAAATGTCACAGGAAGAGGTTGTATAATTTCTTTAACTTTGATGACGTTAATTCCAAAACTGTTGTTATGTATTTGAAATTCTATTATTTCTAATTCATTCGTTCCACTATCTAATAAGATTCCATTTGAACTTTCCATAAAAGACTTCCCTTCGCAATTATTCATTGTAAATATACCACGAAATAAACATATTGTCTGTTATCTAAAAAATGAAATCTATAATTCTTAATGTCATTTTGCAATAATTTTTCTCTTATTCCATCTTAGTCATGATAAAATATAAAAAAGCAGGATAAAAGGATGAAGATAATGGAACATTTACTTAATAAACAAGTATTAGACATTGAAATATCCGGAATTAGAAAGTTCTTTAATATGGTGAGTGATATCGATGATTTAATTTCTTTTACAATCGGACAACCTGATTTTCCTACGCCGGAGCATGTGAAACTGGCTGGAATAAAAGCGATTGAAGAAGACTTTACTTCTTATACACATAATGCCGGTTACTTCGATCTAAGAAAAGCAGCGAGTGAGTTTGTATTAAAAAAATATGGATTAACGTATCGTCCTGAAGATGAGGTAATTGTTACTGTCGGTGCCAGTGAAGCGATTGATATTGCCTTACGAACGATTTTAACGGAAGATGATGAGGTTATTTTACCCGGACCTATTTATCCTGGATATGAACCAATTATCCGGATATGCGGGGGAGTTCCCGTCCATATTGATACAAGGGATTCACAGTTCAAATTAACGGCTGAAAAAATTAAACCGTATATAACAGACAAAACAAAATGTATCATTTTACCTTACCCTTCTAATCCGACAGGTGTAAGTTTATCTGAACAAGAAATTAAAGAAATCGCATCCTTACTAAAGAAGAAGAATATTTTTGTCATTGCGGATGAAATATATAGCGAGCTTGTTTATGATAATGCCCACTATTCAATAGCATCAGACTTAAGGGAACAAACGATCGTCATAAACGGATTATCAAAATCTCATTCAATGACAGGTTGGCGAGTTGGATTTTTATTTGCAGATCAATCCGTTTGTAAGCATTTCCTAAAAGTACATCAATATAATGTATCGTGTATATCATCAATTTCACAAAAAGCTGCATTTGAAGCACTAACGACTGGCATAGATGATGCAAAATTAATGCGGGAAGAATACTTTAAGCGAAGAGAATATGTTGGTTTACGATTATCAGAAATGGGATTGGACTATGTTAAACCGGATGGTGCGTTTTACTTTTTTGTTAAAATACCGGAAAATTTCTCAACTAGCTCTTTTGATTTCGCTCTCGATTTGGCTAATAAGGCAAAATTGGCCGTAGTACCCGGAAGTGCCTTTTCTAAATACGGCGAAGGATATTTCCGTATATCCTACGCCTGTTCAACAGAAGTTCTTCAAAAGGGATTGGATCGATTAGAAACGTATTTAAATAGCATGAAATAATTGCAAAAGCGTATCTCACGGCTTTGATGTGGATACGCTTTTGTTATTTTATTATTGACCTTTATACTTTCCGTTGTTTTTACTTGCTTTTTCTTTCTTGGCTTTGTCTTTATGGATTTTATTAGCTGCTGCACTTCCCATTTCATGTGCAAATTCTTCATTTAATACAGCTGAATCAAAGCCTTTTTTATTTTTTTGATCTGCATCATTTTTCTTCGTACGTTTCGCCATTTTTCTTCCTCCAAACATAAATAAGATCAGACATATTTAGTTTGAATAATTGGCTAAAAATTATTCCCAATACTTGATTAAAGCTTGTGTTCCACTATTCTCTTCACCTTTTTCTGCCAACTGATCATAAAGTTTTTTCGCAAGTGAGAGACCCGGCAGGTGTAAATTCATTTTTTCAGCCTCTTCTAATGCGATTCCCATATCCTTAATAAAATGTTTGATGAAAAATCCCGGGGAATAATCATTCACTAACATTTTTGGAGCTAGATTTGACAATGAAAAACTTCCAGCAGCTCCTGCACTAATGGATTTCAAAACATTTTCAGGATCTAAACCGGCTTTTTTCGCATATACGAGTGCTTCAGCCACGCCAATCATATTTGTAGCAATGGCGATTTGATTACACATTTTTGTATGTTGGCCCGCTCCTGCTGAACCTTGGTATATTATATTTTGTCCAAAACATGATAAAATTGGTGACACTTTTTCAAAGATGGCTTTATCGCCACCAACCATTATTGTAAGTGTTCCATTTTTTGCTCCAATGTCTCCTCCGGAAACCGGTGCATCCAATGAATATAAGTCATTTTCTTTCGCAGCATCATAAATCGATTTTGCGAGAGTTGGTGTAGATGTTGTCATATCAATTAGAGTTGCTCCTTTACGAGCATGAGCGATTAGCCCATTCGAACCAAAATAAACCTCTTCTACATCATATGGATAGCCAACCATCGTAATGATGACATCCGCTTTTTCAGCAACCTCTTTTGGAGTATCACACCATGTTGCGCCATTATTGATAAGCTCTATTGCTTTTTCTTTAGATCGATTATAAACAAAAAGCTCATAATTCGCCTTTGATAAATGAAGGACCATACTTTTCCCCATAATGCCTGTTCCAATGAAACCAACCGCTAATTGTTTTTTATCCACTGAAATTCTCCTTTGACAATTAAATATTTTAATATGTACAAAAAAAGAGCCCGTGAAACAGGGCTCTTAAGAAAAGAATAGGGGATGTGAGAAAAAATCTCCAATTTATGCTTAAGCTTATTTTACCCTTTTTAAATATAGATAAACCTATTTAAATTGACTTTATTTTTCCTCCATCTACTAGAAAACTGCTGCCAGTCACATAAGAATTAGCAGCGGAAGCTAAAAATACGACAATATTTGCAAATTCCTCCGGTTCCCCATATCTTTTTAGCGGAATTGTTTGTTTCTCCATTTCTTCCACTTCTTCAATTGATTTATTATTTTTCTCTGCATTAATTTCATCCAAATGTTTCACTCGATCAGTAGCAATCCGACCTGGGCCTAAAGTATTTACCAAAATATTATATTTTGCAAGTTCCATTGATAACGATTTAGACAATCCGACGATTCCCGTTCTAAAAGTATTAGAAAGGATTAGACCTGGTATCGGCTCTTTAATTGAAGAAGAGGCGATATTAATAATTTTCCCACCGTTTTTCTTTAACAATGGCAAACATTCTCTAATAATCCTTATGTAGGATAGCAAATTAAGTTCAAATGCATTCTGCCATTGCTCATCGGAAATTTCTTCAAATCCTCCGGCTGGTGGTCCACCTGCATTATTAATTAAAATGTCTAATGAACCGTATTCACGATCTAATTTGTCCACTACCGCACGTATTTGCCCGGGGTCAGTAATATCACAGCCAATAAAGTCAACTTTTCCAGTCCCAACTTTAGAAAGCTCCTCTTTTACCGACTTTAATTGTTCTTCATTTCTACTAGCCAACAATACGTTCGTTCCTTCTTGTACAAAAACTTTTGCAATAGCTTTTCCTAATCCTTGACTTGAAGCGATAACTAAGGCAGTTTTCCCTTTTAATCCAAGTTCCATTAAACATTCCTCCTCGTATAATAAGTTTTAGAAATTGCTTTTATTGTTCTTTGATAACTAAATAATTAAGATATTGCTATCTATGATGGAGGCAATGCTGCTCTCTCTTTATATTCATAAATAGCACAACCCGAATTGCTTGGATACTGGGGGATATCCCTGGATAATAGACATTGGAATGGATCCAACTGGGAATATGCTGTTTCCTCCTGTAGTTCGACTACGATTAAAGACTGTGACCCAGACAATGGTTGTACTGCAAACACACAAGCTGTATCGGTGTATTTCTATACCAATGTTAGTGGACATTGGGGCAGCTTTTAGAGACGCACCTTTTGAATACTCATACGCGAGGCTGTTGCCAGACCATTGTTTCTAGGGATATCCCGCAGTATCCAAGCTTATTCCATAATCAAATGAAAGGAGGTCCTTTCCGTGAATTTATTTGTAGGTATTGATGTAAGCTCTAAAAAACTTGATGTGTGTTTTCTGGACAGCGAAGACACACGTTTAAAAGAAACGACTTTTCCAAACGATATTCATGGAGCGAACCAGATTAAAGAAAATATCTTAGCTTATCATGGACAATCCCATTACGAAAAAATCATTGTCGGCATGGAATCCACCTCTGTGTATAGCTTTCACCCTGCGCATCTTTTAGATAACGATGCCGACTTAAAACGGATTGGGGTGGAAGTGGTGGTTCAAAATCCAAAGGCGATCCATCGGTTTAAAGGCTTATTTGAAGAAGATAAAACCGATAAAATTGATGCATTTCGGATTGCCGACTTTCTTCGGTTTGGGCGCTATAATAAAACCATCATCAAGGAAGAAAAGTATGTTGCCCTTCAGCGTTTAACGCGTTCTCGTTATCAGGTCATTCATCAATTGACCGAGTGTAAGCAGCATTTCCTTGAAAATCTCTATTACAAGTGCAATACATTGACCAATGAAGTAGATACTTCTGTTTTTGGTTCGACCATGATGGAGTTGTTCGCTGAATCCTTTTCGCTGGATGAGATCGCTCAGATGGAGCTGGAAGAGCTGGCTGAGTTCCTTCAAGAGAGAGGAAAAGGTCGCTTTCGTCAGCCAGAAAAAGTTGCGAAATCCATCCAAAAGGCGATTCGTGACTCCTACCGTTTAGGCAAGGTCGTACAGGACTCCGTTGATGTCGTATTGGCCACCTATGCCAAACTCATTCAAACACTTAAAAACCAGGTCAAAGAGTTAGAAAAAGGGATTGAGTCCCTATTTCACATTATTCCAGAAGGACAGTGCTTGAAAAGCGTGCCGGGTATTGGTCCGGTTTATGCGGCAGGGATTATCGCCGAAATCGGTCAAATTGATCGATTTGAAACACAAGCGCAAATAGCTAAATATGCCGGTCTCTTCTGGAAAAAATCGCAATCAGGCGACTATGAATCGGAACGAACACCACGAGTCATGTCGGGAAATCAGTATCTTCGTTATTACTTAGTTGAAGCTGCCAACTCGGTCCAACGAAATGAACCCGCCTATCGTGAATTTTACTTAAAGAAGTATAAAGAAGTTCCGAAATTTCAACACAAAAGAGCCCTTGTCATGACTGCAAGAAAATTAGTGCGTTTGGTGGATGTGCTACTACGCAATCACCAACTCTACACGCCAAAAAGGAGCGTGTAACTCAAAAGCAAATAGCTGCTTTTGAATCCTTTCAGCAAACCCGAACAAGCGTTCTTGTGATGGTGCGGGTTTAGTTCAGTGCGCCTTTTTTTCCTTTGAAAGTCCAAAATCAACTTTATTTTTTATGGATTTTCTCTTGACTTATTACCACAAGTCTTTCTATAAGTATAAACGATTCATGATACACGTTTCATTAATTTTTACAAAATAAAAAAAACAGACGAAATTTATCGTCTGTCAAAAGAAAATAGGGGGAAAAATGAGAAAGAAATTACTCACCTCAAGGATTACCTTCAATTCAATCTTGAGATAATTAACTTTACCACCTATTTCTGATCATTAAACCAATTTCATTTTAACAACTCAATTACAATGAAGTAACATTCTTTACAGCTTCAATTACTTCTTCATTTGTTTGAAGTTGTAAAACTTTTTCAGCTAGTTTTTCCATGTCTGATTTGTTCAGAGAACGAATTTGTGAACGTGCTTTTAAAATAGAAGATGCACTCATCGAAAATTCATCAAGACCAAGACCAAGAAGAATTGGTATTGCGATTTCGTCACCCGCCATCTCACCACACATGCCAGTCCATTTACCTTCTTTATGTGAGGCATCAATAACCATTTTTACTAAGCGTAAAATGGCCGGATTATATGGCTGATACAAATAAGAAACGCGTTCGTTCATGCGATCCGCTGCCATTGTATATTGAATCAAATCATTTGTTCCAATACTGAAGAAGTCAACTTCTTTCGCAAATTGATCAGCAAGGACAGCTGTTGAAGGAATTTCAACCATGATTCCTATCTCAATTTGATCCGATACTGGAATATTTTCAGATTGAAGTTTATCTTTTTCCTCCAATAAAATCGCTTTCGCTTTACGGAATTCATTTAATGTCGCAATCATTGGGAACATAATTTTTAAATTACCGTATACACTTGCACGTAAAAGAGCACGTAATTGTGTACGGAACATATCCTGTTCTTCTAAACATAAACGGATTGCTCTAAAGCCAAGGAAAGGATTCATTTCTTCCGGCAATTTTAAATACGGAAGGTTTTTGTCCCCGCCAATATCTAATGTGCGGACAACAACAGATTTGTTTTCCATACCTTCTAAAACAGCTCTATAGGCTTCAAACTGTTCTTCTTCTGTTGGGAATTGATCTCTTCCCATATACAAAAATTCTGTTCGGTAAAGTCCAACCGCTTCACCACCATTAGCTTGTACACCTTGCAAATCGTTAGGAGTACCAATGTTAGCCGCTAGTTCGACGTGATGGCCATCTTTGGAAACAGTCTTTTCATTTACAAGTTTTGCCCACTCAGCTTTTTGCTGTTCATATTTTTCTTTTTCTTGTTTATATTGATTAATTACTTCTTGTGTTGGATTAATGTGAACTTCCCCATTTAAACCATCTACTATAATAATATCGCCATTTGCAATATCTTCAATGGCAGTCTTCGTTCCAACGACAGCCGGAATTTCGAGTGATCTTGCCATGATTGCAGAATGTGAAGTACGTCCCCCAATATTTGTCGTAAATCCTTGAACGAAGTCACGATTAAGTTGGGCTGTATCAGACGGCGTTAAATCCTCGGCAACGACGATTACTTCCTCTGAAATTAAGCTTGGGTTCGGAATTTTCACATTTAATAAGTGTGAAAGAACTCTTTTTCTTACATCGCGAATGTCGGCTGCACGCTCTCTCATATATTCATTATCCATTTGTTCAAACATCATAATGAACATATCAGTCGTTTCTTTTAATGCACTTTCCGCATTTATTTTTTCATCGTTAATTTTTCCTTCAACAGATGAAATGACCTCCGGATCATTAAGTACGAGAAGATGTGCATCGAATATTGCTGCTTTATCCGCACCAAGTTTTTCATTCGCATGATTTCGTATTACTTCAAGCTCGGAAGTAGCCGAAGCAATCGCGTCTTTAAATCGTTGCACCTCATTTGAACTATCATCAATTTGTTTTTTTTCAAACGATAGATCAGGTTCAACTAAACGGTATGCTTTAGCGATAGCAATTCCATTAGAAGCTGCTATTCCTTTTAATATTGTTGACATTATTCAGCTAAACCTTCTTTTTTCAATAATTCGTCAAGACTTTCTAACGCAGCCGCTTCGTCGCTGCCTTCTGCACTAATTGTAATTTGAGCGTCTTTACCAATTCCAAGAGACATTACACCCATAATTGATTTTAAATTTACTTGTTTTCCGTTATATTCTAGTTGGATTTCAGAGTCAAATTTACTTGCTGTTTGTACAAGCAATGTTGCCGGACGTGCATGAATTCCAGTATCTGCGATAACTTTAAATTGTTTTTGTGCCATTTGTAATATTCTCCTTTATAAATAAATTATATTGTTCTTATAACAAAATAAGCCACCTATCCCATTTCGTCAATAAAAATTAATAGGAAATGAAATAAGACTCTCCAATTGTTAAGGGTACCACGCGTTTAAAAAGATGACAAATTTATTGCTCACTTTATAGTATTACATTATTTTAAAAGGTTATGAATTCCCTTCATTAAGGACCTTTACAGGATTTCTAATTTTGAGTTGTTTTTTATTATTGCACTAAATTAGCTTCTAGGTATTTCTAAATATTTATAAATTACATGGCCATTTCGTTGAGCGATTCCTTGAAAATGTTTAAAGTCCTCCTGTTCAACGAGAACCTTTCGTACATCATAGAAATCTGCATTATCAACATACAACTCCTGAATTTCTCCTGTTCGTAGCTGATTTAGCAACTCCATTATTTTTTCCTGTGTCAAAAGAACCACACTCCATATCGATGATACTAAACAAGCCTTTAATAAAATTAACACATTCCGCATTAATACAAAAGAGCAAAATATTGTTTAAAAACTTGAAAATTTCTATAGAATGGTGCAAACTTAATAGAAGATATTAGAAAATTATAATAAATAACACGAAATGGGGGACGTCAGATGAAAAAAGCCGATGTTGGAAATGTTATTGAATTTAAAAACGGTTTGCGTGGCGTTGTTGAAAAAGTGAATGAAAACTCAGTAATTGTTGACTTAACATATATGGAGAATTATCGAGAACTCGAACTAGAAGAAAAAACGGTTATTAATCATAAAAATTATACGATCATCCAAGAATCAATCCAAGCATAAAAGGACTAAAAAAATTGGCTTGAATAGTCAATTTTTTTAATCCTTTTATTTACATATTGTTCATACGCTCAAATATTTTATTTGCTTTTAATATTTGTTAAAATATACTTTATAAGTTGTTTTGTTTTCTATCGTATAGTCGAGGGGAGTTTACATACAAATGAAACGCAGCGCGGCAGATATTAAGCTGATTTTAGGTATATTGTTAGCGCATGTATTGTTGTATATTACATTTCATGATAAATCAATCTTTTGGTACATATATACTGCAGTATCATTATTACTTATAAGCTATTCTATCGTTAATGAAAAGACCGATGATGATGTATCGACTAAGAAATACTTGTTTAAAGGGATTATTTCCGGCATTGGTTTATATTTAGTCTTTTGGATTGGAGACTGGTTTTTCTCCATCGTTTCTCCATACTTAGAGAATAAAGTAATCAAAACTTATGATTTGCTTTCTCCAAAATGGGTTTGGCATTATTTTGTTTTAGTATTTATTATGGCACCCGGCGAAGAAATCTTTTGGCGTGGCTTTATTCAAAAAAGACTGATGAAACAGATTCAAGGTTGGATTCCTGTTTTAATAACTGCCATTTTAAACGCTTCTGTGTTTATCTATTCAAGTAATATTGTTTTAATGTTCGCCGCATTAGTTGGAGGCATTGTGTGGGGTACGCTTTATTATAAATTTAAAAGCATCCCGCTTGTCGTTATTTCCCATTTAATTTTTGATTTATTGCTAATCGTTGTTCTTCCACTTCATTAAACCTCAAAAAAAGGCTTTGAACCGGCCTATTTTTTGAGGTCTATTTTGTCTTTTTTTACCCATAATAAAATGATAAATAATAGACTTATATAACCGAATAATGGATATAAAAATGAGAGAAGTGTGCCATAATTAATCTTACTAATTAACGTTACAACGGCAATGATCATTATATATATCCAGAACATTTTCAAAGAGATATATCGACGCAGTTGTTTTCCTAGACCATAAATATTCCCAATAATCGATGTGAAAATTTCACCGTAAATTATTGCTACATAAATAAAATAAATACTGCTGAACATATTTTGGACAATAATCGCCATAGGAATATCATACTGGGTTACGTTCGGTAGCATAATGAGTGTAATATGACTGGATATTAAAATAAGGGTTAATAAAACGCCTCCGATAATACCCCCCCATTTGACGATTTCTTTATCATTCACTTCATAGGCAATTGGCACCAGCACAGCTTGGGCTAATGTTAAATTAAGGGCTGCATAGGAAAATGGTGAGAAAAAAAATTTCCATCCATTATCAATCTCCGGAATATGAAAAAATGTATCAGCAAAATTTGGGGCTACGAGTGATTGTGTCATAATGATAAAATTATATAGAACCATCATCGGTACGACGAAAGAATTAACTGCAAATACGCCCTTCGTTCCAATAATCATAATGAGTATCGTTAATCCAATGGTAAGAAATATTCCTATATTTTTATCGATTCCTAAATGATCTTCAAATACGGAACCTGCACCTGAAAACATAACTCCACAAACACCTAACAACATAAACAACATAAATATATTCATCAACTTTGCAATGCTTTTTCCAAATACATATTGATTAAAAATCTCATATGAATGTGCTTTAAGATCAATGGCCTTCACCATGATTTTTGAACCTAATACAATAAATAAATATCCCGCCATTAGAATAGATAAAATTCCGATAAATCCATACTTCGTAAAAAACACAACTATTTCTCTTCCAGTTGCAAAACCGGCTCCAATTACTGTTCCAACATAAACTGCAGCAATTTGACATGCCCCTACCCACTTTTTCATTAACATCCCCTCACATTTGTATCCGTTTTGTCAAAACTTTTATATAAAATAGGCTATAAACTACCTTAATAGAGGGATTTTTGAGCAAAAAAATTGCCACCCCCCTAAATCTAAGGATAATTGAGGTTACCACACACCCAACAACCTTAGAAAAGGAAGTGACAAGTTGTACCCTCAAATTATAACCTATTTACTAACTTTTATAAAATTCCAAGAACAAATAATTCGAACATTACTCACCCTACTTATTGGGAAGAGTATGTTTGATAAACCGAAAGATCAGCAGCCTGTTAACAAACCTTATCGAAAACTACAAGTTGATGATCTTCCCATTATCGAAATCCCAGAAAAGCTGAATTATCGAAATCTCCTAACGGAGTACCAAGAGAAGCATGGGAAATCTCTTAAACCCGTTCGAAGACACAAGAACGCAAAAGTGTCGGTACCTAAAGGAATGAAATGTCCTAAGTGTGGTGCACCATCTGATTATCTTTATGCCAATAATGGTGATAAGGGACAGTATCAATGCAAGGTATGTTCTTGCCTTTTCAGCGATAAGAATCGTTTTTCGAAAGAGGCCATTTTGAAATGTCCTCATTGTTCTAAAACACTCGATAAGATCAAGGAGCGAAAAGATTTCGATGTGTTTAAGTGTAAAAACGACGACTGTCCGTATTATCAAAAGAAATTAAACGGTATGTCTTCCAAAGAAAAGAAACAGTTTAAAAAGGATCCCCAGTCGTTTAAGTTAAGGTATATTTTTCGCCAATTCCACATTGATTTTCAACCATTATCCAAGAATTCACCGGAGTTGCCAGTTGTTGATCTGTCTAGAATCTATGCTTCTCCGCATACGTTAGGTTTGATATTGACCTACCATGTGAATTACGGTCTTTCCGCAAGAAGGACCGCTGCCCTTATGCAGGATGTTCACGGTGTAGCTATTTCTCATCAGACGATATTGAACTACGAAAATAGTGTGGCTCTTTTACTTAAACCTTACGTGGATCACTATCCTTATGAGCTTTCAGATCAATTCTGTGGTGACGAAACCTATATCCGGGTCAATGGAAAATGGCATTATCTCTTTTTCTTCTTTGACGCGGTGAAAAAGATCGTCCTTTCGTACCGAGTGTCGCCTAATCGTGATACAGCATCCGCCATTCAAGCGATAAACGACGTCCTACTGAAGATGGAAGAGATCCCTGAAAACCTTACATTCGTAGTAGATGGAAATCCAATCTATCTTCTAGCCCAGCATTTCTTCGCTCAGAATGATATTTCTTTCGATGTGAAGCAAGTAATCGGGCTGACAAATGAAGATCCCATCTCAACCGAATACAGACCGTTAAAACAGATTATCGAAAGACTGAATCGCACATTTAAAGGAAATTATCGCTCTACACAAGGATTTGGATCGGATCATGGATCTGTTTCTTTTGTCACCTTGTTTGCGGCGTATTTTAACTTTCTACGACCACATGCATCCCTAGAGGGCAAGGTACCCGTTGTGAATCCAAAGTTATCAGGACTTCCTACCATGCCTGCGCGTTGGACAAAGCTCATCGAGTTAGCTCAACGATGGATAGTCGAACAAAGATCCGCCTAACTTTTTGTTTAGCAGAGCCCTTGGACCATTTAGCAATCGGCGGAGCGAACTCTTGACAAACCGAACTTGCCAATGGTTTAAAATGAAAATACCAAGGGCTTATTTGGTATGCCTTCTTTTTGTCCCCTTCGCCCTTGTTAACCTTGGATCAAACCATTGGCGTGTTTGTCAAGAGCGATTGCGGGAGCTCCCCACCTAATAAATGGAAAGTAACCTAAACAACTATTTAGTTTTCATAGAACTTTTTACAATACCTTTGTATCCACTACTAAACCATATGTACAAGCAATTAAAATTACGACAACAATATATTTTTAATAAAAAGGTCAAAAATGGTCAGTAAAATAGTTTACAAAATATAAAAATGGGTGTATGATAAATTCATAAGGTCAAAGATGGTCAGAAAAACAAACCATCATTTTTTTGATCAAATAGGTCAAAGTTAGTCAAAATCAAATTTTTTCGAAAAACATTTCATTGCTATTTAAGGAGGAATGCTTTTATGAAATGTCAAAAATGTCAAATGAACTTAGCAAACGTCCAATTACGAGTAAATATCAATGGTCATACACAAAATCTCCATCTTTGTTCCGAATGTTATCAAAAGGAATTTGCAATGAAGAAAACACCATTTGGTGGAATTCCTTCAATGAACGGATTTGAAGATTTATTTAAAGGATTGGGAAATTTCTCTGAAGTAAATATGAACACTCAAGAAGCGTCACATACAGGTAATAACAGCTTTCTCGATAAATTCGGTAAAAATTTAACGAATATCGCTAAAGCTGGACTAATCGACCCTGTTATCGGCCGGGATCAAGAAATTAATCGTGTAATAGAAATATTGAACCGCCGTAATAAAAACAATCCAGTATTAATTGGTGAGCCTGGTGTTGGTAAAACAGCAATCGCAGAAGGACTTGCCTTAAAAATTGCAGAAAACAATGTTCCGGCTAAATTAAAAAATAAAGAGGTATATTTATTAGATGTTGCCTCACTAGTTGCAAATACTGGAATTCGTGGCCAATTTGAAGAGCGTATGAAACAATTAATAGGAGAATTGCAGAGCAGAAAAAACATTCTCTTATTTATAGACGAAATCCATCTGCTTGTTGGTGCAGGTTCCGCTGAAGGCTCTATGGATGCAGGAAATATATTAAAACCTGCTTTGGCTAGAGGTGAGCTTCAAGTCATTGGTGCGACAACATTAAAAGAATATCGTCAAATAGAAAAAGATGCTGCATTGGAGCGTCGATTCCAACCTGTTCAAGTGAGTGAACCGACAATCGAACAAGCAATCAATATATTAAACGGATTAAAAGAAAAATATGAAAACTATCATCAAGTAAAATATTCTGACGAAGCAATAAACGCATGTGTCAACCTATCACATCGTTATATTCAAGATCGTTATTTACCTGACAAAGCCATTGATTTAATGGACGAAGCAGGTTCGAAATTAAATTTAACTTTCGGTACTACCGATCGTGCAGATATTAAACAGCGGCTTGTTGAAATAGAATCAGAAAAACAAAAAGCATTAGAAAAAGAAGATTATGAAACTGCCGCAAAATTACGTGATGAAGAGGAAAAATTAGAAAAAACATTGAATGCAAATGATCAAACGAATCATTCAGCAATTGTCGATGTATCCCTCATTCAGGAAATTATTGAACAAAAAACTGGAATTCCAGTTGGTAAACTACAAGAAGACGAACAACAAAAAATGAAAAACATTGAGAAAAACTTAGCAAAAAAAGTAATCGGCCAAGAGGAAGCAGTGAAAAAAATTGCTAAAGCGATTCGTCGCAGCCGTGCAGGTTTAAAATCAAAAAATCGTCCTATTGGTTCTTTCCTCTTCGTAGGTCCAACTGGTGTCGGTAAAACCGAACTAACAAAAACATTAGCCGAAGAATTATTTGGTACAAAAGATGCGATGATCCGTCTTGATATGAGTGAGTTTATGGAGAAACATAGTGTATCAAAATTAATCGGTTCACCTCCAGGATATGTTGGTCATGATGAAGCTGGACAATTAACGGAAAAAGTTCGCAGAAATCCGTATAGCATTATCCTGTTAGATGAAATCGAAAAAGCACATCCAGATGTACAGCATATGTTCCTTCAAATCCTTGAAGACGGACGGCTAACCGATAGCCAAGGTCGTACAGTAAGCTTTAAAGATACAGTTATTATCATGACTAGCAATGCAGGTACAGCTACTAAAGAAATACATGTCGGATTTGGTCAAAATAACGCCGTCAAAGAAACAAGCATTCTTGATTCACTCGGTAGCTTTTTTAAACCCGAATTTTTAAACCGGTTCGATAATATTATTGAGTTCCAATCTTTAAAGAAAGAACACCTACTTGAAATTGTTGATTTAATGATTAATGAATTAAATGAATCATTAGCCGAACAGCAAATTTCATTAGAGGTGACAAATGAGGTAAAAGAAAAACTTGCGGAATTAGGATATCACCCTGCATTCGGAGCAAGACCGCTTCGCAGAGTAATCCAAGAGCAATTAGAGGATCGCATTGCAGATTATATTTTAGATCATCCAGATCAAAAAGAATTAGTAGCAACTCTTAAAGACAATACAATCAGCGTTTCCATTAAAAATTAACAAAAAAGGAGAAAAGCGATAAGCTTTTCTCCTTTTTTGTTATAACTTGCTATCATCCACTTGATCTAGCCATTGTTGAATAGTACCAATGACGGATTCCACACATCCATCCTCAAATGGCGAAATAAGATTTGCTTCTTTAACTAGTTCTAAAAACGATTTGCTTCCACCTTGTTTGCATAAATGGATATAATCTTTCCATGCCTCTTCATGATTTTCTTGCGACTTTTTCCAAAATTGAAATGCACAAATTTGGGCAAGTGTATAATCTATATAGTAGAATGGTGATTCATAGATATGACCTTGTCTTTGCCAGAATCCGCCCTTTTCAAGATATTCTAGGCCGTCATAATCACGATGCGGTAAATATTTCGCTTCAATATCTTTCCATGCTTGCTTTCTTTCCGCAGGAGTTGCTTTTGGATTTTCATAAACAAAATGCTGGAATTCATCCACAGCGACACCATAAGGTAAGAATAAAAGTGCGGAGCTTAAATGGGCAAATTTATACTTATCTGTGTCCTCTTTAAAGAATAACTCCATCCATGGATATGTGAAAAATTCCATACTCATTGAATGGATTTCGCAAGCTTCATGTGTTGGCCAATTATACTCAGGAATTTCAAATTGGCGACTAGAATAAACTTGGAAAGCATGGCCGGCTTCATGTGTTAACACATCAATATCACCCGAAGTACCATTAAAGTTTGAGAAAATATACGGTGCTTTGTAATTCTCAATATACGTACAATAGCCACCGCCCGCCTTTCCTTTTTTCGCCACTAAGTCCATTAAATGATTCTCATTCATAAATGTAAAGAATTCATCTGTTTCCTTCGATAATTCCGAATACATTTTTTTGCCATTATCAATAATCCATTCAGGAGATCCTTTCGGAACAGCATTTCCTGATACAAATTGAAAACCTTCGTCATAAAACTTAAGAGAGTCAACACCAATCCGTTCTTGTTGACGTTTTCTTAATTTAGTCGCAAGCGGAACAATATATTCCTTCACTTGGTCACGGAATTTCGCCACCATATCGGCATTATAATCAATGCGTGACATACGATAATAACCGAGTTCAACGAAATTTTCAAAACCAAGTTTTAATGCAATCTCGGTTCTAATCTTTACTAATTCATCATAAATACGATCAAATTCATCCTCATGAGCAACGAAAAATCCAAATTTCGCCTCTACTGCCTTTTTCCTCGTATCACGGTCTTTCGATTCTGTAAACGGATCAATTTGTGCAAGGGTTCTTTCCTCCCCTTCAAACATAATTTTTGCAGAGGCAATTAGCTTAGTATACTCAGATGTAAGTTTATTCTCCTTTTGTAATAAAGGAATAATCTCAGGAGAAAATGTTTTTAACTTTCCTTCTGCTAAATCAAAAAGCTGCTTCCCCCACCTGTTTTCAAGTTCTGTACGAAACTCAGATGATACTAACGCTTGGTAGTATTCAGATGATAGACCTTCTACCAACGGCATAACTTCATCCATATAATCGTTTTCAGCTTTATAAAATTCATCATTCGTATCAATCGTATGACGAATATAGCAAAGATTAAACATCGTTCCTAGCTCATTGCTTATTTTATTAATATTTTTCATTGCTTCACTTTGCTCTTCTACATTTTTTGCATGTTTAAATTTTTCAAGTTCTTTATGAAAAGACGCTTCTACTTCTTCCATATTCGGTCTTTTGTATTCATAATTCTCGAATTTCACACTCATTACATACACCTCACTAAAATTATTCAATCCATGATTTATTCGATATAGATAGTTAGAATACCTCCTTTTAAATGAAAAAAGCATTTCTTCGGTCAAGAAATGCTCATTTCACTATCATAAGTGGGGAATATTTAATCCAATCTTTTTTAACGATTCAATTGCTACTTCCTTCTCATCCGGACTTAAAACGGACATCACTTGATGAATTCGATCTTGATGTTCCGGGAAAATGGATTCGATAAATTGTTTTCCTTGATCAGTAATGTGAGCAAATGTAACCCGTCGATCATTTGCACATCCTACACGTTCAATAAGTTTTTTCTTTTCCAATTTATCTACTACGTACGTAATACTTCCACTAGCTAATAATATTTTATCCCCAATTTGTTGTAATGGCTGATCGCCTTTATGATAGAGTAGTTCTAGTACAGCAAATTCTGTCGGATTTAAGCCGTTTTTCTGAATAAATTCATTCGTATATTCATTTACGGCCCGAAATGCTCTAGATAATACAATAAATAATTTTAACGATTGCTGAACTCCATTATCCATTCAATCCATTCCTTTACCTTTTACATATGAAAAACTATAAGATTTCTATTATTTTAATACAATTTATACTATGATAAAAGAGTAATTATCTAAATAGAGGTACTTCCATGAAAAATAATCTTAAAAAAATGTCACTATATTTTACTTTAGTTCTCGTTCCTGCTCTATTGATGACTCTATCATATGGGTACTATAGCTTTAAAAAAAATAATGAAAAATCAATTATGCAGACAGAACGTGATGCATCCATTTATCAAAGACAGTTGGATCAAGTAATTGGAGAAACAATAAAAAGTTTAGAGGTATTGGCAATAACATTTGAATCAAATTTTACTAATGTTTCCGATGTGAAAACAGCTCTTAATACAATTAGCGGGAAAGACCCGCGATACGGAGGAATCTATTTTTTAGATAAGAACGGAAATGTCATAACTGGAACAAATGACTATTTGAAACAATACAATCTTAAAAATCAAAGCTATATTAAGACGGTGTACCAGACTCATCAATCCGTCGTATCCGATCAAGTGGAAACATTATCAAACAATAAAAAAGTCATCGCCATCGTAACACCGGTAATAAAGAATAATGTCGTACAAGCAATAATCGTGGCACATATCCGCACAGATTATATCGTTAATATTATTCAAATGTTAACACCTAATACATTTGTGCATGTTGAAAGTGAGCAGGGAGTTCCTATTTTTTCAACGGATGATTCATTAATGCTTAATCCAACTAAACATTATGTCAGTACATCACTGGAAAGGGTACCTTGGAAAATCACATTAATTCCAAAAACGACAAAAATTAAATCTGTTGTCATTAAAACGTTTATATTTTTCTTAATCATTACGACTATCATACATGTTATTTATTTATTTTTCCATTCATTGTCAATCAAACGACAAGCAGAACGTGAAAAAATTCAAAATGATGCTCAAAAGTTAGAACTTGTAGGTACTCTTGCAGCGAGTACAGCCCATGAAATCCGAAATCCGTTAACTGGTATTAAAGGACTCGTACAATTATTATCAGAAAAATATAAAGATCCGAAAGACCAATTTTACTTTTCGGTTTTACACAAGGAAATCAATCGAATCAATCAAATTGTTAATGAATTCCTCATACTCGGCAAGCCTACCGTTCAAAAAATGGAAAAAATTGATTTAGACCAAGTGATTAATGACTTAAACCCATTAATTTATTCCGAGGCAAATTTATATAATGTCCACTATTCTTATCAAATTAAATCTGAGGAAATAACAGTATTGGCAACAATTGACCAATTAAAACAGGTTGTCCTAAATATAACAAAAAACGCCCTTGAAGCTATGCCAACAGAAGGCAAATTGTTACTTAATCTAGAAAAAAAAAGTAATCATGCTTATGTTTCTATTTCTGATAATGGAACAGGAATTTCCCCAGAAAACTTAAAAAAAATCTTTACGCCTTTTTTTACTTCAAAGGAAAACGGGACTGGTCTTGGTTTAGTCGTATGTAAAAGAATTATCGAATCATTTGATGGGAATTTGTCAATAAAAAGTGAATTAAATAAAGGTACAGAAGTATTAATTACCCTTCCTATTTAAAAAGGTTAATCTCGGTTAGGAGATTAACCTTTTTAATTATATACAGTGATGTATGAAACTAAAGGTGGGATTAATAGAGTCTAGTTCATTGATGATCAGTGAGGGTTATGCATGGTATATAATACTCTTTTAAATGGCTTTTAGTACGTTATATTTCACAACTCTCTTATTACTAAGCTTTTTATTTTTATATATAATAAATGAAGCTTCCCTGATAACGACTGGTTTCATACTTCTATCTTTTGATTGTTGGAATTTTTGATATTCATTCAAAAGCTCGTCTAATTCCTGAGAGCAAAAAATAGTTTTATCATTTGTTAACCCATATCGTTTTCCAAGTTGAATCATTTCTTCCCTTTTTACTTGAATTTGTTTTAAATATCTTTTTTCTTTTATTGCATTACTATAGGTATACACTTTTCATTCTCCTTCAATTTCATTCTCATGTCGAATTTTTTCGACTACCTTGTGAATTATCGCAGGTATACTCATAAAAGTAAATAGATTCGCAATATTAGACATTCTTTTTACAAATTTTCTTTAGTTCTACATAGAATACGATTGTTTTTCGACATTTCTCCGTAATATTCCCGATTTTTCTACACTCTTTTTTTACGTTTCTCTACTAAAAATTCTATTAGAAACAAAAATTAATCCCTTTTTATGAAAACTATTAACATTGAGGTTTTGTGCAGACTCCTATAAAATATATTAGGATAAGATAGTAACTTAAATCTCATGCATATTTGAAAGAAGAGGTAATACACATTCATGAAAATCATTGCAAGTACATTAAATGCTAAATACATTCACACGAATTTGGCCATTCGTTATTTAAAAGCTGCAGCAGCACCGGAATATAATATTGAACTTGCCGAATACACGATCAAAGACCCCGTGATGAATATTGTTTCTGATTTATTTACAAAAAAACCTGATGTCCTTGGGTTCAGCTGTTACATTTGGAATATTGAAGAAACCATTCGAGTCATTCAAATGTTAAAAAAAATTATGCCGGAACTAACGATTGTACTCGGTGGACCGGAAGTATCCTATGATACGACGTATTGGCTTAAGCGTTTACCGGAAGTTGATTTCATCGTAATGGGTGAAGGTGAAGAAACATTTAAACAGCTCCTTAATGAAATCCAAGGAAAGAAAGATTTCAAGCAAGTTCACGGCATTGGCTATATGGAAAATGGGAAGATGATTATCAACCCGATTCGCAATAAAATTGATCTTCGTGAGCTTCCATCACCTTATCGATTTGAAGAGGATCTCCCCCATCTTTCAAAACGAGTGATCTATATTGAAACAAGCCGCGGATGTCCGTTTAATTGTCAATTCTGTCTCTCATCTATTGAAGTGGGCGTTCGATATTTTAATCGTGAAAAAATTAAAGAGGATATTCGTTTCTTAATGAAACACGGTGCAAAAACAATTAAATTTGTCGATCGAACATTTAATATTAGTAGAAGTTATGCAATGGAAATGTTTCAGTTTCTCATTGATGAGCATACACCGGGAACTGTCTTTCAATTTGAAATAACCGGAGATATAATGCGTCCGGAAGTAATTGACTTTCTAAATAAAAATGCCCCAAAAGGATTATTCCGATTCGAAATTGGTGTTCAATCAACAAATGATTTAACGAATGAATTAGTGAAAAGAAGACAAAATTTCGAAAAACTTACGCGGACCGTTACAATGGTGAAAAACGGAGGTAAAATTGATCAGCATCTCGACCTTATCGCAGGGCTTCCTGAAGAGGATTACCAATCATTTCGAAAAACCTTTAATGATGTGTTTGCATTACGTCCGGAAGAACTTCAATTAGGCTTTCTTAAGATGTTGCGCGGAACAGGTTTGAGGATTCGCGCAAAAGAACATGACTATATTTATATGGATCATGCCCCTTATGAAATTTTAGGGAATAATATTCTTTCATTTGATGATATAGTTCGAATAAAACAAGTAGAAGATGTATTAGAAAAATATTGGAATGATCATCGTATGAATGAAACGATTGAATATTTAGTTACAAATGTTTTTGAAACACCATTCGATTTCTTCCAACAATTTGGTACTTATTGGGAAGAACAAGGATGGAGCAGAATTGGCCATCAACTGGAAGATTTGTTTAGAAGATTGTTATCTTTCTTAAAAGCTAACGAAGAAACAAGTGAACATATTGAAATTATCGAAGGATTAATGAAATATGATTACCTTCTTAATCAAAGATACAAGCCTCGGAAATCCTGGTGGGAGGATCGAGTAAATAAAGATGAAAGAAACACTATCTTTAACGATATCAACACGAATCCGCAACAGTTAGGTGAGAACTACGAGCATCTTCAATTAACGCAAAAAGATCTTAATAAACATACAATTATTGAAAAGATTCCATTTAACTTACATCACTATCACACAACAAAAAAAATAAACCGTGAAGATAGTTATATGCTTGTTTATTTTGATCCAAAGACCGGAAAATCATCTATTTTTAGCTCAATAAAAAAGTAGCCGCTTCATGCAGGCTACTTTTCCTTTTTAGGAGTCTTTTCCTCGTTTTCTTTTCGTCCGGCGTCCTTTGCTGCCTCATAAAACTTTATCGCATTTAGATCTCCTATTTCAACACCAAATTCTTCTTGAACATTGCCTTTACCGTTGTTTTTCTTCATTTTCCTTTACGGCCTTGTTTAGAATTTCGGTTTGCATGTTTTGCTGTTTCTTCACCATTCGCAAATTCCGCAGAAAACTCAGCCTCTTCTACATTCCTTTTTGGTGTATGACTATGTTTCACTGCGGCATTCACTTCAGCCTTTCGCTTTGCCATCTATATCCCCTCTTTTGACTATTTTATGGTACACCAATAGTTTTTTCCAAAACCATTTTGAATAAACCCAAAGAGATTATCCAATTATTAGTCGTTCCTTAGGATAATGATAATTATTCGATTGATCTCTTCCACCCATCATGTACATTAACGAAACAATTCCTACTCTTCCAATAAACATCAAAACAATTAATAAGCACTTACCAAATATCGACAAGTCAGGAGTTATTCCCAATGATGCTCCTGTCGTTCCAAATGCGGAACAAACCTCGAAAATTATTGAAAGCAAACTTTGATGTTCTGTTATGGATAAAAGAATAACCGAAACGATACAAATAAATGAAGCAATGACAAATACAGCTAATGCCTTTAATACATCCATCTCATGAATTTCCCGCTTGAAAATCTTTATATTTCGATTTCCTTTTGCAAAATGAATAATAAATAAAACAATTATCGCAAACGTTGTTGTCCGGATTCCTCCCCCAACTGAACTTGGCGAAGCACCAATAAACATTAATCCCGACATAATTAACAATGTTGGAGAGGAAAATTGATTAATATCTGCTGTTAAAAGGCCCGCGCTTCTCGTTGTATTTGATTGAAAGGTAGTATAGAAAAAAGCATCATACCAATCCTTTCCTTTTAAAAATAAATCCTTTTCTAACAAAAATATGGCTATTGTTCCAAAAACAAATAATATTCCATAGGTTGAAGTCGTTATTTTCGTAAATAATGAAAAGTGAAATTTAGGTGCGTTTTTCTTGCGTAATAAAAATTCTTTAAGCTCCAATAAAACAGGAAAGCCAATTGCCCCAAGGGTAATGAGGATCATATTAATAAATTGTACAAAATAATCTTTAGCAAACGGTATAAGCGATTGTCCAGTTAAATCAAATCCTGCATTCGTGGTTGCACTTACTGAAGCAAATAATCCGTGCAAATAAGCATCTTTCCAATCAGAATAATAAGTTAAAAAATATGTCCCTAATATTAAGGCTCCGCTTAATTCAATCATTAAAATTAAAACCAAAATTAATTTCAACATTTTAACTAAACCGGAAAGATTTGTTTGGTTTTGGTCTGTCATAATAAGTTTACGCTGTTTCAAACCAATCTTCTTGCCGAGGATTAACCAAAAGAATGTCGTAATCGACATAATTCCAATTCCGCCAATTTGCAGAATTAGCATTAATATAAATATTCCACTTGTACTGTATGTCTCAGATATATTTATTGTCGATAGTCCTGTTACACTTACTGCACTCGCTGCTACAAAAATTGTATCAAGGACACTAATATGGACCCCTGGTTTATGAGCAAAAGGAAGACTAAGAAAGATCGACGAAATAGAAACAGTTAAAAAATAATAATATACAATTAATTGAAACGGCGTTAATTTTCTTAATTTCGTTTGTAAATAATGTCTCATTAAACAAGATTCCTTTCCTACCAATGAATCAAATTCTTACTCCTTCTAATATATAGAAGAATGGCTGCGATTAAAAGGAAAATTATTTCAATAACATTTTAGAACTACTTAACTTCATTACAACCTTTTACCATTCATGTTTACCGCATTTATTAAACATAATAGTAATACAAGATTTTTATTAATTTTTGAAAGGGGTATTTAAAAAATGGCAAGAAGCAGCAATAAATTACTAATCCCAGGAGTAGAACAATATTTAGATCAAGTGAAATATGAAATTGCCCAAGAATTTGGAGTCAATCTTGGTTCAGATACCGTTTCACGTGCAAATGGATCGGTAGGCGGAGAAATTACAAAACGTCTTGTTAAACAAGCTCAGTCCGAACTTTCCGGTAAATAAAATAAATTAAAAATAAAGAGTAATCCGCTTTCAAGGACTTACTCTTTATTTTTGTGATTTTTCCCATGAATATTATGTTTAGGTTTATGATTGCTTCTTTCAATTTTATATTTATGCTTATTTCTCGGTTTATGTCTGTCTTTAGCGGTATGATGCGGATCAAATTTACCTTTTCTATACTTTTCTCTATGTTTCCAGTGACTTTTTTCATAGTCCTTATGTAAGTAGTCTTTTTTTAAGTCTGAATGAATATCTTTTTTTCGGTTATTTACTTTTTCCCGATTCTTTATTTTGTAATCTTTATGATGCCTGATCACATTATTAAAGCGTTTAGAATGATTTTCTTTTTTTGTTTTTTTAACAGGAGAAGCACTCATTTTTGTTGCAGGCAACTTATCTATTTTCTTATTCGTATGTTTATTTGGAGTTATTTTAATCCCATTTTCAATTTTTTTAATTTGAGTTTCTTTTTTAATTGAATTTTGGTCATCTATTGATTTATTTTTTCTTTTTTTCTCTACAATGAATTTACCAGGAGAAATACCTTTTTCACGTGCAGTTTTTCTTTCTTTTATAGATCCTTTTACGACTTCAATTTTAGCTTCTATCTTTTTAGCGGCGGTTTGAACTTCTTGAATTTTTTGATCAAGTAAATCATCCTTTGATTGTTCTTCTTTGTTTATTATAGAAGCTATGACAATGTTCTGTTTTTGTTTTATGTAGCCCATTGTAATACATGTATCCATAATTGTTTTAGCAACATTGGCAAAAGATTGATCTTTATCAAATTTAGTAGATGTTAATACCTTCTCGCCTATCTCATTATACGCATTCGTTCGAATGACATGGAAATTTTTATCTAATACAAACTCGATACTTGGATTCATATCCATCGTCACATAAGCATATGCCGAATCTTTTTCAAATGGATTTAAAAGCATCAAACCTATTATAAATATAGCAACTAGTGCGGACGCGCACGACAATAAAGTATATTTGCTCCGCCTCGCAAGTTTTCTTTCATCTGTTTCAAAATAAATTTCTTCCCCGATATCGTATGTATTTTCTGTTTTCTTACCTTTAATAAATTCCCCTTCAGGAGTCAGCATGACCAAGTGCTTACTCTTTATTTCTAATATGACACCCTTTTTCATTGTGATAACCGCCCTTTTACGTACTCCCTTAAATAAACAAAATCCAATGAAATAATTAAAGCGATGGCAATAATATATTTTCGATTACGTTCTAATGTTTTCCGACTGACATTCACTTTGCTTTCGAGCATTTTAATTGGTAATCTTTTTTTATCGTTCAAATAATGTAGAAGCTCTGGATCATTAACCAATGTTTTGGCAACTTGTATCGCATTTATTCTAGCATCTTCATGTTTAGGTGAATGTTTTATCAAATCCTTAAATTTTAATCCAAACGTCTGCAAAAGATTGGCAAATCGATTAATTTCGTCTTTTCTCTTTTCGTTATCTATGTTTCGATTATACTCCTCAACAGATAATGTATTTTCAAAAGTCAGAGAGCTTTCATCCTCATTTATCCCTCCATCGAAGCTTAAATCTTTATATTTATTGTTACTTCTAAGATAATCAATCACTCTTCTTTTAATAATGACTTCTGCAAAAGATAAAAGAGAAGCACCTTTACTTTCATCAAACTTAAGTATCGAGTCATGGAAGGCAATGAGTCCAATGCTAAATTCATCATCACTATCATTAATATAGTGCTTACATACTGAAGAAACAGTCTTCTTGATGAATGGCTGGTAGTCTTGAAGTAATTGATTTAATATATTTTCATCACCATGTTGGGCCAATAGAGCCATTTCTTCTAATGATATTTGTTTCCGATCTTGCACTAAACAATTTAGCATGAAAAATTCACCTCATTATCCACTAATTATAGCATGGAAGAGGTGCGTAATAAGTTTTCTATCTATTTACAAATTTGTTTCACCATACATTTCGAAAATCAACTTCGTTTTTTTGAGGGTTTCTAACAGAACAAAAAGAAAAACTATTGGAAATTAATAACATATTAATCCAACAGTTTTTCTTTTTTCCTTAGCTTATGCACTTTGTCTAATTTGTTGTTGATCTTTTTTACGTGATACTAAGTAGCCGCTTACGGCAATTCCTATGAGTACTACCCAGAAAATAAGCTTCCATGCAAGTGATTCTGGAAAATGTTTATCTAAAACATTCACACTTGGATGCGCCAACGTAAATACTGCTAATTTAACTCCTACCCAACCGACAATTAAAAATGCTGCCGTTTCAAGACTAGGGTATTTTTGTAATAGATTAACAAACCATTTTGCGGCAAAACGTATGATGACTAAACCAATAATGCCTCCGAGCAGCATGACTAAAAACTGCCCACCATCAATGCCGCCAATTTTCGTCCAACCAGTTGGTTTCAACGTTACAGCTAGAGCAACAGCTGCTAACATTGAATCAATTGCAAAAGCAATATCAGCAATCTCTACTTTTAAAACAGTCATCCAGAAAGAAGGCTCTTTCTTTTTACTATCTTTATTTTTAATATTTGTTTTACCGGTTTTGTGTTTAACAATATGGTGTGTCGCAATATAAAGCAAATATACTGCTCCTATTGCTTGAATTTGCCATACATTTACTAATAATGAAATTAAGAATAATGCCGTAAACCGAAACACAAATGCTCCAAAAAGGCCATAAAACAAAGCTTTTTTTTGTTTTTTTTCAGGCAAGTGTTTAACCATCACAGCCATAACTACCGCATTATCTGCGGCTAGGATTCCTTCAAGTCCAATTAAAATTAATAGTACCCAGCCATATTCTAATAACATTGAAACGTCCATATAAGATTCTCCCCTTTTTAATTTAATGAAGTGTGACGAAAAACCCTATAAAGACAAAAAGACCTCTGCCTATTATAGGCAAAGGTCTTGCTAGACATTATTCATGTCAACAAAGCCGATGGATTTTACACCCATGTAATGACGACTTTGTTTTAAATGTTTAAGTCACAAATTATCGTGTCTTAAATCATTTAACGCTACTCCCCTTTGACATTCGTCAAAAGCTATTTAATTATATTTAAAGTATATGGGAGTTTGCGCTAAATTACAACTCTAAATTTCTGAAAAAATTAATAGTTTTCCTTTTTCGTCCATAAAATGATATAGCGAATGATAAAACCTATGAATAAACCCGGAATTAAGAAAATCATTGGTAGAAAGATAGGACCGATAAAAATACTTTTTACCGTTACAATTGGCGAATACATTAGTCCAATTGTAACAAAATAAGCGCCAAATGCAAATGGGAGGTAATCATATTTTTTTGGATTTTCCCGTGTCACTTTATAAGCATCCCACATTGCAAACATATACAAACAAGGGTAAAACATTAACCACTGATAGTCAATAATATTAGCGGCTTCGGATGTTTTTCCCAAAAAACTTAGCATAATACCTTTATTAAAATGGCTTTTAACATTTATTATAAATTCAAGTCCTACGAATAATATCCCTTTAATATAGGAGCCGGATAATAATTGTGAAAATCCTGGTAAAGCAACACTCCACAGAATAGCTTCTAATGGTTCGTTTTTTTTCATATTACTTTTAGGAAAATTCAGTAGTTTTTGTATCATTAAGCACAGGGGTAAATTCCTCTTCCATCTCATAGGTAGTCATTCTTTCAGGAAAGCTATCGCTTAAATAACCAATCCAAAAACTTGAAAAATCCAACTCTCTCCAGTCATTTTTTCCCATAATTTTTCCTCCTATCATAACCATATAATTACCAAATAGCGAATAATTATTCTTATTGAAAGAAACAAATAAAGAAAATAATGTTCTTAGGAGCGGAGCTTTTTATAAATGAATTTAACGATCCAGAAGCCCATATTTTTTTTTAAATCGAAGGAGTATTTTAATCCACGCTTTACCAAAAACAGCGAGAAAAAAAACATTCGAAATCGCATGAGCTAGATCAAAGTATAAACTTGTACCAAAGGAAGCAAGAATATGTGAAATCGTAATTTGGTCCATATTCCCCACAAAAAACCATATATTCATAACCCAACCAAATAATATTCCTGAAATAAACCCAAATATGTATCTCCCAATTGACCATTTCATAAATTTTGTGTGGCGCAATAGACCTGCTGCAAGGCCAATCATTCCCCAAGAATACATTTGCCATGGGGTCCAAGGACCTTGGCCTAGAAAAAGATTTGAAACTAGCGCAGCTAATGCGCCAACAACAAAACCACTTTCAGCACCTAAGGCTAAACCTGTAATAATAATGACAAATGTCGTTGGCTGAACACTAGGAATGGATGCAAATGGAACTCTTGATACAGCAGCAATCGCTGAAAGTACAGCGAGTAAGACAAGCTCTCTTCCCGATACTTTTCTTCGTTCAAATCGAATAACGAATGGTAAAAACGTTAGCATGACGAATAAAACGCTAACAAGCATAAAATGATGCTGAATAAAAAGTGTTACGAGAATAAGCATGATTGACAGCATTAACGCAGAGCTCAGTAATATTACTTGATGACGCGCCATTTTGTTCTTGCCTCCTCCACTGTCAAAACATTTGGAGCACTGCTTCCTCTAATCATTCGATTAATTGTTGTCGTATAAAAAGTATTTCCCGAAAAAAAACTATGTACAGGTGCGGTTACAGTTATGTTTCCTTGGAATAACATTGCACATCTTGTCGCATACTGCGCGGCAAATTCGATATCATGGGTAATTAATACAATTGTCACCCCTTTTTCCCTTAAACGAACTAATAACTCTCCAAATCGTTTTTTTGCATCGGGATCCAAACCTTTTGTCGGTTCGTCGATTAACAGTACTTTTGGATTAGTCAGCAATACACCAGCAAGTGCTGCTTTTTGTAATTCTCCACCGCTCAAATCATATGGATGTCTATTTGCTAGGCTGGCTAATTGAAACCATTCAAGAAGTTCCTTCGCTCTCGTTTTTCCTTCATTTAGTTTATGCTGTTTAATAATTTCATCAAGTTCAGCTTCCAATGTGTCGTGTAAAAAGAATAATTTAGGGTTTTGCGGTAAATATCCAATATTTAAAGGATCGTGTTTTTTCATTCTTTTCCCTTTATAAAGAATCGATCCCCCTTGGGGCTTTTCTATTCCCGCCATGATTTTTAAAAGGGTAGACTTTCCTGTCCCGTTTGCACCAACAATCGCCAGTGCCTCTCCCTCAAAGACCGAAAGAGACGTACGATCCAGTATTTTTCGTTGATCTTTAGTATATTGAAAATCAATATTTTTCATTTGCAATAAAGGCGTACCTTCAGGAATTTCTTCTTTACTATTCGTTCGTACCTCTTCAATATTAAGTTGTTTTACCCACAGTTTTCCTTCTTTAACTGTAAGAGGAAGCTCTCTTTCTTGGATATTTAATGAATGCTCCAAATACAAAATGGCGGGACTAGGTAAGTATGAGTACAGTTTATTTTCAGCATTATTACCAATCCTTAGTGAAACATTGCGAGGTGTACTATCAAAAATGACTTTTCCTTGCTCGAGTATTATTGCTCGATCGGCCAGTGCAAATAATTCTTCTAAGCGATGTTCAGCAATAATAACAGTAATTCCAAATTCCTCGTTCATACGATGCAGCATTCCGATAAATTCCTTAGCCGCAACTGGATCCAATTGGGCTGTTGGTTCATCAAGCAATAATATCCTTGGCTCTAATAGGAGGATTGAAGCTAAATTGACAAGTTGCTTTTGACCACCTGAAATCTCATATGTCTTTTTTTCCAACAGATCATCTAAGCCAAAAAAGTGGACCATCTCAGCTACTTTTTTCCTCATATATTCAGTCGAAAAACCGATATTTTCCATTCCAAATATTAATTCTTCCATTACTTGATCCATCACTAATTGATTTTCCGGATCTTGAAAGACCATACCGAGCTCTCTTGCCGCTACTTCAGAATCTAATTGAAAGATTGGTTGGTCATTATAGTAAATATCACCGGAAACTTTCCCATGGGGAGACACTTCCTTTTTTAATAAACGCAGGAGGGTAGATTTTCCACTTCCAGATGCTCCACATAAGACAATGAAGTCGCCTTCATTTACATAAAATGACACATTGTCCAGTGCGGGACTTCGTTCTTCCGGATAATGAAAACTTATATTTTTCGCTTCCAATAATGCCATCTTAATGCCTCCCTGCCTTCTATTATCAGTGGAAAACTAATGTACAACATAAATATTATAAGGAAAAACCACTCTCTACCGATTAATCTTACAGTTTCCAAAATAGGATTAATCGCTAGAACATTATCACCTAGATACCATCCGAAAATTGAAATGCTTCCTAGTATGACAATAAATCCTAAAGCTAGCCAATCTTTGCTATGCATTTGATACGGTGTATACCGGCTTCTTTTTTTCACCCCGTACCCTCTTGCAATCATCGAATCTGCTGTTTGGATCGCTTCTTCTAATGACCAAGTTAACAAAATTTGAACTAGTTGAACACCATTTTTTGCGCGTAATTTTAAAGGACCTTCCGCTACAGATAGACCCCTTCCTTTTTGAACCTGTTGAATTTCCTGCAGTCTTCGTTTTAACAACGGAACAAATCGCATAGCTAACATAGCTAGTAATGCCCATTGTGGTAGCCATTTTGAAAATAAAAAAAGAAATTTATTCGCTGTTATCACAAGATTATAAGAAGCGAATAATATCATTAAGCATAATAGTGAAAGTGAAAAAATAACCCCTTGAATAACCGCTTCAAGCATGATCGGATTTTGTCCAAGATAAAATAAGATATATGTACCACGATGATTAATAAGAGGATTAATGATTATAAAGAACATTGAAACAAAGAGTAGCATTTTCCACCATTGTCTAATTGCTTTTCCCCTATCTAAACTAATATTTACACCAATGAGAATGATTGCTCCAACAAACAAAAACACTGGATGCTTTGAAAGCATAACCAGTGCCGCAGCCCCGATGTAGTAAAGAAAACATACGAAAGGATGAAACGATCGGAATCCCCTATTATTTTTTACTATAGTCTGTCGTATAGATCCACTCAATTCGATCACCATTCTTTACAGTTACTACTCCAGCACTACGATTTAATAATACGCCATTTTTTTTAACTGTCCAACCGCTCATTGGACCTAAATCAAATTCAAAAAGGTTCGCTATCCCTTGCACATAGGCGGTCGCTCCGCTTCCAGTCACACTTATAGGTATTCCCTTTTCTTTAAGGATTTTTCTCGTTGCTGTGAGCATTGTATCCCCGTTATTTATAACTACTTTTGTTTGCGAAAGAATCGTTCCAGTTTTTTTATCCCCTACAATACTTATCTGAACACTTGATAGTGGGGTTGCCGCCTTTTTCTGATGATTATTTTGCTGTTTTACCGTTTCTTTCGGTTGAGACGTTTGTTTTTTTGTTTGTTTTCTTGTTTCCTTTTTCGTTTCTTTGGTCTTATTCTCTATTGAAGCTTGTTTTCTTTCAGAAGATTTTGGCTTCTTTTCAGTAGTAGTTTTACTACTATTTATGTTACTATCTCTATTCGTTTTACTCACATTTTGGTTATTCGTTTTTTCTTCTTTCTTATTACTGCTTTCATTCGTAGTTGATTTAGACGTTTGCACTTCTTGCTTTTTTTCTCTTTCATCACTACTATTGTCCGCTTCCTTTTGTAAACCATTTTCGTTTGTATTACTTGCTGTAATGTTAGTTGCTTTGCTATCTTCCGTTATAGGTTTTACTTCATCCTTTTGACATCCTGCGATCAAAAAAATAGTCAAAGATGCAAGTAGCAAAACGGCGAAAGATTTCAACAGTTTCATTCAATCCATCTCCTATGTTGTTTTTGGATAAGCATAAATAATATACCTATTCGGCGCGTTCCCAATAAAATGAAAAGGATAACAAGTTGTGAGTACAAGCTCTTCTTTAGGTGCTGTTGAATGGATGATTGTTCGATCTTCTGCATCTACTACCTTTGTCCGTTCCACTATATACGTAAAAGTTTTTCCTTGATAAGTAACAATCAGTGGATCTCCTTCTTTCAACTCACCAAAACGTCTAAATACAGTATCACGATGACCAGAAAGAACAATTTGGTCATTTCCCCCAGGAAGTGCCGATTTACTAAAATGACCGACTCCCTTTTTAAGCTGTTCGTCAGTCGTTCCTTCTACAATTGGAAGCTCTGCATTCAATGTTGGAACTTCTAATATCCCTAATACATGTTTATCGACAGATTGAGTAGTTCTATTAATTCCGGGTTTTTCTAAAAATTTTATTGGCGTGAGTTCCCTAGCCTGCTGAAGAGCCAGCACTTGCGAGTGTTGGCTCTTCAAAATTTTCCAGCCACTGAAAAACACACAAAATAGACCCGCTATCAATAGAATCAGTGCTGAAATTTTTTTCATTTTATATCATACTCTCTTTTTGCGGGCATTTACATACAATACACCGCCTAAAATAATTAAGATCACACCAAAAATAAGAATATTGTACGTATTTGTTGCTGTATTTGGTAATCGTTCACCTTTAGTTGTTTTTTCCGACTGCTGATTCGTATCTTTCGGTAGATTATCGTTGGTTGTTTTTGGCTTTTCATTTGGTTTTTCATTTGGTTTTTCATTTGGCTTTTCATTTGGTTTATTAGATGATTGACTTCCTGCAAATTGATAAATCGAGCCTTTGCCATCTAAATAATCATTGTAAGCCGTTAACCCTAATAATGCTTGTACTGTTGCAATAATGTTAGATTCATTGTCAGTTATAATATGTGCAAATCCGCCATCTTTTTGTTTAAAAGAAAGTAAATGCTGAACTAGATTTACCCCTGATTTTGTAAACTGTTTCCCATTCGGGTCAACGCCAATGGCCGTTAAACCAATTATCACTTGTGATGTTGTTTCACTGGCATCCCCACCATTAATAGCGCTGCTAAAGCCTCCATTTTTATCCTGTTTGCTCGATATCCATTCCACTGCACTGTCAATAGCGGATTTTACCTTTTCTTGACTTTTATATGGAGATAGCGCAGCAAGTGCCATCGCCGTAATATCTACACTTGGACTATCGCCATATAGTGGCCAACCACCATCTTTTAACTGATTTTTAAGCAGGTAATCGAGTAATTTTTCTCTAGTCCATTCGGCATCAGTCGGAACCTTATACTTACCACTATCTAGCGCTAATAAAGCATAAATAATTCCATTCGTACCTTGATTGGTCATTCGTTCATTCTCATATATTTTCTTAATTAGGTTGTACCCAGCGAAATTAGATGCATCTTTTCCCGCAGCTGTAATACCAATAGCTAATCTTTCATAATCAGTTACGTTACGAAAAGTTCCGTCATTTTCTTTAAGTAAGTTTTCAATATTTTTCAAATAGGAATCTGGTACAGTATGACCGGATTTTTTCAATCCAACAATCTCAAATTCATTGCTTCCGCCATTTTTTAATATATAGTTGGCCGTTGATTTAAGCAGTGCTTCTACTTGTTTCTTTGAAATTTTTGTTTGTGTATCATCTATTTTCCCATCTGAATTATTGCTATTATCAGGATTTTCATTTTTATCATTTGTATCGGTAGGAGGTTCAGTTCCAACTACATTTAATTGAATTTTATCTTTATCCTTAATTTCATAAGAGGATAAACCAACTTCCATAGGTTTTCCGTTAAGAGAAATTGACCAATAATCACCTTCAGCAAGTTTCGTATTGCCAATATTATTTACATAACCAAAGAAACTCGAATCGACCGTAGTTTTAAGTTCAATTTTTTTTGTCTTTGCTGCAAGTTTTAATGCTGCATAGGCACTCGTACCTTCAACAACTTCAACCTCTGTTTCAGGTAAAACTTCCTTTTTATTTTTATCTTTAGCAGTAATTTTTGCTTTTATTGTTTTAGCCGGATAACTAACTACTTTTAATAAAAGATCATCACCATTTTGGACCGTATAACTCGATGCCCCTACTTGTGATTCACTACCATTAATATAAAAACTCCAATAAAAACCGCCATTTTCATATTTCGGTTCCGAATCACCAATCTTTACGATTTGTTCACCGAAATTCGGATCAACTTTCGTTTGAAAATCTACCTTTTTCTGTTTAGCTAATTCCTTTAAAACAGTGATTGCTTTTTCATCCTTATTTAACTTAACAACAGATGTAGAAATAATCGGTTTCCCATCTTTATCCAATACTGTGACCATTGCTGCGTTATTTAACGTTGCAGCTGACGCCCTTTGCCCGCCGAATAGTGTCCACTGCAATGAAAGAAGTAGCACTGCGGTCAAAATAGCAAGTATTCGCCTCTGAAAAATCCTTTGTTTCACATGTTTCCCCCCCAATTAAAATAAATAAAAAAACATCTCCGAAGTGGAGATGCGTGGTTTGACTGAGGAATGTGAAAAAATACCCTCAAGTTCAACACCACCCTATCCACGTAGGTTGTTCGGTGTAAAAAAATAGGCAGGTCTCCTGGCTCATGCTCAACACCCCTTAAAACCTTCCCATCCGCAGATAGTGGTATTGCTTAAGGAGCTCCCATTTACAGTGGCGGGACCGCGCCGGAATTTCACCGGACTTCCCTTTTAATGATCGATAGAAGAAATTACAATTAATTCTTCCTATCTATCAACCTATTTTTCTCACTATTCATTTAATACATAATTCACTATATCTATATATTCAAAGTGTGTCAAGATATGGAACATTATGATAACATTTCAATCATTTATGCAATCAATTTACTTTTATTTACTGTTATTGTTTTTCCAGTCCAACCAAAGACGATTGTTAACAATGGTGACAATAAGCAAAAAAAGGAAAATGGTAAATAGTCCATTGTAGAAACCCCAAGTACATTCGTTAAAAATACTCCACACACACTCCAAGGAACTAATGGATTTACAACTGTTCCAGCATCCTCTAAAACTCTTGATAGATTTTTGTTTGCAAGTCCCAATTTTTCAAATAGTTTTTGAAATGCTTCTCCCGTTAGAATAATAGATAAATATTGTTCTCCAATTAAAATATTTACCCCAATAGCTGTAAATGCAGCTGCTGTGATGACTGATCCAATTTTGTTTAATACTTTTGCTAAAGCCTTTAATAAAACCGGAATAATTTCTAAAGTAAACAATAATCCACCCATACTTAACGCAAGTATGACAAGTGAAACGGTAAACATCATACTATTCATTCCGCCTCTTGTTAACAAACTATCTATTGCTTCATTGCCCGTTTTCGAAACGTAACCATTAAAAAGAATTTGGAAAAGTTCTTGTCCACTTGGTATATGATGAAAAAGTGAAAGAATAATGGCAAGCAGTGAATTTAATGCTAATGTTAAAAATGCTGATATTTTTTTATAAGCGAAAATTGCGAGTACAACTACCGGAATGAGGCTATACCAATGTACTAAATTGGTTTGTATTAGTGCTTCTTGAATACTAGTTAACTTATTTAAGTTCGCTGCCGATACACTCGGTGAACATACGGCATAAATGATAAAACTTATAATAAATGCTGGTACAGTAGTCCATGCCATATTTCGAATATGCTCAAATAAATCGACGCTCATCATTGTTGATGCGATGTTCGTCGTATCGGATAATGGTGACATTTTATCTCCAAAAAAAGCTCCTGAAACAATTGCTCCCGCTGTTAACGCTAATGACGCATCAAGGGCGGAGGCAATTCCAATAAAGGCAACACCGAGAGTCGCTGAAGTTGTTAACGAGCTGCCGATCGCCATTCCCACAATAGCCGTAACAACGAAAACAATCGCATAGAAGAAATGAACAGTTACAATTTTAAAGCCAACAAAAACTAAAGTTGGAATTGTCCCACTTAGCATCCATGCAGCAATCAAAATTCCAATTAAGAAAAAAAGAAATACAGCGGATAGACCTGATTTCGCTCCATTTACCATCCCTTCTTCAAGAATTTTAAACGGCACTTTCTTCATTAGGCCATAGGATATAAGCATTAAAATTGATAATAAAATAGGGATATGAGGTGCAGCAGAATATTTCATTAAACTAATACTCATTAATCCTACAATAATCATTATAAGAATTATTGCCTCTATAACGGATGGCGAATGAGCTTTTTTATGATTTAACATGTTGATTACCTCCTCGATTTTAATAGAAAGAGCCTCTTCATCCCTAAAAAAGGGACGAAGAGGCTCTCCGCGGTACCACCCTATTTAATGACCGAAATCATTCACTCTTTTATCCAAAATGTTTAGCAACGGTGTATTTCATATCTATTGCTGCCTGAATTTTCAGCTCCCATTCAGTCTCTTCTTGCTGCATTCAATAGAATTACTTATGTCCGTTTTCTGGATCATCATTATTGACTTTTACACTTAGATGCTTTCAAGTAATAAAGTATTTGAATATAATATACCATGAAATTCGAATTAATCAAGAGTTAATTTTTTGGACAGGCTGTTACACCTGTCCCATTCATTATTCCATCGGATTTGTTAGCCGAATATCCGGATTTTTATCTTGGAACCATCTAAGTGCAAAATCATTTTCAAATAAAAATAATGGTTTATCGAAACGATCTTTTACTAAAAGGCTCCTTGAGCTTGAAAGTGATTCGTTTACTTGATCCTCATCAATCCAGCGAGCGATTTTCGATCCGATTGGCTCCATAATAACATCTGAATTATATTCATTTTTCATACGATGAACGAATACTTCAAATTGCAATTGCCCAACGGCACCTAGAATATAATCTTCCATTCGATACGTTTTATATAACTGGATTGCACCTTCTTGAACGAGCTGATGAACCCCTTTATGAAAATGTTTTTGTTTCATAACGTTTTTTGCAGATACTTTGACAAAAAGTTCAGGTGTAAATTGTGGAAGCTTTTCATAATTAATTAGTTGTTTTCCAGATGTGATTGTATCTCCAATTTGGTAAGTTCCCGTATCATACAACCCGATAATATCTCCACTTACCGCGGTGTTTACTGTACTTCGATCATCTGCAAGAAATTGGGTTGATTGCGATAATTTCATCGATTTACCTGTTCTTGATAAAGTGACATTCATTCCACGGTCAAATTGTCCTGAGCAAATCCGTACGAAGGCAATGCGATCACGGTGTGCAGGATTCATATTCGCCTGAATTTTAAAGACAAACCCAGAAAAGTTTTCATCAGTAGGATCGATGACCCCTGCATCTGAATTTCTCGGTTGCGGTGATGGTGCAAATTGCAGATACGTTTCAAGAAAGGTTTGGACCCCAAAGTTTGTTAAAGCACTTCCGAAAAATACAGGCGTTAAAGTCCCATTGGCAATTCGTTCATTTGAGAATTCATTACCTGCTTCATTTAATAATAAAATTTCTTCAAGGGCTTGTTCATAAAGACCAGATTGTTTAATTGGTGAGTCTCCGTCAATTTCTCCCTCTTCATTAAGTGGAATAAATCGTTCGTTCTCTTCAACACGAAACTGTTCAATTCTATTATGGAAACGGTCATATATCCCGAGAAATTCTTTCCCCATTCCGATTGGCCAATTCATCGGATACGATTCAATTCCCAATACTTCTTCTAATTCTGCTAATAACTCTAAAGGGGTTTTCCCTTGTCTATCCAACTTATTAATAAAGGTGAAAATCGGAATTCCTCTCATCCGACAAACTTTAAACAATTTCAGTGTTTGCTCTTCAATCCCTTTTGCGGCATCAATAATCATTACTGCACTGTCAACCGCCATTAATGTACGATACGTATCTTCACTAAAATCTTGGTGTCCGGGAGTATCGAGTATATTAACCCTTTTTCCATCATATTCGAATTGCATAACAGAAGATGTTACTGAAATTCCCCGTTGCTTTTCAATTTCCATCCAGTCTGAAGTTGCAAATTTTCCTGATTTTTTCCCTTTAACCGTACCAGCTGCACGGATTGCGCCGCCAAAAAGAAGTAATTGTTCGGTTAATGTTGTTTTCCCAGCATCCGGGTGGGAAATTATCGCAAAGGTTCGTCTTGATAAAACCTCGTCTTTCAAAGAAGTCATGTTGTAAAATCCTTTCGTTTGTAGATTCAAAATTTATATTCTATGAAATGTTTATGTTTTTACATTGGAATCACCTGTTTACCTTTCTACATTTCTCTTGTCCATTGATTAATTCGATGTGCTAAAGCAATTGCATCTTCATCAGTCAATTTCACCTTAAGTGAATCAATTAATTTCTCCAATAACTTCTCACCAAAGTCATCATATGTATAAGTTGTAGACCATTCTATTGCAGGAATAGCAACAACAAAATATTCATCTTTTTTGTTTTCATATATGAATAAGTTCATTTCTTTATCATTGAACATCGTTTTACGAATTTTCATTTCCTGTCCTCCAGTCACATTATATTATAAGGGAAAAGTGTCCGAGAAAAAAACAAATTATCCAATTTGCAAAAAAAAATAGAAGGAACAAACTACGGTCCCTTCTTTACTTCTTATTTACATAGCACCAATTGGAACTGTTTCACCGATTCGTCCTTTTCTTCCCGTTGTCATTTCCGCTTGGGTTAATGAATTTAGTATAGCTTCCTCTGTTGCTTCTGCTGCCGCCTGGAAAAGAAGATTCATGATCGGATGATCATCTCGTAATATTTTTCTCTGTTCAATCGCTTCCTTGGTATCGTGAGGAATCTTTTCAGCGTTAGAAAATGCGATGACAACATCACCGCTCCCATTATGAATATGACTCCCAGTTCTACTCAATCCAACAATACATCTTTTTGCCAATCTCTTTAATTGCCGATCGGAAAGAGGGGCATCCGTTGCTAAAACCATCATAATCGATCCATCCGGTCGCTCGGTATGGTCTTCTTCTACTGATTTCGCATAACGGAACTCATCTTTTTTTCCAAAGTTGCTTTGAACTAACATTCCTACTGTAAATGTTAATTTCTCAAATGAAATCATTCGGGATGAGCTTCCAATTCCACCTTTATACCCAAAACACATCGTTCCTGTACCAGCACCGACAGCTCCTTCATCCGCTTGATTGCTAGTTGCATTTTGAATTGCTTCAATCGCATGTTCCGGCTTTACCGCAAGGAGTCGAGCGGAGTTTAAATAACTATCATTACACTCACCCACCACAATATTAATTGAACTTGTCGTATCTCCGATTTTCGGATTCTCTTGTAGCATATACTGAAGTGTGCCTTGTAAAACTGGACCCACACTAAAAGTATTTGTTAACATAATGGGAGATTCAAGACATCCAAGTTCTTCAATTTGAACTAGACCTGTCGTTTTTCCAAAACCGTTTGCCACATACGATGCAGCTGAAACTTTTTCCGAAAATAAGTTTCCATCATGCGGTAAAATCGCCGTTACACCTGTTCGAATACATTCATCATTTAAATCTTCCATTAAGGTAATATGCCCTACCTGCACGCCTTTAACGTCCGTTATGCAATTGTTCATACCTGTCGGAAGGATTCCTACTTTAATTCCAATTTCACGTGCCTTCATTTTCATTCCCCCATCCTACGTTCATGCCTGTAATAACATCAATGACTTCGATGATATTTCGTTTTCCTGACTCCAATTATAAATAATCCTATACATTTCTTTTATATTTTCAGACGAAAAGTTATAAAAATCTATTAACTCTACTAATCGTAAAATTTGTTCAGTAGAGATAGATACTCGTTTAGTATTGAACAATGGAATATCTATATCATTTTTTTCTACTATATCGTTAATGGCATGATAAATATCGGAACTAGCCTCTTGTTGGAGTCTAGTTAAATTGTGCCATCGAGCCGATTTCGGTATGTAAAAACCTTTAAAATATTCCGGCTCTTCGATTAGTCCATCTACTTCTTTACTGCAAATACCTCTTACCAAAAAATCTTCTCTTATCTCCCGTCTTTCTTTTTCAAATTGATCATTAATTATTTTTAATACAAGTAAGTCTTGCACAATAAATAAATGCTTTCCTTGCATTATTTCTTTGCATTTGAAAAGTAGCTGTTCAAACGATATAGACATAAAGTCCCCCCTTTCGGCTATATAAAAAGAACCTTAATTTATCCTATGAAAATTAAGGCTCTAAAAAACTTATTGTGGAACGATGTCTGATTGTACATAGGCAAATAGTAATTGCTCTGTGTTGCGGATGGATGATTCATGCGTGCGTTCAAATGCGTGAGAAGATTCAATTCCAGGCCCAACAAGACCATGAACGATATCAAATCCAGCACGAATAGCGGCTGAAGCATCAGAGCCGTAGAATGGATAAATATCCACTTTATATTCAATATTGTTTTCCTTCGCTAAGTTGACTAAATGTTTACGTAAACCATAATGATATGGACCGCTAGAATCTTTTGCACAGATAGAAACAGTATATTCATCAGAGGACTGGCCGTCACCAAGAGCGCCCATATCGACCGCTAAATATTCGACGGTTTCTGGGGTAATATTCGAATTTCCTCCATAGCCAATCTCTTCATTATTAGAAATTAGAAAATGTGTTGTGTATGGTAGTTCAACATTATTTTCTTTAATGAATTTAATTAGTCGTAAAAGAATCGCAGCACTTGCTTTATCATCAAGATGACGAGATTTAATGTATCCTGATTCCGTAATTTCCACACGTGGTTCAAATGAAACAAAATCTCCTTCTTCAATACCAAGTGCACGTACATCTTGTTCATTTAATACTTTTTCATCAATACGAACTTCAATATTATCCTCATTACGCTCTGCCTTTCCTGCGTCTTTATACACATGAACGGATTGCTGATGCATAAGAATTGTTCCTGTATATACTTTTCCTGAAGAAGTTTCAATTTTACAATATTCCCCTTCAACGGAATTCCAACGGAAACCACCGATCATCGTTAACTTTAAGCGGCCATTGGCTTTTACTTCCTTTACCATTGCACCTAATGTATCTACATGCGCAGTTAACATACGATGTTGTTTCGTGTTTTTCCCTGGTAATGTGATAATAAGTCCGCCTTTACGATTTCTATACATTTCAACATTTGAATCTTTTAAATATTGCTCACAAAAGTCGATCACTTTTTTTGTATTTCCCGATGGACTTGGAATCGAAACGAGTTGTTTAATTAACTCCATTGTTTCTTTAGCATTGCCATATGTATTCATGAAAGATCTCTCCTATTTTCAATTTCACCCTTCTATTATATTAGAATATTTTGAAATACAATAGTCATACGCGTTATTTTTTCGAATAATCATGTATAATCATTTATGAGGAGGAATGTACAAATGGGAGAACACCGTTTTCATTTATCAGCAAATTGGACTGGTGGAAGAAATAGTGTTGGTGAAATTAATGCCGGAAATTTAAAAACACAAATTTCGATCCCCCCTGAAATGGATGGTCCGGGAATTGGAACAAATCCTGATGAAATGCTCCTTGGAGCTGCAGCAACATGCTATATTATTACGCTTGCAGCAATGTTAGAAAGACGAAACATTCCTGTTGCAAGTTTAACGCAAAATTCAGAAGGTATTGTGGAAGTAGATAAAGGCGTCATTACATATAAAAAAATTATTCATCGCCCAAATGTCGTCTTGAAAAAAGAATGTCCGGCGGATCAAGTAGAAAAAGTGAAGCAGCTAGCAGAACGGGCAGAAAAAAGTTGTATGATTTCAAGAGCTATTCAAGGTAATGTTGAAATTGGTTTAGAAGCAATTGTCGGGATTGAGAATTAACGGATGTAATTAAACTCATTTTTTCTATTCTAAAAATCCCTCCTTCGGAAAAACTATTGATGAATAGAGAAGGAGGATTGAAAGATGAAGAAAAATCAAAAACCGTCAATTGCCCCTGGAATGGACGATGCTGAAGAATTAGATAGAGAGGCTACCCCCGAAGAAATTGAAAAAGGGGAATACACAAATGTAACAACTTTTTCTTGGGATGAAGTAGATCCAAGCTAAAACTTACCACTTTTGGCAGCCGCTAGCTGCCATTTTTTTATTCAAAAAAATGACTGATCCCCGCTAAAAGTGTAAAATGGGTTCATATAACTATATTATACAAGGAGAGAAATCACATGAAATTTGCAACGATTGGAACTAATTGGATTACGTCCACTTTTATTGAATCTGCCCACAAATCCGGAAAACTTACGTTGAAAGCGGTCTATTCAAGGTCTATTAATAAAGCAAAAGAATTTGCTGCAAAGCATTCCGTTCCATTATATTTTAACGATATAACGGAATTAGCGAAACACCCGGAAATTGATATCGTCTATATTGCCTCACCAAATTCATTGCATTTTGAACATGCAAAACTATTATTAGAAAATAATAAACATGTCATTTGTGAAAAACCGATTTTTTCTAATATGAAAGAGTTTACAGAAGCTCACAAAATAGCTAATGATCATGGAGTTTATTTATTTGAAGCTATTCGGAACATCCATACCCCAAATATAAACCAGTTAATGAAGCAATTGCCCAAAATCGGAACGATAAGAAGCGCACTATTGCATTATGTACAGTATTCATCTCGCTATGATGCCTTTTTAGATGGGGAAACTCCAAATGTTTTTTCAACAGAATTTTCCGGGGGAGCATTGGTTGATTTAGGAGTTTATCCACTTTCCGTCGCAATTAAACTTTTTGGAAAGCCATTATCCTATTCATATCATCCAACTATACTTCGAAGTGGTGTGGATGGAAATGGAACTCTTATTCTCCGGTATAAAGAGTTTGTTTGTACAATTATTTGTTCTAAGATTTCTCACTCATATATTCAAAACGAGATTCATGGGGAGACTGGATCAATCCTTATGGATAGCGCAACACCAACGAGTTTAGAGTTGATAAATAATAAAACAAAAGAAAGAAAATCTATTGGTGTAGATCAAGAAGAATTAGATATGATCTATGAAATCGAAACGTTTACCAATATTATCGAGAAGAATGATCAAAAAGCCTATTCAGAACTAACTCAAATTAGTGAAGCAATACTATCAATTACTGAAACAGCTAGAAAGCAAAATAATATTATCTTTCAATCGGATAAATAAATTTTTTCATAGAATCCATGAAACGAGCCGGAACATAGCTAGTTCCACGTTTCACGGATTTTGTGCTGGTATATTATTCACCCGTATTTAAAACGCCATATTTCATTTTCTCCTTCACTTATGGTACATAGTTACTATATAATAATTATGACTATATACTTAGGGAGCGAAAAATACGATGATAAGAGAAGATGAACATTTACTATTTATTAAAGAACTTGGTCGCCTTTTTGAAGATTTCAATCATTGTGAATGTGAAGAAATTCGAAAAGATATTCTTAAGGATATTCAGTTGCTTAGTAATGTAATAAATCCTGATCATGAACTTTCTTTTCGCTCAATTGTCTAAATTTCTTCTTAAAAAAATCATTCATATACTAAACTCAACACTCCTTTTTTAATTCCAAGTGAAAGATTAGCTTTTTTTATAGGAATTTAATACTATTTGATTATTTTATTTTGGGGGAACTCAAGTGAAAAAAATTGCTCTAGGTGCCATCACAATTATCGTCATTCTTGTGCTAATTTTTATTTTTGTGATGGAACTTTACCCTTTTTCTTAAAAATACAAGTACATAACCCGTATATGGCTGCATAAAACGCAGCCATTTTTCATGTGTATTTTTCTTATAAGCATTTCTTCACATTAAATCTATTTTTTCGGTAATACTAAAAACAAATAATAAAAAGGATGATACTATGGAACAAATAGCTTCTATCTTTGCTTATTTTGGTTTTGGTGTGCCAATATTCATTTTTGCTATTACCATCCTAATCGAATTACTAAAGAGAAACCCAATAAAAGAATGAAGAGTTTGGAAAGGATAACATAGATTGATGCACATAATAAAATTAATAGGAGCCTATCTTCCATTTATAGGATTTGGATTCTCATTTAGTGTTTTCATTATTGCTTTCAGTGCAAGTATGATCAATAAAAAGAAAACAAAGAACCAAAATTAGCAAGCGAACAATCTTAACAAATTATTAATATTTATTTAACGAAATATTAGTATCTATTTATTATGATTAGTTTGTATCCGATATAACAGATACTTCCCCCCGAAAAATCCAGCTTGCTGGATTTTTTTGTACTTCAAACCCTATCCAATAACAGGAAGATATAGGTAATGAAAATGATGATTAATAATAGACTGGACTGGTTTTCAGAACCAATCTGATAAGAAAAACTTATTTTGGTTATGAGCTGTGAAGTGAGCGAGATGGGACGATGATAATGCAAATCTTGCAGCTATGGTACAGGTATTGGGGCAAGCGGGACAATGATTACTCGATTCACATAGCTATGGTACCGGTTTAGGGTGAAGTGGTACGATGATTACGCGATTCACACAGCTATGGTACCGGTTTAGGGGTAAGCGGGACGATGATTACGCGATTCACGCAGCTATGGTACCGGTATTGGGGCAAGCGGGACGATGATTACGCGATTCACACAGCTATGGTACCGGTATTGGGGCAAGCGGGACGATGATTACGCGATTCACGCAGCTATGGTACCGGTATTGGGTGAAGTGGTACGATGATTACGCGATTCACGCAGCTATGGTACCGGTTTAGGGGTAAGCGGGACGATGATTACGCGATTCACGCAGCTATGGTACCGGTTTAGGGGTAAGCGGGACGATAGTTGCTCAGAACCCGCTGAAACGGCCCCTCAAAGGTAAGAATCGTGCTGCAAACACCTCCATAAGATCCGAAATTCCCTACCCATTCTTTCTTAGTGTATAGTACCTTCGATTTCCTGAATCGCTTATTTTTTTAGGTGTATGATATTTGGATCCTCAATTTCCAATAGTTCTGTCCTATCATCCCATTCGTCTATTAGGCTTTCCGGAAGCTCTTCTTCCAATTCTTCAAAATTCACTTCTGTCCAACTTCCTTTAATAAAATTGAATAATCTATTTGGCAATTACAGCACCCCATTTATAATAAAATAACCGCTCCACATTAGTATTTAACTTAAAAAACAGTTTTTATCCAAAATGAGATATAAATTTCACCATAAAAAAAGCCCAACTGCATCGCAATTGAGCTTTGGACTCATTTTTAATCACTATTGACCTATAAATAATCCGATGGCCAACAAAAGTCCAAAAAATGTATTCGTTTGTGCTGTCGATTTCATAGCTGTAATCATTTTAATGCCAACTCCACCGCCTACGAATCCTTTAATTGCTTTAACCGGAATCGGCAGACTTAAAAAGACAAAACAAGTCCACGGACTTACAATATTCATCACAACTAATAACAATATCCATAAATAAGCAAGCGCAAATGCAACACCTAATACATAGATTGCATTTTTCCGGCCAATTAAAATGGCTAATGTTTTTCTTCCACCGAGCGTATCTTCCTCTATATCTCGAATATTATTAGCCAAATTGATTGCCCCAACTAAAATTGCAATAGGAATGGATAATAAAACACTTTGTTGATTAACATACCCCGTTTGGATAAAGAATGAAATCAAAATAAACATAGATCCCATACATACTCCAGCAAATAACTCGCCGAATGGTGTATAAGCAATTGGGAGCGGACCACCAGTGTATAAATAACCGATTGCCATGCCAACCACTCCAATTAATGCTAACCACCAGCTGCTTGCCATACAAATATAAAAGCCAAATATAATTGCGATTGCATAGCATAAAATAGCTAAATTCAGGACAGTTTTAGGTTTCATTCCTTCTCGTACAATTGCCCCGCCGATACCAACCGAATCAGCTGTATCCAGTCCCCTTTTGAAATCATAGTACTCATTAAATAAGTTCGTAGCAATTTGTATAAATAAACAAGAAAATAGCATAGCTAGAAAAAGCCAAATATTAATATGATTATAGAATCTTGCAGCAGCTGTACCGATAAGAACAGGTACAAATGAAGCTGTTAAAGTATGAGGACGAGTTAACTTCCACAACACCTTCAAGTTCTTTTTTCGATTCGTGTCCATGATTTTTAATCCTTCCTTTAATCATTCTCACCCGTTCAATATTTTATCATATTTTTCATTCATACGTTATATAAAAAATATAGAAAAACCGTAAATCTAATTTTCATTCGTTTAATTGCGAACGCCAAATTTCCACAAAGAACACTAGCGGCTGATAAAAGACAAAAAAATATCCAGTCATAGACTGGATACAAAAAAGTTTTATAAAAATAGGGGATAAGAAAAGAAAAATCTTATAAATTCATTTTACACACTTTAAAGCGTTAATGCATGAGGATATTAGATTAATACTATTTACCCCTTTTTTATTTATATTTTGTACTGAAATTGTAATTGAGATAGTATCCTAATAAATACAGATGTTTTAGCTATACCTATACCAGTCCCAAAATGTTGATCCTTGAGCAATGATAAACTTTTCTAACCAATTATCAAATTTCATAGGTATAATATTTTCTTCATCTTCAAACGTTACTCCATCCTCCATCCAAAAAAGATGATGTTGCGGTGTAATTACTAGTCTACATCCGTATAGCCGTATCCAATCGGAAACCAACCTTTTGGATAATCCATAACCTCCAAATCTTTAATAATGTCATTAACAGAATTTAATTCGAAACCACCACCATATTCAGGGTCATCATATAACATTGCACCATTATGCATTAATAAAAAATCTATATAGATATTTAAAAAGTCTTTTGGTAGTTTTGTAATTTCATCCGCCGTTGCAGGTTAATAAAATGTAATTCTCAATTTTTCTACATAACCACCTTCTCGTTGAACAGTAATAAGATTATCTTTATCTAATCTACTTTTGATTGTATCAATAGTTATTTTTAATGATGTCATGAACCAATATTCCTTCTAGTTAATAATTTGTCCACCAAGGATTTACTTCACTTCTATGGAATTGCTTTTTTAAGGATATTAAATTTGAATAATCATTTGAACCATAATACTCTCTTGGACGAATGTGATGAATTTCATAATTTCCCGTAATTATTTAATTAATTTATCTATTTCATTTTGCAATTTTATCATTCTATTAAATGCAGCTAATGCTACTTTTAGATGCTCCTTTTTAGGTTTAGATGTAAAAAATAAATATTGAAAAACATAACCGATAATATAAATAGGTTTAAAAAACTTGATCAACATTTTATTTTCTACAATAAAAAGTTCATATGCAATTGAATATGATAAAATAAGTAATAATAGAACATTAATATCATTTATTCTTGGTATAAACAAAAAAATTATAAACACTGTTAAAACAAAAGTTAATAGATTTGTTCCACATGATTCATGAACTCTTGATTGCTTTTGAACATTTAGTAGGTTAAGTTTTTTACCTTGATCATAACAATTCGCAACCATATGTTCTGCCGCATGATATTTTGATACTTCCGTAAATCTAATATATATTGTCAATATTAATACGATTGAAGGTATTATTAATTCAACTGGCACATTAAATGAATATTCCTTTGTAACTAAATTTATCAAAGAGAAATAACTTAATAAAAATGTGACAATTAATGAAATGCAAATTATCAAAAGGAACTTTTTTAATGAAGTAAAAAGTGATGAATAGAAATTCCAAACACCTCTAATAAATGGTATCTTGGATATAAAATATTCAAAATCAAAACCATGGTTTTCTATGTATTCGTACTCATCAAAATCAACATTATCAATAACTTCTATTGTATTATTTATACGCTTTGCAGTTACTGTAACATCGTTTGAACGAAACGTGACCCCATTTAAATGAGCTCTTCCTCCATAATTCATTCATTAGACCCTCACATCCTATTAAAATTAAACTTTTCTTCAACAATGGACATTTTCCGCCTTCTTATATACAAAAAATGTATCATTTTACTTTATTTTGTTATTATATCATTTGTAGATTTGGAAAGTTTACTACTAAACTATATTTACAAAATAGAGGTTACAATAATTCCTCCTTTATATAGTTCATTCGACACAGGAGAAAAGATCCCTCTAAAATTATGGATAAATTTTCATACTGCATTCCCCACTTGCTTTAACACATTCAATATCAGAGGCGAAACTTGGACTAATGCCAAAAAAACAATTTAATTTGTTTTTGGTCAATATTTTCGTAAAAGGAAATAATTCAAGTGAGATAGAATACTAATATTAGGTGATGAAAATGAAAAAAGTTAAAACTAATATAGGGGCTGGCTAATAAAGAAGGATGAACACAATAGGGAATCTTTAAAAGACAGATATGGAAAATTACTTAATACATTATGGTGTACCGGTAATAGTTTCCCTTCAGTACCGGAGCTTTATGATATTGCAGAGCTATTATGTTAAAGTGGATGAACTATACGAAAGGATTGTAGAAAAAACAACTGAAGATATTTCAGTTTTAGAACTTGATGAACCGAATAAAGTACATAAAATAAGGAGTAAGTATTATGAATTTAAATTTTTTATCAGAATTAAGAAATATTCGTATTACACTTGTTGTGCTGACAATTGTTTTAACCCTTTCAACATGTAGTAGGGACAATACTCAAAATATTAATAATGATTCTCAAGAAATATACCCCAAGTTTTCATCTACTAACATGATAGATTTTGGCAATGGTGACTTTGGAGTATTAACCAGTGAATCTGATTATGGAGATGATGTAATTCGTATTTATCATTACGATAAAAAAACAAATGAAGTTACATTTAAAAAGGAACAACCGCTAATTGAATTACAGAATAATGATGAATAGTAATGCAGCCCTGATAAATGATCCTGTTACAACAACATAACCACCAGCTGCATTATTAACTAATCTTTGACAATGGAGAAGATACTTCTTACAAACGTTTGCTGTAATATCTTGAACATTAACTATTTCATTTTCAGAACAATATTGTTGAAACTGTCCAAGAATATTTTTGCAGGCTAGAATAGTAGTAGATGATAAATTTTTAAATTCCCTTTCATCTAAAAAATCTTGAATGGCAAATTTGATAAGCATAAAAAAACCACCTCGCAATTATTTGCAAAGTGGTTTAGTTAGTTGGCAGGAGTTTTTATGACGACCATAACATTTTTAGTTATTTAGAATGTCGCTTGAACCCTTGATACGACTCGGTTTATGACCTGTGAGGGACTTGAACCCCCGACCCCAACCCTGTCAAGGTTGTGCTCTCCCAACTGAGCTAACAGATCGAAATATAATGTAGAACAATAATAAATATATTATGCTTCCTCTCTTCTGTCAACTGTTTTTTGTTGTATAAAATTATTTTCTTTTTTAAGTAGTTCGAAGTAAAATTAAAATAAGTTGATAGGAGGCAGTAAATTGAGTACACAAAAAAGCACGATTACAGAAATAATGTTTGAGAGTAAAGTATTAGGGGAAAATTTAACCGTCTTAGTTTATTTACCTGCGAATTACTCTCCATTGTATAAATATAATTTATTAATTGCGCAAGATGGGAAAGATTATTTTCAACTAGGAAGAATAGCGCGAGTGGCGGACGAGTTGCTGGATAATGCAGAAATTGAAAACGTTATTATCGTGGGAATCCCGTATCGAAATGTCCACGATCGACGAAAGAAATATCATCCAGAAGGTGAACAAAACGATGCATATATTCGATTTTTAGCGCATGAACTCGTTCCATTTTTAGATGAAAAATATCCTACATACCAAGTTGGGAATGGGAGAATCTTAATTGGAGATTCGCTTGGGGCGACCGTTTCATTAATGACAGCTGTGAAATATCCAAATATTTTTGGAAAAGTTATTTTGCAATCGCCATTGGTCAATGATCAAGTGTTACAACTTGTGAAAAATCATCCAAACCCCCATCTGTTAGATATTTATCATATTATTGGCAAGGGAGAAACAGAAGTTACCACGACAAATGGAAGTATTCAAGATTTTTTAACACCAAACCGTGAACTTCATCAATTATTTGAAGAAAAAGGATTTCAAAACTTTTATGAGGAATTTGAAGGAAATCATACATGGAAGTTTTGGCAGCCCGATTTAAAAAGAGCATTAAAACATGTATTATAGACTGATATATAGTTTATTATGTTAAATTTTCCGAAAAATTGTTATAATAATATTAATTAAGTATTTTTTAAGGAGGTAATAACAAATGAAATATGGTATTGTCATGTTTCCATCAAAGAAACTACAAGATCTTGTGAATTCCTACAGAAAAAGATATGATCCTCATTATGCGCTGATTCCTCCTCATATTACTCTAAAACATGTATTTGAATCTTCGGATGATGAAATTAAGACAATTTCGCATAAACTTAATCAATTATCTAAACAGCATCATCCGTTGAAGATTCATGTATCAAAGGTTAGTTCATTTCAACCTGTAAATAATACAATTTATTTCAAAGTAGAGCCGACAGAAGAACTTGAACAATTACACAAACAATTGTATAGTGAACTGCCTGGTGAAGATCCGGAATATTCTTTTGTCCCTCATATTACCATTGGGCAAAAGTTATCAAATGACGAACATTCAGATATTTATGGGCAATTACGTATGGTCGGAATCGATCATGAAGAAGTGATCGATCGTTTTCACCTTTTATATCAACTTGAAAATGGTCAATGGACCGTATATGAAACATATCGCCTAGGAGAGGAATAATTGCACTGTGAAAGTCATTCAAGTAGAAACAGAAGAACAGTTAAACGATGCATTTACTATTAGAAAAAAAGTCTTTGTCGAAGAACAGCATGTCGATGTTGAGGAAGAAATTGATCAATACGAAGAAAATTCGGAGCATTTTGTTTTATATGATGAAAATAATGCGGCCGGAGCCGGGCGTTTCCGAATCCTTGATGGAAAAGGAAAGGTAGAACGAATATGTATTCTGCCTTCTTATCGCGGCAAAGGTGCCGGCAAAATAGTGATGGATGCAATTGAACAATATGCGACGCAGCAAGATGTTCACGTCTTAAAACTTAATGCGCAAACACATGCCATCCCTTTTTATGAAAAATTAGGCTATAAAGTAATATCAGAAGAATTTATGGATGCGGGAATTCCACATAAAACGATGGAAAAACGCATTTAAATGAATGAGGGTATCATAAGATGCCCTCATTTTATTTTTCTTTTATAAAAGAACCCTCTTTAGGAAAACTTACTACTAAAGGAGGATATTATGAAGCTGTTTATTGAATACATACTAGATGAACTTGAACAAATTGGATTAAACAATAATTATCGGGTTTCTCTTTCCTCTTCAAAAAATGAGGAAAATTATGTAAGAGGTGTTATGCAGTATTTTGATCAATACTTCGATATACATTTTATTATTATTTTTAGCCATCCCGAAAAAAATCCAAATTTAAATTATATTTTTTGGATTCTAGACCGAGAAGGCAACAAAAGTTTAACTAATGGATCAGAGAAAAAAGAGAAAAAAACTGACATCATTAAAGAAAAGGCACTAAAAGAAATAAAAATCAACTTAACCGAAGGAGAAGATATTCGCTACCTACTGGAAGAAATCAATCAAATCGTAAAAGGAAATGTATAAAAACCAGTTTACTGGTTTTTTTTGTTGCCTCAATTACTTTTCTCTCCCAACAAACTTTTAAAATTCAGGTACCTAATTATCGCTTTAACATATGTTATATTGAACAATTTGCCTAGGCATTAGCACAATGAAAGGATGCGATGAATCTGAAAAGAAAATATGTATATTTTATCCCATTTTTACTTTTCATCTTATTCATATCAACAATTATGAGTGGGTGTAATAAAGGGAATCCAAAGGCAGCTTCTTCTTCAGATGACAAGGTTCTGCGGATCGGATATCAGAAAAATTGTCCTTTAGTTATTCTGAAAGAGCTCGGTACGTTGGAGAAGGAATTAAAATCTCACGGCTATAAGGTAAAGTGGTCTGAATTCCAAGCGGGTCCAGCACTACTTGAAGCATTAAGTGCCGGCAGTATTGATTTCGGTAGAACGGGCGATTCACCACCAATTTTTGCACAAGCAGCGGGTTCTACATTACGATATGTTGCCTCTGGGATCTCTAAATATCAAGGCTCAGGTATTCTAGTCAAAAATGATGGACAAATCAAAAGCTTAGCTGATCTAAAGGGGAAAAAGATTGCATTTGCAAAGGGTTCAAGCTCCCATTTTTTACTCATTAATGCGTTGAAAAAAGCGAATATATCTATAAACGATATTGAACCCGCCTATTTAGCACCAGGAGATGCAAGAATAGCTTTCGAACAAAATAAAGTAGACGCTTGGGTTGTTTGGGACCCATTTACGGCAGATGCTGAAAAATTACCTAACACAAAATTACTCGTAAATGGCAAAGGGCTAACATCTGATCGCGATTATTTTGTTGCCTCCTCTACGTTTGCGAAGGCCCATCCTGACATTATTAAAGTCGTTTTAAAGGAAGTACAAAAATCGTCAGACTGGGCGAATAGTCATCAAAAAGAAGCAGCCGAGCTACTTTCAAATCTTCTCGGAATTGAGGAGTCCTCCATGCTCAAGGCGATTGAAAGAAGAACATACGGTGTTGAAAAAATAACAGATGAAGTAATCAACGAACAGCAACATATCGCTGATACATTTTACGAATTAAAAATTATTCCGAAAAAAGTAAACATAAAGGAGAATGTCCTCAATTTAAACGAAAACTAGAAACGAAAGGATGCCTATACGTGAAAACATTCATAAAGAAACTAGTGCCTTGGGGAATTCCCGTTCTAATCGTTGTATGCTGGCAGTTTTTCACAAAGTTTCACATCTTGTCTACCAACTTTTTACCAGCCCCTTCCGATGTGTTTGTGGCGACATTTCATTTAATCAATAACGGAGAGTTATTTCATAATGTATGGGTTAGTTTATGGAGGGCTTTACTTGGTTTTTTCATTGGTGGAAGTATCGGTTTTATCCTCGGACTGTTGAATGGCATCTTTCGAACGTCTGAAACATTATTAGATACTTCGATACAAATGCTGAGGAATATCCCACATCTTGCCCTCGTGCCGTTAGTGATTCTATGGTTTGGAATTGAAGAGGAGGCAAAAATATTTCTCGTTGCGACTGGTGTTCTATTCCCTATATATCTTAATACCTATCATGGTATAAAAAATGTCGATAAGGGATTAATCGAAATGGGAAAAAGTTATGGACTAAAAGGTTTCCCCCTCTTTGTTCACATCATTTTCCCTGGCGCCCTTTCCTCCATTCTTGTCGGTGTCCGTTTCTCTTTAGGGATTATGTGGGTGACACTTATTGTAGCAGAAACTATATCTTCTACTTCGGGAATCGGCTATATGGCGATGACCGCAAGAGAATTTATGCAAATGGATATCATTGTATTAAGCATTCTTCTATATGCCTTATTAGGAAAGGCATCCGATATCATTGCCAAGTTTTTTGAAAAAAAATGGCTTCAATGGCATCCAAACTATCAACAAAGGAGGATTGATTAAATGAGAAGCAAAGTCAAAAAAGGTTATTTAAGACTTACACATATTAATAAAAGTTATAAAAATGTAGCAGTTTTAAAAAATCTTAGTCTCACAATTCAAGAAGGAGAATTTATTGCGATTGTTGGTAAAAGCGGATGTGGAAAAAGCACATTACTTCGTCTCTTATCAGGTTTGGAAAAGCCGGATAGTGGAGCTATAGAAATAAGTGGTAATAAACTAGAAAAGTTAAATCACGAGTCTCGATTAATGTTTCAAGACGGTCGCTTACTCCCTTGGAAAACGGTTGGCGAAAATGTAGCATTAGGTCTCACCCGTGAATCGAGTAAGGAAGTTAAAGAAGTTCTTCGCAGCGTTGATCTTGATAACCGGATTCATGAATGGCCTGAAAAACTTTCCGGTGGGCAAAAACAGCGCGTAGCACTCGCACGGGCTCTCATCCATAAACCACGTCTTCTTTTATTAGATGAACCATTAGGAGCACTTGATGCATTGACAAGATTAGATATGCAAGGTCTAATTGAGCAAATTTGGTTACAAAAAAAATTTACTGCACTTTTAGTTACCCATGATGTGGAAGAAGCGGTTTCGTTAGCAGATCGGGTAATTATTCTTAAGGATGGGAACATAGCAATGGATGTAAAAGTTCCATTACCGAGACCAAGACCTAGAAGCCATTTAACATTTCAAAGCATTGTTGAAATGATACTAAATGAAATTTTAGGAATTCCAAAAAAACATACCCAAATTATCAAAAAATCGTATGAATCCTTTGTTTAATTGTAAATAGGAACAAAAGCGCAAGCGCCTTGCTCATCGACGTAAAAACTGGAGGGACTTTGACTGAGATAAAGGAAACACGATGAGCCTGAAAGGCGAATCGATGTTGACTTATCGTAGGGAAAAGTCCTGAAGTTTTCTAGTCGATAGGCGCTGGAGCTAGACGTAGACACTTTATATAACAAAGTTATCCACAATGCGTAAAATTTATAATTTCCGCTAAACACACAAAAAGGCAATCCGAATTGTAAACTGATTGCCTTCTTGACTATTTTAATTTGTTTAACAAAATCGTTCGAGTCATATGGAGGATAAAAAATACATACATATTAACGAACAAATATTTTGTTACAGGACTGGTAGTATTGATAAAAAATAATTTCCGTAATGTACGAAAAATTTCCGAAAAATATTTCTACATCATTCTCGGATCAATTATTCAAGGATTTTCCATGGGATGTTTTCTTTTTCCGCATTTTATTCCTTCCGGAGGCGCAGGTGGGATCACAGTATTGCTTAATTATTGGTTCGCGCTCCCAATGAGTATCGGACTTTTTATCATTAACGCCTCTATGTTATTAATTGCTGTACATTATTTAGGTACTTCAAGTGCAATTGGAACATTAGTAGGGATCACGGGTACGTCTATAGCCGTTAATTTATTTGAAGTTTATGTTCCTTTTTCTTTCCAAAATGTTTGGATAGATCTTTTTATCGGTTCTGCTACTTTAGGAATTGGTGTTGGATTATTGCTTAGACAAGGGGTTTCACATGGAGGAATCGGAATTCTTGCACTTATTATTTCAAAATTAAGAAAAATCCCCCCAGGGAAACCATTATTTTTAATAAATGGGGTAATTTTTATCATTATTTCCTATATTATTAGTTGGCAAATTGTTGTACAAGCCATTATTTGTCAATGGTTTTCCACAAAGGTTATTGATTGGATTTTTCATCTCCAAGTTCCACCGAATATCATATCATTTTTGCAGCCACAATATCGAAAAAAGTAGAAGCAATTGATTTCACACTATTATCTACCTTCAACCGGTTGTAGGCTAGTAAAGTTGTTACTTTCCTTTTTATTTTTCGACTTTGCTCCCTCTTTGTTTGGATGTATGAGTAGTAAAGCTAACAGACCAACAACAAAAGTTAGACTAGCTATTGATAGAAACATACCTAGTTTTGACCACTCCATAAGCCGACTAAATACAGGTGGACCAATAGCAACCCCTAGAAAACGCACAGAACCATACAGTGAAGTGACAAAACCTCTTCTTTGAGCACCTACTGCATTTGTAATTAAGCTATTTATACATGGGAGCACAAATCCTGTACCTAAGCTGCTTAATGCAAGAATGGAAATAAAGAGAACCAATGGTTTAATAAAAGTTAAAAGTCCATAAGATATCGTCATAAATAAAAATCCTAAAACAATTAACTTTTTCATTATCGGCTGGTTTTTCCCTATTTTACTACCTGTAACATAAGACGTTGTACACATAACCAATAAAGGAATAGCTAGTATTAATCCCTTTATTACACCATTAATATGATGCTGTTTTTCTAAAACATCAGATAAATAAAATAAAATTCCAAATAATGTGAATAGGCAAGTTGCCCCTGCTAAATAGGTTGTAAATAGCCAGCGTCCTTCCTCTTTATAAACGGAAAGCAGACCTTTTACATATTTTCCAAATGGAGGCGGGGCCTTTTTCTTTGATTTCTCTTTAATAAATATCCACGTTAAAAGGATCGAAATGACACAAATAGCGGGAAAAGCAAAAAATACTCCGTACCACGCTAAAATAGCAATTAACGAACCTAATATCGGTGATAGCACCTTCCCAAATCCGTTTGAAGCTTCTATTAGCCCTAATACTCGACTTTCTTGTGCACCTTTAAAGAGATCCCCTGCAAGTGCCATAGCAATCGGTGCTGTTCCTGCTGCACCAATCCCTTGTAAACTTCGGCCGATTAATATCCATACAAATGCATGTGAAAACCATGCAGATGCAAAACCGGCTAATAATCCGCCGATTCCGTATAGAAATAATGCAGGGACAATAATAACTTTCCTGGAAAATCGATCTGATAGGTACCCTAGTATTGGGATAAAAATAGCCGCAACGATTGAAAATACGGTAATCGTTAAACTTACCTGTAATTGTGATAGGTGGAGCTCCGATTTCATTTTTGGCAAAATCGGTACAAGCATGGAGTTTCCTAATGTCATAATTAATGGAATCGATCCAATTGCTATTACCGTTAAATTTGATGGTTTTTTCTCAGACATGACAACTCTTCCTTCCAAAAAGCTTTACATGTCTTAGAATCTCCATCCGCTTGCATATTTATCAAACCTATATTTTACAAAAAACGAATTTGACCATTAAATATATTTGTTAATGATTTTTCCCTTTCCTGTAAGGTCAGCTATCGTTTTTTGAACTAAATTATTTTTAGTTTGTGATTCTTTTTGGTTTGGTGGGTTTGAAATCTTTGAGGTATGATGTAACTTGATATAGTCTTTCGGTTTCTGATACATACGGATTTTGTATTGAGTATAAGCTTCATGAACTAATGGTAAACTATATCCCATGACAATCCTCCTTCATCATGTATCCATCTTTACCCTAAAACATTCTATAAAAACATACGAAAGACCTGCATAAAAAATGCAAGCCCTTCTGAAATTATTTTTTATTGTTAATCATTTTTGAGATCGTATTCATATCAATGTTTTTGCCATCTTTGACAATAGAATTGACCATTTTATCTTCCATTTCTTTTGAAACGGGTTTATTTGCAATTTGTGAAACCCTTTGAATGATGCCACGAACCGTTTTTTCATCTTTAAAATTTGCGTTTTGTAAAGAATTGGCCAATTCAAAGATTTCTTTCATATTCACACCCGTTTTTTTCTCAATATTTTTAAAAAAATTATTTTCCATACTTTTTCTCGCCCTCCCTTTCAACTACATTATGTTATGAAAGAAGGATTAAAAAGGTGAAAGACAATAGCGGACGAGATTAAAAACAACGATTGTCATTACCTTTATGTACAAAAAAATAAGATGAAGTAAAACAATTTGTTTTACCCCATCCTTATTCTAATTTTATATTAGCAAAAGCTTGCTCCTACGATAATTAACAAAATAAATAACACTACAATCAATACAAATGTGCTTCCGCCGCCAAATCCACCGGCGTAGCCATATCCGCCATAACCACAGCCGCCTACACAACCGTATCCGCCGTATCCGAACATTTACTCTCACCTCACTTATCTGTTTTCACTAATAGAATATGTTAGGTGTGATAAATGTGTATGGGCACTAAAAAAGAAAAGGGTTATCCTTTCGGTTTAAATATCAATGCACCAATAAATCCAAAAATGATGGCAGCGGAAATTCCCGATGAAGTAACCTCAAACATACCGGTTAACACTCCGACAATCCCGTGTTTATTTGCTTCATTCATTGCACCTTCGACAAGTGAATTCCCAAAGCTCGTAATTGGAATCGTTGCACCCGCTCCTGCAAAATCAATTAATGGTTCATACAACCCAAACCCCGATAAAACAGCTCCGATAACTACCATTAAACTTAATGTATGACCCGGAGTTAATTTGGCAACATCAAATAATAATTGACCGATTAAACAAATGATCCCTCCAATAATAAATGCCCAAAAAAACATTGCTAACATGTTAAATACCGCCTTTCTATTCAATATTTACATATACTCAATGGAAACCGCATGAGCGATACAAGGGATTGTTTCCTTTTGTTGAAAAGACAATGGGGAAAGTAATGCACCAGTGGCGACAACTAAAATTCGTTTGTACACACCTTTTTTCATTTGATTTAATAAATGCCCATATAATACAGTTGCAGAACAGGCAGGTCCACTTGCGCCGGACTGTACTGGCTGGTCTTTTTTATAAATTAATAACCCACAGTCATTAAACTTATCTTCATTAATTTTAAGTCCCTTTTGCTGAAATAAATCTAAGGCAATATTCCGACCAATAGTTGCCAAATCCCCTGTAACGATAAGATCGTAATAAGAAGGATCAATTTGCAAATCTTGAAAATGTCTTTCGATTGTATCAACCGCTGCAGGAGCCATCGCCCCACCCATGTTAAAGGGATCAGAAATACCGAGATCAATTACTTTTCCAATCGTTGCAGATGTAACCCTCGGATGTGGTTTTGTTTCATTTATACCGGATGAGACTAATGCAAATCCTGCACCCGTTACTGTCCATTGGGCAGTTGGAGGCTTTTGTCCGCCATATTCAGTTGGATATCGAAATTGTTTTTCCGCTGATGCATTATGACTCGACGCTCCTGTAATGATTTTTTCTGCCCCTTGATAATTAATAATAAATGAAGCAAGTGCAAGTCCTTCCATAGAGGTTGCACATGCGCTAAATAAGCCAAGATTGGCAATTTGATTAGTTCTAGCAGCAAAGCTTGACGGTGTAATTTGATTAATTAAATCACCTGCTAAGAAAAATTGAATTTTTTCTTCCTTTAGTCCTGTTTTCTTTAAAATAATGTCCACTGCATCTTCTATCAATACTCTTTGCGCTTTTTCATATGAATCTTGCCCCATCCAAAGATTGTCATGTAACTTATCAAAATCATCTGCAAGATTTCCATTTTTCTCAAATGGGCCGCCAACAACCCCTGTTGAAGAAATAACCGGATGATTGGCAAATACCCACGTTTGTGAGCCCTTTAACATTACAATCCCCCCCATTGAATAAGGATCGTTTTAATTAAAGCAACAACAAATGCTGAAAACACACCAAAAACAATGACCGATCCGGCTAATTTAAAAATATTACCTCCTACTCCTAAAACATAGCCTTCAGTTTGATGCTCGATAGCTGCTGAAATGACAGCATTGCCGAATCCTGTAACAGGCACAGCACTTCCGGCACCTGAAAATTGACCAAGCTTGTCATACATTCCAAACCCAGTTAACAACATAGCAAAAAATACCATTGTGGCAACCGTAGGATTTCCGGCAGTTTGTTCGGTAAAATTAAAAAAGTAAATATAGAAATAGGTTACTGCTTGTCCAATGACACAAATTAAACCTCCAATAAAGAATGCACGAATACAATTTTTTAGAAGTGGACGCTTAATTTCATGCTTTTTTTCTAATTGATCATATTGAATTTGTTGAGGCGTTTTCGTCTTATTTATATTTGCCATTTAACACACACTCTTTCTATGTTAATTCTTCCGTTAATTTAATAATTTCGTTAAATCTTTTTTTCGCTTCTTTTTGAGAAATCGTTCGATCACTGATTGCTTCTTTAAGGCGAACCGATTCAAGAAATATTTTGTAATCACTTGATACGATAAATTTTTTTTTCGGAAAATGATGTTTCAGTTGTTTTTGAAGATTTTTTTCAATTCTTTTCATTTTAAAGCGATAAAAATGTTTCACCTTATATGCAACAAGAATCCTTTTGTCGCCTTCAATGACTGCGGCATCATATATCGCCTTGTTTTGCAACACCTCATTTTTTACTTGCTCTGAGATAGAGCGTTCTTGTTGATCCCTTATCTTTACCGGAGCAGGCTGTGTCGTTTTCATTAAAGCTAAACGACTTTCTTTACTATCGTGTTCGTGACTGCACCCCATCATTATTAGAACGATGATTAACAACCAAGTTTTTATTAGCAATGAATTTTTCATCATAATTCCCCTCAAATTAATTTCGTAGCTACCATTATTTTTAACTGAAATATTTTAATTATGATATGGAAATTAAAGGTAGGAAAAATGAACGTCAAAAAAAATAACAGGCGATATGCCCGTTATTTTTTCTTTTTCTTACCGCAACCGCAGCCACCTTTTTTGACCAAAGTCCCTGCCCCTTTGGAGTTTACTTGATTTTGTCCTAATTGATAATTTGGTAATACTGGAATTTTTCCATTTTGTTTCTTCAATTCACAACATCCTTTCTAATATATAGCCCCATATTTTATATTATGTTGTAAAAAACGGGTTGTTCGTGCACTAGTCTAGGATTTTTGTAATAATCGATTCAATGATCCCCGCGATTCCTGCAATAGCAAGAACAATGATGACCGGTTCGACTACAAATGGCCACATTAACCATGTCACATACAAGACAAACGAGCACCAAACGCCGGTACACCAATAACAGCTCAATAACTCACCGATCCAAGCTCTAATCCCTGTTCCTTTTATTTGAATATACGTTGACATATTTCCTTCATCATCAGCCATTTCTACTTCATTATGAAAAGGTTTCCGTATAAACGCGGTAATACTATCCGATACAATTAACCGAGTTAACCGGAAACTTGCTAAACCGAATATTATTAATAAAAACCAAGACGACTGTATCATTCAACATTCCCCTTTTATGAAAACTCCTTCATCCATCAGACTATGTAGCTCCCCTAGTTTTACTAGGCAAAAATCTAGTAAAACAGGAGGAATTCGAATCCTTATTGGTATATAGGATAAAATCCTATGCCTATTTTTCAAAAAAAGCCAAGACATTCGTAACAAATTGAGGTCATTTTCAATATTCTATTAATGTGATGTACATTACAAAAAATTAAGGAGTTGAAATTTAAATGAGTTACAGAGATCATGATGATCGCTTAAATTGTGTATGCGATGTAGTAAACTTTATAAATGATTTACAAGATGCTGCTGAGGAAGATGAAAACAATTGCCCAACCAATTGTTTAAACCCAGTGTTAGGTGCTAATACAAATAACAAACATCACCACAGAAAAAACACACGTCCATTCATTCTCTTTACTGAAGATGGTAATCCATTCGAAGCATTCTTTAAACCAAATGAAGGTTGCCATGACTGCCCATGTGATAAGGATGGCAAAAAGATTCATGACAAAATTGATTTCTTCTGTAAATCAATTTTCTTTAGAGTCGAGAATGTTGAAGGGTGCTGTGCAGTATTACGTGTATTAGAACCTGAATGTACAACTAGCCCTTGCCCGCAAGTTGACAGACCACAAGAAAATTTAAGGCTTTCAGATTCATGTATTACAGTCGATCTGAGAAAATTCATTGCCATTCAATGCTTAGATGACATTCATTTACCAGGCTGCTAACAAGAAAGAAACTTAAACAAATGATTGATTTCCATTCAAATATTCTTAGTATTTATTTACGGAAAGTCGATAAGAATGAGCTTATCGACTTTTCCTTTATTTTGTAAAAATTTTAATATCTTTGATTTCTGCTTCATTTAATTGAATTGGATGCTCGCCCATTTTCAATTGATCAAATACAACGATTCCATCCCTATAATTTAAAACAACACCAGTATAATTATTGTCTTCCGTCTGGATTTCAACAATTACTCTAGGAATATACCCAGGCTTATTAACTAAAAAATATATCTTTTCAGTTACATTCATTTCTCTAAACGATCTTCTTTGATATCCTGTATTTTGCTGCGGAGAATTCTCAATCATTGTGTGCATTGTTTTTCCGTTTTCAGGTACTTCTTTTGAATTACCTTCAATTTGCTCGCCTTTGATTTTTTCATCTTCATTAACTGGATCACCGTTTATTTCTTTGCCACGATCATTTTCATTGTCCAATTCAGTGTTTAATTCACTATCATCTTCAATTTTGGGTGAAGCAATTGCTTCCAGTGTTTCACTTTCTTTTGTTGAAATCTTACTTGAAAAAGTCGTCTGCATATTCACTGATACGGGTTTCGATTCTGGTTGGATAATATATAAAAGAGGTTTTCTTTTTTCATAATGATCTTTACTAGTACTCAAACAAGGCACCTCCGTTCGAAATAAGTAAATATTACATTTTATTTGTATGCAATAAAATGAGGAAGGTGCCTATATGGATTAAATACAATTTAAGGAGGTATTCGTTAAATACTGTCTTAGTATATATATAATTTTTATCTTCAACTTATTACATCGTTTGAGATCTCCCCTTCATTGGATTGAAGGGGAGTTTTTTTTAATATTTATTTAAATTTCTTATTGCTTCCAAAAAAGCATCTCGATATTTCTGTTGCTCATTAATGACCGTTTGCAATGTCGTTAACAAGGATTTATTTAATAAGCTCGATTCAGAATCATCCTTATTGTCCAAAGAATTCAGGAGGAATGTATAAACGAGCATTAAGGTAGAATAATTATCAACATATGTTAAATTGATCGCATGCCCCCCTCTGCCACCTTGTGCATGTGAATTTACAGATGGGTTTGATCCGTCAATGATGGTTTCAGCTAATGTTGCTGCAACCTCACCAGATATGCCTAAATCCATTAATTTTTCTTTTGCCAGTTGTACCTTATCAATTTCGCTCATCTTTTCACTCCTTTCTATTGGACGATATGGAAAAGACGAATTAAGCTACATCAATCCCATCGTTATCAATTGCTTTATTTTCGTTTTCACTAAAGTTTCTATTTAAATTGCCATTTAAATTATCGCTAAAATTATCGTTTAAGTTATCATTTAAATTATCATTTAACAATCCATTGAGGTTGCCATTTAAGCTTCCATCTAAGAAACTTACAGGAACATTCGTAACTGGATTAATTGGCGCGATTAGACCTCCAGCTCCTCCAGCTCCTCCAGCTGCCGTTGCGTTACTATTCGCTAAGACGGCAAAATTATTTGCAGCAGTAGCTAAGGCAGTTCCACCATTGCCCCCTGTAGATGTTAAGTCTCCATACTCATTAATAATTCCTTGAATTTTAACAACATCATTGCCATTACCATTACCGTTGCCATTACTTTTATCATCATCATTATTTTGACGGTCGCGTTTGTCATCATTTTCATTATTTATTGGATCACAATCATAGATTCGATAAGGCTTCATTCTACTCATAACTTTCACCTCCTGTCCTTGATAATATAATCTATGTTTTTATAGTTTAGTTGTATCCGCATTTATAGTAGGGTTATCGTTGATTTTACTCCTTGTTTTCTTGATTCGGTAAATCCATTTCAAATAGCTTCTTCTCATTTAATAGAACACTTAGTTTCCCGTTATCTGTTTTAATAACTGGCATTTTCCCTTTCCAGCTGGAAGATGCCAATTTTGATAATAAGTTGGAGCTTGATAGGCCCGATATTACTTGAGATAAATCTATCTGAGAATTTTCCTTTTTAAGTTTATTTATATTCTGGCCGCCAAACAAATTAGCTAAATTTTCATTTACTGCAGCAATTGCCTTTTCAATACTCTGATTAACTGATTCCACGATTTGGTTTACTTGGTCTTGGTTAAGATTTGATAATGAATCTCCGTCAACACTCATTTGAAATTCACCATCTTTTCCTTTCATCTCCTCATTCATTAACCATCACCTCCTTGACTACTACTTATAGGGTATTAATCTTATGTACAATCCGTTTCCGCAAATAACGGAGTGCATTCGCATATTTTTACTAGTTTAAAAGGTGATATGCCTATTATTCTATTGCTATTAACTATTGAAAATAGGAAGGAGTCTATAAAATTATCTTTTATAAACTTACTTACTCAAAACTATGCTGTTGTCTGATTTCACTATTTCTATAATTGAATATTGTATAGAGGAAGGAGTGATCTTAATGAGAATTATTCATGGACCGACTGAAATAGCGGGTCAAATAGGGATTCTTTGTAATCAATTGCGTAAAAATGGTTATCTTGTTGGAGGGTATAATTGGTTTCACACGTACTTGAATTATAAAAATCATATCATTAACACCGATCTATTTGAAATCGGACCGGAAATACCAAATTATATAAAGCACATGGACATCTTTCATTTTCATAATGGAGAGTCATTTGTACAAGAATTTGGCGACTTACCGCTTATTAAAAAGGCAGGAAAGAAAATGTTGATGCATCATTGGGGAAGTGATGTTCGAAATACCGAAATAACAAAGAAACTAAGTCCATATCCGCTTCCTCCAAGTTATTTTTCCGACGATGAAATTCACGCGCGGCTGGAAACTACCTCAAAATATATTGACACAGCTATTGTTCAAGACTACGAGTTATTACCGTATGTAAAAGATTATTATAAAAATGTGCATGTCATGCCCCTTGCTTTTGATATTCATAAATATGAACCATCTTATCCACGAATTGATAATGACAATCCATTACTTATCCATGCACCAACGAATCGTGAATTTAAAGGATCAGAGTATATTGAACAAGCAATTGCAAATTTAAAAGAGAAGGAAAGTTTCACTTTTAAACTGATTGAAAAAATGAGTCATAACGAAGCACTTGAAATTTATAAAGAAGCCGATATTATCATCGACCAACTGCTAGTCGGAACATACGGCATGCTCGCTGTAGAAGCAATGGCAATGGGGAAGGTTGTCGTTGGATTTATCCGGGATGATGTTCGCAATCAATTACCGCTTGAACTGCCAATCGTTAATGCTACACCTGACAATATACAGGAAGTATTAGCCGATTTAATTAACAATCCTAAGAAACGCAACGAACTCGGCCAACAGGGAAGAAAATATGTTGCAGAGTATCATGCAGCTAATAAGGTCGTAAAACAACTTATTAATATATACAAAGAGTTGTAAAAAAGAAATGAATTAAACGGAGGAATTATTTAATGATTCATGAATCGGTAGTCTTCGGCAAAAATGTAATCTTCGGAGAAAATATAATAATAGAAGAAAATGTCGTAATTGGTGATAATGTGAAAATCGGAAACAACGTTACCATTAAAGCAAACACGAAGATTGGGAACGGTGTTCAAATAAATGATTTATCCATTTTAGGTAAAGGGACATCTACAAATAAGAAAATGGCTAGAAAACCTTCTAATAGTGCGGATCCCTTAGTCATTGAGGATGATGTCATCATCGGATGCAACTGTGTTATTTATCGAACCGTTTTGCTTAAAAAAGGTGTGTTTGTGGGAGATTTATCAAGCATTCGCGAAAATGTCACTGTGGGTATGGATAGCATTATTGGCAGGAATGTTATCGTTGAAAATAAAACAACCATTGGAAAACGAGTTACGATTCAAACCGGATGTTATATTACGGCGGATATGATCATTGAAGATGAAGTTTTCTTTGGCCCTTGCTGCTCAACATCTAATGATAAATATATGGGAATGGGAAATTTTGAACATCAAGGTCCAATCGTGAAAAAAGGAGCAAAAATCGGTAATAATGCTACACTTCTTCCTGCTATTATTATTGGGGAAAATTCAATTGTTGGTGCAGGTGCCGTAGTAATAAAGGATGTTCCTTCAAACAAAACAGTGGTTGGAAATCCAGGTAGATTGTTAAATTAAATACCAGCTTTTTATCGATAAAGTAATATACCTGAGATTATAATTTTTCTTCTTTAAAATAGGCAAAATTGTTCACGGTCCCCCGTTGAAAAGGATTATTTCAACCTTGGGGACTTTTACTATTTTTTATAACTTCCTAATTAATAGTGAATACGTCGGTGCTCCTAAAAGAACTTCACATAGAATAGGATATCTTCAACTTCTTAATAGAAGACTTGAAGGAATTATTAAGAAAGGAGGTATAAGTAGATATATGGCTATTAGAGATTTAATTGTTAATGGTGACTTCGAATCAGGCACATTATCTCCTTGGATTATATTAAACGCATCTACCACCGTTACTTTCTCTCATTCTGGATATTTTTCTGCGCAACTATTTGGAGGAGATTTAAACTCTTTTATTGGACAATTTGTTCCAGCAAGTGCGGGACAAAGTTTTGAATTAATTGTTTCATTATCCAAAATAGGAGTTAACCCCTCACCACCCGTAACTATACAAGTAACCTATTTTGACAGTCTATTTAACTTTCTTGGATTCGGTAAACTCACAAATATTGCAACTGAACGTGTGCCCAATGTTGAGAACAATGTAACTTGGCTAGAAGTCTATCAAACTACTTCTCCAGCTCCAGCAGGAACCACTCAAGCATTTGTCTTAATAAACAAACTCCCTCTTACTGGAAGTGCAGATATTCTAGTAGATGATGTTTCTCTGCTTCTTTCCGAAGCTATGGGATCACCAGGACCTACTGGGCCTACCGGACCTACTGGCGTGACTGGACCTACCGGCGTGACTGGGCCTACTGGCGTAACTGGGCCTACTGGCGTAACTGGGCCTACTGGCGTAACTGGACCTACTGGTGTAACTGGACCTACTGGCGTGACTGGGCCTACTGGCGTGACTGGACCTACCGGGGTGACTGGACCTACCGGCGTGACTGGGCCTACTGGCGTAACTGGACCTACTGGCGTGACTGGGCCTACCGGCGTAACTGGACCTACTGGCGTGACTGGACCTACTGGCGTAACTGGACCTACTGGCGTAACTGGGCCTACTGGACCATAATGTGTATTTGTGGTTATTTAGTGTTTCTAATAAAGTGATTTAACAAAAGACTTGTAGAGAATTTTTTCTACAAGTCTTTTTATACTTATAAAATTATATACCTACACAAAAAGTCATTACCTTTTTAAAAAAGAAGTAATGACTTTGAACATTAATTTTTTTGAATTGTCCTATACAATGAAAGCATTTGTTTACTATTTTTAACCATGTCATGATTTTTTTCTACATATGCCCTCCCTCTTTTGCCTATTTCGGGAAGCATATCTAAGTTTTTAAGTGCATTTTCAATACAATCTTTTATCGTATCGGGATTAGCTATTATAATCGGAAGGTCTTTTGGGTAGTTTTCTTTCATATAATCACTAATCCAACAAATTACTGGTTTAGACATCGCCATTGTTTCAATCGCAAAAAGCCCATAGCTCCCAATATGGAGTTGATCAATTATAAGATCAGCCTCTCTATAAATTTGTATAGCTTCTTCATGGCTCTTTCCCTGAACCGTAATAAAATCAAAGTTATATTGGTCTTTTAAAGATTCTATAGCTTTTAATATATATTGGGTTCCTTTTATATAGGGGGAAGTTGGGGCATGAGCAATGAGTAATTTATTCTTTTTCTTCTCATTTACAGAAGGCTGGTACTGGTCCATATCTACCATTGCTGGAATGACTGATACATTTTCATAATAATCTTTAACATAATGGTACAGTTCCATATCAAATACTACACAATGTTTTATTTGCTGTGAAAGTTTTTGTAGATTCCATTTAATAAGATCCTCATTTGCATTTTTAACTAATGCATAAGGATTTAATTTTTTCGCTTCTGAAATTAGACGTACATCACTTCCCCAATGCTGCATAACTATTTCCTTTTCTGATGCTTTTAATATCGGAATATCGGACCAATCCAGTGTCAGGCTTGTTCCCCAATGAAAATGAAAAACGTCGTAATTTAGCAAGAATTCTTCTGTCAACTTTCTCAATTGTGTATTGATGGTAGGTGTACTCCGTTGACCAATTAAGGACCATTCATAATCGGAAACATAGTTTAAGTAGTAAGGATAATAGTTTAATGTATGTGAGCTAATTCCAAGTCTTTTTAAACCCTGCGATAATGTATTCATTTGATTAGCAATTTCCATACTTCCTTGAAGGACAGAAAAGCTACTCTGTATATTTACTTTTTCATAAGAATCAAGATCGAAAGGTAATTGAAAAGCTATTTCGATATTATTATTAAGTAACTCTTTTTTTTCCTTATAAACTTGTTCTTGTCCTCTCCTTCCTAAAAGTTGAGATATCATCCACATTAAATATAATAATTTTTTATCCTCTGGAAATAATTCTAGTCCCCTCCATAACCATAGCCATCCGTTTGTTAAATTTCCTTTTTTAATAAAAAAACATGCATTTAAAAAATAATAAGATGATTGGTTTATTTGTTCAGATTCATATTGCTTAAGGAGCTTATTTGCAAGAATTAGATCATTGTCATGTAAAGTTTTTAATATTAAATTTTCTTTTTCACTCATTTTAGTCCTCCTTTTAATTGCCCCTCTAGAGTATTAATTTAAATCCCACTAATACCTTATGATTTATATTCCGGTAAGAAACTGTCTAATGTCTAATTTGATATATGTTAATAAGAAAACCGCCTTCTAAAGCCCTTTCCTACTATTCATAGGTTCCAATCCAAACATTCATTTTGGTATTGAGTAAACTAATATATGGAACTAATAATAATTCAAAAGGAGTTGCTTTTTTTGGTAACGATAAGCCTTTGTATGATTGTAAAAAACGAAGAAGACGTACTTGCAAGAGGATTAGATACGGTCAAAGACATTGTCGATGAAATCAATATTGTCGATACAGGATCCACTGATCGAACAGTTGAAATTGCTAAAGAATATACCGATCGCGTATATTTTTTTGAATGGACGGGGAATTTTGCAGATGCTAGAAATGAGTCTTTTAAATATGCAACGAAAGAATATATTCTTTATCTTGATGCGGATGATGTTTTATTAGAAGAAGATCAAAAAAAGTTAAAAGAATTAAAACAATCCTTAGATCCATCTGTTGATTCCGTTTCCATGTTCTATAATGCAGGTACAGATGAATATGGAAATGTTACACTGCGTTATCGTAGAAATCGTCTGATTAAAACGGAAAAAAATTTTATATGGAAGGGCGATTGTCATAATTACCTTGAGGTATATGGAAAGGTAATTAATTCAGATATATCAGTAACACATAAAAAAATCAGCCATTCTACAGGACGTAACCTCAATATTTATCAAACAAAAATTGATAGAGGAGATATCTTTTCAGCAAGAGATTATTTTTATTATGGGAATGAACTAAGAGAAAATGGACATTATGAAAAAGCAATTGAAAGTTATAACAAAAATATTGCGTTAAAGTCGGGTTGGATCGAAGACAAAGTATATGCTTGTATTAATAAAGCGGATTGCTATCGTTTTTTAGGGGATTTGGATAATGAGCTAAAGAGCTTATTTCAATCATTCGAGTATTCGAAAACACCACGCCCGGAGACATGCAGTAGAATTGGTTACAATTTCCAAAGAAAAAAAGAATATATTCCGGCAGTATTTTGGTATGATATCGCTACGAAATCAGAACCTGACTCTAATCAATGGAGTTTCTCCTACCCTGCTTATTATACTTGGTACCCGCATTTGCAAATGTGCGTTTGTTATTATAATCTAGGAGATTTCCAAAAATCGTACGAACATAATGAAAAAGCATATGATTTTCGTCCAAAAGACGAGAGAATCCTGCATAATAAAAAGTTACTCGAGAAAAAGCTGGGAATTAATCAAAAATAAACACAAAACTTTTTTAGCTGCCATTCCTATGGTAGTTTTTTGTATTATCAGCAAATTTCTTGTATTTCACTTAATTTAATAATGTAATTATTCTAGTTTACATGCCGTTACGACGAAATCAATACTAACATAAGATATGATGATGACATCAAAAGTAAGGAGGAAAATAATGATTCAATTAATAGATTTAAAAAAGCAATTTTTTTCTGTTAAAACAGAAATATTACAAGAAATTGAAAATGTTCTAGAAAGCGGTCAATATGTTCTTGGCCCTAAAGTTGATGAATTAGAAAAAAAGATTTCTAATAAACTTGGTACGTTAGATGCAATCGCTGTTGGTAATGGAACAGATGCTTTAGTTTTAACATTGGATGCTTATGGAATTAGTGCCGGGGATGAAGTAATCACCTCTCCATTTACTTTTTTCGCAAGCGCTGAAGCAATATCCCGTGTAGGGGCTACCCCGGTATTTGTAGACGTAGATCCGGAATCGTACAATATTGATCCTTTAAAGATTGAAGAAAAAATCACTTCCGCAACAAAGGCAATTATTCCAGTACATTTATTTGGTCAATCAGCGGATATGGATGAAATAATGAAAATTGCAAAGAAACATAACTTAATCGTTATTGAAGATGCCTGTCAAGCATTTGGGGCCACCTATAAAGGGGCTCCAGTTGGTTCCTTAGGTGATGCTGCGTGCTTTTCTTTTTTCCCTACCAAAAATCTAGGTACACTTGGGGATGGAGGCATCATTACCACTTCTGATTTAGGCTTAGCCAAGCAAATAAGAAAGCTTCGTACACATGGAACAACGAAAAAGTATTTCCATGATTCTATTGGTTACAATAGTCGACTGGATGAAATACATGCTGCTATTTTATTAGTAATCCTAAACAAAATAGATCACTGGAACAGCAAAAGAAATGATGTAGCAAAACGGTATTATGAAAAACTTTCACAAACAAATACGCTAAAACTTCCAATTGTAAAAACTGATTGCTCCCACATCTATCATTTATTTTGTGTAGGTTCAGATAATCGCGAGAAATTTTTGAAGTTATTACAAGCAAATAATATTCAATCGGGAATATATTATCCGCTTTGTCTGCATTTACAAGATGTGTACTCGCATTTACCGTACAAGTATGGCGATTTCCCAATAGCTGAATCACTCTCAAAAACATTATTTGCACTTCCTATGTCTCCTTTTCTATCAGAAGAAGATCAAAATTATGTGATAGATGTGCTATTAAATGAGGTGAAGGGATAAAGTGACTATTCATTTTGGGATAATTGGTTGCGGATATATTTCCAAACGTCATATAGAGTCTTTAGCGACATGTAAAGATGCCAAACTCGTTGCAGTTAGCGACCTTCAAAAAGATAGAATGAAGGAAGCTGCTCTTCAATATACAAACCTTGCAAATGAACATCATCCAATACATCTTTATGAAAACTACACCGAATTGATAGAAAGTGATGAAGTAGATGCAGTTGTCATTTGTACGATTTCAGGTCTTCATGCTGAAATCGCTAAAATTGCGTTAATTGCGGGAAAACATGTGATTCTCGAAAAACCAATGACATTATCCCTTAAAGAGGCAGATGAATTGAATCAACTAGCAAAGGCGAACCAATGTAAAATTGTCGTTTGTCATCAAATGCGATTTAAGCCCATCATGAAAAAAATAAAACAGGTGATTCAAGATGGGAAAATCGGAAAACCGTATTTAGGTATCGTATCCATTCGACTAAACCGTTCACCTGATTACTATGCATCAGCTCCTTGGCGCGGTGATTGGGAAAATGATGGCGGAATGCTCGTAAACCAAGGGATTCATCTGATTGATTTAATGCAATGGTTTTTAGGGGATGTAGAAAAAGTGTATGGTGATATTTCTTCTTTTTCGAAGACAAAAGAAACGGAAGATATCGCCCTTGGCGTCCTTACCTTTTCAAACAAGGCAAAAGGATTAATCGAAGCAAATGTGATCACTCAACCAAAAAATTTAGGCTATCAACTATCAATATTCGGCGAAAAAGGCTGTATTTCTTTAGAAGGACCTTCATTAAATCAAATAAGCCGATGGTATATCGTTGATGAAGAAACGGATTATGAACATCTAAATGAACTATTGAAAGATAATAACGAACAAGTATATATGTACGAAAATTTTATTCACACCGTACAATATGGAGATGAAAAACTACTTATTGATGGATATGAAGGAAAAAAGGCGCTAGAAACTATTTTTGCTATTTATCAATCATATTTAACAAAAAAGGTGATTGATCTTCCATTAAACAGTTTTTCTACAGCAAATATGAAAAATGAAGGAGGATCGGAATGAATTTCGGTAAGATATTAATTACTGGCGGAGCGGGATTTTTAGGATCACAATTAGTACAGAAAATGCTTCCTTTATCCGATCATATTTATATTATCGATGACCTGTCTACAGGTAATCGATCTTCAATACCTAAAGATTCAAAAATAACATTTTATCATGACAGTATAACAAACGAAGATATTTTAGATGAGGTGCTTCCAAAAGTAGATTACATTTTTCATTTAGCATGTAAAAACCTCGTCTTATCCTATAACAACATACGGGATGATTTTGAAACCAATCTATATGGTGGTTTATTATTACTCCAAAAATCGCAGAGCTTATCACCTAAATTAAAAAGATTTATTTATACGTCTACGGCATCTGTCTATGGAAATGCAACAATTCTGCCAACCCCGGAATCCTATTATAATATCAAACTTCCCTATTCAGCTAGTAAATTTTCAACAGAACATTATTGCCATGTATATCACCATATATATAGTTTACCAGTTACCATACTTCGCTTATCAAATGTGTATGGACCAGGCCAATTAATAAGTAATCCTTATTGCGGAGTTGTGGCTAAATTTTTTGACTCAGCTAAACACGGGAAACCAATGACTATTTTCGGAGATGGAAAGCAAACTAGGGATTTCACTTACATCGATGATGCTTTAGAAGCGATCGTTTTAGCTGCTACACAAAATAAAGCAATCGGTCAGGTATATAATGTAAGTACTGGAAAAGAAACAAGTGTAATTGAGCTCGCTGAAGAAATTAGTGGGATTTGCGGTTTAGAACATGTAGCACTCCAATTTGGAGCAAAGAGAGATGTTGATATTGTTCAAAGGAGATGTCTGGATAACAATAAATTAATCGATTTAGGTTGGAAATGTACGAATGATATCCACTCTGGTCTAACTAAAACATTTGCATGGCTAAAACGAGGTGAAACATGATGAAAATTTTTCATGGGACAGTAGAAATTGCAGGTCAAATGGGGATTTTAAGTGATGCATTGCAAAAAAAAGGCCACTATTCTATCGGCTACAATACCTATTTTTCGTATTTAGGTTATGAAGACTACCTCATAAATACGAATTTTGATTACCTCTCAGAAAAACAGGAAGAGCTTATAGAATACTTTGATATTTTCCATTTTCATTACGCTAAAACATTAAATCCTTCTTTTGAAGATCTACCTCTCATTCAAAAGAAAAATAAAAAAATGCTGATGCACCACTGGGGAAATGATGTAAGATTCCATGACAAGGCAAAAGTGAATAACCCGTACGTAAATACGTGGGATTCCCCTCCAAATGATGTAATTGATCAGGTGCTAACAAAACTTTCTGCTCATATAAAAGAAGCCATCGTGCAAGATTACGAAGTATATGAATATGTAAAGGATTATTATGATAAAGTTCATGTCGTTCCCATTGCTATAAATTTAAGTCAATTCACCCCACGTTTTCCACAAGTCACAAAGGAAAAACCTTTAATTTTACACGCACCAACAAACCCCTATTTTAAAGGAACGGCTTTTATAGAGAATGTTATAGAAGAATTGAGGAAAACCCATAATTTTGACTATAGAAGAATTGAAGGAATGAATCATAAAGAAGTTATTAAACTTTATGAGGAAGCGGATATCATTATTGATCAAGTTCTTTGTGGATCATATGGGCTATTAAGTGTTGAGTCTATGGCGCTTGGTAAGCCAGTAGTTACTTATATACGTCCAGATCTTATCAGTACTTTCCCTGACGATTTACCAATTGTCAATGCAAATCCCGACAATCTATACGATCAAGTAAAATTATTATTAGACAATCCAATTTTACGTCAACAGTTAGGAATACTCGGAAGGGATTATGTATCTAGAGTACATGATCATCATATTATTGCCGATCAGCTTTTAGATATCTATGCTCAGCTATGAAAATTTATCAAGTAAAAAAAGCAACCTGATTTGTGAGAAGAAAATCTTACAAGCAGGTTGCTTTTTTCATTTCAAAAACGATTAATAGGAAATCCCAGGATATGAGTAATGTTGATAAATTTTCTTTAAAAAGGAGTATATATGGACATACGCAATACGATCATTGTCGTAAATCATCTTCATCGTTTGGTTTGGAAATTGAAAGACTACTAAACTATTATTCATATATCCATGACTTACTCCTAAATTCAAATAGTCATATATATGGGTATCATTAAATAATTTGCCTTTGCCATAAATAATTTGCATACCCGTATGGTAATGACTAGCAAAAGCTGTACTATTTTTAATCCAGCTTATATCTATGTTGGTATTTCCATAATAGTTAGGATTTGCACATGCGGCATCAAATTTGAAATCACTCCATGCCAAACATCCTGATGAACCATAATTAAATAACCATAGTGAAAGGAAGCCGCGATTATGGATGTAATCATTTGTTTCTTTTACTAAATTTTCATCACCTTCATTAATTGAGCTTCTTTGCCATACAAACCCTTTAAATGATAATGTATCATGTAGGTGAGTTTCTTTTTCCCATCGCATGATAAAACTATCAATCCACCATTGAATCGCCTTTATTTGATCAGTCTCGTTAGAAAAATCTAGCTTGTTGCCTAGAACTTTACCGAAGTTTTCTTGTAATGGGTTAGGGTAAGGGATCGTAACCCAAATATCTGTTGTGTCTCCCCTCCTCGTATTTTGTGCTAATGCGCTAAAATTTACATTTTCCTTAAATAAATGATCAATTGCCATTTGCCAATCATTATTTCTGGCTGGCTTCCCAATCCCTGTATGCATGACATGGATAAAATAATCTTTCCTCATTTGAATAGGATTAAATATAAAAGCACGGAACATTTTGTCAACTGGTTTGCCATCAACGAAATAATATTGGTAATGTTCTAAATCCTCTTTCGACCAGTCGATCGTATCAACTTCGGATAAGTCACCGCAAGGTAATACACATATATGGTTTTGAATAGAAAGTTCCTCGGCAGTTAGATAGCCAGTGGACGTATTTGACATAGTTATTGGTCTCCTTTACCTACACTTTTAACATTCGTTTTGAAAATGCCCTCTCTGTATACAGAGTATGTATTTCAACGTTTAACCGTGCAGCTACCCTGCCCTATTTTTATCTATGTTTTAACATAGAGTAGAAATTAACAACCAAGTTTAACAAAACAAAAAAAATCATTCCAAAAGCAGAATGATTTTTTGAAAAAATAAAATATGCTATGAAATTAAAGAATACGAACAAAGTTTATTTCGTCTATTGAAAAATCCGTATGCTTCTTTGAATTGTAATCGACCAATTCAACAATTGTAACACGTTTACCTCTAACTTCTTCCAATAATCCATCAATAGCATCCCTATTCGTATTAATTTCTATGTCGGACCCGATATAGGATGCTAATTCATTAATAAAATATTCTTCAGGCATTAGTCTTCCCTCCCCGACAATTCATAAACTGCTTCAATTCGGTTAAGAGGAATAAGGGTAGTGTATCCAACGATAATATAATCCTGTTCCACCGATAATAATGTCCCGGAAATAGTGCCTGATGATGTTTCTATTTGTATTTGTCGATCAACCAATGAGTTAAGTTGTTTCTTTAATTCACTTACATTTACACTATCTTTATTCAATAGTTTATCCATTTTGGTTGATTCTCGGACTTCGTTTTTATCAATTGTTTTTACTAATGTATTCATTTCATTTCTTCTGATTAAAAAATTGGCTACAACTGATTTAACAACGTTTAATTTATCATTTTTGAATATTTTTGCTATATCGCATAAGTCAATTTTACCGTCTAATATATTGGCTATAGTTTGTTTATTTACAGGCAGTTTCTCATTAGCCATGTTTTCAATTATTGCTTTTAATTCATTTTTTCTTTTTAAAAATCTCTCTACAATTTGTGGATCAACTTGGAATTCTTTTATTTTAGAAGTTATTGCTGCAGCTTTTGTTCGGGGAAGTTGCCATGAAAAAGCCTCGAATCCTTGTGAAATATTATTAGTAATTTGGCTCGTGATTTGATTAGTCATTGTTTTTATCTCTTGTTGAACGGTTTGAATCGTATCTTTTAGTATCGAATTATTTTCCATACTCACCATCGTCCTTTCTAAATTATTCTACTATCCGCTCCAATCAACATGGTGTTAACAGCAATACTGAACTTAACAAATCCTATACTAGTAATCCATTTCCTAGTTGCTTGATGTTCCCTTTACTTAATGAATCATCCTTATAAACGGCTCTAGTATCATAGATGGCCTTAGCATGTTTTGCGATTAAGTCGGAAGGTATTTCCGAATGATCTGTTAAAATAAGGACGATATCATTTTCGCTTATTGATTGGGGATCTAGGGCAATGCATTGTTTTCTTTCACCACTAATTTCAACTTCTGGTATAAATGGATCATGATAAGCAACCTGTGCCCCTTTTTCGATTAATTGTGCGAAAATATCTATCGCTCGTGAATCTCTTATATCACTAATATCCTTTTTGTAAGTCAATCCATAAATAAGGACAGATGGTTTTTCTTTTTCGGCGATCTCAAAAGTACGATGAACGATAAAATCAACTATGTCTTTATTCATTTGATCGGATAAATGTATAAACTGGCTAGATAAACCTTTTTGTTTCATGATAAATTGTAAGTAAAGCGGATCAACCGGAATGCAATGTCCACTTATTCCTGGACCTGGATAAAAAGGATGATATCCATAAGGCTTTGTACTTGCTGCATCGATAACTTCCCATAGATTGACACCTATTTCATTACACATTATCGCCATTTCATTCATAAAAGAGATGTTTACAAATCGATAGGTATTTTCTAATAGCTTTGTAAACTCAGCCGCCTCCGTTGATGAAACGGGGACTACATCACTATAAATCTTCGTATAAAGTTCAACTGCCACTTCTTTGCAATCTACAGTTATTCCCCCAACTACTTTTGGCGTATTTTCTAACTCAAATTGTTTATTGCCAGGATCTACTCGCTCAGGAGAATAGGCGAGGTGAAAATCGCGTCCAACGAGAAGACCACTTTTTTCAAGTATTGGTTTTACAATATCCCTTGTCGTTCCCGGATAGGTTGAGCTTTCTAATACGATTAATTGTCCTTTTTTCATCCTCTTCTGAATCATTTCTGCTGCTGATTGCACATAGTTTAAATTGGGAGATTTGTCATCATTTAATGGAGTTGGAACACAAATAATAATAATATCGACTTTTTCAAGTACTTCAGTATTCGAAGTCGCACTAAATTGATTTGAATGAAGAGCATTTACTAAGGTTTCATTGCTAATATCGGAAATATAGCTTTTCCCATTCTTAATTGATGAAATTTTTTTGACATCTATATCTAACCCAATCACTTTAAAACCCTTTGAAACTAATAGCATCGCTAGTGGAAGCCCTACAAACCCTAAACCGATTACTGCTACTTTTGGTGTTTTGTCTTGTATCACTTTGTTGCCCCTTTCTAAAATGTTCTTTTACAAATTATGTTTGAGAAATTATTTCGAAAGGTACAATTCACTATTTTTATTGAAATTCTATCAAAAACCATTATTTGTACTATTTTCGATAGGATTTTTACTTGATTTACATATAGAAGGAAATTCTGAGTTACTTTATGATATGAAGAAAACAAGAATGAGTAAGTGCGATAGTCACTATGTAGATCATCCAATTTAAGATAATGGGTATTATTTAGGGAAAGAAAAAAGTCTCATTTCTAATGAAACGAGACTTTTTAATAACCATTTAGTATTAGTTAATAACCTATTACATGATAGCCTGAATCAACATGGATGTTTTCTCCAGTAATTCCTCTTGCCATATCACTGAAAAGGAATACAGCTGTATCTCCTACTTCCTCTGGTGTTGTACAACGACGAAGCGGTGATTTTTCCTCTACTTCTTTTAAAATTGTATTGAAGTCACTGACACCTTTTGCTGAAAGGGTACGAATCGGTCCAGCTGAAATGGAATTTACACGAATTCCATATTTACCAAGATTACTTGCTAAATATTTTACACTTGCCTCTAATGATGCCTTCGCAACTCCCATCACGTTATAGTTCGTCATAACTCGCTCTCCACCGAGATAGGATAAAGTAATGAAACTTCCTCCCTCAGCCATTAATTCTAAATTTTTCACTTCTTTAGCGATAGCGGAAAGTGAATATGCGCTAATATTTTGCGCCAATAAAAATCCTTCACGTGTAACATTCAAATACTCTCCACTGAGTTCCTCTTTATTAGCAAAAGCTACACAATGAGCGATCCCATGAATAGTGCCAACTTCTTCTTTAATTTTGCTAAAACATGTATGGATTTGTTCGTCACTTGTCACATCACATTGAAGAATAATGGAATTATCCGTTTCAAGTGTTTCAGCTAACTGCTTTACACTTTTTTCCGTACGCTCACGGCCATATGTGAAAATTAAACGTGCTCCTGCTGCATGAAGAGATCGAGCAATTCCCCAAGCAATACTGCGTTTATTCGCAACTCCCATGACTACATAGGTTTTCCCTTGTAAAGAAAGATTCATTTTATTTTCCTCCTAGAATGGATTATGTATAAGTTTATCACAAGTTATTAGTACCTAGTGCTAATTTTACATGATTCATTCTCTTATTAAAAGTCTATATTTAAATTTAATACCATTCACATAATTCTAATTCACGTTTAAGTTCATCTACATATTCCGTTGAACCTGTAACAATCAACCGATCATTCATATGGAGTTCTGTATCCCCATGTGGAATAATCGATTCACCGCCGCGAAAGATTCTGACGAAAATAACATCACCAGTAAAAGGAAATTTGCGAAGGGTCATCCCTTCAAATTGACTATTTAACATGTTGATTTCAAATAGTGAATTTTCCTGATTTGTTAATATTCTCATGACTGCGGGTGATTCGATAAGTGATCGTAGCAAGGCTTGAGTAGATAGAAGAGTTGAAAATACTTCTACATCATGTTCACGTACCTCGTCTTGTAATTGTGGTGACTCAATTCGGGCAATTACTCGATCCACTTTGCGATTCTTTGCTTCAACTGCCAATGGTGTATTGATCTCTTCCTCTCCGGTCATAAATACAATAATATCCGATGTAAAGATTCCTTCTTCTTCCAATGTTATTACTTCATAATCATTTATTTCTTTTACTTTGAAAAGTGAATCAGCAATTTGTTTATCCGCTTTATCTAGTTTCGTATGATATAGTGTAACATCATATAATTTCGGGCTTAATTCTCTCGTAACAGGTAAAGTGAGCTGGTTAGCACCAACTAAGGAAACTTTACGCTTTCTTTCTTGTAAGTTTTCCCGAGGAAACAATTTTCTAAATAAAATTGGTGTAATGACGCATGTGATAACCGCTACTAAAATAAACATTCCACTCATTTCTTTTGTAATTGCCCCAATACGTTCAGCTATTTTTGCTGCAGCAATAACCAGTGATAAAGTTGATGTAAGCAAAAAAGCTGATGAAATGACAGTCTTTGTGTCATACCACTTTTTTAGTAAGAAGACCGGGATGAATTTCGATATTAAAAAAGCAATTATGAGTAAAGGAATTAAAATTAATAACTTTTTATCACTAAATAATGACCATAGGTCAAGATCAACACCGACCATAACAAAGAAAATCGGAATTAAAAATCCATACCCGAAAGAATCAAGCTGCCGTACCATTTCTGGATTTGGTGCTAATAAAGATACGAGGGTACCCGCAAGAAATGCCCCTAAAATGTTTTCTGCGCCGACTGATTCTGAAAGACCGACTAGAACAAGTATGAGGGTAAAAACTGCTCGAGTCCCGATTTGCGTCGTCCCTCTTGAAAGTTTCTCGAAGAATGTTTTTTGTTTAAATCGTCTCCCTATGAAATAGAGCAGAACACCAGCAGCAAATAGAATTAAGAGCAGCCACATGTTTCCACCGCCGCCACCGGTTAGCGATACGTAGACCGTTAACAAAATCATCGTTACAAGGTCAGCGATGACAGCGATAAGAAGAATGATTTGTCCTATAGCTGTTTTCATAATGTGAGCGTCCTTCAATGTTGGAACGACAACACCTAGCGAGATGGTGGAAATAATTAATGTTAGTAAAAATACATCGTCTACTAAACCGGCAAAGACAAATAAGTAAGAAAGTAATACAGATATAATAAGTATTCCGATAAAGATTACAGTTGCAACCTTCAATCGATTCGGTTCTTTTTTTCCATTCGGCAAGGTGGCTGCATTTTTCCCTCCAGAAAAAGCAGAAAAATCAATTTCAACTCCACTTAAAAACATAAGAAAAATAAACCCTAATGTTGATAATGTTTGCAGCCACATATCCTTTTCAATTAAATCAAAGCCACTTTTCCCAATAATCAATCCAACGATAATTTCACCTATTACAACCGGTATAACATTAAGCTTGAAGCGATGTAATAAAAGTGGTGTAAGAAATGCGGCAACAACTACTATTACAACAGATGTGAGTGATCCTTCCATAGTTCCTCCCCTTTTTAAAAACTAATTTTCAAATTAAATGACTCATAAATAAATTGGCCATTCCAAAATAAATTAAGATTGAGATAATGTCATTTATCGTCGTAATAAATGGACCTGATGCAACCGCAGGGTCAATATTTAGTTTATCCATAAGTAGTGGAATTAACGAACCTGACATAGTTGCTACAACTAATGAAGCCAATATTGATATCCCTACCAATAGGCCAAGAAAAAGTTCCCCTTTCCATAAGTACACAATAATCATAATCAAAATACCGCATGTAGCACCTGTTATGAGTCCTGTTCCTGCTTCCCTAAGAATAAGTTTCCATTTACTCTCTTCATTCACATCTCCAGTTGCAATTCCTCTCACAGCTACAGCTAGAGCCTGTGTCCCAGTATTACCTGCCATCCCGCCAATCAACGGGATAAAAACAGCTAATAATGCTACTTGTTTCAGTGTATCTTCAAAACGGCCAATAAGGCTGGCAGTAAACATCCCCAAAAAAAGTAAAACAATAAGCCAAGGCAATCTTTTCTTTGCTGCTGAAAACGGACTTTTACTTGGAGAATCCATATCAGTAACTGCAGCAAGCTTGGAGTAATCTTCTGATGCCTCTTCATCAATGACATCAACGATATCATCAATTGTTATAATCCCCAATAAATGTCTTTGAAAATCCACTACTGGAATCGCTAAGAAATTATAATCCTTCATTTTTCTAGCGATATCTTCCTGATCATCACCGACCGATACGAACACGACCCGATCATTCATAATTTCCGTAATCATCGTATCGTCATCTTCAATAATTAAGTCGCGAAGTGAAATAACGCCGACAAGCTTTTTATCATGATCAACGACATATAAATAATAAATCATTTCCGCTTTGGCAGCTTCATTCTTTAAAATAAACATGGCTGAACGAACGGTTTGACTTGCCTCGATTGCGACATACTCAGTTGTCATAATACTACCGGCAGTGTATTCTTCATAATGAAGCAAATCTTTAATTTCTTGTGCTTCCTTCTGATCCATCATCGTTAAGTAACTTGCAACTTGATCTTTTTCAAGAAGATTTAACACATCGACCGCATTATCGGTAAACATATAAGAAAGGACATCTGCCGCATATTGAGGATTCATTTCGGATAATAGTTTTTGATATTCATCATCCTCAATTTCAAGCTGTTCAAATAAAAATGCCATTTCTTCCGGAGACAAAAAATAATAAACTTGTTTTCTATGTACAGGATCAATGCCAATAAAAAACTGTGCTTGATCATAGGGATGTAAGCTTAAAAATTCATCACGGAAATTGTGAATTTCTTTATTTTCTAATGCAGAATTCAATAACGCCTGCTGATGAAGTTCGTTTTGCTCCAATGAGTTTTCACCCACTAACCATCACCTCATTTCTAAAATTACATACTACATATCCTAACAAAACTTTATCCATTTGTATTGTAATTTGAATATAGTTTTCCACATACTTTTTTAAAATATCTTTAAAATAATTAATAATCACTTTAGTAAAGAAAGGATACAAAATGAAAATTGATATTATTGGGGATATTCACGGCTGTTATGATGAATTTGTTCGTTTAGTGACTGCTTTAGGATATAAGTTTGAAAATGAAATTCCGATTCATCCAGGTAATCGAATATTAGGATTTGTCGGTGATCTCACTGATCGCGGTCCACAATCTTTAAAAGTTATTGAGACCGTATGGAAACTTCGCGAGAAAAATCTTGCCTATTATGTTCCCGGAAATCATTGCAATAAACTTTATCGTTATTTTTTAGGAAGAAATGTACAAATATCGCATGGTTTAGAAACAACTGTTGCTGAGCTAAAGGCCTGCACAAGAAAAGAGGAAAATCATTATAAAAAAATGTTTATGCAATTATATGAAGAGGCACCACTGTACCAAATAATCGATGAAAATAAATTAATCATTGCACACGCAGGAATTCGTGAAGATTATATTGGATTGTCCAATAAAAGTGTTAAAACGTTTGTACTATATGGTGATATAACTGGAGAAAAGCATGAGGATGGCTCACCAGTAAGAAGAGATTGGGCTAAAAATTACTTTGGTGATGCATGGATTGTCTATGGACATACACCTGTTAAAAAACCTAGGTTTGTTGGAAAAACTGTCAATATCGATACTGGTGCTGTATTCGGTGGAAAGTTAACAGCACTGCGCTATCCTGAAATGGAGACTGTTTCTGTTGATTCTACGATGCCTTTTGTGGAAGAGAAATTTAGGAGTTTTGAGTAACAAACAATGGACTTTAGCCTTTTACGCTAAAGTCCATTGTTTTCACACCTCAAACGGAAAATCACTATGAAAATTCATTTCCTTTTCTAGAGTCGGATGATAAAAAGTAAGGTTGCTGCAGTGCAGGGCTTGCCGCTCATATATATCCGTATTTCCGCCATAAAGATCATCACCTAACAGTGGGTGACCAATATAAGACATATGGACACGAATTTGATGCGTTCTTCCTGTATCAAGCGTCAGCTTGATATGACAAAACTTCGAACCACGTTTCATCACGTGATAATGTGTGCGTGCCGCTTTCCCATCTGCTCTTACTTCTCTTTCGATAATGCTTGAATCTTTTCGGCCTATCGGTGCATCAATCGTTCCGTCGTCTTCGCTTAAAACGCCTTCTACTAATGCCTCATAAGTTCGTTTAATCATTCTTTTTTGCTGCATTTGACTTAACAAATGATGGATATATCGATGTTTCGCCACAAGAACTAGACCGGATGTATTTCTATCCAAACGAGTCACAATATGAACCGTTGCATCAATGGATTTTTTTTGATAATACCCGATTAATGCATTGGCAAGACTCCCATGGGGATGTTCTCTTGAAGGGATTGTATTCATAAATGCAGGTTTATCAATAACTAGCAGGTCTTTGTCTTCAAAAATAATTTGAATCGGAATATCCTCACCAATTAATGTTTCACTGCTTTTCTCAGGTGGAAAAGTAACCTCAAGCCGATCACCACATTTTAATTGATACAAAACATTTTCTTCACGCTGGTTGACTGTTATTTTTCCGCCAGCGAATTTAATATCTGTTAACGCTCTTCGTGAAATGTCTTTCTCACTTAAAAACTGCCTAATAATTTTGTCTTTATCTTTATGAGCGATTGTCCACTGCAAGGAATAAGAAGCCATTATGCTCCCTCTCTTTAATCTGAAATAAATGAATCATGAACTCGTTTCCAAAACGGGAATGGGCGAAAACGAGCAAAGCGAACTTTCTCATCAGCAACACGGAATTGTATCGATTTCACATCTTTATGTAACAATGTTAGATGATCAATGGTAATCATGAAATCTTGTTCTCGAACAGGTTTAAGCGTGCATGTATGATGACCCGGGAAAATCAATGGTGACCCGATTGTTCTAAATACTTTATTATTAATAGAAGCCATTTCCGCTAATTGTATCGCCTTTATCGAAGGATGAATGATTGCACCACCCAACGCTTTATTATAGGCGGTACTTCCTGACGGTGTTGAAAGACATAACCCATCCCCGCGAAAACGTTCAAAATGTTGGCCGCGGACATCAATATCCATGACCAATGTGCCTTCCACACATTTTACTGTTGACTCGTTTAACGCTAAATATCTTGTTTCTTTGCCGCCATGCTGATAACGAATGATTACTTCAAGAAGTGGATATTCAACAACCTGATAAGGAGTTTTGGCGATCGCTATCACAAGCTTCTCGATTTCTTCGGGAACCCAGTCTGCATAGAAGCCAAGGTGGCCAGTATGCACTCCTACAAAAGCGGTTTTATCTAACCTTGAACTATAACGATGGAAGGCATAAAGCAATGTCCCATCCCCACCAACCGAAATAACGATATCAGGTTTTGCCTCATCATACTCAAGTCCAAAATCTTGTAAATATGTACGAATTTTATGCATCAACGTATTTGACTTTGCATTTCCTTTTGATGTAATCGAAAACTTCAAGTTCAATCACCATCTCCCTATAAAATGTACTAATTCTTTTTCCTCGTATTTTTATGCTGTTCTTTATTTTTTGTAAAATAAACTTGTGCTTCTTGAATTTCTTCTCGTATTTCGGACATTTCTTCATCCAATAGGAAAGCGGCTTCTGCAGCACGTTGAAGTCGCATTTTAATGTCCTCAGGAAACTGTCCACGATATTTATAATTTAGGGAATGCTCAATTGTCGCCCAAAAATTCATTGCAAGAGTACGAATTTGAATTTCACAAAGGATCTTTTTTTCACCATGAATGGTTTGAACAGGGTATTCGATTACGACATGATATGAGCGATAGCCACTCGGTTTATTATTAGAAATATAATCCCGTTCTTCAATAATGTTAAAATCATTCCGCATTCTTAATAGCTCGACAACTTTTTTTATATCATCAACAAATTGGCACATCATCCTAAGTCCAGCAATATCCTGCATCTGGGTTTCTAATTGATCGAGCGGGATTTCTTTTTGCGTTGCTTTGTCTAAAATACTAGCAATCGGTTTTACACGCCCGGTTACAAATTCAATTGGAGAGTGGATATGCTCCTGCTCGAACTGGGTGCGCATACCTTTTAATTTAATTTTCAATTCATCTACAGCTTGTTTATAAGGAGCTAAAAATTGGTCCCAATGGTTCACTAACATCACCTCTAACTAACAAATCAGGAGTAGAAATTTACCTAATCATAAATCCATTTCCATTTTACCATATTTCTTGTTTGCTAATGCAAGACTACAATTGATAAAATGCAAACAGTGACTAAAGGAAAAAGGGAGCGATAATAAAAATGGGCAGTGTAATTGAAATCGAATTAAAAAATATCGTAACGAAAGATGAATTTATCCGGATCAAAAATGAGTTTTCTATTAAAGATAATGATTTTACTAAGCAAATCAATCATTATTTTGACTCCCCTACTTTTAAATTAAAACAAATAGGCTGTGCACTGCGGATTCGAAAGAAAAAGAATCAATTTGAACTTACGCTAAAGCAGCCTGCCGAGATCGGCTTGTTAGAAACGAATGAAATAATTAATGAACAACAAGCCAATCAAATGATTACATATGGAGAACTGCCTGAAGGAGAAGTAAAAAACAAATTACTTCAAACCAATTTCCCATTACATTCCATCCGTTATTTTGGTTCATTGACAACAAATAGAGCTGAAATAAATTATTTAGACGGCTTACTTGTTTTTGATTGTAGTTCCTATTTAAATAAGAACGATTATGAGATAGAATATGAAGTAAATGATAGAATAATAGGTGAAAAAATTTTTCAAGAGTTGATGAACCGATTAAATATTCCTATTCGTGAAACTGAAAATAAAATTGTTAGGTTTTATAAAGCAAAAGAACAATGTTTAAGTGAGGATAAATGAATGACAACAGTTAATCAAATTAAAACATTGCTTGAAATACAAGCACTTCAAAGTTTTACAAATCCATCTAGTACCCAATCATCGGATACAAATTCCCTTTTCCAACAATTGTTAACATCAGCGCTTGAAAGTTCAATTAATGGAAAAACAGAAAGTAGTACAACTAATTTATATAGTACGTTAAATCAGACATTACCCGTGAATATTCATTTTCCAACCAATCAAAAACCAATCAATGCTCCAAAAGATCTTGATTCAATTATTCAAAAGGCAAGTGAAAAATACAATATACCTAAAGAATTAATTAAATCAGTCATTCAACATGAATCTAGCTTTAATGCAAATGCAGTTAGTAAATCCGGTGCATCTGGTCTAATGCAATTAATGCCTTCAACTGCCAAAAGTCTAGGAGTGACAAATGTTTTTGACCCGGAGCAAAATATATTTGCCGGTAGTAAATATTTAAAAAATATGCTTGATCGTTATGATGGCGATATCAATTTAGCACTTGCTGCATATAACGCCGGACCGGGCAATGTCGACCGTTTCGGAGGAATTCCACCATTTAAAGAAACCCAAAATTATGTAAAAAATATAACAAACTCTTTTTATAGTTAAACGTTATTCAAAAGAATAGCGTTTTTTTCTATTAATCCTCTGGGATATTATTCATTGCTTTGCAAAATATAATAATTGAAAAGGCTATTTGTTTGAGTTATTAGACGTTCACCTGCTAAAATGAATATACACAATAAAAATCTTTTTAAAGGAGCTTTTCATATGGTAGAGAAACGCATAGTGCCGTATGAGGTAATCGGGGAAAAAACGCTGCACCAACTAGTCGATGCATTTTATTCGAGAGTCGCGAAACATCCCGATCTAATCCCAATATTTCCGAAGGACTTATCCGAAGTCGCAAAAAAGCAAAAAATGTTTTTAACACAATACTTGGGTGGGCCTCAATTATATACAAATGCATATGGTCATCCGATGATGCGTGCACGTCATCTTCCACATGAAATAACGCCAAAACGAGCAAAAGCATGGTTATCATGTATGAGTGAAGCAATGGATGAAGTAAATTTAGAAGGAACAATACGAGAAGAGTTTTTTTCTAGATTAGTTTTGACTGCCAGGCATATGGTAAATACTCCAGATGAATTATCGGGTGAAATAAATTGAAAGACAAAGATATTCTAGTTTCAAATTACCATTGTTTTTGTAATTCTGATAAAAAGCCTCTAGAAATTTATATGTTTGTCGATCCGTTATGTTCCGAATGCTGGGCATTAGAACCTATTATAAAAAAGTTACAACTAGAATATGGACAATTTTTCTCCTTGAAACATGTTTTAAGCAGCAGTTTAACAAGATTAAATGTAAACTCTAAAAAAATGGATGCCCTTGCTCAACTTTGGGAGAAAACGGCCTCAAAAACCGGAATGCCCTGCGATGGGAGCCTCTGGTTTGAAAATTCAATTACTGCTCCATATATAACATCGATTGCGATTAAAGCTGCTGAATTGCAAGGAAGAAGAGCCGGAATTCGTTTTTTGAGAAAAATACAGGAAGTGTTATTTTTAGAAAAGCAAAATGTTACTAATATAGATGTTCTCGTTAAATGTGCAAACAGTATTAACTTGGATACTGAAGAATTTTTAAATGATATTCATTCGGAGAGTGCTGCTAAAGCATTTCAATGTGATTTGAAAATTTTATCGGAAATGGAAGTCGATGAATTCCCTTCCCTTGTTTTTTTTAATGAAAATATTGAAGATGAAGGGTTAAAAATCACTGGGTTTTATGAATATAGTGTGTATGTACAAATTCTTCAAGAAATGTTAGGTGCGAAAACAAAACCAAACCCTTTGCCGCCATTAGAAATATTTCTAAAAATTTATAAAGTAGCTCCTTCAAAAGAAATTGCCATCGTCTATGATATGACTATAGCAGATGTAGAGAAAAAGCTAAAAAAATGGGTGTTACAACAAAAGGTGAAAGCCATCCACGGAAAACACGGTACGTATTGGAAGTATATTGAAAAAGAAGAATAATATTAGATAAGGGTATAGTTAATACTATATCCTTTTTTTGTAGTTGTCGAAGTTGATGAGTTTTTCGAATCATTATAAGAAAAAGGCCTTGCATCAGCAAGACCTTTTTCAACACGAACAAAGGGGATGGGAGAAATTTTTCACGGTCAAACAAAGGGGTATATGTTTGTTTGTGATCAACTTCACGTCCTTACTATAGCATGTTATGACTTGTATGTGCAAGTATATGTTAAGACCTTCACAATATTGTCAAAAACAAGTGATAATTAATCTGCTTAGTACATAAATATATACTAGTCAGGTTTTATGGAAGGAGTATTTCTATGCAAAAGTTTGTTTTTCCAATTTTTTTCTTTGTGATCCTCCTTGCTTTTTGTATTAACATTCTGGGGCTTATGAAACTCCTTCCACTTTTCATTACCTCACCTATGCTATTTCTGACACTGTTCATTTTTGTCCTTTATTTAAACAGAAGAAATCATTTTCGAGGATTTAAATAAGAAAAGGTCAAGCAATTTTGCTTGACCTTTTCTTATTTAGATTGGATTTTACTACGATAATAAACGTTCAAGTTCATTTAATTTTTCTTCAAATACTTTAAGAGCTTCTTCGATTGGACTTGGTGATGTCATATCCACTCCTGCCTTTTTTAACACTTCAATTGGGTAGTCGGAACTTCCGGCTGACAAGAACCCGATATAACGTTCAACAGCAGGTTTTCCTTCTTCCAGAATTTGCGCACTTAACGCAGTTGCAGCGCTAAAACCGGTTGCGTATTGATAAACATAATAATTGTAATAGAAATGAGGAATTCTTGACCATTCTAATCCAATTTGTTCATCAATAACAATATCCTCTTCACCAAAGTATTTTTTATTTAGATCATAGTATTCCTTCGTTAATAATTCCGCCGTTAATGCTTCACCGTTCTGTTCTTTTTGGTGAATTAAATGCTCGAATTCAGCAAACATTGTTTGACGGAAAACAGTTCCGCGGAATCCTTCTAAATAATGATTTAATAAATATATTCTTTTCTTTTCATCATCAATCGTTTTAAGTAAATAATCATTCAATAAGGCCTCATTGCATGTAGAAGCTACTTCGGCAACGAAAATTGAGTAATCACCATAGGTAAATGGTTGATTTTTCCTTGTATAATAACTGTGAACACTATGGCCAAATTCATGTGCTAACGTAAAAAGATTGTTAACATTATCCTGCCAGTTCATCAAGATGTACGGATTTGTGCCGTATGCACCAGATGAATAGGCCCCACTTCTTTTGCCTTTATTTTCCACAACGTCTACCCAGCGATTTTCAAAGCCTTCTTTTAAAATATCTAAATATTCTTCACCAAGTGGTGCAAGACCTTTTAGAACTATCTCTTTAGCCTCATTGTAAGGAATTTTCATCTCCACATCTTTTACAAGTGGAGTATAAAGATCATACATATGCAATTCCTTAACTCCGAGAACTTTTTTCCGAAGTTTAATGTATTTGTGTAAGAGATGGAGGTTGTCATTCACCGTATTCACGAGATTATCGTAAACACTTTCAGGAATATTGTTCGCCGATAGTGCAGCATGTCGTGCAGAATCATAATTACGTACTTTTGCATTGAAATTATCCCTTTTTACTTGGCCGCTTAATGTACTGGCAAATGTATTACGGAAATTCCCGTAAGTCTCATACACTTTCTCGAAAGCTTCTTTTCTTACTCTTTGGTCGGAGCTTTCTAAAAATCGAGAGTAACGCCCATGTGTAATTTGAACCTCTTCACCATCCTCGTCTTTAATAGATGGAAATTCCAGGTCGGCATTGTTCAGCATTCCAAATGTATTGCTTGATGCATCCATAACCTCAGATGCTTGGGCAAGCAGTGCTTCTTGATCAGCAGATAGAACATGTGGGCGTTGAAGATTTAATTGTTCTAATACGTGCTCATACAATTTCAATTCACTTTTTTCATTAATAAAGCTTTTTAGTTTATTTTCTTCGATCGACAAAATCTCAGGTACTAAATAGGCAAATACACTTCCTGCCTCTGCTAATAAACTTCTCATTTGGCTTTCTTGACCTTGATAAAAGGAATTTCCGGTGTCTTGATCATTGCGCATATGTGCGTATGTATACAATTTGCCTAATCTTTCGGATACCTCATCTTGAAATTTTAATGCCTCATATAATTGATCAGCACTTTCGCCAAGCTTCCCTTTGAATTGGTCAGCTTTTGGTAATAATGTTTTAACATCCTTATATTCCTTTGCCCATAAATCATCGCTTGCAAATATATCTTCCAATCTCCAAGTTAATTCTTCAGCTACTTCATTACGATTTGGAAGTGATTTAGTAGATGTTCCAGCAGTCATTATTTTTCCTCCATTCTTTTTAAAAAGCTAATTTTCAATACACATTTTAACGTTAAAAAATGTTAAAAAAGGATATTAATAAACAAAATTTTTTCATTCTTCTTTATTTTAATTAAACATTTGAATTCCTGCAAATAATTAAATTACTCATTTATAAAATGTATTCATAAACTCATTTTCCATACGTGCAGCTTCCTCTATATTGTTTGGAAAGGGTATTGATTTATTCATTGCAAACCTCCCTTTTCGAGTTTCTTCTAAATATCCAAATTTAGATAAGAGTTTTAAGTAGTGATAAATCATTTGCTTTAAAAATTTCACATGTATTAAAGGAAACTTTCGTAATTGGATGTCTCCATTCAAAACCCGTTCTTCAAATTTTCCGACCACTAAAGCAAGAGACGTTTCATTCCCCTTATTTAGATGCTTGAAACTATCACACCAGATAAAATATTGCCAAATGGATACATGTGTTTTACAAATTTCCATAAACTTAACAGGAATTCCGATCAAAGGAGGGAATAAAATAGGTGAATGTCTATTGTAATACGCTGTGGCAAGAAATGAATCCTTTAAATTTGAAGCGTAGATGATTTTATTTTGGAGCATATTTTTCTTTTCATGGAACCAAAAGTTCCAATCAAATTTTTTGTTGTTTTTATTTGAAAGGTTGAGTGGAAAATCAACTGAAGCTAATGGATATGTCATCTGTTGAGCAAAAACTTTCCTAATCGAGATAGGTGCTAACTGCGAAAGTATTGTTATATTTTTGGTTTCGGGTGAGTAGCTGTAAATATGCATTCCATTTGTAGAATTATACTGTGCTAACGACCATTGAAAATCAGATACTTTAAATACGTTGTCAATTAGGGTAAACTTTTTTTGGTAAGGTTCACCACCAAGTAACCAAACAGGAACGATATCAATTGAGGAATAACCCTCCGTCCGTTTTTCAATTTCCTCTGTCGGAATAGCTGAACATTGAAACTCAATAGCATATTTTTTTCCATGCTTTTGAACATATAGATCCGAGCGTTGGTTAATTTCCGGGAAGAATTTCTCCATTTCAACGTTCAACCCTTGAGCTTTTAACCAACAAAACAAATCAATTTTCCCTTGTAAATGGCGTTCACTTTCGGGTTCTGAACTTGTGCAATTCGTGTTAGTTTTATGTGCGAAGTGAGGTATTTTAATCTTGCCAATCTTTACAATTACTTCTTCATGACATTGCGGACAATATAAAGGTGTTTTGCCTCTTATTTTCATTAGCTTTTCTTTACTTTCGGGATACAACAAGCAATACAATTCTCTATTTTTTGTAATAGCTGTAAGCATTTCTACTTCACCCTCCTCCCATAAATATTCAATTAGGCAGTTAGTTTATCCTCCTTCCAATACAAAAAAAATACCAATTTCATTATGAAATCGGCATTTATATTTATTTAAAGTACTTTTGTATCGTATCAAATACATTTCCATCGATGATCGTATTTCCATATTCTTGGAGACGATGTACGGTAAAAGATGACTCTTCTCCGTATTCAAGCAAAATACTTAAAACGTTATCAATCGACTCTTCGTCAAACACTTCTTCAGGAAACTCAACATATAAATAATATTTATTGTTGTATGACAAAAGCTTAGTGATGATGTCGTCTAAACCGGATTGCTTAGATAAAGAAATTACATCTTCAAAATCTTTGAATGCCAACATAAAGTCTAATATTTCATCTTCTTCCTGAAGACCCTTTGATTGAAAATGCTCATCAAGAAATTCTTCAAGTCGGTCGTTAATCGGTAATTCCTTAAGCTTTTCTTCTGATATCGGCAGTTCAAAACGCTGTCCATCTTTAGATAGCTGTGCTTTTGTTACCAATACTTCAAGTCCTTTATCAAGCGCCTGAACTTGAATCCACAATGGACCTTCTGGTACAAACTCTTCTTCATGATGAATTTCATCCATCATTTCCCAAAAAAGTTCCTCACTTCTCTCTCGATCATACCAAATTTCTTCGCGATTAAATCCTCTTTCTTCTATATCACCATAAGAAATATAAAACTTAACTGTATTTTCATTAATACGTTCGATTTCCATACATCAACTCTCCCTTCTATTTGAAAGTTATGAAGGGACTTGTTCCCCCATATAAGGCTAAGTGTATGCTAAACTGCTTAGGTAAAAGTGTAGAAAATTTCATAATAAATAATATTCTACTCTTGTACTTCTATTTTATGATAAAAAGATGTTAATTGGAAACAAAAACTCTTCCCAATTTTAAATTCCACTAATACCCAAAGGTTTTTTTCTAAAAAAAATTATTGTTTTGCTCATTTTAGCGGATATGCACCAAACATTCAAGACTAAATTTTCAGTAAACATATTTTTATCTTTGAAATAAAACGCCTCCATTCCAATCAATGCTGGTATGAAGGCGTTTTATATTACCTATTTCTATTTATGAAAAATATTAATTAACAAGTTTTTGAGCTTCAAGTAATTGATATGAGCGAACTTTTCGTGGTAAGAAACGACGAATTTCATCTTCGTTATACCCAACTTGCAAACGTTTTTCATCAACCATAATTGGACGTCTAAGTAGTCCCGGATTTTTTTGAATTAACTTATATAATTTTTGTAACGGATACGTATCTAAATCAACGTTTAACTTTTGGAAGGTTTTTGAGCGTGTAGATATGATTTCATCTGTACCATCCTCAGTCATTCTTAATATTTCTTTTATTTCTTCCAAACTTAAAGGTTCCGAAAAGATATTTCGCTCTTTATATTCAATATTATTTTCCTCAAGCCAGGCTCTTGCTTTCCTACATGATGTACAACTAGGTGAAGTGTATAATGTTACCATTTATCATTCACACTCCTTATCTATAAATTTAGTTTCATAATCCTTCAAGGATTAATTATTTAAATTAAAGGCGCTGTTAAATTTGACTGTTGTTTTCCGCTACAGGTGCTCACTTTCCGCTTCAATCAAATAGTGACAAATCAACATTGAACTTTAACATAGCCAAATTAAAATTACTTTAAATAAAAAATCTATATTATGTATTATACACTATTTGTACAACAATGAATATAGTTTTTCTAAAAATGAGTCCAGACATTTATAAAAATGACAACACTGTGACATTAGACTTATAGTCTATTTACCCCTGTAATCAGCCTTTAAACCATCTCTTTTATTCTTTTTTGCCCCCCTTTTCGGCTAACTTTACTTAAATGATTATCAATCTCATTTTCCTTTTTGATTATGTCATAAGGCCGAACGAGTCGACATACACAGAATACTAGATCATTCTTAAATTATCATTAAAACATAATTAAAATTTTTCATATCTTGACTTAGTCATTGCACTTAGATATAATATGATAAATTTTAAAATACCGAAATAGCAATGATAAAGAGTAGTACATTTGTTTTTGTTTTGTAGAGAGTTTGTGGCTGGTGAAAACAAACAAACAAAACTTATGGAATGGACTTTGGAGCACTAAAAATGAACAGAGGATTCCTCTTATTAGTTTTTGGCGAGTAATCTCACGTTAATGGGATTCCATGAATTATTTCATGGAACTAAGAGGCACAATAGTTTACTTGTGCACTTAGGGTGGCACCGCGGAATCAACCATTCGTCCCTATTATTTAGGCGACGGATGGTTTTTTATTTTGCCTAAAAAGGAAATCTAAACTTAATTCGAGGAGGAATTGTAAATGAAAACAATATTTTCAGGGATTCAACCAAGCGGGACAATTACACTTGGTAATTATATTGGAGCGTTAATGCAATTTGTTGAATTACAAGAGGAATATAATTGTTATTTCTGTATTGTTGATCAACATGCGATAACTGTTCCCCAAGATCGCTTACAATTGCGCAAAAACATTCGAAATTTAGCAGCTCTATATATTGCTGTTGGAATAGATCCTGAAAAAGCAACTTTGTTTATTCAATCAGAAGTGCCTGCCCATGCTCAAGCAGGATGGATGTTACAATGTGTAGCAAGTATTGGTGAGCTGGAACGTATGACACAATTTAAGGATAAATCTTCTGGTAAAGAGTCTGTATCTGCAGGCTTACTCACATATCCGCCATTAATGGCCGCCGATATATTATTATATAACACCGATTTAGTTCCTGTTGGTGAAGACCAAAAACAACATTTGGAGTTAACAAGAGATTTAGCCGAAAGATTTAATAAAAAATACAATGACATCTTTACGATCCCAGACGTTAGAATTCCTAAAGTCGGTGCAAGAATCATGTCATTGCAAGATCCAACAAAGAAAATGAGTAAATCTGATCCAAATACGAAAGGATTTATTTCGATCCTTGACGATCCAAAAACGATTGAGAAAAAAATCAAAAGTTCCGTCACAGATTCGGATGGAATTGTTAAATACGATAAAGAAAATAAGCCTGGAATTTCGAATCTGCTTTCCATTTATTCCATTATCGAAAATCGATCCATTGATGAAATCGTTCGGGAATATGAAGGAAAAGGTTACGGAGAATTTAAAAATGATCTCGCTCAAGTACTCATAAAAAAACTTTCTGCGATTCAAGAAAAATACCTTTCATTAGTTGAATCGGATGAACTTGATCGTATATTAGACATGGGCGCAGAAAAGGCCAACAAAGCAGCGAATAAGATGCTAAAGAAAATGGAAAATGCAATGGGACTTGGAAGAAAGCGAAAGTAAAAAAAGTAAAGGTGCACCAGTTAAATCGGTGTACCTTTACTTTTCCATTAATTGACCTTTGGACCATGTTCCAATTCCCAAAGCTTTTCAAAAAATGGTTGTCCTTTAATTAAATTTTCACAGAGATTTTCGTGTTTTTCACTCCAACCTCTTTTCACTTCTTCAAATAGACGATTCCAAACATCATTAAAATCCATAACCTGAATTTCTTGATACTGTTCCGGAGCCCACTCTGTATACCAATAACGAATTTCAGCTGCGTTGTTTGAAGAATGAAGTTGATCTAAAGCCATAAAAAGCAACTGCTTTAATTGCCTTTCTTTCCTTGTTAAACCATACATGCTCGCTGGGTCTGGAGATAAGATATGATGTTCTTTTTCTCCAACTCCCCCTTCAAATTGATAATTAATTGGTTCATGCTGTTCAATCATATCATATACAAGCTGTTCTTGCCGAGGGATTAATCGGCTTTTTCTAATCGGAATATTATATCCTATCGTATCTACAGCTAAAATTCCGTTTCCATCCGTTACAACAAAACAATATTCCAATTGTACCCGTTCATGATTTTTTCTTGAATAGGCCTTTTGATAGACATCATTCATTAGTTCCTGCGGTAAGTCACTCAAATCATTTTCTATGTAATGAAACAATAAAGAATCCACCAATAATAACGGAACTTGATCTAATAATTCGATCGTGTCATCCCTTCTCCATTCGTGGAAATGACAAATGTTATAGCTATTCTCTTCCCCTTCAAACCAATTCACCCATACATCATGTAGATATAGCATCAATTATTACCCCCTTGCATCAACTATTTAACAATCAGTATGGGCATACTTTAGTAAAATTATTCCTTGATTTACATATAAATCATTCACTCTAAGGAATAAAAAGAGAATGAAAAACTCCAATCAAACGATTGGAGTTTTTCATCGGATATTTTCTAATTTTTTGGATTCAGTGCATCTTTTAAGCCTTCACCAATGAAGTTAATAGAAAGAATAGTAAGTGTAATAATTATCGCCGGTGGCGCCCATATCCAAGGTTTATATTGGAGAACGTCAGGCTCCTTTGAAGAAGACAACATATTTCCCCAGCTCGGAACCTCTTGTGGAATTCCGAAACCTAAATAACTTAGACCAGCTTCCGCAACAATCATACTAGCAAAAGTTATACTAGCTTGAACAATTATGGTAGAAAGTACATTAGGTAATAAATGCTTAATAATAATTTTAGAGGATGAGCAACCAATCGATTTCGATGCCAATACATATTCGTTTTCTTTTTCAGCTAATATTTTGCTTCGAACAATACGGGCAACGCCACCCCAGCTAAGAAAACTAATGACGATAATAATTACCCAAACACCTGATAATTTACCGAATAAAATAGCACTTAGAACAATAACGAAAACAAGAAATGGGAAATTTAATATAAAATCGGTAAAACGCATTAAAACGCTATCTATTGCACCACCAAAATATCCTGCAAGAGAACCAATGATTGTTCCAAATAGTATGACAAAAAATGTACAAGTTATTCCAACTAATAAGGAAACCCTGCCACCATATAGTAGACGTGTAAATACATCTCTCCCACTTTTATCGGTTCCTAAAAAGTGCTCGGATGATGGAGATAAAGACATTTGTCCAATATTAACCTTTGTTATGTCTTGAGTTAAAACGAATGGTGCAATTATCGAAACAATTGTTACAGCCAACAAAAATATTAAACTCACCATAGCCAATTTATTTTTTACAAATTTCCGCCTTGCAACTGCCCAAGGGGAAAGACTTTTTTGAACGCCGCCTACATTCTGACTTGATTTCTTAGTTACAATTTCCATGTCTTCCCCCCCTATTCTATTCGAATTCGCGGATCAACGACCCCATACAATATATCAGCAATTAAATTCCCGAATAATGTTAAAAACGAGAACATCATTGTCAAAGTCATTAATACTGGATAATCATTCGTTGAAACTGATTCAATGAATAGTTGTCCAATACCAGGATAAGTAAAAATTGTTTCAGTTATGATTGCACCACTAATAACGGATACAACATCAAATCCTAAAAATGTGACTAGCGGGATTATTGAATTCCTTAAAATATGAACATTATAGATTTTACTTTCTCTAGTACCCTTTGCTCTTGCTGTGCGTACAAAGTCTTTACGACTATTTTCAATAATATCATTTCGCAAAAATTGTGTATAACTGGCTGTACTTAAAAGACCGAGAACAACCGCTGGTAAGACAACATGATGAACTCTACTTAACCAATAATCCAATGTACCAGTAGAATACATAATATCAACCGAACCATTTGATGGAAAAATATTTAATTGAAATGAAAAAAAGTATATTGCAAATACAGCAGCAACAAATGATGGAATAGCTAGACCTAAATAATTCAAACCGCCAATTAAATGATCACCAATTGTATAAGGTTTTCGACCAGCATATATGCCCATAATAAAAGCTAATATGTAGGTAATTAAAAGCGACGAAAATCCTAGAAAAATAGTATTTGGAATTCTTTCACCTATTAGATCAGAAACAGGCATTTTATAACGTGAGGAATTCCCAAAATCCCCTTGAACAAAATTAGAAACCCAACGAAAATACTGAACATGGATCGGATCATTATATCCTAATTTTTCACGCATTTCTTTAATATATTCTGGATTCGTATTTGTTGGATCAATTTCTCCACTGAAGGAATCCCCTGGCATTAACTTTGCCAGGGTAAACACCACAATGGAGATAAGGAGTAACATTGGAATCATGCCCAAAATTCTTCTTATGCTATACTTCAACATGTTCATTCTCCTTATCTATTACCACTAAAAGTAAATTATTGTTCAATCCACCATTCATGTGGTCTATTCGTTCCGGATACATCTAATTTAACACCTTTTAAACGTTTACTTACTGCATATACTTCATCAGTTTCACCAATAGGTATCATTGGTAGTTCTTCGTTAACCAGTTTTTGCCATTCAACATACAATTGTTTACGTTTTTCTTGATCTGTTCCAACAATTTTAACATCTAATGCATCAGCTAATAATTTATCGTTTTGTTCATTTACCCAACGAGGATAGTTCCAAAGTGCATCAGAAGTCCAAAGTCCAGATGGATCTGGGTCCTTACCAGTACTCCAACCACCGTAGAATACTTCTAGGCTTTTATCTGCTTTATCAAGCATGTCATAGTAAAGATTTGAATCAATCATTTTTAACTTCGTTTTCAGTCCTACTGCTTCCCAATATTGAGTTAATGCTTTTGCTCGGGACTCAAATGTTGGGTTATCTGTTGCATAGTGACTGAAGTTTACGACAAATTCCTTACCGTTAGGATCTTCACGGAAACCATCTCCGTTCGTATCTTTATAACCGGCTTCATCTAACAATTTCTTTGCTTTTTCTGGATCGTATTCATACTGATTTGGTAACTCACTATTGTCAGCAGCAATCCAGTGTGCTGATGGTACAGGACGATTAACAGGTTTTCCTAATCCGAAGAAGAAAGCCTTTGTCCATTCTTCACGATTAATCGCATAAGCCATCGCCTGACGTAATTTTTTATTTTGATATTTATCAAAATTCATTACATTTTTATTTTTATCTCCATCCCATGTACCTAACCTAAATCCAACATAGAAATAAGATAAACCTGGAGCTTTTAACACTTCGACATTATTAAGCTTTTTAACTTCATCGTAAATACTCATATGAAATTTAGTTAAATCAAGTTTTTCATTTTTAAGTTCACCAACAACAAGACTAGGATCAATAACTTTTAATATAATCTTTTCAATATGTGGTTTACCTTGCCAGTAATCCTCATTTCGAACAAATTCAATTGATTCCCCAGGGACAATTTTATTTACTTTAAATGGTCCTGTCCCGATTGGTTTTTGACGAACTTGAGGAGATGACATCATATCTTTTACAGCTATACCTTCAAATTCTTTTCTAGACATTGGATGTGTCCAAAGATTTTCTAAGTTGTTTACACGTGCTTTATCAAAAGTAATTTCTATGTTATAGTCGTCAATTTTTTTCAATCCAGTAATTGTTTTTGCTTTTTTATTACGATATGCAGGTGCACCTTCAATATTTTTTACATTTTCATAACGTGGACCTTCATAATCTTTATTTGCAAGTGTTTCTATAGCAAAAATCCAATCATCAACAGTTAATTCTTCCCCATTATGCCATTTAACACCTTTTTTAAATGTAAATTTATATACTTTATTATCTTTAGTTTCCCATGAAGCAATATTTGGCTGTGCTTTTAATTGATCATCATATTTAATTAAGTCATCATCAAAAAAGTCAACAACCTCATGATCTACTGTATCTTTTTCAAAATTTATATTGAACAACCCTTTTGGAGCACTATCAAGTGCATAAACCAATGTTCCTCCATCTTTAGGAGCGCTTGCATTTTCGCCTTGTTTATCTGTGTCTTTGCCTTTTTCATTTGTATTTGCCTTATCCTTTCCACCACAGGCAGCAAGAAAGATCGACAACATAAGCATTAGCGCTGTCAATAGCAATATCGATTTTCTTCTCAATGTTATTCCCCCCAAATATTTATTTATTAATTATAAAGTACACAAGCAACTTGGTGACCAGGCTTCACCTCCTTTAAAGTCGGTTTCACCCTGGAACATTCCTCTTTCGCAACTGGACATCTCGTATGGAACGGGCAACCTGAAGGAGGATTTACCGGGCTCGGTACATCGCCTTGCAAAATGATACGTTCTTTCCGTTTACGAGGATCAGGTTCCGGTATTGCTGAAATTAATGCCTGTGTATATGGATGTAGCGGTTCTGCATATAAACTATTTTTATCTGCTATTTCAACTAAGTTACCAAGATACATAACCCCTATGCGATCACTCATATGCTTAACTACACTCAAATCATGAGCAATAAATAAATAGGTTAAATCAAATTCATCTTGAAGTTCTTTTAATAGATTCAGTACTTGCGATTGAACGGATACATCAAGAGCGGAGACTGGTTCATCTGCGACAATTAATTTTGGTTTTAAAGCTAACGCTCTTGCAATCCCAATTCTTTGCCGCTGTCCACCAGAGAACTCATGTGGATATTTATAATATGCATCCCCCGGTAATCCCACCTTTGTTAATAGTTCCATTACTTCATCTTTTAATTCTTTCATGCTTTTATTAGAGAAATTTCTTATTGGCTCAGATACAATGTCTCCAACCATTTGCTTTGGATTTAAAGATGCGTATGGATCTTGAAAAACCATTTGAAAATCTTTTCTAGCTAATCTTAATTCTTTTCCTCGTAACTTTGTAATGTCTTTTCCATCAAAAAATATTTTACCTGAGGTTGGGTCTAACAGCTTTAATATCGTTCTTCCGGCAGTAGACTTTCCACAGCCTGATTCACCAACTAACCCTAGTGTTTCGCCTTTATTTATTTCAAAACTAACATCATCTACAGCTTTTACTTCTGCTATCGTCCTTCTAAAAAAACCACCCTTAACCGGATAATAGGTTTTGAGATTTTGAATGGCTAATAATGATTCCGGATTTAATTCTTCCTTTACCTGATTTTTTGTAGCAGTATTGCTCATTGTAATTTCGCCCCTTCTTTCGGCATGCTAGTCTCATATAGTAAGCATGAAACCTCATGACCTGCATCTGTTTCGGCAAGCTGTGGAGTAATGCTTTTGCATTCCGGCATTGCTTTCGGACATCTATTAGCAAATCGACAGCCTACTTTAGGCATATTTTTCAATGAAGGTACAATTCCCTCAATTGAACTAAGTACTTCCACATCTTCATCCATTTTCGGGATAGCGCCCATTAAAAGCTCTGTGTATGGGTGCTTTGGATTATGAAATAATGTATCTACATCCGTTCTTTCAACGATCTTCCCAGCATACATTACGATAACTTCATCACACATTTCCGCAACTACACCCAAATCATGGGTAATTAAAATGATTGCCATATTATTTATTTCTTGAATTTCCTTTAATAAATCAAGAATTTGAGCTTGTACAGTAACGTCCAAAGCAGTTGTTGGTTCATCTGCAATTAGTAGTTTTGGTTGGCATGCTATAGCAATGGCTATCATGACACGTTGCCTCATCCCGCCTGATAATTGGTGAGGATATTCATCAACGATTTTTTCCGGTCGAGAGATTCCGACACTTTTCAAAAGAGCAATACTTTTTAATCTAGCTTCTTTTTTAGTAATTTCCATGTGATTGAAAAGAGTTTCCTGAAGTTGATAACCAATTGTAAAGACTGGATTTAATGATGTCATAGGTTCTTGGAATATCATAGAAACATCTTTTCCACGAAATTTATTCATTTCTTTGTCAGATAGCTTTTCTATGTTTCTCCCATCAAATATAACTTCACCTGCACGAATCTGTCCGATTCCCTTTGGTAAAAGTTTCATAACGGATAAAGACATAACACTCTTACCACAACCTGATTCCCCAACAACACCGACAATTTGCTTTGGCTTAACACTAAAGGAAACATCATCAACTGCATTATGTAGTTCACCATCTATTTCAAATGCTGTTTGTAAGTTCTTCACTTCTAAAATTGGTAATTGATTATTGAAGTTTGTTTTTGTACTCATCGATACACCTCAAACTCTTTTATTATTCTGAATGTTATTATATTAAACAAAATTTTATTACAATAAGATTACAATTGCAAGAACTTTTTAAAATTTCAAATCCAGGTGTAATGTGATTAAAATTCAAGTTTTCAAATTATAATTTTTTAGTTTCATAAATAAATTTTTGGAAACCTCCCCTCTTATGTGATGAATGTAGTTATCCATTCGATATATTTTTACATCATTTGTAATTTTGGTAAATAAAATGGGGAGTTTTCAGATTTTTGAACGACTCGTCTCCTGACAGGTTAATGTTCCAATTGATCAATAGCTAGATAGAAATGTTTTCATCTACCGGAAGAAACTACTAGACAGTATTATTTAATTAAAAAAACCCATTAAATATGGGTTCAGTCATTAAAAATATTACGCGAGATAAACTTTTCAGAAGTACTTGAAAACATTTTACCTATAGAGTAGATAGTATTTTTGTTATATTCCGAAATTATTTTATAACCAATCGCATATCCCATCATCGTTGGAACAAATTTTCTTCCGAAGAGGAGGTTATCATGTGTAGGATCTTTCTTTTTGATCGTTAATCTGTCTTTAAAATCACTATTCCAAAATCGTTTTAGTAATTTGTCTGAATAGGCTCTTGTCCATGGTGCTAAGTAATTTGCTCCGCAATAATGTTCTACTGCATATTCAGCTAATCCCTCTAATATCAATGAATCGAGTAATGTATAATTTAAAGGATCCCCAGACATATAAGACATCCTTGTTGCATGATTGTATTCATGGACAAAAAGTGATTCCCATTCCTTTAAATCCTCTGTAGGTCCAAGAAATAAGATCATTTTATCTTTAAACGTTACGCCCGATTTTCCATTTGTTTGGCGGATAAGAGATCGATTCAATCCGTTTATCGGCAAAATATAAATTTTGATTTCCGGTCCATTCCATAACTTTTTATACTTTTTATAAAACTCGTTTATTTTCTCCCATGCGTTTGCAGCTTTTAATTGTTTGAAAATGTTTTTTGACATTTTAGATGGTCTGTACATACCAAAAAACAACAAGTATTCATAGTACGCTCTGGCATTTTTTACGGCTGGATCGATTTTTTTACATATTTCCTCCGGTTGATCAATTATATCCTCTAACCATGCATCTGTTCGAACTACCCCATTTTTCGTCACCTCGCAATATCTCCTTTTATCATATGTGGATATTACTTAAAGTTTTATTGCAATTTTCGCAAAATTACTTGTACAGATTTGATATATCATTTAAAATGATGGGAAATAACAAGAAGGGAGTGCAATATTATAAAAGCTCGCAAGGAATCCAAAGAATTACTTTCATTTCGGTATCTAAACAAGAGGATGAAATTATTAGAGGCTGACTTATCTTACTTTAACTATCTTGAAAAAGGCTTTGCTGGTGAGAAAAAGTTTGACAATATGATTAAAGAGCATATTTCTATTGAGCATATTGTATTAAATGACTTATTACTTGAACACAATAACACCAAATTCCAAATCGATTCTCTTCTATTTCTTTCAAATACCATACACTTTTTCGAAATTAAAAATAATGAAGGTGATTATTATATTGATAATGATCTATGGTATAAAAGTCCAAAGAAGGAAATAAAAAATCCACTTCATCAACTAAAGAGAAGTACAACTTTACTAAGAGGACTCCTTCAAGAACTCCGTATTAATACCCAAATAGTTGAACACCTTGTATTTGTAAATCCTGAATTTCATCTTTATAATGCCCCAATGAATTTACCGATTACTTACCCCACACAACTTAACCGTATGATGGATAAACTTAATAGTTTAAACAATTCTAAAATAAATGAAAATCATATGAAATTAGCAAATCAGTTATTAAACCTTCATATAAATGAGCCTTCATACTTCAGACTACCAGATTATACATTTGATCAGCTTACAAAAGGGATTACTTGTGCTAACTGTGATGCATTTATAGATAGATACCAAAAAACAACGATTAGATGCAATCATTGTGGATTTAAAGAAAATATTACAAATGCAGTTATGCGTAGTATCGATGAATATTCTCTGCTCTTTCCTGATAGGAAAATAACTAAAAACACGATCCAAGAATGGTGTAAAATTGCATCCCATAAAACAATCAAACGCATTCTTACAAGTAATTACAAACAATTAGGTAAGAGTGTATCAACACACTATGTAAAACAAGGTAATTAACATGTTTTTTGAGAAGGTGTGGTAGTAATTTGACAGTTCATCTAATTAGGCGTTCCCATTACTGCCCATTCTTCCTGCCCATCGGACCGCTACTCCTCTTACCGGACCCATAGCCATACGTGTTCCTTCTCCATCGGACCGCTTTTCTTCTTTCCAGCCCCATAGCCTCACGTGTTCCTTTTCCATCGGACCGCTTTTCTTCTTTCCAGACCCATAGACACACGTGTTCCTTTTCCATCGGACTGCTTTTCTTCTTTCCGGACCCATAGCCACATGACTTCCTTCTCCATCGAACCGCTTCACCTCTTTCCGGACCCATAGCCACATGACTTCCTTCTCCATCGAACCGCTCTTATTCTTATTCTACCTTATACTGATTTATTAACCTAAAAGTGCACCCTGCTCATTCTTTGTACAGTCCTAAATTACTAAAATATAAAGAAAGGACAGAGAATTATCCCTGTCCTTTATCAAACCTTTATTCATATTTTCTAAAGACAATTGTTGCGTTATGACCGCCAAAACCTAAAGAGTTACTTAGAGCAACGTTAACATCTTGTTTGCGTGCTCCGTCGGAAACGTAATCAAGATCGCATTCTGGGTCTGGTGTAACTAAATTAATTGTCGGCGGAATAATTCCTTCTTTAATTGCAAGAACCGTCAGGATAGCCTCTACTCCACCGGCAGCACCGAGTAAATGGCCTGTCATTGATTTCGTTGAGCTTACAGCTAGTTTGTAGGCATGTTCACCAAATACTTCTTTAATTGCCATCGTTTCATATTTATCATTGTATTCCGTGCTTGTACCGTGAGCATTAATATAATCAAGTTCCTCAGGTTTAATATTGCCATCATTAAGTGCCGCCTGCATCGCACGGACACCGCCTTCGCCACCCGGTGCGGGTGCTGTAATATGATGGGCATCACCTGTTGCACCATACCCTACGATTTCTGCATAAATCGTTGCTCCTCTAGAAAGAGCATGGTCTAATTCTTCTAAAATAACGATACCTGCACCTTCGCCAATGACAAATCCATCACGATTTAAATCAAATGGGCGACTAGCTGTTTGAGCATCAGGATTTGTAGATAAAGCTGTATTTGCACAGAATCCTGCAACAGACATACGAGTGATTGGAGCCTCGGCACCACCTGTAATCATGACGTCCGCATCACCGCGTTGAATAACTTTAAACGCATCACCTATAGAGTTTGTTCCAGTGGCACAAGCCGTTACCGTACATGAATTTATTCCTTTTGCTCCAAGAAAAATTGATACTTGGCCCGCAGCCATATCAGGGATCATCATCGGGACAAAAAATGGACTTACACGACGATAACCACGTTTTTGGAATGTTTCAAATTGGTTTTCAAATGTTTCCATTCCACCAATACCAGAGCCAATCCAAACACCCACTCGATTTGCGTTTTCTTCATTTATAGTTAAATGAGCATCTTTTACAGCCATCATCGATGCAGCAATTGCATAATGCGTAAATCGATCCATCTTTCTTGCTTCTTTTCTCTCAATAAACTGCTCAATATCAAAATCTTTAACTTCCGCTGCTACTTTTGCTGGATAGTCATCCGCATTCACTCTTGTTAATGGGCCAATACCAGATTTACCTGCAATGATATTTTCCCAAGTAGTTTTTGCATCATTTCCAACAGGAGATACTGCTCCAATACCAGTAACAACTACACGTTTGTTTTCCATTTTCGGATCTCCTTCCAAATCAAGAAGATTTTCTATTTATTATATCCTTTTTACATAATACCCTTTACTTATCGAAATTTCCAGTAACACCTACCGGCCCCATTTTAATGCGATGGCACCCCATGTAAGCCCGCCGCCAAAACCGACTAGAACGATGACATCATCATCTTTGATTTTACCTGCTTCATATTCTTCAACAAGTGCCATTGGAATGGAGGCTGATGATGTATTCCCGTATTTATGGACCGTCTTAGACATTTTTTCAATTGGTAAGTCTAAACGTTGTCTAGATGCTTCCATAATTCTAATATTTGCTTGATGAGGAATAAGGAAGTTTACGTCCTCCTTCGTTAAGCCTGCCTTTTCAATTACATTGACACATGATTCGCCCATTTGCCTAACAGCAAATTTAAAGACTTCTCGCCCATTCATAATGATATGTTTGTTTTCGTCTTCGTACAAATATTTTCCACCAGAACCATCAGCACCTAGTTCGAAAGCTAGAACTCCTCTTCCTTCAGAAACCGGCCCCATAATAGCTGCGCCTGCTCCGTCACCAAAAAGAACAGCCGTATTACGATCTTCCCAATTCGTAATTTTTGATAATTTTTCAACACCTATAATGAGAACATATTTATATGCATTCGTTTCAATAAATTGTTTTGCAGTAATTACTCCATACATGAATCCGGCGCAGGCTGCACTGACATCCATTGCAGCTGCTTTTTTCGCTCCTAAACGATCTTGAAGCATGCAAGCAACAGATGGAAATGGCTGGTCAGGTGTAACTGTCGCAACAAGGATTAAATCAATCTCTTCCGGCTTTATGTCTGCATCTTCTATTGCTTTTAATGCCGCTTCATACGCCATGTCAGATGTATCCATGTCTTTATCTGCTATTCGACGTTCCTCAATACCAGTACGTGTACGAATCCATTCATCCGATGTATCCATCATTTTTTCTAAATCAAAATTTGTTAAAACCTTTTCAGGACTGAACTTCCCAACTCCAATTATTCCTGCGTTCATCACGTGCATCTCCTTTTTAAAGGCAAAAATATTATTTATAGTTAATCTTATGACCTGCTCCTAATTATAGCAGTTAATTTTATTTTTGTCACTTATCTGTTTTGGAGAAAGCATGATATTCATCTATCCCCAAAATAATTATTTGCATATTTTATATCGATGAGAATTTTAAAAGAGACTTTAAAAAGGAGGTGTATGTGAAAATGAGTGAAGAAATTACCCCTGAAGTGGAAGATAATATTGAAAAGATTGAAGAAGAGAAAAAAGAAGAAGAAAGTCTTCATCCATTTGATCGAATGTTTTTTGGTGGTGGTGGACCCGGGAACAGACGCCCTTTATTTGATCGACCAGTTCAACAAACAGAACGTTCCAATGAAACTGCGAACGAAAATGATATGTTAAGCAGTATATTAAATCATCCAAATCTTAAAAACATCAATTTAGATGAAATGATGACGCATGTTGATAATTTAATGACATCCCTCGGTGAATTAAAACCGATGTTTCAAAAAGTTTCCCCCTTAATTAGCAAGTTTATTCAGAATTCAAAAGAATAGGAATGGATGAGAAAGAGGCCTTCGCAAATGAAAGCCTCTTTTCACGTAATCTATTTACTTAATGCGTCCTTTTTCCCTAATTCATAGGCTTCATTCATTACTTTAGTAAAGAGCTCCATGAATGGTTGTAGTAATTCAAAAGAAATTTCAACACCAGCTTGATCCAATTTCTCTTTTGCCTCTGGTAAGTATTTCATCGCTATTTGCATGAATTCCATTGATTTGTCTTGATCCATTATTACATCCTCCACTTTTTCTAACTAGGTAATTTTCCTGTTTTTTTGTATTTTTGAACATTGTCACGAATTTTGTTTTGAAATTTTTTATCAACTAGTGGACTAAATTTCCCCATAACAATAACACCATCTTGAAAGTCAAATGAAAGATTTCCGGATGGAAGTTCACCTTCGGCATATTTTTTTGCAACAATATCGTACAGTTTACTTACTTGTTGCACAGTACTCGTTAAGACGGTATTTTTCCCTAATTCAGCTTGGTCCGAAACATAGCCTATTGCATAAAGCCCTTTTTCCTTTAACCTTTCAATGACGGGTATATTAAATCCATCTCCCGCAGGATAAACAACATCTACACCTTCAGCGATTAATTGATCGAGTAGAGCTAATGCTTTTTGACCATCATCCCAATTGTCTGTGTAAATGATTTTCACCTTTGTTTGAGGATCTTCAAATTTCGCACCGTTAACAAACCCTTTTATTTCCGGTTGCCAACTATGTGTTCCAATAATTCCAATCTTTTTTTTGGAACTCATATGTGCTGCGGTCATCCCGCCGAAAAAGCCCATCGCATGTCCTTCAAATTTAATGCTTGTTGTATTCTTTTTTTTGGCTTCCCCGTTAAAACTAACAAAATGAATGTTCGGATACTTATTTGCAATTTCATTAAAGGTATTTGCATATTCAGCACCATGACCAAAAATTAAGTTCACTCCCTTTTGACTTAATTCCTGGACGGCTTGTTTAATCGCGTAATCACTTTCAATGCCTTCCCGATAATATACATCTACATTGAAGTCATTTTGAATATTTAATATCCCTTTATACCCTTTTGTACCCCAAACTTGATCATTTATCGTTTCGGGAACGAGCAGTCCAACCTTTTTTATTTTACCCTTTTCAATAGGATTCGAGCAACTGGCCAGAAGCATAACGAGAACGAATAATACTACTTTTTTCTTCAAATAATAAGCAACTCCTTTTTCAAGCAGCACAAAAACATACAAATAAATTCTTTCTTATTTTACTTGTATGCTAAAAATATGAAAAGATTTATTGTTTTTTTCGAGAATAGCAAGCGATTTGTTTATCAATACCTTCCTTAAATGATATTGATTCTTTTACTTTAAGAATTTCTACATTGTAACGGTTCATTGATTCACTTCGCTCTGGTAATGGATAAGAGGGGTTGAGATAAAGAACACATTTCCTCCAGTTATCCCCTGTCTCACTTTGCAAATAAACGGTTTTACCACAAAACTTATCATCCATATTTTCAAGAATTGAATGGACAGCATCCTCAACATAAATCGCATCCATTAGATCATCAAAATAGCTATTCAATTCAGATTCTGAAATGATTTGCTGAAATAAAAAACAATTGGGCTGCCATGGACCAAAAATAGTTGGCAATTGAAATTCAATGACTGGAGTTTCTTCACTATTAATTACTTCATTTTTCAATTTCTTATAAAAATGTTCATTAGCTTTTCGTTCATTTGAGGACCATTTCACTGGATTTATGAAAATAATCCTCTCAATAGAAGATTTTGATTCTTCATAAAGCTTTTGCAAGTTAATGGTCCAATCCATTATTAGTTTCTCATTTTTTACGGTAAATAAATCGTATAAAGGTATAAACCAAATATAGGATTGATCGTTTAAGTCAATGTTAGTATTGAGAGGTTGATAAGTAACGTTTGCATTTCTTCCAATTTCAAGCCATTTTTCATTACTGTAATCATTTACCATTTGTTCATGCTCAATTGCCATCACTTCATAACCTTGATTCAATAATTCTTTACAAATCTCAAAACCAAGAAATTGCTGGGCAGCAAAAACAATTGCTTGATCCATATCAATACCTCCTCATAGTACTATAAAACTTTTTCATTTTCTTTTAAAAACCGTATGATTTTTTCTGTAATGTATTGACGATTTTCAAGCAGAATATAATGAATTTCGACGGGCAGCTTTTTTTCCTTCCGTTTAAGCAACAGTTGATGAATCAATTCAAGTTGATCTTTATAACGATTTTGGTCAATTACTTGAATAATGAATAAAGATTCCTTCATTTCCTCGATTGGCTTTTCTGTGTTTATATGAACACTTTCTTCATTAAAGGCGGCCTTTATTTCTTTCATTAATTTTTTGTAGTAAAACTTTCTTGTTTGTTCTTGTTCAATATGTTTTTCTAATGAAATGCATGGGGCAAATAAAACAATTGAACGGATGTTATCCTCCATGAGTGGAATTAACTGTGCCGCCGTAAGTGTTCCCATTCCCTCTGCCAATATATGAATTTTTTGATTTAATATTTCTTTTCTCATAATTAGTTGATATAGATTATATGAATGTTCAACAGATTGTTGATTTCCCCAGTTTTTTTCAAATAAATTAGAGTAATAGACAAAATATCCCGCTTGTGTTAATCTTTCTATCATTTGTTTGCGTCCAATATTATCGATCCAAAAACTGGATTCTTCATTAACATAATGCTGCTGATCTCCGATGATAAAGATGGCAAACCATTTGGTTGTTCGGGATAATGAAGCATACACCATTGTTGATCGAACAGAAGTGTTCTCAACATTTTAGAAAACTCCTTGTATAATTATTTCTACTGTTTTTTCCGTTTTGGACATGTATTCAGAAATACGGATTTGGTCATTATAATGTATGCATGCCAAGTATCTTTAGACAGGGAAAATGCCTAGATTATTGATAAATTAATCTTTGTAGAATTTTTGTGAAATCCATTTATAATTTAATCAAGCTATGTTAATATAAATTGGGATATTTATTAGTATATACTGTTAAAATACATAGTTTATTTAAATGAGGTGAATTGAATGAAATTAATAGCCACTTTATTTTGGACATTTATCCTTGTACAAGTTTTAGGATATGTTGCAAGCTCAATGACGAATACAGAATATAGTATACAAACCATTTCAATCATTGGTGTAATTGCTACTGTACTTATTGCTGTTCTTGCTGCAATAATTCCGAAACCATCTGTTGAAACTCATTAAAAATAAGAAAATAAAAACCTCGCCTTAGCGAGGTTTTTATTTTCTTATTTTTAACATATTATTTTCAACATCAATCATAATTTTGGTTTGTGGATGTATATTCCCACGAATGATTTCTCGGGCCAATTCCGTTTCAATATGATGTTGAATATACCGTTTTAACGGACGGGCACCATAAATAGGGTCATATGCTGATTTCGCGATCCATTCTTTAGCTTCTTCCGTTATATCCAATTGAATATGTTGTCCACTTAAACGCGATTGTAATTCATGAATTAGTTTTGAGACGATCCCTTTTATATTGCCAATTGTTAATGGTTTAAAAATAACAATGTCATCGACACGGTTTAAAAATTCCGGTCTAAATGATGCCCGTAAATGACTTAATACTTTCTCTTTCGTTTCTTCCGTAATTTCCTCTCCCAAGTTATCCCTTTCCAATAAAAAGGAAGAACCGAGATTTGATGTCATTATGATGACGGTATTTTTAAAATCAACCATTCGACCTTGAGAATCTGTCACACGCCCATCATCGAGTATTTGAAGAAGGACATTAAAAACTTCCGGATGTGCTTTTTCAATTTCATCCAATAAAATAACGGAATACGGTTTACGCCTAACAGCTTCAGTTAATTGACCGCCTTCTTCATAACCAACATATCCTGGAGGTGCTCCAATAAGCCTTGATACTGTATGTTTCTCCATATATTCGGACATATCCAGTCGAATCATTTGTTCTTCACTATCGAATAAACTTTTCGCTAACGCTTTGGCAAGTTCCGTTTTGCCGACACCTGTAGGACCTAAGAAGATAAAAGAGCCAATGGGACGATTTGGATCTTTAATACCTGCCCTTGCTCTTATGACAGCATCACTGACAAGACTAACAGCTTCATCCTGCCCAATTACCCGTTCATGTAAAATTTGTTCCAATCGTAATAATTTTTCCCGTTCGCCCTCAACTAGCCTTGTTACAGGGATTCCAGTCCAACGTCCAACAATTTCTGCGATTTCTTCTTCCGTAACTTCTTCCCGGAGCAATTTATTATCATCTTCGTTTGACATGGATGCTTCTAAACTTGTTAATTCTTTTTCTAAAGCAGGGATTTTTCCATGCCTTAATTCTGCTGCTTTATTTAAATCGTAATTATTTTCGGCATCCTCAAGTTGCCTTCTTAGTTTTTCTAACTGCTCTCTCTTTTCTTGAATACTTTGAAGCTCTTTTTTCTCTAATTGCCATTTTGCTTTCATTTCATTCGCTTTTTCCTTTAAATCAGCTAAATCCTTTTGCAAAATGGCTAAACGCTCTTTGCTCGCTTCATCAGATTCCTTAGTTAAAGCCGCTTCCTCAATTTCAAGCTGCATGACGCGTCTAGTGACTTCATCTAATTCACTTGGCATCGAATCAATTTCGATTCTGATTGTGGCACATGCTTCATCCACTAAATCAATCGCCTTATCTGGTAAAAACCGATCAGTAATATAACGATTCGATAAAGTTGCAGCTGCAACAAGTGCACGGTCATGAATTTTAACACCATGATGCACTTCAAATCGTTCTTTTAATCCACGTAAAATGGAAACGGTATCTTCAACATTTGGTTCTTCCACTAATACTTGTTGAAATCTTCGTTCCAATGCTGGATCTTTTTCAATATATTTCCGATATTCGTCAAGTGTTGTCGCACCGATACAATGGAGCTCACCTCTTGCTAACATTGGTTTTAGCATATTTCCGGCATCCATTGCCCCTTCCGTTTTTCCAGCACCTACAATCGTATGAAGTTCATCGATAAATAATAGGATTTGACCGTTACTTTTCTTAATTTCTTGCAATACTGCTTTCAGTCTTTCTTCAAACTCACCGCGAAATTTAGCTCCTGCAATAAGTGACCCCATATCTAAAGCAAAGATCGTTTTATCTTTTAGTCCTTCGGGGACATCTTTTCTAACGATCCTCTGAGCCAATCCTTCAGCAATCGCTGTTTTACCAACTCCGGGTTCCCCTATTAAAACAGGATTGTTTTTTGTTTTTCTCGATAATATTCGAATTACATTACGGATTTCACTATCTCGTCCAATAACAGGATCAATTTTTCCTTCCTTAACCGCTGAAACTAAATCACGGCCATATTTTTTTAACGTTTCATATGTAGATTCAGGGTTTTGTGATGTCACTCGTTGATTCCCCCTTATATTCATTATTTCCTTTTTTAACGCGTCTTTTGTTATCTTTCGTTTGCTTAAATATTGTACGATTTCATTGGAAGGCTGTTTCATTAATGCAAGAATAAGATGTTCTACTGAAACATACTCATCCTCAAATTGTTTCGATTCCTTTTCTGCATCATTAAATAATGTAGTTAGCTGTGCAGATATGTAAAAATTTTGAGTACTTCCAGTAACTTGAGGTTTTTTTGATAAAAGTTGTTTAAACAGCTGTCTTAATTCTTCTGTTGAAATTCCTAAACGATTATAAACACTCGTTAATAAGCTGTCCGGCTTATCTAATAATGCCGACCATACATGGATAATATCTATTTCAGGGTGTTCGTATTCCACACATAATTGTTGAGCTGCAGCAAGTGCTTCCTGAACAGTATAGGTAAACTTTTGAATATCCAATAATCTCACCTCTTTAAAATGAGTATAACAGCTATATTATACAGTTCCACAATTATGAAGGAAAAAACCATCCGAATGGATGGTTTATGGTTTTCTTTTATACGTCCATTGACGATCATCATTCGATGATTCAGGGAAAGGATCGCCGGCTTTTAATTTTATTTGTTTCGGGTTTTTGACATTGCTCCCCGTTTCCCCAACTTCAATATATATCCCATTATTTGGTGCTTTATCTCCAGATCGAAAACGATGACTTTGTCCCATTTGTTTTCCCCCTTATTTAATCAATCACAATATTATTTTGTGTAATTAATATTGTTTATAACGAGGAAAATAATAGAAAAAGGATTAGTCAGTTATTCCTAATGCAATTTTCGCATAGCGTGACATCCGGTCTTTAGACCATGGCGGATTCCAAACAATATTTACTTCCGTTTCTTTTACTTCCGGCAAGTCTTTAAGGGCTAATTGAACTTGATCAACAATGATGCCTGCTAACGGACAACCCATTGCAGTTAAAGTCATCGTAACTGTTACTTTGCCTTCTTCATCCATTTCTATATCGTAAACAAGCCCTAAATTAACGATATCAATCCCTAATTCCGGATCAATAACTTGTTCTAGTGCTCCAAGAATACTTTCTTTTAATTCCTCATCCATTTGATTCACTCCTTTTTTTAATGTCTAGCTCCAGCGCTGATCAAGGCGCTTGCGCTTTTCCTAATATCATAACAAAAAAATCTAAATAGTTAAAACAACAGACCTAAGACAACCAAGTATCAAACCATTCAACGGTTTTGAGCAAGCCCTCACGGGAAACTTTATGTCCTGATTTTTCATCCGTTAGAAATAGCAGTTTTTCCGGGTGCTTGTTGTATCTTTCTTTAATTTTATTATAAAAATGAAAAGTTGGATCATATGGAACTGTTTGATCTTTTTTACCATGCCAAAACATTAAGGGACGATTTTGAAGCTTTTCTATATGTTTACTTAAATCGTAGGGAATTAATGCTTCATATTGTTCATTAAGCTCATCTTCTGTAAATGGAATATGTACACCTAATTCCTGAAAATGCTGAACTTGTCCTTTTGCAAATTCTACATAATAAGGACTTCCCATTAAGCTTACTGCAGCTTTTATCCAGTCGTACTGTGTTAATGCACCTAATGTGACAATTCCGCCCATTGAGGTACCGACTACACCGATTTTATCTTCGTCTGCAAGTCCAATATGTACATAATGATTTTTCAGTATATTTAGTTCATGAATTGTCTGAATGATCACTTCCCAGAAACGAAACATTAAGTCATGCTGATTAAGTTCTGCAGACCTTTCACCATGATATAAACTTTCAGGTAAAACCACTCGAAATCCTTTTTCCGCTAATAGATAGGCATAATGTAAATTATGTTCTTTAGCTGATTCAAATCCATGTACAAAAATGATAAACGGAAGTTTTCTTTCTTTTAACTCCTCTTTCACTACGTGTAAGACGGGAACTGAATCAATTACCGGATGATCTACTATTATCACTTTTCTCTCTCCTTCTAGGATGTTATCCTTCTAATTGATTGGATAATTTAGTATATTGTAGTAAACAGTTAATTTTTCAATATTACATAATAAAGGAGACAATTATGACCAATCAATATTTAATCGCATTAGATTTGGATGGAACTCTTTTAACTGATGATAAAATAATTTCTGAAAGAACGTTAAAAACAATAAAAAAACTTCAACAGGAAGGGCATATCGTGATGATATCAACAGGAAGACCTTTCCGTTCTAGTGTTAAATATTATCATGAATTAGGATTAAATACACCTATTGTAAACTTTAATGGTGCTTTCGTTCATCATCCAAAGGATGCAAACTGGGGTTTGTATCATAGCCCAATGTCATTAAATACAGCAAAGGAAATAGTTGAATCATGTAATCAATATCGTATACATAATATTGTCGCTGAAGTTTTGGATAATGTTTATCTCCATTATCATGATGAAAAACTTCTCGATGTATTTAATATGGGGAATCCGAAAATTACTACTGGTAATCTTGGCGAGTTTTTGACCGATAACCCAACATCAATGTTAATTCATGCAGAAGAAAAAGACGTCCCTTATATTCGTGAACATTTAAGTGAGGTTCATGCCGAGGTTATTGATCACCGTCGTTGGGGAGCCCCATGGCATATTATTGAAATTGTCAAATCAGGATTGAATAAAGCGGTCGGTATTCAACGTGTGGCTAAGCATTATAATATTGAACAGAAGAATATCATTGCTTTCGGTGATGAGGATAATGATTTAGAAATGATTGAATACGCCGGCATTGGAGTAGCAATGGGAAATGGCATTAAACAGTTAAAAGACATTGCAAATGAAATTACTTTTTCTAATATGGATGACGGGGTATCTGTCTTTTTGGAGGACTTTTTTAGGCTAAAATAAGAAAAGCGAAAGCGCCTTGATCAACTCCGACAAGCAAATAACCTTCGAGGGGCTAGGCGCCGTAGCTGGAGAACGTTAGAAATATTTGAAATCCCATTTTTTTCTCGTTGTAATTCATTTAAAGTGTTCCATACTAATTAACGAACGGGGCCACTTTCCGTTCATTAAAGAAAATTTAAAAGGCGGTGTTTCGTTTGGGTAAAAGAAACAAGTCTAAACGCTTTGTTCAACAAGGAAAAGACGCGGTATCTAAACACGCTGAGCGCTTTCCATATCGCTCCACGTTAGCTGAAGCCGAAGAACGCCAGGTTGAATATATGAAAGAATCCTCATTAGGAGGAATAGAATAATGGCGAATAGATTGTTTCAACAAGCGAGACAAATGGTAGAACTAGCGAAGGATGCTACCGGCAGCGGTCAGCATGAGATGATTGCGAAAGCTAAAAACGCTTTATCATCCGCTCGTGCAAATTCTACTTTTGCTGAACAACGACAATTACAAGAGCTTCAAAATGAATTAAATCAATTGAAATAGCTGCCTTTATGGCAGCTATTTTTACTTAAAAACTTCCAACATAAACCGGTTTTCCCTCTTCATTATAAATGGTAAGAATATACGAATTAGTTTGAAGAGGAAGCTCCAAAGAAAATTCCCCGTTCTTTGTATTTAAAGATGTTTTCTTTATTAATTCATTATGGCCATCATCAACAGAGTATGAATATCCTGTCAATGAATGAAATGTCTTTCCTGTTACGAGCACACCATTTTCCAATTTTTCAATAGTAAAATCTTTAAATAATGGGATTGAAAATTCCGAAGTTGCCACAAATTTTTTCGTCGGACGTTCACCATTAATTTTGGTTGGAAGTAAAGTCGCTTTTAACATAAACAGTCCATCTTCTAGCTTTTTACCTTGTACTGTATAATCCCAGCTGCTTTTCCAGACTTTTTTCGTTCCTTTTGGGATGTTGACATATTGAAACGCTTGCAAAAAATACCGTCCTTTACTAAATCGAAAAACCTCTTTATTACTAGCATCATAAATAGAATAATCATAATACTGACTAGTTGGAAACTCCAATGTGACATCACTATCCCCATTGTTGCTTACTATAAATTCAATGTCTAGTTGATTCGGCTTAGGTGTTAGATGGACATTCCACGATATCATTGATAAACCATCCCTTTCAGCCTTTGCTTGTAAAGGTATCAAGCAGGTAATAAGTATTGAGAAAAACACAATTAACTTTTTCAATTGTAACTTTCCTTCCTCCATAGTTTACTTCTTAATCCTTTCGAAAGAAACCAAAAATTGCAGTTGTTTGAACAATATTTGTAAAGGCTTGTGGGTCAACGTCTTTGATAATGTGTTCTAAATCATACAGCTCATATCTCGTAATAACAATCATCAGCATTTGCCGTTCTTCATTTGAGAATGCCCCTTTTACTGGAATCATCGTAATTCCTCGAACCAATTTCCCATGTATGGCTTTTTTCAGTTCGTCCGGTTTTTTTGTAACAATCATAGCAGTAAGCTTCTGAAACCGTGTGTGAATGGCATCAATTACCCTCGTTGATGCATATAATGATAAAAGCGTGTACAATGCTTTATCCCATCCATATACAGCACCTGCTGTTATGATAATTCCTGCATTGAGGATAAAAAAGTAATTTCCGACCGGTTTATCCTTCATTCGTGATAAAACCATTGCAATAATATCTAGGCCTCCAGTAGATGCACCGAACTTTAAAGTAATTCCGACCCCGGCAGCGGAAATAACCCCTCCAAAAATGGAATAAAGCAAAATATCGTTAGATGATTTCTGAATTGGGATGATTTCTAGTAAGAGAGACATAAATATAACTGATATAAAACTGTATAATGTAAACATTTTACCGATCTTTCTCCACCCTAAAATAGCGACTGGAATATTTAATAGGAACAATAGTAATCCAGTTGATACGTTTAATGGAGTAAATTGAGTGATAATTTTCGATAATAATTGAGCAATTCCTGTAAATCCACTTGCATAAACATTCGCTGGTTTTAAAAAATAATTCATTGCAAAGGCATTTAAAATAGCCCCAATAAATACGATAACAAGTTTTTTAATATGCTCCGAAAGCGAATCGATTTTCATAAGCGGCCTCCTTCTCATTATTGATTTACCCAATTCTCTAAAGTTCATACTGAAATGATTGTGATTTTCCCCGAAAATGGTAAACTGAATGTGAAATTATCTTTTCATTAAGGGGTGAAACAAATGACTGTAAAACTATTTGCTGATAGTGCAAGCGATATGCCACTATCCTTTTTTGAAGAAAACCAAGTTGCTTTAATTCCTCTACGCGTATACATAGATGGCACAGAATATGAAGATTTGAAAACAATTGATCCTACACAAGTATTTCAAGAAATTAAAGCAGGTAAAATGCCAAAAACATCTCAGCCAACTCCGGAGGATTTTCATAAATTATTTACTGAACTGGCAAAATCAAATGAATCAGGAATTTATATAGCTTTTTCATCCGCATTATCAGGAACATACCAAACGGCCGTAATGGTTCAGGAACAGGTAAAAGAAGAATATCCCGAATTAGATTTAACAATCATCGATACGAAATGCGCTTCCGTCGGATTTGGTCTTGTTGTGAAAGCTGCTGCTGATTTAGTAAAGTCCGGAGCATCTAAAGAAGAAATTATCGAGGATATCCAGTTCCGATCTCAGCATATGGAGCATTTATTTACTGTTGATGATCTTGACTTCCTAGCTAAAGGCGGTCGTCTTTCGAAAGCATCTGCCTTCTTAGGCGGGCTATTGAATATTAAACCCCTTCTGCACGTAGACGACGGGAAACTAATACCAATTGAAAAACATCGTGGAAAGAAAAAACTTCTTAAAAGAATGCTTGACGTAATGGAAGAAAGAGGGATTGATTTAGAAAATCAACTAATTGGGATTAGCCATGGTGATGATGAGCAATCGGCACTTGAATTAAAATCATTGATTCAAGAACGCTTTGGTACAAAAGATTTTTATATTAATATTATCGGTGCTGCTGTTGGCTCCCACGCGGGACCAGGGACACTTGCTCTCTTCTTCTTAAACGCAAAAAAATAGCGTTCATATTCTTCTTTCAAAAGGAAAAGCTATACTTTGAAAGGAGAATGACGTTAATGCCACATACATCTGATAATGATAAAAAAGCAAAAGACAATAATGCACTAAGACATGAAAAAAACATGCAAAGAGAAAAAAATCGCCAAGCAGGGAAAAATCAATACTCGAAGAAAACGGATCATTTATAGAAAAAACAAGGCATATCTCGCCTTGTTTTTTCTTTTTCCAATGCCTACCAATCGTAATATAATTATACATATAAATATTTAACTATTAATCATTTGTTTATGCTTGTTAGCGAGCTGCTCAAATCAAGTGGAAACCGCAAAGAAAAACACAATAAAACCTGCAAAATTAACAAAATCAGAATCAAGCTTGCTAAAGGCGGTTGGGATAGAAAAACAATTTATTTTTGATGTTCAATTAGCCCAAAGATCGTCATATTTGGAATATTGGGTGGATCATTATGAAAAAGGAAAAAAAATTGAGTCCTTATCAAAAGGTACAACTGATACCGAATGGAGAAAAAAAGATAAAAACAAAAAATATAAAATCATCTTTCATAAAGCAACAAATCCTGATGAAGGAAAAAAGTCAGAGGACTTTTTTATCTCTGTAATTGATGATAGTGGATATACAAAAATGGACTTTGAAGTACCTGTTTCTAAACAAAATAGGGGAGCGTTATCGGTCGCTATACAGGAAAGCAAACAATTACAAGTAGGGAAACCAATAACAGTCGGAATGATCATCGAATCGAAGGATGGAAGAATAGAAGCACAAGATATTTCTCACTATAACTCAAACGCTGAAATAGAGAAAAAAGTAAAAAAATATGACCAAGCGTATTTCTTTAGAGTGAAATTACTGGCGAACAAATGAATGGTTGGACTTTCCACTTATAATTTGATATTTTCTAATTAAACTTTACGTAATTGGGAGGATATTCATGGCAAAAGATAGTTCGTTTGATATTGTATCAAATGTTGATTTCTCTGAAGTGACCAATGCAATTAATTTGGCAACGAAGGAAATTCAAACTCGTTATGATTTTAAAGGCAGCAAAAGTGAAATCAGTCTGGATAAAGAGGAATTGGTGCTCGTTTCAGATGATGAATTTAAAATGAATCAATTAAAGGATGTTCTCTTTAGTAAATTAATTAAGCGAGGCGTACCCGTTAAAAATCTTGACTATAGCAAAATAGAAAAGGCTTCAGGAGGTACTGTACGCCAACGTGCGAAACTTATTCAAGGCATTGATAAGGATAACGCAAAAAAGATTAACGCCATCATTAAAGATAGCGGCGTAAAAGTAAAAAGCCAAATTCAAGATGATCAAATTCGTGTAACCGGAAAAAGCCGAGACGATCTACAAAAAATAATTGCAGCTATCCGTGAAGCAGACTTTCCGATTGATGTTCAATTTGTAAATTATAGATGAGATAAAAGAATGGGTAATTCAACTAACGGGTTCGGAACGTGGGAAGATAACATTAAAAAACATACCAAATGTGGACACAATTCCTGATGGTTTAAGACTCCGTTCCGGATATAAGTGAAAAATTACATTTTAGGAACAAATATAATAATAGTAAACACCACTAGATCAATTTAGATGTCTGGTGGTGTTTTATTGAAATAATTAGCCGCTTTGACTATTTCCCAAGATCCGATGACCAAAGGGAACTAGTTGTCATAGCGAGAGAATGCCTCCCAAGATCGGAATTCAAATGGGACTTGGTCGTCATAACGGGAGAATGCAGCCCAAGATTAGTATTCAAAAAGGGACTTGGTCGTCATAACGGGAGAATGCCTCCCAAGATTAGAATTCAAAAGGGAACTTGGTCGTCATAACGGGAGAATGCAGCCCAAGATTAGTATTCAAATGGGAACTTGGTCGTCATAGCGAGAGAATGCAGCCCAAGATTAGTATTCATAAAGGGACTTGGTCGTCATAACGGGAGAATGCAGCCCAAGATTAGTATTCAAATGGGAATTTGGTCGTCATAGCGAGAGAATGCAGCCCAAGATCGGAATTCAAATGGGAACTTGGTCGTCATAGCTCTCAAGTGTAGGTACAAATTATCATACCCGTAATTGGGAAGTACTGATCCTAACTACTCGTTCAACAGCCCTAAAATCGCGACTTACTTATTTAGGTTATAAAATTTTGTACTAAAATAGATTATAAGTAAATGGCTTATTCAGCAAACAAGCCATCAAAATAGGATAACTGACCTTTTAAAATATATTTTTAGAAAAATGTTCATCTTAAATAAAAATATAATGGGGGAAATAATTTTGTGGTTAATATTAGGACTTATTGCCATAGTAGCAACTTTTATAAATCTTTATATGTATAAAACAGGAAAAGATTATAAACTTGCGATGGCAATGGGATTATCATTTACAGTATTGACACTCTGTGCAGAACATAGCCTTGTATCTAATTGGGTAAAAGGTGAAGATTGGTCAGCTTTATTGGATGTTGTACCTACTATGGAAAAGGCATTATGGTTTTTGACAATTGTTTCTATCTTACTAAATATAGTACCTATACTTTTAGAATTAAAAAATAAAAAATAATTACTTATTGTCGCATCATTTACTCCTGTAGCGTAAATAACGGTCTAAGTTTCCAAAGACAACAAGGAGGAAATATACTTTTTTCCTCCCAATCTTTAAGCTAGGTGGCCTATTTTACAAACCTAGACATTAGTATTTCATCAACATACGTGCCATCCTCAAATTTGATATGTCTTTTCTTTCTCCCCTCCTCAGAAAAGTCTAATGATTTATATAAATAAATCGCTCTTTCGTTATGGGAAAATACTTCTAAAGATACTTTTTCGATCATTGGATGATTTTCAGCCCATTCAATCATATAATTCAGCATTTTTCTTCCAATTCCCATATTCCAATAATCTTTTTGAATGCTAATGCCAAACATACAATTATGACTTACTCGTTTCCGTTGCGAACGAGAAGCATTTAAAAAACCCACGATTTTACCATTCACTTCACAACCCAATAATAGATTTCCTAAGGTTGATTGTTGGATGATCCATTCCCGTTGCTTCTCTACGTTTAATACAAATTCCTCCGGAGTTGTTAATAAGAACGAAGATTGGGTAAACACTAATTGAGTGTGATGAAGAAGAGCTTCAGCGTCTTCTCTATTTATTTCACGGATAGAAATATCCATTTGCACTCCCCCCTTTCTATCCTATTTTAGCAAATGAAGGAGTGATTTGATGAATAATCAACCAAAAAAAACGATGCCAAAACAACATCAAAATCAGCAGCCAGGAATTGAATCAGAAATGAATCCACTTCCTAAATCAATTGATCCCTCATATAAAGGAAGCGGGAAACTTCAAGGTAAAGTTGCCATTATTACCGGTGGTGATAGCGGCATAGGAAAAGCGATTGCTATTTATTTTGCTAAAGAAGGCGCTGATGTCGCCATTTGTTACTTAAACGAAAATGAGGATGCATCAGCAACAAAAGAATTAATTGAAAAAGAAAATAGAAAATGCTTACTTATTCCCGGTGATGTGGGTGAAGAAAAACATTGTCAATCCACAGTGAAGCAAGTGATTGATCATTTTGGTCACATCGATATTTTAGTTAATAATGCCGGGGAGCAGCATCCGCAGCAGACCATTTTAAATATAACGTCCAGTCAGCTATTGAAAACATTTCAGACTAATATTTTTTCATACTTTTATATGGTACAAGCATCTCTTCCTTATTTAAAAAAAGGGAGCTCCATTATTAATACAGCTTCCGTAACAGCATATAAAGGTCATAAAACATTGATCGATTATTCTGCAACAAAAGGGGCCATTGTTTCTTTTACAAGATCATTAGCTCTCTCATTAGCGAGTAAAGGAATTCGGGTAAATGGAGTGGCGCCAGGTCCTATTTGGACACCGCTCATTCCTTCCACATTCACAGAAGATGAAGTAGAAACATTCGGTTCCAACGTTCCGTTATCACGGCCAGGTCAACCTTATGAACTTGCGCCTACCTATGTTTATTTAGCGTCCGAGGATTCAAGCTATGTATCCGGTCAAATTTTACATGTTAACGGCGGAACGATTGTCAATGGGTAAACATCAAAAAACCTGCCACAAGGCAGGTTTTATTGTATTTTTTTCTGTTTTCCACGCTTCCAAGCGATAAATAAAAAGGCAAAAAATACGATCCAAATAAGAACTAAAATTGCGATAAACATAAAGTTTATGCCTGTTTTCTCAACAACATTATAGATTTCGGAAGTTTCTCTTTCGAAGGCTAGCTTAAACGTTCCATTTTCTGCTCGGACGACACCGCCGCTAATTAATCCTCGTAATTCCTCTTTATCATTCTGCAATTGATCTTTAGATAACTTAATCACTTGCGTTTTGTCTGTATTATTTATACCGATAAGATTGATTTGATCCTTATATTGTCGTTTGAAAACGACCATCCCATTTTTTTCATAGAGAATTTCCATTGATCCCTTTGTCAATGCCGGTTGTTGCTGACGAATTTCACCAATCATCGTAATATAATCAATCAATTCTTTTTCTGTCCTGAAATTCATCATTTTACGATTTTCGGGTACTCCGCCACTATCCTCAGCTATTTCAGTTCCGTAATAAACAATCGGAATTTCAGGCTGAGTATATAAATATGTTAATGCTAATTTCCATCTAGTACCCGGAAATTGTTTGTTTATCACCATATCTCTCGTATATCTTTTCATATTATGGTTATCGAAAAAAGCGCCCATTAAGGAAGGTTGATCAAATTCTTTTCTATTGTCAGCTTCAATGGAAAGTACTTTTTTAAGTGATTGATTAATAGTTGCAAATGAATCACGTAAAGGCTGATTTAACCGAAAATCCAACGTCCCATCAATCCCAGCCTCTTGGTATTGCTTCACTAATTTACTGTCTTTAGAATTGACTTCACCTAATAAATAGAAATCTTTTTTAACTGATTTCACACTACTAGAAAATTGCTTCCAAAATTGTGTCGGCGATTGATTTGCATTGCTTAGTAAATACCCATCAATATCCGTTTTGGTAACCCACCATTTCGCCGCATCAATGAGATATTGATTTACTTCCGAATTTGTATGATCAAATGAAACTAATTGATCATTTGTTTTCCCGGAGAACCAATTCTTCTTCTTTGGATCCTTAACTATAGAACTACTTGCACTTACTTGATTCGTTGGAAAATCAATGATAATCTTCATCTTTTTCTTATGTACTTCACTAACTAATTTTTTAAACTCATTGATGGTGCCAAAGTGGTCATCCGTTTTATAAAAGTCAGTAATCCGATACCCATCATATCCCCTGTCATCATTTTTAAAGATAGGTGTAAGCATTACTGTTGTAAAACCTTGATCTTTAATAAAATCTAATTTATCAATAATACCTTTAAAATCTCCACCTTGAAAGCCTACTGGATCAAGAACTTTTACGTTACGATCATTTGTCGAGTCGCCATTATTATATCGATCAACCATTAAAAAATAGATTGTCTCATCTTGCCAGTTTCGTTTTACTTTTTCAGCAGCATTCGCCGGAACAGTTTGAAAAAGTAAAATGAAAATGAAACAAAATGCCAAAACTTTTTTCAACATTTTTCGTCCTCCTAATTATTCCTCACGAAATAAGATTATCCTTTCTCGTTTATCACGTCAAACTGATTCAAATGAATCTAAGAAAATATCTAAAAAAGTTTGAAATTTATATGACATATATTATGTATGAAATTCCTTCTGTTTGTCTAAAACGATGTTAGATGATGATGAATGGAGGTAATTTGTTGGATCAATTGCAGAGATTACAATTAATAGAGCACCAATCCCGTGCCTTTTTAGAGGGAGACATTGAAAATATCAATGATCAATGGGTATTTTTTGATAACGAAACAGATGAAGCAACCATGTTGGAACACTACGTTAATCAAGAAATAGAGGTTTATTATCATCATAAATGGATGAAAGGTAAATTACATCCGGATGGTCGGATTCTACATAGAAATGAAACAATCTTTCTTTTAGATAAAATGAAACTGAGGATTAGAAAGCAAATTTTGTTCTCATTTGAAATGCTCCTTGATGAATTAAGTGATGATATATTTTTCCACTTCATAAATACATTAAATTCACTTGAGTTTTCTGTTTATGATTGCATATTTAGTCATAACCATCTTTCTTTTTTAGATTCAAATGATAAGAAAAAAGGTGTTAATATCCTTATTTTTGATAATGGAGAGGTTGTTCTTGCTGTACATCATCATTTTCATCATGAAGATAAAAAAGAAGATCGTTTTGAATTTACTTTAAGTACCGGAAAAAGAGTAATTATAGATAAAATGCAAAAATAAAAACGAGGGATTCCTCGTTTTATTTTTATCATATTAAGATGATTTACTATTTTCCAAACGGGTGTAATCCCATTGGAAGTTTGACAAATCCTAAATAAAGAACAATAGCGAAAAAGATAATAAACAATAACCAGAAAATACCGGAACTCTTTCCTTTTTTCATACGTGATAAGACCATTTCCATCATACCAATAACTAATAGCCCGCCTAACAATTTCATTCCATATAATGCTGGACCATAAGCAGATTGGAATTTAAAGAACAATATTCCACCTGTAATAATGATTAGTATGTAGAATAACCGTAAAATCATATTTACAATTTTGGCGCCCTTTGTTTTACCACTTTTATATAGGGCAGCAGCAATGATAAATAATATAATGCCAATCACCCATGTTGTTACATGTGCATGTGTAGTGTACACGTTTATGTCCTCCTCAAATAATCATATTTTTCTTATCGTATCACATATAAACCAGTTAAGAAATAAATACTGGTTTATTGTACCTTATTTGTCAAAGTTCCAATCCCTTCAATACTTATTTCAATCACATCGTCTTTTTTCAAGAAAATAGGCGGCTTGAAACCTTTACCGACACCAGCTGGAGTTCCTGTTGCAATAATATCCCCCGGCTCAAGTGTCATTCCTTTGGAAAGTGTTGATATAATCTCCTCTATTGGAAAGATAAAATGTTTCGTATTCGAATTTTGGCGGATTTCATTATTCACCTTCGTTGTGATATTTAATTGATTGGCATTATTAATTTGCGAATGGTGAACAATCCATGGTCCGATAGGGCAAGACGTATCTAAGCTTTTTCCAATAAAAAATTGTTTATGGCGATCTTGAAGGTCTCTTGCCGTGATATCGTTTAAGATGGTATAGCCAAATACATGTTGGAGTGCGTTTTCCCTTTTAATATTTTTTCCTCCAACACCAATAACAACAGCTAGCTCCCCTTCATAGTCAAGTTCATTTGTAATTTCTGAATGTGCGTCAATCGGTGATAGATGACCAGTCACAGCTGTTGGAGCTTTCGTAAAGACCATCACATGTGCCGGAATATCTGCTTCACTTCCCATTTCAATCGCATGATCTCGATAATTCTTTCCAACACACATAATGTTTTTCGTAGGATGTGGAATCGGTGAAAGCCAAGTAATAGAATCACTTTTTACTAAAAAAGTTTCCTTTTCTTTCTCTAATTTTCTTAATGCCCTATCTACTTCAGCAACAAAAGAATCTCCTTGTTTAATCCCCTCTATAAGGGTAAGCGGTAAACTAAAATTTTCTTTATTTTCAACAACTGATGAAAGATTTAATATATCATTTGTTTGTTCATCAATCACACCATATTGTTCAATGCCATTCCATTCAAAACTAACAAATTTCATTTTCCAATCACCTCATCATAATTATTAACTTAGACACTTTTTCCGTATGTGAAATACCGCCAAATTTTTTCCAATGGTCCATATTTAAACTTCATAAACCAAATTTCCGCAAGTACAACTTGAATGATAAATATTCCTATTGCTAATAACATACTTGTTCCCAGTGTAAGTTTACTATATAATCCTAAACCATATCCGTAAAAAATGAACGTTCCAACAATAGATTGGGTAATATAAATTGTTAATGACATTCTCCCAGCTGCCGCGAATGGTTTCAGTAATCTTCCAGTCCATTTATACGACATGAACAGAGCAATTATCGCTACATATGCAAAACTAAGAATGGTGCCCCCTAATGATTGTTCAATATACTTAAACGCAAGATTGGAATCAACAAACATAGGCAGTGATTTCAGGAATAGACCTAAAGGGAGAGATATAATCAAAATGAATAACCATTTCTTTCTTTCGCTTTGCGCACTTTGTAACCATTTTAGTTTAGCGGCACCAGCTCCAATCATCATTAACGGAATGACAGAAAAAAGGATAAAGATTATATTTGAAGATCCGTTAACCAGCATCCAATCCTTAAATCTTTGGACGGTAATATTCCAATAATTACTCGATGAATATATATCCATAGATTTTGTGAGATTCATAATATCAGTATACATGCTCATATCCTGAGAAGACACTAAAGTTATGATCATAAGATACAAACTAAAAAACAGATTAGGAATGACAAACAGAGACAAACCAATAATCATAAGAGATTTCCCGGATAATTTCAGCAAAAAAATTAATATGAAACCAAATATAGCATAATTGATTAGGACGTCGCCTGACCAAATCAAAAAAGCATGGATAATTCCGATAATTAATAAAATAAAAAGTCGTTTTACGGCAATTTTCTTAAATTCACCCCCCTTTTCAATTGTCCGATTTCTAATTAAAACTAACCCATAACCAAACAGCATAGCAAAGATTGGATAGAAGCTAGCTTGTACAAATAATTCAATCCAATTGTATAATGATTGATCTGTTCCTTGCCACCATTCTTTTGGATTATAATATAATATTGGAGATTCATAGGACATCATATTAATGAGAAATATCCCCAATAAACTAAATCCACGTAATCCATCTAACGAAGAGATCCTTTCGAAGAATTGGGTTGGGTATAACTTATTTTCCATCATGTCACCATCTTAATAAAATTTTGTTCTTCTTTTTATTTTACAATGACTTCATAATTTAGGCGAATGAATCACATTTCAATCGATTACTCATATGATATTTTATAAATTATTTTAAGGATGTGAACGGTCATGCCTGCAATCGTCGGCGCCGTTCAAGTTATGAACATTGGTTCGAGCGGTGTTTTTCATATCGGTGATGTTTTTCAACTTACTCCCATTTCAACTGCAAAAACATTTGCAGGAGCTGGTTCATTTAATACAGGAGAAACTTTAGCCATTCAGAATTATCAATCCGCAACAAATACGTTTGATAATGATGGCATCGATCAAGGAATTAATTTTAATGTGTGATAGCCATTTTAAACAGGTGATTATATGAAAATTAGTGTGCAACAAACGATACAAATACGCATGATTAAAATTGGTGGAATATCCAATGCATCTGTTTTCCAAATTGGTACAGCAGGAATCATTAAACCCGCTGCCTACCTATATAATACCGGATGCTTTACAGAACCCGCACCTGTGATTAGTCATGCACAAGGTACAGAAGGCATCCCTCCATTAGTCGTTCCATTTAGGAATTGATGGCTCAAGTTCCGTCGGATTGTAGAACACCAAAAAGGGAGGTTTTCAAATGATCGATTACAATAGACAAATCCAACAATTGTATCAATATATCCAATACCAGCAAAAAAAAATTTCCCAATTTGAAAAAACATTAGAAAACTTAACTAAAGATATACAATCTCTAAAAGAAAAGCCACCTATAAATGTTGAACGTCTAGAATATAAATTTGACCAATTAAAAATTGAAAAACTTGATGGCACTTTAAATATTGGGGTTAATCCCGCCGACTTAAATAGTATTGAGGATATGGACGTTCCATCCTCACCAATGCCGCAAGCCTTTTTAATGAACCCGGCCTTTAAACAAAACCTATTAGAAAGGGTAAATCAATATATTAGTAAAGACCTAAATTCAGTCATCCATGAAACAGAAGATCAATTAGGCTATAGGCTTGATACGCAATATCGCGATTTCATCATTGCTGATTTGCAAAAGCAAATTCCACAGCGAATCGATTATTTTATTAATATACTAGCTGGGGAAAATCACAAAAATGAATCCCAGGAAGAAGTATTGAATCAACTTTTTGCAAGAATGAAAGCAGATATTGATCAAGCGGTTTATATGTTTATATCAAAGTTACCTCAAAATATGAATGGAGATGATCCGAATGGAGCTTAATGTGGTAAATCGAGATATTAATGTTGAAAATGTACGGATTATTGGGATAGCAAGCTCATCATTATTCTTAATTGGTGATGCTGAAACGATTCAACAGGCAGCCACCTTTGACACGCCTGCTGAATCACTAATAATTGGCCCTTTAACCCCATTTGTTCCGAAATAATGTTTAAATCGAATCGAAGCTCGATTGTCAACCAAGTAAAAATTAATGATATATTTTATGCATCAAGTTTCAATATTGGAGATTCATCGTATATTAATGCCTTTGCAAAGGTTTTTGCCGTTCAAAGGGAGCAAGAGCTATTTTATGGATTTGAAGCAGATTACGAAGACTTCGCCAATTTCAAGGAACTAATTCCACTCCCACCAATTACAGAAAAATTACAATTTAACCGCTTTAATGCGAATCCTACTATTCACGTGTCAAAAGTGAGAATTATCGGGATCTCCACAAGTTCTATTTTTCAAATTGGAAACACGAAAAGAGCATATCTAGAAGCAAGAGTTCACCATACTCGACAGCTGGAACATAGGTAGGAAAACAGACACAAAACATCATCTCTATCATAAACTATAATAGTAAATTATTTTCTTTATAAAAAGGATGTTGTCTCATGCCTGCTATCGTCGGAGCTACACAAATTGTAAATGTTGGTGGCAACGGTGTTGTACATTTTGGTGATACCGCGGTTATTTCTCCTAAAACCAGTACAAAAGCATCTAGTGGATCGGGATCTACAAATACTGGTGCCCTCTTCTATGTTGCTAATGGATTTAGTATCAATCCTACCATTGACACCAATTTAGTTGATCAACCGATTGCGGGAAATAACTAAGTAAATGTGGAGGACAATAAAAAATCGGCGCAATGCCGATTTTTTTACGTTTTTATTGAAGTGAATAGTAGCTAAAGCCTACATTTTTATTAAGTGTCCACCATCAAAGAAGTATAGGTACTTCCCCGCAACTTCTTTTTTCAATATTTGCTTTAATGCTTTTTCGTATATATCAATTTGGACTCTGTATCGATTTTCGAGGATCGGCTTTGCTTCCTCAAATCCACCTTTATATCGATCATGAATCCCATCTGTTTTATAATCAAGGAGATAAATCCCTTCATCGTTTTCAATGATACAATCAATTACCCCTTGAACGAGAATCGTATCATCATTCAATTGATAATCTGAATAGATGTCCTTATCCTGAATGGCCATACTAAAAGGAACTTCCCTTTGGATATTGTTCGCCGCTAACATCATTTTTCCGATTTCTTGAGAAAAAAGGGACAGAATTTGCTCTATATTTATCACTTCAATTTGTTCTGCTGTTAATAACTCTTTTCTTTTCATTTCCTCTAACAATTCTCTGATGCTATCGGCTGTAGGTGTTGCATTTAACGGTAAATGTTGCATTACCATATGCATGGCCGTTCCTCGTTCAGCAGGAGATAATGATTTTTCTCTCATAAAGCGAGGACGGTTAAAAATTGGTTTATTTACTTGTCTTAATAACTCAGTACTCGCTGATGCATCCCGAATTTCATACAAACGTTTAATTTCTGAAACGGATTGTTTTGAACGTTTACTTGTTGACTCTTCATACGGATATTTATATGCTAGTCGATCAAATATCTCGTTCTTTTGTGAAGAGCTAAAATTAACCGTTTTGCCTTCCTTTACATTTTCAAGCCATGTATCATCGTTTTCTAGGTCTTCCACAGGGCTTTCAACAAGACTTGATTTGTTAATTATTTCGATATGCCAACGAGACATATGATTAGTAATGTCTTCAGGAATAAGTGGATTTCTTTCTACATTCGTAAGTCCAAATGTTTCACTTTGTTCGTGTCGAATGATCGCAGGGCCAATCCAATCTAAATAATTGGAAGCTCTTGCTCGAAGGCTATCCTTTAAAAGCCAATCCGTATGTCTTAACGTTTTTCCCCAGCGATTCAATGATTTCTCCGCATTTTTCAGGGAGCCTACGAGATATAGCTTTTCCTTCGCCCGCGTTAATGCAACATAAAGCACGCGCATTTCTTCTGAGATAGTTTCTAATTTCTTCTTTCTCTTTAATGCTAGTTGTGGCAAAGAAGGATAGGTAATTCGTTTCGCTATATTCACATATTTTGTTGCAAATCCTAATTCTTTATCAAATAAATAAGAATGATTGATGTCCATCATATTAAACTTTCGTGATAGTCCAGCAACAAATACCACCGGAAATTCTAATCCTTTACTGGAGTGAATGGTCATTAATTTTACAACATCTTCTTGCTCACTTAGTGCCCTTGCTGTCCCTAAATCATCCCCTCGCTCTTGCATTTTCTCAATAAAACGAAGAAAACGGAATAAGCCACGAAATGATGTTGCTTCATATTGTCTTGCCCGATCATAAAAGGCACGCAAATTCGCTTGTCTTTGCTTTCCTCCAGGCAGTCCACCAACAAAATCATAGAAATGGGTGTCGCGATATAATTGCCAAATAAGTTCAGATAGGGCTCCTTGGCGTGCCAAACTTCTCCAATCATTTAGTTGATTAATAAACATGCTAAGCTTTTCATGAAGTTCCCCATTTTCAGGGGTTGGCTTTATTATCGTGAAATTTTTTACCGCCTCATAAAATGTTCCGTGCTTGGAATGAATACGAATCGTAGATAATTCTTCTTCGTCTAACCCACAGACAGGCGAACGCAAAACGGACGCAATCGGAATGTCTTGATATGGATTGTCAATCACCTTTAATAAGGAAAGCATGATTGATATTTCAGTTGCATCGAAATAACCTGTCCGGAGATCCGCATAAATCGGAATTCCTTCAAGTTTAAACTGCTCCATAATTTCCGGTGCCCATGGCATGGATCGTAAAAGAATAACAATATCACGATATTGAATAGGACGGTAACTTTTAGTTTTCGGATTATAGACGGGCACTTTTTCCGCTATTAAGTGTTTAATTTTTCTCGCCATATAACGAGCTTCCAGTTGCGATTGTTCTAACTCTGTACGATCAAATTCATCTGTATTATTTTCAGTGTCCTCTTCACTTTCCGATTGTACACTTTCATCTGCCTGATCAATTAGGACAAGCTCAACAGGATAGTCTTCATCTTCCGGATATGCTGCACCTTTCACAAGCTCCGCTTGTGAATCATACTCAATTTCTCCTACCTTCGTACCCATTATTTGTTTAAATAAATAATTCGTCCCTGCTAACACTTCTAATCTACTTCGAAAATTTTGCGAAAGATCAATTTTTAAACCAGTATTTTCTCCTTCAGAGGAGAAACGATTATATTTACTTAAAAAGAGATTTGGTTCCGCCAATCGGAAGCGGTAGATGGATTGTTTGACATCACCGACCATAAAAAGATTCCCATCATAATCACCGTCCGTTGTAACAAGCTTTAATATCGTTTCTTGGACCATATTCGTATCTTGATATTCGTCAACAAGTACCTCCTTAAATTGCTTGCGATAGGCAAGTGCTGCAACAGAAGGTTTAGGGCTTTCCATATTTGATTCGGAATCCATTAATATTTGAAGGCAATAATGCTCTAAATCCGAAAAGTCGACTAATCCTTTTTCTTTTTTTATATTTGTAAAACGAATTGCGTATTTTTTGGTAAGCTCGATAAGTGAAGCGATAACATCCTTCATCTCATACATATCTTTTAGAAAACTTTCCGGCTTCCGTGAAAAAAACTCTTCTTTTAACTTTTCTAACCCCTTTTTTGCAGCTTTTCTTAAATCATCCGCCTCTTTGACAAGTTGTTTATCAAAGTCGTCCCCCCTGCAGCTTTTTGCACGGGTGAAACTCCAGGCATTCATTTCATCGTAAAGATCTTGCCAAGACAATTCACTTGCCTGTAATAAACGATCCACAATAGCGATATCATTCAAATAATTTTCTGCACGCGGTGCAGGTCCGGCAGGAAGCTTAGTCATCTCATAGGCTTCCTCAAGTGATTCTTTCGCGCCTTGTAATTGGAGTTTGATATCAAAAAGCAATATGTTTATAAACGGGAGGTTTTCAATTTTTGTTGCTTCATCGACATGATACATCGTTAGTACATCATCTAACCACTTATCGGGAAAAGGATGAGAGCGTGAGAATTCATACAATTTTTGGATTAACTCTTGTAATGCAGAATCGCTACGGTCATTCGTAAATGTATCAACAACTTTAAAAAATGACTCATTATCTTCTTTTCCATACTCATCCTCAAACAATTCGTCAAGTACTTCATCCCTTAATAGAACAGCTTCAGTAGAATCAGCTATTCTAAAGCTTGGATCAATATCTATTAAATAATAATATTTTCGTATCACTTCCAAACAGAAGGAATGAAGGGTTGATATCGATGCTTTGTTTAAGAGACTGAGTTGACGTCGCAAGCGGCTAGAACTTGGGTTTTTAACAATTTCCTTTTCAATTGCTTCCCCTATTCGATGTCTCATTTCAGCTGCAGATGCATTCGTGAATGTAACAACCAATAATTCATCAACGTCTATCGAGTCTTCATCGTCAATAATTTTTTTTATCATTCTTTCTACTAATACTGCCGTTTTCCCCGATCCCGCTGCTGCAGCGACTAATATATTTTGGTCCTTTGCATAAATGGCTTTCCACTGGTCATCTGTCCATGTTACATCCTGTGGCTTAGATGGTATGAATGTTTTCATTGATTTACCTCCTCTCTCATGCGCGCTAGAATTTCCTCCGGTTTACTTGGGGTTAGTACTCTGTAATCATTATCTTCTAATGACTGGTCAAATTGACAAACCGATTTGAATGAACAATATTCACACGGTGTTTTCTTTTTAAGCTTGTACGGAGCAATATCGACATTTCCAGATGTAATTTCATTTCCCGATTTCTTATATCGATTTCTAACATAATGACTCATCAGCGAGAAATCCTTTGCTGAAGCGACCTGTGAACGCGCTGATAAGGAACCATCTTTTTTGATTTCGGCGGCAACGATTTTTGAACTTCCCGTCTCTAATGTTTGATCCATTAACTTTATAACATCCGGATCCTCTACTAACAAACCTTTCATTTTAAATCTTTTAAAAATCTCCTCATCGATCTCATCCATTGTTAAAATTCGATTACTGTTAATAATCGGATTGTGCATATGAAAATATAACACACCAGCCGGTAAGCCTTCTGTACCGATTAAATTTTTTGAATGGGTTACGACAATATCCAAATAAGTCAGCATTTGCAATGCCAAACCATAATATACTTCAGTTAAATCCAACTCCCGTGGGCTTGATTTATAATCAATAATTCTTAAATAAACGCCATTTTGATCTTGGGCTTTGTCCACCCGGTCAATTCTTCCTTGCAGTTCCATTTTTGTTCCATTTTTTAAAGTAAACGATAATGGCGGCAAGGCGGCTTTCGGTCCAAATCCAAGCTCCATCCCAATAGGAGCAAATCCACTAATTTTAGCATGCTCACTTAATATGAGCGAAGCCCTTCCAATGACTTGTTCAAGCTTACGTTTAATATAATGATGACGATTCGAGCTTAACAATATTTGATGCTGAAGTCTTGGTGACAAATATGCTACTGCTTCTTTTGCTAGATGTAGACATTGTTTTTCCGTAAGATTCGACCAGGTAAATCCATTTTTTTGAAGATTATCTGAAATCCATTTTAATGCACCATGGAATAGATCACCGATACCTGGTGCCTCAAGCTTAAATATTTCTCGTTCACGAAGTCTTAATCCGTGGGTTGTAAAATGTGCAAATGGACAGGAATGAAAAAGCTCCATCCTCGAAACACTGGCTAATATCGTTTCACCATATAGCTCCTTACTCGTTTCTTCCGAAAGTTTCTTTGCATGATTTTGATAAAAGAGGCTCGATAATACATGTTTAGCACGCTGTTTCTGGAATAAATCTTCAAAATAAAAATTGTAAACATCCCACCACATATCGGCAACAGGGTACTTTCGTATTTTTAATTGCAACTGTGATGTTAAAAAGGCAATCGCCGAATTTGGATGTGAGATGTAATCAATTTGCTCCTCATCCATTAATTCGGAAGGATCATTTACGATCACTTTCTCGTTCAATTTTGGAAACATTTCTTTCATTCTTTTTATATACGGAGATGGTAGAAGTGCTTTTCCCTCCTCATTTGCAATTGGGTACGATAGATATAATTTCTGGGAAGGTGTTGTGAATGCTTTATAGGCAATAAATTCCTCATCAAGTAATCTCGTTTTGCTGCTCGATGCGATTTTCATTCCATTATTTATTAACTCTTCGCGATCGGAATCAGCTAATACACCTTCCTCATTGATTTTGGCAGGCATCACACCATCATTTAGGCCGATGATGAATGCAACTTTTATATCCGATAACCGCGATTGCTCAAGATTTGCAACTATTACCTGATCAATAGCCGGCGGAACAATGGAGAACTCCATCGCTTCAATTCCCGCATCCAAAATAGTTGCAAACTTCTTTATCGTTATATTTTCATCATCAAAAATTTCCACAAACTGATCTAATAACTCCATCACCGCATTCCATGCTTGATCATGTTCCCCGGCAGACAATAAGTTACCTTTTTCCTCCGCTTGATTTCTTAGCATTTCAAGCTTTGCAGGAATTTGCAACTCTTCTAAAAATAAATACAGTGCCTCACATAATTCCCTTCCGTTTACCCCTTTGTTCATTCTTTTTGATAGTTTAACAATCGGATTTGTAATTAATAAACGTAGATCATTAATTTCTTGTTCCATTTCCTTTTCTTTGTCCGTTTGTATCGTATGTTCCATCTCTAACCCTCGGAATCTACGATAACTCCAGCGATCTTTACTTGTCCATTTCGATCCTTGGATTCCGTATGCGAGTACATAATTTTCGAGCATGTCCATCTTTTCTCTAAGTCTTCCGGAATGCTGATTTAAAGGAAATAACAAATCCGTTTTCACCGCTCGAAACACAGCTTCATACCGCCAAGACCCGGTAATAATTTCTAAAACAGAACGAATGAGTTCAATCAAAGGATGATTTAACATTGATCGCTTTTGATCAATGAAATAAGGAATATGATGATCAAAAAAACAAGTTTCAAGTAACTCTTGATATTCGTGACCATTCCGAACTAAAACAGCTATGTCCTGATAACGATACTTGTTTTTTCTTACGAGCTCACGAATTTCTCGGGCTATTGCTTCAATTTCAGCCCTTCGATTGACTGCCTGAAATAGCCCAGCTTGAGGTTCATACTCGTAAGGTTGTACAGGAAGTGTTTCAAAATTTGCTTCCAAATAGGCTAAACTCTCATCTTTATAACGAACTAATTGTTTTAAAACAATATTTTCTTCTACTTCCACCCCATTCACAGTAGACATCTCTACTAATGTTGAATAGGTTTCACCCGTCATTCTAAATAAATGCAAATCGTTTGGTAATTCGTTACGGAACGGTCGATCTAATGTCAATGCGATTGTTACACGTTTACAAGCTTTCATTAGTTGTCCAATAACCATATATTCTTGTGGTGTAAAACTATGAAAACCGTCGATATAAATCTCCGCATCTTGTAAATAATGAGAGGATTGGATTGATTCTGCAAGTAAATTTAAATAATCATCCGAATCAATGTATTTATTTACTAGTCTCTTTTCAAAATCATGATAAATTAATTGTAAATCATGCAATTTATCCGCAAGCACCTTGGATCCATTCGTCTCCATTTCTTCTCGCTTAACGACGATGTCTTCCGGATGTATACAATATCGTTTGAATTCTGTTAACATCATTTCTACATGATGAATGAACCCTGTTTTATCGGCAGCTCTTCCAAAAAGTTTTAATTCATCTTTTTTATCCTCAATGATTTTTCGAATTAACATATTTAATCCTTCATTTGTAATATGCATTCGATTGAATCCACCTGTTTCTTGTAAAATTCTCCAGGCGAGTCGAGAAAAGCTAAACACTTGTGCACGGATCATTCCCCCTAATCCTGGGGTTTTGATTAAGCTATATTCAGATAAAAAAGTCATTTGATCAGGGACTAAATATATTATGGGTGTGCCATTAGGATTATCATATAGATTGGTTCGAATTTCCTCATTAATAAACCTTGTTTTGCCCGTTCCAGAACGACCAATGACAAAGCGAACAGACATAATTTCATCTCCTACTTAAACTCGTATTCTTCTATTATAATATATCTTCTCCCATTTTTTCATGGATGAAATAACTGGCAGCACAAAGACCGTTCCTTTCCGCTACAGGAACCTGCTTTCCGCGGGGAGGAAGTCGAGCCTCCTCGGCGCACGCGCCTGTGGGGTCTCGACTTTTCCTCTATGTCCCGCAGGAGTCAGGTTCCTTCCGCTCCAATCCACTCTGCGTGTTCATATTTGTTAAATACAATGACCTAATCACCTTCATACTGATCAATAGCAACAAAGTTTGCGAAAACAGCCTATAGATAAAAAAAGGAGTTAGTCCGGCAATTGTTGGACTACTCCTTAAGTATGATTATTTAATATTATATTGTTTACATTTATCATATAAACTAGTTTTCCCTATTCCTAATAACTTTGAAGCTTCAAGTTTATTTCCGTTACTCAATTGTAAAGCGTTTATAATTGCCTGCTTTTCTACTAAAGATAAAGTTTCCTTCAACGTTGGGAAACTATCCGAATGATTATTGTAATCGACATACACTTTTTGTTTTTCGGATAGAAAATGACCATTTTCGCGTAAATATAACGGTAAATGAACAATATCAATTGTGTTTCCCTCTAATACATTAACAGCTCTTTCCAATACATTTTCTAATTCACGGATATTTCCTGGCCAATTATGTTGTTGAAGCTTTGAAATAACACGATTGGTCAGGTTTATTCCGTGTTGATGAAACTTTTTTTCAAGCTTTTTCAATAAGTACGTCGCTATATACGGAATATCTTCTTTTCTTTCGCGGAGAGGTGGAATTTCCAATTTAATCACATTTAACCGATAATACAAATCTTGCCGAAAAGTGCCTTCTTCAATCATCTTCTCTAGGTTTCGATGTGTCGCTGCAATAATTCGTACATCAATTGTCTTCGGCTTCTGACCTCCTACCCGCTCAACTTCTCCTTCTTGTAAAACCCGCAAAAGTTTACTTTGCATCGATAAAGGCATATCTCCAATTTCATCTAAAAATATAGTACCGAAATTAGCAAGCTCAAACTTTCCTCTTTTTCCACCTTTTTTAGCTCCGGTAAAAGCACCCTCATCATAGCCAAAAAGTTCGGATTCCAATAAATGCTCTGGTATCGATGCACAATTAATTCGAACAAAGGGGAATTGCTCTCGAGAACTATTTTGATGGATAGCATGAGCAAATAATTCTTTACCTGTACCGGATTCACCTGTTAATAAAACCGCTGAGTTGCTGACCGATATTTTTTCAGCCATTTTTTTTGCTAGCATAAATTTCGAACTTGTACCGATAATATCAGAGAATTTATATTTACTTTTTAGTCCATTTTCATAATTAAGTTTGTAATAATTCAACTCTTCTAAAAGGGGTTGGATTTTTTTAGAGTAATCCCACCATTCTTGTTGATTACGAAATAATACCGTTCCTACTGCACCTACCAATTCTCCTTCAACAAAAAGAGGATAGCGGTTTGCTATCATTTCCCCACCTTTTATCGGCTGTATCGCGGACAATTCTGCTTGTCCTGATTTTGCAACAATATGCATTCGGGAATTTTCGATAATATTTTGTACTGGCTGATTGATAGCATCTTCAGCTTTGATTCCCAGGAAGTCACAATAACCTGAATTTATATAGCGTATCAAGCCGTTCGAATCAACTACTACAATTCTCTCAGCTGCTAGATTAATAATTTCTTCTAACCATTTATATGGGAGATAATCAAATCCAAATTGCATTATAAACTACTCCTCAAAATTTTCTTATTATAAATTATTATAACAAAAGGAGAGGAATAACTTACGGTATTTTCTAACAATTAAGACAGGAATATTACTGTACGGTATATCCGCCATCCAAAACGATTGCTTGCCCTGTAACTCCTTTCGCTTTATCACTGCTAAGAAAGACAGCATAATCAGCTATTTCAGACACATCTAGAAGTCTCTTTTGGGGGACAAGCGGATAAATAACGTCTTCAATGACACGTTCGAAAGGAACATTTCTAGTTTTGGCGAGGTCTTTTAATTGATTTTGAACTAAAGGAGTGTCAACATATCCAGGACATAGTGCATTAACTGTAATCCCGTGTTCTGCACCCTCTAAAGCCGCTACTTTTGTTAACCCAATCACTCCGTGCTTTGCACTATTATAAGCAGCCTTTCCAGCAAATCCGATTAATCCATTAATTGAGGACATATTTATGATTCTTCCAAATCCTTGTTCTTTCATTATCGGAAATACATGCTTAATTCCAATAAACGGAGCAGTTAACATAATTTTCATAAGCAGCTCAAATTTTTCAGTCGGAAATTCTTCAATTGGTGATACATGCTGTAAGCCTGCATTATTGACTAAAATATCAACCTTTCCAAATGATTGTACCGTTTTCTGAATAGCTTCTTTAAATTCCTGTTCATTTGTTACATCACATGAAAGAGCTATAGCTTCATAGCCTTTTTGTTGAAAAACTTTAATCTCACCTTCACTCTTCTCTTCATTAATGTCAGAAATAACGACTTTTGCTCCTTCTTCCGCAAAGACTTTAGCAATTTCCAATCCGATTCCACTTGCTGCTCCTGTAATAAAGGCAACTTTTCCATCCAATGTTTTATTCATTTTACTGTTCCTCCTCATGTTGTATTTTCTTATTGTAATAATAATGACCAATGAATCTTTTTTTAAAAGATTCCAATGAATCTCTCTAATAAAGATTCATTGGTTAGCTTTCTAGACAAGTCCTGTTAACGTGTAAAGAGCGATAACGAAGAATACAGCTAGGGTTTTAATAATCGTAATTGCAAAAATATCCCGATAGGATTGTTTATGTGTTAATCCAGTAACAGCAAGTAAAGTAATGACTGCTCCATTATGCGGAAGTGTGTCCATTCCTCCAGATGCCATTGAAATAACACGGTGCATAACTTCAGGAGGAATATTAAATTGTGCTATAGCCGCATTGTATTTATCAGCCATCGCACTCAAAGCAATCCCCATACCACCTGATGCTGATCCTGTAATCCCGGCTAGAGACGTTGTCGTAACAGCACCGTTGACTAACGGATTAGTAAACGTATGTGAGATTCCATTACTAATTGCTGTAAAACCTGGCAATGCAGCAATAATCCCGCCAAAACCATACTCTGCTCCTGTATTCATTGTCGCTAACAGAGCACCGCCAATACTCGTATTAAGACCCGATTTAAAATTAACCTTCACACGGTTCCAGTCATAAAGTATCGTTGCTACTATCCCTACGACTAATGCCATTTCAACAGCCCAAATCGCTACGACTGCTGAAACATCTACTTTTCCGAAGGCATCTAAACCAATAGCTGAAAAATCAAATCCGTTAGGGTACCATTTGGGAATAAAGATAGTAAAAACTTTATTCATGACACCAACTAATACTAATGGAACAAATGCAAGTATTTGACGGCTCAGCGAAGTTTGCGAACTGAGGTCAGGACCTGCTTCTGCTTTCATATTTGCAGCGGCATCATTTGCAGCCGCTAATTCCTCATTATTTACCCCAAAATACCCTTCACCAGCTCTTGCAGCCTTTTTTCTTCTAGATTCTAAATACCAAAGACCTAAAACTAACACAAAAATCGTTCCGATAATCCCTAGAATTGGGGCTGCGTAAATATCTGTTTTAAAAAATGTTGTCGGTATAACGTTTTGAATTTGCGGTGTCCCAGGTAGGGCGTCCATCGTAAATGCGAATGAACCTAATGCGATTGTTCCAGGAATTAAACGCTTCGGTATATTTGCTTCACGGAATAAATGGGCAGCGAATGGATAAATCGCGAATACAGCTACAAATAAACTTACCCCGCTATATGTTAAAATAGCCCCTAATAAAACAATTGCAAAAATGGCCCTTTTTGCGCCAACAATTTTTACAATTGTCTTTGCAATGGATTCAGCTAAGCCGGACATTTCTACCACTTTTCCAAAAATAGCTCCGAGTAAAAAGACAGGAAAATAGGATTTAATAAAACCAACCATTTTCTCCATAAATACATTTGAAAAGAATGGCAATACGTGACTAGGATCGGTTAGTAAAACTGCAAACAACGCACAAATTGGTGCAAATAAAATAACTGAAAAACCACGGTAAGCCACAAACATTAACATCCCAAGCGCTAAAAGAATAATAATAATTTCCATACCTATCCCCTTTATTTTTTATTATTGGTAAACGCTTACAAAAACCTTTATAATCTAATCCCTCCCTAAAAAATAGTATTCTCTTTTTTAAAGATGCAATATTTGTGCCAAAAGAAAAAATTTTAAAATAGTTCACTAAATATCTATATTTTAAAGCTTTGTTATGCCATCTTGTTTACGTCTATTAAACTATGTTTTCCGCAATACCGGAAAATGAAAAAAATATATTTCCCGAAAGGCGGAATTTTCCGTAAATGTGGAATAAAAGAGATTCTGCTATATTATTTACGAAAATTCCAGTTATAAGCTTTAAACTGTTACATAATGGCGATACGCTATTCCCTCATTCTGCGGAAAAGTATGATATCATATACACTTAGGTTATACCTATCAATTTTCTTAGCATTTTAATTATTTAAAAGCACTGAAAGGAGAGTATAATACGTGAAACTGTATCAAGTAAGAAAAGGGCAATTTGTATATTTTAACAACGAATTGCACAGGGTGTATTCTGTGAAGCCTATGTACAAACAGTCCGTCCATCTTGTCAAGCTAAAAGATTTGACACAGCATTTAACGAATGCCTCGAAAGTTGAAAGATATAAACCGATGCATCTTGACAGCTTTATTTTCAATAATAAGCCTTTTACACTACATAAGGAAAAAAAAGCTGAAGAAGGGGACTATATCTTAATTACAAACCCAAATCCCGATTACCTTGACCACTACTCATTAAACGAAATTGAGATTGTGTCATCTGTTGAAACCAAAGGGGTTATTACCACTAAATCTAACGGGATCAAACATAATGAATATTTATTAATGGTTCCGGGCCGCGATAAGAATTCTCACCCGATTGATTATTTAGATAAAAATAAGGAAGATAGTGATGTAAATATCTCCGATCAATCTCAACCTGCAAATAGTTTCAAAGGTGAGATGCCAAATATCGGTGATGTATATAGAAAACGCAGCGGCAATCATTTCATTGATGCGATGGTCGTTGCGATCAACGGTGGAACGATCTTTTTAGGGAACAATTTAGAAGTCTCATTAGAAGAGTTAACCGATAGTGAAAGATGGGAGTTCCAATATAGTCTCTTAGAAGATTGACGATGGTATGAGACATGTTGTGAACTGCAAAAGTTTGAAAGGTGGATTTGATGAAGAAAGTAACAATTGTTTTTACGATTTCAGTTATTATTACCATTTTATTTGTTCTTTGGGGAGCCTTTGCTGCCGATAATCTGGCAAGTGTAACAGGCGATATCCAAAAATTTCTGCAAACGCAATTTGGGTGGTTCTATCTTATAGTAGCAAGTGTCATTTTGCTTTTTGCGATTTACTTAATCTTCTCTAAATACGGGAAAATTAAACTTGGAAAAGATGATGAAAAACCCGAATATGGCCTTATCAGTTGGTTTGCCATGTTATTTAGTGCCGGAATGGGCATTGGTATTGTTTTCTATGGCGTAGCCGAACCATTGCAGGATTATTTGGCTCCGCCGTATGGGGATCCCGGTACTAAGGAGGCCGCTGCCGATGCCATGAGGTATTCCTTCTTCCACTGGGGACTTCATCCGTGGGGAATATACGCAGTGATCGCTCTCGCCCTTGCCTATTTTAAATTTAGAAAAGGGGCACCCGGATTAATTAGTGCCACGTTTTATCCATTATTAGGAGATAAGGTAAAAGGATGGATCGGTAAACTCATTGACATTATTGCCGTTTTGGCAACGGTATTTGGTGTCGCTACATCATTAGGACTAGGTGCAGCCCAAATCAACGGCGGTTTGCATTTTATATCTCCTAACATCCCAAACAGCATTTCCGTTCAATTTATTATTGTTATAATCGTTACGGTTTTATTTATATTATCAGCTGTATCCGGGTTAGGGCGTGGAATAAAGTGGCTGAGTAACGCGAATGTAGCCTTTGCAATTATTTTGATGCTATTTTTATTATTTGCGGGAAATACAGGTTTTTTGCTTGATTACTTTACATCAACCCTTGGAAATTATATTCAAAAACTTCCGAGCATGAGTTTGAATATTTCTCCATTTGATGAGCAACATAGCGAATGGATGCAGAATTGGACACTCTTTTATTGGGCATGGTGGATTGCTTGGGCTCCATTTGTAGGGACGTTTATTGCCCGCGTTTCAAAGGGACGTACAGTACGGGAGTTTATTATCGGTGTTTTAGTTGTTCCAACTATTTTCTGTACATTATGGTTCTCCATTTTTGGCGGTTCCGGAATGTACTTAGAAAGGATCATGCATGTAAATCTTGGTGACGTGATCAAAAGTCAAGGTACTGAAGTTGCATTATTTTCCGTATTGGCGCATTTCCCATTGAGCACGATCACATCTATATTAGCGATTTTACTTATTAGTATATTTTTCATTACATCAGCTGACTCAGCAACCTTTGTTCTCGGTATGCAAACGACAAATGGAAGCTTAAATCCTCCAAATCTTACTAAAATTATATGGGGAATTCTTGTATCTGCTACGGCATTGGTTCTGCTTTGGTCCGGTGGATTGACAGCTTTGCAAACAGCGTCAATTATCGCGGCTTTCCCTTTCGCCTTCATCCTAATTTTTATGATGTTCTCGCTGATTAAATCCTTTAAAAATGAGGTAAAACGAAGAAAATGAACAGAAGGCAAAATTGAGCAAAGGCAGTAAATACTATTAGATCATCGACATGATTAATATAATCAGTTAGTTTCATATCGAAGCTAAGTATAGTGTAATAGTTCAAGCTGCATATCCATAAAAATGCACCTCGCAAAATGGTATTTGAGGTGCATTTTTATTTTTTTATGCTTTTATGCGAAATTAGGGCCATTTAAACTGGCTCAATTTTCCCTATTGGCTTTTTCCTAGTTTCTTCTCCTTTTCCAATCTTTTTGCTAATCTTACTTCAATTCTTTTGCCAATGAACCATAGAATGACGATGATAAGAAGAACAGATGCCGTTTTTAATGGTTTATATATTAATGACACAACATCATGCCCAACAAAACTGATAATAAAAATCATAACCATTTTTCCAGTTACAACAGCTAAAATATATTGAAAAGTATTGATTTTTGATAAACCTGCAACAATATTGACGACTGCTGAAGGGGTGAAAGGAAAGCAAAGAAGCAGAAAAATAGGGCCAAATCCGTGTTGTTCCACCCAGCGTGTGATTTTTTCGACTTGTCGATTTCTATGTAAAAAAGATAATATTCTACTCTTTCCAAATCTACGAATAACTAAGAAAACGAGAATTGCTCCTGCGCTGGCACCTGCCCAAGATATTAAAAAGCCTAGCCATAGGCCAAATGCATTTGCATTTGCCAATACAATTAAAAACAGTGGCAAGAAAGGCAAAAACGCTTCAATTATTATTAATAAGATCCCTGGTAAAGGTCCGAATGAACGATATTGCTCAATTAAATTCATCATATTTTCAATGGTGAACCATTCTTTAAGTGAGTGAAAATCCATCTTGTTTCCCCTATTCTATCAGGCACTTTTCTTAAAATATTACCGCAATTTACTTTCTAATAGAAATTTTTTTCTTAAGTATAGCATACAATGGGAAAGGATTATAATTCCAAAATAAGATTTTTCCGAAAAAAAAAAAAAAACCACAAAAGGGCTGTTGCAAAACATTTGTTAATTGTCCCTTTGTAGGTTTTTTTAATGAGTATTATTAAACATATTGCAAGAACCAATCTTTAATATAATTTAACCGTTTTATTCTTAAGTCAGGTTTCCCGCTTCTTGATAGTTCGTGATTGGATTCGGGAAATCGGATAAATTTTGTTTGTTTTTGTTGACGTTTAAGAGCAATAAATAATTGTTCCGCTTGTTCAATTGGACAGCGATAATCTTTCTCACTATGGATAATTAGCAATGGTGTTTCAATATCTTTCGCATAGGCAAGCGGGGAATGCTTCCAAAGTTTTTCAATATCATTTAAATCTGCGAGAATTTGCCACTCGGAAAAGTAGTAACCGATATCACTTACACCGTAAAAACTAATCCAATTGGAGATCGACCGTTGAGTGACGGCAGCTTTAAATCGATTCGTATGCCCGACGGTCCAATTGGTCATAAATCCGCCATAACTGCCCCCTGTTACACCGAGACGATCTTTATCAATAAATTCATATTTATCTAAAACATAGTCCACAGCATTCATTAAATCCTTATAGTCATTTCCGCCATAGTCGCCGCGAACTGCATCGACAAACTTTTGTCCGTAGCCGTGACTGCCCCGTGGATTTACATATAGGACGGCAAATCCTTGTGCAGCCAAAACTTGGAACTCATTAAAATAGGTGTTCGCATACATCGCATGTGGTCCGCCGTGGATTTCTAAAATTAATGGATATTGTTTCCCTTCTTCAAATCCAACTGGTTTCATAAGCCAACCATGTACGTTCCATCCATCTTCACTTTCGAATTCAATTGGTTCGACATCAGAAAGCACTCTTGTTTGCAAAAATTCCTGATTTACAAACGTTAGTTGTTGTTTTTCCCCATTTTGTAAATTAACAAAATATAACTCACCAGGCTCTGTTGCTGTACTAATCGCAACCACTGCCGTATGGTCTTTTGGATGTAATGAGAATCCATAGACGTGTTGCTCGTCATGTAATGCCGGATAAATTTCTCCCGAGATATTTCCATAATAAACAATCGTGTTTCCGTGGTCAGAAATGACGAAATAAAAACTTTCATTATCTTCTGCCCACTGTACACCTGGCAAAGCCGCTCCCTGTTGGAAATCGCCAACAGCATAATCCCCTACCGGTGCGTCAATTTCACTTGTAAAACAATTAAGTTCCTTCGTCTGTAAATCATATATCCAAACCTTACTATGAGTAGCATTTTTAAACTCTTGCTCATTTCCTTGGAATGATAAATAACGACTATTAGGCGACCAAGAGGTTTGCCAAAAACTACCTGTCCCTTTCGTCACCGGAATCGACTCTTTTGTTTCTAGATTAAATAAATAGACATCGGAAATAAACGACGCATCACTATCCTCGGAAAAATCGGCAAGAAATGTTACATATTTTCCATCTGGCGACCACGAGCCAAGTGAGTAATGATTCTCACCGTTTGTTAACTGTTCAATTTCTCCTGTTTCAAGATTCACCATTCCAATATGTGAAAATTGTGTAAGATCCAAGAAACCACTTGAATCGGACTTATATTTCATCTTTTCAACTTCTAATGGTTTTAATTCTTTATCTTCCTCCGTTTCCTTTTTCACTTGATCATGGATCGATTCCTCTTTTCCAATTACAACTGAAAAGGCAATTTTCTTTCCACACGGAGACCATACCGGGTTTTTGGCTCCATTTTTGCAAAATGTAATTTGTTTCGCTTCTCCTCCAAATTTTGATAGAACAAAAATTTGGGATTTCCCTTCCCTTGTTGATACAAATGCAAGCTCATTTCCGTTTGGAGACCAGCGTGGGGAATGTGTGCGATCGTTACCAAATGTCCACTGTTTTGTCCGCTTATCACGTAAATTCATATAATATAAATTTGATACGTAATCCTTTTTCTCTTTTTCAATATGTGTTTGTACAAAAACCACTTCATTCCCATTTGGAGAAAGTTGTGGATCAACTATTGATTTCAAATCATATAAATCTTCGGCTTGTATACCTTTTTTTGTCATTTGATCACCTTTCCTCATATTCAGTCGAATTTGATATATTCTTACTTATCTACTTATTTATTTCGCCACCCAAAACATTATCCCTGCAATTATTTTTTAATTTTGGCACTTTTTTAAGGAACCGTTCCTTTCCGCTACAGGCACTTGCTTTCCGCGGGGCTGGCGATGAGCCTCCTCATCGCTTCGCTCTTGCGGGGTCTCATCTGTCCAGCTGATCCCGCAGGAGTCAATTGCCTTCCGCTCCAATCCACTCTGTGCGTTTGATATTGTTGAAAGTAACAATCTTTAAGTAATCGTGTCGATAATCTGTATTTTTATGGAGAAACTACAGTCATAATTAACTTGAAATTTTTGCTCGACACGAGTAAAATATATACGAACACATGTTCCTTTAAAGGAGGACTCTTCAATGACTAAAATACCTGAAAATGATCGAAATATTATTGAGAAAGCAATTTATCTGCCAATGATATTGATTATATTAAATCGCGATTTGGAAATTATTAATAACAGCCCATTCAAACTTAAAAAGCCTTATCTCGAATGGATTGAAGAAACGATGATATGTATCCAAAAAGAATTAGCTGGTGTGAAGCGTTATATGAAACAGCAACAAATTAAAGTGGAAAAAATAAAATCGGATGATGCCTTTACAATGTATATGTTTCTTTATAAAGGTTATGAGGAAGCACACAATTATTTTAATCCAAGACTGCGGAATCGATCGGAGGAATTAATGAAATACTACCTGTTTCAAAGATTCCAAAACGATTCAGTTATAAAAAGAGCGTAGTAAGAAAAGCGGAAACGCCTTGCTCAGGCGCTGAACATTGCAGGATACTCTGTAAGACTGCTTTTTAAAGAAGAAGCAATCATTAGTAGTAAGATTGCTTCTTCTTTATCTGTCAGACTATTTTATTCCTCAAAAAATCTTTTGTAATCATATTCCCTTTTCCGTTCTGAGGCCTCCATGTTTAAATAAAAGCCTGTACGTTTATATTTGTTATCCATGTTTTCTATATGTTGATAATATTTTATTTGTAGTTGAGAAGCCCTTCGTAATTGGTTGGTGAATGAACTTAAGGAGATTGGAATTTCTAGCGTCTGTTTATTACGAAGAGTGACTAAGGTGTTATTAGAAGATGATCGTTCGTGGTGAAGAACATGATTAAGTGAAAGCCATATACAATCTGGATTCATTGGTGATGTAGTTGGAAAAAAATAAATAGATGAATAAGGATCAACCATAATAGGTGCTTTATGAGTAATCCCTATAAGGCGCCTTGTCCCATTTTTCCTCCCTTCATAGGAAGCTCCATAATACTCACAACTATTCTTCATAATTTCTAACGGCTTAAACGGAGATATACATCGGTTGTCAACCTCTATAATTTCTGAATAAATTTTAGACCCATACGTAATCGGCAAAATAGCCATTGTAAATGGTGAAATTTCAAATTCCTCGATTATTTTTTCAGACATTTTCTTCTCCCCTTTTCAACAAAAATAGTTAAATATATACATATTATAATGTATTTTTACAACTTTAGCACTATTTTTTGATAAAAAATTTAAAATATTTTCAAAACTATATATCTGAATATTTAAAGTATTAAATTGACTTTTTGTGTAAAAACCTTTACACTAAAAAAAAGGTTAGAGGTGATCATCGATGGAGAAAAAAAAGTCCTACACAGAGATGGTTAAGGAATATGCGATGACACAAATAAAAAACGAAAAATTTATGGCGGAAATTTATGCGGAAATGATTTTAAATGAATTGCTATTAACTCGAAGAAAAGAGCAGATAATGAAAAGAATTGATCTTGCTCTAGATTACAAAGACAAGCAAACATTTTTATTATTAACAGATGAATTAAAGGAATTGGAAAAACAATTTGGTTCATGAATGAAAGGGATATCTTAAAGCGGGAAAATATCCTAAGATTAGCTACTATCTAAATCGATAGTAGCTTTTTAATTGAATATAGACGAAACGTCTCATTATAATCCTAATTCCTCTGAATCATCGACAAAAACTTTTACTTTAATTTCAACCCACTGTCCTTCATCATCACCTCTTAAAATATGAAAAATCGGCGAGTTTATTTTATAGCCATGATTAACCGCAAATTGAAATAGTTCATCATATGCATGCTCTGTTTCAGTCTCAAAGTTACTTCTCACTCTTGTCATTAGCATTTGATCCATATAAAAATAACTTTGGAAGAATAAATCTGATTCTTTAGGTACATATGATTGCTCGACGGGAATAAAAATATCAATTAACATTCTTTCGTCAAAAGGGATATTGTACAATGCATAAAAAAGAGGACCCGCAATCGTTAAATTAGCTTTTACAAGTTTTTCGTTAAAATCTTCTAATGCCATTTCAAACTGGCTATAGTGAATTTCATAAGTGTGCCAAACGACATTTTTATGCATAATTGTTTCGTATTCAATAACCATATCTCACCCTTCCTTCACTTGAGCGTAAATGTCCATGATGACATTATCAAACGCATCAAAACATACGTGATAAAAGGATTCATCGATTTCTAGACCGTTCTCTTTCGCATAATGTCTTAAAAGTTCATATGCTTCTTCCAATTCATCGACTTCCGGACAGCGAACATAAATAGCAGGGGTGATTTCCAAATACTCTAGTTGTTTAAAGTTCGCATCTTCACCTACTTCTACTTCCGTATTCAACCCAATATAATATGTATATTTACCGAAAGAAGGTTCATTCTTCATTTCCTCCACCTTAAATACAACCGGGCTCGTATAATAAATGTCTTCATTCACCAAATTCCTTCGCAAACCTAAAGCGGGTAAAAACCATTCATCATGCGGAATAACCTCTTCCACAGTCACAACATTCCTTATCACTAACGACTCTTCTCGTACAATCATCAAAGATCCCCCTCATGAACAATTATAAATCTATAAATTTATTAAATGTGCAAACTATCTTCTTTTCTTCTTCCTTCTCTTTTTCTTTTTAACATATTGTTGCTTCGGTGGTGGATTGACGGCGAAGGATGGGAAGCGTAAGATACAATAGGCATCCATTATATAGTCACATACTGCATTACCCGTATAAAAAAACAATGCGATAGCGGCTATTAGAAAGAAAATTATATCAAAATCAGCATATCTTGTTAAAAGTAATATGGAACAGACCACCATTGCTAAAAAGATAGGTATGATTAAGACTAGGCTTCCCTTTTCTTTTTTTATTTCTTTGTCGCTTAAGGAATACATACCTTTCTTAATATAAAATATCAAACGGTATAATAGAACAAAGTGGAGGAGTATTCCCAATAAAAATAACGTCAATAAAAACGCTTCTATATTTTCAAAAACGCCACGATCCATTGCACTAATCGAAATGAACACAAAAGGATCAATTATAATTTTATAACCATAGATGACCTTGGAAAAACTTAATATTTTTTGATTAATATTGTTCTTTTTGTGGCAAAAAAGCAAGAGAAGTATTTGGCATACAAATAGTCCCCCTTCAGAAAAGGCCACTCCTTTCCAAAAGGAACTAAAATTGCTCCAGCCTACGGCGTTCCAATTAAACACCGCATAGTAGGGGAGTCCAAGAACAAATATGGTATAAATCAATGTTCCTAAATGAAACATATACATATCATCAAAATCATTTGAACGCCCGCCTATGATTCTTTTTAATCCTGCGAAGTTTTTTTCACTGAAAAAATTCATTATCTCAATACTTCAAGTTTCATAAAAAAAGATATATTAGTTATAGCTATCTCACTTTTTTGGGTTTTCCTTTTTTCTTTTATTTACATATTGTTGCTTTGGTGGTAGATTGACTGAGAAGGATGGAAATCGAAATATACAATAGGTCGCTATAATGAATTCACATACACCGACGAGCGTACCTAAATAAATCAATGTTACAATGAGCACACCAAATAAAAGCTCGAAATTCCCTAATATCCCTTTATTTATTAAAAGGCCAGATAGCAATACAAGGAAAAATAAAACCGGTAACGAGAGTTTAAATTTTGAAATATTTGTCTCTTTAAGGATATTTGAATTCTTTTTCTTTAATCTATTTATTAATATTAATAGAACTAAAATATGAAATAGAAATCCAAAAATTAATATCATATAAAACACAAATGCATATGATTCATAAACTCCACTATCTTTAAAAAACATAATCATCATTAAAAATGGATCCAAAGCCATTTTATATAAAAATACAACTGTACCAACAATTAAAACCTTCTGGTTAAACGGATTATTTGCCCTACAAAATAGAATGATTAGAATTTGAATTGCAAATAAAATTGCCTCAATATAATAAAGGATATGCCATCCTAAGGATAATTGATCCCACCCTATTGTATTGGCATTGGCTACAATAAATGATAATCCCACAAAAAAACCAGAAACTACAAGTAAAATAAGGAGGTGATTCCTCATACGAGGCATACTCATTCTTCCCTCTTTGATTTCGTCCTTAAATCTAGTGAAATCTTTTTCCAATAATTGAACTATACCAACACCCCCATTGTCATCATATCCTTTTCAATTACTATATCAATTTAAATTAATTATATTAATTTTTACTTTTTTGTCTTCTTTTTTTTCTTAACATACTGTTGTTTCTTTGGTTGATTGACGGAAAAAGACGGAAATCGTAAGACACAATAGGCTACTATAATAAATTCACAGATTGCATAAGCAACGCACAAAAGTAATACGGTCGCTATAATTATTGCAATAGTAATATCAGAGCCTGGGATTTTTCGAATTAGTACAAACGAAAAGATGACCATTACAAAAATAATGGGAATTACAACATACTTCATACTACGAGACTTTTTAGTTTCGTTATTGCGATGCAATGAATATTCACCTTTTTTTATATTTCGAATCCACCTATAAAGAAAAATACAATGAAGTAGTAAACCTAAGAGAAGAATTGCAAACAAATAAATTTTAATATTCTCATATACTCCTCTATCCATTGTAAAAAAGGCAATTAACACGAAAGGATCTATTACCATTTTATATCCGTAAATAACCATTGAAAGACTTAATATCTTTTGATTAAGGTTCGTTTCCCGGTGACAAACGAGCAAAATTAATAATTGAAGTACCATTAATACGCCTTCACAGTAAAAAATGCTTTGCCAAAAGGGAGATAACTGATCCCATCCAACTGAACTCCAATTAAATATAAAGATAATTGGAACTCCAATCATCACACATGAAAATAAGAATGTACCGATATTAAATACAAACATCCCACTATTATCAAGTCGTCCTTCGGTAATATCTTTAAAATCTGCAAAGTATTTTTCATCTAGTCTGTTCATAGTTTCATCCTTCTTCATTATTTAAACCAACTGGAAATTTTTGAGCCAATTTTTTTACACGTTTTGGAAACTGAATCTACCTTTTTATTAACAAAGTCTTTTGTTCTTTCAGTTAAACTTTTTGGTGGATTACCACCCTTCATATTTAATCCCGAACTAACAAGCATTCCAACCCCTGCCCCAACAACAGTCCCAATTGGAGGGAAAAACGCAGATCCAACAGCGGCTCCTATGGCTGTTGCTCCAGCACTATATACGCCATCCACCGCCGTACCTACCACAACTTTTTGGGTATCTCCTTTATAGGTATTATAATTATCTGCCGCAATGATCCCCATGCCGAGTGGTCCTAGTCCTTTTCCTACCACCTTCATACTTTTTCCTAATGAATTCATTCCCTTTGTACTTTCTTTAAAGTTTTCTACAGCATTTTTGTAGGCAACCTTTGGATCCTTCCAATTTGGCAATGAGTTTATCGCCTTTTTTGTTGCGGTGTATTTCTTTCCTACTAATTCATCACTGAATGTGGTAGCCATTTTCAAGGCTTTTTTGGAATGTGATAGCTTTTTAAATTCTCTATATTTATCTAATCCATATAATTCTTCAAACTCGCGCATCATGGCAAGTTTTCCGCGTTCTTTGCCGTATACTTCCAGGTTTTCTAGCAATTTTGGCAAGTTGTCTTTCGTAAATGCCTTTGATTTATACTGATCTAGATGGCGATAGAATTCTTTCGTTTTAATTTTATATAGTGTAGAAGATAAATAGTTATTAAATGTTCGATACTGTTCCTTTGTAAATGCATGTATTCCTTTTTTTCTAAAATTTATACGTGCTTCTTTATCCTTAAGCTTGTAATAAACATAAGCCTGTGCCATTACAGTGGAAAGAGTATTCGCTTTATTAATATTCTTTAAAACTTTAACAAAGGATTTACTACCGATTGCCATCGTAACTAACACGGCTGCTAAATGGGATGAATCGTTTTGCTCCTTATTCCCTAAATCATCTGGATTAAATTTAGCGACATCACTAGACCCCACTACACTATTCGCGGCATGTTCGCCAATTTTCTTCATTACCTTTTCCACTTCATGTTTCGTCTCTTGGACAATTTGTAATGCCCTTTGGTCGAAAGCGTGTAATTTTTTATTAACCTCTGTAACATGCTTCTGAGAATCGTGGACACTGTTCGTAAATGGTGAAATAGTTGGAACATTAAGTGATACGATGTCCGAAACGTTCCTAATAATTTGTTCTCCCTCATGGTGTGTGTCTAAAACACCATTCTTTATGGTTTGTACCTCTTTATTCAAATCATGTAAATAATCTTCCGTAATGATCGCACTATTCGATTGATCTACCGTATGTTGAAACTCTGAAATGATTTTGGAAAAATTCTTCTGTAGTTGTTGGGCCACTGCTTTTAAATCCTCCACAGATTGACCATGAACCGTTTGGAAATATTGTTTTGCCGTACTAGCGGCTTTTCCTTGAAAAGATGCTAATTTGCTAATATTATCCGTCTTTTGTTTGATCGTATCGAGCTTAGCTGTGATATTTTTCATACTATCATTTAACTCTGACTCAAGACCCAACAATTCCTCCATCGCTACCTTCATATTTATCAACTCCTTTCCACACTTAATTTTTTAATGGACCCCCAAGAAGTTCATCTTGTTGTACCATGGAATTACCCATATTTTGCAACTTGTTTAAATCTAGATCAAGCAATTCGTTGTACAAGGTTAATACATTTTGAAAATCCTTTATGACGTCAATTTGCTGTTGTATGCTCTTTAAATTGGTTTCTTTTAATGAGAGATCTATTGCTTTAATTCCTTCTAAAGCTGATTTTGCTGTTTTGGCATGATTAACCACTGAGTCAAAAACTGTTTTATTAATTGAAATTTGGCCCATGGTTCCATCACCCTTCCTTCGCTATTTGTATTGAGTAAGTTAGGTTTGAGATATTTGAATTTAAAAAGGAAATGTCACTATGACACCGATCCAGTTGATTAGATAATCTTTGAATTTCCTCATTCATTCTGTCTTCCACTCGCCCTAAATGATGAACATACTCATTCAAGGACTGTTCCATATGATGAGTCAATGTTTCATATTTATTTTGAGTTGTTCCTCTCCAAAGTGAGGAATCCGTATCAAAAGACTTAATTTTTCTTTGATACTGTTTAGAGTCATGAATGACACTAATTAATCTTACCTTTGCCGATTTAAGACGTTCCAGCTTTCCCGATAAAATAGTAATCTGCTGACGCTTCTGGGCAAGCTGTCCTTGCATATTTGACCTTCTGCGAATAAGTTCAGCTTTATCCACCAATACACACCCACCTTCACACTCACACTATATATAATATTTTCCAATATTGACACATAATCTATCAAGCATTTTCCAAATAACAGAACTAAATACCTACTATTATTAGCGTCTAATTACCTAACGCAACTGACAAATTCATGAATATTTTCCTATTCCCGATCTCATAATGTAAGTTTTCTAGCATAAAAAAGGAAATCATTTTTGAATAAAGTTCAAAAAATGATTTCCCTTCGATGTTTTGGATTCATTATTTTTTCTTAAAATCCTCAACCATCCTAATCCTTTCTAGCATTGTTGGATGACCATAACGGAAAATTTTCACTAAAAACGGTGGATTTACTTGACTCAGGCCGGATTTCGTTAAGTCTTGGAATGTTTGAACAGCCGCTTTTTTGTCATTTGTCATTTCCATTCCGTAGCGGTCTGCCCTCATTTCTTCATAACGAGATACCCAATTCGTAATCGGACTCGCAGCAAAAAGTAAAACGGAAGTAATTAATAAAAATAATGGGAGTGAACTCAAACTGGAAACCGCTGTAACTTTCAACTCTGTTCCTTTTTTCCTAACTAGTCTATTCATTACCCCTGCGGTAATCCATAAGCCAATCCCGGTAAGGATAATATATCCAGCGATTCCAAAGTAAATATGTTTTTCTACATAGTGTCCCATTTCATGTGCCATGATAAAAAGGATTTCCTTCTCATTTAATTGCTCCAATGTCGTATCCCATAAGACAATTCTCGCATTTAATCCAATTCCTGTAACATAAGCATTTAGTGCATTCGTTTTTTCCGACATATTCACTTCATATACATGTTCAGCTGGAATATTGGCTTTCTCCGCTAACGCTAAAATTTTTGTTTCTAAGTCCTTATTTTTTAAAGGATAGAAATCATTATATAAAGGATCAATAACGACAGGCTGAATAAACATCATGAAGATCATAAATGGAATCGATAGGAGCCAAGCTGGAACCCACCATCTTCTTTTAAAGCGTTTCATCAGCCAGTATAGCACCGTTACGATAATAAACATTTCGATAAAATTCACCCAAAAATCAATTACTTCATCTTTCATCCATAGTGAAAAGGTTTGTGTTGAAATATTGTAGGCTTTTGAAAACCGATACGAAATATAACTTAACGGAAACGTGACAACGAATGAAATGACTGATAACAAAAATAAATAGATGGCGGATTGTATGATATGTAACCTTGATGTACTTTCCGCCCAGCGTTCAAATCCTTTTGATATTCCAAAGATAAGGATTAAAAAGTAGAACAGCCACTCATATGGAGTAGAAATGAAATATAATAAGTTCCTGATTTTAGAGTATTCTTCACTTAGCATAATTTCCCTACTATTTAAGAACGTTGCAGGATCGACACTTGTCCCTTTAAGATGATCTGGAACAGTAGATCCCGCTAAATAAAATAGGTAAACATAAACTGCGATTCCAATTAGCAAATAGGCGATGACTGCGCGAAATGTCCATTTTCTTAACAAATTATCTCTCCCTCCTTGTCCTCTTTATAAATGTAGTAACATAAGAAAATTTTAGAACGGAAACTTTTATCATAGTAAAAATATGCCCATTTTTACCGGGGTTTATTTTTTACCCCTTAAAACAATGATCGGTTATCCCTTTTCAGAGATAACCGAATCAATGTTTTTTTATAATGGGTCATAGCCTAGTTTTGCGAGGGCATTAGCAATCAGACAATACCCACGGTGGTTCGGATGAATATGATCTGAGGATAGTACTTCCTTCTCTCTACCAATAAAAAGCTGATGAATATCCGCAACTTTGATAAGTGATGATTTTGTAAGACTTTCTATATTATGATTAAATGCTTCAACCCACTTATCAACACCATTTATTTCGGGAAAAGGATTATAAAGATTCATCATACGAATAATATATCGTTGATCATTTTGTTTAAATTCAGTTATTTGCTTGATGATATTGTCTAGGTTTCGCTTCCCTTTTTCTAATGCAATGAAAAAATCTGCTTCCTTTTTATCCTGTAAAAACTTTTTCGCGGCATCTATCAAATCATTTCCGCCAGCCGTAATAGTGATAATATCTGCTTCTTTAATACCTTTATATAGAAATGGATGATTCAAACTCTTTAAAATGTCGCCAGTCGTTGCCCCTGTTTTTCCAAAAACAGCCGGATGTACCCGTGTGTTTAAAGCTTGGCGTGTTAAATATACATATCTCGTAATAAAGCCTTTTGAAAATATGTCCGAACCAATTCCAACAGTTAGAGAATCCCCAATTGCACAATAACGAATAATCCTGCGTTCCATCCCTTCACCCCGACAAATAAGTATTACTACCATGTTTATTCAATTACAAGGGATTTGGAGATAGCGTTATTGCTGAGGGTTTCTAACTATTTTATTTTCCTTTAAAATTTGGCTTTCTTTTTTCGGAAAAAGCTTGAAGCGCCTCAACACGGTCCTCAGTAGGAATCGTTATTTCATAGGCTTTTCGCTCGATTTCTAAACCGGTATGTAAATCGACATTCATTCCATTTTTGATAGCAAATTTCGCTTGTTGTATGGCAATTGGTCCATTCGCTTGAATTTCACCCACGAATTCGTTTACTTCTTCAAGAAAACGAGCCCGCTCGACTACCTTTGTCACAACACCGTATTGATACGCTTCATCAGCTGTCATTCTTTTCGCTGTTAAAATTAATTCCATCGCCTTTGCTTCACCAATCAACCGAGGCAATCTCTGTGTTCCGCCTGCTCCAGGAATTATTGCTAAACTAGTTTCTGTAAGGCCCATGACTGCATCAGAAACAGCAATCCGAAAATCACAGGATAAAGCAAGTTCCATCCCGCCACCAAATGCATAACCGTTCATTGCGGCAATTGTTGGTTGCGGCAGATTTGCAATCGATTCAAAAACTTCACCGATTTTATAAACATTTCTTCGCACTTCCTGTTCAGATAATGTTTTTCTCTCCTTTAAATCAGCTCCAACACTAAACGCCTTTTCACCAGCACCTAAAAAAACCAACGCGCGAACTTCCGAATTCGTTCTGATTGATTCTACAACACTTGCAAGCTCACAAAGTGTTTCGTAATTAAACGCATTCATTGCCTTTTCACGGTTCAGTGTAACAAAACCAACATAGTTTTTAACCTCAAATAAAATATTCTTCATGATTCCCCTCCTCGTACTGATTACATTATTATTTCAACAAAGCTTATGAAAACCCTTTCCAATTTATTATTTTCCGATATAAGAATGTGAAAAAATACAGACTGACATCTGTATTTTTCGTAATCTCCATTTTTAATTTTGCAATAATTGATCCTTTAATGCCCGTCTTAAAATTTTCCCAGTTGTATTTTTCGGAAGTTCTTCGATAAATTCAATCGAATGTGGCAGTTTATATTTGGCTAGATGCTGTTTACAGTATTCCATTAAATCGGCTTCTGTTAGTGTTGTATCTTTACGCACGACAAAGCATTTAACGACTTCGCCTTGTTCAGGATCGGGTACGCCGATGACAGCAGCTTCGACTACGTCCGGATGTTCATAGAGAACTTCCTCTACTTCCCTTGGATATACATTAAAGCCGCCGACAATCACCATATCCTTTTTTCGATCGACAATATAAAAATATCCTTCTTCATCCATTTTCGCTAAATCTCCCGTGTAAAGCCATCCATCACGAATCGCAACAGCTGTCTCTTCCGGCATTTTGTAATAGCCTTTCATGACATTTGGACCACGGACAATCAACTCACCAACTTGTCCAGGAGGCAGCTCCTCCCCTAGTTCATTCACAACTTTATTCTCGACATGAATAATGTTTGTCCCAATTGACCCGGGTTTCCGTGGTCGATCTAACGGATTAAAGCATGTAACCGGGGATGCTTCTGACAATCCATAACCTTCGGAAACAAACACATTAAATTTCTTTTCAAAGTTTTTCAATAACGCAACAGGCAGCGAAGATCCTCCGGAAATACAAAGGCGTAACGAGGAGAAATCACTAGGGTTCCCTTCCGGATATTGATATAAATAATTGTACATTGTCGGTACACCGGCAAAAACGGTTGCTTCATATTTTTTAACTAACCTAAAAATTTCTTTTGGACTAAACTTAGGAACGATGATGATGGTCGAACCACTAATTAGTGGGGCGTTCACGACAACACTTAAGCTAAACACGTGAAACATCGGTAACGTAGTAATTACCGTGTCATCGCTATTCATTTTTAAATAATCACCAATATCTTTCGCATTTGAATAAAGATTTTTATGTGTTAACATTGCCCCTTTTGGCCTGCCCGTTGTTCCCGAAGTATACAAGATGACTGCAACATCATCCTCTAAAAGCTCAGGTCCTTCAAATGCGATACTTCCCGAGGAAACAATACTTGAAAACGATTTCATTTTTGAGTTCGCTGGAATCTCCATTTTCTTCGTAGGATCTGACTCACAAATAATATAATGTTCCACCTGCGGAAGCAAGGAACCCATTTTCTCAGCCAATGGAACGAGTAAATCTAAGGCAACAACAACTTTCACATCACCATTAGTTAATATGTAACCAATTTCATCCGGTGTGTAAATCGGATTAATTGGGATGACAGTCGCCCCTAAACGCATCGCACCATATAACGCAATAACAAAATGTGGAGAGTTACCTAATAATAATGCAATATGATCACCTTTTTGTACCCCTAATTGTTCCAACCCACTTGCAAATTTTGTTACAGCTCCATCAAATTCAGCATATGACACAGGCTGATCCATAAAAAAATAAGCCGTTTTTTCTGCATTTTCCTTCGCTGTAAATTTCAAATGTGAAGATAAATTCATATTCCCTCCCCCTTCTGAATGAATAGTCATTCATAAAAATATTCTAAATTTATTATATAAAAAGAATATTAGTCATTCAAGTATTATGAAAAAATTAAAACATAATTAATTATAAAACTTAGAAATTATCAAACGTTTTTGAAAAGAGGATCATGATCCACAAATGACTTTGTATGACGTACTAAATATTTCAATAACGAAATAGAGCATAAAAAACGAGTATGGAACCTTAGCGATTTCATACTCGTTTTCGAATGCTATTTCTATTTTCTGAACTACTCCGAAGAACTTTATTTTTTAATGCAACATTAATAAATCAAATCAATTAATTCCTCTTTTGTAATATTACCAAAATAATGTTTTACATCAATATCAGTAAGTGCTTTTTCAATTTCAGAACGTTCATAGCGTATTCCGGTCAGCTTTTCCTCAATATCACTTACGTTTCCAACACCGAAGAAATCACCGTAGATTTTACAATTTTCGATTATTCCTTTGTTCACTTCTAGCCGCACGTCTATCCCGCCAACTGGAAAACGATGTGTATGCTGCAAATTGAATTTTGGTGATTTCCCATAATTCCATTCCCAGTTTTGATAACGTTCTTCAGAAATTTTATGAATTTTTGCCCAGTCATCGTCTGTTAGTTTGTACTCTTGAATATTCTCACTGCCGCCAAAAATATGTTTTAAGATTAATTGACGAAATTCCTCCATCGTTAACTTTTCTTCGAGAAACTCGGAGATATTCGCTACACGGCTACGAATAGATTTAATGCCTTTTGATTCAATTTTGTCTTTTTTCACTTTTAATGCTGAAACAACATTTTCAATTTCAGAATCTAACATTAGTGTACCGTGGCTGAACATTCTACCTTTTGTGGAAAATTGAGCATTCCCGGATATTTTTCGTCCACCTACTTGGATGTCATTTCTGCCGCTTAATTCAGCATTTACCCCAAGTTTTTGCAATGCTTCAATAACAGGCTCCGTAAACTTCAAAAAGTTGTGGAAGCTTTCCCCATCATCTTTCGTAATAAAGCTGAAATTAAGATTTCCTAAGTCATGATAAACCGCTCCGCCACCAGATAAGCGACGTACGACAATAATATTATTTTTATCTACGTATTCTGTATTGATTTCTTCAATTGTATTTTGGTTTCTTCCAATAATAATTGAAGGCTGATTAATATAAAATAATAAATACGTTTCATTAATATCTAAATGATTCAATGCATACTCTTCGATCGCTAAATTAATTTGTGGATCGGTAATCCCGTTATTATCAATAAACAACATCTTAATTTCCCTCCTGAATCAAAACTAATAAAATTCTACGACAAATCGACAACTAGACCTTCCTCTGCAATGAAAATAGTACCTGAAAACTTTTCGGCTGCTTCACTCTTCAATTGATTCAAGTCTCCATATTGTGGTAAATGGGTAAGGATTAAATTTTTTACTTGGGCTGCTCTTGCGATTTCTCCTGCTTCATAACTTGTCATATGTCCAGCCGCCGAACCATCCATATCTCCATAAAAATTACTTTCACATAAAAAGATGTCTGCATTAGCAGCGAATGAAGCAAAGGAATCTAAATAGGATGAATCTGCTGTGAAAACGAAAATAGCGTCTCCTGCTTCAATCCTCATAGCAAAACAAGGTACGGGGTGCTTCGTTCTTAAAAACGTGACTTTGAAAGGGCCAATAGATACTTCTTCATTTTCCTCATAAGGCACACCTTTTGTAACATCATCAAAAAATAATGACTGGAACCCATGCTCGTCTTCGTTATGTCCGTATATTGGCAGCGTTTTTATGTTCTTGTCCATATATTTCCCGATAATTAATGCATGCTGAAGTACACCAATATCAGCAATATGGTCTGGATGATAATGTGAAACAATCACTGCATCTAACTGTTCCGGATTTATGTATTGTTGAAGTTTAGATAGTACAGCACTGCCGCAATCGACTAAAAGATGAAATCCTTCATGCTCAAGCAAATAGCCTGCGCTCGCACCATTTACTTTTGGGTAACCTCCCCAAGGACCGATGACCGTTAGCTTCATATATATCACTCCTAAATTATAATCTATCTAATCTATGTTATCAATTTCACTATACTCCTTTTTACCCATATATCGCAAAAAAGTTGTCCATATAAATGAACAACTTTTAGTGTAACTATTTATTTTACTTCATAATCAAATACTTGATGTTCATGTAAACCTTCATTATTTTCTACATGAACTTTAAATTGATAGTTTCCCGCTTCTTTAAATGTATGTGTACCGGAGTATTCACCCTTAGCTGTTTCTTTCATTGGAATCCACTCATGTTTCTTTTCATTTGCTTTGTTCCATACTTCAATTTGCACTTGGGCATTTGTTAATGTTTCATTGTGCTTAGTCATATGGATGTTGAAATCAGCCTTTTCACCTACTTTGGCTGTTTTAGGACTCATGACATGCATCACAACTGAACTTTCTTCATGATGCTCCCCTTCCTCAGCCGATTTCATTTTGGATGGATCTGGATTCCCAACTATTACTGATTTTTTTGGCATCATATGCATGTCTCTTGCCGTTACATGAACTTGGATCGTATAAACACCATCATGGTCAAAAGCCACTTTTCCTGTATACTTCCCATTTTTTTCATTCGTTGCTTTGATCATCTTACTCGAATCTTTAGCGCCTTCTTCCCAAACTTCATATTCAACTTTCGCTGCATCAGCTACTTTTTCTTTTCCTTGTGTTACTGTCGCACTTAAAGGAATATTTTCATTCACTTTCGCTTTTTCTTGTAAATCTAATACTACATTTATTGGTTCAACACTTTTTTCATTTGAACCGTTCCCGTTATCTTTTGTCCCGCAACCGGCAATAATAAGTGTTGAAATAAACAATATAGATAATAGTATTTTCTTCATCTATGATTCCTCCTAAACTAACATGTCTCCATCATAACACTTGAATCCAAAAATAAATTTTACTATTTGTTAATAAGTATTGACGATTATGTGAAAATAATATGTTAGGAAGATAAAATAATTATGTCTTTTTATTGAAAAAAAACTAATTGTCCAATACTCCGTGTCAATATCATTTATAATTAAAAGAAAAAGAAAGTGGGTGGGTACATAATGAAACATTTCCGCCTTTCATTATTATTGATAGCCGCTATTATTTTAACAAGTCTTAGTGCATGTTCAAATGTTAATAAAAATGGACATAAAATAGAAAATTTCACATTTACTGACCAAAACGGAGAGAAATTAGGTCTGAAGGATTTGAAAGGAAATGTATGGGTCGCTGATTTTATGTTTACGAGCTGTGCCGATATTTGTCCCCAATTAACAAAATATATGAGGGATCTCCAAAAGGAAATTAAGAAAAAAGGCTATGATGACGTTCATTTTGTTTCATTTAGTGTAGACCCAGAGGTAGATAAACCAAAAGCTTTAAAAAACTATGCTTCGAAATTTGAAGCGGACTTTTCAACATGGCATCTATTAACCGGATATTCACAAGATAAAATTAAAGACTTTGCAATGGATAATTTTAAAAATATAATCGTTAAACCGGAAAATGATACACAAGTTGTCCATGGAACAAGTTTTTATCTAGTCAATAAAGATGGAGAAGTTGTCAAAGATTATTCAACGCAAAATGGTTTTCCTTTAAGTGAAATTGTAAAAGATATTAAAGCATTACGATAAAAAAATGGGAGCTATGATACAATCATAGCTCCCATTTTTTATGCGATAACTTCTTCATTTGTTTTTGTTTTATCCATTTTTTTTGACTTAAAGATAAAATATCCTAATGTTAAAATCAAGAAGCTTACTAGATAGATAGCAAGTATTCCTAAGTTATGCCACATTAATGAATAATCTCCATTTGAGATAACTGCCCTGAAAGCTTGAAGAGAATAAGTCATTGGCAATGCTTCATGAATCGGTTTTAATGCATTAGGTAATAACTCTAGTGGGAAAGTTCCCGCACTAGATGTTAATTGCAAGATTAAAACGATAATCGCAATATAGCGACCCGGATTATCCAGTGCTGCAACGAAAAAGTGAATAATTGCCATAAATGTTAGACTTGTAACGATCGCTGCCACGATAAATAATGGCACGCTTTTCACATCTACTCCAATCATACCGACGATAATCCAAACAGCAATTAGCGCTTGAAAAATACCGACGATAGCCATGATACCGTATTTCCCCAAGAACCAAGAAAAAGCATTTTTCGGCTCTGTAGCAGGTTCACGAACATTGAAAATGATTGTTAACAATAGTCCTCCGACAAATAATCCGAGTGATAAGAAATAAGGAGTCAATCCTGTTCCATAGTTAGGGACATGATTAACGACATCTTTTTTAAGATGGATCGGATCACTCATCATATCATACTGTTTATCATTCCCTTTAACGGAGTTTGCATCCTTTGATGCATCAGATAATTTTCCTTTCATTTCTTTCGTTCCGTCTTTTAAATCATTTGTACCGTCATCCAATTTTTTTGAACCGTCAGCAAGTTTATGACTGCCGTCTTTTATTTGTGTTGACCCATCAGCAAGCTGATTCAATCCATTATTGAGCGTTTTTGCTCCTTCGGATAATTTGTTGGCACCAGTTGCGGCATCATTCATTTTGCTAGTAAATAAGCCTAAACTCTCAATATATTGATTTTGACCGTTTTGTAATTTAGCAGCACCATTACTTAGTAATGTCGAACCGTTTGCAAGCTGTTCAATACCCTTTTGAACTTTTACTTGGTTTTTATTAATAGTAGTGACACCAGCTATTAATTTATCAAATTGCGGATCGGTTTGCTCTTTTATTTGTTTTGTAATTTGATCTTTATTGCCTGTCATTTGTTGATTTACTTGTTTTTTGAATTCAGTGAATCCTTGATCCATTCCTTGATGGATCCCTTGTGCTAACTGTTGCTCCATTTCCTTGGCTTGGTCTTGAGCATTTGCTGTCAATTGTTGCTGGAGTTGTTGAAGCGTTTGATCATCAACTTTTCCTTTAAGTGCAGCAAATAGTTGTTCCATTTGTTTAGTTTGCTTATCTTTAATTTGTTTTGCAATCCCAGCTGTTAGCTGTTTCTCCATTCCACTTTGCAATTGATCAACACCTTGATTTATCCCTTTAACACCTTCAGTTAACTGGGATGAAAAGGCATTAGCTATTGCAGGAGGGAGTTCATTTTTGAATTGCTCAAGCCCACCTTGAACTTTCTTGGTACCATCGACAAGTGCAGGCATTCCTTTATTTAATGCTCCAAGCCCTTCACTCGCCTGGTTAATCCCTTTTGTTAATTCCTTTGTGCCGTTTTGCATATCTTTTGAGGCATTATATAATTGATTGCTTCCATCATTCAGCTGATTTAAACCATTTGCTAAATCATTCGATCCTTTTGATAGATCTCCGGCACCTGATTTAGCTTTCACTACTCCGTCATTAAATGTAATCGAATTTTTTGCGAGTAGTTCAAGATTTTCCTTTAGCGATTTCGTTCCATCACCTAATTTTTTTGCACCATCGTATAATTTAGATGCGCCGTCACTTGCTGTATTAAACCCATCCCCCATTTTTTTAATCGCATCAAACATTTCTTCTGCATACGTAGTGGACACTTCTTTTGATACAGCATCTTTTATTTTAGTCATGGCTGATTCGCCAATTTTTGAGGATGTATAGTTTGCACTTTGATTTTGTACATATTTTAATTGTAGTCGTTTTGGATCTTTATCGAGTAAAGTTGTCGCATTTGCAGAGAAGTTTTCCGGAATCTCGATGACCATATAGTATTTTTGATTTTCCAATCCTTTATAGGCCGCGTCTTTTGAGACGAAATGGAAATTCATGCTTTTCTTCTCTTTTAGATTATCAATTAGTTTATCACCAATCTCGATTTTTTCATCCTGCATTACCGATCCTTTATCCTCATTTACAACGGCAACCGGCAATTTCTCTAATCGTCCATAAGGATCCCAAAACGCCCATATAAACATCCCTGCATAAAGAATCGGGACTAATATAATAGCCAGAACTTGTATTAAGGACATCGGATGGCGGACAATTCCTTTTAATTCGGCTAAAAATAATGAACCTTTCATATAATTAATTCGCTCCTTTCTAATTGACTGAATTGTTCAACTGGTCAGTTTTGTTTAAAAATATGAGGATCATCATATTGACAATCCCTTAAATAAGTAAGATTCAAACAGATCTGCAATTTCCTCTTTTTCAAGGGGACGATGGTGCTTTTCCCAGTCAAATATTAATGAAATATAAAGCTTTAAAATAATAAATGCTGTGATTTCAGGATCACATTTTTTTATTTCTCCCTTATCCATTGCACCTTGAATGATTCCCATAATATAATTTAAGACTGCAGTTTCCACTTTTTGAATGACTTCAGACACAGCAGGTGTTCCCATATCTTTTTCTTCTTGAAAAAGTTTAATCGTTAGTTGATGATTTTTACGAAACTCTAATATTCGAAATAGTACGTTGTGCACATTCTCAAAGAAAGAAAGATTAGGATCCATTGCTTCTTCTGCAGATTCTTTCATATCCTTAATAAGGGTTGTCACAATTTCATCAAACAATTCGTCTTTGTTCTTGAAAAAAGTGTAGATTGTGCCCTTTCCGACATTGGCAAGTTTCGCAACTTGATCCATTGTCGTAGCTTTGTAGCCAAATAATGAAAAGGATTTTGTAGCTGCATCTATAATTAGTTGTTTACGATCAATCGCCAAAGTACTTCACCCCAATCCGCAAAATGACCAAATGAGGAAAATGGTCAATAAGTTCACAAAAAGTAATTTAACATACTCTCTAAAAAAAAACAAGTGAATAATTCTACAATAGAATTATTCACTAATCACTTCCTGCTTAGACGTATTTAATTTTCTTAAATACTGCAAAACATCTTTCACTATGGATTCACCTTGACTAATACAATCCGGTACACTAATTCCTTCAAATGAACTTCCACCAATAATAACACCCGGCAGATTTTTCACGATATTGTCTTTTAATGCTTTTACTCTTTCTTCATGCCCAATTGTGTATTGTGGCATTGCATTTTTCCATCTTGATACGATTGTAAAGTCGGGTTTATCAGAGAGTTCGACTAATCTATTTAAATCATCGAAAACAATTTGCTCAATTTCTGCGTCTGATAAATCGACGACTGTTTCATCCCCAGCTCTGCCAATATAATTGCGAAGCAGTACTTTACCATCAGGGGTTGAATGTGGCCATTTTTTATGTGACCATGTACAAGCATTAATTGTATAGTCGCTATTCCTCGCAACGACAAAACCAGTTCCATCAAAGTTTTTTCTAATCGCTTCTTCAGAAAACGCCATCGCGACTGTAGCAACTGATGTAGCCGGAACCTTGGAAAGTGGTTCAAAAAAATCATACCTCGGAAATATATTTGGCAGTAAATAATGTGGGAGCGCAATAATCACACTATCTGCTTCGAGATGCTCACCATTATTTAGGGAAATTTCATAATCTTGGTCCCTTGATGACTTTTCAACCTTAACAACCCGAATACCCTTCATTATTGAACTTTCCTCAAGCTTTTCTTCCATGGATTCCACGATTGATTCCAGCCCATTCCTTAAGGTTAGGAATCTATTTGAATAGGTCTTGTCCCTTTTTGTTCCTATTATTAAACTACGATATCTTTTTTCCACCTCATAGAATTGCGGAAAAATTGCCTTTAAGCTTAATTGATCAATATCACCTGCATATATCCCTGAAAGTAACGGTTCAATGAGATTTTCTACTACTTCATCACCAAATCGTCTGCGAAAAAATTGCCCAATTGAAACATCTTTTTTTTCTTTTAATCGTGGAATAATTAAATCAGCTGCAGCCCTTACTTTGCCAGAAAACGAAAATAAACTAGAAAGAATAAACGGACTTATTTGAGTGGGGATTCCTACCACTGCTCCTTCAGGAATTAAATAAAGCTTATCATTCGATATTACATATGTTTTATCAGTTTCACTTTCAATTAACTCTTGTTGGATACCTAATTTTTCTACTAGTTTAGTAAAGCTTTCGTTTTTTGTTAAAAGAGAGTCAGGGCCTGTTTCTATAACAAAGCCGTCTTTTCGGACAGTTTTGATTTTCCCGCCTAATCTTCTACTGGCTTCTACTAGTTTAAATTCAATAGGTAAATTATTTTGTTTTATTTCATTCTGTAAATAAAATGCTGAAGTTAAACCGGTAATCCCGCCACCGATAATAACTACTTTATGTTTTTTACCCGACACTGGGAATCACCTTCTTCGGCAATGATCATTATTTTATATTTTTTGAAAAGTCTATAGTGCAATAAAGTAACACCAGGGATAATCCCTGATGTCGTTAATTATTTACATTTAGTTTTTTTAAAACTACCGTTGCTAGTGCATCAATAAATTGAGGTTGTGAATTTGGCATTGGAGGTCGATAGTAGCTTGCACCCACTTCCTCAGTGACCACTTTACATTCGTAATCATTATCATAGAGAACTTCTAAATGTTCGGCAACAAATCCAACAGGTACGTAAACAAATGCTTTATATCCTTTTTCATTGTACAAATCACGCGTTAAATCTTGAACATCGGGTCCAAGCCATGGATCTGGAGTATTTCCAGCACTTTGCCAACCGATTGCATATTCCTTTATCCCTGCTTTACTAGCAATTAAATCAGCTGTTTCCTTAAGCTGTTCAGGATATGGGTCGCCATATTGAAGGATTTTTTCTGGTAAGCTGTGAGCAGAAACGATTAAACATGCAGCATTACGTTCATCCTCTTTCATGCTTGCATATGTTTCAGACAATCGCTCCACCCAATAGTCAATAAATTTCGGTTCCTTATACCAGCTCTCAATCGATGTAATTGTAAGCCCGCCTAACTTTTCAGCTGTTTCTTTCGCACGTTCATTATAAGACTTAACACTAAATGTTGAGAAATGTGGTGCTAATACAAGTGACACCGCTTCTTTGATTCCATCATTATGCATTTGCTCAACCGCATCTTCAATAAATGGTTCAATATGTTTCAAGCCAATATATGCTTGAAATTCTACATCATCTTGGATTTCATTTAAACGGTTCTGAAGACCATATGCTTGTTCTTCAGTAATTTTCGCTAACGGAGAGATTCCTCCGATTGCTTTGTAACGGCTACGTAAGTCCTCTAACATCTCTTCAGAAGGTTTACGTCCATGTCTTATATGTGTGTAGTATCTTTCAATGTCTGCTTCTTCATATGGCGTTCCGTAGGCCATGACGAGAAGCCCTACTTTTTTCTTCGTCATTTGTTAAACCTCTTTCTAATTCTCGTATATCTAGCTCCAGCGTTTTTTATTTTGCACTATATTCGTGAATGAATGATGTTAATCTTTTTAGTGTTTCGGGATTGACTTGAGGGAATACACCATGTCCTAAATTAAAGATATAGCCTGGTGTTTTCATTCCTTGGTCCAAAATAGACTTCGTTTTTTCTTCAAGTACTTCCCATGGTGCTAATAATAGAGCTGGATCCAAGTTCCCTTGAACAGCTTTCGTAATACCTTTTTGTCTTGCCTCTTGAATTGGTAATCTCCAATCAAGACCTACAACATCTAATGGAAGATCATGCCACTCTAGTGCAAGATGGCTCGCACCAACTCCGAACATAATAAGTGGAACATTTTCTTTTCTTAACTCACTAAAGATTCTTTCCATAACAGGCTTAATATATATCCGATAATCCTCCACATTTAATGCGCCGACCCAAGAATCAAAAATTTGGATCGCACTTGCTCCAGCTTTTATTTGTGCACGTACATATGCAATGGTCATGTCAGCAAGCTTATCCATCAAGGCAAACCATGCTTTCGGCTCCGAATACATAAATGCTTTCGTTTTTTTATAATCTTTTGAAGGTCTCCCTTCAATCATATAGCTCGAAACGGTGAATGGAGCTCCTGCAAAACCAATCAGCGGTACTGTCAATTGTTCATTAGTTAACAATTTAATCGTATCTAACACATAAGGAACATCTTCTTCAGGTGTTATTTTCCCCAACTTTTCCACATCTGCAAGTGATTGGATTGGATTATTGATAACCGGACCAATTCCAGATTGGATTTCAACATCAACACCAATCGCAGGAAGAGGCGACATAATATCTTTATATAAAATAGCTGCATCTACATCATATTGCTCTACAGGCAATCGAGTGACATATGCACATAATTCAGGCTGATGGGTAATCTCAAATAAGGAATACTTTTCCTTCAAGGCACGATATTCTGGTTGTGAGCGTCCCGCTTGACGCATAAACCAAACTGGAACATGGCTTGTTTGTTCACCTTTTGCCGCTCTCAAAAGGGTATCATTCGTAATTCTAGTCATATGTAATATGTCCACCTTTCAAAACTATCTTTTCATATTATATAATAATAATTATAAAAAGAGAAAAGTTCTAGTTCGTTCTTCCTTCTTAATATGTAATCAATATAGACTTTTTCATTCCAAATGTATAGTTCGCCTAACGAAATGTCATAAATTCTCCCTTTTTCTCGTCTTAAAATCGTCAAAAGTTAAAATTTCTCCGTATATACTATTAATTAATTTTCAGAAAATTACTTTTTACTGTTCTTTTGATGGGTATAATAATAATGAGGTGATGAAAATGAATCTTTATATTACGACCGGAACTTATGAGTTTCTTATAAAAATATTGAATAAATATAAGGATGAACAAATGCTCTTAATGCAAAATGCACAAAACTGCCTAATCATTCATGAAACGATGAAGAAATCTGTATTTGGTTCACCGAGAACTTATGAAATAATTGATGGAAATGGAAATTTTCCGCAAGAAGGATACAGTGTTTTCTATAATATTCCCATTTCCGATGAAGGCAAGCCGGTTTTTGAGTATCATTTGCAAAATAATAGTCAGTTGATACAAACGGCTTCTGGTATTCGCGCTTTTCGTTTTTTGAAACCGAAAAAAGGTGATACGTATATTATTTTAACGATGTGGGAAGACGAAAAAGATTTTTCTAAATGGAAATTAACAGATTCTTACAAAACGATTATAAACACGCCAACAGTCAGTGTTCCATTATCCAGCAATACAATTTTTAATGGCTCACCATATGAGTCGTACTACACAATCGTAAAAGATGAAAAAAAATAAAGCGCAGTATTTGCGCTTATTTTTACACAATTTCAACAACCAGCATAAAAGGTATAAACTTGACAAAAAACTCTCTTATTTCCGAGGAAATGACATGTACATCAATAGACAGGAGCATTACAGTAAAAACATAGCAACTATTGTAGTTACTACCATCCCGATTATTACCGGTTTGAGATTTCTTCTTGCTAGTTCAAATGGATCAACACCGCAAATTGCTGCAGCTGGTATAAGCGCCCAAGGGACAAGCGTACCTCCACCAACCCAAATTGCCATTATTTGGCCGAGAGATGTCAATGTTGCAACACTTGATTCAATTCCATGTGAAAATAACTTAGCGACAGATCCAACAAGCGATAGTCCTGAAAAACCCGATCCATCTAACCCTGTTATAATACCAACTCCAGTTGCAGTAATTGCACCAACTTCCTTCGTTACTGGTACAAGATTTGCTAATGCCGCACCTAAATCATTTACAATTCCTTGAGATGTCTTCGGCAAATAATCACCAATCATCGATTGGAACCCCGCATCCCCTAAATAGAAAAATGCGGCGATTGGGATGACAGGACCAAACACTTTAAAGCCAAATTGCAGCCCTTCGATTAAATATTTTGTCGTTTGCTCAAGCGCTTTATTTTTATATCCCGCAAACGTAATTAATAATAAAATCAAAATGGAGGTACCTCCGACAAGGGCAGTAGCATCTCCCCCTTGAAGATGGAAAGCAACCATTGCAACAATATCGAGAATAAAAAAGATTGGAATTAGCAACGCAAAGAGTCGTTTAAAAAAAGGAGTTAGCTTGGTAACCTCTTTCTTTTCAGTTTCCAGCGGCACATTGAAATGATTATTTACCTTTAATTTTCCATTTTTCATATCGCGTTTTAAAAAGTAAAACGCAGTTATTGTGGTAACAAATCCCATTATAATGACAAGCGGGATACTTGCATGTAACACATCATTTACTGGAATACCTGCACCATCGGCAGCAATCTTTGGTGCCCCTTGGATAATATAATCCCCTGATAAAGCAATTCCATGACCGAATAAATTCATAGCGATCGCAGCCCCAATAGCAGGCAAGCCTACTCTTATCGCTACTGGAAGCAATACCGCCCCCATTAAAGCAACAGCTGGTGAGGGCCAGAAAAATAAGGAAATGAGCATCATAACAATACCAATCGTCCAATAAGCTAAGGAAGGGGTTTTAATTAGTTTAGCAAAAGGTGAAATCATCACATCATTGATCCCTGTAGCCATCAAACTTTTACTCATTGATACAATTAGTGAAATAACTAAAATTATCGCTAACAACTCGGTAATTGCATAAATGAAGCTTGTAAAAACCCCACTAATTGATGCCGTAATAGAACCGGTTGCTGTCAAGGCAATAAGAAAAATTCCCACTATACAGATGATCGTTGTATCTCTCCTTAAAATCATGAAGCCGATAATTAGCACTATAAACACAATATAAATCCAATGAATTGCTGTAAGATCAACCGACACATAAATTCCTCCTTACAGTTTAAAAGGATGCACTTCTTGTTGGGAAAGCGTTAATAATCGAGGGAGAAAATAGGCTAATAACCACTTAGAATAAAATATGTGAAAGCAAAAAATGAGTGAGGAATTAAAAAAAATCTTTTTAAGAGATTCTTTCTTAAATTTTGTACAAACGACTACCATTTTCACAAAATTCAAATATGTACTATAATAAAAATAGTTAGTATTAATTTTTCAAAGAGGAGATGCATGGCTAGCAATGACACTTCAAACATTAGCTCAAAAACTAGAACAATCATTTGATGAAATGGTAAGTATTCGAAGATATTTACATCAGCATCCGGAATTATCCTTTCAAGAAGTTCAAACAGCTAAATATATCGCCGATTTCTATAAAGAACGAGGAATTGAAGTTAAAGAAAATGTTGGCGGAAATGGAGTTGTTGCAAAAATAAAAGGAAAGTTTCCCGGAAAAACAGTGGCACTGCGGGCTGATTTTGATGCATTGCCAATTAATGAAGAAACAGATGTACCATATAAATCCAAGGTACCCGGAGTGATGCATGCTTGTGGGCATGACGGTCATACGGCAACACTGCTCGTCCTTGCGAAAACGTTAAATGAAATGAAGGAAGAATTAGCAGGTGAATATGTGATGATTCATCAGCATGCAGAAGAATATGCCCCAGGTGGAGCAATTTCAATGATTCGGGATGGATGCCTGGAAGGTGTAGACGTTATTTTCGGAACCCATTTATGGTCTCCTTTGGAATGTGGCACGATATCCTATCGAAAAGGTCCAATAATGGCAGCTGCTGATCGCTTTGAAATCAAAATCAAAGGGTATGGCGGTCATGGTGCCCAACCACATAAAACGAAAGATGCGATTGTTATCGCCTCGCAATTAGTGATGAACCTCCAACAAATTGTGAGCAGACGCGTCGATCCAATTGATTCTGCTGTAGTAACTGTAGGGTCTTTCGTTGCAGAAAATGCATTTAATGTGATTGCGGATTCTGCAAAATTGTCTGGGACAGTTCGGACCTTTAATGAAGACGTTCGTGATTTCATCGAGGAAGAAATTGATCGTATCGTTCGGGGTACATGCTTAGCAGCAGGTTGTGAATTTGAGTATGAATACCATCGAGGCTACCCGGCGGTTGTCAATCATGATGAGGAAACTGACTTTTTGGCAGATTGTACAAGTCAGGTTTCCGATGTTCTTCATACTGAAATCGCTGCTCCTGAAATGGGTGGCGAGGATTTTTCCTATTATTTGCAACATGTAAAAGGAACGTTTTTCTTTACCGGGGCGAAGCCTGACGATGTTGAGGTTCCTTATCCACACCACCACCCAAAATTTGAAATTAATGAAAAAGCATTGCTTATTGCCGCAAAAACGTTAGGCACAGCTGCGTTAAATTATCAAAATGTTGAAGAACAAAATTCAGTTGAAGTATAAAAAGAAAATCCCACTTGAATTCAAGTGGGACTTTCTTTTTGTAAACGGTTTTGATTCAACTAACGAATAGGCATTTTTAACGTCTCCTCTAATTAATTGTGGAGAAATTTCATAAACTCCGACTCATTTTCCGAAGCCTAACTGGAACATATGATTTAGTAAAAATGACAGAGAACAGGATGCCAACTAAACATACAATAAGCCCATTTAGCAACGATTGGCTAAATAGAACAATGACTCCGAAAAATAGAGACTGAATAAAGATGGAAGCTGTTAAAATGGTTAAAAATGATTTTTCCTTATATGATTGATCTATCGGATATAGGTACTGCCAAATTTTCAATTCATGATAATTCACCATAGGTATTAGCTGAAAGGCTGTTAAAAAAAGAAATAAGATCGATATTCCGATCGACAAGTACAGTTGATTACTGAAATAAAGAAAGATCGCACCAATGATTGATAATCTCATGTATAATCCGAAAAATTCACTTGAACGAATCAATGTTCGGGCAAATAGAAACGTATATGTGTTTTTTTGCTCGTATGAAATCAATTGAAAAATCCAATCCAACCATTTTCTCCGTTTAACCTGACCTTTTAGTTTTGGAACATCTGTAAATAGATTTGCAAACCGATAAAATGCACTTAATCTTTTTTGTTCCTTATCAATTAATACATCCCATTTTAACGTTTTCCCTTTTACAAAACTGTGATAAAAAGCAAATAATGCTAAATAAAGAATAATAAACAATCCATAAATCCATGGATTCGCTCTTTCGATAATAAAATAAATAAAACAACTATTTAATACGAAACGGATCAACCAATCAAAAATGGCTGTTCTTTGATCTTGAATTTTCAACATATCCCATTGTAAGTAAAGATTCCATACTTTTAATATAAATAGGACGATTAGGATATAGAGAAACGATTGAAATCCATTCCCGCTTGCTTGTACATACATAGGCATACAAACAGCAAGGATCATTAGTAATAAATAGGCTTGTATTATAAAACTAAATAAAATCGATTTACGAAAATAAGACGCCATTTTCATTTCTATCGGCAGCAAATACACTTTATCTGCTTCTTTTAATAATGTATAAATCGGACTCATCGTTAAAAAAAGGCCCAATAAGATCCCCATAACTAAACCGATAGGAAAACTCTCATCCAATGTTTTTACCCATCCGTTATAATAATAAGCACCTGCACCTAATGCAAAAATGGCTACAAATAATAAATGATCATTAAATATATACTTTAAATATTTTCTTAATTCAAGAATATATAGTTGGACTCGTTCTCTCCATAAACTCTCAATTTGTTTCATCGTTATCTTCCTTCGTTAACTGGATATATATATCATCTAATGTAGCACCTGGCATATTAAATTCATCTTGAAGTTCTTTCAGCGTTCCTTTTGCACGTATATGTCCATTATGTAAAATGATAAATCCGTCACAATATCTTTCTGCTGTCGCAAGAATATGAGTTGAAATAAGAATTCCTGCCCCATTCTCTTTCATTTTCTTCATTAAATCCAATAATGATTGAATGCCGAGAGGATCCAGACCAACGAATGGTTCATCTATAATATATAAATCAGGTTCCACTAAAAAAGCGGACATAATCATTACTTTTTGTTTCATTCCTTTAGAAAAATGAGCAGGAAACCAACTTAGTTTTTTTTCTAAACGAAACTCTTTTAATAATGGAGTAATCCTTGTTTGAAATGTTTCCTGATTTATTCCGTAAGCCATTGCGGTAAGCTTAAGATGCTCGTCCAATGTTAACTCATCATATAAAATTGGGGATTCCGGAATATAAGAAAATTGTTTTCGATATTCATCAGGGCCATTTCGAAGCTCGAGATCGTTGATTTGAATCTTTCCTTTTTTCGGTTCCATCAATCCAATAATATGCTTGATTGTAGTACTTTTACCAGCCCCATTTAAACCGATTAACCCAATCATTTGTTTTTTTTCGATTGTAAACGAAACATCTTTTAAAACAGGTTTTTTCGTATAACCACCGGTAAGATTTTGTACTTCGAGTAGTGACATATGTATACGTCCTTTCTTTTTCTTAATCCACATCATTAAAAGCTTAAAAATTTATGAATACTTATTTCTATATTGTACATGATAATAAGCGAAGGGGTTAACTAACGCAATTAATCGGGGTGGTTACTAAAGACCGAAACCGTAAAAGCGATTAGGGCAGGTCTAGGATATGGCAACAACGTTACAAATACACTTATCATAAATGAGGTGTTTGTCGAAGATCACTTACTGTTTTAAACGTTGAATAAATGTTAAAACAATAAGGGGATGATCGCGTTGAACAAAGGTCATTTACTCCGTTAAATTTGAAATAACACTCTTATTATAAATGAGGTGTTTATCAAAGGCAGACCAATGATTTTTTAAACCCTTAAGTACCCCTTCAATCGGGACGGGATTTCATCGGAATTCCCCGTCCCTTTTCTTTTTCTGTCCAGCGCTTACGCTTTTCTTATTCCATTATTAGCCATTATAAGTTATACTAATTACAAAATCGAAAGGTGGGATAGTATGAGTGATTGTATTTTTTGTAAAATTATAAATGGTGAACTTCCATCCGCAAAAGTATTTGAAAATGAACATGTTCTTGCTTTTCTTGATATTAGTCAAGTAACAAAGGGTCATACATTAATCATTCCAAAAGTACATAAAGAAAACGTTTTTAAATTGACTCCAGAAATCGCTAAGAATATTTTTGAAGTGGCACCTATGATTGCAAATGCCTTGAAAGCTGAATTTAATCCGATCGGTATGAATCTTGTTAATAATAATGGTGAGCATGCTGGTCAATCTGTTTTCCACTTTCATTTACACCTAATCCCACGTTATGGTAAAGGTGATGGCTTTGGTGCCGTTTGGAAAAATAATCAAAGCGAATACACACAAGATGATTATAAAAAAATCGCCGAAGCAATATCCAAAAATATTCAATAAATGCTAAGTAAAATCCTGCTTATCACGCAGGATTTTTTATGTCATTATTAACAATATAACAAATAATAATAAAGAGATAATCCCTCCACTGCCAAAAAACAATATCCTTTGTTTTAAAATTTTTTTAGGTGGATAGACCCCCGGTCTTTGGTACTTTAAAAAAGTATAAATTGATCCTATCAAAAAGCAAATACATATAAGGAGGAGGCAAAAAATGATTCCACTCAATATCCACACCTCTTTCTCCATTTTGATTGAACAATTCCCTCGTTGATTCATTATATTTTTAAAATACTTCACACGATAAAAATATGCAAAATAAGCGAACTTCATGATTCTTAATTCCAATAAAATGTTAATAAAATAGTTAATTTCAGTGCATTTTTTTAAAAATTGTACTATAATTTAAATATTCATGCAGGATTTTGCAAATTATTGTAGAAAAATAGATTATGAGGTATGCGAAAAATTCTTAATAATCACTTTATATTATAAAATGGGGTGTTGTCATGAACAAAAAAATGTTTGCTTATGGGATTATCGTCGGAGGAATTGCTGGTACACTTTCCGCCTTACTAACAGCTCCTACATCAGGTAAAAAATTAAGAAAACAATTATCAGATCAAACAAATGATTGGATGTCATCTGCAAAAGATATAACGAAAAATGTGCAGGAACTAAAAAACTCAATTCATGTATTATCATCGGAAGGTAAAGACATCGCAATGAAGTTCGTTTCTGATATTAAATCAGCGATATCAGAATGGCAAAATAATATTGAGGGAAATAAAGAAAATATCCTTAATGAAGTACAAGCATTGAAGGATTCAATTGATGAGTTAGAATCAAAAATTCAAGAGCGACCTAAATCTCATTAATTTCAATGTTTTTCTGAAACGAAAATTTTTGTCTAAAAATTTTGTTAATTTATATCTTTATTAATCTTTATTTTATTGGCATAATAAATATATATATATATAAAGTGGGTGAAGTAATGACAGAAAGTTCTTATTCTATAAAAGAAGCCTTGCTGTTCAGTCAAAAAATTACGCAAATTAGCAAAGCAATTTGGAAAATGATTGAAAAGGATTGGCAGCAATGGATAAAACCATATGATTTGAACATTAATGAACACCATATTCTTTGGATTGCCTACCATTTAAAGGGTGCATCCATATCGGATGTAGCCAAATTTGGAGTCATGCATGTTTCAACAGCTTTTAATTTTTCGAAAAAATTAGAAGAACGGGAATTACTGGAGTTTTCTAAGAAGGAAAATGACAAAAGAAACACCTATATTCAATTAACAAAAAAAGGGGAAGCTTTATTACTCGCTTCAATGGAATCCTTTAATCCTTCAAATAGCGTCGTTTTAAACGGTGCATTGCCTATTAAAAATTTGTATGGCAAATTTCCTGAATTTATCGAATTAATGGCCATTATTCGTAATATATATGGAGAAGATTTTATGGAAATATTCGAAACTTCCTTTCATAATATTGAAACAGAATTTATTGAAGAAAACGGAAATGTTAAAAAGCTTCCAACAGAGAGTGAAAGCTTGAGTAATTTTTAAGATAAATTTTTATTTAGGATTTCCATAAGCTCCGGAAAAATATTTTGTTTTAAACATGCTTGAATAACTTGTTCGGGATCTAAGTTCGGATGAAGTTCTTCTTTAAATTTTTTGAAAAGTGGAGAAAAAAAGACGAATTTATCTGCTTTTTGTTCTTCACTTTCTTTATGTAATGTTTCACAGAGTTTATAGAAATCTTCCACATCTTTTTCCTGTAGTTGATTTTCAATGACGATTCGATAAAAATCATATTGACTTTCAGAAATCATTTTTAATAGTAATTTTTGGTGAAACTCTATACGTTCAAGTCTTTGTTCTATTGATTCCATATCATTTCACCTCATTTGATCTTTTCGAAGAAGAATTTACCAAGTTTGTATTTTCCGTTATCGTAGGCTTTTATCAGTATAATACCATTTTGCCTTTTCATATTCATCACATTAGGTAATAAAAAGACGGATTTTTATTTTTTAAGTTGTATTCTTCTATTTTACAGTTTAATTACTATTTTCCAAAAGTAAAATACCATTTATTTGATTCTGTTATCTCTTAAAATAGCTATCTTTTTAATTTAAAATTTGGTATCTTTAGCATAAACATTTGGAAATACGGGAGGAATTGATAGTGATCTCCATTTTTATTATATTTGCAATTATTATTGTTTACCTAATAAACAATATGACTAATTCACTTTGTATACAAAAAGAGATCCCTGAAGAAAGACAACCAAAGGTATTTAGAACCATTAATATACTCGTTACTATTTTACTTCTTTCTTCATATGTAGAGATCCTATATACATAAAAGCAACAGAGATTACAACCACTCATGTGCACAAAAATAAACCAAGGAGATCCAAACTCCTTGGTTTAAAACTATAAATAAATTTTAATTATAGATTCTAATTATAAGAAGAACCTCCAGTCTGTAACAGTGTCTCAAAATTATCGATCTCCCATAAAATAATCCACAATTCATATTAGGTGTTGATAAACAATGAGTAAAATCAATGAACAAATACTAGATGAATTAAGAAAAATTGTTCAAAATGATAGAATCCTTACTAAAAAGGGGGATTTATACTCGTTTAGCTATGATGCTTCTTTTGGTGAATATTTGCCTGACATTGTCCTTCAACCTCAATCAAAGGAGGAAGTTAGTAAAATCATTTTATTAGCAAATACTTATCGAATTCCTGTCTATCCTAGAGGATCGGCTACTTCTTTAAGTGGAGGCCCCTTACCGATATTAGGTGGAATCGTTTTGGACATGTCACAATATCCAAAATCCTTAACGATTGATAAAGAAAATATGCTCGCAATCGTAACACCAAGTGTAATTACATCCAGTATACATGAAGAAGCAGAAAAAGAAGGATTATTTTACCCCCCAGATCCGAGCAGTTCCAACGTATCAACAATTGGCGGGAATATTCTTGAAAATTCTAGCGGACCAAAAGGATTAAAATATGGGACAACAAAGGAATATGTAATTGGATTAGAAGTAGTCACACCTACAGGAGATATTATCCGTACAGGTGGAAAAACAGTTAAAAATGTGACTGGATTTGACTTGACGAGACTTATAGTAGGTTCGGAGGGACTTCTTGGAGTCGTTACTGAAATTACTTTACGGCTAATACCGAAACCAGCATACAAAATGACATTACTCGCTTCCTTCCAAAGAGTTGTTGATTCCGGAAAGGCGATTACGTCAATTTTATCCTCAGGAGTGTTACCTGCTGCACTTGAGCTAATGGATAAATACTGTATTGAGGCTGTTGAACATTATCAGCCATCAGGTCTTCCCCTTGATGCTGAAGCGATCGTCATTATTGAACTAGATGGACATGAAGCGGCTGTAAGGGAAGAAATAGCTCAATGCTCGGAAATTTGCAAATCCTTTTCCGGTTCGAAAGTGCTAGTCGCGAAATCAGAAGAAGAGCGAACAACAATTTGGAAAGCCCGAAAGATGGTCTCTCCAGCGATTACTCAGTTAGGTCCAACAAAAATTTCAGAAGATGCGACAGTGCCCCGAAGTAAAATTCCGGAAATGATTGAAAAGCTTCATATTATTCGCGATAAGTATAAGCTGAATTTAGTTGTTTTCGGTCATGCCGGGGATGGAAATTTGCATCCAAACATAATAACAGATAAGCGTAATATCGAGGAAATGAAAAAAGCAGAACTCGCTGTTGGGGAAATATTTCAAGCAGCTATTGATCTAGGCGGAACCCTTTCCGGTGAGCACGGTATCGGTATTTTAAAAGCTCCTTACATGCGAAAAGAGTTGGGTTTAACGCTCGATTTAATGAAAAAGATCAAAGAAGCTTGGGATCCGAATAATATTTTGAATCCTGGTAAGATGTTTCCACAAAAAGGGCAAACAAAGGTGGTGTTGACTCAGTGAATAACGCTGACTCAATAACAAACACTCTTTATAAAAAAACCTATGATGAAGTCAATCAGTGTATACAATGCGGCTACTGTCTTCCGGCATGTCCTACTTACGCATCGATGGAGAAAGAAAGTGCTTCTCCAAGAGGAAGGATTAATCTTGTCAAAATGGCCGCAGAAGGCAAAATAGATATTTTAGAAGACTTAAAAGAGCCAATTGACCTTTGTCTCGGTTGCCGTGCCTGTGAGGTTGCCTGCCCTGTCAATGTTCCATATGGTTCAATCCTAGAACATGCGAAAGAAGCTATTAATGACGCAGAAGTTCGTACTAGGAAAAGCCATACATTTAAAGACTTTGCCTTAAACCACCTTTTCATGAAACCAAAAACGATGAAGCTTTCTAGTAATATGTATTTTCTCTATCAAAAAAGCGGGCTGCAAAGAGTTGTTCGGGAAACAAACCTTTCTGAAAAGCTTGTAAAAAAAGCGGGGAAATTCGAAAAAGCTCTGCCTAAAGTTCCCTCGATGAAATACCGGATTCAAAGAGGAAAACTGTATAAAGCGAAAACAGAAAAAACGGTTAAAACAGTTGCCTTATTTCTAGGTTGCATAAACGACGCAATCTTCTATCATGTCAACTACTATACACTTGAGCTCTTAAGGATGTCCGGAAGTGATGTATATGTTCCTAAAGAACAAACATGCTGTGGTGCACTTCACGCACACCAAGGGCAAATGGAGCATTCGCGACAATTAGCCATGGAAAATCTAAAGGCCTTTGATCAATACGAAGTCGAGGCTATTATTACCAACGCGGGAGGCTGTGGAGCTATCCTCCAAGAATATGATCAGTTGTTAAAAGAAGAAAACGGTACTGAATTGGGACGAGTTGCGGAAAAATTCACGAAAAAGATTAAAGATATATCCGAAGTACTCTTCTCATTGGATTCGCTGCCATTTTCAAAAGAGATTGAAAAAGTTGTTACCTATCAGCCTTCTTGCCATTTATCTAATGTTCAGAAAGCAGGCGATTATCCGGAGAAATTGCTTAAAAAAATTCCGGGAATTAAATATGTCGAATTACCAGGCAAAAATACGTGCTGTGCATCCGGAGGAATTTACAACATTCAACAATACGACGAATCAATGAAAATACTAAGGAAAAAGATGGATGAAGTAAATAACATTCAGCCTGAAATAGTTGTAACATCAAACCCCGGTTGTTTAATTCAAATGACTCACGGAGTCAACACCTTTGGTAAAAAACCTTCAGAATCAATTCATTTAGTAGAATTATTGGCAAGAGCTTGCGGAATCGAAACCCTTTAGATTATTAAAATCCGGAGTACAACTATTCTGAGCATAAACAAAAAATCAGGTTCGCCGCGAACCTGATTTTTTTGCACTAACATATCCAAGATGCACCGATTATAATGAGCAAAATAAATAATACAACGAGTAACGCAAATCCGCTGCCGTATGCTGCACCACCCATAATAGTCACCTCCCTAACAGAAATAGTATATTCTATTCATTTTTAGTTGCGATGTTAAAACTGGACTGCCTAAATTAACAAATAAATGCTGCACCTACAATAATCAAAAGAATGAACAATACGACAATTAGGGCAAATCCGCCTCCGTAAGCAAATCCCATTTTGAATACCTCCTTTTTTCTTTTCAATATATCCTATGTACAAACGGCTATTGTTGACTAGAGCAAATGCCTAGATTTTCATAATGGATTTTACACTTTATCAAAAAAGTTAAGATTTGATGAGAATTCCTTAAAAATACCATAAGTCTTCCGTATTATGTTTCTTTTCCGATAAATTTTGTGGTATAGTAGGTTTTGTAAGTTTTAATTGGACGATTAATTAGATAGGGAGTTGTTAATTGATGAAAAAATGGGTATTATCCCTTTCATTAGCAGCAGGAGTTATTGGACTAGCTGCATGTGGCAATAATGGAGATGTTGTTGTAAAAACAAAAGCTGGAAATGTAACAAAAGATGAACTATATGAGGCAATGAAAGATAAAGTTGGAGACCAAGTCGTACAACAACTTGTTTTTGAAAAAGTTCTTTCTGATAAATATAAAGTTTCAGATAAAGAAATTGATAAACAAGTGGATCAAGCAAAAAAACAACTTGGTGATCAATTTGAAATGGCCCTTCAACAAGCAGGTTTTAAAAATGAAAAAGACTACCGTAATAACGTAAAACTTGGTCTTTTACAAGAAAAAGCTGCAACAAAGGACATAAAAATTTCAGATAAAGATATAAAAGACTATTATGACAAAGAAATTAAGCCTGATATTAAAGCTAGCCATATTCTTATAGCTGATGAAAAAACAGCAAAAGAAGTTGAAGCTAAACTTAAAAAAGGTGAAAAGTTTGAGGATTTAGCGAAGAAATATTCTACTGATGGTACTGCTCAAAAAGGCGGAGACCTTGGTTGGTTTAATACGGGTAAAATGGATCCAACATTTGAAGCTGCTGCATATAAATTAAAGGTAAATGAAGTGAGTGAACCAGTAAAAACTCAATTCGGTTACCATATCATTAAGAAAACCGGTGAAAAAGATAAAGCACCATTTGATGATAAAATGAAAAAAGAAATCAAAGAAAAAATTAAAGCATCTAAAGTAGATCAAACAAAACTTGCTGAGGTTATGAAAAAAGAAATTAAAGATGCTAAATTAGATATTAAAGATAAAGATTTGAAAAAATCATTTGATAATGTGTTAAATGCAGATACTTCAAGTTCTACATCTAAAAAGTAATAGTAAATAAAATGGGCTTGTCTTAGAGACAAGCCCATTTTATTTGCATCAATTTAACCCGCTTCTTTTACATTTTTTCTTTTTTCTTTTTCTATTTCCATCCGTTCGATGTATTCTTCCCCTTCTTTTTCTATCCACTCTTGTTCAAGTTTTCGGTCTTCTCTCGCTGTTTTAACCGCCATAAAAGCACTAACTGCAATTCCAGCAATGACGAAGTAAATCCAAATTGGCAATGACATGTGCTTCTCCCCTTTTTAAGTTTGTCCTTTTTTACAATGTATGCAAAAATACGAATAAAATGACTAAATTATCGAGACTTTCAACAAAAAAACACGTACGGAAATTAAATTTTCCATACGTGTTTTTACCTTAATTATGAAAACTTGGTTTATAGAATGAACGATTTTCCAATGCGAAGACTCGTTCGGTGAATTCACCTGGTTTCACATGGCGTAGTGCTCGGTCCATCATGTTCATTTTCGCATCAAGATTATCGATATAATGAAGAATTTCTGCTTCTTTAATCATTGGTGGTTTTGCACTTCCCCATTCGGGTTTCCCATGGTGACTCAAAACTAGATGTTTCAATACCATAACTTCTTCGCCATGAATGCCTAACTCATCTGCTGCCTTCCCAATTTCATTTACCATAATCGTTATATGTCCTAATAAATTTCCTTCTACTGTATATGAGGTGGAAATTGGACCTGATAATTCTGTGACCTTTCCTAAATCGTGAAGAATAATTCCGGCATATAGTAAATCACGATCCAAGGAAGGATAAAGACTAGTAATTGCTTTGGCCAAATCGAGCATGGAAACGACATGATAAGCCAAACCAGATACAAATTCATGATGGTTCTTGGTAGCAGCCGGATAAACAAGAAAATCACTATTAAACTTTTTTAATAGATGTCTAGTGATTCTTTGGATATTTGGATTCTTCATTTCAAAAATATATTGTGTTATCTTGCTCGTCATTTCATCTTGACTTACTGGTGCGGTTTCGAGAAAGTCGGAAATCGAGACACCATCTTGGTCCATGGCAGGACGTATTTGACGAATTCGTAATTGCAAACGACCGCGATAATTTTGAATATCGCCCGCCACCTTTACGATTGTTTCAGCTTTATAAGTTTGTGCATCCGATTCAGAAACATCCCAAAGCTTTGCTTCTATATCTCCAGTTTTATCTTGTAAGTTTAAAGATAAAAACGGCTTCCCATTACTAGCAATTCCTTTAGTACTATTTTTTATTAACAGAAATAGCTCAATTTGTTCCCCGACATCAAATTGCAAAAGTCCTTTTGTCATTATCGTTATCCCTCATTTTCTTCAAAATTTTATTTTCAAAGACTCTAGTTATTTCATATATTACAAGTATAGCATGTGTCCTATTTTAACATGGAATAACGATGTTCCTCATTAAGCATATAGATATTTTTTTGAGGAAATAACTGCAATATATGTTGATGGCATGTAAAATATAATATTTGTGAGGTTTGGCTTCTAGATAATAAAAGTTGTACAATTCGTTTCGTTCGTTCATTATCAAAGTTAACAAAACCATCATCAATAATAAGCGGAAATGGATACTCGTCTTGTAATACTTCAACAAGTGCCAGTCGCAACGCAACATACACTTGTTCAGCAGTTGCTTGACTTAATTCATCGGGTTCAAAAGACAACTGATCAACTCTTTCAACTAAAAATTGACCTGTCGGCTTTAAGAAAAGGCGAATATATTCACCATCAGTAAGATAATTAAGAAATTCCTCCGCTTTTTCCAACACCTTTGGGAAGCGTTCCTTTTTCATCCGTTCCATCGTCCGATGAATGATTTCCTTTGCCAAGGCAATTTTTGCCCATTCTTTTGCTTTATCATTAAATATGGATTTCGATCGATAGAATTCGTGTAATTTCTCGGTAAATGTTCCTCCATCCTCCAGCTGCTCGATCTCATACTTTACTGCAGCTAGATTTTTATGAAGTTGAGAAAGTTTTTCGTTATTATTTTTTACATTATTTTTATTGATTGACAACTTTTCCTCCACCTCATTTAGCGAAGAAAACTGATCAAAAATCGATATATTTTCAATACTTATTTTGTTATTTATCATTTTGAGATTTGCTTGGAGGGATTGAATTTCTTCATAATCCTTACCACGTTTTCGAAAATCTTCGTTGTTCTCCACTCCCGCTTCATGTAAAAGATCTTTAATTGCTATTTCAATTGCCTTGTATTCATTTTTCCATTTTAAGTACTCGGTTTCTACATCTTCATTTTTATTGATGATTTCACGGTAAATCAGTTTATTTTCCCTTTCTTTCAATAAACTATTTTTGAGACGGATGATTCCTTCTTCAGTTGATAATCCATCGATTTGAAGGATACCTAATATGTCCTTTAAATCACATTCCCAATTGGCAACTTTCTTAAGTAATTCGGTTTTTAGTGACTCTGAACGTTTTAAATGATTATCAAGTGCTGCCAATTCATTAAGTAATTCAAACGCATAGGAAAGCTGTTCCGGAGAGAAATCCTTTTGCAAACCAAGTTGTTCTTTAATCTTTCCTAGCTCCTCTTCAACCTTCTTCCAATCCCTTTGCCAAACAGTTACGTTCTGTTCCTTTTCTTGACAGCGGGTCTGTTGATTTTCGATTTCGAGAACGAGCCCTTTCCATTGTTGTCGCAATTTTTGTTGTTCGTCAAATAACTGTCCCTTATCACCTATTTTATTCATTTCTGTTAAAATCTTTTCTGCCTCTAATACATGATTTTTCTGACTCACATTATGTTCATTCGTTTTTTTATGATTTATCCAAACCGAATAGCTGAGAATGATGATACCAATTAATGCCCCTATCATATAGACAAATTGATTTGTCGAAATACTCCATCCAAAAAATCCGATAAATAATAGGTAAAAAAGAACAGTTGGAAGATAATTTTCCTTTTGTTTCGGTTTCTTTGCCAGCTTAATGAACTTCATTTGATCTTGAAGATGTTGATATTCCTTTTGGAGACTTATATATTTTTGTTGATTTTCCGATAATGCGCGATACTCGTCTTCATTTAACAGTGCGGTTTCTAAATTTATGCACTGATTCTCAAGTTCTTGAAGTCTTCTATTTTCTATTTCTAATTGTTTGTCTAATTCTTTTTGCAGAGATTTTAAATAATAGTAGTCTTTTGTAGCTGATCGAATACGTTCTTTCATATCGATACTTAAATCGAGAAAAGGAAGATCACTCATATCGTGAATATGAATTTTCCTTTTTATTACTTTCCTTTGTTCATTCCATTTGATGATTTCTTCTTCACGTCTAATAATTTCCTCTTGCCACTTGACAATTTGGGGCCATTTTTCAATCAGTAATTGTATGTTTTCTTCGTGCTCTGCAATCAATTTATTAGGGAGCACCTGTGTCAATTCTTTTTCGTACTCACTTTTTCTTACATCTAAAACGTATAATTGATTTGCGGCTACTTGAAGTTGATCTTCCAACTTTTCCATTCTTTTGAGCCCATCAATTGGAAATGTGACTTCTCCGATGTTGTTCAAACTCTGTAAAATTTCTTTTCTCTCTTTTAACAATACCCAATCCTGTTTCAATTGCTCTAATTTTTGAATTTCCAGTTGGGAAGCCGCTACTTTTTCCTGTAGTTCATTTATATCTTGAACGAGATTTTGATTATCAAGTTGCAATTTTTCGTATGTTTGATTATATTGCATGCTTTTTTTTAATTCTTTCTCTTGATCTTTTAATGTTTGGAGCATTTCATTTAATTCTGGTTTCCGCCCACTCGGCTTGAATAAACGATCAAGTTCTTTTTGGAGCTGTTGTTCCGATTTTACAATTGCATCCGTTCCAATCGTACCGGCAGCGATCAGGTACGTTCCAATGTCTTCTCCTTTTAGTTGGCTGACTCCTTGAATTCCATGGATATTGAAAGAAAAAATGCTTTTGTACAACGCTTTATCCATATGTTTTAATAGATCTTTAAGTAATTCTTCCCCGCCCTGGGTTCCATCTGAAAGTCTTACAGTAACGTCCCCTACTGCTTTTCCCTTTACCCTTTCAACCCATATATCACCGGATTTAGTTTCAAGCGTAATGTTGCCGCCATATTTCGTTCCTACCTTTGGTTCATAGCGAAGTTCTGATTGTTGTTTAGTAGGAAAGCCGAATAAAATTCCGTGAATAAAGGCCATTAGTGTAGACTTTCCAGCTTCATTTACACCATAAATTACTTGTATTGAAGAAGATAAATTCATCTTCACATCGGAAAGCTTTCCAAATCCATATATATGTAGATTTTTTATTTTCAATTCTCATCCCCCATTTAAGAGTTTATTGATATTGGGATTAAACCTGAACCGTTCCTTTCCGCTGCAGGCACTTGCTTTCCGCTCCAATCCACTCAGCATGTTTATATTAAAATCAACAATTCTATAGAAAAAGCCTAAGTGTTTGATTGTAAGAGTTCATAAACCATTTGTTCGGCTTCATTGATCAACTCCTTCTTTTCTTCTTCTGAAAGAGTATCCAAATATCTGCTGCTGAGAATGTGGCCGAATAAATCGGTCGTCGCTTCGTCAAATACTTCCACCCTATTTAATTCAGCTATCGTTACCTCCAGTTCTTGTTTAAATGCTGATTCAACTTCCGTTACTAAATGATTGTCTAAATAATCTATTCGATAAGTCCAGACAAAGGATTCCTCATATTCTTCTCCATCTTGCAAAACCTCTAGCAATTCTCCATTTCGTATTTTATTAAGAGCATCCTTTTCTAATCCATCAATGTTCTCAATGTCAATTTGTAAAAGCATACCTTGTGTCGGTAAACGCAGATTTTCGATTTCCTTTTTACAAAGTCCGTATAAATCCGAAAACGTTTTAATCGATGTTGCATCAAGGGTAAGATTCTCCCAAATAATATCTGCCGTTTCTATTTGCTTAAATGTTGTTTCATGCTCGGACAATTCCACGGCAAGACAGCCTTTTTTTCCTGATTCTTTTTTATGTCTTCCTTGAATATTACCCGGATAGACGATATAAGGATTATGTTCTGTATGGAGTACTTGCTGTTTATGTATATGGCCTAATGCCCAATAATCCAGCTTTTTTTCTATTAAATCGGAAATCGAAAAAGGTGCATATGGTTGATGTGCTGTGCTGCTTCCTTCACAATGACCATGTAACATGCCAATATGAAGATCAGCTCCATCAATTTTTTTATAATCATTAATTCTCTTTTCTTTGACATGTCTCTCAGGATAACTAAACCCATATATATGTACTTTCACACCATCTTTCGAAATATATGATTTCATTTCCACTTCCGAAGAGAATAGATGAACATTTGGCGGCATTTCAATTGTCGTCCAGTTCCCGCCTAAATGGTCATGATTGCCATATAACACAAATGCCTCAATCCCTGCTGTTTGCAGTCTTTCCATTTGTCTTCTTAACCTTGCTTGGGCTTTAATACTGCGATCCTCACCATCATATAAGTCGCCACATATTAGTACAAAGTCCACATTCATAGAAATGGCGCTATCGACTATTTTTGTGAATGCGGAAAAGGTGCTTTCTTGAATTCGTTTAAAAATTGATTTAGGTAAATATTGCAAGCCTTTAAACGGGCTATCTAAATGAAGATCTGCAGTATGGATAAATCGAATTTTCTTCATCATCTCACCACCAACGAATATATGTTCTTATATCTATTATAAACGATTTTTGTGAATATAAAAGGATAAAAAAACACCCTCAAAATTGAGGGGTTTTGGTAAGGTTATTCATTTTTAGATAATTGTAATGCTTTTTTTATGTTTTTCAATGAATTCGATTTGCCATACATGAGAACTCCGCCACGATAAATCCGTGCTCCGATAATCGCCATAATGATAATTGATATAATTAATACGGCAACTCCAGATAATCCTACCCATAATGGTAAGTCGAGCATACCTACACGTAAAAACATAATCATCGGTGTAAAAAATGGGATATACGATGTTACCGTTACAAAGCCTGCAGAGGGATTGTTTAATCCGGACATTGCGATAAAAAATCCAATCATAACGATAAATGTCATTGGCATCATCATTTGTTGGGCATCTTCAATCCGACTAACCAATGAACCTAGGAATGCGGCCAATGTAGCAAACAGCAAATAACCTAATAAGAAAAAGACGATGGCATAGATGATCGTTGAAGCCTTAATATCTGAGAAACCAAAGAATTCAAAGAATCCACCTTCCATTTCTCCTAGATTTTGCTTGATTGTAAAATAAGCAACCGCCAGCAAAAAGGCCATTTGTGTCAAGCCAAGCAACGCTCCACCAATAATTTTCGCAAACATTTGCTGTGTTGGTGAGGCACTTGATATAAGAATTTCCATGACACGAGATGCTTTTTCCGTAGCAATTTCCATTCCAACCATCGAAGCGTAAAAGATAACGGAAAAATAAATAGCAAATAATAATATATATACGAGTCCTCTTGCTTGCGCTAACTCTTCGGCTGATTTTGCATTGTTTTCAAGACTTACCTCTTTAAATGCAACCGGGCTATTTAAAAGGGCCAATTTATCAGCTGATAAGTTCAGTTGGGCCGCAGCCATACTTGCTTTTACCGTTTGTAATGCTTGCGCTAGCTGACCGGATAATTCTGTATTCGTTAAGGTAGGTGCCTTGTAAACCGCTTTAGGTAATTGAGATTGATCAAGTGAGATTATTAAATACGCTTTATATTTCTTATTATTTACCGCCTTTTGTAGATCTGCTTCGCTTTTATCAACTTTAATTAACTGTATATCTTTATTAATCGATTTTAATTGTTGTTGAAGAGGATCAAAAACAGTGCTTGATTCATCAATGACTGCAATTTTATCTTTTGTATCCCCTCCTGAGAATAGATCGATTATTCGATTCATATTTCCCAAAATTAACACGCCGATTAACATAATGACGGTTGTGATGATAAATGATTTAGATTTTAATTTAGACATATATGCATGACCAAGCATAATTCCAAATCTATTCATAAGAAGCACCTACCTTTTCAATGAATATATCATTTAAGGACGGCTCTTCTAATTCAAATTTACGAATAAATCCTTTCCCATTGATTTCATTTAAAATCTGTTGAGCCGAATCTTCATTACTAATTTGTAAAAGAACGCCCTCAGCTGTTTTTTTACTTTTAACTACTCCAGGATAATTTTCTAAAAATGTTAAGTCAAAATCCGCATGAATCGTTATATTCTTCTTACCGAAAGATTTTTTTATTTCTCTTAATCCCCCATGGACTACAGGCTTTCCATGATGCATAATGCATAAATTTTCGCATAGTTCCTCAACGTGTTCCATTCGATGGCTTGAAAAAACAATTGTTGAGCCATTATCTCTTAATTCCGTAACTGCAGACTTTAAACTTTCTACATTTACCGGATCAAGGCCACTAAATGGTTCATCGAGAATTAATAGTTTTGGCTTATGTAAAACAGCTGCGATAAATTGAATCTTCTGCTGATTCCCTTTGGATAATTCCTCTACCTTTTTGTCCATGTATTCTGGAACTTTAAATCGATCGAGCCAAATTGTCAATTCATTTAGTGCGTCTTGCTTACTCATTCCTCTTAATCTAGCTAAATAGACGAGCTGATCTTTTACCTTGAGCTTCGGATACAAGCCTCTTTCCTCTGGTAAATAACCGATAAAAGGGCTTGTAGAATAGTCAATCTTTTTTCCATTCCAAGTAATACTTCCTTCGTTTGCATCCATTAATCCCAAGATCATCCGAAAGGTCGTTGTTTTTCCGGCACCATTCGCACCTAAAAAACCAAACATTTCTTTTTCCGGAATCGTAATGGATAGATCATTGACCGCGGTAAATGACCCGAATCTTTTTGTAACATGACTTAAAGACAGTGACAATTTTTTACCCCCCTATTGATAAATATATCTTTTCATTGCATACCTATTTCTTATACGACCACGTAAGAAAAAAGTTCCAAATATTTTTTTATTTCCATTACCGACTTGTGATTTTCTATCAAATATGATGAATTATATGATAAGATATTAATAGATTCTTATCTACCAAATGGAAGGGGTTAACAATGGAAAATTTTTTTCCTATCGGTCTCGCATTTTCTTCAGGTGCACTTATCGTATTATTAAAAATCATTGCAATTGATATTATTCTTTCTGGTGATAATGCTGTTGTTATTGCAATGGCGACAAGAAATCTACCAAAAGAACAACAAAATAAAGCTATTTTCTGGGGAACCGGCGGAGCGGTTATTTTACGGATTATCTTTGCCATTATTATCGTTCAACTTTTAAAAATTCCTTATGTTGAAATTGTCGGCGGACTTTTACTTCTTTGGATTGCCTTTAAAGTGCTTATCGGTGGAGAAGAAGACGTTCATGTAAAATCACAAAGCGGTGTGATGAAAGCGATTGGAACAATCATTTTAGCCGATGCCATTATGAGCTTGGATAATGTTGTAGCGCTAGCAGGTGCTGCAAATAATCACATAGGTTTAATCGCTGCAGGGGTTGCGATTAGCATTCCTGTTATGATCTTTGGATCAAAAATGATTGTTAAAGCTATGAATAGATTTAGCTGGATTGCATATATTGGGTCAGGAATTCTTGCATGGACTGCCGGAGAAATGTTAATGAAAGATGAAAAACTTTTGCAGCTTTTAAATATTTCTCACGGACCAATCACATATATTATTTCAGCACTTATTACAATCTTTATATTAGCGGCAGGGTATACCGTTAATCGTATCATTGATGCAAAAAGAGAGATGCAACACCAACACGTGCATTAATATTTAAAAAGATGGGAGAGTTTATTATGGGGATTTATAAATTAACTGCTTTTGAACCAAATGGAGAGAAAATACTTGATGAATCATTTGAAGCGTCAAATGACAACGAGGCAAAGTCAAAAGGGGAAACGTTACTGAAAGAAAAAGGTGCGATTGAAAAAACGCATCGTTGTACATCATCACAAGGTAAATTAATTTTATTTCATAGATAAAGAAAACAAAGCACCCATTGTGGGTGCTTTATTTTAAAAGAAAAGAAAGTATAAACTTTTTATGTCATCAGTCTTACAAAGTGTCCTGCAATGTCCAGCTCCAGCGCTTCCGCTTTTCTTACTCCCCGATAAAATTCGGCTTTCTTTTTTCTACAAAAGCTTTTATTCCTTCTTGGTGATCTTTCGTTTGCCTCATTTTCCATTGCGCTTGTTTTTCTAATTCCAAAGCTTTAAGCAAATTTTGCCGTTTCAATTCAGTGTATATTTTTTTTGTTTTAATCATCGCTTGTAATGGTTTGGCATTCCATTGATGAAGTTTTCTTTCTAATGCTTCCGGTAAATTATCTGTTATTTCATCAATTAATTCGCGTTCTAGTGCTTCTTGGGCAGAAAGCACTTTTCCTTCCCAAATCAGTTGTTTTGCTTTATTTTCTCCGATTCTCCGTTTTAGAAGAAAATGTCCTCCCCCATCTGGAATTAAACCAATCCCAATAAAATTCATGGCAATCTTACTATTTATATCAGAGATGATATAATCTGTTGCTAAAGCTATACTTAGACCTAGACCTGCTGCAGCCCCTTCAATTGCTGCGATTGTTAATTTCGGCATATTATATAGTGTCGAAATCAGTTCATTAATTTGATCCATCGCAGAAAAAAATGGTTCTTCACCGTGTATTTGGAGCATCTCTTTAATGTCTCCTCCAGAAGAAAACGCTTTCCCCTTTCCTTGTAAAACAACAATTTTTATTGATTCTTTCAAAGTAATTTCCTTTAAACATTCTACTAAATCCTTAATTAAAAGAGTATTTAATGCATTTAATGAATCCGGTCGATTGAAGCGAATATAGGCTATATTTCCTGTTTGTTCTATTTCAAGCGTATGATAAATTGACAATTTTTATTTCTCCCTCCAGATTAGTTTTCATTACTATAAGCATAACTGAATGGCTATTCATTCACAATAAAAAATATTAAAAATTTGACTTTCATATACTAAGAATTTGTATAAAAATCAGCGATGAACCTTAACATAACAAAAAAAGTAATTAAAGTAAGCTTTCCACTTGCTAATATTTTTTTAATTTGTTAATATAACTTACGAACGTTCGTTAATTAAGAGGTGATTTCAATGACAAGTGATGCAATTAAAGAGGCAGCTCTAAAATATTTCACTATTCATGGTTATGAGGGAGCTTCCCTTTCTCTAATAGCTGAGGAAGTTGGCATGAAAAAGCAATCCATTTACGCCCATTTTAAAGGAAAGGATGATCTTTTTCTCCAAGTTTTACGGGATGCAAAAGAGGTTGAGCTATCTTCGAAGCTAAAGTACTTCAGTAAAATTGGTTCACAAAATCCTGAAAAAGATTTATACGGATATCTACAATTGGGAATCGATCTTTTTCAAAAAAATGAACATTTAAAGTTTTGGCTGCGTATGTCTTTCTTTCCTCCTGCACATCTTGCGAAAGCAATTGAAATAGAAGTAATTGACCTCGAAGAGAAAGTGCAGGCGCTGTTGGAAAGTAAATTTCAGGATTGGATTGATGCCAACGTAATTGTTGGAGATGTAGCAAAAACTCCGACATTAGCATTCTTAGGAGTTGTCGATTCCATTATGTTGGAACTTGTTTACGGTAATGATGAAAAACGACTGATGGATAAATTAGAAGCCTCTTGGACAGTATTTTGGAGAGGAATTTCACATCATTGATTTTTTTACTAAAAAGAGGTGTTAATACATGAAGAAAACAATAAAAGAACAAAAAACAGTATTATTTATTCTTCTAAGCAATATATTCATTGCATTTCTCGGAATTGGTCTCATCATCCCGGTTATGCCATCCTTTATTAATATCATGCATTTATCGGGGAAAACGATGGGTTATCTTGTCGCGGCATTTGCGTTGGCGCAACTGATTATGTCACCAATATCTGGGAAATGGGTTGACCGTTACGGCAGAAAGAAAATTATCATCATTGGCTTATTTCTTTTTGGTATTGCGGAACTTATCTTTGGTTTAGGTACGCATGTATCAGTACTTTATTTATCCAGGATACTAGGGGGATTTAGTGCCGCTTTTATTATGCCAGCCGTTACTGCATATGTTGCAGATATTACATCCGTTCAGGAACGGCCAAAAGCGATGGGCTATATTTCCGCTGCCATTAGTATTGGCTTTATTATCGGACCTGGCATCGGTGGTTTTATTGGCGAATATGGTATACGTATGCCTTTTTTCTTTGCGGCAGCTATTGCTTTTATAGCATGCATTTTATCAATGTTTATTTTAAAAGAATCATTAACAAAGGAACAGCTTGCAGAAATTTCTGCTAATGCAAAGCAAACAAACTTTTTCAGTGATTTAAAAAGATCGCTTAATCCAATTTACATTATTGCATTTATACTTGTATTTGTACTGGCATTCGGTTTATCGGCTTATGAAACTGTTTTTAGCCTATTTTCTGATCATAAATTTGGCTTTACGCCGAAGGATATTGCCCTCATTATTACAATAAGCTCAATCTTCGGTGTTGTTGTGCAAATATTATTGTTTGGAAAAATGGTAGACAAACTCGGTGAAAAGAAACTAATTCAACTCTGTTTAATTATTGGTGCAATATTTGCGGTCGTGTCCACCGTAATCTCAAGCTTTTTGGCAGTGTTGGTCGTAACTTGCTTCATCTTTCTCGCGTTCGACTTGCTTCGTCCTGCATTGACGACTTTTTTATCAAGAGCAGCAGGAAAAGAGCAAGGGTTTGTTGCTGGAATGAACTCAACTTACACGAGCTTAGGAAATATCGTCGGACCAGCGATTGGCGGAATACTATTTGATGTAAATATCCACTATCCTTATCTTTTCGCGGCTGTCATTATGGTCGTTGGCCTTAGTATTTCAGTCATATGGAAAGAAAAGCGACTAACCCAAACACTAGCTGAATAATAAAAAAGGTACTCGCTTCTTAATAATCGAGTACCTTTTTTTTAGCCCCTCATTTATTTAATCAAATTCATTTTCTTCAAAAATTCAATTGGTTGTTGTTTACGGAAATGTTCTTTAACCATGTAAGAAACGCCATTTTCATTGTTTGAACGTGTGATCCAGTCAGCAGCATGCTTTAACTTAGCAGATGCATTACCCATGGCTACACCGAGCCCTGCCCACTCAATCAATGGAAGATCATCTTTACCCGAACCAATCATAACGACTTCTTCTCGTTGGATATTAAAACGATCACATAAATACAAAACCCCTTTTAATTTTGATGTTCCTTGAGGGACAATTTCTAATAAATGTTTATCGTTTTCTATACAATTAACTTCATGAAACATTTCTTGTATCGCTTTTCTAGCATCAAATAAATCGATATTATTATCAAATATTACTTCAATTTTTGGTGGTGAAACCGGAGTTTCCTCCAGTTTATCGATTAAGGAATCCACATAGGATTCGGCATAAGAATTCCGATTACCCGTTTGTATGACCAATTTCCCCATAATATTCGTTGGGAGTTTTTTCTTATTTGCAATAGTATAACGTTCGTGAACTAACCGAATATGGCAATTAAATGCCTCTAGAAATCGTACTAAATCATTTGTTACTTCCTCGGTGATTCTTTTAACTAAAATAGGTTTATCTAAATCACTTGCAACAAATGAACCTTGATGAGTAACTAAGCATGTCTCCAGTTTTAATTCTTTTGCTACTCTAGTTGCTGAAGAAAAGTTTCTTGAGGTAACAAGTGTCACCTTTATTCCTTTTCCAACAGCGAATTCGATTGCTTCTTTCGTTGCTTTATTTAAACGTCCATTGTCTTGCAACAAGGTACCATCAATATTTAATGCTAACATTTTGTAGATCATAGGTGTTCCCCCTTCACAGATGTCATGTCCAGTTAAATGAAATGATAATCCTTTCTATAGTTTTATGAATAGGACAAAATGTATAGAACAAAAGCAAAGCAATAACCTCTTATTGACAAAAAAAGAATCGGCTTTCGCCGACTCTTATTTATTCATTGATCCGTATAGTTCATCAAGTGGTCTCATTATGATTTTATTTAATTCATTAATAGACATACTCATACGTTGTTCCGCTTCCATTAACTTTACAATTTTTGGGTTCTGTTGAACTTGTGCAGCAAAGCTTTGGGCTTTCTGTACTTCTTGTTCTGTAATATCCTGTCCTGTCATTTGTTTTTCTTGTAACGTCATTTGAATCATTCTAAATTCATCGAACATCTTTTTTGAAGGTGGATCCTTCAGAACGGCTTCATACATGGCTTTTAAACTAGTATATTCCTCACTTTTCCGTAATGCTTTCTCTAATTCGTACGCATAATCATAAAAACTTGTTGGCACAATATACCCTCCTCAAATTTACCTTCAACGAAGAATTTCTTTTACCACTATAACAAAGTATGGGTATTAATGCGAATCTGACACAAAAAAGCAGTAGGCATTGTTGATTTTAACAATATTAAAAGCGCAGAGTGGATTGGAGCGGAAAGGAACGGTTCATTCCCTCCCGCAATCCTTTTTACCATCAATGAAATAGACTTAATTTCCCCATTGAAGAACCAAATGCGCCTAAATATCATACGATGAATTCAAAAGAGCCTAGATTTACAAATGGGGATTGTTTATGATAAGCCAAGTTTCTATTCAACCTTCATTCACTTTAGATGAAGATTTTCCGATCGTTGAGATTTCGAGTCTTTTACTTAAAAAATTTTATATTCGTGAAAATGAAAAAATAACTATTCAGATAGGGCAAAAACAAATCGATGCTCATTGTAACGTAACTAATGAAGCTGATATTGAAACGATTTATTTAAATCAATCATGCTTAAATCATTTAAATCTTCCACCGAGAACAATAAAATTACAAGCAATCAATCATCAAAATTGTTTAATACTCGGTCCCATTGTTGCCGTTATGACTGAAATAAAAATGACTGAAGAAAAGACACCACTCTTCCCTGCTATTCAAACGTTTTGTCAAGAACTCCATGAATACAGTCAAGAGCATGGAGGTTTGTTTTTTGTCACAAATGTATCATGTTTTACAAATAAAGGATTTTATTATCAAACCGGCTGGGAAGAAGATGTAATACCAACTTGCGATATCATTTATAATCGTATCCATTCTAGACAAGTAGAGAAAAACCCTAATTTTCAACGTTTAAAAAATACATGGAAAAATAATGGTCTATTACTCTTTAATGATCGTTATTTTTCAAAGTGGGAAATCCATGAAATGCTCTTATCAAAAAAATCACTTCAGTCCTATTTGCCATCTACGATTATTTTTACTGAAGAAAATTTGCAACAATGGTTGAAAAAGTATAATGATTTTTATTTAAAACCAGATTTAGGGAGTCAAGGTCGACAAATTATTCATTACTTTATGAAAGACAATCGCTTTCAACTTGAACAAACTTCTTTTTCCAGTAAATCGTTATATACATTTGAAACGTTAGGTGAAGCAGCGAGCCAAATAAAGAAATGGATTCAATCAAAAGGATTTATTATACAACGAACGATTCCCCTCATACATGTGGACGAAAGAAAAATAGATTTCCGATTTCTTTGTCATAAAACATTGAAGGATAGATGGACAATTACATCCGCAGTCGGAAGATTGTCTGAAGAAAAAAACTTTGTATCGAATATCGCCCAAGGAGGATCAATCATCCGCCCCGAAAAAATGATTAATACATTATTTGAAAAAGAAAAGGCAAAACAAATACTTGATTTAATGAAAGAATTAGCTATTGAAATCGCTACAACCATTAGTAGTGAAGTGGAAGGTTTAATTGGCGAGCTTGGCATCGACATCGGTGTTGATTTTAGCGGTAAGCCGTGGTTAATAGAAGTAAATTCAAAGCCTTCAAAACAGAATAGCAATGATTCACTAGTAATCCGCCCATCAGCAAAGGCAATCGTTAATTATTGTACAAATTTATGGATTGAAAGGAGTACATTACATGACAAGACTAGGAATATTAACAATGATACCTTTTGAAAGCAATTCATATTTTGATGAAATGGCTAAACGAGCAAAAGAATATCAGATTGTTTTATTTTTATTTTCTCCATTGTCGATTAAACCTGCGACGGAAATGGTCGAAGGGTTGCGCTATGATACTGTTTCCGACAAATGGGAAGTTGACCAGTTTACAATACCGGAATATTTATATGACCGTTGCTTCTATGGAGAAGATCGAAAATCAGCAGAAGCCAGATCAATCGTTTCTTGGTTAAAATCAAATAAAAATATTCAATTTCTCGGTTACGGACTACCTAATAAATGGAGATTATACGAAACACTAAAAGACGTCCCTGCAATCTCTCCCTATTTACCAAAAACAAAAAAAGCCTCAAGTCCTGAAAAAATATTAGAGGAACTTAAAAAACATGATGAAATTATTATAAAACCGATTGATGGAGCACATGGTTTCGCCGTTTACTCGATACAAGAAATCAATAAAAAAATTAAAATAAGAACGACGAAACAAGGAAATATCATCGAGAAACTCTTTGACAATGTATCAAGTGTCACTTCATGGCTTGAAAGCCTACTAAGTAAACAAATTTTTTTAATTCAACCAAGACTAAATAATTTTAACTCGATGAATGAACCATATGATCTTCGCGTGTTTTTACAGAAAAATGAGGAAGGGAAATGGGAAGAAAAAGCAAAAGCAATACGGGCGGGAAAAAAACATGGATTATTAACAAATATCAGTGCAGGAGCTAAGGTTTATTCTTTTCAAAATTTGAAAGATTTCACACCCCATTTAAACCATAATTATATTCAGCAAGAATTAAATGACATATTAAAAACCCTCCCGGAAATACTTGAGGATAAATTCCATCCATTATTTGAACTAGGAATAGATATTATTATTGCAAAAGATCAATCCCTTTGGATATTAGATATGAACTCTAAACCGGGAAGAAAAATAGTCAAAATGATTGATCCTAATAAGCTCGAATCACTTTATTCAGCTCCTCTTGCCTATTGTTCATATCTTGCCTCACAAAACAAAAATGTATTATCAAATCAAAACTAAGCGGGGTGTTCCAAATGCCTAAGCGATATAAAATTGAATTTTTTGAACAAAAGGACTTTGTTTGTTATTATCCTACAGGTTTTACAACAATCGATACTCACCATGAAATCTCTTTTGGATCAAAAGTGGTTAAAGCGATTTGTAAAAAGCAGCCAAATGGCAGAAACATTATTTCGATTAGCAGCGCTTTAGCAAAACAACTTTATCTTCCTACATTTATTTCAACAATCACACTTTTTGAAAATGATATACGTCTTGTCATCGGCCCATTAATAGGGATTTTCTCATCCGGGTTCACTAATTTCCCGGTAAAACCAATTGGAGAACGCTCTGCCGTATTTTCTAAACTATTATCGATGCATTCCTCCGTCGGCGTCGTGCCCTTTCTTTTTGGCCAAGAACATATTGATTGGAATCAAAAATTAATAAAAGGATTTTTCTTTACGAAGGAGGGGTGGACGCAAATGACCGTTCCTTTTCCAAATGTAATTTATGATCGACTTCCGAATAGAAGAAGTGAAAAGTTGAAAACATCTATGAAGGTTAAGGATAAATTAGAAAAAGAGAATTTTATTCCATGGTACAATCCCGGATTCTTTAATAAATTAGACGTATATGAACGCTTATTTAATGACCGAAAAGCATTATTATACTTACCAGAAACAGCGCCATTTATTTCTTTCGATCAAATCGAAAGGATGCTATCTAAATACGGCCATATTTATATCAAGCCAATGAATGGAAGTTTAGGCTTAGGGGTCCACCAAATCATTTTTGATAAAATGAAGAATGCGTATTATTGCCGGTACCATGATTCAAAAAATCATTTATTAAAATTCCAAACATTGGAATCACTAATTAATCATGTATTTGCTAATAAAAATTTAGATCGGATGATTGTACAGCAAGGAATATCCTTATTAAGAGAAAACAATCGGCCAATTGATTTTCGCGTACATGCGAATAAAAATGAACATGGGAATTGGAAAATAACTGCAATTGCTGCTAAAGTTGCCGGACTTGGAAGCCCAACTACCCATGTTAAAAATGGTGGTGAAATCAAAACAATTGAAGAAGTTTTCAAAGATAAAGAGGAACAAATAAAATACAAAAAGAAACTTGAATATGCTGCACTCGATATAGCAAATTCAATTGAAAAACATTTAGATGGAATTATTGGCGAAATTGGGTTTGATTTTGGCATTGATACAAAAGGAAACGTTTGGCTCTTTGAGGCAAACTCGAAACCTGGCAGATCAATCTTCTCGCATCCAAACCTTAGAGAATTCGATTTTTTAACAAGAAAATTGACCCTTTCCTACTCTATTTTTTTAACAGAGAAATTTTTAAATAAATATAAGGAATTATCAGTATGAATATTTATTTCGATAAAAAGAGAGGGGTTTTTTTTCATAATAAAAAGGCGAATTCACCATTATTTTGGGGGATGTTTGATGAATTACTTCCACTTTCAGCTGAGAAAACAGACTCATCACTCGTAAAAATAAATGTAAAAAAAAATGGATGCAGGATCGGACCGCTTGTTGGAATTTTGACTAGTAAAACAAAAGATGGAGATGTTATCGGGAGTAAAGACGTATTTATTAGTATTCAAAAGCAACTACAGCTTTGTGGCGGGCTCTCGTTTATCTATACTATGGAAGATTGCAATGAACAGTTTATAGATGGAACATTTTTTGTTGAGGAGGAAAACTCATGGTTTAAAGCCTCCTTCCCCTATCCGAATATTATTTATAATCGATTATCTGCAAGAAGCGATGAAAAGTCCGAGCAATTTATTAATCATACAAACAAACTGAATCATCATCAAATTTTTTTCTTTAATCCGTCTTTTATTGATAAATATTCGATGTATCAGTTGTTTTCAAAAAATCCTTTACTCCATCCATTATTACCTTCCACCCGACTGATTAAGGAAAAAGAGGATTTATTAGAATTTTTAGAGGCATATTCAATTATTTATTTAAAACCAACCATTCGCTCCCAAGGAAAAGGAATTTTTCATATTAAAAGAGAGGAAGACGCAACCTTTATTTGTAAAAATGCAAAAAAGACCTATACTTTTTCATCCTTTATAGAATTGTGGAGCTTTATCGAAAAGGCAATTCAAAAAAATTCATATATTGCTCAAGTTGATATCGAAAGTGCAAAAATCTCTGAAAATAAATATGATTATCGGATCTTAAGCCATTATGTTAATGATGAATATCAACTAACAGGAGTTGGCATAAGAGTAGCTGAAGCAGGAAAGATAACGACTCATTTATCAAAGGGTGGATCCATCTTTCCTTATGAAAAGGTCAAAAAAAAATCATTAGAAAAAGTGTTCCATTGGATTATTCAAGAATGTGGAAAAACTTTATCGAAAGAATACGGAAACTTCGCCGAGTTCACAATTGATATGGGCAGAGATCAAAGTGGAAAGTTATGGATTTATGAGGTCAATTCAAAACCAATGTCCTTTGATGAAGAGGATATTGAAAAAAAGAGAATAAAAAATCTCATACAAATTTTTTATAATCAAACGATTTTCAACTGACTAATAGGGTCAGTTTTTTCTTTATCCATTATTTAAATAAGTTATAATATACTTAACATTTATCATTTGGAGGGTAAAGGTCCCATGATCCAGCATTTTCAATATAAATCACTATATAAGAATCAACAGTTACCTGGTTGGTATATTAGCTTTTATCATCAAAAGGAAAAACATGAAGGCGTCTATCATCCAGATGGAAAAATAGAATGGACAAGTTCATATTCTTTCGATACCGAAACAGAAAAAAATGTAAAAAAACAAATTCACGAGCTGATGCTTTATCATGTTTATGATAATCGTTAATTATTACCAAACATACTCCTGCATGTTATGAACCTCAAATTGCCAAACTAAAATAGTGTAAATACGCTATTTTAGGAGGAGACCATACATGGATAAGAAAAAGGATGCAGAATTTCTTCCGGATACACATTATGAAGGCAAAGATAACTTTTACTTAGATGTCGATCGCATGGTGAATGAAGGCATGTCCGGCGGATCCGTCCACATGCGTGCCGATTCAACCAATATAGAAGAAGCGGTCGATTTCTTTCCAGAAGATCCACCAAAAGAAATTGAATAATTTCATAATAAAGGCTGCCTTTTAGGTGGCCTTTTTTAGGATGTTTTTGAATGAACAATAGACACTTTCACTCACCTTTCACTCACTTTGCGCTTTTAATTTTGTTTAAGAAGAAATCATTTTTAAGAATTTCTTCCAAAGTAAAAAAATTGATTGAATTCAGCAAGTTTTATAAAATAAATTTAAGTAAAGACAAAAGAAGGAATTGTATATGCTTAAAAAATTAAAAATACGCTATCCAAACGCTGAAATAAAAACGTCTCCTACAAATCTTTCTAATATGATTTGGTTTTTTATTGATGAGGATCAAAAATATTTCGGCATCCCTTTAAACGAAATAACACCATCAGAAATAGAACTATTAAAAGCACTATTTCCAACTACTCACAACCGGATAGATTTAAATACGTCCTGCCAATCAAAAAAATGGTTTGACTATTTATTTAATGATCATCCCGCTTTACCGGATGAAGATGTAAAAAAATCCTTTCGAATCATTCAATTTTCCATTTCACAATCTGAAGAAACTCTAGATGTAAAAAGCTGGGAAGAAGCAATAAAGGCACTGTTTCCCCATGAAGTAGCCATTGTGTTTTCTTCTGAAAAGGAAGGAATCATTATTGAAGAAAAAAAAGCTTACATCCTCTCTCTACAAGAATTGCAAACATCGATCAAAACATTAGAAAGTGATTTCTTTTTTGCTATTCATTTTTACCTAGGCGGCTTTTATTCAATATACGATTTAAAATCAATGTTTCAATTAGAGCAATCGTTTTTTCGTTTTGCACATAAAGAAATGACAAGGGAGCGAATTTTTTCGCTTACAAATGTTTTGCCATTATATTTATTAAAAAATACTCCCAATAAGCTTCGTGCATCTTTTTTTGCCTCAATATTTGAAATTTTTAAAGAGGATAAGGAATTGCGAAGAACAATCAAACTGTACATAGAAAATAATTCAAATGCTAGTTTGACCGCAAAACAGTTATTTTTACATCGGAATAGTTTACAATATCGTATCGATAAATTTGTTGAAAAAACAGGGTTTGATTTAAAATCCTTTCCAAATGTCTTAATCGTTTATCTTGCTTGCATTGACTTTGAATATCTCCAATGAACGATTACAGGTTGCACAATATTCTGGCCTCCTTTTTTGTGCAGGCTGACCATACCTATTTGTAAGGGCTTTCTTTATTATTGGTAGTAAGAAATAGAGGAGGTTCTATTAATGGCTGAAATTAAATTAGAACATGTTTATAAAATTTACGATAATAAAGTAACCGCTGTAACTGATTTCAATCTTCATATCCAGGATAAAGAATTTATCGTCTTTGTTGGTCCTTCCGGTTGCGGTAAATCAACTACTCTTCGAATGATTGCAGGCTTAGAGGAAATATCAAAAGGTGATTTTTATATTGATGGCAAGCGTGTGAATGATGTTCCACCGAAAGACCGCGATATTGCCATGGTATTCCAAAACTACGCATTATACCCACATATGACTGTCTATGATAATATGGCGTTTGGCCTTAAGCTAAGAAAGGTTCCAAAACCTGAAATCGATAAACGTGTCAAAGAAGCTGCGAAAATTCTTGGACTTGAAGAGTATTTAAAGCGCAAACCGAAAGCATTATCCGGTGGACAAAGACAACGTGTTGCACTTGGACGAGCAATTGTCAGGGATCCGAAAGTTTTCTTAATGGATGAACCACTTTCCAATCTCGATGCAAAGCTTCGTGTTCAAATGCGAGCGGAAATCGCTAAGCTGCATCAACGCTTACAGCCAACGACGATTTATGTAACTCATGACCAAACAGAGGCAATGACAATGGCGACAAGAATTGTCGTTATGAAAGATGGAGTCATTCAACAAGTTGGTACACCAAAAGAAGTGTATGATCATCCAAAAAATGTATTTGTTGCAGGATTTATTGGCTCACCAGCAATGAACTTCTTTAATGGTAAAATTGAAGATGGGCATTTTACAATAAACGAAACATTAAAATTCGCAATACCTGATGGAAAAATGAAGGTGTTACGTGAACAAAACCTTGTTGGGAAAAATATTATTTTCGGTATACGTCCGGAAGATATCCATGACGAACCATTATTTATCAACTCATCACCTGGTACTAAATTTACGACAACGATTGATGTTTCTGAATTAACCGGTGCAGAAACGATGTTATACTCTCAACTCGGTGGACAAGAATTTATTTCTCGTGTTGATTCGCGATCTGACATTAAACCTGGCGACAAACTTGACTTTGCCTTCGATATGAATAAAGGGCATTTCTTTAACCCAGATACAGAGGAAAGAATTGGATAGAGTTCTAGTCTGCTAAAATTTGTTTTAGAAGGCAATCGGGTTTCCGATTGCTTTTTATTATGCTTTGGTAAAGTTCAGTTTTGATATCATAATGTTGATTGGAGCGGAAGGTGCGAGACTCCTGCGGGATTAGCTGGACAGATGAGACCCTGCAGGGAGCGAAGCGATGAGGAGGCTCATCGCAGAACCGCGAAAAAGCGAGTACCTGCAGCGGAAATCAACATTCTAGTTAAACATAGCTTTTAATAAGTAATCTTTTTTGGTAAATCAACCCCACAATTACTACATTTAAATAAATGAACACATTCATTCCGCTTTGAACTATTTGGTACTCCATCCGCTAACTTGATTAAATCAATATCCATATAGGGGCTATAATCATCGTAATAATCATAGATTCTTCCTTGATCCAGCATCCGTCCATCACATGCCGGACATAATAAACGTTCATCGTTTACTCCATTACAAAGTGGACACCAATCCCAATCCATTTCATCACCATCTTTAAATTGAATCTTCTTTATATGAGTTTGTGAATAATGGATAATAATATTCTTTTCTTTCTTAGTTAATTTCGGCAAAAATTACCTGTTTACAAGGTTGTATATTTTAGTTTTAAAAAAACATAATACTTAGTACAAAGCAAGTAACATCCACTTCTATCAATGGGTTACTCCAATAGAGGAACACTTTAACAGTGTTGCTGGTGCAATTCCAGCTAACCCAACCATAAAAAAACAACGAGGAGGACTTAAATCATGGCAAACAACAACAACTCAAACCAATTAGTAGCTCCAGGAGCGCAACAAGCAATTGATCAAATGAAATATGAAATTGCTCAAGAATTTGGTGTAAACCTTGGTGCAGACACAACTTCTCGCGCTAACGGATCTGTAGGGGGAGAAATCACAAAACGCTTAGTTCAAATGGCTGAACAACAACTTGGCGGCGGATTCTCTCAACGTTAATCAATTTATTGTCACATTTAACTAAATATAATGGATTGAAAGGAGACACAAATTTGTGTCTCCTTTCCTATTATTTATTCTTCAAATTCACCATTTTTTTCGGATCAATCCATTGGTCGTACTGTTCTTCGGTAACATATCCAGTTTTTATCGCCGCTTCCTTCAGGGTCGAACCTTCTTTAAAAGCAAGTTTTGCTATTTCAGCCGCTTTCTCATAGCCAATATAAGGATTTAATGCAGTTACGAGCATTAAAGAGCGATTAACATTTTCTTCGATAACCTCTTTATTTGGTTCAATACCAACAGCGCAGTTTTTATTAAATGAAATAAGACTATCAGCTAATAAATTAACGGATTGCAGGAAATTGTATATAATCACCGGTTTAAAGACGTTTAGCTCAAAATTCCCCTGACTTGCAGCAAAACCAATCGCAGCATCATTACCAAATACTTGTGTTGCAACCATTGTTAATGCTTCACTTTGTGTAGGGTTAACTTTTCCTGGCATGATTGAGCTTCCTGGTTCATTTGCCGGGATGCTAATCTCGCCTATTCCACTCCTTGGACCACTTGCAAGCCATCTCACATCATTGGCAATTTTCATCGCATCTGCTGCTAAAGCCTTCAATGTTCCATGGACATGAACAATTTCATCATGACTAGTCAACGCATGAAATTTATTATTAGATGAACGGAAAGGAAATCCTGTTAGGTTCTTTAATTCCTGTGCAACTTTCTCACCAAAAGTAGGATCCGCATTAATTCCGGTACCAACAGCAGTACCGCCTATTGCCAAATTTAATAGATGTTCAGCACTTTCATGAATCATTTTTTCACTTTTTTCCAGCATTGCCCTCCAACCGCTAATTTCTTGACCAAGTGTTAAAGGTGTTGCATCTTGTAAATGTGTTCGACCTATTTTAATCATGTCCATAAATTCATTTTCTTTTTGTAAAAATGTGTCTGTTAATTTATTTATTGCTGGTATTAGTTTTTCTTGAATGACACTATATGCTGCAATATGCATTGCAGTTGGAAAGGTATCGTTTGAACTTTGGGACATATTGATATCATCATTTGGATGAATATGTTCCTTCGATTCATTTTTTTGTAAGATCTCATTTGCCCTTCTAGCAATTACTTCATTTACGTTCATATTCGATTGGGTTCCACTTCCTGTTTGCCAAACAACAAGCGGAAAATGATCATCGAAACGACCTTCTAACACCTCGTCACAAGCTTCTACTATTGCCTGTTTCTTCGCATCCGATAGCTTTCCTAAATTATGATTGGCAACTGCTGCAGCTTTTTTTAATTGTACAAAGGCTCGAATGACCTCCATTGGCATTTTTTCTGAGCCAATTTTAAAGTTTTCTTTGCTTCGCTGTGTTTGTGCTCCCCAATATTTGTCAACAGGGACTTTCATTTCACCAAGTGTATCTTTTTCGATTCGGAATTGCATTTTACCACTCCTTATCTCAATATACTTTTATTTTCCCATAAATTCAAAAAATCTTCATGCTTAATGCATTACTCTCATCATTATGTACTTTTTTTAAAAAATAAAAAAGCAATTCCAAAAAGGAACTGCTAATTAATAAGTTTGGAGGTTATTCTCCTTTGAATTGTTTCAGTTTATCTTTTATTTTCTCTTCGAGGATTTTCCATTTGCTTTTTCCATCTTCTAGTTTTTCTTTGAGTTTTTCTGTACCTTGTTTCAACTTTTCATTTAGTTCTTTTGCTTTTGTTTTAAACGGGTGGTCTGACTCATATTTTTTTTGCATTTGGCTATTGATCGATTCCGTTTCAAATTTTTCTGCTTTCGTGTATTTTAACGTATTTTGCATAATTGATTGAAAAACGGGAACCACGCCTTGTGCACTTAACCCATATAAATAATGCTCCCGATCGGTTTTATCATAGCCGATCCAAACAGCACCGACAAGATTAGGGGTATAACCGACAAACCATTGGTCAGCCGTTCCGTCAATATTATTAAAAGGAACTTGTGTTGATCCCGTCTTACCGGCAATTTGATAACCTGAAACATTAGCACCTTTACCTGTCCCAGTTTCCATCACGTTTAAAAGCATTGATGTCATTTCATTGGCCGTTTTCTTATCCGTAACTTTTGTTACTTTCGGTTTTCTTTCAACAATGATTTTCCCTGTTGGTCCAACAATTTTAGTAATGATATGCCCATCTTCACGTTTTCCTTCATTGGCGAAAGCCGAATATGCTTCTGCCATTTGTAAAGGGGATACCCCTTTTCTTAAACCTCCAAGTGCAATGCTTAAATTTCGATCTTTATCTGTTAATGGAATACCGAATCTCTTAACGGCATCCATTCCTTTATCAATACCAATCTCATTTAATAACCAAACGGCCGGAATATTAATCGAGTTTTCGATCGCTTTATACATTGGTACTTCACCTTGATATTGGCCATTATAATTTTTCGGTGAATAATTATGACCAAATGTCATTTTTTCATCCTTTAACATTGAATCAGGCTTGTATCCTTCCTCTAAAGCTGGTGTATACACCGCTAAAGGTTTAAAGGTCGATCCGGGTGATCGTTTTAATTGTGTCGCGCGATTAAATCCTCGAAAAACCTTTTCCCCTCTACCGCCGACTAACCCACGAATCCCACCGGTTTTTGGATCAAGTAGTATTGACCCGCTTTGGACGATCTGTCCTCCTCTTCCTTGAGGAAAGTTATAATTATTGTTATATACATTTTCCAATGCAGATTGGATATTTTGGTCCATTTCTGTATAAATTCGATAGCCACGCGTCATAATCTCATCTTGCGTCAATCCGAATTTCTCAGTTGCTTCTGCTAATACCGCATCAACATAATAAGGATATTTACCTTTCATTGGATCTTTCTGTTGATCATTAAGAACTAATTGTTCCTTTTTAGCGTCGTCGAATTGTTTTTTCGTGATGTAGCCATATTGTTTCATTGCCCCAAGAACGACATTTCTGCGCTTAATCGTTCGATCCATATGATAATAAGGATCAAGTGCAGATGGCGCATTTACAATTCCAGCAAGTGCAGCGGCTTCACTAAGATTAATATCTTCTACATCTTTACCAAAATATCGTTGGGCCGCTTTTTGAACTCCCCATGCACCATGTCCAAAATAAACTTGATTTAAATACATTTCTAAAATATCGTCTTTAGTGTATTTTTTTTCAATTTCAATGGCTAAAAATAATTCTTCGATTTTCCGTTTAAATGTTCTTTCATCCGATAGCAAAGCATTTTTCGTTAGCTGTTGGGTAATTGTACTTCCGCCCGCTGTTATCCCGCCGGCAGTTATATTTTTAAAGAGTGCGCTCGTTATTCCTTTCACATCGAATCCACCATGTTGGTAAAAACGATGGTCTTCAATAGCAACAATTGCATCTTTTAAATGTTGGGGCATTTTTTTAATCGAGACGCCTTCTGTTCGGTTTGCGGAAATTTTGCTTGCGACATCTCCGTCTTTATCGTAAATAACAGTCGATTGTGCTAAGCCCTTTTTCAAAGACTCAACATTTGCCGTTGCTGCAAAATATCCAAAAAAGGCAAGAAACGCTAATAGGGTTACTGATCCTCCTAGAATAATTATTTGATTCATATGTGCCTTTTTCCAAAATTTCTTTACAGCTCCACGAAATCGCTGTAACCATTCCATACTTTTCCCTGCCTTCAATTAGTTAAAATTGATACTACCTATTTCTAACGTAAAGCATATTATGTTAGGTAAGAAAAATCAATGAAAATTATTTTACTTTGTAATGTTTTTGTAATATAAGTCATTCGTTTGTTTGTTATTTGCACTGAATAAAGGGTATATAAGAAGTAATATAAATAGGAGCTGATGAATATGTATAAACATATTTTAGTTTGCTTTGATGACTCAGACGGCAGTAGAAAAGCATTGGAAATAGCAGCGGATTTATATTTATTAAATCAAGAATGCCAATTAAGTGTTGTCCAAGTAATAAATGGAACGACTTATTCGATAGACACGCCACTACCTGAAGATAGTTTAGGCAAGTCAGGATATACTGCGATCCCGCGTTCAGATGGTGGTGTATATGTCACACACCTTCCACTTGAACATTCAATTCAAGAAAATACAAAACATTTTATACAGGATGATGACCCCGATCTTCGAGCGGAAGTCACGGAGATTTTACAATCTAGAGGAATCTCTTTTCATTTTGATACGCTTTATGGAAAGACATCCGACAATATATGTGAATACGCGAATTCCAATCAAATAGACTTAATTGTCGTAGGTCAAAGTGAAGAAGGGATTTTCAAGCGGATTTTTCTAGGCAGCACGGAGGAAAATATTATTAAAAATACAACTAAAGATGTGCTAGTCGTTAAGTAATTAAAGGGGCTGGGACATAACCCACCTCTGAGATGAAAAAGCCGGTGGAAATTTACGACAAGTAAATTTTCACCGGCTTTTGGTTTTTTTACAATAAAATAAGGACCACTTCTGATAAAATTAAGTTACCACACCAAATAAAATCAGAAAGAAGGATCCTTATGTTTAAAAATTATACCATGAATCAATTAGTTTTGCCTTTAGATTTAGAAGTAAAGTTACAAAAAAATGATATTGCCTTCCATGTTCATCATTTAGTTGAAAGTATCCCTCATGAAGCGTTCGAACCATTTCAGAGAAATGATGGCTGTCCTGCCTACCATCCACGCATGATGCTTAAAATTATCTTATGTGCCTACACGCAATCTGTTTTTTCAGGGCGAAAAATTGAAGCCCTATTAAAAGACAGTATCCGTATGATGTGGCTAGCTCAAGGGCATGAACCAAGCTACCGAACAATCAACCGATTCCGTGTTCAACCAGAAGTGAAAAATTTAATTCGCCAATGTTTCGTCCAATTCCGTTGCCAATTAATTGAAGAAAAACTGATCGATCAAGAAGCAATTTTTATCGATGGTACAAAGATTGAAGCGAATGCAAATAAATTTACGTTTGTCTGGAAGAAGTCGATTGAGAAGTATCATCAAAGTTTAATTGAAAAGTCAAACCAGCTATATGATGAGCTTCTTGAGAATGAAATCATACCTGAAATCGAACGTGAAAGCGATGAACAGTTATCATTGGAAGAGCTCGCTCAATTGGTTCAAAAAGTGGATGATGTCGTAAACGAGTATGATAAACAAATTGAAGCATCATCGGATGTTCCAGAACGAAAAGCTTTAAGAAATGAACGCAAATATCCGAAAAAAGTGCGTAAACAGTTGATTGATTTTATCGTACGAAAACAGAAATACCAACGAGACCTTGAAATCTTTGGTACACGTAATAGCTATTCTAAAACAGATCCAGATGCGACATTTATGCGAATGAAAGATGATTATATGAAAAATGGACAATTGAAGGCTGGTTATAATACACAAATCGCAACGGAAGGTCAATATGCGCTTGCCTATGGATTATTCTCAAACCCAACAGACACACGTACGTTAATTCCCTTTCTAGATGAGATTGAGCAGGATTATTTCGAGTTACCGGAACACATCGTCACAGATGCAAGTTATGGTAGTGAAGAAAATTATAATGATATCCTTTTGAACAGAAAACGTGAAGCACTTATTCCTTATACGCTGTATATGAAGGAAAAAAAGAAAACCTACAAACAAAACCTATTCAATCCAGACAACTGGCCGTACGATGAAGAAACAGATACCTATACATGTCCAAACCAGAAACATCTTACATTTCACGATTATTCTGTCCGTACTGATCGTACAGGATTCCAACGGAAGTTTAAAATCTATGAGTGCGAAGACTGTTTGGGCTGCCCGTTCCGCCCCTCCTGTACCAAAGCAAAAGAAGGCAACAATCGAAAACGAATGGTGAATGAAAAATGGGAACAACAAAAAGAATATGTAAGAGCGAAGCTTTCAGAAGAGAAAACGAGTGCCATCTATCGAAAACGCAAAATCGATGTGGAACCAGTTTTTGGATTCTTGAAGGCTAATTTGCGTTTCACACGATTTTCCGTACGAGGAAAATCAAAGGTAGAAAATGAAATGGGCTTTGCATTAATGGCAGTGAATTTAAGAAAATACACTGCCCAACAACTAAGATAATAGAAGAATTACACGCAAAAAAAGAAAAAGGTGAATTTGAGTACACTCAAATTCACCTTTTTCACTAATTGAAGCTAGTTATGTCCCAGCCTCTTTAACTTTATTTTTTGATTTGGACAAGTCTTGGAGCAATAAATAAGATCATGACAACAAGTACTGAGCTTAAGACAAAATTGATCGACATATATGTTCCATTATAAATCAATGAATATAATGCAACCGGTTGTCCTTTCGGTGCATACGAACCGAAAAAGACAATACCTGTGTAGAAATGGGCAAGGAAACGTAATAAACTACCAAGAAAAACACCTAAGACAGTGTATGTAGTCCATTTTCCGATATTTCCATTTTCTATAGATGTTTTGATTTGCTTTGCAAAAATACCTGCTAAACCAATCACTGTAAAGGCGACAAAATAGTCGACAATCCCTTGTACCGGATGATAAAATACTGAAAATCCTGTTACAACTTGTAGCGTACCTAATATAAATCCAGTTAACAACCCGCCTTTTAAGCCCCAACGATAAGCCATTAAAAATATCGGTATCATAGCTAATGAAACGGATCCGCCTTCTGGCCAAATAGCCTTACAAATAAATGCTGAAACAAGGTCAAGCAAGTAAGCAAGTGCTCCGAGAACAGCAACTTCTACTAAAAACAATGTTTTTTTATTCATCTTATATTCCCTTCCTTTCTTTTCGTCTGAAGAGTGACTATGAAGGCTCGGAGGGAATGTAAAAACAACTGTATTGCGTTTTTTACACAAAAAAAGCAATACAGGACGGTTTAAGGAAATCGCTGCATTGCTTTCTATTCCATCAAACCACAGTCCCTGCGCTAGCATTATCTAACAGGTTCATAGGGTCAGAACTCATACGTTCACTCTCAGCCGATTTAGGCTCCCCTTGTGGGATTATATTTATTTAATAATACTAATTAACTATACTATTTTTTAATACCGTTTACAACTGATTTATCCATATTCTTAAAGATATTTATATGCTATTTTATGAAACTATAAGTACATTTATATAACTTTAACTTGGTATTATTTAAATATTTTGATATATTTTAGATGAAGAAATTTTTGCTAATTGTTATTTTGAAGAAAAGGGAGGTGAAAAAAATGATACCGCTTAGACAAGATATCGTTGCATTTTTTGATAAAAATATTGATAAAATTGTTGCGATTTGGAATGAACAATTGATAAACTCCAAGTCAAATCCTTTAAAATCCAAATTTTTCAATAAAGATACTTGTCATGATTTTCTTATTCAATCATTGTCAATATCGAAGGAAAAATTGGAGCACTTTTTAAAATCCCTTGCATCTAACTTTGCTAAAGAAAAACTTGATCAAAATATTGATTTAGGTGAAGTTACATATAATTTAAGTATTGGTAAATCAATAACTACTAAGTTTTTATACAATAATTATTTAAATGTAAACGATGTCAATGCCTATATTGACAAAATTAATTATGCTTTTGACAAATTATTGTTTTATGTTGTTACATATTATTCAAATGTTAAAGATCAAATCATTGATAAAAAAAATGAATACATAAATACAACACATCATGAACGTTTAACACTTTTAGGACAAATGACATCTAGCTTCGTTCATGAATTTCGTAATCCATTAACTTCTATTCATGGATTTGTGCAATTATTGCGTTCTGAAAATCCACAATTGCCTTATTTGGATATTATCTCTAACGAAATTGAGCAATTAAAATTTAATATCTCTCAATTTCTTATGCTATCAAAAAAAGAAATTGTGTCAATTGAAATGACCTCTTTTTCATTAAATGATTTAATTGAAGAAGTCTTATCCTTTTTGTATCCTCGTATTTTAGAAGTAAATGTTGATATCCAAAAACATTATTTGCATGAAATTAGCATTCATGGCTTTAAAGATGAAATAAGACAGGTACTTATTAATATTATTTTTAATGCGGTTGATGTACTGAAAAGCGTGAAGAATCCGATTATCCAAATTGAATTGGATATTACTGAAAACTCCGTTATTATAGACATAAGTAATAACGGACCAAAAATACCGGAAGAAATGGTTGACACTATTTTCGAGCCTTTCGTTACAACGAAGAAGAGCGGAACAGGGCTTGGTTTGTATGTTTCCAAAAATATACTTGAAAAACACGGTGGAACTTTAACTTGTCAATCTAATGACGATTGGACAACTTTTACAATAATCTTTCCAATATTATAAAAGGATGTATTCGTTGAAAAAGACTCCCTTTAAAATAGGAGTCTTTTTCAAAAGACAACGGCCTACCAGAAAAACCAAGGAAGAAGCGCTAAGCCAACTATGGCACCAAGTGCGACACCCCAGCCAAAGCCGCCCCAGCCCCAACCCCAACCATAACCGTATCCTCCATAATTCCTTTGTGGGAGTGGGCGTAAATAAACCATTCGATTATCAACTCGATGAATGATTCCTCTGTGCACTCTTCCATCACGCGTTCTTATTTCAACGGGCTTTCCAATATTTCTTGAACAAATATGGTAATGTGAAGCAGACATGTACTATTCACCTCCAAATATCCTTCCACACCATTTTATGGTCAAGTCACTTAATTGGAGTGGGACAATGGAGTAGGTTAAACGTTTGATTATATATAGAAAAGCGAAAGCGCCTTGGTCAGCCCCGACAAGCAAATGTTTTTCTTTTCTTAAAATAGGAAAAGTCCAGTCTTAAAAAAGACCGGACTTCTTTATTTTAACCTAATAAACATATGCTGCTCCTACAATGATAAGTAAGATGAACAATACTACGATTAATGCAAATCCTCGGCCTGCACCCCAGCCGACACCGTAGCCATATCCACCTACTGGATAACCACAACCGCCATACCACATAAGCTTCTCACCTCCTTTTCAAGTGAATTTATCCATCTTGTTCTCCTCTAATAGAGTCATAGCCAATTTCATGTAGCCGATTTGCAATTTCAATATGTCCTAAATGGTTTGGATATAAATTGTCACTAGTACACCAATTGTCCAATTTATCTTGTAAATGTTGCTGGAGATTTATCGTTTTTAAACATCGTCGATTTGCCCTACATTCAATATAGCGATTTATACGCTGTACCCATTTATCTGCTAAAGGATCATTAGGATACGGATTGTGCAAACCGAGAATAATAAGCATGTAGTTATCTTCTTGTTCCTCTTTCAAATCGCGTATCCCACGAATGATGTCATCAATTGTACTTCTACATTTTCTTGACTCATGAATAAACTCTTCTTCATTGCCCGTTTCATCATATTTTTTCTTTGCTGTTTGTAAATCTTGGTGTCCGGCAGATAAAACAATCATGTCACTTTGTTTAATGCTTCTCATTATATTTGGATCACTCAATGATTGGAGGATATCATTGGCATGATTATTTGCCGCTGCTACATTTGTAACAAACACCCTTTCTCTTAAATTCCGTTCTGCAAGACGTGCATGTCGATGTACAAAACTTGGAGATAAAAATGGTGCACCATGCCCTGCACATAGTCCGTCACCGATCGCGAGATATCTCATGTCACCCCTCCCTACCCATCAAAAGATAAATCCTTATTTATATTTATTCAGCTCTTTATATGTGGTAACTGTCCATATTAAAAATGGGCTTTCGTCTATAAACGAGAAAACAATTTAGAAAATTACGAAATAAAATAGTGTATCATAAAATGATACACTATTCCTGTATTGTTATTGAATTAAATAGTCATATACAGCCTTGCCGGTCCGAGCAATAATTTGTTTTCCCTCATACTGATTTTCTAATTGATCGATTAATACTGCCATAAATACTTGATCGTCATTATGCCTAATAATTGCAACATCATGTTCAACACCGGGAATTTCCCCTGTTTTATTAGCAACAAATACATGATCCGAATCCATCATTGCAGGTAATTTATCTTGAAATTGCTGTCCAGAAAGGATATTCAATATTTCATACGTACTCTTTGAAGTAAGGAATTGATTTTCCACGATTTCTTTTAGGAATATTACCATATCGGATGCAGAAGTAACATTATCTAGCCCCATATCCCTGGCCACATAATCCATTAATCTTCTTTCTAGTCTTGTATGATTGCATCCTATTTGTTTATTAAAATAATTAATCGTTTCCTGACCGACTAGATCAATCATCATATTTGTTGCCGTATTATCCGAAACGATAATCATTAATGTCAAAAGGTCTTTAACGGATAAAAGAGTTCCTTCTGTTAAATATTGAATAACACCTGATCCTCCCACTTTATGCTCAGGTTTCACCTCTATTTTCTCTTCTAAATCAATTTTCCCTAACTCCGCTTGCTGAAATGCAGCCATAATAATCGGAATTTTTATTAAGCTAGCAGAAGACATTTCGCGTTTACTATTTTTACTAATTATCGTCTCTTCGTTTATTTCTACGACTATGCTTACAATGCCTAACGATTGTTCGATAATCCCATCGATTTGTTTTCTTAAGCTTGCTACACTTCTCATTATCATGATCCCTTCGTAAGTAGTGCTTCTTTATTCATTCCGGGGTGATTATTGTATAAGTGACAAGCGACAAAATGTTCTTCTTCTATTTCTCTCCACTCCGGAATTTTCGATTGGCATATATCACTTGCTGCGGGACATCTCGTTCTAAATACACACCCACTCGGAGGATTTATTGGACTTGGTATTTCTCCTTTTAAAATAATTCTTTCACGCTTATCTTCAATTTCCGGGTCGGGTATTGGGATGGCTGAAAGTAATGCCTGCGTATATGGATGAAGTGGATTTTTATATAAATTACTGCTACTTGTTAATTCAACTAAATGTCCAAGATACATGACACCTATGCGATCACTAATATGCTTGACCATTGATAAATCATGGGCAATGAATAGGAAAGTAAGCTTTTTCTCTTTCTGAAGCTTTTTTAATAGATTTACAACTTGAGCTTGAACGGAAACATCTAAAGCGGAAATCGGTTCATCGGCAATAATAAACTCCGGATCTAGCGCTAAAGATCTTGCAATACCTATGCGTTGGCGTTGCCCCCCACTAAATTCATGAGGGTAGCGATTTGCATGCTCACGATTTAAACCGACATCCTCTAAAAGTTCATAAACCCTTTGACGTCGTTCTTCTTTATTTTTAAATAACCCATGCACTTCCATTGGCTCGGAAATAATCTCTTGGACTGTTGAGCGTGGGTTTAACGATGCATATGGATCTTGAAAAATCATTTGTATTTTTCGATTGAAGGCAAGCTGTTCACTTTTATTTAATAGGTGAATATTTTTCCCTTTATATAAAACTTCACCTTCAGTTGGTTGATATAACCTCATTATTAATCTTCCAGTTGTTGACTTTCCGCAGCCGGATTCTCCAACTAGTCCGAAGGTTTCGCCTTCATTTATATGAAAACTAACATTATCAACTGCTTTTAACCGTGCTCCTTTTCCTACTTCAAAATGCTTCTTTACATGATTAATTTCTAAAACTTTGTTTCTCTCCATATGTATACCCCCAAACTAGATCCAATAGCGACGTGCTGCACAAAGTTCTTTCTCGTATGTTCCGGCTATTTCTTCTATTACGATTGATTTTCCCGTATTCGGTGAATGAATCATTTCCCCTTCTCCGTAATAAATAGCGACGTGATGAATATGTCCTTTTCCTTCTTCATAAGCGAAAAATAATAAATCTCCCGGTTGAATTTGTTGAAGATCTACATCTATGCCTCCATCTGCTTGCTCATGTGCATCTCTTGCAATTATATAGCCGGCAGCGTTACACATTGTATAGCTGAATCCGGAACAATCAAAACCAAATCCACTCATCCCTCCCCAAAGATACGGGAGTCCGATAAATTTTTCCGCTTCACGAATAATGAATTCCCCATTCTGTCTAGGAGCCTCATTTATTTTAAAAATATGAATATCTTCGTTTTTCAAATAAGCATAGCCTGAGGGAACTTTAACTTTACTATATTCCTCTAGTGTTTCCACTATTGGTAATTTCGTTTGATAACTGACTTCCATCCACTTGTTACCAGGTTTTTCGTAAAGGGTGGCAGTAGGTTGGCAAACAACGGCTACTTGATCGTAATTATTTTCTTCCTCTTCTTTTTTTCTTAATTGGTTCAACGGAATCCATCCGGGGTAGCCGCGATCATCCTTCTTACTTGATTGACTTGGAATAACACAGAATGCCCAATCACCGTCAATCTCTATTACTTGAGCTTCTTCACCTAGTAGAACTTGAGATTGCACAAGGTTGTCATTGCATAGATCTAGCTTTGTTTCATAAGTTAATGAATTTAGCCATTTTGGGATATCTACTGGATTTGTAATGGCATCCACATCTATTTTTCTCGCTGAATCTTTCGATGTCCATAATGTTGCAACTGCTACATTTATTTGATATAGTTCCATATTCCCCTCCGTAGGTTTGCTTAATTTGAGGAAAAAACCTTATCAACTGATACGCATGATAAGGTTTCTTCCAAGTTTCAATAATCTACCACTCCATTTATTCAATGGTTGTTTTCGTAAAATTGTGTTTCGCGAGCTGAACATTGACCGTTCCTTTCCGCTACAGGCACTTGCTTCTACTCAATATATGCCCATTTTAATTCTAAGTAGCCAACTGGGTGACGAACAATGCCTTTTACATTGTCTTTTTGTAATGTCACTTGGTTGTAGAAATGAATTGGGATAATTGGCATTTCATCAAATAGGATTTTTTCCGCTTCATGCATCATTTCGAAGCGTTTCGTTTCGTCTGCTTCGTTCTTTGCATCTTTAATTAGTTGATCAAATTTTTTATTGCTCCAAGCTGTTCGATTCATCGTATGTCCGGTTTGGAAGTTTTCTAAGAAGTTAATTGGATCAGCATAATCAGCTAGGAATGAACTTCTTGATAACTGGAATTTAAATTTCTTCTGTTCTTCTTGGAACACATTCCATTCCATATTTGCTAGTTTAATATCTACGCCTAAATTTTCTTTAATCATCGCTTGTATTGTTTCAGCGATCTTTTGGTGGTCAGGACTTGTGCTATAAGTGAGCGTAATTGCCGGAAGTTTCTTATAGCCTTCCTCCTTCATTCCTTTTTCTAATAGTGCTTTTGCTTCTTTTGCGTCAAATTTAATTAAATCGCCACCCGCTTCACGGAAGTCTTTTCCATCTGGTTGGTTAAACCCATTTGAAACGAAACCATGTGCAGGTTTTTCTTTATTTTTAGTGACGAAATCAACGATTTGTTGCTGATCGATTGCCATTGCAAACGCTTTTCGAATATTAACATTTTGGAACGGCTCTAGTTTTAAATTGAAACGATAAAAATACGTTCCCGCTTGATCTTCAATTTGTTCCTTACCTTCTTTAAATATTTGTTCACTTGCTTCAGCTGGAATAGCAGAAGTATCTAATTCGTCATTTTGATACATTTGATATTCTGTCGTAGGATCATTCACCATTGCCCATGTTACTTTGTCTAATTTAACATTCGCTGCATCCCAATAGTTTTCATTTTTGGCCATTTCCATATTACTATCATGTTCCCATTTCGTTAATTTAAATGGACCATTCGCAACAAAGGTATTGCTTTCCGCAAACCATTTTGGATTGGCTTCAGCGACCTTTTGATTAATTGGGAAAAATGCCGGATTAGCAATGACACTTAAGAAATATGCTTGAGGACTAGTCAACACAACTTCAAATGTTTTTTCATCCACTGCTTTTACTTTGACATCGTCCTTTGAACCTTTGCCGGTATTAAAAGCTTCTCCACCTTCAATAAAATATCCTAAAAATGCTGCTGGTGAACCTGTTTTAGGGTCAAGAAGGCGTTTCCATGCATATTCGAAATCTCCTGCTGTAACTGGATCCCCGTTCGACCATTTTGCATTTTCACGAATATGGAATGTATACGTTTTTCCATCCTTACTAACATCCCATTTCTCCGCTGTCGCTGCTTCTGGATTATGATCCTGACCTAATCTTGTTAACCCTTCCATTAAGTTGTTTAAAGAACTCCATGAATACGAATCAAATCCCATTGGTGGATCAAATGAGGTAGGTTCTGCCCCATTGTTTAGTCGTAAAACTTGTTCCACTTTTTTATCTTTATTATCGTTCTTGTTTGTGTCTTTCTCCTCCTCTTTCCCAGCTTCTTTTGAAGTGGTACATGCTGCTAAAGAAAAAACGAGGAAAAGCGTCATTAATGTACCGATAAGCTTCTTCATCATACTCCCCCTTAAATTCTTTAATATTATTTCATCTATGAGCTCTGGCCCATAGTCGAAATCAAATGGTGTCTTGCTCTTTCATCTTGCAGCCAGCAACTAACATGATGATTAGCCGAAAAACTGTACGTATTAGGATAAACTTTTTCACATACTTCCATCGCAAACGCGCATCTTGCTGTGAAAGGACATCCGATTGGCGGTGCAAACAGATCAGGAGGTGATCCCGGTATTGGGACTAATTCCTCATCTTCTAAATCAAGTCTCGGAACAGAACTTAATAGTCCTTTTGTATATGGATGCTTAGGTTTGTAAAAAATTTCTTTTCTCGTTCCTGTTTCAACAATTTTGCCGGCGTACATAACTGCGATTCTGTCAGCAACTTGTGCAACTACACCTAAATCATGAGTAATCAAAATGATAGATACGCCCGTTTTCTCTTGAATCTCTTTAAATAACTCAAATATTTGAGCTTGGATTGTTACATCCAAAGCGGTTGTCGGTTCATCAGCGATAATAATTTCAGGTTCGCAGATTAAAGCCATAGCAATAACTATACGTTGCCGCATCCCGCCGCTGAATTGATGCGGGTATTGCTTTAGCCTTTCTTTCGGGTTTGAAATACCGACTAAATGAAGGATAGAAAGAACTTTTTTAGTCGCTTCTGTTTTTGATATATCCTGATGCTGTCGAATCGACTCAATTAACTGATCGCCAATCGTTAAAGTGGGATTCAATGCTGTCATTGGGTCTTGAAAGATCATTGAAATTTCTGCTCCGCGAATCGATCGTAAGCTTTTTTCACTCATCTTAGTTAAATCCTTATTTTTATAAATGATCGATCCATCAGTTATTTTTCCTGACGATTTAGGAATTAACCCGATAATGCTTTGTGATGTTACACTTTTTCCGCATCCGGACTCACCAACGATCGCCAATATTTCTCCTTTTTTCAATTCTAAGTGAACACCTCTTACAGCTTGAACGGTTCCTCCATAGGTTGAAAATGATACGTGCAAATTCTGAATTTCCAGGACGTTTTCCATCATTCTACCTCCTTAGCTTCGGATCTAGCGCATCCTGTAAGCCATCACCTAGAACGTTAAAAGCAAACATTGTTAATGAAATGAAGAATGCTGGAAAAAATAATGTCCACCAATGACCAGATAAAATGGCCGGTAAGCCATCATTTGCCATCACTCCCCAACTGGCAAAAGGTGCTTGTATCCCAAGGCCAATAAAGCTTAAAAAAGCTTCTGCGAAAATGGCGCTTGGAACGGTTAATGTCATTTGAACGATAATCGTTCCCATCGTGTTAGGCAATAAATTTTTGCGGATAATTCGTGCTGTTTTCGTTCCAAAGGTTTTGGAAGCTAATACATACTCATAATTTTTGATTTGCAACACTTGTCCGCGAACAATCCTTGCCATACCGACCCATCCAGTAACTGATAAAGCGACAATGATCGTTTTCAATCCCGGACCCATAACTACCATTAGCAAAATGACGACTAACAAATATGGCAGTCCATATAATACTTCAACAACTCGCATCATATAATGATCGACTTTTCCACCTTTATATCCGGCTATTCCTCCATAAATGACCCCAATGATGAAATCGATCAGGGCTGCCATTACCCCTACAAACAAGGAAATTCTCGCTCCATACCAAGTCCTTGTAAAAACATCTCTCCCCAAATTATCCGTCCCGAACCAATGTGTGGATGAAGGAGCGAGATTTTGGTCTTTGAGTGTGACCTTTGTTACATTTTGTGGAGAAAACATCGGACCAATAATCGCCATGATGATTAAAAGAATAAATATGATTAGCCCAAACATCGCTAATTTATTTTTCAATAATCTTCTCCATACATCTTGCCAATATGAAATACTTGGGCGGACAACAGCTTCGGCTTCGCCATTTTTCTTATTTATTGGAACGAACCATTCGGTTGGAATATTGGGACTAATTTGCTGATCCTCTTGTTTTAAAGCGCCCACTCAAGTTCACTCCTTTTTATGTAACTTTATCCGTGGATCTAACATGCCATATGCTAAATCTACGACAAATAACATTAATATTAAAAAAACACTGTAAAATACCGTTGTTCCCATAATTACCGGATAATCGCGGGTATTGATACTTTCTACAAAATATTTTCCCATTCCAGGGATGGCGAAAATTTTTTCGATAACAAAACTTCCAGTAAGGATACCTGCTGTTAATGTTCCAAGTATTGTAATAACAGGCATTAGTGCATTACGAAGTGCATGTTTTATTATTATTTTTACTGGAGATAGACCTTTTGCCCTTGCCATTTTAATATAATCTTGCGTTAATACTTCGAGCATACTTGATCGGGTTAAGCGTGCTATGATCGCCATTGGACCCGTCGCAAGAGCTGCAGTCGGTAATATCATATGCTTCGTACTTGCCCAAGTCGCAGCGGGTAATAGATGCCAGTTGACAGCAAATTGTTGGATTAAAAGTGTAGCCATGACAAAGTTTGGAATCGATATACCTAATACTGCAATCGTCATTGCTAAGTAATCAATTACTCCATTATGTTTTAATGCAGCTAAAACACCTAATGTAATCCCTGATATAACAGCAATGATTAACGCTGTTATTCCTAACTCAAAGGAAACGGGAAATCCTCGTCCTAACATATCATTGACGGTTTGGGACGGTTTCTTAATGGATGGTCCAAAGTCAAATTGTGCGATTGATTTGAGATAAGTGAAATACTGTTCATAAAGTGGTTTGTCCAAATGATAATGTGCTTCTAAGTTTTTTCGAACATGTTCATTTGTGTTTCGTTCTTCATTAAAAGGGGAACCAGGAATTGAATGCATTAAAAAAAAGGTTAATGTTGTAATTACCCAAATTGTAATGAGCATGGCTACGAATCTTTTAACTATGTATCTTCCCATTTCGTGATGCACCTCCCTCTATGTATTCGGTTACATTTACATCAACCGAACAATTGATATATTTAGATTATATTAATTTATCGAAATTTTCAATACGGTTTCAAAATAAGTTTTTTAGTATTACTTTTATAAATATAAGAAAGGCACTCAGATAAACTGAAAGCCTTTGAGATAAATATTCAATTAAATTGGACGATGATTGAGAAAGTTTTGATAAGCGAAACCTTTTACTTGTTCCTCGGAATAGTATTTTAATAGTTCGTTCACTAAGTTTTGATATTTTGAGGAGTCTTCTAATTTTGTTACCTTTGTTGATATTCCATCAAAGTCGGAACCAAAACCGATTTTGTCTACACCGCCTAATGAACAAAAATGATCAATATGTTTAATAAGATCAGGAATAGTTGCTTTACCACTTTCATTTATAAATGGTGGATTAAAAACAACATGAATTAAGCCATCTTTTTCAAATAATGCTCTTGCTTGCTGATCTGTTAAGTTTCTAACATGATTACATAATACTTTGGAATTTGAGTGGCTAGCGATTGGAAAATCAGCTATTTCAATCACATCCCAAAATGCTTTTTCGCATAAATGGGAGACATCGGTTAATATTCGATGCTGATTATTAAATTGCACAATTTCTTTACCGAAAGAAGTAAGTCCGGCACCACGGGGCTCCCCTGCGCCATCAGCTGCCAGATTTGCGTTATTCCAAGTTAAACCAACTGATAAAACACCTAACTCATGTAAAATACTAAGCTTTTGAATATCATTTCCGATTGCATCGACACCTTCTAGGGTAAGCATCGCACCTATTTCATTTTCTTTTAATTGATCGAAATCACGCCAATTCATAATCTGTTTCATTTCAATGTTTTTTGCTAACACTTCATTTTTCAAATAGTAAATTTGATCAAGAGCAGCTTGAAATTTCTGATCAGACTTAATGTCTGGTTCAATGAATATGGCAAAGCTTTGTACTTTTACATCCCCTTTTTGTAGTCTAGATTTGTTCGTATCTAATTGTGCTGAGTCAGCATAGCTTAATTTACCCTTTGCATCCGCTAATTTCATTAATGCATCGCAATGTAGATCGATAATATGCATTGTTATCACCTCATATACTAGATTGAATGAATCGTTGAAAGATTCTTTGCGAGATTGGATCACCGTGGACCGCCAATGGCTCGGGGTGCCATTGAACTCCTACTACAAATTTATGTAATTTACTTTCTATCGCCTCGATCACACCATCTGATGAACGAGCTACTACTTCAAATGGTTGCACAACTTTCCTGACTGCCTGATGATGAAATGAGTTTACTTTAAATTGAACTTGACCAGCAATTTCCGCTAGTAAACTATTTTTTTCTACTTGAACATAATGAGACAAATGGTATCTTACCGCATTTTGCGTATGTTGAATGACTGGAGAGTCAATCTGACTATATATATCTTGGTACATATCCCCTTCAACAGCAATATTTAATATTTGAATTCCTCTGCATATTGCTAAGATTGGTTTATCGAGCTTAAGCATATGTTGAATTAATTCTATTTCATAATGGTCCCTTCCAGGTGAAATCGACCCTAGTTTTTGATGAGGTTCATCACCAAATAATGTAGGATCAATATCTCCCCCACCTGATAAAACTAACCCATCTAATTTTTTCGCTAAATGTGCCGCATCTCCAATCACTCCGGCCGGCAATATGATTGGAATGCCGCCTGCCTGGATGACAGCCTGTAAATAGTCATTTCCTAATGTATGTTTCCAATCAAAATCAACATTCGCTGTGATTCCTATAAGAGGCTTCACTTTGTATCTCCCCCTTTTGTCACTTTCTATTGCTATGTAAGGTCATTATACTGTATTTTATCATTAAAAATTATGAATGTTGTAAATTTTTAAAAGGAATATACAACTATTTCAAGAATTGTTATTTATACAAAGAGTGGGAGATGATTTGTTTGGAGCTTTTCTATTATGTTTCGGGGATATTACAAGCGAAAATACGAATGGGAGAAAAAATAGAGATTCGGGCTATAAATAAAAATATGAATTCATGTGTCTTTTCTTTGGAGAAAATCCAAAACATCCTCCATGAGGCAAGGCATGTGAACTGGACTGAGAGTGAAACTGTATTACTGAATTCTGGTGAACAGTTTACTAGATACGAAAAGGTCTCAGATTCTGTTTGGATATATGCGATGACCGGAGAAAAGCAACCAATTGATTTAGTAATTGAGCTCAATCAAATAATTGCCTTCCTTTATCACGAGGGAGTCGATAGTGCGGTTTTAGTTGTACCTGGGTACGAACACTTAACACCGCTAAAAATGTGGAATGATCCTTTACTTTCTCGTGCTTCATTTGAGATCGAGCATATCGGAAAAATCGATGTTGAAATGCGGGATGGCGTGAGATTAGCAACAGAGGTTTGGCTGCCGAAAAATTTGAAAACGGGAACACGAATCCCAACGATATTAATCAGAACTCCTTACGGAAGAATGTCATACGGATTGAATAAACTACGTTTTGTCCAACGGGGATTTGCTGTTATTTCACAAGACGTGCGAGGACGGGAAGATTCCGAGGGAGAATGGCTGCCGATGTATCATGAAATGAATGACGGTGATGATACACTTAATTGGATCGCTTCCCAAAGCTGGTCAGATGGGAATGTTGGGATGATAGGTTCCTCCTATAGCGGTTTTGTTCAATGGGCAGCGGCTGCAAGTGGAAACCCCCATTTAAAAGCTATTATAAGCATTGTTACGGCCGGCACTCCATTTGGAGATTTACCGCGAAAAGACGGTCTTTATTCTTCCGGATTAATGGCATGGATTTTTATGATGGCGAAGCAAAAAGCGAATAGAGATGCATTAAAACGAGATGATTGGGATGAAGTGCTAGCTATTCGTCCGCTTAAGGATATTCCGGAGAAAGCGCTTGGTTTTAACATTCCTTTTTGGAATGAGTGGATGAAACATCCCGATTATGATGAGTTTTGGGCATCTTTTGATTGGTCAAAACTTGGTGAAAAAATCAATGTACCTTCCCTCTATATTTCTGGTTGGTATGATGATGATGGAAATGGAACGACGGAGGCATGGGAGCTAAATCAGAAACATAATCGTGAGAATCAAAGATTAATTTTAGGCCCATGGTATCATAATTCAAATGCTACACGAGAAATTCATCATGTCCAATTTGGCTTAAATGCGATTCGATATGATCTTGATCTATTATGTCAGCGTTGGTATGATCGCTTTTTGAAAGGAATTGAAAATGGTGTGGACACAGAAACAGCTGTTGACTATTATACAGTTGGTGAGAATCAATGGAAAAAGGCTAACAACTGGCCGCCAAGCAACGTACATTTAACAAACTATTATATTCAAAGTAATAGTAGCGCCCAAACAAGCTTTGGTGATGGCAAAATAAGCACTTCCCCTTCAAAAATTGATGGCTGTGATCATTATCTTTTTGACCCAAAGGACCCTGCCCCCTATTTAATAGATGTGTCTGAAAATGAGTGCAGTGTTCCGGAAAATTATCGTGACGTAGAAACAAGAAAGGATGTTTTAGTCTATACTTCTGAGCCTTTGCAGAATGAAATTGAAATCGCCGGGGATATTTATGCAATCATTTATGCAGCAACTTCTGCAAAAGACACCGATTGGTTAATTCGGATAACAGATGTCGATGAAAAAGGGAATTCCATTCGCCTATCTGATGGAATGGTTCGCGCTAGATATCGAACGTCGTATGAAAGCCCAAAATTGGTAACACCACATCAAATTGAAAAGTATGAAATAAAATTATCGAAAATTGCTCATTTATTTAAGAAGGGACATCGTATCCGTATTGCCATTACATCCGGAGCAAAAAATGCTTCATTTCCGAATCATAATACAGGAAACGATCCGGCAACTGACACGGAATGGGTAATAGCAGAACAAACGATATTCCATTCAGAGCAATATCCAAGTCATATAAAGTTACCAATTGTGGGTAAAATGGGGCATACTAACTAAGAGTAATTTTTAGTAAGGAGTATACCCATGATTAGAACATTAGCAGTTACAATAACTTATGATTTACTACATGATGTTCCGCTTGAGGAACTATCTTCTTCCAAATATATTTGGTATTGGATAGATTTCGATCGTCCTACAGAGGAAGAAATTCTGAAACTAAGAAATCCATTGAAATTTCATCCTTTGGCAATTGAGGACTGTATTCATAAACTTCAAAGGCCAAAATTAGATTATTACGAAGATCATACATTTTTTGTTATGCATAGTCTTCATCCCGATGAATTAGTAAAAGAAGAAATCAATATCTTTCTAGGAGAAAATTTCATCGTCACTTTTCACCATCACAAAGCAAAGGAAATTTTTGATGTATGGACTCGTTTTAGCGAAAGCGAATCCTTTGAAAATTGGGATTCGTATCATATTTTATATGAAGTGATGGACAAAATTGTTGATAATTATTTTCCGATTATTTATAAGCTTGAAGATCGGCTTAACGAAATTGAGGACAATTCTAAAAATGAAACAATGGAAGTGTTGTTAGAGAGTTTATTTGATACGAGACATGATTTGCTTTCGATGCGAAATACAGTCACACCTATGAGCGATTTATTATATCGCATGTTAAATTCACACCGTTTAGAAGGGATTCAAAATAGAATCGCCTATTTTGCCGATATCCACGATCACTTGCTTAAACTTGCCGGAATGATTGATTCCAGTCGGGAATTAACGGCAGATATTAGAGACAGTTATCTTTCATTAAATGCACATCAAACCAATCGTGTCATGAAGGTTCTTACCGTCATTACCACCATCTTTATGCCGCTAACACTAATCGCAGGTATTTATGGAATGAACTTTGATTACATGCCCGAACTACATTGGAAATTTGGCTATTTCATCATTCTATTCATCATGTTTTTAATTGGAGCAGGAATGTCCGCATGGTTTATGAAAAAGGGTTGGTTTAAATAAAAGTCTCTTTTAAAAAGGTTGTTGCTTTTAACAAAGCGCAGAGTGGATTGGAGCGGAAGGTACGAGACTCCTGCGGGATCAGCTGGATAGATGAGACCCCGCAGGAGCGAAGCGACGAGGAGGCTCATCACCAGCCCCGCGGAAAGCGAGTACCTGCAGCGGAAAGGAACGGACACTGTTTTTTTACATTTTCAATACCAGTATGACGTGGTAAAATATAAAATATTCAAAAGAGTGATATAAAAGGAGCTGATAAATCGTGTCTAACTTTCTTTTGTTTGCTTTTATGTGTATTTGCTTAATTATTTTACCAGGTCCTGATACCGCTATTACTACCAAAAATACATTAAGTTTCGGAAAACAAGGTGGATTTCAAACCCTTTTTGGAACGTGTTGCGCACTCTGTGTTCATACTTTTGCTGTTATCGTTGGGCTATCAGCAATAATCGTTAAATCTGCTATTCTTTTTTCGATTATTAAATATGCAGGAGCCATCTATTTAATCTATTTAGGGATAAAAACATTATTATCCATCAAGCAAGACATGAACAGTGATATGTCTGAAATAAAAAGCAGCAAAGGCCATTCGTTTTTTCTCCAAGGCTTTTTAACCAATTTACTTAACCCAAAAGTTGCCGTCTTCTTTTTAACCTTTTTACCACAGTTTTTAAATCCAGCGGAGAATTCGTGGAGTCAATTTCTTATAATGGGAATCACATATATCGTTCTGACCGCGATTTGGTTCATTCTATATATTACATTAATTCAACGAATCAATGTCTTTATGAAAAAGCCGAAAACACAAAAATTTATTCAAGGGATCACAGGAGCAGTCTTAGTCGGATTTGCGATAAAACTTGCTTTTGAAAAGGCTGCTTTCAAATAGGCGACAGATCCTGCATATAAATTTATAGTACTATTAAGAAAATTATGATAGAATGAAGTTAAGTTAATTATTTGGTTGGAGATTAGAGACCACACAACATTTTAGTACGATTACTAATATGCTTGTTGTGGTCTCTTTTTGTATTCCTACTTTTATTACTTATGATTTAGGGAAACTATCTTAAAAAGGGGGAATTCAAATGGAAAACACTTTTTCAGAAATTACCCGAACTGAAAACTTTGAACAAATGAGCAAGGATAAATACGATCTTCTTATTATCGGTGGAGGAATTACCGGTGCTGGAATTGCTTTGGACGCTGTTACACGCGGCTTGAAAGTTGCTTTAGTAGAAATGCAGGATTTTGCTGCCGGAACATCAAGTCGTTCAACCAAACTAATCCATGGAGGACTCCGTTATTTAAAACAATTTGAAATAAATGTTGTGAAAGAAGTAGGAAGAGAACGTGCCATTGTTTATGAAAATGGCCCGCATGTAACTACACCCGAATGGATGCTTCTTCCCTTCCATAAAGGGGGAACTTTCGGAGCTTTTACCACTTCGATCGGGCTGAAAGTTTATGACTTTTTAGCACAAGTAAAAAAAACAGAACGCCGGACAATGTTATCTGCTGAAGAAACATTACAGAAGGAACCGTTAATTAAAAAAGATGGACTAAAAGGTGGAGGCTATTATGTCGAGTACCGGACAGATGATGCGAGATTAACAATCGAAGTGATCAAAGCTGCCGTAGAAAATGGGGCAATTGTTGCTAACTATGTGAAAGCGGAACAATTCATTTATGATGAACGCAAAAAAATTATTGGTGTAATTGTTCGTGATTTATTAACAAATAAAGAAGTAGAAATTCATGCTGAAAAGTTTGTAAATGCTGCAGGACCTTGGGTCGATGAAGTAAGAGGAAAAGATTACGCGAAAAATAATAAACAATTACGATTAACGAAAGGAATTCATCTTGTTTTTGACCAATCTGTCTTCCCATTACGCCAAGCAGTTTATTTCGATACACCGGATGGACGAATGATTTTTGCTATTCCACGTGATGGTAAGACGTATGTAGGAACAACTGATACATTTTATGATAAAGATACAGCTCATCCAAAAATGCTTTCATCTGACCGTGATTATGTCATTAGTGCCATTAACTATATGTTCCCGGATGTAAAAATAACAAAAGATGATGTAGAGTCTAGCTGGGCAGGCGTTCGCCCGCTTATATACGAACAAGGCAAAGATCCTTCTGATATTTCAAGGAAGGATGAAATATGGGAAGCAGATAGCGGCTTAATTACAATCGCCGGCGGTAAATTAACCGGGTACCGTAAGATGGCTGAAAATGTCGTTGATCTAGTGGCAAAAGAATTATGTGTTACACAGCAAAGGAATCTTAAACCTTGCCAAACGGTTCACTTCCCCATTTCTGGTGGGAATCTAGGCGGCTCCGCCAATTACAAATTGTTCATTACTAAAAAAGCGAAGGAAGCGATTCAATTCGGTTTAACTGAAGAAGAAGGATATGCACTTGCAAGTAAATATGGTACAAATGTTGATTATCTATTCGACTATGCAAAGGATTATCAGGAACTTGACGAAAATCAGTTAACGCCTTTTGTATATGCGCAACTGATGTATGCAATTGAAAAGGAAATGGTCCTAAAACCTGTTGACTTCTTTATTCGCCGTACAGGAGCCTTATTTTTTAACATTATCTGGGTAAAAAAATGGAAAGAGCCTGTTCTTGCAAAAATGGAAGAAGTGTTTGGTTGGGATCCTGAACAAACGAAAGAATATACCGCTGAATTAGAAAAAGAATTAAAAGATGCGGTTATTCCTATTGACGAGCAAGTATTGTAAAAAATTTAAGGGGTGAACATTTTAAATGTTCACCCTTGTTATACTTCCGGTATTGGTGTCGGTGTTGGTTTAGCATAGCCTTCCTTATATTTTTCATCAATAGTTTTGCGAATCTCTTTCATCGATTTGCCTTTATTGTAATCTACGATTGATTGTGCCGCAATTTCTAAGCATACATCACAATTCACTCCATGTTCATCCCAAACAACGGCACCGTTTTTTTTATTCTCTTGGATAAAGCAATCATAATTGTTTTTATGTCCCATTTCTCCACAACCACAATAACACGGCATATGCTCTAATAATTCCTGATGTGAAGCTGCAGCTTGATAGATCGTTTGCACTGTTTCAGATGTATTATTCAAAAACATTGGTAAAACATCTTTACTCGCCGTCTCTTCACCCATCGGCATTGTATGCTCTGCTGTTTTCTTTTTTGGTGATTCCTTGCTTTCATTTTTAACACTACTGCAAGCTGAAAGAACAAGAATCACAGCAAAAAGGGTCAGAAGAATTCTATTTTTTCTATACATAATTTTCATCCTTTCGAGGAATTAACTTATCTTCATTTTAAAAATAATTAAAAAGGGAAACAAGCTGTATGGAAGAAATGACATAAATTGATCACACGCTAACTATTTTTCCCATTAGTAATTCGATTATATAAGGGGAACATATCAAATGTATTTATTCAGCTTTAGAAAGGATTGAAACCTTTGAATCAAGCTATAAAAGAAAAATATGAATGGAAAGATATACTAAATACTGTGAAAAAATTAGATCCAAAAAAAATTAGAAATCGTTAAAGCAACCCTTCCGATAGTTCAAGAACATGGTGAAAAAATTACGAAGCGATTTTATAAAAGATTATTTGAGAATCATCCTGAACTGAAAAATGTTTTTAATATGACACATCAAATTACCGGCCATCAACCGAAAGCGTTAGCAAATGCCGTGTATGCAGCTGCTGCTAATATTGAAGATATGAGTGCCATTATGCCAGCTTTAGAACGAATTGTGCAAAAGCATCGAAGTTTACAAATTAAACCTGAGCAATATCCAATTGTTGGCGAAAATTTATTAGGCGCGATAAAAGAAGTGCTTGGGGATGCAGCAACAGATGAGATCATCGATGCATGGGCAGACGCATATGAAGTTATTTCCGATGTATTTATCCGGATGGAAAACCGTTTATATAAAACAGCGGAAACGCAGCCTGGAGGTTGGGCCGGATTCAAAGACTTTATTATTGATCGGAAAGTGAAGGAAAGTGAAGTCATCACTTCATTCTACTTAAAGCCTAAAGATGGAAAAGAATTACCTCAATATATACCAGGACAATATATTACCGTAAAAATTGATATTGAAAAAGAGAAGTACACTCATTTACGGCAATACAGTTTATCCGATCGTCCTGGAAATGATTATTATCGTATCAGTGTAAAACGGGAAGATCCAAAATCGGAAGAACTTCCTCCGGGAGTTGTTTCGACGGATTTACATGAACTATTTAACGAAGGGGATATTCTCCCTATTTCCGCTCCTGCCGGTGATTTCTACCTCGATATGAATAGTAACACTCCTGTTGTTTTAATTTGCGGAGGAGTGGGAATTACGCCATTAATGAGTATGCTAAATACGATTATTGAGAAACAACCGGACAGAAAAGTATATTTTATTCATGCTGTAATGAATGGAAAAGTTCAAGCGTTTAAAGACTATATTAAAGAAGTAGCTGCTAAGAACTCTAATGTTGAAGCATATTCCATTTACTCACACCCAACGGACGAAGACAGAAAAAATAAAGCCTTCGATAAAGAAGGGTTTATTACATTAGAATGGATGAAAGAAATATTGCCAAATCATGATTCGCAATTCTATTTCTGTGGTCCGGAGCCTTTCATGAAGGTTGTGAATCGCGCGTTGTTAGACTGGGTTGTTCCTAAAGAGAATATTCATTATGAATTCTTTGGGTCTTTCGGAGATTTAGAAGGCTAAAGTAAAAAAAGGGTTGTCAACCCTTTTTTACTTTTTCATAAATATTTCCTTTGTACACTACGTCCATCATACGTAAATAACATTTCCTTATTTTCTACAATCGATTCTAAATGAACTGTTCTTCCCCATATTTGATATATATATGGCAAGACCTTTTCTAAATATTTTAAATCTAATTCGATCCCCTCATACCAATGCTTTAAATACAATTCACCATTTTTCATATAATCGCCATCATTTACTGTAATATATGGAAAACCGCCATTAACACGGCTATTTACTAGCTGGTCACGGACTTTTTTCCAATCTTTATCAACAATTTTATAATCGCGGCCTTGCTTTTGGAAAAGATACATATCCTCTCGCATAACCAAATCTTTCGTTAAATAATTCCTAAGAAAGGAAATATCCCCTTCAATTTCACGCACTTCAAACATTTTTTCTCGTCCTGAACCCGGTTTTTCTCCGCGTTTGATCATTTCTTCGGTCGGATTATTGTATCGCTCCTCAATATCTTCAAAAATTTTCACACCTAAATAATACGGGTTAATTCCTGTTTTGGATGGTTGGACGACGCCTGCGTTTAATTTAGCAAATTCAATTGCTTCATCACTTGTTAAATCCATTTCACGAAGGATTCGTTGATGCCAATACGATGCCCAGCCTTCATTCATGATTTTTGTTTCCAGCTGCGGCCAAAAATAAAGCATTTCTTCACGAATCATTGTCATAATATCCCTTTGCCAATCCGTTAATTCACGGCTGTATTGTTCGATAAACAACATAATATCTTTTTCAGGTTGTGGAGGAAATTTCTTTATTTTTTTCTTTGGCTTAGGTTTTTTATCTTGTTTCTCATCTAACGACCATAAATCATCATAGGGTGAGGACGTTTTTTTCTCTTCTTCCCACTCCTCTTCCTCTTCAATCGACCAAGTTAGTTTCGGCCTCATAAGCGATGGATCAATATGTTCTTCAATAGCAAGGACAGCATCGATAAATTTTTCCACTTCACTTTTTCCGTATTTAATTTCATATGCGCGAATTCGTTCTGCAGTAGCTGACATACTTTCAACCATGTCTCGCTTCGTATTTTGAAAGCGAACATTGTTTTTGAAAAAATCACAGTGTGCCAGAACATGTGCAACAATTAATTTGTTTTGAATAAGTGAGTTGGAATCTAGTAAGAAGGCATAGCATGGATTTGAATTGATAACTAATTCGTAAATTTTACTAAGTCCCAAATCATAATGAAGTTTCATTTTAAAAAATTGTTTTCCAAAGCTCCAATGCGAAAATCGAGTAGGCATTCCATAGGCTCCAAACGTATAAATGATATCTGCCGGGCAGATTTCATAACGCATCGGATAAAAATCTAAACCGAAACCAGTCGCAATTTCGGTTATTTCAGATATTGCATATTCCAAGGCTTTTTCTTCTTCATGATTCATCAATATCCCCCTTTTCCTCGGTCTCCATTATTTAATAGAGAACACTGTTAAGGAACTATCCTCTTACAACAATGTATGAAGGACATAGAAAAATCATGTAGTTGAATTCGTACCATTATTTTACTAATAATTATTGGTTATATATATCTATTACATCTTCCCAGTCCCTTTTTTCATAATAATCAGGTACTGTATCAATTTGTTTAATATAGATTTTCGCCATCTCCCCATTAGGCTTAGCCATCCACAGATCTGTCGTTTTTCGATTTGAACGAAGCCAGGTTAGTCGATTGATAGTAGAAATATAGGTAGGGTGATAATCTCCAAATCCTTTATTAGGAGATGTAATCTTTGCCTGCTCATTCTGTTTTGTATCGATTTTGTATAAAGATGGAAGCGGTCTTTTCTTAGGATTATTCGACCATTCCGTCTCCTTCGCTCTCGATACTGTAAGAAGCGATGGATTTTGCCAAGTAAAATCCCAATCGACAAAGCCTTTAGGGGTAAAGGAGTTCGTTTTTAAAGCCGGCAATATCTTTATATTTAAATGCTTATTTTCAATGGCCATTCTTCCTTCGCCGCCGATGTATGCTAAATAATTTTTATCTGGTGCCCATTGAAACCATGATTCGTTTAATATCATATCTTCAAGCTTTGTAAAGTTCGTTCCGTCTGTTCGGATAATGCAAAGCATATCGTTGTCCATCGACCAGGAAGCCGTTGGTGTAGCCAAAAAAGCTATCCACATACCATTAGCCGACCATTTAAAACGGCTCGTTTGAATGGCAAAAAAGTCAGAAGATTGTTTAGGTAATGTATAGAAATGCTCCATTTTGGCAGGGTCCATTTTGGCATCAATTGGAATTTTGTATAATTCTACACTTGTCCAACCTGTTGGCAGCAAATTCGATATCGAAGAGGCTAAAAATTCCTTTCCGTTTGGAAACCATGAATAATTGCCTACACCGGATGCCACATTTTCAAATCCTTTATTTCGTTTTTCTACATCAATCGTGTTAATATCATTAAAAATTTGAAAGGCAATAATATTCTTTTTCGGGGACCATTGATAATTTGAAGCTTCTCCCCCGTATAAGCGAATTTGCTTTTTTGATTGTGTATTATATGTCCAGAGCTCTTTTCCTTTTTTAAAGGCTATCCACTTACCGTCTGCTGACCATTTTGGACCGCTTACATTTCCTTCTTTTGTGATTTGTTGTTCTTTATTTCCTACTTTGATCCATAAATTCGTGTGTCTTATAAATGCTATTTTGACCGATTCTATTTTTGCGAATAGTGGATCTGTATTTGTAAAAAGAAAGAATCCAATCATTATAGCTATTATCCAGTATTTCTTTTTCATGTACTCACCTTCCCGACAAAAATTCTTCCATTACTTAGTTTCGCCTTTTTGTTGGGAAATATTTCGGTTTTGTTTTTAAATAATGACCGTTCCTTTCCGCTGCAGGTACTCGCTTTTTCGCGGTTCTGCGATGAGCCTCCTCATCGCTTCGCTCTTGCGGGGTCTCATCTGTCCAGCTGATCCCGCAGGAGTCTCGTACCTTCCGCTCCAATCCACTCTGCGTTTTTTTAAAAGAGCCTTTCGAATAAGAGCCTTTTTAATCCTGGTTGGCTTTTTCCAACAAATAGTATAAACCCAAAAAAATAGTCAGAGTGCTTGTTATCAAATACAATGAACCAACACCATATACGTCAATAATCAATCCGAATGCTAATAGGCTGATCACCATCACACTTGTTAAAAAGAATCCATTTTGTCTTAATATGCTTTTTTTTATTAATCTTGAAGTAAGGATGGTGTCTCTGATTTGTGAGGTTGCTCCACCGAGAAAAACAAACAAAATCATCCATAGATGATGAGTAGTAAAGGACAATAGCAATAGAATAATTCCCATACATAAAGTATTTATAATTAAAATCTTACGTTCGAACAAAACGAATATTGAATGAAATTTCATGAGTAAAAAATAGGCAAACACGATTCCGCTAAAAAAAATGGAATTGATGATTCCCCACCAAGATATTTGATTGTGCACTAATAAAAAAAGAATAACTGCCGTCCATGAGGTTCTAACGACTATTTCAATTACATTTACAATATGTATATTTTCACCATTATGTCTTTGGTGATTCCGTAGGAGAATAGCTGAATTTTGAGAAGGGATAGCATAAAAAATAATTAAACTAACTGTGGATAAAATAATTGCAACAAAAAGGACAATTTCACTATTTCCTTTTAAAAATAACAGCGAACCAATAATCCAACTACTTAAAAGGATGAGTGGGTCTAAATAAACATGGAACCCATTCGACACCAACATATCTTCACGTTTTGAAATAAATGATTGAAGTGTATTCATATTATGAAGAAAAAATCCATCAAGAGTTGCTATTATAAAGCTAAGAACCAATAATGGAATGCTCGTTGCATGATGGTTAATAACCAAAATAAAAAAAAGTACCAAAACGATAATCTTTATGGATTGAGTGCTGAAAATGTAATTATTGGCTAATCTTAAACCAACGACATTGCCAATATATTTACCAATAAGAACGAAACAACTAATCAAAACCAAAAATAATGGTGAATGTGTAACGATAGCTATAAAAGAAATAAAGTAGAAAACCTCTGCAAACTTGTTTAAAATTTTGGCAAGCTGAAACAATCGAAATACCTTTGTTTTCATCCCATTTCCTCCAAGTGCTTGTTTATCCCTTTTTCATTTTACCGAACTATTCACATTATTCATAGAACAATAATAAACATTGACTATCCATGTTAAAATAAAACAACCATGTGGCATCAGCATCACCAAGTTTTTCAGCAACAAAAAATAGATGTGATGCATATACTAAAAACAACTCCTTAAAAGTGTTAGTTATACAGTTGATTGATAAAGGAGGAGGTTGTTTTGAATAGTGTTGACTACGATCGTGCTCTATACTATACCCATCGATCACAATGGGATAATTTATTGATTTTGATGGTACGAACGAAAGACGACATGCTTTCCAAGAGAATCGAGCATCTTCTTCATGCATATCATTTTTCGCACGATTACACAGTAATTGAACGTAACCTATATTCCCTACTCCGTTATATTGATCACGCACATGAAATGAATGTAGCAAATGATGTGATAAGTGCCGAAGCAGTTCATTATACAAAGGTATAAAGCAAAAAGCGGCTTTTTCCCCGAGGAAAAGCCGCTTTACATTTTACAATTCCCATATATGAATACTATAATTTCTTTAAGTAATTATGTTTTTAAAAGGAGTAACAATATGCAAAACAAAAATATGTTTTGGAATTTTGCTTGGATTGTGTCAATTATCGCGATGTTAGGCAGCCTTTATTTTTCCGAGATACGACATTTTGTCCCTTGTGAATTATGTTGGTTCCAGCGAATTCTTATGTATCCATTAACAATTATTATTGGCGTATCTATATTCAGAAAAGAATACCAGCTCTCAATATACACAGCGATCTTATCAGGAATTGGAATCCTTACTTCACTTTATCATTATTCTATTCAGAAGGTTCCTTTCTTAAGTAGCCATGCACCTTCGTGCGGACAAATATCTTGTACAGGCGAGTATATTAATTGGCTTGGGTTTATTACCATTCCTTTTTTAGCACTCATTGCGTTCATTTTAATCTTTCTATCCAGTATCATCGTTTATCGAGAATTTGAAAAAAAATAAAAAGGTTATTTTCGTAATAAAGTTTTTGGGGAAAACTGGCTTTTATATAAAAGCACAGAGTGGATTGAAGCGAAAGGCACTTGACTCCTGCTGGATCAGCTGGACAGATGAGACCCGCGGGGAGCGAAGCGATGAGGAGGCTCATCGCATCGCAGAACCGCGAAAAAGCAAGTGCCTGTAGCGGAAAGGAACGGTTCATGCCTATTTTATATAAGCATTTCGTTCGCAGCACTTTTATATATGCTAAAAGATTCCGTCGATATTTTTTGATTTGAATTAAATTGGGTATAAAAAAATGGGAAGGGGATTGTAAATTTATTTAAAATTTGGACATTATGGTTAAATAATTCTTCATATCGTTTATTCATTTTCTTATGGATTTTTTCCTCTAAAATAACGATTATTGTTTGCAAACTGGCTATCACTTGATAGGCGTCCTTCAGTGTCCCAATTTTTTCAAAATGGTGTTTTTCTATTTTTAATACACCAATGCTTTTAAATTCAGCAATCTCTTCATCTTCATAATAATACGGAAATATATCGCTATAAAAATAATTAACCAATTCGTTTATTTTTTCCTCTTGCTCCTTCGTTGATGCAAATAAAACCTTCACTAGTGACCCACCCTTGTATTTGTATTACACCTTGACCGATTGTTATATTAAATAAAGAATAACATATAAAAACAGTAAAAAAGCGTGGTAATTATGACCATGTGAAAGGATAAATTATGGAGACAAATCAATCAGGAAAATGGTTTCAATTTCATATCCCAAACAAATGGAATAATTTTACGATTGAAAACATTTTAAAAGAGGAATGGAAAGTACCAAAAAAACTGCTACATGAAATTCGAATGGATAAAGGTGTCCGTATTAATGGGGATTATATAAACTGGAACATACCTTTAAAAACAAATGATTTATTTGAGATCGCTATTTTTCAACATGAAGATTATGGTGTAATTCCACAAAATTTATTAATTGAAGTGCTTTATGAAGATGACCATCTAATCATTGTCAATAAGCCGGCTGGGATTGATACACACCCAAACGTTGATGGCCAAAAAGATACTTTAGCAAATGGTGTTGCTTATTATTTCCAGGAAAAAAATGAGTTTCACCGTGTTCGTCATATTCATCGCTTGGATCGTGATACATCTGGAGCAATATTGTTTGCAAAGCATGCACTTAGTCACGCCATTTTAGATCGCTTGCTAAATGAAAGAAAAATTAAAAGAACGTATTATGCACTCGTACAAGGGATTATTCGACCCTCTTCTTTTGTTATTGATGACCCAATCGGCCGAGATCGCCACCATCCAACGAGAAGAAGAGTTTCCAAATCTGGTCAAACAGCCATAACAAGAGCAACCGTTTTAAAAGTCTTTCCGAAAGAAAAATTCACTCTTATTGAATGTTCACTCGATACGGGGAGAACGCATCAAATTCGCGTTCATTTAAGCTCCATTGGGCATCCACTTGTTGGTGATACCCTTTATGGGGGAAAAGCTACTTTTAAAAGACAGGCGTTACATGCAAGAAAATTATCCTTTGTCCACCCATTTTTAGGACAAAAGGTGGAATGCATTGCACCTTTTAATGATCCATCTCCTATCTTCGAAAAGTTTCAGCTTTGAAACATTCGTGCAATATATCGTTAATTATCGTATAATCAGTCTATACTTTTCTTAATTTTCATTCTATTAGGACGAACAAGAAGGAGAGATGCGTATGAATACCCTTTTTATTGCGGGACATGCTAAGCTGCCGGCAGGAATGGCCGCGAAGAGCATATACGAAACGTTAACGATAACTGCTGAAATTGATCGCAAATATGGAGTAATTGTTGAAGCAACTTGTACCCTTGCTACATCTCATGGACGTGATTTCATCGCCCATTTGTTAAAAGGCTATAGCTTAAAGGATGGGATTGAAGCACCTCTTCACGAATTAAAAAGCTGTTATTTTGGAAAAGCCTATAATGCCTTATCATCAGCATTAAAAGATTTACATAAACAATATTTAATTATGACGGAAAAAAAATAGAGAAGACATAAAATATCTTCTCTATTTGTAATGGAGTTTTTAAACAGGCAGATTTGAATCTACTTGAAACGGCCATGAAGGAAGCATCTCATTTAATGGTTTATCCGTTCTGTATCCCAATACGTACTCAGCCTGCATAATTGTATGAATTTCACGGGTTCCTTCATAAATAACAGGAGCCTTTGAATTACGTAAATATCTTGCGACCGGATATTCATCTGAATAGCCGTATGCACCATGAATTTGAACGGCATCATCCGCCGCTTTATTAGCAAAATCACATGCTTGCCATTTCGCTAATGATGTTTCCCGTGTATTCCTTACACCTTTATTTTTCAATTCTCCAGCTCTAAATACGAGCAGCCTGCTCATTTGTAATCCTGCTTCCATATTCGCAATCATTTGTTGGACGAGTTGATGTTTTCCAATTTCTTTTCCAAAGGTTTTTCGCTCATGACAATATTTCACACTCGCTTCTAACGATGCCATGATCAAACCACATGCGCCTGCAGCAACAGTAAATCTACCGTTATCTAACGCTGACATCGCAATTTTGAATCCTTCCCCCTCTTTACCGAGAAGATTTTCTTTCGGAACCTTTACTTGGTCAAAAAAGATTTCCCCCGTGTTTCCGGCACGAATTCCCAATTTATTTTTGATTGCCTTTGAAGAAAAACCTGGCATCGTTCTTTCTACGATAAATGCCGAAATGCCATGGTGTTTCTTACTTTTATCTGTGTATGCAAAAACTAAAAAATGGTCTGCTATATCACATAAGGAAATCCATGTTTTTTGTCCATTTAAAATATAATGATCGCCATCTTTCACGGCGGTTGTACTTATTGCCGCTACATCGGATCCTGCACCTGGTTCAGTTAAGCCAAACGCTCCAACTTTTATTCCTTTCGCTTGTGGAGTTAAGTATTTATGTTTCTGCTCCTCCGTTCCCCATTGTAATAACGTTAAACTATTGAGGCCGGTATGAACTGATACAGCCGTACGATAGGCTGTATCACCTCTTTCTAATTCTTCACAAACAATTGCTAAAGAATTATAGTCCATTCCACTTCCACCATAGCTTTCTGGTATACAAACTCCCATTAATCCTAACTCAGCCAGTCGTTTCATAATATGAGGCTGAAAAAGTCCCTTAGAATCCCATTCGCCAATATACGGCATAATTTCCTTGTCTACAAAATTCCTTACCGTTGATCGTAACATTACTTGTTCTTCAGAATAATCAAAATTCATTTTCTACACTCCTATACGACTTTATTATTTTTTAATTCACTAATTTCTTCATTTGAGTATCCGATTGAATGGAGAATTTCTTCCGTATGCTCTCCTGCAATTGGCGGATGATGCTTTATTTGAATGGGTGTTTTTGAAAGTTTTAGTGGACTTCCAACAAGTTTAACCATTCCTGCTGAAGGATGCTCCTTCTCCACAACCATTTCTCTAGCTAATACTTGTTCGTTTTGAAAGACCTGCTCAAGATTATTAATTGGTCCCGATGGGATTCCGTTTTCATTACATAAGGCTTGCCAAAATTCTGTCGGCTTCTCACTTAATACTTGTTGTAAAATTGGAACTAATTGCTCCCTATTCTCGACCCGTTTTGCATTACTTGAAAATAACGGATTCTTTGATAATTCTTCTTGCCCAATCATCTTAACGAATTTTTCAAATTGCCGGTCATTTCCAACTGCAATAACCATTTTTCCATTTGCTGTATCGAATGTTTGATATGGAACAATGTTGGCATGGGAGTTTCCTAGTAATCCCGGAATTTTTCCCGACATTAAATAATTGCTTGCAATATTTACAAGTGAGCTCACTCCAGCATCAAACAATGAAATATCTAATTTTTGCCCGGTGCCGGACGTTTTTCTTTCAAGCAAGGCAGCTTGTATGCCAATACATGCATATAGGCCTGTTAAAATATCAGTAATTGCGACACCGACTTTTTGTGGTCCGGAATCCGAATCCCCGGTAATACTCATTAACCCGCACATTGCTTGGATAATATAATCATATCCAGCTAAATCCTTATATGGACCTGTTTCACCGAAGCCTGTAATCGAGCAATACACGAGTTCGTTATTTATCTTTGAGAGATTTTCAAAGTCTAGTCCTAATCGTTCCATTGTGCCTGTTTTAAAATTATGGATGAGTACATCACATTCTTTGACTAATTTCCGGATAATTTCTTTGCCTTTTTCAGATTTTAAATCGACGGTTAAACTTTTTTTATTTCGATTTGCACAGAGATAGTAGGCACTTACTCCATTTTTAAATGGCGGTCCCCAATTTCTTGTGTCATCGCTACCGTTGGGCGCTTCAATTTTAATCACTTCAGCTCCCAAATCTCCTAACACCATCGTGCATAACGGCCCAGCTAAGACTCTCGTTAGATCAAGTACCTTAATTCCGGATAATGTTTCTCCCAGAACTACTCCCTCCTTTCTAAAAAACAAAAAGCCAGCCCTTCATTTTGCGAGATCGCTAAAAATGAAAGACTGGCTTATAATCTGATTGATTCATTTCGGCAAGAAATGTATACAGATTTTAACAGTCAAAGTGAGTTATTCTTAATTCCTGTATCCGCCTAAAGGTAATTTAGGTCAAAGGAATTTATATATTAATATTTTACTCTATTCATAATTATTTGTAAATAGCAGATAAAAAAAGAACCAGATCTTTAAAGAACTGGTTCCAAGTTTTTTATTTATTGTAATCCTGCTTTTACCCATTCAGCTACTTGAACCGTACGTTTTGCTTGATGTTTTACTGCTGCTTCTGCATCTTCAACGATTCCTTGATCTGTTACGGTAACAGTTGTTCCGTAAGGATTTCCGCCTGCTGCGTAAATGGATTGATCAGTATAACCAGGTGCTGCAATAATTGCTCCCCAGTGCATCATTGAAGTGTAAATAGTATGGATCGTTTGTTCTTGTCCACCATGTGCATTTCCCGCAGATGCCATTGCACTTACTACTTTATTAGCTGTTTTCCCTTGTGCCCAAAAGCCGCCTAATGTATCTAAAAATTGCTTCATTTGTGAAGGGATATTACCAAATCGTGTAGGTGCACTGAAAATAATTGCATCTGCCCATTCAATATCGTTTGCCGTTACTACATCAACATTTTGAGTTTCATCGACATGTTTTTTCCAAGCTGGGTTTGATTCAATTGCTGCCGCAGGAGCTAATTCTTCTACTTTCAAAACTTTCACTTCTGCTCCCGCTTCTTTCGCAGCAGCTTCTGCCCATTTTGCCATCTGGTAGTTCGTACCAGTTGAACTATAATATACGATTGCTAAATTAACTTTAGTCATAATGATTTCTCCTTTTTTGTAATAACATTAGAAGTTGTTTATCGATTTCATTTAAAGCGAACAATTTTAATATGCTCAAAACTAAATAAGTTAATTCTTATTTCAGTTCGAAAACTTTGAATCAGAAAATCTCAACTTCGAGATAAAATATAAATAATTTTAGGATTTTTGTCAAACAATAAAGATTAACTTTAAATTAATCATTTTATAATGTGAAAAATTAATGACAGTATGAAAGCGTATTCGCAAAAAAATTCGACATATTTCTTTAATCTTTTGTGAAAATCATATAAAATAAATACGTTTGATAATACAAAGCTTTTAGGAGGCTCTTTATGGTATTTAAAAACAAAAAAGACAAATTCGCGGTGCTGTTAGGGAATATTTCGACAAATTTAAGAGAAAGCATGAATTATTTTGCAGATTATAAAATAAATAATTCGGATGATTTAAAAGTTTTTGCTCAGAAAATGAAAGAATATGAAACACAAGGAGATACATATGTACATCAAATGATATTGGAGTTGAATGATACCTTTATCACTCCGATTGAAAGAGAGGATTTATTAACGTTAACGAATAGCCTCGATGATATTCTTGATGGCTTAGAACATTGCGCATATATTTTTGAAGTATATCATATAACCGCGGCGGACAGTTATATGTATAAATTTGTCGATGCAATTAGAAATTGTACGGTTGAAATTGATAAAGCAATTGATCTAATGTTTCACAAAAAGCTTCCAAGTATGCGACCACACGCAATTAAAATTAAAGAATACGAATCCATGTGTGATGACGTTTTAAGGGAATCCATCAAGGAGCTATTCAAAAATGAAAAGGATCCTATCCGTTTAATTAAATATAAAGAGGTATATGAGGACCTTGAAGAAATCGCTGATTATTGTCAAAGTGTTGCAAACATTTTAGAAACTATAATAATGAAGAACGCATAAGGAGTCTTTTTATGGATAGTGTATTAATAATTACCATACTCATCGTTGTTTGCGCGCTGGCTTTTGATTTTATTAATGGGTTTCATGATACAGCAAATGCAATTGCTACAGCTGTTTCTACTAAAGCACTAAAACCAAGGCATGCGATTATGCTAGCAGCAATCATGAACTTTTTGGGTGCAATGACCTTTACAGGTGTTGCCAAAACGATCACGAAAGATATTGTTGATCCCTTTACACTTCCTAATGGATCAATTGTTATCCTTTCTGCCCTAATTTCAGCTATTGCTTGGAATTTGATTACATGGTATTTCGGAATTCCTAGTAGTTCATCACACGCAATTATTGGCTCTATTGCAGGTGCTGCTATTGCAGCGGCAGGATTTGCTTCATTAAACTATAAAGGCTTTATTAAAATTATTGAAGCACTGCTTTTATCACCAGTTATCGCTTTTGCTATCGGATTTATAGTTTATAGTATATTTAAAGTCGTTTTTAAAAACTTCAATTTAACGAAAACGAATAAAAGTTTTCGTCTAATACAAATTTTCACTGCTGCCCTCCAGTCCTATACACATGGTACGAATGATGCGCAAAAGGCAATGGGGATTATTACGATGGCATTAATTTCAAATGGATATTTGACTGCAGCCAATGCAGATGTTCCACTATGGGTTCAAGCGTCCTGTGCTACTGCAATGGGTCTTGGTACATCCATTGGCGGGTGGAAAATTATTAAAACTGTTGGTGGAAAAATCATGAAAATTCGCCCTATTAATGGGGTTGCAGCGGATTTAAGTTCAGCGCTGATTATTTTCGGTGCGACCTATATTCATTTACCTGTAAGTACAACACATGTCATCTCTTCCTCCATCTTAGGTGTTGGATCATCACATCGAATTAAAGGAGTAAAATGGGATACTGCCCAAAGGATGATTATTACTTGGGTAATCACATTACCTATATCTGCTTTATTAGCTGGATTAATTTATTTACTTTTAAACAGTATATTATAATTTTTTAAAATGAAAAAGCAACGAAAAATAATTTCGGTGCTTTTTTCTTTCTGTATAGTAAATTTCCCATAAAAGAATCTATGAGTATTTATCATTAATTGGTAAAACTAAAATAATCCACGTTAAAAATAAAAATTTATTGCCAAAGTTTTAAAAAACGAATAATATATTATTTGTGACAAAAATTGTTCGTGTTTCGGAGGAAAACTTTATGCTTAAGCTTTTTAAATTAAAAGAAAACGGCACAAATGTTAAAACAGAACTTATTGCCGGTTTAACTACATTTTTAACGATGGTTTATATTGTGGTCGTCAACCCGGTGATCCTCAAAGATGCAGGTGTACCATTTGATCAAGTCTTCATGGCGACGATTATTGCCGCTGTTATCGGGACATTATGGATGGCACTGTTCGCAAACTATCCAATTGCGATAGCTCCCGGAATGGGATTGAACGCCTACTTTGCCTATTCAGTCGTTGGATCTCATGGAAATATTGATTATGTCACAGCATTTTCCGCTGTTTTTGTAGCTGGTATTGTTTTCATTATTTTATCGATTACACCGTTTCGAAGTAAACTAATCGAAGCAATTCCCGTTAACTTAAAGCTTGGTATTACTGCTGGTATTGGTTTATTTATTGCTTTTATCGGATTAAGACAGACCGGTGTCATCACAGCTAGTAAGGAAAATTTAGTTCAGCTTGGTGATCTTCACAATCCTCTAACAATACTAGCTTTAGTTGGACTTGCCATTACATTAATTTTGATGGCACGCAATATTCACGGTGCATTATTTATCGGTATGATTATCACTGCAATTATTGCCTTGTTCACAGGTCAATTGTCCTTTGATAAAGGATTTGTTGGGATGCCGCATTTTCCCGAGTTTATTATTCATAATCCGATCACTGCCTTTAGCGATGTGATTCATCATAGTTTATATGCTGTTGTATTTTCCTTTTTACTCGTTACCATATTTGATACAACTGGAACGATGGTTGGAGTCGCTGAACAGGCCGGATTAATGAAAGGTAAAACGATGCCACGGGCACGAGAGGCGTTGTTATCAGACTCTATTGCAACGACCATTGGTGCTATCTTCGGAACAAGCCCAACGAGTGCATTTGTTGAATCAACATCTGGAGTTGCTGCTGGAGGAAGAACAGGATTAACAACAGTTACCGTTGCTGTACTCTTTATCATTTCTTCATTCTTTGGCCCATTAGTAAGTGCTGTATCCGGCCTTTCCGCCATCACTGCTCCCGCTTTAATTATTGTAGGTAGTATGATGATTGGCAGTGTTTCGCATATTAATTGGTCTGAACTTGATGAAGCCTTTCCTGCATTTATTATTATTTTGAGTATGCCGTTAACTTCCAGTATTGCCACAGGAATTGCATTTGGATTTATTTCTTATCCGATATTGAAAGTTGTGCGAGGAAAATGGCGTGAAGTTCACCCACTCGTTTATTTATTTGCCGTATTATTTTTCTTACAACTCGCATTTATACCTCATTGATTTCGGAATCGGCATTGAGCCGGTTCCTTTTTTTTAAAACAAAATCATAGACTTTGATACAGATTTAGAAACCGATCAAATTTGCGGGGAGACCGATCAAAATTTCTGGCACACCCATCAAATTTTTGCTTGAACCAATCATAATAAGAGTAATAGGCTGCGTATTGCCATGAAAAAACGCCTACACCACAACTGGCGTAGACGTTACAATGATTAATTATGCATTACCCATATCGATCCTAATACAATCGTAAGGGCGATGATAATACTGTAAATGATATTTCCAATTTGTACGACCGAATTATCGCTTTCTTTAATATGCATAAACATGAATAGCTGCATGCCTGCTTGTAAGAAGGCTAGAATACCGATAATCGACATAATTGTTGGTCTTGGAAGATTCGTGTGAAGAGCAACAAACATGGCTGCAATCGTCATCACTAATGATAGAAAGAAACCAACGATGTGCCCAATTGGATATTTCGAATGATGTTGTTCCATTACTGAATCAACCCTCCTAAATAAACGAACGTAAAGATAAAGATCCATACAACATCAAGGAAATGCCAGTAAAGACTGATGACGAAAAATTTTCTTGATGTTACAGGTGTTAGCCCTCTTTTTACTAATTGGATAATCAACAGAATGCCCCATAAAATCCCCATCGAAACGTGCAAACCATGTGTTCCTAGTAAAACGAAGAAGCCAGATAAGAATCCACTCGTTTGTAAAGTTGCTCCTTCATGTACATAATCGATAAACTCATGAAGCTCAAAGTAGATAAAGCCTGCACCTAATAATAGGGTAATGATAAACCATAATAGCAAGCCTTTTTTATTATTATTTCTCATTGAAAAAATCGCAAGACCACATGTGAAACTACTAACTAAAAGGAGAATAGTTTCTGTCATTACATCTTTAATTTTAAACAACTCTAATTGATCAGGTCCTCCAGCTGTTGAACCAGAAAGAACAAAATAGGTAGCGAAGAGAGTCGCGAAAAGCGCGATCTCTGCACCCAAGAAAATCCAGAAGCCAAATATATTTAATCTGCTTTGCTCAGATTGATATTCTAACGGTAAAGATGTGTCTAAATGTTCACTCATCATCTTTCACCCCTTGCTGCAAGTTCTGTACTTAATATTTCATCTACCTCAACATGGTAGCCTTCATCTTTGTCAAATGAACGCCATGCTAGACAGCCAAGGATAATAATTAATCCAATGATCGCCATCCACCACCATGAGAAGACAAGTCCAAATCCTCCGATACCGAAGCCAACAGCTGAAATAAATGGCATAGCCGTATTGTTCGGCATATGGATTGGTTTCACATCCTCTTTATTAAAGCGAGGAGTTTTGTTTTGTTTCATTTTCCAATAAGCGTCTACATCATCAACAACAGGTGCAACGGCAAAATTGTAATGTGGAACAGGAGTTGGTGTTGACCATTCTAACGTACGACCATCCCAAGGATCACCTGTAACATCACGTTCACCTTTTTTAAGACTGTAGAGAATGTTCCATACTAAGACAAGGAAGCCGATACCCATTAAGACTCCGCCGATCGTTGAAACGACGTTTAATCCTGTCCAGCCAAGACCATCTTGGTAAGTGTACATACGGCGAGTCATTCCTTTTAAACCAAGAACAAATTGCGGCAAGAAACATACGTTAAAGCCGACCATCCAGAACCAAAATGTAATTTTTCCAAGCTTTTCATTTAGCATATGCCCAAACATTTTTGGATACCAATAATGTAAACCTGCGAAACATGCAAAGGCTACACCCGGAATTAATGTGTAATGGAAGTGAGCGATTAAGAAATAACTATTATGATATTGATAATCCGCTGCTGCCATCGCTAGCATGACTCCTGTTACCCCACCAATTAAAAAGTTAGGGATGAAAGCTAATGACCAAAGCATCGCAGTTGTTAATTTTATTTTTCCTTTATACATCGTAAAGAGCCAGTTAAATAATTTCACACCTGTCGGAATTGCAATCAGCATCGTTGAAATCGAGAAGAATGAGTTAACAGCCGCTGAATTCCCCATCGTAAAGAAGTGATGCACCCATGTGAAATAACTAAATAGCGCAATAGCTAACATTGAAAAGACCATCGATTTATATCCAAATAATCGTTTCTTCGCAAATGTACTGATAATTTCTGAATAAATACCTAAAGAAGGTAATAACACAATATATACTTCTGGATGTCCCCATATCCAGAACAGATTACTCCAAAGCATTGGCATACCGCCTGATGCCATCGTAAAGAAATGAGAGCCAAATAGACGGTCAAAAGTCATTAAAGCTAAAGCAACTGTTAATACAGGGAAAGCAAAGATAATAATGATACACATAATTAATACGGACCATACGAACATTGGCATCTTCATTAATGACATACCTTTTGCTCTCATCTTAAGAATCGTCACTAAGAAGTTAATACCCGTAATAAGTGTACCGATCCCCGCAATTTGCAACGCAACTGCATAATAGTTATTTCCAACTCCAGGACTAAATTCAGTACCCGCTAATGGAAAATAGGAAGTCCATCCTGCAGTAGGTGATCCACCAATAATAAAGGAAATATTAAAGAGTGCACACCCGGCAGCAAACGTCCAAAAACTGAATGCATTAAGCATCGGATAAGCAACATCACGTGCTCCAATTTGAAGTGGAACAGCAATATTTATTAACCCCATTAAAAATGGCATTGCCATAAATAAAATCATAATCGTACCATGTGTTGTAAAAATACCATCATAGTGATTCGCATCTAATAATTTTAAGTTCGGTGCCGTCAGTTGTGCACGCATCATCAATGCATCAACACCACCACGGAAAAGCATTAATACTGCGACTAATACATACATAACACCGATCTTTTTATGATCGACAGTTGTCAACCAGTTTTGCCAAAGCCATTTCCATTTTTTAAAGTAAGTTAAGAAAAAAACGATAGCGATCATCGCAAGGGCGATTCCTGCTTCTGTTACATATATAATCGGCTCGCCGGTGACGAAAAATTCATCAAGCTTCATCCTGTTCTCCTCCAATCTTTTTAGTGTTGATGTTCTGACATGTCCATGTTCATATCCATGTCCATACCATCCATTTTATGTTGTTTTTGATTGGTTTCTTGTTTCTTCATCACACCATGTTGATGTGGTGCTTTCACCCATGGTAAATGTGTACCTGTATAAGTCATTCGTCCAACTACACCAGGTTTTAATATCTTGTTATAATCAGCTTTTGTTAATTTTGGTGCTGTTTTCTTTACGTCTTTCACCCATTTATCGAAATCTTCCTGCGTTTGGGAAAGAACTTCGAAATCCATATGGGCAAAACCTTCACCATTAAAATTAGCATTTCTTCCTAAATAGGATCCCGGTTTATCTGCAAGTAATATTAGTTCCATTGAATGATTGGGCATCGTATATTTTTGACCGCCTAATTCAGGTATCCAAAATGATGCCATCGTTCCTGCAGATGTTAATTGGAATTTAACTGGAGTACCTTTAGGAATATTCACATAGTTCACTGTTTCAATCCCTTGTTCTGGATAACTAAAAATCCATTTCCAATCTGCAGAAGTCACATTAATCGTAATTGGCTTCTTATCCTCATAGCCTTTTGGTATATCTTCTAACGCATAGTTTGCTTTAATAGTAGGAATGGCAACAGCTATAATGATGACAATTGGAATTGCCGTCCAAATAATTTCAAGCCATTTATTACCATGTTGATCAGGTGGGATATAATCCGCCGCTAAGCGTTTTTCACGATATTTGAATATCATAAAAATAAATAATCCCAAAACAACAACTAAAATAATCATCATTAACCAAAATGAATATACGATTAAATCATATTGCTTTTGTGCAACAGGGCCTTGTGGATTTAAGACTGCTATTTTACTAGTGTCACAGCCACTCAAAAGAAATATTGATGATAGGAGCATCAATACTGTTATTTTCCATGGGATATGTTTCTTTTTCACACTTTCTCTCTCCTTCCCAATCTACGAAGTATGTATAATCTTTCACAAGTAAAAGAAAATATCATCATTTATTTTTTTAAATTTGTTCTGATAAATTGTACTGCAATTTTATCCTTTTGTGCACATCTTCACAATCTCGACAATTTAAATTCATAAATACGTCATAAAAATTTCTCGGATATTTTGTTGACAACTTGAAATTAGAATTCATCTGGTAATGTTGGTTTCTATGTGGAAAATGCTTTAAACAGAGAGGAATTTAAGCGGAAAAACAAAAAAAGACTAGTGACTAAATTGCAGTTCAGTCCTAGTCCAATCAACTATTTACGAATTTCTAACAACTTTTTCTTTTCTTCCCATTCGTTTTGGTGCTTGATGGATGGATAAACCTAATGTATCCTCCATTGCTTCAAGAATCGCCTCATTCATACTTGGATGCGGGTAAGTTGGAAATAGGAAGTCTTCATCCCTTGCCACCATTTCCCCACCAATAACAGCCGTTGAAATTAGTTCAATAGCACCCTCACCAATGATGTGCGTACCTAGTATTCTATTCGTTTCTTCATCAATGACAACTTTTGCCAATCCATCCCGATTTCCTGATAGCATGGCAAATCCGCTGCCGGAAAGTTGATAACGGCCTATTTTTACTGGATAACCAGCTGCCTTTGCCTGTTCCTCGGAAAATCCTGCATATGCAATTGGAGGTACAGAGTGTACAACCTCAGGCATCCATGTTAAATCGATTTCACTTTTTCCTCCAGCAATGATTTCGGCGACTGCTTTTCCTTGTTTGATTGCTTTAGCAGCAAGAAATGGGCCCCCTGACACATCTCCAATTGCGAATATATGATCCATATTCGTTTTCCCAATACGGTCACAAACAATAAAACCGTTATTATCGATCGCTAAACCCATTCTTTCCAATCCGAGTTCATTCGTATTCCCTTTAGCCTCCTCTTCAATATAAATAGCATTCGAATGAATCATCACTGTTTCATCTTTATGATTTGTAAACGTACAGTCTACTCCAAACTCATTTTCCGAAAAGTGAAGAGATTTCGCATTAGGATATAATGATATTTTTCTTTTTTTCAATTGTCTCTTTAGTTCTTTAAGAATGTCTTGATCAAATGAAAAATCATTATTTTCTTCTAAAATAATACTAACCTTCGTCCCTAGTAAACTATAAGCAAACGCTGCTTCTAAAATAATATAGTCCGAACCAACTAACAGTAATTGTTCCGGGATCGTGTCCACTTGAAATAACTCCCTGGAATTCAACTGATAGTTAGCACTCACTTTATGACTTCCCGCTTTTGTACCCGTAGCAATAATGGCCTGTTCAAAATTAACAACTTCATAATGATGGCCATTTTCTATTCCAATTTTATTAGCTGAAATAAATGACGCACTTCCATACATGACTTCAATCTTATTCGCCTTACAAAGCGATTCGATCCCCATTCTTAGTTGGGAAATTAATTTTTCCTTATAGGCAAGGAATGTTGCAAAATCAAATTTTTTCATTTCGAATTTATAGCCTATTTCGGTAAGGTGCTCCCAAGCATTCGCCTGTTTGGCTGTGTGTACAAATGCTTTCGATGGGATGCATCCTTCATGCAAACAAATTCCGCCAAGTTTTTTCTGTTCAATTAATAGAACATCTTTCCCTAATTGTGCAGCACGAATCGCCGCAGTGTACCCGCCTGGCCCACCGCCAATGACCACTATTTCTTTTTCTTGTGCAATTTCCCCTACGACCATCCTACGTCATCTCCAATAACATTCTTGTTGGATTCTCTATTAATTGAACAAATTCATTTGTAAAACGAACAGCGGTTGCCCCGTCTGCCACACGATGATCAAAGGACATTGATAGATTCATCATGCTGCGAATAACTATTTCATCATTTATGACAACTGGCTTCTTTTTTGTTTTATGAAAGGAAATTAATGCTGTTTGCGGATAATTAATTATCGGTGTTGCACCGATTCCGCCTAATGGACCGACATTGCTAATTGTAAATGTTCCGTTTGAAATATCGGCTTTTGTTAGTGTGTTGTTTTGTGCTTTTTCAATCGCAATTTTCATTTCATCCTGGATCGTTTTCACAGTTTTTTGTTCCACATTTCGAATGACAGGAACAATCAAGCCATCCTCCGCATCAACTGCGACACCAATGTTATACTCTTTCTTAAGCCTGATCACCCCGTGATCTTCGTCTAATACAGAATTAAAAATTGGATACTTCATCAATGTGAGTTGAATGGCTTTTATAAAGAAAGCTGCAACTGATATATTTATTCCATCTTCCTTACATTGTTGTTTGCAATCGAGGAGGTTGGTCATATCCACCTCTTCAAAATGGGTAACATGTGGAATGGTAAATAGGGATTTACTCATAAGAGAAGCGATTTGTTTTCTTCGCCCTTTAAATGGTATTTCATCGCTCTCAACTGCATTTTTTATTACTTCTTTAATTGGAGCCGCTATCGGTTCTACAGCTTTTTTTCCATAGTTATATACATCCTTATCTGTAATTCTGCCTGCAGGCCCGGTCCCGTTAATCTTTTCGATATCAATCCCTAACTCACGAGCTATTTTTCTAGTATATGGTGCAGCTAAAATCATTCGGTTTGTTTTTTCTACTTTGTTCCTATTACTTGATACAGTAACTTCTTGCTGAACATGTTTCGTTTGGCCTGATTCGATAATTAATATTGTTGTACCGACTGGAACAAGTGTCCCTTCGTTTACGAGAATTTCCTTTACTATTCCTGTAGTCGGTGAAGGAAGCTCTGCCGTCATTTTATCCGTTTGGACTTCCACTAAAGGTTGATCACTTTGTACCGGGTCTCCTACTTTAACCAAGTACGATACGATTTCCCCTTCCGTCATCCCTTCCCCGATATCATGAAGTTTGACCTCTACCAATTCTGTCACCTACTTTCCTTATAAACTTTTAAAAGTTAATTGCCTTTTTAATCCCTTCAATAATTCTATTTTCATCAGGTAGATAATGTTTTTCTAAAGTATAAAATGGAACAGGCACATCAAATCCGGTTACACGTTGAATTGGTGCCTTCAAATATAAAAACGAAGTGTCTTGAATTAATGAGAGAATGTCTGCTCCCAATCCACTTGTCGCATGTGCCTCGTGAACAATTACGGCTCTTCCTGTATTTTGCACAGATTCTGATATGGTTTCGCGATCGAGCGGATATAATGTTCGTAAATCAATGACTTCACAATGGATATTTTGTTCTTTTACTTTTTCAGCCGCCTTCATGGCTAACGGAATCATAGCTCCCCATGCAATAACGGTAACATCTTCCCCTTCTTTTAAACGATTTGCTTTCCCAATGTCAACTGTGTATCTTTCAGTAGGGACTTCATCTTTAAATGCACGGTAGGAACGCATCGGTTCTAAAAATAAAACAGGATCAGGATCTTCTATACTTGCTATTAATAATCCTTTTGCATCATAAGGATTGGATGGACAAACGACCTTTATTCCTGGCATATGTGTAAATATTGCCTCTACACTGTCGGAATGTATTTCAGGTGCCTTTACTCCGGCACCATATGGGGCACGAATGACCATTGGTACGTGAAAACGACCCATCGTTCTCATTCTGATTCTTGTTGCATGGCTCATGATTTGTTCAAATGCTGGATAAATAAAGCCTAAAAACTGCATCTCTACTACTGGAAGAAAACCGTTAATGGCAAGGCCAATTGCGGTACCGACAATCCCCGCTTCACTTAATGGTGTATCGATTACTCGATCTTCTCCGAATTCTTGTTGCAGCCCCTCCGTTGCGCGAAAAACGCCACCATTTTTGCCAACATCCTCCCCTAATATAAGGACTTCCTCTTGATCTTTCATTACTGTTCGAAGACCATCTGTTACAGCTTGCACTAATGACAACTTTTGCGTTTTTGCTGCAATGACACTCATTGATTCACACCTCGCAAAAATTCATAATATTGGTCCCTTTGGTCCTTTATCGTCCAGGTTGGCTCAGCAAATACATGAGCAAATAGATCATCCACGTTTGGTTCGGGAAAACTCTCCATTTCTTCTATTGCTTTTTCAATTATTTTTCCCGCTTTAGAAACGATTTCTTCCTTCCAAGTCTCATCCCAAATTCCTTCATTTTTCATGTATCTTTCTAATCGTATGATTGGGTCCCCGTTTTCCCGCCTTTTTTCACTACTATTTTGATCCCGATATTTTGTTGGATCGTCTGCTGTCGTATGTGCTCCATATCTCCATGTCACCGCTTCAATTAGTGTTGGTCCTTCCCCACGTCTTGCGCGGTCCAATGCTTTTTTCGTTTCAAAATAAACGGCAAAAATATCATTTCCGTCAAGACGTACACCAGGGATACTGTAAGCTACTGATTTTTGCGCAATCGTTTCAGAATTCATTTGCTTTTCAATCGGAACCGAAATTGCATATTGATTATTTTGATTAAAAAAGACAACAGGTGCTTTAAAAACGCTGGCAAAATTCAATCCTTCATGGAAATCTCCTTCAGATGTTGCCCCGTCTCCAAAATATACAATGGCAGCATTGTTCGTTCCTTTTCTTTTTTCAGCCATTGCAGCCCCTGTTGCATGAAGAAGTTGGGTTGCAATGGGAACAGCAGGTGGGAAAATCTTTTTCCCTTCCGGCGGGACACATCCTTCTACTCTACCATTCCAGTATAGAAGGATCGTTTTTAATGAATGGCCAAAGGTAATGCTTGCTGCATGATCACGATAAGTGGGGAAAAGCCAGTCATTCGGTTGTAAGGCGAGGGCACTGCCGACCTGTGCGGCTTCCTGCCCCTCAAATGGGGCATATGTGCCTAATCTTCCTTGCCTTTGAAGGCTAATTGCTTTTCGATCAAATGCGCGAACAAGGGTCAATCTTTCATATAATTCTTTAATAAAATCTAGTGAAAGCGCTTTCGAAATTTCGAAGTTTAATAGATTCCCATTTCCATCAAGATAACGAATCATTTGAAATTGCTCCATTTATTCGTCCTCCTTGTCGTCTCATTTCCAAATACAAACTTAATGCCGTATTTCCCATTTTGGCCGTTTATGATGCGAAAAGAAACTGTTTCTGTTTTTTCTTATTTCAATTTTTTCCTCGCAAAATTGATTTGCTGATTCGATTGTTGAAATATTTTTATTTTCGGCATTTCGGTATATTTCTAGCAAAGAATTATAGATTGCTTTCGTTTTTCTCATGACTCTATTTTTATTTGGACCGTAAAGCTCATCTGATACTTGAATAAGCCCACCCGCATTAACGATATAATCTGGTGCATACAAAATATTTTTCTTTTTAAGAAGATCTCCATGATGATCATCTAGTAACTGATTATTTGCTGATCCGACAATGGCTTTAACTTTTAGTAAATCAATCGTTTCGTCGTTAATAATTCCTCCAAGCGCACATGGGACAAAAGCATCTGCCTCTACAGCATAAATATCATTTCCCGACACTACTTTTACATTTTTGTTACCGATCTCATTTGCACGTTTTAAAAGGGCATCAATTACCTCTGAATTGATATCTGTTACATAAAGCGAGGCACCGGCTGCAAGCAATGTTTCTGCTACTTTAAAGCCGACCTTGCCTAAACCTTGAATGGAATAGGTTTTATCACCAATTTCATTGGAACCATAAAGTGTTTCATTTGTAGCTCTTATTCCGTAAATAACGCCTTGTGCTGTTGGTATGGAAGAATCGCCACTCCCACCATATTCCTCCGGTAATCCGACGATACAGTTTGTTTCTTTCATCGCATGCACAAAATCCTCTGGTGTTGTCCCCATATCTGTCCCTGTGTAATAACGACCATTTAAGGAATCAATGTATTGACCTAATGACCTGAATAATTCCGGCGTTTTATCTTTAACAGGGTCACCGATAATGACCGTTTTGCCACCACCGAAATCTACATCAGCAGCTACACACTTATATGTCATACCTTTCGAAAGACGAAGTGCGTCATTTAACGCATGCTCAAATGTTTGATAGGGATACATGCGGCAGCCTCCTGTTGCGGGTCCAAGTGTAGTATTATGTATCGCAATAATTGCTTTCAATCCTGTTCTGGGATCGTTACAAATAACAACTTGTTCATGATTATAAATTTTTTGAAAAAAATCCATGCTCGAATCTCCTCTCTAGAAGTTCATATTACGCTTCTGAGACTTTTTTTGAATTATTGATCATCTGTGTAATTTTTTCTTTTGGCAAAATGACTTGTTTTACTTCTCCGTGGCCAATTAACCCTTGATCATTCCATGCTTCCGTCCTTGTGATGACTATATTATTCTTTAATTCTATTAACGTCGCTTTTACTTTTACTCTCGTTTTTGATGTAGTAGGGGCAATATGTTTAATACTGACTGCCCCGCCCATTCCTTCTTCATGTGCTTCTAAGTAAGGAAGGATAATTTTCCTTGAAACCCATTCCATATGATAAACCATTGATACAGTAGAATATGCCTCATGTACTACCTTCCCTTCAAAACCAGCAAACATATCCGGTGTTACCTCGAATTCAATCGTTGCCGTTTGCCCGATTTCCATGCCTTCCTTCAATTCAAAAGCACCTCCCCTTTGATTAGTCTATGGAAAGAAGTGTTTTATCACTCAACATCGTTTCACCACGGATTTTCTGAAACTCTTTCATTAATAAATCAATAGTTAGTTTCTTCTTCTCCTCTTCCTTCACTTCAAGAATGATTTGTCCTTTATCCATCATAATTAGGCGATTTCCTAAATCAAGTGCCTGCTGCATATTATGGGTGACCATAATCGTCGTTAACTGATCTTTTTCCACTAATTCCTTCGTTAAATCGGTAATTAGTCTTGCACGTGAAGGGTCAAGTGCTGCTGTATGTTCATCTAATAATAAAATGGATGGTTGTGTAAAAGTAGCCATTAACAATGACAGTGCCTGCCGCTCTCCACCTGAAAGGAGACCAACTTTAGCATTTAAGCGGTTTTCTAAATTTAAATGTAGTGTTTTTAACGATTCTTTAAAAAATTCTTTTCTACTCTTATCCACCCCTTTTCTTAATGCACGGGATTTATTGCGTGAAAACGCCATTGCAAGATTTTCTTCAATCGTCATCGATGGTGCTGTACCGGCCATTGGATCTTGAAATACTCTGCCGATAAATTTTGAACGTTTAAACTCTGGCAATCTCGTGACATCTTTATTTTCAATTTGTATCTTTCCAACATCTGGTGACAGGACGCCTGAAATCATATTCATCAATGTAGATTTACCGGCGCCATTGCTCCCAATTACTGTTACAAAATCGCCTTTTTCTAATGTTAAATTGATTTGATCCAAAGCAATTTTCTCATCTGACGTTCCCTCATTAAAAATCTTGTTAATCTGTTGGAGGTGGAGCAATGTCATCACCTTTCTTTATCGTAATTAATTCAGAATACCTTTTTGCTTTACGACGTTTTTCTCGTTGCTTTTCAAGTATTTTTGGAAAAACTAATGCCAATGTCACGATAATTGCCGTAATTAATTTCATATCACCTGTATCCAAAAATTTAATCCTAAGTGCTAAACCAAGAATCACCCGGTAAATAATGGCCCCTGCAATCACCGCAAATGTTGTTCTAACAATCGTTTTTGTACCGAATATAGCTTCGCCGATAATAACTGAGGCAAGACCGACAATAATCATCCCAATTCCTAAATTAATATCCGAAAACTTTGCGTATTGTGCAATTAATGCACCAGATAGCGCAACCAATGCATTCGAAATTCCTAATCCTAAAATAATTAATGAATCCGTATTCGCTGAAAGGCTGCGAATCATTTTTTGATTATCACCTGTAGCACGTAAGGCAAGACCAACTTCAGTTTGTAAAAATCGATCAGTAATCCATTTGATGATTAATGTAATGATGAACATGAAAATGACAATTCCCCATGTAGAAGGTAAGTATTGAACACCTGTGAATCCAATGATTTTATTCAACCATTGATCAATTCCTAAAGGCTGCCAAAAATGAGTAAACTTCGTTAATAACGTTTCTGAATTTAATAGCGGGATATTCGGTCTACCTACAGATGTATCAGACGATGTTCCCATAATACGTAAGTTAATGGAGTAGAGGGCAATCATCATTAAAATTCCAGATAGTAGTGGATTGATTTTCCCTTTCGTATGTAAAACGCCAGTAATACAGCCAGCTATAAAACCAGCAACAATTGCCGCAAGTGTTGCCAAGATTGGATTATAGCCTAAAACAATCATCGTTGCAGCAACCGAACTTCCAGTAACGAAACTTCCATCTACTGTAAGGTCTGGAAAATCAAGCACTCGGAATGAAAGAAATACTCCAAGTGCCATGATTGCATAGATGATTCCTTGCTCTACAGAGCCAAAAATAGTCGCAAACATTGAATCATCTCCTATTACTCACTAAATTCTGCTTTCCAATCCTCCTTAACTTCTAGGCCAATCGTTTCCGCTGTTTTCTTATTGATGACTAATTTTAAATTTTGTGGTAGTTGCACCGGTAAATCGGCAGGTTTCTTTTCACCTTTTAAAATTTGAACGGCCATTTTCCCTGCTTCATATCCAATATCGGAGTATTCGAATCCGTACGCACCGAGTGCACCTCTTCCTACAGAATCGAATTCTGCTGCCATCATCGGCAATTTATTATCGTTGGCAACTGATACGACTGATTCTAACGCGGAAACAACTGTGTTATCAGAAATAATGTATAAACCATCAACTTTTCCGACAAGTGATTCAGTTGCTTGTTTAACCTCTGCTGAAGTTGATGCAGAAGCTTCGACAATAGTTAAACCAATGTGTTTTGCTAGTTTTTTAACATTATCTACTTGGGCACGTGAATTTTGTTCGCTCGAGTTGAAAACCATGCCTACTTTTTTCATATTCAATTGTTCCTTCATGAATTTTAAAGTGTTTGGAATAGCGTCTGGATGGGTATCAATTGTTCCTGTTACATTTGCACCGGGCTGTTCCATTGAAGAAACGAGTTCGGCACCGACTGGATCTGTCACTGAAGTAAAAATAATCGGAATGTCTTTGGTGGCACTTGCAACTGCTTGCGCACTAGGTGTTGAGTTTGCGAAGATGAGGTCTACTTTTGAACTGACTAAATTATTAGCAATGGTTGTGTTTGCACTATTGTCATTTTGAGCATTTTGTTTATCGTACTCCACTTTCAAACCTGATTCGTCAATCGCTTTTTTAAAGCCATCGAATGCAGCATTTAGAGAAGGATGCTCAACAATTTGAGTGACACCAATTTTGTATGTTTTCTCTTCCGGTTTTGAATCACCACTGCTTGCCTCCCCGCCTGCTGGTTTCTTCTCACTTTGAGATCCACACGAGGCCAGCATTATTGCACTGAACAAAACGATTGCGCTTTTTTTCCAACTTATTCTCATCCCATTTCCCCCCATTAATTTTAATCAATACTCTTTTGATAATTTCTTCATATAAGGAAAATGTCCTGCTTATATATTTAGTCGACTTTCAATGTTTTTCAACGTTTTTCGACAATCACTCATCATCTGCTCAAAGAGCTGACAAACAGTAGGTTCATCGTGAATCATCCCTGCAATTTGTCCACTATTCATAAATCCATCTTTCTCGTTTCCTTCAATCGCACCAATTAAATGATGTTTCTCGCTTGTAGCATCGATGTATTCGGGAAGCGAATAATTTTCTTCGTTTTTCAAGAGAGCTGAAGAATACTCACCATCTAACACTCTACGAACTTGGCCTTTCGAACGACCAAGAATGATTGTTTGGTGATCGTTTGCATTCAAAATCTTCTTTTTATAATTTTGTGAGAAAGGTGCATCCTTTGTCGCAACAAATCTAGTTCCCATTTGAACTCCTTGTGCACCTAAAGCCATTGCGGCGAGCAATCCTCTCCCATCGGCAATTCCGCCTGCAGCAACAACGGGAATTTTTACTGCATCCACGATTTGTGGAATGAGCGTCATTGTCGTCGATTCAAAAGGAGAATTTATTCCTGCAGCTTCAAATCCTTCCGCAACGATTATATCTGCCCCGGCCATTTCTGCTTTTTTTGCATGCTTTACAGATCCTGTGACCACCATTACCTTTATATCGTGATCATGAAAAATAGGAATCAATGGTGCTGGATTTCCGGCTGATAACGATACAATTGGCACTTTATGTTTAATGATTAATGAAACCATTTCTTTAATATGCGGATTCACATTTATCGGTAAATTGATCGCAAAAGGTTTATTCGTTAGCTCTACTATTTCTAGAATCATCTTTTCTACTTTTTCCGGAGTCATCGTTCCGACCCCCATCGTACCTAAACCACCAGCATTAGAGACTGCAGCGGATAATTTAGCATTGCTAATATTCCCCATCCCACCTTGAATGATTGGAAGCTCTATGCCGAGTAATTGTGTTAAATGATTCATGCTTTTCCTCCATTGTCTATTCCTCGTTTAGTAAAGGATGCTGAAATATATCATATTTTTTATTCTTTTTATATAGATGGTTTCCTTCACTAAAAACCAATTCAAAAAACTCACCCGCAGGTACGACAAGTTCCTTGTAGTAATCTGAAAAAAGTTGTGCCGCTTGGTTTCCGAACCATATTTCAGGTAGGAGTTCTTCCGGTAATCCGGGATCAATAAATAGAAATTTCCGGTATTCATGAACGAGTTTTGTTCGCTCAACAAAACAATCTGCAGGTGTCATATTTCCAGTTTGAATTCCTATTTTTGCTAGATCATATTTTTTTTGATAAATATCTATAAACTTTTTGTACTTTGAATTGATTGCGGGAATATCCCAACAATCTTGAACTAAGCGTATATTTTCATGGGGACCTTGATATTCTGTTAGAAAAATATGTACGTAATCGCTAATCTCATATTTTTCTACAAGCGTTTTGACTTGTTTCATTAATCGATTAGGTGATATCCAACAACTATTCGCAATGCTTCCGAAGCCGCTCCAAACTAATTCTTTCCTTAGTTCATCCCGAATTGCCCGTTTCTCCTCAGGAATCGAATAAATTAGCATTGTCCATTTCCCGTCCCATTTCTCCTGCTTTAATTTAAAGATCCGGGTCGCAGCCTCCTCCATTCGATCGATGCCACGTAGGGTTAAGTAATAATAGCTTCGATTGCTTTCTTTTCTTGCTTCCACCCATCCTTGCTTATTCATTCGAGAAATGGCAGCTCGAACCGCTTGTTCATTATGGCCAAACTCTTTCAATAACTTTATTAAACTGCCAATCCAAATTTCACTTCCATAATGTCGGATGTAATCTCCGTAAATTGTAAAAATCATGGATCTTGTATTCATTTCTGCTTTTACCTACCTTTTCTTGGAAGAGACGAATCATTGTTGATTAGAGTACTCCTTTTGTTTATACATTCTCCACGATAGTTGCAATTCCTTGGCCCACCCCTATGCACATCGTAGCTAGACCAATTTCCGTATTTCTTCTTTTCATCTCGTATATTAAAGTCGTTAAGATTCTTGCTCCACTCGCACCTAATGGATGCCCTAAAGCAATCGCCCCTCCATTCACATTAACCACTTCGGGATTTACTTCAAGCTGTTTGATGCATTCAATAGATTGTGAGGCAAAAGCTTCATTTAATTCTATTAGATCGATGTCTTTTATCGTCATATTAACCCGAGACAACAATTTTCTAGTCGCATAAATAGGTCCAAGACCCATCACAGCAGGTTCAAGCCCGGCTACTGCTGTTGCTTTATATTTAACGAGCGGAGTTAGCCCTAATTTCTTTGCTTTCGTTTCACTCATTAATAGTAATGCAGAGGCCCCATCATTTACTCCAGATGAATTTCCAGCTGTAACTGTTCCATCGGCAAATAATGGTTTTAATTTTTGTAGCGCTTCATAGCTTGAATTTGGCCGTGGATGCTCATCCAACGTGACTTCTGTGATCTTTCCTTTGCGATCGACTGTAGGAATGGAGATCACCTCATCAGAAAATAGCTGGCGTTCAAGCGCTTGTTTTGCCTTTAATTGACTGCATAAGGCAAATTGATCCTGTTCCTCCCGCGTAATGTTATATTTTTTCGCTACATTCTCTGCTGTTTCTGGCATGGAATCTGTCCCATAGATTTGCTTTAATTTGTCATTTACAAAACGCCAGCCTATCGTTGTATCAAACAATTCCATATTGCCTCGTGGAAATTCTGACTCCGGTTTCGCCATGACAAAAGGGGCTCTCGACATGCTTTCCGTTCCACCGGCAATAAAAATATCACCATCCCCTACGGAAATTGCCCTTGCTGCATAATTGACTGCATCTAAGCCGGATCCACACAAACGATTAATCGTTGTTGCGGCCGTCACTACTGGTAATCCTGCTAGTAATGCAGACATCCGGGCAACATTTCGATTGTCCTCACCGGCTTGATTTGCACAACCAAATACAACTTCTTCAATCTCGTTTACCGGGAGTTTAGGATTTCTTTCTAATAGTGCTCTAATAACAGCAGCCCCTAAATCATCCGGACGAACATTTTTTAAGGCTCCTTTATATCTGCCTATTGGCGTTCGTACCGCATCAATAATGACAACATTATTCATTTAGTCACACTCCCTACTGAAAACAACACTCTACTTACCTTCGAAATTAGGTTTTCTTTTATTTAGGAAAGCATTGATTCCTTCTTTATGGTCAGAGGATTGACCTACGATTCTTTGGGCATATGCCTCTTTATCCAATACTTCTTGCAAATTTGAATCCCAGCTTTGATTCATATAACGTTTTATTAAACCAATCGCTTTTGTAGGCATTTTCGCTAATTTTTCTGCAAAATGAGTAATCGTAGTTTCCCATTCTTCAAGAGGAACAACTTTTGTAATTAAGCCAATATTTTTTGCCTCTTCTGCTGAAATTTTTTCACCTAATATTGCTAGTTCTAATGCTTTGGCATGACCCACAATTCTAGGTAGATAATACATATTTCCGGAATCCGGTACTAAACCAACATGGATAAATGCTTCGATAAAGCTTGCATTAGCTGTTGCCAAGCGAAAATCGCATGCAAGTGCTAAGCTCAATCCTGCCCCTGCTGCTGTTCCGTTAATGGCTGCAATGATTGGCTTTTCAATCGACGCCATTTCTCTAATCATCGGATTATAGTATTTTCGTAAAAGTTCACCATAATCGGTATCTTCCTTCACTGATTGAAGATCTTGACCTGAACAAAAGGCACGACCTGCACCTGTAATAACGATGCTCCGTATATCATGATCTTTTGCTGCATCTTTTAATGCGTTTCTTACTTCGACTTTCATTTGTTCATTAAATGCATTTAATTTATCCGGTCGATTCAATGTGATCCACGCAACTTGATTTTTTACTTCATATAAAATGGTTTCATACATATCCTCACCCCTACCGTCCTTTGAATTGTGGCTTTCTTTTTTCCATAAATGCTTTCATGCCTTCTTTTTGATCTTCTGTTGAAAATAATAGTGAGAAGTTTTTCCGTTCATATTGCATTCCTTCGAGCAAAGAATCGTCGACTGCCTTATACACGGCCTCCTTAATGAATCGAACAGAGAGCGCTGGTTTTTCCGCTAATTTTTTTGCGTAATTAATTGTTTCTTCAATAACAAGTTCTTTTGGAAGTCGTTTATTAATGATTCCATGTTGTTCAGCTTCAGAAGCTGTCATCATCTCACCTGACCAAAGCCATTCCAATGCTTTTGTTTTCCCCATAAGCTTCGTTAATCTTTGTGTCCCACCTGCACCTGGCATGACAGCTAAATTAATTTCAGGAAATCCGAATTTAGCATCTTCTGCTGCAAAAAGGAGATCACAAGCGAGTGCAAGTTCAAAGCCCCCACCTAATGCAAATCCGTGAACAGCACCGATCATTGGTTTTTTCACTTGTAAAAGCAGGTCCCAATCAGCAAACTGGTTTAATAATTCCAGATCAATTGCCGAATCCTGTGCCATTTCATTTATGTCTGCTCCAGCTGCAAATGCCTTGCCATTTCCGCATAGAACGATCACTTTAACTTTTTCATCTCTATCCATATCCTCGATCGTTCGAACAATTTCATTCACCATTTTTCGATTGAGTGCATTTAACACTTCCGGTCGATTGAGCTGGATGATCCCGATATTCTCATCCGTTTCTACCTGAATAAATTTCAAATTATCCATTCACATCTTCACCAAACATGAATGTAACTAAATCACCGGCAAATTCCATTACATCTTTTCCGGAAGCCTTGGATTCAGGAGTTTTAGATGCTTCTTTAAATGCTTCTTTGCTTGCATAGTACATGACACACATGAGGTAATATGGACTTGAACCCGACATTTTTGTAATTTCTACCTTCTCTAGGCCCGGAATTTGATTCGTTATAGGCATATGGGTATTAAAATAATATTCATCAAAACTTGCAGGATCCTCTGGTTTTTTAAATAATGCGATCATTTTGTACATGTCGTTTCTCCTCTCATCTTCTTTTTTTAAATAATTCTTTTATTAGAATTTATATTAGATTAGATATTGGTTTCATTGCTTCAAATGGGTTTTTGCATGCTTTGCAGTAAAGGATACTGCGGCAAGCGGTTGGTCCGAATAAATTTTCCATTGTCGTATAGTAGGAACCGCAATATGGACATTCGACTTTCCACTCCTGTATTTCCTCGTTAAACACTGGTGGTGGTGCAATTCCAAATTGCTTTAGCCTTTCTTTTCCATCTTCTGATATCCGATCGGATGTCCATGGCGGGTGATAAATAAATTCCACTTCAACTGCGGTTACTTCTCTTATTTGTAAAACGGCTTCGGTTATATTTTTTTGAATAATCTCCAATGCTGGACATCCTAAAAACGTTGGGAGTGCCTTAATATGAACCTTATTTGATTCCAAAATTTTTATTTCTTCAATCATTCCTAGGTCAACAACACTTACTGATGGGATTTCCGGATCTTTCACATTTTCTAAGCACTTTTCCACTTGTATAAGTAATTCATTTTTTAATGTCAAGATATCCACCCTTCTTTTTACCAAGTTGCTTGCGGATCCAAGGCGTACACTTCACTTAGTGTTGTTAATGCATCTTGCAGGTCTTCGGTATGGAACCCTTCCCTTCCATTTCCTTTTTTCATTTGTGGTTCCCCGGGGTATGGCATTGAAATATCTTCAAAAACCTTCTTCATTTCTGTTTCCCAGCGCTTTTTAAATATATGCTCCGCTTCAATCAATCCGTAATCAGACATTAATTTGCCATTTGGACCGTAGGATAGTACTCCCGCAAATTCATCCCATACTTTTTGAATCGCCGCTCGCATTCTCGTTTTTCCTTCCCCATTACTCAAACACAACTGATTAAACCAAACTTTCCAATGCATAATATGATAATATTGTTCCATTTTCATTTTCATCGCAGCATGTGTTAACGGTTCAAAGGAAGAGTGTTTTAACGATTCAAGTTTTAATTTTTTATAAATATCATAGAAATAATGGCGGACGACGGTAAAGGCCCAATCATATTTTGGTTGATTTAAATAAGTTCCCGTACCATTGGCCATTTCTAGTAAAATAGCATTTTTTCGATAATCGGCTTTACGCTCATGGGCTAGTTCATCAGCAGCCCCTTCACCGAGGGATTCCAGTAGTTCATAATACATGACGGCGTGCCCCATCGTAGCCTGATTTATCGATGCATAGGCAATATCTTCTTCAATATGGGGAGCTAAACCGAGCCATTCTGAACCACGATAGGCTAGGATGAAATCATCATCTGCTAATTGATACAATAATTCGATTAGCACTTCTTTATATTCTTTATTTGCGATCTGTTGTTCCACGCTGCACCCCTCCCCATGACATGATTTCCTTTTCATCTAACACTTGTTGCTCATATTGGCGCCATTTCTTTTTCAAATAGCCGTATCCTTTTGTTAGGCGGTAATCTTTATTATCTAAGCGTGAAATAGACGCCCTTTCTTCAGGCTGTAATTTCCGGATATCAGAACGTTTCACTACCCAAATATCGACGACAGGTTCCCGCCTCATAAAATTTTCCTGAGCCATGACAAATGCTATTTCTTTATTTGGTGCGAGCAAACTAAATTGGTGCTGCATATCAGATTTGAACGTTCGTCGGCTGAAAACCTCATAGACTTCATAAAAATTATTGGAATTAGATTGTTTTTCCAATACGACCACTCCTTTTGGATCCAGTTACTTTATCCTAATGCTTCACGTACCCAGCGGTTATTTTCATAGGCTGTTATACGCAGCTGAAGTCTTGACTTCGATTTAGGACCGTTATTTGAAATAATTTTTTTAAATTCATTCCAATCAGGCTGTCGGTATATCCATTCTCCCGCCTCTTGATCAAAATGCATCGTTTCGTCTGGAAGCTTCAAACCCAATGCAAGTACTCTTGGTACATATTTTGTAAAAAAGTCTTGGCGTAATTGTTCATTTGTTTTCGTTCTTATTTTGTATTTAATCGTTAAGTCTTGTTTTGATGAACCGGTTGTTTGTGCAGTTGCTGGTCCGAAGAACATTAAAAGAGAATCCCACCAGCGATTTAAGGAATCTTGCAGCATTTGTCGCTGCATATCGGTTCCTTCCGCTAGTGCCATAATAATTGATTCACCGTGTTGTGCATGGAAAACTTCTTCTGCACAAATTCTTTGGAGTGCGCGTGCATAAGGGCCGTAAGAAGCTTGTAACATATTCGTTTGTGTCATGATCGCAGCACCGTCGACAAGCCAGGCAATCATTCCAGCATCCGCCCATGTTGGGGCTTCCATATGGAAAACATTGTGAAACTTTAATTTTCCTGTAAATAAATCATCCATGATATCTTCCCGTGTTTTACCAAGTGGCTCAAGTAAGTCTTCAACGACGCGTAGGAGAAGTTGCCCGTGCCCCATTTCATCTTGTACTTTTGCCATAATGCCGAGTTTTTTGCGTAATGATGGTGCTTTAGGGACCCATTCTTTTTCGGGTAAAGCACCCATGATTTCGCTAATTCCATGCATGGAAATTAATTTAATTAGGACCATGCGGTAATCATCTGGCATCCAGTCATTGGCTTCGATTTTCTCGCCGTTATTGATTCTTTCCATAAATTGCTGATGTTTCTCTTCTTCTGTTAATTGATGGGTATCAACGAAGTTCATAATTATCTCCTTTCGTAAGGGTGTTCGTTGTGTTCCGGTATAACATAGACCGTTCCTTTCCGCTGCAGGAGTTTGCTTTCCGCGGGGAGGAAGTCGAGCCTCCTCGACGCTTCGCGTCTGTGGGGTCTCGACTTTTCCTCTATATCCCGCAGGAGTCAAACTCCTTCCGCTCCAATCCACTCTGCGTTCTGGAAAAAAGCTAAATTCTAAAAGATTATTTCCTTGGCTGTTTTGTGCTTAAATCTTGCTATTGTTTAGCTTTGTTGTATCTTTGATCAATAATTCTGACTGCCTTCCCCTCCGATCTTGGAAATGCTTTTGGTGGGTGTATTGTGATTTTCATTGAGATTAAACAGTTTGATTTCATTTTTTCGTAAATTTCTTTTTGCAGTGTTTTTATTTTTGGGTGTTGTAGATTCTGTGATGTTTGTTGAAAAAGTTCTTCGGTTATTTCTACGTGAAGTTCAATTTCGTCTAGTGAGGATTTTCTAAGAAGATGTACTTGATAATGTGGTGCGATATCTTTCATTTGAATGAGATGATGTTCGATATCCGAAGGAAACACATTGATTCCTCGTATTATGATCATGTCATCAATTCGTCCTTTGATGCGGGACATTCTCGCTGTTGTTCGACCACAAATGCATTTTTCAGTGGTGATCGATGCGATGTCTCCTGATCTGTATCGGATAATTGGAAACGCTTCCTTTTTTAAGCTTGTAAAAACCAATTCTCCTTCTTCCCCATTGGAAACAGGCTGCAATGTTTGTGGATCGATTACTTCAACTAAAAAATGATCTTCTGCGATATGTAGTCCGTTCTGTCCTTCATAACATTCTATCGCTACACCCGGTCCAATGACTTCGCTTAGTCCATATATGTCACATGCTTTAATATCAAATAAATCTTCTAGCTTGTTCCGCATTTCATCGGACCATGGTTCAGCTCCGAAAATGCCAATCCTTAATGATGTATCCCGAGGATTAAGGCCAAGCTCTATCATTTTTTCGCCAATATTTAATGCATAAGAAGGTGTAGAACAAAGAATGGTCGGCTTAAAATCTTGAATAATATTAATTTGTCTTTCCGTGTTGCCGCCGGATATCGGTATAACGGTTACACCTAATTTTTCTCCTCCATAATGAAGACCGAGGCCGCCTGTAAATAATCCATAGCCATATGCATTTTGCAAAATATCACCAGTATTTCCGCCTGCAATTGAGATTGCTCTTGCTACTATAGATGACCAATTTTCGATATCTTTTTTTGTGTAACCAACTACCGTCGGTTTGCCACTTGTTCCTGAAGAGGCGTGAATCCTAACTAATTCATTTTGCTTTGATGCAAAAAGACCAAATGGATAATGATCTCGAAGATCTTTTTTCGTTGTAAATGGGAGCTTTCGTATATCATCCAATTGCTGAATATCATGAGGAATAAGTTGTAATTTGAGAAATTGTTGTTGATAAAATGGAACGTTCTGATAGACTCGATGAATCGTATTTTTCAAATCATGAAGCTGCTGATGTTGAATCAATGATCGATCTGCAGATTCAATCATAATTGCCCCCCTTACGATTACATTTCTAATAATTATATGACGTTATTTTTTCGTAGATACATAATTACGTCATATTAATTTCAGAATAACGCGCCTCTATTACATTGTCAATATCTATTTCTGAAAATTCAGCTTTATTGGAGTTAAAAAATAAGGATGCCCTTTATATGATTTACAACTGAAATTCTGATGTTTGATAAGTTGTTTATGATCCACAAATGATTTTGTATGATCCACTAATCATCGTTCATGCGGCACAAATTTTGTTTCATGATGCACAAACTAAATAAGGAAAACCAAATATTTCAAAAACCTAATAGAGCAGAACAGTTACCTATCAATAACAAAATGAGTATGAAACCTTTGTGATTTCATACTCGTTTTGTTTCTTTATTCAACCAATGATTAATTTGTACTTAATACACTGTCATTGATTTCTTCATTTTTCTCATCTTCTACTTTTTCTTTTGTTGAATCATCGCCTAACATTTTCACAAGTTTTCTGGAAATTGATAGTAGGATAAGTCCTAGAACGATGACTACTACTCCGATAACAGAAAAGACTTCAAAATATCCTAATTTTCCAGTGAAGGAACCTAGTTGTCCGGCAATAATATTAGCTACGAAAGAGCTTGCCATCCAAACAGCCATTAATAAAGATGCATACTTAATTGGTGCATACTTACTTACAAATGACAATCCTACTGGTGATAAGAACAATTCACCGACTGTATGGAACAGATACGTAAATACAATGAATAAAATATTTGCTTTTGTCGTAATATGGTGTTCATTACTACCTGTTTGCATAATAGCAAAAAGTAATACGATATATCCAATTCCTAATAGCATCATCCCAAAGGCCATTTTCGTCGGAACAGGAATATCTCCGCGTTTACTATTTGAAAGTTTTACCCATAGCAATGAAACAAGTGGCGCTAATAATACAATAAATAATGGGTTAACTGATTGGAACCAAGAAGTTGGTATTTCCCAACCGAAAATCGTACGATCAACGAACTTATCGGTATAAATACTTAAAGCTCCACCAGCTTGTTCGAATCCCGCCCAGAAAAAGATAACAAGAACTGTTAAAATAAAGATGACTTTCATTCTATTTTTTTCAACTTTAGTTAACTTTTGTTTTTCAACGGCACCACTAGTAGAAACTTGTGGTTTCCCAACCGGTTTTTTACCGATATCACCTAAGAAACGATTACCTAATGTGTTAAATAGGATTTGTCCAATAATCATCCCAATCGCTGAAGCAAGGAAACCATACTTATAACCATATTCAATGGCACCATGTGCATGAACAGCAAACCATTTATCTGTAATTAACCCGATAATTAACGGAGAGAAAAATGCGCCGACGTTGATTCCCATATAGAAAATCGTAAATGCCGCATCACGACGCTTATCTTTCGGGTCATACAGTTCACCAACAATCGTAGAAATATTCGGTTTAAAAAATCCGTTACCGATGATTAATAAGATTAGTCCAGTATAAACAGCTGCATAACTTTGATGTGCAAAAAGAACGATATTACCAATCGCCATGATAATACCACCAATTGTAACAGCAAGTCTTTGTCCCAAAAATCTATCAGACAACCAGCCACCAATTAATGGCGTAAAGTAAACTGCTCCTGTGAAGAAACCATATAACATAAGTGCAGTACTTTCGTTCATTCCTAATCCGCCATTAACCAATGATTTAGTTAAATAGAGTACTAGGATCGCTCTCATACCATAATAACTAAAACGCTCCCACATTTCTGTCATAAATAACAAGTATAATCCAGGCGGGTGCTTTTTTGATTGTTTGGATTCCAGTTGCTTGTTCATTGTTGCATCCATTCTTGTTCCCCCTAGTAGGTTAAATATTATTTCAGTATAATTATCATAATTTAAGAATAATTAAATCGTCAATAAAATATTTAGAAAAAACAAAATTATAAACTTTCTAAATTGGGTTTTTATTTAGAACAATGTTTATAAAACCCTTGAAATTTATAACTTCATATATATTTTCTAGTAGGAACAAACGGAACTTTATCCAACAATTACTATATTAATTTATTTTTAACGTAAGGAAAAGATATCATCTTTTTTATTTGCTTATTCCCTAAATTTATCCAGCAGACTGTCGTCTCTGTATTCGAATCTCCCAATTTTCCCTTTTTCTTTTGTAGAAAAAATAATGACTCCTTTTACATTTGCAACTTTTTCTTCATCTCCATTTTTCCGGTAACCGACATTTGCTATGAAGCTATAGCTATTTTTCTCACTTCGCTCAATCGTGACCCCCTTAAGATTTAACTTATATCCATTTTCGTGAGCATATGTTGGGTATTGAGTACCGAATGCAGCAATAAAGGAGTCAAGCTCAGATTCTGTAAAGTATGGTCCGTATATCTCCGCTACATATTTATCAAATTCCTTGTTTTCCTCTTTGTTATTGACAACAGTTTTATATTTAGGATTCCACATTAGGTCGATAAACTTCTCATCTGGACCAGAAAATTGGTGCTCAAGTACTTTATTAATTACTTCTTTATTTGTATCGGTATCGGCTATTGTGTTTTCTGCTTCAGCCTTAGAGCAAGCAACTATAAAAAACGCTGACATCATAATCATTAGACTTAAAAATAATATGGATTTTATTTTTCTATTATTTTTTGACATTTCACCACTCCCCTTTTAAAGGTAATACGTTTATAAGACATTTAAGATTCAGATTAATACAATTTTTTCTCGTAAAAAAACCCTTGAGAAATCACTCTAAGGGTCTTAAAAATTACGAAGTTATACAATCATATTTTCCTCTATAGAAGGTTAACGGGTCGCCATCTTCAGTATGAATGTCCTTTACCTCACCGATAAATAGAGTATGATCCCCTGCTAAATGAGTTTCATAAACATCACAAACAATATTTGCAATGGAACGAGGAAGAATCGGTACCCCTGCTATCCATTGAAACTGTATTTCTCTTTTTTCATTCAGCTGACCTGCGAAATATTGGGATTCTTCTTGTTGTTCCTTTGACAAAATATTTACGGTGAACTTACCGGATTCTTCGATATATTTTTTCATATTTGCATGATTGCCAATAGAAATTAAAATTAATTTCGGGTTAAGTGAGACTGACATAAATGCATTAGCGGTCATTCCATGGACTTTATCATTCGTTAAAGTTGTAATGACCGTAACGCCTGTAGCAAATTTCCCCATTACCGTTCGAAATAATCGATCATCCATTTAATCCCTCCTAATTAGAAATGCGCGGGGCGCCTTGTTCATCGACTTAGAGGACTTACGGGACCTTGACTTGTTTCTGAAGTCCTCTAGTCGATAGGGCGCTGGAGCTGGACAGAAATGTAATGTTATTTTCTTTTATTTGTTATCGGAGGCATTTGCTTTCTTATATCTGGTATGAATATTATTTAATTTATAAGTTCCTGCCTCGCTAAATTCATTTAATTCAAGTGATAATGCAAGATAACGATGTTGATATAAATGGGCAAAGTGATCCTTCATAACATTGAATATCTCGTTACACGTTGCTTGCTTTACCTTTTCCGACCGTCCGGCACCGATTTTCAAGCTTGCATGGACAAACGCATCATCATGACTGTCATCTGCAATACAGTAGTTATGGAGTTCAATCGCCCTTGAACGAATCCCACCAACAGGGAATATATTTTTTGAAATGAGTACGTCATTTATTTTTTTTAATAATTCTTGTATTCTTGCCTCTTCTTTAATATTATCGGTATATTCTATGATAAAATGCGGCATTATTCTCCCCCCACATCACTTACAATCGTATTAACTAAACGGCCAATTCCTTCAATCTCTGTAATGACTTCGTCTCCTACTTTTGTATCAACCGCGCCTTTAGGGGTTCCCGTTAAAATAATATCTCCTGCGTTTAGCGTCATAAAACTACTTAAATATTCAATTAGAAATGGAATGTCAAAGACCATATCTTTCGTTGATCCCTCTTGTGTTAGTTGGCCGTTTACATAGGTTCGCAATGTGAGATTCATTGGATTGTCGATATCTGCTGCATCAACGACCCACGGTCCGATCGGTGTGCACGTATCACGATTTTTAACCCGTAAATTGGGGCGATAATAGTTTTCTAAATAATCGCGGATCGCATAATCATTAGCAATTGTATATCCTTCAATATATTCATAGGCTTCGTCTTTTTTTACATGTCGTGCCTTTTTCCCAATGACAACTACTAACTCACATTCATAATGCATAAAAGTGGCATCTGCAGGACGCTTCGTCTGGCCTCGATGACCAAGTAGCGTATTCATCCCCTTTAAAAATACTAACGGCTCACTCGGTGCCTTAAAATCTAGTTCTGTTGCATGGTCTGCATAATTTAAGCCGAGGGCAAAAATCGTTTTCGGTGTAACTGGCGGCAGCCATTCAACTTCATGTTCTGAAACGATCTGCCCATCTGGTAGCTTAATTTTCCCCTCGTGTTCAACAACGCAATGAACGGCTCCCTTATAGACAATGCGGGCTCTTTTCAAATTGATACCCCCAATGCTGCATTCTTCTCATGAACTACGGTATTCTCCAAATTTCCGATCTGTTCAATTTCTATTCTAATTCGATCTCCAGCTTTCACTTTAGGTGGATTTTCGGGAATTCCTACTAATACGGTGTCCCCGGGATTTAGCGTCATAAACTCCGTAATATCTTGTAAAAGTTTCGATACAGGGCGAATCAAATTGGCTGTTGTATTTTCTTGACGCAGCACTTCGTTAACAAAAACTTTTATTGTTAGATTGTCGGGATTAATATGTGCACTTTTTTCTACAATCCAAGGACCGATTGGACAAAACCCATCTCGAGCTTTTTCGCTAATTGCCGGTCGATACACACTTTTATGCGGGATACTAATGTCGTTTACAATTGTATAGCCAGCTATATAATTAAATGCTTGATTCTCTTTTACCTTTGTAGCAGGTCGACTTATCACTATTCCTAAGGCTGCCCCTACTTCCAATTCTTGTATGTCTGATGGAATTGGGATAGGAGTGTCACAGCTAATCATCGTATTTACTGGTTTAATATATAAAATCGGAGCTTTCGGTGGTGATTGATAGGGTGCCTGATTCAATTTATCCCCCATTGCCTCAAGTGCACCTTTGTAATTTAATAATGTTCCACAGATCGTTCCGGAAATAGGGACGTCCCATGGTAGTTGATTCATCTTATAATTAGCACCTTGAAAGAGGATTTGATTACCTTTTTTATCGATGCTCGCTTCTTCTAGTATTGATTTCCCTTGAAGTTTAAACTTAATTTTTGTTTCCAACTCCACTCCCTCCTTTCTATCAAAATTAGTCTATCTAAATAATAATCGTCGGCTTTTTCTTTTCTAATTTCGGGTCGCCTGTCTCGACGGCCTGCCCCGTATGGATATCTAAAACGGTTGATGCTTCGTTAAACCAGCAATCTGGTGCTGCATGGCCCCAAAAGGTTTGGCGCATTGGATCGTCTAGATCCCATTTTACCGGTTTAAAGTCTGGATCACTTGTTAAGTAATCTCCGTTATACAACTCGATTCTGTGTCCGTCTGGATCTCGTAAATAAAGGAAGAAGGCGTTTGATAAGCCATGTCGTCCAGGTCCTCGCTCGATGCTTGAGCCATAACCTAATGATGCCAACACATCACAAGTATGAATCACACTCATCGGATCACTTAGCCAGAAACCGACATGGTGAAGTCGCGGTCCTACCCCATTCATAAATGCTACATCATGTACTGTCGGTTTACGATGAAGCCAAGCGGCCCATATTTTTTCATCATCGGCAGTTGTGTACTCGGAACAAGCAAATCCGAGTTCATTAATGTAAAAATTGTATGCTTTCTCGACATCGGTTACAGCACAGTTAAAATGATCGATACGCTGAACTTTTGCCCCTTTATACAAATCATAGCGCTGCAACAAACGATCTACGGGATCCATCGTTGCAAAAAACTCAAGAGGGAGTCCGGAAACATCCTGCACCCTTAACGTCCGCCCCATCGCCTTTTGCGAACCAGATTCCATCCACTTAATCCGATACCCTTTTTCTGTAAAAAACGCGGATAATGTATCCAAATCTGCTTCTGCAAAAACTTTATAGCTTATTGCTTCTACACTAGGTCGGTCACTTTTTTTCAGCACTAGGCTATGGTGGGTATGTTCTTCAAGACCACGCAAGTAAATATGTTTGTCATCACTTTCCGTCTCAATAAATCCAAGTGCATGAACATAGAAACGTCTTGATTCTTCTAGATTTGTCACGTTCAATACCGCTCTAGCCGCTCGAATGATATTAAAATTCACCATACTTCCCCCCGCTATTACACATTTAAAAAGCTGGATTTATCTGATTTAACTTGACCGAGAAAATCGCGAATGATTTCCTTATATGGCTCCTTTTCATATCCTTCAAAATAGGTCATTCCCATTCTAATCGGATCCCCGAAAAAGTAATATTCGTAATGCATTTGTCTACTTCCAAACGCACTCATTGTCATATCCCATGCCAATCGAAATAATTGCACGCGTTCATATCCTTCAAGATTTTTCCCCTGTAAACCCCGATCAATTAATGCACCAATATCTTCATTTTGGAAATCTGCTTGCGTAGGAATGCCCATCAATCCAGATGCCCCTAAGATTCTTAAAATTTCTACTAATCTTGGATAAACTCTTGGATACCAATTACGCGCAGCATCAAGTGCAGCATAATCAGGTGTCATCGTTCCCCATTTATCAAGCTTCGCATTATGCTCCGCCCTATACAAATGACTTCTCATTGTCTCAAGTGCTAACATAATTTCTGTTCCTTTGTCTTGAACATGCTGGAATTGATCAATTCCAATTGCATCCATTACGGAAAGAGCTAATCCGAGAAGAAATTCCGTTTTTACAATATTTTTGGCAACTACCTGATGGGCCATATGAACGACCGCATTCGTTTCACGGAAGGTACGATTACATATCGATGAATTTCCGCATACAAATACTCGGTTCCAAGGGACAAAAACATTTTCAAAGGAGACAATCGCATCCCCTTCTTCAAAACGAGAAGAAAGTGGATGATCCCATTGATTTTTTCCATAATCAAATGATTCTCGGCTAATAAATTTCAATCCGGGAGTATTATTCGGTATTGCAAATGCAAGTGAGTATGGATCATCTAACTCGCCGGCCTTTTTAACTGTTGAAGGAAAAACGAGAATTTCGTCTGTGATTCCACCTTGTGTGGCAAGAAGTCTAATTCCATCAACGATAATTCCATCTTTATTTTTCTCGACGAGATGAAGGGCCACATTAGCATCTTTTTGCTCATGCTGTGCTTTCGCGCGATTCACTTGAGGATGGATTAATGTATGGGTTAAACTAATATCGTTTTCTCGCGCATATTCATAATAGTTTTTCGCATTTTCAGCTAGGGACGGGTCCCCTTCGGAAAAGAAATCATAAGCAACTCCCATCGCCATAACTTCCGCATTCAGATAGTCAGGAGAACGTCCCATCATCCCGCCTGAAACTTTCGCCCATTCTGTCATCGCCATTCGTCTTGCTATTAAGTCATCGATCGTTTTCGGCTGTAAAAATGTCATTCCAACCTTCTCACCTGTAGTTGGTGATTTGTATAATAATTTGTCTTCCTTTTCGTATTGAAGATCATATAATTTCGCCATTGATTGAATGACATTTTTAAACGCCGCATGTTCTGTTACGTCATTTACTCTTTCTCCGTGTATATAAATATTGTTATTTGCTTTTTTTAATCTCTCAATATACTCTTTTCCTGTTTTTGCCGGCATCTATCATTTCTCCTTTTTTCCAAATTGCGGAATATGATGGGCACTTAAGGCAACATGGACCACTTGTGTTTCTGTATAAAAGTCAAATGCGTAATGTCCTCCTTCACGGCCCATTCCGCTATATTTACTGCCACCGAATGGAATACGAAGATCCCTCACATTTTGTGAATTAATCCAAACCATGCCTGAATCAACACCTTGAGCTACCCGATGCCCGCGTTTTATATCATTTGTCCATACGTAACCTGCTAGACCGTATTTCGTGTCATTTGCCAGGCGAATCACTTCTTTTTCATCCGTAAATTTCATTACTGCCATAACAGGACCAAATATTTCTTCTTGTGCCACTCGCATTTCATTCGTCACATTTAACAGCAATGTTGGTGGAACAAAATTTCCTTTTCCGAATTCTTTTGGAACTTCTCCACTATAGATTTCAGCCCCTTCATCTTTCGCTAGTTGGATATATTTTTTCACATTGTTAAAATGTTCGATATGAATAAGCGGTCCGACCTCTGTTTCATTATTAAGCGGATCACCGACAATAATCTTTGGTATTCGTTCTTTTAATGCATCAACAAATTGTTCATAAATTGATTCTTGAACAAATAATCTTGAATTTGCTGTGCAACGTTCACCGTTAAAAGAAAAGATCCCCCATGTACATGCATCAAGAGCTCGATCAAAATCAGCATCGTCAAAAACAATGATTGGTGATTTTCCCCCTAGTTCAGCGGATACTCTTTTTAGTGTATCTGCGCCATTTTTGATAATTTCCGAACCCGTTGTCGTTTCACCTGTAAAAGAAATTAATTGCACATTTGGGTGGGCGACAAGTGAGGCACCTGCTGTTTCTCCAAAACCGTGTACCACATTAAATACACCTTTTGGAAGTTCGGCTTTGTCAATAATTTCCGCTAATCGATTGGCTGTCACCGGAGACCATTCACCAGGCTTTAATACGACTGTATTTCCTGTCGCTAGAGCGGGAGCAATCTTCCATGTTTCAAGCATAAAAGGAGCATTCCATGGGGTAATTAATCCCGCTACACCAATCGGCTTGTGAATCGTATAGTTAATAAACTCATCATCGACCTGATATGCTTCACCGACTAAACGATTGGAAACCATTTCGGCATAGAAGCGAAAATTTTGTGCAGATCGAGCCACCATATTTTTCGTTTGGCTGATAGGCAGCCCTGTATCCATTGATTCCAAAGGAGCAATCTCTTCAATATGTTCATCAATTAAATCAGCAATTTTATAAATATATTTTAATCGTTCACTTACTTTCAATTGCCCCCATTCACCGTGGAATGCACGATGTGCCGCTTCTACGGCCACATGAATATCTGCGGCATCACCTTCAGCAATATAGTTGATTACTTCATTTGTAAATGGATTTATATTTTCAAATGTTTTGCCTGAAGCAGCATCAACAAATTCACCATTGATATAAAGCTGAATATCTTTTAAATTACTCATTTCTTCCCTCCTATCCTTTCGCTGCGATTTCATCCGTTAATGCTACATGATGCTGTAATACGTCACGAATTTCGCTTTGCAATTCGGCAGTTGGCAGATCCATCGGTAAACGTAAGACCGGTTTAATTTTCCCCATCATTCCTAATGCAGCCTTTAACGGTGCAGGATTTGTATCTTTAAATAGGACATCATTTAACTCCATTAATTCAAAATGCAGATCTAACGCTTTTTGCGCATCACCGGCCACCCATGTATTATAGAGATCGGCTATTTTTCCAGGGACAACATTGGCTGTGGCACTAATATGTCCGGCTCCACCGATAGCAAGCATTGGATAACATAATAATTCAATTCCTGAGTAAAGCAGAAAATCTCTCCCACATTTAAGAAGGACACGATTCACATGTTCAAAATCTTTGTTGGATTCTTTCACTCCGATGATATTAGGGCAGTCCTCATGTAATCTTGCGAGCGTATCGACATGAAGATTGGTTGCTGTTCTTCCGGGGATGTTATAGACGATGATGGGGATATCAACTGAATCGGCGACAATTTTATAATGCTTATATAAAGCATGCTGTGAAGGCTTATTATAATAAGGGACAATGACAAGTGCAGCATCGGCACCCATTTCTTGTGCTTTTTTTGTCAAATAAAGTGTTTCCTGATGATTAGTTGATCCAGTTCCTGGTACGAAAGGAACTCTTCCATTGATTTTCTTAACGGCTGTTTCCATTACGCGAATCCGTTCCTCCACAGTAAGGGAACTTGGTTCACCGGTTGTACCTGTTACAGAAATGGCGTGTGTTCCACTACTAATATGCCAATCAATTAGATTTTCAAATGTTGCATAATCAATGGAATAATCTTCGTGGAATGGTGTGACGATTGGTGCAATTGACCCTCTCAGCTTTTGCTTTGCTTCCTCAAACATTTTCAAGTCTTTCACACTCCTTAAAAGTATGTATTTTTTGAAAACCCTTACATTTCGAATGTAGCATATGGTAAAGTATATTTAAAATATTTAAAATATTTGTTTTATATACTTTAAAAGTATGCATTAGGTGGGATGAAATGGATATACGGCAGTTGCAATATTTTTCAACGATCGTTGAGGAAGGCCAAATTACTCGTGCAGCAAAAAAACTCCATATGGCCCAGCCTCCATTAAGTCATCAATTAAAACTTTTAGAAGAGGAACTCGGGGTTAAATTAATCGAGAGAAGCGGGAAGAAATTAGAATTGACGAATGCTGGAAAGGTTTTATATAGAAAGGCGCAGAAATTAATTCATCAACTTGAAGAAACGATTATAGAAGTGAAAGAAACAGACGAGGGTTGTAGGGGAACTCTTTCATTAGGTGCATCCAAATCTTGCTTTTCATTCTTTTCAGAAAGACTTCCGGATTTTGTGAAAAAATATCCCCTTGTCTCCATCCAATTAAGGGAAGGCGATTCATTTGTCATAGGTGAACAGATAAAAAATAAGGAGATTGATATTGGTGTTACCCGTCTGCCAATGGATTTATCGGAGTTTTCCTATTTGCATTTATCAAAAGATCCCTACGTAGCCGTCCTTCATCATAAGTGGGTACGAGAGATGAACCTCTGTTCTTCAACAATAAGAATGGAGCAATTAAAGGGGATTCCGCTTTTGCTCCTTCATCGCATTAAAGGTTCCGGACAATATGAACTGGTAGTCGATGAATGCCGAAGACATGGATTTGAACCGAATACCATCTGTGAATGCCCGGATGTGACGATGATTTTATCCCTCGTTTCGAAAGGAATGGGAGCCACGATTATTCCAAAATACTCATTGCTTTCTTTCCAGACGTCGAATGTTCAAGTTCTTCAAATAGAAAATACAAATATCGTAGCGGAATCCGCACTTATATGGAGTAAAGACCGTTACTTGCCGAAAAGTGCGAAAAATTTCATTGAAATGTTTGAAGAAAGGGTTCAGTTAGATTAACAAAAAAAGACCATATTAGAATAGTAATATGATCTTAGTATAATTGTTTATAAACTTTTAGGAACAGTTAAACGAAACAATCCGATTGGTGTCCATCCCTTCATATCTCCATCGATTGTTAATCCATCTGTATCCGGCAACTGATGTTCTTCCGATAAAGGTTGGATAAAACCAAAATCTTTGGCCATTACGTAAACGCACTCTTGTGTATCGATGTAAACATCCTTTAAATGCACCCGGGTCTACCGCATAAACGGATGGACTAGACGAATGACTGCCGGATTGCGTCCCTTGTCCGGCTCCTGGTGGTGGGCCCGGTGGAAATCCTTGTCCTTGCCCCTGTCCCGGTGGTGGGCCCGGTGGAAATCCTTGTCCTTGTCCCTGCCCTGGCGGTGGACCCGAAGGAAATCCTTGCCCTTGTCCCGGCGGCGGACCAGTCGGATGCCATTGCCCTTGTCCCGTTGTGTTTCCAAACGGAAACCCTTGGTTATTGCCACTCCCTTGAAAAGGCTTTAACAATCCGCCTAAATGATTCATATTACCTAGATTTGGGAGAAGTTGTTGTCTATAATAGTCATTATCCCAATACATACCTAATTCTCCTTCCCATCTTTTTCCCTAGATAAAATATGTATCAAAGTAAAAATAGGTGCATGCCCTTATCTAAAATAGATAATCACCTTTTCCAAATATATCCGATTCCCCAATACGTCTTTAAAAATTGGGGATCTGATGGACAATCCTCAATTTTCTTTCTAATCCTGCGAATATTTACATCTACAATTTTCAAATCACCGACAAAAGATTGTCCCCAAACATGATCTAGTAATTGATCTCTGGAAATAGGCTGGTTCTCATTTTCCATTAAAAATTTTATTAATTCAAATTCGGTAGGGGTTAAATTAATGAGTTGATTATTTTTAGAAATCGTATTATTACTTTTGTCCAACGAAAAAGACTTGTGGTAATAAGTCAAGAGAAAATCCATAAAAAATAAAGTTGATTTTGGACTTTCAAAGGAAAAAAAGGCGCACTGAACTAAACCCGCACCATCACAAGAACGCTTGTTCGGGTTTGCTGAAAGGATTCAAAAGCAGCTATTTGCTTTTGAGTTACACGCTCCTTTTTGGCGTGTAGAGTTGGTGATTGCGTAGTAGCACATCCACCAAACGCACTAATTTTCTTGCAGTCATGACAAGGGCTCTTTTGTGTTGAAATTTCGGAACTTCTTTATACTTCTTTAAGTAAAATTCACGATAGGCGGGTTCATTTCGTTGGACCGAGTTGGCAGCTTCAACTAAGTAATAACGAAGATACTGATTTCCCGACATGACTCGTGGTGTTCGTTCCGATTCATAGTCGCCTGATTGCGATTTTTTCCAGAAGAGACCGGCATATTTAGCTATTTGCGCTTGTGTTTCAAATCGATCAATTTGACCGATTTCGGCGATAATCCCTGCCGCATAAACCGGACCAATACCCGGCACGCTTTTCAAGCACTGTCCTTCTGGAATAATGTGAAATAGGGACTCAATCCCTTTTTCTAACTCTTTGACCTGGTTTTTAAGTGTTTGAATGAGTTTGGCATAGGTGGCCAATACGACATCAACGGAGTCCTGTACGACCTTGCCTAAACGGTAGGAGTCACGAATCGCCTTTTGGATGGATTTCGCAACTTTTTCTGGCTGACGAAAGCGACCTTTTCCTCTCTCTTGAAGGAACTCAGCCAGCTCTTCCAGCTCCATCTGAGCGATCTCATCCAGCGAAAAGGATTCAGCGAACAACTCCATCATGGTCGAACCAAAAACAGAAGTATCTACTTCATTGGTCAATGTATTGCACTTGTAATAGAGATTTTCAAGGAAATGCTGCTTACACTCGGTCAATTGATGAATGACCTGATAACGAGAACGCGTTAAACGCTGAAGGGCAACATACTTTTCTTCCTTGATGATGGTTTTATTATAGCGCCCAAACCGAAGAAAGTCGGCAATCCGAAATGCATCAATTTTATCGGTTTTATCTTCTTCAAATAAGCCTTTAAACCGATGGATCGCCTTTGGATTTTGAACCACCACTTCCACCCCAATCCGTTTTAAGTCGGCATCGTTATCTAAAAGATGCGCAGGGTGAAAGCTATACACAGAGGTGGATTCCATGCCGACAATGATTTTTTCGTAATGGGATTGTCCATGATAAGCTAAGATATTTTCTTTAATCTGGTTCGCTCCATGAATATCGTTTGGAAAAGTCGTTTCTTTTAAACGTGTGTCTTCGCTGTCCAGAAAACACACATCAAGTTTTTTAGAGCTTACATCAATACCTACAAATAAATTCACGGAAAGGACCTCCTTTCATTTGATTATGGAATAAGCTTGGATACTGCGGGATATCCCTAGAAACAATGGTCTGGCAACAGCCTCGCGTATGAGTATTCAAAAGGTGCGTCTCTAAAAGCTGCCCCAATGTCCACTAACATTGGTATAGAAATACACCGATACAGCTTGTGTGTTTGCAGTACAACCATTGTCTGGGTCACAGTCTTTAATCGTAGTCGAACTACAGGAGGAAACAGCATATTCCCAGTTGGATCCATTCCAATGTCTATTATCCAGGGATATCCCCCAGTATCCAAGCAATTCGGGTTGTGCTATTTATGAATATAAAGAGAGAGCAGCATTGCCTCCATCATAGATAGCAATATCTTAATTATTTAGTTATCAAAGAACAATAAAAGCAATTTCTAAAACTTATTATACGAGGAGGAATGGAGATGACATTTTGTTTAGGTACAGTTTCTATTGCTTTTATTCTTCTAAGTAAAGAACTGATTCTCGCCTCTAATTCTTTCATACTGAATGGCTTCGTTATATAATCATCTGCACCGGTATCAAGACCTATTACTTTATCATCTTCCTGTGCTTTCGCTGTTAGCATAATGATTCCAATTCGTTGATTCTTTTTTCGAATTTCTTTGCACACCTCAAACCCATCGATCCCGGGAAGCATGACATCTAGAAGTGCGATATCGATATCGGGATGTGCATGAAATATTTCTAACGCTTCTTCTCCAGTTTCTGCTTCATATACGGTTAAATTTGCCTTTTTTAAATTTAAACTAATAAAACTTCTAATCGACATTTCATCTTCTAACAAAAGAATCGAGGACATCCAATAAACCTCCTTTTCAATTCATTCTATTGTTATTATAAAATAATAAGAAAACCCCCACAAACATGGAGGCATTGTACAATGATTGTTTTAAAACTGAATTGGTATAATGTTTTGCTTAATTTTTTTAAATGTATATCCATTCTTTTTAAAATAATTTAATAGTTTTGGAAGACTGTTAATCGTTTCTGCCCGATCATGGAGTAAAATGACTGGGGTTATGTTTTTGCTTTCTAAATTTTCGACTTGTTGAATAACCTCGTTTATATAACGACCATTCTTAAATTTCCAGTCCATACTATCCACATTCCAGTCCCACAATATAAATCCTGCGTTATCTACCGCCGCTTTATATTTTGGCGTCATATATGGATAGCTCCCATATGGAGTTCTTATTAGTCTAGTAGACTTACCAGTTATTTCTTTGAGTGTATGATTGGCTGTATCCATTTCATTTACAACTGAATGACTTGATGCATAAATTTTCTTCGCATCATGGGTGACTCCATGAAGTCCAATGGAAAATCCCCGTTTTACCGCATCCTTTGCCTCTTTTGAAAATCTTTTTATATTAGGCTCTAACCAAAAGAATGTAGCATCTGCCTTATATTTTTCCAATGTATTCATTAAATCTTCTATTCTATTAGAAGGACCGTCATCAAATGTTAAGTAAATTACTTTTTCCTCGGAAGGTTTTACAATTGGAATAGAAGGCTTTTTATATATTTTGGACGATGTTTTTTCTTTTTTTTCAGAAGTTTGATGTTTTTCTACGCTTTTTTTATCCTTTGATGTTCCAGTATTTTTTTCTTCATGGCTTTTTTTCGTTTTATTGACGTTTTCTTTCGCCATCGCTGCAACAACAGCCGTTTGTTCTGTAAGTTGTTTTTTATGAAATTGAAACCCTACCGTAATAGAGGCAATGATTACAATTAAACTAAATAATGTAATTTTTCCTCTTCTATTAAGCCTCCGCATTTTCATTTGTCCGCCCTACCACCTAAAATGATTAATATAATTTAAGTATAAGACATATTTCCTACAAAGGGTGACAAAGAAGTTACAATTTGATAATTTACTTTTTAACCGAGATATGATCTGTATTAATCAGGTTGAGAAATTTATACCATTATTATTCGAAATTAATAACAATTAAGGCTCTTATTGTTTATTATCTATAGGTAATATTACTTCAATCATTGTGCCCTTCTTATCACTCCAAAAATGAACGGTTCCATTATGGTTTTCAATGATTTGCTTTGAAATCATTATCCCCAATCCTGTTCCATTTTCTTTAGTTGTAAAAAATGGTTCACCTATTCGTTTTAAAATAGACTGTGGAATACCTATACCTGTATCTTTAAAGAAAATCTTCAACTTATTTGTACCTAGTTTTTTTATTTCAATTGTAACAATTCCGCCTTCTGGCATAGCTTCAATTGCGTTTTTCAAGAAATTAATGAACACTTGTTTTAACTGATTTCTATCACATTTCACTACTAGATCTTGATATTCATTAAGAATATAGATTTGGACATTATTCATTATTGCCTGTGTGTCAATTAACGTTTTGACCTCCTCAATTAAGGAACTCAAATTTTCTCGTTCAAATTTTAAATCTTGAGGTTTGGCAAGTATCAACAGTTCGCTAAGAATAAGTTCGATTCTGTCCATTTCTGACTGTATGATGCTGAAATAAGTCTTGTTATTTAATTGTGCTTCCATTAGCATTCCTGTAGATCGTTAAATATCAGGTTTGAAAAAAATAGAGCCCCTCAGTAAGATTATGAGTATAGACACTACTCTAACTCAGAACTTTAAGGAGGAAGCTCTAAATGAATTTTAAAATGCAAGACAAACAAAATCAACTCATAGAAAGAATTTCCGATACACATCTTATTGTAGGTGTGGATATCGCTCAACAAATACACATTGCAAGAGCAGTTAACTTCCGTGGAATTGTAGTTGGGGATCCTCTTACTTTTGAAAATAATGAAGAAGGATTTATTAAACTATTGAACTGGATCCAAGAGTTAAAAAGACTAAAGAACTTAGATGCAGTAATAGTAGGTATGGAGCCTACAGGACATTACTGGCTTAACCTATCAAAATGGTTATATAACCAAAACATTGAGGTAGTTACAGTCAATCCACACCTAGTAAAAAGAAATAAAGAGAATCGTGATAATACCCAATCCAAAAGTGATAAAAAAGATGCACTCGTTATCGCAGATATGGTTAAAAATGGATACTATTCCTTTATCCGACCAACGTCAGAGTCGTTTGAGAAACTTAGAGTTCTAATGTCTAATCGAGATGTGATTGTAAAACGTCTCGTAATGTCTATTAATCAAATAAATAGATGGGTTGATGTTGTCTTTCCAGAACTGCGACAAGTGTTTAAAGATGTTTCGTGCAAAGGGGCCATCGCAACCCTCCGTTTGTTTCCGACGCCAGATGAAATATCTTCAATGGAGTCACTAGATGTCATGACGGGATGGAAATCATTAATGAAAAGGCAACCAGGACTTAAAAAAGCTCAATTATTGATCAGTCTAGCAAAATCTTCAATTGGAACTGGACAAGCATTTGATGCTTATAAATTTCACTTAGAACAATTATTAGAAGAATATGACCTAGCAGTAAAACAACTCGAAAGGGTTGAACAACAAGTAAAAGAAGTCCTCAATCAAATATCATTCGCAAAGAAACTGCTTATGATAAAAGGTATAAGCGAAATCTCATTAGCAGGGATTTTAGGCGAAGCAGGTGATCTATCTGGATTTTCTCATGGAAATTCTCTGTTACGTCATGCAGGACTACACCTAGCTGAAGCAAGTTCAGGTAAATGGAAAGGGCAGATTGTCATTTCGAAACGTGGTAGGTCAAGACTTCGACGCTTCCTCTACTTAGCAACTATGAGCCTTGTGGTGAATAACCCTGAGTTTAAAGCTATCCATTCCCATAATGTGAGGGTTAAGAAGATAAAGAAAATGAAATCAATAATGAAACTGATAGGCAAACTAGCAAGGATTATTGTAGGAATAGCACGACGAAACGAATCTTACTGTCCAAATAAAGTCCAAGTATTAGCAGCATAAAAATAAACAATCGTTATATAAAATGTATCATTTAAAATACTTAACATAGATTTTGAATATTGTCTTATTCGTAGGATTTCAAATATGTACGGAGTACCAGGTTTCTCCAACAAAAGGGCAATGTGACCCATTCGATTTAGCATAACTGGCCTCCACCCCTTGGATAGGCATGACGAAGGAATGAGAGGGCGAATGACCCGTTGAGACATGGGAGGGAAAGCCTCCAGGGGCGGCGTGGAGATGTACATTATATGGTAAAATGTGGAGTAGTAGCTAACTCCTTTATTTAACTATGCCTTCACGGAGCCAAAATAAACTGAACTCATTTCATTTATCAACTAATTTAATTCAAGGGTTATGAAATCCTGCGAATAAGTGAGCATTTAAGAGATAAACGTATCAAACTGAGGGAGTTCCTGTTATATGGAAGGGATATATTATTGGCAAGCGTATCTGTCATATTCAAATTAAATCAATCAATCATAGTCAAGTAGATTTGTACCATATGTTTTTAAGAGAAGTGATTGGAAAGTTTCTATTATCTTATATTACATTTGGAGTTGCGACGATTGTTAGTATGGTTATTTTCCGCAAGGATAAGCGCGCGATTCATGATTTTATAGGTGGGACCTATGTGGCACATGTAGATTCTACAAACTTATAAAAAAATAGCCATATGGCTATTATCGGAAAAATGGTAGTTCTTTCACACCGACCATACGAGCATACATGAAAAGCTGTCCTTTATGATGGATTTCATGTTCATACATAATTGTAAGGTAATTCATCTTTGGTCCCTTTAGCTTCGGATGTGACGATTGATTTTCTGTTTGTAATTCATCGTCAGAAATGGATTCATAGGCTGTTTTCGTTTTTTCTGTGAACTGCTGTACTGCTTGGCGCACATCATCCATTGTTTGACATTCAGGTATGTCTGGTGCCGCAAAGGTTTCCGTTTTTACCATATTAACGAACACATCATTCCACCCAGCAATGTGTAAGGCGAGCTCACCTAGTCCCATCGCACCTTCCCACGGTTTAAAGTTAATATGCTCGTCATCAATTTGTGTGAGCATTTCCTCTAGCACATTTCGATGCTGTAACCATGCGTTCATCATTTGCTTGGCTTGTTTCATTTACATTCCCTCCTTTTATGTAAAAGATATTTCGGTATAAAGCAGATAAAATCCTTTAAATTTAATTCAATTAAATAATAGAAAAATGTATATAGTTCATTTTCATTTCCATGATACGATAAAGGTGGGATTTCAGGAGGGAGAACAACACATGGAAAATCGAAGCGCAACATTTAAAGGATCAAAGCATTTCCGACTAAATCAAGTTGCTGAGGGTGTATTTGCAGTAATCTCTGTTCCTGGTACCGGTTCTTTAGGGAATGCAGCAATCATAGATTTAGGTGATTCAACGCTTGTGGTGGATACTTTCACGACAATACAAGCTGCAGAAGATTTGCAGGCTGCTGCAATGTACCTCACGGGAAATCCAGTTTCCTATGTAGTCAACACGCATTGGCACAGTGATCATACGAGTGGGAATCAAGTGTTTATCACGAAAGCACAAATAATTTCTACCTCTATTACACGTGAAATTATGGCTACATTTGGAGAAAAACGGTTAGCCCAGCAACTATCAAACCCTCAACCAATCTATCAGGCTATTGACGAGGCTGAGAAGAAAGCACAGCAGGAGATGGATGAAAGGTTAAAAAAGGATATGGAATGGGAAAATGCTAGTGACAGAGAGTACATGAAAATGCTCCCCCATTTGGTGTATACATTACCGACGATGACCTTTGATCAACAGATGCGTATTTATGGTAGTGAGCGGACTGTACAGCTCATCACATATGGCGGCGGTCACACGCAAAGTGATGCATTCGTGTACCTACCTGAAGAAAAAATTGCTGTAATGGGGGATCTAGTGCTCTCTAAGCATCATCCAGTAATGAATCATGCAAATCCACAAGAATGGCTAAACATTTTGGGGCAAGTTGAATTACTTAGTATCGAAACAATAGTACCTGGGCATGGTGAAATTTGTTCAATGAAAGAGCTTCATGAGGTGAAAGGTTACATAAACGATATCGTAGCATTGGTGGAGGAACATGTTCAAAGTAAGAAAAGTATCGATGATATTTTAGTACCAAAAGCTTATCAAGATTGGTACTTTTCCACATATTTTAAGTCAAACTTGAAAAAAGTATATGATTTGATCACTAAATCAAACGACTAAAAAGGCGAATATAGCCACTCTTGAAGGGAAGTTGTTTAGTTAAATGAAACGCTATTTTACTAAATGCCTGTTTGGCTAAAATTTAAATGAAAAAGGAGCGATAAAAATATGGGAACTTGGGGTACAGGAATATTTGATGACGATACTACTTGTGAAGTGAAAGAAAATTTTATTGACTACTTGAATGAAGGAAAAACGGTTGAAGAAGCAGCTCAAATAATTTTAGAGGAATATTTTGATGAATTTAATATGGATGAAGACTTAGAGGTAATGTCCTTAGTATTCATTGGTCTTTCAGCGATACAAATGGAGAAAAACTGTCTTCAAGAACAAGTCCGTAGCAATACAATTAACTTAATTGAACGAGGTGCCGACCTTGAACTTTGGGAAGATGGCGATAATGGTTATGAAGAACGGAAAAAAGTGTTAAGTGAATTGAAGCAAAAACTAATGAACTTTTGACTTAAGTGACAGTACCGTCAGCTTCCTTCCGCAATCAAGTAAGAAGGGCCGTCCTAACAGCCCCTTGTTACGTTCATTCACTTATGATAAACGGAGAGATTTTTTCTAGTAAATCATCGCATGCATCTGAATGAATGCGAAGCAGTACGGGTTGAGTTAAATCGAGACTAAAGATTCCTAAAATTGATTTTGCATTCATTATGTAGCGTCCTTTGATAATATCAACCTCGAAATCATAGTCAGAAAGAATTTCTACTAATGTTTTTACATCATTGACCGCATCTAGTCTAATCGTTTTATTGATCATCATTGTCACCTCAATTGTTTATTTTTGGATTGACGATATTTTTCATTGGTAAGCCTTGCAGGTAATTTTTTAAATCCTCTAAACCAATTTCTACGGAGTTTCTCATTGTATCTGCGGAGGTTCCTGCGATATGTGATGTTAAGGTCACATTATTTAGCTTTAAAAACGGATGATCATTTGGTAAAGGCTCAATGTCATACACATCAATTGCCGCACCGCCGATATCTTTATTTTGTAGCGCATTTACTAATGCATTTGTATCTACTAATCCAGATCGTGCAGTGTTAATGAAGTAGGCTGTTTTCTTCATCTTTGAAAATTCCTTTTCGCTGAAGAAATGCTTTGTTTTTTCCGATAAACGTAAATGAACAGAAACAAAATCCGATTGCTTAAGTAGCTCTTCGAAAGTAACAGAAATGCATCCTGCTTCTTCAATTATTTTCGGATCAATATATGGATCATAAACAATGACTCTTGAACCGAAGCCTACTAATCTTTCATTTACCCGCTGGCCAATATGTCCAAATCCAACTAAGCCGACTGTACGAGTTCTCATGTCATGGATATACTCTTGGTTTATATAGTTTTTACACCATTGACCATCAAAAATCATTTTATGGCTTCTCGCAATATTTTTATTTTCTGCAATCATCATACCTACCGAAAAATCGGCGACCGCATGAGCGCTTCTCCAAGGTGCATTGATTAATGTAATTCCTTTTTCGGTAAGGGCAGTAAGATCAGCATTTTCTATTCCCCCACGGAGAACAGCTACCACTTTCAGTTTCTTTGCCGCATGAATAACCTCTTTATTAATTGAAGCAACATGGACAACAATAATATGCTTGTCTGCACAAGCCTCCAATAACGGTTGACAGGTAGGTGCGGCATCAATCCCGTTTAATTCAATTTGTAGCATCCGATCTGTAATGGGACCCATTGCATACATTTCTTTATCCTCAACTAATGTAATCTCCGCGCCATATTCTTCTAGTTCGTAAAATTGCTCCATTAATTCGTTAGTTATTCCACCATCGGATACTAGTAATATTTTTACTTTTTCCATTTCAGTCATCTCCAAAATTTGATTAATGCTGATGCTCTGCGACTCTTTGATTCTTCTGATTCCAATAGATATTCATTACTTCGATGAGCTGATGCCATTCTTGATATCTTTCATCATATAACTCAAAGGTGCTCGGATTTGGATGAATGGCTGGCAGGATTTTAACGGCTTTATTTACAGCATCATCATAATCTTTGTATAGACCTGTTGCGATTCCTGCTGCAATAGCAACACCTAAAGCACCAACCTCTTCACAATCGACTACTTCAATTGGAAGTTTGAGTACATCCGCAAAAATGCGTCCCCATACTCTGCTTCTTGCAATTCCTCCACTTAAACGGATTTTATTTGCTGGACAACCAGCGGATTTTAAGAAATCAATATGATGTCTATGCATAAAGGCAACACCTTCGGCAACCGCATAGGCAAACTCAGCATATGTCGTGTTTTGGTCAATGTTAAAAAAGTTTGCTTTTGCTTCCACATGGACACTTGGCTGAGCAACAAATGGATGGAAAAAGACCTTCGCTTTTTCGATCGGAACTAAATCGATTAGCTCATTTAACACCTCGTAATAGGAAACGCCTCTATTTTGTGCTTCCATTTTTGCACTGCCTCCTAAAACTCTAGTAAACCATTCATAGTTGGCACCTGAAGCACCTGTATAGGAGCAGTTTAAGTATTTTCCTTTTGTTAAATAGGGCATGTTCGCGGAAGCATTCGGAATAATCCTGTCTGAATGAGTTTCATTAATACACCAAGTACCGGCAATTGCTGTGATGACGCCTTCATTCGTTGCACCGCCACCAACTAAACAGGCCAAAATATCCATCATTCCTGCAACAACAGGTGTACCGCTTGATAATCCAGTAGAATTTTCAGCTTCAGGTGTAACCATTCCGATAATCTCTGTTGGTTCAATCGCTAATTTTGGTAGTTTATCAAACATCTCAGGAATTCCATATAAATCTAAGAGCTCTTTTGAGTACTCGAGAGTTTCGATATTTATCATATTGGATCCACCGAATACATTTGCATCGGTTGCAAAAACGCCTGTTAATTTGTACATAATATAATCTTTAAACATTAAGATTGAACCGATTTTGTTATAAATATGGGGCTCGTGTTCTTTATACCAGCGTAAAATAGGGCCAGGTTCTCCAGCAAATAGAGCTCCCTTTGTAATTTCATTAATTTTGTCCAAGGAGCCTTCTTTTTTGTATAGTTCTATGATGTCAGTCGCTCTGTAGTCATGTGAAAAAGCTCCAGGAGCAATAGAATTTCCATCCTTATCAAGAATGACAAGTCCATTTCCAAAGGAAGTAACTCCGATACCGACAATATCCTTTGAATGGATATTAGCCTTTTGTATCGTTTCTTTAATACATTTACTTGTTGATACCCATAGATCATCAACACCAAATTCTTCAAACCCTTTTCCTCTTACCTTAAATCTCATGCTTTCAGAACTTGCTGAGGCAATCACATTTCCGGCTTCATCGAATAAAACCGATTTAATGGAAGTAGAGCCAGCATCAATGCCCATTAAATACTTTGTCATCTTTCTCCCCCCAATTTCTTTTAAGAAAACCCTTACATTTTTAGAAAAAAAACAGCTAAAGACACCGTTCAATCAAACGGGGCTTTAGCTGAATTCTTATCACTATTCAACTTATCTATTTTGTTTTGATGGATAAGTGGTAAAATTCAATGTTATTAAAATTATTATACGATAAATGAAATTGAAGTCAATATTAAAAAAATAATCTATTAAATTGGAATAAATTGTATGAATCATCTATTTGAATGAAAAAATTTAATAACGAATAGGCGGTTGACAGGAAATATTTAACGAGATACCATAATGAATAAAGAAAGCGTTTTAATTTCTTAGGAAGTGAAATTGATGAATAATTGGCGTGACTCATTTCATATCATACCTTCTATTAGAAGAGTAAGAGATTTATCGTATGCGTTAACGTTAAATACAGATTATATTTTGTTGAGTGAGACACATATAGGTAATTTGAAAACGATGGTGGGAATGTGTCATAAAGCCAATAAAAAAGTCATTGTGAATATGGAATTAGTTGGTGGCTTAAACACGGATAAGGTCGGTATTAAGCTGCTCAATCAGCTTTTCAATGTTGATATTGTCATAGGATCAGGGTCTTCAAAGGTGAATATGGCGAAATCACTAGGTTTAACTACTATTCATAGAGTCACCTTGATGGATTCAAAATCATTGGATACGGCAATAAAATCGATCGGTGAATCGAAAACAGATCTTATTGAGCTAAGACCTGGTATATACGGTATTAAATATATAAATACAATAAAGCAAATACTTGATGTCCCCATGATATTAGGTGGGTTTGTAGACAATGAGGAAATATTAAACACCGCAAGAGAAGCAGGATTTAGTGGTGTTGCTACAAGCAGTAAGGATTTATGGAAATTAACAACAAAATAATAAGTTGAATGGTGAAATGAATTCGACTAGAGCCTAATGCAAGTTTGATTAGGCTTTAGTCGTTTTTTGTTTTTTTAAGGGGGTGAGCAGTCTATTCGTTACTTGTGATTTTCAGTATTATGTTCGAATTCATTATGTCAAATAGGGGGAAAAATATGTCGATATTTAATGAAATTATCAGTTTAGGTCCATCCGTTATGATGCCGATTATCTTTTTCATATTAGCTTTAGTTTTTCGCGTAAAAATTGGGAATGCATTTAAATCTGCCATGCTTGTTGGGGTGGGATTTGTTGGTATTGATTTAATTGTAACAACCTTGCTAAATAGTTTAGGACCTGCAACACAGGACATGGTTCAAAGATTTGGTTTGAAATTTACAGTAGTTGATGCTGGCTGGCCAACAGGTGCTTCGATTGGCTGGGCATCGCCATTAGTGCCGCTTGTTGTTGCAGGGGCCATTATTGTCAATATACTGATGCTTTTATTAAAACAAACGAAAACAGTTAATATCGATATCTTTAATTATTGGCTTTTATTATTACCTGGTGGAATGATCTATTATGTAACGAATAATATTGTGATTGCCTTTATTGCTTGCATGATTATGTATATCATCGCATTTATCATCGCTGATAAAACAGCTCCTAAAATACATGAAATGTATAAGATGAAGGGAGTATCCTTTGTACATGCGACATGCGGAGTTTTTGTCCCTGTAGGTATTCTAGTGAATGCCATCATTGAACGAATTCCAGGACTAAATAAAATTAATCTTAATCCAGATAGTATTACAAAAAAACTAGGTGTTCTTGGCGAACCTTTAGCATTGGCTACCTTTTTAGGTGCGGGGTTGGGAATCTTAGCGGGCTGGGATGCTGGCCATGTAATGAAGTTAGCCGTTACAGTCGCTGCGGTTATGCTTTTGCTTCCAAAAATGGTTGGTGTTGTAGTAGAAGGGGTAACGATTGTCCGAGAGGCAGCGGAAACGACCCTACAAAAGAAATTCCCAGGACGTGAATTTTATATAGGGATGGATACAGCATTATTAATTGCAGAACCTAGTATTCTAGCCACTGGATTTCTTTTAATTCCAGCAGCATTAATATTGGCTGTTATTTTACCAGGAAATAGAATGCTGCCTTTTGCGGATTTAGCATCTATCGTTTTCATTATTTCGATGGTAGCTCCTTTCTGTAAGAAAAATATGTTTAGAATCTTTTGTACAGGGCTTGTTATCCTGACCATTACCTTGTATGGAGGAACAGCCTTATCTGAGATTTACACAGCTGTAGCTGGAGAAGCGAATATTAGTCTTCCTGAAAATGTGAAATCACAGGAATTGGGAAATCTTGTTTCAAGCTATAATACTCCATTAGGTTGGGGATTAATTGAATTAGCCAAACTATTTGGAAAATAAGATACAATTATTAGGAGGTATTTATGATGAAAATTATTGGGATTGGAGATTTATTAATTCCAGAAAATTACATTTATGAAGGGTTTAAAATATTTGAAGAAGACAATTGTGAAGTGAAAACGATTCAGTGGAAAAATGAAAGCCATGAGGATCTTCAAAATATTAATCTACTAGTGGAAACGAAAGGAAGCGAAGCCTACGAAGTTCCTGACTATATTCTAGATTTTATTAAAGACGCGGACATTCTTATTACGCAATTTTGTCCAATAAACAAAAAAGTGATTGATTGCTGTGAGAATCTTAAAGCAATTGGAGTTTTAAGAGCTGGCTATGAAAATATTAATGTAGATTACGCGAAAGAAAAAGAAGTTGTTGCCTTTAACACACCTGGTAGAAATGCCAATGCGGTTGCCGATTTTGCTGTCGGTCTGTTATTAAGCGAGTGCAGAAACATTGCGAAAAGCCATCTAAATATGAAAAAAGGTCACTGGATTAGAGACTATGCCAATTATGAATCGGTCCCTGATCTATCAGGAAAAACAGTTGGGATAGTAGGATACGGGGAGATTGGTAGAAAAGTAGCCCAACGATTAAAAGGGTTTGAGATGAATATTATTGCGTATGATCCGTATTTTTCGGGTCAAGATGAAATTGCTCAGCTAGTGTCCTTAGAAGAATTGATGCAGCAATCCGATTTTGTGTCCCTGCATACACGTCTAACAAAAGAAACAGAAAAAATGATCAATCGTGATTTAATCAGCTTGATGAAACCAACAGCTTATTTAATTAATACGGCACGATCTGGATTAATTGATGAGGATGCACTATATCAAGCGTTAAAGGATAAGAAAATTATTGGTGCTGCCTTAGATGTTTTTGACAAGGAGCCAACTGGCGAGGATTATCCATTAGTAACTCTTGATAATGTAACAGTTACACCACATCTATCAGGTGGAACTATTGATGCATTTACGAATTCACCAAAGCTATTAGCAAAAGAAATGCGAAAGCTTTTCACTGGTGAACTTTCAAGAAATGTCGTAACCAAGGAATTGTTTCTCAAGAAATTTGCAAATAAGAATGAAGGATAGAGACCATATCTTATTGATGAAGAGGAGTTTGCAGCTATGGATTTTGGTTTAAAAGGAAAAACAGCGTTAGTAACTGGTGGAGGATCTGGTCTAGGGAAAGCGATTTGTGAAATTCTTGCTCAAGAAGGAACGAACGTCGTTGTACATTATCGTTCGAACGAAGAAAGCGTGCTCCGTTTCGTAGAGCATTTAAATGAAACATATGAAGGGAAATCAATGGCTGTTAAAGGGGATATGTCTGAAGAAAGTGATTTGGACAATCTTTTTGATACAGCTTGTAAACATTATCAAAAGATTGATATTTTAGTGAACAATGCCGGCATTTGGCCAAAAGCATATGTGAAAGATATGTCTGTAAGTGAATTTGAGAACACTATGAAAATTAATTTACAATCCCCTTTCATTTTGTGCAAAAAAATGATCAATCATTTAATTGATCAAGAACGAAAAGGAAAAATTATTAATATCGTGTCACAGGCAGCTTTTCATGGTTCAACCTCTGGTCATGCCCACTATGCTGCTTCAAAGGGAGGACTCGTTACATTTACGGTTTCTTTAGCTCGGGAGGTAGCTAAGCATGGCATCAATGTGAATGCTGTAGCACCGGGAATTATGGAAACACCGATGATTACTGCCAATATGAGTGAAGAAATGATTAAGAAATCGTATCACGAGCGAATACCATTGCAGCGTATTTCCACACCAGAGGAAGTTGCCTATACGGTAGCTTTCCTTGCCTCTAATAAAACAGATTATATTACTGGAGCTACGATAGATGTAACCGGTGGAATGTTAATGAGATAAAATGGAATGGAGATGGACTCAATGTTAGTAACACTTAAAGAATTATTAGCAGATGCAAAAGAAAAAAAATATGCGGTTGGTTCATTTAATACTCCTAATCTAGAAACGGCACGTGCCGTTATTGCAGCAGCAGAAGAATTAAATGTACCTGTCATTATTGCCCATGCAGAAGTACATAATGATTTAATTTCTCTAGACGTTATGGGACCGATTATGGTTCAATTAGCGAAACAGGCAAAGGTTCCTGTTTGTGTTCATTTGGATCATGGCTCTTCCTTCGATGCCTGTGTGAAAGCCATGCATCTCGGCTTTACTTCAGTCATGTATGATGCTTCTGCTAAAAGCTTCGAGGAAAATGTGAATGAAACGAAGGAAATTGTGAAAATTGCTCATTCATTAGGAGTTTCTGTTGAAGCTGAATTAGGTCATATTTTCACATCGTCCATTGGTGGTGGAGAAGGTCGGGGACCACTAGGTGCAGAAGACTTTAATAGTTTAGATGATGCATATACGAACCCGGATTTGGCTAAGGAGTTTGTCGAAAGAACACAAGTAGATGCTTTAGCGATCGCGTTTGGAACGACACATGGTGTCTATTTAACAAAGCCTGAGCTAGATTTAAATAGAATTACAGAAGTAAAAAATAAGATTGATATTCCTTTTGTCATGCATGGTGGATCAGGATTATCTGAGGCAGAATTTAAAGAGGCCATCAATAATGGAATAACCAAAATTAATTATTTCACATATATGACGATGGCTGGTGGAAAAAGTGTCGTAGACTTTGTGCAAGATATGAAAGAAAAAAATGAAACTGTCTTTTTCCATGATATCGCACTGGTAGCTGAAGCTGGAATTAAGGAAAATGTAAAAGAAGCGTTAAGAGTGTTTACGAATAGATAATAAAAAGGAAGACTCTGATTATCTCCATCAGGGTCTTTTTCATATCAAGAAGGATTTTTTACAAGAAAAAAGAATGATAAAGAGAGGATAACGCTTTTTCTAATGAAAAGGAGAGAGACAATTGACTTATCCAAATGTAAAAGTGACTTACCGCGTTCAAAGAATAATAGAAAACACGGAGAGAGAAGCTGCTGATAAGGTAGTATCTCCTGAACATATATGGATCGCTTGCTTACAAGAAAGGTCAGGTATACTTGGAGAAATTCGATTGAGATGTAACCTTCACATCTCGCATATTGAAGTGTCTCCATCTAAACCGAAAAAAAGTCCGTATTTTAACAAGCCTGTATCAGCGGAAGTTATGCAAGTGATGGAAATAGCAGAAGCGTATATGCGAAGATATAAGCAAATCTATTTAAATGTCGGCCATTTATTAAAAGCGTTGGTTGCAACGAAAGTATTGGATCACTATTTAACTAAGGAAGACAAACAAACCATTTTACAGCTTGGAACAACAGCAAGAGATATGATTACTCATCTTGGGACATACACATTTCCTACTTTACCAACTTATTCGATTCGAAAAGTAATTCAGAGTGATGAGCAATCATTAGTCGCTTTTGTTAAACAGCATTTTTCAGAGGAATGGTCTCATACGGTAAAAACGGGATTTGAAGCTGAAAATCCATCTATTTATCTAGCATTTAATAAGGAAAATGAAATAATTGGCTTTGCTTGCTTTGACACGTATCAGAAGAAAAAAGGATATTTTGGACCAATGGGAGTTTCTACTGCGAATCGAATCAGTGGTGTCGGACATGCACTTTTACATCATTGCTTAAGAGATATGAAGGACATTGGTTATGAGTATGCCATTATTGGTGGCGCGGGACCGATTGAGTTTTATGAAAAGGCATGTCAGGCGGTTATTATTCCATCAAGACTTGTGGTAATAAGTCAAGAGAAAATCCATAAAAAATAAAGTTGATTTTGGACTTTCAAAGGAAAAAAAGGCGCACTGAACTAAACCCGCACCATCACAAGAACGCTTGTTCGGGTTTGCTGAAAGGATTCAAAAGCAGCTATTTGCTTTTGAGTTACACGCTCCTTTTTGGCGTGTAGAGTTGGTGATTGCGTAGTAGCACATCCACCAAACGCACTAATTTTCTTGCAGTCATGACAAGGGCTCTTTTGTGTTGAAATTTCGGAACTTCTTTATACTTCTTTAAGTAAAATTCACGATAGGCGGGTTCATTTCGTTGGACCGAGTTGGCAGCTTCAACTAAGTAATAACGAAGATACTGATTTCCCGACATGACTCGTGGTGTTCGTTCCGATTCATAGTCGCCTGATTGCGATTTTTTCCAGAAGAGACCGGCATATTTAGCTATTTGCGCTTGTGTTTCAAATCGATCAATTTGACCGATTTCGGCGATAATCCCTGCCGCATAAACCGGACCAATACCCGGCACGCTTTTCAAGCACTGTCCTTCTGGAATAATGTGAAATAGGGACTCAATCCCTTTTTCTAACTCTTTGACCTGGTTTTTAAGTGTTTGAATGAGTTTGGCATAGGTGGCCAATACGACATCAACGGAGTCCTGTACGACCTTGCCTAAACGGTAGGAGTCACGAATCGCCTTTTGGATGGATTTCGCAACTTTTTCTGGCTGACGAAAGCGACCTTTTCCTCTCTCTTGAAGGAACTCAGCCAGCTCTTCCAGCTCCATCTGAGCGATCTCATCCAGCGAAAAGGATTCAGCGAACAACTCCATCATGGTCGAACCAAAAACAGAAGTATCTACTTCATTGGTCAATGTATTGCACTTGTAATAGAGATTTTCAAGGAAATGCTGCTTACACTCGGTCAATTGATGAATGACCTGATAACGAGAACGCGTTAAACGCTGAAGGGCAACATACTTTTCTTCCTTGATGATGGTTTTATTATAGCGCCCAAACCGAAGAAAGTCGGCAATCCGAAATGCATCAATTTTATCGGTTTTATCTTCTTCAAATAAGCCTTTAAACCGATGGATCGCCTTTGGATTTTGAACCACCACTTCCACCCCAATCCGTTTTAAGTCGGCATCGTTATCTAAAAGATGCGCAGGGTGAAAGCTATACACAGAGGTGGATTCCATGCCGACAATGATTTTTTCGTAATGGGATTGTCCATGATAAGCTAAGATATTTTCTTTAATCTGGTTCGCTCCATGAATATCGTTTGGAAAAGTCGTTTCTTTTAAACGTGTGTCTTCGCTGTCCAGAAAACACACATCAAGTTTTTTAGAGCTTACATCAATACCTACAAATAAATTCACGGAAAGGACCTCCTTTCATTTGATTATGGAATAAGCTTGGATACTGCGGGATATCCCTAGAAACAATGGTCTGGCAACAGCCTCGCGTATGAGTATTCAAAAGGTGCGTCTCTAAAAGCTGCCCCAATGTCCACTAACATTGGTATAGAAATACACCGATACAGCTTGTGTGTTTGCAGTACAACCATTGTCTGGGTCACAGTCTTTAATCGTAGTCGAACTACAGGAGGAAACAGCATATTCCCAGTTGGATCCATTCCAATGTCTATTATCCAGGGATATCCCCCAGTATCCAAGCAATTCGGGTTGTGCTATTTATGAATATAAAGAGAGAGCAGCATTGCCTCCATCATAGATAGCAATATCTTAATTATTTAGTTATCAAAGAACAATAAAAGCAATTTCTAAAACTTATTATACGAGGAGGAATGGAGATGACATTTTGTTTAGGTACAGTTTCTATTGCTTTTATTCTTCTAAGTAAAGAACTGATTCTCGCCTCTAATTCTTTCATACTGAATGGCTTCGTTATATAATCATCTGCACCGGTATCAAGACCTATTACTTTATCATCTTCCTGTGCTTTCGCTGTTAGCATAATGATTCCAATTCGTTGATTCTTTTTTCGAATTTCTTTGCACACCTCAAACCCATCGATCCCGGGAAGCATGACATCTAGAAGTGCGATATCGATATCGGGATGTGCATGAAATATTTCTAACGCTTCTTCTCCAGTTTCTGCTTCATATACGGTTAAATTTGCCTTTTTTAAATTTAAACTAATAAAACTTCTAATCGACATTTCATCTTCTAACAAAAGAATCGAGGACATCCAATAAACCTCCTTTTCAATTCATTCTATTGTTATTATAAAATAATAAGAAAACCCCCACAAACATGGAGGCATTGTACAATGATTGTTTTAAAACTGAATTGGTATAATGTTTTGCTTAATTTTTTTAAATGTATATCCATTCTTTTTAAAATAATTTAATAGTTTTGGAAGACTGTTAATCGTTTCTGCCCGATCATGGAGTAAAATGACTGGGGTTATGTTTTTGCTTTCTAAATTTTCGACTTGTTGAATAACCTCGTTTATATAACGACCATTCTTAAATTTCCAGTCCATACTATCCACATTCCAGTCCCACAATATAAATCCTGCGTTATCTACCGCCGCTTTATATTTTGGCGTCATATATGGATAGCTCCCATATGGAGTTCTTATTAGTCTAGTAGACTTACCAGTTATTTCTTTGAGTGTATGATTGGCTGTATCCATTTCATTTACAACTGAATGACTTGATGCATAAATTTTCTTCGCATCATGGGTGACTCCATGAAGTCCAATGGAAAATCCCCGTTTTACCGCATCCTTTGCCTCTTTTGAAAATCTTTTTATATTAGGCTCTAACCAAAAGAATGTAGCATCTGCCTTATATTTTTCCAATGTATTCATTAAATCTTCTATTCTATTAGAAGGACCGTCATCAAATGTTAAGTAAATTACTTTTTCCTCGGAAGGTTTTACAATTGGAATAGAAGGCTTTTTATATATTTTGGACGATGTTTTTTCTTTTTTTTCAGAAGTTTGATGTTTTTCTACGCTTTTTTTATCCTTTGATGTTCCAGTATTTTTTTCTTCATGGCTTTTTTTCGTTTTATTGACGTTTTCTTTCGCCATCGCTGCAACAACAGCCGTTTGTTCTGTAAGTTGTTTTTTATGAAATTGAAACCCTACCGTAATAGAGGCAATGATTACAATTAAACTAAATAATGTAATTTTTCCTCTTCTATTAAGCCTCCGCATTTTCATTTGTCCGCCCTACCACCTAAAATGATTAATATAATTTAAGTATAAGACATATTTCCTACAAAGGGTGACAAAGAAGTTACAATTTTATGCGGATAAAAAAACTTCCGTAGGTGAGCTCTCCGTTCTAACAAGGCTCTTATTCTCTTATTGTTTATTATCTATAGGTAATATCACTTCAATCATCGTTCCCTTCTTATCACTCCAAAAATGAACGGTACCATTATGGTTTTCAATGATTTGCTTTGAAATCATGATCCCCAATCCTGTTCCATTTTCTTTAGTTGTAAAGAATGGTTCACCTATTCGTTTAAAAATAGACTGTGGAATACCAATACCTGTATCTTTAAAGAATATCTTCAACTTATTCTCACCTAGTTTTTTCATTTCAATCGTAACAAGTCCGCCTTCTGGCATAGCTTCAATTGCGTTTTTCAAGAAATTAATGAACACTTGTTTTAGCTGATTTCTATCACATCTCACTACTAGATCTTGATATTCATTAACAATATAGATTTGGACATTATTAATTATTGCCTGTGTGTCAATTAACGTTTTGACCTCCTCAATTAAAGAATTTAAATTTTCTCGTTCAAATTTTAAATCTTGAGGTTTTGCAAGAATCAACAGTTCACTAAGAATAAGTTCGATTCTGTCCATTTCTGACTGTATGATGCTGAAATAAGTTTTGTTATTTATTTGTGCTTCCATTAGTTGGAGAAATCCTTTTATAGCCGTCAATGGGTTACGAACTTCGTGTGCAATCCCAGCAGCAAGCTGTCCGGCAATCGTTAGCTTTTCCGAGTTGTGTAAAAGTTCTTGAGTTTTTTTACGTTCGGTAATATCTCGAATGATCACATGGATTGCCGGTTCATTTTGAAAGAATGTCGGAATACTTTTTATTTCGGCTGTAAAAGTCGATCCATCCATTCGGATAATTTCGTACTCCGAAAAATTCGTTGTTTCCCCTTTAGAAATCAACATCATTCTTTCTTTTGCTTTCGTATGATAGCCTGTAGGAATAAAATCCAGTATTGATTTTTGAATTACATCCTTTGCATGGTTAGCTTTTAATAAATTTATTCCCATTTCGTTAATAAAAAGAATTTTATCATTTTTCGCCATTACTATTGCATCCGGGGATTTTTCGACTATATCCCGATATGCCTTTCTCCAAGTGCATAGCTCTTCTTCAGCCTTCACATGCTCAGTAATATCCCGAATGACACTCACTACTTCCGAAATGTTTTGTGTATCACGGTCCATGACTGGTTTACAAATTGACTCTACCCAGGCATAACTGCCATCCTTTCTTAGAAAACGATAAGTTCCCCTATTGCACTCAAGGTTTGTTATTAATTTTTCGCGATCGCAAAAAGCTTTTTCCTTATCATCCTTATGTATCAAAATCGAAAGATGTTTTCCCACTAATTCATCAGATTGATATCCGAGTATAGTTTGACAAGAAGGGGATATGTAAAAAATGTTTCCCATTATATTGGTCGTTAACATGATATCCATCACATTTTCTGACATTACTCTATGGAAATCTTCAATCTTTCTGATCTCTTCCTTTTTTTTATTTAAATGTGTGATGTCTTTTGCAATCATTTGTATTCCAACAATTTGTCCTTCAACGGCTATGGGGATATTCATAACATTTAAATCTGTAATCTCACCGAATTTATTTTTTATTTTACAATCAAAATGATGATATTGCCCAAGTACTGATTTATAGAAGTAATTCAAATAATTATCCAAATCTTCCATTTGAATAAGAGATTGAAAGGTTATTTTTTTTAACTCTTCATTTGTATAACCTGTTAATCGTTCGAAAGATGAATTCATTTCCACAGAAAGACCGCTTAAATCTAATATTAAAATAGCGTCAACGTTTGATGTAAATAATTTTTCCTTTCTGAAATCATTTACATATTTCTCTAATACATTCCTCTTTTTACTTTTCATTACTTCTACGGGACTGTTCATCTCTCTACCAGTTCCTTTCCTTTTTTATGTATAAATAAAAGCCAAGATAGGAACTGCCCCACCTTGGCTTACATGCTTTGAGGATTCTTATCTTAAATAATCTTTTTTAAAAGAAAAGTATAAATTTTCATGTCAACAGTCTTACAAAGTATCGTGCAATTTCCAGATCGAGGGGGGGCTGATCAAGGCGTTTCCGCTTTTCTTACTTGTAACCAATATTATCATAAAATAGTACCTGCTCTTTATTTCTTTTTGCATTGCTGAACTTTTCTCCTATATTGAAATAATATCATGAATTCCTAGATATCTCCTTGGTTTAACGTTTCATATATTATGGGTACTCTTCACAATACGACTTAGGTAAGGGGGGCATAAAGATGTGTTGAACAATTATCGGTATTTTACTTGCTAAAAAAACCAACTGTTCTATTCTAATTAGTACAGTTGGTTTCGTTGATCTTATTTAATAGCCTAATTATTTTTATTTGCTAATTTAGCATGATCTTTCGACTAATGGTACTTCACAATCTTTTGTTTTATATAAGTTCAACCAAATTGATTCATCATTTTATTTTTGCTACACCAATTGCAAAATGACTCCAAAGTACATCCTCAATAAATTCCGCTTGTGTTTCTTCACAATCAACAATTAAAATTATTTCAGAATGTTTGCCTTTTAAAACTCTTTTATTTTTCTTTACAACCAATTCGATAAAAAGCCGAATAGCAAAGCCGATTACAAACCCAACAAATGCACCTATCAGGCCCCAATATATTGGACCCCATGCTAATTTAAATCCTATACTTGCTCCAATAACTGATAAAGCTGTGGCAAGCCCCATCCCTATATCGATAAGTGATGTTCCATCTGAGCGATGCAACGTATCAAAAATTTTACGATCTTCTGCCCGATTATCCAGTGAAACAGCAAATATGTTTTCTTTTTGGATCCCTTTCTTTTCTAAGGTTGAAATGGCCATTTCTAAAAATCCAGTTGTTTCAAATGTGGAAAATACCTGCAAAATGATTCACTTCACTTTTTGTCCTTTTAGTATTTGGAAACCCTTCGATTGATAATTCTCGGTTAAATGATTTCTTAAGTCTTTATCAAAAAGTTTATTATTCTCAACTGTATTCATATAAGAATCATAAATAGCAAACCCATAGTGTGAAGGAATAAAAAGGAGCCATTCAGGATTTAACACCGCGGTTGCTTCTTTTACTTTACCTAAAAACAAAAACACAACAGCTTCTTGAATATGCGAACAATAATAAAAAATAACTAACCATATAATGACAAAGAAAGCAGTTAAAATTCTATGAATATAGAGCTGTCCTAAACCAGGGATAAACAAAGACCACATCACAGCAACAACTGGATTTCGCTTATCCAGATAGTTAATCTCTAATGCACCTATCGAATAAGAATTATAACGATGTTCCTCTCGCTCGGCTAACACATAAACTCTGTTCATATCTACTGTTATCCGATAACTGTCCCAAATAGCAAAAAGATAAACGGGAATATACATAAGAAGCCACCTTGTGTCTAATACCTCTTTTGCCATACTGATATTCCCCTGAAAGGAATAAATCATTGAAGCATTAACATGCGCGTTAATATTGACGATAACTTCCCAAATAAATAATGCATACCCTCTAAGATATTTAGATAAAAGCAAATGCCCGAATCCAGGGAATGCTGCTGACCACCAAGCAATAATATAAGGATTTCTTAAATGCAGTTGAGTTGTCCCTAAAATACTAACATGGGCTTTATATCTTCTGGCGGTGTTGTCATTCGTATAGTTGTTCACTAAATCCACCTTTATAAAAAATATTTATTTCATCATAGTTTTCCACATATTAGTTTGTTTATTACCTGTGTAAAATTTACCGCCACCCTAACTTTTTTAACTCTAGAACTATAGCAGATGAAAAAACTCCCCAAGTTATACTTAGGAAGTTTTCATCATTACAATCACCTATTCTACAATTTTAACTAAATTCGCCATTTCAATCGCGGATACTGCAGCATCCCAGCCTTTATTTCCTGCTTTTGTACCTGCTCTTTCAATTGCTTGCTCAATGGAATCAGTTGTTAATATCCCGAAAATGACTGGAATTCCTGTATTTAATGAAATAGCTGCTACTCCTTTTGCCGCTTCATTACATACATAATCAAAATGTGGTGTAGATCCCCTAATAACCGTTCCTAATGTGATTACCGCGTCATACTTGTCCGTTTTCGCTAATTTCTGTGCAACTAATGGGATTTCAAATGCACCCGGAACCCACGCAACATCCACATCGTCTTCATTTACACCATGTCGTTTAAGTGCGTCAATTGAACCGCTTAGCAGCTTATTCGTAATAAATTCATTAAATCTACCTACGACAATTCCAATTTTCAATCCTGATCCTACTAAATTTCCTTCAAAAATTGTTCCCATTTTAAAAGCCTCCCTATAATTAGATAATACTTCCTACTCTTTCGATTTCTTTCCGATAATTGATTAAGTCTTGAATCGTAATCATTTTCAGCTGAAATTGATCCGCTATCATACGCAAATCATTGACTCTTGCCATCGTTCCATCTTCTTTAATCACTTCACAGATGACTCCTGCAGGCGACGCCCCGGCTAGTTTCGCTAAGTCTACTGCGGCTTCAGTATGTCCTGCTCTTTTTAATACACCGCCGTCTTTTGCGATTAGTGGGAATACGTGACCTGGTCGTTTGAAATCAGATGGCATCGCTTTTCCATTCACTAACGACTGAATCGTCATTGAGCGTTCCATTGCTGATATACCTGTCGTGGTTGAAATATGGTCAATACTAATCGTAAAAGCTGTTCCAAATGGATCGGTATTTTCTTCAGTCATTGGATTTAATCGTAGACTTTTTGCAATTTTTTCTTCTAACGGAACACAGACGAGACCTTTTCCGTATGTAATCATGAAATTAATGACAGCAGGTGTGGCTTTGTCAGCTAAAGCGATAAAATCACCTTCGTTTTCTCGATTTTCATCATCACAAACGATGATTACATTTCCTGCCTTTAATTCATGTATTGCTTCTTCTATTGAATCAAACATATCCATCACTCCTTATGCAAAGCCATTTTTTTGTAACATGTCATAGGTTATTGCTGTTTTATTTTCTTCTTGCGTATCCGAAAATCGAGAATGAACGAAATGCTCAATATATTTTCCAAGCATATCGCATTCGATATTTACTAGGTCTCCTACTCCTTTCTCACTTAGAATCGTTTCAGATAGCGTATGAGGGATTAATGAAATTGTAAAAGTAGAATCGCTCACTTCAAAAACCGTCAAACTAGTTCCGTCAATTGCAACGGATCCTTTTAAAATCGTGTATTTGATGATCTCGGCATCTGCTTTGATTTCATAATATCGGGCATTGGAAACGTTTTTTATGTTCTTTATCGTTCCAACTCCTTCCACATGCCCTGAAACGAAATGGCCGCCAAATCTACCTTGCGAAGACATTGCTCGTTCAAGATTTACTTTTGATCCATTTTTTAGTTCTATTAAACTAGTAGATTTTATTGTTTCAGGCATGACATCTAAATGAAACTCATCGTTGGAAAATGAGGTAACCGTCAAACATACTCCATTAACGGAAATACTGTCTCCATTGTGCATATCCTTCATTATTTTGTTAGCATGAATTGTTAATTCGATTGATTGAGCCGATTGTTTGATATTTTTCACACGACCAATTTCTTCGATAATTCCGGTAAACATCTTCATTCACCACCTTTACATGGGAGTTGCTGTAATTCGAATATCTTTTCCAATCATTTTAACGTCGGTAATATCAACATTCATGGCATCCTCTATTTCTTTGATTCCTTCTCCACCAAACGAAGTAGGGGCAGTTTTTCCTCCAATTAGTTTTGGTGCAATATAAGTTATCATTTGTTGAAATGCCCTTTCCTTTAAAAAGCTGCCATGTACTTCTGCTCCACCCTCGACAAAAATAGAGCATATCCCTTTTTCTGCTAAAAGTTTTAGCATAGGCTTTATTTCTATCGTTGGTGTTTGCATGTTAATGATTTGAACACCTTTGTTTTGATAAGTAACTTTTCTTTTCTCGTCCACATGCATGCTTGTAACAATCCATGTTTCCTCATCCTGTTGCTCCATTACTTTTGCATCGATAGGGGTTCGAAGATGGGTATCAAGGATAATTCTTACAGGATTTTTCCCGCCACCGTTTAATCTTGTTGTTAAACTTGGATTATCTTTAATAATCGTATTGACCCCTACTAGAATCGCATCATGAATATGCCGGAAATAATGGACATCCTCTCTTGCCTCCTGACTTGTAATCCATTTACTCCTCCCAGTTTTTGTTGCTGTTTTCCCATCTAGACTTGTTGCCGATTTCAAAGTGACAAAAGGCAAACCCGTTCGGATGAAATGAAAGAATACTTGATTCAGTTGGGTGGCTTCTTTTTCGAGTAAACCGACCTCTACATTTATTCCAGCTGCTTTCATCGTCTCGATTCCTTCTCCGGCCACTTTCGGATTTGGATCTTTTGTTGCAATCACTACTCTTTTTATCCCCGATTCAATCAATAGCTTTGAACATGGAGGGGTTTTTCCAAAATGGCTGCAAGGTTCAAGGGTGACATACATCGTTGCGTCTTTCGTTCTCCCTTTGGCCATTTGAATGGCATGTACTTCAGCATGTGAATCCCCTGCTTTGACATGTGCACCGATCCCAACTACTTGGTTGTTTTTTACAATCACTGCCCCGACGGCTGGATTAGGAGTGGTTTGACCTTTCGTACTTTTTGCAATATCGATGGCTAGTTGCATGTAGTATTGGTCATTCATTTTATAAGCTCCTTACTTAAAATAGAAAATAAAAAACCCCTAAAGAATGAACTTCTTCAGGGGTTACGTGTTTTTGGGTATAGGAAATAAAGGTGAAGAATAGACTTTTCCTTTCCAAATTTATGTATAGTTAAAAAAGGTATGATATTTCATCAAACCATTTTTTTACACAATAAGAAAGAAAGGTAGAGATAGCCATCTTACCAATACTTTTTATTTTTTCCTTCTCCCATCCAGACTTTAACTGTCGGCTCCGGAGTTTCACCAGATCCACCGTTTAACAATTGTTAACCGGGTCACGGACTAAGAAGCATTGCAGCTTCATCACCGCCGGTAGGGAATTTCACCCTGCCCCGAAGGATAGTATTTATTTTAGTGACAATTATACAGAAAAAAAATAAATAAGCAAATAGAAGAATTTTTATTTTTTGAACATGTCGATGACTCTAGCGATATTTTCAGAACAATTTTTCAGATATTCATAAGCATTTGTCATGGCATCTTCGAGTGATGTAGCACCTGGGACAATTGAAAATAAGGCGTCGATTCCTTCTTCTCTTACTCTCCCATTTTTGTCTTCAATATATCCCGCGATTCCGATTACTGGAATTCCCTTCTTTTTTGCTAGTTTTGCAACCCCGATTGGTGTCTTGCCAAAGATGGTTTGTCCATCTATTTTCCCTTCGCCAGTAATGACGAGTTCCGCCCCTTCGAGATGGGTTTCTAGTTTCAATGTTTGAGTGATAATATCGATTCCCCGTTTTAATTCGGCATTGAAAAAGGCTAACATGCCAGCTCCCATTCCACCCGCCGCACCTGCACCCGGAACTCTATCAACGTTTTTATGGAGCTCTTTTTTTATGATATTTGCAAAATGCAGTAAGCTTTTGTCTAAACGATTGACCATCTCTTGTGTTGCACCTTTTTGTGGTCCAAAAATAGCAGATGCACCGTTTTCTCCTGTTAACGGGTTATCCACATCACACGCTACAATAAATTGGACATTTGATAATCTTGAATCCACTTGCGAAATATCAATTGTTTTTAAATCTGAGAGGGCGGCGCCGCCAAAGCTAATTTGTTCCTTTTGATTATTGAGAAGTTTTGCTCCAAGTGCTTGAGCCATCCCTGCGCCTCCATCATTTGTTGCACTCCCGCCAAGACCCATGATAATTTCTTTGGCACCGAAATTAAGTGCTTCTACAATAAGTTCACCCGTTCCATAGGTTGTTGTTAGTAGTGGATTGCGTTTGTCTAAAGGAACGTGGTGAATACCTGAAGCTGCTGACATTTCGATTACGGCGGTTTTTCCATTGCCTAGAAGACCGAAAAATCCTTGAACAGGTAACCCAAGCGGACCAGTAACAACCTTCTCTATGATTTTTCCATTTGTCGCATCAACGAGCGATTGAACCGTTCCTTCTCCCCCATCTGCCATTGGAAGTTTAATATATTCAGCATCCGGTATAACAGCAGAAAATCCTTCTTCAATCGCATTTGCCGCTTCTAAAGCGGATAAACTCTCTTTAAATGAATCAGGTGCAATGATAATTTTCAATTTGGTCACTCCGATTTTATTTTTTATTATATTCTTCCCTACAATGATTTGGTGTGAATAAATTTAGTTTACAGCAATTTGAATATAGGGGTGATTTTTTCTATGTAACAACATATAAATGGTTCCTCTTTTATCTATGAGGTACATCATTCCGTTTATTCTGTTAATTATGTTCTTCTTGAATGCTCCTTGAGGCACTTCTTCTTTTAATTTTGTTGATCATGTACCTCATAAATGCTTTATGAAGTACTTCTTCTTTTTATTTTGTTAATCATGTGCCTCATATTCGCTTCATGAGGTACTTCTTCTTTTAACTTTGTTATTCATGTGCCTCATATTCGCTTCATGAGGTACTTCTTCCTTTTATTTTGTTAATCATGTACCTCATATTCGCTTTATGAAGCACTTCTTCCTTTTATTTTGTTAATCATTTACCTTATGAACATTGCATGAGGTACATTTTTCATAAAATATTGTTAATGTTATGATTCCTACAATAAAAATAAGCCCTCTCACTGAGAAGGGCTTTACATTTTTTTAACTAAACACCTTTTCTTCTTCCTGTTTAAAAAAGCTCTTCATCGCATGAAAGACGTCTGCTTTTTGCTTTAAAATAAAATACCTGAATTTTTCGTTTTTGATATTTTTATAAGCAGACATAAGCGTAGAATGGCGATTGTATTGGTTGACTTCCCCGTATCCAAACATATTTGATACTTTCATTAGCTCTTCGACTAGTTTGACACAGCGCGGATTGTCGGAGGTAAGATTATCTCCGTCTGAGAAGTGGAATGGATAAATATTGTAGCGAGATGGTTCGTATTTTTCATCGATTAAACTGATTGCTTTTCGGTAAGCTGAGGAGCAGATCGTTCCACCACTTTCACCTTTGGAAAAGAAGTCTTCTTCTGAAACAACTTTTGCTTCCGTATGGTGGGCGATGAATTCGATATCGACTGTTTCATATTTTGTCCGTAAGAAGCGGGTCATCCAGAAAAAGAAGCTGCGGGTCATATATTTTTCCCAGACGCCCATGGAACCACTCGTGTCCATCATTGCGAGAACGACAGCCTTAGATTCGGGCTTTTGAATTTCATTCCACGTTCTAAATTTTAAATCTTCTTGGACGATTGGATGAAAACTTGGTTTTCCACTGATCGCATTTCGTTTGAATGCTGTCATCATCGTTCTTTTTTTATCAATATTGCCCATTAATCCGGTTTTGCGGATATCATTAAATTCGATATCTTCAACCGTATTTAAATCTTGCTCTTTTCGTTGTAAATTCGGTAATTCTAATTGTTTAAATAATGCCTCTTCAAGCTCCATTAACGATACTTCTGCTTCATAATAATCTTCTCCCGGCTGATCGCCCGCTCCATCACCTTTTCCTGGTCCTTTTTGTGGAGCGCCATCGCGTGCGACAACATCACCCACCTGACTTTCGCCGTCCCCCTGACCGACATGCTTATTCTTATCATAATTATAGCGTATTTTGTATTCATCCAATGATCGAATCGGAATTTTGACCACATCACGGCCATCTGACATGATGATGCTTTCTTCTGTTATAAGGTCAGGCAAATTATTACGAATCGCTTCCTGTACCTTTTCTTGATGTCGTTTTTGATCATCATGTCCTTTACGGTGGAGGGACCAATCTTCACTTGAGATAACAAACTGCTTGTGCTCTGAATCAGTCATAATATTCCCCTCCTACATTTTTTAGAAAACTTTCACCATATTTCCCTTATTTGCATACAATATTTTGGCTGTGTATTTAAGGAATGCATAAAAAAATTATGGATTACTTTATCCTATGCAAAAAGTTAAGATTATTTACAAAAAATTATTATAATAAGGTAATTGTCTATTTAGGTTGGACGAGCTATGATTAATTATTTTTACTAAAAAAAGAAGCTATTGAATCTAGCCCCTCATAAACGATGATTATATTATAGTAACTTTTCAGAAAATCAAATAACTTTCACCAAATTTCATGTTAAAATTATGTTATGTAACTAGCCGGGTGGGAGGTTGCCCTAACCCTTTCTCTTTTATCTTCAAGAGAAGGGAGGTGACCGATATGGATATTCTAATTGCCGTACTAGTGGAAGCAGTTAAGACACTTGTCACTCAGACAATTGTTATAATATTCAGCATAATATCCACTAATGAACGCAAAAAGAAAACCACCCGCACTTCGTCCAAAAGAATCGGGAGGTCTTCTAAAAAGAAATATTAAAATTTAGGAGCAACCGACCACTTTGGATTGGTTACTAGGCGAGATGTTCTCACAGCATCTCGTCTTTATTATATATTCCTCATTATAACATAATTATTCCAAGTTAATAACAACAAAAAATGAATTTGGGGAATTTCCTTTAATATTGCTGACAAAAAAATGAATCTTTATTTCCAAGTTCATTTCATGAGTAAGGAAAGCTTACATTTATTTGTTTATTAACTTATCATATTTTAAAACATTAGTTTTAGGAGGATAAGACTCACGTATATAGTCGTACCATACTTTTACTTTATCTCCTGAATTGATTTCATCCTTATTTATTATATTTAGCTTTATTACGTTTAAATATTCCTCTCTTAGTTGCTTAAGATTAAAACCATCTATGTTAATATTTGATTCCCCTTCAATTAACCATATTCCCTCCTCTCCTTTATAAATAATTCCTTTTAAAGTTCTTTGTTCACTAGGCTTTTGAAACTCTGATAACAATGGTGAGTCATCTACTGAATTTTGATTATCTCATCCAATTAGTGGAAAAATAACTAGTGCGATAATAAGAAAATATTTCAGTTTTTCTCCCCCCTGTTTCTATACATAATGTTTTAGATGGCAAAAAAGCTTATTTTTCTTCCATATAAAAATATTATATATAATAAAATAAGGAGGATTGTAGATATTTGATATATAAAAAAAGAACCAGCCCATAAGCTGATCCCTAATTATCGATTTAACAAGCTTCCTACATATCTTAACAGCTCATTTGCGGAAGTTGAGTTGTAGCCATGCTCATCAATTAAACGCGCGACTACTTCGTTAATCTTTTTCAGTTGCTGTTCATCCGGTGTTTTCGATGAGGTTGTGATTTTTACAACATCTTTTAAATCGGCGAAAAGTTTCTTTTGAATCGCTTCACGGAGGCGATCATGGGAATTATAATCAAATCGTTTTCCTTTTCTTGCATAGGCGGAAATACGGATAAGAATTTCTTCTCTGAATGCTTTTTTGGCATTTTCGGAAATACCTATTTGTTCTTCAATTGATCTCATTAGCTTTTCGTCCGGATTGATTTCTTCTCCGGTTAATGGATCATACAGCTTTGCCTTATTACAATACGCTTCGACATTATCAAGATAGTTATCCATTAATGTTTTTGCAGATTCTTCATAGGAATAGACGAATGCTTTTTGAACTTCTTTTTTGGCAATTTCGTCGTATTCTTTTCGTGCTAAAGAAATAAAGTTTAAATATTTTTCTTTTAATTCGGTCGTGATGGACGGATGCTGATCTAAGCCTTCCTTTAAAGAACGAAGTACATCTAGCGCATTAATTGAAGAAACTTCTTTACGGATAATGGTGGATGAAATTCGGTTAATGACATATCTCGGATCGATTCCACTCATTCCTTCTTCCTGATATTCCTTTTTTAATTCATCGATATCTGCAGAATTAAATCCTTCCACACTTTCACCATCATATAATCGCATTTTTTTAATGAGGTCGATATCTCCGCGCTTTGGTTCCTTTAGTCTTGTCAGAATCGAAAACATCGCCGCAATTTTTAATGTATGCGGGGCAATATGGACATTGGCCACATCACTTTCATTAATCATCTTTTCATAAATCTTTTCTTCTTGTGTAACTTTTAAATTGTATGGAACAGGCATGACGATGATTCGTGAATGAAGGGCTTCATTTTTCTTGTTTGAAATAAATGAACGATATTCCGTTTCATTTGTATGGGCAACAATAAGTTCATCAGCCGAAATTAAGGCAAACCTGCCCGCTTTAAAATTCCCTTCCTGTGTTAATGAAAGTAAATGCCAAAGAAACTTTTCATCACATTTTAGCATCTCTTGGAACTCCATTAACCCACGGTTCGCTTTATTTAATTCCCCATCAAAGCGATAAGCCCTTGGATCGGATTCGGATCCATATTCGGCAATGGTGGAAAAATCAATGCTTCCTGTTAAATCAGCGATGTCTTGGGACTTTGGATCAGATGGGCTAAATGTACCAATACCAACCCTTCGATCTTCAGAAAATAAAATTCGTTGAATCATGACATCTTCGATTCGACCGCCATATTCCTCTTCCAGGCGCAGCATGTTTAATGGCGAAAGATTTCCTTCGATTCGTATTCCATATTCCTCGTAGAATTCTTCCCGTAAATGATTAGGGATGAGGTGGAGAGGATCTTCATGCATTGGACACCCTTTAATTGCGTAAACTGCACCATTCTCTGTTCGTGTATATGCCTCCAGACCCCTTTTTAGCATCGTTACTAATGTGGATTTTCCCCCGCTTACAGGACCCATTAATAATAAAACACGCTTACGGACATCTAAGCGTTTTGCTGAAGGATGGAAATATTCCTCGACTAATTTTTCTAATGCTTCCTCTAAGCCAAATAATTGATTGCTGAAAAATCGATACTTCTTCCTACCATTTTCTTCTTCAACACCAGCATCTTTAATCATATTGTAAACACGAGAATGTGCAGACTGTGCTACCCATGGCTTTTCTTTCAGTAATTCTAAATATTCTCCAAATGTACCTTCCCACTGCAATTTTTCCTCTTCTTCTCGATAATGTTCTAGTCTTTTTAAAATATCCATAAGTACCTCCCCTTGTCACTTGTTGAGAGACGATTAATATACTTTATGCTCGTTATCAAAAGAACATGAGTAGAAAAGACAAGAAGTTAGCACCATATTATGGAATAATTTTTAAGTTATCATCGGATTGTCTAGAAAAACTTAGAGGAATCATTCACTTTATATTTGAAATAGGCTATAATAACAAAAGAATTGTATTAATTTTGAAGGAGGCTTACATAACTATGGGAACATGGGTGATTATAGCTGTTGCTATTGCATTTTTAGCCGCTATCTTTACAGCGGGATATGATGATAAGCCAGGTACAAGCAAATAATAAAAAAATCTTCCACTTGGAAGATTTTTTTATTTGCAAAACTATTTAAGATTCGGAAATCCCTGCTGTCTCAACGCTTCATATACTAAAATAGCTGCTGTATTTGAAAGGTTTAATGATCGCACATTATCATTCATTGGGATTCGTAAGAAGTGATCCTTATTATTAATTAATAAATCTTTCGGCAATCCCGTTGTTTCTTTTCCGAACATAAAGTAATAATCTTTATTTACATCACTATAATCAAACGCAGAATGAGGTTTTTCACCAAATGTTTCAATATAATAAAACTCTCCATTTTCATTTTTTGCAAAAAATTCATCAATGGAATCGTAATAGGTTATATTCACATGATGCCAGTAATCGAGTCCTGCTCTTTTTAACATTTTATCATCTGTAGAAAAACCAAGAGGTTTAATTAAATGTAATTTCGTGTCTGTTGCTGCACATGTTCGTGCAATATTTCCAGTGTTGGCCGGAATTTCTGGTTGATATAAAACAACATGTATTGCCACTTTTGTCACCTCATTATTAAACTTTAGCCTTACCATTATATCATAAGGTGAAAATGATTAAGCATTGTCAATAATCGTAAAAAATTTATATTTAATATTTGGTGTGTATGCAGAGGAATCTTCATACGCCCAATAACGCATCCGACTGTTATACGTATGGGCGTTAACGAGAGGCATTCCATAAGCATCTTTTCCGGTCACAATCGTGTTATGATCAAATCGTCCGTCCCCTTGGAAATCATAACAGATGACATCACCTAATTGTAGTTCATCTGGTGAACTTACTTCACGGGCCTGCAAGCCCGATTTTGATGTAGACAAATATAACCTCAACGAGTTGGCGATACTCCAACTATAGCTCCAGCTATTTCCCCTCATCCACCAGCCCTTACTTTTGTTTGGATAACCACGCATTGGTGCCCCGCCAGTGTGTAAGCATTGAGAAATAAAATTTGTGCAATCGACATCAAATTTTTTATAAGCTGGGTTATAACTATTCCACCAACGTTCCGCATATTGAACGGCCTTTAACCGATCATAGCTGTAGGAAATGCGTACGTCTTCCCGTACAGTTGAAAAATCAGCATCCGTTTTTTCCAGATTTAAAATAATATCCTCATACTCAATTTCTCTTGTATCGTATAGTTTATTTTTATAAAACGATGCAATATGGTGCTCGAGTTGTTCCTCGACATACATTTTTTCTTTTTGCTTAATTAAATATTGCATATGGACGTCATAATTAATATAAGTATGGTTGTCATCTTGCTGTTTATCTGTAATGTTAGTAATCGCCTTCACCTTAACAATTTCAGCATTTCTTTTCGCAGCCGAAGCGATTTTTTTGGTCACTTTTTCATTTCCGCGGACATCGTTCTCCTTTACATATGCTTCTACAAGTGATTCGATATAGGCTTTTATCTGATCTTTCACCGTCATCCCTCCTCGTATTCATACATATGTAGAAAGATATTTTTCAATACAAATCTGAGGGGGATTTTTAAACTACAGGATTGTTTATTCTAACAAAAAAATCATCAGGTTTTTACCATGTAAATAATCAATCAAATTTTTGTTATAATGAAACCAATAAACAATTGGAGGTTTTCATTTTGAATGTAAATATGGAAAAGACAATTGTAAGCTTTTTAAAGGAAAAACTTTCATCCTCTCTCATTTATTTATTTGGATCAACAGTCAAAGGAACAGTTCATAACGGAAGTGACATCGACATAGCCTTTTTAAGTGAAAAAAAATTGGATACATATGATTTGTTTATGATGGCGCAGGAACTAGCTGAAAAATTAGAACGTGAAGTAGATTTAATTGACTTAAGCCAGGCAAGTACCGTATTTCAAGCTCAAATTATTCAAACAGGAAAAGTCATTTATTGTAATAATGAGACTGAAAAAGCTCAATTTGAGATGAAAACGTTAAAAATGTATGCGAAGTTGAATGAAGAGCGTTCAGAAATATTACTTAATATCGAAGGGAGTGGATCCATTTATGAAAAATGATGTGATATTAAATAAAGTAAGTATTATTGAGCGTTGTTTGAAACGAATTCATGAAGAGTATCAAAACAACCCGGAAAATCTAGAGAATTTTACAAAACAAGATTCCATCATTTTAAACCTTCAGAGAGCGTGCGAAGCCAGCATCGATTTAGCCATGCATATCGTAGCCGAGAAAAAGCTTGGATTGCCACAAAACAGTCGAGATGCTTTTACTTTTTTAGAAACTGAAGGTGTCATCCCTTCCTCTTTATCCCAGAAAATGAAGGCAATGATTGGATTTAGAAATATCGCTGTCCATGACTATCAGGAGATCAGTTTAGTGATTCTTCAAAAAATTATAGACAATCACTTAGTTGATTTCATGCAATTCACTAAGACAATTCTTTTATACTAAATTTTAGTTTCAATATCATATACACGCACAAATAATATGCTTTAGTGCATTTTTAAACAATATAAATGACTGCTCCGTGTTTTCAATTTCTGAGAAAAAGGGTATAATGGAGTTGAAAATGTAGAAATTAAAAAGACCAAAGGTGCGCCAACACCTCTGGTCTTAGCAATAGCCCTTCAAGGGCAACTCACACTATTAGGTCAGAAAAAAGTAACCAACCCATGTGCTTGCTAGGCGTTCTATGGGCGGTTACTTTTTTTGTTGTGACAGTATGGCTACAATTAAAGTTGCAAAAGAAACCATCAAGACTAACGTCTCATAAACTGTCATGCTATCACCCCCTTTCAAAGAAGGGAGTGAGTTACCACCCATGAAAGCCCTATTGCTTATTCTATTATAACATTTTTGTGCCTATCATTTTCGAAAATGGGCTAAAAGAAAAGCGGAAGCTCTCTTAGCTGACAAGCAAATGTTTATTAGGAACATTAAACCTAAAAAACTTCTTACTTAAAAAAAATAGACAAAGTGTCTTCACTTTGCCTTCATACTACATAGGGATATTCCCTTTTCTATTTCCTTTAATACTTCTGGATCTCTCTCGGTCTTTTCGGCTTTGTGCAGTGATTCTTTCGCATCTGTTCCGCCAATTTTCCCAAGTGCCCAAGCTGCGGTACCACGTAAAACGGGTCTTGGATCATCTGTCAGCACTTTAATTAAATCCGGAACTGCTGATTCTTCTTTAAAATGTGCTAGAGCAATAATTGCATTTCGTTGAATTGGCTTCTTCCCTCTCCATGATCCTGATACTGGACCAAAATCTTCCTTAAATTCGCGGTTACTAATAGTCAATAATGGAGTGAGTTTCGGCTTTGCAATTTCGGGATTGGGCTCCATTTCCTCATGAAAATGAAAATTCATTCCTTTATTTTTCGGGCAACTTGTTTGGCAAGTATCACAGCCATAAAGACGATTTCCTAATTCCACGCGAAACTCATCTTCTAGGAACCCTTTCGTTTGCGTTAAAAAGGCAATGCAGCGTTGGGCATTTAATTGTCCTCCCTGTACTAAAGCTCCCGTCGGGCATGCATCAAGACATTTAGTACATGAACCACATTGATCCTCAATTGGTTCATCAGGTTCAAACGGAAGATTTGTGATCATTTCTCCTAAATACACATATGATCCGAATTCTGGTGTAATAATAGAACAATTTTTTCCGCTCCACCCAATACCAGCTCGTTCAGCCACAGCCCGATCGACTAATTCGCCTGTATCGACCATTGATTTGAATCTAGCTTCCGGGACTTTTTCTGCAATAAATTGTTCTAGTTGTCTTAATTTATCTCTCAAGATCGTATGATAATCGACACCCCAGGAAGCACGACAAAATATCCCCCGCCGTTCGCCTTTCTTCCCTTTAGGTGCATCGTTCATTCTTGAAGGATAAGCGAGTGCGATCGCAATAATTGATTTTGGTTGTTCGAAAATGAGGGAGGGATCTACACGTTTTTCAATATCTTTTTCCTCAAACCCTGATTGATACCCAAGTTCTTGCTGACGGATTAAGCGATTTTTCATTTCGGTAAATGGATCCGCCGTTGTAAAACCAATTTTGTCTATTCCAATTTCTTTACTGTAAGAAATAATTTCATCTTTTAATTGTTTTACATTCATCTTGATCCCTCCTTTCTTTATATGTACATAAAAAAACGCAATACCCCGTTCTTCATGGAAACGAAACACTGCGTTATTGATAAAGTTATGTATGGAGCGGGTGATGGGAATCGAACCCACGACAACAGCTTGGAAGGCTGTAGTTTTACCACTAAACTACACCCGCATATTTATTATTTCAAAATATCTTTTGTCCTTAACTCGACTTTTTTATTATACAAAGTTCTACAACATTTTGCAAGTATTATTTTTAACTTTTTTGATTGGATATTGGCGAATACCAATATCCAATCTTCTTGTTAGTTGTTTACTGATACAATTGATTCAGCAATATGGCCTGATTTATTCACTTTTGTTTCTAAATAAAATTGATTATAGTCAGATTTTCCTCCCCATAACGGGATATGATGATCCGCTAGTAAGCCCGATTTCTTTAATGCAGCCAGTTTTTTCGGATTGTTTGTAATGAGTGTGACAGGCTTTGAACGTAATGTTTGTAGCACTCGAATGGCTTCTTCATAGGATCGGCTGTCATCACTAAACCCTAGAGCAAGATTGGCTTCGACTGTATCAAATCCTTCTTGCTGTAGAAGATAGGCTAATGATTTTGAAAATAATCCAATTCCTCGTCCTTCATGATTGGCAAGGTAAAAAAGAGCCCCGCTTTTATTTTCAACGATCATTTTCATTGATTGTCTTAATTGATAGCCGCAATCGCAACGCTGACTGCCAAAAATGTCGCCGGTATGGCAAATGCTGTGCATTCTTACGAAAGGATTGTCCGCTTCTTTCATATTTCCATATACAAGTACAGATGATTGCTGTAAGGAAGCAAAATCATATGTTGTTAATGAATCTAGAATTTCTTCTTTCGTCTCATTATTATTCAATGTTATCCATGTATACCAATGAAAGTGAAAAATTTGATCATCTAGTTTCACTGGCAAATTAATAGGGCCTACTAGGCAAATATCTTTTTTGTCTGGTTCTGAGATCATCGTCATTTTATCTATAAGAAGATGCTTTACATCTGTTGAAATCATTGTGTTCTCCTCTTTTACATTAGAATCTTTATAATGTAAAGCAAGTTTATTATAAGATGATGGGCGGGTCAAGGAAAGAAGATTGCCAATGAATGTAGCGGACATCATTTCCACTATTTTGTAAAAATGCGTTAGAAATAAACAAATGGCCGTTCCTTTCCGCTTCAGGCACTTGCTTTCCGCGGGGCTGGCGATGAGCCTCCTCATCGCTCCGCTCTTGCGGGGTCTCATCTGTCCAGCATATCCCGCAGGAGTCAAGTGCCTTCCGCTCCAATCCACTCTGTGCGTCTAATAATTCTAATAGAAATGACATTTTAAAAAACAGACCTATTATAAATAAGGATCCACTGTCTACTTAACATTTTTTTATAAAAACAACTTTCAAATAATTCCCCTCTGGAAATTCTTTAATCGTGCGAAAATCGTCTGGTAGTGAGAATTCTTCTAAAATTTTATAGTTTTCTCCTGTTTCCTTAAAGGCGGATTCAATAAAGCCTTTGAATTTTCCCATTCCGAAGGAGCTGGAGTTCGTTGAAGCGACGATTACGCCATCGTCTTCGGTTATTGCGATTGCTTCTTTTAATAGATTTTTGTAATCTTTTTCCGCACTGAATACATATTTTTTCGAACGTGCAAAGCTTGGTGGGTCAAGGATGACCATGTCGAACTTCAGCTGTTTCCTCACGGCATATTTAAAGTAATTGAAAACATCCTCCACAATAATTTGTTGGGCTTCATCATCAATTTTATTAATACGAAATTGTTCAATTGTCTTACTCTTGCTACGATTTGCTAAGTCCACACTAGTCGTTTTGGTTGCTCCCCCAAGTGCGGCAGCTACGGAAAAGGCGCCCGTATAGGAGAATGTGTTTAATACGGTTTTACCTTTTGCATATTTATCTCTGATTGTTCTTCTTACGTCCCGTTGATCTAAAAAGACGCCTACCATCGCACTTTCATTTAAGTAAACGGCGAAGTTCATTCCATTTTCTTTGACGATGATCGGAAATTGTCCCCTTTCCCCTGAAACAAAATCATCTTCTTCAATATACATTCCTTTTGTATCAAATCGCTTTTTTTGATAAATCGCTTTAAACTTTGTGATATTTTTTAATGAGGAAATGATTTGTTCACGAAAATGGTAAATCCCTTTACTATACCAGTGTATTAAATAATAACCATCAAAATATTCAATCGTTATCCCGCCAATTCCATCCCCTTCGCCATTAAACACGCGAAAGGCTGTTGTTTCGGGATTATTATAGTAATGCTCTCTTTTAGCGAAGGCTTTTTTTAGTTTGTTTTCGAAAAAGAGCTGATTTATTTGCTCGTTTTCTTTTTGACTAAGGACCCAGCCTAGCCCTTTATTTTGCTTGCCATAATAGCCTTTAGCGATAAATCGGTTCTGTTCATCGACAAGGCGAATGAACATCCCTTCATCAGTTAGAACATTCGGATTCACAATCGTATCTTTAGATATAAGTGGATAGCCACTTTTGAATTTATTTACAAATTTTGCTTTTACTTTTACATGTACTTCGTTTTTCATTTTTTCATCCAATCTATTTTTAGACTTCTATCTATTAATATACATCCCTTTTTGTAAAAACAACAAATGAGATTACTAAAGAAACGAGTAACCATACGAATAAAACGAGTAAGGAAAAGGTTAGTGTCATTCCTTCAATTGGAGGACTTGATCCATTAATATAATTTGTCAGTTGTAAATTCACCATAAACAAGTATTTCGCGCTTTCCCATGAAGACACCATATTTACTAAAATCGCACCTGCAATCAATGCTGAAAGCATAATTCCCATCACGGCGGCCGTACTTCGTAACAGCACCGAAAGCATGAACGTCAAGCTGCCGACAACGACACACACAAACCAGGCAAGTCCAAATTCCATTAATATGTAAGTCCATTGAGGGATAAGGTGGACATTGGCAGTCAACAATTCCTCATTATTCGTTTGAAACCCCGTTAACATCGGCATATTCCAACCACTATAACCGAATACAACACCTGATATGAGATAAGCAAGAATTGCTACGCACAAAACAATAAAAGAAATTGAGTACAACAAAGCGATATATTTGCTTAATAAAATTTTCCACCTTTTCACAGGTCTTGTTAATAATAACTTAATCGTTCCGCCGCTTGCCTCAGAAGAAACGAGGTCGGCTGCGATAACCATCACTAACAGTGGCATGAGAAGGCCGATGGCATTTTCAATAAATACACGCATGAATGTCGGTGCCCCGGGTGCATTCGGATTTATATTGTGATCAAGATAGTATTGTTGTTGTCCTAATCTAATTTTAAAATATTTTTCATAATCCTCAGGAAGCCGACTTGATGATAACCGATTTTGAATATCAACAATCTCTTGTTGAAGCTGAATACGCCAATCCTTTGTTCCCATCTTTTCCTGGGTATTTTTCACTTCCTTGTATTGGGCATATGTAAAAATAGGGACGAGAAAAGCAACGATTAAAATAATGACAAAAAGGCGTTTCTTCCGAAAAAGTTTTAGTTGCTCATTATAAATTAAATTAATCAATGGCTTTTCCTCCCGTTATTTCTAAAAATAACTCTTCGAGCGTCGGGAAAACGGTTTTCATTTCCTTTACTTCTATATCCGCTTCAACTAATCTTTTATTCCAACCGGCAATTTTATCTGATAAGAAAGGAGTGATTAAGCTTGCATCTTCCCCTTCTTTAACAGTCGTTACTTCTTCCAAAAGTTGTTTTGCCTTTTTGACAGGAGTTACCTTCCAAATTACTCGTTCCTTGTCAGTAAATAGAGCGGAAACCGTATCTGTTCGGATTATTTCACCATTTGTAATGATGGCCACCCGGTCACATAATAATTGTATTTCACTAAGTAAATGGGAGGAAACGAGAACGCTTAATCCTTCTTCAGTTGCTAAGTATCGGATAAATTCCCTCATTTCCCTGATACCTGCTGGGTCAAGACCGTTTGTCGGTTCGTCTAGAATGAGGAGATGGGGATTACCGAGCAAAGCTTGGGCAATTCCAAGACGCTGCCGCATTCCGAGTGAATACGTTTTGACACGGTCATGGATCCGATTTGTTAATCCGACTAATTCAGTTACATGATACAGACGTTCATTCGAGATTGATGGATCCATTCTAGCAAAATACTCTAGGTTTTCCCACCCTGATAAATAGGGATACAACTCGGGATTCTCAACGATACAACCGAGATTTTTCATCGCTTCCTTAAACTCTGTTTCAACGTTTTTTCCGGCAATGTAGATTGCACCAGAGGTTGGTTTTATTAAGCCGACCAACATTCTGATCGTTGTTGTTTTCCCCGCGCCATTTGGACCAAGAAAACCGAATACTTCCCCCTGGAATACGTCAAAATTCAAGCCTTTTATAATCTCTTTCTTTCCAATTGTTTTTCTTAAATCTTTTACTTGTAAAGCAGGAACATGACTCATTTTGATTTCTCCTCGCTAAACGTAATCAGGGACGCAACCCTTTCGGCTATTAACTGATACCCGGCTGCATTTGGATGAAATTTGTCGTTAAATAAATAATCATTTGTATTTAGTTCAAACAGATCGAATGTTGGTACATAGACAATTTCTTTGTAATCGGCTGCAAGTTCTGCTGAATCGTAATTCCATTGTCTTACAATCTCTGAGGTGAGCTTGGATTGTTCCATTTTCATAAATGGATTATATAAACCAATATGGAAGATTGTTGCTTTTTTATTGATTGAGCGTAAAGTTGAGTAAATGTTTTTTAAGTTTTTTAAATATGATTGTTCCGCCCTTTTCTCCTTTTTCAAGTCAAGGTTCATTAATGCCTCCCCGCCTTGGAAAAGGTCGTTTCCGCCAATCGTCAAAAGGATAAAATCAGCCTGTTTAATTTGACGCTGGATTTCTGTTTGTTTTATTTGTGAAAGGAGCTGTTTGGATGTTTGTCCTTTTATTGCGCTATTGGTGAGCAGAAATTTCTTGTTTGCCTTCTTTTCCAGTCCGTCGATTAAATAACCTACATAGCCTTTTCCTTCTGGATCACCTGTTCCGCGCGTAAGTGAATCTCCTAGTGCTGCGATTTGTAATTGATGATTCGTTGTCATTTCGGGAGCTTCTGTAGCCTGTTTTGGTGGGCTGATTGTTTTTGCTTCTGTCCATTGATCCTTAAGTACCCACCCAAGACCAACAAGACACATAAGAGCCGAAATAACTGAAAAAAATGAAATGATCTTAATGAATGCTTTATTCATTTGAACAATCCTTTCTATATAAAATTTCCGATTTGTTGCTAGTAATTACAGAATAGCAAATGATGGGATTTATTCATAATCATTCATTTTACTTAATCTTAAAAATGGATATAAATGAATCATATGAATACATATTACGTAACTATTTTGCCATTTTTTCGTCCAATAGATTAAGAAGAACATAAGGATGTGATTATTTGAGTAGGTTGGTGAAATTAATTATTGTGCTTTGCATGACCATTACTTTTCTAATAGCGTGCAGCAGCGGGGATAGCAGCAGTAAATCTGCGGAGAACGGGAAGATAACGCAGGAGTCGAAAACGGATTATGCCAATGAGACTTCTACAGAAGAGAACCATGTTGAAGCGAATCAAGATAAAAAAGAGGAGCAAAGCAAACAATCTCAATCCCGCATGGTCATTTATAATGCGAGCCTCGACATGGAAGTAAAGAAAATTGCGCAAGTGCAAGATCAGATTAATAAAATGGTTGTTGAAATGGGAGGCTATACAATTCAACAAAATATGAATCAAAATAGTGAAGAACGCCAAGAAAGTTCATTAACGGTGAGAATTCCGCAAGATCACTTTCAAGCTTTCTTGGATAAGGTGAAAAAATTAGGGGTCCGCACGGAAAATCAACATATTTCCGGCCAAGATGTCACGGAAGAATATGTCGATTTAAAATCGAGATTAAAATCCAAGCAGGTGGTCGAAAAAAGACTAACTCAATTTATGAATGAAGCAAAGGATACAAAGACATTATTAGAAATTTCAAATGAACTCGCAAAGGTTCAAGAAGAAATCGAAACCATCCAAGGTCAAATGAAATATATAGAAAATCAAACAAGCTTGTCTACAGTTACAATAACACTTTTTGAAAATAAGGTGGTCGTTCCCGGATTAGAAAAAGATCAATTAAACACATGGGAAAAAACAAAAAAACAATTTATGAACAGCATTAATTTCATCGTTTCCTTCATTTCCGGGTTATTTGTATTTATTGTTGGTTATTTACCAGTGATTGTTATTCTTGGCTTAATTGGGGTCGTTATAACATTAATTTGGAGAAAGGCGAAAAAGAAATCGGGTAATACGGTTGATAAATAAAAACTTTATATTATTAATGTGGAATGGATGTTTATCGGTGGGATGATGCGGGAGGTGGGGGGAAAATTGCTATTATGTGCATGAATCTGTTTGATTTGATTCGAGTAGATAATGCTGGGTTTCTTTTGCTCTCCTGCATGTATCCTTTTTTCATGCATCTTGGCTTCATTCCTCTTCTTTGACGGTTATGTAAATTATTTTGTGTAAATGATTTTGTTACCATATTTTTGACTATACTAAAATATATGTTCTTACCTGCTAGGGGGATAGGGCAATGCTGGGGAGCAACCCGAGCACCTAGTAGGGTTCTGCACAAAAGGAGATGGGGTTTCCCCATCTTTTTCTCCTTTTGGGAGAACAATAGCGATAAACCCTTAGGGCAGAGCCCTAACACGTCCCAATACAAATTGAAACGATTATTTTCCAAGCCGACCATTAAACATAATATCGAACTGTTGTCTACATTCTAACCATCCTGGAACGGGAATAGTCCATTTTTCTGTTACTCCTACTGTAGCGAGATAGACAATCTTTCTTAAAGCATTATCGCTAGGATAAGCATTCTTTGTTTTAGTCACCTTTCTAAGCTGTCTATGAAAGGCCTCAATCGTATTTGTTGTATATATTAACTTTCTAATTTCTACTGGGTAAGAGAAATAAGCAGTTAGCTCAAGCCAATTGTTTTCCCATGATTTGATAATTGATGGATATTTCGTTTCCCACTTATTTTTAAACTCTTCGAAAGCCACTTCAGCCTGTTCGAGCGTATAAGCTTTGTATACTTTCTTTAAATCATCCATTACCACTTTACGATTTTTAGTTGGGACATACTTCATATTATTTCGTAATTGGTGGATAACACATGACTGAATAGTAGTATCTGGAAATGTTGCATTAATAGCTTCGGAGAAGCCAGAAAGCCCGTCTTTACAAGCGATTAGGATGTCTTCGACACCACGGCTTTTGAGCTCCTGACAAACATTTAGCCAAAAACTAGCACTCTCATTTTCACCTATCCAAATACCAAGGATGTCTTTGACTCCATCAGTATTAATACCTAAAACTGTATATGCAGCTTTACTAACAATTCTATTTTCATGTTTCACTTTAAAGTGAATCGCATCCAAAAACACAATTGGATAAACAGGGTCTAGTAGACGAGACTGCCATTCATAAACAAGAGGTAATATCTTATCCGTAACTTTACTTACCAAACTTGGAGAAACATTCACACCGTAAATATCCTTCATGTGACTTTCAATATCTCTAGTCGACATTCCTTTTGAATACAGGGTTATAATCTGGTCTTCCAGCCCATTGATGGATGTTTCGTATTTTTTAATGATTTGAGGTTCAAAATCTCCTTTACGATCTCTTGGTATGCTTAATTCGGTCTCACCAAACTTACTTTTAATCGTCTTTTTACTATACCCATTTCGGCTATTTCCCGAGTTATTGCCCCTTGAATCGTGTTTTGAGTAACCTAGATGATTCTCGATTTCTGCTTCAAATACCTGTTGAAGAGTCTCCTTAAAAAGATCCTTAATCATGGCATGTATATCGTCAACAGTTTCACATTGACCAGCCAATTCCCTGATTGTCATGTCCTTAAAATTTTGCATTAATGATCATCTCCTAGTTATAATTATTAGAAAATTATGGCCATTTACACAAAATTTTATACATTCTCTCTTTGACGACCAAGATTCACTTTCTTCGGGCATCTTGGGTTTCATTCCTTCGCTTTGGCGACCAAGATTTACTTTCTTCATACATCTTGGGCTTCATTCCTTCGTTTTGACGACCAAGATTCACTTTCTTTATGCATCTTGGGCTTCATTCCTCCTCTTTGACGACCAAGATTTACTTTCTTCATGCATCTTGGGCTTCATTCTTTCTCTTTGACGACCAAGATTCTCTTTTTTCATGCATCTTGGGCTTCATTCCTCCTCTTTGACGACCAAGATTTACTTTCTTCATGCATCTTGGGCTTCATTCCTCCTCTTTGACGACCAAGATTTACTTTCTTCATGCATCTTGGGCTTCATTCCTCCTTTTTGACGACCAAGATTCTCTTTTTCTTCTGCTTTCCTGCATGAATCCGATCTATTCGGGAAGATCTATAAAAAAACTCGTCATTCAATTTGACGAGTTTTTCCCCACTAATAACAATTTCAAAAAATACTAAGCTATTTCAAGTTTTTCTAAAATCCAATCTTGAACATCATTAATAATATCAATTCCAATTTGAATTTCCGCCAATACAATTCCTTTGCCAATAATCTTTAGTGCAGGGGATAATGTTGGTTTTGCCGGATTAATCGCCCATACTACTGTTTCTATCGCTTTAAGAGGTACGCGGACATTATTAATTAAACCACTGCTCATTAAATAGCCGTTTTCAATTGTAATTTTATTTTTCTTCCATAAATATTCCATATTTGATTCAGTTAATACGTTACTGCCATCAAGATATGCCATAATAAATTCCACCTTTATTTCATTGATTAATGAAATTCATTCAACATGCATACCATAACACCTTTGAAATCAACTTGTAAATACCTAATTTTTGGATTAAGAAAAACGGTTCTTTGTCAACACATTTTGTTCGACAAAAACCGCTTCCCTTTCCCACTATTATTCCTTTTTAAATTCCTTTGTACTTCTTACCGTATCAATTGGACGAACTAATTTTTCTATTTCTTCTCGTTTCGGTTCTAAGAATGGTGGCAGCGATAGTTTTTCACCAAGCGTTTCGTACGGCTCGTCCCCCATAAATCCAGGACCATCTGTCGCAAATTCAAACAATATTTGTGGAGCCACATTCGCGTATAATGATTCGAAAAAGTGGCGATTCACATAGCCCGAAATTGGGAATCTAAAGGATTCCATGCGCTTAATCCATTCATCCAGTACTGAACGGTCTTCAACACGGAAGGCAGCATGGTGAACCGTCCCATAGCCTTGTTGACCGCGAGGCAAAATCACATTATGCTCCACAATCACTTGGGCACCGTTTCCACCTTCTCCTACTTCAAAAAGATGGAACGAACCTTCTTTAGCAATTTCTTTGAACAGAAGAACTTTTTCCATCACTTCTTTAAAATAGTCAAATTCTGCAATCCGGACGAAAATTGGGCCTAAACCAGTAATTGCATATTCTAATGGGATTGGTCCTTTTTGCCAAGGTGTTCCGGATTTGACTCCTTTATTATTTTCATCAGAAATCAGTTGATAATGTTGATCATCAAAATCGACAAATGACAATGTCTTTTTGCCAAATTGTTCTTCAATACCGGTATGCTTCACTTCTAAACGATCAAAACGTTTAACCCAATAATCCAATGCTGCATCACTTGGAACACGAAAAGAGGTTTTTGCAATCTCATTTGTACCGTGAACACCTTTTGGAATGCCTGGAAAATCAAAGAATGTCATATCGGTCCCTGCACTGCCGATATCATCGGCAAAAAATAAATGATACGTTTGAATATCATCTTGATTGACTGTTTTCTTTACTAAACGCATCCCTAATACATAAGTGAAAAACTCATAATTCTTTTCAGCACTGCTTGTTATTGCCGTAACATGGTGTATACCTTTTAGCTGGTTCATTTTTCTTCCTCCATTAGTACATATTGTATTTGAAATGTTATTTTTTATTAATTATCTCGAATTCGAGATAAATATATCATAGATTGTTTTTATCTGTCAAAGAATGAAAATACAACTGATGATAACGTTTGGAACTCTTTTTCGATAATATTCATATCCTTTAGTGATGAACGTTTTCCTAAGGAATGATATATATGGTTCGTAAAAGAATGAAAATGCGGGTAATGGTCAATCAAATATGCGTCAATTCAGTCGATACGGCTTTCGGAATTTTTGTCGGGACAAATTATGCGAATAATTGGTCTTCCCATCGTAAAAATAACTATGGTTTTGGATCTTTAAGCCATTCTCAAGTTTCCAATAACTTTAGTCAAATCATTGATAATGATTTAGTGGATACCCCTATTAATAGCCAATCTTATCACTTAATGGATCAACAGATGGAAAGGAATAATAATCAGTTCGATATCGGAGAGATTAATATAAATGTGTTAGAATCCAATTCAGCATTAACGATTGGCGATAATTCCTTAAATGGCTGGAGTTCACATAGCAAACGAAATGTTGGGCAAGGGAAATTAATTGGCGCGATTAATAATACCAACAATAGAAACTCCATTGCTGACAGTGATATGATCGACTCCACAATCACGAATTCCAATATTGGCATTCCAACCTAGCCAGATTCAAATATTAAAGGAGGGGAGCTTTTTGGCAATACCCTTTGCGATAGGTTCAATCAATGTAAATTCACAAAACACGAATGCAACTATTTCTATTGGTCAAAATCAATTACCCGGCTGGGCTGCGCATAGAAAGACAAATAACGGACAAGGTATTCAAGCCGGACTCTTTTTGAATACGGCGAATGGCACGGTTATTATCGATACTGATCTACTGGATGGTCAAATGAATAACGCAAATATAACACCTAGTGCCCAAGGTCAAACGGTGTAAGAAAAGTTAAAAGCGCCTTGTTTAACCCCGACAAGCAAATGATAAGTATTGATTACAACGTAATCGATACTTTTTTTATTTGAGCATGACCGCCAATACCAATACATATATATAGAAAGATAACGAATTAAAGGAGTTCAAAATGGGGCGCAAAAAACGCTATCATTCCGATGTAAAGCAAAAGTTAGGATCGAATTTTTCTGAACTTTTATCAGAAATTGCTCCTTTTATCGGCCCGCGTCTAGACATATATGAAACGAATGATACCTTTTTTATAACTGCAGATGTTGCCGGCATCAAGAAAGAAGACCTCTCCGTAAAATTACAGGATAAAACGTTAATAATAGCTGGAGCCATTCCAGATCACTTTCATAGTGAAACAGTACGGGTTTTTTCGCAGGAACGGTACTATGGACCTTTCCAAAAAAAAATTTCTCTTCCAAAGGACTGTCTCCTGCATCAATTACAAGCAAACCTCGAGAATGGGATCTTATTTATCCAAATTCCATTAGTTGATCATTCAGGACCGGAAGAAGAAATTGTTTTTTAACGAGGAGGTATATTATGACCTTACTTAAATACAGTTCTTTAAAAATAAATAAAATAGCAGCTTCTTCAGGATTTTTTATCGGAACGAATATTCAAAAAGGCAGAGTGAATAGCACGATTCAAAATGAGGGTTTTGGTCACATAAACGGCAAGAATGCTAAGGTGAGAGGTAATGTTGGAATCGTTGAAAACAAATCAACCAACGATTAAAATGTTTTTTCTTAAAAGGATTTGAACGTATGGATAAAACTAATATTATTAAACAAATTGAGGAATTGTCCAAAAAAATAAATGCATTTGAAAAAATATTACAAGAAAAAAATACGGCATCCATTCATGTTCAAATAGATATTCAAGACTTACATTTAAAGGAAGTGAATCTTGAGGAGCTTGCCTTTCATCTTGATAAACTTGATATTCAAGACTTAAGTGGCATGTTAAATCTCGGAAACACGTTTTCACCTACTGTTCATGCGAAAATGAAAACAAAAAAATCCACTTCCAAGCAACAAAAAGAAAAAGACATTGAGATTAAAATAAATGGAAAACCTACTCCTTATTCGATTAAAAACGGAAAGGAAGATGATAGTGAATAGATTTTCTCCTTCTTTTTTCATCGGTACCATTTCCATAGGAACGGTCGAAGGTGCATCATGCGTCAACCTCGGAAATAATCTTCCGAGCGGATTTGTGAATTATAAGAAGCAAAACCAAGGGTTTGGATCGATTTCCGGGGATCATACAGACATTCATGATATTCTAGCTACTTTAGAGGAGAAAGACATTAAAGATGTCTTTCACTATGATCCGGAGGAAGATCAAGCTGTTCCACAACATATTGCTCAACTAGCTGAGGCAATGGTGGACAGTGATTTAGAGATTGAGGAAGAGATGGAGTCGGATGAGATTCAAGTGGATGTTTAATTTTTAAATAAGGTAATGAAGGAATTTTAGTTTTTATGTAGAAATTATTTTGTAGTACTTAAATACTTGGAGGTTATCCTTTGTTACTTTACTTTTGATCTGTATCAACTCTTAGAAAAATAAATTAGGAGCTGATATAGGATGATATACACAAACTCACTAGACAGTATAACTACTGATATGTTAAACGGTTTTTTCGTTGATTGGCCAGATCCACCAAATACACAAACTCACTTAAAGTTGTTAAAGAATAGCAGCAATGTAATTATTGCGCTTGATGATACGACTAATGATGTCGTCGGATTTATTACCGCTATAAGCGATGGGGTGCTCTCTGCCTACATTCCCTTTCTTGAGGTTTTACCAGAATACAAAAACCAAGGAATAGGCAAAGAATTGGTGAATCGGATGATGAAAGAACTATCTGACATCTACATGATTGATTTATGCTGTGATGATGACTTAGTCTCTTATTATGAAGGGTTTAGCATGATGAAAACGAATGGGATGATTGTCAGGAATTATCATAGGCAAGCTGGAAGATAAGTACCTTTTTATATATTGAAAAGCTAAAACAAGGGAACTCCAAATGGCTAAGGAGTTCCCTTGTTTATAATGTAGTTGGTTTACTCAGATCCGTGTAAAATCTTTTTTTAACTAAACATCATCAATTCTGGGTAGTTCTCGTCATTCGTTTTTTCCTAAACTTTAAAAAAGAGATCTCCGTACTGTATCTTTGTTAATTAGACGATCTTTAGTTCATAGTATTGAAAATATAAGGTTTTTATCTTAAAATTTTCCCATTGGCATAATTTTATAAAAAGGGGGAACATTATGAATTTAGTTGAGTTTAATGAGTTTGCAAAAGAAAGGATTTTACAGGCTGTAATAACAGTAGAAGGTAAAAAGTTCCCAATTGCTCCAATAAAATATCCGCCTCTATGCTACCTTTATTTAGATGATCTTTCAATAAAAATCAAAGAACAGTCATCATTTTTGTTGCTAACAAAGAAAAAGTTAGTAGGAGAAATAAAATATAAAGATATTCAAAGCGTAAAAGTTTCTGCAGTTCATAAATTAAGCAATTTTGTTAGCTTTGCTGTAGGTAAAGTACTTTTCCCAGAATTTGTGTTTATTTTAAAGGACGGTAATATATTTCACTTTGATTGTGAAAGTTTAAATGTAATCCCAGGTGTAATTAGACAATTAACAAAGAAGAAAGTCAAAATTTATGACCCACTAGAAATAGTTGACAAGTTCAAAAAAGGATCTACGGATGAAGAATTTCTTCAAGATCTAGGTGTATATATTGAAGAAGTAGTCAAAAAGAAGGGAATTGATTTACTTCGTAAAAGTAGTAAACCAAATATGCAAAAATGAAATTTCCCCTAAAAAAACAAAAAACACTCATAAACTATTTTTATTTTTTGCATATGCTGTTTTATAGTACAAAATATAAAATTGTTAGTGAAATCACGGTCATATCAGCAATTGAATTAACAAGCTAATTGGCATAATAATTGACAAATAAAATGCTCAGAGCGTATAAACTCAGAGCATTTTTCAATATATTTGGTTATTCAACTTAATGCCTTCGTTTGTTATACATAATGACTTACCCACAACCATTGCATATTATATAAATGATGTGACAATAAGTAATTATTTTTTATATTTTAGTTCTAAAAGTATAGGTGTTATATTTAGTAAGATAGAAATAATTGTCAAAAACCATAATGCCTTTTCCATAGTAGGCACAACATCCAATAAAGCTGACCAATCTTCGCCTTTTACCCAGTTAGATACAAGGCTATGTTCTGTACAGAGTGTCAATGCTGTAAATGATAATCCCATTGCCATCGCAAGTTTATAATTTTTCCCTGTATTATACATATAAATATTTATAAAAGTTGCTACTATGGCAATAAGTCCTAATATTAACCACATAATTATGCCTCCATTACCTAATATATTAAAAGGTCCAGCTATCCTATTTTGAAATCCTGTCTCGTTAGTTGAATAACATTTCTCTTTATTTTAACAGAACTATCTAAAAAATCTATTTTTATAAATAAGAAAATCGGTTAAAGGCTTTGCACAGTTTTAACTTATGAATTAGCAAAGGTACATAAACTTCTGTCACCTTGTTAAAAGAGGTGGATTTAGGGTCCTAAATTACTCATACTTACCTTAATTATCCCATTAAGACAATAAAAAGAAGCAGTCAAATTCATATGCGAATTCGACTGCTAATAATGTGTTATTTAACTTTTTGTACTCGAAAACAAAACCCGTTAATTTTATTTGAATAGTTTTTTTGGATAACAAGCTTTTTTTACACATTTACTTTAAGTTTTTAACGCCAGTTTCTAATATTTCCATTTGCAGCACTGTCTGTTCGTCTGTAATGGTTTTATCTTTTCCATTTATGATGGCTTCATATAAATCATCATAAACCCGTCCATAGTCGCCGTTAACGGATTTCACTTTTTCTTCGTGGATTGTACCTTCTTCATCAATATATGTTAGTACACCATAATGATTTATTGTATCTATTCCAAAATCTTTGTTGTCTGGCATGTAAAATACTTTTAGATGTTCTTCCTGACGATCTTTCGTTTCTTTTACAAAGCATCCCTTTTTGCCATAAACGACGAAGCTTGGTCTTTCTTTAAGTCTAAAATAGCTGGATTTTACAGAAACCTTTAACTTACCATAATATAAATCTAAATCAAAATAATCATTCATTCTTCCTTGTCCTAATAATTGCCTTACATCATAATGGATATCGTCCGGCTTGCCAAAATAGCTGATTACCTGATCCAGTGTATGACAGCCATGTCCATATAAAAATGACGATACAGGATCAAAAGAATGAACAGATTCTGGTACTTCGGGACGGTAATAGTCATAATGCATTTCCACTTCAAGCAAGTCCCCTAATTTCCCCTCTTCAATGACCTTTTGAACGGTTAAAAAATCACTATCAAAGCGTCTATTTTGATACGCCTGAACAATTAATCCTTTCTCTTTTGCCATTGCAAATATTTCTTTTGCCTGATCTGAGGTTTCCATAAAAGGCTTTTCAACCAAACAGTTTTTATTATGTTCTAATACTAATTTTGCGTATTCATAATGACTGTCCGTTTTTGTGCAAATCACAATGAGTTGAATGTCCTTATCATTTAATAATTCATCTAAATCAGAAGTATATTTTACTCCTGCAATCCTATCCCAGCTTTCATGCTTAGGATTTCTTTGATAAATTGTTTTCACCTTTATATTGTCCCTCTGAAGTACGAAGGGTAGATGATATCTGTTCGTGCTTTTCCCATTTCCAATATAACCGATAGTAAGCATAGCAACCCCCTAAAATATATATTATATTTCAATAATACATTCAACCCGTGTTTTTTGCGATTAATCGGACTTCAAAACAAGCTACAATTTTGTTATGTTGTATGAAAAGCACCTCCTTGCATCATCATACTAGGAGGTGCTGCTTTATTTATATTTTATTACATTAAGTGGATTAAGTGGAAGACAATACCTAACACGAACAAACCAAGAATCATTACGATTGGAGAAACTTTCTTTTTAAGCAACCACATACAAAGAAGTGTTATCGCAAGTCCTGCTAAACCAGGAATTAAGCTATCCAAGTTGTTTTGTAAAGTAGTTACTTTAACAGGGTCTAATGCAAGACCACCTGCTTGCTGTTCCAACGCAGTTTTAATCCCTTGCGCTCCAGAAGGTAATTTATCCCAGTCAATATAAGCACCTTCGCTAAGTTTAACTTTAGATACAACTGGTGTGAATTTTACAGTTACCCAACGGTTAACTAATGCACCAAGGATGAACATCCCCAGAATTGATGCACCTTTCGTAATATCTTGAAGTAATCCTCCAGATAAATCGTCCGTAATTTTTGAACCAGCTTTGTAACCAAATTCTTGCGTATACCAAGTGAATCCCATACGAATAAGATTCCATAAAACGAAGAAAATAATTGGCCCAAGTATGTTACCGGTTAAAGCAAGAGAAGCCCCTAACGCACCTAGGATTGGTCTAACCGTGAACCAGAAAACTGGATCCCCGATACCAGCTAAAGGTCCCATCATACCAACTTTAACCCCTTGAATGGCTGTGTCGTCAACCGGCGCACCGTTTGCACGTTCTTCTTCAAGCGCTAAGGTTACACCAATAATTGGTGAAGCTACATATGGGTGAGTATTAAAGAACTCTAAGTGACGCTTTAGTGCTGCAGCACGTTCTTCTTTTGATTTATATAATTTCTTGATTGCGGGAATCATTGAAAATGCCCAGCCACCGTTTTGCATACGTTCATAGTTCCAAGAACCTTGAAGGAAAGTGGAACGCCACCAAACAGAAATACGATCTTTTTTGGATAATCTTAATTCTTTTTCCATTTCTATTTCCCCTCCCTCTTAGTAATTATCAATAATATCGCCTAGTGGATCACCAGTGTTTTCGTTTCCGCCATTACCTGAACCGCCTCGTTTGGAAAGGCTTATATAGATAAGTGCAAGAGCCACACCGATAGCACCAAGTCCGATAAGTGTAATTTGTGAAACAGTCGCTAATACGAAACCGATTGCGAAGAATGGCCATACTTCTTTTGTAGCCATCATGTTAATAACCATTGCATAACCAACGGCTACGACCATTCCCCCACCGATTGCTAAACCGTCAGTCAACCAAGCTGGCATCGATGTGAGCAGGTCTCTAACTGGTGCTGCACCAATTGCTATGATTAATATTGCTGGGATGGCAATACGTAACCCTTGTAAACAGATAGCCACGATGTGCCAAAATTGAACTTTGCCGATGTTTCCTTCTTTCGCTGCAGCATCCATCAAATGGACTAATGCTGTTGCAATCGTACGAACGATGATTGTTAATAATAAACCCGCAACGGCAAGCGGAACAGCGATTGCAATTGCCGAAGAAACACCTTCTTTACCTTGTCCACTTAAAACTAAAATAATTGCAGATGCAACTGATGCTAGCGCAGCATCCGGTGCTACGGCAGCTCCGATGTTTGCCCAACCTAAAGCGATTAGTTGAAGCGTACCACCTAAGATAAGACATGGTACCAAGTTTCCTGTTACTAAGCCGATTAACGTACAAGCAATGAGTGGTTGGTGGAATTGGAACTCATCCAAGATTCCTTCCATACCAGCTAAAAATGCTACGATAACGACTAAGATTATTTGAATCATATTCAAATCCATGATTATTAATCCTCCGTCCTCTTTGATATTTAGGATTATTTTTGTCTATTTAACTCATCTTGAGCCTTTTTGATAATTTCGCCCATGTCGCCTTTTGTATCGTTCGGAACTTTACGTACATCGAAATTCACACCAAGTTCTTTTAACTTAGCAAAAGTATCAATATCATCTTGGTTAAAAGCCAACACTTTATTCGGTTGAACTTTACCAGGTGAGTGGGCCATAGAACCAACGTTGATTGTTTTCAATGGAACGCCACCTTCAACCGCTCTAAGTGCATCTTGCGGGTTTTCAAAAAGAAGTAACGCGCGCTGACCACCGAAGTGTTGATCATCTTTTGCAAGTTCGATCATTTTATTGATAGGAACGACGTGTGCCTTTACACCTGGAGGAGCAGCTTGTTGGATCAATTTCTTACGAAGATCATCCTTCGCAACTGCATCAGAAACAACGATGATACGTGTAGGCTGTGTCGTTTTTGTCCAAGCAGTCGCTACTTGTCCATGAAGAAGACGTGAATCGATACGTGCTAACACGTATTCAAATTTACCAGGTGCACCTGCATTTGATGGTTTAGCAGCAGTAGCAACAGGTGCCGTCGCTGGTTCTAATTGTTCAGGTCTTACTTTAACCCCTTCTTTAGCCGGAGCCAAAATATTTGCGGCAATTTCATGGGCTGTGTTCATTGAGAAGCGCGATGCAAAAGCTTCTATCAACATTGGTAAGTTCATACCGGCAACGATTGCCCATTTGTCTTTGTGTTCTTCAAACAAGCTGTTGGCTTGGTTGAAAGGAGTTCCACCCCAAAGATCGACTAAGAATAATACTTCGTCTTGGTTGTCGAAAGAGGCGATTGCTTCTTTCATTTTTGCCTTTACATCGTCAGGTCCTTCGCTCGGCATCAATGTAACTGCTTTTACATTTTCTTGTTTTCCAAAGATCATCTCTCCAGATTGCAAGATACCATTAGCGAATTCACCGTGACTAGCAATGATAATTCCTACCATCTTTTTACCTCCTCTATTATTATTGTTACAGCTATATAAATATGGTAAGCTTAGCTGTATTTTTTCAGCTCATCTAAAGCGGTTACAGTTTCAACAAGAAAATAATAAAAAAGGCATGAGCAAAAAGTCGATTAAATGAAGATATGGGTATAGAATGCCCCTGATTCTTCATTCCAATCAATACTTTTCACTCATGCCTGATCGAATCAGTAACACGTAAAAATAATGACGATGGCTATTAAATTTATTTTGTAAACGCTCTATTGTTGAATAAACAGCTTCTTCATCACTTTAATGAGCTTCCATAGAATATTATAGCATACGGAATATTCATCTTTCAAGAGGGAAGATCGGAAATTTTTTTATAATTAGTGACCGTTTATCCGTTGCCATATCCATCCATAAAAAGACAAGTTCTAATCTGTCTTGAATGTAAAACGATTACTTTTTTAATTTCCTCTTCAAGCCGCGTTTGACAACATCAAAGAAGCTTAAAGATTGAACCATATGATCCGGATCAATGTATTCACGAATTGCTCGCAAAACTTTTTTTGGATCTTTAGAAGAAAATGTATACATCCCATTTCGCTTCGTTTGAAAGGCATAACGTGGGATCCATTTCCCTTTGAACATGACTGAAGCGATTACGTAATCAACTTCTTCCCAAGGAATTTGAATAAACTTACGAGCATCACGATTATTGAAGAATTCAAATCCTTTGTCTCCGATCATAATTTTACCATAATCTGCAATTCCCATATGTGAGGTTGCATTAATAACTAAATCGACTTTTGTATTGATTGATTGGACCATTCGATTTCCTCACTTCTTTCTTTTAATAAAAATTATTATACCTTTTTTTTCACTTTAAGCAAAAAGCATTTGGGAAAAGTTCAAGTATTTTTTTAAATTATAATAGACCGATTAATTGCTAGAATTCTGTCTTCATCCTACATAGGCGTTTTTAATTTATTACTCTCTATTCACATTTCCTTTATTTGTGATACATGTTCAACCATAAAAAATCCTTTTTAATCGATGATCATTGATACTCATAATTATGCGCCCCGTCTATGATGTCTTATAGGAGCAATCGATAAAACGTTACTTATTTTAAACGTTCGAGACTGCCTACGAGTGAAGCAATATGCCTTAAACGATTCTTCACCTATTCTTTCCGCACGAATAATACGTTGTGTAATCTCACCTTTTGCAGATAAATAAATCATTTCTAAATGCTCCCCAGTTGTTGCAGACTTTAAAAGTAATCCCTTCATTGATTGACCCTCCTAAAACACAAACTTATGTTCTTATTATATCCGAACATTAGTTCTTTATTCAATCAAAAAAATTAGCCATTGAAGGCTAATTGTGGGACATTTTCTTTTCTTTAGTAATTGGCGAAACAACTAGTGATTTTCGTATGCTTTTCCTTTGGAATTACCATATAATTTTCTAATTTTAAATTTCCAACATATGATGGGTGTAACTCAATCATTGTTGTGTCATGCCTTAACTGTCTAACAAAAATATATCCCCTAAAAGTTTCTATATTCTTAATTAGAAGCTTTTATATGATCAACAAATTTATCCACAACACCATCCAAAAATCCAAGTGTCATGTCGTCAACTAGCTGACCTGATTGTTCATCGAATTTTTGAGAGGCAAAGTTAATTAGTACTTCGTTGCCGCTAGGTGGAAGTAATTTAGCTTGGAGACCTGTAAGGATTTCGCGCAAGTGTAGTTGTGCGCGAAGTGTTCCTGCCATTCCAATACTAACGCCAGCAGCCATCACTGGTTTACCGATGAATACTTTCTCGACTCTTGAAGCCCAATCGATTGCATTCTTTAATACACCTGGGATTGACCAATTGTATTCTGGAGTGATGATAATAACCCCATCCGCATTTGCAATTGACTCTTTGAATTCCTTTACAGACTTTGGTGGGTTATTTTCTTCATCTTGGTCATAATGAGGCAATGAACGGATATCAGCAATTTCAATGTTCATTTTTTCTTTGTAACGTTCTTGCATCGTTTTCGCAAGTTGCATGTTATAAGATTCTTTTCGGATACTTCCCACAATTGTAACGATATTCATGAATGATAATCTCCTTTAATATTATTAATAATTTTCGTGATGAGCTTTTGCAGTTCGTTGACCTCTTCTTCCGTCATCCCTTTAGTTAAAGTGTCGCGCATTTTTTGTTGAACGGGTTCAACTAAATGTGCAAGCCGTTTGCCTTCTTCCGTTAGATGAACTTTAAAGGTCCGTTTATCTGAAGGGTCATCGACTTTTTTGATAAAGCCCTTTCCTTCCAAGCTCGCGATCATGCGTGCAATGTTCGCTTTATCCTTGTTAAGATGGGACACAAGTTCAGTCGACGAAATTCCATCTTCGTTCCAAAGCATCCTCATGATTAGATTTTGCTCCGGAGCAAGATTGTAAGGCTCCAAATGTTTTCTAACATAACTTGTAATCGTCAAATCAGCATTACGAATTAAAACCCCAACGTTATCATCTAAGTTCAAAAGGTTAGGAACCTCCTTTATTTTGTTGACTAAACAACATTGACATATCAACTATATCTATTAGTAAAATCTTTGTCAAATCAATTGTTTCTTTTTGCTGGATGTGGACAATTTTTTCTATCAAATGTAAATTTTATGGTTAGACATTTACACTGTTTCCAAATCCTCATTCGCGCTTAAATTCCAATAACCATATGGTATACTATAGATACCTACAGATAATTTTTAGCGTGGAAAAAATTTATGTTTCAAAATATATTGGTTTTATAAAGAGAGGAAGGAGTGGTAACGTGGCCCTAGACAATAAACTTGGAATTAGCAATCAGGTTGAACTCAACCGAATGGAAGAAAAAATATCGAAGCAAAAAGCGAAACAACTCTTTGACTCAGGTGATATTCATTCTATTGAAGTAGGAACTTATAAAGGCTTAAGCGATATTCATACCTATCTCTTTGAAGATATCTATGATTTTGCCGGAAAATTGCGTGATATAAATATAGCTAAGGGAAATTTCCGATTTGCTCCAGTTATGTATCTAAAACATTCTATGGATTATATAGACAAGATGCCTCAAAACTCCTTCGACGAGATTATTGAAAAATACGTTGAAATGAATATCGCTCACCCATTTCGTGAGGGTAACGGCAGAAGCGCCAGAATTTGGCTTGATCTGATGCTAAAGTTTGAGATTCAAAAAGTTATTGACTGGAATTTAGTCGATAAAGAGGACTATCTAATGGCTATGGAACGCAGTCCGGTGAAAGATATTGAAATTAAACATATCTTAAAAAAAGCCTTGTCAGATAAAATTAATGATAGAGAAATATTCATGAAGGGAATAGACGTAAGTTACTATTACGAGGGATATTCCGAATACGATATAGAAGAATTATGAGCACTCCCCACTTAATTTCTGCGAAATTTGATATGGGGTTTCTGTGGTATCGAATTCAAGCGATGATAAACCAACAGTGGAGTTAACACATCGGTGTGCTAAAACACCCAGCCCTAAACGATTATGTGATATTACTACTTTAATAAGCAAGTAAAATCGCAACCTAAAAAACATTTTGACTATTGTTGTTGTCAACGTGCTAACTACTATGTTAATTCATATGCTAATTGGTATGTTGACTTTTTTACTTCAGTAGTTAATTAATGTCCTCTTTGAGCAACCATTAAAAATAAGCGAATATTTTCCGGTTATACAGCAGAATAGAGCTTGGTTCGAAGAACATAAGCGGAGGTTTTCCGATTAAGCAAAGAAAAATTACCCATTTTCACGTTTTTTGAGTTAATAGTCGGAATTCTTCCGTCTATTTTAGCAATTTTCAGCGTTATTTTCTAATTAAGAGAACTTTCTCCGCTTATTTATCAAACTCGATTTCGCGTCTAATGAGCTTGTACAACTTCTCCTTTAAAAACATATTAAGACAAAAGCTTGGAAAATCCCAAGATTTTTGTGTGCTAATTATATTGTTATTTAATCTAAGAAGCTCATATTATTTGTGCTGCTATTTTAGCTTTTTTCACGTTATCGGAACTACTTAAACGGCGACCTCATCTTCTTTGCCTCTTGCAACCGTTAATTGAATAAAGAAATCCCTTATTGTTTTAAAATTTCAATCTGTTGGAGTTCCCAAGAATTATGTTTTTCCTTACTATAATCTGCAACGGTAATAATCTCTTCCATACTTTTGGTAAAGGTACACCCATAATTTCTCGATATATATCAATAGGAGTTACTGCTCTCCTCATTCTAATTCTATAAAATTAACCGAAAACCCTTCTTCAATTGACTGCCCCGATAGTAAAAGGCTGCTACGTATAAGTAGCAACCTTTTAAAATACTTTTTATTTAGTTCTCCTCTTAATTGATCACTTAATAGGCATATGCCCTTGCTGGTTCATAAATAATATTTTACCTTTTCTATAACTTTATTATTTTAAATCTATTTTTCTACTAACTGAGGTTTTATACGCTACTGACATCTTGAATGACTGTGCCCGGGAAATTAGCAAAGTTGCTACAATAGCTATTGTAACTCCTAGTGCACCTATCCAGGTAACTGAAGATAGTGATACTTTCTCAACAAAAATACCTCCAATTCCTGCACCAGCTGCCATTCCCAGTTGCATTACTGACTGATTTAAACCTAATAATATACCTGTTGACTCTGGTTCGATGGTAGCCAAGTTATATTGCTGTGTTGGTCCCGATGACCAAGCAGCAAATGACCATAGTATTAATATAATTAGAACACTAATATAAGAATTTGTTACAAGAGATAATAATACTAACATAATGATATGTAACGACATTCCACCTAGAAGTGTTTTTTGAACTCCCCAGCGATCTGTACTATATCCACCAAATTTCGAACCGATCAAACTTGCGACACCAAAGATTAACAATACACCACTTAAAAGTTTTTCCTCTATTCCTGATACATTTAACAAGTAAGGTGAGAGGTAAGTATAGGCTATTGAATACCCGCCAAGCCAGAAAAAAGTGATTGCTAACCCAATTGTAACCTTTCTTTTTTTAAGGAGAGCTAACTGTTTAAATAGTGGTACCGACTTATCACCTTTAATAGGTGGAATAGATGCTCTAATTATTATTATTGCAAGAATTCCTAGCAATGCTATACCACCCAAAACAGCTTTCCAACCGAACGCACTAGAAATAATTCTTCCAAGAGGTACTCCTATGATTAATGAAGCCGTAAAGCCCATAACCACCGTAGCAATTGAGCTACCTTGTTTACCTTCTGGTGCTATCTTTGCGGCAATAGTTAATGCCGTAACAACAACCATCCCTGCTCCAAGTGCCATAATTACTCGAGCTACCACAAATAATCCGAAACCTGGTAGGATGAATGCTAAGATATTACCGATTACGAACAAACCTAGCGAAAAAACCATTAATTTTCGTCTATCAACACTAGACGTTATTCCCATAAAAATAGGTGTAAATATTGCATAAACAAGTGAAAATATTGTAATTAATTGACCTGCCGCAGCCAAAGTTATTCCAAGAGAATCCGCAATCGTATCTAAAATTCCCGAAATAATATATTCGGAAGTTCCTACTAAAAAACTAACGATAGCCAAAACATAAATCTTTAATGTATTAGACAAAATAATGTCACTCCTTATAATTTTATTTTCATATTGATATATCGAACATTTTCGATATGTTTGATTAAAAAAATATCGCCCAGTAATAGCGGAAATGAAACTGAATTCTCCTAAAGAATGCAGTTTCATTCAGTTATTTCTTTTGCTTCAAGAACTCAGCGATTCCATTGATGGCATCTTCATTTCTTTTGTAATAAGTAAATTTACCGATACGTTCGGCCTTTATAAGTCCAGCCTGTAAGAGCATCGAGAGATAATGTGATGCCGTCGATTGCGTCATTTTCAATTTTTCTGTAATTTGACTAACGCAAACCCCGGTTTTGTTCATATCAATCCCTTCGTGGGGAGTAAAATGGAGATCCGGTTCCTTAAGCCATTCTAAAATTTGGAGCCTTGCTTCATTAGATAATGCTTTAAAAATATCAACTTGTTTCATACAAATCATTATATCGAGAATTATCAATACGTCAAGTGCAAATTTTCTAAAAGGACAAAACTTCTTTCTATATAAAAACACAAAACGTGTATTTTAATTGAAAAAACAACCATTACTTTGACTGATTCAACTAAGAAGAATCGAAGAAGATATGAAAAAAGATTGATTAAAAAATTCCTTTTTTCCAATGTATTTAAAAACCGTTATTTTGAAAAATAGATTGATCAAAATGACGGTTTTCGGTTTGATTATACAATTTTTTATAATTAATTTTAAACATATTTTATTAAACTAAGGCCCACGTTACTTTAAGTACATTTCTTTACAAATTCAAAGCTTATTCATTGATGATTCTAACACCATTAGGATCCACAATTGGTGAAGAAATCAGATTATTAATTATAGCTTGTTTAATTGTTACTACATCTCCAATTTCCGAATACACTCTATTTTTAGATGTACCAAATAAAGTTAAAAGGTCGCTTTCTAATCCTGCTTTTTTGGTTTCCAACTTTAATTCTTGTAAATTTATCTTACTATTTAGGGAATCTACTACGTCCGTATTGGTCTGAAGCTCTATTCTAAAATGATATGGTGTTGATATGAAGGTTCTGCGTTCTCTTTTATCAACTTTCCAACTGAGTTTAACGGCATTTTCACATATTTTCTCTCGTTCTTTATCAGATACTAAAAAGCCAATATGGTCGAACATAATTCTTTTACCATATCCAAAGGTAATATTTATAGTTCCTTTTCTTGCCTCAATAATACGAAATAGGATATTTTTCTCCCGAAAATCCTCCCATTTTAAGGGTAAGAGTCAAATAGAATACACCTATTAACATATATAGTACCTGTGAGATAATCTCTTCAAATCAAAGTTTGAGGAGGTTTTTTTATGTCCCAAAGAAATAATCCAGAATTGCGTAAGGAATGGGAGCGTAGGATCGCTCTTTTCAGAGCGAGTGGCCTCACCCAATCCAAATGGTGTGAAATCAATGAAATAAGTATTCATCAGTTAAAGTATTGGCTTTATAAAGCCGATAATTTCTATTCAACCCAAGATTCTAACAGCAAGTGGATTCCGGTTACATTAGAAGAATCTGAGCAACAGAATGAAACATTACATATAAATGTTGGTTCAGCATCCATCGTGGTTAAACCTGGCTTTAATCCAACACTACTGGCGGAAGTAGTTAAGGCATTGAAATCAGTATGCTAAAAGAAGTTACGGTTGATCGTGTCTACCTCGCACAAGGTGTCACAGATTTACGGAAATCTATCGATGGATTGGCTGCTCTTGTAAAAGAAGAATTCGAGTTAGATCTTTTTTCTTCGAGTTTATTTGTTTTTTGTAACCGGCAGCGAGACAAGTTGAAAATTCTTCAATGGGATCATAACGGTTTTTGGCTTTATTATCGCCGGCTGGAGAGAGGAAATTTTCATTGGCCATCAGATAATAATTCGGGTCCTCTGAAAATAAGTCCACGCCAATTAAGGTGGTTATTAGATGGATTATCATTGGAACAAAAACAGGCACACCCTGTTGTAACAGCAAGAACAGTAATTTAAATAATGAAAAATCAGGGAATTTACCTATTTTATCGTATAATATATTTATGAAAAAGACAGCGAATTCAACTACCCCAACCCCTACAATTGAAGAACTCCTGCAACGCTTGGAAATGCTGGAGAAACAAAATGCGGAATTAGAGGCGAAGCTAAAAAAGCAGAGCGCGTTAGAGGCCAAATTAAAATGGACTGAAGAACAGCTTCGCCTTCTGCAGAAAAATAGATTCGGCTTTTCCAGTGAAAAAACCAACCCCGATCAATTGGAACTTTTTAATGAAGTAGAAAATGAAGCTAATCCAGATTTGCCGGAACCTACTTTGGAATCTATTACTTATCAACGGCGCCGCAAAGTTCGCGGCCAACGTGAACTGATGTTAGAAAACTTGCCTGTGGAGACGATTGAATATCGTTTATCCCCTGAAGAGCAGGTTTGTTCGTGTTGCGGTGGAAATCTGCATGAAATGAGTACGCAAGTACGCCAGGAACTAAAATACATTCCTGCGGAATTGAAAGTTGTTAAACATGTTCAGTCCATTTACTCTTGCCGCCATTGTGAACGTGAAGAAATTGAAACTCCGGTTGTAACAGCACCAATGCCTAAACCGGTTCATTCAGGTAGTTTAGCATCTCCTTCTTTAATGGCACATATTATGAATCAAAAATATGTGGATGGGCTGCCATTATACCGGCAAGAAAAGCAATTTTCCAGATTGGGGGTACCGTTATCACGCCAAACCCTTGCCAATTGGATGATTCACGGGGCCAACCGGTGGTTGAGCCCACTTTATGATCGCATGCATCAACTTCTTTTGGAAAAGGATATTTTACATGCGGACGAATCGACCCTGCAGGTACTTCACGAACCCGGTCGGCCAGCCACCTCAAAATCATATCTCTGGCTCTACCGTACTGGAAAAGAAGGACCTTCAATCATCCTTTACGATTATCAGGAAACTAGGTCAGGCAAAAATGCCGAGAAATTCCTGTCAGGGTTTAAAGGATATTTACAGGTTGATGGATACGCCGGGTACCATAAGGTACCTAATGTAAAACTGGTCGGTTGCATGGCTCATGCTCGACGTAAATTTGATGAGGCTTTAAAAGTATTGCCTTCTTCAAAGCGTCTGACATCAGGAGTAGCAGCAATGGAAGGTCTCCAATACTGTAACCAACTATATCGCATTGAGCGCGACCTAAAGGAGTTATCCTCTATGGAACGATACGAAAAACGATTAGAACGCAGCAAGCCAGTCTTGGATGCTTTTTTGTCATGGCTAAAAATACAGAAGCAAAAAGTGTTACCAAAAAGCGCTTTAGGTCAGGCGATTACCTACTGTCTCAATCAATGGAAGAAATTAGTGGCATTCCTAGAGGATGGACGATTAGAAATTGATAATAATAGAAGCGAGCGCTCAATAAAGCCCTTTGTTATTGGGAGAAAAAACTTCCTTTTTTCAAATACACCGAAAGGTGCAAGGGCTAGCGCAATCATTTATAGCATTGTGGAAACAGCAAAGGAAAATGGCCTAAACCCATATTATTACCTTCGCTATTTATTTGAGAAGTTACCTAACATTGATCTGACAGATAAAAATGCCCTGGATAAAGTACTGCCTTGGTCAACAACACTTCCAATCGTTTGCATAGATTTTAAAAACTTACCTAAATAATAACTCGATCCCCATCTGGTTGACAGGTGGGGATTATTTTACGCTTACTTTTAAGGGAGGGTTAAACTCTTGAAATTCTCCCTGGTATCTACCTATACGTTGAGATATACGAAAACCATTATCTTCATAAAATTTTTCCGTTTCTTCAACATATGGAGTCCAAAAATGATAATGAAATAACATAAAATCCCCCTCTTTATGTAATTTACCATTCACAAAACCCAGTTATTAACAGTATAAATATTTAGTAATCTTTGTTCAACTAACCTGCTCATTAGTAAAAAGGTTGCTATTTATATTTGCACAGCCTCTTAGAAATACTTTTTGATGGTCCCATCAACATGAAAGTTTTGTGGATTTGTCGCAAGCTTTGAACGATCCAACTTTCTTTGAGTTAGCGTAATTTCACGGGATATTTCTTTTACTTTTCTCGGCTAAATTTACAATGAAACTTTTGTTAAAACTGAAACAGCGACGGTGGAGATACCAATATCTAAACCTACTTTTCCTTTACCAAGTTTTCTGTTTTTTGATGGTGGATAACCTCATCCCACCCCTAAAGGAGTGGGCTTTCTCGTTCGGGAAATTCTGTAAACCAAAATAACCTCACTTTCATTCTAACTACCGAAAGTTAAATGAAAGTGGGGTCATATTTAAGTTCTGTTTAATTTTTTTGGAACTTGGTCAGTAATTAACATTGCAAAAGAAATTTACATCATATTGGTTTTAGAAAATGCTGAATTTAAAGCGGCCGGATAATTTACTCAAAGGTAGCTTATATGCTGTATTTGTACCATAATCATCTAAATATTGGATATGTTACTTTAACTATTGCTCGTGGGATCATTTTTAACAACTTTTTTTGTACCTTTACTTATATATGGTTTTGCACTCTTTTTTTTGTTTGTACTAGCTTGCCAACGATTCCACCCCTTCTTGTCTGTTCCTCTCCCTGTACCGCCTTTTCCTTTAGCTTTACTCATAAAATCACTCCATTATTATTCTAAGTTGATTTACCTATCGAGTTCGTTTTTAGTCATTTTACTCGGTTATTAATCAAAGCACTTGCAATAAACTTTATCCTTTCACACTTACCATACTAATATGAACAAGAATTAACCAAAAGTCTATTTGATTTATTGAAATGGTTAGTGGAATAAAGTTTTTCTAGTCGATAGTTGCTGGAGTTAGACGTGGACTTAACGCCGTAGAAAGGTTATTTACATAATTAAACTTTGATGCTTACCAGATAAAAAATCTAGGATTGTCGAATTGAGTCGTTTTATGTATTATGGTACCAGTAGTTATTTTTCACGCTTTGGGGGAGAAACAATGGGAAAGCTATATTGCTTTGAATTGGATGAAGAGAAAGGCATTTTCTTTGTAAAAGTAGGCGGCTTTTTCAAAGAAGAAGATGCAAAAATATATTTAAGCGAGTTTCAAACCATCGTAAATACTATTAATCCTTCAAGGTATAAATTAATTATAGATGGACGCGGACAAGAAGAAGTGGCTAGCCAGGTGGTGGATGATATCACATTCGTTTTAAAATTATATTCGATGGCTAATTTTAAAAAGATAATAATTATTAATCCTTCCTCTTCTACTTCAAGAATGCAAGTTGAAAATTGTGTAAGGAACATTATCTTTCCTGGAATATTTGTGGATTCCATTGAAGAAGCTTACAGCTCTGCCGGGTAACGGACATAAGGTTTGTAATTTAATAGGCAACTTTGTTTTCATTAACAAGTATTTCGGGGTCATTAAGACTCCTTTTTCCTGTCATTAAATTTTTAGATTGTTATTTTCTCCTCTCAGTTGATAACCAATATGGTGACAACGATTATAGAGCCTTTCGATTTTGGCATTAACAGTAATTTTTTATTCTTACAACCAGTAGGATCGACACAAATGGCTCTCTATCTTACGCTGTATCATCGGAATAAATGATACGATTAATGACCATTCCAATGATAAATTATTTGCACAACACCAGAAGAGAATGTTTTTGTACGAACCATTTTTAAATTTAGCCTCTGTTTAATATCAACAAACAGCGGTTTACCCTCACCCAAAACAACAGGGTGTATGGATAATCTAAATACATCCACCAGTCCTAAATTTATAAAAGTTGTAATGAGACTTGCTCCGCCATACAGCCAGATGTCTTTACCAGACCTTTCTTTCAATTTATTTACTTCTTCAACAATGTTATCGTTGATAAATATTGCTTGATTATCAGTCATTTTTTGTGTTCTAGAAAACACATATTTCTCTTTACTATGAACCAATTTCCAAATTTCCTTTTCAGTATCGGAGTCATTATTTTTTGGAGTAAATTGGCCCCATAAATCGTAGCTTTTTCTACCATAGAAAATAGTATCTATTTGATCCAAGAAATCAGTGAACCCCATATCAGAGTCCATAATGCACCAATCGACTTCCCCATTTTTTCCTTCAATAAAACCATCTAAAGTAACAGCCAAATCTAAAATGACTCTTCTCTTATTAACGTAATTTGACATAACTCTTCCTCCCTTTATCTTTCTGATTTTGCTACTTTTGCCCAATGCATAAGGATTACACAACGATTTTAGATAATTCTATGCTACTATAAATATCTTTCTTCTCAAATACAAAAGTCGTTAGCAGTATCTTTTATGAATATAAAAAGAGCCTAATATGCAAGTAGTAGTGCATATTTTAGGCACTTTAATTTTATTCCTTATTGTGTTAATTAGCTATAATATAAGTACATTTTCACAAAAATACCTTCAAAAATATCAATCCGAGTCTAGAAGAGACAATGTATGTTCTAACGATTCTTCATTTTGTTGGATATTCACCTTTTTTTGGTTGCCTACAGGATTCCTTAAACCTAGGTAATACTGCTCCTAACTGTTGATAATTATTTCTTGCTTCAGTCAATGTTAAGCCGTGATTTAGATCACTTGCCACGTCATTACTTTGAATAAACAAGTCTATCTCCCAAAAACATACCGGGCAAATATAGGCAATAACATTTCCATTATTCGGAATTGTAATAAATCCACAGCAAGGGCATGATGAATCTCCAACTACATCAGATTCAATTTCAAGTTGGGCGTTAGTTGTTCCTTCATAGTTTACTATTGGCACATATTTATTATATGTCCTATTTTTTTTATTTTTGATATACATATCCCCCTTTTTTATCTAACTAATTCATTAAAAGCAATAATAAATCCTTCTTTTCTTTTTTTCTAACCCGCCCCTTTAGCTGAAGAAAAAAAGATGGAATCTCAGTGGAATCCCATTTTAAAATAAAGAACTCATTAGTTGAAAAATCAAAAATCTAATCCAGCATACATTCTTGCTGATGAAGAAGGAGAAAAACTTACTTTGTATTTAGCACCAAGTTCCTTCTTAACTTGGTCAGTAAGGAGGTGACCGAGTTTATTATGTTCATTTTCCAATTCAATACCATTTGAACGTAACGTATCTTTGCTCCAATCAATCCATTTACCGTACTGCATTGCCCACTTCATCAGTTCATCTTTTAAGTCCTCTGAAATAGGAACTTCTTCAATATCAAAGTTACAGCCACATTGATTACACCAAATAGGGTCCGTATCAACATCACCTTCTACCTTTAAATCGAATGTTTCTTTATTCTCACAAAAACAACGCATAAGACACGCTCCCTGTTGATACTAATGATTATTTTTTACATTTTTCTTCAATTATCCCGCCCCATTAGCTTAGTAACTTCTTGAACTAATCACTAAAATCTTTAAATAAAGTATCTATTTCTAGAACAACATAAAATCCCCATCGCTGATGAATTTTTCAATTTCTACTGTACCAACCTTTATAAATTCAACTTCCCAATGTTGACCTGGTACAACAATTTCAATCATAATAGCTTCAATTAGCTATAACTGTTAGTTGAATATTCAGAAAATAATCAAATTCTTTTATTTTTGACTACTTGAATCCCAATTCTGAAATTCTTCTACAACAATTTTAAATAGATTTGGGCTTGTAATAAAATCCTCAAAATTAATTACCCTACATATGGCAAGTTTTATTACTTAGATACATTGTTGTCGTTAAATAATTGGTGGTTATACCGAGTTTAATAACTTATGATAACTTTGAACTATTTCCATGTTACTTTAAAGCTACCTTTTACATCGTCACCTGTTACGACTATTCTGTATACACCAGCAACTTGAACCTTTAATTTCATCACTCCCTCACTAACTTCTGTAATTCCGACTAACTTATTTTTCTCGTTTAGAACATGAAATCCATGTCCGCCCCCGTTAGTGTTATTAAATTCATGATACAATGTAATGGTTTGACCTGCCTTGGCTTGAACGGGAATTTCGTGTTTTCCATTGAAATAGTCAAAGGTCGCATTATATGTATGATCACTTTTAACCTCGACCCACTGTTCCTTTTCAGTAAAATCAACATTCATTAAAATGATCAGTGTTAATGGTATAACGAATGAAAACACATATTTAAAAGACTTGAAACGAGAAGATAAATAAGTACCAAAGTAAAAAATCAAAGAACATAACGCTCCGACCGTACCAGCAAACAACGTGTAAACATTTATTGCACTAATAATGAAAAAAGCATAACCCGCAACAATATATAATATAATTTTTATTATATAACCTGTTTTCGGAATCCTAAATACGTACAAATCAATAAATAAAGAACATAAAATACCATATCCGAAAACTATTCCCCAAAGAAACCAATTAGCAATTCCTTCAACAAATTCATACATATCTATTCCTGATACAAGTAACACATAATTAGAAATCACAAACATCAAAAAACCTGCACCTGCAAATTTTGTTAACAAATAAGGAATACCTTCTATTAGTCTTTTTCTAAGAACAACCACAAAAAATCCTCCTCAATAAATCAAGGGAAACTACACAATGTAGCTTAAACATGTTTGTTTAAGTACTTTGCTTCAAGGTTCACAATCTTACTTGCTTATTTAAATTTGTAAATATTAATGTAGAAATGGAACAAAAGGAACCTCCAAGTTTATTGGAAGTTTCCTTCTTTTGATTACCCTAGTTTATTAATATGTCTTTATTTCGGAATTATAGGAACCCAAAGTTCGTTTCTAGGTTTATGCTTTGGTGGATAATAACATTCGATACAAGGTATATCTGCAAGTTCATATCCAGAAGTTGGAACCCACTCTGTGTACAATCGCTTCCAAGCATTCACTATACCCGGAAAAACAACCCAGGTACTATGGGTAATAGAGAGCGTTTCCATATCACTTGGGACATCTCCATCATATCGGACACCCATAAAGTATGTAAATTCTTCATCCATTATGGCTGCCTCTTTTCCACAAACGCCTAAAAGACTTTCAAGTGTGCATTTTGGTTCTTCCCATGACATATCAATCAATTGTTGCATAAATCCATCCTTTTTTGCACTACTCCAAAGCGTGGGAATTGTTTTAAAGGCTCTACTTGTTTTGACTACCTTACCTTTTCCAATAACTTTTAAATCAAAATCGAGATTCTCAATCCGATACTCCATTTCAGTATCCCCTTTTATTGAAATTTGGAAGGAAATCCTTGGAAAGGCTTTTAATTGTATCCCTTGATTACGAGCTTCTGAAGGTTTAATTCCATGTGTTTTCTGAAAAGCACGGGAAAAAGAGTCAGCAGACTCGTAGCCATATTTAATGGCTACGTCTATAATTCGGATGTCACTTTTTTGAATATCAAATGCAGCAAGTGTTAAGCGTCTCCGTCTGATATATTCAGATAGAGATATTCCCGAGATAGATGAAAACATTCTTGGAAAGTGATATTCGGAACTATATGCTACCTGTGCAATTTTTTTGTAATCTATACCGTACTCTAGATTGTTTTCAATGTAATCCAATGCACTATTCATTCTATCTATCCAATCCATTTTTCCTCTCCTTCCACTTATCTAATCTATAGAAAATGGTATTTATCGGTCCGACATTTCACGCACAAATATGTCGGATTGCTTTCCACTGACTTAATTCTATTACCTTCGGAAATTTCCTTATTATGCTAACCTGCCCTTTAGTCGACTTTAACTCTTGCCCCCGTTGAATAACTATCGCTTGATCGAGTACATCAACTAATTTAGAGGAATTTTTGATTTTTGGAGGTGAATAGATGTACTTCTTCATTTAAAGATCCCTTCATTAATTTCTTTGTTAGTATTTTTAATTTAAGGTACGAAATTTTTAATAGAATAGTTTCATAAAAATTCAATTTGATTGATATCGTACTCCGCAATCTGGCATGATCATTAAAAAAACTAATGACGATTGTTCAACTACTGCTATTATTTGGAATGAATATGTTAATCACACAAAAAGAACCCAATTAGGTTCTATTAAATTGTTTAATTGCTCAATTTGCAAAATTTCCGATAGGCCGTTGTCATTCGTGTATTTAAATCCCTCAATTTTTCCTTCTTCCGTTTTAGAAAAAAGGACAATCCCTTCTACACTTGTAGTTTTTTCTTTATCTCCATCTTTCTGACAAGCTACCTTTGCTATAAAAGTATAAAGATAGGGATTTTTCTCGCTTTGTTTAATCGCGATATTTTTAAGACTTAACTTATAGCCATTATTGTAAGCAAAAGTTGGGTATTGAGTACCAAATGCAGCTATGAAGGAATCGAGCCCAGAATCTATAAAGTAAGATCCGTATACCTTTTCGTAATACTTATCCAACCCTTGGTTATCTTCTTTTTTATTGAGCGCTATAAACTCCTCACTAGGACCAGTGAACTGATGCTCATTAGCTTAACAACTTCAACGAGAAAAAATAGTATTTAAAAACCCCTTCGACTGAAGGGGTTTAAACTTATTTTCGATAAGATATAGAAACAGATTTTCATTAAAATTTATACTCCAATTTTTAAATTTATCCTGTCTAACATTTCCAACAGCTTTTTGTAATTAGATAATGTTTCTTTATCTTCTACCTTATATCCGGATTTATAAAATAATATATCTCCTGTCCCATCGTTCATTTGATTTCTTGCTTCGAGAATGCGTTTTAGGTTTTTTGCAGTACCAACGCTTCCAGAAATTATATCAACCTCTTTAGGATATATTCCCCTTATGATTTTTTCAAAGTATGGGAAATGGGTGCATCCAAGAACGACTGTCCCGTACTGCTTTAAATCAAACGTAGATAGATTTTCCATTAAATATGGTACGACTTTCTCATCTCTAAATTCGAAATCCTCAGCAAATTGGACAAGACCAGGAAGAGGCAGACTATTAACAATATCGTGATGGTCTATGCTTTTCACAAGGTTATGGAACTTTTCTTCCCTAAGAGTCAAATTAGTAGCAAATACTAATACCTTTTTTCTTTTTTTCTCACAGCTTTGAACGGCGGGTTTCACAGCGGGTTCAATACCCAATATAGGGAAGTCATACTTTTGGCGAAGGTCATCCACTGCGATGCTTGTTGCAGTATTACAAGCAATGACTAATGCTTTGATTCCTTGATTAGCCATAAAGTCAACTGCATCAAAAATATATTTCCTTACCTCTTCTTTCGTTTTTTCACCATATGGAACGTGTAAGGTATCTGCATAAAATATATAATCATCATTCGGTAAAAGTTGCAATGCCTGATGAAGAACAGTCATCCCACCAATTCCCGAATCAAAAAAACCAATTCTCACTACTTTCACTCTTTTCCTTATAAATCCTATTAAACACTTTATAAGAATATCATTTTTTATATGTTTTGTTTACTAGTTCTTATTGAACTGCCTCGTTAATTAAACAAGAAAAAGGAGCCACAACTCCCTATTTCACTTGAGCTGCTCTTTCCAATGAGCTCTAAGAATTTTATAGAGGTTATCGCTCCTTTATGGAACATCATTTAGTAAATCGTTTGTCTCGCTTACATTGACAAATCAAATGAGAAAAACTTAGGCAGTTCATTTTCGCGCTTATCGAGCATAATCTGTTCTGGCTGAATGCCCTGCTCACGCAGTACTTCAATGTTCTGTACTAGGAAGTCGTCGCTGCCAACAACATAGAAGAGTCCATCCTTGTCGGCAGCAAGATTTTTCACTGCTTCATAGTAGTCTTTACGATTATCGACGAACTGTGCAGTGAATTTCTTATCAGTTGCGGATTTAAAAATATTAGTGAATAAAAAATCGTTTGATGAATCGATGTTCAGGGAGTGAATTCGATTGACGTTGTCAGCACGTTCGAAATATTCAAGTACAAGCGGTCTGAAAGTTGCTAGGCCGACACCTGATGACAGCAGGTAAACATTTTTGTCTTCTCTTTTTAGCGGTACATTCGAATGAGTTTTAAATATTGCCACTTCATCTCCGACTTTAAGATTTTTTAAAATCGTTTTAAACTCAGAGCACTGCTCTCTAATGCGTGTTGTGATGCCGATTGCATTTTCATGCGGTAATGTAGAGATTGACATATGGCGAATCCTGCTGCGGTTCGGTTTATCTCCAGCATTGAAACCTTCCAGTGCGAAGTGGGTGTGGGATCCTTCTTCCCATGTAAAGCCTTCCGGACAATCGAGCAAGTACGTTTTAACCTCAGGCGTTTCCTCAATAATCTTATTTATTTTAGTCCAGTATATTTGCATTGTATATTCTCCTTAATCAATTATCTATATCGTTACTATCTAATATACAGTAAGTGATAACAATTCTCAATTAAAAAAGATTGATTATTTCAGATAATTTATAAAGTGTTATTCTAGATAATGGACCGTTGGTTGAATAACCGAACGAACATTAATCAAACTTATTTTTTAATTATCGAACTAAACCTCCTACACAAGCTGTATCGTTAAACAAACCTACAAGTAAATCGAGTTTGATAAATAAGCGGAGAAACTTCTGTTAATTAAGAAATAGCACCGAAAATTCCTTAAATAGCCGGAAAAATTCCGACTATTAACTCGAAAAACATGAAAATGAGTAATTTTGCTTTGCTTAACCGGAAATCCTCCGCTTAAATCCCCCGAATCGAGCTCTATTTTGCTGTTTAACCGGAAATATCCGCTTATTTTGATTATCTTTCGTTAGGTGCGCAATATATCCCCCTCATTTCTCCAAAATTCATCCAGCAAATTGAAAGGGTATGATATGATTATTTGTAACAAGTGAGATAAAATTTACATATTTGGGGTCTAAATGAATGTGTAAAAAAAAGAAGAGAAAATCAAAAAGTGGAGAAAAAGAGGATTTCGGAAGTGTAGTGTTTTATTGCAAAAAATGTGATTATGCATTTGAAGTCGATTGGGAGACAATTTGGGACATACAGGAGTGCGCGCACGGGTACGTGGGATTTCATTTAAATGATACATTTATCAGCTGTGATAAATGTGGAGAAATAATCGATAATGAAGAGAAAACGGAATCAGCAGTAAAGAGTCCGAAGAAGCCCATTGACATTGATGATTACGATCTTCCTTTTTAAGAAATCGAGCAAAATAGTGCCTACTTCTCCTACTTTGAATATAAACAATAAAAGGGACGGGATAGGATCCCGTCCCACTTGTCTTATTTGTTTGCAAGTTTTTTTATATTTTCATATCGTTGTATTACTAACTTTTGAATCATTTGTTTCCTTACAGGCCACAGATAGTCTGAATACTTTTCAATTATCTCAAAAAATTCATCTTCCGTTATATCTAAATTAATATTATTATAAACATCCTTATCAACCAGCCCAATTTCTATGGAATGTTCATTGGCAAAGGCTTTTGATGTAGTCTCGGCATACACGATTGTTTCTTCAAATAAGTCTTCGTTTTCCATTAAGTCGAGTAAATCCTCATCTTCTTCCCAATCTGACAATAAGGATGACCCATTATCATACAACGGGGATAGTGAAATAGTGATCTGCCTGGTCCTGGTAGGTTAAGTGTAATTATTTCACAACCTCTTTTTTGTGAAAATTTTATTATATGTATGATTATTGTTTTGTTTATACAGTCAACTCAATAAGATTTCCTTCCGGATCCTCAATAACACTTTCATAATATCCATCTCCAGTGACTCGCGGACCATTAATAAGTCGATACCCATCATTCTTTAATCTGTCTGTCATATGATTAACGGACTCCCTGCTTCCTAAAGAAATGGCAATATGAGCCCAGCCTATCATATCATCCTGTTTTTTCTTATCAATACCCAATTTACGCATAATCTCTAATCGTGTTCCAGAATTAAATGTGAGAAAATATGATTCGAATTTCTTTTCTGCATTATGATACTTATTGTTCGACTTACAATTAAAATACGTTTCATAAAACGTTCTCATGGCTTCCAAATCATTGACCCAAATAGCTACATGTTCAATTTTCATTTCTGTTTCACCCCATTAAGTACTAAAAAATCAAGACTAGCTTCTTTATTAGTAGTATATCACTTTCGAATTTACCTCTAGATTACTACAACTCTTATTCCTTTTGAAAATTCCTTATTCCCGGAAAATACTTTGATAAGTGGTTGATAGTATCTATAAAATTCTATATTATCAGCAGCTAGCTCAAAAGCCTTATTTCATTAAATGGCCCGATTGTTCAACTAACCCCGAAAGTACAATAAAAAGAAACTGCCATTCGTCGGGGTTCTGAAGGACAGTTTTCCGGCAGAGAGTGTGAGAAAAGTCCTGCAAACTCTCCCATTGTTTTTAAAAGAATTTATGCCTTTATATATCCAAAACGTTATTTTTATTCTTAGATCTATTAAAGCCACTGAAATATATTGCTACTATACTAATAAAAATTATTAATACCCCCGCTATAATTAAGGATGCATCTAATAATAAAATAAACCCTAGTCCTGCTACAGAAGTAATAGTGGAAAGTATTGTCCATGTTGAAAATGTTTCCTTCATGCTTAATCCAAAATATTCTTTAATCATCCAAAATCCTGCATCATTAACATGTGAGCAAATTGAACTACCTGCCCCAGTTGCAAGAGTTACTAAAGCTAAATTAACATCGTATTGGGCCAGCATCGGAATAATTAATCCTGCAGTGGATATAGCTGCAACTGTGGCTGATCCTAAAGATATACGTAATATTGCAGCAACTAACCAAGCAAGTATGATAGGTGACATTGAAGTTCCTGTAAATAATTTTGATACATAATCCCCTACACCACCATCAATTAGAACTTGCTTGAAAGCACCCCCACCTCCAATAATTAATAGCATCATACCAATTGCTGTAATTGATGATGTACAAGAGTTCATTACTTCTTTTATTGGAATATTTCTTTGTATTCCCATTGTAAAGAATGCAAGAACTAAAGATATTAACATTGCGGTAGAAGGGTTTCCTATTAGACGAACAATTTCAATTAATGTATTATCTTTAAATCCTACTGATTTTTGAATCATATCAATAATTGTAGATATAGACATTAATAAAACGGGAAACATTGCAGTTAATACACTTATACCGAAACCTGGCGTTTCTTTAAGTTGCAATGTTTTTTGCTCACCTAAAGAAGCTATATTACCCGTTTTATTAAATGCAACTGGTACAATTTTTTTAGCAATCTTAGTATATAAAGGGCCAGCTATAATGACGGTTGGTATTGCAACAATAATACCGTAAAGTAAAACTAATCCAATATCTGCACCATATTCACCAGCTATGACTGTTGGCCCTGGGTGTGGGGGGAGGAAACTATGAGTAGCTAATAAGGCTGCAGCCATAGGAATACCTAGGTGCAAAATAGATGCTCTTAATTCTTTCGCGATTGAAAATACAATTGGAATTAATAAAACTAATCCTACTTCAAAAAATAGTGCTATACCAACAATAAACGAAGCAACTACAACAGCCCACTGGATTCTTTTTTTTCCGAATTTGTTAATTAGGGTCATTGCAATACGCTGTGCTCCCCCTGCATCAGCAATTAATCTACCAAGCATTGCACCAAGTCCAAATATTAAAGCTATATGACCAAGTGTACCTCCTAATCCACCTTCAATTGATGTAACGATCTTTCCTAGAGGCATTCCTAGTGCTAAAGATACAATAAAAGATACAATAATTAATGAAACAAATGTATTTACTTTGAAACCAGTAATCAAAATTAACAACAGGATAATCCCAATCGCTACTATAAGTAATGGCATAATAAACCTCCTAAAAATAATTAAAATATTTTCACTTGTTCAACTTACTAAATTGCTGACCTTAAATTTTTAATTAGTAAGTAACTCTAGGATGCTATGCTATTTTGTATACTAGCCACAAGGAGTAGTTGTTTGAAAAATCAGATTTCGGTAAACGTTTTCACTCTATGCCTTAATAAAATTCCAACACACACAAATATAACCTATTCACCCAACTATTAAATTGGGCCAATACTATGGAGTTAAAAAACAAGCTCTTAAAAATGTTTTAAAGTATGAATTAATAGATTAATTTTGAACTAGTGTTTTTTCTTCGTCTAATGCTTTTACTCCAGCTTTTATAACTTCAATAATTCGATCTGTGTCATAGATATTTCCACGCCACGTTCCTCCACTTACTGATTGAAGCGCGGCCCATAAACGAGTATCATCTGGAAGATCAGGGTCCGGCTTGAGGTCTGGATGAAGGTCACGTTCTTTCAAGACTTTAGTTGCTTTTTCTAAAGAAAGCCTTTCATTCTCAGTTCCAACAAAATTAACGGAACCCACTAACTGGTTGCGGTCAACAATAATTTCAATTACATCTCCATCACGCAATTTTCCAATTGGTCCCTCGGCTAATGCCTCAGGTCCAATATGTCCAATACATGCGCCAGTAGAAACACCCGAAAAACGTGCATCTGTAATCAAGGAGACATGTTTTCCAAAAGACAAATGTTTTAATGCCGATGTTAGTTGATATGTTTCCTCCATCCCGGTTCCTGAAGGACCTCCGCCCATAACAACCATTATATCTCCTGCTTTAATGTCTCCTGTTTTTATAGCTTTTATGGCTGCCTTTTCTGAAGTAAAGACTTTAGCTTTTCCTATATGTCGATACACTCCGTCTTCCCCTACCACAGATGGATCAATGGAAGTTGATTTAATTACTGATCCTTCAGGAGCAATATTTCCTGTCGGGAATGTAACAGTTGAAGTTAGACCTTTTTCTTTTGCCTTGACTGGATCCATGATTATATCATCAGGATTAATTCCATCAGTTTCTAACAATTGTTTTTTCAACATTGCACGTCTTTCTGATTTTTCCCACCAGTCGAGGTTTGAACCAAGGGTTTCTCCTGTAACTGTTAGTACATCTTCATGCAAGACACCTAATTTTCTTAAATGAAGCATCACCTCCGGCACCCCACCTGCTAGGAATACCTTAACGGTTGTGTAACCAACAGGACCATTTGGTAGTACATCAACTAAGCGAGGAACTTTCTTATTGATTCTAGTCCAATCTTCAACAGTAGGTATCTTACAATTAGCTGCATGAGCAATTGCTGGGATATGAAGTAATAAATTTGTTGAACCCCCGAAAGCTGCATGAATCACCATAGCATTTTCTATCGCTTTATCTGTAATAATATCTTCGGTAAATATCTTTTTCTTCTCCAGTTCTAAAACTGCACGTGCTGATTGATTAGCCATCTCCATCCATATTGGCTGACCTGAAGGTGCTAACGCTGAGTGAGGTAATGCCATTCCCATGGCTTCTGCAACGACTTGGGCGGTGCCAGCTGTACCTAGAAATTGACATCCTCCTCCGGGTGTAGCGCAAGCACGACATCCGAGATCAGCAGCTTCTTGTAAAGTAATTTCGTTGTTTGCGTATCTTGCCCCAATTGTTTGAATCTTTCCGGCGTCTTCTCCATTTGTAGGTGGAAGAGTGACACCCCCAGGGATAATGATAGTTGGCAAATTATGCATTGATGCTAGCGCTACCATCATTGCAGGAAGACCTTTATCACATGTAGCAACCCCAATAACTGCATGACGTGTAGGCAACGATCGAATTAATCTTCGATAAACTATAGCCGCATCGTTTCGATAAGGAAGGGAATCAAACATACCGGTAGTTCCTTGAGAACGGCCGTCACATGGATCACTTACGAAGCCTGCGAACGGAACCCCTCCTTGTCTATTAATTTCTTGAGCTGACGCCTTCATTAATAAACCTATTTCCCAGTGACCAGTATGATAGCCTAATGCAATTGGAGTACCGTCATGATTCCTTATTCCACCTTGAGTACCGAGGATTAGAACTTGTTTTCCAAGGAGGTTTGAAGGTGCCCATCCCATTCCAACATTTTGAGATAATCCAAAAAGGTCACCACTTGGTGAATCTAGCAACATTTCTGATGTAAGTGGGAGTGAACCATCTGGACCTTTTGAATGGGTTTGAACTTTGTAAAGAGATACATCTTCTTCACCAAATATCGATTGCAATGACATAAGTATTCCTCCATTAATTATATTTTTTATTGCAAAAGAAATATTTTTGTTGGTTACATCATTTTTGGTCTTTGAAGTTGATTTTGAACGATAATTATAGAAGTTAAAGGGGTAACGTATTCTAGTTTCGTTTATAGAAACTAAAAGGTATACCCCACTACTATTCAATTTCTTAGAATGATTAAAAAGTGAAGTTACGGTTTCACAAAGACAGTTTTAATAGAAGTGAAAAATTCAATTGCAGCTTGTCCCTGCTCACGAGAATGAGAGCTAGATTGTTTCATTCCTCCGAATGGGGCTTGTAATTCTACTCCGGCAGATTCTGCATTAATGCGTACGAGACCGGCATCCATCTCATTTACGAATGACAGCATACGACCAATTGATTTCGTAAAAATGGAAGCACTCAGCCCAAACTTTACATCATTTGCAATATTCAATGCTTCTTCTAACGTTTCAACTTTTATAAGGGCAAGTACAGGACCGAAAATTTCCTCCTGAGCGATCGTCATTCCACTAGTCACGTTTTCAAATATAGTAGGTTCCATATAGAAACCATTAGCTAAGTTCCCTTCATCTATGCGTTTACCACCATAAACTAATGAAGCGCCTTCTTCTATACCTTTTTCCACGTAAGAAAGTACCTTGTTAAGCTGGTCTTCACTTGCACACGGCCCCATCCAGACATCCTTTTCGAGACCATTTCCAACTTTTATTTCTTTCACCTTTTCAATCAGCTTGTCTTTAAACTCTTCGTAAATTTCCCTTTGTATAATTACACGACTTGTAGCTGTACATTTTTGACCGGTGGAACGCAAACCACCACTAATAGTTGCCTCTACTGCTTGTTCAATATCAGCATCGTTAGCCACGATAACTGGGTTTTTCCCCCCCATCTCTAATTGATATTTTGCACCACGCTTTAGTGCTCCTAAGCCGACTTGTTTACCGACTGCATCAGACCCTGTAAATGTAATTCCATTAATATCCGGATGATCAATAATACCTTGTCCGATAACAGATCCAGATCCTGTTACCATATTAACAACACCATTTGGTATCCCTGCTTCTTCAAAACATTCTATAACTTTTGCAGCAGTTACCGCTGCTTCTCTCGCTGGCTTTAAGATAATAGCATTTCCATAGATAAGGGCGGGAGCAATCTTCCAAATTGGAATAGCTACTGGAAAATTCCACGGTGTAATAACACCAACCACCCCAAGGGGGGCACGGGTCGTGTACATAAAGGCTTCAGAGTCTGATGAAGGAATGACATCCCCAATTTTTCTTAGCCCTTCTCCTGCATAGTAGCGGAGAATTGCAACGCCTCTTGCTGTTTCCCCTTTTGCTTCCGGAAATGTTTTTCCCATCTCGCGGGTCATTGTCTCTGCAATTTCATCCAGGCGTCGCTCAAGCGCATTTGCTACTTTATATAAATATTCACCACGAGCAGCCCCGGATAGTTTATTCCAAGAAACTTGGGCTTTTTTAGCAGAGATAACAGCGCGATCTAAATCTTCTATTCCAGAATGCTGTACATAACCGACTACTTCATGTCGATTGGCAGGATTAATGCTGCTATCAACTTTCTCGATAGAACTAGATACCCAATCACCATCAATATAATTTAAATATTTTTTTTCTTCCGTTTTTGTACTCATCTTTTTTCCCTCCATAGTCTTCAAGGTAAAAGTTATTTAATTCATAAATTTCAGACATTTGAACCTAGAGAAGTAGTCTATTAATTGAGTATGGACTCATTTGACTGAAATTTTATTTGGTAACTTTACATTGTTTTTTAATACACCAATACTAGGAATTTCAATTTCAATCTGGTCGCCTTCTAATAAAGTAAACTTATTTGGTGGTACAATGCATGTACCGGTTAATAATATTGTGCCATCGAAAATTTCATTATCACGAATTAAGAATGAAACCAATTCTTCAAATTTTCTTTTTAATTGTCCAGTACTAGCTGTCCCCTCTACTACAAGGTTACCATGGCGATAAATACGGCATATGATAGTAAAATCATATGGATCTTTTACAGCTTCAGCGAGAAGAATTGCCGGTCCGATAGAACAAGAGTGCTTCCACATTTTTGCTTGTGGTAGATAAAGCGGGTTTTCTCCCTCTATATCACGGCAGCTCATGTCATTTCCAATTGTATAACCAAGGATTTCGCCTTCTCGACTTATAATCAAACCTAATTCTGGTTCAGGAATTTGCCACTTAGAGTCACTACGAATATACACTTCCTGATTTGGACCAACTGTACGAGCAGCCGTAGATTTAAAGAAAATTTCTGGACGTTCTGCGTCATATACCTTGTCATAAAATGTTGTGGTGTCTAATTTTCCATCTGTAGCTTCATAATTTCGGGCATCTCGGCTCTGTTCATACGTAACTCCAGAAGCCCATACTTCTTGAGCAACAATAGGTACCAGTAATGAAAGTTCTTCAATAGATTGTGAAATAGGCTTTGACTTAGAAATCATATTTTTAACAAAAGAAAGTGGAGAGATGTTTTGTTCGTTTGCTTGTTGGATTAGTTCCATAAACCCTTCCTGATCAAGGGGATAAACTTTTTCATCAGATGTAAGTGCTGCTAAAACAGGTCTTGAATCTTTACTTAAATATCGAATTATACGCATATAAAAAACCCCATTTCGTTTTATAATATAAAACCGAGTTTCATATTATAGATAACAAAGAAGGGAACCTCTCTATTAAATCGGTATCCCATATCCCATCTTCTCTGATAATTCAGAAGCTGCTTGTTTCAGTTGTTCAACAAAAATTCCCAACTGAGTGTCGTCTACTCTAGCTATAAGTGTAGAAAGACTTATAGCAGCAATAACTTTATTTTCGTGATTTCGAATAGGTGCTGCAATACAACGGACACCAGGTTCATTTTCCTGATTATCAACTGCATATCCTTGACTTCGAACTTTTTCAAGTTCCCGCAAAAATTCAGTTTCATTTCTAATAGTGAATTCAGTTCGCTTTGTATATGCATACCCATCTAGAATTTTTTCAATTTCCTCTTTTTCTTTAAAGGCTATCAAAGCTTTTCCCACTGCGGAGCAATGAAGTGGAATTCTTTTTCCGATTCGAGAATAAAGAATAACAGCCATAGGACCTTCAACTTTATCAATATATGTTCCTTCTTTACCATCTAAGATGACTAAATGTGTAGTTTGGCCAGTTGTTGCTGATAAATCCATTAGATATTTCTTGGCTAATTGTCTAACATCAAAAGACTGAATAAAATAGTTTCCTCTTTCAAAGAGTTTCATCCCTAACCCATACTTTCCATTCTCGAGATTTTGATTAATATAACCATGTTGTTGAAGCGTCTTCAATAATGAATGAACAGTACTTTTATGAAGACCCATCCGATTACTTATATCTGTTATTTTTAATTCTGTTGTATGTTCATCAAATAGGTCAAGAATACGAAGGGCGCGATCTACTGATTGAATAATAGGCATGGTGTTCATCCTTTTACTTTAAATAATAAAACTTGGTTTTGTTATTACAAACAATTTTATGATCTAACTATAATATTAACTATTAGGAAAAGTCAATCAATTTTTCTCCATTTTTATTTAGTCAAATTTCTAAAAATCAATAGATTGCTTCTAACCATTGTGTTTGATGCAACAGGATACAAAAACTCAATGAACCAAGCGTTTAACTGGGTAGCCCACGGTTGAAAATTAATTTATGTTGGCCTTGTAAAAGATTCGATTATATTCTTTGACCCGGAATTCCACGCAAGAGAACTTATTTTATTGATCAATTCCATCGTTTCGCAAACATATTTTCCCTGTAGGATTGACCACGGACTGTGCGATGATGCAGCTGATTGTAACTTAGGTCAGAAAACCCTTCTATCAAATAAGCCTAAACAGAATATATAATTATAGAATTAAAGTTAATAGAATAACTAAAAAATTCAGAAAATAACATTGACACAAGTTGGGCACCGAGCTATTATTGAAAACAGATAATTTATTAATAAAAAACACAGTTTTATATTATAAAACTTAAAAATTACCCGTAAATTGAGAGAACGCAATTTTATAATATAAAACAATGAGTTTCGGCCAAATGATAGCAGTTACAAAATTTAATAGGAGGATGCCGCTTTAAATTTTCACTTTAATTAAAACGTTATTTGTAAGAAGGGATTAAAGTTATGAAAGGAATGATTTTTTTGAAGAAAAAAGCTAGAAACCTACTGACATATTTTTTAGCGTTGGTTTTTACCCTGAGTTCTTTTCCCGCTACCACATTGCCTGTCACCAATGCTTCAGCGGCAGAGGTTGTCAATGGGAAGGCTCCTGGCACTACAACTCCGAGAACTTCAGCGAAAGAGGTTGTGTCGCTGAAAGAAGTCTACAAGGACTATTTTCTTATCGGCAATACTGTTAGCCCGGCCGACTTAACCAATAAAGATAAGTATGACTTTATGAAGTACCACTATAATGCGCTGACACCTGAAAACGTTACGAAGCCGGACTCCATATGGCCCGACCCAACTCGCGATCCTTCATTCACATCAGCCGACAACATGTTAACTCAAGTCAAAGGCGACGGTTTCTATACGATTGGACACACGCTGGCTTGGCATAATCAGTCAGCTGGCTGGCCGCCGAGTGGTCAAAAATATACCGAGGCAAGGGCCAGCTTGAAAAGGTATATTTCTACAATCGCCGGGCACTATAGTCAACGTCCTTATAAGCTCGACGCCTGGGACGTTGTTAACGAGGCAATGAGGGATAATCCGGATAATCCGACCGACTGGCGGAACGCGCTTCGCTCCGGAAATAATCCTACAGAACGGCCATCCAAATGGTTTGAAGCTTATGCTAACGGAGGAAACGGGTGGGATTATATCTATGATGCCTTCTTGTTTGCGCGTGAGGCTGCTCCGGACGCAACTCTGTATTACAATGACTTTAATGACGAGGAACTCCCCAACAAAGCAATCGCGATTTCCTCAATGATCAAGGAGCTCAACGAAAGATACGCGAATGAACACCCTAAAGCAAACGGCAGGAAACTGATTGAGGGCATCGGGATACAGGGGCATTATAACCTCCGACTCAAAGTAGATAATTTAGAGAAAGTTTTAAAGATATATAGTGAAACTGGGTGTGAGATTAGCATAACCGAACTCGACGTGCAATTCAACGGCACTTCAGCCGATCTTCCCCCTACCGAGGCGCAATTGAAAGAACAGGCGGAATTGTACGCCAAGCTGTTCATGCTATATAAGAAGTACTCCGATAATATTGAACGCGTTACATTCTGGGGCGTGGCTGATAACAACAGCTGGCGCGGGACGGGTTACCCGCTGCTATTCGACTCCAATCGTGCACCAAAAGAAGCATATTGGGCCATAATAAATCCAGAGGCCTATCTCGGGCTCAATGATTTGCCGCCAAAGCTCACGTCGTTTAACTTCGGCAGTGATGTTTTCAATGTCGCGGGCAAAGCCGAATTTGATGTTAACGTGCCAAAGGACGTATCAAACATTGACTTCTCTGCAGCGAACGTCACACACCAATACCCCGACGATGATGTTGACGTCAGCGTTAAGCTCAACCCGGCTAGCGGCACGGTGAGCGCAGGGAAGCGAGCCGTGGCGACGGTAAAAATCGCCTGGAAGGAGTCCCCGAATATATCGACGACGTATAAGATAAACTTCGGGCATATGACCGCCGAATGGGAGAAAGACCAAAACTATAAGGATACGGGCTACCGCTCATCCCTCAATATCCGTTTCAGCGACGGTAAAGCCCAATTCAAACTGTTTCAGGAGTTCTATAATAAGACTGACGGTAAACTGGAAATGCTCAACAGTAAGGAATTCAAGCCCTTACCTAAACATACAAGTGGCACGCTCACTATTAATACAGATAGTAGTATAGACGATGGTCATTTGAAAATTTTGAAGTTAAAGAAATCTGCGTGGAATCAGAACTGGACTCCGATTAATCCGGCGCGTGTTACAGACTTCACTGCTCAGGAAAATTTTTGGAGATTGGCCAAAAAAATTGAATCCGGTAAGACTTATATTGTTGTCTCTGCCAGCTCTGGCTTGGCTCTGACCAATAGGAACGTGGCATCCGTCCCGGAGACCGGCGGTGTAACAAACGCCAAACGAGGGCTTGCGGGTACGCCTGTAACCATAGCTGACAAAATTATTGTAGCCCCGCAGCTGATTCAGGACAATATGAGATTTATCTTTAATGAGAGCACCAGCCCCGATCCAGGACCATACACAAGCGCAAACGGTTACACTGGATACACAATGTTAAGTCTTGTTCACGGCGGCCTTGTTGCTCCCTCTATTATGTGGCGGGATTTGAGCAGCGACAAGACGGCCCCATTACGCACAGACAAAACTATTGGAGATAGTGCATTAGATCGAGCAGTATGGTTTAACACGAGTATAGACCCCGATACCGGCGAGACGACGCTATTTTCTCATACAGGTTCAAGCAATTACACTTATGCGCTGCACGGAAGCGAAAATGGTTTCGTCGGCCAAGGAGGCACGGGTCCCCTGAAGGAATATGCAGCCGCTAGCCGTGTTAAGCTGTTTGAGTACGTGTCCGACTATAAATACGAAGACATAACGAGTCTGGGTGCGGAAATAAGACTCGACCCGATGAAGCGTATCGTGAGTAAGCGTGACACCAGTATCCCCTTAACGGCGGATGTCCCTAACGGTTCCAAAGCGGTGTTGAAAAAGGACGGCGTTTCAGTGGCTTCAGCGACATTCACAAACGGCAAAACGATGATCAGCATTAAAGGCAGCGATGTTGACACCGGCGCGAATTATGCAGTCGTAGTGTATGACGGTTCCGATATACTTGGCGTGAGAATTCTCCCGGTAATCACTGTCGCCAGCGCGACGCCGACGGCAAAGGTAGAGAGACTCAATGGTAATCAAAACAGACTGATAATTACCGTTAAGGAAGTATACTCCGATGATTCGACGGAGGATTTCACTGAAGAGGTATTAATCAGGAACAACTCGGCAGACGTTTATCAGGTGGGACCATATAAGGTTTATGTGGACACTAAGGGCAACAACAAGATTCGTAAATGCTATATTGTGAACGAGTAGCAGCAAGAAGCTGAACAGAGAGAGGCAGCACTGAAAACTAATGCGCAGCAGCCAATTGAAAGTCCACATTAAAATTGACTTTCTTTTATTGGCGAACTTTCTTTCAAAGGATTTTAAAAAAACATTGGTGTTATTCAATCAACGCCAAAAGTTTATTGTTAGCAAAAAATAAAAGTAGTCTTATGGGCTACTTTTATTTTTCTTGCGTACATCCCGGTCTCGACAATCTTTGCAACGAGGCATACGCAACAACTGCTCATGTATTATTGCATAAACATTTTTCCGAATAACATATACCATCTTGAAGATGAAGATATCATCATTTTCTACAATATTAAAAACGATGACATCCATCTATATGATGTGTTCAGTAAAGAAAAAGTTCGCTTTGAAAAAATTATAGATTATCTCGCAACAAATAATGCACAAAAAGTTGTTTTTCATTACACTCGATTACAAAGGATTTGAATTTGAAATAGAACTTTTTCACGATGAGACTGTATTATATATTAAGAAAAAGAATGATGCGGTCATGCCTACTCAATTTAAACACCAAATTACTGCTCATGCATAAAAACAAAGATGTTTATAAGGATTGTGGTATTGTTCAACGAGTAGGCAAACAATGATTGGATTAATATGTTTAATTGATCATTCAAACACCCAAATTTTATTGTTTGAATCATTAATTTCTAAGCTTAACGAACTCGCCCACTACTTTTCACTTCAAAAAATTGGTTTATTTTCACAATGTAAATCTCCATTTTTCTCCCATTTGTGTTCAAATACCCTAAAACCTTCCTACTATTCAATTTATGCCTAATTCTTCTTCAATCTCTCGTTTCAATGCGTCTTTAGCACTTTCACCAAGTTTCACTCTATAAGGAGATGCAGCACTATCTCAGCAATGCTGTTACTATTTTCATTAGGTTTCCATAGTACTTCTTCTTCTGACAAATTTTCTACTGAATCTGAAAATGGGAGATACCAGCAAGGGGCATTAGCATTTGCAAACAACTGATCGGATAAAAGAAATTTAGCATGAATCATACTTTTCCCCCTTCGTATCATTCATTTGGATTTAATTGCAATAATTCAAAAGGCAATCAAAATCATTACTAGCCTCCTTATTAGGAGTATGTTCTATCGAATTTACCTCTAGATTATCACTACTCTAATTCTTTATGGATATTCCTTTTTCCCGGAAAATACTTTGAAAAGTGGTTGTAGCTCAAAATTAAGCTCCATTCATGAAAGAAAAGGCACATGTCTTTTTTAAGAAATGTGCCTAAATGGATACTTAATTTAGATTTTGATGAAGATTTAGATAGAAATTCGCCATTTCATTGGCTAACACATCTGGAGCCATCATAACGGCCGAATGATCTTGACCTGAAAGCAATTGGTATTTTGCTTGATGCAACAGACCGACCAGTGACTTTGCAGCTTCATGAAAATAAGGTTCACTATTTTCTCCAACCATAACGCATGTTGGGACAGTCACTTCCCATCGATCAACTGGTAATGACTTACCAGACTGAGTTTCACCCATAATCATTCCATCATAAACAAGAGTATGTGCCATCTCTTCCATTGACTTCCATGAAGGATCAGCTTTCATATACTCTAAATATTCAGCTGGAATGCCGAGCGCTTCTCTCATATAGTACTCAACAGCTTCATTTCGTTTTCCTTCACTAATCAAATTGTTCAATTGCTGAACATAATTTGCTGGTACTCGCGGACGGCTTTCATCAATAATAAAAGGAGGCTCATACATAAATAGCTTCGTGACTTTATCTTTAAGTAGATTTGCTGCTTCAAGTGCTAACACGGCACCAGAAGAACTTCCAAACAAAAAGCTGTTGCCACCAGCCTCATTTATAAGGGCCTCGATGTCTTCCACTTCACGTTCAACTGCATAATTTGAAGAATCGGTGCTTTGACCTCTCCCGCGACGATCATAATTATAAACAGTAAAATGATTTGCAAGCTGTTCTGCTAATTGCTCAGCATCTTTATGATCAGCTGCGGCAGATGCTACTAGAATTAGCGATGGTCCAGTTCCTTGTTTTTTGTAAGCAATTTTTGTTCCATCTTTCGAAATTAATGAGTTCATGATTTCCCTCCAATTTTTGAAATAAAATACTCTTCTAATCGATTAAAGGCATCTGTAAATCCTTGCACCATTCCCATTTCGTCAGCTTTATTTAGCTCTTCGATGCTATTGAAACGCGTAATTATCCTGAGTTTAGAACCATCCATTACCTCTTCAAAGGTTACGGTGGTGTACATTTCACTGTTTTCTACAAGGGTCCAATTCTTATCAGTAAAATTGTCTATGTAGACAAGTCTTAATGTTTCTACAACTTCTTGATAAACAGCTTTACAGTAGGCTTCTTGTACATCACCATTAACCGGACGTAAACTGTAGCGCCAAATGCCACCAGGTCTAACATCCATCTCGTATACAGTTGCGGTCCAATATTTTGGACCCCACCAACGGGTAATATGTTCTGGTTTCGTCCATCCCTCCCATGCATAGATAAGGGGGATGGCGACTGTGCGTTCAATTGTAAGCTCTCGACGCACATGATCTTTGAAAATTTCCACTTTTCTACTCATTTTAATTCATCCTTGTCAGTGTGTTAGCCTTAGCCCACATTTTTCTACTATTTCGGCAAGTTAGATGTTAATACTATTTATCCTCCTTTCGCATAATTTCAAGCATATAGTCCTCAAAGTTATCTAAGCGTTCCTCCCATAAAATACTAAAAGAATCGAACCATGCATCTAAATCCTGAAACGGTTGAGCTTCGAGGCTATATATTCGCATCTGTCCCTTAGAATGAGACCGTACCAATCCAGTCTCGCTTAAGATACGTAAATGCCGAGATACTTGTGGTTGACCAATGTTGAGGGCCCTAACTATTTCACTTACAGAAAGAGGGCCTTTTTTCAAAAGTTCCACAATATTAAAACGATTGGGCTCTGAGATTGTCTGTAATGTTAATTGCAAGGTAGCTGTATTCATACTTCAAATATACACCTAAACATATATACGTGTAAACGTATATATTGTATTTTTTATTTTCACTTAAATATTCGTTTTACATCCACTTGACCCTTTACTTTAGGTGCAACAATTCACGATCTCCGTTCTAACATACAAATCCAATTTCCTTTAAAGTTTTTATTCCATTAAATGGCCCGATTCAGTTTATTAGAATCTATTACTTATCATAAAAGGAGATTCCAGATAACTAACGAATATTAGAAAGGGGACCCTAGAAAAAGTAAAAACATCATAATAAGAAAGGAAAAACACCCTCAATGAGTTCATATAAGTTAATCAAGAATTATAAAGATAATTGTGAATTACGAAAGAGCTTTAATGAACTTGCCTATAACACATTTGGAATTAGCTTTGAAACGTGGTATTTAAACAATTTTTGGAAAGAAAGATATCAACCTTATTCATTCGTAGAGAGTAACAGTGTGATTGCCAATGTTTCAGTGTAGCTAAAGAGAAATATAAACGATAAAGGGGCAGTACTGTTTTCTAAGGGACTGTCCCTTTACTTGTCAAAATTTCATTCAATAAAAAACAAAAACACAAAACTAAACAAGCCGTTTTCCTTATTGAGACGGCTTGTTTAATCGCAGTTTTCCCGGAAGCCGAAGGGCCAAGACAAGGACTAAAGCACAGAAAATCAGGCAGACGATGGCAACCTTATGAAGATGTTGAACATCTAAATGGGCAGTGAATACAATTCCTAATAAACTGGAAGAAAGAATCGAGCCGATATAGCGACTTGTTTGAAAAAGTCCTGAAGCCGTGCCTGTTTCATTTGGTTTAATATGTTCAAACAGTGCCGTTTGCATGGATATATTGTTAAAGCCGTTGCTGATTCCAAGGACGCCCATGATAACAAGCAGCCATAATAATGATGAATTTTCATGCAAACTTAACGATAAGGCTGTCCCTACTAATAGAAATACTGCACCGATGACAAGTGGAAGTTTTGATTTATATTTGTCAATTAAACGTCCGGTAAGCGGTGCAATAATGACCCCGAATCCTGCTAAAGCAAGCATAATTAATCCAGATTGCTTCTCGCTATAATGATGGACTTGCTGTAAAAAGATTGGAAAACCAAAGAAGTAACAATAATAAACAAGATTGATGCTAATAAATTGTAAGTAAATAAGCGATACTGTCCTATTTCTTTTCAATGAATCAAAATCAATAAATGGCTCACTCCTGTTATTCTCGTACTTATAAAATAGGAATGACGCGATAATAAAGATGAGCAAAGCCCACCAATGAATCGATTTTTCCAGAGACAATAGGAATAAGATTAATCCAACCATCGTAATGATAAAAAGTATGATTCCCCCGAAATCAATACGTCCTAGTTCTACCTTCCCTTGACTCGTATTAGGCAAAATAAAAATTGCCATAATAAATGAAAGAACAATAAATGGAAAGTTCACAAAAAAGATCGATGGCCAATCCCACGCTTCAATTAAAAATCCACCAATAGAAGGTCCAAATGCTGCGGAAGTGGAGGAAAAAATGGACAATGTCGCCAATGCTTTTGCTTGTCCTTTCGTAATACTTGTACGAACGATACTCATTCCACTCGGAAATAAGGTTGAAGTACCAATCGCTTGAAGCGCACGACAGCCTAATAAAAAAGGATAGTTCGGTGAAAATGGTGCTAGAATTGAAACTATAGCTACAACAATTAAACCAGATAAAAATAACCTTTTCGGACCGAACATATCACTTAGTTTCCCCATAACTGGCTGTGCAGCAGCACTTGCTAAATAGAACACAGAAATAAGCCACGAGGCATCTGCAAACGTTAAACCAAATTCATGTTGCATTCGTGTTAATGCGATCGATATCATCGAAGAATTTAACGGATTTAATAATATTCCTAAACCTATCGTTAGAACGAGCAACCATGAATTTTTGCGTATTGTATGTGTCATGAATAATCACCTAAACTTAAGATATCCAATCGCTTCCCCCGTTTCAACTATATTTACAAACCAGCGCAGCTTCCTTTTTTAAATTTCAATAATGATAGGCACGACCATTGGCTTTTTCTTCATTTTGTTAAACACATGTTGCTGAATGGATTTTTTTATTTCTCTTTTCAATACTTTCCGTTCGCTTCGATTTTCTTCTTGCAACTCATTAACTATTCTAGTAGTTAGTTGCTTTACCTTTTTTCTGAGTTCTGAAAAATCACTGTCCGTAAATCCACGGGACATCGTTTCTGGTTCAGAAAGCATTTTTCCTTCTGTTTTACTTATCGTTAAAACAACGATGAGCATTCCATCTTCTGAAAACTGTTTACGGTCCCGTAACACAAAATCCCCTACGTTCCCAACATCACCACCGTCTACGTAAGTATTCCCAACAGGTATATGGCGGGTCTGGCGTGCAATTCCATGTTCAATATCAATAATATCACCATTATTGATAATAAACGTGTTTCCTTGTTCAACTCCAACAGACTCAGCTAATAAACGGTGATGGTGCAGCATTCTAAGTTCTCCGTGAATGGGGACAAAATATTTAGGTTTCATTAAGGTAAGCATTAGTTTTAAATCTTCCTGATACCCGTGACCGGAAACATGCATGCCGGATGAACTTCCTGATCCATAAATCACCTTAGCTCCAATAGCATAAAAATTGTCCACAATACTTGTTACACTTTTTTCATTTCCAGGTATTGGACCCGCTGCAAGAATAACCGTATCTTTTGGTAAAACTTCGACTCCGCGAAAGTTTCCAGTCGACAGCCGGGCAAGTGCAGCCAATGGTTCTCCTTGGCTCCCCGTACATAATATAGCGACCTTTTCAGGAGGCAGTTCATTGATGTCATTTTGATCGATTAGCATTCCATCTGGAACGGTTAAGTAACCTCGTTCGATCGCGACCTCAACCACATTCACCATACTTCTCCCAAGCAGCGCTAGTTTTCGATTTGTTTTGTATGCTGCATTTACAACCTGTTGAACACGACTAACATTTGAAGCAAACGTAGAGAGAATAATCTTTCGTTCTGCATTCATGAAGGCTACCTCCAAATGATCCGCGACCATTTGTTCAGATGGAGTCAAGCCAGGGCGTTCGGCATTTGTACTCTCAGACAATAAAAGAAGCACCCCTTCATTACCGATATCAGCCATTTTATGAATATCCGGGCGCTCCTCCCTTTGCTCAGGCGTTAAATCAAACTTAAAGTCCCCGGTATGTACAACATTCCCCTCTGGTGTACGAAAGACGATTCCCAAGCAATCAGGAATACTATGTGTCACTCTGAAAAATTCTACGCGTATTTTTCCGAATGCCAATTTTGAGCTTGCGTTGATTTCAACGAGTTCGCTTTCTCTTAAAAGTTTATGCTCTTTTAATTTGATTTCAATTAATCCTAATGTGAACCGTGTTGCATAAACGGGGACGTTTAATTTTTTCAAAAAGAACGGAATTCCTCCGATATGATCTTCATGACCATGGGTGACAAGTAAAGCCTTTACCCTGTCTTTATTCTCTATTAAGTAAGTGATATCAGGAATAATCAAATCAATTCCTAATAAACTTTCGTCTGGAAATTTGTTTCCACAATCGATAATAATGATATCGTCTGCATATTCAATTGCATACATATTTTTCCCGATTTCATTCAAGCCGCCTAATGCGAAGATAGATAAGATATTCTCGTTTGTACTCACCTTAATATCCTCCTACTATAAAGATAAGCTTAGTATGTCCTTTGTTTTTTCCTTTATCAGTGACTGAATGAAAGACTTTAAGCAAATTTAAAACTTTGTAAATATATAAAGCTTACAAGTTTACTTAACGTGGTAAATCCTCTTTATACGTTTTGCGAATATCATGAAGCTTTTCCATATAAGATAATGACTTTTGATCTTTTCCGATTTCAATAATTAAGTTTTCCATTAAAAATAATGGAGCGATCATTGAATGAAACTCTTCTTTCGCTCCTCGATCAGCATATAAAATGAGATCATATGGTAAAGGTATGTCCATTACAAGCTGATCACTAACGATAATCGTCTTGCATCTATTTGCTTTGGCATGTTTTAAGAGGACTTCTCCTTCCTTTAATACCCTTCCAAAACAAAATAGTAACACGAGGCACTCTTTATCCATTTGAATCAGTTCTTCGAGCATTTCACTTCCCATCCATCTAATCAAACGGACATTGATTCCAAAACGGCTTAGTCGATAGCTTAATAGCTCTCCCAGACTAAGTGAAGGTCCTGGAGCATAAATAAAAAGACATCGAGCTTGGCGAATTGCTGCTATTGCTTGTTCAAACTGCTCACGCTGAAAATGGTTTAAAGTTGTTTGCAGATGATGAATGCTGCGATTAAGATGATGACTTTGAACATCCGTATACTCTAACTCAACCAATGTATTTACCATTTTCTTGGCTGGTGTAATTTCTCGTTTTTCTTTTATGTATTGCTTATAAGCTTTTAAGCTCTTAAACCCTACCTTGCTCCAAAAGCGTGAAACAGAAGCAATACTTACTCCAACCGTTTCCGCAATTTCTTTTTCCGTAGCAATCATGACGGTTGATTCATTATGTAAGATCCATTGTGCAATTCTCATCTGACTTTGCGATAGATTTTGTACATCGAACATATAGGAGTCACCCTTTTTTTCATTATACTAACATACTCTGATAAAAAAATTTCAAAATGAAAGAAAATGATAAAAAATTTACCTAACATTAACATGAAACGTATGTCTAATTAATATTCACTGACTAGAATGAGGGAGAACTTACAAAAGGAGGGATTCACTTGAAAAAACAAGATGCACTTACTCAATCGCAAAAAATGATGGTCTTTATTTTAGCAATGTCTCTTTATGGTTTGTCGAACATGATTACTGAACTTGTCCCGTCTATTTACTTAGGACCCGTGGAATTTTCCATTGAGTATTTTGCCTTTATTCCGCTGACTATTTGTATTTTGTTTCATCCGTTCTATGCCGCTGTAGGAGCTTCCCTTGGAGAAGTGATCTTTGGAGAATTAATGCTTGGACAGTTTGGTGGTTTCGGGGAATTAGAAAAATTTATCTCGTTCTCATTAGCTATGTATATTGCAGGGGTTATGGTTACAAATCCTAAAAACAAACTCCAAGTTGGAATTGCAGCCATGTCCGGTGTTGTGATTCACCAGCTAATCAGCATGATGGTTGATATTGGTAAAGTGTGGATTGGTGTGGATGATTTTGAAGCAATTGCTGGTCTTCCAGAAAGTGTTGTAATCGTTGAAGGGTTTTCCTTCTTGAATGATGTCTTATTTTCCGGCATTCTATTCGCCTTGCTTCCTACTCTGTATCTGGTACCGCGTCTTTATGGGAAAATTGAGCCTCTGCTTGGGATGAAACCGCGCACGCAGCAAAATGCCCATTCTATTCGTGGAATCTTACATCCGAAGCTTGTCATCGCATCAGTCATATTAGCATTTTCCGCATTTGGATTTGAGTTTATTTCTGAAACCGATTTGAACATTTTTGAATGGGAAGCCCCCTTCGCTGAAGACTCTGAATCAATGTTAACTTGGATTAGTCTTGGTATCGCAGGCATCATTTCTGCCATCGTTATTTATACAATTGTTTCACGTTCTAAAAAAGAAAGGAAAAAGACAGCATGAACACAGTGATTGATATTCAAAATGTGACCTTTACTTACCCTAGTGAAACAAAACCAGTTCTGCAAAACATAGACGTAAAAGTTGAACAAGGTGAATTCCTTGCAATCATTGGTGGGAATGGAAGCGGAAAATCAACATTATGTAAATTAATGAATGGTCTCATTCCACATTATTATACAGGTGATTTTGCAGGATCTGCTGCAGTTCATGGATTGAATGTGGTGACAAGCTCTGTCGCAGAACTTTCAGGACATGTTGGCTATGTATATCAAGATTTCGAGAATCAGCTTGTCCAAGCTAGAGTATTGGAAGACGCCGCTTTTGCACCACTTCATTATGGTTTTGAAGACTATAAAGAACGCGCACGTGAAGCACTTCAGCTTGTTGAACTTGATCATTTGGAGAATGAATTTGTCTGGCAGCTTAGTGGCGGCCAAAAGCATTTGCTAGCACTAGCAGGCTGCTTAGCACTTAATCCAGATATTATCGTCTTAGACGAACCGATTGCCCAACTCGATCCATTTCATGCAAAGAAAATGTATACCATTCTCAAAAAACTACATGAACAGCATCAGAAAACCATTATTGTTATAGAACATCATACCGAGTTTATTGCCGATTATTGTACCTCTGTTTTGTTGCTGGACAAAGGACAATCGGTATGGAAAAAACCTGTTAAAGAGGCTCTTACATCTGTTGATGAATTAACAAAGCGTCATATCTATCCGCCCCAGGTGACTCAGGCAACTTATACACTTGGTGATACCGCTTCTCTTCCTATTACACTAGATGAAGCAGAACTTCATTTTGCAAGTAAAGTACAGCGTAAAAGGCCACAGTTTATTCAAAGAAAGATTGACAATCAAGGTGAGCCTGTAGCTTCGTTTCAAAATGTCGCATTTTCATACAAAACAGTTGATCGTTCATATAATCATATTTTACAAAATATCAACTTATCTTTCTATAAAGGTGAGAAAGTGGCCATTGTAGGCAATAACGGAGCAGGAAAATCGACATTAATGCGTCTTATGACAGGATTTCGTAAGCCCGCATCAGGAGTTGTGAAGGTGATGGGAAACGAAACGACCCGACAATCACCAGAACAACTAGCAGATCAAGTAACTTATATTTATCAAAATCCTGAACAAATGTTTATTGAAGACTCTGTTCGCAAAGATGTGGAATTCTTTTTAAAGGCACGTAAAAGAAAGGGATATAAGGAAAAAGTAGATCACATATTGGAACTCTTTAATCTTACGGATTTGCAACATAAAGACAGTCGTCTCATGAGTGGTGGTCAGCAACGCCGCGCTTCACTCGCAATTGGTGCAGCGATGGATCCATCAATTATTCTCTTAGATGAACCAACAGCGAATCTCGATATCGCAACACGGAAGCACCTGACCCAATTTATCAATCAGTTGGAGCACCATACTGAATTGGTCATGATTGCGACTCATGACATGCAATTAGTGAGTGAATGGTCGACACGCGTGATTGTAATGAATAATGGTGAAGTGATTTATGACGGCAATAAAGAAGGCTTATTTTCAAATTTACCTTTAATGAGAATAGCAGGTATCATTCCGCCCCAGATTGTTGAACTCAGCCATATGCTTCACCTTTCACCGGCTGCGTATTCAATCGACTCATTTGTTGAAATTTTTCAGGAGGAACGCACATGGACTTTGCAAAAAGCATGATTGATAAGTTAAATGTTGAACAAATCAAAATCGAACTAATGAATACAGCTTATGCAAATGATCAAACGTTTATTTCCAGAATCAATCCTCGTATTCTATTTATTTGGTATGCACTATTTGGAATCGCACCATGGTTTATCCATAATGAAGTGATATTATTTGGACTGCTGGCAGCAACGATACTAACGACAATCATGACAAAGGTAAGTCGGTTGATTTTACTAATCTTAATTCTTGGTTTGCTTGGTCAAGGTGGCTATTTATTAGTGGCTTCCCTTTTCTTCGGGGGCGATTGGAGCATTTTGCAACCATTGTTAATGCTGACAGTTAAGCTTTCAGTAGTCTCATTAGCAAGCATAACGGTTTTTTGTTCAATGACACCGGAGAAACTTAGTGTCGGATTACTAAGTATTGGTGTACCAGGACAAGTAGCGTTTTCAATTTCATATGGTTACCGAATGCTCCCATTGCTACTTGAAGAATATAATCATGTTTTCATGTCTTATCGATTACGAGGTAAAGCTCCTTCTAAAAAAGGGATATTATATTGGCGATCGATTAGTTATTTCATTAAATTAGCTGTTATATCGTTCTATCCGCTGCTTTTAAGCACGGCTAAACGAGCACGTACTACCGTAGAAGCACTTGAAACAAAAGGAAGTAAAAATGCATTTAAAAATCCGAAAGTAAAAAAACTGAAGCTTGCCTCTCTACAAATGGGTAGAAATGATTTTGCGTTTCTTTTTATGAGTATTTTATACTTCACTGTCCTGTTTGTAACAGGAAACCACTACTATCAGTAAAGGAGTTGTTCAAATGAATATTGATTTTCACACTCATATTAAAATTTCAAAGAAATCCAGCTTTTCGCCAAAATACTGTCAGGAAATGGTGACAGAAGCAAAAGCTGTTGGACTAGATGCCTTTGCCTTAACCGAGCATTTTAATACTTCAAATTTTTTAGAGGTCTACGATTATTTAGATTCACAATTTCCCTATCAAGAGGATTATTATTCAGTGGAGGGGCTAAAAATCTTCCCTGGTATGGAAGTAGATGTGAAAGAAATTGGACATATATTATTGATCAGCAAGCGTGAATCAATTATCGAGATGTTTCATCATTTAAAGCCGCATCTAGAGGAAAACAAATTCATCCCTTTTAGTGATTTGATGAACCTGACAGAATCCTTTGAAGTGATTAAAATTGGAGGTCATCCATTTCGTCCCGACACTCCTTTGACCCAGCATGAACCGGATCAGTTGAAGAGACTGGATGCATTAGATTTAAACGGGAAGGATCTTCATTCGTTAGGAATTGAGGTCAACCAGGAAAATGTGTTCCGATTCGCAGAGGAACTAGGTCTCCCTGTTGTGGGAGGAAGTGATACACATCAGTATTTGCAATACGGTTCAGTCGTAAATACATTTGACGTTCCCTGTTCAACCATTTCCGAACTAAAGAACGCAATCGAAAATAAACAATACGCTATCGCCATCTCACCTGATTTACACTTACGCGTAAAATCTGCCTCATTGACTAAAAAATTGATGAAGGAATTGCTAGCAACCCAGAACATTGTTTGTTAGAGGAAAAACAATTTCCCCCTTTTTTGATGGGGGAAATTGTTATTAAAATCTACTACAGCTCTCCTGTTTCCAATCGAAACCCTTCAACTACTACCTCTTCATCAACCTCTAATAATAGGCATCTCTTTCCATTATAAGTAATATACTTAACATTTTTGAGGTCTTTTGGGTTAATCGTTACATTGGCAATCTTCGTTTCGATTTTAATTGATTTCGGAATGACACTGCTAGCTTTCATTTCGTATTTTTCGTCGTATACAACACTTTTGAAGGCATGTTCGACTTTGTCTGAGTTTACATTTTCTACTCCACTTGCCTCTAAAATTCGTTCGATGTCCTTGGAGTCCAGTTTAGGAGGTTCACTTTCTTCATTTTCTTGATTCTCCTGTACCATTTTATCAACTTCCTCATAAACATTCGAAATAACCTTGGAATCCACTTCGTCTCCTACTACTATTTTTAAAATTTGATCGAATGTATCCTTTTCTTCTATTGCTGTAATGATCTCTTCACATTGCAGGACATCCACGATAAACATTTCATTTGGTTGATTCACTTTTCCACCATTATAAAGAATATGATTCACATCAGCTGCATTGTCATTAAAGGCAGGAAACAGAAAACCGGCTAACGGAGCCGCTAAATTTATAATCGGATCGACGGCATTATTCGATTTAAATTCTTTCTCGATATAATCAAAAAGCAATGCTTTTTTCGGCTGATCGGTTTTATTCAGACTGCAAAGGACAAACTCACTGGAGTATACCTCATCATCCCCTCCTTCTTCCGATTCCATATCGCGCTTCCTCGTTGCCTTTTGATATTCTCCTCTGATAAAAGTTACGACTGTATCAAACTCATACTTTGCATGTGCAAACATTTTCTCAACGATCCGGAGCATATTTTCATTCCAAGCTTCCGTAGAATCCGCATGTAATCCGTTGAAAAGAACCATTTGTGTGCTCTCTTCCACATCCCGTCGAAATTTAAGTTCAAACAGCTTGGAATCAAGCCCCCCTGTCAACACCTTTTTAAAGTTGGTTAAAAACAATTCTTGCGCTTCCTGCTCTAACATTTCGAACGGCTGGCTAACTTGATGATAAATCTCTCCTGACTCTTTCTTTACATATACGTTGAAAATTTCTCGAATTTTCATATATCTACTATTTAATTTAAATTGATTTCGAATACTTGCGATGTCTTTTTTATTCATTTATCTCATCTCCCATCCCCGATTATACTGTTAAGATAAAAAAATAGTAATACTTGATATTTTTTCAGTTTTTATACCACAAAAAATAGAGTTACAAATTCACTAAGAAAATGGAACTCTATTTTTATGCCATCCTTAATTTCATTTTTATATTATAGTTATCTATAATTTTAAAAGTTAAAAGTTCATGTTTCAATTAATAAAGGCTTTCGATTTCTATTACTGTCCTAATTAGGAAAGATATCATTCTTTAATTTAATAACTCTAAAACCACATCTGAAATCCTATGTCTTAATACTAATTGTACTTTTCTAGCTTTTATATTCAATTCTCTAATATCTTCTGTTTGCTCTTCCCAAGATAATTTTGTTTCATTTTCTAAGTTAACCACTTCATTTTCTATCCAGTTTTTATAATCTTCGTAAATTTTTTCGACTTTTAATTCACTTTTGAATGGTTCAGGTACTTGATAATGCAAATTGACAAGCCATTTTTTGAAACCTCTTTCTCCTTGGTCAACAATTATTTTGTTAAATTCCACAAGTATTTCTTCAACAAGTCCTTCGGGGAATTTTTCATATCTCATTTTTTGTTCTAAGTTATATAAAGTAATTTCATCTAAATTTTTATTCTCCATCCCTAAAAAATCATAATAAAATTTATTTAGTTTGCTCATAAAAACACCTCCACAAATAACTACTCTTTTAAGCTCGTCTAGGTTCTTATATCGATAACAAAATTATCGAAACCTGTATGATAAACAATGGTATTCCCCTTTGATTTAAACAACTCTTTTGTAGCTAATTTTGAATCTGTAATATTGATCCGGATATAATTTACGTACCTCTTCCCACTTCATTTGTTTATCACTCATTGTTATTGTATATGTTAATACTATAGGTATCATTGGATAATCAAAAACAAAACAGACTAGCAAAATATATAACTAGTCTGTCCTACCTTTTCTTCAAGATTAAGTTAACTTAATGAGTGGTAATTCATATCTGTTAAGATTGCATTAACCTTATCAAGACGTTTTTTTGTTTGTTCAGGATAATTAATTGCAAGAGCACTGATTATATAATCTGCAACAAACATTGCTGATACAGCTGAATTATGAAAAGCGATACTGCTTGAGTTACAAGGCAATACTAAGTCTGAATGCGAGGCAAGTGGCGATGAATAACTGTCAGTAATGGCAATGACTTTTACCCCGCTCACTTTCGCTGTCCGAGCAAGGTCAATAATTCTTCGTGCATAACGCGGGAAGCTGATAGCAATCACTAAATCATTTTCATCCATATTGACTACACTATCTACCCAATCACTTACATCAGCTACAACAAGGCTCGTATTACCAAAAAGTCGGTTTAGTCCATGAGTTAAGTATTGTGCAACTGGCAGCCCACTCCTGACACTCGTACAAATAATCCGGTTAGCCGACAAAATCATTTTTTGCGTATGTTCAAGCGTTTCATGTGAAATCATTTCAATCGTGTTTTGAATATTTCCAATCTGTTTTTCGGCGTATCGACCCCAAAGATCGTTCTCTTCAATTCCTTTTATATTTGCTTCAAGTCTTGTATGAGGAGCAGCCTGGTTCCGCAAATTTTCTTGGAGTCCTTTTTGAAATTCAGTATAACCTGAATAGCCAAGGTTAAATGTTAGTCGCATGATCGTTGTCGTGCTTGTTTTTACTATTCCTGCAAGTTGATCTACCGTCAAAAAGGCTACATCAAGTGGATGTTTAATAATGTAGTCCGCTACTCTTCGTTGCGTTTCTGTTAATTCGCCAATCTTTTGCTGTAATTTCACAATTGGATTTTCCATATCATCTCTCCAGACAGGTGGGTATTGTAGGAAATTTTCCACCTTGATTCATTCGAGAAAATATTATCACGATTTTGCTTTCTTGTAAAAAAACTATCTGGACTGAAAGAACCCATCGAATTAATAACACCGTCATCCCCAACTGCAAAAAAAAGAAAAGCAGACGGACCCGGTCGGATTCCAGCCTGCTTTATATTAGCGAGCTTGTTCTAATTCTTCACTGAATTCATCTGAAGAATATACATTTTCTTCGGCCACTTTTTCTTTAGGGAAATAACCGAGAATGTAACCAAAAATACCGGCAATAGCACTAATCATGAATGTCGGATTAGCAAACACGTCCCACGTTTTCACGATTAAATGACCTTTTTGGAACAGGACACCAGCCAGTTGACCAAAGACAAGACACGTCCCGCTGATTAAAAACAACAAAAGACACATTTTAAATAAAAAGGCGATAATCTTTCTCATTATTTCACTCTCCTTTAGGTTAGGACTGGTAAGATACCCATTGCAATCAAGTATCCAATCAATAAAATAGGAAGTACATAATATAAAACTAACGGAACGAATGTTTTTTCTGGACTTGCACCTGCTAGCGAGGCCGCAATAAAGATTGATCCGGAAGCCGGAGGCGATGCACCTTCTGTAGATGCAAAAACGAGAATTGCGACTACTGCAAGCAAGGGATCAACACCCGCTGATACCATTGCCGCAAAAGCGACTATTCCGATGGCGGTTAATGTAGCTGTTGATGACAATGGACCAGCAACGAGTGCAACAAGGATCGATATAAGCAGTACCATTAACCATTTAGAAATTGAGATAGACCCCATTACAGTTGTTAAATCTTCGGCAAGACCGAGATCTGTCAGTACCTGACTAGACGCATAAGCGAAGACAAGTAATGCGCCGATCGTTGAAAAGCGAGGAATTGCTTTATTTAAAAAATCAGACCAACCCGATGCTGTTTTCGGTAACTTAGTCCATCCGACCATCATGCTGATTAAAATAATTAAAATTGGGATCCACGTGATAAGAGAGATACTATTCATTGCATCTTCACCAATACTTGGATTCTTCATAAACTTTTCTGCAAGGGGGCCGATCGTGACGACAATCGGAATTAATGCCCCAAAGAAAATCAATGTTGACTTCCAGCCTGTCCTCAACGCTTCTTTCAACGGCTAAATAAACTCAGGTGAAATTGCTTTAATATTATCACGCTTAACAAAATATAAAATTAGGAACACACGATAAATAACTTGATAAATTCCTGAAATAAACAGTGCTACATACAAGTCCCCCTCTGATACAAGAGCTGCAATGGGAGCGAACCCAAGCATGATGAACATCGATGCACTAGGTGGTAATGCTGCACCGAGACCGCCATTTCCGGCTACAATCGTAGCTGCTCGTTCCCTCGTGAAATTGGACTGCACCATCCAGGGCGCTGTTATGGAACCTGTCGTAGCCGTATTTCCCGAGTTTGATCCTGCAAGCGTTCCCATTATTCCAGATGCAATTGTATCAACGTATGCAGCTCCACCAGGGAGACGACCAAGCACAGAGTTCAATATTTTTACCAGACTAGCGATGATTGCCGTATGATCAATGACATACGCCATAAACACAAATGCGATAGACGCGTACAAAACTTCATTAGTAGCAGCAAAGAGGAGACCACTCCATATTAAATCAAAGAATTTTGTACCCCCAAACATAGAAGTTGCAATAAAACCTGCAAGCATTGCTTCTGCAATATTACGTTTTAGCACCAGATTCCAAAAAATAATGATGCCAATGAATACCAGTAATGCCCATATTCCAATCCCCATTCCTGCACCTTCTTTCTAAATTTTCAAAATTATTTCTCCTCAATTAGTCACTGAATTTTTATGTTGTAACCTTAAATGCCTCAATTACCTGCCGCCAGTGATCAGGCTTTTCGCCATGATACTTCTCTTTTAAATTTAATAAAGCAAGTTTTTCAATTTTTGCTTTGGCTGCTACGGACATCGATGAATCAATCTTGGCTGATTCTAGCATATCAATTGTGCCGCCAAGCTCAATGGAACGTCGAGTTGCATGAAGTGCTGTTCCCGTCACGAGCCGATTCATTGTTTCTTCAAATGTTCTGCCGTTAATCGTTTCGCTCAGTGAATCAATGACAAGATTTTCGACATTAAAATGGTGAGCAGCTTCTAATAATTCAATATACAGCCCCACGACTCCTTTCATATAAATGCTTCGTATTAATTTTGCAGCAGTTGCTTCACCGGGTATTTCGCTAACCTTCTCGATATTCATACCATAAACAGACATCATTTCAATAAAAACATCCGTTCCATTACCACTGGCAAGAATAGGCACTTTATGTTTATAAACTGGCAAAGGTCCCATCATCGCAGCATCTACAAATTTTCCGCCGGAATTGCTTATATTTGACGATATTTGCTTTTTGACTTTCGGGTTTGCAGCCGTAACATCAATATAAATGCTTTTATTGTTAACATGTGACATTAGTTGTTCACTTACTTCAAGCGCCTTATGTGCAGGTACTGCAACAATGACAGCTTCTACTTCTTTCATTAACTCATATAATGATTCTACCATTGTCACATTTGACACTTTAGCCCTGTTTCGAATAAGTTCGCTATATTCCGGCACAATCCAAAGTGGATCATATGCCTTCATCTTTCCTATTCCTTGCTCGTACAGGCCAGACGCTAATTCAAAGGCTGCCTCCCCAAATCCAATGAACCCTAAATTCATTTCTTTTCTCTCCTTTAAAATCCAAACTCTCTCATTTTTTCTGCTAGCCATTCTGGGGCAATATTGATATTATCTGTATTTCCTTGTTTTCTTCTCTCCTCATAGCTAGCAATTATCTGCAGACGTTTTTCCTCATATTTAAGTTTTGCTTCCGCTTTTATGAGTACGTTTTCAATTTTATCTTTTGGGACAACAACGACTCCGTCATCATCTCCAACAATTAAATCACCTGGATTAACGGTAACTCCCGCACAGGAAATTGGTATATTAATAGCACCAGGTCCATCCTTAAATGGCCCATTAGGAATAAAACCTTTTGAAAAAATTGGCAGCCCAATTTCACTAAGCATTTCTTTATCACGGACAAGCCCATCAATGACAATTCCTTCAAGACCAAGTGCTTTTGCTGCTCCGGCCATTAACTCACCCAGATAAGCATTTTCTGTATGCCCTTTTCCATCTGCGACAAGCACATATCCCTCTCCCCCGCAGTAAATTCCCTGATGTAAAAAAAGATTATCTCCTGCTCTCATATCGACTGTTAAAGCAGTTCCAACTACTTTCATCCCCGACGAGACTGGCTTAACTTTGTAATCCATTGAACCAGTACAACCTAGAGCATCTGAAATAAGTGTTGTATTTAGTTTTTTGGCCCTTGCAATAATTTCTTGAGACAAAAGCGTTGCTGAATGACTCAATTGCATACACTCCCCTATTTAAGATAAATGTTTAACTTCTCAAACCTATTTTTCTACTTAATAGAATGATAACGGTTTCAAAAGAAGCGAAAAAATTTATCGATTATCATTGTAGTAAAAATAACACTTTTATTATTTTGTGTAATATTTATTATTACATTAATGAAATAGTATCATCGTTATTTAACGATGTAAATAGTTTTTTAGCGTTCAAACTGTAAAAATAAAAAAAGTCTTCACGAATGAAGACCCATAATACAAAGTTGTTTCAATTTTTCCCCGATACGCTTTATGACTTTGGCTTATTGGCAAGTGCTTTATGGTCGGCCGCTTTCGGTGGTTCTTCCAGAAAAGCATGTTTAATCATAAGGTTGGCACCATCTTCCGCATATAAGGCAATTTCCGCTGAAAGGCGTGTATACAAGGCACTTAAATCCATTCGTGCACATGACCCAGCAGCGGTACCGTAATTTGCGATTCCTGCGGCAATCAAAGTAATTGTATGAAACATCATCAATTTATCAGAAAATGGTGCAACCGTACTGTCTGAAACGTAAGAATTCCAAGGCATAGAGGTGGGAAGATCACCGTTAGCTAAGATTGAACTAAACTTTTTAATATGCTTGTTGGAAATTCCCTTTCCTTCTAAAAAAAATTGTTTGACGTCCTTATTGTGACACACTTGGGCAAACCCGGCCATCAATGCTTTTCCCATTGCGTTTGTTTGAATGTTGATGTAAAGATGTGTAATTTCAATCGCTGTTAATGGTCGTTTATGAGAACCTAAAAAATCAAATAGAAAACCTTGTTTATTTACATAATCAACCTTATCCGGACTTGGTATATGCGGCGGTCGGACATATACACCTTTTGATAACATAACTTTTCTCGCCTTATCATGTAATTCGGAAACGGAAACAAGTAAATTTCTAAAAAAATCACTTACGTCCGAACGTGCAGAAACACCTATTGCTATACCAATAGTCGCCATTGCAACAATCTCTAATTTTTGTATATACATAAGAATAAATACGTCGGAAAACAATCTCGGAGCATTTACATTTACATCTTCATCAGTAAAACCGACTGGTATTGTGCAATTTTCTTTTTTAAAAATCTCCGTAATAATGTTGATGTCGTTTTCTGCTATACTTAGGGAATTCTCGATAAGAGGATGGATTTCTTTATCCTCACAAATATTTTTAAAATATTTCATGACACAAATAGCTAAACTATCATTCATATATTGAGTCCATAGAAAACCCATTTCCGAAGCAGTAAGCGGAATATTATGTTCGGTCATTACTTTTTCACGTCCTTCTAAATATCGCTATTGCTATATTTATGATGGTATTAAAACCGAAACATTATTCATTACGGATGAGTGAAAAGCATGTCATCCTAGATGGATTGTATATCGAGTTTGATAAATAAGCGGAAAAATTTCTCTTAATTCAGAAATAGCACTGAAAATACCTTAAATAGACAGAAAAATTCCGACTATTCACTCAAAAAACGTGAAATTAAGTCATTTTTCTTTGCTTAATCGGAAAAATTCCGCTTATATACCACGATTTGAGCTCCATTCTGCTGGCTATCCGGAAAATATCCGCTTATTTTGATGATGTTTGGTTGCTCAAAAGGACATCAATAAGTAAAAAAAATCAACAAGTTGACTACAATTTTCTAATTACAGTAGTAATATCCCATAATCGTTGATATATTAGTGGAAAATAAGAGACCAAATCATATTCGATTTGATCTGCTAATTGCTTTATTTAAGTAAGTATTTCCTAACCCCATATTTCTTTAGAAAGATCCACAATATATTTCAACTTCGCCCATTGCTCTTCTTCCGTTAAAATATTCCCATGATGCGTAGAGGCAAAACCGCATTGCGGGCTGATACATAATTGCTCTAATGGTACGTATTTTGTTGCTTCTTTCACGCGTGCTTTGATCGTCTCCTTCTCTTCTAATGTGCCATGCTTCGATGTGAAGACTCCCAGAACGACTTGGGGACCGCCATTTGGAATGTATTCCAAAGGTTCGAAATCTCCCGAACGATCGTCATCATATTCTAAGAAAAATCCGTTGACTTTTTCCTTTGCAAATAAAGTTGGCGCGATTTTTGCATAACTGCCTTCAAAAGCCCATTTCGATCGGTAGTTACCACGGCAAAGATGAGTCGTTACAATTAAATCTTCCGGTTTATCCTCCAGTACGCCATTTGCAACCCGTAAGGCCAATTCGATTAATTCTTCACGGGAATAACCGCTATCATTAAATGGAATTTCCGGTGCATTAAGACCGGCAATGTAGACATCATCTAGCTGAAGATAACGGCATCCGGCATCATAAAAGGCGTTGATTGACTCACGGTATGCTTGAATAATATCATTTGCATATTCTTCAATATCTGCATAAACTTCCAAGTTACGAATACCGGCATTAAATAATTGATTAGGACTCGGGATCGTTTGCTTTGCAATGGCACGGTCACCAACTATTTCTTTAAATTCAATAAAGTCCTTTATATGTGGGTGATGAGGATTAAATGAGATTTTTCCAACTACTCGAACATCGTATCGTTCGGTTTCCTCCCCTTTAAACTTAAAGCCATGCTCTGGGATATAGCCTTCTACACCATTTAAATGCTCTAGAAAATCTGTATGCCAAAATCTTCGGCGGAATTCTCCATCTGTGACAGCTTTCAGTCCGACTTCGATTTGTTTATCAACAACTTTTTTAATCTCGTCTGTTTCAATTTCATGTAGTTCCTGTGCTGTAATATGCCCTTCTTGGAAATCCTTCCTGGCCTTATGAATTCTCGCTGGTCGTAATAAACTTCCCACATGGTCTGCTCTAAATGGAGCTTTAATTAATGTTTTTGTCATTTTATTCTCTCTCCCTTAAGTATTTTTTATCTATCATTATGGCAAAATAGCAAATGAACGGACTGGAAAACCTGTTGCTTTCTCAGGCTTTGGACTAATATTGAAAATAACAGCTCCTTTGGCTGGCAGCTTATCTAGGTTAGTCAACAATTCTACTTGAAATGTATCTTGCTCAAGCACATAGTATTCACCAACGAGGGAAGCATTTTTGCGAAAATCAACAGCAGCATCTGTATCAAATGTTTCATGTCCGACAGCTTTAATTTGTCTTTCTTCAAATAAGAATTTTAAGGCTTCTAGTCCCCAACCCGGTGTGTGACTATTTCCCTCTTCATCTTTATTTTCAAATGCCTCCTTATCAGGCCAACGTTTTCCCCAGTCAGTGCGTAAAGCCACAAATGAACCTGCTTCAATTTTTCCATATTCTTCTTCAAACTTGAGGACATCATCAACGGATAAGATAAAGTCATTATTTTCTTCCGCTTCCTTCGATTTATCAATCACGATAAGAGGCAAAACGAGTTCTTTTAACTCTAGCTCCTCTAGATAACGTTTGTTGCGAACGAAATGTATCGGGGCATCGATATGTGTTCCATACTGACCTGGGAACTGGAAACTTTGTGCAAAAAAGCCGTCATCATGGGTGAAAAGTGTTGTGAACTCCGCATCGTCAAAAGCTGAGAAATGTGGGGAATTCGGGCCAAAAGTATGTGTGAGATCAACCCATTCCTTCTTTTGCAGTACCTCAAATGCCTTCAAAAGCTCATTGTCTGTTTTTACTGTTGACATTAAATCACCTCATATATAAATTTTTAAAATACTAAAAACCCCTCTTCTAGAAAACAGAAGAGGGGTGAATAAACGAATACATTACCTGCTCCTCTTATCTTCTAGCCTTACGCTACTGGAATTGGCACAGTACTTAAAAAAGTCCGCTGCCGAGGCTTCAAAGGGCCAGTCCCTCCACCTCTCTGGATAAGAAAATTCGAAATATTAAGTTATGGGTTTACTATACAGTTTAGAGAGGAATTTGTCAACATGAATGGATAAAATATTTGAGATTGCATACTTAGAAAGATTAACATTTAAATAGAATAAGCTAGCTGGAAACGAGGAAAAACAGCCTTGAACCCCGTATGATTACTGGTTCTATGGCTGTTTTGTTTTGTCGTAGAGTTTTGAATAATGTTTAAGAGGAACTTGATCAACAAAATTAAAGTAAGAAGTACTTCATACAGCGTTTATGAGGTACATGGTTTTCAAAATTAAAACAAGAAGTGCTTCATACAGCGTTTATGAGGTACATGGTTTTCAAAATTAAAAAAGAAGTACTTCATACAGCGTTTTTTGAGGTACATGGTTTTCAAAATTAAAACAAGAAGTGCTTCATACAGCATTTATGAGGTACATGGTTTTCAAAATTAAAACAAGAAGTGCTTCATACAGCATTTATGAGGTACATGGTTTTCAAAATTAAAAGAAAAAAAGGACATTACATATTAGTCATTAAAATATGTAATATCCTCGATAAATGTATTACTTTGTTCCAGTAGAACCATGTCCGCCACGGTTGGCATTTCCAAGCGATTCAACCTCAACTAATTCTACCGTCGGCATTTTTTTCATGATTCGGAACTGACAAATACGGTCGTTCATTTCAATTACGGTATCTCTTAGTGCATATGCGGGGAAAAACCATTGATCTTGATCACCTTTATATGATTCGTCAATGACTCCCATGGAATTCGTTTGGATGATTCCAAAATTCTTGAACGTACTTGAACGAGGGACGACATGTGCTTCGTATCCTTCGGGAAGTTCCATTGCAACGCCAAGCGGAATTAGTTTGAATTCATCTTTTTTTAATTCGATAGTTTTGGCTGCACGTAAATCTAACCAGTCACCTTGGACAATTTTATCGATTCTTATTAATTTTTCATCAAAATATTTAATCTTAATTTGTTGTGTTGACATGTTTTTCTCCTCTACTTCTAAAGAATAGCGATGGGTTGCCCAAAAAGCCCCCATCGCTAAGCTGTTTAATAGTCATAATCTGATTCTTTCATATCCTCAACAACTGACAGTAAATAGCCATTTCCCACTGTTGAGAAGAAATCGTGATTCGTTGTTCCGGTAGATAATCCATTAATAACAATCGGATTCACATCATCTGCTGTATCAGGGAATAGTGGTGCTAAACCAAGATTCATTAATGCTTTATTGGCATTATAACGAAGGAAAACTTTGACATCTTCCGTCCAGCCCACTTCGTCATATAAGGACTCTGTGTACTTCACTTCATTTTCATACAATTTATAAAGCAAAGAGTATGTCCATGATTTCATCGCTTCTTTTTCCGAATCTGTCAATTGCTCGAAACCAATTTTAAACTTATATCCAATATACGCTCCATGTGCCGATTCATCTCTGATAATTAGCTTGATGACTTCTGCTACGTTGATTAATTTTGCTCTACCTAAATAATATAATGGTGTGTAAAATCCGGAATAAAATAAAAATGATTCTAAAAAGACACTGGCTACTTTCTTCTCTAACGGAGTACCGCTCTGATATATTTCATCAATGATACGCGCTTTCGTTTGAAGAAAATCATCTTCTCTCGCCCATCTAAAAATATCTTCAATTTCCTTTTTTGTATTGAGTGTGCTGAAAATCGATGAATAGCTTCGCGCATGCTCGGATTCCATAAATTGAATATTATTAAGTACCGCGATTTCATGCTGTGTTTTTGCATCTTTCCGCAATGCATCAATGCCATTCTCCGATTGGAGTGTATCGAGCATCGTTAGCCCGCCAAATACCTTTTCTACTAAACGTTTCTCAGGATCAGGAAGCTTCGTCCAATCAGATTTATCTTTAGACACAGGCATACGTGTCGAAAGCCAGAATTGTTCTGTTAATTTCTCATACGTCATTTTATCCATAATATCTTCAATATTATTCCAATTTATTGCATCATAATAATTCCATTCCATCTAAAGTCTTTCCCCCCTTAAATACTGCAAGATTCACAATAGTTCGCACCTACTTCAGTTCCATCATCCGTATACGTCCTGATGTAATAAACTGATTTAATGCCTTTTTTCCACGCATAATTTCTCAAGATATTCAAATCTCTTGTTGTTTTCTTCGTAGGATATTCACTGTTATTTTTCCATTCATACATCCCAGCTGGTAATTCAGATCTCATAAACAGCGTCATACTTAAACCTTGATCGACATGTTTTTGTGCTGTTGCATACGTATCAATTATTTTTCGTTGATCGATATCATAGGCAGATTCATAGTAAGGAAGTGTTTCAGTCGTTAAATATGGTGCTGGATAATACACTTTTCCACGCTTTCCTTCGGTACGTTCCTCAATTCGTTGAGTAATTGGATGAATGGAGGCAGTTGCCTCGTTCACATATGAAATCGATCCTGTCGGCGCTGTTGCAAGCCGATAGGCATTATATATTCCATATTCCATAACTGATTCTTTTAATTGTTGCCAGTCCTTATGATGTGGAATAAAAATATCTTTAAATAATTCTTTCACTTTTTCATGTTTAAATTCAAAATCCGGTTCGTTTAAATATTTGTCAAAATATTCACCTGTTGCATATTTCGATTTTTCAAACTCATAGAACGTTTTTCCCGTTTCGATTGAAATTGCATTACTTTCAACGAGCGTCCAATAGTTTAATAGCATAAAATAAATATCCGTAAATTCCAATGCTTCAGGAGATCCATAATAAATTTTATTTTTGGCTAAAAATCCGTGCAAGTTCATAGCTCCCAAGCCAACTGAATGATACATATCATTCCCATTTTTTACAGACGGCACGACATCAATACTCGAATGATCGGTTACGTATGTTAAAGCACGCAGCATCGTGCGTACGGATTTTCCAAAGTCAGGTGAACTCATGAGATTGGTGACATTCGTTGAGCCTAAATTACAGCTGACATCATTCCCTAATTGAGCAAAAGTTTGATCATTATTTATCATGGAATCCTTCTGCACTTGAAAAATTTCCGTACACAGATTAGACATGATGATCGTTCCGTCAATAGGATTGGCGCGATTCACATTATCGATATTAATGATGTATGGATAGCCGCTTTCATTTTGAAGATTGCTTATTTCTGTTTCTAAATCTCTCGCTTTGATTTTTGATTTACGAATATTAGGATTTTCAACCATTTTGTCATATTCTTTCGTAATGTCTATATATGCAAATGGTTTTCCGTAAACTTTTTCAACATCGTGCGGTGAAAATAAATACATATAATCATTGTTTTTAATTAATTCATAGAATTTATCCGGTACGATGAGGCCAAGTGATAAAGTTTTGATCCGCACTTTCTCATCAGCGTTTTCTTTTCGAACAGATAAGAAGTCAACGATGTCAGGGTGGAAGATATTTAAATACACAACACCTGCACCATCTCTCGCTCCGCCTTGATTGGCATAGGAAAAGGCATCTTCAAACATTTTCATCACTGGAACTACTCCATCAGCAAGTCCATATACACCTCTGATTGGATCATTATTCGCACGAAGATTCGATAAACTAATTCCAACGCCTCCGCCTAATTTGGATAATTGCAAAGCAGAGTTGATGCTTCTACCAATCGAATTCATATCATCGGAAACCGTTAAGAGGAAACACGAAACCATTTCCCCCGCTCTTTTTTTACCAATATTTAAAAACGTAGGGGTTGCAGGTTGATAGCGCTGGTTGATTAATTCGTCTGCTAAGTCAAGTGCCAATTGTTCATTCCCATCGGCTAAAGCAAGTGCATTAAAGGCCAAGCGATCTTCATATCTTTCTAAAAATCGATTCCCGTCATCGGTTTTCATTGCATATTGGGAATAAAACTTATAAGCACCCATGAATGAACGGAAACGAAATTTTTTATTATAAATACTTTTAAATACTTTTTTGACAAACTTCCGATCGTATTTATCTAGAAAATCGGATTTAATATAATCATTTTCAATTAAATAATCCAACTTTTCGTCCAATGAATGGAAGAATACTGTATTCGGATTAACATATTCTAAAAAGTATGCTTTAACAGCTGCCTTATCTTTATCTAATTGGATTTTTCCATCTTTAGGCAAATTTAATAGATTGTTAAGCGTAAAATACGTATCCTCTTTGACCTTTTTACTTAATTCCGGTGCTAGCAAGTCGCTTCACTTCCTTCTTAAAATAAATAACATCTTCATCTGTTCCGCTAAATTCAAATGTAAAGAGTAATGGTTTATCATATTTTTGGGCTAAATCCCGTGCGTTAAAGCAATAATTATGATCAAAATTCAAATTACCGCTGCCAACAAAGCCAACTAAATAGTCGAGGTTATTTTTATAGTTAAGAAATGAACTAACGATATCTGTAATTTCATCATCATAGGATGGGGCAATTAAAACAAATGATTCATGAACCTCAAAAAGAGGATCCGAGTAGTTGATTTCAACAGATTCCAGCCCGGTCCTCTTTACAAAGCTCCTAACATTCCCAGTTAAGGAAAGATAAGCAATTAACATTTAACAGCTATTGCTTTCAATTTATCCGGCTGAAAACCGGTAAATGGTTCTTGCCCCTCTACTATCACTACTGGCATCTGACGTAAATTTAATGTATTTACAACGTAATCAAAAGCATTTTCATCTTCTTCTACATTGAATGTTTCAAACTCAATTCCTTCCCCATTTAAGACAACCTTTGTCATATCACATTGAGGACAACCATTTTTCGTATACACTGTTACTTTCGACATTTTATTACCGCCTATCTACATTTTTTTCGTCTATTAATATCTGATTATAGCAAGTTATGACGAGAATTTCATCCCATGAAGCTGCTAATTATTTTTTTGCAGAAATAGAAAGAAATACACTTGACAAGGGATTTTTAAGAGGAAATAAAACAAAAGTGGAATACTGCTAGTGCTAGAGGGGGATGGGGGAAATCTTTAATAACTTTTTTGTCACTCTCAACTCCAAAACTTTCGTTAAGAAAAAAATATTTTGAGAAAATTATTTTTTGTGACAAGCGATTACAGGAAAAAAACTTTTCAAAGGACCTGTAATCGTCTTGTCTATTAAACCACGTGATAGTTCTTTACCTCTTAAGATTATTTGCTCACCATTTCCAATTTATTTTCATAAAATTGCTTATTTATTCTAAAGTTTATGTTACTTTTTATAATTGCAAGCTGATTAGGATCAGATATCATGATTGATAGTTCAAATTGAAGATTGTTAGCCCCAAAGCCAACAAAATTCACAAATGGTTCCGGATCCAATAAAACGGCCGGTGAGACTAAGCTTTCCTCTCTCGCAATCTCCATAAGTGATTCTCTTACTTTTTCTGCATCTGTTCCAATATCAACAGTAAAGGGTATCGATATTCGCAGTCTAGGATCACTAAACGAACGGTTAACAACCTTTTCTCCTAAAAAGTAGGAATTCGGAACAATAATATGTTCATTGTTAACTGTTTTAATGATCGTCGCCCGCATATTAATTTTTTCCACGTCGCCAATAATGTCATCAATAAGAACGCGATCCCCGACTTTTATTGGACGTTCAAACAGAATAATCACACCAGAAATAAAGTTGGATGCAATGTTTTGCAGTCCAAACCCAATTCCGACACTGATGATGCCAGCAAACATCGTTAATGCACTAAGATTGATCCCCACTGTCGTTAAGCTGATAATAATCGCAATAATCATAATGGAATAATGTACAACTCGGTCAAATGTATATCTCGTGCCTTTATCTAAGTGGTATCGATTGTATATCCCAGGCAATAAAACATTCGTTGAAATTTTTGAAAGTCGACTGGCTAAAGAAATAATTAAAACAGCCACAATAATTAGAAATAGCGTTATATCCACCTTGCCGAATTTAAATATCTTGGCAAACATCCATTTTGCTTTTGAAAAATATAGAAGCAAAAAGAGAAGAGTTCCATAAAAAGTAAACCAATTTACGATGCTTCTCAACGCAGCATGATGTTTGGGAAGCTTTTTGAGAATCGTAAGAAGAATCCATCGTATGATCAACATTCCCATTACAACAGCTGCAATAATGATTAAGCTCATATAATTAAACGAATGAATCCAATTTTTTAATGTTTGAATATCCATGTTTTCACCTTCATTATTTTATGCAATTTTCTCTTTAGCTGAATAAAGAGCAAACTCCTTATATATTCTAGCAAATACTTGAAAAAGAAGTATGGGTATAAAGTCCGTAAATGAAACTTAAAATCGTTAGCATTACAATTTAATTAGCAAGCTTGGGATTTTTCCAAAGAATTAAAGGAGAAGATGTACAAGTTCATTAGAACGCTAATTTTTGGGTTTGATAGATAAGCGGAGAAATTTCCTTTATTTAAGAAAAAGCATTAAAAATACCTTAAATAGGCGGAAAAATTCCGACTATTAACTCAAAAAACGTGAAAATGAGTAATTTTTCTTTACTTAATCGGAAAAATTCCGCTTATTTCCCTCGAACCGAGCTCTATTCTGCTGTATAGCCGGAAAATTTCCGCTTATTTTGATGATCTTTGGTTGTTAAAAAAGGACTTAAGTAAAAAAATAGTATACCATAAAACCTTTTTGCAATTGTTACGTATATTTACTATCTAGTTTTTCAAAGAAAGGGTGAAAGCGATGAAATCAAAGTCTATCAATCGATTGTTCACCTTAAATAATGTAAAGACCTTAGGGGAACGGATTGGCATGTTCTTTATGATCCTGTGCATAATACTTTTTATTTTGACGCTTATCATTTTTGGTATTTCATTTTTCTTCAAAAATGATTGGATTGTTCATGAGATTATTCAGCTGATTAGTGGTGTTTGTTTCACATTTGTTTTCTGCTCGATCTTTATCACAATAATTTTTATGACCCGCAATTGGATTTGGAAACTATTAGGTATTTTTATAACGATTGCTTTTTTCTATGCTGCCACTCAACTCATGGTAAATGTGAAAATGATCTATAAAGATAAGATCGCTTATGAAAACAAGCAATTTGAAAAGATCATTGGCATCCCGAAAGAGGTGGAGTATGATAACCCAGAGTCTGGACCGCGAGTGGTGTATGAAATTATGTTTGAAGATGTAACCATTCAAGCTACCCATCTATGGATACGCCAAGATTATTTTGAAAAAAATATGAAAGGGAAAAGACTGGAAGTTTTCTATTTACCGAATAGTCGTTATGCGATGGATGTCCGTGTGGCTGAGTAATGAAGAGTGACGGGTGTTTTGTGCCATTCTCCGTATAGATCTTGTTCATGATTACTCTTTGAACTCATCTCTCACTGCAAAATGGAAGAAAAGACTACTAAACAGAAACTGATGAGTGGCCTGTTTTTTAGGATCCAACATACAATAATCCATCCACACTCATCTTAAACAGCTTCTAATTTTCATTGACTAGTTGAACCGTTCTCATCATATTCTTATAAAAAAGAAGGGATGGGAATGAGTTGATCAAAGTAAAGGTTCGTTTACGGCCCATTGTTAGTAAGATTAATTTGCCCACTGTTATGAAAACGACTATACTTCCAGGTGATTCAATTGAACGATTATTTATTGCGACCCAGGTAGGAGAGATTTTTTACATAGGGAACGGCGATGTTAGGACTTTTTTAGATATTCGCCATCGAGTCATTAAACTAGGATCCTCTGAACCTGGTGTTTCCGGTCGGGGATATGATGAACGGGGATTGCTGGGGCTTGCGTTTCATCCACATTTTTATTATAACGGGTTGTTTTATCTTCATTATTCAGTAGCTGGAACACAAGGTCCGGGTGCTCTTCCTAAACCCTTTAAGCCTGACCCGTGTGATCCAAGTACGTTAAACCTAAAGTGGAAAAATAGAGAGACATTATATGATCATATTGATACGGTTGAAGAATGGATTTTACAATCAAATGGTCAACCTCAAAAACGAAGGACATTATTGAACTTAAGAAGACCATTTTTTAACCATAATGGTGTTAACAGCTTAAACTTTTCACCTGAAACAGGAAAACTTGTTTTTACAACCGGGGATGGTGGAGCAGGCTATGATCCATTTAATTTAAGTCAGGATGATATGGAGATATTCGGCAAAATCATCGAAATCGATGTAGACAAGAATACGTCTATCCTTAATCCCCCCGTCGTCACACGTTTTAATAAGCTGCCAGTACCCATTCAAGAAACACTCACGGTAATCGCCAAAGGGGTTCGCAATATACCAGGCATAGCATTTCAAAGATTTGGTCGTCAGTATATCAAGTATGTGGGAAATGTCGGACAGGATTTAGTAGAATCAATTTATTCATTCGTCCATTATAAACCTATACCAGTTCCTCACCTCATTGAAGCTTCTTTAATGAAAGCGAACCTTGTCGATGAGGGGTTGATAAACCTTGGGTGGCGGGGATGGGAAGGTTCTTTACCTACTTCGACGATAAGTGATTGCTCAGCAGATCCGACTTTGAAAGAGAAAACCATCGCCTATTATAATGAAGCAATAAAAACCTCAGTGAGTCGTCTTCACCCTTTAACTAGTTATTTTCATAAAAATCCTCGCCCCGATAAGTTTGGCGGAACCGCCCTAACAGGAGTCCAGCCGTATATGGGAGATGGAATCCCCCATTTAACGGGAAGCGTAGTGTTTACCGATCTTGCCCGAGTTGAAGAATCGCGGCCACCTGTCCGAGGGGTATTAGCCTATACAAGAGGAAATGATTTTAGCATTATTGAAACCGATGATCACTTTGGTTCGCAATCAGCCTATTATGTTAGTTTGGGAACAAATATGGATCAAACGAGACTCTATTTAGGTGTATATGGATCTATGAAAGTGACGGATTTGAACCAAGGTAGGGTTATGGAGGTTGTTTTGTGATTTACTATAATGGTTGACTTAATTTCGAATAAACCTCTTTAATGGCTTTAACTGAATTAAATGAAAAAACACCCGCAAAGGTTGATTATTCAACATTTGCGGGTGACTTTCATGATTTTTGTAATATTTGAATTCTACTTTGCATTCTCATCCGGTTGATGGATGCCAAAGATATTTCCTTCCGTATCAATATAATAGCCCTGCCATGCCATTCCGGGTAGTGCATACTTTGGCATGGCCACTTTGCCACCAGAACTCATAATTTTTGCTTCAGTAGAATCCTGATACTCCCACAGCTAAAGCAGTGGGGTTCTGAATCTATTGCTTTCATCTGACCGGCAGCCACAGATCATACAAAATGTATGCTTGACATCTAGGGTTGCAGATACTGAGACAATTTTCTCCAGAACATTCGCTGTCAAAGAAACATTCGTTTCCATTAACGACAACATCTTTCGGCTCTCACGAGTTCGGTTGTATCAAACCGCAAATTTAAATTCACTTAATTATTTAGGATGATGCCTGAATTAAAGATCATCTTTTTTTGACTTATAATCTCTTTTATTGCAAAATCGTGTAGATTTTGAAATATAGGAAACGTTTCGTGACAACGTTTTCGATTGGCTTTCGTTCCAGATGCGTTTGAGTTCATTAACAAAAATGCCGAATATAAATCCCTTTGAATTTTCGTGTTTTCATCTATCTGATGCCAACGTTGTGACAAAGCTTTTTTAATATAATTATCTCGTACGTGACAATACTGACTGGCCTTAAATTTATGAGTATTAACTTTAATAAATGAACCTCCAAGACGTTTTACCTTTTCTTCTAATATAGAAACAAACATTGCCGGTGCTCGATGTCCTAGTGATTTTCCAAACCTCTTTTTACGTTTATATTTACCAGTCTTTACAGAAACTTCAGTTTCCTTTTTCCGCTTTTGCAGTGCTTTAAAATTCATTGTTTCAATATAGAAAGTATCGCCTAATTCTAACAGTCTGTTCGCTAATGTTCGATGAGATACTGTTCGAATAACCACTTGTTTCCGATGGAACTCTTTTAACTTCGCGCGAAGCTTTTTATAACGGGGTGAAAACACCCAGTATTTCTTACCCTTTTTGATGGTCCCATCAAAATGAAAGTTTTGTGGATTTGTGGCACGCATTGAACGGTTCATCTTTCTTTGGGTTAGCGTAATTTCACGGGATATCTCTTTTACTTGCTCGGCTAAATTTACCAATGAAACTTTCGTTAAAGCTGAAACAGCGACGGTGGAGATACCAATATCTAAGCCTACTTTTCCTTTACCAAGTTTTCTGTTTTTTGTCGGTGGATAACCAGCAATGACTAGATCAGCAAATAAACGCACCTTTCCCCGAATTTCTTTCTTGACGATACGAACATATTTGACATGATAAAAATCCTGAACAGTTTTTGTATCACCTTCAGAGGTTACTTTATAAGAAAACTCTGTTTTCATTTTTAAATGACGAATGATTTCTAAAGCGTACTGGTCTTTCTTTCTCACGATTAATGGCGATTGTAAATCTTTATATACGATATTTCCATCGATGTATCTCCACCCTGTTTTGTTGGTTTTGCCCTCAAAACTATCCATTTCATGCTTTTGAATGAAACGAACTTTTTTAGCTTTCCCGAACAATTTTCTGCTAAAAGTATGCCAGGCTCTCGTCGCTATTTTTTGAGCAACAGCTGAATTAACTTTGCTTCCGAAGTGTTCACGAACCGGCTTCACCCATACGTGAGAGGAATATTCCGTTAGGTGGTATTTCTCTCTTAATGTTTTTAATTCATCTTGAATATGTTTTTTATCTTTTATCAAAGCTTTATTTTGTTCATTTTTCTCTAATTTTTTCGAAACAGCTTTTAATTGACGAATAAGTTTTTTATAACGTTTTTCCCGTTTCATTTGTTTTTCTAATTTTAAATACTTGCCCAATACCGTATTGTATATTACTCTACAAATTTCTAATTCATCAAAAGCTACGGAAAATAAAAGAGGGTTTTTCTTTAACTCTAACGATAATACGAAACTCGGTGAAGATGTTTTTGCCATTTGTGAACACCTCCAATTCGAACATATGTTTCTATAATTATATTATTTTGAATATAAAAAAACAAGGGACATGCCCATGTTTTTACGATTTTTTTAGATACTTGAAGGACCAAAAAACTTCTGTTTTCGTGGCACTTCGAATCTGACCTCTCTCTCATCCCACCCCTAAAGGAGTGGGCTTTCTCGTTCGGGTAATTCTGTAAAATCGTGCCTGTTTACTGTGACCGACACAAACACCAAACTTCGGCTTTCTGCTCATCCTTGTTAAGATAACGGTCAGGATGCCTTCCTTGCTTTTGTTACATAGGAAGGGAATATTATCCTCAATGGCGAATGTTGATTTATATAAATTTGTTACGGAGCTGATATGAAAATGAATCATAAAATTGCTGATTTACATATTCACTCTATATTTTCCGATGGAACGATGTCTCCCGAAGAAATTATAGCTAAAGCAGTAGAGAAAGGGTTAGGTTTAATAGCGATTACTGACCACAATGTGCTAGAAGGTTCAAGAGAAATACAAAAGCTAAATAATAAAAAAGAACTATTGTTAATATCTGGTGTAGAACTGGACGCATTAGATAGAGGGAAAAATCTGCATATATTGGGTTATGGAATGGATTTAAATAATGAAAGGTTTAGAGAATTTACTAAAAAAAACAGATTGCTTTTTGAGTCTTTAGATGAGCGACTCATAGAAAGGATGCAAAGGGAATACAATAACATATCTCTAGAGGAATACTTAAATTATAATTATGACCGAAAAAACGGTGGTTGGAAGGCATTGCATTATTTTGTGGAAAAGGGGATTACCAGCAGCTTGACAGCAGGTTTTGCATTCTATTCAAAGTATGAACTATCATTTGACTGCATTGAATTTCCCTCTGTTAGCATGGTATGTAATCATATTCACAGTGCAGGCGGGAAGGCAATTCTTGCTCATCCTGGAAGAGTAATAAATGTTACTGAAAGGAACGATTTTAAGAGAGAAATAACTAGATTAATTAATTTAGGGATTGATGGCATTGAGTGCTATTATCCAACGCATTCTCATGAAGTCACAGAAGATTGCCTGTCCATTTGCAAAGAACTCGGCTTGTTAATTACAGCAGGTTCTGATTGCCACGGTAATTTTGGAAAAATCGAAATTGGAGAGATGGAAATACCGATTTCCTGGTTAAATCTTGGAGATATTTTAAGTCACAATTAAGTATGCAAATTCACCACATGATTAAACGGGAAAACGACTATAACGACAGGTCTTCTCTTTCCATTTAACTCTACTGTCCATCCCTCTCCACGCCTGCTGTGTTTTACTCATCTTCTTTACCCCAAAATATTTCCTCTTTTTCTTTTATTATTTGTTCATTAGGAGGTCTGCTATCAAAATAATTATCAAATAACATATTGAGTAATTTAATCCGTTCCCTATTATCCATTTCTTCAATTGCTTTCATGATTTCATCAGCAGTCATTTATAACCACCTCATTAATTTTTAGAGGATTGAGGGCGATATTACATCATGCCTGTATTGAATTTCCCGCCATATAAACAAAAACTTTTGTAAGGTATATTTGCTAACGAGATGATTAAAGTCGAACACCCCCTAATTTCTACTACTTCACAAAATACCCCACAACAGCAGGAAAACAATTAAATTCTTTCCTCATATCGCGAAACGAAATCACATCATTTCCTCTAGTAATATATTTATTAAATCTATTTTTTATATTGCACTTAAATATAAATCTAACGAATCTTCCGCCTCTTTTGCGACCAACTGAATAAAATCATCATAATCCTTTTGGGTATGTGCTTTATCTAATGCTTCGTAATATTTTAAGCGATTTTCTACCTTGATAACGACAGGTGGGTAGCCCTCTTTCATGAGTTCCAAATTTAACAATAAACGGGAAGTACGACCATTCCCATCGATAAAAGGATGTATTCCGACAAAAATAGCGTGTAACATTGCACCACGAGTAACCGGATGCATTTGTTTCGCTTCTTGTTCATACCAATTTATAAGCTGCTCCATTTGATCCTTTATAAGGAATGGAGCTGGCGGTCTATGTTTTGCACCTGAAATAAATACTTGCTGATCTCGATATACACCCGCATATTCATCATCGATGCCTTTTAATACAAGCCGATGCAAATTTTTAATCTGCCATTCTGAAAAGGGTTCTTTATTTTGGACAATTTCTTCTACATAAAAAATCGCATTACGATGATTAATTACTTCTAAGTGTTCACGCATCGTTTTCCCACCAACTGTAATCCCTTCAAGAACTATTTTCGTTTCATTTATAGTTAAGGTGTTCCCTTCGATTGCATTTGTGTTATATGTCCATTCAAGCAATAACTTTTCGCGTAAACTACTTAATGTATACTTTGGTAAAGGTCGACTTGCATCAAGAAGAGCCTTTTTCTGATCAATTTGTTCAAACATTCTATCTCACCTCATAGGGTTTTGTCCTTTACTTTCCTACCATTCTCTTTCTACAAAAAAGGAGAATTTCCTCCATAATGAGTTTACTCATTATCCATTTCACGTTCAACTAAGGCAATAAAAATATAACGGCCGGTCAAACTGAAACGTCAAGCTTTGTCGCAGCAATTTGCATCTGTTTAATCAGTTGCCGACGCAACTTCTCCTCAATTGGAGCGTTTTTCGTTTTCAGAAAACGTACCATAATGAAGCCGTCCGGGGCAAGCATGCTCAAGATCAATTCATGCTGCAATCCGGAACTGCCCTCCGTTTTTATTTCAATGATGGAGTAATCCTCTTCTTCCTCTAGAATATCACTATACTCTAGTGTGTTTCCCTCAATGAAGCTTTTTGTATGCTCTTTAATCGAGGCAGCTTCCATCTCTAGAAAGTAATCGAAAGTAAGCTTTTCTGATGTCCGATATGAATAACGCTCCTTTTCGGGATAATAGCCGATGAACTCACTATCGCCGTATAAAAGATAAGTAGCCGGCTTTAAATGCTCCAACTGAATGACATCAATAAAACGCTTCATATTGTCAAAGTATTCGGCCCCTGGAGGTACAACCGCCTTTTCTCCCGGCAGAATTTTTCCATCTAGGTCCAAAAACAGTTCACTATATCTTGCATATTTCATGATCCAAATCGTTTTACCTTCTACCTTAATTTGTACATAATAACTTGAAATATTGTTCGGGTTTGTTCCGTTTTCATCCTCTTCCTTCACACATGTATACATATGCTTCCGCGTATATGTAAAAGTTGCCTCCTCCTCATTCATATCCAGTATTTCGAGGTGGAGAATTTCGGACGTACTATTGTAGATTTGAAAATTCATCATGAGGGAAAAGTGATTTAAAAAGGAGATTTCGCGATGGTCCGGATGAAACATTTCCTGCAATTGTTCGAAATCCTTATTCATATACGTTGTTTCCAGTTTCTGCACGAGTTCTTTAATTGTTTGCTCATTTATTTTCGGCTTTCTTTTGAATAACATTTATTATACCTCCAGTGCTCCTGACCACTCATCTGTTTAAATTTTCATATAAGTTTAATCCAAACAAGTCAATAACGAAACTCGCTCCACTGTAACTGAACGGGCTATCATTTCTTCTTTCGGGGCATCCACGTTCTAAACTATTAACTTACATGCTAGTATAAAAAAATGACCCACATTGGTCCGCATTGTTAAGAGGCGTTGTGGGTTTTGTTAACTTTAAACTAACAATCGGCTTTCTGATTGTCAAGCGCCTTTTAGGATAAAACACAAGGATTCTTTCATGTTTCGACAGATTTCCTTCAAACATTGAAAAATAAGCGTTTAAAGCTCATATGCAGTAGTTTAAAAGATATCACTTTAAGATGTTGCCGCATTTACTCTTACAATCTTTGAGATACGTTTTTAAAAGTTAGTTCCAATTATGCAAGTCAGTTAAAATGCTTTGCGCTGGTAAATGATATTGGTTACTACCCAAGAAACAGCATAGAGGGTCATGATGACAACTGCCGCTCCCGTATATAAAGACGATATGGATAAATTGAGAATAAAATCAGTAATTGCTGTAAAATGTTTCCCTAAAAACCTCACAATAGGCGGTCCTATACCTGCTAAAAGAAGAAAGCTAATGATTACAACCGTTGTAATATAGCCTGGTTTAAATATATAAAATAATGGAAAGGTAAACGCAGCAAATACTAAGAATAAGCCTCCGCCAATTGCAATATCAGTCATCGTAAAAGGTTTATTGAAAACAAATAATGCTAGACTCGTTACCCCAATGGATAACACCATATAAACGATAGCACCAACATAGCGGGATGCGATAATTTCCGTACGTGTATAAGGCAAGGAATTTAATAATATGTTTGTCTCAACTTTTTCATCGTAAGCATATGTGTTAAAGGGAATAAAAATACTGGCAACGAGAAAAGTCAAAGCTGGATGAGCGTCCATAATGATAAAGAATAGGATAAAAGGAATAAAGATTAATAGCTGCCTTTTCTGTAATATGACATCACGTCTGATTAAATTGAACATGCTGTATGCCTCCTTTGATTGGAGTAATACATGATATCTTCCAGTGATGCTTGTTCAATGACAACCGAGTCCCCGAAAATATTTTTCACTGCTTTTATATTATCCGTTAATGCTTCGAATCCAGTTGAGGCACGATGAACATGAACAAACGCCTTTTCCGTGTCTCTATCTAGAAGTTCTATTCCTCCTTTAACGAGCGCATAGTCTTCAGCTACATCATGAATGGACTTATTAAATACTAATTTCCCTCTCTGTATAAAAGCAATATAATCTGCAATACGATCTAAATCAGTTGTAATGTGTGTAGAGAAGAAAATGGTACGATGATCATCAACCATTAATTCTTGTAAAAGATTCAGCAACTCTCGTCTAAATACAGGGTCTAAGCCTGCTGTTGGCTCATCCATAATGATTAGCTCTGCATGATGAGATAGAGCTATCGCCAATGATGCCTTCATTTGCATCCCTTTTGAGAAAGTTTTCATCGTTTTATTAAGTGGTAATTCGAATTGCTCAATATATTGATAAAATAATGTATTATCCCAGTGTTTGTAAGCTGGTGAAATAATGCGCTTTATATCTTTTAAGTTCAGCCCTTCAAAAAATACATTGCCATCGTATACAAACCCAATGCGCTCCTTAATCTCCTTTTCATGTTTCTTGTAATCCAATCCGAAAAGCCTAACCTCCCCGGCATCCGGCTTTAATAGATTCATCATCATTTTTATCGTTGTCGACTTACCAGCTCCATTCGCTCCAATGAAGCCCGTTACAAAGCCTTGCTTCACCTGTAGATTAATATTTTTAACGGAAAAATCTTTGAATGTTTTCGTTACATTCTTTAATTCCACCACATTTTCCATTCATTTCACTCCTCGTATAAAATCTTCAATAATTGCTGGAGCTCATCAAGTGACAGACCGATTTCCCTGCTATTCGTTATGACTGCATTCAACTGCTCTTCAATGACCTTCAGCTTCTTCTCTTTTATAACCTCTAAATTTTGCTCTGCGACAAATGAACCTTTTCCGACAATGGAATAGATAAAGCCCGCCTTCTCCAATTCTTCATAGGCACGTTTCGTCGTGATTACACTAATTTGTAAATCCTTTGCGAGATTACGCATAGAAGGTAAAGACGTGCCCTCCTGAAGTTCACCTGCTAAAATTAACGATTTAATTTGATTCGTAATTTGTTCATAAATCGGCTCCTTTGAACTGTTAGAAATAATTATTTGCATGCCTATCCTTCTTTCTTATTTTTTGGAAGCGTACTTGAAATAATTAAAAATATACTAATGGTATTTGCTAGATTCATGTTATGAGTTCTAACTGAATTCAAATCCTCATTCTTCATATAATGTATATATACTATATAAACATTATATACACACTTAAAGCATTGTGCAACGTTTATTTGATGTGAAAAGAAGTTTTTGAAAACTATAAAATTTATATAAAGGCAAAAAAATAAGCATATTCCTTGATTAGGGATTACGCTTTCTTCATTGATCCGGAATTCACCGCTGGAATAATTGCAATTTCCTTAACTCAATATTCTAGACTAACATTTATTTCATTTAATACGACTCATCATCCCTGTATTTTTAAATATCTGCAATGAATACTAAATTCCTTTGCCAAAGATGTATGAAGAAAGCGAAAAAACGGGAAGCCACCATGGAGAAAAAATTTTAATAAAAGAATCTAATCAATCATAGTACAAGGCCATCACATCTAAAAAGTTATGGTTTCGGGCGCTTATTACATCATGCCGCCCCTAACACACTCAATTCTATATTTTCGTAGATATATAAACGAATTATCCAATTCTACAATATTGTCACCCGTGAGATATAGTAAATCGAAATATTTATCATATTGCTCATTGTAACCAGGTGTTTCGATATTTATAGGACTATACAAGTTTGATGGCTGTTGTGTAGTTTTTTTGATTACTCTCGTACTGATGTTGTATTGATGAGTATAAATAATCTCATTAGACATATCTACTGCTAATTCTTCCCCCTCAGATAAGGAGAAATTTTCATTGCCAGAACCTTGTAAATCATGATGGTTGTTTAAACCAATTGAACCTTTTAGAAAAGATAAGCTTAATATGAGAAAAATAGTTGCAGCGGAGGCTAAAACTGTCCAATATAACGGATTAAACTTTCTTAATTTGTGATAACCTTGTTGAATTTTCAGATGAATTCTATCGCTTTCTTCAGTCGAAAATTTAACATTTTCATCCAAATAACTTTTCACTTTATCAGATATCTTTTTATCAAAGTTATTCAAGTTTACTTTGAAGAGCTTCTCTTCCGCGCAACAGTCTTGATTAAAGAAAAATGTCAGTTCTGATGGATGTATGTACAAGATCGGCAACCCAAACGCCCAACCATTCGAAAATGCTTGGGTAAATTATGTTGTATTAAATTTGAGGAGATGAGGTGTGCAACGAATGGGACATATCCAGTTATCGCTGTTTGGGAAAACGTCATGGGAGCTTTTTCATCAAACAACAGGTTGGATTTTAAAGCCGTGCTGGAGTCGTTCACAAATACCGAAATTCCAATGCCTGCTTCTGGAGACTGGGAAAAAGCTGGAATGGTCCGAGGGAATAATGTTGATATATTCTAGCGCGTCCTGGATGCCCGATATTGGGGAAAGCCCACGCTTCCTCAAAGAAGAAGACGTATCTTCCTCGTGGCAGATTTCGGAGGAACACGTGCCAGTGAAATATTAAAATTAATTAAAAGTCAGACTTCTTAAGATAGCTCTTATTTTACTTTGCAGAATTACAAGAAAGACTAGTTAAAGTCTCCTATAGTTTGAAGGCAGACGTTGTTTATCAATAGTGATAATGATAAAGTGTTTTTTCTTGGAAATCAAGTACTCCCATTTTTCGTCCTATTTTTTTCAATCACAACCTATTTTCACGGTATAATAACTAACGAGACTGTTCGCTCTTTACTACTATCATTTTGCGATTCATCATAATATTTATTAAATAAAGCATTAAGTTCTGACTGGAAATCTTTAAATTTAGACTCATCTAAATGTAACTTCGCAATGGAGAAAGTAGATTGATCCTTTTTTCCCTTCATGACTTCGTGGTAACTTTTGTAGGATTGTAGAATGTACATGAAATAGAAAGTTACAAAATTCACCTTTTCATCATAGCTTGCTTGATTCCATTCTTCCTCATCAATTTTATACGTTTCTGTGTTTATTGCGTAAAATTTTTCTTCTCCTGAACGTGTTTTTCTTGTGTTTACAACCTTCACCAATCCATCTTCATACATCGAATTCATATGTCTATACAATGTAGCTTGTGGCACATCTTCTAATAATTCGTTTAATTGCATGATGGATAATCCTTCTTCTTTATCAATCAGTTCTAATGCTATTTTAAAACGTATTTGATTTTTAAATAATTTAAAATCCATAGCTTTCACTCCTTACTACTAATAATAATTGATTTTTGATGAAATGTACATTATAATTATCGTTATCAATAATGATAATTATAAGGAGGTTACCTTTATGAACACTGATATTAGTGTCTTATTTGATTTGGATTGGGGCGCAATTTTACCATTAGTCATTCCAATTTTGGCTTTACACGTCATACTTTTAGCTGTCGCATTATTTGATTTGTATCATCGTAGAAACATTGTAAATTACCCAATCGTTTGGGCGATTGTCATCGTACTGCTCAACACGCTTGGGCCCATACTGTATCTGATTATTGGAAGGAGAATGTTAAAGAATGATCGCCATTCATAAGGTGAATAAATCTTTTAGAGGTAAAAAAATATTAAAGGATATTAGTTTTGATATCGCAGAAGGAGAGTGTATTGGTCTATTAGGGCCAAACGGAGCGGGGAAAACCACGTTGCTTAAATGTATGACTGGCATCATCCGTTATGAGAGCGGAAAAATTACCTTTCTTGGCAAAGACATTTTAAATTTCAAGAACGATATTGGTTACTTGTCACAGCACACAGATTTTAAACAGTGGATGACTTGTGAAGAATCCTTACGATTTTTTGGCAGCTTATCTGGTTTAAGTAAAGATTATCTGAATGACAATATCAATGAGATTTTGACAGATGTAGGTCTGAAAGACAAAAACAAATACAGAGTGGAAGAATTATCGGGAGGAATGAAACAGCGGTTAGGCATTGCTCAAGCGATTCTTCATCGTCCCAAGCTTTTAATCTTAGATGAGCCTGTTTCTGCACTTGACCCAGTTGGCAGAAATGAAATCAAGAACTTAATCAAAAAACTGAAATCATATACGACTGTTCTCATATCTACACATATTTTAGATGATGCCAGTGAGTTCTGTGACCGCTACATTATTATAAAAAGCGGAAAAATTATTGGAAACATAACCAATCAAGATGAAACGGTAAATAGGAAACAAGTATACTTTCAGGTTAATACAGACGAAACCATTACATCAACCATGAAATTAAGTAAAACCTACGAATGGGAAGAGATAAAAACTGGCCAATTTTCAGTCACGAGTAATGAACCGATCATTTTTTCTCAGCTTATCAAAGAATTGGAACAACAAAATATCCAGATCAATTCTCTAGCATATGAGAAAAAGGATTTAGAAAAAATATTTTTAGAGTTGGTGTCCGAAGTATGAGAAATATATCTATCCTATTAAAAGTAGAGTTGTTAGAAGCTGTAAGGAATATTAAATTTATCTGGTTGACTTTATTCTTTACCATCCTTGGTGTAACACAGCCGTTAATTGATAAATATATGGAGTTTATTCTTAAAAACGTTGGCGGTATTGACGGGATTATGATTGATCCAAATGCCCCCGACCCACTAGCCAATGAAGTGTTATTGGCAACTTTTTCTGGTCAATTTAATCAAATCGGCTTAATTGTACTCATTATCAGTTTTATGGGGATGATAGCCAATGAAAAAAACAGTGGTGTTCAAGGCTTTATCTTTACCAGGCCTGTATCCAGTTTAGAATATATCAGCTCCAAACTATTTGGAAACTGGTTAATCAGCATGGCCTGTATTGCAATAGGTTCCATAGTTTCCTATTTTTATACGATTTATCTTTTTGACTATTATTCTATCACGGATTTCTTATTGTTCCTTGTATTTTACAGTGTATGGATTCTTTTCGTCATCAGTTTAGCGGTGTTGTTCAGTACGATGATAAAAAGTTCGTTGTTTATTGGTGTCGCAACGATTTTATTATCGATGGTTTTCCTGTTACTAGGAAATATCAATGAAACATTTTCTTTATTCCTGCCAAGCGGTGTACTGAACTTAGCAGAAAGCCTGCTTCTTCAAACAGGCAGCGCCAACTTCCTGTTACTCATTGCACCAATCATCTATATTATAATCAATATTTTTACAGCCAAGTTGTTCATTAATCAGGTTTAGGAGGATTAGAGCATGTTAGCTATTAAAAACTTAAGTAAAACATATAAAGGTTCAGATAAAGGAGTAAAAAATTTATCCTTAGCATTGCATGAAGGAGACATCTGTGGATTTATTGGAGCAAATGGTGCTGGAAAAACGACAACGATTAAAGCGATTGTTGGCATACACGCCTTTGATGAAGGGGAAGTAAAACTGTTTGATACAAAGCTAAAAGATGATCCCGAACAGTTTAAAGCAATGATTGGCTATTCTCCTGATACCCCTACGCTATACAATAACATGACTGGAAAAGACTATATTGAACTTATTGCGTCTCTTTATCAATTGGATGATAAAGAACGAGATAAAAACTTAGCTTATTTACTAAAAGAATTAGAATTTGAAAGTGCGATTCATGAGCTGGTATCTAGTTATTCCCACGGAATGAAACAAAGACTCGTTCTCATTTCGTTATTCATGCATAATCCAAAACTCATTATTTTAGATGAACCATTTGTCGGTTTAGATCCCAACGCCACTTATTTTTTGATTAATGAAATGAAAAAGAGAGCAAAAGAAGGAGCAATCATTTTATATTCTACCCATGTGCTTGAGGTCGCCGAAAAAGTTTGTAATAAAGTGGTGATTTTAAATAAAGGAGAAGTAGTTGTAAATGATACCATGGAAAACATTATCAAAGACACATCGTTAAATGAACTATTTAGGGATGTGACATCCAATGCATAAACTTAAGTTATTATTTTTATTTCGCCTGGAAAATCAAATGAAGCTTTCTAATTTGAATAGCTCAAATAAAGAAGTACGTAAATACGCTATTTACACCATATCGGGTTACATTGCCGCTTTTTTAATGTTTTTAGGTTATATACTGTTTATTGCCATCGATTTAAATGCAAATAATACCATGGCAGCTTTTTTTGTTTTACTCTCATCTTTATTGTTTTGGATTTTTGGCATATGGAACAATCTTAGCGGATTTGATGATGTGATAGATGGCAAAGATAGTGATTTTATTTTTAGCTTACCTATAAAAAGCTGGGAAGCTAAACTGCTTCCATTATTGAGTAAGTATACAATTCATATCATTTTAACCTTTATCGTGTTGATGTTTGGGTATATTTTAACGCTCTCTTTTTTAAACATTTACTTTATCGTCATCTTTTTGGTTTTAATAATCTTAAGTTTCGTCATTCCATTACTAGCAACCAATCTGACTTTTTTAATTTCATTGTTGGTACGAAACTTCTTATCGCTGATTAAGTTCCGTAACAATGTAACAGAATCCATCCTTTCCTTAGGTATTTTTATAGCACCGCTGATTTATTTTATATTTAACTCAGAATCCGTCGATTATAAAGAATGGTTTATCAACGCTTCTATTTTTCGATATTCGATGTATGAAATAACAGAATTTCACTTTATATTGAATCTTGTTTTGTTATTTATTATTACGATCGTTACAACAACGCTAACAATCTCTGTATTACATTATTTTCATCATTTCCTTAAAGATCAAAAAATCAAAAAGCTAAAAAGAAGAAATATGAATGCAGCTTGGACTGTAAATACACCCATTATTGCGTTATTGAGGAAGGAATTTAAATTGTATTTTTCTTCCCTCACGTATGTAAGTAATACACTATTAACTCCTGTTGGGATGATCGCATTAAATATATGTATTCTAATTGGAGTCATACCAAATCTTCATTCCTTTTCTTATGATGTAATCGGATTTACGATCACAGCTCAACATATATTTACCATGATAACTTTTATATTTCTCATGCTTACAACCACAACTTCTTGTAGCCTTTCATTCGAAGGAAAAAGTATTTGGGTTATGTTGGTAGCTCCTATCCGTATTACTAAAATTGCAGTAGCAAAAGTACTAGTAAATAAACTTTTATTTCTACCTGGTATGGCATTAACTGTCATTGTGCTTTATACCGTATTTCATGTGAGCATACCTTACTTAATAACGATGCTTGCATTGATGTTCTCCACGTTACTTCTAATTAGTGTGGTTGGTTTTTTAGTCAACTTGTACTTTCCATCCTATACATGGAGTAATGATATGGAAGTAGTTAAACAGAGTAAAGCAACCATCATTACTGCTATTATAAGTATGCTGACGATCCCAGTAATTATTTTAGTTGTATATGTAGATAATATTTTTTTAATACTACTGACAATCCTCTTAGAGGTAGTGGTAATTCTTAGAATGATGACGATAATATCAAATAGGAGCTTGATGTTAAACTAAAAAATTCAAATAAAATATATCGAATTTCATGCTCAACTGATTCCTATTTAGTTGAGCTTTTTTTGTACCTTGCAAAACTTTTTTACAAAAACCATTACTATAGGAGATGACATTTTCTGATCTCACACTATAAAGCAGGTGATTAACATGTTCTCTTCAGGTTCCAATGCCTTGCACCTGCTTCAATAGCGCGTCAAAACGGGCTATACTTATTTCGGTAAAATAATCCTTTTATATAAATGAACTGTTACAAGATAATAACCTGTGTAAACGAAAAGAAAAATAATAATCGGTAGCCAAATATGGTAATACGGGTCAATTAAAATAAAGTCAAAAATGTTCATACCAATTAATACATGGGCCAAACCTACAATAGCTGGGGCTGAAAATACGATGGATAGCTCTTTATAAATTGATTTAGTTAATAATTTACGACGAACACCCATTTTTCGAAGCATTTCATAACGCGAAATATCCGTTGTTGCACCGGCTAGAATTTTAAACATTAAACAGCTTGCCATCATCGCCAAGAAGGCTATTCCTAAGAAGAACCCCATAAATACCATACCACTAGCAACCGTATAAAACTCATTATAAATTTCATATTTACTTAACGAAGGATCCGCACTAATTTCTTTATATTTAGCTAACTGTAATTCATTAAGCTTTTTCCATTCTTTTATATGTGCAACGAAATTATCTGTTTTACCAATAAAAATGATGCCTTTTTTACCTTCTAACTGATCGTACATTTTTACATTGATAATTTTTATGGGCTTATCTATATAGATTGGCTGCATACTGATAAAAGCCGTTTGCCATTCTTCAGGGACCATCTCTGTATTTTGGTTCGATTCTTGCCTATACCCTGACACAGCACCTACGGGCAGGTCTTCGGAAACACGCTTTCGTTTGTCTGTATCTTCCTCACTGTCTCCAATAGGGATTAATGGAGGATTTTTTACTAAATCTTCTTTTACAAAATAAAAGTAGTGATTGTCCATTTTATATCGATATTCACTTTTTTCCTCAAAAGGAATACCATTTAAGATTTCCCTCTCTTTTGTTGTTGGATTCATAATTACAGAATCATATATTTCATAACTGTCTGTAGATTTAATGACATTATTTTTAAAGGCCATTCCTCCTGAAATGGCTCCTGCCCCGAGAGCAATCAGCATGGCTACTGTAGCTAACATTTTTGTTAAACCATTAATACGGAAAGTTAGTTGGGCAAATGTAAAAGCATTCAAACCTTTTGCACTGCTCTTCTTAAATTTCTTTACAATAAACGGAAAAGCCGAAGCGAAGAATAAATATGTTCCGGCTGTTGTTAAAAGCGCCGCAATCAGGAGTCCGGATCCCTTCAATTTATTTAAGTAAAACATGGATAGATAGCCTATCCCTAACAAGATTACTGAGAATAAAGCAATTACGGCTGCCCTTTTCCCTTTTATTATCACAGCATCAGCGTACGTATTTCCTTGAACAAGTTGCAGAACCGTGTTCCGCGATAATTTTACACCGTTCATGATAGCAGATAATATAAATAACATAATAAAGAAAATAAAAGTAACGGTCATTGATGGTATATAGATCGCATGATATCCAGCTGCGGTAAATTCAAGCTGTTTCATCAGTAGCTTGCTAATTCCCAGTGTAAGGCCAGCCCCTACTATAATTCCAATTACTAGGGATGCTAAACCGGTAACCATTGTTTCGATAAACATAAGCAATATAACTTTATGCTTTTTTGCCCCTAATGTCATATACATTCCAAACTCTTTCCGACGAAGAGACAGCAAGAAAGAATTTGCATAAAAAATATAGAAAAAAGTAATGATTGCAAGTAAAGCGGAACCTGTTTGAAAAACATAGCCAATTGATTTAATAGTAGCATTTGCTTCAAGAAAGGCCTTATTAAGAGCTAATGTTTGAAACATATAAAAAATAGCTATGGACATTACTAGCCCGGCAAGTAACACTATGTAGTCCCTTAGCTTGCTTTTTAATCCTGAAATGGAGAGTTTAAATATCATTGTAAACCTCCACCATCCAAACCTGCTAGCACGTCTAATATTTCTTTGTAAAACATTTCACGTGTTCCACTGCGATAAATTTCTTTATACAATTCTCCGTCACGAATGAATAAAATACGTTGACAATAGCTTGCACTATACACATCGTGCGTAACCATTAAGATTGATACATCCTGTTTTTCGTTCAGATCGACGAGCGCATGTAATAGACTTGTTGCGTTTTTCGAATCGAGTGCCCCGGTCGGTTCATCTGCTAAGATCATGGCTGGGTTATGAACAATCGCGCGCGCAGCCGCGGTTCGTTGTTTTTGTCCACCCGAAATCTCTGATGGATACTTAGCAAGAATAGCGGAAATTCCTAGGATAGTCGCTACTTTTTCCACTTTTGAGCCGATCTCTCCTGATGAGACACTTTGAAGTGAGAGGGGTAACGCTATATTCTCATACACCGTCAAGTTTTCAAGTAAATTAAAGTCTTGGAATATAAACCCTAATTTTTGCAACCGAAAATCAGATAGCTCATTTTGCTTCATTTTTGTAATATCTCGTCCGACAATTTCAATCGTGCCATTTGTCGCTTTATCTAATGTTGAAATGACATTTAGTAATGTCGTTTTCCCTGAGCCAGATGGTCCCATAATTCCAACAAATTCTCCCTCTTGAATGGAAAAGGATAATTTTCTTAATGCATGTGATTGGTTTTCTCCTTTTTTTCCATATACCTTTTGGACGTTTTTAACATCAACAACAAGTTTTTTCATCATCGTACCTCCTCTGCCTAATTACTTTTCTAGAATTTCCTTTACTTTTTCAGGAACGTTCGCTTCTGTTACTTGCTCGTATTCATAAACATATTTACCTTTTACATGGACTTTCAAATAACTATTTTTGGGAAAACTTTTAACAGAGGACGTTATTTTAATTTCTTCTACTTTTCCAGATTCCTCTACTCCATCTAACTTGAACATATAACGATACTTAAAATTAGGATCGGTTTGCCCTTCTTTATCTACAAGAACATACACATCTTTTTCTTTAATAAATGGATTAAATCTATCACGATTTTCCTCACCAATTAGAGATAGTGCACCAATTCCAATAATGACCATCCCACTTGTCCAAAGTAATAACTTTTTCAGTTTTTTCATCTTCTAGCTCCACCCTTCTTTTTCTTTTGAATCCTGCTGGATATCCAGGAAAATGTTCCTTGAATAATCCTAAGTATAAAATTGGTTTCTTAATAAAAATCGGGGGAATTTCTTAAGGTATTCTTAAACATATAAATTTAGCAAAAAAAAGAACCCTTACAAAGGGTCCTTTGGGGATGAACATGAGATATTCAGATAAAAAACCATTGCTGAGATTTTTATTCCTCCTCTTCACCTATGGGCAATAAAACAATAAATTGAACGAGGCCATTTTGATATTCTGCGTAAATTTCTCCTTCTTGCAGTTCTGCAATTCCTTTGGCAATGGCGAGTCCTAATCCAGAACCTTCCGCTGCTTTATTTCTTGAATGATCCTTTTTATAAAAGCGTTCAAATAAATTTCCCAATTCCTCTTTTGTAAAGGCTTCACTTGGATTGGCGATAGTAACCTGTAAATATTGCTCTTGCCTTACAAGCGAAACCTGAATATGTCCATTATCCTTGCTATATTTAATGGCATTCATCAGTAAATTGTCGAACAATCGGACTGTTTGTTCCGAATCGACAGCCGCATATAATGATTCTTGAGGAAAACTTTTAACAATGGAGAGCCCTCGCTCATCTGCTTGAGGTGTTACTTCGTCAATTAATTGATCAAGTAACTTACTTATGCACACATTCTGTCGATCTAGGACCATGTTTCCATCTGTAAGCTTTGTATACTCAAACAAATCCTCTACTAAATTCTGCAATTGCTCCGACTTCGAATAGACAATGTTAATATAATCCCTATACTGTTCCTTTTTTTTAATGTTTCCATCACGTAGTAATCGCAAATATCCTAAGATGGATGTTAATGGGGTTCGAAGGTCATGAGAAACGTTTGTAATCAATTGGTTTTTCCGCTTTTCGACCTGTCTTTCTTTTTCCAGTTGAATCATCAGATCCTCGGCCATATGGTTTATGCTATCTGTTAATAGGGCAATTTCATCCTGCCCTTTTTGTTTAATACGATAAGTTAAATTTCCTTTTGCCATCTCTCTTACACCTTGCGCCATTGCTTCTATCTGTTTCATCTTTCGCTTAGTTATATAATAAAAAGAGAAAATGAAAACAAAGATTCCTATTAATAACGGAAACGGACCTTCTTTTGAATGATACGTTACATCTCCCTCTGGGATTCCGCTAACAAACATATATAAGTTCTTGCCTTTAACTGTAAGTGGGTAAAACGTAATGAACTCTCTACGTATACCCTGCGAATCCCCGTTTATATAGGCGGGATGGTTTATTGAAAATGACATTACATTACCAATCGTATCGTGCAGATTTATTTGAACCTCCTGTGCTTGCTCTGTTTTATACAAAACTTTTCCTGTCTCATCTGTAACAAGCACTTTTAAAGCATTTTGCTTTCTCTTTAAAATGTCATTTTGATCATTAATAAATGTTTTTATGGCTTCTATTGTATTTTCTTCCGCTGTTGTGTCTGCTATGAATTTTGCTTGCCAATTAATGCTTTCCATACTACTGCTATAATCAATCGTTGCCTCTTTATTTATACTTTCAAATACTGGTGCCACCATTCTCGATACTAAAAATCCTAATAATGTACACGCAACAAACGCTGTAATTAACTGAATTCTAATACTTCGACGTAAACGGGTTATCATTTTTCCAATGGGCCGCTTTAAAAACGCAATGGATTTAATGTTCCTTTTCAATTTTATATCCTACTCCCCAAACCGTTTTGATATAACGTGGTTTTCTCGAGTTTTCTTCTATTTTTTCACGGATTTTCCGAATATGTACCATAACCGTATTATCTGATTGAAAAGACCGCTCTTTCCATACACTTTCATATATTTGGTCAGCACTAAATACGAGGCCACGATTTCTGGCAAGAAGTTCTAAAATGGAGAACTCTCTTGGCGTTAGTTTTATTTCCTGATTCTCTAAAATAACTTGATGGGTTGAGACATTTATTAGCATTTCGCCAATTTGAATTTCATTTTCCTTTTGCATCATTCCACCTGTCATTTTCATATACCTGCGAAGTTGTGATTTAACTCTAGCTACCAATTCTAGCGGGTTAAATGGTTTAATTACGTAGTCATCTGCACCGGTTGTTAACCCAAGGATCTTATCCATATCTTGAGTCTTCGCAGATAGCATAATAATCGGCATTTCTGCTATTTCTCTTACCTTCATACACATTTGAATCCCATTTATGTTAGGCATCATAATATCAAGTACAATTAAATGTACTTCTTGATTTTTTAAAATGTCGAGGCCTTCTTCACCATCGCTTGCCTGTATCACTTTGTAGCCTTCATTATTTAAATAGATAGCAATGAGATCCCTTATTTCCTTCTCATCGTCCACTACAAGGATTGTTTCTTTACTCATTGAAAATCCTCCAATTATACGACTATTATTCCTATTACTTAGTTTACTTGGAAATTCTTAAAAATTTGGCTAATGAGTTCTTAAGTTTTCCTTAAGATTGGAGTCGCCCCCCCTCTATCACTCCCCCTTCACATAATACCCCGCCACCGCAGGAAAACGCTCGAACTCCTTCCTCATCTCCCGAAACGAAATAACATCATTCCCTCTAGTAAGCTCAAAGTCTAGCAAATATTCATGACAATTCAGTGGATTTTTGTGAAATGATTTACGATAGAACTGTATAGCTTCTTCCTCGCTGTGGGCATAAATAAAGACAAAGTTCTTCTTATCCATCTTCAAGGAGTAAATGCCAATTTTACGAATCCCCAATACGTTCTTTTTCACTAATTCCGCTACTTTCTCATGATTTGCTTGCTCCATGTCTATTTCCGACATATCATCATCTAATGAAATTTTCCTCTCTGCTAATAAATGATATAGGGAATGAGCCAGTGTAGAATCCTCATAAAGCAAACTATACTCGTACATCTCTCTCACCAACATGTAATAACACCCCATTTTTAGAATTTTATCAGACACTGGAAGTCGTACTCTGTTCATGTATGTCCGCAATCGCACCTGTATGCTCGTTGTAATTCATCTTGATTGTTCCAACTGGACCATTCCTGTTTTTCGAGACAATGATTTCAAGATAATGATCCTCAGAATCCTTGTCATAATAAGCTTCACGATATAGAAATAAAATGACATCGGCATCCTGTTCGACACTGCCAGATTCACGAATATCAGACATCATCGGTCGTTTATTGGCTTTCGTTTCGACTGATCGATTGAGCTGTGCCAAACAGATGACCGGGCAATCAAAACCTTTCGCCATCGTTTTGAGCGATTTTGAAATTTCCGTTACCTGTAAATGGGGATTTCCCCCGTAAAATTCACTTGGTTGAATCAATGTTAAGTAATCGATAAAAACGATTGGTTTCTTATAAGGGAATTCATGCATGAGCTTTCTTGTTTTCGCTCTCATTTCGGCAACGGTTTGCCCTGCACCGTCAAAAATTTGTATATTGGTTTCATCAAGATTACCAATAACATCCGACCATTTCTGCTTTTGGCTTTGACTAAGCATTCGTTTCGGATCCCGCATTTTGACACGGTTAAATCCTCCGGTCGAGGCCATTAATCGCGAGGTGATGAGCTTTTCAGGCATTTCCAAGGAAAAGACGAGTGGCAGATATCCTGCCCAACCGGCTATTTTTGCAAAATGAAGCATCACATCGGTTTTCCCCATCGAAGGCCTACCCGCTACGATCGTCACTTCTCCGTTCTGAAAGCCTCCGGTCACGAGATCAAGCTTTTCGATCCCCGTCGTCACACCTTTTGAATGATATTGATCTTCCCAAGGTGCTTCAAAGATTCTCACCAAAGCTTGGTGTAAAGAGGTATGATCCTCCATTTTCGTTTGGTTTATTTTATCCAATTCGGCAATGACTTTCGCAATCTCCCAATCATTCATCGCTGCCAATGTTAAGATGTTTCTCTTTTCTCGTTCCTTCCACAAGTCAAGAATAAGCTTCTCCGTTTCATTAAATTTCTCAAGATCTGCATACGATAAAAGCTCTGAAAGATAAGACATTCCACCAAAATTTTCGAGATCCGGTAAGGTCGTAAACGTAAGCAAATCAATATTTTTACCTGTCCGCTTTAACGCCATCATCCTTCTCATCAATTCCTTATGCCGTAAACTTTCCAAATGATCTGGCTGGATGATGGTATCGTGAAGTAAGTATTCTGCCTTCATCAAGCTTCCTAAAAATAAGTTGCGGATCTCTTCTTTATGTATGTATTCCGAAACATATTGTATAAGCGAGTGATCCTCAACCTCTTTCAATTCGAAAACAATACAATCCATCACCGGTTTTCCGCCTTTTTGCAGATTCTCTTTTCCCCAGTTCTTAATCGCCAGTTCTCTTGTTTCAGGATTGTAACGAATCAACTGATGATGCTCCTCGAAACGCTCCATTAACGAATCCACACTCTCAATCGAATAGCCCAAATCAAACGCCATTTCTTTCTTCGTAATTCGATAGATTCCAATTTGCGTCGTATGCGGATTCGTCAGCAGATAAAGGTAAAAATATTTATCCTCCGGAGTCATCTCTTCTAAAACAATCGGATTCTTCCAAAATTCCGTACGTACCATTCTATATTTCGCCATTTTCATCCCTGCCCTTTCTTCACTTAAAATTGCCTTCATATATGAAATATAAATTTATGAAGAAAAAGGGCACCCTAGTTCCTAGAAAATTATGAACAAATTGTGATACATTCACTTTGTAGCACCTAACCTCCAGAAGAACGTTCCGAAAATTGCACTAAATAATTTTATTAAAAAGAAATAAATTGATATTATCATAAGAAAAATGGACCATCCATATAAAAAGGATAGTCCATTTCTCTTTGTAATCATGACTGTTCAAATAAAAAAGTAATCATCTTAAATTGTAACCGACTAGTTGTGCGAATATTTTTCACTTCATAAATACTCTTTACTTAGATTTTTTTAGAATTAGAAATCATCGTAACATTTCCTAATACTATTGTTGAGGAAAGTACCTCAGGATATTACCAATTCCTATCGTTAAAAGGCCTACCACCAATTGATACTAAAAACACCCTAAAGCTTCAATCAAATTCGACGTCTACTGACGCCATTGAAACACCAACGTGTAGCAAACAGATGGCTCAGCGGCACAACAAGCAACCCGTACGCTGCGGCCACGAGTACGGCCCACAACTCATCCGGCTTTTGGAGCAAGACAACAACGCACACGAGACCGACCCCAACAAGCAATTCCTTGGCCACACGGATCTGGACGATATGGATCCATGACCGGCCTGCCACCCGTAGTGGGAAATCACGCTTCGCCTGCAACAGTGCAGTGATCAACGCACTAATCGCAGCGGCGACAGTGAAAGCAACAACTAATGCAACTAGCGCAAGATTCAGCAACCACACAATGTACGCTGCGTACTGAGCGAGGAGAATCCCATCTTCGGCTATGTAGACAACTTTCAGTTCACCATTGATGCCACGATCGCGTAGTGCCTGCACGTTAAGGCCGTGTCGCTTTAGCAATTGCTGAGTGGCAGTCACACCGTTGAACACGACATTGCTAGTCGAGGCCATAGATGTTAATGCAGAATCATTATAAATTTCATAGAGCGAAGGAACGACGACGAGCAAGACATCGTCTGCAAAGTGAAGCCTATTGCCCCCTCCTCCTTGGGCCACTGGCAGCCGGAAGCCGTCTACTGGCTTCATAAATTGTAACTGTTCGAACAACTTCTCTGAAAACCCTTTCCTCCATAAAATCTCTGCGTCTTCTCGAACCATTTTGACAATCCCTTTTGGAATACTGTCGTAAGGCACGGATTCAACAGCTGGCTTCGGCGCACCCTTTGTTACAAGATCGAGCCAACTCTGGTTCACGTAAGAGATAGCCGAGTACTTTCCAAAATCAACCGGCATTTGCATTTCTTGAGTGTAAGTGTAGGAAAGTGCGACCTCATCATGTGATTCCGCATCCTTCACCAGTTCACCAATTTGCGGTTCAATTTTTTCCATCTCGCCGACTTCTGTTGCAAACACAATTGCGACCTGGTCTGCGAGTTGTTTCCACTGCGCCATTTCAGCAGCCATAGCGGATGAGTGTTTGTACGCGGACCAAGCAGGTCCAGCCGCTGCCACCACCAGGAGGAATGTTAACGCCTGGATCACGATCGCCGCCAAACGTAGACTCTTTACCGCTGGTTGTCGAGTGGCGAGCATGGTTGCGCTCGGCCAAGCAGAAGCTGACATGACAAGCGCAGCAAGCAAAGATACGAAGATGACAGCGACCTGCAGACTGATCAGCACCTTGAGGAAGGTACCGACGTACATCCATCCATGAAACACACCAACATAGCCCGCTGAAACAATCGCTACGACTCCCGCCGAAACAAGCAGTGCTCCCCCGAACCCTGCTAGGTCCTGCGCCTGGATTCGTAAGGTCGGACACCCGCCGAGAACTCGAAGGGCACGGCTCCGGGCCCTTAGTGACAACCAGAATAACGCCAAAGTCACAATCAACGCAAACGAAGCGAGTACCGCAGCAGCAAACCCTTTTTCCTGCACTACGAATTTAAGGCTGTCAAAAATTGAAGCATCACCGCGACCAACATCCACACCTACACTTTTCAGCTTGTCTACAAACTCATCTAAATGAGCTTTTTTGCCAGTCACGAGATAGAACCCATCAGGATAGGAGTTGGCAAGTCGGTCCTTGCTGACGATCTTACCAACATCATCCCCACCGAACCAATTAAATTTGGAGGGTAAATCTCCATCATTAAGTTTTACAAAAATCTTACCATCCCCATCACGGGCAAGATCCGGTGCAATCTTGACCAGACCAAGATCCCAGCGCTTATCGAGTTCCTCCAGCTTCGCAAACGCTTCAGTGACGGAAAAACTAGAATCACTGAAGTCGAGACTAAGTCTGCTCTCTGCACCAATAGCCCGTGGAAAGTCTCGATCATATAGGTCAGTGATAATTACCGCCAGCAGCGCAAGCAGAAAAAATAATGCGCACGCGACAGCCACTATGATACGCTTATACACAAGATGACCTCCAAGAACTATCTAGTACTTGCCATGCTAAGCCCCGTCGACTGCAACTGGTATCGGCGGAATCCAGTGTAATCGCTCGGATTAGCAGGTAATGTATTATCATTTATTTCATTCCTCCTTATTTCATACAATTTTTTTGTCAATATTCTTATGTTTCAACTAATATGTCACTGCTCACCAACCATCCGTAAAGACACTTTGATGAACAGTTGTACTTGATGTAGCTAGTCGGCACTAGGTGCGGCTTGACTTAGTCGGAGAGCCAGCCTTGCCCATGACCGGCAGACAACGTTCTTGCTAATACGACTGTAAGTAAATTCATGTTAGCGCTTCACCAAATGCACGGGAGCCCCAAATCCATTTCGTCGGCTAAGCAAGTCAGAGATGGCATCACGCTCGGATTTAGAGCTATAGCTCACTATAATTAGTCCTCGGTCCAGGTCATCAGCACACGGCTTTCCGACTTCCACCGCAATGTCATCACCCACGGATTCAATCTCCTTTACGAGGTCTTGGTGACTTGCTAGAGCCTTATTGGCTTCAGCTACAGTTGGCAGCTGTTCGCACGGCGGGTGCGTATCTCTTGATACTGAAAACCAGCCGTTTAAAAGTGCAAATGCTCCCACTACTAGCAGTAAGCAAACTGCAACAACAATAATGATCTTAGTAGTTGACTTCATGAGGAACCTCCTGTTATAACGGAATCACTTGTTGAAGAGTGGTTAGACGAGCTGCTAGAACCCATCTTATGCTGGGCGCCACATGCATTAATCATCTCGGAATCGTGCGTAGACACAATGACCGTACGACCTCGTGCCGCAAATTCTGCAAATAGATTGATGACCTTCCTCCGGTTGGTTGCGTCGAGCGAGGCAGTGGGCTCATCGACGAACAGAATCGCAGCATCCTTGTAAATGGCACGAGCAAGCGCAAGTCTCTGCTTCTCGCCCCCACTCAAGTGGCTAGCCAACTCATCTTCCCGACCCTGGAGACCTGTCTGCTCGAGCACCTGTGCTAGCCGTTCTCGATTTCCCTTGACACTTCGGCCTAGGATGCTCGCTTGCATGGTTACATTGAAGGCAATCGACTCCTCATCCATAATGCCGTAATCTTGAAGTACAAAAGCCGCATGATCACGCCAAAATCGACGCCGTGCCGCAGTGCTATACTTTGTGACATCGTCTCCATTGATCAAGATTCGCCCATTATCTACTGGGAGCAGTAGCCCGAGGCAGTGTAAAAGTGTGGTCTTTCCACATCCGCTCGGACCAACTAAAGCTGTCATGGTTCCAGGCGTGCAACGAACAGTCTCTCCGGCAAGCACCGGCCTCCCACCAATTGCTACTGAAATGCCCTGCGCTTCTATCAACATCTGCACCACCTAACAAATTCAACATACATAGAGGACATCGCCAATGCAGTGAACGTTGCTTTGATAGTTAGAATCGAGGGTTTCCTCTGTTGCCTGCATAAAAGTTTTATCATTTATTTCATTCCTCCTAATCTATTTATCTGTTTTTGCCCATATTATTACTCTTCAAGCTTACAACTTGTCCGGATTTTTATCTCTTGCTCCTCCTTTATTTACTTTTCCATTATTTTTATAACTGAATTAGGAAAAATTTATAAATTCTCGGTTTTGTGAAATTAAAAATGTTTTTATCTTATCTTCCCACTTGATTTACAAGATATGCTCAGTTTATTTGGTACGGTGCATTGGCAGTGCATCAAAAGATCTCACTTCCAATTCACTAACACATCCCTAAACAGCATCATCTGAAAACTCTATAATGAAAACCTCGGATATTTAAATTCTGTGCCCTCAAAAACTGGGTACAAACCTATGCACCCTCATAGCTTTTGAAGTATTACAAGCATCGCGATTTAAATTTCTAACTGGCAAATATCTTACTTCTAAAAAAACATCCCACACCGACATGGTAGGTAGCGGTAAGACAAGCTAATTTGACATGTACCAACCTAATGACCTATTATGATTATGTGGAAATTAAAGTAGAGAAAAAAGATTTAACTTTCTCGAACTAATATCCTCTGGAAAAGATTGATCATAAAGGTCGGCGATATTGTAGCCAGCGACGCAAGCCTAGTAAACAGTGCGTCAGCGAACGTAACTTGTATCGCCTGGATTAGTTGGTACGGTAGTAGTAACGCCCTTTCAGACCTGATGAGTTTATAGTTCCGACATAGGCGTAAGAGAATTTCCCTTTAGCCGTGTCTAGGCTCCTGTTAGTACTTACCACTTTGCCGTCAATGAGCTTTTGCACTGTCGAGCCATGGACTTTGGTCGGGTGGTTATACTGGGAACGGAGACCTGCGTCTACGAACCCGTACCTCCATTCTCCACCTTCCGCTGGATACTGGTAGTGCCACCCCGGATTCACCCAAGCTTTAGTAGGCACTGCGGCGGTGCCTACCAAAGTGGCGGACAACGCCAATGCGGACAACGTCACTTTGATCGCTTTACTCAAGGGGGTCCTCTTTTTCTTATTCAAATGTTTTTTCATTATTCACTCATTCCTCCCCATTTAATATACTATTTTAAGCAGTTTTTTTCTCTTTAAGGTAATTTCTTACCGCTCACCTACCATGTCGATGCGGGAGGGATTTTTTCTTACTTTAATGTCCACTTACATAATTAATTATAATTGTATAATCCAACAAAAACTTGAGGATTTCTACTTATTTGACATCATTAGGAAAACAGTAATAATTAACCAATTACTAACACCAAAAATTATTAGTGTAGTACTTTTGAATGATATAAAAAAATTGCAAGTATACGTTCAGACTATATGAAACAAACTAATAAAACAAAAATTGGCCGGTACGAGTCCAGTTAAATACCGAACTCATACCAGCCAATTATAAACACTAACTTTTTTGGGTCACATCATTCTCCAGTTCCCCGGTCCTATCAAACTCAATATTATCAAGCATTGCACGCACTTCATCTGTTGACTTTGTACTCATCAATTGATTTCTTAATTCACTCGCCCCGCGAAACCCTTTGACATATATCTTAAAAAAGCGAAGAAGATGTTTGAAGGGACGCGGCTCAAATTCCTCTGAATATTTATCATGAAGATCAAGCTGCAATCGTAAGAGATCCAGCAATTCCTCACTGCTATGTTCCTTCGGTTCTTTTTCAAAGGCAAATGGATTTGTAAAAATTCCACGCCCGATCATAACCCCATCCACACCATATTGTTCAACAAGCTTCAAGCCCGTTTGACGGTCAGGAATATCTCCATTGATCGTCAAAAGTGTATCAGGTGCGACCTCATCACGAAGTTTCTTAATTTCCGGAATTAGCTCCCAATGAGCATCTACTTTGCTCATTTCCTTTCTTGTCCGCAGATGAATAGAAAGATTAGCGATGTCTTGTTTCAATATATGTGTTAGCCAATCCCGCCATTCGTCTACATACGTATATCCAAGCCTTGTCTTCACACTTACAGGCAATCCCCCTGCTTTTGCTGCTTGTATGATATCCGCAGCGACTTCCGGACGAAGGATAAGGCCGCTTCCCTTACCCTTAGCTGCCACATTATGCACAGGACAGCCCATATTGATGTCCACACCCTTAAAGCCAAGTTTCGCGACACCAATACTCGTTTGCCGAAAATACTCAGGCTGATCTCCCCAAATATGTGCAACCATTGGTTGTTCATCTTCTGTAAACGTCAAACGCCCACGCACACTCTGCTGCCCATCTGGATGACAATAACTCACCGTGTTTGTAAACTCCGTAAAAAACACATCAGGTCTAGCAGCTTTACTCACGACATGGCGAAAAACAACATCCGTCACATCTTCCATTGGTGCAAGTATAAAAAATGGCCGTGGCAATTCACGCCAAAAATTGTCTGTCATAATAAATCAATCCTTCCAAAATGGGATATCCGTTCAAACTCTCATCCCAAAATTAAAAAGCAATAATGTTCCTGATTCTTTTACACTTATACCATGTGTATGCGCTGTTTATCAAACGATAGTAAATTTTGAACATTATAAACTTTACTATTTTCAAATAAAAAGTGCAATTGGGGGTCACAAGGATCCAAACACTATCTTTATTTTGTGAAAATTCCTCTCATATTTACTATTTATGTGCTATATTTTTTTGTGAGGAGGGAATATTATGCCAAATCCAGCTCGAATATTTATCAGTTCTGCCTACGATAGAAAGCTAGTCCCATTTCGATCTGATTTAAAACGGGAACTAGAAGAAGCTGGGCATAGCCCATTATTATTCGAAGACAATTTTTACCCATGGCAAACAGATTTCATGAAAACATGCCTGCAAAAGGTGATGGAATCTGATATCTTTATTTTGCTTTTGAATGACAATGTAGGGACTTATTGGGCAGAGGATAAATGTACTCCTACATATCAAGAGTTTCGAACAGCAATAAAAGAAGGTAAATATGTTATAGCTTTTCTTGATTCGGATATAAAGCAAATTTATGAGGAACATATTCGTAAGGATCTTGATAGGAGATACAAAAAGTATATAGAAGAAAAACACCGTAATCCAGATTATACAATTGACATAGTATATCAGGTGATTAATGAAGACTTAGGAAGATCCCAACGTGAAAAGATTGAATCAATTCATCCATTTATATGGGCCTTTATATATGATGTACAAGCTGCACGGATATGGACCGAAGAACTCGTATTAGCTCAGGCTCCCAAAGCTTATAAGAAAATAAAAGGGTACTTAAGCGATCGGTTAGGTGAAGGAATAAAACTTGTACCAATGAAGGAAGATATTCATGATAATGCTATTGCCGCCCAAGATTTTACTGTATATCAAGATTACACGTTAAACCTACTTTCATATCTTCATATGGGTACGATAACGGATTGGGAAAATTTCTTAGAAACTGCCATGGAACCATTAATGGGGGATTACATTTACCAACGTCCTGCAACAATGTTAGCTGAAGAGATTGGCAAATTCGAAAAATGTAATGCATTGACAGTATATAAAAAGGCTGAAGATAAAATTAGACTTTGTGGTTATGCCGGTGCTACATCTCCAAGCTTCGAATATGATTTAACAAATGATGATTCATATGTAGTTTCAGCTCTTACTCGAGATACCAATGTTATTGGATATTCTGAGGATAAGAATGTATTGTATTATGCAATTACAACAAAAGATTATGTACTATGCTTCCACTATCCTATGGATCAAACATGGAGTAACACTAAGGTAGAAGCCTTTAAAGAGGAAATCGAATATGCTATAATTAATACAACAACACTATACACAGACTTCTTAGCCGATTTAATAGGAGGGATACAATATGACTGGGAGTAACAAGATGCGTTATAATGACGAAAACGTAATTCTCGTGGCCTCTGAACCATCAGGGCTAAGACGTAAACGTACACGTGACAGAATGAAAGATGTAAAAAATTCTAGCCAAGCTGTGTTAAAAACCTTAAATGAAATTAATGAAACATATACAAGAAAACCAGCAGGTTTTAGCAGAACATAAAGTGAAGAGCTCCGATGAATTATAAGTAGTTCCGTTTCAGTGGAGAAACATACCAAATAGTATGCTAATTAGCAGACCAAATCGCATATGATTTGGTCTCTTATATATCAACGATTATGAGACATTACTACTTTATTTAGAAAGTAAAATCGCAGCCTAAAAAACATCTTGACAATTGTTGTTGTCTACATGCTATTTGGTATGTCTTTTTACTTAAGTAGGTAATTGATGTCCTTTTTGAGCAACCAAAGAAAATCAAAATAGACGGATATTTTCCGGTTATACTGCAGAATAGAGCTCAAATCGTAGGATATAAGTGGAGTTTTTCCGCTTAAGCAAAGCAAATTTACTCATTTTCACGTTTTTCGAGTTAATAGTCGGAATCTTTCCGGCTATTTAAGGTATTTTCAGTGCTATTTTTTAAATTAAGGGGAATTTCTCCGCTTATTATCAAACTCGATTTAGCGTCTAATGAAATTGTACAAAACTGAATTACTCTTCTCTCATTTACTTGTATATTATCCTGTATTTTGTCAATATAACCCCATTGTTATATTTTTTTAGGTCCATAAGTTCTAATTGAATCCGTTTTTTACTCGAACCAAAAAGTGAAATACCTTCTCCAATCATGACAGGATTAACTTTTAGTATAAGAGTGTCGATCAATTCATGGTCAAGGAGTGAACCAGCCAGTTGACCACCACCACAAAGCCAAATTTTTTGATTCACTGTTTGTTTTAAAGCGTTGACAAACTCAATTGCGTTTTCTTTTACAAACCCCACTTCCTCATTCGACTCAATATTCAATTTACTCGAGAAAACATAGTGCTTAAGATCGGGATTTGCAAACTTTGCAAGTGGCCAAGGCTCTCCTGGTTTCATTCCATCCTTTAATCCGAGCTTGTATGATTTTCCTCCCATTAAAGCAATTCCATATTCTCTAATATCAGATAAAAAGTCAGGTCCGTGGTCACCTTCATAAAGAAAAATCGAATCATCCGCAATGTAATTTGGATCTGCGATATATCCATCGGCCGTAGTTGCCACATGATAAATCAATTCTGACATAATTTAGTCCCACCTTTAAAATAAATTTTCTAAATTATTTCTATTAAACTCTATTAATTTTCTCTAATTGTTATTCTTCTTCAACTTCTATTTGAAACTAAAATTTTGAATAAAGAATATCTTTCTTTTTTCATTACGTAAATTAAATTATTGAGAAATTAGTACAAAATTTTTTTAAGGAAATTTTAATAAAATTAAATTGTAGAAAGGCAACAACCGTTGACCTTTTCTGGTGATTTACCTATTCTTTTAACAATTACAAATCATAACTACATTTCCATCCGGGTCTTTTATGTTAAACCAAGCTGTATCGCCAACCGTCTCTATTTCTCTCACAATTTCAATGCCTTTGTCTTTAATATATTGATAGGCGTCATCAATATTTGGTGCGTAAAAATTAAAAATGGGACTTGAACTAATAGTATGGTTAAATTCAGGATCAAACGTATGGTCATCCAAAGTCAATGAAGTAGTTCCTTCCACGGGTATATTATAAACAGGCGAAACGACTCTATCTAAATCAACGTCCAGTCCTAACAAATCAGCGTACCATTTTGCTGAAACCTTTAAATTTGTAACATGAACAAATACACCATTCATTTGGTTTTTTATAGGCAATGTTTTTTCCATTCGGAAACCTCCTTTTTTATCTCTTGTATATTTCTAGATTGTTGTCGGTTGTTCCTTCTAATTACTTTAAAAAGGAGTGTGTATTTTGCAGATACTAGTATAGACCTAGAGAATACTGCCTCCCACTTCGGCAGCACATACACACAGCAAAAAAAGCAAATTTAATTATATAACAATCGTTGAATCTCCGATAAAGACCGAACTATAGCAACATTTTAATTAGTTAACGTGTTAGTTTGTGGAGAAAATGCTGTGTTTTTTATTTACAAAACCACGGTTCTTTGGTCTTGGCTCTATAGTTATTCATTGATGATTTTCGTAGAGATATGAGAATTCATAGGCGGATAATTTCCGGCTAATGTATATAGAGGAAGCTTAAGTAGCGGAGATAAGCGGAGAAATTCCGGTTAGCTGCTCTGAATAAGCAAAAATTCAATATTTACTTGTGTTGTGGAAGTTTTGCTTTGACACACGATTTAAAATCGGTTCACGAGCATCTTCTTTCATTGAAGCAAACTGCTCTGCCTTTGCTAATACTTCCTCTTTTGTGCTCTCTAATACACAGTCAAAACGACGTAATACTGCTAATGGTAAAACGATTTTACCGTAGTCTTCTGGTTTATATGGTCCACGTAAAATCTCTGCGATTGACCAAATGAAGCTTACTTTGTCTTGGAAGTTAATCATCTTATGTACCTCATTTAATAAATTTTTTCGAATCTACTTTTCATGTAGCTAGATTGAGATAATTTGAGTAATTTTTAAAATGCTTATCGCTTTGTAATAGCTAATCTCATTTTATCGCTAAAATCACTTAGTGACACCCTATTTACTATTCGTCAAAATAGCTCATAATACCTACTATTATAAATGTTCGAACATCAAAAAGTAATAGTATATACAAACAATTACTCCAATTGTACAGGCCATGTCTTGACTTAATATTAGTAATTGTTTACGTACATTTTAATTTAGAAATAGATGATTATAAGCATATAAATAGGGCGGGTTTTAATAGATATAGAGCAATGAATTTGTTTTATTTAGGTCATGGTCTATACTTACATTTTCTAATCCATTTGGCCTTTTAACCAACAAAAAAAAACCGTATGCTCTAGAAAAGTTGTTTATTTAATTAAAGTACCCTATAGTTTAAGATCATTCCTGCACATTCTTTAAAGTATATTAATCTTTTCCTAACCCCAATGTTTTTTTAATAATTGTACCTTTTCAAGTGACACTAGTATAATACAATTTATATTAGCGGATTTTGGAGTTCTGTTGAAGTGAGGTAAATTCAAATTGAATCGAAAAATTATTAATTTAGCTGTTGGAAAACCGAAGGAATACAATTGGAATAATAAAATAGGGTTTTCTGGAATAGGGAAATCGGCTGTAAAATCCTTTAAAGTAGAAAAATCTATCATTGTTGGTGATGATGTTGCAAATCACAAATTTCACGGGGGATCAGACCGTGTAGTATGTTTCTATCCATTCGAGCATTACTCTTATTGGGAAGAAGTATTTCAAAAAAAGCTTATTCTACCTGCTTTTGGGGAAAATATTACTGCAACAGGTATGACGGAAGAACAGGTTTGTATTGGTGACATATATAAAATAGGGGATACTATTCTTCAAATAACACAAGGGAGGGTACCTTGTGTAACTATCTCCAATTATAACGAGGAAAAACAACTTTTAAAGAAAGTGATTGAAACGACTCTAACTGGTTACTTTTTTCGGGTATTGGAAGAGGGAACTATTAAGTTCGATTCGGAAATAACTCTTTTGGAAAAACACTCAAAAGAAATATCCGTTTCTTTTGCTACTCAAATTCTTTTTCACCAAAAACAGGATAAAGCATCAATTGAAAAGATATTGGCAGTTGATGCCCTTGCAGAGGACTGGAGGAATAGATTTTTAAAATTGTTATGATTCTCTGCTGTGTAGAAAACTGTGGATGACGCTAAACCTAGACCAAAAAGCTAGTTTTTTTATGTATATCTTATTGAACTAAAATAGGACTGCCGAAACAGTCAATGTTATTTTACATTTTTATCCATTTTTTACGGTCTTTAAGCAGTTTAATGTCAATTAACTAAATTTCTTTAAGATGCCGTTCACGATGCAGGAAATTTAAAAATGCTCTAATTGCTCTTAAACGTGTGTCCATTGTTACTGTTTGCAATCCCTTCTCATTCATATAGAGAATGACATTTCGCTTTATCGCTTTATATGCTCTTTAGAAATAGTGTCTAGTGAGGGGGTAATTTCCTGTTCTCTTAGGATTTTAAAGAAAACAGATAATTCATTTCTATAATATTGGATTGTTTGAGGCTTAGATTTCTGATTTGACAATCATCAACAAATAAAGAAAGAGCAGTTTTGAAATCAATTTCCTTTACGCTTTTTGGACTGTTAATGATTGATACTCCTCAATAGATAATTCTTTTGTATGCCTTGCCATTTTTAAATTCCTCCTTGTTTAATGACAGGTACGCTCACGATTTTATGTACACAATAATTTTCAAAGAATCGTATTTGAGATAAATAAAAAACGTTCCTTACATAGAGTAAGAAACGTTGATTTCACTACATTGGCAAGCAGTGCTATGATACCGGTGGTCGGGGTCGAACCGACACTCCAGAAGGAACACGATTTTGAGTCGTGCGCGTCTGCCAATTCCGCCACACCGGCATAATATGGAGGCGGCAACCGGATTCGAACCGGTGGTAAAGGTTTTGCAGACCTCTGCCTTACCACTTGGCTATGCCGCCATTGTTGGAGCGGAAGACGGGATTCGAACCCGCGACCCCCACCTTGGCAAGGTGGTGTTCTACCACTGAACTACTTCCGCAAACTGGGCTAGCTGGATTCGAACCAACGAATGACGGAGTCAAAGTCCGTTGCCTTACCACTTGGCTATAGCCCAATAATAATATATGATGTAAATATTTATTTGTTCATAAATGGGGCGGATGATGGGAATCGAACCCACGAATGTCGGAACCACAATCCGATGCGTTAACCACTTCGCCACATCCGCCATGGCAGGGGCAGTAGGAATCGAACCCACACTGAAGGTTTTGGAGACCTTAGTTCTACCTTTAAACTATGCCCCTTTAATAATGGTGGAGGGGGACGGATTCGAACCGCCGAACCCGAAGGAGCGGATTTACAGTCCGCCGCGTTTAGCCACTTCGCTACCCCTCCATATCATTACTAAAAGTAATGACTGGTGCCGGCCAGAGGACTTGAACCCCCAACCTACTGATTACAAGTCAGTTGCTCTACCAATTGAGCTAGGCCGGCTTAGTCTATATAATTAATAAATGGTGGCTCGGGACGGAATCGAACCGCCGACACATGGATTTTCAGTCCATTGCTCTACCGACTGAGCTACCGAGCCACTTTATATATTTGAAGAAAATGGCGGTCCGGACGGGACTCGAACCCGCGACCTCCTGCGTGACAGGCAGGCATTCTAACCAGCTGAACTACCGGACCATTTTAATTTCAAATCAATTGCGGAGGCAGGATTTGAACCTGCGACCTTCGGGTTATGAGCCCGACGAGCTACCAGACTGCTCCACCCCGCGACAATAATATGGTGGAGGATGACGGGATCGAACCGCCGACCCCCTGCTTGTAAGGCAGGTGCTCTCCCAGCTGAGCTAATCCTCCAATATGTATAGTTAAAATTTATTAAATGGTGACCCGTACGGGATTCGAACCCGTGTTACCGCCGTGAAAGGGCGGTGTCTTAACCGCTTGACCAACGGGCCACAGTTTAAATGGCGGAGAGCAAGGGATTTGAACCCTTGAGACAGCGTTAACCGTCTACACGATTTCCAATCGTGCTCCTTCGGCCACTCGGACAGCTCTCCTAATGGCTCCGCAGGTAGGATTCGAACCTACGACCGATCGGTTAACAGCCGATAGCTCTACCACTGAGCTACTGCGGAATATTACAAGCTTGGCGACGTCCTACTCTTGCAGGAGGAGATCCCCCAACTACCATCGGCGCTGAGAAGCTTAACTTCCGTGTTCGGGATGGGAACGGGTGTGACCTTCTCGCTATAGCCACCAAACCTTATGGACATATATTATTATATATGATTTTTGAAATTTTTCAAGGATTAATTTAAAATTATTCCTTCAAAACTAGATAGATGAGAAACAGTAATAACGTTGAATCAAATTAGGATAAGTCTTCGACCGATTAGTATCCGTCAGCTCCATGTGTCGCCACACTTCCACCTCGAACCTATCAACCTGATCATCTTTCAGGGGTCTTATTTAGATAAACTAAGGGAAATCTCATCTTGAGGGGGGCTTCATGCTTAGATGCTTTCAGCACTTATCCCTTCCGCACATAGCTACCCAGCGATGCCTTTGGCAAGACAACTGGTACACCAGCGGTGCGTCCATCCCGGTCCTCTCGTACTAAGGACAGCTCCTCTCAAATTTCCTACGCCCACGACGGATAGGGACCGAACTGTCTCACGACGTTCTGAACCCAGCTCGCGTACCGCTTTAATGGGCGAACAGCCCAACCCTTGGGACCGACTACAGCCCCAGGATGCGATGAGCCGACATCGAGGTGCCAAACCTCCCCGTCGATGTGGACTCTTGGGGGAGATAAGCCTGTTATCCCCGGGGTAGCTTTTATCCGTTGAGCGATGGCCCTTCCATGCGGAACCACCGGATCACTAAGCCCGACTTTCGTCCCTGCTCGACTTGTAGGTCTCGCAGTCAAGCTCCCTTGTGCCTTTACACTCTGCGAATGATTTCCAACCATTCTGAGGGAACCTTTGGGCGCCTCCGTTACCTTTTAGGAGGCGACCGCCCCAGTCAAACTGCCTGCCTGACACTGTCTCCCACCCCGATTCAGGGGTGCGGGTTAGAATTTCAATACAGCCAGGGTAGTATCCCACCGACGCCTCCACCGAAGCTGGCGCTCCGGCTTCAAAGGCTCCTACCTATCCTGTACAAGCTGTACCAAAATTCAATATCAGGCTGCAGTAAAGCTCCACGGGGTCTTTCCGTCCTGTCGCGGGTAACCTGCATCTTCACAGGTACTATAATTTCACCGAGTCTCTCGTTGAGACAGTGCCCAGATCGTTGCGCCTTTCGTGCGGGTCAGAACTTACCTGACAAGGAATTTCGCTACCTTAGGACCGTTATAGTTACGGCCGCCGTTTACTGGGGCTTCAATTCAAAGCTTCGCTTGCGCTAACCTCTCCTCTTAACCTTCCAGCACCGGGCAGGCGTCAGCCCCTATACTTCGCCTTACGGCTTCGCAGAGACCTGTGTTTTTGCTAAACAGTCGCCTGGGCCTATTCACTGCGGCTCTCTCGGGCTTGCACCCTAACAGAGCACCCCTTCTCCCGAAGTTACGGGGTCATTTTGCCGAGTTCCTTAACGAGAGTTCTCTCGCTCACCTTAGGATTCTCTCCTCGCCTACCTGTGTCGGTTTGCGGTACGGGCACCTTTCACCTCACTAGAGGATTTTCTAGGCAGTGTGGAATCAGGAACTTCGGTACTATATTTCCCTCGCCATCACAGCTCAAGGTACATGGTGACGGGATTTGCCTCGTCACCCCTCTAACTGCTTGGACGCGCTATTCCAGCAGCGCGCTTACCCTATCCTCCTGCGTCCCCCCATCGTTCAAACGGTGAAGAGGTGGTACAGGAATATCAACCTGTTGTCCATCGCCTACGCCTTTCGGCCTCGGCTTAGGTCCCGACTAACCCTGAGCGGACGAGCCTTCCTCAGGAAACCTTAGGCATTCGGTGGAAGGGATTCTCACCCTTCTTTCGCTACTCATACCGGCATTCTCACTTCTAAGCGCTCCACCAGTCCTTACGGTCTAGCTTCTCAGCCCTTAGAACGCTCTCCTACCACGGACACCAACGGTGTCCATCCACAGCTTCGGTGATACGTTTAGCCCCGGTACATTTTCGGCGCAGAGTCACTCGACCAGTGAGCTATTACGCACTCTTTAAATGGTGGCTGCTTCTAAGCCAACATCCTGGTTGTCTAAGCAACTCCACATCCTTTTCCACTTAACGTATACTTTGGGACCTTAGCTGGTGGTCTGGGCTGTTTCCCTTTTGACTACGGATCTTATCACTCGCAGTCTGACTCCTAAGGATAAGTCATTGGCATTCGGAGTTTGTCTGAATTCGGTAACCCGATGAGGGCCCCTAGTCCAAACAGTGCTCTACCTCCAAGACTCTTACCTTAAGGCTAGCCCTAAAGCTATTTCGGAGAGAACCAGCTATCTCCAAGTTCGATTGGAATTTCTCCGCTACCCACACCTCATCCCCGCACTTTTCAACGTGCGTGGGTTCGGGCCTCCAGTAAGTGTTACCTTACCTTCACCCTGGACATGGGTAGATCACCTGGTTTCGGGTCTACGACCTCAAACTCATTCGCCCTATTAAGACTCGCTTTCGCTGCGGCTCCGCCTCTTCAGCTTAACCTTGCTTGAAATCGTAACTCGCCGGTTCATTCTACAAAAGGCACGCTATCACTCGGCGTCTTTCCGAAGGAAATACGCACAGAGCTCTAACTACTTGTAGGCACACGGTTTCAGGTTCTCTTTCACTCCCCTCCCGGGGTGCTTTTCACCTTTCCCTCACGGTACTGGTTCACTATCGGTCACTAGGGAGTATTTAGCCTTGGGAGATGGTCCTCCCTGCTTCCGACGGGATTTCACGTGTCCCGCCGTACTCAGGATCCACTCTGGAGGGAACGAAGTTTCAACTACAGGGTTGTTACCTTCTTTGACGGGCCTTTCCAGACCTCTTCATTTACTTCGTTCCTTTGTAACTCCGTGTAGAGTGTCCTACAACCCCAAGAGGCAAGCCTCTTGGTTTGGGCTTCTTCCGTTTCGCTCGCCGCTACTCAGGAAATCGCGTTTGCTTTCTCTTCCTCCGGGTACTTAGATGTTTCAGTTCCCCGGGTCTGCCTTCCTTACTCTATGTATTCAAGTAAGGATACTACTCCATTACGAGCAGTGGGTTCCCCCATTCGGAAATCTCCGGATCAAAGCTTGCTTACAGCTCCCCGAAGCATATCGGTGTTAGTCCCGTCCTTCATCGGCTCCTAGTGCCAAGGCATTCACCGTGCGCCCTTACTAACTTAACCTAAAAAGGTTGTTTATTACTTACTTAATGGATTCATCCATAAAGTGGCGATTCTCGGTTATTACTTGGTTATTTCTCATATTATCTAGTTTTCAAAGAACAAGTTTGAAAGGAATTAACCTCTCAAAACTGAACAAAACGAGAACGTCTTCGTTGTAACCACGATAGTGGTTTTCCTTATATCCTTAGAAAGGAGGTGATCCAGCCGCACCTTCCGATACGGCTACCTTGTTACGACTTCACCCCAATCATCTGTCCCACCTTCGGCGGCTGGCTCCAAAAGGTTACCTCACCGACTTCGGGTGTTACAAACTCTCGTGGTGTGACGGGCGGTGTGTACAAGGCCCGGGAACGTATTCACCGCGGCATGCTGATCCGCGATTACTAGCGATTCCGGCTTCATGTAGGCGAGTTGCAGCCTACAATCCGAACTGAGAATGGTTTTATGGGATTGGCGTAACCTCGCGGTCTAGCAACCCTTTGTACCATCCATTGTAGCACGTGTGTAGCCCAGGTCATAAGGGGCATGATGATTTGACGTCATCCCCACCTTCCTCCGGTTTGTCACCGGCAGTCACCTTAGAGTGCCCAACTGAATGCTGGCAACTAAGGTCAAGGGTTGCGCTCGTTGCGGGACTTAACCCAACATCTCACGACACGAGCTGACGACAACCATGCACCACCTGTCACTCTTGTCCCCGAAGGGAAATCCCTATCTCTAGGGAGGGCAAGAGGATGTCAAGACCTGGTAAGGTTCTTCGCGTTGCTTCGAATTAAACCACATGCTCCACCGCTTGTGCGGGCCCCCGTCAATTCCTTTGAGTTTCAGCCTTGCGGCCGTACTCCCCAGGCGGAGTGCTTAATGCGTTAGCTGCAGCACTAAAGGGCGGAAACCCTCTAACACTTAGCACTCATCGTTTACGGCGTGGACTACCAGGGTATCTAATCCTGTTCGCTCCCCACGCTTTCGCGCCTCAGCGTCAGTTACAGACCAAAGAGCCGCCTTCGCCACTGGTGTTCCTCCACATCTCTACGCATTTCACCGCTACACGTGGAATTCCGCTCTTCTCTTCTGCACTCAAGTCTCCCAGTTTCCAATGACCCTCCACGGTTGAGCCGTGGGCTTTCACATCAGACTTAAGAAACCGCCTGCGCGCGCTTTACGCCCAATAATTCCGGACAACGCTTGCCACCTACGTATTACCGCGGCTGCTGGCACGTAGTTAGCCGTGGCTTTCTGGTTAGGTACCGTCAAGGTACCGCCCTATTCGAACGATACTTGTTCTTCCCTAACAACAGAGTTTTACGATCCGAAAACCTTCATCACTCACGCGGCGTTGCTCCGTCAGACTTTCGTCCATTGCGGAAGATTCCCTACTGCTGCCTCCCGTAGGAGTCTGGGCCGTGTCTCAGTCCCAGTGTGGCCGATCACCCTCTCAAGTCGGCTACGCATCGTCGCCTTGGTGAGCCGTTACCTCACCAACTAGCTAATGCGCCGCGGGTCCATCTGTAAGTGGTAGCTTAAAGCCACCTTTCAATTCTCCTTCATGCGAAGGAAAAAGTTATCCGGTATTAGCCCCGGTTTCCCGGAGTTATCCCAGTCTTACAGGCAGGTTACCCACGTGTTACTCACCCGTCCGCCGCTAATCTTCGCAGGAGCAAGCTCCCACGAAGATTCGCTCGACTTGCATGTATTAGGCACGCCGCCAGCGTTCGTCCTGAGCCAGGATCAAACTCTCCAAAAAGATGTTTGAAATAGCTCTAAAAGTTAATTTATTGACGTTTCGTTTTGTTCAGTTTTCAAAGATCAATTATCAACCATCTTGCGACAGCGACTTTATTATCGTACCAAGTTATTTACTTTTTGTCAATAACTTTTTTTATTTTTCATCACTGCTGAAAACCGTTGTTCAGCAGCGACGTTTATTAATATACCAAGTAATATTCGTTTCGTCAATACTTAAATTAATATTTCACTATAATTCTTTTTTCACTCGATAATGACGGTGATATAAATCTTGGCCTTTCGTTTCTACATTCACTTCTTCGATAAACGATTTCTCTATTAGGAATTCAATTAAGATCCCTAAATCAACACTATAATGAGTCAAATTTTGATTGGATAACAATTCATTTATCGTCCACACATCTTTCTCTTCCATAATCTCTAATAAATGTGACGCCGAAAAGCGAGTTCGTGAATGGATTAAAAACTCACTCGCTAAGAAAAGGAGTTCCAATCTTTTTTCAATTGTTTCGTCACTTGTGATTAATTCTTCGTAGAGCTTGAAAATTTCTGGTTCAATTTGTTTCACTTGATTCCAGACTGTAATTTCAGGGTGAAATCCGTTTTCGATTACGGCAAGTCGTGCTAGATGATGCAAGGCATGTACAACATGATTATATGCATCAAGATATTGTTTATTATCGAAAAAGACTTTTCCGTCCAAATATCGGCGAATAAGTTTAGCAAATTCGAGTCCAATTTTTAATTTCCGCTCATAGAAAGGGAAATCTCTTAACTCATTTTTTAAATTTGTCATATACTCATTACGATCAAATAGAACTTTCCCATGAATGATCCATTCTACAATTTTTCGATTCGAACCAAGTAATAACCATTCTTTCAATTGATCTTCTCTAACTATATGTAATGCTGCTTTTTTATTGTCATAGGTATAGTGTTTTATATAAACCGGAGTTTCTAATTCTTTTACAATGATTAATAGCACTGTATCGAACGTATCCGTTACAGTTCCTTCATTATGTTTTTTTTCTATAGATAACACAGTTAATGTATTTGCTTGGCTCGCCCTTTCTTGGTAAATGGGACGAAGGATGTCCTCCATATTAAATTCCTCCAAAATATCTAGTAAGGATATTACTTCGACAATGATAATAAATTTCCTGCTATTTGAAAAGTTGTTTTTGTTTATTCTTAAAAATCTTTGTTTCGTCACATCCGGTAATCTCCCATTGTTATTCATTTATGGTATATTACTTTTAGGAGGGACGAACATGGCTAAATATTCGAATAAAATTAATAAAATACGCACATTTGCGTTAAGTTTGATATTCGTAGGATTTATCATTATGTACTTCGGAATCTTTTTCCGGACTCATCCAATTGTAATGACCATCTTTATGGTTTTAGGTTTATTAAGTATCATTGCCAGTACAGTTGTTTATTTCTGGATTGGGATGCTTTCAACAAAAGCGGTTCAAGTTGTTTGTCCAAATTGCAAAAAGCCGACGAAGCTTCTCGGCCGGGTTGATATGTGTATGCATTGCCGTGAACCATTAACATTAGATCCGAATTTAGAAGGCAAGGATTTTGATGAAAACTATAACCGTAAAAAACAGCAATAAAAAAAGAATGGCTCTGGCCATTCTTTTTTAATGTACTTCTTTATTACAATCCGGGCATGTACCGTAGATTTCCATGCGATGATGGCTCACTTTAAATCCTGTAACATGTGATGCTAGTTGTTCAACCTCATCTAACCCTGGATAATGGAAGTCGACAATTTTACCGCAGTTTTCACAAATAACATGGTAATGACTTGTTGTAACAAAGTCAAAACGACTTGAAGCATCTCCGTAAGTTAGTTCTTTCACGAGACCAACTTCACGAAATACACGTAAATTATTATATACGGTAGCCACACTCATATTAGGGAATTTCCCTTCAAGTGCTTTATAAATTTCATCGGCTGTTGGGTGTGACATTGATTGAATTAAATACTCCAGTATCGCATGACGTTGTGGTGTGATACGAACTCCGGTTTCTTTCAAAGTTTCAATTGCTTCTTTGATTTGATGTTCAGACACCGTCATGCACCTCTTTTCTAAATAGAATTTATTATTATTTTAAAATCGTTATAATTAGTTTACTAATGAACAGGCATATTTGTCAATAAAATCAACTGTTAAGAACCTTGATGCAATGTCTTTTCTTGCTCGCCCAATCCACTATTAATATATCTTGCAGCGACAAATAAGAAATCGGAAAGTCGATTCAAATAAGCAAGAACTAATGGATTCACATGTTCAATGGCTACAGCACAGCGTTCAGCTCTTCTGATGACTGTACGAGCACAATGTAACGTCGCACCAGCCGGATGTCCCCCTGGGAGGATAAAGTTTTTGAGAGGCTCTAATGAGGCATCCCATTTATCAATAGTATGTTCTAAATCCTTAATATCTTCATCAGTTAATTTCCACTTTACTTCTTTTCCTTCAGGAGTTGCAAGCTCTGCTCCTACATGAAAAAGGGTTGTTTGAATTTTATGGAATGCCTCGTTTACCTCTTCGTTGTTCGAAAAAGAAGACGTTTGCAAATGGCTCATCGCAAGCCCGATCATTGAATTGGCTTCATCACAGGTTCCATAGGCCTCAACACGTAAATCATTTTTTGGAATTCGTTGACCATAAACAAGGGATGTCGTTCCTTTATCGCCAGATTTCGTGTAGATTCTCATCTTAATATCCCCTTTCGGAATCAATTACATTAATAAATTGACCCTTATTATTTATATATGTATGTAAATTCTTTTGGAATATATCTAATGCTCTAGGTAAATAATTTTTTGTTGTACTAGAAATATGTGGGGTAATCGTTACATTCTCCATTCCCCATAGTGGATGATTTTTTGGTAATGGTTCAGTTTGAAAAACATCTAAATAAGCATGGGCGATTTCTTTTTTATTCAACGCCTCTATCAGGATTTCCTCTTTTACGACATCCCCTCTGCCAAGATTAATAAATACTGCAGAGTTTTTCATTTTTTCGAAGTGATTCATTTGGTAAAAATCAATCGTTTGCTCCGTACTAGGTAAAATCGATACAACATAATCGGCTTTTTCGAGTGGAGTAGAAATATTTTCTAATGAATACATTTCATCAAAATTTTCTTTTATTGTTCCGCTGCTGTTAATTCCGAAAACATTCATTCGAAATGCTTTAGCAAGACGAGCGATTTCTTGACCGATTGCGCCCGCACCTACTATTGCAATGGATTGATTATGTAACTCAGCTTGAGAAATGGTTTTATCCCATATTTGTTGTTGCTCGTTTTTCCATAGCAATTGAAAATTTCTTGCATGATCGAGAAGTAAACCGATTGTAAATTCGGCCATAGGGGATTTGTGGATGCCCCGAGCATTCGTAACTAATATGTTTTTTTCTTTTATCGCTTTTAGCGGCATTCTTTCAATACCTGCAGAAGTCACCATGATCCACTTTAATTCAGCCGCTCTTTCAATATGCTCATCAGTCAAATCTTCTCCATATGTCACAATCACTTCCGGGCTTTCCATTTCCGTTTCAGCGTGATTCACATTTTGAAAAAAGTGAAATTCGACGGTTGGAAAAGAAGATCGTATTTCTTTTCTCATTTCAGCAGGTGGTTCAAAGGTAAATACTACTTTCATAACGCAACCATCCTCCTTTTTTATCTCCATCTTATCACAAATATTCCCTCTTTTTCGCAATAAAAAAATGGACCGATATCAATCGGTCCGAAGTTTTTTTCTGAGGAGGTATGCCCTACTATACAGTATGTATTTTCAACTGTTTGGAATGGACAAAAGCCACTATTAGCTAAAAATAGGCAATGAATTAACTAAAGATTTTCCTTAATATATGCCAAAGCCTCTTCTACATGTCCATCAACTTTCACTTTTCGCCATTCTTTCACAAGCTTCCCATCTTTATTGATAATAAAGGTGGAACGTTCAATTCCCATATATTCTTTTCCAAAGTTCTTCTTTAACTTCCAAACATCATATTCCTCAGCAACCTTGTGATCACTGTCGACTAGTAATTGAAATGGAAGACTATATTTATCGATGAACTTTTGATGCTTTTCAATTGGATCCGGACTCACACCAAAGATAACTGCATCGAGCTCCTCGAAGCTTTTATGTTGATCACGAAAGTCACACGCTTCCGTTGTACATCCAGGTGTCATGTCTTTCGGATAAAAATATAATACGACATGTTTTTTTCCTATATAATCAGCTAATTTTACAATTTCTCCATTGCTATTTTCTAATGCAAATGCTGGTGCAGTTTCGCCAATTTGTATTGTCATTATTTTTCCTCCTTCAACTACGTTTACTATGAGCCTACATGAAAGCGGGGTCTCATCGCAAATCATTTACTTTTTCATTTCATTATTTTGCTCATAATCGATGACAGATTTAACGACAAAGGCAGCTGGAATTGTATATCCGATTAATGCCTCTAAAACGACTAATATCCTCCCGATTCCAATCGGTACTATATCCCCATATCCTACTGAAAATAAAGTAATTGCACTTAAATACATCGAGGAATTTAATTTTTCAATATAGTTCCCTGAAAAATGCGAACCTTGTTCAGCAATTACATTAAATCCTTTTATTTCTAACAACATAAATAAAAGTCCAAAACCGATCATAATGACACTATATGTAGAACCTAAGAAGAGGAAATTATCAAAGGAAACGAGTTTGTGCTTGAGTTTAGAGGGAAAAAACAATGTCCTTAAACTCATGAATATACAAATGATTACAGCAATCATAAGAACATAGATCATCTTTTCTCCCCCATTTTTCCAAATAGCTTGTCATTCTATTGTACTCACGGTTAATCGAATGTATGAGAATAACATTTCGCTAATTGGACACATATACGTTTAGGTACTACAATATTAAGGAGCTTTAAACTAGGAGGAAATCAAATGAATTTTTCTAATTCCAACCATTTACATACTGAAGCATTAGAGCATATTGTTGGAGGCGTTAATAGTCCTTCCCGCTCGTATAAAGCCGTTGGCGGGGGTGCACCTGTTGCCATGAAGCGAGCAAAAGGTGCTTATTTCTGGGATGTCGATGACAATCGTTATATCGATTATCTCGCAGCATACGGTCCGATCATAACAGGACATGCTCATCCACATATTACAGAAGCAATCAGAACAGCTGCTGAAAATGGAGTATTATATGGCACACCAACACCATTTGAAGTAGACTTTGCAAAAATGCTCAAAGATGCCATGCCATCTCTTGATAAAGTTCGTTTTGTGAACTCAGGAACGGAAGCGGTTATGACAACAATCCGTGTCGCTCGTGCGTATACGGGCCGCGATAAAATAATTAAATTTGAAGGCTGTTATCATGGGCATTCAGATCTAGTATTAGTTGCAGCAGGTTCTGGACCTTCACAATTAGGGATGCCAGACTCAGCCGGCGTTCCGAAAAGTATCGCAAAAGAAGTCATCACCGTTCCATTTAATGATATTGAACCGTTTAAAGAAGCAATGAACAAATGGGGAAACGAGATTGCTGCTGTTTTAGTAGAACCAATCGTTGGTAATTTCGGTATCGTTGAACCACATCCAGGATTTTTAGAACAGGTCAACGAAGTTACCCATCAAGCTGGGGCACTTGTTATTTATGATGAAGTTATTACTGCCTTCCGTTTTATGTATGGCGGCGCGCAAAATTTATTAGGGGTCACTCCTGATTTAACAGCAATGGGAAAAATTATTGGCGGCGGCCTGCCAATCGGTGCCTATGGCGGTAAAAAAGAAATCATGGAAAAAGTCGCTCCATTAGGACCAGCCTATCAAGCAGGAACGATGGCTGGTAATCCCGCTTCAATTTTATCTGGAATTGCCTGTTTAGAAGTGTTAAAAGAAGACGGAGTGTACGATCGTCTAGATCAACTAGGCGCTCTATTAGAAAAAGGAATTCTCGATGCGGCCGAAAAATACAATACACCGATTACCATCAACCGTCTAAAAGGTGCACTCACCGTGTACTTCACGAAAGAAAAGGTAATAAATTACAAACAAGCTGAAGCAACAGACGGAGAAATGTTCGCGAAATTCTTCAAGCTTATGCTCGAACAAGGAATTAATCTTGCACCTTCTAAATATGAAGCATGGTTTATTACAACTGCACACACTGAAGAAGACATTAAAGAAACCATCCAAGCAGTGGAAAATGCTTTTTCAAAACTATAATTCATTAAGTCAAAGGCCAACCACACCAGTTGGCCTTTTGTTTATTATTGCATTTTTGTGATAAATAAATAAAAGCTCTTTTCTAATAAATTATTGATAGAAATACTAAATAACATTGCAAACGCTGAGTGGATTGGAGCGGAAGGCACGAGACTCCTGCGGGATTAGCTGGACAGATGAGACCCCGCAAGAGCGCAGCGATGAGGAGGCTCATCGCCAGCCCCGCGGAAAGCGAGTACCTGCAGCGGAAAGGAACGGCCCATTCCTAAAACACCCTAACTAAAAAATCTCTAAACTCAAAATTATGTCGAATAAAGCCATAATTTTTTTCTTGATATTCTAACGCTGACACTGTATATTACTAATTTGATGCTTATATGGTATATATAAAGAAAGAAAAATATAAGGCGTTTTTTACGAGAAAGGAATCAAAAGACTCATGAAGCTTGGTGCCCGCATTTTTAAAACGGGAATTGCAATTATTTTAGCATTATATATCGCAAAGTTCATTGGAATGCCATCACCAGTATTTGCTGGAATTGCTGCCATTTTTGCGATAAAACCAACGATTTACCGTTCCTATTTATCCATCCTCGAACAAGTTCAAGGGAATATTATAGGAGCAATCGTCGCTGTTGCTTTCGGATTAGTTTTTGAAAATAATTATATTATTGTTGGATTAGCTGCACTTATCACGATAATCATTATGCTTAAATTGAAACTCGAAAACAGCATTAGTTTAGGATTAGTAACAATGATTGTTATTCTTGAATCGCCCGGAGAGCATTTCCTGCAATTCGCATGGATCCGGTTCTCAACGATTCTAATCGGTATTTTATCAGCATTCGTTGTTAATTTAATTTTCTTACCGCCAAAATATGAAACGAAACTTTATCATCGAATGTCACATTTAACGGAAGATATTTTTAAACTAATTCGTCTGATTTCAATGCACGCTTCAGAACATCATTTAATGAAAAAAGAAATTGAAAAAATACGTGAACGTTTAGTCAAGGTCAATTTATTTTATACTTTATTTAACGAGGAACGAAGCTATTTTAAAAAGAGCACGATTGAAAAGAAACGGAAAACTGTCATCTATCGACAAATGGTTTCCGCTCTGCAGGATAGTTTCGATATTTTAAAATTACTTCATCGTTATGAACATGAACTTAAGTTATTACCTGAAACGATACAAATACAAATTCAAGAGCGACTTGATTTTTTGATGAATGAACATCAAAAATTGCTTTTTCAATTTTTAGGGAAAGTGAGTCATAACGATTTAGAAGAAAAAAAATTCGAAGAGCAACAAGAGGAATTACTGGAACTCTTTTTAGACGAATTGAAGGATAAAGCATTTCGAAGCGATCAACAGTCCTATCATTTAATGAGATTTTTATCCGCGATGGTTGATTATCACAAGCAATTAACGCATTTAAGTATCCTAATTGAGAGCTTTCAAAATTACCATAAGGATGCGAATGAAGTATCGATAGAGGAAGAAAGTGAAGAATGAAAATAGAAGCCCAAGATCCTAGTTGAATTTGGATCTTGGGCTTTATTCTTTCATTTTAACGACCAAGTTTCTTTTAGGCATCAGATCTTTGGCTGCATTCACTTGTTTTGACGACCAAGTCCCCTTGTGAATCCCAATCTTGGGCTTCATTCCCTCACTTTGACGACCAAGTCCCCTTTTGGATTTCAATCTTGGGCGGCATTCTCTCACTTTGACGACCAAATCCCCTTGTGAATTCCAATCTTGGGCTGCATTCTCTCACTTTGACGACAAAGTTCTCTTTTGAATTCCAATCTTGGGCTGCATTCTCTCGCTTTGACGACCAAGTCCCCTTTGGAATTCCAATCTTGGGCTGCATTCTCTCGCTTTGACGACCAAGTCCCCTTTGGAATTCCGATCTTGGGATTCATTCTCTCACTTTGACGACAAAGTTCCCTTTGGAATCCCGATCTTGGGCTGCATTCTCTCGCTTTGACGACCAAGTCCCCTTTGGTCACCGAATCTTGGGCTTCATTCCACTACGAATCCAACTGCTGCACCTGGAACAAGTTATAATAATGTCCTTGCCTAGCCATTAATTCATTATGAGATCCCATTTCAACAATGTTTCCATGCTCAATTAATACAATCCGGTCGGCATGTGTAATCGTCGAAAGCCGATGGGCAACAATGAAGGTAGTACGATCTTTTGCTAACTTATCCAATGCCTCTTGAATGAAATGCTCGCTTTCCAAATCAAGGGCCGATGTCGCTTCGTCTAATATTAAAATAGGTGGGTTTTTCAAAAACACACGGGCAATCGCAATTCTTTGTTTTTGTCCTCCGGAAAGCTTTACGCCTCGTTCCCCAACCTTCGTGTCATATCCATCAACAAGATTTGTAATAAATTCATGGGCATTCGCGGCTTTGGCCGCTTCGATTACCTCTTCATCCGTTGCATCGGGTTTTCCCAGCAAAATATTTAATTTCACCGATTCACTGAATAAAATATTGTCTTGTAAAACCATCCCAATCTTATCCCGTAAACTTCTCACTTTAAAATTGCGAATATCGGTCCCATCAAGAAGAATTTCTCCTCCCGTCACATCATAAAATCGAGGGATTAAGCTGACTAAGGAAGACTTTCCTCCCCCACTCATGCCGACCAAGGCGATTGTTTCGCCAGCACGAACATCTAAATTAATATCATTTAACACCGATAACTCTTTGTCATTATATGAAAAATTGACATGGTTAAACGAAATGTCCCCTTTTACATTTTTACATTCAATTGCATTCGGTGCGTCATCAATATCATACTTTTCATCAATGAGTTCAAACACACGGTCCATTGAAGCAATTGATTGTGTTAACGTTGTACCAGAGTTCACTAAACGACGTAACGGACTATACAATCGATCGATATAAGCAATAAAAGCAGCCATCGTTCCAATGGATAGATGTCCATGGATGGCTTGATAACCAGCAAAGCCAATGACGATAAGCGGTGCGATATCTGTTAATGTATTTACAACGGAAAACGCTTTAGCCGTCCACCTAGTATGCTGTAATGCTTTATCAAGAAAATTCTTATTATGAACGCGAAAACGCTCTTGCTCATGATCTTCGATTGCAAAGCTTTTAATAACCGGCATTCCCTGCACTCGTTCATGCAAATAACCTTGTACTTCTGCAAGCGCCTGTGAACGCACACGGGTAAACTTACGTAAGTTACCAAAAAAGTATTTCACAGAAATCGCGTATAATGGAAAAACAATCAATGAAACAATTGTTAACGGAATATCCATCGTAAACATAATGGAAACCGCGATTAAGATTGTTGCCGCATCGAGCCATACATTCATAAGACCCGTTATGACAAAATCCTTCGTTTGTTCCACATCATTAATCACCCGCGAAATAACTTCCCCTGCACGCGTATTCGAATAATATTTAAAGCTCAGCTTTTGTAAATGTGTAAACAAACGATCGCGTATATCATATAAAATTTTACTCGATGTCCATTGCGCAAAATATTGACGGTAAAATTCAATTGGCGGTCTTAAAATAATAAAGACTCCAAGCATAATTAACATCGTAAATATAAACTTAGACGTTTTTTCATCTACTGATAAACCTTGCTTTGTCACGATTCCATCGATCACATATTTAATAATGACCGGTATTAGTAATGGAATAGCAAATTTAATTAATCCGATAATTAATGTACCAATAATTTGAAGTGTGTACGGTTTAACAAACTTCATATATCTTTTTGTACTACTCAAAATGTTACCTCCTATTTCCCTCTCTTGCTGCACGATTATTTTTTGCATAAGTTCATGAAAAAAACCTGTGGCTTTATCACCAACAGGTAATCATCTCATCTTCTATAGGTTAAATAACGTTCATACCATATATCGATAAAATCCGGGGAAAACGGTCCTTTTCGTTGCCGAATCCACCTAACAAGGTTGTCCACATTTCTTTTTAAAATATGGTCAATGACATCTGGATATCCCATTTGTTTCCGGTGATATTCATATTCGTCCTCATCAAGCAGCGTATAGGTCATATCTGGAAATACTTTGATATCTAGATCGTAATCAATATATTTAAGTGCTTCCTTATCATACACGAAAGGAGATCCTAAGTTACAGTAATAATATATTCCGTCTTCCCTAATCATCCCAATAATATTAAACCAATGGTCGGCATGAAAATAGCATATCGCCGGCTCACGTGTAACCCATGTACGTCCGTCCGATTCCGTTACAATGGTCCGATCATTCCCACCTATGACGAGCGATTTCGTACCTTTTAGTACTGTCGTTTCTTCCCATATTCGATGGATGTAACCATTATGTTTATAGCTATGTATTTGTATCGTATCACCTTCAATGGGAATACCCATGCCACTTTCCCTACTTTCGTTGTAAAATTTTCATCAACCGTGCTTTCATTGAATTTTTTATTATTATAACGTTTTTTATGAAAATTTAAAACAAAAAGAGCCCTACTTCTAAGTAAGAGCTCCTTCTGCAAGTATTTTCAACTTCTGATATTGGCGAATGACGTTGTCTGTTTGTTCTTCAAACGTTTTATGGATTGTCTCCAATTCCTTTTTCATTAATTTGATTTCGTTTTTTAAACTATCTAATTTCGCTTCTTCCTGTAGCTTGATAAGTTCCTGCTCTAAATCTTGACAGCGTTCAATTTCAGATTGCAAATCCAGTAATTGATCCATCGTTTTCATCTGATCCATTATCAATTCATTAAATGCTTTCACTTTTAGCACCTTCCATTCTCAGGTAGTTCCTATGTATATAATTTCTTGCTAATGTTAAAAATTCCTTTGGCTAGTTATGTAGCATTTCATATTGTTTTGTCGAATGAAAAAAGTTGTTTGGCTCTTGATCAATGAACTAACCATGCTAGCAGGTTCGGTTGTCCTACCGGGGTGAAAGGTTAGTCAGCTTGCGTGGTTATACGATTCGAAAGACAAAAGAGAAAAATAAATAATTATAAAATCCGAGCTAAAATGTCCGGTTATTTTTTGGGAAAGTTCTTGAAAATGCATAGACACTTGTGCTTCGCCTATTCATTTTTGAATAGATGCTTGTAAAATGTATAGGTTTCCTGGCTTTGCTTTTACATTTTTGAATAGATGCTTGTAAAATGTATAGGTTTCCGTGCAGAAAATAAGACTTAATAATTTGACCTTACGCACTAAAGATGGATGTAAACACTTTATGTACAAAACTATGCGGATAAATTATATTTTTCAAAATGAAAAAGAGCATCCATCGATTGAGGATGCTCTTTTCGTAAATTTATTGTTGGCCAAATTTACCAGCGTTTTGTGATTTACGTGATTCAGCTTGTTGATTTTGTTTTTTTACTTGTTGCGCATCTGTTTCACTACCGAACTCAGTACCGAATTGTCCTTGTCCAGCAGAACCTTGTGCAGATTGTGCGTTTTGTTGTCTTACTTCATTAACATTTGTACCAGCAGATGTTTTGTTAGTTTGCTTTGCCATTATTATCACCTCCACGCTCCTTAATGTAACCAAACGTGGGGGGAGTTATGCTAAATTTTTTTATAAAATTGACTTTGTTAAAGTTGTTTGTGATTTCCGCTCCATGTTCTCGCCTTCTGCGAGCAGACCGGGAGCCTGTCTAGCTCCGCCGGCTATCGACCAGCGAACTTCCGCTCCAATCACCCTAAAGAAAAACATAAAATTAAACTAACAATGAACGTCCGCCATCAACGATAATCGTTTGTCCTCTAATCATGGATGAATCATCCGAAACTAAAAACATTACTGCGTTCACCATATCTTCGATTTCAACCATTCGTCCGGCTGGTGTGTTCCGACGGGCATCCTCAAGAAGATCTTCCCGATTTGGAAAATGCTTAAGCGCCTCGGTATCAATAGCACCACCAGAAACAGCATTAACAACAATATTCTTCGGTGAAAGCTCAACGGACAAATATCTCGTTAATGCTTCAACAGCTGCTTTTGACACACCGACAGTCGTATAGTTTTCTAAGTAACGAATGGAGCCAAGTGAACTCAAGCTGACAATTTTCCCTCCGCCGTTCTTTTCCATAAGCTTTGCTGCTTCTTGGGCGCAGAATAATAATGCTTTACTATTAATGTTCATCGTCCAATCCCAATGTGTTTCTTCAAGTTCCATTGCAGGACGAAGAACACCTGATGCGGCATTACTGATAAACACATCTAATCTGCCAAAAGTCTCGTTTATTTCTTCAAACATTTTTCTAATTTTTGAAACATCGCCAACATTTGCTTTTACAAGTAAAACTTTTCTACCGAGTTTCTCAATTTCTTCAACTGTTTCGAGAGCTGCAGATTTACTGCGAGCGTAATTTATGACAATATCATATCCTTCTTTTGCTAAACGAATCGCCGTTGCCTTACCAACACCACGGCTGCTGCCTGTAACTAATGCAACTTTATTTGTCATTTTCTACACCTTCCTTTTCGACCTATATTTTACCGATAAAATGTATAACAAACAATCTTTGTTTGTAAGCTAAGGATAGTAAATAGTAAGGAGGTGGCACTTCATGCCCGTCATTCGTGATATGACCGAATTATCGATGATTTCCATGGCCGACTGGAATAACTCCGAAATCGAGCATTTCCATCATTCCTTTCAACAAATTCTCCCTTATTTAAATGCCGAGGGACAAACGATTTATAGAGAAATTATTGAAGAAATGGAGAGGCGCCAACAGTAAACTTTTTAACCAGTGATTCTTAAAATAGGCGGAAAATCTCCGGTTATACTGCAGAATAGAGCTTGGTTTGGGGGATATAAGCGGAAATTTTCCGATTAAGCAAAGCAAAATTACCCATTTTCACGTTTTTCGAGTAAATAGCCGGAAAACTTCCGTCTATTTTAGCTATTTTCAGTGCTATTATGCTAATTAAGGGAAATTTCTCCGCTTATTTTTCAAACTCGTTTTAGCATCTAGTAAGGCTTAGAGAAATTTGCACCTCACAAGCACCCCGTTAGATTTCTACTTGTTTGTTTTTTAACAAAAAAACGAGGAGGCCCTTCGCCAGTCCTGCGAAAAGGAAAAACCAAACCTCAATAATCAAACATCTGAAAACGATATAAACGATCATAAAAGGATTTTAAAAACTGATAGAGGAGCTTTTCCGACGGAGCAAGCTCCCTATTTTTTGGTGTAATCACTCCTACTGTTCGAATAAAGCTTGGATCATCCACTTCAACTGTCCGAATATCCTTTGGGATATTGTACGAAAAGGCAAGTTCAGGGAGTATCGCAATTCCAACTCCGGCAGCAACTAACCCTTTTATCGTATCCACATCCTCCCCCTCGAAGGCTATGATCGGTTCAAACCCGGCTTGCGTACACGCTTTTTCAATCGTTTCCCGAATAAATGATTCCTTCCGAAACGTAACAAACCTTTCCCCTTGGAGCTGATTGATCTTTATCGTCTTTTCAGCACTTAAAGGATGATTTTCAGGTAATAACACGAGCATTTTTTCAGTAAAAAAGATATCTCCTTTTACAATTGAATGATCCGTTAACACCGGGGCAACAAAAGCCATATCAATATCCCCTCTTTCAATTTGTTCCACCAAATAAGAGGGTGTCCCTTGGTTAAAGTGAAAATGCAAATGAGGGTGGCCCTCCCGAAATTGCGAAAACATCATTGCAAAAGTACTAACAGATAAACCTGATGAAAAACCAAGATGGATAATCCCCGTTTCCGGATTCAAATATTCTTCTACTTTTTCCTTCGCTTTATCAATTTCTAAAACAATTCTCTCTGCATATTTCAAAAACACCTTTCCAATATGCGTTAATTTCACATTACGGCCTTCTCGAATAAAAAGGGGTGTTTTTAACTCCGCTTCCAATAAAGATATTTGTCTGCTTATAGCCGATTGCGCAACATGGAGGCTTTCTGCTGCTTTCGTTACATGCTCACGTTTTGCCACCTCGATAAAATAAAAAATTTGACGTAATTCCACTCAAATTTCCCACCAATCTATTTTTGAGATTAATTCATTCTTAATAATATATTGTAAAGATGAATTGAAATAAAGTAAAATTTTTTATTATCGAACTATTCGGATATATAAATGAAAGGAATGATAACGAATGACTTTAGCGAACAATCAATCGTATAGCGAAGGTCTTTACCGCCGGGAGTTTGAGCATGATGCATGTGGTATTGGCTTTTACGCAGATATTAAAGGTCGTCCTTCCCACGATATCATTGCATCCGCTCTAATCATGCTGCAAAGATTAGATCACCGAGCAGGAAAAAGCAGTGATAATCAAACGAGTGATGGAGCCGGAATTTTAATGCAAATACCACATGAATTTTTCAAGGAAGTTTGTTCATTTCAATTACCTGAAAAAGGTGAATATGCCGTTTCAATGACATTTCTCCCGCAGGATCAAGTGCTTCAAAACCAAATCATTGCTGATTTCCAATCGGAAGCCTCTCGATTACATCTTTCTTTTATAGGAGAACGTAGAGTTCCAGTTTCCCCTGAAGTTTTAGGAGAAATTGCAGCATCTACTCAACCTCACATCACTCAATTTTTTTTAAAAAAGGCAAAGGGTATGAATGAAGAACAATTTTTAACTGCACTTTATGTATTAAGAAGACAGCTAGAAAAAAAATACGATAACCAATTATATATTTCTAGTTTATCAAATCAAACGATTGTCTATAAAGGATTGCTTTCTGCCGAACAATTATCTTCATTTTATACTGATTTATCAAATCAGAAGTTTGCTTCGGCACTTGCCCTTGTCCATTCACGATTTAGTACAAACACCTTTCCGAGCTGGGAAAGAGCACATCCAAACCGAATGATTGCTCATAATGGAGAAATCAATACGATTAAGGGCAATATGAATTCTTTTAACGCAAAAATCTCATCATTTTCAAATGAATTAGATCAAATGGACCTAGAGTCACTTTTACCGATTATTCAACCGGACGGCAGTGATTCTGCCATGTTTGATAATGTATTAGAATTTTTAACTTTGAATCAAGTCTCTCTTCCTCAAGCAATCATGATGATGATTCCTGAACCGTGGGAAAGCAATGAGGAAATGTCTCCTTATTTAAAAAGCTTTTATGAATATCACAGTCTTTCCATGGAACCCTGGGATGGACCGATGGCATTAGGGTTCTCAAACGGCAAACAAATCGGGGCAATTTTAGATCGAAACGGCTTACGTCCCGGTCGCTACTATCTTACGCATGACGATCGAGTTATCTTTTCTTCCGAGGTCGGTGTGATTGATATTAGTGATGATCAAATTAAAGAAAAAAGGCATTTAAAGCCCGGAGAGTTATTATTCATCGATACAGAGCTCGGTCGATCAATTCCAAACGATGAGTTAAAAGCAATGATTAGTAATGAACAACCTTATCAGCACTATATAAAAGAAAACATCATTACAGTGAAAGATCAGACGATGCCTTTATCATTATCTTTAGATTATGATCACAAGCGGTTGATTTTTCTGCAAAAAACATTCGGCTATACGTATGAAGAAGTAATGAAAATGATTCAGCCAATGGCAATTGATATGAAAGAGCCGACCGGTTCAATGGGGATGGATACCCCGCTTGCCGTTCTTTCGGAGAGACCACAGCTTCTTTTTCATTATTTTAAGCAAAGTTTTTCACAGGTTACAAATCCACCAATTGACGCCCTTAGGGAAGAATGTGTGATTTCAACCGTCACTTGGTTAGGTCCGCAAATTAAATTGCTTGGAGAAAAATCAACAGATCAACAGCATGTAAAGCTTTCACATCCATTTATAGAGACGTCAACTTTACATGCGATTAAAAATACACCATTACAAACTCAAGAATTAGATATGCTTTTTTCCCTTGATGAGGGAATCGAAACAGCCTTACAACATCTTTGTGATCAAGCATTGACAGCTATAAACGAAGGAATTGTGATATTAATTTTATCCGATAAACGGGCGGATCATGAACAACTCCCTATTCCTTCACTATTAGCAACCTCTTGCCTTCATAATTTTCTAATTCGGAATGGCTTGAGAACAAAAGCAAGTATGATCATTGATTCCGGTGAGCCGAGAGATCCACATCATATGGCAATGCTCTTAGGTTATGGCGCAGATGCATTACATCCTTATTTAGCCTATGAAACCATTAAACAATTAATTATTGAAAAACATATACAACTTCCTTTTAAACAAGCATTGCAAAATTATATACATGCCTTGACCAATGGGGTTGTGAAAATCATGTCAAAGGTCGGCATCTCCTCCATTCAAAGCTATCGAGGAGCACAAACCTTTGAAGCACTTGGAATTTCTGAAGAGGCAATCAATAAATACTTCCCGGGCACAGTTTCACAATTAGATGGAATTGGACTAACTGAAATGACGAGAGAAATCGTGATGAGACATGAGAAAGCAATCACGGAAATGTCTTCTCATGACCAAACACTTGATTCAGGTAGCGAATTACAGTGGCGAAGTGAAGGGGAGCATCATCAGTTTAACCCTCTTTCGATTCATACACTGCAACGTGCGGCGAGAACGAATGATAAAGCTGTTTATAAAAAATTCGTAGATATGCATCATAATGGGCCTTTTACTACAATCCGTAGCCTATTAAATGTAAAAAGCAATCGTCCTCCAATCTCGATTGACGAGGTGGAGCCAATTGAGTCAATCTTTAAACGGTTTAAAACGGGTGCAATGTCGTATGGCTCACTAAGCAAGGAAGCACATGAGGCACTCGCCATCGCGATGAATCGAATTGGCGGTAAAAGCAATAGCGGCGAGGGTGGCGAGGAAATTGAGCGCTCACAAGAAGGTAATTTAAGAAGAAGTGCGATAAAACAAGTAGCATCAGGACGATTCGGGGTCACTAGCTTCTATTTATCTGAAGCAGAAGAAATTCAAATCAAAATGGCCCAAGGCGCAAAACCAGGTGAAGGTGGACAATTACCCGGCAGCAAAGTGTACCCTTGGATTGCCGAAGTTAGAGGATCCACACCGGGAGTTGGACTTATCTCCCCTCCTCCACATCATGATATTTATTCAATCGAAGATCTCGCACAATTGATTTTCGATTTAAAAAGTGCGAATCCGAATGCGCGAATTAGTGTCAAATTAGTCGCCAAAGCTGGTGTAGGCACAATTGCTGCCGGAGTTGCGAAAGGTCTGGCAGATACGATTTTAATTAGTGGACATGATGGCGGCACAGGGGCATCCCCGAAAACGAGTATTAAGCATACGGGAATTCCATGGGAAATCGGACTTGCTGAAACCCATCAAACCCTTTTATTAAACGGGCTACGCAATCGTGTGAAACTAGAAGCCGACGGAAAGCTAATGACTGGGAAAGACGTTATTATTGCTGCCTGTTTAGGTGCCGAAGAATTTGGATTTGCGACCGCACCTTTAGTCGTTCTCGGCTGTTTAATGATGCGTGCCTGCCATTTGGACACCTGCCCTGTTGGCATTGCGACACAAAACCCGAAGCTTCGTGAAAAATTTATGGGAAGTCCCGATCATATCGTTAACTATATGACTTTTATCGCCGAAGAAGTTCGTGAAATTTTAGCTGAAAATGGCTATCGAACTTTAGATGAAATAGTCGGTCAAACACAATTACTCCAACCAAGATCGGACATAAACAATCATTGGAAAGCGAAAACGTTAAATTTATCGAAGCTTTTATTCAAATTTTCAGACACACACGTATGCTCGGAAAAACAAAATCATCAATTAGAAAAAAGATTGGATCAGCATACATTGATCCCACTATTAAAGCAATATGTGGATCATGCACAATCTGTGAAACGCAGCTTCGAAATTAAAAATACGGATCGGGCTGTCGGCACGTTGCTCGGGCATTATGTAACGAAAAAATACGGTCCAAATGGATTGCCACACGATTTAATCAAACTTACATTTACCGGTTCTGCTGGACAAAGTTTTGGCGCCTTTCTTCCAAAAGGCTTAACCTTCACATTAGTCGGCGATGCCAATGATTACGTCGGGAAAGGCTTATCCGGCGGAACATTAATTATTAAACCAAATGATCTCTGGAATTATGACGGTGATCAAGCCATCATTGGAAATACGACCTTTTTCGGCGCTACTTCTGGAGAAGCCTTTATTAACGGGACAGCTGGACAACGATTTTGTGTGCGTAACAGTGGCGTTAGTGCTGTAGTTGAAGGTGTCGGCGACCACGGCTGTGAGTATATGACTGGCGGGAAGGCGATCATTTTAGGCTCAATCGGAAAAAACTTTGGAGCAGGAATGTCAGGTGGAGTTGCCTATATCTATTCCATGCCGGTCAACCACGAAGAGATTATGAAGAATATTAACTTTGAAATGATTAATATTGAAAATACGTTATCAAATGACGAAAAAATTGACATCTATCAAATGATACACAAGCATTATTTATTTACAGGCAGTAAAAAAGCGAAAGGAATATTAAAGAACTGGAATAAAGTAAATAATTATTTCCTTAAAATCATTCCAAATGAGTATAAAAATATGATTGATTTAATCGATCAGCTAGAAAAACAAGGTATGCGTAATAAAGACGCATCATTAACAGCCTTCCAGCTCAAAAAAGAAGGCAAAACGATTGAATCAGTTACTAGCCCTACAATGGGAATATCACTTTAGAAAAGGAGTGAGAGAATGGCTACTTCTACAGAATTTATCGATATTAAGAGGGCGAAACCATTAGAAGTCGATCCCGCAAAACGCGTGAAGGATTGGAACGAATATCAAAAACCTTTTTCCGAAAAAAAGATTAAACAACAGGCATCCCGTTGTATGGATTGCGGCACACCTTTTTGCCAAATTGGCCTGAACATCAATTCAAGTACGAGCGGATGCCCTTTATATAATCTAATTCCTGAATGGAACGCATTAGTCCAGCAAGGAAAATGGTACGAAGCATACTTGCGCTTAGCGAAAACAAACAATTTCCCTGAGTTTACCGCTAGAGCATGTCCTGCACCTTGTGAAGGTTCATGCACGGCGGGAATTCCGAGTGACCCTGTTACAATTAAAAGTATCGAAAAAGCCATTATCGACCGCGCCTTTTCAGAAGGTTGGGTCAAACCGCGAATCCCGCGCAAAAAAACCGGGCTAAAAATAGCGATTATCGGTTCCGGTCCTGCAGGATTAACTGCGGCAGATGATCTTAATCAATTAGGACATTCCGTTACCGTTTTTGAGCGTGAGGACCGTTTTGGCGGTCTGCTCATGTATGGGATTCCTAATATGAAAATTGATAAATCACATGTTCAAAGAAGAATTGATTTATTAAAAGAGGAAGGTATTGAGTTTCGAGCGAATGTCAATGTTGGCGTCGATCTTTCATTAGAAGAACTGCAATCATCTTTCGATTCAGTTTTACTATGCATCGGTGCTGAAAAGCCGCGGGAGCTTACGATTGAAGGTCGGCAATTAAAAGGAATATATCCTGCTATGGAGTATTTAACTGCGAGCACGAAGCATTATTTGCAATCATCAAGTGAACCGGACATTACAGCAAAAGATAAACGTGTCATTGTCATCGGCGGAGGTGATACTGGTGCCGATTGTGTCGCTACTGCCCTTCGTCAAGGATGCAAAAGTGTCATTCAGTTCGGAAAACATGGGAAGTTACCTTTGCGAAGACAAAAGGATAATCCATGGCCAGAAAACCCTCATGTATTTTCACTCGATTATGCCTATGAAGAAGCTGTTCATCTTTTTGGTGAAGATCCAAGACAATACTATATTCAAACCCAATCCTTTATTGGGAATGAAAACGGAGAAGTAAAAGGCTTAAATACGACTTATTTTAATCAGGATGATCAAGAAACACGCTATTGGGAAGCCGATCTTGTTCTCATTGCCATTGGTTTTGAAGGGGTAAAAGATGAATATTTCCAAACAATCAATCGTTCGAACAACCGAATCTCCACTACAACTAATAGTTATCAAACAAATCTTGAAGGAGTGTACGTTGCAGGTGATGCCCGAAGAGGCCAAAGTTTGATTGTTTGGGCTATTCAAGAAGGTAAGAAAGCGGCATTAGAGATTGATCATTTTTTAAAAGCAAAAAAAATAACTAGCGAACAGTGTTGATAACTGTTTGCTAGTTGTCTTTAACAGACTCTAAATAAGCTTTCCACATTTTTTGATAAGAAACCGGAAAAGCATAGTTTGTCAGCTCCTCGGTGGTCACTAATTTCATGTTTCCTTCTTCTTTCACCTCATTCTCTATCGTTCCTGAATAGGCTTCAATATCCCAGGTTAAATGGGAAAAAACATGCGGGATCGTAGTAAAAGATGTCTTATCAAATTTAATGCGAATATCATATTCATGTTTTAAAAAGTCTTGCAGAATATTTTTTGGTTTTATCAACTTACTTTTTTCCACCGTTGGGAATTCCCATAGATTCGCTAGCAGTCCTTGTTCGGGGCGCTTGTGAATTAAGTACCTGCCTTGGTGATCTTTCAACACAGCTGCTACTAACTCCACATGGCGGGTGCTTTTTTTCTTTGTTTTAACAGGAAGCTGATCCTGTACCCCCTCGTGAAACGCCTGGCAATGTTCTCTTACAGGGCAAAGCAGGCAGGATGGTGATGTTGGCGTACAAATTAATGCGCCAAGTTCCATTAATGCTTGATTGAAATACGATGGATTTTCATGGGAAATAATCTCTCTGACCGCTTCTTCAAACACTTTACGTGATGAAGCTTTTGCGATATCGTCCCATATCAATAAAATCCTTGATAAAACCCTCATAACATTTCCATCAACCGCAGGTTCTGGAACACCATATGCAATACTTAAAATCGCACCAGCAGTGTATGGACCTACCCCTTTTAACTTTTTGATTTCCTCAGGTGTATTCGGTACAACTCCGCCATAAGATTCATGTACTTCTCTTACCGCTGCCTGTAAATTTCGAACCCGAGAATAATATCCCAGCCCTTCCCACGCTTTTAAAACATTTTCTTCATCTGCTTCGGCTAGCTTTTCGATTGTCGGGAAGTTTTCGATAAATCGATTGAAATATGGGATAACGGTATCCACTCTCGTTTGCTGAAGCATAATTTCCGATACCCATACTTTATATGGGTCCTGATCTTTTCTCCACGGAAGATCTCTTTGTTCATTCGTAAACCAATGAAGTAAATCATTTTGAAATTGCATTATATTTAAATGTTCAATATTACTTGACATATAATCCTCCAAAATCGCTGAGTGCTTGACCTAATTATATAACTGCAAAGATAAGAGTTATTTCTATTCGAAATGGGGAAAGTAAATAATATAATCTATTCCTATCCATTAGGTACTCATTCATATTAAAATTACATTACAGATCGTCTATTTTACAGAATGTCCATTGCAATTCGATCATTTTTACCATATCATGTTTACAAAAATCCGCAAGTAATTAATATGATTAAGCTAGACAAAATAAGGAGGAAATCCCGTTTTGGATACTGGAACACACCTTGTCATGGGGTTTGCCCTTGGTGGTCTAGCCACCTTGGACCCTGTCGTTGCCGACAATACGTTAAATTCACATAGTGTACTACTTGCAACCATTATCGGTTCGCAAATACCTGATATAGATACATTTTTAAAATTTCGAAACAATGCGGTTTATATAAGAAATCATCGAGGTGCGACACATTCGATTCCCGCTGTTATATTATGGCCGTTATTGATTACCGCCTGTGCCGCTTTATTTTTTCCTGGGACGAACCTTTTACATTTATGGTTATGGACTTTCCTTGCTGTGTTTCTTCATGTGTTCGTCGATATTTTCAATGCATATGGAACCCAGGCAGTACGTCCATTTTCATCTAAATGGGTAGCTTTAGGGATTATTAATACGTTTGATCCATTTATCTTCATCATTCATGTGATTGGCTTGATTATTTGGGCTATTGGAGCTAATCCAGGTATAACGTTTATTTTCATTTATGCCATTGTCATCTGTTATTATTTATGTCGCTTTGCAGAGCAATGGGCCGTTAAAAAGGCTGTTTTAAAAATTGTTCCAAATGCTGAAAAAGTTATTATCGCACCAACTATGAGGTATTTTAAATGGAGAATTGTTGCCATTACCGATAAGCGCCTATTTGTTGCGAAGGCAAACAAACGGGAAATAACGATTCTCGATGAGTACGACCGTGTTCCGATTCCCGAAAATGAAGTCATTAACAGGGCAAAAAAGGACAAAAATATCGCTGCTTTTTTATCCTTTTCCCCTATTTTCCGTTGGGAGTTGGAGGAGCTTGAAAATGGATATGAAGTCCGTTTCATCGATCTGCGCTATCGCAGCAAAGGACATTATCCCTTCGTCGCCATCGTTCAAATGGATGAAGATTTAGTGATTAAAGGTTCATATATCGGATGGATCTATAATAAAGATAAGCTTAGAAAGAAGTTAGATGTGGCTCCGAGGTAGTTATATTGGTATTCGTGTATGAGGATTGCAAAAAGGCGAGAACGGTATTCGGGAAGGTGAACATGCTGTTCGCGGGATGAAGTGCTCGAAAAGTCCGCTTTCGGGTAGATAATCATCCTGTTTGCGGGATGAAGTGCTCGAATATACCGGATTCGGGTAGATAAACTTGCTGAAAACGGAATCAAGTGCTCGAAAAAAGAAAAAAAGGAAAGAACATACATTCATATGCATTCCGCTCCTATCCAATAATAAAAAATGTACGGATATTCTATATCATATTTAGGAGGCAACAGCATGCGAAATAAAGCAAAAGGTTTCCCGTATGGAAATGACAATAAGTTCGAAGGTGAACCTCGGGCAAAAGCAGAATTTGCTTCAAAACGTGCGGATGGATCAACAAATACACATCCACAAGAACGAATGAAAGCATCTAGCCGTAGAGACAGTGACGTTTAATTCATATACAAAAAAGAAATCGGCCAGAAAGCCGATTTCTTTATTTTAGTTTCTTTAACACCGATATTGGCAATGCTTCCTCTTCCTTTTCACCACCTAAGCGATATCCCCAAGCAAATACACCATTAATATAATCTATTTTAAAATAAACACCAGGATCCCCTTCGATTTCATATAGTTCACCTGGTTTAAAATCTTTAGGATTTAGCAAATACGCTTTTGCCATGATTGCTTTTCTCTCTAATACAGCAAATTCATTGACGATCCCGAGCTGTTCAGCTTTACGTGCTTTTTCGGTTATCGTGGCAATTTCTTGCTTCAATTCATATTCAGTCATTTGACTATATCTTTTTTCCTGTTCCACTTGATACACCACCTTATAGACTAAGTATAATACTATAGACTATATTCTTGAAGAAATTTCTCGATTAGTTCTATTGGGAATCCTTTTCGATACAAGGTTTGTTTCATTCTTTGCTCATACTCATATCCACTATATTTTTGCAGTTTTCTATGTGCTTTCTCACCTTGCACAACAATAGCATTCCACTCTTCAGAATCATCTTTTTTAAAATCAATTTCGTCCATCGCTAAATGAATGGTATCTATATCAAAGCCTTTTCTTAATAAAGTTTGGTCCAATTTCTGTTTTAAACTTTTTTCAGAAAGCTTTTTGTTTTGTTTGATTGTTTTTTCAAGTAATGCCTTTGCGTGGTCAATTTGCTGTTCTTTCGAATATTCCTGTAATGCTTGATCAATTTGGTTATCACTTATTCCTTTTTCATGTAATTCCATTTTAATCGTGCCAGGTCCTTTTTTCGTTGTATTCATTTGTGTTCTCACATATGCAACAGCAAATTCAAGATCATTTAAATACTTCAGATTATAAAGCTTATGTATGACCTCTTGGATGACCATTTCATTGATCTCTTTTTGCTTCAAATAATCTCTAACTTCCTTTTCAGATCGCATCCGATAGGAAAGATAGTGTATCGCTGTATTCACACCTTTTCGAATATCGTCTTCGTAGTCAATTTCAGCAATGTCAAAGTCAGATAATTCTTTGCCTTTCGTCAACTGAAAACGCGCGAGCACTTCTTCGTCCACACTAAACGCATATTCGCCATCGAGAAAAATATTATACCGTTCACTATTATTTTTTTGGATAGAAATTTTCGTTATTATCGGCATTTGAAGCATCCCTCTTCATCTTATTTCTTATTTATTTTACCATCGACTATCGTATGTTTGCTATGTTTAAGGCAATAATGAAAATAACTGTTTAATGAAAGGGTGAAGTGATATGTCAAAGGATAAACGTGTGAAAGAGAAAAGCAATTTGCGCAGTATGCAGGCGGTAACTTATGCACATGAATTTAAGATGGCAGATCGTGCTGGAGGGTATGAGCAAAAGCGTAAATCTTGAAGCATTAGATAGGGCCGCCAAAAGGAAAGATAAAGTCGTAATATTTTCAAGGTAATTACACAAGCTATTCTTGCGGAAGATCAATTCCGTAACATGATAACTTGAAAGGGGTTTTCGTTCATGGGTCGTGCACACAAACAAAAAACTCGTGATAAAAACAAAGCTAAACTTCCTCAAGTACCGAAAAATTTAAAATCGGATGGCAAAGATGTTGAATTTTCCCAAGAGTTAGCAGATCAAGCTGACCTTGAAGCGCAAGCAAGATCGAAAGCTGCTGAACAACGTGCAAAAAATAAAAAGAAATAAGCAGGGGGTTTCCCCTGCTTTATAATGTAGCTGTTTCGTATCTTTTCGCTGCATCAATTAACTTTCGGATAGCATCATATTCATTGTTCTGCAAAAGCTCAATAATTTTACTTCCAACAACAACACCATCACAATAGTGACTTAATTCGCATACTTGCTCAGGAGTGGATACCCCAAAACCTGCTAATACCGGCGCTGCGGAAAGCCTTTTTATTTCTTGTAAATAGGACCCGATTCCTTCACGATAACTATTTCTAGCGCCTGTTATACCGGTAACTGTCACCGCATATAAAAATCCTTCGGTTCGCTTTGCGATTTCACGAATCCTTTCTTTTGAACTAGTTAACGCGGCTAAGCGTATAAGTGCAATGTGATGACTAGAAAGCTCACCTATGACAAGCTCCTCTTCTTCAATCGGTAAATCAGGAATAATAATGCCGTCTACCCCTGCTTGTTCACAGTCCGCAGCAAACTCCTTCGTTCCGTATACGAAAATTGGATTCATGTAGGTCATTAATACAATCGGAATTTTTCTTCCATTTTTATTTTTTTTTAATTCATCTAACACCCCTTTTAATGTCGTACCTGCACGAAGGGACCGAATACCAGCCTCCTGTATAGTGGGACCGTCTGCAACAGGATCTGAAAACGGAATGCCTAATTCTAACGCAGTTGCACCCGCATCTTCAAAAAACTGGATCCTTTCATTAAGAATATCTAATCCCCCATCACCAGCCATAATATATGGAACAAATATTTTTTCACCATTTGCCAAAACATTATCTAAAGCTCGACTTAATTTTTCTTTTCCCATTTTTACATCCCTCCTAAAATGCTTTTGACCGTTTCAACATCCTTATCTCCTCTGCCTGACAAACAAATAACCATCGTTTCTTCTTTTGACATTTCCTTTGCTAATTTAGCCGCATATGCGACGGCATGGGAGCTTTCGAGTGCAGGGATAATTCCTTCCGATTTTGTTAAAAGTTTAAATGCTTCAAGGGCTTCCTTATCTGTAATTGATGTATAGGTTACTCTTCCTTTTTCCTTTAAAAAGCTATGTTCTGGACCAACACCAGGATAATCAAGTCCTGCAGAAACGGAATGGGCTTCTTCAATTTGACCGTGCTGATCTTGAAGTAAATACGTCATCGTTCCATGCAGCACCCCAATCTTTCCGTCTGTTAATGTGGCAGCATGTTTGCCAGTGTCAATCCCAGATCCACCTGCCTCTACACCGTATAGCTTGACGTCTTCATCATTGATAAAAGGATAAAACATTCCCATTGAATTGCTGCCGCCCCCGATACAAGCAACAACTGCATCAGGAAGCGATCCAGATTGTTCGAGTATTTGCTTCCTTGTTTCTTTTCCAATCACACTTTGAAAATCACGAACAATTTGCGGAAATGGATGTGGACCGACGACAGAACCTAATATATAGTGAGTATCTTCTACATGACTTACCCAGTAACGAAGTGCTTCGTTTACTGCATCCTTTAATGTACCGCTCCCTTGTTCAACACTTCTCACTTCGGCTCCAAGCAGTTCCATCCGAAATACATTTAGCTTCTGTCTTTGTATATCTTCCTCTCCCATAAATACGATGCATTCCAAACCAAGAAGCGCGCAGGCCGTTGCCGTTGCTACGCCATGCTGTCCCGCACCCGTTTCGGCTACCACTTTCTTTTTCCCCATACGCTGGGTCAATAGTGCTTGCCCAAGAGCGTTGTTAATTTTATGAGCGCCCGTGTGATTTAAATCTTCACGTTTCAAGTAGATTTTCGGACCACCTAATTGGTTAGTCAAATTTTCGGCTAAGTATAATGGGGTTTCCCTGCCAATGTAGTGATGGAAATAGTAATCAATCTGTTGAATAAATTCAGGATCATTCATTGCCTCATTATAGGCTTGTTCTAACTCAAGTACTGCTGGCATTAATGTTTCCGGGACGAATCTTCCTCCGAACATCCCGTAATGTCCTTTTTGATCTGGCTGGGTATAAGTTGTCATTTTTTCACACTCTCCTTTAAAGTTTGAACTGCTTGTTTTGCTGTCTTTATAAATGCATTTATTTTTATCGGATCCTTTTGTCCATTTGTTTCCACACCACTTGACACATCGATTATTGCCGGATGAACGGATTGAATCGCTGCCGCAACGTTTTCTACATTTAGTCCACCGGCAAGAATAAGCTTCTCCTTTTGGATAGGTAGATGATGCAGTAATGTCCAATCAAACGCGATTCCATTGCCACCTCGATACGCCCCTTTTGGGCTATCGATTAAATAATAATCACATGGAAATGTTGTTGGATTAATCTTATCTTGGATCGACCAAGCCTTAATAATTGGACGGTTTAATGATGAAGCAATTTCAGGTGTTTCATCCCCATGTAATTGAATAAAATCAAGACCGACGAACTGACAAATCTCGTTTATCGTTTCGGGTGATTCATTCACAAATACACCCACTTTTTTCACTTCACGAGGAACTTGATCGGCAATCTGTTTGGCATCTATAGGAGAGATTTTTCTTCGACTATCTGCAAATACGAAGCCAAGAAAATCAGCACCCGCATCAACTGCCACCCTCGCTGTCTCCATAGTGGTAATGCCGCAAATTTTCACTTTCATATCGATCACCTTTTTACCATTGATTTAAATGGTGTTTTCAGTTGATTAAAGATGGCGGCTAGATCGGTTGATCGCATCAAGGTTTCTCCAACAAGGATACCCTTCACTCCTGCTTGTTCCATCCGTTCCACATCTTTTTCCTCTTTAATTCCACTTTCACCAATTAATAAAATGTTTTTATCCACGACTAATTTTGCGAGCCTTTCAGTAGTAGTCAAATCAACTTTGAACGTTTTTAAGTTGCGATTATTGATCCCGATAATTTTTGCATTTAGTTCAATAGCTGCTTCTAGCTCAATTTCATCGTGAACCTCTACGAGAACATCTAGTCCTAAAGACGTTGCATAGTTGTATAACTGCTTCATACGATGCTTCGATAATGCCGCAACAATTAACAAAATAATATTCGCCCCAAATGCTTTCGCCCTGTCAATTTGAATTTCATCGATAATAAAATCTTTACATAAGATTGGTAATGAAACCGCCGCCCTTACCTCTTTTAAATCGTCCATTGAACCTTTGAAAAAAGTTTCATCTGTCAAAACCGAAATGACATTGGCACCTAATTCTGCATAGCGTTTTGCTTGCTCAGCTGGATTTACATGTAGATGAATGTCTCCTTTTGACGGGGATGCTCTTTTGATTTCGGCAATGATATTCATCGTTTTTGATTTTTGAAATGAATCGAAAATGGAATCAACTTTTTCCAAACGATCCTGGTTTTCGCTAACATACGTTTCCTTTAAAACTTGGACCTCTTTTACTTTTTCCGCAATGATTTCATCTAAAATCGTCATTTACATAACCCCCTCTGTCGTTCGTTGACTGTATTCGATTAAATAATGCAGCTTTTGAAGCGCAGCTCCGGAATCAATGCTTTCCTTTGCGATGGCGATGCCCTCTTGAACGGTACTCGCTAATCCGTTTGCAAATATTGCTAATCCAGCATTCAATAAAACCGTATCCCGATAAGCTCCTTTTTCGCCTTTCAATACGTGCAATAGAATTTCCGCATTCTCCTTTGAATCACCGCCGCGAATTTCACGATTTTCATAATACGGTAAGCCAACATCCTCTGGCCTAAGTGTAAATGGAATGATATCCCCACGATCTAGAAGTACAAAATGATTTTCTCCCGATAATGACGCCTCATCCATAAAGCCTGCGCCATTTAAGATTAAAGCTCTCTTTCTTCCAAGGCGGTGGAGAACATTCGCCATCATCTCAAGCATGTCACGGCGATAAATACCTAATAGCTGTGTTTCCAGATCAATTGGATTTGTTAATGGGCCGATTAAATTAAAGATGGTCGGGATCTTTAAATCCCTTCGTATTTTCATAATTCTTTTTAAACTTGGATGGAGATTCGGTGCGAATAAAAAGGCAATTCCATTTTCCTCAAGAATTTCATGAATTTGCTCCGCTCGAAAATTCAGCGATACCCCTAAGTTTTCTAATACATCTGCACTTCCTGTTCGACTGGAAACACTTCGATTACCATGTTTTGCGATCTTGATTCCTGTTCCGGCGATGACAAAAGCGGATGTTGTACTAATATTAAAGCTTTGAGAACCGTCTCCACCTGTTCCGCAATTATCCATAACAGGACCGACTGTACTTCCAATCATTACGGACTTTTCGCGAATTACTTTAACAAGTCCGGCAATTTCTTCAGCTGTTTCTCCTTTTACTTTTAACGCCGCTAAAAATGCGCCCATTTCACTTTCTGATACTTCTTCGGTAAATAAATAATCCGCAGCATTCGTCATTTCCTCATAGGTTAAATTTTGTTGATCCATCATTTTTTCAAGATATGCTTTCATACGAATTCTCCTTTCTCATTTCCGTTAAAAAGTTCCGAATAATGTCCTTCCCTGTTTTTGTACCAATGGATTCAGGGTGAAATTGAACACCGTATAGTGGAAAATATTCATGTTTGATTGCCATAATTTCTTGATCATCCATTGAGGTAGCTGCAATGATAAATTCAGATGAAAGACTATTTCTATCAATAACGAGTGAGTGATAGCGCATCACTTCAAGTGGCTGAGACATATATTGAAACATCCCTTCTCCACAATGAAGAATTCTTGATATTTTTCCATGTTTAATTTCCTTTGCTTGAACGATCGTTGCCCCAAATGCAGCAGCAATTGCCTGATGTCCTAAGCAAACCCCAAGAATAGGAATGTTCTGATAACATGCTTTGATAACTTCCATACAAATTCCCGCCTGTTCCGGGGTACCGGGTCCAGGTGAGAGGACGATCGCCTCTGGTTTCATTTCCGTTATTTGCTCAATCGTTATTCCATCATTTCGAAACACCTTTACCTCTTCACCTAGTTCCGATAAATATTGAAACAGGTTATACGTAAAGGAATCATAATTGTCTAGCAAGATGATCATCTTTGTTCACCTCCAGAAGTGACTTCGCTTTATTCAGCGTCTCAATATATTCATTTTCAGGTATGGAATCATGGACAATCCCTGCGCCAGCCTGCAAATAAGCTACACCATCTTTAATGACCAATGTTCGGATAGCAAGTGCGAAATCCATGTTGCCATTCACATTTATATATCCGATTGCTCCTGCATAAACGCCGCGTTTCTGCTTTTCAAGTTCATTAATGATCTGCATCGCACGAATTTTTGGCGCACCCGAAACCGTTCCGGCTGGTAAACAAACCTTTAACGCATCAATGCCTGTAAACTCTGGTTTCATCATACCTTTCACTTCCGAAACGATATGCATTACATGTTGATACTTCTCAATGACCATGTATTTAGGGATTGTAATACTGCCTGGTTCACAAACTCTGCCAATGTCATTCCGGCTTAAATCAACCAACATCCGATGTTCAGCCAATTCCTTCTCATCTTCTAGCAGCTCTTTTTCATAATAAGAATCTTCCAGTTGTGTATTTCCTCTTGGTCTTGTTCCAGCAATTGGGTTCGTTATTACTTGCGAACCAATTGTTTTGATTAAGCTTTCGGGTGAAGCACCGAGCAGAACATATTCGTCAAAATCGATGTAAAACATGTATGGCGAAGGATTGGCATTTCTTAGCTTTCGGTAAAATTGAAAGGGGTCACTGTCCATCCTTCCTTTCATTTTCTGAGATAAAACGATTTGAAAAATGTCACCTTTCCGGATAAACTCCTGTGCAATCTGGACCTTTTCTAAAAAATCTTCTTTTTCCATCAACGGTTTGAAATGGATAGGTACTTTCGATAAATCAAACAATTGAGGTTCTTCTTTTGTGAAAAGCGACTCTTTTATCTCCGCTATTTTTTCAATTAAATCTTTTTCGGTGCGTTTTTCATCAAGATTGAGTGAAACGATAAACAACATTTGGGTTTTGTGATCAAATATGATGACGTCTTGATAAAACATGAAATGGACATCAGGTATTTTCTGTTCATCCTCTAAGTCGGGGCCAATGGTTTCATATTGACGAATGGCATCATAGCCAATGAAGCCGATTCCTCCACCAAAAAAGGGGAAATCCAATGGGAATTGGTCGAGCTTAGGAATGTGATTTTTTAATAGGTCTAGTGGCTTTCCTCTTTCTGTAGTTACTGATTTATTGGGCTTGCTAATGGATACTTGGTCACCTTCTCCAATGAACTCCATGTATGGGTTCATCCCGATAAAGGAGTATCGCCCATTTCCATCATGTTTGAGTGAGCTTTCTAGTAAAAATTTCTTTTTGCCGTTTATCCGATTAAAAACTGCTATCGGTGTTAACATATCTGCGTTCATTTGGATAAATTTATATTCAGTTTCAGAAATCATTCTTAATTCCTCCTTCTTAAATAGGTTGTTCTAAATACTGTTGATTTCCGCTCCAGATGCTCGCTTTCCGCGGGCGGTCCGGGAGCCTCATCGGAGCTAAACGCACCTGCGGGGTCTCCCGTTTACCGTTTTTCCTGTAGGAGTCTCGCATCTTCCGCTCCAATCAACTTAGATATAAATTCAACAATGAGAGAAAATAAAAAAAGTCCCCTATAAACACATACAATGCTTGTGTTTATAGAGGACGATTTTGTTCGCGGTGCCACCTCTTTTTGAAGGGAATTATCCCTTCCTCTTTTCAGGTACGAGAACTGAGTTCTGATACCCTATCCTTGTAACGGTGGAGGCCGTGTTTCCCTACTTTATGTTCAAGAAACCTCTCATAAGTCCATTCCGTTTCACTCCTCGTACCGGATTCCCACCAACACCGGTTCTCTGCGACGATTTTAGTTAAACGTACTCCTCTTATTCAATGATTTATCACTATAAAATTTTCTTTTAAAAAACACAAAAAGGTCCCTCATCCAAAAGGACGAGGAACCCGCGGTACCACCTTTATTAGCTGACGAACAGCCCACTTTGACAATATCAAGTTTGACAACTTAATACCCGTCTCTTGTAACGATGAGACATTCGCCAAAGCCTACTGTTCAAAATTGATTTTCGGTTTGGATGCTCCGAAGTCCATTCATTTATACGTTCACACTGGTTCACACCAACCACCAGCTCTCTTTGAGTGTTCATATAAATTACTACTCTTCATCAACGCAAATTCATTTTTTGAATTATTGTTTATTATGTTAGTACCGATGAATACAAATGTCAAGGGAATAAATAAATTAATCATTCGTAAATTTTCGACATCATTTATGTATAAACCATTTGCTGCAATCTCGTTTTATATTGAAACGATTAAATTTTTATAAATTTAACTCTTTACAAAACTAAAGTGTATTTGGTAGAATATTTGAAACAATTAATAATTAAACAAAGTGATGATGAAGATGGTTTGAAGATAAGAGCTTAAGAAAGTCGGTGGTTGCTGTGAACCGATGCTTTTTCTTCACAAAACCGAGCACTTCTGAACTGGACAGTTGAATGAAATAGTAGGCTGTCACGGCTTAATGTCGTTATTTTTCTCTGAGGTTACGTTTTGTAACAAAAGAGGGTGGCACCACGTATATGACGTCCCTCATAACATGGCATATTTGTCTGTTATGGGGGACTTTTATTTTCGTAAAGAAAGGATGAACGAAATGCTTCTCAATCAACACTATTTATTTACTCCCGGCCCGACACCTATTCCAGAACGGGTGAAACTTGCCATGAATCAACCGATGATTGGGCATCGCAGTCAAGCGTTTGCCCATTTATTAGAAGAGGTTTCGACACGTCTAATGCCGATATTCGGGTCAAAGGAACCAGTACTCCTATTAACTGGAAGCGGGACCTCTGCCTTAGAAACAGCTGCTGCAAATATAATTGAAGAAGGTGATCATGTCGTCGTCATTGTTACAGGTGCCTTTGGAGACCGTTTTGCTAGTATTTGCGAAGCATTCGGGGCGAATGTTCATCGCTTAACAGTTCAATGGGGAAAAATTTGTACGCCTGATCAATTAGAGGATTTTTTAAAAAAGCTAGATGTCAAAATTAAAGCGGTGTTTGCAACGTATTGTGAAACATCGACAGGGGTGCTTAACCCTATTCAACAACTTGGTGAAGTAACAAAACGTTTAACAAATTCCCTTTTTATCGTTGATGGCGTCAGTTGTATTGGCGCTGTGCCAGTTGATATGGAATCTTGGCACATAGATATATTAGTTTCAGGGTCACAGAAAGCTTTAATGCTACCACCGGGATTGGCTTTTATTGCAGTTAGCGAAGTTGCGAAAAAAGTAATTCATGATTGCCAAACGAAACGCTTTTATTTAGATTTAAATCGCTATCTATCATCCTATGAAAAGGAGAAATCCACACCATTTACACCCGCTGTTTCGCTCATAGCCGGTGCTCTCGAGGTTTGCTATATGATTGAAGAGGAAGGATTCAATCAAGTGATTGCTAGACATCAGCTGTTGAAAAAAATGATACGTGAAGGATTAAAAGCGATAGAGCTTCCACTCCTTGTCTCGGATGCTCAAGGTTCACCTACCGTAACAGCGGTCAAACCGGCCTCAGGAACAGCAAATATGATCAAAAAAATTCTCCAAGATAACTATTCTATTACGATTGCCGGAGGCCAAAAACAGCTCAAAGGTGAAATATTCCGAATTGGGCATATGGGATACTGCACCCCATTTGATATTTTAAAAGTATTAAACGGACTTGAAATGGCTTTACATAAGTTGGATGGAAGAAATGTTTTTGGGAAAGCGATAAAAGCAGCTGAGGAGGTATGGAGTCAACATGTATAAAGTATTAGTGACAGATTCAATTAGTGATATAGGCTTAAAAAAATTATATGAGCATCCTGAATTTCTTGTTGATAAAAAAAATAATCTTACAGAACTGGAACTATGTGAAATAATTAAAGACTATGATGCCCTTATAGTCCGCAGCCAAACAATTGTTACGAAAAATCTATTAGAATACGCCACTAGATTAAGAGTAATTGCACGCGCAGGTGTAGGAGTCGATAATATTGACCTAGATTCGGCCACTCGAAAAGGTATCATCGTTATTAATGCACCCGGAGCAAACACGATAGCCGCTACGGAACATACGTTAGCTATGTTGCTCTCTTTAGCCCGAAAAATCCCTCATGCCTACCAATCGACATCAAAAGGTGAATGGAAACGCGGCTCCTTTAAAGGGGTGGAACTCTATGAAAAAACACTTGGAATCGTAGGTATGGGAAAAATCGGAACCGAAGTTGCCAAACGTGCAAAAAGCTTTCAAATGAAGATTTTGGGGTTTGACCCTTATTTATCTGATGAACGTGCAAAAAAGCTTGGAATTACAAAAGCTAGCTTAGATGAAATTGCTAAGCAATCCGACTTTATCACTTTTCATACACCACTAACGCCCGAAACGAAAGGCTTAGTAAATGATGAATATATAAGTAAAATGAAAAAAGGTGTACGACTCGTTAACTGTGCCCGTGGCGGAATTATCGTTGAATCCGCATTGCTCCATGGTCTCCAAAGCGGACAAATTGCCGGTGCAGCACTCGATGTCTTTGAACAGGAACCCCCAACCAACTTAGACCTACTTCAGCATCCTAACATCATCGCAACTCCACATTTAGGAGCATCAACCGAAGAAGCACAAGAAAAAGTCGCGAAGGAAGTAAGCGAAGAAATCATTAGCATTTTTGAAACAAATTCTATTCGCCATGCGATCAATATGCCGCAAATTTCCGGCGAGATTCAGAAAAAAATGAAGCCTTTTTTAGAATTAGGTGAACAAATTGCCCAATTGGCGATTCAACTTTTTAAGCAAGCACCCAATAAAATTGACATCCGCTATTCTGGAGAGTTAATAGAGGAAGATACAAGTCTTTTAACAAGAACGATGATTAAAGGAATTCTTGCATATCATTTAAGTGATTCCGTAAATATTATTAACGCCTTCCATTTATTAAAAGAACACGGCCTTACTTACAACATTGAGAAGAATGCTCCGAATAAAGGCTTCTCTAACTATATGGAATTAAGTTTATCGAAAGGAAACGAGATTGTTGTTATCGGTGGTACGGTATTGAATGGCTACGGTACACGAATTGTTAAAATTAATAACTATAGAATTGATGTGAAGCCTGAACAACACCTTCTTTATATAAAACATGAGGATCGCCCAGGAATGATTGGACTTGTAGGATCCATCCTTGGAGACTACCATATTAATATTGGTACGATGCAGGTGGGTCGTGAAACGATTGGAGGCGAGGCAATTATGGTGCTAACGTTAGATAAAAAAATAGATGATGATGTCATATATTCTCTTAAATTACTAAATGGTCTAGAAGAGGTTGACGTTCTCGAATTATCGAAAGAAGTAGCAGTTGTTGAAAATTATTAAACATGCAACATTATTTTTCCATTAATTAATGGCATACAAAAGAAGTATGCCATTTTTTTGAAAGTCAACTTAATGTTTATACTTCTATCCGTTTAATAACCTTTGCCGGATTGCCGCCAACTACCACGTTATCCGGTACATTTTTAGTAACTACAGACCCCGATGCAATGACAACATTGTTACCTATAACAACACCTGGATTTATTATCGCACTTCCACCAATCCATACATTATCCCCAATCGCAATCGGTTTCGCATACTCTTTTCCGGAATTACGTTCAGTGGGATCAAGTGGATGTGTCGCAGTATAAATCTGCACACTAGGTCCAAGCATACAATTATCTCCAAATCGCACTTCACAAACGTCTAAAATCGTACAATCAAAATTAGCAAAAAAGTTTTCACCTACATATGTGTTATATCCATAATCAAACCTAATATTTGGCTCCATATATACGTGTTCACCCGTTGAACCGAGTAACTCTTTCAATAATTTAGAACGCTTATCGCCTTCTGTTTCTGTCGTTTGATTATACATTCTAACCAGTCGTCTTGTATTTTCTCTATCCTTCATTAATTCAGGATTAGACGGGTTATACATTTCCCCGGCTAACATTTTTTCTTTTTCTGTTTTCATTTTTAAAACTCCTTTTTTATTCAAAAACCCTTTAATGAATGCTCGATAATAAAAAATATATCAAATAAAATCTTTGCTAACAGCATCTTTTAGTATCATGCAGAAAATCGACCATTTAAAATTTATACCTTTGCTCCACAAATTTCTTTCTATGATCCACAAATTCCGATCTATGCGGCACAAATTCAATTCCATGTTCCACAAACCAAATTCGACATAATAAAAACTCGCCTACATAGACGAGTCTTTATTCTCCGAACCTTTCTACCTAATCATCGAAAAAACAATGCTTTTCACATCTAATACAGAATCCAGTATAAAATCAGCCCGATGTTCCTCGAATTCCTTTCTTCCTGTTAGCCCTGTTAACACCGCAGCAAATTGACATCCCATTTTTCTCGCTGCTAAAAGGTCCGCAAAGGAATCTCCAACGATCAGTATTTGATCTCCATGCTCTAGTGGCAATTGTTCCTTTAGACAACTCGCCACAGAGGTTTGATTCCCTTTCAATGCTTGAATATATGTGTACGGATGAGGCTTTGCCAATGGTGCGCAGTCCTGATGTTCCTTTTCCGCAAGAAGCACATTGTCAGCAGTAACAATTCGATTGGGGTCAAAATATTTATGCCATTGTAAGTATTCGAACGGCTTAACCGTTTCAAGCTCAGGCCGTCCTGTACCGATACCAATCGTTAATCCGGCGTCTGTTAAATCTTGAAACAATCCGCTTATTTCTTCGCGTGAAGCTAATGTTTGTTCATCTGTTAGAAATCCTTTTTTCCCCTTCTGAACAGAAGGTCTTCCTGTTGAGGAAAGAACATACTCATCGCCTACATACCATTCTTGAGAGACATGTTCACATATTGACCAAAGAACACTTTTCCCGCTAAAAATTTCCGTCTTTACTCCCAATTTTTTTTCGGCCAGTATATTTAAAAATTGAAATAATTCCGTTTTTGATTGTTGAAATTCAGGGATGAACAGGTCGAATTGAACATTAATATCATACTTGGATAATACTTCGTTTATTTCAAGCAGCGTTTTTCGGTCAATATCATTTTTTAACCACTCAGAAATCTTCGCTTGTTCTTTATCCTTTATCTGTGATAAAAGCTGAATAAGCTGAAAGCTAAATGTGAGATAAATCATATCCCAGTTCGCATTTAAACCTTTTGATTTTAAAAATTTCAGAACCTGGTCGTTAATGAAAACTGTATCTCGAATAGAAGCAATTTCCTCATCATTAAATGTCGTTTTAAATTGATCCGCTCCAAGTCCTAAATACTTTTCACTATGTATTAACTCCCACACCGTTAATGCGGAAGCATCAAAATACCGCTCCTCACTTAACAAAACGCCATCTATATCAAACAAAATTGTTTGAACCATGATCATCCTCCTTTATCTTATTAGTGTATCACAGAAAGATATCCATAGGAAAAACCACTGCCTGAATCGGCAGTGATTCATACTAGTTTTACATTTTCTTCATACTTCGTAATCTTATCTTCAAGCATCATTGTTAATGCGATATCATCTAATCCTTTCAAAAGCGTCTCCTTCTGATATGAATCAATGTCAAAATGGAGTTGCTCATTATCAAGAATAAGTTTCTGATTTTCCAGGTCAACCGTCATGAATAACGTTTCCGTTTCGGATCTTTCGAGTAATGATTGAGTATCTAACGTTATCGGTAATATGCCATTTTTCAAACAATTATTATAAAAAATATCTGCGAAACTTGGGGCGATGATTACTTTAAATCCGTAATCCTGCAGTGCCCACGGAGCGTGCTCACGAGAAGATCCACATCCAAAATTAGCTCCGGCAACGAGTATTTCGGCGCCCTGATATTTTTCTTGATTAAGAGGAAATTCCTCAATAGGTTCTCCTTTTTCATCATATCTCCAATGATAAAAAAGACATTCGCCAAACCCTTGTCTTTCAATTCTTTTTAAAAATTGTTTTGGGATGATTTGATCTGTATCGACATTTGTCCGGTCCAATGGTAAAACTAATCCTTTAAATGTTTCAAATGGTTGCACCAGCAATCACCTCCTATTGATAAACTTTCTCTATTTTTCTTACATCTACAAATCTTCCGTTAATAGCTGCAGCGGCAGCCATTTCAGGACTTACAAGATGGGTTCTTGATCCATTCCCTTGACGCCCTTCAAAGTTACGGTTTGAAGTAGAAGCACATCTTTCACCCGCCGGAACGACATCCGCATTCATCGCCAAGCACATGCTGCATCCGGATTCACGCCATTCAAATCCTGCTTCGATAAAGATTTTATCCAATCCTTCAGCTTCAGCTTGAGCTTTCACTGTTTGTGAACCTGGTACTACTAATGCTCTCACATTTTTATGGACATGATTTCCTTTTACTACATCTGCTGCTTTGCGCAAATCACTTAATCTAGAATTCGTGCAAGAACCAATGAAGACATGTTGGATTTCAATCTCCTTAAGTGAGGTTCCTTCTGTTAATCCCATATAATGAAGTGCTTTTCGAACGGATTCTTTTTCACTATTATTCTCAATCTCTTCAATGACAGGTAATTTATCATTAATTGATAAACACATAGAGGGATTTGTCCCCCATGTTACTTGGGGTTCAACAGTATCAGCATCAATTTCAATGGTTCGATCGTATTTGGCACCATCATCTGTTGCAAGACTTAACCAATATTCAGCACATTTATCAAATTCCTCTCCTTTAGGAGCGTACTTCCTTCCGCGTAGATAGGAAATCGTCGTTTCATCAGGACTGATTAATCCAGCTCTTGCACCTGCCTCAATCGACATATTACAGATTGTCATTCGTTCATCCATCGACATTTTCCGAATCGCTTCCCCGGTATACTCAACAATATGCCCGGTACCAACATCAATCCCAAATTTGCCTATAATCGCCAAAATTAAATCTTTCGCTGTCACACCATAACCCAGATTACCATTCACCTTTATTTGCAATGTTTTCGGACGGCGTTGCCACAATGTTTGAGTGGCAAGTACATGTTCTACCTCACTTGTTCCGATTCCGAAAGCAATTGCACCGAACGCACCATGTGTCGATGTATGACTATCCCCACAAACAATCGTTTTACCTGGTGTCGTTAATCCTAGCTCAGGACCGATGACATGTACAATCCCTTGGTCAGGATGATCAATACCCGCAAGCGGAATGTTAAATTCTTCACAGTTTTTCTCTAGTGTACTCATTTGCTTTTTAGCAATAGGATCATTTGAAATCCGATGCTTTGTTGTGGCTACATTATGATCAACAGTTGCAAAAGTTAAATCCGGTCTTCTCACTGTTCGATTATTCATCCTCAAACCTTCAAAGGCTTGAGGAGATGTTACTTCATGCACTAAATGTAAATCAATATATAGCAGATCTGGCTTTCCTTGTTCTTGATGGATCAAATGCTGATCCCAAATTTTTTCTATAATGTTTTTTGGTTGCATATGAATCCTCCTAAATATAAGCCGTTAAAATTCCTGAAATTGCTTGATTTTCATTAATAGAATCAATAATTTTATTGACCATTTCAGTTGTGCTCACTTGTGTTCCTTGTTGTACGTTTAAGTCTCCGGTATGGAATCCATCAGTCAATACTTTCATTACAGATTCCTCAATAATGTTTGCCTCTTTCTCGAGTCCAAACGAAAATTTGAGCATTAAGGCAACAGACAATATCATCCCTAGTGGATTTGCCAGGTTTTTTCCTGCAATATCGGGTGCGGATCCATGTACAGGCTCATACAAGCCAACCATGTCACTTCGTAAACTTGCTGAAGGAAGCATACCAAGTGAGCCGGTAATCATCGAAGCCTCATCACTTAAAATATCTCCGAAAAGATTTTCCGTTACGATGACATCAAATTGCTCAGGCCGATAGATTAGCTGCATCGATGCTGAATCGACAAGCATATGCTCTACCTGAACATCAGGATAATTAGCGGATACTCGATTAACAACTTCACGCCACATTCGGCTTGATTCAAGGACATTTGCCTTATCTACTGAGGTTAGTTTTTTCCTTCGTTTTCTTGCCAATTGAAATGCTTTGTCTACGACTCTTTCAATTTCTTTGACATTATAAACTAATGTATCAATGGCTAAATCTTTATTGACTCCTCGTCTTTCACTAGGTTTTCCAAAATAAAGACCGCCAGTTAATTCACGAACAATCAATAAATCGACATGTTCGATGACTTCTTTTTTTAATGTTGAGGCATGAATAAGCGGTTGATAGGCATTGACCGGGCGCAGATTAGCAAAAAGGCCAAGTTCCTTTCTAATTCGAAGCAACCCTTGTTCCGGACGAATTGTATGAGTAGTTGAATCCCATTTCGGACCACCAACCGCTCCTAAAAGAATCGCATCGCTCTTGGAACATAAATCTAACGTTGTATCGGGAAGCGGATTACCACATTCATCGATGGCAGCACCACCAATCAAGCCTTGTTCGAAAATAAAATCATGTTGAAAACAATCCGATATCGCTTGAAGGACTCGCACAGCACCTTGCATTACTTCAGGTCCAATCCCATCACCAGGTAAAATTGCGATTCTTTTTTTCATAACCATTGCCTCCTTTGTATTTTTAAACGTGAAGTCGTTCTTTCTTTATTTCTTCCTGTACAATGACGCGATTTACTGCATTTAAATATGCCCTTGCCGAAGCCTCTAGCACGTCTTGCGCTGAACCTCTGCCTCCAGATTCAATTCCATCATATTTTACTTTTACATAAGCATCTGCCAATGCATCCCTTCCTGATCCAATGGATTGAAGCTTATAATCCATTAATTCAATAGGCTCATCGATCATGCGGGATAAGGTGTTATAAATGGCTTCCACACTTCCAGCACCTGTTGCTGCTTCTTCCAAAAATCTTCCGTCTGGTGCTTTAACAACAACTGTGGCCGTAGGCACATTATTCGTTCCATATTGTACTTGTATATTTTGAAGTTCATATGTTTTTACATTTATTTGTTCCGTTTGCTTATCAGCAAGAATTGTAAATAAATCTTCTTCGGTTACTTCCTTTTTCCGATCAGTTAATGCTTTGAACGAATCAAAAGCCTCTTTTAATTTTTCAGGAGTTAGTTCAAAGCCAAGTTCTAATGCTTTTTGTTTAAATGCATGACGTCCGGAGTGTTTTCCTAGCACAAGACTATTTGAAGATACTCCGATTAATTCCGGCGTAATAATTTCATAAGTAGATGCTTCTTTTAACACTCCATCTTGGTGGATACCGGATTCATGGGCGAAAGCATTTGCTCCGACGACTGCTTTGTTCCCCGGTACAACCATACCTGTCAATTTGCTAATCAGCTGACTCGTATGTTTGATTTCATTTAACTTTAAGCCTGTTTTCGCTTTGTAAAAATCATTTCTAATATGCAAAGCGACTGCAATTTCTTCTAATGCAGCATTTCCGGCCCTTTCACCAATTCCATTGATGGTCCCTTCAATTTGTCTTGCTCCGTTTTCTATAGCAGCTAAAGAGTTGGCGGTCGCCATACCAAGGTCATCATGACAATGGGCAGATAATATAACCTGGTCGATATTGGGAACGTTTTGTTGGATAAATGTAAAGAGGTTCCCGTATTCTGCAGGTGTACTATAGCCAACTGTATCGGGCAAATTAATGACTGTAGCGCCTGCTTTGATGACCTCAGTAATGATTTTCACTAAAAACCATTTATCTGAACGACTCGCGTCCTCAGCAGACCATTGTACTTGTGGGAATCTTTGTTTTGCGTATTTTACTGCTTCTACAGCAGATGCCAATACTTCATCTGGTGTTTTCTGCAGCTTATACGTCATATGGATTGGAGAGGTCGCTAGAAAAATATGAAGTCGCGGCTCTACAGAACCTTTTAGCGCGTCCCAAGCAATATCAATATCCTGTTTATGTGCTCTCGCTAATCCTGTAACAGAACTGTTTCGAATCGAATTGGCAATTGTTTGGACCGCTTGGAAATCTCCTTTAGAGGAAGCGGGAAATCCCGCCTCCATAATATCCACTCCAAGCCTCTCCAATTGTTTAGCTATTTCCAATTTCTCTAATTCATTCAAATTGACACCTATTGACTGTTCACCGTCTCTAAGAGTCGTATCGAATATATTAATTTTTTGCATATGCTGCCACTTCCTCTTGTTTTTGTTGTTTTTTAACAAATGGCATTAGTTTGCGTAATTCCTCACCAACTACTTCAATTGGATGCTGATTTTCACTTGAATTAATCGCATTAAATACTGGACGATTTGCTTGGTTTTCTAGAATCCAGCCTTTCGCAAATTGGCCGGATTGGATTTCTTTTAACAATTCACCCATGCGTTTCTTCGTTTCATCATTCACGACTCTAGGACCTGAAACGAAATCACCCCATTGTGCTGTATCGGAAATAGAGTAGCGCATTCCTTTTAAGCCACCTTCATAAATTAAATCAACAATCAATTTCATTTCATGAAGACATTCGAAGTAAGCTACTTCCGGCTGGTATCCTGCTTCTGTTAATGTTTCAAAACCAGCTTTAATCAATGATGTTAATCCCCCACATAATACCGCCTGTTCACCGAATAGATCTGTTTCTGTTTCTTCTTTAAATGTAGTTTCTAATACTCCCGCTCTCGCGCCGCCGATTCCTTTTGAATACGCCAATGCTACTTCCTTCGCTTCTCCGGATACATCTTGGTATACACCAATTAATGCTGGCACTCCCGCACCTTCAACAAATGTGCGACGGACCAAATGTCCAGGACCTTTCGGTGCAACGAGAAATACATCTACATTTTCAGGAGGGACAATTTGGTTAAAATGAACGTTGAACCCATGTGCAAAAGCGATTGCTTTTCCAGGGTAAAGAGCTGGCTCAATTTCTTCTTTATATACTTGTGTTTGTCTTTCATCTGGTAGAAGAACCATGATCAAATCTGCTTCTTCGCTTGCTTCTCTTACTGTTTTTACAGAGAAACCATCCTGTTCTGCCTGCTCCCATGATTTTCCTTTTCGCAAACCAATGACAACATCAAATCCGCTGTCACGTAAGTTTTGTGCGTGTGCATGCCCTTGTGAACCATATCCTACAACCGCGATTTTTTTATTTTTCAATACCTCTACTTGAATATCTGAATCATAATATACTTTTGCCATGTCTAATCTTCTCCTTTTTTTAGGTTGTGCTAAACTTGGATGTTGATTTCCGCTCCGGGCACTTCGCTCCAATCAACAGAGTTTCACAGAAATAACAATCACCTCTAGCACAGCCTTTTTTTAAAAAAATTATTTTGGTTACATTTATAATGAGAGCCTATTTCAATAATGAGAATGATGTCAGCTCGGTCACCTGTTTTTGTGAGCCTCGTAAGAAAGCAGTTAGGCCAGTTCTGGCTATTTCTTTAATTCCATATGGTTTTAGCAAATCGATTAATGCTTCGATTTTATCTGTGTCTCCTGTGACTTGGATCGTGATGCTTTCGCGACTTACATCGATAATCGAAGCTCGGAATGGTTCAACAATCCCACCTATTTCATTGCGCGTTTGTGAATTGCTAAATACTTTTATTAACGCCAACTCTCTAGCCACAATGGCTTGATCGGTAATATCAGCCACCTTCAGAACATCAATGAGTTTGTTCAATTGCTTCGTTAGTTGCTCAACTTGTTGTTCTTCTTCTACATTGACGACAATCGTCATTCGCGAAATTTCATCGTTTTCGGTTCTGCCTACGGTAATGCTGTCAATATTGAATTGTCTTTTCGATAAAACTCCTGTGACCCGATTTAATACCCCGCTTTGGTTTAATACAATTGCTGTTACAACGCGCTTCATGGCTTCACCCCTATCATTTCATGTAGTCCTTTTCCAGGTGCGATCATTGGATAGACATTCTCTTCTTGCTTGACGCGGCAGTCGATAACAATTGGTGAGGAATCAGTTAATACGGATGGTAATACCTCTTTTGCTTCATGCTCGGTTGTAATTCTTACTCCCTTAATTCCATAGCTTTCTGCTAGCTTAACGAAATCTGGTTGAACCGGTATTTTAGAATAGGAATACCGTTCTTCATAAAACGTTTGCTGCCATTGCCTTACCATTCCAAGTGATAAATTGTTGATGATCACCACTTTCACTGGAAGGTTTAACTCTTTTACAACTGAAAGTTCCTGTAATGTCATTTGAAATCCGCCATCACCAACAATTGCGACGACAGTTTGTTCCTGATTGGCTAGTTGTGCGCCAATTGCAGCTGGAAAACCAAATCCCATCGTTCCAAGACCACCCGAAGTTACCCATTGATGTGGTTTAGAAAAATGATAATACTGCGCTGCCCACATTTGGTGCTGACCGACATCCGTTGTGACGATCGCCTCTCCATTCGTGTATTGATGAATAAGCTCGATCACCCTTTGCGGCGACAATTCTTCCCCATTGTTGCTATGCCATAATGGATACGTTTTTTTATTTTCCGTTAATTTCTCGTTCCAATTTTTGAAATTTCCTGTTGCAGATTCCTCATCTAAAAGCTTCATTAGTGCTGCCTTTGCATCTGCAACGATCGGAATATGTGTTAGTACATTTTTACCAATTTCTGCTGCATCAATATCGATATGAGCGACCACAGCATTAGGAGCGAAATGTTTCAAGTTACCTGTTAAACGATCATCAAAGCGTGCCCCAATATTAATAAGCAGATCGGATTCATAAAGAGCCATATTCGCTGCATACGTACCATGCATACCGGCCATACCTAAAAACAGCGGATGTTCAGCTGGAAAACTTCCTAATCCGAGCAATGTATTCGTTACAGGAATTTCGTATTTTAAAGCAAAATCGAATAATAGTTCACTTGCCTTCGCATGTAATACACCTGCACCTGCTAAAATAACCGGTTTTGACGAACGTGATATCGCTTCTAGTAGTTTCTTAGTTTGCAGCACGTTCGGGTTGTAGTTTGGTTGATAACCAGGCAATTGGATATCTGCATTAAGGTTATGCTGCATTTTTTGTCCGCAAATATCTTTAGGTATATCAATCACTACCGGACCGGGACGACCAGTTGTAGCAATATGAAAGGCTTCTTTCACAATTCTTGGTAAATCCTTTACATCACGGACTTGATAATTATGTTTTGTTACCGGTGTGGTAATCCCAATGACATCTGCTTCCTGAAAAGCATCTGTACCAATGACTTGACTTGCTACTTGGCCTGTAATGACAACAAGTGGCAAAGAATCCATCATTGCATCGGTTAAACCCGTTATTAAATTTGTAGCACCTGGTCCAGATGTGGCAATTACAACCCCCGGCTTCCCCGTTACGCGTGCATAACCTTCTGCAGAGTGAATAGATCCTTGTTCATGGCGTGCTAGAACATGCTTGAGTTTCTTCCCATATAAGGCATCATAGATCGGTAATACAGCTCCTCCCGGATAACCAAAAATCACCTCTACACCCTCATTGATGATTAATTGAATGAGCAAGTCAGCTCCATTTAATTCTGCCGTCAACAATTGATCATCCGTCATTGCTTTAGTCTGCACTATTTTCCCTCCTATTTTTTTAAGCTTTGAATTCATATAAAAAAGCCTTCTCATCCTCAAAAATATGGCATCTATTAATCTACCAATTATGAAGGGATGAAAAGACTTCTTTTCACGGTACCACCCAACTTTATGCTATCCTTACGAAATAGCAACTCGTGTAGCAGCTTAAAGTTTTAAACGATAACTTCAAACTGTTACTTTTTTGTAACGAGTGTTTAAGTGAACACTCGGCTAATCCTACTTAATCTTTCAGACTAGCACTCCGAGGTGAGTTAGGATAAGAGGTATTATCGGTTTCCAGCAAGCCCGACTCTCTGTGAATACTTGATCTTATCCATTTGTCCTCGTCAACGTTTTTTGCTGTGATGGAATTTTCAATACTCCTCCAGTATTTGCTGATGTTACAAGTGCGGCATATCTTGCTAAATAGCCGGATGTAATCTTTGGCTCTGGAGGATTCCAGTTTCTTTTTCTATTTTCAAGTTCTGCATCTGTTAACATGACCTCAATTGTTCGGTTCGTTAAATCGATAAATATTTTATCGCCATTCTGGATGAAGGCGATTGGTCCACCTTCAGCAGCTTCTGGTGAAATGTGTCCAACACAGATCCCCCTCGTTGCCCCTGAAAATCTTCCATCGGTAATTAATGCGACACTTGTCGATAAACCCCTTCCGACGATTGATGAGGTTGGTGCCAGCATTTCCGGCATTCCCGGTCCGCCTTTTGGTCCTTCGTAACGGATGACAACGACATGACCTTCACGGACTAAACCACTATCAATGCCTTCTTGGGCATCCTCTTGGGATTCAAACACAATCGCTTCTCCAAGAAAGGTTTTAATCGACGGGTCAACCGCACCTACTTTAATCACCCCTCCATTCGGTGCAAGATTACCATTTAATATGGAAAGTCCACCGACTGGACTGTAGGCATTTTCAATTGGACGAATAACCTCTTTGTTTTTAATCGTATAATCTTTTACATTTTCAAATACGCTATGACCTGTTATTGTTAAGCGATCTCGATGAATTGCACCTTCGACTTTGCAAAGTTCATTAGTGATGGCACTGATTCCACCGGCTAAATGAATATCGTGCATCGAATAATCGGAGGCCGGGCTTATTTTTGCGAGATAAGGAACTCGTTTAGCGATTTCATTAATTTGATCAAGTTCATATTCAATACCAGCCTCATGAGCAATCGCTAGTGTATGTAAAACTGTATTTGTTGAACCCCCCATTGCCATATCAAGTGCAAAAGCATCATCAATTGCTTCTCTCGTTATAATATCGCGCGGTTTAATATCATTCTTGATACAGTTCATTAAATGGCCTACAGCTTCTTTAATAATTCGGTGCCTTTCATCGGATGTGGCAACAATTGTCGCATTTCCCGGTGGCGTTACCCCTAAAATTTCCATCAATGAGTTCATCGAATTGGCTGTGAACATCCCTGAGCATGATCCACATGTAGGGCAGGCGCTTGTTTCAAGTGCTTTTAACTGTTCTGCATCCATCTTTCCTGACTTATATGCTCCAACACCTTCGAAAACAGATGTTAAGGAAAGATTTTTTCCGTCTTCAGATTTACCTGCCTCCATTGGACCGCCCGAAACGAAAACAGATGGAACATTGGTCCTTGCTGCTGCCATTAGCATTCCGGGTGTTATTTTGTCACAGTTTGGAATGTAAAAGACTCCATCGAACCAGTGAGCATTTATTACTGTTTCGGCACTATCAGCAATTATTTCCCTACTAGGAAGGGAATATCTCATACCGATATGCCCCATTGCAATTCCATCATCTACACCAATTGTGTTAAATTCAAATGGAACTCCGCCTGCTTCCCAAATGGCTTCTTTCACGACTTCTGCAAATTTATTTAAATGTTTATGTCCTGGTATAATATCTACATAGGAATTACAAACACCGATAAAAGGCTTATTTAAGTCCTTTGTTTTAACACCAGCTGCATAAAGCAAGCTTCGATGTGGAGCACGGTCAATTCCTTTTTTTATCATGTCACTTCGCATGCCGCTACTTTTCATTCCTTTCACTTAACTTACTTGAATGTGGCTTTCTTCATACACCTTTGTGCCATCTTTCGTAACCGCATTTCGGAAACCGGTCAATAACTGCTTTGTTACCTCCCCTGGCTGGCCATCCCCGATTTTTCTTCCATCCACCTTCACTACGGCGATAACTTCCGCTGCAGTGCCGGTTAAGAAAACCTCATCGGCAGTGTACACATCATGTCTAGTAAACACATCTTCGCGAATATCGAAGCCTTGTTGTTTAGCCAGTTCAATAATTACATTTCTTGTAATACCTTCGAGAGCTCCGATATATCCGGGAGGTGTTTTAATGATGCCATCTTTAACAATGAACACATTGTCTCCGGAACCTTCTGCAATATAGCCTTGGTCATTCATCATCAATGCCTCACTAGCTCCTGCTAAACTCGCTTCAATTTTTACGAGAATATTATTTAAGTAGTTGAGTGATTTTACTTTTGGACTTAACACATCGGATCGATTACGTCTGCTTGGCACGGAGACAACTTCAATGCCGGTTTCATAAAGCTCCTTTGGAAATAATGCCAAAGGTTCAGCAATGATAATGACCCCAGGATTATGACAAGTAAATGGACTGAGTCCTAAATCGCCAACACCCCTTGAGACGACTACCCGAATATATGCATCGTTAAATTCATTTTTTTTCAAAGTTTCAACGATCAATTCACTTAATTCTTCTTTTGTAAAAGGAATTTCTAACATGATTGAGTGTGCTGATTCGTATAACCGTTTTATATGATCATCCAGTCGAAACACATTCCCACTATACATACGAATGCCTTCAAACACACCGTCACCATATAAGAAACCATGATCGTAAACAGAGACAACAGCCTCTTCCTTTTTTACAAAACGGTCATTTAGGAAAATCCATTTGTCTGACAAAACAACTCAATCCTTTCAACTTCGATTATGAATCTTTAGAAAAATTATTTAATTGTTGACAATCATACGCCTATAAAATTGGCAGGTCAACCCCTTTTGAATAAATTTTTTGACTATTTTGATTAAACTGTTAATTAGTAAACGCTTACATTACTTTCGTTATCGTATTTCTTCTAAAAAAATTTTTTATAAAAGTTTTGACTTTTTTACTAATATTCATTTTTTTCATAATAAAAAGGGAAATTTCTATAAATAGGGTTGTTATTTGCTTTCATTTCGGATTATAATGTCCGTTATAGGTAGACAGTTGTATTTCTGAAAAAGATGAATTTACAAGAATGGAGTGAAAGCTTTGAAGAAAATTTCAGTAGGATTATTAGGATTTGGAACTGTAGGAACCGGTGTTGTTCATTTACTAACGAATGACCAACAAAGATTGGTTCAACAAACAGGCTCGCAAATTCAAATTAGTAAAATTCTTGTAAAAGATCGAGAAAAATCGCGAAAGATGGATCAATATGATCATCTTCTAACATTGAATCCTAGTGATGTCATCGATAATCCCGAGATTGATATTATTATTGAAGTGATGGGTGGAATTGATGAAACAAGAAAATATATTCATAGAGCATTAAAAAATAAAAAACATGTCATTACAGCAAATAAAGATTTAATGGCCCTTTACGGTACAGAATTATTGCAGGCTGCAGCAGATGAAGGCTGTGATTTATACTATGAAGCCAGCGTTGGAGGCGGCATACCAATTCTACGAGGCTTAACGGACGGCCTAGCAGCTGATCGGATTAAAAAATTGATTGGAATCGTTAATGGAACGACAAATTATATTTTGAGTAAAATGAGTCACCAATCAGTTAGTTACGAAAAGGTTCTTCAAGAAGCGCAATCACTTGGATTTGCTGAAGCTGACCCTACTTCAGACGTAGAGGGTTTAGATGCCGCGAGAAAGATGGTTATCTTAAGTCATTTAGCCTATTCGATTCCAGTCACATTAGAGGATGTAAAAGTTGAAGGAATCACCCGTGTGGCTGAAGAAGATATTCAATATAGTAAAAAACTTGGCTATGCTATTAAGCTAGTAGGAATAGCAGAGGTGGAGGATGACGAAATTGATATCCGTGTCGGACCAACCCTTCTCCCATTTAACCACCCGCTTGCATCCGTTGATAATGAATTTAACGCGATTTATGTGTATGGCCACTCTGTCGGTGAAACGATGTTCTATGGTCCCGGTGCCGGAGAGCTTCCAACCGCAATTGCTGTCGTATCCGATTTAATAACAGTGGTCAAAAATATGGCCTACGGAATAAACGGTAAACATATATTTCTACCTCTCCAAGAGAAAAAATGCAAATCAAGTGAAACGGTAGAAAGTCAATATTTCCTCCGCCTTCATGTGAAAGATCAGCCTGGCGCATTGTCAAAGGTAACCGGATTATTTAATGATCAAGGCATGAGTTTACAAAAAATCATTCAAGAACCTTTATTATCAGGAAACTTGGCCGAAGTAGCCATCATTACACATACAACAGAGCAACAACGTTTTGAACAAATCTATCAGCTTTTAAAAGACTTAGAGGATGTTATCGATGTTAAAAGCTACTATCGCGTAGAAGGGATGAAATAATATGTATTGGCAAGGATTGATAAAACAATATGAGGAATATTTACCAATAAACGAACATACTCCGGCACTTAGTTTGATGGAAGGAAACACACCTTTAATCCCTTTAACGAAACTATCGGAAAAGTGGCAGTCAGAAATATACGTTAAATACGAGGGAGCAAACCCGACTGGCAGTTTTAAAGATCGAGGCATGGTACTGGCAGTAGCCAAAGCAAAAGAAAACGGCAGTCGCGGGGTAATATGCGCATCAACCGGTAATACAGCCGCTGCAGCTGCTGCCTACAGCACCCGGGCAGGGCTCGATTGTTTAATTGTTATTCCAAAAGGCAAAATTGCATTAGGTAAGCTAGCTCAAGCCATCATGTATGGTGCTAAAATATATGAAATCGAAGGAAATTTTGATCAAGCCCTTGAAATGGTTATACATACGGCTAAACATTCTGAGTACACACTTGTCAATTCTGTTAATCCTTATCGTTTAGAAGGACAAAAAACAGCTGCCTTTGAAATTTGTGAACAATTAGATGGAGCTCCCGATATTTTATCCATACCTGTCGGAAATGCCGGCAATATTTCCGCCTATTGGAAAGGCTTTAAAGAATTCCATCAGAAAAAGGGATATTCACTGCCGAAAATGCACGGGTTTGAGGCTGAGGGTTCTGCTGCAATAGCGAAAAATCAAGTCATTGAATTCCCGGAAACGATTGCCACTGCCATTCGAATTGGGAATCCTGCAAGTTGGAAGCTAGCAGTTGAAGCAGCAGATGAATCAAATGGAAAAATTGATTTTGTCACGGATGAAGAGATTTTGGAAACCTATCGGGAACTTGCTGGTTTGGAAGGCATTTTTGCAGAGCCGGCTTCATGTGCATCTATTGCCGGAATTAAGAAACAAATTCAGACTGGGGAAATTAAAAAAGGAAGCAAGATTGTCGCTGTACTAACTGGTAATGGGTTGAAAGATCCCGCCACAGCGATGGATCAATTAAATTTACAGCCGATCACTTTACAGGCAAATAAAGATGAACTACTACACAATCTTAAGCAGGTGGCACAATGAAACATTTTCAATTTACCTTAAAAGTTCCAGGAAGTACGTCAAATCTTGGACCCGGATTTGATTCAATCGGTTTAGCTATTAATCGCTTTTTAACAATTCATGTTGAATCAGCTGACAGGTGGGATATCCATTTTACGAATAACGAAATTGTGCTGCCTGATGTAAAAGAAAATTTGTTTTATCGTGCAGCATATCGTGTAAGTGAGTTATATAAAAAACAACTGCCCCCTTTAAAGATTGTCATGGATAGTGAAATCCCACTTGCTCGCGGGCTTGGAAGCAGTGCAGCAGCAATTGTTGGGGGTATTGAAACCGCAAATTTAGTTCTTGAGCTTAACTTGCCCCTTAAAGAAAAAGGTTATATCGCAAGCAGTTTTGAAGGACATCCGGATAATGCTACTGCTTCATTATTAGGAGGACTAACGATCTCTACACATACGGATGAATCAACAGAAACGATTGTATGCGCGGCACCAAATATTGATATTGTTGCAATGATTCCATCATTTGAATTACAAACAAAAAAAGCAAGAGCCGTTTTACCAGATCAATTGTCGTATAAACAGGCAGTTGAAGCGAGCAGTATAAGCAATGTATTAGTTGCAGCAATTTTTCAAAATAATTGGGTTTTAGCTGGAAAAATGATGGAGAAGGATTTATTCCATCATCCTTATCGAAAACAATTAGTGCCTGACCTTGTTAAAATTACTGAATTAGGTCATGAATTGGGTGCATATGGAACCATTCTAAGCGGGGCTGGGCCGACCATTATATCCTTTGTACCTAAGAATAAAGGGGAAAGTATCGGTCAGCTGTATACACAACAATTTACAAACTATCAATACGAAGTATTACAGCCTGTTTCACATGGTGTCATAAAAAAATTCTTCACGACAACGAAATGAAGCTTTTACGGCATTAATTATTAGAAAAGCGCAAGCGCCTTGGTCAGCCCCGACAGCAAATGTTCTTCGAAAAAAAAGTCCGCTCTTTGACTTTTATTGCCGAAGGTTATTTGACCTCGAGGGGCTAGGCGCTGGAGCTGGACATTGCAGGATACTTTGTAAGACTGATGACATAAAAAGTTTATAATTTCTTTTCTTTCGGAAAAAAAAACTCCCAAACTATAGGGAGGTTTCATATGTAATGACTAAGAAATCGACTTTTCTATCGCACTATCCCAATCAGGAAAGTAATACAGTGCATTTCTCATCAATTCGGGATGAGACTTTTTAATACTTTTTTTATTTAACTTCATACCACCCGTATGCAACTGGCGGATTTCATCCAAAACCTGCTCAACACTCATATCCACTTCCATCCCACACACCTCCCTCCCGCACATACTATCTACATAATTACCCAAATAAACAAAAAACATACAAAACGGTGTCAGGCACCGAAAATGGACATCTGTACGCACATAAAAGACAATTGTTCGTGAATTGCATGGTGCTTGGGTTTTCGGGAATAAAAAAAGGGCAACGGCAGTTAGTCTGACACGTCACCCATTTTATTTATTCTTAATCACCAATTTTAAAGCTAATAAATTTTTGTTCCATCATTTCTTCCATGGCATATCTTATTCCTTCTCGACCGACGCCGCTATCTTTCCAACCGCCATATGGCATATTATCGATTCGATAGGTCGGAATATCATTGACGATTACCCCACCAGTTTCAAGACGTTCTGCCGCATAAAATGCTCGTTCAAGACTTGGTGTCATAATGCCTGAATTTAGTCCGTAACGGGAATCATTTGCATCATTAATTGCATCATCTAACGTATCGAATGGGAAAATACAAACAACCGGGCCAAATATTTCATAACGAAATACTTTTGAATCTCGATTTACATTCGTTAATACAGTTGGCAATAATGCGTTTCCTTCTGTTTTCCCGCCACATTCAATTGTGGCTCCCTCTTGTACAGCTTCCGCTATCCAGCTTTGAATACGATCCAATGATTTTTTCGAAATAACTGCTGTGATGTTTGTATCTTCATCAAGGGGAGAGCCGACCACAAGCTGTTTTGTCCGACTAACAAATTTCTCGACAAACTTCTGATAAAGCGATTGATGAACATAAATCCGTTGAATGGAAATGCACACTTGCCCATTAAACGAAAATGACCCCATCACACTTCTTTCGATTACCTGATCGATGTCCACACCTTCATCAATAATAAAAGGTGAGTTCGATCCTAGTTCGAGGGTAAGCTTGCGAAAACCGGCTTGCTGCTGAATAATATGTCCAACTTCCACACTTCCTGTAAAAGTAACTTTTTTCACATGCGGATGGGTAGTGAGCACCTCACTAAGAACATCCCCTTTTCCAGGAATAATATTTAAAACACCATCAGGTAATCCAGCTTCTTTAAAAATTTCCGCCAACACAAGTGCGCTTAACGGAGTTTGTTCAGCAGGCTTTAACACGATCGAGTTTCCTGCGGCTATTGCGGGTCCTACCTTATGTGCAACTAAATTAAATGGAAAATTAAAAGGCGTAATCGCCGTTACTACACCAATCGGAGTTTTTATCGTAAAACCAAATCGTTTTTCTCCACCTTCTGCTGCATCCATCGGAATCTGTTCACCATAATTACTTTTTGCCGCTTCTGCTGCAAAACGATACGTTTGGACCGTACGACTTATTTCCTCTCTCGCATTTCTTATTGATTTTGCCGCTTCTAATGCAATAATTTTAGCTAATTCCTCACTTCGTTCTTCCATAATTGTTGCCACTTTAGCTAAAATTTTTGCTCTTGCATGAGCAGGATACCCCCTAAACTTTTGAAACGCGGCATGTGCTTCAACAACTGCCTCCACAGCATCAGCAGGTTCCGCTTGTCCTATTTGAGCGATTTCTTCATTTGTATGTGGATTATACAACGCTTCATACTCTTTTGGTTCGCGCCATTTCCCACCGATCCATAACTGCCATTTTTTCTTCATCTTTATTCCCTCCAAGCATTACTTATAATTTACAAATATAATCACCCAATGATTTCGATAGCTTTACATTTTCCGAATAGTCCACATCGACATCGATTAAAACAATATCTTCCTCTTTCATTGCTTCTTCAAGAGCAGGTAATAATTCGTCTGAATGAGTGATCTTTATTCCCTTTACCCCAAAACTTCTCGCAAATTCCAAAAAGTCAGGATTCGTAAATGGAATGCCATTATTCCAATGCTAGTTCAACAAAGTCATACCCTAACTATAATGATAACTCTGCCAAGTCGAATTCACAAAAAATATAGCCTACTGCCTGCATTCCCTATGCTTTTTGGATAGCTTTCCAATTTCCATAGGAGTTTATGTGAAGGAAATATTAAGTATAAATAAATTTAGGTTCGATTAAATTATACTCATATAATATTTCTTTTATCAGGAGGATTATGGATGAAGCTTGCAGATATATTAATTATTATCGGATTTTTTGTAGTTGCCGTTATTGTCATTGCGATTGTCATATTTCTTATCTATTTATTAATTTTTGATCGCAATCAGAAGAGTCATTCTATTTTACGAAATTATCCTGCACTCGGTCGTATTCGCTATTTCTTTGAAAAAATTGGCCCTGAAATGCGGCAATATTGGTTTAACAGCGATACTGAAGGTAAGCCGTTTTCAAGAGATGATTATGAGCATATCGTCAAAGGTGCGAAGTATAAACGTGATGTTGTCGGATTTGGTTCAAGACGTGATTTCGATGAGGAAGGTTTTTACGTACGCAACGATATGTTTCCGAAATTAACCGAAGAAATCAAAATGGATGACGAAGCAAAAGTTTTTACAAAAAGATATTTATTGTTGAAGGATCCACTTTTTTCACAAAGAGAGGAAAAATGGGAAGATGATGAGTCACCAGCCTATTTACTCCATGATGATGATGCAGTTGTCATTGGTCCCAATACAAAATATCCTTTTGTATTAAAAGGTTTGATCGGGATGTCTGCCATGAGTTACGGTGCCTTGGGGAAAAATGCAATCACCGCATTATCAAAAGGATTAGGAATGGCAAAAGGAACGTGGATGAATACCGGCGAAGGTGGTTTATCTCCATATCATCTTGAAGGTGATGTCGATATCATCATGCAAATCGGTCCCGGTTTATTTGGTATCAGAGATAAAAATGGCGATGTCGACTGGGAAGAGTTAAAAAGGAAAAGTGAAATACCCCAAATAAAAGCATTTGAATTAAAACTAGCCCAAGGTGCCAAAACTCGTGGTGGGCATATAGATGGTGAAAAGGTGAATCCGGAAATTGCGGAAATCCGGAAAGTTGAACCGTATAAATCGGTCGATAGTCCAAACCGATTTCATCAATTCAGTGATGTACCGTCAATGTGTGATTTTATCGAAAAAATTCGAAATGAAACGGGAAAACCCGTTGGGATGAAGATTGTTGTCGGTGGAAATGATAGTGTCGAAGAATTAGCAAAATATATGAAAGAAACGGGAAAAGGTCCCGATTTCATTACCGTTGATGGTGGTGAAGGTGGAACGGGTGCTTCCTATCAAGAGTTAATTGATAGTGTAGGCCTACCAATCAAATCGGCACTTCCCATACTTGTTTCAACGCTACAAAAATACGGAGTACGTGATCGTGTAAAAATTATTGCATCCGGGAAATTATTTACCCCGGATCGAATCGCAATTGCACTAGCAATGGGAGCGGACTTAGTTAATATTGCGCGGGGGTTTATGATTACCGTCGGATGTATCCAAACGTTGAAATGTCACTCCAATGCCTGTCCAGTTGGCGTCGCAACAACCGATCCCGATCTTCAAAAAGCACTTGTTATTGACGAAAAGAAATACCGAGTTGTCAATTTCCTTGTGACATTAAGAAAAGGGTTATTCCGAATATCAGCTGCTGCAGGTATTGACTCACCCGTTCATTTTGCACCAAAACATGTGATGTATAAAGATGATAAAGGTGTTGTCTATTCTTTAGAAAGTATCCTTCAAGATATCCAGAAACAAATCGGTGACGTGAGCTAATCCTTTTTGATAATAACAATCATCTTATTTTCGTCCAATTCGAGAAGGAAAGTCGGTTAAATTCGTACTTACGTGCACGTATCCGTCAGATGCATGCAGGAAACTCGGTTTTTTCTTTGCTCTCGTGCTCGTATCCATCGGATGCGTGAAGGTAAGGCATCTTTTTCCGAGCTCTCGTGCATGAATCCATCGGATACGTGCAGGTAAGGTATCTCTTTCCGTGTTCTCGTGCATGAATCCGCAAGATACATGAAGGTATGGCGGTTAAATCCTTGCTTATGTGCACGAAACCGTCCAGTTATTGGATACTTTTGAAAGCTCAAAGTTACAAAAAAAGCCAATGAAGGAATTCTCAAGTTTTCCTCATTGGCTTTTATCTTTTTTATTTTACAATAATTACAGGACAATGTGCAGAGTGTGCAACTTGATGGCTGACACTGCCTAGTAAAGCTTCTTTAATGACGCCTTTACCGGTGTTTCCGATAACGATAACATCATAATTATGCTTTTCTGCATACTTGGTAATGTTAGATGCTGGATCTCCATGTATGATGTGTGTTTCATAAGAGATACCTGATTCAGAAAGAAATTGAACAGCTGGTGCTAATACCTCCTGATCTTCCTCTTTCATTAATTCATCTAAATCGAGATTAAGTATCGGTTCTTGAAGTGGAAGATCTTTATTTATGTGCAGAATGGTTACTTTTTCCGAATTCAGTGATTTGGCAAGTTCTGCAGCATGCTGTAGTGCATGTGCAGAAGGAGCCGATCCGTCGAGTCCAACTAAAATTTTACTATACATTTACATCGTCCTTTCACGAAATATTTGCGAAATCATTAATGTGCTACTCTATCGACATGCGCAAGATGTTTACGGCCAAAGGCAACGACCAACATCGCAATTAAAACAAATATTGCTCCACTATAGAAAGGTATGTGTGGATTAAACGTTTCGGCAAGCTTATTGGCTAACCAAGGTCCAATTGCCCCACCAATAAAACGAACAAAACTGTACGCCGCTGAAGCTGTAGCCCGTTCAACCGGTGCAACTTCCATAACTGCAGTAGTAATTAACGTATTATTTGTTCCAAGGAATAGTCCCGCAATGATGACACAAACGATAACAACTGTACTAGAGTCGGTCCAAATTCCCATTGCTGTTAATGTTAATGCAAATAAAGTTAACATCGCACACATGGATTTAATTGTTCCAAATTTTGCTTGAATTTTTGGTGCAACAAATACAGAAGTAAAAGCAAGACAAAGTCCCCAGCCTAAAAATACAAAACCAAGGCCATGCTCATGTAACCCCATTACAAATGGCGCAAATGCCATAAGTGTAAAGAAACCGATATTATAAAGGAAAGCTGTTAATCCAAGTCTAAATAATCCCGGAAATTTCAATGCTTTCAATGGATCTAGAACAGAACTTTTTGTCTTAGGTTTAGCCACTTTCGGCATTTTCAATAATAATGCTAAAAAGGCGATAATCATTAAAACACTAACACCATAAAATGGTCCGCGCCAAGAGATAGATCCTAATTCTCCGCCAAGTAATGGGCCTACAGAAATCCCAAGCCCAATTGCGGCTTCATATAAAATAATCGCCTTCGCTGTCCCACCAACAGACAATCCAACGATCGCGGATAATGCAGTGGCAATAAATAACGAGTTACCAAGTCCCCAGCCACCACGGAAGCTGACAACTCCCCAAATTCCATTAGATGAACCAGCTAAAGCAGAAAAGATAACAATTAGAAAAATACCAGATAATAGTGTCCACTTAACACCAATGCGGCTAGAAACAACACCGGTAATTAACATTGCGACACCCGTAATCAAATTATAACTAGAAAATAATAATGAAACTTGACTCGGAGTGGCATGCAATTTTTCAGCAATTGCCGGTAAGATTGGATCGACGAGACCCAAGCCCATGAAAGAAATAATTGTTGCAATGAAGATTACCCAAACTACAATCGGTTGTTTTGCCGACTGATTATGGGCTTTCAGTGCTTCTTCTGTCATACCTTAAAACCCCTTTTTAATTTTTTGAAATAAAAAATGAAAACAGAAATGGTAAACAATATTGCTCGCAACCATTCCTTATTTTCACTCAAGAAAGTAAAATATTTGTTCTGATTTACTTAAAAAAGTATACTATATTCTAACGTTGACGTCAACGTTAATTTTCATTCGTACAAAATTAAAACTTATGTTATCTTAGTAATATAGATATACACTACAATATAGTAACTCCATTATCATTAATACGAGGAGAGTTAGTATGGATGGATTAAAAATAGACGAAGTAGCTAAACAAAGCGGCTTAACAAAACGAACAATCCGTTATTATGAACAAATCGGCATTCTCCCATCTCCCCCGCGCAGTGAGGGAGGATTTAGACTATACTCTCAAGAACATGTCGATTTCTTAAAGAAAATCACGAATGCCAAAGAAGTATTAGGATTCACATTACAGGAATTACAAGAATTTATTACCTTAAGCGACATGTTAGAGTTACAAAGAATGGACTATCGCAAAGTAAAAGGAACAAGCCTCCAAAAGGAAAAATTAGAAAAAGTTTATCATACAGTAAATGAACAATTGGAACTTATTGAACAAAAGAAGAAAAATATTTTAAAATTAGAAACAGATTTGGTTTCACTAAGGGATAGAGCGAAGGAAGCATTAATTCGATTTGAAAAAGAAGAAACCTGAACCACTTTTAAGTCCAGGTTTCTTCTTTTATTTTTTTATTGCAGAACTGCAACTTGTTTGGCAGCTATCTTTTATAGAACAATGCGCACAGGCACCTTGTTTACTTTTTTTGAAAAATTTAAAGAGGGTTAATGCGGCATAACCAAATATCAAAGCACCGATAATAATACTAGCAATCATTGAAAGTCACTCCTCTTTCCTTCATTTTACAATCCGAAAATCAGCCTTCCACCTTGATAAATAACAAAGGATAAAGCATACGCTATAACAAGTGAGTACCCAATCCCAAATAATGTCCATTTCCATGACCCTGCTTCATTACGGATAGCAGCTACTGTCGCTACACATGGAATGTATAAAAGGACAAATACGAGAAAGCTATAGGCCGATAATGGTGTAAAGGAATCTGTTAATAACCCCTGCAGTGAAGCCGTATTTGGCGTATGATAAATAATATTCATTGATGAAACGACCACTTCTTTAGCTAAAAATCCCGGGATTAAGGCAGCTCCTGCTTGCCACACACCAAAACCAAGTGGGGCAATTAAGGGGGCTATAGCTTTCCCAATCATGGCTAGGAAACTATTATCCATGTCTACTCCTATCCCGCCAGGACCCATATAGGATAACAACCAAATAACGACAGATCCCCCAAATATAAACGTTCCTGCCTTCCTCACGAACCCCTTACCTTTATCCCATGTACTGCGCCATAAAGTAAGAATTTGCGGTACTCGATATGGCGGAAGCTCAATAACAAAAACCGACGACTCATTCTTCATCAATGTTTTCGAAAATAACTTTGCCAAAAGTAACGCAACGACAACTCCTAATAAATATAATGAAAAAACGACAATTGCTTGATATTTCTCAAAAAAAGCACCAACGAATAAAGCATAAATGGATAAACGTGCCGAACATGACATTAATGGTGTTAGCAAAATCGTTAACAATCTTTCCTTCGGCTGTTCAATTGTTCTTGCAGCCATGACACCTGGTACATTACAACCGAAGCCTATAATCATTGGTATAAATGCCTTACCATTCAAACCTGCTCTCTCCATCATACGATCCATTACGAGGGCGGCACGTGCCATATAGCCTGAATCCTCTAAAAAGGAGATAAATAAGAACAAAATGAAAATTTGTGGGACAAACACTAACACACCGCCGACACCTGCAATAATTCCTTGCAATACCAATGCTTGTATAAACGAACTAGCGTGAACAGCTTGTAATCCAGATTGAATCCAGTCCGTTAATGGCCCCGTAAAAAAGGCATCCAATCCATCTGATAACGGTGTCCCTAACCAATCAAAAGTTATTTTGAACATCAAAAACATAAATGCTAGAAAGATCGGAATTCCCAACCATCGATGGGTAACAATTTTATCAATTTTTTCCGTCCAATTGTTTTTCGATTGCTCTGTTTCCCGACTGCTTTCTTTAATCACTTGGTCAATCCATTGTTTTCTAGAATCAAAGATTAAGCGAGTAATCGTCGTAGATGAAGTGGTTGCTTTTAGTTTTTGCTCAACTTCTTCAATCACTTGTGATATTTGATCATTTTTTATTAAAGACGTTACGTCAGGATTCCCCTCTAATAATTGCAATGCCAACCAACGCTTCGGAAGATCTATTTTTTCATCTTCTAATATTTGAATGATTTTCATTATCCCATTTTCAACAATTTTTCCGTAATATACATAAGGGATTTTCGATGAAGTATTGTCTAAAGCATTTAACTGTACTGCTAGGTCATTACACCCCTTTCCATTTCGTGCCGTAATTGGAACGACAGGTGTACCTAGTTTTTTTGCTAATAATTGACCATCTATTTCTAATCCCCGTCTTTTTGCGACGTCTACCATATTCAAACCGATAACAACTGGTTTTCCAAACTCCAAAATTTGGATTGTTAATTGTAAGTTTCTTTCTAATTGTGATGCATCGACAATATTTATAATGTTTGTAAAAGATTCATTTAAGAAAAACCGGGTTACAACGGACTCATCCTTTGATAAAGGATAAAGCGAGTATACTCCAGGCAGGTCAATTAGTTCCCCTTGAACGTCTTTTAACCTGCCTATCTTCTTTTCAACAGTAACTCCGCTCCAGTTGCCAACGTATTCGTATGAGCCTGTTAAATAATTAAATAATGATGTTTTTCCCGTATTTGGATTTCCTACTAAGGCCGTCTGCATCATTTCTTTTCAACCTTTATTTGTTTGGCATCACAGCGGCGAATTCCTATTAATTGTCCATTACATTCCAACATGCATGGTCCACCAAAAGGCATCCGATGTTTCACTTTAATTGGGCATCCCTCTATGACTCCAATATGTAAGAGACGGTGCTTAACCGTTTTATCTAAATTTGAAACATCTACGATATATCCAGTTTTCCCTTCAACTAAATCTAATAGCATCATGATGTTGTTTACTCCGTTCATAAGAAATGTAATTGATAATGATAAACTTTCTCATTTATAAAATTATTTTATCACGATGTTTTGTGTATGTCTTTAGAAATTTTTTGTCAAAAGTCGTAAAAAAAGAAGAATGGATTCCTTTTCTCCACTCTTCTTCATCTATCTAATTTATTTTCGTCTTCTAAATCACCCCATGTGCGATCATGGAATCGGCTACGGTTATAAATCCTGCAATATTTGCTCCGACTACGAGGTTACCGGATTGACCATATTCTTCGGCATATGTTACTGATTTTTGATAAATATTTTTCATAATCCCTTTTAATTTTTCATCGACTTCTTCAAATGTCCATGACATCCTCATGCTATTTTGCGACATTTCTAACGCAGAAACAGCGACCCCTCCTGCATTTACCGCTTTTGCAGGTCCAAATAGAATATCATTTTTTAAAAAGAGTTCTATCGCTTCTAATGTTGATGGCATATTGGCCCCTTCCCCAATCGCCTTTACTCCATTTTCAATTAATATTTTTGCCGCATTCTCGTCTATTTCATTCTGCGTCGCACAAGGAAGTGCGATATCACACGGGATTGACCATATATTCGTACATCCCTCGACATATTGGGCATGTGGGAGAATGTTCACGTATTCTTTAATTCTTGTTCTCTCAACTTCTTTCAATCTCTTAACAGTTGCTAAATTAATTCCAAGCGGGTCGTAAATATAGCCATCCGAATCACTGCATGCAACAACCGTCGCACCAAGCTGGGCTGCTTTTTCCATCGCATAAATGGAAACATTACCAGAACCGGATACGACTACCGTACTTCCGTTAAATGATAAATGATGATCCTTTAACATTTCCTCTACAAAATAAACCGTTCCATAACCCGTTGCTTCCGTTCTCGTCATGCTTCCTCCATACCCTAAGCCTTTACCTGTCAGAACGCCTGATTGGAAGCCTCCCCGAATTCGTTTATATTGGCCAAACAAGTAGCCAATTTCTCTTGCGCCAACCCCAATATCTCCAGCCGGAACATCCACATCTGGTCCGATATATTTACTTAGTTCTGTCATGAAACTTTGGCAAAACCTCATAATTTCCCCGTCAGATTTTCCTTTTGGATCAAAATCTGATCCGCCCTTTCCACCGCCAATCGGCAAACCAGTTAATGCATTTTTAAAAATTTGTTCGAATCCGAGAAATTTGATGATGCTCGTATTCACTGTCGGATGGAATCTAAGCCCACCTTTATAAGGGCCGATGCTGCTATTAAATTGAACACGAAAGCCGCGGTTAACCTTTACTTTTCCATTGTCGTCTACCCAAGGAACACGGAAGGTGATGAGCCTTTCGGGTTCTGTAATTCTTTCTAAAATCCCATGTTCCATATATTTCGGATGTTTACTAATAACCGGTAAGAGCGAATCCAAAATCTCTTTAACTGCTTGAATGAATTCATTTTCATGTGGATTTCTACGTTTAATTTCTTCATATACTTCATTCACATAATTTTCCGCAATCATTTGTTGCCTAGATTTCTTTTCTTGTTCGCTTATAATCATCCCATTAACTCCTTCTGTTTTATCATTATTATAAATTTTCCATCATTTTCAAAGTGAATTCCAATAGTAAAAATAGATAAGAATCATGCCGAAATGAGAACGATTCATTCTTTCACAAGGAAGACAAATTCACATTTTTTTTCAAAGGAAGATTGAATTATAATTATATTAAACATTTGTTTGTTTTCTAAAATGTTTTTGGCACAATGGAAAATATTTTAGTATTTCAGAGCAACCTAAATACATGTAGACGTATCCTTTTCAAAACGCAGAGTGGATTGGAGCGGAAGGCACTTGACTCCTGCGGGATCAGCTGGACAGATGAGACCCCGCAGGAGCGGAGCGACGAGGAGGCTCATCGCCAGCCCCGCGGAAAGCAAGTGCCTGGAGCGGAAAGGAACGGAACTATACGAAAACAGCCATAAGTAAAGAGCCGATAATTTATAGGAGTGAGTAACTTGAAAACAGTCGTTGTCATTGGCGGAGGCATTACAGGACTTTCCACTTTGTACTACCTTCAACAATTAAAAGAAACAGCAAACATCGAATTAAATTTAAAATTAATAGAAGGAAATGATGAATTAGGAGGAAAAATCCATTCCGTCCAAACAGATGAATTTATTATGGAAACAGGTGCCGACTCCATCGTTGCCCGGAAACAAGGAGTCGCTGAACTATTAGAAAATCTCCACTTACATAACGAAATGGTCAATAATGCAACAGGAAAATCATTTATCTACCACCATGGACAATTGAAGCCAATTCCTGATGATACCGTTTTTGGTATTCCTATGAGCAAAGAAGCATTATTGAGCAGTGAATTAATCTCTGAAGCGGGAAAAAATGAAGCATTAAAAGATTTTACAACTACAAATGAATCGTTTACAAAAGATAGCTCAATTGGCCAATTCCTCGAACACTTTCTCGGTAAAGAAATCGTTGAAAACCAAATTGCACCAGTACTTTCAGGAGTATATTCCGGGAAATTAAACGAACTAACATTAGCAACTACCCTTCCCTATTTATTAGATTACAAAAATCAATATGGTAGCATTATGAAAGGACTATCCGAAAACAAAGAACGATTCCAATCTGCCGATAATAAAAAATTTGTCTCATTTAAAAACGGGCTTTCTACTTTAATTGATCGACTTGAAATAGAATTAACGAATGTTGAAATTTTAAAAGGAATAAAGGCAACATCGATTATTCATACTCAAGACGGTTATACCGTTACATTGGAAAATGGAACGACGATTCATGCGGACTATATTGTGCTTAGCACTCCACATCAAGTGGCACAATCCCTTTTACAAAATGAAGTACTTGATGAAGATTTTAATCAACTAGTTAGCTCATCGCTTATAAGTGTATATCTAGGATTCGATGTCCCTGACGAGAAACTTCCGGCTGATGGAACAGGTTTTATCGTTCCTGATAATAGTGATCTCGTCTGTAATGCATGTACGTGGACAAGCAGGAAATGGACACATACATCGAAAAACAATCACTTATTATTACGACTCTTTTATAAGAACACAAACCCCACTACTTTTGAACATTTAAACAGTTTAAATGAAAGGGAATTAATTCAAGTTGCCTTAAAGGATATCGAAAAAAGTTTAGGAATAACTGGGGAGCCAAAACATTCCGAAGTGACAAAATGGACTGATTTAATGCCTAAATATTCCTTATCCCATCGAAAAACCATTGAATCCTTAAATAAAAAAATAGATGACCTTTATCCAAACATCACTCTTGCAGGTTGTTCCTATTACGGTGTTGGCATTGCAGATTGTATCATGAATGGGAAAGAGACAGCAAACCAATTAATCGAACAAATTTCAAATAATAATTAAACGAAAAGGCATGTATCTATTAACATTAAAAGGTTCTCTTTAAAGGTGTAAAACAGTAAATAACAATACAAATAGGGTGCGAAATCGAAGTGTTACGACTGAATGGTGATTTCCCTGAGTTAGAAAAATAACCGGAAAAATTCCGTTTAATTTGGGAAATACCCATATTTCCTTAAAAATAGAGGAAGTTTTTCCGGTTAAATGATCTAAATCATTGGATTTTGTCTTATTTAGAGAAGTTAACCGGAATACCTCCGCTTATTTCTGTTACTTAAGCCCATCTAATATACAATAGCCGGAAATTCTCCGCCTATGAATTCTTATATTTATTCCATCTGTCCTCCAAATATCGTAGGTATATTCAAGTTACATCCATAACTTAATTCCTTTTAAGAACATAGTGGTTTCACGTCTCCGTTGTAAATAAATTAGTTTCTGGTTTTACATGGGTTTTAAGAAATATAAAAAGCATGGAGAATTCCTTTACGAATTACCATGCTTTTTCGGAAGTTATTTAACTTGTTTTTTCACTCTTTGCACTTCAAAAGAGAACCGGTTACTATCAACGTAGATACATGCTTTTTTTACCAAACCCCTAACACATCTAGCATGACCGCAATAATTAGTAACGGAGCAACATAACGAAGAAGGAAAAACCATGTTTCAAATAATCCCTTTTTCAGATTGCTGCCTTTTTGAAGTTCTTCATACAAAGCGGTTTTTTTCATTTTTAACGGTACAAAAATAGCGATAAGCAACGATCCAAGCGGCATTAATATATTACTAACTGTGTAATCCATTAAATCGAAAAATGTTTTTCCAAAGAGTTTGATATCTCCTAGCACACCATAGGAAAGTGCAGATGGGATGCCGAAAGCAAAGATGGCCAGTCCGATAATCCACGACCACTTCTTACGCCCGTTCGGATTTCCTTTAGATATGACCGAAACGATGATTTCTAACATCGAAAAAGCAGACGTTAAAGCGGCAAATAAGAATAGAATTAAAAATGCGATAAAGAACAACATACCGAATGGTAAATGGCTAAACACGGTAGGTAGAACATTAAATAATAGCACCGGTCCTGCCCCAGGCTCTAATCCCATCGCAAATACTGCAGGGAAAATCGCAAGTCCTGCCAAAAGGACAATCACTAGATTCATTCCAACAATTGAAATGGCTGAACGCGGCAAGCTTTGACTTTTCGGTAAATACGAACTGTAGGTGACCATTACTGAAACACCGACACTTAAAGTGAAGAACGACTGCCCCATCGCCTCTAAAATTGTTTTGGACGTTACTTTTGAAAAATCAGGCTGTAATAAAAAGGTAACTCCCTCCATCGCCCCATCCAATGTAACGGCACGAATAACAAGTAAGATAAAAAGAATAAATAATGCGGGCATCATAATTTTGCTTGCTTGCTCAATTCCTTTTTGCACTCCTTTGGCAACAACTAAGATGGTAATTAGCATAAAGAGGAATTGAACAATTAGACTAATCGTTGGATTCGAGATTGTTGCTCCAAAGACATCCGCATATTGTGCAGAGCTAAGGCCATTCAAGTCACCTTTGATCGTCTTAAATAAATAAATGATAATCCATCCACCGATCACACTGTAAAACGAAAGCAAGATAAAACAAGTTACCATTCCGAGAATACCAATCCAGTGCCATTTCGTTCCAGGTGCGATTTTCCGATATGAAGCAATCGCATGATCCTGTGTAGAGCGACCAATTGTAAATTCAGCTAGTAATAACGGCAATCCGAGTAATAATGTAAAAACGATAAAAATGAGAAAAAATGCTCCGCCGCCATTTTGGCCAGCTATATAGGGGAATTTCCAAATTGCCCCTAAACCAATAGCTGACCCAGCAGCTGCTAAAATAAATCCTAGTTTTGATGACCATTGTTCTCGTTGACTCACGTGTATTCTCCTCTCAGATGTTCTACATGATGCCTTTGTTGCTCAATTGTGATCTGAGCGGAAATTGTAGGAACCATGACGCTTTGAATGTCTATTGTAATTTATTTTTGAATGATTTTAGTTCTTCCATAAATTCATGAAATTGCGGGATATCCATTTGCTGCGCGGAATCAGATAATGCAACAGCTGGATCCGGATGGACTTCAGCCATTACCGCGTCAGCTCCTATTGCTAATGCCGCTTTTGCAGTAGGCAGGAGTAAATCCTTTCTTCCTGTTGAATGGGTTACGTCGACGACAACTGGCAAATGTGTTTCTTTTTTTAATATCGGTACTGCAGAAATATCTAACGTATTTCGTGTTGCCTTTTCATACGTTCGAATTCCCCGCTCACATAAGATAATTTGGTCATTCCCTTGCGCAATAATGTATTCAGCCGCATGGATAAATTCATCAATTGTTGCAGCTAAGCCACGTTTTAATAAAACCGGTTTTTTCACCCTTCCTACAGCTTTTAACAAATCAAAGTTTTGCATGTTTCTTGCACCTATTTGAATGACGTCGACATAATCAAGGGCAAGTTCAACATCAATTGGATTTAGTATTTCACTAATGACAGCTAAATCATATTCATCGGCTACTTGGCGTAAAATTTGTAATCCTTCCACACCTAAACCTTGGAAATCATATGGAGAAGTTCTTGGCTTAAATGCTCCGCCGCGCATTAATTTTATCCCTTGTTCTTTCATTGCTTCTGCAACTAGTCTAACTTGTTCCAAGCTTTCTACAGCACACGGTCCCATAATAAAGGATTGTGTTCCATTACCTATTAATTCGCCTTTTACATCAACAATTGTATTTTCTTTTTTCTTTTTCCTGGAAACTAATAGTGCTTTACGATTATCGTCTTCTTGCAATTCTAAGCTTGCTTTAAAAATACCTTTGAAAATATGTTGTAGTGTAGAGGTTTCAAACGGACCTTCATTTTGCTCGGCAACCATATCTAATACTTCTCGTTCACGAATTGGATCAAAACGTTTCGTGCCTTGCAGTTTTTTTATTTGACCAATTTCTTGAACGACTCTTCCTCGTTCATTTAGTAAATGTAATAATTGTGAATTAATTTCATCCACCTTTTGTCTTAATTGTTGTAAATCATTATTCCCCATTAAAAACCCTCCTAATTTGTTGTGTAATTTAATAATAAAAAAGCCCCTACTGAATAATTCAGTAGGGACGATGTTTATCGCGGTACCACCCTAGTTGCAGAAAATATCTTCTTCTGCCACTCTTTTTTTGTTAACGATCGAAATTCGACCGTCCTTCCTCATCTTTGTGAAGGGAAGGATGCTCCAGAACCCGAAATTCATGTTTATCTTTGTGCTGATTTGCACCAACCATCAGCTCTCTTTAACAGGGAGATAAACATTACTGTTGATTCTATCATTGCGTGTTCATATTTAAATGCAAAAAGTCCCTACTGATATTAATCAGTAGGGACGATAATTATCGCGGTACCACCCTAATTGTAGATGATAAAATTCATCTACCACTCATCATTGTTAACGATCATTTCGACCGGCTTTTCCTTCGCAAAAACTCGGAAAAGAAGCTCCAGGATTGAAATTCAAGTTTATCTTTATACTGATTTACACCGGCCATCAGCTCTCTAAAATAGTGAGATAAACAATACTTAGTTCCCTTCAAAACTTTATATTATTTAAGTATGATTTGTATTATAAAGCTTCGATTAAAATATTGTCAACACTTTTTTAAATTTTTCTACATTTTAATTATTTTTAACTATGTTATGATTTCCGCTGCAGGTACTCGCTTTCCGCGGGGCTGGCGATGAGCCTCCTCATCGCTTCGCTCCCCGCGGGGTCTCATCTGTCCAGCTGATCCCGCTGGAGTCTCGCACCTTCCGCTCCAATCAACCTAATGACAAAACAACAATAAACTTTTACAAATCTTTAATTAAGAAACTGCGCTTTATACTGGTTAATAATTAAATCAGGGTCTTTATTTTCGCCTTCTAATTGGCGTTGACGGGCTGCTTTATTTACTTGCTCGTCTGCATGGTAACTTGAGCGAACCATCGGGCCGGCTTCACAATGCTTGAATCCTTTTTGAAGGGCGATTTCTTTTAACTCTGCAAATTCATCTGGATGGACATAGCGTTCTACTTTTAAATGTTTCTTTGTAGGTTGTAAGTATTGACCAATTGTCATAATATCCACACCATGTGCAAGCAAATCATCCATCGCTTCGATGATTTCTTCCTTCGTTTCTCCAAGTCCAACCATTATACTTGATTTTGTTGGTGTTTGAGGACTGATTTCTTTTACCCTTTTCAAAAGTTCTAATGAACGATCATAGGTGGCTTTTGCACGAACACGTTTCGTTAAACGACGAACGGTTTCAATATTATGATTAAAAATATCCGGACCTGCATCCATTAACGTATGGAGACTTTCATAGTCACCCTTCATATCAGATGGGAGTACTTCGACTGTACATGAAGGAACACGACGACGAATCGCACGGACGGTTTCAGCAAAGATCGCCGCACCGCCATCTGCCAAATCATCACGTGCAACAGCAGTAACCACGCAATGACGTAAGCCCATTACTTCCACCGATCTTGCGACACGTTCTGGTTCTTCCCAATCTAATTCCGTTGGCAAGCCCGTTTTTACTGCGCAAAAACGACAGGCACGGGTACAAGTATCACCAAGTATCATAAATGTCGCTGTTTTGCGAACAGCCCAGCATTCATGGATATTCGGACATTTTGCTTCCTCACAGACGGTATGCAATCTTTCTTCCCGCATCATTTTTTTCAAGCCTGTGTAACTTTTATTCGTATTTAACTTGATTTTTAACCATTCAGGTTTTCTTAAGTATTCTTCATTTTTAGCCACTATGTACACTCCTACCTTTGAAAAGTATAATCCTCATTTGCATATTTACTTTGCATAAGTTCTTCTACTTCTTTTAACATCTGGTTGTTCGGTTCATATGTAGTTAAATCAATATTAAGTCCCTTTTTAATACCTTCCATGAATGCGTTCTTTATTTCATCTATTGTTGTTTTTCTACCTAAAATTTGATTAATCGTCACTGCTTTTTTTGTAAATGCAGTTTTTGCCTTATTTTTTACTTTTTCATTTGGAAATACAAATAGATCATAAAGTGTATCAATATCGATTTCCATCGGGATGGAGCCATGTTGTAATACGACCCCTTTTTGCCGTGTTTGTGCACTTCCCGCCGCTTTTTTTCCATCAATCTCGAGTTCATACCACGAAGATTCTTCAAAGCAGACAGCCGTACCTGACTTTCCGATCGGTGTATTCGGGACAGCTAACTCTGCAGATATACCTAATTTTCGATATCCTTCTAATATTCCTTGAGATAATACGCGATAGGTTTCAATTATCGAAGGCGACATCTTTTCATGTTTTTCACTAATTATCATGCTGTAAGTCAATTCTTGATCATGTAAAACAGCTAGTCCGCCAGTTGGTCTGCGAACAATGTCAATCCCTTTTTCCTTAGCTGCTTGGACATTAATTCTTCCCGTTGTTTTTTGAAAATGACCTAACGAAAGCGCCGCAGGTTCCCATGTGTAAAAACGGAGAACCGGTGGAATTAAGTCTCGTGAATGCCAATCAAGAAGAACCTCGTCCATTGCCATATTGAATACAGGAGATTGAACTCCGGAATCAATAAAATACCAAGTTTCACTCATGTTGCTACACCACCTAAAACTCTCAATAATAAATATAGTCGGAATTAATCAAGAAAACTATATTGGAATAATTTTCATCTTATTCAATCAATTTTTATGATAGCATTGTAGCGAGGTTTGTCAATAACAGGATCGTAATGAAAATAGAATTATGAAATAATGAGTACAAAGAAATAGAATGAAAGACTTTCGGATTACTCATATTTTATTTTTAAATTCAGATATTTTATAAAGAAACCCTAGAATTTATCCCCACTGACTTAAAATCCACCACTTCTCCATCTTCATAGATAAAGTGATGTTCATACATTGCGGAATCATACAAAACTTTTTCTAAGTAGTACTTCACATTCGCCATTCCTAAGTTTTCAGGATGGAGAACCCAGCTTATGTCCTTCCAGTCTAATATTCCTTCATCGGTTTTTACTGGTGTGTAGTAATCAAATGTTTCAGGCAACTCTGCTACAAAAACATACATTCCACCCGCATCGTGTCCGTCTACTGTCCAAGTAACTGTACCTTTATATTCTATCTGCTCGATCTGCAAGCCTGTTTCTTCTTCTATTTCACGTAACATACCTTCTAAAGGTGTTTCGCCCTTTTCTATTTTTCCACCTACGCCGTTCCAAATCCCCATCCATACTGGTTTATGTCGATTCAACATGAGAAGTTCTTGGCCTTTTTTAATAAAGCATATGGTGTATTTATACATGGATACTTATCTCCCTCTTGACGAAATAACCGTTAATATCAGCAATCTTTCATATTATACAATACTTAGAAAGTTTCAATAGTTAAAAGATTCACAAGGTGTCAGGCACCGTCTGTGGACAAATGTCCACAAGCGGTGCCTGACACCTTGTGAAAATTGTATTATTCTGTATAGTACATAAAGCCGATTGCACCCGCACCTGTGTGTGTGCTGATGATTGGGGTGGTAATTTCTATTTCGATGTTTTCGAAGCCAGTTGCGGTGAAAATAGCATTCTTTAGTTTCGAAACAAGGTCATAGCTTTCTGCATGGGCGATTCCAATTTTTTTTATCGTTTTTCCCATCGCATCTTCGACTAAGCTTTTTACTAAATGCTTGATAACTTGTGTATGGCTTCTCACATTGGCAATCGGATTATAGACGCCATCTTCTAATGAGGCAATTGGTTTAATATGCAATAATGATCCAATTAATGCTTTTCCTTTCCCAATTCTGCCACCCTTGACAAGGTTATCAAGCTTTTCGACAACGACATATAGTCGCGTTTGTGAACGTATTTTTTCCAATCTAATAAGAATTTCGTCCACGGTCTTCCCCTCTTCCGCCATCACAGCCGCTTCAACAACTTGAAAAGATAACGCTTTCGAAATAAAGACAGAATCAACCACTTTTACATTCGCCTTTGACATTGTGGCAGCATTTTCGGCAGCATTCACTGTTCCACTCAAACCGCCAGACATATGAATGGAGAGCACATCATAGCCTTCTTCGCCCAATCGATCATATAGCTCCAAAAACACGCCTACTGGCGGCTGAGAGCTTTTTGGAAGCTCCTTCGCTTCACTCATTTTATGAATAAATTCAATAGGAGTTATGTCTACCCGGTCCAGATAAGATTCCCCATCAATAAACAATGATAAAGGAACTACTTCAATTCCATACCTTTCAATCAATTCATTAGACATATCAACTGTCGAATCAGTAACTATTTTAATTTTCCGCATTCCATAACTCCTTCTAAATAACTCATATTATATAGGTACTTTTCATAAACGTGTATTGTTCAGCAATGCAAAAATAGTACCTTATTTAATTATCTAAATTTAATTATATATCAGGCAATACCAATAACTAAATAGGATATTACATACAGTTATGACAAAAACCAAAAAAATTTTGGAAGTCGTATTCATTATTATATGAAATGGGCATGATACGAGTCAGAGAATACGGTTATATGGGTAAAATATGATATAGTAATGAAATGAGTGGTGATTTAATTGGATATTAAACATTTACAATATTTTTTAGAAGTGGCAAAATATAATAGTTTTTCACTTGCTGCGGAACATTTATATATTACACAGCCAACGATTAGTAAAATGATCAAAAATTTAGAAGAAGAGTTGGGTGTTTCATTATTTGATAGATCGCGAAAAAAACTTACATTGACTGATGCCGGGGAAATTATTTTAGAACAGGCAAAGCTAATAGATAATGCCTTTCATAATTTGGAAACGGAATTAAATAATCTTTTAGGTCTTAAAAAAGGACATATTCGAATTGGAATTCCACCAATATTTGATGCGCAATTTCTTCTTCAGTTAATCGGACTTTTTCATGAAAAATATCCTGGTATAACGTTTCAGCTCAGTGAAGATGGATCAAAGAAAATCGAAGAAGATGTAAATAATAATCTTTTAGATGTAGGGGTAGTCGTACTTCCAACGAATAGCGAGTTATTCCATCAGTTCCCGTTTATGGAAGAAGATTTAAAACTTATTCTTCATCCGTCCCATCCATTGGCAGAAAAATCGAAGGTAGAATTAAAGGAACTGGCGGGAGAATCATTTATCCTCTTCAATAAAGACTTCGCCTTGCATGATCGTATAATTTTTGCTTGCAATAGTGTAGGTTTTAACCCTCATATTATTTCAAAAAGTTCCCAATGGGCATTTATTGAAGAAATGGTTTCTTGGAAATTAGGAGTATCCCTTTTGCCCGAAAGTCTTTGCCGCCATCTTAGTAAAAATGTAAAGGCCGTAACTGTCGTTAATCCCTCTATCCGTTGGGAACTCGCGATTATTTGGAACAAAAACCAATATTTATCCTTCGCTGCAAGGGAATGGCTCCAATTCACAAAAGAAAGTCTTTCTATTGATCTCTCCAAAAAATAACTTAATATTTCATTCTAATTCCTAGCCGTTTGGTTAGGAATTTTTTTGATTTTGAATTCGCAATTTCAACTAATGTGATGTTCAGTTGTCTATATTCGTATCAGATGATTCATGGACGTAAGCAGTTTCATTGATAAAAGCTATACAGCGAATAAAATTTAACCATTTTACTTAAGGAAATCGGAGTCTTACAATAGGAAGGTAGAAAAAACCCTTTTGAGAAATTCGGTTTGTAGAATTTCCAATTGAAAGGAAGTAATATTATGAACGCAAAAAAAATTAAAGAGAGCCGTATTGTTAATACTGCACAAGTATTATCATGCGATTTAAATAATTATAATACGTTATTCGGTGGAATTTTAATGAAAAAACTAGATGATGCGGCAACATTGTCTGCTCGTCGTCATTCAAGAGTAAAAGAATGTGTCACAGCATCAACAGATTCTATCGATTTCTTATGTCCGATCCATCAAACTGATTCGGTCTGTGTTGAATCATTTGTAACCTATACTGGCAGAACATCTATGGAGATATTTTGTAAAGTTATTGCTGAAGACATTATGACAGGTGAGCGTCGTATTGCAGCAACTGCCTTTTTAACCTTTGTTGCTTTAGATGAAAATAAACGTCCAGTAGAAATTCCAGGTGTTATTCCTGAAACTGAGGAAGAAAAATTTCTTTATAACACAGGGAAAGAAAGAGCGGAAATGCGTAAATTAAGAAGACAAAAAAGTAAAGAATTAGCCGGATACATTAACCTAGAAAAACCTTGGGATTTATAAGGGGAGGAGAAAATATGCTTACACTTTCAAGTTTGGAAGAGATTCAAGCTGCAAAAGAAAGTCTTGAAAAATTGCAAACCACTTATCCAAACCTTTTTGAAAAATTATTGCATGTTGTTAATTTAACAAGAGCATTGCAATTTAAATATCACTTTATGGGTTGCATAGTTATGGATGAGGATCCAAGCCACTATTCCCCTAATTTTGTACAAGGATCCGTTATCCGCTTGTACAAAAAAGAAGTTCAACTATTAAAAGACGACGAGAATTTTCATGTAGCTAAACAAGTATTTGTCGACTATAAACGAATCGGCTATGCCAAAATCAGCCTCCTCATTCAAGGCTCAACACCCGAATCATTAATGGGTGCCCCAGTAATTCAATAAAATAATAACAATTACCAAAATAGAAGCCGATGCCCATAAGTGGAATCGGCTTCTATTTTGGTGTCAGGCACCTTCTGTGGACATTTGTCCACGAACGGTGCCTGACACCGTTAGACTTTCTTGATGGGGATTGGACTTGAGTTGAAGGATGCCGGGGAATCGATTTGGTCTCGGTCATCGACAAAGCTTTGAGGGTTGATGAATGTTGAATCGTCCCCATTGTTCACCCCATAGCCTTGCGTTTTCTTATCGGAGTTATTCCAATCCGCTAATAAATTTTGTCCCACATTAACGGCGGATGCATTTTCAAAAGAATTAATTTTTAACATAAAAATATTTATATTAATGGAAGCTCCCTTCATTTTTTGTAACCTCCTTTTTTACAGAAAATATTAACTTGATCGACCTTTTATGTAATAAAACAGAATCTTCGTCAGTCGTTTCCTCATTTATCGGTAATGAAAAAAATATTTTACTAATAAGATATATAAATGTCAGGTTTGTCATTTACTATAATGTTCCTGCTTATGATCATGCATGTTAGGGGGAGAAAAGTGGATCTGGAAAAGCTGAAACAATGGATGGAAATCTCACAAAAATACCAAAACTGGAACTTTTGGGATATGATATTTAATCAAACTCCTTTTGAACCTCTAATGAAAGAACAATCACATCTGTCACATGGGCCTCAAGAAAAAAAATCAAATGCAAGAAATTCTACTTTTCCCATCGTGGATATTTATCAAACGGATACACAAATAATCGTTTTGCTTGAATTACCAGGATATCGAAAAGAAGATGTTTCACTTTCCCTCTCCGGTAATAAATTAGTTGTAAAAGGGTCATGCCATTTACCAATTGCGAACGCAATTACGATCCGAAATGAGCGGAGATATGGAGATTTTGAAAGGTTAATAGAACTTCCGGAGCCAACTAAAAGTAAAGATATCCATGCAAGATTTGAAAATGGACTTTTAATCGTTACATACATGAGAAAGTACACGAATGAGGAAGATATCCCAATTACGTAAATTATTCGGGTCCGCTCCCTTCTCTATTGTCTTAATCTGAAGTTAAAAAGTTATTATAGTGTATTAGTTGTTCGTCATCATTCTTAAAAAAGTGTGGGGAAAATTATGTCTATTAAAGGATTTTTCAATCAAAAAGAAAATAATGATGACATTCAAAAGCTTAAAATAAAAATCAATGTAATCGAACAACAGGTTGAGAAAGTCAAAACAATTGAAACACAGTTGAAAAGAATGGTAAAACTTGAGCCCACTTTATTGAAATTAGCCGAAGGAAATAAAAGAGAATCGTCCACTTCCCGAACGAAGGAACAAAATCAATTAAATAAGCAAACACTGAAACAGCTGGAGATTGATATTTATTCAAAAGTTGCCAAGTTTATCTCCAATAAATTAAGTCCCCTTCAACAAAATTTAATCGATATGGAAAATCGATTAGAATTGCTAGAAAAGGAAAACAGCCTCCTGAGAGACATAATAAAAAATCAATATGAACAAATGAATGAATTCGAAAATAGAATCGCCCGGATGGAAGCAAGTATGCAACCGATTGGACCTGAACCATCGCAAACAAGACCCGATCAACAACCAATCATTATTCAAAAAGTAAACGTTGAAAAAATCCTTTTGGACAAATATGAACAAACCAACAATTTTGGACAACTAGGGATTAAAGAACTAAGTGGACAATTGAACATCGGCGCCACTTACGGAAAAGGCATCATCCCTGCAGAACTCATCGAAAATCTTAAAGAAGATTTAGATGAAATTAAAAAGAAGTCATCCGAAGACCCCTTAACAGACGAATCAAGCAGCGAAAACGAAGAAGAAGAACAAAGCAACAACCACACAAAAAAAACACAACACCCAACCGACCACGACCAAAACTACGATGACATACCAATCGAATAAAGTGTCAGGCACCATTTATACATAATTTATAATTTTTATGCGTTTTTTTGCATAAATGGTGCCTGACACTTTTTATTGGCGCTTTTTATTCTAATAGCTTTGCAAAGTCTGTAAGTGTTGTTGAATTTTTTACATAGATTCGCGGCAAGAGATAGTTTTCGTTTGCTACTCCTTTTTCTATAAATACTTCCGGTGTTGTTGTCAGCCCGAATGAATAATATTTTTTCGTATCTTCTATTACTCGTTTATTATATTTTCCATATGGATAGGCAAGTGCTATGACTGGTTTCCCGGTAATTTGTTCAATTTTTTCTTTAGAATCTTTTAATTCATATTCCAGATTTTTTGCTTTCGTTAAATCCGGATGGGTTAATGTATGTGACTGGATCGAGAACATTCCCGAATTCGCCATCTTAATTAAATCCATTTTAGATAAACGATTGGAACGACCGATAAAATCAGAAATTACAAAAAGTGTCCCTGCCGGTTTAAATTGTTCATTTTTTAATTTTTGGAAGATCATATATGCATTTGTATTATTTTTATACCCGTCATCAAACGTAATGAACACTGGCTTTTTTACATGTTTAATATCTTTCCACCTTTCAAAAGTTAACAATGTATAGCCATGATTTTTTAAATAGCTCATTTGCTTTTCAAAGTTATCCGGCGTTACATAAAGTTCCTTGGAACCATGTCCCGAATAAACATCAATGGAATGGTAAACCAAAATAGGAACCTTCTTTTGACCTAGTACCTCAGTTGGAAACACAAAAACACAAAGGATGATGGCTACTAGCATCTCCTTACGCATAAAATTGCACCCCTTTTATTGGAAAAAATAATTATCCTTCACTAGTATCCCTAACAATCTCCTTTTTATGATAACGATTCATTTTATTAGAAAATCCCTTTAAAAAGAGGAATTTTGATTGTTTTTGTCAAAATTTATAGTAAGAATAGACTACTTTATTAGAGGTGGTATACCAGTGAATACAGAAAACCACTTTTTACTTTTTGGCCAAAAATTAAAAGATAATAGTGAACTGTTAACAGAAAAACTCTTCCAAAAGGATATTCCTGACCCTTCTTATCAATATAGTGATATTCATTCTACTTTTTTCAGCTGTCTAGGAAATTCTCTCAATGACGATGAACATGCTGCATTTGAAAGAATTGTTCAATGGTCGCAGTTGTTCTTCAAAAGGGTCGATCAATTTGATATACAAATCCACGCTCCCTTCTTTCTAGGTAATCAGTACAGATCGGTCATTTTAGATTATATCGAAGAGTATTTATTACAAACGAACATCCACTCGATTATACTTGTACAAATAATAAAAAAAATAGATTCCTTCATTAATTATGGGGCTTCCTTATTTTCCAATAATCGTAAACAAATGTTTGAGCAAGATATGAATAAATTTAATCAAGCAATGATGGATAAAAAAATAACGATCGCTGAATTAAAAGCTTTAAAGAAAGCACTAAAAGAAGCAACTATCCTCACCGTTACAGATAAAGATGATATTATTACATACGCTAATACAAAATTTTGTAACATAACGAAATATTCACTTGATGAACTGATTGGGAAAAATCATAATCATTTGCTAAACTCCGGATACCATGATGATAATTTTTTCAAAAATATCGTTGACCATATAAAGAGTGGAAAAGTGTGGAAAGGTGAAATACGAAATAAAGCAAAAGACGGAAGCTTTTATTGGGTGGACTCAACGATTGTCCCTATTGTCGATCGGATGGGTAAAACCTATCAACATATTGCCATTCAACATGATATTACTGATCAAAAAGAAACAGAAGAAATGCTTCTTAAAACAGAAAAGCTTTCAATGGTAGGAGAATTAGCAGCTGGGATTGCTCATGAGATACGCAATCCCCTTACAACGATCAGAGGGTTTGTCCAAATATTAGACCATTTTTCAGAGGATAAAAAATATCTATATTCAAAAACGATATTATCTGAAATTGATCGAATCAATTTAATTGTTAGTGAGTTTATGGTATTCGCCAAACCACATGCCGTTTATTTTAATGAATGCAATGTAATTGATATATTAAATAATGCTCTTCACCTTCTAGGTGCCGAAGCATCTTTAAAAAATATAGAAATATCTATGAACTTTCATCCTACAAATATCTATATTTACGGAGAGAAAAATCAATTAACACAAGTGTTTTTAAACATTATAAAAAATTCGATTGAAGCTATACCTTATGGCGGATTGATTACTATTTCGGTAACAATCAAAAACAACCAAGTCCTTACATCTATAAAGGACAATGGCATTGGTATGACAGAAGAACAAGTGAATAAAATTGGTCAACCATTTTATACAACGAAAGATGACGGAAATGGACTTGGATTAATGGTAAGTTATAAAATTATCGAAAAACATAAAGGCCGAATAACGATCGACAGTGAGCCAAACAAAGGAACCGAATTTCTAATCAGCTTCCCTCTTTTTATAAAAAATCGTACTTGATTCCGAAACTAAATTCACTTTAACCAATAGGAAATATAGATTATACTTAGAACAATAATAATTTAGGAGGTATACGATGGAAAACGAACATACAGAACAAAAAAAGAAAATCAGCCTACAAGAAGCAATGAAACAACAGCTTCAAAATAAAAAAAATCAATCAATCCCTGGGAAAGCAAATACGAATACTCTTCCAACAACGAAAAAAATGAAAAGTCAGCAAACGAAAAAAACAAATAATCAAAGAAGAAGAACAGGAGTATAATGAACGGACAAAATCGATGTGATATCTTACCTGGTACCCACGTTCGTATTGTTTTAAAAAAAGATCAACGGACCGGAAATTTAACCCCGGGAATTGTTAAAGATATTCTCACAAAATCAAGTTTTCATCCACACGGAATAAAAGTGAGACTTGTAGATGGACAAGTTGGTAGAGTAAAGGAAATAAAGGCAGGTCCCTATTAATTCAAAATAGTAGACTTGCCTTTTTTGTTTATGTTCCGCCCTTGTGATTTTGCATTTAAAATTTCTACAAAACGATCCACGAAACATCGCTGCAGTTGTTAGCCTTCCCATAAATAGTACTTTATAATTCCCCTGATTTGTACGAAATAAGGCGAAGGCGAAAATATCATTTTTCACACCTTTCCCTATCAAATATCTATAATAAATAGAAATCAATTTCTTTATGTTTCCTAGAAAGGATGGGTGTATTTGAATATTACCGAAATTTTTGATCTTACGAATAAAACAGCCATTATCACAGGTGGCAGCAGTGGACTAGGCTCACAAATGGCACTTGCTCTTGCAGAAGCCGGTGCGAATATTGTCATTTGTTCGCGTAATATCCAGGCATGCCAAGAAATGAGCGATTTATTAAATCAACAAGGATATCAATCAATCGCTTTACAATGTGATATAACCAACCAAAAGGATATTGAAAATGTCATCACACAAACGATGGGGAAATTTGGAACAATCGATATTTTAATTAATAATAGCGGAACATCCTGGATCGCACCTGTACTTGATTTACCAGCTGATAAATGGGACAAAGTCATGAATGTAAATCTAAAGGGAATGTTCTTTTTTTCGCAAGCAGTTGCAAAGGTCATGAAAGATCAAGGTGGCGGAAAAATTATTAATATATCTTCTGTTACCGGTCTCTATGGAACCGATCCAGCTTTTCTTGATTCCGTAGCTTACAATACGAGCAAAGGTGCTGTCGTTTCCTTAACGAAAGACTTAGCCGTTAAACTAGCTCAATATAATATTCAAGTAAACGCGATTGCTCCCGGTTTTTTCCCTACTAAAATAACAAAAGTATTAGACAAAGCTACCAACATACTATTAAGTAAAATTCCGGCTAAACGTTTTGGCAATGAAAATGATTTAAAAGGAGCCGCCGTTTTTCTTTCGTCCAAAGCTTCCGATTATATTACCGGTCAATTATTGCTAGTGGATGGTGGACTAACAACAAATTTATAGAAAGGAGTTACACTCATGGCAAACAAACAATCGTTAGATATTTATCGTCTTTTAAAAAGGAACGGATTTCTGCTCGAGGCAAAAATTAATCAAGCCATCCAATCACAGCTTAATAACGAAGCGATCATAAGACAATTCGGTGCACATAGTAAAGTATCCGCTGCAGTTATACGTAAACTACAAAATTCAATAGAAGCAATCTCAATTCCCTTCAATTTTCCTACTAAAACTGACGTAGCCAATGCGACAAAAATTACTATCCAAACCGAAGAAAAAGTAGACCTAATCGATGAAAAAGTAAATACAATTTTACAATCATTAGAGGAACTTAAACAATTAGCCTCTGAAGGTGTAGAACAACATGAATAAATACATCGAAAAAGCTAAAAAAGAAGTTCAAAGATGGTCGGGCTTCAGCAAAACACTAACTAATCCTACCACTTACTCAGGTGTACCGCGCGAAGCCATTTGGAAAAAAAATAAAGCAACTTTGTGGTACTATGAACCACCTATCAAAAATTATTCGATTCCTATACTTCTTGTTTATTCCATAATCAACCAACCAGATATATTAGATTTAGACCCAGAAAACAGTTTAATTCAAGCATTTCTAGATGATGGCTATGAGGTATATTTACTAGACTTTGGAATCCCTGGTTATGAAGATAGAGAATTAACCCTTAATGATTATGTAACGAAGTACATTGAAAAAGGGGTTGGAAGAGTTTTAACTCACTCTGGGGCGGATGAAATTTCAGTGATGGGCTTCTGTCTTGGTGGAACATTGGCTGCGATGCATGCAAGTGTTACTGATCAACCGATTAAAAACTTAATTCTTTCCTTAACGCCAATCGATTTTCACGTTTTTCCTAATTTTAATCGGTGGAAAAAACCGTTGACAGAAAAAAATACGAATTTTGACCCAATTTTCGATTCAATCAGTCTTATCCCCTCACCATTTATAGAAGGTGGCATACGGCTTATCACCACCCCAATCTATTTCTCCCCATACCTATCACTATTAAATCGGGCATATGATGACCAATATACGGTGAAATGGAGCAGAATGAATGATTGGACCAAAAGCCATATCCCTATTTCAGGTGCGGCGCTTAAACAGTTGTTTAACGATTTTGTACGAGACAATAAATTAATCAACGGAGGTCTCGTCATCGATGAAAAAGACGCTAATTTATCCAATATAAAGGCCAACCTATTAGTCGTAGGATCACAGTTTGACAAACTAGTTCCTCCAGAACAAATACGGCCGGTTATGGATTTAGTATCAAGTAAAGACAAAACTTTTCACATGTTAAAGATGGGCCATGCAAGCTTATCAATCGATGGGAAACTCCCTCCATACCTAAGCGAATGGCTATCTCTTCGTTCGCATTCAACCGAATAGATAATTTAAAGGAGGTATTTGCATGATTTACAACCTTGAAGATTTTCAGCCTCTTAAAAACCATTGCGAGCTGATTGGCTACTTAGGCTTCGCCGGGCTTATCTTCAATATATTTTGTTAAGAAGGAAGGATGTTAGGTAAACCTAGCATCCTCTTTTATTTGACTTTGTTAATGCTAAGTGATGATTGGAGCGAAAAATCAACTTTCTATTTAACAGAGATATTAAAAAGACCATTAAATTCTTGTAGATAGGAAGCGAAAAGTAAGTTAAAATAGATACGATTATATGTTTTTGAATTAAGGAAAATTAAAAGTTTTATGATAGGAGAATTCTAGCTTATGTCTTTTTCGGATATTAACATTGATGTTTTTCGATCAATAAATAATGTAGGTAAAGAAGTACCTGCTACCGAACCGGTTGCGGTTTTTGTAGCTGAATACATGTTATATTTTTTAATTTTGGCCCTTCTTGTTCATTGGTTTACGAGAAGACAGAGGAATCGAATGATGGTGATCCAAGCGGTTATTGCCACTGTGATAGCCGAGGTTCTTGGAAAAATTGCCGGTAAACTTTATTCTCACCATCAACCGTTTGCTGAACTGCCACACGTGAATAAATTAGTCGAACATGCTATTGATAATTCATTCCCGAGTGATCACTCAATTATCTTCTTTTCTATCTGCTTCTCCTTTTTTCTCGTACGGAAAAAGGAATGGTGGCTTTGGATTATTCTTGCCATTCTTGTAGCTATTTCACGTGTGATGGTCGGTGTTCACTATCCTGTTGACGTTGCTACCGGAGCACTTTTGGGCATTATTTCTGCATTGATCGCCTACTGGATCGTTCCAAAACTCGGTTTCATTAAGCAGTTGCTTGGGATGTATGAAAAAATAGAAAATCGAGTTCTTCCTACGAAAAATAAAACAGAGAATTTTTGATTATACTTATAAAGAAAAAAGATGACGAAACGTTTCGCCATCTTTTTTCTTTATTTATTCAAAATTCCATGCTTTTGTAAATATTGCTTCGCAACTATTTTTGCTGACTGTCCATCGACATTTACTAAATAATTCATTTCCTGCATCTCATCCTCGGTAATCTTCCCTGCTAGCTTATTTAAAATCTCTTTCAACTCCGGATATTTTTTCAATGTTTCCTTCCTTAATAATGGGGCTCCTTGATAAGGTGGAAAAAGATGTTGATCGTCCTGTAAAATTTTCATATTATATTGTTTTAATTCGCTATCTGTCGAATAAGCATCCAATAATTGAATATCCCCTTGCTTTAGCGCGTTATAGCGTAATTTAGGCTCCATCGTTTGCATATGAGGAAATTCTATTCCGTATTTCTTAATGATTCCTTTGTATCCATCTTCCCGATCGGAGAATTCCAGGGTGAAACCTACTTTTACACGGTCTTGGACCTTTTTTAAGTCTGAGATTGTTTGTAAGTTATTGTTTTTTGCGTAGTCATTTGGAACTGCAAGTGCATACGTATTACTATACTTCATTGGCTTTAACATGATCATTTTATATTTTGCAAGCATCCCTTTTTCAGCTTGCTTATAGACAGCTGCGGCATCCGTACTTACAGCCTCTTCTTTTAAGAATGTAGAAATGGCTGTTCCCGTAAATTCAGGATAAATATCGATATTACCTGATTTTAATGCGTTAAAAACCATCGATGTTTTTCCCAATCCTGGTTTTAATTCCACGGTTAGATCGGTATCTTTCTCAATCAACAGTTTATACATATTGATTAGTATCTCAGGCTCCGCTCCTAGTTTTCCGGCAATGACAAGCTTCTCCCCTTTATTTCCTCCTAATTGCGGGATAATGATAATGAGAAGCACAGCTACTATAGCAATGCTGCCTATTTGCAACGTTCGCTTGAATGGATAGTGTTCAATCATACGTAATACGACATCAAAAATAATCGCGAGTAACGCAGCAGGAATAGCACCTAAAATAATGAGATAATGGTCATTACGGTCAATACCTAGAAGGATAATATCTCCTAATCCACCTGCGCCAATCAATGCTGCAAGTGTAGCAGTTCCGACGATCATAACCGTAGCCGTACGAATCCCCGCCATTATAACAGGAAATGCTAGGGGTAGCTCTACCTTTATTAATCGTTTTCTGTTATTCATTCCCATCGCATGTGCTGCCTCAATTAATGAGGCATCTACTTCTTTAATTCCTGTATACGTATTTCGCAATATCGGTAATAACGCATATACGACAAGGGCAATAATTGCTGGTATTGTCCCAATACCAACTAACGGTATTAATAAGCCTAATAATGCCAAGGAAGGGATCGTTTGAAAGATCGCCGCAATTCCCATGACCGCTTCCGCAATTTTTCTATGCTTCGTAATGTAAATCCCTACGGGTATTCCAATCAAGATCGCAATCAGGAGTGCAATAAACGAAATTTGCAGATGTTCCAAAAAGGCCTGGAATAGTTGTCCTTTTCGCTGCTCAAATACTTGTATAAACTGCTCCATTCATTATGCCCTCCCTTCTTCTAGGCTGGCTAAATATTGGATAACAGTATGGCTTGTGACGGTGCCGATTATTTTATTATCGTGTTCAACAGCGATTTCACCATCACGCGCTAAAATGGATAAAAGTGCCGAAAGTTTTTCCTGTGTCGAAATGGTTTTCAACGAATAAGACGGAGTTGGGTTAGGAATGATCCACTGAAGCAACCTTTCAACGAGCTCATCTTCCCATTCAGATGTATCATTTTCCGTTTTTAAAAAATGTTGAACAAATTCATTTGCCGGATGATTGATGATTTGTTCAGGTGTATCAATTTGAACAACCGTGCCGTCTTTCATGAGGCATATTCTATCTCCAAGTTTTAATGCTTCATGGATGTCATGGGTAACGAAAATGATTGTTTTATGTATTTGTTTTTTCATCGTTAATAAATCATCTTGCAGTTGTTGCCGGCTGATCGGATCCAATGCACTGAAAGGTTCATCCATTAAAATAATATCCGGATCGGCTGCAAGTGCTCGAATGACACCGACCCGTTGTTGTTGCCCGCCTGAAAGCTCGTCCGGTTTACGTTCCCGGAATTTCTCCGGATCTAAGCCGACCATCGTTAATAATTCATCAATCCGTTTGTTAATATCGGATTTTTTCCATTTTTTCAGCTCCGGCACTGTTGCGATATTTTCTGCAATCGTCATATGTGGAAAGAGGGCAATTTGTTGGAGAACATAGCCAATATTCCAACGTAAGGAATGGATGTCATACTCACTTACATTTTTCTCTTGGATATAAATATTTCCTTGTGACAACTCAATTAAACGATTAATCATTTTCAATGTCGTCGTTTTTCCACAACCACTTGGACCAATTAGGACAAAAAACTCACCCTTATTGATCGTGAAATGCAAATCGTCGACAGCTTTCGTTCCATCAGGGTACTCCTTTGATACGTGTTCAAATCGAATCATTTTTATCTCCTTTATAATGCTATTAAGTTCAATTGTAAGAAAAAGCTGTTTACTTATTCTGTAAACAGCTTTTTTAATTCATGCTAGCAGGATGCTACGTTTGCCTTAACAAAATACTGCTCAAACATACCGTCTTTTATTTCTAAACAATTTAATTGATGTCCATATGCACAGGCCCCATCAATTCCTATTTTCTTATTACCGTAATATACATCTGCCTTTTCATGCAAGTAAATTGCTGGTGTATGACCATGAATAATTGTCCGGGAAAATGAATGATTTACTTGAAGAAACGGATCTCGTATCCATATGAATTCGTGATTACTCGTTTTTTTCCAATCATCATGTTCCGGATTGATTCCCGCATGAACAAAAATGAAATCATCTGTTTCATAAAAATACGGGAGATTCTCGATGAAGGAAACAACTTCTTTATGCGTTTCTCCGATTTGCCGCGCCCATTCCTGATAGGTTGAGTCCTCTTCCTGATCACTGCAGCTCTCCCCCAAGAAAGATTGAATGGTTGCTAAAGCTCCATTTCGAAAATATCTTTCCTTCTCACCAATTGGATCCGCTAACCAATTACAAAACATTTGATCATGATTACCCTTTATTGCTACAGCCCTATGCTTCTCTACTAATTCCTTCACGAAATAAATGACTTCTTTGCTATTTTTCCCACGATCCATGTAATCGCCTAAAAGTATCAATTGATCTACACTAGAATCGTATTTTACTAGCGATAATAATTCTTTAAACTCACGAAAGCAACCATGGATGTCACTAATAACAAGCATTCTATTTTTATTCATACCATACCCCTTTTCTTCTCTAAATAGTACAACTTTTCACATTTATTTTCTATTATCTTGTTCTTTGTAAACCGCTTTTTTTAAGAAGTGTTGCTTTCATCCATAATAAAGCACAGAGTGGATTGGAGCGGAAGGAACCTGACTCCTGCGGGATATAGAGGAAAGGTCGAGACCCCACAGGCGCAAGCCGAGGAGACTCGACTTCCTCCCCGCGAAAAAGCAGGTTCCTGGAGCGGAAAGGAACGGTTCATTGTTTAAAAGTTCATATTCAGTTCATAAAGATTTTATATACTGCAAATACTCAACAAGGAAAGGAAAGATATGATGGAAAACATTTTAAAGAATGAAAACCAACTTTTAACAAATAAAAGCAATAAAATTCTCGTTATGGTTGGATTAGTTATCGGGTTAATTTTTTCCGAATTAGATGAGACCGTAGTGAATACGGCGATGCCTACGATTATTCGTGATCTTGGTGGATTGTCGATGTATGGGTGGGTTGCCGGGGTTTATATGCTGGCATTATCAGCATTTATGCCGATTTTAGGAAAGCTGGCCGATTTAGTCGGGAGAAAGAAGATTTATTTAGCTTCTATGGCTTTTTTTATCGGGGGATCGATTGTTTGCGGACTTTCCCAATCGATGACCATGCTATTGATTGGACGCGGAATTCAAGGATTAGGAGCTGGCGGGTTGATGCCACTTGCGATGACCATCTCTAGTGACCTTTTTCCGGTCGAACAACGGGCAAAGGTTCAAGGGTTTATGGGACCTATAATGTTCATTCCGATGTTATTAGGACCTTTAATGGGTGGATTTTTCGTCGACCAAATAAGCTGGCATTGGATTTTCTTTGTGAATATTCCAGTCGGAGTACTTGCTGCAGTTCTTTTAGCATGTGGATTAAAGGAAGGAAATGAAAAGAAAAAAGTCATTATTGATTGGGCAGGTGCAACTTTGTTAGTATCTGCAATTATCTCATTATTGATCACTCCTGTACTAATAGAAAATGAAGGGTATACATGGAGTTCACCATTTATTATTAGTTTGCTTTGTCTAGGTGTAATGCTGCTTGGCGTTTTCATTTGGGTGGAATCGAAAGTCAAGGAACCAATTGTGCCGCTCCACTTATTTAAAAATCGAAATATTTTAGTGTTGTCTATCATTGTTTTTGCAGTGGGAATTGGGCTTATGGGATCGTTCTCTTCCTTCCCGTATTTCGCACAAAATGTGTTAGGACTCACACCGACAGAAGCTGGATATTTAACGCTTCCGATGATGGTAGGAGCAATCCTCTCAGCAATGGTTTCAGGATATTTAATTACTAAAGTACGTTATCGTGAATTATTCGGGATTGCCTTTATTATGCCAATCATTGGCTTCTATTTATTTTCACATATGTCGATTCACACGACGATTATCCAAATTATTATTTTCTTTGTCATTACAGGGCTTGGCTTAGGGGTCATGTTTGGTGGAGATAATTTAATCGTTCAAGAGTCAGTTGAAAAAGAGCATAAAGGAATCGCCTTGGCGACAGTACCATTATTTCAATCAATTGGGGCGACAATCGGTGTGAGTATATTTGGGACAATGCTATCGTCAACCCTTACATCAAAAGTAGGAGAGTTAGGAGCAAAACTACCTAAAAGTATGGCTGAAAATATGAATGGTTTAGTTGCTGGAGGTATTCCGAAAGGTCTCTCCCCTGAACTGTTCACAAAAATAAAAACACTTTTTGTTGAATCGTTCCAACATATTTATATGTATTCATTCATAATTGCTATCATTGCATTTGTATTATGCTGGTTTTTGAAAAAAGAAGTTCTTACTTCTAAGTCAGAAGAAGAGGTGTAAGTGTCTTAAATGGCACTTACACCCTTTTCTATTTCTACATACATTTTTTTCAGTTCTGATAAACTTTGTAAATTGGACAGAAGGATGATAAAATCCTCCCCATCTTTTGAAATGCTGTTAATGCCAGACCATCCAGGTATATGTCCATGTATAGTGTAATTTCTTTGATGAATATACCAACCATATCCATAACTATTTTTATAAGGCGTAAATAATTTTTTCAGACTGTATGGTGAAACTAGTTTTCCCGTTGTCAAAGCTTGATCAAATTTGTACAGATCATAGGCGGTCGAATAACTATCCCCACTGCCTAATAGTTGAGAGAAGTGCGTCTTAGATGGGGAATAGATAAAATTGAACCTCCTTTGATAGCCGGCGGATATGTATGAATCATTTTTGTCGGCGTCACCAAATCCGGATTGTTCCATGCCTGAAGGGTTAAAAATGAACTTCGTGATGTACTCATGAAGTGACATCCTCGACACCTTTTCAATAATAACCCCTAGAATAGAATAGTTCGAATCCGTATATTCCCACGTTTCACCGGGCTTCGAATGAAGGGTTTTGGCATGGCGGGAAATATCTTTCATTAATTCGTGCTTCGTCAGTTCCTCTCCATTCTCATTTCGGCGCGGAATACCAGATGTTTGCGAAAGCAAATGTTTAATTTTTATCTCGTTCGCATGTGGGAATTCCGGAAAGTATTTTGATAAACGATCCTCGCTCGTTAACTTTCCCTGCTCTTCTAACTGAATAATTGCTGTAGAAACAAAGGCTTTTGTCAGTGAAGCAATATAATACTGTGTATTTGGTCCATTATTACTTTTTTTAGCACGATTGCTTAACCCGTAACCTTTGTGTAAAACTATTTTTCCATCTTTCACAATCAAAGCTGTCCCACTGAAATGATTGTTTTTTAAATAGAGATCAATGTGATGGCTAGTCGGGGTTTGTGGAGATGCAACAGGTATATTAAGAATTTCCCCTTTAGAATGATGAATCCCATGATCCATAAAACTATTCGTATGATATAATAATCCAATTATAAGCAGAACCATAATGAAAATAGATAAATTTCGTTTTTTCATCTTTCTTTTATCGTGTTTTCTACATGATGTTTGCATTTTTATCTCCTAATGATGAGTTGTACCGTTATTTTAACCAATTTCTAGGAGGTAATACGGTAAATTCTTCTGGATAAAAGAGATATATTTGCATTCCTTTCAGAAAAAAAGCTGGATTAGTATCATGAAACGAGATAAATAAGATATAATTTATAAAGTCATTATCTTTAACGTATTGTAGGAGGAATTATGTTTAAAAAGAAAATTGTATTTACAGGTGGGGGAACAGCAGGTCACGTGACACCTAATATTGCCATCATTAAGGAAATGGACCGTTCTAAATGGGATATTCATTATATAGGATCAAAAAAAGGAATTGAGAAAGATTTAATCACTCAAATTAACATACCTTATTACGGGATTTCTAGCGGTAAGCTAAGAAGATATATTGATTTCGAAAATGTAAAAGATATTTTTAGAGTTCTTAAAGGTTGTCTGCAAGCAAGGAGAATTTTAAAAAAGCTAAAGCCAAATCTTATTTTTTCAAAAGGCGGATTCGTATCTGTACCCGTCATTATCGCGGCAAAGTCATTAAAAATTCCGATCTTCATTCATGAAAGTGATATGACGCCTGGTTTGGCTAATAAAATTTCGCAACGTTTTGCAACGAAGATTTTTACCTCGTTTGCAGAAACGAAAAAATACTTTCCGGAACAAAAAACAATGGTCATTGGATCTCCTATTCGAAAGGAAATCTTAAATGGCTCTTGGGAAAAAGGTAGAGACTTTCTCGATTTCAATACGTATCAGCCCATTTTAACGATTATGGGTGGTAGCTTAGGTTCGAAAAAAGTGAATGAGGCGGTAAGATCATCTTTAAATCAACTCATCGGAAAATATCAAATTGTTCATTTATGCGGGAAGGGAAATATCGATAATAAGCTTTTGAATATTCCCGGGTATAAGCAATTTGAATATATCAATGATGAATTACCAGATATCTTAGCAGCAACCGATATTGTCATTACGAGGGGCGGCTCGAATGCGATATTTGAATTTTTAGCATTGAAAATCCCGATGATCATCATCCCGTTAACGAAACAACAAAGCCGAGGCGATCAAATTTTAAATGCAAAAGCATTCGAAGACAAAGGCTATTCATTGACATTAGAGGAAGAAAATTTAACAAATGATTCATTAGTAAGCAGCTTAGATTTCGTCATGAGCAAAAAAGAAAAATACCAAACCGCCATGTCCACATCAGAACAAGGCAACGCGCTACAAGTACTAGTCGACGAAATAAATAAATATCTTTAATTCAAAATAAGGTGTCAGGCACCGTCTGTGGACATTTGTCCACAAGAGGTGCCTGACACCTATTTGGTTATTGTTTCCAGTGGTTTTCCATTGCTTTGTCCATGTATACCCAGCCTTTCCACGCGATGTGGATGGTGTCTTTGAGGAAATATGGGTCATATTCATGTCCGGAGTAGTCAGCAATTGGAAAACCTGCTGCTTCTACTTGCTTTTTAATCTTTTTGTAAAAGGCAGTCCTTCCTTCCTTCGGGAAACCAGTATAGTCATACCATTTCCCGTTTACTGGAAGTGTTACAAAAAGCGGCTTTGCACCTTTTTCTTTTAAAAGATCTAACACCATTTGAAAATCTTTATATTCTTTGGATTCAGCAAATGATGTGCCCTTTTTGTAGTTTTTAAGCTCATTTATTTTTGGTGCAATCTTCTTTTTATAATAACTATCTGATATATTAAATGGATTGCTTTTCGCTCGTTTGCGGCCGTATTTTTCAGCTGAGATCACCAATTCATCCCATGACTTATTTTTTACAAGTTTAGGATTTTGATGTCTTTTCCTTTGATAGCCTCCAAACAATGAATAATACAAATCCTTTTTCTGTAGAAGTCGCCAATTCAAATAGGCAATAGGTCTTGCACAGTCTGCTTTGAATCGTAAAGATTTAGTATTACTTAGTTCAGCTTTATATAATGTCGATAAGATTTGGTCACGATTCACCGTATTAAATGTCAACAATCGAGCCATCGCCAGTTTTTTCAGTTTCGAATCAATATTTTGATTGAAAACTAAATCATACGCTTGTAGTCTCGAGTAATTAGGGGAAAAATGGGCATCATCGATCCCTTCCTCATGAAACCATTGCGGTGAAATAATAAATACCAGCTTTTTCCCTTTTAATTGATCCGCTTGGGAAGCAAAATTCATGAAATGAATGAGCGATTGCATCCCACCTCTTCCATATAAAAAGGGGGTAAACCCCTTTTTATTTGCCGCAAAATAATTTGACGGATGAAAAGGGTCAAATCGGGCCAATTCCGAAGAACCGTAAATAGGAAAGGAATTTTTTTCTTTAAGAATTTTCTTTTGTACGTAATCGCCTTGAAACATTAATGGATTTAGTTCCGTGGCAGCACGTTGTACTTTTTTATCCGAAATAAATGACTTAAGCCAATTATTTGGAAAAAAGATAAACACTAAAAAAAGTACTACTGCAATAATGATCGGAACAAATGCATATTTTTTCATTCCATCTCAGCCAATTTCGCAGCAATATTATTCGGAGTATTCCACTCCTCACGTGTAAATTCTGTTATTGGAACAGTAATCCCAAGTCGACCTTCAATTTCAACTAATAAATTAATGGTTCCGAAAGAGTCTAATAGTCCTTCTTCAAAAAGATCAATATCCGGATTTTCCTTCACAACATCTTCTTGGCAAACCTCTGCTAAAATGTTAAATAATTCTTGTTTATCCATTGTTCATTCTCCTTTAGTGAAATAAATATCCTGAAAAAATATAAAATCCAAAACATATAAAATGGAATGTAATAACTACTGATACGACATGCGTAACTTTATTTTTTGGCCAGAATTTTGTTTTCCGATTCCAACGATCAAAAAAATCGAAGCTGACCATTAAAAATGCCTGGTACAATCCGTATACTATATATTGAGGAGCAATCCCATGCCATAGCCCCATGATGAGGAATAATAAAAGATACCCTAAATTAGAAACAGTATAACGGTTTTTAATCCACTTCTTCTTCGTCATCCAAAGAACAAAGCGCATGTACACATAATCCCTGAACCAAAATGATAACGTCATGTGCCAACGATTCCAAAAGTCTTTTATGTTTCGACTAATGAACGGGAGATTAAAGTTTTCAGGTGTCTTAATTCCCATCAAATAACTTACTCCTATAGCAAAGGCACTATATCCGGCAAAATCAAAGAACAAGTACATACTATACGAATACATGTACAAAATGTTCCCTAAATATGGGTGTAATTCAATAAATGGTCCTGCCCCAGGATACAAATGAGTGATTACATCGCGATGAATTAAATACGCGATAATAAATTTGTACAAAAATCCTTTAAAAATTTTATTAATACCTAAATACAACAACTCACGGTATTGCTCCTTAGTAGGAACAGTCAAGCGATCTTTTTCAAATCTCCGATAACGGTCAATTGGACCGGAAGAGATGGTTGGGAAAAATAATAAAAAATACAAAAAATCAAGTAAAGGAATATCATTCTTAATTATTCCATCCCTAATTTCAATCACCATTTGAACTGCTTTAAAGGTCAAATAGGAAATACCTAGAAATCCAAATAGATGATTTAGCCCTAAAAGAGGGAAAACTTTCACTAAAACTAACGGCAAAATGGATGCAATAAAAGCTAAACAAAATACAAGTGTACGATTATTTCGTTTTCGATAAGCAGCATATCCTTTAACAAGAATGACCTGCCAAATCGTAAACAATACAAGCGAGACCGCGCCCAACGAATTATTTGAGAAAATGATGGCTAATAAAAGAACTGTAACCACCATATTATAAGCTTTGGACACTTTTCCGTTTAAGCCTAAAATAATCGTTGGTAATAGAAGAAATGCCACAATAAAGAAAAAGAGAAAAGATTCATAAGGAATCATGCTAAAACCTCTGCGGTTAATTTTTTGCGATCAACCTTGCCATTAGCTGTCATTGGCAACTGCTGACAATAAATAAATTTCCTTGGAATCATATAGGCTGGCAACAGTTGTGCAAGCTCCTTTTTAATCGCACTCGTTAATTGGTACTCTTTTTCAAAAGAATGATCGCTTGGGACAACATACGCTGTTAAGAAATCGATTTTATCCTCTCGATAAACCGGAGTAACAACACATGCTTTAATAAATTGCGATTTTACTAGGTTACACTCAATTTCTTCTAATTCCATACGGTATCCATGTACCTTTACTTGAAAATCTATACGACCTTGATAGTAATACAATCCATTTTTCTTAAGTCCTACATCACCTGTTCGATAGGCACGCATTCCATTTTTCATAAAAAACACGCGATCGGTTAGCTCTTTTTCTCCAAGATATCCTTTACTTACACTTGGACCCGCAATAATCATCTCACCTTTTTCACCATCTGGAAGCTCATTTCCCTCTTCATCGACTACATAAAGTTGAGAATCTCCTTTGCATTTTCCAATCGGTAATACACTATGGTTTTCTAATAACTCGCTAGTAACTTCAACCATTGTAATGGCTACTGTCGCTTCAGTAGGTCCATACAAATTATAAACCTTTGCACGCGGAAAACGTTCTTTTAACTGGCGTGCTGTCTCAGCTGTCAGCACTTCCCCACAGAATAGAAATACTTCAAGCTTAGGAAGCATTTCTTGAGTGAAGGTTGATTCCATTAAGCACATTTGCGCAAATGACGGTGTTGAAGTCCAAACCTCAATATTAGATTGCTGAAATTCGGTAAAAAGCACTTTTGGATTCGCAATCATTTCTTTTGTCACCGCGAATAATGTTCCGCCAGTACTAAGTGACGGATAAAGGTCCATCACCGACAAATCAAATGAGAAAGGTGCTTGATTCATAAAGACTCCCCTATTTTCAATGGAAAAGTCAGACAACATCCAATCAACATAGCTCTGCAAATTATTTGCTGTAATCTGAACACCTTTTGGATTACCTGTACTACCAGATGTATAAATAATATAAAAGCTATCCTCTTCCTTAACCCAGCAGTCTTCCGTACATGCATCTTGATCATTAATTAATACATCACTCAACTCTGATTGACTAACATATTTTATAGGATACTCAGCAAGTGATTCTTTATCAAATTCCTCTGTTGCAATAAAGAATTCAGCTTTTGAGCTTTCAATAATCTTTTTAATTCTTTCATTCGGTATCGACTGATCAACCGGAATATAAGGATGACCTGCCTTTACACTGCCTATAAATGAAATAATCATTTCAGGGGCCATATGTCCAAAAACAATGACTGGCGATTGGACTTGTTCTGACTTCTCCTGAATATAGGCGGCTAAATTACCTGATTGACGCCATAAATCTCTATAAGTCACAGACTTGCTTTGATTAGTAAAAGCATATCGATCCGGGTAATCGATTGAAACTTGTTGAATTGATTCCAGTAATTTCATATATCCCCCATCCATTCATTAAAACTCTGCATATATAAATGGTCCTGCACTCATATCGTGGAAACCATATAATAACACGAGAACGATCAAAATAAACAAATAATAAAGTGTACGAACACTTAGATTATCTATAAATCTCTCAAAAAGATTTTTTATTTTCTCCACAAAAAAAGCAACCTTTCTTATTATCTTCTTTTTACAACAGAAATCATCTTACCATATTCCTTAAACAATTTTGTAAATTTTTTGTAGATATTTTTCATTATATAACATTAATAAGACTTAATAAACACCAAAAAAGTTTCAATAAAATTCGGAAAAAATAAATAAGAAAAGCGAAAAGCGCTTGATCAGCCCCGACAAGCAAATGTTCCTCGAGGGCTAGGCGCTGGAGCTAGACAAAGCAGATATTTATTAGAAACATTATACATACAAAAATTTCTTACCTTTTAACAAAAACAAAGGTGTCAGGCACCTGCAATGGACAAATGTCCACAAGTGGTGCCTGACACCTTTGTTCATTTCAATTAATTATGCATTGATTGCTTCTTTAGAAATTGCTTCTTCTACTGTTACATATTTGTAGCCAAGATCGTTTGCTACTGCTTCAAATGTTACATGGCCATTCGCTACGTTCACACCAGCTTTAATTGCAGGATTATCATTCACTGCTTTAACTACACCTTTTGATGCAATTTGTACAGCGTAAGGAATCGTTACATTTGTTAAGGCAATTGTAGCTGTACGTGGAACTGCACCAGGCATGTTAGCTACTGCATAATGAACGACACCGTGTTTAACATAAGTTGGGTCATCATGAGTTGTAATATGATCAACTGTTTCGAAGTTTCCACCTTGGTCGATTGCAACGTCTACAATAACAGATCCAGGTTGCATCGATTTAACCATTTCTTCTGTCACTAATTTCGGAGCTTTTGCACCAGGAATGAGTACTGATCCAATAACTAAATCGGATTCTTTAACAGCTTCAGCAATATTGTATGGATTTGACATTAATGTTTGAACACTTGTACCAAAAATGTCTTCTAATTGACGTAAACGATCTGGATTTAAATCGATGATTGTTACATCCGCTCCTAGACCGACTGCGATTTTTGCAGCGTTTGTTCCAACCATTCCGCCACCAATAATCGTTACTTTGCCACGTTTTACTCCAGGTACACCACTTAGTAGAATTCCTTTACCACCTTGTGTCTTTTCAAGGAATTGAGCTCCGACTTGTGCTGCCATTCTGCCTGCTACTTCACTCATTGGTGAAAGAAGTGGTAATGTACGATTTACAGTAACTGTTTCATATGCAATGGCAATCACTTCACTATCTACCAACGCTTTTGTTAATTCAGGTTCTGCAGCTAAGTGAAGATATGTGAATAAGATTAATCCTTTACGGAAATAACCGTACTCAGATGCAAGCGGTTCTTTAACCTTCATAATCATATCAGCTTTTGTCCATACATCTGAAGCGCTTTCAATAATTTCAGCACCAGCTTGTTTATATTCTTCGTTCGTAAAACCACTGCCTAATCCAGCGTTTGTTTCAATAATAACTTTATGTCCAGCATTTAATAAATGAACGACACCAGCAGGAGTCATTGCCACACGATTTTCATTATTTTTAATTTCCTTAGGAACACCGATAATCATCTATAACATCTCCTTAATGATAAGTCAGTAATGCGCTTACAATGCTATTATATTCCTTTTTTCTGCATATTGCTTTATGAATAATATAAAAAATAAGAGTGGGCATTTGTGAAAAATCACAAATCCTCACTCTTCATATTCTCCATAATTAAATCTAGATATAACGTAAGCTTTTGATTTGGATCTTTTAGATTGATTTCTGCAATTTCTACAATTCGCTTTAGTCGATAATTTAATGTATTTGTATGAACATGCAACACCTTCGCCGCATCATGAACATTATTATCACACTCTAAATACGTTTTAAGTGTTAGTAAAAGATTCGTTTGATGTTTACGATCATATGCTCTTAATCGTTCAATCGTATAATTTTGATATTGTTCCCGAGCTCTAATTTGAAATAGCTCCTCGATAAACTGATAGATCCCTAATTCATGATAACAAATGACTTTTTCTAATTCTTTTGGAAAATGTGCCTTCAGTTCCAAAACTTTTAAAGCTTCAGTATAACTTTTATTTATTTGTAATGGGGATTCATAAAATAATCCCGAGGAACCTTTTACCTGTTCGATTTGCAGTCGTTCTTTTATTTTATCAATAAACTGCTGGATAAATTGTTTCGTACTATTAATAGAAGTTTTTTCAGTTTCGCAACGAAGTAATAGAATAAGTTGATTTTGATCAAATACCCGACATATCACCTCGACATGTTGTAATGTTTCTATTAAATAATAGGAATGCTTCTCTATTTGCTGATTGACTTCCTGATCAAAATCAATAATGGCAATCACTAACCCGCCATCTAACTTCACCCTAAATCTTTCGGCATGCTTTTTTATTTCATTTAGCTTTTCGAAGTGCCCTGTTAGTAGTTTCCAAAAGAATTCATTATAATCCTCTTCCACTTTCCTTTTCTTTATTTGGTGCTGGAGAAGTTGATTTTTCACGAACTTGGCTGCTTCCTTAAGAAGTTGGAGCTTTTCCTCTCCGAAATTTTCATGATCTGTTTGAGCCCAAATAAAGCCGAGAACTTCTTTATTCTTTCTTACGGAAACAGCGATACGGTTTCCGAGTCCAACTTTTTCTATTGCAGGTATGATAATCGGCTCGTCACTTTCGAATAGTTTAGGCATTACACCATTTTTCCACAGCGTATGGATTACATTATCCGGTACTTTTCTTCTTATAATAGTAGCGATTCTTGCGGGATCGACATTTTCTTCGTGGGTACTGTACGCGATGATTCGATGATTTGAGTCTTCTATTGTAATCGGACATTGCAATATTTCACCAATACGGTCGGCCAACCCTTCGAGAGAATCAAAGGAATCTTTAAAATTTTGAGAATGGTTCACTTCAAACTTCCCTTTCACAATATAAATATAATTAATTTTACCATATTTAGTTCACCTTTTGTGAAATTACACAAATCCAAATATTCATTTTTTGATTTTCGCACAACTTTAGACTCTTTTATTTTATGATATACTAAAAAAACTTCCAAATTATTTGATGAAAACGTTTACAAATCGGTAGTCAAAATAAAACTATTGTAGTAAACTAATTTCATAGTAATATTCAGTGAAATTGGCTACTCTTATTTGTAAAATGATTTTTCAGAATAAATGGAACTATTAATCTCTTGAAAACGCAAAATTAAAAATAATATTGTGGAATATTTTTAATTGCTAAAAGAGCAACACAAAAAATGAGCAATTTCACTATTTTAAGGGGTGGAACAAATGAACAACCAAGAACTTCAGCGTGGCCTTGAAGAAAGACATATTACATTAATGTCATTAGGTGCCTGTATCGGTGTAGGATTATTTCTTGGCTCAGCAAAAACAATTGAACTAGCAGGACCGGCTATATTGATTGCCTATGTTGTCGCTGGTGCGATTATGTTTGTTATTATGCGAGCACTTGGCGAAATGGCCATTCAAAACCCGGTTGCAGGATCTTTTAGCCGCTATGCAAAGGATTATCTAGGACCACTTGCTGGTTACATCACTGGATGGAATTATTGGTTTTTATGGGTTGTTACATGTATGGCTGAAATTACAGCTGTAGGCGTATATATGCACTTATGGTTCCCAAATGTACCTAAATGGATTTGGGCATTAGCTGCACTTGTAATTATGACACTTGTTAATTTAATCACTGTTAAAGCGTATGGAGAATTTGAATTTTGGTTTGCTTTAATTAAAATTGTAGCGATTATTGCGATGATCATTATTGGTCTATTAATTATTATATTCGGGTTTGGAAATGGTGGCGTTGCCACCGGAATTAGCAATCTATGGAGTCATGGTGGTTTTGCTCCGAATGGAATGAAAGGCATTTTATTATCGATGCAAATGGTTATGTTTGCTTACCTCGGCATTGAAATGCTTGGAGTAACAGCCGGTGAAGCGAAGAATCCGGAAAAAACGATTTCAAGAGCTGTAAATACTGTTTTCTGGCGTATCCTTATTTTCTATGTTGGTGCATTATTTGTCATCATGTCCATTTATCCGTGGAATGAAATTGGCACAGCCGGTAGTCCATTTGTTATGACATTTGAAAAAATCGGGATTCGTCAAGCAGCAGGAATCATCAACTTTGTAGTGCTTACAGCCGCACTTTCTAGTTGTAATAGCGGGATTTTTAGTACAGGCCGTATGTTATTTAATTTAGCCGAACAAAATCAAGCACCGGCATCGTTGAAAAAAGTAAATAAAGGCGGCGTACCGTCCTTAGCGATTATCCTTTCAGCCGCAGCTTTATTAATCGGGGTCATTCTTAATTATTTAGTACCAGAAAAAGTATTTGCCTGGGTTACAAGTATTTCTACATTCGGTGCTGTGTGGACATGGGCAATGATTTTACTTTCTCAACTTAAATTCAGAAAAAATATGTCTCCGGAAGAACGTGCGAATATCAAATTTAAAGCACCATTTTGGCCATACGGCAACTACATTGCACTCGCATTTCTAGTACTCGTAATCGTATTAATGGCCTTCTCAGAAGACACATGGATCGCCTTGGTCGTTGGACCAATATGGCTAATCCTATTAGTAGCCGTATACTACAGCAAAGGCATCAACAAACAAACAAAGAAAAACCCATAATAGCCAGCAACCTGTTAAAAACTGAATCTTGTTAAATACTGAACAAAGTGTCAGGTACCGTTTTGGTACTTGGCATTTTTTTTGCATTACTCCAATTCAATAATATTAGATAAACTATTGAAAAACGGCAAGGTTCAACCGATAATAAGACTAATAAAGACAATTTAATATATTATTAGACAAATGAATATATTAATAGATATTGGGGGGCACGATTGGATGAAAAAAATGGGGAAAGCGATTATACTTTCCACAAGTATATTGCTGGCTACACCTGTATTACCACTTACTCCGTTTACTGCCATTAAGGCGGAAGCAAGCAGTACGATTAAAATGAAAAAAACATCATTTCAAACGAAAGATCGCTTAAATCTTCGAAGTGGTGCAAGCACGAAGAATAAAGTAATTCTCACAATACCAAAAGGAAAAATCATTCAAGCCACAGAAAAAAAAGGCAGCTGGTATAAGGTTACTTATACATATAAGTCTAAAAACAAAAACATAACGAAAACAGGTTGGGTGAGCAGCGGATATTTAAAAGAATACTATCAATATAAAAAAATAAGCAAAACCTACTATTTTACGAAAAAAACAACAAAATTCTACACGAAGCCTGATACGAAGAAAAAAGCTGCTTTTACGGTAACTGCACATAACGGATTTCCCTCTACCCAAAAAGTGGTAAATAGTATTGGTGAGACATGGTACCGCATTTCTTATAAAGGAAAAACACTTTATGTTAAGAGTAATGATGTATCAAAACAATCCTTTACATCATTTTCACAAACGAAGTATATAGCAAATAAAACTACGTACTTATATCAATCCTATGGAAATGTCCAAAAGAAGTTAGTAACGATTCCAAAAGGAACGATTGTGCAAGCGAAAAAAAGAATTGGTGATTGGTACAGTATATCCTATAAAGGAAAAACTGGTTATTTCTATATCGGAGACTTCTCTAAGTATGATAAAATTACCTATCAAACTTCTAACACTAGTGTAACCTACTATATTACGAAACAAACATCTAAACTTTATTCAAAACCTGATACGAAGAGTAAATTAGTTTACTCTGTTTCCGCGAATAACGGATTTTCTTCCACCCAAAAAGTAATCAATAGCTTAAAAGAAACGATGTATCGAATTACGTATAAAGGAAAAACACTTTATATAAACAGCAATGAAGTAAATAAAGCTACAACAACGTCGATTAATAAAACGGATTACAAAGCAAATAAAGACACCTATCTTTACCAATCCTTTGGTTTAAATCAAAAGAAGCTAATCACAATCCCAAAGGGTACGGTTATTTCCTCATCAATAAAATCTGGAGATTGGTATCGAACTAGTTACAAAGGATCAACAGGCTATGTTTTTATTAAAGATTTTTCAATAAATAATATAATCACTGTCAAAAAAATTGATGAGACCACATATGTTACGAACGATGCGCTGAATCTAAGAAAATCTTATGATGCTACATCTTCTATTTTAACAACCATTCCGAAATCAAAAATTGTTATTGCAAGCTATAAAGCATCAAACGGTTGGTATAAAGTAAAATACGAAAAAACGACTGGCTATGTTAGTGGAAAATATTTAACACAAGTTCGTACAGGGGACCCACTTACAAGTCATACAGGTTATCAATTTATCGACTTGAGAACAAAATCATCGGTAACAGCTGCGCAAATTAATAATTATATTTCTAAATACGTGAAATTAACCGGAAAGAAGAGTATATTATCAGGAAAAGGACAAGCCTTTATCGATGCGGGAAATAAATATGGAGTGAACTCACTTTATCTTGCAGCCCATGCAATTCACGAAAGTGCATATGGTACATCGCTTCTTTCAGTAGGAAAAAATAATCTATTTGGCTTTGGTGCCTATGATGCAACACCATTTATTGCCGCCTTTAAGTTTAAAAATGTAAATGATTGTATCAACTATATTGCACAAGAAATGAAAGCAACATATTTGAATAAAAATAACTGGAAGTATAATGGAGCTTATCTTGGATATAGCACGAAAGACATGAACAATAAGCGAATCGATGAGAATAGCGGCGGAATGAACTTTTGGTATGCCAGTGATCCATATTGGGGACAAACGATTGCTAAACATATGCAGAATATATTACCTTATAAATCTAGTTACAGTAAGGCACCAATCAATACAAAAGTATATTCACAACCGAGTATACCAGCAGGTAGCGACGTCTTTCCGGCTGGAATTCAAGCAATTATGAAAAAGGATTTAGTTTTCCACAGTAAAAAAGGCGCAACAGACAAAGGGAAATCATGGCCAAAAGGAACAAAATTTACTTTACTCGAAAAAACAAATGACTTTTGGGTAAAAGTTAAAGTAGGTAAAACAACATATTGGACCAACTCTATTAAATTTGATGATTATAAAAAATATTTAGCTGTTCAAAATTTAGGAAGAGTCACCGTAGAAGACTTAAACGTACGCAGCTCTGCATCCACAAGCAGCAGTAAGATCCAAACATTAAAACAAAATTCATTTGTTCAAATCGTTCTAACAAAAGACGGAAAACCGACAATGGATAAAAATAAAACATGGTACCAAATAAAACTATCCAACGGCAAAACCGGATGGGTAAGCGCCTACTACATCAAACAAGAATTACAATAGGTGTCAGGCACCATTTATTCACTTTTTGAATATTTATTCGATTTTTGCATAAAAGGTGTCAGGCACCAGGTGCCTGACACCTCTTTTACTCTATTCATTTGTAGAAATTTGTTTCACATAAATAGCTTGTGAAGAGATCTGTTTAATACATCCTTCTAAGTCCGTTTCTTTTAGCAGTCCTAAATTTAATGCTGACTTGATCTTTCCTTCATCTGGCTTTCTCTGAATCAGATCCATCATATTTAGTTCTTCCAACCTTTTTACCGTTTCATCCTGTTCAAATTTTTCCGATCTTCTAATTTGTCTTTGTAATTTATACCCACTGATGTTTAGCTCACCCTTCACATTTTTCCCTACAGCCACATCAAAATATTGATTAAATGCCTTCTTTAAATTCTCCAATTCTTTTTCAATCTCTTTTTTCTTCCGATTCAGGTCATCATACTGCACTACCATCTCTTTAGTAATAAAATAATCAACATTATTATTCAAATTAATCCCTCCACCCTCAATACTTCATCATATTGTGAAAGGCGCACATATATTCCTATTATTCATTTAGTTTTTTACGAATTTATGTTAAAATAATGATGTGAAATAAAATCACTTATAAGAAAGAAGGCACTTATTATGAAGGTAAAAGACTTCATGATCCGAGATGTAATTACAGTTAATGAAAACGATACAATTAAGCATTTACTGAATACGCTAGTTGATAACAAAATTGGTGGTGCGCCTATAGTGGATTCCGAAGGTAAACTAGTCGGAATGATAAGTGATGGAGATGTATTAAGAAGCATTCAATTAAAAGATACAGTGATATATGATTATTTTAGCTTAATGGCTTATACGTTTGAAAAAGGAAATCTTGAAAATGTGTTGACGGCTATTAAAGATCAACCATTAAAGAAAATAGCAAAGAAACGTGGGATTGTAACTGTAAAAGAAAATGATGAAATCGAAACAGCGTTAAAACTTTTGGGGAAACATCATTTTAAGAAAATTCCGGTTATTGATGATAATCATAAAGTTGTCGGTGTCATCAGCCGCGGTGACATTATTCGAACTATCCAGAAAAATATTATTGAAATATTATAAGAAAAGCGCCTTGATTATCGACGTAAAAGTCTTACGTGACTTTATCTGAAATTAAGGAAAGGCGAATCGATGTTAACTTATCTTAAGGACAGCAATAAAATGTTATACCATTCTACTAAAATAACAGCATGGGGAGCTCCCCATGCTGTTTTGTCTTAAAATGGCTTCAAAATCATCAATGCAATGATAATAAGAAAAATAAGGTTTTCGAGGTTTTCATATCGAAACAATTCCTTTGACAATCGTGTATATTGCTCAGGTATTTCTTCCCCTTCATATGAAGCTAATAATTCCTTAATCGGTTTCGATCTCGGAGATAAGACAAATGGCCCCATTGCTAGACCAATTAGAAAGAGAATCAAACTTGCTATATACCATCCCATTCGGAATAAATTTGGATTAAGCATGCCCATTAACAATCCCGTCACAAGTAAAAGTGTACCACCAATCATCACGATTATATGTAAATCTCTTCTAATTGCGAACGAATGCCGCACTTTCGTCATAGTATCCGCAGACTTCCCAATCCTCGTCAAAATAAAACCAGGTCCCATGCCTAAAATAGCAGAGAAAATATGTATAAACACAAGTATCTTATAAATTAACACGATCAATCCTCTCCATCATTCAACATTCATTTTAATTATACACGATTCCATCTACCATCTTAGTGACAATTTGGTTGAAATTAGAAGAGAACTATGGAAATGAAAGGAGAATTTCCTATCTCCCTTCACTCATCATCAGATGAATTAACCTATCCATGATATTCGGCCAATCTGACTCTGACATCTTTCCTGCCTACCTATTACCTAGGTACAAAGACCTCTTTTCACTCCATAAAACATTTCCTATACTATTTTTAGAGAAAAATGAAAGTTCACAAAACAAGATAGGAGATGGGGTTTTGTATAAAAAGTCACTTTTTTTCTTCTTCCTACTTTTCTGTATAATCGTTACGGGTTGCCAACAGAACGAGAAAACGAGTACGAAGAAGGAACCAACAAAAAAAGTTGAAGAAGCTAAAGAAAAGGAAAAGCTACCGGAAACACCAATTAGTATGATAGGGGAAGAAATTGAAAAAGAACCGGCAGGCGAATTGTTTCAGAAATATTCTCGCGCAAAAGAGTTAGCTACTAATGAAGAATACTCTCCTACCGTAGACGAAGCAATCAAAGAATACATACAAACCATGAAAAAAGTGGAGACAAAAGAATGGGACGCTCAGAAATGGGCGCAATCACTCATTACAAATTTTCGTTCGCAATACAGCGACACAATCCAACCGATGAAAGATTTTGAAGTGAAATATGATAAATTAACGCTACCGGATGGTCGTTTATTACAAGATGTAGATGAAGAAGAATTAAGTAAAAGTCCTGACAAGGTAAATGTCGCGATACTCCTTGATGCAAGTGGAAGTATGAACGCAAATGTTCCAGGTGGAAATAAAATGAAGCTAGCCAAGACGAGCTTGAAAAGCTTTTCGGAAAGCCTTCCGAAAAACACCAATGTCTCACTATCCGTATTTGGACATAAAGGAACCGGTGCTGACAAAGATAAAAAATTATCATGTAGCAGTGTTGAAACGGTTTATCCTTTAAAAAACTATTCAAAGGAAAAGTTTTCAAAAGCATTAAACCAATTTAAAGCAAGTGGCTGGACTCCGCTTGCCTCCGCTATCCAGAAAGCAACAAAACAATTGCTGCAGGCAAGTGATGAACATACGAAAAACTTTATCTATGTTGTTAGTGATGGAATCGAAACATGCGGCGGTAATCCCGTGAATGCTGCGAAAGACGCTAAGAAAGCGAAGATGGACGTACAAATTAACATTATCGGATTTGACGTCGATAATAAGGCCGATCGTCAACTAAAAGAGGTAGCTAAAGCCGGCGGTGGCGAATATACATCGGTAAAAAATAAACAACAACTAGACGATGAAATAACAAAGTCTTGGAAAGAAAGCATGGGAAAAACGACGTGGAGATTTTGGGTTGCTGGCAATCATAATAATATAAATTGGGATTCAGTCGGTATGTCCAATCAACTAAGAAAGCTTTTTAATAATCATATTACCTCCCGCAACCGTGAACTTGAGCGAATGAATGAAGCATTAAACCAATTACTAGAAGATAAAATAATTGATCTAGACACAAAATCTGCCACCTCAGATTTCCTATTTAAACGTCATGAAGCAATAAAAAATTACGCAGACACGATTCAAAATGAAAAACATACCGAAATTTTTGATACGGCTGAGCGATTGAAAAAAATAATTGATCGTATAACAAAAGATTTAGATTTATAAAAAAAAGAAACCAAGGATCAAAATTTAAAACGATCCTTGGTTTCTTTTTCCCGTTTCCGAAACTAATTTTCGGTCATCTGCAAATGGAGGCTGTTCTAACCATTTTTTCTTAATGAGTAATTTCCCAAATACCCCATAAAGTAACAAGTCATCAAATATGGCTTTCTCACAATGATATGTGATATCAGCTCGAATACTTGTTACTATAGCACTGCCGTAATAGGAAATGGCAGCTGCAATTAAAAAGCCGGAATGAAACAACATTAATTTATCCGAAAAAGGAGAAATAGTTGATTTTACCACTTCTGGTTCAAGTGCACGAGGTGAATGCAAATCTTCTTTAAGCAATAAATTCGAGAAAACTCCAATATGTTTGTTTTTTCTATTTATACACTTGTTAATAAAATGATTGATTTCTTTATCTTTACATACTTGATTAAAAGCAAAAAAACACGCTTTTGCGATTAAGCTTTTTTGCAAATTAAAAAAGATATTTCCGCTCTCAATCGAATTCATCTTTCTACGCTCACCTAATACATCTGTCACGTAGTTAAGACTATTTATAAATGAAACATTGCTTGGCGTTTCATAAAATGGAGGTTTATCATAAAGTTGTTTTGATTGCATAACATCAAATGATTTATTATAAAGGTCCATTGTATCTAGATTACACTGATAATAAAAATCTCTTATATCTTTTCGAATAGAAACACTAAAAGCAAGGTTATATGCCTGTGATCCATGCATGGTCATCGTGTGAATATAAAATATACTAAAAGCATCTGTAAATAATGGAGGCGCATGTAAATTAACATCTTCCTTAGTAAATCCTTTAGGAATTGGGAAATTTTCTTTATGAAATATATCTCTTATCTTTATTACATGATTCTCTGACATTTCCAGAGCTAATGTATAAATCTTATGTATTTCAGGGTCTTTAATAATTGGCAAAAAATATTTCGTCACACAAATTTGCATTGTCTCTCGAATATAATGTGTCCATAAATTAGATATTTCTGATGAGGTTAATCTTTCATTATTATCCGGCAACGGGGGACACCACCTAAATAATTTTGTCCTATTTTTATATTCACCAGGACTGCAGGATTTATGTAATTTTTATTTTCTTGTTAAAATTTTTTGAAATTTCTTTTATCTCATCTATCTTTTGGTTACAATAAAAAGGGATTAAATTTTATATTCTAGGAGTGGTGCAAATGTCAGTAGATGTTTATCTTAATTTTAATGGGAACTGTCGTGAGGCGGTAGAGTTTTATGCAAAGGTTTTTAATACAGAAGAACCGCGAATTATGACCTTTGGTGAAGCACCTCCTAATCCGGAATTTCCGCTGCCGGAAGAAGCCAAAAATCTTGTCATGCACGCACGACTATCGATTAGCGGAAGCAATGTGATGTTTTCCGATACGTTTCCCGGCACGCCTTTTGTCGTTGGAAACAATATAAGTCTTGCGATCGTAAGTCAAAACCAAGATGAAATTACATCGTATTATAATCAGTTAAAAGAAGGCGGAAAAGTCAACATGGAGCTCCAAGAAACTTTTTGGAGTAAATGCTATGGACAAGTTGTTGATAAATTTGGCGTTGAATGGCAATTAAGCTATGATAATGGGGAATCGGGTTGGTGAATTTATAAAAAGAACAGGAAATGAATGTCAATAGACATTCATTTCCTTATTTTTCTTATCCGCTCATTTACCTAGAACCCCATCCGGATCTACTAAACCGGCGAAATTCCAAGTTTTCCCCATGTCTTTAGTTGTAAATTTTGCGAGTACATTTCCTCCTAAATAATCCCCGTTTGGTCCTTGATTAACGAGGAGTGTTCCTTTATTCCCGTTAAAAATCGGGGTTTCAGCTACAGTAAATATCCCTTTATATTCTTTTGGAATCGGAACTTTTACTTCCTTCCACGTTTTTCCCCCATCAGCCGTACGATAGAGACAAGGTCTTGGTGGCTCGTTTTCGAAGTTGATTGATCCGAATGATACAAAACCAAGTTCATCATTGATTAACCCTCCATCTGTAACAAGTGATGTTACGCCAGCAACTGAACCAGCTTCTTTCCAAGAATGACCACCATCATTCGTTTTAAACAGATAATTCCCTTCACTGGCCATCGTGCGATATCCGGTGGCAATTAAATATCCATGTTGATCTGAAGTAAAACCTAACAAACGCATCCGAGCTCCCTGTATTTTATCTGTTATGTTTACTTCGTCCCAAGAGTTCCCTTGATCTTCTGATATCAAAAGTTGCAGACCCCCGCGCCCGCCTATCACAAAAGCAGTTCTTTTTGAATGAATAACATAACTTCCTTCGATAAGTTCATTTTTTGGTCCATTATAATCGCCTTCGAATAACCGATCTACTTCAATTGGTACATCAATCCAATCCTTTCCGTTGTTATACGTAACTTTTAATGTATCATCAACAATTTCATATCGACTATTTTCATCAGTTTTTATACCAGCTTCTTTTTTATAGCTATCCATATCTTGCATTGGAGGTAAACCAATTAGTTTATCCGATGATTTTTCAAAACTTTCTAATGTATATGTTTGATCGGATTGTTTCTTAATCTTCAACTTCCAAACTAATCCATCAATTAACCCATTGTTTTGCGATTTCCAGCTTGTCGTTTGAACTCCCTCACCTAGCTGAAGTTGAAAAACAACATCAACGATAAACTCTCTATCTTTTTCTTCTAATAAATGAAATCTAGTAAAATAAGCGCCCGCAAGCTGTCTACTTGTTTTAAACTTCTCCATTAAATCGAACCATAGGCGATAGGCAATTGTTTCTTTTTTTGTATCACCCTCAATGATTTTCTTAGTCATTGGCAATTGATTTTTAAAATCTTGTTCATTCAAAGTCACTACCTTTTTTTCGATGGACGGTTTTTCGTTTTTTTCTCCACCTTTCCACATATAAATGGATATTATAACCGCTCCTATTAGTAAAATAGTGGCCAATAACACTATTTTGTTTGTGAACAATTTCATATAAAACAACATCCTTTTTGCTTTTAACATTTAATTTTGTAAATATTATAACATTCATACGGGACAATGAATCGAATCTACCGTCACAACTTTCACCTTATATATAAAGATGACATTTTTCACATTATGATAGATTAATATTAATACATATAAACAAGTATTTACTTGATAAGAAAGGAGAAAAAAGCGATGAATGCTTATGTACTTTTGATTGTAGCCATTATAAGTGAAGTGTTTGGAAGTTCGATGCTTAAAGCCACAAATGGATTTAAGAAGATTTTCCCGTCATTAGGAGTTGTTGCGGGATACGGGGTGGCATTCTTAAGTTTATCAATTTCGCTCAAAACACTTTCGCTCGGAATGGCTTATGCAATATGGGCGGGTTTAGGAACCGCACTTACAGCATTAGTAGGTGTGATGATCTATAAAGAAAAGTTTAATGGTAAAAAATTATTCGGTCTAACGTTAATTATAGGTGGAGTCATATTTTTAAACTATGGGGGAGCTCATTGAATATAAGAAAGGAGAATACATATGAAGGCATATATTTTTTTAGCCATTTCTATTATTGGAGAGGTTTTTGCTACTGCCATGCTTAAGATGTCTGAAGGGTTTACAAACTTTCTTTCCTCTCTGGCAGTAATTGTTGGTTATGGACTTTCATTTTATTTCATATCTCTGGCCCTCAAAACGATACCGCTAAGTTTAGCTTATGCTATTTGGTCTGGAGTAGGAACTGCCTTAACAGCTCTAATTGGGATACTTATATGGGATGAGCTATTTAGCACACTTAAGTTGGCTGGAATACTATTAATTATTGGCGGCGTTGTATTACTAAATTTTTCAGATATGAAAGGACAGGAAAAGGAAGCTGCGAACTAAGGACAATGGACAAAGGTCCACTGTCCTTCTTATGATGTTTTTTTATTCATTAATTATGATTCATTCAGTTACAAGTGTTCTCTTTGAAAAAAATGTAATCCATTACACCCTACTAACATGAACGAATAGTCTGCTCGTGCGGGTGAACATGGGAAAGGGTTTGCAGTTGTAGCAAATGAAGTGAGAAAACTAGCTGAACAATCAAAGGATTCGGCGGATCAGATAGCTGAATTAATTAATAATATCCAACTAGAAACAACACATGCTGTTGACGTAATGGATAAAGGGACTATTGAGGTTAAAGAAGGATTAGTAGTTGTACACGAAGCGGAAGAAGGTTTTAAAAAGATTCTAACGTCAATTGAACAAGTAACCGCTCAAATTCAAGAAGCAACAGCAGTTTCCGAAGAAATGTCTGCTAGTGTAGAACAAGTCAATTCCTCTATTGAGGAAATTGCTAGGATTGCACAAGTATCTGCAACCAATACACAATCCGTGGCATCCGCTTCAGAGGAGCAGTTAGCATCCATGGAGGAAGTCGCCGCTTCTACATTGGCCTTATCCAAAATGGCGGAGGAGCTGCAGCTTCATGTGAAGGAATTCAAAGTTTAATAGGAGTAAGAAATTTTTTTTAAAAACATCCTGTTTCACACTTAAAAGTGGAACAGGATGTTTTTTCATTATCTAACACTGTCACACATCCCTTTGATCCAGCTACCAAGGCTTGTTATATCCTATCGTTCTTACACTAGCGATTCTTACTCAAACTCCTTCTCAAAACAATTGCATTCATGAACCCTTTTAAATCGTTTCTTTATCTTTTCTTTATCTTTACCAACATAGTGAGCGAAGGTTTGAACAGGGTACAAATCTGATAGCTCTGATTTTATTACACCATTCAGCTCTGCCTCACCATCAATATACACGTGCAAATATGAATCCACTTTTGAAAATTGGTTGTTCCTATACCAATTATTTACCCATTCATCATCTCTCGTCCATGCCTCTAGACGGTTTAACCCCTTCTCTTTCGCTATTTTCTCAGCTTCAGATAATAGTTGACTCCCAACCCCTCTTCTTCGATGATCAGGGTGAACCGCAATGTGCCAAATCATTCCTCCTAGTCCTTGTCCCCTTGAACAGACTGTTCTTTCTTCCACTTCATATTCAATATCTATTAATCCAATCACTTGATGATCCTCTACAGCTACTAGTTCAATTGCAGGATTTACGTATTTTTCCTTTTCCCTTAAAACATTGTCATAATATGCAGTATCCAAAAAGGATAATACCCTACAATGAACCCACTCCATTTCATCTTCCTGATTGTAAGCTCTAATATCCATATTTCCCTCCCATTCATTTATGCCGTTTCTGCCTTTTTCGGTACCATAGGCGCGGAGGACGCCTGGCTTTCGGGCCGCTTCTACCTTTTCCAGTACCATAGACGCGGTAACGGATTGGCTTTCGGGCCGCTTCCGAATATTCCGATACTATTAACGTAGAGGCGGATTGGCTATCAGATCACTTCAAGCTCATCATAGGACATTCACCAGCCCTTATGCTTACATAAAGAAGTTATGTGTGCAAGATGATGTTGACCATGCCACGCATAAATGCCTATATTTTCACGAACCGATACTTCGCCAGATTCTGGGTGTATAAATGTCTTTTTCATATCATCATGGCTTAAGCTATGTAAAAGTTTGACCCAACGTTTGTGTAAGGATTCAAGAAGAGATGAAGAAATATCAATTGGTGAATTGTAATCCGGAAGCTCTGCCCATTTTGTTTCTTCATACGGCTTGATAACTGGGTTTTCTTCTGTTATCGCTAATTTAAAACGAACATATGCATTCATATGGCTATCTGCAAGATGATGAACAACTTGGCGAATGGTCCATCCCCCTGAACGATAAGGCGTATTAAGTTGTTCATTATCCAAGTTTTTTACAGCCCCTCGTAATAAAATTGGTAAACCTTCAATTTCATTTATCCAACCGGCAATCATTTGGTCAGTAATCTCACCATCATATTGAAATGTTCCAATGGGATACTTTTCATTCATCATTTATTCCTCCTTAAGTTAAAAGTAATAACAGGTACTATAAAAGACGCCCTTATAAGAGCGTCTCATCATTAGAACATATGTTCTTTTTCCTGTGTTCTTCAAAATAAAAAGTCCGTCCCTTTAATTTTCATACTATTAGTATAAATCAAATAAATTTATAAGTCTATATTTATATAAAAAGTTCTTTTATATTTTAATAACCAGAGAGTGTAAAATATTTTGTGTAAATAGAAATGCACTAAATAATGTTCATAGAAAAAGGAAGACCCTTTCTGTAGAATAAAGTTAGCCGACAAAATTCACAGAAAAGAGGTCTTCCCTATGATTCATCTTACTACAGATTTAATCGAAGCACTAGCACAAAAACAAGATATTGAAGAAGTTTTTCGTCATCATTTGGAAACAGCCATCAATCAGCTGTTAAAACATGAATTAACTGTCTTTTTAGACTATGAGCCTTATGATCGAGAAGGTTTTCATTCCGGCAATTCCCGTAATGGCTACTACGATCGTACCTTTAAAACCGAATACGGAGAACTACACCTTCGTATCCCTAGAGACCGTAATGGCCAGTTCCAACAACAAACAATAGCTCCCTATAAGCGTTCCAATGATACGCTGGAACAGTTTGTCATTCACCTTTATGAAAAAGGGATTACGACAAATGAAATCGCTCATCTCATTGAGCGAATGTATGGACATCACTATTCCAAACAAACGGTTTCGAACCTAACGCAACTTGTTTCTGAAGACGTGAAGGCTTTCCATGAACGAAAGCTGGAAGAACGCTATGTGTGCATTTACTTGGATGCCACTCATATTCCGATTCGACGTCAAACGGTTGAAAAAGAAGCTGTCTACATCGCTATTGGTATTACGGAAGAAGGAAACAAAGAAGTTTTAGACTTTACCATTGCACCAACTGAGTCTTCGCACGTATGGGAAGAACTCCTCCAATGCCTACATGAGCGAGGAGTAGAAAACGTTCTTCTCTTCATTTCCGATGGATTGCCAGGGATGACAGATAGCATTCACCGTGTCTATCCAAAGGCGAAACATCAAGTGTGCTGTGTACATGTCGCTCGAAACATTTCCAGCAAAGTACGTGTAAAGGATCGCGCAGCCATTCTCGATGATTTTAAGGCCGTCTATCAAGCGAAAGACCGTGAAGAAGCTTTAGAAGCCTTAGAACAGATGCAAAGCAAGTGGGAAAAGCCTTATCCACGTGTCATTGAATCAGTGATGAACAACAAACGGATCTTAACGTTTTTTGATTTTCCAGCTTCCATACGTCGCAGTATCTACTCGACAAACTTAATTGAAGCTTTTAACAAAGAAATCAAACGATATGTCAAACGCAAAGAACAATTCCCGAATGAAGAATCCTTAGAACGCTTTCTCGTGACACGGTTTCTAGACTATAATCACAAGTTTGGCATGCGTTGTCATCGAGGCTTTGAAAAGGCCAAATCAGAATTGATACACATGTTTGAAGCACTGGAAGATTAAGCTCTAGCACTGATCCGCCATCCTTGACCTTGTTTGCGGTCGTGGTGGTGTGTAGGTTGTCGGATGGGAAAAATAAAGCCCTATGTGGGGACTTTATCCGCACACCTAGCGTACCACGACCGATCTTTTCTAAGTTCTCGCTGGCCGGGTCCCTGAACCCAACCAGCAAGAACTAAGAAAAGGCACAAGGTCAAGGACAAGCAGCTACCGCTGTGGCTCTGTGTTTAACCTAGAGATAGAAGTTTTATCAACTAAAATAAGCAGGCTAACTTTTCTACCGGAAATAGGGTTATTTACACAAAATTATTGACACACCCAATAACCAGCTGGGAAATCGTGTTAATCACATTGGTATGATTAAGAGAGAGGGTATGATGAGTTCCGTTAGAGTCAAACAAAGGGAACATGGGTTAACATTTTTTCAACTTTTTAAAAAGTCACCTCATTTTACATCCTTGTTACTTGGGCAAATTTTTTCATATCTAGGTAGCTCGATTACAAATGTAATCATGCCTATTGTGGTTTTGCAAGAGACAAAATCGGCAGCCACGATGGGAACGGTTATGGCAGTTTATATGGTACCGTTTATTTTGCTCCTGCCATTTTCCGGCGTACTCGTTGATAAAATGAATAAAGTAAAACCATGTTATTGGAATAGCTTCAAAGAATAGAAGTTATAATTTACTGAACCAAGTCCTCATTCATATAGTAAAATAACAGATAGTAATCATCTTTTTCATAATCAATATTTAAAGTAACAGAGAGGGGAGATCACCCTTGCCGGATTGGTCATATCAAACGATATTTAAACCGATTCTTCAAAAGCTTCCACCTTCCTTTAGTCGGGAATTTATTCACCATGGGATGAGCATAGTATCATCGACAACCATTGGTGAAAGATTTATAGAATTTCTTGGCCACATGGCACCTTCTAAAAAACTAGAGAAGCAGATATGTGGGGTTCAGTTTCCTTCTCCTGTTGGACTAAGTGGCAAAATTGATCCGAAATTATCCGGAATAAAAGCTTTACAAAATCTCGGTTTTGGTTTTATGGAAATTGGCCCAGTTTCAATTCTTGGTTCATCAGAGAAAGAAGAACTTCGAATTGACCACAAGCAGGAACAAATTTTGGGATATAGCGAAAGGATACCGCTATCAAAAGTCAAAGAGAAACTCGCCTCTTTGAAAAAAAAGAAAGTACCATTTTTTATAAAAGTAGAGGGAACGCTTCAAGAATCAAAGCAGATTTGTGAAGAGCTCGATCCTTTTAGTGATGGATTCATTATAAACAGTCATACTTTTCATTCGGTTAATGAATACATTTTTTTTCGTGAGCAAATAAATAAACCTATTTTATTAGCTTATTCAGCCGAGAGTTTTACTGACAGTAATAACCTAGAAAACTATCATGCAGATGGAATATTAATTGAAGAAAGCCATTCACTTGATAGGCTTCAGCATGCACTTATTGCTATAAGGAAAGTACATAAGGATATACCCATTATCACTTCGGGTGGAGTAAGAGAGCCAGCAGATGCTATTAGATTATTCGATAGTGGAGCTTCCCTTATTTTGTTAGGATTTGAATACGTGTTTACCGGACCTGGTCTCCCAAAGAGGATTAATGAGGATTTTGAGAATAGATTCTCGAAGGAACCAGTAAAAGTTGAAGGATGGATTTGGTATTGGTTGTTCGGTTTGGCGATCACAGTAGCTGGTTTTATTGCTCTGCTTTTTAGTATGACAAGGATTATTCTTCCATATGATGAATCTTTTTTAGAAATCTTTAGAAATGATATTCTACGTTTCAATCCTGCCATTTTATACTTTATGGCACATGACCGGATGACACTTTCAGGAACGATGATTTCAGGTGGATTTATTTACATGCAGCTTTCAAGGCATGGAATCAGATATGGTATTCATTGGGCAAGAAAAGCAGTAAATATAGCAGGGCTGGTTGGTTTTCTTGGTATTTTCTTATTTATCGGTTACGGTTACTTCGATTGGCTTCATGGATTGTTTTGGCTTATATTATTACCTTTATTTATTATTGGATATGTGAAATCAAGAAATGCAACAGGAGCACCAAAAAGTACTAACCTTTTCAATCATCGATACTGGAAGTTGAGTTTAATCGGTCAACTAGCCTTTGTCCTATTAGGCGCTTCATTAACTCTTGGCGGTGTTGTCATTTCTTTCATTGGTGCATCAAGTGTCTTTGTACCAACGGATCTTACCTACCTATGTCTATCTCCAGAGGCACTTAGTGAATTTAATGAACGCTTAATCCCTGTTATTGCGCATGACCGTGCCGGATTTGGAAGTGCCCTATTAAGTGTAGGTTTACTCGTATTGATGCTTGCCTTATGGGGAATTCGCGAAGGAGAAAGATGGGTTTGGTGGACCTTCACAATTGGTGCCATTCCTGCTTTTTTAGCGGGAATTGTCACTCATTTTATTATCGCATATACTGATTTTGTTCACTTATTACCTGCCTATTTTGCAGTATTTCTATACTTAGTAGGTGTCATTTGTACAGCACCATTTTTATTACTTACAGCTATTGTACTAAAAAAGTTTTGAAAGTAAATGAATTTGTACTCGAGTTAGGAAAGTTACTATCATTCATAATAAAGAAATCAATTTCATCTTCGGCGACGAGGAGCTGCATTTTTAGATTGCGAAAATCGTTTAAATAGAATTTCTGCTAAAGACACCTCAGCCTTTTCTTCAAAAACATTCTCTTGCCATCTTTGATATAAATATATGATGGGTACAGTGATAGCAATCATAATGAAGAGTCCAAAATTAGACATATTGTTCATCGTATAAAGCCCTACTTTCTGAAAGATAAAGGACTTATAATAAGAGCTTGAATTAAATCGATAACCCAATTTACAATAAGGAAAATCCAAAAATTCGGATAGGTAAAATAAAACATATAAACGGTCGTAACAATCAGAAATCCATATACAAAAGATGAAATATTGGTGAGAAAGAATATATTGCTTGTTTCGTGAACATCCCACCAATTCCATACTTCAGCCATTTGAAAAAGAATTGTATATAAGACAGCCATGAATAGAGATACTGGCATAAAACGCTTTACACGTTTCGAATCTAAGGGGAGCAATAAAAAAACCAAGGAGCTAAAAATAAAATCCATGAGACAATCTGACCCATTCGATATACCTCCAATTAAAAATACCTAATTGATACTGTACCCTCTTTTTCGGTAGATAATCGTTCGTCCGCGAAGTAGGATAACTGAGATATAATTAATCCGATGATCTGCTTAGAAACCAACACAATTGCCTCTTTATTTGAAAAAACAATGGTATCTTTCACTCAAAACAAAGTAAAATGAACATGTAGTGAATCAATTTTGAAAAGGGGCGTTCCATATGATTATCGTAACAACAGAGAAAATTGCTAATCACAAAGTTACCGAAGTGAAAGGTCCAGTATTTGGGTTAACTGTTAGAGCAAGGGGGATTGGCAAAGATATCGTTGCTTCGTTGAAAGGTCTTGTAGGCGGAGAAATAAATCAGTATACGGAAATGCTGGAGGATGCCAGAAAGCAAGCGATCGATCGCATGGTAGAAAACGCTAGAGCAATGGGCGCGAACGCAATCATTATGATGCGCTTTGACTCTGGTGAAATCGGCCAAAACATGAGTGAAATCGTTGCTTATGGAACAGCCGTTATTGTAGAAGAAGAATAAGATGATGGAATGGATTTTCGGCTTTTACGGTATTCAACTCATTGTTCTCCTTATTTTAATCTTAGGATCTTGGTTTATATGGGATCGTCGCTTCAAGACAAAACACGGTCAACAAGTACCTAAAGGATTCGTCCGAACAAATGAAGTTTCTATCGACCCAACCACAAAGAAAAGATTAGTTGTTTATTTTAATCCGGAAACTGGAGAACGATTTTATAAAGAAGAATAAAAATCAAGAAGGCTGCCAGAAATTATTGGCAGCCTAAGTAAATAATTACTTGTGAACCTTATTTTTCATTATCTGAATCAGCGATTTTTTCATCAATAGTTATCTTTTCTTCTTTCCACCAAATGGCCTCTTGTGGATTCTCCAATATATCTGCAATTTCGTGTTTTTCTTCTACTGCTGGAGCTGAACCACGCAGCGCTTTCCCTGTTGTATCTTTTACAAAAATCATTGTCACAATACCAATTAAACAAGCAGCCATAATATAGTAAGCTGGAACCATTGGGTTACCAGTCACTTTTATAAGCCACGCCATAACCAATGGTGTTGTTCCGCCAAATAAGGAAACCGAAATATTAAAAGTAACGGCTAGCGCAACATATCTTACTTCTGTAAAAAATAAGGAAGGCAGCATGGACGGCATGGTTCCTTCAAATGTAGCTAAAAGAATTGCTAATATCATTAGTCCAAAAAACACCGTCGTGTAACTTCCATTTCCAATCATCTTGAATGCTGGGATGGACAGAATAACTATGCCTATTAATCCACTTAAAATAATACGTTTATTCCCAACCCGGTCACTAATATAGCCCATGAATAAAACGATTGGAATCATGATAAACATAATAATCAAAATGAACAAAAGACCAACTGTTTCACCATAACCTAGCACAACATTTAAATAAGATGGCATATATGATAGCAACATGTAATCGACAACATTAAAAAATAAAACTAAAACTACCCCTTTAAGCAGTTGCGGCCAATGATATACAAAAACTTTTTTTATTAAGCCTTTTTCTTTTTCTTTGTCTTTCCCTTCATTCATTGCTTCAAAGACAGGTGATTCCTCTAAATTATTTCTCAAATAAAGACCAATTAGTCCCATCGGAGCAGCAATAAAAAACGGAATGCGCCATCCCCAATCAAGCATTTTATCCGGTCCGAGTGTATAACTCAGAATCGTCACAATTGCGGATCCACCGATATATCCAGCTAATGTTCCCACTTCTAAACCACTTGAAAAAAAACCTCTTTTTTTATCTGGAGAAGATTCGGCGATAAATGTCATGGCACCTGAATATTCACCACCCGCGGAAAATCCCTGAACCAGTCTGGCCAAAAGCAAAAGTATTGGAGCCCAATTTCCAATCTTTGCATAGCTCGGTATCAAACCCATACATAGAGTAGAAAAAGACATTAACACTAAAGTGATCGTTAATATCTTTTTTCTTCCTAACTTATCACCCAACATACCAAAAAACATCCCGCCAATAGGACGAACGAGAAATGCTACAGCAAAAGTAGCAAACGAAAACACTAATTGTAGCGACCCGGCTGTGCCCGAAAAAAATACCTTTCCTATCGTTACGGCTAAATAAGAGTAAATTCCAAAATCAAACCACTCCATCGCATTTCCAAGGGCAGTAGCCACCACCGCTTTTTTAGCCGCTTTTGTATCAACAACCGTAATATCATCTTTTTTTAGTTTTCTTTTAGGACTTTTTTTACCCCCAAAAATTTTGTCCAATTGCTTCACCTATATTCTTATTAAAAATTATCATTTAATGTTATTTTGAACTGACTTCTTTATTTCTATTCCGATTGGTTTTCTGCTACACTCATACCGTACATTAACAATATTTTCGGGTTCGCCCATATCAAAGCCGCTAAAGGTAATTGGTGGAATTATCTTAAAAAATTAGAAGAAGGTCAAAAAAGGGTAAAATCGAAGCATTAACATTCTCTGCAGATAAGAATGTTGATTTTGCTTTAAGAATTAGTGTTACATTAATTATAAATATTACCAACTTTATGGTCAAATTTGGTGCTTTGCTTTATTCCATTCACTTCTTTTGTTTAATTTCTTTTTGTTAAAATATTTTCCTAGTAGTTTTATATGGAAAAAGTGTGTAGTGGCTTCTTATTGGTCAAATAAAGTAAAGAAAAAAAGAGGCTTCCAAAAAGTTTAGCAACTTAATGAAATACCTTCTTAAAAAGCTTAATATTTAGTTAAAAGACTACACGGAAAACGGAGCAATCTCAATATCCATACTTTCAAGCTTTTGTTTTATCGTTCTAATCATGTCTAAAGCAGTCGGAGTATCACCATGGACGCAAATCGTTTCTCCTTGCACTTCCATTTCCTCACCATCAAAGGTTGTCACTTTTCCTTCTGTCACCATTTTTAATACTCTCTCTGCAACAATGTCTGGATCAGTAATGACAGCACCTTTTTGTTTTCTTGATACTAACGAAAAATCGCTATTGTATTCTCGATCAGCAAACAATTCTAAAATAAAAGGTAATCCTTTTTCTTTTGCTACCAAATGTAATTGAGAGTTAGGCTTAACCATGATAGGTAGATCTGGTTTAACGGCAAGTACTGCATCCACTATATTTGTAGCCATTTCTTTATCTGAATCTGCCATATTATTCATATTTCCGTGCGGTTTTACATGCCGAAGTGGTGTTTCATGTTTTTGACAAAATATATCGAGTGCACCAATTTGATAAATAATCAAATTCATTAAGTCTTTTCTTGACATGTCGATATTTCGTCGCCCAAACCCAGCTAAATCTTGAAATCCCGGATGTGCCCCGACACCAACACCATATTTTTTGGCCATCGCTACTGTATGATCCATCGTGTTAGGATCTCCGCCATGGAACCCGCAGGCAACATTTACAGAAGAGATTAATTTTATCACTTCATCATCGAAACCAAGTTTATAAACCCCAAAACTTTCTCCCATATCACAATTCAAATCAATGGTTTTTCTCATTTTACACTCTCCTAAAAAATCAATTATAAGAATACGACTTTAATATTAAAAAATCATGTTCCATTTCTTTTAATAAATCATGTGCATCTTCAATTGTAATTTTTTCGAATGTTATACTGTCTCCCGGCTTCACTTGAGCTAATTTCGGTAGATCTACCGTGATTACTCCCCCTATTTTCGTATACCCGCCTACACTTTGCCTTCCGACTAAAAATATAATTGGCTGTCCATTTTTAGGAACTTGAATGGCTCCGAAAAATATCCCCTCAGACGTGATATCCGCCCCTCCTATATGCTCTATTACAGGTCCCTCTAGTCTGCAGCCCATTCGGTTCACATCTTTGGTTGCCTTATACGTAAAGGAAAAGAATGTATCTATCGCTTTTTTTGAAAAAGCTTCCTCTTGAGGACCAAGTATGACTCTCAGGTGAAATGAATTAGTGTAAGTAGGGATTAAATATTCAGGAAGACGACGCCTAATCCCTTGAAACTGGCTAAGTGGCTGCTCGTTAAAAGGAATAATATCACCTTTTTTAAGTGCTCTTCCTTCTATTCCGCCAATTTTTCCAATTGTATCGGTGGATCTACTGCCTAATATCTCTGGAACAGTAATTCCACCTAGTACACTGATATATGCTCTACAACCGGACTTGCATCCGGCAAAATGAATAATATCTCCAATATTTACTTTCACGGAGCACCACATGGGGGAAGGAACTCCGTTAATTGTAAAAGTAAGGTCCCCTCCTGTCACCGCTATAACGGTCTGCTTTAATGATTTCATTTTTAATCCCATGAGAGTTACCTCTAATACTGCCGAAGATTCCGGGTTTCCCACTAAAATATTGGCTATCCTATGAGAGTAATGATCGGCGGATCCAGATACAGCCAGCCCATATTTTTGGTATCCTGATCTCCCTAAATCTTGAACGGTTGTAAATACGCCTGGGTGAATGACTTCAAAAATAACAAATTCCTCCTTTCCCTGAACTGGTGTCTATTCAATTTTTAATTACAGGAATATATTTTCCATCTTCAACTTGTTCTTTTATTTCATTAAATTCGTCGATCTGTATTTCTTTAAAAGTCACTTTATCGCCCGCATGTAGTAAAAATGGCTGGTTTGCCTGCCAATCATATAAGCGTATCGGAGTTTGTCCAATTAATCTCCATCCTCCCGGACTTTCAACAGGATAAATACCCGTTTGATTATTTGCAATCCCTACACTCCCAGAAGGAATTGAAATCCGGGGATTTTCTAAACGAGGAGTAGCGATTCTTTTTGACATACCTCCCATAAAAGGAAAGCCAGGTGTAAACCCTATAAAATAAACTAAATAGCTGGCTGCACTATGAATAGAAATAACTTCTTTTGGTGATAGATTGTTATAAGTAGCCACACTTTCCAGATCAGGTCCATGTTCCCCACCATATAGAACAGGAATTTCAATATGTCTTCTTTTTTCATATTTATTACTGTCATTATTGGTTTCTAAATATTTGAGCAGCTCGACAGCTTGTTGGTAAGACAGTCGTAAAGGATTGTATTGAACGAGTATTGAACGGTAGCCGATAATAACTTCGCCAAAACCCTCTTCCGCCTTGTCTTCAATAAGTTTTGATAAATGGATGATCCGTTTATTTGTTTTTTCATCGATACCTGCATCGAGTTCCATCAAGATCGCTGAATCTCCAGCAGCTTTATATCTAAAATCCAATTTCATCAATCCCTTAAAAGGTACTCTTAAAGATTATTAATCTTCTTTATGATATTTAACATCCACAAATTTTAATGCAATTAACGCTATTACTGCTGCAATTATAATATATCCACTAATGGCGTATCCGGTATCAAATTTATTAAGAAGATAGGTAGAAATCAATGGAGCTACTCCTCCACCAATCAAACCTCTAAACATAAAAGTAATAGCTGATCCACTAAATCTAAGATGTGCCGGGAAACTAGCGGCAATAACCGGAGCCAACGGTGCCCACATAATAGAGTGAATGATAAATGCTATAATAATGGCCAAGAAAATTAATCCTGTACTTTTAGTATTTAGTAAATAAAAATACGGCAAAGCCCATAAAATAAGTAGTATATTACCAAATCCAAGTATTTTTTTTGGACTTATTTTATCGCTTAAATATCCAAATAAAGAGATTGCGAATACGGCTATAACTGCACCTACAAGTGTTGCATTAACAAAAATTGATTTATCTAAGCCTAAAAATTTTATTCCGTAGGTCGTCGTATAGAAAGCAAACACTCCAAATGCAATATCACTACTAACATTTGAAAATACTCCGGATATTACCTGTTTAGGATAATGCTTAAACACGGAAACAAAAGGTAATTTAGGTAACTCCTTTTCTTCGAGCGCTTTTTTAAACGAAGGAGTTTCTAGCAAATTGAATCTAATCACTAATCCAATAATTACCAAAAATATACTTAAAATAAATGGTACTCGCCAACCCCATGTTTGAAAACTATCGCCGGAAACTGTAATAAAAAGAGAAGTTACTGCTGTTCCTAGTATCAATCCCAGAGGAACTCCAATCTGAGGCAAAGCGGCCATAAAGCCTCTATTTTTCTTAGTTCCCCATTCCATTGAAATCAAAACTGAACCCGGCCATTCTCCTCCAATAGCAATTCCTTGTAAAAATCTAAGTACTGTAACGATAATAGGTGCCCATAATCCAATTTGATTATAACCAGGTAGTAAACCTACAAGAAGCGTCATGACCCCCATTAAAATTAAAGTGGCTACTAAAGAAACTTTTCTACCGATTTTATCGCCCAAATGTCCAAATAGAATTCCACCGATTGGTCTTGCAACATAACCAACCGCATAAGTTGAAAAAGTTAGTAGCGTTGCTACATATGGATCTTGTTCCGGAAAAAATAATTGCGGAAATATAATTGCAGCCATTGTTCCGTAAAGAAAGAAATCATACCATTCTATCGTTGATCCTAATACACTTGAAATCCCAGCAATTTTTTGCTGCTTGCTGCGATCAATTTGTGTATCATTCGCAGTGTTATGAACTGTATTCTCCCTAATTTTATTCATTAACTTTCCCCCTCGAATTAACAAAATTTTAAATGTTATAAACCTTGCTTATACAAATTAGGTACGCGACTAGAGAATACGGGTACTTTTTGGCGAACTTCCAATGTTTCTTCAATATTAATTGAAATATATAGCGTTTCTTCAACTGTTGTTGATCCTTCTATCAATGTATCTCCCGATGGATTAACGACCATGGAGTTGCCAGCAAAAGTAGTGGATTGATACGAGCCAACGTTGTTGCAGGAAACAACAAATAATTGATTTTCGATCGCGCGTGTAATTTGAATGTTTCTCCAATGGTTAAGTCGTTCTATAGGCCATTCTGCGACGATAAACAATACTTCGGCTCCTTCTAATGCAAGTGGACGGATAACTTCCGGAAAACGTAAGTCATAGCAAATGATAAGTCCCATCTTAATTCCATCAAGTTCGAAAACTTCTGGAACGTTTTGTCCCCCCTCTAAATACTTCGGCTCGTTTAGCATCGGGACCAAATGGACTTTATCATATTGATAAATCGCTTCTCCTTGTCGGTTTATTACAACCGCTGTGTTAAAGATCTTTCCATTGACCTTATTTGCAAAAGAGCCGCCAATAATATTGATGTTAAAAGTTTGGGCCATCGTTTGAAGGAAAGGTATAATCGTTTGGCCGTTATCGTCTGCATAATGATGAATGTCCTCCAAAGTGTAGGAGGTAGTCCACATTTCAGGTAATACAATGACGTCCGGACCGGAGTTTTTCACTTCCTTTTCAATCCATGCACGTACTTTTTTCATATTTTCCATTGGATTACCAGGGATGATTTCCATTTGGTAAATTGAAATTTTCATCTCTTACGCCTCCAAATCTAAGCGGGTAATAGCATATTCCGCATGTATTTCATCATTTCTTACATTGTCAATGAATGCCATTTTAAATCCGCTACCATATTTAAATCCTTCTAATAGTGGTACAGTTCCCGAGAAGATGACGCAATTTCTCATAGAAATGTTCTTCTTATTGAGAAAAGCTTTTATATCATCCAAAGGAATAATTGCGTCAATCTTCGCCATTTGGTAATCCTGCCAATGACCGTCTATATAAACTTGTGAAGTTAATATAAGGTCATCCCAGTGATCAATTACGTCGTTAAGCTTCCATGCCTTATGAGCAAGCGGTTTATCGCAAATTTGTTTTGATTGGTTAATATCAATGGTTTCCAGTGATCGGTCTGTATGATCGCTGCCTACAGTAATGTATACATCATCATCTGAATCTCCGAATATTAGAACAATTTCCGCTTCACCACTTGATTCTCCACCAAGTACTTCAATTTCCTCAGTTTGATTAAGACTATTTCTGCGAACTGGATAGAGTGTCGGGATTTCTGCCGGACGTGGTACGCCGATTTTTTCTAGTTCATCAATATGCTCCATTGTTTTTTCTATATTGCGACCGGCATACCCTATACAATAAACAGAGTTTATAGTAATCTCTTTATCTTCGTTATTAATAGTTAACGGTAATGTTATCGTTTTCAATTTACTCCCCCTCTTCGGAAACGCTTTCATTAGTTGCATTTAGACTTGATAAAATAGCTGTTCGAGTATGCTCGATATGCTCTAATGCAGCCTTTTTTGCTTTTTCTACTTCTTTATTTTTTAGACAATCAATGATTCGCGCATGCTCTTTTAATGTTTGTTCCTTTCGATTAGGTAAATTCACCGCACTAACACCAAACCACCTTATTTGTTCACTTATCGTATTCATTAAATATACAAGACGGCGATTTCCACTCAATTCAGAAAGGTAAATATGAAAATCTTTATCTACTGATATGAATTGTCCATTATCTTCCACCTGACCAAGCTGTTTTACGTAAATTTCATTTAGCTGTTCAATGTCCCTCTCTTTAATGATCGGGATAATCAGTTCGATAATTAGACTTTCAAGTGCTTTTCTAATTTGAATCACTTCTTCAACATCCGAAATTGTAATTTGACTAACGAATGTCCCTTTTCTCGGTATAGACTTCACCCAACCTTCCATCTCCAATAGTAGAATAGCTTCTCTTACAGGGGTTCGACTAATTTCTAAGCTTTCGCCTAAGTCCCTTTCAAATAAAGCGCTTCCCGGAGGAATCTTTTGTAAAATGATTGCATTTTTAATTCCTTCATATGCTTGTTGCTTCAGAGAAGGAGCCTGCTGTACTTTAAATAGGCTCATCCTATATCTCCCTCCCATTCTGGCATGTGGCATGCCAGTTATATTTACAGTTTATTTAGAGTAGTTATTTTTGTCAATATATTTAAAGAATATAAACCACCTTGAATAATAAAAAAGCTGAAGAAAAATTTAATCTTCAGCTTTTATCCCAACTTAAAGTTTTTAATTTTTTCTCTGTAAAATGAAAAGAATGACAAGGATTCAAATCTTTTTCACGTCCATTTCTATCGCTATCAATTTGTATCAGCTTTTTATAGAGGAAGCCCTTAAATCAAATACAGATCAAGAAGAAACCATAAAAAACTAACTTATATTCTTGCCACCTTATGCATTCGCTCGAAAATACCTATCTTTACGTTTTAAGATAATCTCTTTTTTTCCATGCAAACGAAATTCCAATTCCAACTGCTAATAAGACCGTTGCAAAATAAAAAGGGTAGTTTAAATTAATATCGAATAACATCCCGCCCATAATTGGTCCAATAACATTACCGATACTAGTGAACATAGAGTTCATACCGCCGACAAAACCTTGTTCATCACCGGCAATTTTTGATAAATACGTTGTTACAGCCGGACGCATCAAGTCAAACCCAACAAATACGGTTACAGTAACAATTAAAATGGTAAAATAGGTGTTCACGATTGTTACTAAAAATACGAGTATCGCTGAGAAAATTAGGCAATAGCGAATTAAGCGAATTTCCCCAAGCCAGTTCGTTAGGCGATCAAATAAACCAATTTGAAAAACTGCCCCAAATATCCCGCCACCTGATACCACTATGGCAATATCCTTCGGGGAAAAGCCGAATTTATGATCGACAAATAAAGAAAACAACGATTCAAAGGACGATAGACCGAACGAAAAAATAAAAATAATAATAAAAGATATAAAATAGATCGGTACAAAAATACGTTTCCATCCTGTTTTTTGTCCTGTTCCTTCTCCATTTTCAAGTTGTCGTTCCGGTTCATGAAGTACAGCGACCGATATAATTGCCGTGACTACTGCAAAGGCGGCTGCAACGAAGAACGGCAAGCGAGTATTCAACTCTCCTAAAAAGCCGCCAAATCCGGGTCCAATAATAAAACCCGTCGAAATAGCAGCCGACATATATCCCATCGCTTTTGACCTTCCCTTAACCGTCGTAATATCTGCAATAAACGCGGTAACAGCTGGCATAATGAATGCTGCACTGACACCGCCAAGCATACGAGAAATAAAAAGCACCTCTACAGTTTTACCGATTCCAAATAAAAACTCCGAAATTCCAAAAATGATTAAACCAATAATAATCATTTTTTTACGTCCAAATCGGTCTACCCAACGGCCGGCAATGGGCGACAATATTAACTGCGTAAGTGCGAAAAACGCTACCATATAGCCGACAACAGATCCAGCAATATGTAATTCATCCATAATCGTAGGAGTAACTGGAATAACAAGGCCAATTCCCACAAAAACAATAAAAAGATTAATCAATAATATAGCTAACATCATGTTTCGATTTTGCATAGACTTTACTCCCTTTATGTAAGCTAAAATTCCTCTTTCAAGTTATATCCAAATTCGTTCAAATAATAAGGCAATTATAAACAACCTTACAACGCATAATTTAATCCCTACTCTATCGGTAGAGTCAAGTTTTTTGCTTTTAGCAAATGCTGAAATTCATGAATTGCTGCTACAAATCAATTAATGGTTCATTTTCCTGTTACTGGATTTTATGATCAAGCAATGTTATAATCTCTATTCCTTCTTTTTTCCTCGAAACCACCCAGCTCATTAGCTGCTAAAGTGAGTTTGATAATTAAGCGGAGAAATTCCTCTTAATTTGGAAATAGCATTAAATATTGCTAAAATAGCCGGAAAGATTCCGGCTATTGACTCGAAAAACGTAAAAATGGGTACTTTTGCTTTGCTTAATCGGAAATTCTCCGCTTAAATTCCCCGCACCGAGCTCTATACAGCAGACTAACCGGAAAACTTCCGCTTATTTAAATATCACTGGTTACTGATTTAAGGATAAGATTTCTAATGTTTCAAAAAACCAAGTAAACCTCATTTAGATGCTTTGAATCTCTGTAATTCTTTATCGATCACTTTTTAATTTTTCCTAATTCATCTAAAAAGGCCGGCCTTTTTCTATATAAGGCTATTAGTTCATTTATCAATTCCAATTGTTTTGGCTTACCTACAATCTTTTTATATCTTCTGATTTTGTGACATACTCCTTGGTAATCTCTTCGATTGGATGAAGTACGTGCCGTATCTTTTATATACTCTTTATAAATTTCAATGACTTCTTCTTTATAATGCTTGACTAGCTTTTCAGCATATTCTTCTATATATCTCGTATTATCTTTAACATATTCCAAGAGTTCCTCAAGATCATTTTCTTCCTCTATCGTATGCTTCTACAACATTTCCTTCGAGGTAATAGGTATACCCTCTGTCTAAAATGGTTTTGTTTATATAGCTTTCAAAATTATTAATGTTCATATTCAGACCCTCGCCTTATCTATCGAATAATTTCGTATACGTTTTCCAATAGGTTAATCAACAAATAATCCCTTCTCATTAATCGGGGGAATATTTTATATATGATATCAAAAATTTAATCCTCAATCGGATCCAACTTTCATAAATGTTCAAAAGAACAGTACAACTAAATTTTTTTGAATTGTAAACTAATAAAAATAGGCAAAAATAAAAAAGGGTTATAAACTGATACAGCTATCGTTTATAATGAACTGGATAATCTTATAAAAAGTCGAGGTATAAAATGGTTATTATTGGAATTATCACTGTTATTTTATTTATTATTTTCCTAGCATTTTATTTAACAGATCCTAGACGAATGATAAACGGTTTTCTATTTAACCTGTTTATTTGTTCATTTCTTCTTTTTTGTGGTTATGTAGGATTCAGTTCAGATATTTTTATTTTTAAGTTAATCGCTCTTATCCCGACTGTTTTATTTATACTTTTTATCTCAGCATTCGGATTATTTGCACTAGGGGTAGGGTTATTTTTAAATGGCCGATTCCTGATGAAAAAAGAAAGCAGGCGATTCTCTAACAGTTTAACCCTCATTTTAGGGATCTTTCTTTTAGTATTGTTCTTATTTAAAATCATGAATACTGAGCGTTTTTTTTCTACTGAATTTCACCCTTTATACACTGGGGCTACTTTAATAATCGTTTATTTCTTTTTACACTTAACCAATTTTTTAACTGCTTATTTTTTATATCAATTTAACAAGCCAAAATTGAACCAAGACTTTATCATCGTACTTGGCAGTGGTTTAATTAACGATAAAGTGCCGCCGCTCTTGGCCAGTCGAATTAATAAGGCCATTGATTTTTATTGGAAACAAGCGGCTGCCGCTTTTCCGCCAATCATTCTTTTCTCAGGCGGACAAGGGCCGGATGAAAACCTTTCTGAAGCGGAAGCCATGCAAACGTATGCTGTTGAGAAAGGAATTCCTTCTGAGCATACATTGACAGAAACTCGTTCAGTTAATACATTCCAGAATATGCTTTATTCAAAACAAATAATGGATTCAATAAAGGGAGGCGAATATAACAGCATCTTTACTACAAACAATTTCCATCTATTCAGGGCCAGCTTATATGCAAAAATGGCAGGCCTAAAGAGCCAAGGAATTGGTTCAAAAACTGCATTTTACTACTGGCCAAATGCAATGATTCGAGAATATATCGCAATCATTGTGATGCAACGTAACGTCATACCGTTGTAGTGGGGATCATTTTAGGAGTTTCCATCCTTTTAACCCTTTTATCCCTTCTTCTAGTTCTATTAAATTAACCAATATAAAAGCCATTCATCTATTGTGAATGGTTTTTTGTATTGGTTAGTTAAGTTTAAAGACGCACCATCTATCAAATTTGAATGTTAATCGTGTTCCATAATGATTCTTCCGTCATGGACTTTCGATGGATGATTTAAATTAACAACAGGATTTTGTGCCAGATAGTGATTGAGCTATTGAATAATCCGAAATACGCTGACAGCAATAGCCAGTTTCATGTAAACCAAGAGACCATCGTGCTAGAAATAGATGAAATTCCTTTTCTCAGATAAGCTAACGGAAAGTCCAGCACAATAATCAGTAGCCTTTAAATAACTGAAAGCTTCCTTTACATTAAACCGCTTTTTCAAGAAATTCCTGCTTATCGTTTAAGTCTTTCAATAATCCCTTCGGTAAATTCTGTAGTCGAAGCCGTACCACCTAGGTCCTTTGTTTTCACACCTTCAGAAATAGCCAAGAATAACCCGTTTTCTATATTACGGGCAATTTCCGAAACCTTTGGATCATTGTGCTGGCTAGCCAACCACTCTAAAAACATGACAGCAGATAGTATAATTCCTGTAGGATTCGCAATGTTTTTTCCTGCAATATCAGGTGCTGAGCCATGTGCCGCTTGAGCCATTGCTTGATTGTCACTGCTATTAATCGATGGTGCTAAACCAAGACTTCCCACTAACTCTCCTGTTAAATCGGATAAAATATCACCAAACATATTCTCTGTGACAATCACATCAAAGTCATTAGCACGTCTAACAAGATGTGCCGCCATAGCATCAATATGATAATCATCCACTTCCACATCCGGATATTGCTGACCCACTTCACGGCATACATCAAGAAATAACCCAGACCCCAGTTGAATCACATTTGCTTTATGTACGATCGTAACCTTCTTGCGGCGTTGCAGAGCCGCCTTAAATGCAGCATGGGCAATTCTTTCAATTGCTTTTCTAGTAAATACACCAGCGGAAATGACGATGTCGGGTGTAACTTTCCACTCTCCAACACCAACATACATATTTCGATCACAATAATAACCTTCCGTGTTTTCTCGGTAAATCACTAAGTCCGCATCGCCTACTACGCTTCGAATACCTTCCATCGTTTTGGCAGGCCTAACATTTGCATATAAGTCAAAATAAGTGCGTAGCTCCCCACTTGGATTTCTTTTTTCTTTAAGTTCTTTTGGATACGATGCTGAGTCATGTGGACCCATAATCCATCCATGAGTCTCTTTTAACGCATCTTTTGTTGATTGCGGCATTGGATCATTGTATTTTTCTATTCCATCCCATCCCATAGGAAGCTCTACAAATTCAAATTTCGTTGTTCCTGCTAATTTCGATGCTGCAGTTAATACATCTACTGTTGCCTTTGTTATTTCAGGGCCAATTCCATCCCCATAAAGTACACCAATTTTATAGGTTGCCATGATAATTCCATTCCTTTCCAAAAGCCGTTTTGTCTTTTAGATTAAATATAATAATAAAATAGTTAAAAGTATAATATATAAATCTAATAAATAATCATATGTTTTACTTATGATTGTTTAATCCTGGAATGCTATCTAATCCGAAGGAAAAAGATCGAATACAAGACTGCATCAAAATAAAAGGAGCCCCATCTATCAGGATTAGGACTCCTTGATTAATTTTTGTACTTAGGATTTTAATAAACTTTTAGATTCAACATCCTTAAATTCCGCGGCAATTCTTTCAAGAGCTTTTTTAATGAGAGGTCTAGGTGATGGGATACAAATTCTTTGAAAACCTTCTCCTTCCTCTCCAAACATTTCGCCATCTTCAAGCAGGACATTTGCTTTGTTATAGATGCGATCATGAACTTCTTTAGCTGAAAGACCATATCCCCTAAAGTCCAACCACATCACGTAGGTTCCTTCAGGTATTCTGACTTTAACGGTCGGCAAGTTCTTCGCAAGGAAATTTTTCACATACTCCATTGTACCATCAAGATATTCGTTTAACTGTTCAAGCCATTCTTCTCCCTCATTGTAAACGGCGATTAGTGCAGCAATTGTAAATGGTGATGGTAGCTGCATGCCCAATGTTTCACTGAATTTTTGTCTTTTTTCTGGTTCGGAAATGATCACATTCGTACAATGAAGGCCTGCTGTATTAAATGTTTTGTTAATGGCTGTAAAAGTGATGATATGACAATCATTGTCAACTGTTTTTGCAATTGGAATAAACGTTTGATTACGTCTGATCAGGTCTCCGTGAATTTCATCTGCAATGATAAGGACATTATTTTTTATGCAAATATCCGCTAACCTTTGAAGCTCTTCTCTTGTAAAAATTCTTCCGGTTGGATTGTGCGGATTACAAAGAATGAACATCTTAGTGTTTTCATCCCTTGCTTTCTCTTCAAAGTCCTCAAAATCTATCGAATAATAGCCATTATCATCACATTTAAGGACATTATTTCTTACCTTTCTTCCGTTTCCTTCAATTGCTGCAGTAAATGGAGGATATACAGGGCGCTGAATGATGATACCATCACCGATTTCTGTAAATGCTTTAACAGCAATATTTAAAGCATGAACGGTTCCTGGACAGTATACAATATCCTCCTTTGCGATCTCCCAATCATGTCTCTTTTTAAACCAATGTTGTATGGCATCATAATAGGCATCTGGAATAATAGAATAACCGAATATCCGATGATCAACAGTTTTATGCAAAGCATCTAATAAAGCCTGTGAAACTGGTAAATCCATGTCGGCAGTAAATAGTGGTATCGTCTCTTCATCATATCTTTCTGTGAAACCCATCTTTTTAAGAAAATCACCACCATCCCATTTCATCGAGTAGGTATTCCTGCGATTGACGATTTCATCAAAATTGTATTTCATATTGATTCTCCCCCTTATGAATTTTTTAAAGCGCCTTCATTAATTCTTAAAGAAAGTTTAGCACTAAAATATCATCAAATGAATGATTTAGATGACCTTTTGAATTTTCAAACCAGAAATTTGACCGAGTAAATTTCTATAGTATTCAGAACGAATAGAAAAACCGCCAAATTCCTCGTGAGTTGTACATGAAAACCAAACAAAGTTATTTTTCAAAAAGGTTAAGTCTTCTGGTAATTTTGGAGCTACCCAATCGTATAGTGTGCTTGCAAATTTTTGCAGTAGTTCACATGTGGCCTGATTTGCTTCGATTATATATATCGTTGCTGCCGGTCCCTTTGTTATTGTATTTGCCCACTTTTTTGTTTTATAAGTTTCGACGGTGTACGGTTTAAATTGTACAAGAATTTCCGGATCGTATTTCAATTCTTTTCTAGTTACAAAATAGAATTGGTCCGAATGATCACAGAGCACTTTTATTAACTGCCGATACGTTTCTCCAGAAGGATTCTCAACTAAATCCCAATATTCCATTTCATCACCTATGTTTATAATGATAATAATTATCTAATACGTAATATTCGTAGGAAAGTTTCATATAGTCCCGTTAATAAAAAACACCATTCTTAATCGTAAATTTCTTACAATAAGAATGGTGTTTTTCACTTTTGAAACTATTATTAATCTTCTCGAGCCTAATTATCTTCTATCTTCTTAATGACCTCACCGTTTTTCTCGTAAAAAATGAACGTTTTCCCTGAAGGACCTTGGCAATCCAAGGCATCAGGTTGTATATTCAGAAACCACATTTTCAAGTTTTTAGCCTCCTTAAAATAAGGAGTCAATGGCAGTAAATCTGCTTCAGTTTTACCTATTTTAACTTTGGTAATATTAGGGTTTTCGGTAATCGCTGTTGCAACACAATTGAAGTGTAAATCGTATTCGATATCCTTTTCCTTCATATTCTTTAAGTCGTCATTATCAATTCGATAAACGGACGGACCCCTCCAAAGAAAAAATTCTTTCCAGAAACGAAGCTGATAGATTTTGTTTTCACCTGCTAAAATGAGCAATTGTTTATCAGTTGGTTCAATTTTTTTTGCATTCTTTAGAAATTCCGTGGACAGTTCTGTTCGCCTGTTTTCATTCACCCATGCCTGATACGCTCTCTCTTTTGTAAAATAGCTATCTTTTAAAAACAAATCTCCAGTTTTTAAAAAATATATGAACCAAACTAGTAAAAATACTATCAAAATAAAAATAAAAACTCGTACTAATTTCATTGATTTCCCCCTTTGTTTACCTCTTATGTTTGCATTAGTCTATCGATAAAACAATATTACTCCCACTTACCCATTTTCCGAATTATACCATAAATCTCCAAGGATTTAGAAAGCAATTAATCTATTTTCTAAAATGATAAGCAATATTCATAAAGAACTAAATAAAAATGTATATAAAAAAAACCTACAAACGAGATATTATCTCATGTAGGCTTTGCTTGGATTAATATTTGTTTAATTCCTTAATAGGTGTTTGAATGATGACTGGTTTCTTTTTAGGATCCAACCATTTTAAAATCTTCACAACATTGGTTTGCGATGTATCTGTGCAACCAAGCGTGTAGCTACTTCCTATATGGAAGAAGATTGCACTTCCTTTGTATGGTATACGTTTTGTATTGTAATTAATTACAAAACCGTAGTTATATGCTGAAATATTCATATTTTCAGCACTTTTCCACTGACCTTTGGTTTTCTTGCGAGATTGCCAAGTGTTGTAAAGTTTAGATTTTGAATCATCCACCCAAACATCATCGGATGTGATTTTTCGGTAAGGTAATTTAGTTCCTGGATTACTGTAACGTCCAAATGCCGTCCCGATAGTATACTTTCCAATTGGAGACTTTTTACCGCCTTCACTCATCTTGGATGCCGGAGTGAATCCATATTTACCAATATGACCTGTTGTAGTTAAAACAGGAATCCATTTTCCTTTAGAATTTTTCTCAAATGTTCGTATTTCAGCGGAGGAAGTATTGTAACCGTTAGAAGTGACAAGAATTAATTGCTTATTACTTCCCACTGTCTTTAACCCTGCTGCTAAATTTTTAGGAGCAGCTGGTTTCTTCGTAGTAAGGTATTTGTTAGACACCCAACCCGTTTTACTTCCAATCGTCACCTTACTCCAAGAACCTTTTGTTTGCGTTACTTTTACCGATTGATTCTTTTTAACAGTCGTAACTACTTTATATTTTGTACTTGCACCGCTTCTGACATTTAATACACTAGCTGTGACATACATTGTTTTAGAAGTCGTTTTCGTTGCTGCACTTTTCTTAGCTGTAGTAGCTGGTTTCTTCGTAGTTAGATATGTATTAGATGCCCAACCGATTTTACTCCCCACGGTTACCTTATCCCAAGAACCTTTAGTTTGGGTTACTTTAACCGATTGATTCTTCTTAATCGTTGTCACCACTTTGTATTTCGTACTTGCACCAGTTCGGACATTTAATGTACTAGCTGTAACATATTTGGTTTTGCTAGTCGCAGCATGAGCCGGTTCAGCCATATGGAATCCTGCAAATACAACGAAAAGTGCAATAAAGATTGCGAATATCTTTTTCATCAATTTCCCCTCCCTTATAGTATTGAAATTAACCTTTTTATAGTTTTAAACCGGAAGTGCCCAGCAAGGGAAGTTAACACAAAAGTAATTTTACCATTATTCATTTATAAAATCATTTCACTATCTTTACAGTTTGATAGTTTATGATTAAATAATCATTACTCTGCTAATGAATCGGATGTATCAGACAAAGTTATTTGATTTTGGTTGTTATAACTGAATGATGTCCCTGTGTTGGAAGAAAAATAAACGGAAAAATTCCGTTTAAATTGGGAAATATCCATATTTCCCTTAAAATAAAGGAAGTTTTTCCGGTTATATTATCCAAATCCTTGGATTATGTCTTATTTAGAGAAGTTAATCGGAATAACTCCGCTTATTTCTGCTTTTTTAACCTTCTCTATATACAATAGCCGGAAATTTTCCGCCTATTCGCCAGGGCAGTTCTTTTTTGTTGAATCGACAGAACCTTCCCGGGGGTTAAATTAAAATATGAGACTGACGATTATTGAGGAGAGAACGCTTACAAGAGTAGCACCATATAACAATTTTAACCCGAAACGAGCAACGACATTCCCTTGTTTTTCATTTAACCCTTTCACCGCTCAACGATTGTACCAATAGATCCAAAGTTTGCAAATGAGATTAAAAATACTGAAACAATGGCCGTTGTACGTTCACTCATACTGTTTTGTATCTTAACAAAATCAAGCATTGCAACGAACTCATTCGAAACAAGTTTGGTTGCCATGATACCACCTGCTTTAACAGCTTCATGCCATGGAACACCCATTAAAAAGGCAATTGGCGCAAACACATATCCTAAAACTCCTTGGAATGAGATGCCAAATATACCATTAAAGATTCCGTTAATTAAAGCAATTAATCCAACAAAACCAACTAACATTACTCCAACTACTATGGCCACTTTAAAGCCGTCCATAATATATTCGCCAAGCATTTCAAAAAATGTTTGTTTTTCTTGTTCCTTAACTTCAACTATATCTTCTTCCGGTTTCACTTCATATGGATTAATTATAGATGCAATGATAAAACCGCCAAATAAGTTTAATACTAATGCAGCCACTACATACCTAGGTTCTAACATGGTCATATAGGAGCCAACAATTGACATTGATACGGTCGACATCGCAGACGCACATAATGTGTACAAGCGATTTTTAGACAAAAGTCCGAGTTGGTTTTTAACAGAAATAAATACTTCATTTTGTCCTACAATTGCTGCTGCAACCGCGTTATAAGATTCTAATTTACCCATACCATTTACTTTACTTAGCACTAAACCAATATACTTAATAATAAACGGCAGTATTTTGAAATGTTGTAAAATTCCTATAATCGCAGACATAAATACAATTGGCATCAAAACATAGAGAAAAAATGTATGAGCACCTTTATTTGCCATTCCACCAAAAACAAAATCGGTACCTTCATTGGCATAACCGAGCAATTTGGCAAAACCATTGGCAAAGCCTTTAACTAAAAATTCACCTACACCCGTTTTTAATAGAATCAACCCTAAAACAATTTGAATAACAATCATTACTATGATTGGACGATATTTAACCTTTTCCTTATTACTACTCGCAAGCCATGCCAGTAACAGAACAATAATCAAACCAATAACAGAAATTAAATAATGCATTCTTTTATTCCTCCAAATATCGGTTAAAAAGCTTGTACCATTTTTCGATATCTTTCTATTAAAATCATAAATTAGTTATCAATGATTGTATTAAGGGCTATTTCTACCATTTCGTTAAAAGATTGTTCACTATCTTTATGAGATGAGCGTTCATTTGTTAATAATTGGCTGCCTACTGTCAAAATAGATAATGCTTTCACACCATATTTAGCAGCTAATGTATAAAGTGCTGTGCTTTCCATTTCGACCGCTAATACACCGAAATCCATAAACTTGTGAAGTCGATCTAATGTTTCACGGTAAAATTCATCTGAATTATAAATGTTCCCAACAAAGACGTTCACGTTTTTATTTTGTGCTTGCTGATATGCTTTCATTAACAACGAATAATCCGAAGTCGGTGCATAATTACACCCGTGGAAAATTTTCTCCGTCATATTGCTATCTGAAGAAACTGCTTGGGCTAATACAATATCACGGATATTAAGTTCTTTTTGCATAGCACCACATGTACCAATTCGAATCAATTTTTTAACACCATAATCGTTTATCAATTCAGTTGCATATATACTCATCGATGGGTTTCCCATCCCTGTCCCTTGAACCGAAATCGGAACACCTTTGTATAATCCGGTGTAACCATACATCCCTCTTACTTCGTTATAACAATGGGCATTATCTAAAAACTTTTCTGCCACAAATTTTGCGCGCATTGGATCTCCCGGGAGTAAAACGCGTTCAGCTATTTCTCCTTCTTTTGCTTCCAAATGTACACTCATGTTTTTTCCTCCTCGTATAATAAGTTTTAGAAATTGCTTTTATTGTTCTTTGATAACTAAATAATTAAGATATTGCTATCTATGATGGAGGCAATGCTGCTCTCTCTTTATATTCATAAATAGCACAACCCGAATTGCTTGGATACTGGGGGATATCCCTGGATAATAGACATTGGAATGGATCCAACTGGGAATATGCTGTTTCCTCCTGTAGTTCGACTACGATTAAAGACTGTGACCCAGACAATGGTTGTACTGCAAACACACAAGCTGTATCGGTGTATTTCTATACCAATGTTAGTGGACATTGGGGCAGCTTTTAGAGACGCACCTTTTGAATACTCATACGCGAGGCTGTTGCCAGACCATTGTTTCTAGGGATATCCCGCAGTATCCAAGCTTATTCCATAATCAAATGAAAGGAGGTCCTTTCCGTGAATTTATTTGTAGGTATTGATGTAAGCTCTAAAAAACTTGATGTGTGTTTTCTGGACAGCGAAGACACACGTTTAAAAGAAACGACTTTTCCAAACGATATTCATGGAGCGAACCAGATTAAAGAAAATATCTTAGCTTATCATGGACAATCCCATTACGAAAAAATCATTGTCGGCATGGAATCCACCTCTGTGTATAGCTTTCACCCTGCGCATCTTTTAGATAACGATGCCGACTTAAAACGGATTGGGGTGGAAGTGGTGGTTCAAAATCCAAAGGCGATCCATCGGTTTAAAGGCTTATTTGAAGAAGATAAAACCGATAAAATTGATGCATTTCGGATTGCCGACTTTCTTCGGTTTGGGCGCTATAATAAAACCATCATCAAGGAAGAAAAGTATGTTGCCCTTCAGCGTTTAACGCGTTCTCGTTATCAGGTCATTCATCAATTGACCGAGTGTAAGCAGCATTTCCTTGAAAATCTCTATTACAAGTGCAATACATTGACCAATGAAGTAGATACTTCTGTTTTTGGTTCGACCATGATGGAGTTGTTCGCTGAATCCTTTTCGCTGGATGAGATCGCTCAGATGGAGCTGGAAGAGCTGGCTGAGTTCCTTCAAGAGAGAGGAAAAGGTCGCTTTCGTCAGCCAGAAAAAGTTGCGAAATCCATCCAAAAGGCGATTCGTGACTCCTACCGTTTAGGCAAGGTCGTACAGGACTCCGTTGATGTCGTATTGGCCACCTATGCCAAACTCATTCAAACACTTAAAAACCAGGTCAAAGAGTTAGAAAAAGGGATTGAGTCCCTATTTCACATTATTCCAGAAGGACAGTGCTTGAAAAGCGTGCCGGGTATTGGTCCGGTTTATGCGGCAGGGATTATCGCCGAAATCGGTCAAATTGATCGATTTGAAACACAAGCGCAAATAGCTAAATATGCCGGTCTCTTCTGGAAAAAATCGCAATCAGGCGACTATGAATCGGAACGAACACCACGAGTCATGTCGGGAAATCAGTATCTTCGTTATTACTTAGTTGAAGCTGCCAACTCGGTCCAACGAAATGAACCCGCCTATCGTGAATTTTACTTAAAGAAGTATAAAGAAGTTCCGAAATTTCAACACAAAAGAGCCCTTGTCATGACTGCAAGAAAATTAGTGCGTTTGGTGGATGTGCTACTACGCAATCACCAACTCTACACGCCAAAAAGGAGCGTGTAACTCAAAAGCAAATAGCTGCTTTTGAATCCTTTCAGCAAACCCGAACAAGCGTTCTTGTGATGGTGCGGGTTTAGTTCAGTGCGCCTTTTTTTCCTTTGAAAGTCCAAAATCAACTTTATTTTTTATGGATTTTCTCTTGACTTATTACCACAAGTCTTTTAGCTTTCTTTTAACAGTGATACCCACATGGAAATCGCTTACATTTCCCACCTTGAACTAATTTTCCTAGAAAATTGATGAGGTAAAATAAATTTAAAATCTACTAAAAGCATAAGTTTTTTTAAAATAACAAACTAGACCAAAAACTTACGGAAGGAACAGAAAATAATTGACCAAATTATAAAAGCAATTCTTTACGAATATTATCGAAATCTCTTTTAGTTGGTATGGTAGAAATAATAACAACGGGCACTGTCTTTAACGTTACAGGGATATTACTAATAACGAAATCAATTTTATGCTGCTGTACAATTTCATCGGTCAGTCCTTTCATTATTGAAGTATTAATGATCAATTCATCCCCAATTTCTTTTTTAATCAGTTTCGCTACGTAATGTTGAATTGAAAATTCTTCTCCAATAACCAGAAAAGCCTTTTTACTTTTATAATGTAAGCTTGAACTAACTAACAGCGTTAATTTTGTTAAATGAAAGTCATTATACGTTACAGCAGGGTATGCAGTATTCCACTCTTGCAAGCAAATTTGCACTTCTTGATAATTTTGCTGACATTCTTTTTGAACATACGTAATTAAATTATTATTTGAATTCAACATCAATTCTGGAATTGCATTATCAATTAAAAGCTTGTCAAAAAACTCATCTATTTCCCAAAGAAAACGTTCATTCATATTAAGATTGGGATACACCTCTAATAATAACGATAAAAACCGATCAACCATTTGATATTCTACTTTATTTTTGCCTCGCTCAGCTTCCTTCACTTTCACCATTATCGAATGATCGTAATAATTATATTGGCTAGTACTAAATAGTGATTGCATAAAGAATATTTCACTTTGCGACAATTCAATTGCGAACATTTGCTGAAGCTTTTTTGCTAAATTTGTCACCGGTAAATAAAACATTCCTTGTTTCCAAGGATAATTTCTTTCGGAAATTGTTACAGATTCACCTTTATTTACTCTTTCTAAAACAATAGCAACTAAAAAAGACAATCTTCTTTTGGAGTTGATAAAATAAACAATATTTTTTCTTCCTCAATATTTGATATTAATTGATTTATAACATCAAAATTAATCTTGGAAAATGGCCATCCTGCAAACTCATAGGCATCACAATACAATTTCCAATAAAAATATCGAATATTAATTTCATTTCCTTTCATTGAAGGTGAAGAATAAGTGATGCGCAGATTATAAGGTTTAAGTACATGATTATTTAATTGGATAATACGCTTTTTTAAAGAGGAGGAACTCATGAACATTACTTCGGCTAGTTCCTCGAGTGTGAATCGACCACCATCAGTAAATAACAAATCCATTAATCGAAAAAAAGTGGTTTGTTTAAACATATTAGAAATCACTTCACTAACAGTTTTGCTTCTCCTATCACGTTGGAGAAAGATCCCCTTTCCCCTGGAAACTTCAATTTTTATACCAGAAGGTAGTTGCTTGCTTATCCCTTCAGATATCTTGCTTATTGTTTTATCAGAAACACCTAATTTTTTCTCGATTTCGGCTAAAGTAAACCATCTTTGCTCAGTATCGAGCAATGTTAAAAATTCGCTCGCTATTAAAAAATCCTTATCCATTTTTTCACCTTTTTTCTAGCTAATTTATATCCGTAAAAAATCTCATTATATAAGTATAAAGGATAATGAATACAGAATCATAATTTCAAAGGGCATGAACAACCACCATTACCCATTTAATATTTTGTGTCTTTGTCTATGAACGATATTTTATCCACTAAAGAATTAATTGTTGATCCTTTTGAAAAAGCTAGTTCTGATAACTAGAAAACTATATTATAATTATTAAGATAATTAAAATAATTCAAAGGGGATGGAGAGTTATCCATGACACAAGAGATAAGTCATAATTATTATAAAGAATTAATTGATTTACAGGATGTAGAAGGGGTGGAAGCTCAAATTCGAAGTTTACTTGAGGTTCCGATTGAATCCATTTCTGACCTAGAACAGTGGTTAAAAGATGAAAAGGATTTAATGAATAAAATCACTGAGGCGATGACAGGTCACCAAGTAGACTTCTACCGGAATACAGAGGATGTTCAAGTCAAGTCGACTTATCTTCACGATCAACAAGTCATTCAACCACTTTTAATGAAATATGAAGCAAAACTGAATGAGAAATTTTGTGGGTCTCCTTATATACAACAATTAGATGAAAAACAGTACGGCTTAATGCGACGTGTTCGCGAATCCAAAGTTAAACTGTTCAGAGAAGAAAACATTCCATTAATGGTAAAGGAGCAAGAGCTCTGTACGAAATATAGTGAAATTATGGGTGGGTTAACAGTTGAATGGGACGGGGAGGAAAAACCTTTTCCGTTTATCCAATCCCAACTTGATCATTTAGACAGAGCAGTTAGAGAAAAAGCTTATAACAAGATAGGTTCTGCCTTTCTTCAAATTAAGCCTGATATGGACGCCATCATGGACGAACTCATTCAACTACGCCATCAAATTGCTGTAAATGCAGGCTTTGAAAATTATCGCGATTATATATTTGTGGCCAAAAATCGTGAGTATAGTGTCCAAGATTGTTATGACTTTCATGAAAATGTAGAGAAACATATTATTCCTGCTTGGAATCGACTTGCAGAAGTTTTTAAATCCAAGCTTGGTGTCGATACTTATCGCCCTTGGGATAACACCGCTAAATTAATGAAAAACCCACCATATGCAGAGGTGTCTACTCTAATGGATGGTGTTTCTGAGATGTTAGGAAAAACTGACCCATATTTTGCAGAACGTTTCGATTACATGAGAGAGCATGGGTTATTAGATCTTGGGGATCGGAAAGGAAAAAGCCCAGGTGGTTTCTGTACCCCCTTACCTGTTTCAGGAGATACCTTTGTTTTTGCGAACTTTAGTCCATCCTTTTTCTCTTTAATCGCATTAATTCATGAAACGGGCCATGCTGTGAATGGATACCTCGAGTATGCAGAACATGGTCCTATTGAAGAGTATCAGCATCGAATGGAAATTGCTGAACTGTATTCGCACGGGATGGAATTGCTCTTATTGGATAAGCTGGATCAATTTTATCCTGAAGAAGAAGATTTTAAGAGCGCACAGCGTGAAGAACTGAGACGGGCATTTACAATGTTATTCGGCCCATTGTCAGGGGACCTCTTCCAGCATTGGATGTATACGAATCCTACACACACTGCCAAAGAGCGTGATGAAAAATTCTTTGAAATCTCAAAACGTTATGGCTTAAACCCGGTCGATACTTCTGGGATGGAGGAAGAAATTGGGATGAGTTGGGTAGGCACCCTTCATTATTTCGAAGTTCCTTTCTATAATATTGAATACTCCATTTCGATGCTTGGTGCTCTACAATTACTTGAGACCTATCGAGAAAACCCAGAGCAGGCTATCGAATCCTTTAAAAAAGGCGCAAGTGCGGACTACAATCAATCCATCGCAGCTATTTATAAGCAAACTGGGGTCAGTTTTGATTTTTCAGAGCCGGCTGTTAAGCGAATGGGTGAATTCCTAGAAAAGGTTATTCAAGACATTCATTAACAAAGTGAGCAAGGGTACGGTTCTTAGTAAAGGACAATAGGAAATTGCGTGCAAAAAGGTACAACTAGTTAGTTTTCTAGTTGTACCTTTTGCTATACAGTAAAAAGATCTGTCCACAACATTTTGGATTGTTCGAGAAGTATGAAGCCGCGGTCCCAGCTAACTCTTTGTGTAAATTTTGCTAGTATTTTTTCTGTTCAGTAAAAATTTAGTCCACCCTTCTTTTTTATCCTTGTTTTTGAGCAATAATAATATATAATGCTTCATTTGCTACTTTGTTAGTAGGAAATATTTTTTCTTTGATATCGAATCCTGCATTTAGTAATTCTTGTTCCATTACAGATGAATGTACTCTCGGACTAACAGATGCCTCTTTTGGTTCAAATTCTACACATAACAAGTATCCTTTCTCTATTAGTACTCTGTTTATTTGTTTCAAAGTATTGGATAAAGGATTAACTTCATGTAATGCTATGGACGCTAAGGCAATATCAATTGTGTTGTCTTCCAGTGGAATATTCTCAAAACTGCCCTTTATAGTTTTAATATTATCTAGTTTTTCTTTTTTTGCTTTAGATTCTAAATAGGTAAGTATACCTACATCTAAATCTAATGCATAAACAATACCGTCAATTTGTTTAGCTGCAGGAAGTGCCAAATACCCTGTTCCTGCACCTAAGTCCAAGATATTGTCAGATCTCTTTATCGGGAGCAATTTTAACAAGTCTTCTGCTGGAAAATTATTTTTTCTATCAGCATTTTCTAGTATATTGATCTTTCTTGTTAATTTGTCACTTTCATACATTTAAAATGAGTTGCGATACACACTCCACATGCGCAGTATGATGATTTATTTAAACTAGGTTAAATGAGACACAACTATGAGTATTATGTGGCGCTGTAAGTGCGATTGTGGTAATGAAAATATCGATGTGGTTGGCATATATTTGACAACAGGGCAAACTCAATCTTGTGGATGTATGAAAAAAGAATTAGAGATAAAAAATCTCCGTGAGGAATATGAAAATAAACGTGTGGATGGGGTAGTGAAACCTTTGTTTAAAGACAAAGAGCCACGAAAGGACAGCTCTACCGGATTCAGAGGAGTATCAAAATATCGTACACGCAAATCAAAAGAATTGCGGTATCGTGCATGGATAACTGTTAAAGGCAAGCAATATTACAAGTCAGGCTTCAAAACTGCCGAGGAAGCTTATTATAATGGACGTTTAAAGCTAGAAGAATTGCATTTACCTAAGAAGGAGGATCACACCGATGAATAAAAATGAACAAATCAAAAAATGGATTGAAGAAAATTTAATCATGCAGGATGAAGCTAGATCAATTACGGACCAGTCCGTTCCGGGGTTTAATCAGTCGGTTGCGGCAGGAAAAATAAAAGCATTTGTCGAATTCGGGGATGTAAGAAAGACTCGTTTATATTTACGTTCAGAAGTTGAAGAATACGCTAAAAATAAAAGAAATCGATAAAATATGCCCCTCCTATAAGGAAGGGCTTTTAATGTGGAATCGTGATGGAATATTAATTTTAGCAATTGACATTCAAAATATACATCCGCACAATTTATTTTATTTTTGCTCCAGTAGATGGTGCTGCGTAAATATTCACAGTGCCAAAGTCATCGGTCTTAATTGTATAGACGTCTTTCTGTGGACTGCCAAGAATCTCGTAAGATAGCCCACCAAACTTTTTAGGATTCAAATATCCTTTTTCATTACCCTTCACAGGAGCTTTATTAGTTGGGTAAACTCTCCATGATGGATCACTTGCTGGGAGATAAACTTTTTTTGTTTTAGGTTTAGATGCTGGTTTTGTCTCTTTCTTTGGTTCTGATGGTTTACCAGCTTTTAATTTAGCAAGCAAGGAAGTATTTTGTTCAGCTTTTCCTGAATAATTTTTAATACCATATTGCTTGGCCAACTTCTTTCGATTGGTCATACTTGAATCCATACCTTTCGACTTCATCCAATCGACTAGACCAAGATTATCAGTTTTAGTAGGTGCAGCTGAATTATTTGGCTTTGATTCAGTCTTCGAAGGTTTTGGACCTTCCACAGGCTTAGATGATGATTCCCCACCCTTAACTTTGTTTAAGAAATCATTCCAAGTGATACCCTTATCACCACTTCTTAAATAACGAGGACAATTCTTTCCACTCCAATTGTTGTGCTGAACCACTTTTGATGCAGGGATATTGTGTTGATCCATTAGATACTGAACCAACCACACTGCGTTTTCTACCGCCTTCTTAAAATCGCCATCACTATTTACACAGATTTCAATACCAATCGATTTCATATTACCTGGTCCTCTGCCATCACCTGCATGCCATCCTACCTCATTTGTGGGTAAAGACTGATAAATGGAGTCTTCATCAACTTGGAAATGCCATGATGCTTGTCGGCTATTACCGTTGTATTGTAATCTTGCATGAGCTTCATCATTTGCCCCTTTTGCAGTATTATCCGTTTCATGGATTGTGATATATTCAGGATTCATTTTAATGCCTGGGCGAGTGAATGTATTTGAAGCAGGGATAAATTTTTGGTTGATATTCATAAACTATCAATCTCCTTTTAATTTAAATAGAAAAAGAGCAACGATTATTCGTTACTCTACAAACTTGCTATCGTCCCTTGGTCTGTCATATCTTAAGGCTAGCTTACTATCCCCTACTCCTTTAACTGTGGGATCAGTAACCGTATTAAAAACGCTGATAATGATTAATGCTAATAAATAAGGGTTGCTGTAAGCTTGTACAACTAAGTCCCACAACGTGCGCCATGTGGTTAAATCAGCAAAGGATAGACCCACATAAGCTAGTAGTGGAGTCAGAGCTGCCAGTATGATTTGCGCAATAAAAATTGGGTTTTTAAATCGTACTTTCCAGTTAATTTTCAATATAAACATCTCCTATTTAAAAATTAAAGATAAAACGCCAAAAATTAAGCCTCCGCCACCAAATATGGCAAGAGCTAAATCCCATCGTTTGTTGCTACTATTTTGTTTAATGTTTAACGTATGCTCAATTAGACGATTGAGTAGGGCTTCTTGCTCCTCTCTTTGCTTATTGATAAGTGACTTTTGCTCATTGATTAGATTTTTCTGTTCCTTACCTTCTTCTAGGAGCGTTTTTTCAATCCTTAATTGCCCTGTCTCCACTGCCTGCATTTTGTTCGTCAAATCCGCATAATTTTTTTCTAACGCTAAAATACGTTTTTCGTGGTCTTGCACGATGCTCTCCATTGCACTTCCCTCCAATTTGACCACACCCCCATCCCTTTTTATCTATCTCTAGGTATAAAAAAATAGCCCAATTAATGGACTAATTAAGTAGATTTCTATAATTTTCTTTAGTAACATAATCTTCCTAATACCGGATATATCTATAAATATTGATATATCAGTATTTATTGACGTTTATAAAGATAAATATTTAATATTGCGTCATAAAATTAGTATTAATTTCATGAGCAAAGCAAATATTAAAAATAAAAAGTGGTGATACAATGTTTAAAACACAAACATATAAACTTCTCCTGGCAAGCACTATATTATCCAGCATATTTAGTATAGTTATTACGATATTAACTGTATACCATCAGTTCCATATAACAATATGCTTAGAGGATTTAAATAAGAGAAGCACTCATTAAGATGGGCGCTTCTTTCGCATTTCTTCAATCATTCTTCGTCTTAAAGTAATGAGTAATAGAATTCAACGATTTAGTATGGTTTATCTTGATAAAAATAGTTTGGCTTAACCGTATCATTTTTATATGGCTTGTGAAATATATGAGTTGTCGCTGGTGCTAACGGAGGAATAAGCCATGCCCAATTTCCAGTAACAGACCTTCCTTTCTCCTTTTCTTTCTCCTCAAATTTCTTGAATTGCAATGCAGCCGTATGATGGTCCACAATACTTACTCCTTCCTCTTTAAATGAATATAAAACTGCTGTATTCATCTCTACAAGAGCTCTGTCTTTCCATAAAGTAGCGTTACTCCTAGTATCCAGTCCCATTAAGTCGCCTATCTTAGGAAGCATATTATATCTAGTTTCATCTGCTAAGTTCCGAGCGCCAATCTCCGTCCCCATATACCAGCCATTAAAAGGAGCTGCTGTATAAGTAAGCCCACCTATTTCAAGACACATATCAGATATGATAGGTACTCCATACCATTTCAAATGTAAATCTTTAAACCACTCTAATTCCGGATGGCGAATGTCTACTTCGATAGGGAGATCAACGGGCAACTCAAATAATTTAGGACGATTTTCATTTATCTGAATAACTAAAGGAAGTATATCAAATGATCCATACCTTGGTTCCCATCCTAGTTCAATGCATTTCTTTGTAAAACTAACAGAAGAAGAATCTCCTATTACACCTTGATCAGTTTCATATCCTGCATATCGTATTAATTGGTGATTCCAAATACGTATTTTTTTATTTGTAGATGTATCAGAAAAAATGGTGATGGTTGGTCGGATACGACCTTTATTTGTCGCATACTTGATGTGCTCTATTAATGCTTCGAAAATTTCCTCTTCGGTATTAGAGTATCTTTTGTCATTTACACTTAATTGATTCCAAAATAATCTTCCTATACAACGATTACTGTTACGCCATGCAACTCTAGCCCCATATTCTAGTTCCTCGAAGTTGTGTGAATAAGTCCCTTCTATAAGGATTTGGTTCCTAACTTCATTTATTCTATATTCTAATTCTTTTTCAGATTTGTTTAATTCGCCGTAGCAAGTGTGAATAAACTCAACTGCATGTTTTAATAAATCCACTTTCTAAAGTGCCTCCTATAGCTAAGAATGCTTCTATCATACCATGAAAAGTCTATTCAATTTTTTTCGGTATTGTGAAAAATAATAAAGTGTACTCCTAGTTTATCCATAGCTTTCTTTATAATAAAAGGATGTTCCAATGACATATTCATTTTGCCTTTATTGTTAGTAAAAAATTCGTTATCAATGAACAGAATGTTCCTACAAAGACAAAATAAAAAAGCCTTATTCGGCTTCGGTTTCTTCTTCCTGTGGTTCGTATTTCTTTAATTCCTGTTGTAGCTTTTGAATCGTCATCTGGCAGAGCAAGTTTTCATGTTGCAGATTACTAATCATTTCTCTCTGTTTATTTATGATTTCTTGGGCAGATATCACTATATCTTCCATTACGCAGCTCCTCCTAGTTTTTGTTCTAACATTTCTATTCTTTCATGTAATTCCTGAAGAGATTTCCAAGACATACTTACCATCGCACCTAGATCAGCCCCATCACCTCCTAATTCGATAGCCCAAACAGGTGCCTCTTGGACTATAATCCCAACGTGAGGAAATTCTTCGTCCAATTCATTCTTGTATTGGAACTGACGAATAGGAGTAGAAAGAATCATTTCTGTAGCATTATAGTTCCAAACATCAATATTTTTCTTGTATTCCGCATTTGATAATTGGGTGATCGTATTAGCTTTAACTGTGTTTTGTGAAATTGATAAACTACCTGCGGGAGCTGTTAAAGATCCAGACTCATATTTTAAAATGTTATTACCAAAGTTATATGTGTTAGCAGTAATCGTATTTTCCTGTATCTTGGTACTCCCACTCGGCGCATATAAGCTTCCTGCATCATACTTTAACACCCCATATTTACCAAAAAAGAATGTGTCAGCTGTAATCGTATTTTGGGCAATTGACACGGAACCACTTGGAGCCTCGATAAAGCCGTTACTGTACCGAAAAGCACTACCGAATTTAATTAAACCATTTAGCTCGATATTGCTCGCATTAACGATGACATTATCATCTGATTCAAGATATAACGTAATAATGTCTGACGCTAAGTTACTTGTCGCCTTTATCCCAAACTTGGTATCTGTTCGAGATGATAAAGTTTCGTAAACATCAAAGCGCATAGAGGCATCAGTATTAACATCTGTAGTGATATTTATCCCAGTGTTCCCGTTTATTTTGACTGTTTGATACGAGTTGGCGAAGGCGCTTAGCGTTCTGATCTCAAGAGTACCATTAGTAATTTTTACGTACTCGTTTCCACTGGTACCATATTTTGTGGAGATAAAATTACTTCCCTCAATTTTAATTTGTCCGCTGGTAGAGTTGTCTGTTGTCGTAAAGCTCGAACCTGTTATAGTAGAGCCGTCAATTTTCCCTTTTACAGTGACATTACCATCTGAATCTACGACAAATTTACCACCAGCTAGATTCATAGTAACACCGGTGATATTACCGGCAGTTACTTTACCCAAATCAGCTGAAAGTGCGCTTAATTCTCCAACACTTAAAGTATCAGCATCCATTTTTGAAGTAGTCCATGCACTACCTGTCCATTTTTTTATCGCAATTACCTTTCCGGTGGAATCAGTCTGAAACCACGTAGAATTGGTTGCTGGGTTATTAGGAGCAGTAGTACCCATATAGGCGATGCCGTCTTTTCCGGCAGGTCCAGTTTCTCCTTTATCACCTTTGTCTCCTTTGTCACCTTTCATCGTTACCCATTGATTTTGATTAGCATTGAATGTTCTAAGGACATATTGATTGGGATCCGACGTGTCTAACCACAACGGGGTATCTTCTACTTCCTCTTCCCATGTTGGCATTTTCAATCACCTCCTTAGGAACTTGGTGTGTCGCCTTTAAAAAAAATATTAAACTTTGTTCCTGCCCCGATTGTCACATTTTCGTTCAATGGATTGATAAAAGGCTGTACAACATCACCCTTATTAAACTGATACATAAAGCTGACTCCAACAAATGGTGTAGCGTAGGAGCTTGATAATGCCTCGTCCATCATATCGATATCGGTTTCGACTCCGCCGGTGGTTTTAAAAAAACCAAAACGTAAATACGAGTTAGCAACCGTTAAATCGGCGGTCACTTTGGCGATTATATTAATTTCATAAACTCCCGTTCTCGGGATGGTATATTTATTTGCCGCAAAATTACCTATTGGAAAGGCAGTAATAATGTTTCCTAAAATAGACAGTTTATTTTTAGAGCCTTTAGTAAGCGTCTGCGTGCCATTACTCTGTACGATAGCATGATTGCAAAAATTACCGACATCATATAATTCACGAGCAGGCACTTTAGCTGTACCATCCTCATTCCACTCTCTTACGATTTCTAGTTTTTTCGTCCGAAAGGAAGCGTAATCCCTTGCCGCAATCCACAATCTTGGAATATTGAAGTCTCCTAATTTCGCAATATCGTTTTGTTCCATAGTTGCTAGGTTTGCATACTCACCATCTGACATATAAGCAAAAAGATTATGGTCATTGCCTAGATACAGGCTGGAGAGAAACGCTGCCGCATTGCCTTTTTTGGTATATGGTAAATCTTGCTCTGTAACCATCGCCTCTTCTAGTTTTTCAACATTAGCATTGAGTTCTTGAAACGTTCGAAGCTTTTCGTCCTTCGCTTCCCACAAGTATAAATTTAGCTTTTTAGAATAATTAGCCATAAACTTCCGCCTCCCACGATTGCGTTAAATCATCGTCCTCCCATGTGCTCCTATGGATTGGAGGAGGTAAAGGACCCTTAAAAATACTTTCTCCAACTTCATCCCACAAGGCTTCTTTTTTTAATAATTTTGATTGCAAATCTCGCATTTCTTTGGTGATATTGCTTTTAGCAATCTTATAATTTCCTAGCGTACATCGATCCTGTGTAGGGTCGCTAAAACAGGTTTCTAGCCTTCTGATTCGCGCCTCCAAATAAAGTGCAGGAGAAAAGGTTTCATCGATGACATAAACTTTGTCTCCTAATCTTACTTTTTCATGTTCAAGGTTGGTGAGTCTTTCTAATAATGCCACGTCCAATTCATACGTAATTAAAGGGGTTTTCCTGTTTTGCAGCTCTTGCCAAGTAAGGACTAATAACTCCTCTGCGTTATTGGTGTCATATTGAAAAACACCAAATAGGTGTTTACCTTTAACTCCATATCGTTGCAAGGCCTCTGGATCACCAACCCAATCTTGATTAAGGGGTTTATCAAAACTATGTCCTTTACTTTTGTAATAACCTATACTTTTGAAAGTCGTATCAATGCCGTCAGAATCAGCTTTTCCCACTCCTATCAATGCGGTTACTACGTTAGTCATATCAATTTTTCGTTTAATAGATGAAATGTCTTTGTTATAGACAAATCGCTTTTTGGTGTCTGTGCCGCGTTGTTTTAATAAATCCACATAACGATGGGTGATTTCACCGTTTTCCATTTTCACTCGATATTGTTTTTCTCCGGAAAGTGTTTTAGCTACATTTTGCAATTCAGTTTCAGCGTTATTATAATTCTCAAAAACAAAATTTCCGACACCAAAATAATCTACTTCTCCACGTTCCCATCGAGTTCCGAATAAAATAATGTCCAATATTTGTTCAGCGCTTTTTGACATGTGGCTGGATGGTCTTACAATGTCATTTAATAGCTCCATTCCTGCATTTTCTGCATAAATATATTTTTCTCCCGAGTTGGCGTGGGTTTCATCAATTTCCATAACAGTAAACATAATTAATTCACCATCAAGGTTTTTCCGCACAATAAAACCACCCTCTTCGACTAAAATAGCATTTGGGTGGTTAGATGGGATAAAAAATTCATATGATGAATTCCCTGTGTCAAGGTCCTCAATTAATTTGTCGTTATAATACGGGCATGAGTCTGGACTACCGTTATTGGTAAAGATAGCTTGGACTTTTTCGTGACGATCTAAATAGAAAATCAAAGGATTTCACCTCCCTTTTACAAATATCTTTCTGTAAACGATGCACTATATGTTGCAGCAGGATAATGAGAAAATTTTCGCTAAAACATTGACTGAAAATTAGCATGTATGCTAATATAAATTTATGGGAAAGCACAGCAAATAAACATTAATACTATAGCCCCCCAGCTAATAGTTAGATGCTTTTTGACGGCATTTTTATGTCCTTTTTTGCTATGCAATCCGCTAATAAAATAGCTTATATTTGAATAATAATAGCTTACAGCCTAAATGTCAAACATTTTATTAGCCTGTAGACTAATTTTTTATTCGAATTGCTTGAAGGGTGAGAATTATGTCATTGGTTCAAAGAGTAAAGTATCTTTGTAGGCACAGGAAAATAACAGTTGCAGCATTGGAAAGAACTCTCGAATTCGGCAATGGAACAATTAGAAAATGGGACAATGCGTATCCATCAGCTGACAAATTAAAAAAGGTTGCAGATTATTTTGGTGTCACTGTGGATTATTTACTAAATGAAAACGATGACACTGAATCCATAAAATCTACATTAACTCCTAAAGATCAAAATGATATTGAGAAAAGAATGAAGCAGATTAAAAACGATTTAGAAAGCTCTGACGGGTTAATGTTTTCTGGTGAACCTATGAGCGAGGAAGCAGTTGAATCACTATTATCTGCAATGGACTACATAGTAACTCAAACAAAAATAATTAATAAAAAGTATATTCCAAAAAAACATCGTGAAAAAGAATAATAGTTGAATCGGAGTGTTTACATTTGACTTATTACATCAAGCAAAGAGTAAAAAAGTTAATAAAAAAATTTAAGACTAACAATCCTTATGACCTTGCAAACTACCTAAATATCAATCTATTAGAGCTTAACCTTCATAAAGACATATTGGGTTTCTATAAATATGAGAAAAAAACAAAATGGATTGTACTTAATAGTAATTCAAATGAAGATGAAAAATACTTCACTTGCTGTCATGAACTAGGACATGGTGTTTTACATGCAAGATTCAACACTCCACATCTAAGAAGAGATACTATGTTTTCAATAAGCAAGTTTGAAAGGGAAGCTAATTTGTTCGCTGTAGAATTGATGTTACCGGATGAAATTTGGAATGAATATATAAATCATTATAGCTGCATAAGTGATCTTGAAAGAGTTACTGGAATACCACAAGAATTACTAACAGCTAAATATAATTATATGGAGTGATATTAATGCAAGGCGGAGTTAGAAAACGTGGTGAAAATTGGTATTACTATTTCGAAGCAGGAAAAGTAAATGGGAAAAGAAAAAAGATTGAGCGTAAAGGTGGTAGTTCAAAAAAAGAGGCGCAAGCTGCCCTTAGAAAAGCTATTGCTGAATTTGAACAAAAAGGGAATTCAATTGTTGAATCAAATATAAGTGTTTCTGATTATCTAGATTACTGGTTTAAAAATTATGTGCTAATTAATTGTAAATATAATACACAACAATATTATAGAGGGATCCTAGATAATCATATTAAACCTTATTTTGGTTCATATAAGCTAAAACAAATCACTTCAAAATCTCTACAAGAGTTCTTAAATAAAAAATTCATTGATGGATTTTCAAAAAGTTCTATTGCGAACTTCAATGGAGTATTGCAAAAAGCATTTAGAATGGGAGTGGATCCTTATAATTTCATAAAACATAATCCGGCATCAACTATTAAACTTCCGAAATTTGATGAATCTTTAAAAGATGATAAATTAAAAATCATTAGTAGAGATGATTTTGAAAAAATAATTGAAAGGTTTCCAGAAGGAAGTTCATTTTATATTCCTTTACAAATAGCTTTTCATACTGGTATGAGAGCATCGGAGGTTTGTGGTTTAACCTGGGATTATGTTGATCTCAAAAAGGGAATTATTAAAGTCCGTCAAATACTTATATTAAAAGGGAGTAAAGTTGAATTCGGTACACCTAAAACCACATCGTCAAATAGAGATATATTAATTGGGGAGACATTATTGAATATTCTTAAGAGACACAAAGAAAATCAAGAAAAAAACAAGGAAGTTTATAAGGAATATTACACAAATTCAAATTTTGTTTGTACTAAAGAAAATGGACAAGTTATTACCATGAACACTTTAAAATACCTAAGTAGAGTAGTAAATTATGAACTATGCATTAACTTTAATTTTCATTCATTACGTCACACACACGCTACAATGTTGTTAGAATCCGGTGCTATCCCAAAAGATGTTCAAAAAAGACTCGGCCATAATAGGATGTCTACGACTCTCGATACGTATTCCCACGTTACTGAAACAATGAAAGAATCAACAATTAATCTTTTTGAACAGTTCTTAAAAAATAAGAAATAATGCCACCGCATGCAGAAAAACGGTGGCAAATGGGTGGAAATTAGATTAATTCACATTATTTTTCTCTTAAAAACCTTGTCACTTCAATATCAACTGTGCTACACTTTCCACATGCGCAGTCTGCGGAAACATATCCACCGGCTGCAAATACTCCACCTGATATTTTTTACTTAACACCTGCAAATCCTTTGCCAAAGTAGACGGATTACACGATACATAAATAAATTTCTTCGGTTTCACTTTTAAAATAGTTTCGAGAAATTTCGGGTCACAGCCTGTTCTTGGAGGATCGACAACAACGACATCGGGACGCCAGCCTTCTTTGACCCATTTTGGCATGAGTTCTTCGGCTTTGCCGGTGAAATAGGTTGCATTTTCAAAGCCGTGCTTTTTGGCGTTTTTCTTTGCGTCTTCAATTCCTTCGGGGATGATGTCCATGCCGCGGATTTCTGCAGCTCCGTCAGCAAGCCATAGACCGATTGTACCGACTCCGCAATAGGCGTCGACGATTTTTTCTTTTCCAGTTAACTCGGCTGCTTTTTTTACTTCATTATATAGTTTGACCGTCTGCTCGGGATTGAGTTGGAAGAAGGCACGAGCAGATAGTTCGTAAGTGAATTCTTCTAGTCGTTCCTCAACGATCTCTTTTCCTGATAGATGAACCGTTTCATCTCCCAAAACGATGGATGTCCGTTTTGGGTTAACGTTTTGCATGACTGAAACGACTTCCGGCAAGCGAGTTTTGATTTCTGAAATAATCGCTTCTTTCCGTGGCAGTTCTTTTTTTGCTGTGACAAGCATGACTTGGACTTGTCCTGTTTGGATTCCGACACGTGTAACAATCGTGCGGACGATGCCTTTTCTTGTTTTTTCATTATATATAGGCACTTTGAAGTCAGCGAGAATTTGTTTGACGACGTTTGTTACTTTATTTGTTACTGGCTGTTGGACGATGCATTCCGGGATGTTAATTAAACGATGGGAATCGATGCTATACATGCCTGCAATGACTTTTCCGTGATCGAAGCCAACTTGAAATTGGCTTTTGTTGCGGTAATGCCATGGGTTGTCCATTCCGATTGTTGGGCGAATATCTAGCTCTTCAATCGCAAAGCGTGTGTGCCGTTCGATCGCTTGGATGAGAATGTCGCGCTTTTCTTTCAGCTGTTGACTGTATTCTAAATGCTGGAGCTGGCATCCACCGCATTGTTCATAGACGATGCACGGTGCTTTGACGCGATGTTCTGAGCGTTTACGTACTTTTTTGACAATGGCTTCTGCGTATTTCAGGTGGGCTTTCGTTACTTCTACAACAACCTCTTCGCCAGGTAATGCACCAGGTACGAAGACTACTTGTTTTTTAAAATAGCCGACTCCCTCTCCGTTGATTCCAAGACGCTTAATTGTTAATGGGAATTGTTGTTTTTCTTTTATTAAAAGGGTTTTCTCGTTTTTCAACATTGATCACTCCGCTGTCTCGATGCTTCTCCATAAGTAAAGGGAGGCATAGCTTAAATATGGATGCCAGTCCTGACTGAAATTCTCCATTTCTTCATAGGTTGGCTTTTTTTCTAGTTTAAATAACTTTTTAATTGCATTTTGTATGCCGATATCTGCTAATGGGAATAAATTCGGTCTGCCCAAACCGAACATTAGAAAGTTTTGTGCGGTCCATGGGCCGATGCCGCGTATTTTTACTAGTGTTTTTGTGACTTCCTCATCTGATTTAATAGCAAGTTCTTGTAAATTGAGTTCGCCACTTACAATTAATTTGGATAAGCCGATCAAGTACTCCGCTTTTCTTTGGCTAAATTTCATTGATCGTAATTCTTCGATTTCAATTTCAGCTACTCTGGCAGGTGAGGGATAAAACCATACACCATCTTGCTCGAACCCATATGTATGGACGAAGTTTTCCGTCAATGCCATCGCAAATTTCATATTTAATTGTTGATGAATAATGCATTTAACTAAACAATTATATGGTGAAAAATCTAATATGATCGGTGTTCCACGATGTTTCATAAAGATTTCATTCAATGTTGTTTGCTGAAAATGATTGTTAATCTCGTCTAAAGTCACATTCCATTGAAAAATCTTGTACACCTGTTCAATTACATGAGCCTTCGTTTGTTCATTTTTTCCTTTTATTAAAAAACAAGGCTTATCCGTTGTCCCAATCGCTTGAATGCTGACTACTTCAGCCTCCGACTCATACACTGGGATATTGATCGTTCTCGATTCAATATGAACATCATTTAATGGATCAATTGACTGTCTTTGCAAAGCTAAATCAAAATCATAAGGTCCACTTATATTAACCGTTTCTTCCCACATTCTCCCCACCCATTTCTATCTCAGAGCTTTTTTGTATTATATCATAAAGGAATCATGAATGCGGTTAATCCAAAACAACGGGAACTTCCGCAAATTACCTGTTTACTAATTTCGACAATACCTCTATGGTCTTAAAAAATATGTTATAATATATACAGATAAATAATATAGCATACAAACAAGGAGTTATATGGATAAAAATTTTTTATCAAGTCAAATTGGACAACAATTGCGCTTCTATCGACAGCAGCGTCAATTGTCATTAGATGAGCTTTCTGAAATTACCGGCGTGAGTAAGCCGATGCTTGGACAGATTGAACGAGGGGCATCGAATCCGACTGTGGCTGTCCTATGGAAAATTGCTTCGGGGTTACAAGTTCCACTTGCTTCCTTTCTCATGAAAAATCCTTCCATAAAGTTGATTCGAGAAGATGAACAGCCTTTTTTCAAAGAAGATCATGATTTATTTGAGGCATATACCAATTTTGCTTTGCCTGGTATTCCTTTAGAAAATTATCGCATCCGTATGCATCCGGGCTGTCTTCATCAATCAGAAGCTACAAGTATTGGTGTTACAAAAATGATTACGGTTTATTCCGGTGTTCTTTGTATTGAAATAGGTGGAGAAAAACATACGTTGCAAAAAGGGGACGCAATTTCTTTTTCAACCGATGTGCAACAAACATATCAAAACTCATATGAAGATATATGTGAATTTCACATGACCATCCATTATTCAAGTCCTTATATGAACGCACAAACGAGCTGCTAACTTTATGAAAGAGGTGCTTTTTTTGGCAAAAGTAAAAGAAACGATGTATTATTTGAATAATCCAGAGAGACATATCGTTATGTTGGCTTCAGAAACACAACTGAAATATGAAGGGATTATTAAAGAAATATTCGGCGTTGCGTGTGAAAGTGATTTGCAAATGATGATTAAATTTAATAAAGGATTTAAAGAAAGCATTTGCCATGAGTTCGGAGTAGATGAGAACAAAATTACACTTAGTATGGTTTTTCGTCAAGCGACACAAGCGGATTTAGTGGAAAATTAACATATTAAAGAACTGTTCATTTAGAAGCCAGTCTACTCCGACTGGCTTTTTATTTGCTCCATTTCCTATTGAGTGAAGGAAATTTCAATTTTTTTTAATTGTGGTGCCTGACACTCTCCAAGTGAGAGAGAATTATTTAAACTTATCTATCCGTTTAAATGTATATCCTCGTGCTTTCAAGTCTTTGATTACTTTTTCAAGTGCATCCGCGTTATCTTTGGAGACGGTGTGAAGAAGTAAGACGGCACCTGGATGAACTTGAGCCATAATATTATCATAGGAATATTTCCAGCCTTTTTGTTGATCTACCAACCAATCTTTAAATGCTAGTGACCAGAGGACATGGGTATATCCTTCTTCATTGGCAAGCTGCATTGTTCTTTCACTTAAAATACCTCTTGGCGGACGTAAATAATGCATTTCTTTTTGCTTTGTTATTCTGGCAGTTTCATCTTTTACTTTTTTTAATTCTTCTTTTAATTTTTCATCTGAAACTTGGGTTAAATCCGGATGGCTCCAGGAATGATTGCCGATAAGATGGCCCTCATTAACCATGCGTTTAACAAGCTCTGGTTCCGATGTTAAATAATGACCAGTCACGAAGAAAATTGCCGGTACTTTTTCTTTTTTTAATACATCTAATACTTTTGGGGTGTACCCGTTCTCATACCCGTTATCGAATGTTAAGTACAGAACTTTTTTATTTGGATCTCCTTTATAAAAAGCATGGTGTTTACGTAAAAGCTCATCATAGGCTTTCCCCGCCTCAGCTTGCTGTTCATTTTCCCCTTTGGAAAAACCCCAATGAACTGGAGCATTCGAAATTGCTGATACTGGATTTGTATGAATTATCATTAACAGAACTATGGTCGTCATTAGAAACCATTTTTTCATGAATTCACCTTCTTTTTATTAAGTATTTTTTTCGAAGGTGAAATAGATATGCTGATTAAAAATTACCAATCATTTTCATTGTGGATAAGCTATATTTATTTTCAGTAAAATCATTTCTATTGTGGATATTGCGAATATTGTGGATGAATCTGTTGATGAGTGGTTATTTTTGTGGATAATAGTTTGAATTAATTGAATTTTACCGTAATATGTGAATAAGTTTAAGAGCGAATACTTACCGCAAACGCTCTTTCTTCATAATTTCTTCGTCACCAACTGACATATCTATTGAAATGAATCCTAGATGTTCATACAATCTTCGCGCAACAATATTATTTTTATGAACCGTCAAACGAATTTCCTGACATTGGGGGAAGCGATTTTCAATCCAAGTCATCATTTCGATCATTGCTCGCTTGCCATATCCTTTTTGTTGAAAAGCTTGATCGATGAAAAATCCCCGTTTATCCAATACATATTTTTTGTTGTTTCTTCATAGGCGTGCATGATAAATCCTACCATTTGGTCTTTATCGTAAATAGCAAATGGGAGATATTCTACATTTTCGCCATCCGGTTTAATGAAAACTTTGGCTAATGAGACAGCGACTGTTGGAACAAAATCACGTTGGTGGTCGGAGATTTTTAAAGCTAATGCCTCTTCCCAATTATCTCTTGTTACTAGTTTAAAATGGATGTTCAATTAATCCCTCTTCTCAATGGGTTTGAAAGCTGAATATGAGCTTCTTTTATCTTTTAATCCTTTTTTCACTTTTGGCCATTCCTGATTGGTGATTGAATACACAACAGCATTTCGTATATATCCATCAGAAAGGATGCGTTCATTTCTTAATATTCCTTCTTTCACGGCACCTAGGCGTTCAATTGCTTTTTGTGACCGCTGATTCCTCTCATCTGTTTTTAACTGAACTCTAATCATTTGTAACTCTTCAAAACAATAGGTTAAAAGAAGCAGTTTACAATCTGTATTCACAAACGTTCGCTGAAAATCGATCCCATACCATGTCGAACCAATTTCACATGATTTTTGTTTAAAATCGATATAGCTCATTTTTGTCGTTCCAACTACTTGATTGGTCTCCTTCAATAATACGACAAATGGCAATGCTGTTTTCTGCTCACGTTGTTTGATTGCAGCCGAAACAATCTCCTGCATTTCTTGTTCCGATTCCACAACGCTCAACATATATTTCCAGTGGCTTGGATCATTGATTTCAAAAAGGGATTGGGCATGTTCCATTTGCATAGGGATTAATTTGATTCTTTCATTTTCTAATGTTGGCAGGTTTTTGAAAAGTTCGAACAAAGGAATATCTCTCCTTAATTATAAAGTTTGAAATGCTTCAGCCTCTAAATACCGCTCTTTTAAAATCCGGCGATGGTGGATTTCATGCCCTGTGATAATGTAGGCCAATGCACGAACGGATACTACTGAGTGGTTTGCATTCCCTTTTTGCAGCCATGTTTCTTCCTCTAAACCTTTTAATAAGTGAATCGTGGATTGACGAACACTATGTAAATTTTCGAGTAGTTCTTTGATTGATTGACGGTTGAAATTTGCACTTTGTACATATTCATTTTCTTCGAAACCTGGCAATGAGACAGAATCACCACGTGCAATCGTGAGAAGTCGGTACGCCATAATCCGTTCAGCATCAGCCAAATGACCAAGTACTTCTTTGATACTCCATTTTTCAGGTGCATATTTGAAATGTGCTTGCTGTTCTGAAATGCTATTTAACAAATGAAGTGTTTCTTCTATTTGTTCTTGTAAAATGGTTTCGATGTCTCCTTCTGGAACCAAACTGATATACGTTGAAAAAGAAGGATTGTATTCATCTGGATTTGGGCGCTTTGTCACGTTCATCACACCTTTGTTTGAATTTTTTTCACTTTATTTTAACATAAAATTCAGATTTGTTCGGATAATATTTTAATTATTGGCCATAGATTGTTCATGATTCAGCAGCCATTCTTTTCTCCATAATCCACCCGCATAACCAGTTAAGGTTCCATTTGCCCCAATTATTCGATGACACGGGATTATGATGCTTAATTTATTTTTTCCATTTGCTGTACCTACGGCTCGTACAGCTTTTTCGTTCCCAATGGACAAGGCGATGTCCTTATATGAGCATGTATTTCCATAGGATATTTTCGTTAATGCATTCCATACTGATTTTTGAAAGTCTGTGCCTTCATATTCATATGGGATGGTGAAGTCTCGGCGTTTTCCTGCAAAATATTCATCAAGCTGATGATAGCAATCCTTTAAAACAGTTGGCGTGTCGTTCGGTAAGGAATTTACTTCTGTTTCCTCCTCACAAAATAAAATTGATCGAATTGCTTTGTCTGTTCCAGTGATTTCTAGTACGCCAATGGGTGATTGATAATATGTCTTATTCATATAAAGACCTCCATAAATAGAAAGTGGCATATGCTTGCCAACCTTCCCAATTAGCCGCAAATTCATTTATTTCTTCGATTGTTGGTTTGCGTTCAAGCTGTAACTGTACTTTTAATGCGTTATGAAGTCCAACATCAGCGATAGGAAACGCAGATGGATGATTTAGGCATTTCATCATGACATAATCTGCTGTCCATGCACCAACACCTCTAATGGACATTAGCTTTTTATGTATTTGTTCAAAATCCTTTAATTGATGGAAGTTTTCCTTTGTTATCTCTCCATTTGTCATTGCTTTTGCGATGTCGATAATATATTCAGCTTTGCGTGTCGTGAATTGAAGCTGTTTTAAATCGTTTACATGCAAACTTGAAATTGCTTTCTCGGTAGGATGTAGCCAGTAAGTCGCTTTGTTCCACTCTAGTTTATCTCCAAATTGCTTTACTAGCCTACTTTTTAACGTGTAAGCAAATGTCAGATTGATTTGCTGACCGATAATTGCCCAGGTTAGTGCTTCAAATAAGTCAGGAATCCCGATAATTCGTAGTCCTGCATATTTTTCCACTAGCGGGGATAATATTTTATCTTTTTTCGCGATTTTGTAATAGCTTTTTAGATCCTTGTCTAAATCGAACCAATTCCAAATATAGAATGCAATTTTTTCACGTTTTGATGGCGTTCCTACTGGAAACTCAACATGTATGGTAGTTGAATCCTTGCTTGTTATTTTTAGTAAAATTAATTCTTCATTTATTTTTATCAGTTTGTATAGTTCTTTATCTTTTATTTGATGGAGCACTTCTTGTTCAGATCGGCCTAGGAAAACGAGCAACTCGTCAAAATTGAATTCGGGTGGTGTACAAATGTCAATGGATGTTTCGAGATCAATCCACTTTACCATTATGGCTCCTTTCCCGTTCCCGTCGATATTCATTAGGCGAACACTGCTTCAGACGGCGAAATGTTTTGTAAAAATTAGAAGGAGTACGGAATCCTACCTCATAGCAAATGTCTAGGTTTGTGAGAACCGTATGATTAAGGAGAAATTCCGCTTTATCGATCCTAATTTTCTCCAAGTAAGCCCTTGGCGTTTCGGAGGTTTCCTGCTTAAACACTCGTTCTAGATAAAATGGGCTGACCCCAACATGATCTGCAATCGTTTGTAGTGTGATCCTCTGTTTGTAGTGATTCACTAAATAGGAAATCACGCTTTTTACTAATGCTGTATTCGGAGAATGCTCGACCTCCGGCTGACATCTTTTACATGCTCGGTAGCCGGCGTTTTCTACCATTTGAATATCGTGATAAAACTCTACGTTTATTTTTTTGTGCTTTCGTGATCGGCAAGATGGACGACAATAGATTTTTGTCGTTTTCACAGCCGTATAAAATAACCCATCATATGTGCGATCACAAGCGAGAATAATTTCCCACATTTCATCAAAAGTTAAGTTTAGGTCAGCCATTACTCGAGATTCCTCCTTTATATCCTCTATTATAAAAGAATGTTCTATCATTTTAACAATTCGGCAGTATTATTTCGTCCTTTTTCTTGCTTTTATGGTCGGATTTATTTGTGGATTCATTGTCCACATTTCGTTCGGGGCTATTTCTATTTGTGGATAATAGAAACAAATTTGTGACTCATAGATCTTCGTTTGTGCATCATACCCATTCATTTGTGGATCATCCGCTTTTTCCAAACTGCTATTTTCCGTGATCCTCAACCGGTAATCAAATTTTTTCTTCATTGAATCAAAAAAATTTTAAAAATTAAAAGGGTTTTTCAAAAGTATTGTTGAAGAATTTACTATTCTAGAAAGGAGGAAGTCGATTGATTGATAAAGATTTAACTGTACCAATTAAATTGCAGGCGGATTATGCACTTGATGAGCGCTTGGCAGAGGATTATCCTAGGAAAGGAGCGATTTTAGAGGATATCGCAAAAAGAGAAGCGGGCTATAATGGCGAGAAAAACCTGTGTTACCACTTGAATTTTCTACCGAAAGAGGATTTCAGAATCCTTTTTGATCTACAATTAAAAATTAATGACAAGGAATTCCAAATTGATGTTCTATTGATTTCGCTTTACTTTGCATTAATCATCGAAGCGAAAAACTTTGCCGGAACGTTAGTATTTGATTCAAAATTTAATCAATTTATTCGTACCATCAATAATAAAGAAGAGGGATACCCAAATCCGTTAACCCAAGCGAAGAAACACCAACTACTCTTCGACTCTTGGCTAAAAAAGAACAAGTTCCCACTCCCTGTTGATTATTTAGTTGCGATCAGTTACCCTTCCACGATTTTACGATCAACCGAAGCAAAAAAGATACCGATCCATGATAAAATTCTCCATGCTGAAAATATTCCTTTAAAAATTCATGACCTTCAAAAACGATATAAAGAGCCACTTTTAACTCCTAGATCATTAAAAAAATTATCCGAAACAATCATCCGATCACATACTCCATTAAGACCAGAAATTCTTCAAACATTTTCTATTCCTTCAGAGGATATTCAAAAAGGAGTTTGCTGCCCTCAATGCAAAGGGTTCGCCATATTGCGAAAATATAGAAGATGGCATTGTCCGCATTGTTCATTCATTTCGAAAGATGCACATGTACAAGCATTAAAAGACTTCTATCTATTGATTTCCCCTACTATTACCAACCTACAATGCCGAGAGTTCCTTCATTTATCTGACAGAAAAACAGCACAATTTTTATTAACATCCCTTACCTGTCTTATTCTTATATAGGAAGAAAAAGGGTATACCATTTTCATGATTTATTTCTCCGTTGAAACGGGATAACTTTGTAGAAATCGAAAGGAATAAGCCACCTTTTTTGCAAAATTAAGTGGAGGCTCAACTGATTGAATGTGTAGGTACAAAAGGGAAGGCTCCATAAATATCCAATGATTATGGAGAGCACTGATCATGATTCCTTGCTGGACGAGTGTCTGGACAAAAGCGGGGACCTCCTCTTGAAGGATGGCGATTTCTCCAAAATTCAAAGCATTTCCGTGCTGATCTAACGATTCGAATGCGAATCCTGCGGGTCCAACTGATTTACTTCGTTTGCCTTGGACGGTTGCATGAAATTGACGATGTAAATCGACAGAACAGACACCTTGACTAATTTTGCTTTTTCCATTAAGAATCTTAGCAAACTCCTGACAAATATTTTCAAATTGACTCATCATTACTCCCCCTTAATAGAACGTTATGTAGGTGGAGGCAGCTTTATGAAAATAATGGAGCTAGATCTATTATTAGACCTAGCTCTATTCCGACTTATTAAAAAACTCGCTCTTTAAATTGAGCTAATTTTTCTAATGAAGATTTGTCTACATCTGCGTGTAAACTGTTTCCGTGTGAATCCATTGTCACTACTGCTGTGAAGCCTTCGACATTTAAGTGCCACATTGCTTCAGGAATACCGAACTCTGTAAGGTCAACACCATCAACTTTTTTAATACAATCAGCATAGTATTGTGCTGCACCACCGATTGCATTTAAGTATACTCCGCCATGTTCTTGAAGGGCTGCAAGGGTTTTTGGTCCCATTCCGCCTTTACCGATAACGGCACGAATACCGAATTTCTTCATAATGTCCCCTTGATACGGCTCTTCGCGAATAGAAGTTGTTGGGCCAGCTGCTTTGACTGTCCAATTGCCTTCTTCATCCTTCGCCATTACTGGTCCACAGTGGTAGATCACTTGGCCATTTAAATCTACCGGTGCGTCATGATCAGTTAAGTATTTGTGAATCGCATCACGACCTGTATACATTCTGCCATCAATACGGACAACATCGCCAACTTTTAATTCGCGGATTTGTTCTTCGGTAATTGGTGCAGTTAACGTTACAACATTGCTTTCTTCTTTTGAAACTGCCACTTCGTTTTCTGCTTCATTGGCGAATTCAATTTTTTCACCATCTTGGTATAACCATTCTTGGATATCCCCTGTTTTTGGGTCTACTTTTACGCCGAGACGACGGAAAGCCCAACAGTTGTAGGCAACTGATACAAAGAAGCTGGCAGGAATACGGTTCATTACTCCGATTTTACAACCTAATAGAGTTGTTTCGCCGCCGAATCCCATTGTTCCAATTCCTAATTTATTGGCATTTTCCATAATGTACTCTTCAAGTTTGCGTAAATCTTCATGTGGGTTTACATCTTCAACTGAACGGAATAATTGTTCTTTCGCTAAATCGTACCCAGATGAACGATCTCCGCCGATTCCAACTCCGATGAATCCTGCACTGCAGCCTTGCCCTTGTGCTTGATAAACAGAATGAAGGATACATTTACGAATCCCGTCAAGATCACGTCCTGCACGTCCTAATCCATCTAATTCACATGGAAGACTGTACTGGATGTTTTTATTTTCACAGCCGCCGCCTTTTAAAATTAAACGAACATCGATGTAATCGTTTTCCCATTGGTCAAACTTAATAACAGGTGTTCCGCCGCCGAGATTGTCTCCACTGTTTTTCCCGGTTAAGGAATCCACTGAATTTGGACGAAGCTTTGTATCTTTTGTCGCTTGCGCAATCGCGTTGTAGATTGCTTCTTTTATTTTGATTTGGTTTACGCCAACAGGTGTTTTAATTTTAAAGGTAGGAAGACCTGTGTCTTGACAAATTGGTGAAATATTCTCATCTGCCATTTGGATGTTGTTTGTAATCGTCCCTAAGCTCATTGCTGCACGAGTCCCGGCACTTTCACTTTGCTTTGCTTTTTTCACTGCTCTACGAACATCTTTTGGTAGATTAGTAGAAGTTTCAACAATTAGTTGGTACATGCTCTCTTGGAACTTTTCCAAATTCATCTTATTCCTCTCCCTTATTCCTTCTAGATATATGTATAAATTCCATAATCATTATACTCCTTATAACAATTGATTTAAAGGGAAGATTTTGGTGCGATCCTTTCATTTACTTGGCTCTCGCTTAGTCCGATTTATCTGGTTAAAACGATAAAAAAAGCCAAACCTAATTTGGTTTGACCTTCCTCTTACTTTTTAAATTGCTCACATTTCATTTCCAAATCGTCAATCATTTCGATTAAGCGGTCAATGTCTTCCAATTCTGTATCTTCAGGATCAATGGAATCCAATACTTCTAAAAACATATTTAATCGTTGTTTTAAATAAAGCACTTGTGAATCTTTATCATGAACTGCGTTTCCCAAAGGTGCGTCTCTCCTTTCGTCATTTTACTATCATACCAAACATATACTTAAGTGAAAACATCTTGTTCTTTCAAAAATGATTACCCTGGGTTAATATGATATCTGGGTGTCTTTTAAAAGAAATACCCAATAATAGGTTTATAAATAATTAGAGGAGTCTTGTATTATGCAAAACGTTTCACAACTTCCATTGATTACCCCGTCAAATGATCCGTGGGAAGCGTACTTGGATGTAAAAGATCATGGAAGCCTTGTTCTATCGAATATTGAATTTACAACTACCACCCTTTGTAATATGCGCTGTGAGCATTGTGCGGTAGGATATACGCTGCAGCCAAAGGATCCAAATGCATTGCCGTTAGAGCTGTTACTTCAACGTTTGGAAGAAATTCCACAATTGCGCGCATTGAGTATTACGGGTGGAGAGCCGATGCTTTCAAAAAAATCGGTAGAAAATTATGTTCTTCCATTACTTAAGTATGCCCATCAAAACGGCATCCGAACACAAATTAATTCAAACTTAACCCTTGACCCCGATCGCTACTTATTAATTGCTCCATATTTAGATGTCTTACATATTTCTCATAACTGGGGAACGGTAGATGATTTCATTGATGGTGGGTTTGCTAACATGGCTAGAAAGCCTACGCGCGAACAACGAAAAAAGTTATTTGACCGAATGATTGAAAACAGTCGGCTTCTTTCTGAAAAAGGTGTCATGGTTTCTGCAGAAACAATGTTAAATAAGCGCACACTTCCACATTTAGAACATATTCACCGACAAATTGTCGAGGAAATGAAATGTGCTCGTCACGAGGTTCATCCAATGTATCCAAGTGATTTTGCTGCGAATTTAGAAGTGCTGTCACTTGAACAAACACGCGAAGCAATTCATCATTTGCTTGACATTCGCGATGAAAATACTTGGATGTTATTTGGAACTTTGCCTTTCTATCCATGCAGTCCGAATGAAGAAGATTTAACCTTACTGAAGAGGCTGTATTCGAGTAAAAATGTGACTGTGCGAAATGATCCTGATGGACGTTCACGATTAAATGTAAATATTTTCACTGGGGATGTTATTGTTACTGATTTTGGTGATACACCGCCACTTGGAAATATTCAACATGATGCTCTTCCAGCTTTATATGAAAAATGGATGGCAACACCTTTGGCGAAATCATTGAATTGCCATTGTCCAGCGGTTCAATGTGTGGGTCCAAATGTGCTTGTGAAAGATGCCTATTATCGTGAGGTTGATTTTCAAAAGAGGAAAGCTAATATTAGTTTATAAAATATTTAAACGCTCGGAACACTCTGGGCGTTTAATTTTTACTTACCTTGATAATTAAAGTTCGTTAAAAAAGGGCAAATTCCTTTTACTAGACTTTTCTCTTATATTATTTCAATATATTTTGTAAAACAAATTATTGACAGAACAGCAAAACAAGTGTAATTTAACTTGTAGTTAAATAGTTTTGAATATTCTTATCTAGAGAGGTGGAGGGACTGGCCCTTTGAAGCCTCGGCAGCAGACTTTTCGAAGTACTGTGCCAATTCCAGAAGCGAAAAGCTTGAAGATAAGAAGAGATCCGATTATGGAAATTACCCCTCTTCTTATTTATGTGAAGAGGGTTTTTTATTTTGAGTGAGAGGGGATATATTTTATGACAAAGACATTGACGAAAGCTCCATTTAAAGCTGATCATGTGGGCAGTTTTCTTAGAACGGAGCCGATTAAAGAAGCGAGGAAAGCTTTTGCAAATGGAGAAATCGATAAAGCTGCATTAAAGGCTGTAGAAGATAAAGAAATCGAGAAACTTGTGCAAACGGAAATTGAGGTTGGACTTAAATCAATTACTGATGGGGAATTTCGACGTTCCTATTGGCATTTAGATTTTTTAGCGGGTTTAAAGGGTGTTGAACTGTTTGAAGCGGAATATATTAATAACTTTAAAGGATCGCAGCCGAAAAATAATGCGATTAAAATAGTCGATAAAATAGAATTCCACAATCATTATATGCTCGAACACTTTAAGTTTTTAAAAGATGCCGTAGAAAAGTATGGGGATGGCAGCCAAGTCGCCAAGTTTTCTATACCAAGTCCAAATATGTTATTCACTAGAATTCAAGGGGATGAATATTATAATGGCGATACAGAGCAGTTCTATCGTGATACTGTTGTTGCCTATCAAAAAGCCATTCAAGCATTCTATGATGCCGGCTGCCGATATTTGCAATTAGATGATACTTCGTGGATTGATTTTGTTTCGGAAGAGCGAATCAAAGCAGTTGTTGAAAAACTTGGAATGGATGTACAAGACATCATTGATACGAGAGTACGTTGTTTAAATGATGCGATTTCACAGAAGCCTGATGATATGTTGATTACGATGCATATTTGCAGAGGAAACTTCCGCTCTACCTTTATTACAAGCGGCGGATATCATACGATTTCTGATGCCATTTTTGCAAACTTAAACGTCGATGGACTTTTCCTTGAATATGATGATAATCGTTCAGGCGATTTTGAACCATTAAAAAGTTTTACACGGGGTGACCTGACCGTTGTACTTGGATTAATTACGTCAAAATTCCCGGACCTAGAAGATTCTAATAGAATTAAAGATAGAATAAAAGATAGAATAAAAGAAGCTAGTCAATATATTCCTTTGGAAAACCTAGCCTTAAGTCCTCAATGCGGATTTGCAAGTACGGAAGAAGGGAATGTATTAACCGAAGAGGATCAGTGGAATAAAATTAAACATGTAAATGAAATTGCTAAGGATATTTGGAATACACTCTAAAATGTATGCCTCCTTCCATGATGGAAGGAGGTCATTTCATTTATTTTGGCTATTTTATAAATAAAATTGATTACTCCTAATAGTAAACTGATTTTTAATACAAATGATGTTCTAATTTACCTGTGGCTAACCGGGGAAATTTGGTTTGTGCATCATAAAATTTTGTTTATGACGCATGAAGTTTGGTTTGTGCATCATACTTTGTCATTTGTGGATCATAGACTCTTTTTCAAACGACTAATTTCCAGTCTATAGATTTTTAAAATTTTATTTGTGGCACATCATGCCCGTCTATGTAGTAGATATTTGTTTCATTTAAATTCTCAATTATCTTTGTATAATATTCCAAAATCTCCAAACTCTATTTATATACAGACGAAGGAGAATATCAAATGGCTCAAATCATCTTATGGGGTATACTTATTATTTCATGGCTTTCATTGTTTTTTCTAAAAAAAGATTCTATCCGCCGGTTTATGCCTGTAGCAATTTTTGCTGCCTTATTAGTCACCATAATTGAAGAAATCGGTTATGTTTACAATTGGTGGACGATTCTGGGGAAAATTTTTCCGTGGGAACATTTCATTACATATCCTTTAACCTATGGTCCTTTTTTAGTGGGAACGATATGGATTTTCCATTTTACGTATGATAAGTCCTTTTGGGTTTATATTTTGACTAATGCAATCATTGACGCTTTCCATGCATTTGTTATGCTTAATCTTTTTACATATTTCGGAATATATAGGTTAAATAACATCAATAATTTCGGGTTATTTATTCTAATATTCTGTCTTTCGTTTGTGATATATCCTTATCAGATATGGCAAGACAAAATTATGAAAAAAAGTTAATGAAGATAAAAAAGGCCGCCATTTCGGCAACCGTATTTTTAAAGAAATTTATTATTATCGATACGAGTCATGTGTCGGATGAAACAAGTCTTCCTCCGCATTTCTAACCATTGAAAAATGTTCGACATTGTAGTGCCCATGAAGGGTACGATTATGATGCTTGATGATTTGTTCCGCACTTAAACTATCATTATCTGTTGTCGAATGTCCATCACCGACTAATGTCACATCAAAACCAGTAATAGTGGCAGTTCTAACTGCACTATCTATACAATGTTGTGTCGCACATCCCATAATAACAATATGCTCAATCGCTTGTGATCGCAAATGAGAAAGAAGTCCCGTCCCATGGAAGCAATTTGTTGCAGCTTTATCAAAAATTTTTGAATCAGAAGGAACATTAATCGCGTTGTGAACCTGAAACCCTTCCCCTTTGCCTTCAGCTACGTCAATATCCCTTATAAACACAACTGGAACATTAGATTCTCTTGCCTTTTCAATGACTAAATTAATATTGCTAATCAGTTGCTCTTTATTGAAAACAGCACTTTCGTTTTCATTCCCATCAATTAATTGTTGTTGGGCATCAATAATTAATAAAGTTTGATTCAAATGATTTTCCCCTTTCAATTCTCGGGAAAACGCTATAAATAATTAGTTAGCTGTTCTCCCCTTACTATCTTTCACGCTAACATATTTTTTGTTTGTCATACGATCAACCCCCTTAAAAAATTGTCCGCTGAATAAAAATTTATAATTTTCATTCAATTAAACCTTAGCATAATAACCTTTAAAAAGGTACGTTTAATTAAAAAAAACTTCCTCAGCTTTCTTGTTGAGGGTAATGAAAGATAAATATATTATGTTAAAATATAGTAAAAAGGAACTAGCCAAACTGAATAGTGAGGAATACACAATGACGCTACAATTTATGAAATTAATCAAACCGACAGAAACCATTGTAAAGGCATTAAATAAGTGGGAAAACGATCCAGCATTAATCCCATTGATTCGACCAAACAAAAACAAATTAGAATTGGAATGTAGAGAAAATTTGACCATTGATGACTTAACTAGACGCTTGGAAAACCATCACATTTACTTAATTTACTTGGATGAGCAACTGATCGGTGAAATAAATTATATGGTTGATCCAAATCATCTTTACAAAAAAGTACCTGGAACTGCTTGGATAGGTATTACAATTGGCGAGTCTGTCGGGAGAGGTAAAGGGATTGGTTATAAGGCCATTCAATTTTTGGAAGAGCAAATTAAAACGCAAGGGTTAAAACGAATTGAATTAGGTGTTTTTGAATTTAATAATCAAGCCCATAGCCTTTATCAGAGGATGGGATACAAAGAGATTGGCCGTATTGAAAATTTTACATATTGGAAAGATAAATTATGGGGAGATATTCGTATGGAGAAGTATGTGTGATATCAAGAAAATTGAGGTTGTTTTTGCTGGAGATTCATAGAACCTCTTAAATATTTAAGAGGTTCTTTAACGAACTCTTTTAAATGGAAAATTATTATGGAAGCATAAAAATAATGATAAAAAGAATTAAACTTGTCCATAAATAGGAGGCCTTGATTTTTGCTTCCTTCGAAATACTTTCCCCCTTAATTTTATGGATGACAGATAAAACAAAAAGATTCATCATAAAGATAAAATAACAAATGAATACATACAAAGTCCAACGTTGTTCCTGCATAAATTCTTGAAAATTTATACTTGCAAGTGCAGCGGTTATGAAAAATGTAATAGATAAAATTAATAGTAATGGTGTTAAAATATACATTTTCATCCATATTCGATGAGTTAAAAATAATGTGCTTTTTTTCGTTTGAAAAATCATTAGTAAACTCGAACATCCAACAACAATAATAATAAATAGAAATGTCAATAGTAACGGAATAATTGTGGATGTTCCGTTCAGTGATAAAGAAACCGAGAAATAACTTTTAAACATTTCAACTATAAACAATAAAATCACTAAAAACAGAACTACTATACATTGATAAATTGTCCATCTTGATGGCATGCGTATGAGTACCTCCTCTAAACCCTAAACAGTACACCCCTGTTATTTATTCAACAATTTTTGTATTTCTGGATTATTGCTGAGGATCTCATTTCCATAATGATAACTTAGGTAAAGAACGATAACTAAACCAATATAGATTAAGAATAATTTTATTTTCGTTTTCTTATCTGTTTTATAATACGTTTCCGTTGTTTGTACTTCTTGTTTGATCCCTACTACCTTTTCTTCTAGTTGCTTGATAATACCTTCAATAATAGCTTGATTGTCATTTTCTATATGTTCACCAATTGTAAGGGTGCCGGATAATTGCTGAAGATAAATATCCTTTTTCATTTTTTCAATTTGGGAATTCAGTGTATTTAATATCTTAATAATATCCTGGTTTAAAATCTTCAACTTAGCCATTTTTACGATTTCTTCAAGCGAATCTATATGATGGGACTCTTGCTTTAATTTAGCTATCAAGAGTTCAAGCTGCTTCACTTCAAGTTTATCCTTATCTAAGCTTTTTTGTTTTTTATATAATTTGTACCATTCCATAGAACCAATGATAACGATCACGAACCCTAAGAAACTTATATGCATTACAGAATAGATTAGTAGAATGATAATGCCTAATCCCCATAATTTCGTACTAATTCCTGCTGCAATTCTTCCGCCATCCAAAGGGGTGATTGGGATTAAATTGAATAAATTGATAATTGCACCTAATATAATCAGCAGTGCCCAAAATGGCTCATGTGTATATAAATACAACGGAATGGCAGGCAAAAAGGCTATAAATCCAAATAACGGACCCATATAGGCTAAAAATCCCTCATCCTTTGCACTTTGGGGCATTTCCTTTAAGCCGATTACCGCTCCCATAAAAGGAATAAATATTGCTGGACTAACGGAAAGTTTAATTTTTTTAGCAGCATAAGCATGACCCATTTCATGGATAAACAACAAATAGACAAGAGCAACCGCAAACTTCCATCCAAAGACAAGCGCATAAGCTCCCAAAGAAATAAACATACTTACAAGTGTATGTAATTTAAGAAACTTAAACACAACTAATATAAATTTAAATTTACCTAATAATAAAACTACTATTGTACTTAAAATCCCTAAAAAGGTTTTTTTGCCGTCCTGTAGATTCTTATTTTTCAAATAAACATCCCCTCTAAAAAAGTAAATGCTATGGTTAATTATAAAAGATATAATTTGAAATTTCAGGGGAAATTTACTATTCAAAAAAACTCATATAAAAATCGGCCATGCCTTCGAAATTTGGTGCATTTAAGAGTGTAGGTGTGAAAAATTAATATTTTATTGTTCCTATAATGTGAGTTTTGTGCTCAATGAACCATACGTAAAATATTTTCGAATTTTTGAGAGGTTCAGTAAGCATGGAGTAATCATTAGTATATTTATTAAAGTAGTTACCATCAGTTCGTCTGCCAATACTCAATACTTACTTATTCACTTTCGCTATTTGAATTTCCTTTTTTAAAATGAATCAAGTGATAATTTTACGAGATACTTTAAAGAGGAGAACCCTTATTTGTTTTGAAAAAAAGAATTAAAATTGATTTTTAATAATATAAATTGTTATAATTAGCACTAGATATTAGTACCAGGTTACAACAATAAATATGGGGTGGTTACAATGGTAGGAACGAGAATAACTGCTATCGGTACATATGTACCCGAAAAAAAATTAACAAATTTTGAACTTGAGCAAATGGTTGAAACAAATAATGATTGGATTATTCAAAGAACAGGTATTCATGAACGCAGAATTAGCCGTCCTGATGAATTTACGAGTGATTTATGCGAGGCTGCTGTAAAAGACTTAATGCATAGGTATGATAAAAATGTTGAAGATGTAGATATGATTATCGTTGCAACAAGTACTCCTGATTTTCCATTTCCATCAGTTTCAAGTATCATACAAGACCGTTTAAATATTGCTCAAACAGGTGCCATCGATATAAGTGCAGCTTGTGCAGGATTTGTATATGCATTGCATACAGCTCATACCTTTATTGCTTCTGGACTCCACAGAAAGGTACTTGTTATTGGGGCGGATACACTCTCCAAAATTACGGATTATACCGATAGAAGTACATGTATTTTATTTGGTGATGGTGCTGGTGCGGTATTGGTTGAAAGGGATGAACAATCGCAAAGTTTTATCGGATTCCACTTGGGAAGCGACGGAAGTGGGGCGCAGCATGTATACCGCCCTGGCCTATCTAAAAAAGTCAATGGCATTGAGTTAGTCGACACTCAATATTTGGTTCAAAACGGCAGGGAAGTTTTTCGATGGGTTGTAAGAAATGTTCCTGATAGCGTAAAGCAAATTTTAGAAAAAACACAAACGAGTTTAGAACAAGTTGATTGGTTTATTCCTCATAGTGCAAACTTACGGTTAATCGAACCGATTTGTGAAAAACTAGGGTTCCCAATGGAAAAAACGCTTTACAGCTTGGTGAACTTTGGAAATACTTCTGCTGCAACAATTCCTTTAGCACTTGACCTTGGAATTCGTGAAGGAAAAGTTAAAAATGGAGACCGCGTTCTTTTGTACGGTTTTGGATCTGGTTTGGTTCATGCTGGTCAATTGCTAGAATTAAACTTAGACGAACAAATTCATGCGCCAAAACCATTGTAGTGTAAAAGTAAAACATTGTAAAACGAATCAGCAAAGAAGTGATTTCTTTTCTAAATTCCAAAATGGCTTAAAAGTTAGTAGCTTGAAATTGATTTGATTTTAGTGTATCTGTTAGGTTTTGTACCACTTCATCAGTGTTTATCATATTTGCAATACACATTTACTTTACCTAAGTATAGAGCAACCTATTAGTTGAAAGTAAGATGTATTCTAGATCTAAAGGAATGTCTCAATTTTGGAGCCATTCCTTTTTGTCTAAACGATAATATTTAATTCCTTCTAAAACAAAAGCCCCCGTTAGTTTAAGTAAAATTACTCACAGATTAGTTCTGGTTTTCTGTTTATAATTTTAATACCATAAATTAAGCTAAATTCATTAGAGGAAAGGCACACCTCTTTTTTCAGAAATGTGCCTACTGTAAATGGTTATTTTACTATAAAAGGATTAAATAGATATTTCATTCGGATTTTGGTAAAGATAAAAATTCACCATCTATTTGGCTAATACTTCTGGAGCCATCATAACTGCCGAATGGTCTTGCCCTGAAAGTGTTTGGTATTTAGCTAGAGGTAACAGTTCAACAAGTGACTTAGCAGCATCATGGAAATATGATTCACTATTTTCTCCAACCACGATGGACGTTGGAACATTCACTTCCCATCGGTCTACCGGTAATGGCCTACCAGATTGAGTTTCTCCCATAATCATTCCATCATAAGCAAGAGTATGTGCCATCCCTTCTATTGACTCCCATGAAGGCTCAGCTTTCATATACTCTAAATATTCAGAAGGAATGCCAAGTGCTTCACTCATATAGTACTCAACAGCTTTATTACGTTTTCCTTCCCCAATCAAATTGTTCAAATGCTGAACATAATTTGCTGGTACAGGCGGACGGCTATCATCAATAATAAAAGGAGGCTCATACATAAATAGCTTCCTAACTTTATCTTCAAGTTTATTTGCTGCTTCAAGTGCTAACACGGCACCAGAAGAACTTCCAAACAAAAAGCTGTTGCCACCAGCCTCATTTATAAGGGCCTCGATGTCTTCCACTTCACGTTCAACTGCATACTTTGAAGAATCGGTGCTTTGACCTCTCCCACGACGATCATAATTATAAACAGTAAAATGCTTTGCAAGCTGTACTGCTAATTGCTCAGCATCTTTGTGGTCAGCTGCGGCAGATGCTACTAGAATTAATGATGGTCCAGTTCCTTGTTTTTTGTAAGCAATTTTAGTGCCATCTTTTGAAATTAATGTGTTCATAATTTTCCTCCACTTATTGAGATTAAATATTCTTCTAATCGATTAAAGGCATCTGTAAAGCCTTTGACCATTCCCATTTCTTCGGCTATATTTAGCTCTGCGATGCTATTGAAACGAGTAATAATCCTAAGTTTAGAGCCTTCCATTACCTCTTCAAAGGTTACTACAGTGTGCATTTCACTGTTTTCTACAATGTTCCAATTCTTATCAGTAAATGAGTCTATATAGACAAGTCTTAATGGTTCAATAACTTCTTGATAGACAGCTCTGCAGTATGCATCCTCTCCATCACCATTATCCGGACATAAACGATATCGCCAAACACCACCCGGTCTAACATCCATCTCATATACAGTGGAATTCCAATATTTTGGCCCCCACCAACGGGCAATATGTTCTGGTTTCGTCCATCCCTCCCATGCATACTTGAGGGGGATAGCTACTGTGCGTTCAATTGTAAGCTCTCGACGCACCTGATCTTTGAAAATTTTTGTTTTTCTACTCATTTTAATTTCACCCTTTTTAGCGTGTTAACCTACTTTTTTCCTTCCTGTTTTGCAAGTAGCATCTCAACGCTTTTTATCCTCCTTCCGCATAATGTCGAGCATATAGTCCTCAAAGTTATCTAGGCGTTCTTCCCATAGAATACTAAAGGAATCGAACCAAGTATCTAAATCCCGAAATGGTTGAGCTTCAAGGCTATATATTCGCATCTGTCCCTTAGTATGAGACCGTACCAATCCTGTCTCGCTCAAGATACGTAAATGACGAGACACCTGCGGTTGACCAATGTTGAGAGCCCTAACAATTTCACCTACAGAGTGAGGGCCTTTTTTCAAAAGCTCCACAATGTTAAAACGATTAGGCTCAGCGATTGTCTGTAATGTTAATTGCATCGTAGTTGTATTCATATTATGAATATACACTTAAACATATATACGCGTCAACATATATATTATTTTTTATCTAAACTTTATCATTTACTCTAAAATTCTTTTTAACTAACCTGCCCCTTTACTTGAATAAGAAAAAGGCTCTACTCCTTATTCTAGTTAAATCACCTTTGTTGAATTAGGAGTATTAGTTATTAAAATTCATTTGCGAAAGCTCCTTTTTCGCTATGGATATACTTCTCATTTCTGACTACATTATTGTAATCAATTTCAAAAAAATAGATTGCTTTACTTAAAGCATCATAAAAGAGAGGAACAAACTCCAAATCTTTAAATAAATAAACTTCAATTAGTTCTTCGTTATTTTGATAGGCTTCAAATATTCGATGGTTTCCATTGATACAATATGGATTGCTATCAGTTAAATACTGACTTTGAAGTACCATAACAGGGTTTTTATGATTGGGTTTTATTCGACTAGGATCTATATTTATATTACCTTGGTCAACCGAAGCAATAATGTTTGACGGAGAAATTGTTATTGGTTGAATGGCTTTTTCTTTTATTAGTGAAGTAGCACCGTCTATGTCAAAGGCATACTCAAATACCCCTGTTGGGTACTCAACATATAATGAGAATGTCTCCTGACCAATTGGGTGAACAACTGGGTATTGTTTACTAATTAGAGATTTATTTAATATTTCAGCCCATTTCGAGGCAACTTGTGCCCCATATCTCGATTTATTCTACATTTCTAAAATACGCGAATTAAAGTGTTCAATGAGTTGAAAAGTAAATAATTCGAAAGTGACTCATGGTTATACGTACTATCAGCTTCTTTTTTAACCTCATCGAGAATTGTAAACAGTTCTATCTTTATTCCTAATTTCAAAAATTTAATCTTTTTAATAAATATCGAAGAATCTTCCCCGTAAGAAAGGGGGTCTTCGGAAGTTGGATACTATTGAACTTATCAAAGAATTTCCAGATATAGTTGTTATTAACATGTATAGAAGTATTCTTAGATATGCAGCATCAAATAATAATAGAATTAACCAAGAGACAATAACTCTATTAACAGTGCTAATGTCTGAAGTTAACATTCGTAAATTGATCTAGCAATAACATAGATGTAATAGCACACTAGATTGGCATAAAGGGGAAGGTTCTTCATTTATTATCTTCCCTGAGTAACGTTCACTAAATGACCACTTAAATATATTAGAAATATACAAATATACTAGATTAATAGCGATATCTATTTAACAAATGCCCCCGATAGTTGAAGAGCGAATTTCACCTAATTAAAAGGCTAAATACCTTTCAACTAAACTTTTAGCAAGAATTTTTGATGAATCGAAGAACCTTAAAGAGGTATAAGATCCACAAAAATATAGATCAGTACATACACAAATCACATCTGTTACACCATATGTCGTTCGCATTCATCTAAAACCGACTCAATAAATGGAGCAATCGAACGTGGTCCCAGCCTCGCCAAAATACCGATTCTACAAAATTTATTGCCTAACATTGTGATTCCCCCATTATTTTGTGTCCATTGTATATCATAGCATAGATTTTTTTATTAACCTGCCTCGTTAGTATAATAACAAAAAACGCTAATCCTTTTTTAGATTAACGTACATATTAGCTTGAGTACAATTTTTCACAAAATCGCTTACAAATATAAGCTATTCTTATCATTTAGGTATCCAATTAAATCATTTGTTCCAATAGGCTTTTGCTTCCTCCTCAAGTACCTTTAACCTTTTGTAGTAATCAGGAAACTCGTTAAGATGAGCCAGTGCAATTTTCCCGGTAATAATAGGATCATCGCCTGTAACATTAGTTTGGATGGATATTTTTCCATGTTCAAGCTCTGTATTTACTCCCATCCAAAACTCATCTAAATCAAACTTACTTTTGTTAAAATCAATTCCTAAAAGTAAAGCGATTGCTGCTGCTTCCTCTTTAGAAAAAGATCGAACCTTAGTTGCAGAACGATTATTTCTATACCAGTTCGGACTTCCGGTGGTTGGATATAGATATTGCGTACCATAGTCATAACCGTTAATGAACTGGTTCAAATACGGATTATTATAGTAGTACAAAACTCATCTCTCCCAATAAGGTAGTAGTTATCAATACTATACGTTAGTTACCTTTTTATGAGCATGTCTTCTAAAAGTTAAACAAATAGTGAACTCAATAAAAAATACAACATTTAATGGCATATCCCTCTCTTCTTCATTCCGGGGACGAATCACGGAGAAGGACTCATTAACTTTTGGATGTTTGCAGTTCAACTCATTGAGTTTCGGTTTTTCAACGGGGCAATCTACAAAATATCAGGAAAAGGCAGGGTGTTTATGTGCGTATTATTCCACACCATGTTCAATGCAGCATCCCCCATCTTCGGCACCATGACTATGACTTGGGCGGGAACCATTGTCGCAAATGCTGTGATTGTTCTTGTTTCAATTGTAACCGTTGTGATATACGACAAATATCAAAGCACCGGCTACTAATCAGAAAATTAGGTAGGGTATGAATATAATCCTACGAAGAAAGGCAGCATTCGACTCCCTTATTTTTAGCACCTCTCTAAAAGAGGCAAAGCTACTACTGTAAATTGGGTACCTAACAAACTTATATAGTAAATTTAACAAGTAATGAATGGAGGATTTGTATGCCTGCTTCAAATTCTGAGGATATAAAGAAAAACTACCCCTTTCAATAAGAAAGCCGCCGAAATGGCAGCTGGATCTTAAACTATTGTATCCGTAAATTTAATAAGAACAGCGACGCCTCTTCAACAATCGCACCCGATTGTTTCAGTAAAGTCATCCGTTTATTTCATTCATTTACTTTGCCTTGAGTTCTAGGTGCTTATTCCCCTACCATACCGTCGTGATCATTATCTTTCATATATGGGTATAACCAGTGATCACTCGTTATTGGCATGCTGTAACCTGCTGCTTTTGCTTCTTTAATCGTTACTTGGCCATTTCCATCTGTATCAACGCTAGAAATATCTTCAGTGCCATTCGAAGCCTTGGACTTATTAGAACTTGTTGGCTTATTTGAGTTAGTTGATTTACTTTCAGTTAATCCTAGAGATTTATTTATTTCGTCAGGGTTGCCGTTATCAAATTCATCTACAATTTTATTTCCTTTTAAAGTGTAAGTATACTTGTAATGAGAAGGAATCTGCGTTTTCGTATTAGGATATGTGATAATTGCTTCAAAATTAGTAGCTCCACCAGCTTTACGAATAGCGTCTTCCATATATGCTTGATCACCATGTCGGTTAAGCGTACTATCCTGTGGCGTAATATTATAAGCGTTTGATACCCCACCAAGAGAATCTGCAATAATATGTCCTTCATCTAAATCTGCTCTTTCGACACCAGGAACTTTTGCTTCATCAGGGTAGTATCTGCCAGACGATGTTACAGGTTCGGTACGTTCATCTTGTAGAACGATTTCGTTAGCAATGACACGGACTAATTGCCCATGTTCATTCGTAAAGGACCAATACTCTCGGTCCCCAAAGCCAATATCAACGACGACGTTTGGTTCGCGATGTCCAGACAAATCACCACCATCAACTTCAATTAGTTTGTAACCTTTGAACAGTTGATCTTTTGATTGAGTTGATGTTTTCCCTACTACATGTTTTTCAGTCGTGGTTTTTTCTTTTTCATTATTTTTTGTAGTTACTTCTTGTGAATTAGCTTTCCCATCAGTATTCGATACATCTTCTACGTTAGTACAACCAACTATAAAGATAGCAGTTAGAAGTAAGATTAAATAGCTTATTTTCTTTTTCATTTTAGGACTCCTTATAATCTTTTTACTGAACATTCTAAAAATCTTTGAAAAACATAAATTAACATTGTTAACCTATTTAAAATAGTATATTACAATATTAATTTTATTACAGTAGATACTTAGTACGAATTATGTAGTGTTAAATTCCAATAAAGATTAGTAGAGTCCATTGCATTATATTTTTCAAATATAAAATTCAGCTATACTTGCTTATGGCGGTATAACTGCTTTCAAAATCTTACCAATACTATTTTATCAATATTTATTTAAAAAAAAGATGTTATTTAGTAATAATGGTTCTAGTACTGAAAAAGGCATAATTCACGAATTGCGATTTTTTTATAAAGAACTCAGGAACAGAAAATCCTTCTTTAACAAACCAGCCCGTTAGTAAAAAAGTTGCCACGTGTACGTAGCAACCCTTTAAAAATACTTTTTATACTACTCCCGTCTTAATTGGCCACTTAAATAGGCATATACCCTAGCTAGCCAACCAATTTATTCTTCTTAGCCTCTAATGAAGATATTATTTTTTAAATTTATAAGAAAGTTGTACAGAAAGGTGAGGATTTTGTCCTTGGATATATATATCAGCGATAATATATTTTTCTGGAACTTCAAATTCAGCTGTATTGTAAAAATGGAGACCAACTACATCTTGTAAGAAAGATGATTGCTTCCAATTGACCTGATAATCGTTATAGTTACCTTTAGCTTGATTATTATTGAAAAAGTTCGAATAGGGTTCTTCATTAATTGGAATTGAATTTGGTTTTGGATATGACTTGGTTCCATATTGTATATTTTTTGAGTTTAAAAGGGAAGTAGTCAACCAGATTTGTTTAGCAAATTGGTTAGTTACAATATAGTCGTCTCGGTATTGGACTTCAATCATCATCGGCTTTAAGTCGGAAGGTGTGTAATCAAAATGGTGTTCCTCAATCATAAAGAATTTTCTTTTTCCTTCATAAACAAGTTTTAAATCAACACGTTCTAAGCTTGGTTTGTAAAGAAATTTAGACTTGGAATATTGTTTTAATAGTTCATTATATTTTGTTTTAGAAATATACTTTACACCAAAACCGGTATTTTTAACTTGAACAAAAATGGTCTGGTTGTAAACGATTTTTCCATTAACTTTATCATATCTCTGTATTTCTTCCGGTGTCATACTGTTGATCGCCACATCTGAGAAACCTAATTGTGATAAATGATGTTTGTCAGTGACTGAAAGTGACGATTTTTTTAGTTTGTTCCAATCGGTTAAGGTGGATGCTTGAGTCGTTTGTTGAAAATAAATAAAGCCAGTATAAATTAATAACAGACTAGTTATAATCCAAAAGCCTGCAAGTATTTTGTTCTTCACATGATCCCCTTCCTCCCAATAATAAGTTATAATAATAATACCAATATTATGTAAATAAAACCATTTTTTCAAGGGGTGTATTATGGGATTTCGAACGATACTAATTGGCTTTATTTTTGTGTTTTTTAATATTAATTTTGGCGAAGTGAATCTACTTCCCGATTTGCTAGGGTATATCATTATTCTAATTGGCGCCTACACATTAATCGGCAATTTCAAAAATGGTTCCTTTTTAAAAGTTCTGCATTCAAGTATAATCTTAATTGTTTTATCAGGTTTAGATTTGTTTATTAAACATTCCACAGTACTAAATGGAGTAATTAATAATTCACATACATTACAAGGAAAAGTTTTTCTAATTCTCTTTTATTTGATTAATGCTTTATTAATAACCTATTGTTTGTATCAACTATGTAGAGGAATAGAACAAGAAGCTATGAATAAGGAGAATAATGAACTACAGAATAGGTCGAAAAAGACATTTATTGTTTTTGTTCTTTATGAGGCATGTTTCTTCTTGTTTATGCTTGTTGGTATCCTTTCAGGGGGTCAGACGACAACCTTTAATGGTGGATGGCTTAGCATATTATTTTGGATTGGACTTATTATTGTGATTTTTGTATTTTCCAGACTGTTTTTGTTATTAAACAAGGCAGAAAGGACATTTTAAATGAGTATAAAGATTGTATAAAAAAAATAAGAGTGCTAAAAAGCACTCTTATTTTTTCACTGTTGGAAAAATTGATTAACTGACTCTTCAGACTTCAGATGTTCCTGTATCAGTTTCTTTAGGTCTTGTTCATTTTTAAATTCATCCAATTTATCGTTGTACCATCCTTGTAACTTCTCATTATCAAGATATTTGGTGGCGACACCTTTAAAACGATCATGCCATTTCTTCATCCGAGAATGAAAGCTGTTGACATTTTGTATGTGATATAAGCCTTTAATAACGTGCTTTCCATCATCTGATTTGATTCGGTAATGCTCTATCCTTTTTCTTTCGCATAAGGTTTTGTAAGCTCTCCAAGCATCAGTTACAAGCACATTGTCGGAGGATAGTTGATTGAACTGAAGAGTTTAGCAATGCACAACGCCTATCATATTGGCCAAATTGTATTCCTTAGTAAAATGCAAGCCGTAAAACAGCAATGTGGAATTGGGTGTCCGCTAGAACATTTCGAGCATGTTTAGCATTCGACTGTTTACCTAAATAAGACTCTATTACGACTTTGTCGTTATGGATAATAAATAGAGCTGCACCACTGGAACCCAACTTTTCAGCACTTTCTTTTACATGAGTATGTACATCTATTTCTATTATTCTTCTTACCTACTAACTCTTCCTTCTTTTACTAATGCCTTTACTTGATTTAAAAAAGAGCATCCCTTATTAAAGAATGCCCTTGATAGTTTATAAAGAAATCTTTATAGTTGGGGTATAAATCATTTAAACTCCCATTCAATATTTATCCGATTTTCTCCGCTAACTCTAAAATAATTCCCTCTGGACCACGAACGTAGCATAATTTATAACTTTCTTCATATTGCTGTATCTCACTAAAGATTTCCGTGCCCTTACTTTTCATTTTGCAACTATAGCTTCAATATCTTCAACATTAAAACAAATATGTCGGATACCCAGCGTATTTGCAAAAGGTTGCTGAATATCTCTTTCATCTGACGGAGTATAAAATTTGACTAGCTCAATCCATACCTCCCCATCTGGCATCCCCAATCCTACACATGCTGTTTTAACATCATTCAGCCCAACTATTCTGTCCAACTGTTCTCCTTCCAATTCCCATTCCGCTTGCACTTCAAGTCCTAAATCAAGAAAAAAAGCTTTAGCCTTTGAAAGATCATTTACGTTTATACTTACATGATCTATTCTATTGATCTTCATATCTCATACCTCCTATGTTCCTATTATTTTCAATACCTGTAATCGTAAAAGGTTTGTTTGAGATTGTAATTCGCTTAAAACAGAAAATATCCTTCTTAATTTGCCGTTCTGTAAAAGCAGGTGTATTTGGTGCCTTGGCAATCAATTGCTTCCACCCCATCCCATAGATAAATAATCTTTTCAATAAAATTATCTAGTAACTGGCACACTCCTTCTTTAACTAACGGGGCGTTAGTGAAAAAAGAAAAAGCTGCCACAATGACAGCCTCATACTAAGCTTTTGCACCCAATAATTTAAGTAAAATTCAGTAGGATCGTAGTAGTATTTAACCTTAACTTGTCATATTTTATTATTGTTGCATATCCATCATTTTCTTAATTACCCGAATTTGACCACGGTGATTCAATTCGTCTTCCATCACATGGAACCACTTGAAGTAGTTATTTGCAGGATTTCCTCCCCAAAACGCAGTTTGCTCAAACAACCATGAATCAGGCAATTTCCTGAATGTATCAATTGTCTTTTTTCTCGTTTGTGCTAATTGTTCCAAGTAGAATTCAATCGTGTTTCCTTTAATTTGTTCCCTCGCTGCATTGCCAAGTTCCAGACCTGGATTCAACTTTTGAAAATCTTCTTCTGTAAACTCACGTTTCTCAAAAGTGTCGATTTGATATGCTTTTTCAACAGATACCAAATGAGCGAGTAGCATTCCGATAGAATTTGCTTTTTTATTTATTAGATAATCTAATTGCTCAACTGATAAATCTTTCACTTCCGCCAACGTCGTCACTCTCGTATAATCCATCATGGATAATAGCTTGCTAAATTCTAAACTTAAACCCTCTTTTTGGTCAATTAAAAATAAACTTTGATTTCCCATCATTCTTCCCCCTTTTCTTTTATCTTTCTACAGAGATAGAGGTAATACCTTCCAAATGGAGCATTTAATTGTAAGTGAAATACAATTAATCCAACTAAGCATAGGTGGGGATAAAAAGGTATAATCCTTCATAATTTCCTCCTTTCCGTTAGTACAAATGTTACCATATTCTTCAACTTGTCTTCCCCGATACTTTCAATAGGAAAAGGGCACCCCTTATTAAGGAATGCCCAGTTCGTTAAATAATTTAAAATATTCTATTCACTATTTTTAAAGTTTTGTTCAATAGCTAAATATTTTTCATTAAATGAAAATAGAAATACGATCTCCCTTTGACAATCTTGAACTCGGTTTAATGACTTGTTCATTTAATTGAATTGTTCCTTTTTCAATCTTTTTTATGATCTGTGAACGACTGCAATCCTCAATTTGGTTTGCAAGCACTTTATCAATTCGATGATTTCCTATCACATCATCCAGTACGATGTGTATCACCTTTACTCCTTGTTCCGCTAAGCTGGTTATTGGGATAGCTGACATAATTGAAGATTCTTCTTTCTGCTCTTCCATTTCAGCGACATGCTCTGAGAACGATTTATAAACAGCTAACTTTTTGTTCCACGTATGATTTTTTTCACATTTGTAAATCGCATATTTGTATATGCTTTTTCCGTTTGCGTTATGCCGTTGCACATTGGTATCCGTAAAAACCGATAATTTGCCACACATTTTGCAGTGCTTCTTTACAGCACGTTCTGATATTTGAGAAAGTTTCCAGTGGAAAGTTATATTTAACATTTATCCTTCACCTCTTAATAGGATAAAGGAACGCAAGCATCTATTTGGATAACTTGCAGCGTGCATTACAAATTAAATGGAAAAATTAAAAAGGAGATCCTACACAAGGACCTCCTCTCGCATTGAGACTACAGGATTGCTTGGTTCCTTTGTAATGAGAAAAATGGGCATACTACCCCCTGAGAAAAAACATTGTGTTTTTTGAGGGTGATGCTATCCAATTTATTGATCATTACAAAGTAAATATTGGCATACGAGTTCTCCTGTATCCTTTCTTCCAAATAGAGTTATTTTAATTTTACTGCATATTTATGTTTAAATGCAAGCGTTTACTTCACTTTATCTCAGTTAACTTTTCAAAATTCAGTTAATCTTATTTCTTCATAACAATGGCTGAATACGTTCGCCGTTCCAAATTTCTATCTAATACATATTTTGTAATTATGAATTGGGTGTTCTGTGCCTGAGATAGTATTTATAAAAATAAGGGATAAAAGGGGTAAAGTACATGATTAATGTTTTATTTGTATGCCTGGGGAATATTTGCCGTTCACCAATGGCTGAAGCTCTGTTTCGTGACTTAGTCACGAAAGAAAATTTGAACGACATCATCTTAGTTGATTCCGCTGCAACTAGTTCATGGCAAATCGGCTTACCTCCTCACCAAGGAACTCTTGATATTCTAAAGAAATACAATATTTCTTCTAATGGGCTTGTCGGGCGCCCGCTAACAAAAGAAGACTTTAGGAAGTTCGACTATATTATTGGTATGGACAAGAGTAACATAAAAGATATTTATAATATAACCGGCAAACCTAATCATCCAAAGATTATTAGATTACTAGACCTGACTAAAGACAGGAAAGATATACCCGATCCATTTTTCACAGGTGACTTTGAAGAAACATATAGTCTTGTTTCAACTGGCTGTCGGGCATTACTCAAGAAAATATGTAGGGAACAAAACTTATACAATTGAATGAATCTGCCCCGTTAGTAAAAAAGTTGCTATATGTATGCTAGAAAAGGACTACAATCACATTGATCATAGCTCTTACACGAGTTATGGAAAAAACTTATTTTTTTCTTTTACAAACTATTTGTATTGGGTTTCCATCGGGGTCCTGTACCTGAGCAAGAGTTATAAAGGTTGCCCATAATTAGGAAAGTGTCAATATGTGCAAGAAATTCCACTAGGATAATATTACTTTTTATCATTGGATACAAGTTTTATATATTTATTTTTACCTACTTTTACTGCGATAGCTTGTCTAGTATCGATGCCATCTATAGAATATATCTCAGTACCCTCTCTATATTCATTTGAGGATAAATTAGGTATATCTCCTTCTACATCTATATATTGTTTTACTTCAGCTAGTTTGTATCCAACTCTCTCAATTTTCTCATCCGAAACATGATAAATAACATCATTATACTTCACAAAGTTTGCTACCCAAGATTTTGAGGAACATCCTGATAAGATAATTATAAAAAACAATATTGTCAATCTTAAATACATAGCAAATTTCATTTACTTCACACACCTTTTTATCAATTTTCACAATTATATATATATTAGCACACAGAGAAATTTAATTGCTATAATTTTTTAGAATTTTCAACAAAATTAAGAAGAATTCCCATTTTTATGTTGAATATACTACTAGAATACAAAAATAGGAGGTTGAGTAAATGAAAAAGTTTAAGATTATTTCCGTTTTACTAGTTTCATTTTTAGTTTTTGGAATAGGTAATGAAGTTTTTGCTTATTCATTGTTGGGAGGAAAACACAAGACAACTAAACTTTATTTAAAGACTAACTCAGGTTTTTTAAATTCAGACCCCCTAATTGGTGGAGCTATGCAAGCCGCTAGAGGCGATTGGAATGTAGCCGGAACTCCAATATCAATTAATATGACAACGAGTTGGGACGCACAAATAGTAGTTAATGGATCTTATTTTGGTAATGTTGAATGGTCTGGAAGATGTACCAATTACAAGGATTGGGTCGTGGCTGGTAATTATAGCTCATCCGTAATTGATGCGAATTATACTTACCTTAAGTCAAAAAGCTATAATACCACTAAAAACAAAGGAGTTTTTGCCCATGAAATGTGAACAAGCGATAGACTTCACCAATTAACCCTTTCATTTGATGAACCCCTAAATCTGTATTTGTCATATTGACTAGTCCTTTTCTTAATTTTTCCAATTTATCCCCCTATCCAAATTTCTTTGTTTATACTTCATTTTAGTCGTTGACAGTACCACCCCAAGGAACACTAGGATCGCGCCGATCATACCTTTAAACGACATAACTTCATGTACAAACAAATATCCAAACAAAGCTGCAAACACAGGCTCTAATGAGAAAATGAGACCTGTTCGATCTGGCGAGGTATATTTTTGGGCGATTACCTGTAAGATGAAACCGAAGGCGCTGCAAACAATACTAAGTACAAGTATCGCAATCCAACCTTGGGATGTGTTTGGTAATCTCGGAGTTTCAAAGAGCAAGGAAAATATGAGACCAAAAAAACCAGCAAACCCTAACTGTATTATGCCGAGTTGTAAGGCGTCTACTTTCTTGGTAGCATATCCTACGATAATAATATGTAGTGCATATAATAGGGCTGCCACAATGCATAAAAGATCTCCAATACGCATCGAAAATGGCGCTCGTAAAGTAAGAAGCGCAATTCCGGTTATCGCCATTGCTGTGCTGAAAATGAACTTCCATTCTATTTTATTTTTTAAAATTATTGTGTTAATCAGTGGGACAAACACAACCGTTAAGCTGATCAAAAATCCGGCATTCGATGTAGTTGTTGTATTTAAGCCAAAAGTTACTGCCGTAAATATCACAAATAATATAAAGCCGAGTAAAATGGAATAACTGAGTAGTTCTTTACTCATGCGTAGAAATTTACGGTGAAAAATGGCTCCTGCAAAAAGGAAGGCTAATCCAAACCGAAGCGCAATTAAATTAAACTCTCCTAGTGAATCCAGTCCTAATTTCATAAAAAGATAAGATGAACCCCAAAAGATCGTTACAATAAGAATCATTAATTCTGCCTGCAGTGGTTTCATTCACAGTAGCCTCCCTGCTTATTACAAATGATTATCTATATTTACTCTTTAACTGAGTGTACATAAACTATAAACACGTTGATATTTCCATCTTCTAAAATGAGTCAGGTTCCGAATAATGCATAAGTAGAAAAAAGTTTACATAAAATTGTATAATATAATGAACAAAAATAAAACAAGAGCTGTTAATATGCAGCTCTCATGCATTGCTATTTTACAATCCCCAAAACAAATCCATCATACCCTTTACTACCTACCGTTTGGATCGCTGTTGAATCAATTCGGGGTTCTTTTGATAAAAGATCAATGAATTGACGTATTCCTTGGATACTTGGATCTTCAATATTGTCCTCAATGACACGACCTTTTCGAACGACATTATCCCCAATGATTACTGTTCCTGATTTGGAATATTCCAATGCCCATTTTAAATAATGGGGGTTGTTTGGCTTATCGGCATCAATAAAAATTAAATCGAAGTTTGCAAATCCTCTATCTTTTAGTGTTGGTAATGATTCTAATGCAGGACCTACAATTACTTCAATTTTATTTTCTAACCCTGCTGTTCTTATGTTCTTTTCAGCCACTTTGGCATGTTTTTGTTCATATTCAAGTGTGATGAGACGCCCATCTTCTGGTAATGCACGACCTAGCCAAACACTGCTATAACCACCGAGTGTACCAATTTCTAAAATGTACTTTGCGGCTTTTAACTTTGCAAGTAAGTGAAGCAGCTTGCCTTGATTGGGAGAAACATCAATCGCTGGCAAATTGGCCTCTGCATTTGCTTGAAGTATCGAATCCATTACTGGATCTGACGCGTGAAGTTTAGATGTAAAATAAAGATCTACTTCTTTCCATTTTTCAGATTTAGTCATATTTGTTCTCCTTTTTATCGTTTTCAAAAATAGATTTAATCATTGCTTTAATGTTCATTATTTAGAGATTCCTCAGATAAAGAAGTTTTTCCTGCTACCTGTTTATTTTCTGCTTCCATTTCTTCAAATTCGTGAAGTTCAAATAATTGAACAAACTCGTTGATTACCGTTTCAACCGCTTTTAATTCACCGACTAAAATGGGGTTGATCGTTTGTAGCTCTGGAGTTTCTAATTGTTGCTTTAATGTCGCTCGTTTGAGATTCAACGTTTCTAAAAATGCAATCGCTCTTCCACGGCGGAATGTTTTTGCCCCACCTCGCCCGTGCATGTGATGGTCTCTTCGTTTATGAACATCCCCACGATGGTGCCTTTCTTTAAATTCTTCGTTTTTCACATAAAGACCTCCTTTCGTATACGATTGTATACGTTGTTTATAATCGCATTGTATACGATTGTATACGGGTAATCAAGAGAAATATTAAATATTTTGGCAATTTATTTAACTTGATTGCTTGTTTAATCGTTCAAGTTCTTCTTCAATTCTTGCCAGATCAATTCGCTCAAACAACGGTTCTACACTTAACAATTGCTGCGATCGAACCTGGAATGGCCTCCATTTTACTTCCGCTATATTCAACATTTCCTTTACCTTTCCGCTTGAAAAAGGAAGAAACGGAGTTAAAATATGTGCTAAATTGGCAATCAGATACACACAATTTGCAATAGTTTGTTTACATGTATCGGGCGTATCGTAAATTTGTTTCCACGGCTGTTGCTCATCAAAATATTTATTCGAAAACCTGATCACTTCGAACACTTTTTCCAAACCCTGCTTAAAAGAGAACTTCTCAATACAATATCCTACTTCATCATATAGTTGCTCCACTTTATTTTGAATAGATGTGGAAATCTCCTTATCAGGTATCATCCCATCGAAAGATTTTTGTATAAATTTCAATGTCCGATTAACGAGGTTCCCATACGCTCCCAATAATTCACTATTATGACTGTATATGAATTCCTTCCAAGAGAAATCAGCGTCACGACTTTCCGGTGCATTGATCGTTAAAAAATAACGGATAGAATCGGGATTGTATCTTTCTAAAATATCCGGAATCCAAACTGCCCAATTTTTACTTGTGGACAATTTTTTCCTTTCTAATGTCATGTATTCATTTGAAACAATATGCGTTGGCAGCGCTTTTTCTCCGATGCCGGACAAAATCCCTGGCCAAATAATCGAATGGAATGGAATATTATCTTTCCCATGAACGTAGTAAGAAGTCGCATCAGAATTCCAAAATGTTGAGTCATCATTATTCGTTTCTTTTGCCCACAGCTTACTTGCTGTGTAATATCCCGCCACTGCCTCAATCCAAACATAGATTTTCTTATCTTCATAGCCTTCAACCGGAACACTTACTCCGACAGGTAAATCCCTTGAAACTGCTCGGTCCTGCAAACCTTCTTTTAAGTATCTTTTAGTCAATGAAATAGCATTTTCCCGCCAAAGTTTATTTTTTTCAGCTTCATGTGTATAGCTTTCTAATCTTTTTTGAAAAGAACTTAAAGCAAAATAAAAATGCTCCGTTTCTCTTGTTGTGGGTGGATTCCCACAAATTTTACATTTTCTATCCAGTAATTCAAGCGGTTCTAAAACACTTGAACAAACATCACATTGGTCACCGCGTGCCTTTGCACCACAATGGGGACAAATCCCCTCAACATACCGATCAGGTAAAAATTGCTGATCATGTTCACAATATGTTTGTTCAATTGTTTTTTTATAAATAAGTCCCTTTTTAAGTAATTTCAAAAATATTTCTTGAACGATTTGATGGTGATGCGCTGTATCAGTTCTTGTGTAAACATCATATGTGAATCCTAGTTTTGTAAAACAATCTTTGAATTCTTCATGATATTGATCAGCAATCTGTGTTGGTGACACACCCTCTTGTTTTGCTTTTATTGTGATCGGTGTCCCATTGCAGTCACTCCCCGAAACATACAAGACCTTTTCACCTTTTAAACGGTAATATCTAGCCAAAATATCCCCAGATAACAAACTAGATAGATGTCCAAGATGTAATGAGCCATTCGCATAAACCCAAGCACCGCCAATAAAAATACTCATAAATAAATCCTCCTTTATGTTTTTGGTAAAACAAAAAAACCCCGCCTTAACTGTAATCGTTAAGGACGAGGTTTATATTCCACGTGATACCACCTTATTTCGCAAATGGCTCACACCATTTGCCTCAGCAAGTACGGAGTAAACAAAGTTACTCTTATACTGTGACATTGATAACGAGTGCCAAAACTCGTCGTATCCTACTAATACAAAGTACGTTCAGTACGAAGCTCAGAGACCATTGTTCAAATGAGTGTTTTTACTTCTTTTCAGCTACCGAAGCTCTCTGTCAAAAAACAAAGCATTTTACTTTTTCTCTTCATTGCCTTTGATTGTTAATAGTTTATTCAAAAAATTTTTGGATGTCAATCTGAAACTATTATCTCATCAGATTAATAATTCCATACAAAACAACATCTTCGAACGAGTCGTTTTTATAAATATGGTCTTTTAGGGTGCCCTCGTATATCATTCCACACTTTTTCATGATCTTTCCGGATGCGGGATTTGATTTAAAATGACGTGCATAAACCCGATGGTAATCCTTCTCTTTAAAAACAAATTCGATTACTGCTTTAGCCGCTTCGGTTCCATATCCATTTCCCCAAAATTCTTCTCCAATCCAGTACCCCATTTCGCCATTTTTGTCTTGCTTATGGTTTGAAATACCGATCGCTCCAAATAGTTGTCCGCTATTTTTGTCTGTTATTGCAAATTCATACTTTCAATCCAATTCAAAGTTTTGCTCATGACTTGCTATCCATGTAAGCGCACATTCCAAAGTATAAGGATACGGTAAATTCGATGTGCTTTTGTATAGATTATAATTATTACACATGATGGAAACATTATTTGCATCAGATTCTTTAAATGGACGTAGAAGTAATTTATCTGTTTCTATCGTTTTTTCTGTTTTACTATAAATCATTATTTTTCCCCCTCAAATAACTTTCTTCTTTCCCTATTTCATCATACGTCAAATTAGATTAATTCTTTCAGACGTTTCATTGCTGAGTGAACGGTCAATCGATGGAAGGAAATGAATTTACTTTTATAGATAACTCCATAGATGCCATAAGGTGTAGGCGAAAGTCTCAGCAGTTCTTCCCTGCTTTGTATGTCAATAATTTCTGCACGAATCCCGAGTTGGTTTGCTCCTTTAATCATATTTTCAGTCGCTATATCAACAAACGGACATTGTTGTGTACGAAGGATTGTTAAATTTTCAAAAGGTTGTAATCGTTCCTCCCAATCGTTTGGAAAATACGGATCAGGTGAATGCCCAAATTTATAAACAAGTAGTTCAAAACCATAAGGCGCAGTATCAACTTCAACGAAGTTATTTTTTATAAAAATATCCTTACTTGGTGTCCAGGAAGTATCGGGATTCGTTACGACAATGACACCATCTTTCTTTTGTTCTTTTGCATCTTGGATGCATGTTTGGATTAATTTTGATGCATACCCTTTTCCTGTTATATTTACCCATAAGCAATGGATTACTAAATAATTTTCTCCATAGACAACGCGTGAAGAATATTCAATCGGTGTGTATTCGATAAATCCTGCTGGTTTGTTATTTTCCATTAGTTTTATGTACTTTAACCCTTCATTAAGTCTTCCTGTTAGCCATTTGTTTTTATTTATGTAGCCCGTGGAATTTGGTTTGCTACGTAGGCAATAACATCCTTGATCATCTAAATTTTCTTTATTTACCTGAATTAATTCAATCGTATCCACTTTTTGTCCCCCCCTCCAAATGCTAATTGTTTTGTTCAAATAAATTCCCTATTCGAAACCAAAATTCCTCCTACTAAATGAAAAAACAGACAATGTGGCATTGACTGTTTTTTTCAATCTATTTATTTTTCTTTTGTAAAATCTAAAATTCTTAAGTTCCAATGTTTAAAAAACACTAACCTCAGTTCCGTTCTGTGGATATTAAATGATCAAATCAATTAGATGTGGTTTTTTCATTATTTAATCGTTAAAAATATTTCTGTGATCCATAAATCAAATTGTATGATCCACTAATCAAGTTTTATGCGACACAAACTTGATTCTATGATCCACAAACCGAAAATCCACCGTTCGAAAAGGTGTTTATGATCCATAAATAACTTTCTATGATCCACTAATCAAGTTCCATGCGGCTCAAACTTGATTCTATGATCCACAAACTGAAAATTCTCCGTTCGAAAAGGTGTTTATGGTCCACAAATAACTTTCTATGATCCACTAATCAGGTTCCATACGGCTCAAACTTCATTCTATGATCCACAAACTGAAAATTCTCCGTTCGAAAAGGTGCCTTTGATCCACAAATAACTTTTTATGCTCCACTAATCAAGTTCCATGCGGCTCAAACTTCATTCTATGATCCATAAACTGAAAATTCTCCGTTCGAAAAGGTGCCTTTGATCCACAAATCACTTTTTATGATCCACTAATCAAATCCCATGCGGATCAAACTAAATTCTATGATCCACAAACCGAAAATCCGCCGTTCGAAAAGGTATTTATGGTCCACAAATGACTTTCTATGATCCACTAATCAAGTTCCATGCGGATCAAACTAAATTCTATGATCCACAAACCGAAAATCCGCCGTTCGAAAATGTATTTATGGTCCACATATAACTTTCTATGATCCACTAATCAAGTTCCATGCGCCTCAAACCAGATTCTATGATCCACAAACACCAAAGACCAAATCAATTAAGATTTGGCCTTCTGATTATTGACCTATTTATGGATGTTCCGTTGCTCGGAAACCAAAGGATATATGATCTTGAACTGGAATCCACGCACCGATTCCTTGTGATGTAACGTTTTTAACGATGATTTTCTTTTTTGTTCCTTTTAGTACGAGGTATACTTCCCCATACGTAACTTTTCCTTTTTCATTAATAGCGGGTGCATAGCCATACAAATACCCGAGTCGCTTAGCTGGTACATTGTAATAGTGATCTTTTTTCGTACCAGCACCGATAATCGTGTCAAAAGAAAGAGGTAATTGTGTTTTTTCCATTGCCTTCAGGAGCATCATCTTTCGAACATCTTCTGATTTCGCTACTTTTGCTGTGAGCCCGCCCCTTACTGCTTTTTGAGATTCTTGTACGTAATGAATTTTGTAATTTGTTTTCCCTCCGCGATTATCAAAATAATTCGTATTAATTTTTTGATATTGCCAGTTTGGTGCGGTTTCAATTGAATCGTAATTAAGCGGCCATTCTCCTAAATAGATCGTTGCTCGAAGACCTAAGGAGAATGGTGAATTATTTACAGATGTTTCGTTGAGCATTCGAATTAGGTTCGGGTTTTCAATTTTCACCTTTGATGTTTTGATAATTTTTTGCGTAAATTCACTTGGTTGTAAATAGGGCAAATCCTGTGTCGGATTCGGATACGTATTTTCTTTCGCTATGTCTAACACATGAGAAGGAATTTTCACTTGTTCCATTTTCTTAACAGATTGGTCAACCTTGTTATTTGCCATTGCAGATGGTGAAGCTGATAATAGGATTAATAAAAACACAAGAAGAATTCGTTGCCATTTCATATTTGGAGTGCTCCTTTCTTACCCTTCAATGTTTTGTTCTTATTTTTTTCCGTTCCATTAATTATTATCCACTGTAAAAAAATATTTATTTTTTAAAAGAAATTGAATCTGAATATTTACAAATTTCAATTAGCGATATATACTATATTTAACTTATTTAAAAGGAGGGTCGTTAGCAGCACTTAGGCTCATAAAGGGGGAATGAATATAGAGGTAGTTCTCTGTAATCTTACTTTTTTTAAAAACCGTGCTGTAATTTTATATGAAAATTGAATGGTAAAAGCCTCTAAGCAAATGATTGATTGTGCTTAGAGGCTTTTTGTATTGCTTATAACAGATAAAATCCGATCCCCATTATTATATAAGCGGCAAGTAAAGTCGCACCTTCAAACCAGTTTGTTTCTCCGTCATTTGCAAGCACGATTGTTAGTAAGACCGAGGTTGCCATTGCGACTAATTCGGGAAGCGTAAAGACTAATGGCATGCTTGGATTGAAAAATAACGAAAGAATAACGAGGACTGGGGCAACGAACATCGAAATTTGCAGCGTGGAGCCAAATGCGATTTCAACGGCGATATCCATTTTATTTTTGTACGCCATTAATATAGCAGAAGCATGTTCAGCTGCATTTCCGACAATGGCGACAATAACAATCCCAATAAAGAGTTCGCTCCACCCAAAACTTTTTGCCACAGCCTCAAAGGTATGAACAAGGTTTTCGGATACATAGGCAACAGCTAATGTAGCAATTGCTAACACTAATATCGCTTTCCCTTTCCCCCATTCCGGTTCCTCTTCATGTTCTTCTTGCTTCGAATCTGGATCTTGATAAATCCCACGATGTGTAACAAGTTTAAAAAATAATGCTGCTAGATAAAGAATAATCAAGGTGATGGAAATCCCAACACTTAAATTCATCGTTTTCGCTTCAGTTAAATTCATTGAAAAGACAACGGGAATCACAAAGGCGACAATCACAGCAAAAATTAACAGCCCTGAATTGTGCCTTGCATCATACACATTAAATTTCTGCCTTTTGTATTTGACCCCGCCAATGAAAAAGGCCATCCCTGCTACGAGTAATAAATTTCCTAAAACGGACCCCGTTAACGAAGCCAATACAACTCCCGTTAAACCAGCTTGAAGGGAAAAGATAGATATGATGAGCTCAACCGCATTTCCAAATGTTGCATTTAACAACCCACCAATCCTAGGACCGGCCACAATTGCCAAACTTTCAGTCGCTCGTCCCATAAAACTAGCCAATGCAATAATCGTCAAACAATAAATGATAAACATAAGCACACTCGGCCAATGCAATAAAGAACCAATAACCGAAATCGGAACCCCGATAAAAACCATAAACGCAAAAACTCTATTCATCTTTATCCTCCCGGTGTCAGGCACCATTTATTCATTTTTTGAATAATTATTCATTTTCCATTCACTCATTTTTCAGTTTAGTTATTTTCCTTTTTTTGTTTTGTTGAAGCATGAATGAATAAATTATTCGGGTTGGCCTGTAAAGTTTTTTAATAAAAAATTTATAGCATAAAATTCCATTTTTTTAAAGATAAAATTTTGGATATAGGTTGGTTTTTTCTTATTTCTATTTATATTTCCCTAATCTTTCTACTCAAATCTTTTATTTTGGCTATATTTTATGTACATTTTATTCCAATCAGTATGTTCAAAATAATTAATATCTTGCCAATTGTTCGGTATACAGTTAACATCACTGATAGAAAGTCTTTTTTATAAGGAGTTTTGCTTCAATGTTTAAAACAGATAAGTATCGATTTTGGATATTAGTTAGTATTGTCGCGATATCAGGGTTTTCTCAAGGAATGTTATTGCCATTAATTGCGGTTATCTTTGAAAATGATGGGATGGCATCTTCATTAAATGGGTTAAATGCTACCGCACTTTATATCGGCGTACTTATTGCCTCTCCCATAATGGAGGCGCCCTTACGTAAAGTCGGTTACAAACCATTAATATTAATTGGGGGCTTCACTGTAGCACTCACACTATTTTTATTTCCCGTTTGGAAATCCTTTTGGTTTTGGTTTATTTTGCGATTATTAATCGGGATTGGCGACCATACGCTGCATTTCGCAACCCAAACATGGATCACTTCTTTTTCATCTAAAGAAAAACTTGGAAGAAATATTTCACTGTACGGTTTATTTTTCAGTTTAGGGTTCGCATTTGGTCCGTCTTTAACAAACTTAGTGAAAATAAGTGAGTCTTTGCCGTTTATGATTACATCTGCACTAAGCTTAATTTTAACGTTTACCGTTATTACGTTAAAAAACGACTTTCCCGAAAAAGATACAGAATCTGTTTCCTTTCTCGGAACATTTAAACGATTCGGGAAGGTGTGGAAATATGCGTGGGTGGCCCTACTCCCGCCTTTCGGATTTGGGTTTATGGAAGCATCTTTAAATAGCAGCTTCCCTGTCTTTGCTTTAAGAAATGGGTTTAATGTGGAATCAGTTTCAATCATTGTTCCAGCTTTTGCAATCGGCACGCTTATTACCCAATTGCCACTCGGAATGATTAGCGATCGCTTCGGTCGTAAAAACACACTAATTACCGTAATTTTTATCGGATTCCTTTGTTTTATCGCTGCAGGATTTGTGAGTCATTCAGTCCTTGGGTTACTTCTTTGCTTTCTTTTTGCAGGGATGGCAGTCGGTTCCACGTTTTCATTAGGAATTAGTTATGCGGCCGATTTACTGCCAAAAACGTTATTACCTGCTGGAAATATTATGTGCGGAATCTTATTTAGCTTAGGAAGCATGCTCGGTCCTTTTTTGGCGGGACTTATAATAGAGCACATAAAAGGGGCAAGTTTCTTCTATTTGATTAGCGCTATGTTGTTGATTATTCTTTTATCATTATGTACATTCCGTACTTCGAAAAAGAAGGAAATATTTTCGGGTATTTCACAATAGAAAAAACTTTTCGCATGCTTCTGAATATGATACGATATAGAAAATAATGATAAAGCAAGTACAGCTGTCATCTTTCCCTGAGATGACAGCTTTCGTCATTTTATAGGGGTATTGAATTTGATTCTTTTTCTCAATTAAGGAGGGATACTCATGGCACAAGGGCAAATCGCATCAACGAGTAGGGAAATTTCATTAACTGAATCATCTCGTTTTGATAGACTCTTTGAACATATCGAACTGATTGCTGCACTTCTAAGTGGTCTTTTCATTTTCATTGGATGGCTATCTTCCCAATGGAATCATGAAACGTTCTCGATAGCGTTTTACCTATTAGCATTTATCATTGGGGGCTATGCAAAAGCGAAAGAAGGAATCGTAGATACAGTAAAAAATAAAGAATTAAATGTCGAAATGTTGATGATTCTTGCCGCTATCGGCTCAGCGGTGATCGGTTACTGGACTGAGGGCGCGATTCTAATTTTTATCTTTTCATTAAGTGGAGCGCTTGAAACTTATACGATGAATAAAAGCCAAAAGGAAATTTCCTCCTTATTAGATATTCAACCGGAAACCGCAACAAGAATTATCCAAGGTCAGGAAAAAGTCATACACGTTTCTCTTTTAGAAGTGGGCGATCACATTATTGTGAAGCCGGGAGAAAGAATTCCGGCAGACGGACAAATTATCGAAGGAACGACAACGATTGATGAGTCAACTATTTCAGGTGAATCTGTTCCGGTCACGAAAGGAATACGTGCAGAAGTATTTGCCGGTACTATCAATATAAATGGATCAGTAATTGTTGAAGTGATGAAGCAAGCAAATGAAACTGTGTTTCAAAAAATTATTGATCTCGTTCAGTCTGCACAAAGTGAAAAATCACCGTCCCAGCTTTTTATTGAACGATTTGAAAGTTTATATGTAAAAATTGTATTGCTTGTCGTTTTGATCATGATGATTGTCCCACATTTTCTATTTGATTGGAGTTGGAAAACAACTTTTTATCGGGCGATGATCCTATTAGTTGTCGCTTCTCCCTGTGCCCTGGTTGCATCGATTATGCCGGTAACCTTATCTGCTATTTCGAATGGTGCCAGGAATGGAATTTTGTTCAAAGGCGGTGTTCATCTGGAAGCTTTAAGTCATGTTAAAGCCATTGCTTTTGATAAAACTGGGACACTTACAAAAGGAAAACCGGAAGTTACGGATATTATTGTTCGTGCGGATAAGGATGATACGAATCTTTTGCACATCATTGCGTCAATTGAAAATCGCTCCAATCATCCGTTAGCACGAGCAATCGTGGATTTTTGGAAAAAAGAACATAATCATCCACTACTTCAACCAGAGAAAATTAAAGATATCCCAGGGTGGGGATTAAAAGGCTGGCTCCATCATCGAGAATGGTGGATTGGTAAAAAAGATTTCGTTGGAAAAGAAAATGCATTGGCATTTGAAAATGGCGTAGCAATAAAACTTGAAAATGATGGTAAAACGGTCGTTTATGTCAAAGATTCGCTTGGAATTGTTGCTGCAATTGGTCTTCAAGATATCGTTCGAAAGGAATCAAAACATGCGTTAATATTGTTGAAGAATGAAGGTATTCGAACAATTATGCTAACAGGCGATAGTAAAAATACAGCAAGAAACATCGCTCAGCAATCCAACATTGATGAATATATTGCTGAATGTTTACCTGAAACAAAGGTTTCTTCATTGAAAATGCTTAAAGATAAATATGGAGTCGTTGCAATGGTTGGTGATGGTGTAAATGATGCTCCCGCCCTTGCAACTGCCAATATCGGAATCGCCATGGGAGAAGGTAGCGATGTTGCAATGGAAACGGCAGATGTCGTTTTAATGAAAAATGATCTATCTCGAATTGCAGAAGCGATCCGTTTATCGAAAAAAATGAATCGAATCATTAAACAAAATATTATCTTTTCATTAACGGTTATCCTGCTCTTAATCGCCTCTAATTTTTTACAGTTTTTAAACCTCCCATTAGGGGTTGTCGGACACGAAGGCAGCACCATTTTGGTGATTTTGAATGGTCTGAGATGTCTTCGGGGATAAAAGAATTAGTAGGAAGCACCTCATCGATACTGATTGAGGGCTTCTTTGTTTTTATTAAACAAAAAGGATTTTAACAGAACATGTAGAATAGATTATTTTATAAGAAAGACGAAAGGAGTTGATTTAATGGAACGTAAAACAAAAAAGGAATTGAAAAGTTGGGGAAAAGCATTAATTATTGCTTTGGGAATTGCCTTTGTAACAAGAACATTCTTTTTTGCTCCTTATACAGTAAAAGGTGAATCGATGGAACCTACATTACATGATCAAGAAAAAGTTTTTGTAAATAAATTCAATGTTAACGACCGTTATCATAGGGGAGATATCGTCATCATTAAGGGGAAAGAAAAGAATTATGTTAAACGGATAATTGGTCTTCCAGGAGAAAAAATTGTCATGGAAAATGATAAATTATTTATAGATGAAGTTTTATGTAAAGAGCCTTACCTTTCACAAAACCTAAAATTAGCCGTGAAAGAGGGAAGTAATTTGACTGGTGATTTTGGTCCAATTACAGTACCGCATAATAAATATTTTGTCATGGGAGATAACCGTTTAAAAAGCGAAGATAGCAGAAATGGTTTAGGCTTTATACGAAAACAGAGTATTATAGGAAAAAGTGAGTTCGTTTTTTTCCCTTTCTCTCATTTTAGAAATGTAGAGTAAATTAAGCGACCTCTCTACAGAAGAGGTCGCTTTACATTAATGATAGCCATTTTGTCCGTTTGCAGATCCTGAAGTTTTGCCTTTAGGTTTTTGCTTACTGTTTTGTTTTGTTTTTTTACCCATGTCCATCTCTCCCTTCAACTGTATTTCTTTTTCATTAATAGTTTGTTTCGTTTTCCATGAAGCTTCCCCGTTATTTATTGACAGCCTTAGCAAGTTTTCTTTTTCGCCGCAATCAATGCATTGATTTCTCCCCCGACGATTAAAATGATTCCACTGAAATAGAACCACAACATAAGAACAATAATCCCACCTAAACTTCCGTACGTCGTTGAGAAGTGGCCAAAATTACTTACATAAAAGGAAAACGCTAATGAGACAATTGCCCATCCAACTGTAGCGATAACAGCACCTGGAAAAACAGCTAGACACTTAATTTTTTTATTCGGAGCAAAATAGTAAATACCAACAAAAACTACAAATAATATGAGAGGACTGATAACCCATCTTAAGGCTGTCCAAATATGTGTAAATTGTTCGGAAAGCCCAAACAGTTTAAAAATATAAAAACCGATATATTCACCAAAAACCGGTAATAACAATGCAAGTAAAAAAACAAATATCATCGCAAGTGTTAAAAGAACCGACATGGCTCGTGCAACAATCGCCGAACGGGTTTCTTTTACTTCATACGCTCGATTCAACGCTTTTGTAATTGCATTCATTCCTTTAGACGCCGACCATAATGTCGCGATAATTCCAAACGAAAGTAAGCTTGTTCTTCGATTGTTCAGTATGTCCGCTAAGTTTGATTCAATCATAGTTAATGTTTGTTTTGGAGCAAAGTTACGTAATACGTTTAAAATATCATCCAAATTAATCGGCAAATAAGGTAGCAGACTTACTACAAAGAGAAGTAATGGGAATAAAGATAACAGAAAAAAATAAGCTAATTGTGCGGCCAAACCAGTGATATCATTGTACGTTGAATGTTTAATGAGCGAAATGATGAAATTCTTGTCCCGAATTATTTTTGAGTTCCCCATTTTTTCACCTCATAAAAAAATGCTATATCTTTCAGTTATTTGTAATTTATCTTCCCCCTAGCTCTTCCAATAAAACATAATATGTATTTGACACCTATTTTAATTCGTGGAAAGATAGTATTATCTTTTATGAAAAAATGAGAGGATGACACTTGTGGATCTTACAATTAAATCAACTGAAAATATTCAATACATGATTTCCCAAATCACAACAAAATTACGAATGGTTAATGCGGATGCAATTAACTCTTCACAATACAATGAAGATATTTATGAAGATTTACATGATATTTACGAAATGGTTATGAAAAAAAACACATTCAGTCCAAATGAAATGCAAGCCATCGTAGAGGAACTGGGGAATTTGCGTAAGTAGTCTTGTTGATGCAGGACAAGAAAACCTAATGTGGACATAGAATCCGTTATTCTTTTAAAATGACCCTAATTTAGGGGCTAAGCGGACACTGGGTACGCTATTTGCAAAAAAACATTTAAAATTACTGCTTTTTTGCAGAATAGCGGATTCTGTGTTTGCAAAAATAGGTAAATGACCCATTTTTGCACGAATAGCGGAACTAGTGTCCGCCTATCTAATCTCTTTTATATCTACCTTCCATAATTGATCATCATCAGCAGATGGTGTACCTCGGCCATCTAAATTATTGGAAATAAAATACAAATTATCCCGTTCGATATAAACATCCCGTATTCTTCCAAAATCGCCTCTTACATAAGTAGAACTTTTTTCTTTTAGATCAAATATCCTTAGTTTTTCCCCCCGAAGTGTAGCAATGTATAATTTTCCATCCTTATATTGAATTCCTGAAGGTGCCCATGTCGTGTCGCCTGTTTGAAATATAGGTGTCTCCATCCCTTGTTGGCGTGTATTTCCTTCAATGATTGGCCACCCATAATTGGCTCCAGGCTTAATCAGATTAATTTCGTCATGTGCACTTTGTCCATGCTCGGTACTATACATCGTTCCATGCTCATCCCATGCAAGTCCTTGTGGATTTCTATGTCCATAGGAATAGATGTAACTATTTTTAAATGGATTATCGCTTGGAATTCTTCCATCCAATTCCATTCGTGAAATTTTCCCCGATAGAGAATTTAGGTTTTGTGCATTTTCCGGTACAGCTGCATCTCCAATAGTTACATAAAGTTTTTGATCAGGGCCAATTTTTATGCGACCACCATTATGGATGTTTGAACCAGGGATATCTTCTAGTAAAGATGCAACCTCAACCCATGTTTCTCCGTTTTTTTGAATACGAATCCCACGGTTAAACGTATTTCCATTTTCCTGGTATGTGTGATAGGCATATGCTTGATGGGACTCTTCAAAATTTGGAGTTAATTCAATCCCAAGAAAGCCTCCCTCCCCTTCGTGATGGATCGGTTTAGTAGTTTTTACTTGGGATCGATGTAATTGATTAGTTGTTTCATTCCATGACACTATTGTTCCATCTCTTTCACTAATGTAAAAGGTATCTTTATGTTTCGCCATCGCCCATGGAACATTTAATTTTTGTAAAATCGGTTGTGGCTGTTGATTTGTGATCGTTTTTTCTGCTTCGAAAGAATTTTCTTTCTCCTGTTGATTTGAGCATGCTGTTAAAAGTATAAAGACGAAAATGAGTATTCCTCTAATCAATTTTAATCCCCTCCATTTTGAAATATTCCTATCTACTATTTCATCAATGGAAAGGCGAATCCCTTTATTAATCTTGCGGATTCGTGCACTTGAGCTCGGATTTCTACCCTTTCCTTCTCGCATCCAATCTTTTCGAGAACTGGTTTCATTCTTTTTAAATTCCTAGAAAAAAAAGCCTCACATCTGAGGCTTTAATCTTGATCAGTTATAATAATAATTCCATCTTTTGTTACGGCAATTGTATGCTCGTATTGGGCAGATAATGTGCCGTCCATTGTTCGGGCCGTCCACCCGTTGTTGTCCATTTTCGTTTCGAATCCACCGATATTTACCATCGGTTCAATCGTAAATACCATACCTTCTTTAATGCGAGGTCCTTTGCCAGGTAATCCAAAATGAGGTACTTCAGGTTTTTCGTGAATTGTTGGTCCAATTCCGTGACCGATGAAATTTCGAACAACGGAAAAACCATGTGGTTCTACAAAAGATTGAATGGCATGACCGATATCGCCGATGCGATTTCCGACTTTTACTTGTTCGATTCCTTTATATAATGCTTCCTTTGTTACATCTAATAATTTTTGTGCTTGTTCACTTACTTTTCCGACTGGATAACTCCACGCTGAATCTGCTAGTGCACCGTTTAAATTTACGACCATATCAATCGTAACAATATCCCCCTCTTGAAGTGGCTGTTTTCGCGGATAGCCATGGCAGATTTCATCATTTATACTAGCACAAGTGGCAAATTCATAGCCTTTATAGCCTTTTTGTTCAGGAGTAGCACCATGCTTTTTCAAATAATCATTGACGAATTCTTCAATTTCCCATGTTGTTATACCAGGTTTAATCATTTTGGCAATTTCCTTATGGGTACTTGCAAGTAATTCACCCGCTTTTTTCATCATATCGATTTCACGTTGTGATTTATATGTGATCAACTTACATCTTCCTTTCAAAATAACACTTATCTATATTTATATCGAATAATTATATTATGAACACTATCATCATATCGTTATTTCTACGTTATAGCAAAAATATTTCCTTACATTCACCATACATTATTCAACATATTTCATTGGAATGGATGTTGAATAATGACAGCTAATTGTTGAAAAGTCTGTAAACAAACAGCTTTAAGTTTTAATATTTCCTAAGAAATAAAGGCTTTTCTCGATCAGTACCTCTATTAGGTTTCGAAAATACTGTCGAAAATATTTCTACATGTTTCTTCTAAAAAACAAAAGCTTTCTGTACCGATGTACAAAAAGCTCGTTAATTTGATTTGACTCTTGGAAGGATAAGCACTTCAACGCGACGATTTTTGGCTCTGCCCTCTTCAGTCGCATTTGATGCGATTGGCTGGTATTCACCATACCCTTTAACACTAAAGTTTTTTGCCTCTAAATGTTTATTATGCAAAATAACTTTCATGAAGTTATAGGCCCTCATCATACTTAATTCCCAATTAGATTCAAAATTAGAATTATGGATCGGCACATTATCTGTATGGCCACTGATAAGAATGTTTCTAGGTGGATCCATTACAAGTAATTTAGACACTTCTTTTGCAATTTTTATATTTTCTCCTGTAATGTCCGCATTTCCCGAACCGAAAAGGACATTATCCCGTATCGTTAGCAGCAATCCTTCCGTTGTTAACGATGTAGCAAACTTTCCTGATAAATTGTTTTCTTTTATATATTTGTTTATCTTAGCTTGTACTTCTGCTAATTCTTCATGATCTTTTAACTTTAGCTGGTTGAACTTCTCTTTTTCTTCATCTGCAGCTTTTTGATCTGCGTTTGTCTTTTCTTTATTAGCTTCAGTTTTTTTCTGCGGAACTGTTGATTGAAAATTGTTCTCTTGCTGTGGATTAGAATAATCCATCACACCGACACCAGAAGAAAAAATGCCGTTGAATACTTTAGAAAGCTGCTGAAATTTTTGCGCATCGACTGTACTTGAAGCAAATAATACGATAAATAAAGCTAATAGTAATGTCATTAAATCGGAATAAGGAAGTAACCAAGATTCATCAGGATGCCCTTCATCGTGATTTTTTCTTTTCTTTTTCTTACTCATTCGCTTCACTACTTTCTTCTAACAGCTTTTTCCGTTCTCCAACAGGAAGATAGGAGGCTAATTTTTGCTCAATGACTTTCGGAGCTTCACCAGCAAGAATGGATAGTACTCCTTCGAGCATAATTTCCTTCCTTTTTGCTTCTTCTTTGGATTTTCGTTTCAGTTTATTGGCGAATGGATGCCATAATACGTACCCGGTAAATATCCCAAGCAATGTGGCAATGAAGGCAGCAGAAATTGCATGTCCCAATTTTTCCGTATCCCCCATATTTCCTAGTGCAGCAATAAGTCCAAGTACCGCACCGAGTACGCCAAGTGTAGGAGCATATGTCCCCGCTTGTGAAAAAATGGCAATTCCCGCTTGATGCCGACCTTCCATCGCATCAATTTCCTCACTTAACACATCCCGAATATATTCAGCACTTTGTCCATCAACCGCCAGACTAAGTCCATTTTTTAAAAATGGGTCCTCCACCTCTTCTAATTTCGCTTCAAGCGCAAGTAATCCTTCCTTTCGCGCTACTTGTGCCCAGTCAGAAAAAAGATTGATGATTTCTTTTTCACTCATATTTTTCTTTTCTTTAAAGATGACGCCAAATAATTTTGGCACTCTTTTTATTTCACTCGTAGGAAAAGCGATCGTTACCGCAGCAATGGTTCCTAAAATAATAATTAAAAATGCAGCGGGATTTACTAATGCATTTAGGGGGACGCCTTTCATAACCATTCCTACGCCGATTGCCACTACTCCTAAAATAACCCCAATTACCGATGTTTTGTCCATTTACTTCACCCTAATTTTCCAAAATCTTATTTCTATCCTTTATATCGACAAAGAAATGGATTTTTTTAGAGTAAAACAGCAAAACTTCGACATCTTTCTATTTCAAAAATTTCTTTTCTATTTTTTGCTCATAGTTTTTAAATACGGAGGAATTCGTTTTCCCTCCTTTTTTCGATACAAGTTCATTGTACTTTAACATTTTTTCATTTAGCTTGTGGGTGAGTTCTTCTTTATTTAGTTCATTTTTGCTTTGTTTAATGAGGTCTTCGATCGTCATTAGTTCTTTTTTCACCGATGCTTCTTCAGGGGAAAATCCTGCATTACGCATAATCCTATAGGCCATGCGTAAATCTTCCGGAATGTTAGCTAGCTCATCGTCCGGAAGTGGTTTTCCATATCCTGGTAAATTTTTAAATTCCCCATTTTTATATGCTTCACGAATCCGATCTTCCGTTAATCTAAAAAAGTCCATAACAGTCACCCTTTCGTTTAATTTCTTACTTTTATTATATCGAATTTGCTTTATATAGATGTAGGATTCGGTTGTTATTTTTGACAAAATTCAAACTATTTTCTCTTGATTTTGCCTTGATGGAAATTTAACGTGATAATGTAACGATTTTTGGAGAATCTAATCAGGAATGATATCACTTAAGAAGGCAGGTGTGTGGAAAAATGGCTAGAGGGACTGGTTTTAATCATAAGAAAAAAGGACATCCGGGTAATTTCCCACAAAACAGCTTAACTGAGAAACATTCAAAAGAGGCTATCGGTGATGAAGAATTCATCGTGACAAGAGAAGCGTTTAAAAATCGTGTTGAAGAGGAAGAAGTTGAATAAGAATTCATCGATAAAGAGTTGAACCTGTTGCTAGGGTCAGCTCTTTTTTCTTAATTTAATGACTGATAAAAGTCTTGTAATAGATGTATTACCACGGAGGATACAAAATTAGTGAACCATCCTTTCATACTACAAAAGCTTTTAAATATCCTAAGGGCTTTAGAACTGTTTTTCCATTTTTCACAGGCTGCATCTGCTCCCAGATCTAGTATTTGCTTTGCTAATCAACTCAATCTAAAGCTATTAGAGCATTAACAATTCAAAAAGAAGGATTGAAGACCAAGATACGTTAAGAAATTGAATCTTGGGAGGCAAAAAGATGGAATAGAGACCAAGATGCTTTGCGAGGAGGAATCTTGGTCAACAAAAAGGCGGAATGAAGCCCAAGATGTGTTACGAAAGGCAATCTTGGTCGACAAAAAGGCGGAATGAAGCCCAAGATGTGTTGCGAAAAGGAATCTTGGTCGACAAAAAGGTGGAATGAAGCCCAAGATGTGTTACGAAAGGCAATCTTGGGGGTCAAAAAAGTAGGAATAGAGACCAAGATACATTGAAAGGTACTTTAGCCAGCTCCAATCATATGGTCGTATATAAACACGATCAGCATATCATTCAACCTGTTTCCTTAACATTTTTACAGCTAACAACATCGTCCAAATAAAGGGTGGTCCAGATGTAAGGGGAATGACAATATAACCGATTGGAAATGATATGCATGTGATGATAATTCCAATCAAACCGATCAGCCCGGAATACAATGCACTATTATTAAACAATGAAGAGAAATGCTCCGTTTTTACACTACGCATTCCCCATCCATATAAAAAAACACCAATCCACCCACAGGCAACCGCAAAATAACCTGCTAACAATAAAAAGGAAAAAACCGATTCCCACACTTTGAATAATGTCGATCCATCGTTTTGAATGACTTCTTCTCCAATAATGGGCAGAATCGTTAGCTCCGCTGAAAGGATGATAATCCAAATACTTATAGAAACAATGAATGAATATGATCCTAATTTAGAAGACAGTTTCCCAGCCGAATAATAGAATCTACTTCCCGCTAAACCAAGTAACCACAGAAAAGTGGCGAGAAGCATTAAAATATGGTCCCACATCCATAAACGGGAATGGCTGTAGCCGTGAAAAGCCGTCTGTCCATCATAAGGATTCACTAATGGTGGATGCAGCACAGTAGCAATTAGCATCAATATTCCTCCAACAAAAATTGAAGCTCCTAATAACCGATATCCCTTTTCCATGTGTTCCCTCCGCTATAATAGTCTTTATCCAGCATCTTTCCCAGTACGCTAACCGGTTAAACTTGGAAATATTTAATTGTATGAAATACCCAATTTACTAATGACAAATCGCTTGAATAGTGAAATAATGATAAGAAATCAAATATTTTAATACTTCACAGTAAAAGAGGGAAAGCAATGGAACATAGTCAGATTGAAATTATCCGAAGTGAATCAAAAAAGGAAAAGCCTCAGACGAATCAGCTTGAATTTGGAAGAATCTTTACGGATCATATGTTTATCATGGATTATTCTGTTGACAAAGGATGGTATCATCCGCGCATCACGCCCTATCAGCCAGTTAGTTTAGATCCGGCCGCAATGATTTTTCATTATGGACAAACCGTTTTTGAAGGTCTAAAAGCCTATAGAACGAAGGAAGATAAGATCCTCCTCTTCAGACCTGAAAAAAATATGGAACGATTAAATTTATCCAATGAGCGAATTTGTATACCACAAATTGATGAAGAATTCGTTTTAGAAGCTTTAAAACAATTAATCAGCTTAGAAAAAGATTGGGTGCCATCTGCAGAAGGAACGTCGCTTTATATTCGTCCATTTATTATTTCAACCGAACCATATCTTGGTGTAGCTGCATCGAAAACATACCGCTTAATGATCATTCTCTCCCCTGTTGGTTCTTACTATAAAGAGGGAATAAATCCAGTGAGAATTTATGTTGAACGCAACTATGTCCGTGCAGTAGCAGGCGGAACAGGAAAGGCAAAAACCGCCGGAAACTATGCAGCAAGCTTAAAAGCCCAAGAGGAATCGGAAAAAATCGGCTATTCTCAAGTTCTTTGGTTAGATGGGGTTGAAAAACGCTATATTGAAGAAGTTGGTAGTATGAACATTTTCTTTAAAATCAACGGAGAAATCGTGACTCCTGTTTTAAACGGAAGTATTTTACCGGGTGTGACGAGAGATTCTGTCATCCAGCTTTTAAAACATTGGGGGGTTCCAGTGAGTGAACGAAGAATCTCGATTGATGAAATTTATGAAAGCTATCAAAAGGGATGGGTTGAAGAAATTTTTGGCACAGGAACAGCTGCCGTTATCTCTCCAGTCGGTGAATTAAATTACGAAGGGGAAAAACTAGTTATTAATAACGGAGAAACTGGACCAATCGCAAAAAAATTATACGAAACCATCACAAATATTCAAAACGGAACGGAACCGGATCCATTTGATTGGACAATTGAAGTGAACTAATTGACTTAGCGGGACAGTGGACTTGGTCCACTGTTCCTATCCAAATATATGTGTTGGTTTACATGCTGTATCGTACTTGTTTACCGGATTTAGTCGACAGTCACCGCAAAATACGGGTGAACCCGGTAATTTATATGTTAAGCAACAGGTTTTACGAATTCTAACGATAGTTTTATCTTCTTTTTCAATAAATTTAAAGCAATTTTTGATTGGATTATAATCCTTTCCAAATACCGATCCAGGTGCGTCCATGACAATATAGCGAAAATCTTCACTGATAAATGGACTTACGGTATCTTCTTGTCGAAGGCGGAACTCATATAACCAATAAATATAGGATGCCACGTTTTCCCAAAGAATCGATTCCGGAATTTTTGTTAATGTTGAAAGTGATTTGTGGAGAAGAGACAGATTATCTTTAAACAATTTTTGTAGAATGTTATCCCGCCATACATTTCTTTCACCAGGTTCAAAACTTTCAAACGACATTTCCTTTATATGAAGCGAGTAAACGCCCTCTTTAGATAATTCGACAAAACTATTAGAACCGCTTGCGTCAATACCCTTTTGAAAAACTGTCATTGAATACAATATGGGAACAAGTAATGCAAAGCTATAATTCTTGGATAATTGAGCTGCAGTAATCACTCTTTGGGGAGACTGCAACCGTTCTGTTAAATCATCTATCACTATTGATAGGTTCTCCCGATTAATCAGCCACGAATCCTCTGTCGCTGCCTCACTCGTTAACGCGGAATTATTAATCAAAAATTGCAATTCCACATCATTTAACATCTGTAATGCCATACAACTTTCCAACTTTCTATTTTCCTTCTGTTAGTCTTATTATATCTATGGTGAAAATCATTATCAATTGTAAAAACTTCCTAGTCTGTTCTTGATATTTATAAATATTTGTTATGTAAGCACAAATTATTGAAATAGGAAGAGTAAGTTTTGATAAACTCAAAGGATTTTACTGTTTATTTGTTGAACTATATATAAAAGTCAGCACTGGAGGTCAGAATTGTTGAAGAGTAAATATACTTTTATAGGTTTATTAATTATTTTGTCTATACTTCTGTGTGCTTGTTCTGGAAATAAAGAAGAAATAAAAATAGATAAGAAAAATTCTTTAAGTACAATATTTATTCAAAAAGTGGTAGATAATTCTTCATCCGAAGAAATGACGAAAATTGTTAAAGACAAAAAAATGGTTAAAAAAATATTGTCGATGGTTGAAGGGCTTAAAGTTAAAAAGTCAGATAGTCAATACATCTTTGATGAAATGAAAACTCAAAACACTTATTCATTTAACTTTTTTGAAAGTGAAAAGATACAATCCGGAAAAAAAGTTCCTTATGCTTTTTACGTTTTGAATGACGGTACTTTTGTCTTCACACACAATGATGTCGGATCAATAAAGAAAACTCGCATAACAATTGATAAACATAAAGATTTATTTAGTAAAATGAAACAACTTTTAGAAATTAATTTCTAGGAGAATTGTTCAGCATGCAGTTATTTTATCGATTATTATAAAAGAGGGAGTAAAATCGGTGTGAAAGACAGTCAAACCAAGAACAAAAAACAAAATAAAATTCAAGGCTTGTATAGGAAGATAAAACGGCAGAATAGCGAAAATAAAACGGACTTCAAAATGGGAAGAGTTATTGTAAGCTTTTTAATTTTTTTATGGTTTTTACTTTTAGTTTTGAATGCAATTTTTGATTTGTAGATTTGTTTTACCGAAATGTTAGGAGGTAAGCGCTTGAGAAGAAAAGTATCAGTTTATTTACTGTTGATAATATTGCTCGTTCTAATTTTTCTTGCACTAGGTGGAAAGAACTATTTTTCAAAAAAGGCCGATAAGGAGTACTATAAAGGTACAGATTCTCAAATAATAGTGGATGAAAAGAAGCATAGTGAAGATTGGAAAAAAACTTGGATTATTGCACATGATCCTAATAATAGCCCTTCGGAAAAGTTTGAAATTATTATTGAAGATAAAAATACATGGAATCTAATTAATATAAATAACAAATATTTTGCTTCGTACGAAAAAAAGGGATCTATTGAAAAAGTAAACGATAAAAAAACTCCCTATCAATTAATACAAATTGTCTATCCGGATAATCCGGACAATGTACCACTTAATTAATGTTTGAAGAAGGTTGGAAGATATTACGAAATATTGAAGAGAGTGGATCCATATATGAAAAATGACGTGATCGATGGTTGGTTTTAGAAATATCGCTCTCCATGATTATCAGGAGATCCGTATAGTGATTCTGCAAAAAATCATAGACAATCACTTAGTTGATTTTATGCAGTTCACTAAGACTATACTGTTATAATAGATTTTTAATTTTGAACATGTTAAGTATAAACTATAGTAAAATTGGAATTTTGAAAAAAGTGATCATTCCCTCGGTCATCTATTTTTAGTTGACCTTTTTCAAAAACTTAGCTAAATCCTCTAAATTATTTGTTTCAAAAATAGGTCCCTTTGAGTCAAATAATATATATACAACAGCTGAGGATTTTATCCGCTAATTAAACATTTTAAATATTAATGCAATTATATAAAGCGGTACTCCGACAATTAACATTCCGGATAAAATGTAGCATATGCATCTGAAAACAAATTTAAAAGAATCATAGATTGCTCCCGCCAAGTCATCAATAAACTTCTTCATTACCATCCCCCTAATAAAATTTGATAATATTTCACAAAACTTCTATAAATACAGAATCATAGTATCTCCATTAATTTTCCTAATACTTTTTTGGTTACAATAATTCTTTAACCCACTTCTCAATTTTTTTATCTTATACGGGAAACTTAGGATAACGGAAAAAAGATATTCCTATTTTCAAAATTACCAATATTCATCGTATGGTTCAATCTATACTTTTACTAAATTGGATATTTGTGTTTTGCAAGTAAAAAGTACATAAAAGTGCAATAAAAAATACATAAGCTTGCCAGCCTAATTTTAGTAATTATTTTTGTCGTGAAAGTGCGTGTGTAACTCTGTAACTATCTCCTGTAAAACTTAAAATATGTGCGTGATGAATAACTCGATCGACTAATGCTGCCGTTAGCCTGGAATCGACAAAAATACGATTCCATTGGCTAAATTCAAGGTTCGATGTGATGATTAAACTTTTTTGTTCATACCAGTCGGATATTAATTGAAATAATAACTCAGCCCCATCTTTGCTGAACGGGATATATCCCATTTCATCGAGTATTATGAGATCTACTTTTTTGAACTTATTTCGAAATTGCTGTAGCTTTCCTTCTTTCCATACTCTTTCTAGTGTATCGACTAAATCAGACACACGATAGAAACGAACTTCGTAGCCATTTTGACAGGCCTTACGCCCTAACCCTGTAGCTAATAAGGTTTTCCCAGTGCCAGGAGAACCAGTTAAAATGACATTCTCATGTTGATTTATAAAATGTAGTTCACATAGCTCTTTCGCATCTATGTGGGGAGGGAAACGAACCTGTTCACTCCATTGAAATGCCTCTAAAGTTTTCTTGCTAAGAAACCGTGCTTTTTTAATTAAACGTTCAGCCTTTGCTTCCTCACGTAGTTGTAGCTCTCTATGTAATAGACTTTCTAGATACTGCTCGGGGTTCTCAAATGGGATAGTATCAACTATGTCTGCTACATAGGCGAGGCGAAGAGTTTTACAAATCCTTTTTAGTTCAGAATTCAAACCTTATCACTCCCTTCGCGAGAAGGGGATTGAAGTTCGTCATACATTGCCCAATTGACATCATAGGGATGAGAATCGGGTTCATACATTTCTTCCGTTTGATCATTCAATAACTCGTAAAATCGATCATTGATTTCTCCCATTTCATGATTAGCTAGTAGGCTAATTAACCATTTCAGTCTTTTTTTTCTTATCGACAAATTACTGATATTAATATATTCATAGATTCGACCTGGTAGATAAGGTGAATAACGTGAATAGGTTACAACCCGCGGCTTATGTAACCAAGATTTAAGAATAGACGACCAAGGAATTTTGCGACTTTTATTCATGTAAGGTCGATATTCTGCATGCAGGATTTCTCCATAAGGTGAAATAACTTTAAATTTGTCCCAATACTTTATAACGTGCAATTGACCATAGTTATATCCCTTGGGGATATGTACTTTAGTTTTATCAATTACTATTTCCCCATACTTATTTGCTTGCATCAGTTCCTCTTTAAATACAGGATAATCTTCATCGGGTAAGGCTAAAAGATATTGATGTTCCTCCTCTAGTAATTTTCGAATGGGGACATGCTTTTCATAATGAACACGCTCACGGTCCTTGGTTAAATGTTCTTCTAGGATTTGAGACAAATGCTCAAGGTTATTTATTACAGGTGATGGTGTTACAAAGTTGTACCGAATATAACCTACTTTATTTTCCACATTTCCTTTCTCATGCCCACTTCTTGGATTACAAACCTGCGGTTCAAAACCGTAGTGACTTGCAAATTGGAGGAATTCGTCTGTGAACGTTGCCTCTTGATTTCTTCCCCTCGGCTGAATAACTGCTGCCTTTAAATTATCAATCCGAACTTTCTTAGGTACTCCACCAAGTTGATTAAACATCGCTTTGAGCCCATGTAAAAAGCATTCTTGATTTTCGCCTGGCAATGGTATACAGTAAGCTGCATTACTATAAGGAAGTGTCATCAGAAGACAATGAACATCAATATACTTCCCATCCTTCACGGCCTCAGTTATTCCAAAATCAACTTGTGCCTCAGCTGGCGGATGATCCAAACGTTCCGAATTCTTATCCCTTTCTTCTATGCGATCTTTACCTTCACGCCAGTCAGCGATGAAATAACAGAGGGTTCGATAGGACCCCGTGAACCCCATTTTTACAAGATCATTAAAAATCTTTTTATTAGTCCTTCTTAATTTTTTCTTTAACTTTTCATCTTCTCCTAGCCAGTCGGAAACTATCTCCCCCCAATTTTCCTCATACATCATTCCACTTTTCTTTTTAACCATTTCTTTGGGGACTTGATCGTCATCTGCATATTTCTTTGCAGTTCTCCAATTAATCCCCAACGTTTTTGAAATTTCATTTATAGATAGTGATTTTCGATTTCGTAATAATTTGATACAATTAACTTCAGACATTGCTAGCATTCCTTTCAACCTCCACTGTATTGCTTCGACACAATTACAGTAGAGAAATATTGGATGGCTGGCAAGTCTTTTTTTGTATAAAAAATAAAGTGCAACGTTATGTACTTTTACTTTTCATAACTCTGCACTTTTATTTTGCCATACACAATATTGTAAGCCATCCAATCTTTAATCGTAATTAATGGGGCAATATAGCACGGGATATTCATTCAGCTTAGTTTTTTCTTATTTATTTTCCCCTTTTGGAAATAGTAAAAAATATATTGATTTTTTATGCTTTAAATGATAATCTTTCTCAATGGAGTGAACTATTTTACATACAGGAGGCTATCATGAAAAAATATTTAACTTTTATATCCATTTTATTCATTATCTCAAGTGTATTAATCGCTTGTGGAAATCATAAAGATACATCGAATGATAAGAAAAAATCAGCCACAGTAACGGTAACAGATGCACGTGGAGAAAAGGTAGATATCCCTGCCAATCCGAAGCGTATCGCTGATATTTCAGGGTCAAGTGAAGAATTAATTATCTTAGGTCACAAATTGGTCGCAACAGCCAATTCTGATTCCTATGACTATACAAAACCTGCGCCATATATTAAAGACGAACTGAAGGATGCAAAAATTGTCGGCTACTATATGGTCGATAAAGTCGATGTCGAGGCGATTCTTCAAACTCATCCCGACTTAATTATCGTTAGCAAACGACATCTTAAAAGCGTTGATCAACTGAAAAAAATTGCTCCTGTCATCGTCCTTGATGAAGGATTAACAAAGTGGAAACAACGATTTAAACAAATCGGAACAATATTTGGTCAAGAAAAAGAAGTAAATGATTGGCTTGCTAAGTATGATGCGAAAGCAAAAGAAATTGGAAATGACATTAAGAAGAAAACAGGTAAAGGTACCGTATTAACTTTACTTGCGGATGAAAAAAATACGTACACATTCGGAAATGAAGGTTTAGGCCAAATCGTTAATGATGATATGCAGTTACCAAGACCTGAAGGTGCATCCAAGGATACTGGTACTTCCCAAATCAATTTAGAAAACATCTCGAAGTTAAATCCTGATGTACTAATCGTCGTCAGTTCCAAAGGTGCACAAGCTGAATTAGAGAAAAGCTCAATCTGGAACGGCTTAAAGGCTGTTAAAAACAAAAATGTTTATTACTTCCCTAACCAACCATACTTCGGACAATCATTTTTACCAATCGGAAAAGATAAATTACTCGATGATTTAAAGGAAAAAATGGCTAAATAAAGTACAAAGGCGAAAGCGCCTTGCTCATCGACGTAAAAACTGGAGGGACTTTGACTTATCGTAGGGAAAAGTCCTGAAGTTTTCTAGTCGATAGGCGCTGGAGCTAGACGTAGACAGTTTATGTAAAAAAGCGATGCGTATAATTTATTATTCCCACGAAAAATCTGAAGAAAGATGTTTGCCAATCATGGTGAGCATCTTTTTTCATTAGAGTTAATGCCTTAGAGAAAAAATTTTTATATGATAAAATAGATTAGGATTTAGTAACTAATAAAGGATGTAGGAAATATGGGGCATAAAGCACCCTCAAATAAAAAGAATAAACCATTCATAACAAAAAACGGAAAAGCATGGATCATACTAGTCGGAGGTTTTCTTTTATTATTGCTTTCAATTATTGCGTCCATCTCCATGGGAGAAGGAAAAACAAGCGTGGCAACGATTGTTAATTCTTTCTTCCATTATAATGAGGATAATATCGTTCACCAATACATAAAAGAAATTCGTTTACCACGTGCCTTAGCTGGTGTATTTGTTGGAATCTTTTTAGCAATTTCAGGAGCGATCATGCAAGGGATGACGCGAAACCCGTTGGCCGACCCTTCCATTATGGGGGTCATGGGCGGCTCTGAATTAGCGATTGCGGTAGTATTCGCTTTTTTTCATGGAAGCTCGTATATCTTTCTGCTTTTTGCCTCCTTTATTGGGGCAGGAATTAGTGCAATGATTGTCTTTTCAATCGGTTCCTGGACAAAAGGCGGATTAACACCTGTGAAGTTAGCCCTTGCAGGTACAGCGATCGGAACGATGTTTAGTGCATTATCAACGACCATTGCGATTCGATTTAATGTTGCTAGGGATTTAAGCTTTTGGTATGCAGGCGGAGTCGTTGGTACAAAATGGTCAAGCATTCCGTTTATTCTCGTAGTGGCCATCATCGGAATCCTGATTGCCCTCTTTATTTCAAAAAAAATCAATGTATTGAGTATGGGGGAAGACGTTGCACTAGGACTAGGAATCAATGTGTTTTGGACAAAGCTGCTAGGATCATTAGCCGTTGTCCTTTTAACAGGTGCCAGTGTTTCCATCGCTGGAATGATTGGCTTTATCGGTTTAATTATTCCGCACATTACCCGATTTATTGTCGGTTCGAATTATCGATTGATCATCCCTTGTTCAGGTATACTCGGAGGTCTTCTTTTAATTTTATCAGACATGCTTTCACGAGTGATTAATCCGCCATATGAAACACCGGTCGGAGCCATTACTTCTTTAATTGGTGTACCTTTTTTCCTTTACCTTGCTAGAAGAGAAGGGAGAGGATTGTGATGAAACGAAAAGGAACGATCGTGTTTGGCATTCTTCTTCTTTTATTGATTGCCGTTTTTTTTATTAATTTATCATTAGGGACAATTAGTATCTCACCACTATCTGTCGTGGCTACTTTGGCAGGTTATGGGACTAGTCAGGATGGCATTGTATTGTTTGATTTCCGCCTTCCGAGAATTATTATCGCACTGTTAATAGGAATCGGCTTAGCGATTTCAGGCGTTATCTTACAAGGCATTACAAACAATGATTTAGCAGACCCGGGTATTTTAGGGATAAATACAGGTGCAGGACTTTTTGTAGTTATCTTTATTTTTTTCACAGAGAATACTGTTATTAAGTCATTCAGTAGTTATCTTATGCCATTGGCTGCTTTCGCCGGAGCCATTATTGCGATGTTTCTTATTTATGTTTTGGCTTGGAAAAATGGGATTACCCCTAAGCGGTTGATTCTTGTCGGAATCGGAATCAATTCCGCATTCAGTGCTCTCTTAATTATTTTTCAGCTCAAAATGACCAATCAAAGCTTCTCTGAGGTGATTACTTGGTTATCGGGAGACCTATGGGGAACAAATTGGGGATTTGTTGCAGCCATCTTACCGTGGATTATTGTGCTCGGTTCGTTTGTATTGATAAAATCGCGGACACTTAATGTGTTACGACTCGGTGATGAGCTATCAGTAGGGATGGGGATAAAATTGGAACGGGAACGCCGTATTCTTCTTTTTGTAGCTGCCGCTTTAGCCGGTGCATGTGTTGCCTTCGGCGGTGGTTTAGCCTTTATCGGATTGATTGCACCTCATTTAGCGAAACGAATTGTTGGTCCCCTCCACCAAATCATGATACCTGTTGCTGCATTAATTGGCGCTTTGATTTTATTGATTGGTGACACGATTGCAAGAAACTTTTTCGGACCATCGGAAATTCCGGTTGGCCTGATCGTATCCATTATTGGAGCTCCGTATTTTGTGTACTTATTGGTGAAAACAGCATAAGGAATTCATTCTTTTACGTTTATATTTGTCCAAACCGGGAACATATAAACTATAAAGGAGATGATTTTTCTTGAGTAAAAAAATTGCAACAGTAATCACGAACATGTTTGAGGATTCCGAATATAGTGAGCCTGCAAAAGCCTTTCAGGAAGCAGGACATACTGTCGTAACGATTGAGAAGGAAAAAGGAAAGAAGATAACAGGAAAAAATAAGGAAGTAGAAGTCACAATCGATGAAAGTATTGACTCGGTAGATCCAAGTGACTATGATGCCTTATTTATTCCTGGTGGATTTTCACCCGATCAACTTCGTGCAGATGACCGCTTTGTTCAATTCGTCAAAGCCTTTATGGATGAAAAAAAACCCGTTTTTGCTATTTGCCATGGTCCACAATTGCTCATTACGGCAAAATCACTTGATGGCAGAGATGCAACAGGTTATACATCAATCAAAGTGGATTTAGAAAATGCTGGAGTTAATTTTCATGATGAAGAAGTCGTTGTGTGCGGTGAACAGCTTGTCACGAGCCGAACACCTAAAGATATCCCCGCATTTAATCGTGAAGCGTTGAAGCTTTTGAATAAATGATGATTGCTACCTTATCCCGGCTATTGCCGGGATATTTGTGTTTAGGGATCATCGATTTGAATGTATACAACATCAGATCTGGTTGATGATTATGTACCTTCTTACAAATTCCCTGAGATACCTGTTTACGATTTTTCATTAACGATATACCTCGTCACCCACTTATGGGGTACTTCTCTTTCTTTTTTCATCATTGATATACCCCATCAACCACTTATGAGGTACTTCTTTTCCTTTTTTCTTCAATGATGTATCTCATCACCTACTTATGAGGTACTTTTCTTTCTTTTTTTCATTACAGATATACCTCATCATCCACTTATAAGATACTTCTCTTTCTTTTTTCATCAATGATATACCTCATAAACCACTTATGAGGTACTTCTTTCGTATTATAAACCTAGGATGTACCTCATATACCTCCTTTGAGTACGGAGCACATTTTATTTACCTTCTACGTTAGAGCTTATCCCTCTCGATGATGTTTCTCGCAGATCAAAAAATCTGCCTACTTCACTCCGAAATCCCAATTTGACAGTCCCAATCGGTCCATTCCGGTGTTTCGCCAATATCACTTCCATAATATTCTTTTCCGCAGAACGCTGATGATAATAATCGTCCCTGTATAAAAAGGCAATTAGATCCGCGTCCTGTTCGATTTGTCCGCTTTCACGCAAGTCTGAAAGAATCGGTCTCTTATCCTCCCGCATTTCGACCGCACGACTTAGTTGAGAAAGTGCTAACACTACGACATTTAATTCCCTTGCCATATGTTTCAAGCCTCGGCTGATCTCGCTTATTTGTGCTTGTCTATTGTGTGCTAACTTTGGGTTGCCAACAATGAGTTGCAAATAATCGATAATGACGATCATTTTTTCTTCCTGATTGTTTCTTCTTACTTTGCGAACTTTGGACCAAATATAGTTAAGGTCCATAAATGACCGATCAAAGATATGGAGATTCGCTTCGGCAATCTTTCCCACCGCACGTGAATAGTTGGACCAATCCTCTTTTTCAAAAAATAGCTTTGGACTCTTTATCTTTTGAGAATCGATTCCCCCTAAGAAGCAAGCCATCCTGGTTAGGAGCTGTTTCGTCCCCATTTCCAATGAAAAAATCAATGTACGATGTTTTTTTGCTGCATCGAAACCAATGTTCAAAGCAAGAGCTGTTTTTCCAACACTTGGACGAGCACCGATTACGATAAAATCTGAATCCTGAAAGCCACCAGTTAATCGGTCAAGGTCGCTAAAGCTAGATTCAATTCCAGTTATTTCGCCTCGATCATTTTCACAATCAGAATACATTTCCACTAAGTAATCTTTGATTTCTCCTGTATCTGCATCATCCATGTTGTCTCCAATTTCCATTAGATGCTGGATCCCTTCTTGAACGGTTTCGGAAAGGTCATCATCATAAACTTTATCAATCAACCGTTCTGAAATTTCAATGGTCTTTCGTTTTTGATAGTACTTTTTGACAAGATTTTGATAAAAGGCAAAGTTGGCAGTCGTAGGTACACTGTTCTTTAGACCAACTATAAAGCTCATTCCACCTACCATTTCCAAATTATCCGGACCAAGCTGTTCATGGATTGTGATAAAATCTATTGGAATTCCTTTTTCATGTAACTGCTTCATTGCATTAAAAATAATCCGCATGTCACTTGAAAAAATCATGTGAGGCTCTAATGTGCAATCATTCATTAAATCGTTCTCCAGTAAAATCGCCCCAACAACAGATGCCTCCGCTTCATAATAATATAATCTATTATCTTGCATCATGAATCCCTCCCTTGAATTCCTAGTACTTTTCTCAATTTCGCTAATTCATCCGTAATCACGTCTTCGCTTGCCCTTTTGTTTTGAAAATGCAGTTTTGGAACGGTGTGTTCATAACTTGGAACAACTCGTGACATCGACGCAGATTTTCCAATGATATCTGCAATTTTCGGTGGATAGGTTGAGCTTTTAACATATTGAATAAGATTCTCTTTTAATTCCTCAAAAGGGAAAATAATTAATATTTCATACCAGCTATCGACTTTTTCTTGGCTTATTTCAAATGAATCGTAATACTCAGCAATTAACTTTAGTAACTGAAAGGTTTCTCGTTTAGTCATGTAAATCAAAATCCTCCTCACGCCATTTTTGTTTTCCGCCTTTTTGGTTTAAATAGGACTCGAATTTTGGACCAAACAATGTTTCAGGTCGCAAGTATTTGCACCAATGTGGGTCAAATAGCCATTCATCGGATTTTTGATCAATCACCTTTTTAAAATCATTTATGCGGAATCCTTCCTTCCATCTTGCTTCGATGTACTCCTTTGTTTTTTTCGTAGTAGATTTATAGGACGCATTTATTTTTTGATTCAGATAATCAATGATGTCGGCATAAGGTATTATTTTATCTGAAGAAGTCTCTGTAGTAATCTCTGGTATTGCTTTAGTCAACTCGCCCTCATCGATGGAGCAAGTTGATTCACTCAATGGTTCATTTTGGTCCGTAGATGGGTCAATTTGATTCTCTGTTTCTCCAAGTATTTCGTAATTAATTGTGTACCATTTTGTTTTGTCCATTTTTGACTGGTTAAAATTAGCGGATTGAAGATATCCCTGCTTTTCTAATGAATTGATGACCCGTTTAATCGTACTTTCAGACCAGAAAGGGAATTGTGCCTGCCACTCTTTGTATGAATTGTAAACCCACTTTTTCCCTTCCTTTTCATGTGAGCTTAACTGCAGCCAATAATGGATTTGCTGTAATACTACTGCTTCATTCATGCCGATTCTCACCGCCAAAGATGGAATGACCATCAATGGGTTATCGTTAATTAACAACTTGCTCATTTCCTCTCCTCCATTCGTATTGACCCTTCCATCGGGTCAATCGTTTCACCTTTTATATATAAATAAAGGAGAAAATTTGGTACCCTTCTTTTGAAAAATTTTTATATCGTTTTTTTAGAGCATAGAATCCAGTTCTTTCGGGGTTTTCTTGTTTGTGGATCATAGAATCTTATTTGTGACTCATAGAATTCAGTTTGTGCATCATACTTTGGAGTTTGTGGATCATGGCCGCCGCTTCTTTTCGAGGTTTTCCTGTTTGTGGATCATAAAATCTTGTTTGTGACTCATAGATTTTGATTTGTGCATCATACTTTAAGATTTGTGGAGCATAGCCCCCGGTTCTTTTCGCGGTTTTCCTGTTTGTGGATCATAAAATTTTATTTGTGACTCATAGAATTCAGTTTGTGCATCATACTTTGGAGTTTGTGCATCATAGCATCTAAAAAAATAAATGGGACACTAGATAAAATCTACTGTCCCAAAATTACCCTTATTAATCCATATCTATAATTATTTCAGAAAGGATTGGAGTCTCCTTATATGTATATGGCTCCTTATATGCTTTAAATACAAATTGCAATCCAGAAAGATCATCAGGTAGTGGCGGTGACACAACAAAATTGTAGCTGAAGTGTCCACCCGAACCCCCTCCGTTAGTCATTCGACAGTCATATTCTTCTATGAACAATTCCCAAAAATGGTGACGACGAATATGATCATCATGAGAATCTTTTGTATCATCCCAATCAATCGTAAAGTTTACTACAGTTGCATTATCATATTGGCGCATGAAGGCCACCGAATAAAAATATTCATCCTTCGCAACGGATTTCATTAGCGAGACATACTTTTGAAATTTATTCGGTTCAACTTGAGGTCGAAATGCTTCGTCATTTCTTAATGTGCCAAACACATCGTGCAACAAATCTTCGTAAAGATTATACTTATCGGCCCACTCAGAAATATATTTTTTTGGTGGGAAGCCAGGATTAGCATTTGATACGTCTTTCCTCTGTTGGATTAATGCACAAATCTGCTCATCAATTTGACGGATATTTTCATCATAATGTTTGGTAGGTCGTTCAAATGGTAAGCGTTTCATCTTTTTCCTCCTTTGAGTATCTCATGAGGTCCACTGTCCCTATCTTAATAAATCGTTCATCTCTTTTCTAGCTTCATCCAGCAATGGCAGCCGTGTCGAGGGAATCAAATCGATATTTAATGTGGATGCAATCGGCTGAAGAATCGGATACATTTCTTCCTTTATAAAAATCTCTTTAGGTATCGCACCTAAATTTTTTATTAAATGAATAAACGATCTCTGTATCTGTTCATCAGCGTCCGTAGGTCCTGTAGTATCATGATGAATAATTAAACCGTGCATCTTTTCAGCACAAAAAATAAATATTGGGTAATATGGACGCATTCGAGGCTGATCTTGAACTGGAATCGGACCAGGTGAAGCATCAAATTCCAACGGAACCGGATATTTCTCCTTTAATTTGCTAACACTTTTTAGTTCTAATTCGCTGATTAATAAAGGGACATCCTTTGTTTCTTTGTTATAAACTTCAGGAATATAACAGCTTTCCCAATCTCCGGTATCCAAATCGATACTTCGTGCAAAAAAATAACCTGGTTCCGCATCAAGGATACTCGGATCATGAAGCACACTTTTGCAAATAACAAGGGCTTGTTCGAGCACGCCGGAAAGAATTCGAACTTCCTCTTGGTCAAGCTGCCATGGATAATACCCTGGCGTAAAGCTGCGGAACAGCGGCCACTGTTTTTTCCCACGATAAGAACGTCCATGGTCTTTCAACAATTGATAATCTGCTGTGTCCAATTCATTTCTATCTGATAGGCTAAAAAAGATGGATCTCTGTTCAAGATATGTTTGTTCATCAATATCATCCGCATATAGCTTATTAATAAATTCCAACCCTTCCATACCGATATAGACTGCAAGTCCATATTCCATCCCACCTGCTCCCATAACGGAACAGTACATATTATCGTTTTCTATCGGATCTATTACAGCAAAGAGCTGATTATCATCCATCCATCGCCACGGTTGGAGTTGTTTGAACTCTTCAGCAAGAGATAATAGCTTGGACCAACTAGCGCCGTCGTCATTTTCTTCCTCTTCACTTGACAAGTGACGAAATTCCTCATTTATATATTCCAATTCCTCTTCATTATTAATAGGTTCAATTTCTTCATCAGAACCTCTGCTATCCTCATTCGGTGTACCGCGCATCACTTTTAAACATCGAGGATAGTGAACACTTGGCTCAACAGGAAGGATTTTTTCTAATACGATTTCATGCTGCCAATTGTCTCCAAAGTCGTATGTATAAATACATCGATCTTTTTCAGCAACAAACCAATCTTGTAGCTTTTCTATTCTTTCATCATAATCATTTTCCGCAAAAAGCCCTTCTTCATCATTGATACCAATTGTTAACGGAAGTTCAATTTGTACCGAATTGGTTTTCCTCAAATCAAAATCATGAAGATGTGTATCGGTCCAATCAAAAGCAATTTGAAGTATTTGATGAAGATCGTGAAAAGTACTGTTACTATGAACCTGAATCCGCCGCCAAATTGGGGGCTTCATTCCTTTTAATGTCACTTTAAATTGAAGAATCATTTAACGACCTCCTTTATTTAAATATTAATAACGGTTAAATACCATTTGAATTTCAGAAAATATAGTTCTTGTTAGTTTCATTCTAGATGGGTATAAGAAAGTATACAAATAAAGGCACTGGCTGGAACCAGTACCTTTAGAAACAGCATACTGCAAGAAGTGCACTGGCATCAAGTAAAAATGCAAGCAAAAAAATAACTCACTTTTTCACTCTGCCGGGCGAGGGTGGGTTACTTTTTTTGTGTAACCGCGATTACTACGACGATTAAAGAAGCAACTATTAACATCAGCTCTAATGCGTCTTATAAAGTATTCAGCAGTAGCACCCTCTTTCAATAAGGGATTACCACTGCCCACCCTGCCGTAATACTGTTCTTTTTATTATATCAGATCCAATAAACGGCTTGAATAATAACACAAAATTCTAATTAGCATTTTATAAAAGGTTTTATCAAAGATTGTCAGCAGATTCTACCTACTCTTTGTTAAACTTTAATATTGATTTATAAGTATATTTAAGGGAAACCGTGATTTATAGGGGTTTCCCAATCTCTTATAAAATAATAGCTAAATATTATTTCATACGCTTTTCTAAATGCTTCAATTCCTCTAATTCTTTGTTTGTTGAGTAACTTTTTTGAGAGATATTATCCTTACTTTCTACCCAATAATGATAAGTAACTTCTGGTTCATTTCTGAAAACAACACCAATATAGTATGGATTTAGATGTTTAAATCCGTCTTTGCGGTGAGGAACTGTGGAAATTGTCCATTCTTCATTTGGATAATGCTCTTCCAGGTATGGTCTTAGTAAATTCACTTTCTTGTCAATTTGTGCGTCTATCCAAAAAGGGCGAGCAACAAAAAATATACAATAAGCTACAAATAGAACTAATGCTAATAACCAACCAGTTTTTCGCCATCTACCTTTTAAAAAGATTACAATAATTATGGTTGATACAATTACAACTCCAACAATCCTTAACTCTATTATTTCTTTTGATTGCATTATTCCTATCCTCCTTTAAATAACCATCCTGAATTAAACATTGCCTTTCGAAAGACGTAAACTGTCATATGTGTCAGTCATTTCAGATACAAATGATGTTAATAGAAATTCCTTAATATGTTGTTTGGGAAGCATCCATTAATGAATATCTTCTGCTTAGTAATGTTTCGTGAATATCTATTAATTTCCGTGGAAATATCGGATTTTTCCTGTTAAAAATCCTTAATACGACATATTTTGCTGAAATTTAATAGTTATAGTCGTCAAAAACTTCAAAAAAATCACTTTCAAACTCTTCTTGATCCGGATCACTAAGCCTCTAAATAGTGGTCCAATGCTTCAATCGTTCGTTTTAAAATCGCTTCATGTTGTGATTTACGATTAATGAAAAAGTATCCATATATGGATTATTATCAGCGATTTCAATAAGATATTCGAGGCTATTCAGAGTTATTTCACCCCCAAAGCAAATCCCATATTGTCTTAGTCAATACTTTCATTTTAACTCATCATATCAGAGTCAATATTTTTAGAAAAAGATAACATTCGTGATCTATCTTTTGGTTGAAGACATAAATGAATAATGGTTTTTGTTTAGGGAAAAATTTAACAAGAGGTGATGACTTGTTCTTTTTATTAAACATACTTGGTGTATTGATCGTTGCCGGACTTGTTTTTCTTTGTTCACCAGCTAAGCACAAAATAAAGTGGCGCTCTCTTCTTAGCCTGTTTATCGTTGAACTCCTAATTACTTGGTTCATGTTAACAACTTCAATTGGGACTTGGATTATTAATAAAATTGCCGCTTTCTTTTCTTGGCTAGTATCATGTGCCAATGATGGAATTGCCTTTGCTTTTCCTTCGGTGATGGCAAATGACACGATTGATTTCTTTTTTAGCGCTTTGATGCCGATTATTTTTATTGTTACTTTTTTCGATATTTTATCTTATTTTGGAATTATGACTTGGATCATTGACAAAGTAGGGTGGGTCATTTCGAAAATTTCCGGTTTACCAAAGATGGAAAGTTTCTTCTCGATTCAAATGATGTTTCTTGGAAATACGGAGGCTTTAGCAGTTATTCGGGAACAGTTGATTGTATTAAAAAGTCAACGCCTGCTCACTTTCGGCATTATGAGCATGAGCAGTGTCAGTGGTTCCATTCTCGGAGCTTATTTGTCCATGGTTCCCGCTGAATATGTGTTTGCCGCTATTCCGTTAAATTGTTTAAATGCGTTATTATTAGCAAGCATTTTAAACCCAGTTGAGGTTAGTAAAGAAGAGGATATTGTTTACGTTCCGCCGAAAGAAGAGAAAAAGGATTTCTTCTCTACGATTTCAAACAGTATGCTAGTTGGCATAAATATGGTCATTGTCATTTTAGCAATGGTTATCGGCTATGTTGCAATAACATCATGCCTTAACGGAATACTCGGATTCTTTGTACATGGATTAACGATCCAAAAGATTTTCGGCATCATTTTCAGCCCTTTTGCCTTCCTCTTAGGATTAGGGACACACGATGCGATGTATGTTGCATCCTTAATGGGAATCAAAATTTCAACCAATGAATTTGTCGCTATGATGGACTTAAAAAACCATTTAAAGGACATGTCTCCACATACGATTGCTGTAACTGTTACGTTTTTAACCTCATTTGCCAACTTTAGTACAGTCGGCATGATTTACGGTACATATAATTCAATTTTCGGTGAAAATAGTTCAAGTATTATTGGGAAAAATGTGTGGAAGCTTTTAGTTAGTGGAATGGCAGTCTCTTTACTCAGTGCGATGATTGTCGGATTATTTGTGTGGTAGAGACAAGGGGTCAGGGTCGGACCCCTTGTTCCGTTTAAGGTAAATATCTTCTTGCTCCTGCTAATTCTTCGAAATATCCTTTCGTGTTGACTGGAATGATTTCGACATTTTTCTTTGAGTTCGGTGAGTGGATCATCATTCCATCTCCCGCATACATCGCTACGTGATGGACGCTTCCTTTTCCGTTATCGTGTGCAAAGAAAAGCAAATCTCCTGGTTGTAATTCATTAAGATTAACTGGTGTGCCATTTTTGGCTTGGACACTTGAGTCTCTTGGAATAGTGATTCCATGGGATTGATACATAGTAAATGTAAATCCTGAACAATCAAATCCAAAACCGCTCATTCCTGCCCATAAATAATGCAACCCAAGAAATTTTTTGCCTGTTTCAACTAATTCTTTACCTGTTGGCGTTGGAATATCAGCTTGTGAGTGATACATTTGAGCATGTTCTTTTTTTATAAAAGCGAGTTTGCCATTTGGTTTACGTACTTTATAAGCGTTTTTTGTTTCTCCTTCATATGGAAGGCGAGTATTATAGCTAATTTCGATTTCTTTCTTTTTAAAAGACGGTGACTGATAAAGAAAAGTTGTTGGTTCAGAGATCATTACAAACGATTGATCGTCTTCCTTTGCGAACTTTTTGTTAAAAGTAAGTTGGGAAGCTGGCATCCAACCTGGATATCCTGTCTCATTTCTTGGTGTTGGTTGGCCTTCAATCGCTACTTTCACCCAATCGCCTTTTCTTTCAAGTATGGTAACCTTATTCCCGTACAAGGCCTGAGTTTCCAGCATTCCATCATCAGATAACTGTAATTGTTGTTCAAGTGTCATGGCGTTAGTCCATTTTCTCATATCGACCGGGTTTGTAGCTGAAGGAGAATCAACTGGGCGTAAAATATTGGGTGCGGTCCAAAGTGTCGCTACAGAGACGTCAATATAAGCTGTCTCTCCCGACTTTTTCCCTTTTGCTTCTGTATTTGTAGGATTAATCAAAACAAACCCTACTAGAAAAAACGCTGCTATCGATAATACGAATCGTTTCATTCCTAATTCCTCCCTTTTTTTAAAATTATCAATGAAACTATTAAACTGTTTTCGCTATGTAATTAGCGATATTTCGATTTGTGACGCATAGAATCTTTTTTGTGGATCATAGATTCCGATTTGTGCATCATTCTTTCAAGTGAGTGGGTCATTCGTCACCTAAAGTACCGAGCCAATCCCAGGCAGATCAGATAGTTGAATGTTTTCCCCTTTATAAGTCATTACGTCCGGTTCTTCGGAAAGCCACAGGGGTGCATCTAGATCAAAGTATTTTACATTTGGATGTGCAGCGGCAAAATGTGCGGCGGCTGCTACTGAAAGAGTTGGCTCCATCATGCTGCCGATCATGCAGGCAACTCCATTTGCTTCGGCGATGCTCGCAATACTCCAGGCTTGAGAGATACCACCACATTTCATAAGTTTGATATTTAATAGATCAATATAACGACCTGAGACGAGTTTGAGTGTATCTTTTGCAGAAAACAGACTTTCATCCGCCATGATTGGCGTTGCTACTCTTTCCGTGACGAATTTCAGACCATCAAGGTCATAGCTGGCAACAGGCTGTTCGATGAATTCAATATGAAACTGTTTTTCTTCCATTTCTTTAATTAGTTGTACCGCTTGTTTTGGCTTCCATCCTTGATTAGCATCAAGACGAAGCATTATCGTATTAGGAATAACCGAACGGATGGATTCAATGCGTTCAATATCAAGCTGAGGATTTGCCCCAACTTTTACCTTTAACGTTTGAAATCCATCATCAACACACTTTTTAGCATCTAATGCCATTTTCTCAGGTGTATCTACCCCTACTGTCATACATGTGGTCAAAGTGCGTTTGTCACCAAGAAATGCATATAGTGGGATGTTTAGCAGTTTGCAATAGGCATCATGCAATGCAATATCTGCTGCTGCTTTTGCACTTGTATTTCCAACACAGCAGGTTTGGATTCGCTGAAGGGCTGTTTGAAAATGGGTAATATCTGTACCAACCAAAGAAGTTTTTATTGGACCTGTTAATGCTGCCTCAATGCCTTCCGATGAGTCACCCGTGATAACAAAGGTTGGTGCAGCAGCACCTCGTCCGATAATGCCATTCTCTAGTGTTAACGAAACTTCAATGTTCTCAATTTCAGTTGCAGTTCTTAATGCTGTCTTGAAGGGTACACGCAACGGAATATTACGACGCTTGACTTGTAAATCTTGAATAATCATACAAAGACGCTCCCTTTCATTCATTTAATTTGAGGGGATACCAGGCAGACCCGTTATCCCATTAAAAAATACTTAAAATTTTTGCAACAACCATTCCAAAATAAGTTCCTAGGAATGAGCCAATTAATGCCATGATTACGCCGATTGGGATTAGGGCGCGGCTGTAGGCTGCTGCTAGCATTGGTGCGGATGCCATTCCACCGATATTGGCCAGACTTGCTACGCCAAGTGTAAATAGATCATATTTAAAGAGTTTTCCTAATAACAGCATGATGATTAAATGAATCAACATAATTAAAAATCCTGAGATGAGGTAAATTGGTGCTTGTGCGATATTTGAAAAATCGGATTGTGAAGCGATTAAAGCAACAATGATATAAAGCATCACATTAGAAACATCGAGTGCACCCGCAATTTTTGCAACAGGTGTTTGCCCTAAAATTAACCCGATAACTGAAGCAATCATAATCGTCCAGCTTGTCCCATTAATAACGGCCCCTACTTCAGGAAGGTGTTGCCCTGCGAAGGTAGATAGTGATGAGATTAATAAACCAATTCCAAGCAAATACAAAATATGTTGGAACTGAATCCCAGACTTTTCTTCTGAACTTGCCGCTGCTGCTTCTTCAAACCCTTGCTGTATAAAACCTGTATCTGCTTTTGTCCAGCGATTAAACTTACCTGCAAATGGAACGAGCCAAAACATGAACATAACCCAAACAGCATAATTGATTGTATCCATCATTAATGCATAACCGAAAATATTCTCCGGTACTTTCAAAATTCCTTGCAGGGCAACCATATTGGCGGACCCGCCTGTCCAACTGCCAGCGAGAGCTCCGAAAGCTTTCCACGTATCCTTTATATAAAAATGTTGGAAAGCAATATAGACAACGACAAAGCCAATTAAAATACTGACAACTGCTACTAAAAAACCACCTAACATTCTAGGTCCTAGCTTAAATATGCTTCGGATGTCACATTTTAATAGCATGATTGCCAACATCGCCGGAAGCAGTGCCCCTTTTACATTTGTATAAACGGATGCTGTGGAATCATTATGTGCAAATAATCCACAGGTTTGCATGATGGCTGAACCGATATAAATAAGAACGATGCCCGGTATAAATTTAAAAAATCGATTGGTTGAAAACTTTTTCTCAAATGCAACCATTAAAGCTGCAAATGCCACCAAAACACTTAAATACATAAAACCATCTGTAATCATAAATTTATATCCTCCTTTAAAAGACAAAAAATCCAGCCTAACACTGAAAAGTTAGACTGGATTTTGTCTAGGTTTATTTAGACAAAGCAGTAATAGCATGATATTTTTTTAAGGCATCCTGAAAAGCGACAATCATCGCCTTTTGGGAAGAACCAAAATAACGATTTGAGATATCTTCTAAGAGTGACGGATCATCGATATGACGGCCAATGAAGAGTGATTGGACAAATCTTCGAGTTAAGTCTACCGTCGCCGAACAATCTACATCAATAATTTTTCCTGTAGTCCGATTGACAACTAATGCGAGAAAATACTGACTGAATTTCTTAGTGATCGGATTATTTTGCGAAGATTTCGCGTCTCCCGTAATAAAAATTGCTTCTTTCTCGTACATACAAATGGTTTCCTTTCAATTTTAATAACAGGCGATACAAGGGGCAAACAAGGGATACTTGTTCAAAGCTTATATCGTGTAATCGTTTTCAAAGGAATATTATTAATATATCATTGTTTTCGCTATCAGACAATAGGAAATATTTTGTCTCAAAAAGGAAAATGGACTTGGTCCACTGCCCCGTTAAGATAATTCACTTTCTGTCACCCATTTATGGTTCTTGACTTCTTTACCTCCATTGGTTGGCTTATAGTTGACCATATAGACAGTTGTTTTTTCCGCAGAAACAATTTCAGCTTTTGCACCTTTCATCCCCTTCATATGATCGGCTTCAATGGTAACTTCATCTCCGGGTTTGAACGTTTTACCATCTGCATTTTTTATTTCTTCTTGAATCACCCATTTGTGATTTTCCACTTTCGGTCCGCCAGTTGTCGGCGTGTAGGAAATGATATATGCTGTCGTATCATATGCGCCGACAATTGTTGCTTCTGCGCCTTTCATGCCCTTCATGTGGTCTGCTTGAATGGTTGCTTTACTTCCCACTTGAAATTTCGGATTCGCAGCAACTTTCAACCCTTTAGGGACTTCACTTGAACTGGAATGATTCATATCCATATGTTCTTCGGACTCGGAATTTGATTTCACATGTTTGTCTGGCTCTTTAGTAGAAGAACAAGCTGCAATCGAAATTGTTAAGATAATCGCAACAATACTTAATATGTATTTTTTCATAATATCCTCCTCAAGTTTGCTATTTAGGAAAAAGTTTTCCTTACTATATTTACCTTAAATAAAATCGGTAAACATACAGCCTTGTTGAGATGGAATTCTCTATTCGTCGATCCGGTTCAATTCCTTTGTTTTTGTTCAAACCAGCGAAGTGCCTTTTTCTCCATTTCTTGTACAAAAGGTTTTTTCGCTTGGCTGTATTCTCTAGTGAATTCGAACTGCTGGGCTAACTCATCTTTAAAGCGACTATATTTAGAAACTTCCTCTGGATGAGCACGCAAATAATCTCGAAAGATTAAATGTCGATCGATTTGAGGGTTGTCATACTGATAAAAGTGGATATGATGTGTACGATTTTCCCCACCTTTTCTAAATAATCTTCTCCCGGGAATTCCCCATTCACCTGCTACATCGTAACCTAATGAGTCCATTTGTTGATTAAAAGAATCGATCCTTTCAATGTCCTTTACGATACACATCATGTCGATAACAGGTTTAGCCTTTAGCCCTTTAACAGATGTACTGCCAAAATGCTCACATTTGATGAGTTCATCACCAAAAATAGCATATAGAAATTGTTCTTCCATTTGAAACATTTTAGCCCAATTTTCATCAAAGTTAGATAGGCGAACTTTTATGAGATAACCCCCTTTCTCTAGTTGTCAAAAAGGTTGGGGGATACCCAACCTTTAAATGCTGTGTTTCATTTATTTTGAATTAGACCAAAACCAAGTCCAACAGGGTCTACTAAGTAAGCAAGATAAAATTGATCAAACTCCATTTTTTCACGAACAATCATTGCACCATTTTCTTTCGCGTTCGCAATAGCATCATCGATGGATTCAACTTCGATTTGAATACGTGTTCCGTACGGAAAATCATTTGGGCCTTTTCCGATACCTCCGTTTATACCTGGCTCTTCTTCTCCCCCTGTGGTGACTTCACGATAGTCCCAATTAGGTGCTGAAATTTCCCAGCCGAAAACACTCGAATAAAACTTGGCAGCTTTCTCAGGATCTTGACTATTTAACTCAAATCCAATCACTCTTCCCACTCCAACCATCCCTTCAAAACTATATTTATTAGAATCCTTAGTTAACAGTTCTATATTTGGAGGAAAATTCCTTCCTTATAATTAAGGAAATTCAACCAATTGCCTAAGTATGTTCAAAGATAAGCCTGCGCTTCACAAGAAGTTCGGATTCGAATTTGTTGGAAACTAAGTAGGGTTTATGGCAAGATATACATTTTTATCAACGAATGATTGGGACATATCTAGTGTTTTTCTTGTAAATAATATGATTGTTAAAATAATCAATGGAGGTGGGCCAGTATGCATCAGGATCAACAAGCTAAAAATAATTCAGGCTCAATTATGAAAACGGAATTTTCCGGAACGGATGCACAAAAAGTAAAACAACAAATTCATAAAGATGTAAGCAAAGGACAAGGTGCAATGACCTCTCGTGAGGCTGGAGCCATGCGTGATTAAAAAACTACTTTTGTAGTGAATACCTTAAGTTGGATTAATAATCCAACTTAAGGTATTCATTTTTCAATTTGATATAAGACATTTTCAATCTCCCGTTCATGAAGGAAAATATTCCATTGGTTCTGTGCAATGAACGTAACCATTTTTCTTGTAATAATTAATCGCATCATCACTTGGCCATACAATAACAAATTCATAATTGTTTTCTTTAATCCACTTATTTATTGAAGTTAGTAATTTACTTCCAATCCCCTTATTTCTATAATCCGGCATTGTATATACGTTTGTCATATAAGCAAATGGATAAGTGACCCTACCAGGACGAGGCACCTTTTGTATTAATTCTATGTATATATGTGATACAATTTTCCCACTGTCCTCCGCAACCCAAACAAACCATTGACCATTATTAAGAGCATTCTCTAAAAAAGCGTGACATTCCTTTTCAAAATCGGCGAATGATTCATTTTTTTTACTTTTGTCGTGTTCAATTGTAAAATCCCATCTCATCCTTGTTAATTGCTTAATGTCTTTTGCTTCGGCAAGCCTTATGTTCATCTACTATATCTCCTTTTTTTAACTACTCACTTTTAAATTCTATTGGAATCTAAATATTACCTTCTCAACTAAACTATCTTTTTTGTAACAAAAAAAAGCTTTACACCTTATCGAAGTAAAGCACTCGTTAATTTATTAAATTTGATATAATAAATTGCCTTTTTAGTATTATATTTTCTTTAAGGTTTAAATCCGCATTTTCCCGATGCTACCCTGTAATGCAATTCACTAAATGTAAATAAGAATAAAAAGACACTAATCGTGAATAAGAATAACAAGTACGGAACTTTTATAAGGATTTTTGAGCCTTTGCAAATTATAAAGGGGCGTTTTCCAATGCAGAGGAATTATTGGTTTATAGTTTTGGGTATTATTTGGACGATAATTTTTTCAGGTATGAGTTTTTATTGGGCAATGGGTGGCTTACTTGGTATTAGATCTCTAGGAGGAGCTATTTATGAGATGTCCCAAAACCCTTCTCCCTCGTTCATCATTATTGTTTGGCTGACCGGTTTTATTAAATTACTTGGGCTACTATTATTGTTGATGCTTATTGTTCAATGGAAAAATCCTTTAATAACCAGGATTCTTTATTACGTTACGAAAATTGTTGGGACATTATTGTTCTTATATGGATTTCTTAATTTCGTCACAATTACATTAAGTACTTTAAATATTTTAGATTTTGATTTAGATTCATATGCAACGTTTTGGAGATTAATTTTTTGGGAACCTTTTTGGATGATCGGTGGATTATTTTACTTTTTTTCCATTAAAAACAATCTTAATAAGCTATTCTGAAACAGTCTTTCGGAACATGAAGAAATGAAAAAGTTCATAGAAATTTCCTAATCGTTGTAAGTCCCCATTTCCCGACGGTACTTCTAATTGAACTAACCGTACTAATCTATATTTTAATAGTGTAACTTAACAAAAACACTTATAATATAGCCAGACATCTATTGTAGAGATACTTCCAAAAATATCCGTGTTTAAAAAGACTTGTGGTAATAAGTCAAGAGAAAATCCATAAAAAATAAAGTTGATTTTGGACTTTCAAAGGAAAAAAAGGCGCACTGAACTAAACCCGCACCATCACAAGAACGCTTGTTCGGGTTTGCTGAAAGGATTCAAAAGCAGCTATTTGCTTTTGAGTTACACGCTCCTTTTTGGCGTGTAGAGTTGGTGATTGCGTAGTAGCACATCCACCAAACGCACTAATTTTCTTGCAGTCATGACAAGGGCTCTTTTGTGTTGAAATTTCGGAACTTCTTTATACTTCTTTAAGTAAAATTCACGATAGGCGGGTTCATTTCGTTGGACCGAGTTGGCAGCTTCAACTAAGTAATAACGAAGATACTGATTTCCCGACATGACTCGTGGTGTTCGTTCCGATTCATAGTCGCCTGATTGCGATTTTTTCCAGAAGAGACCGGCATATTTAGCTATTTGCGCTTGTGTTTCAAATCGATCAATTTGACCGATTTCGGCGATAATCCCTGCCGCATAAACCGGACCAATACCCGGCACGCTTTTCAAGCACTGTCCTTCTGGAATAATGTGAAATAGGGACTCAATCCCTTTTTCTAACTCTTTGACCTGGTTTTTAAGTGTTTGAATGAGTTTGGCATAGGTGGCCAATACGACATCAACGGAGTCCTGTACGACCTTGCCTAAACGGTAGGAGTCACGAATCGCCTTTTGGATGGATTTCGCAACTTTTTCTGGCTGACGAAAGCGACCTTTTCCTCTCTCTTGAAGGAACTCAGCCAGCTCTTCCAGCTCCATCTGAGCGATCTCATCCAGCGAAAAGGATTCAGCGAACAACTCCATCATGGTCGAACCAAAAACAGAAGTATCTACTTCATTGGTCAATGTATTGCACTTGTAATAGAGATTTTCAAGGAAATGCTGCTTACACTCGGTCAATTGATGAATGACCTGATAACGAGAACGCGTTAAACGCTGAAGGGCAACATACTTTTCTTCCTTGATGATGGTTTTATTATAGCGCCCAAACCGAAGAAAGTCGGCAATCCGAAATGCATCAATTTTATCGGTTTTATCTTCTTCAAATAAGCCTTTAAACCGATGGATCGCCTTTGGATTTTGAACCACCACTTCCACCCCAATCCGTTTTAAGTCGGCATCGTTATCTAAAAGATGCGCAGGGTGAAAGCTATACACAGAGGTGGATTCCATGCCGACAATGATTTTTTCGTAATGGGATTGTCCATGATAAGCTAAGATATTTTCTTTAATCTGGTTCGCTCCATGAATATCGTTTGGAAAAGTCGTTTCTTTTAAACGTGTGTCTTCGCTGTCCAGAAAACACACATCAAGTTTTTTAGAGCTTACATCAATACCTACAAATAAATTCACGGAAAGGACCTCCTTTCATTTGATTATGGAATAAGCTTGGATACTGCGGGATATCCCTAGAAACAATGGTCTGGCAACAGCCTCGCGTATGAGTATTCAAAAGGTGCGTCTCTAAAAGCTGCCCCAATGTCCACTAACATTGGTATAGAAATACACCGATACAGCTTGTGTGTTTGCAGTACAACCATTGTCTGGGTCACAGTCTTTAATCGTAGTCGAACTACAGGAGGAAACAGCATATTCCCAGTTGGATCCATTCCAATGTCTATTATCCAGGGATATCCCCCAGTATCCAAGCAATTCGGGTTGTGCTATTTATGAATATAAAGAGAGAGCAGCATTGCCTCCATCATAGATAGCAATATCTTAATTATTTAGTTATCAAAGAACAATAAAAGCAATTTCTAAAACTTATTATACGAGGAGGAAATAAAATGCAAGAATCTAAAAAGATTACGGTTGAAACAGTAATTCAAGCACCATTAGAAAAGGTATGGAAGTATTGGACGGAACCAAGCCATATAACAAAATGGAACAATGCTTCGGATGATTGGTATACTCCATATGCTGAAAATGATCTAAGGGCAGGTGGAAAATTCGTTTCAAGAATGGAAGCCAGAGATGGCAGTGCCGGTTTCGACTTTGGTGGAATTTATGATGAGGTAAAATTCCATGAGCTCATTGCCTATACGATGGGTGATGGCAGAAAAGTAAAAATCACTTTTAATGGTAGAGAAAACGAAACCAAGGTAGTTGAAACTTTTGATGCGGAATCGTCACATCCAATTGAGTTTCAACAACAAGGTTGGCAGGCGATTTTAAATAATTTTAAAAAGTATGTTGAGCAAACAAACAATTTATAAAGATCTCTGGTAATTGTTTCTATAAGCTATCAAAATCAATTAGTGGCGGTATCTTTGGTTATGTAATAACCACAAATACCGCCATTTTTTCCTCTTAATCCATAATTCCAGTATTCGCTCGATAATATGGGGTGGTGCCCCCTTTTATTTAACACTGCTATTCTTATTTTTTATAAAGCCATTCCAGCGTTTTTCTTCCGCTTCAGGCAGATGTATGTTGAACTGATCTAGTGTTCGAAATGCAATATGGTTAAATATGTCATCCAAGGATTCGGGATGATTATAAAACGCTGGCATCGGAGGGAGTATAACGGTTCCCATACGAGATAAAGTCAACATATTCTCAAGATGTATATCGTTGAACGGTGTTTCCCGTGGCACTAATACTAACTTTTTGCGTTCTTTTAAAATAACATCCGCCGCGCGAGTAATTAAATTGTCCCCAAGACCTACACGAATGGAGGCTAATGTTTTCATTGTGCAGGGAGCAACAATCATTCCATCTACTTGAAACGAACCACTGGAAATTTTGGCCGACAAATCTTTATTTGAATACGAGTAATCTGCCAGCTCTGAAACCTCTTTCGCTGTATAAGGAGTTTCATCTTGAATGGTTACAGCTGCCCATGAAGACATAACGAGATGCGTCTCAATGCCCGCACTTTTAAGAAACTGTAATAGACGAACACCAAACATGGCTCCCGTTGCTCCAGTCATTGCTAAAATTAATTTCATCTCATTTATCCCTTCTAACACTTAATATAAAGAATAACTCTTTACTATAAAACGGAATCAAAACCCGTATTCTTTCCAGTTTTTAATAATATGATTACGTAATTCTTCAGGATAACTCCTAAACGATGCTTCAATGGGTTTCTTATCTTCAGACCATTTGTTTAAAGGCAATAAACAGTTATAAACGATCTTTGTAGTAATTCCTCCTCTTTTTTCTTTTTCATCTAGGTACGCTACAAGAGGTAAAACATTTTGGTCAATCATCGCATTTCTTTTATCCGGATGATGACGAGTAGCCATAGCCCACACGACTTGATTAATGTCACTTGGATCAATATCATCATCTACAACAATTACTTTAGGGACGTAAGAACCGCCTCTAGTAGCAAAAACGGTTTCTCCAATATCATGTGCCAACTTTTCATTATCATCTCTTTGTTGACGACTATCTACAGTGACAACAAGCCAATGTACAGCTGACTCTAATGGAATAAAACATTCCTTAATAGGTAATCCTTTTTTTCGCAACGCATTTTGAATGCTTGCTGCAATAGCCACGCCCCAATTGGTGTGATTTTCTTCCGGTGGAGTACCGGCTACACATACTGGCATGATCGGATTATTTCGATGTGTCATGGCCGTCACGTGAAAGCGTGGTACTGGTTTTTCATTACCAACCCATGTATAACCAGCATATTCACCCATTGGACCTTCTGGAATCATTTCTTCTAGGGAGGCGGTTCCTTCAATCACAATCTCACTTGAAGCAGGTACCTCTAAATCACTTGTCTCGCATTTGACAACATCGATTGGTTCACCATACCAACCTCCAATCATTTCACCTTCATTCACATTATCTGGAAGCGGATAACCTGCTATCATGGCAATACCAGGATCAACACCTAGACATAAGGCAAACGGCATCTCTTTTCCTATCGCTTTCCATTCTTCGTATATTTTCCCGAGATGCTGAGATGCGATAACAACACCAGCCATTGTACGAGGTCCCTCGAGCATAACACGGGAAATAGACCAATTCACCCAAGATCCATCAGGTGTACGGACGATTAGAATACCGTAAGTATTAATGTAACGACCTCCATCTCCAACATGTAGAAATGGAACAGGTAATTTAGTAAGGTCAATCTCATCATTAAACAATTTGTTTTCTTTGCACTCACCATCTGTAACTAAGCGAGGGGAAATGGGATTAACGTCGGGAAGATGAGACCACGCCTCGATTAGCCCCGGAGCTGGGGTATCTATTGGTAACCCGAGCGAGAGAGCTACTCGTATAAATGGATGTTCCTTATTGGGGCTCAGTCCTACTGGTGCTCCTAACACCTCAAATCCAGGGGTACTATTCTTTATTGATTTAAAAAGTGGTGCTGGGGAAGGTAGTTCATAAGCTCGGCGAATGATCGCACCCATTTCTAAATTCCAATCTACCTCTCGACTAATAGCGACTACTTCGTTGTTATCCTTCAAAGTTTGCACATACTCTCGAAAACTCTTTATTGGTTTCATATAATTGTCCTCCTTAATAACATTCGGCCATTTATCTTTACCTATTTATTTTAAAGTTAGGTGTGAATGTATGTAAAATATATATAATAATAGGTGTACATATAAAAAATATATAACTTAAAAAGGATGCTAAATCATGGATTTAAAAAAGCTTGTCTATTTTGTAACAATTGCTGAAGAAGGACAAATCACACGTGCTGCAAAGCGTTTACATATTGCTCAACCTCCTCTAAGTATGCAATTGAAGTCTCTAGAGGAAGAACTAGGTGTAAAGCTAATTATACGTGATAAAGGGGAATTTGAATTAACACCTGAAGGGTTGACGTTTTATAAAAGAGCCAAAGAGGTATTAAATTCTATTAACGAAATGGTAACGGAGGTAAAAGAGCAACGAGAGGGCATTAGAGGAAAATTATCCATTGGTACAGTCATGTCTTGTGTACCTTATCTTCCTCCAGCGTTAAATTTTTTCCGAGAAATGTATCCTAACGTTTCTTTTCAACTTTTTGAGGAGGATTCCCGAAGAGTAGAGGATCTCCTCCGAAGTAAAGAAATCGAACTTGGTATCATAAGATTACCTTTGCAGTCTCAAAATATAAATAACATTTCCATTTATCCGTTGCAGTCAGACCCACTTGTAGCTGTTCAACCGGCTAATTGGAATATTTCTAAGGGTAAAACCATTTCAATAGAAAAATTGGAAAACCTCCCTCTTTTGATACTCCGGGGTCGGGGAGATTATAGCGTTTTTCATAAATTTGTTGAGATGTGCAACATCTACGGGTTCAATCCAAAGATTATTTGCGAAAGTCCAGATGTTACGACATTAATGAAATTAGCGGAATCGGGAATCGGGATTGCAATCGTTCCTAAAATAGCTGTGCAATTAAGGTCAAATGAGTCGTTATATTGTGCGGAGATTATCCCCGAAATAAATTCAGATACTGCACTGATTTGGTTAGAAAATCAATATATGTCTAAAGCTGCAAAAAATTTCAAGGACGTTTTACTTGATTTATTTTGATTATCGGTTCATTGTTTTTATAACAGCCATTCTTACAATATAACCCGAATCATAAATGGGAGGTAATAACCATGTCAATAAAGATAAAAGTGTATTCAGATTATGTATGTCCTTTTTGTTTTTTAGCAGAACAACCTCTTGAGGAAGCTATAAAAGGGAAAGATGTAGAAGTGGAATGGATGCCTTATGAATTGCGCCCGTATCCCAATGAAACATTAAAGCCTGAAGGCGATTATTTGCAACGAACATGGAAACAATCGGTTTACCCAATGGCCGATCGAATGGGAATGAAAATTGTTCTTCCAAAAGTGTCCCCGCAGCCATATACCCATTTAGCCTTTGAAGGGTATCAGTATGCAAAGGAAAAAGGCAAGGGCAATGAATACAATAATCGCATGCTTCGTGCCTTTTCAGGAAGAACAAGATATTGGTAAAATAGATGTACTAGTAAAACTAGCCGGTGAGGTAGGATTGGATGAAGAGGATTATCGGGATGCCTTAACAACAAGAAAATACAAAGAAGCACATAAAAAGGCATTGAAACATGCTTATGAGGAGGCAAATGTTACCGCCGTCCCGACATTTGTTATTGGAGATACAACAATCGCGGGGATACATTCAAAGGAAACCTTGGAACAAATCATTAACGATGAATTGAATAGACAAAAGGGTGTTATTTTAACGGAAGGCATGGCCTGCGATATAGATGGTTGTTAATTCATTTAATTAAGTCGATAACAAGTATAGTCAAGGTTATTTGAATCAGCCAGGTATTGTTTATAAGGCACAAATAAAGGCTTGGACCCCTTACGTAAATGTAGGGGTTCTTTTTTTGGAGACTTTTATATATAATGCGGCACAAATGAAATTCTATGATCCACTAACTGATAATCTGCCGCCCGAAGAGGAGTCTATGATCCACAAATGTCTTTGTATGATCCACAAATCTAGTTTGATGCGGCACAAATCCAGTTCCATGATCCACTAATTGAAAATCAGCCGATCGAAAAAGAGACTATGATCCACAAATGATTTTTTATGATGCACAAATCCAGTTTAACGCGGCACAAATGAAATTCCATGATCCACAAACTGAAAATCAGCCGATCGACAAGGAGTCTATGATCCACAAATGACTTTGTATGATGCACAAATCCAGCTCCATGCGTCACAAATGAAATTCTATGATCCACAAACTGAAAATCCACCGCGAGAAAAAGAGGCTATGGTACACAAATGATTTTTTATGATGCACAAATCCAGTTCCATGCGTCACAAATGAAATTCTATGATCCACGAACTGAAAATCCACCGCGAGAAAAAGAGGCTATGATCCACAAATGACTTGGATGTTCTACTGAAAAAACAAAACAATTGTAGACATATTGACAGATTATCCAAAAAAATAAATAATGTAAAGCTAATGAACTGATAACTACATCAAATTGGGAGACTAAAAAATATATGTCTTCAATCGGCATATTATTAAGGTCCATTGGTTTTTTCTCTTGACTTTTGAAGTATTTTTTTAAGAAATATCAACACCGATCGCAGAATCTGCTTGTTGCTCACGAGCATATCGGCAGTGCCAAAAGTACAAAAGGGATAGATAAAACAAGTACTCTCACCTGTTCACCTATCCCTATACATCTGATCTTCTAAAAATTACTTTTTCAATAAATCGTATTGTCGTAACACTTCCTGAGCAACCTCACTATCCTCAGCTAATCCACTTACTTCTTGAAGAACATAGGCTACGCCATGCTCACGAATCATTTCCTGAACCTTCACCGCTTCTTCGTCTTCTTTGTAATCAAAAAGCAAGGCAGCAGCGATTGCTTTTGCGAGGTTTGTAAATGATAGACCTGCTTTTTGCGCTTCTGTTGCTGGACGGACAAGACGGTCATTCGGACCAAGTTTACGAATTGGCGAGCGTCCCACTCTTGTAACTGCATCATTTAAATAGGCATTGCGAAAACGATTGATAATTTTATTAATATATTTTTCATGCTCTTCAGGATTTAGACCATATTGCTTGATTAAATACGCCCCTGTTTCCCCAAGTGTTGCTTTTACTTGTTTGACAATAGCTTCGTCTGCCAATGTTTGATCAATTGTCGCTTTGTTTTCAAGGTAGCCAAAATAGGCAATGGTCGCATGCCCTGTATTTACGGTAAAAAGTTTTCTTTCAATAAATGGGGCAAGGTCTGCAACGATTGTCATTCCTTCAACAGGAGGAATCGTTTCGGTTGTTTCAACAACCCATTCAAAATAAGGTTCGACTAGCACATCGAGGGAGCCTTGATTATTTTGAATAGGGACAATACGGTCGACAGCAGAATTAAAGAAATAGATTCTACCAGATAATTTACTCTTCGTTTCATCATCCAGATTTTCTTCTATGTAGCCTTTTAGCAAGTCTGTTGCCGAAATTTGATTTTCACATGCTATGACATATAATTTTTCATCTGTAGCTTGTACTCTTTCTGTTAATGCTTTCGCAATTAACGGCGCAATTCTTGGTAAAATATTAGGACCAATTGCAGTCGTTAAGTATGTTGCATTTTTAATCGCTTCGATTACTTCTTTTTCTTGTTTCATATTATTTAGTCCGGAAACATTCGTAATCGTCATTGTTTCTTGTTGATCCGTCGCCAACTTCACATCGTATTGCTTATCACTATTAAGACCATCAATGATTTGGTCTGCAAGGTCTACGAATGTGACATGGTAACCTGATTGTGAAAATAGCGCGCCAATAAACCCTCTACCAATATTTCCTGCACCAAAATGTACAACTTGTTTCATGTAAACTCATTCCTTTATCACGTTAGTATATAAATAATCTAAAAAAATTGTTTCCATCTTCGAACGAATGATCTTTTCATCCGAGGAGGAAAAAATCATAATTGCTTCATTATTTTCAATCAAACTCGTACTTAACAAACTTATCATTTCCTGCTCTCTAGAACTTAATTCTTCAGGGGCTAACATCAATAATAAACTTTTCATGTACATATCATTTCCGTCCATACCTTTAATAACACAAGGTTCTTCCAAATGGGCGATTTGAAAAATAAGTTTATCCACATGTGGATTTCGACAATGAAAAAGGCCCATGCCGGTTCCCGGAATCCCCAGACCGCCTTTTCTTTCACGATCGATTAGCGCTTCAAAAACGCTTTCCACATTAGAAATAAGATTGTCCTTCTCAGCTGTTATTAACATATTCTTCATAACTTGTTGATAATCGGTTTTATTCGTTATTTGAACTACATGAAAATGTTGAATAATTGCTTCGATGCTTGTATGTGTATCTTTTAATTCCTGTAATACATCCATTAATGGCTGTTGCCTTGTGGATGATGAGTCTTCATTTGTGGATAACCCGGTATAAAGTTTATTTCTCGTAAGCTGTTCAATATTTTTCTGTAAAAAGCTCCTGATTGTCTTAATATCTTCTTTACTTAACAACGGATTGACTAATATATATTCATTATTCATAAACGGAAGCCGAACCGTAGAAAGTATGACATCAAATTGATTTAAGCTTTTTTGCTTCTGAACGTCTTTAATTGATTTGATTTCAACAGAATCGATTTCCGTAATTTCTTTTTTTATACGGCTTGCCAGCATTTTGGACGTTCCAATCCCTGTCGGACAGATGACGAGTGCCTTAATAGGCAATTGCTCCTCTTTCAACACTAAGGCAGAACCGAAATGGAGAACGATGTAAGCAATTTCCTCATCGGGAAATGTCACAAATTCCTTAAACTCTTTTTCCACACTATTCTTCACTGCAAGAAAAAGGACGGGATATTTCTTTTTAATTTCCTCTGTTAACGGGTTATATAGACTCATATTTTGTTTCATTCGGAATAGGGATGGCAGCATGTGGGCAAGCAGCCCTTGAAACAAAGAGAAATCATTCGTCAAGTCGATATGTAGCTGTGTCGAAACGGATTGAATGATATTTTTAATCAATTGTCCTAAAATGACACTATCATAAGGGACGAACCCAGCTTCATGCAGCTTTGAACCTTTTAATACTGTGGATAAATAGTGGATATCTCCACGATTAAATTGAACCGGAAACCCTTCCTCTAAACAGTTGCATATGTTTTCTATTTGACGATATTCATCTGAATCTTCAACAAGATTTTCATCCTCTTCGATCCGAAAGCCATTCATTGCCCTTTGCATCGTAATACAAATTTCAATGACGAGACCGATATAATCACTATCAGCAAGACGTGTTTGCCTTTTATTCACAATGTCATTAACCAATCGCTCAATTGTTAGTAAATAATCGGATCGGAAAAAGTGGAGAATTTGATTGTTCTCGGCCTGTCCTTGCTCCAACAAAAACAAACTCTCAATCAATTCCTCGTTAAAATACAGCAAAAAATAGTTAGCAAGTGCTTTTCGTTTATTCACTTCTTCCCCAGTTAGCTCTACACCGACACCTCTTTTTCTACTAAGCACTAACTGAAAGTTTGTTAACCATTCTGCTAACTCATCGAGATAAGCAGATAATGTCGTAATACTGACACCAAGCTCATGAGCTAACACTTGAATTTTAAAAGATTCAGCTGTTTGAAATAAGCTTAGTAACAATTGAAGCTTTTTCTCTTGAGGTGGTTGGTCAATCGGCTGGCTGCTTGCTAAATGTTGTACTAAGCGGAAAACTTGTTCATTTTTCCCTTCAATACTTAAACCCTTATTCGGATTTCTTACCAATTGCAATTGAAATTGCTCGAGGATTTTTTCGATTGCTTTCAAATCCCGTTGAATCGTTCGTACACTTACATTTAAAAATGTAGCAATGGAAAAAGCCGTATGCTTCCCAGATGTCTTAATAATCAGTTCAATAATTGCTTTTTCCCTTGAAGTAATAAACATGCAACCATCCCTTTTCCATAATTACTATTACAAGAGAAAATACAGAAATAGAAAAGCGCATCATAACGCTTTTCTATTTCGATTGTTATTCTTTATCATTTAAGATAGCGATAATTTCTTTCGCTGATTTTGCTGCAACCATCTTTTCAATATTATCCATTTCCGAACATGTGACAGCTATTCCTGATAATATTTCAAGATGTGTTCCATCTTTTCCTGCAATTCCAAAGATTAAACGAACATTATTGCCATCAAAATCAACACCATTCGGTACTTGGATAACGGTAAATCCGGATTTAAGAACATCCTTCTTCGCTTCCTCTGTTCCATGTGGAATCGCTACATCATTTCCCATAAAGGTTGATGTTATTTGATCACGTGCAATCATCGCATCAATATAGCTTTCTTTCACATATCCCGCTTTATATAATGCATTTCCTGCAAAACGAATCGCTTCCTCTTTATTTGCAAATGATTGATTTAAAAATACGTTTTCTTCTAATAATAAATCATTTTCATGATCATCTGCACCCGGAACTGCATCTTCAGCATCCTCAACAATTTCTTGAAGATCATCTTTACCATTTCCTTTTAATCGATCGATTAAGCGATCATATTCCGGACTTGATAAGAAGTTATCCACAGAAATATGGAACGCATTTGGCAGTTTATTCTGTGCTCTCGGTGTAAGCTCTTCCTGTGTCACAACAATTTGTGCATCAGCTGGTAAATTACTAATCGCTGTATTGGTAACCGATAGATTTAAGCCAGCTTCTTTCACCTTTTTACGAAGTAAAGAAGCACCCATCGCACTTGATCCCATTCCTGCATCACAAGCGAAAACAATTTTCTGTACGTTTTCCGGAAATTCTCCTGGCTGTGAAGCAAAAACATCTGCTACTGAGCTTTTCTTTCCTTTCATTTCTTGCATTTTACGTGCTGCATCTTCAATATTTTCTTCTGTTTGTTTTCCAGTTTTTAATATCAACGCTGATACAATAAAGGAAACGACACCTGCTACGATTACCCCTGCAAAGTTAGCAATATATGCTCCCGCACTATGTGGTGTAACGGCAGCAATGGCTAAAATACTACCAGGTGATGCTGGTGCAAATAGTCCGCCACCTAAAAGAACTAATGTGAAAACTCCGCTTATTCCCCCAAGGATAACTGCGAAGAATAACATTGGCTTCATCAAAATGTACGGGAAGTATATTTCATGAATACCACCAAAGAATTGAATGATCGCTGCACCTGGTGCCGATCTCTTTGCTGTACCTTTTCCAAAAAAACAATAAGCAAGTAATACACCAATACCAGGGCCCGGATTCGCTTCAAGAAGGAATAACACCGATTTCCCTGCTTCTTTTGCTTGCTCTATCCCAATTGGCGAAAGAACACCATGGTTAATTGCATTATTTAAAAATAGTATTTTTGCAGGCTCAATAATGATACTTGTTAATGGTAATAGTCCTGCTCCTACCAACCAATCAACACCACTTACAAGCCAAGCAGTTAAAACTTTTACAGCCGGACCAATTCCTAAAAACGCTAATATTGCCAAAATCCCGCCTAAAATACCTGCTGAAAAATTGTTAACAAGCATTTCAAAACCGGCTTTAACTTTACCTTCAATCCATTGATCGAATTTCTTTATGACATAACCGCCAAGTGGCCCCATAATCATGGCACCTAAAAACATAGGTACATTTGGTTCTCCAACGATGACCCCCATCGTTGCAATGGCACCAACAACCGCTCCACGCTGGTCATGTACCAACTTACCACCGGTATATCCGATGAGTAATGGAAGTAGGTAGTGAACCATTGGGTCAACCATTTTGGCAAGGCTTTCATTCGGGAGGAAACCAGTAGGAATAAATAGTGCAGTAATTAAACCCCATGCAATGAAAGCTGAAATATTCGGCATTACCATGGAACTTAAGAAGTTACCGAACTTCTGAACAGCTACTTTAACATTTGATTTCGCCATTCGCTCTCTTCCTTTCATTAATATATTTCACCTATAATGATAAAACTCCGAAAACCTTCATTCAATAAAGAAGAAAACTAACTTTGTCGCTAACGTCTTGACAGAACTATTGTTTCACTAAAAAAAGGAATTATCCAACTTTAGAAGTGCGGGGAAAATCCATACCAATAAAAAAATCAGCACATGAATACCGTTAAAAAGTATTCATATGCCGATATTACTGAGGGATTTGCGTTATCATCGTACCGTTTCTTCCTTTTCCGGTAACATTGCTGCGGGATTCGCGTTACCATCGTACAGCTTCTCTCTACTCCGTACCATTGCTGCGGGATTCGTGTTGCCATCGTACCGCTTTTCTCTTTTCCGGTACCATGGCTACGAGATTCGCGTTGCCATCGTACCACTTCTCTCTACTCCAGTACCATTGCTGCGGGATTCGCGTTACTATCGTACAGCTTCACCCTTTTCCGGTACCATGGCTACAAGATTCGTGTTGCCATCGTACCGCTTTTCTCTTTTCCGGTACCATGGCTACAAGATTCGTGTTACCATCGTACAGCTTCTCTCTTTTCCGGTACCATGGCTACGAGATTTGCGTTGCCATCGTACCGCTTCTCTCTTTTCCGGTACCATGGCTACGAGATTCGCGTTGCCATCGTACCGCTTCACCCTTTTCCGGTACCATGGATGCGACATTCGCGTTGCCATCGTACCGCTTCTCTCTACTCCGGTACCATAGCTGCCGAATTCGCATTATCATCGTACCGCTTCTTCCTTATCCGATATGTTAACAAATGATTATGCTTTCACTGTTTCTTTTTCTTCAGCTTTTAAATCCATTGCAGGACCGAAGAATTCGTAACGAATATTTTCGTCTTTTACACCAAGTTCAGTTAAAATACGCACAGCATTTTTTAAGAATGGAACTGGTCCACAAATATAAGTAATTGTTTCTTCATTAATAATATTTTCAAGGAATGATTTTGATAAATATCCTTCGAAATGGTGGTCTCCGTTTGCATTTAATGGTTTTTCATAACCATAGTATGCATGGCCATTTTCAAGTCTTGCAGTAATTTCTTCTACGTCATCTTTAAATGCATGGAATTCTTCATTTCTAGCTGCATGGATAAAGTAAATTTCACGTTTAGAACCAGTATCAGCTAATGTTTCCAACATACTCATCATCGGTGTTAAACCAACACCACCGGAAATAAGTGCGATTGGTGCAGTTTCTTCCATATTTAATGTAAAGATACCTGATGGAGCACTAACTTCAACTGTATCCCCTTCATTTACATGATCATGTAAATAGTTTGATACTTTTCCGTTCGGATCGAAATCTTTTTCTTTTTTAACAGAAATACGGTAATAATCGTGACCTGGTGCACATGATAAGCTGTATTGACGATTTAATGTGTATTCCTCACCAGGAATTTTCACACGGATTGTTAAGTATTGTCCTGGTTCGTATGTTGTAACACCTGATCCATCTTTTGGTTGTAAATAGAATGAAGTGATTACATTGCTTTCTTGTTCTTTTTTAACAACTGTGAAGTCTTTAAAATCAACCCAGCCATTCTCTTGATTTGCTGCTGCATCATACATGCCTTTTTCTACATCAATAAACGCTTGCGCAATGACGCCATAAGCTTCAGCCCATGCATTAATAATTTCGTCAGTTGCCGCATCTCCAAGAACTTCTTTAATCGCTTTAAGTAAAAATTCTCCAACGATTGGATAATGTTCTGGCTTAATTCCTAGTCCACGGTGTTTATGAGAAATTTGTGTGACTACAGGGACAATCACTTCAAGTTGGTCAATATATTTCGCTGCAGCATAAACAGTGTTTGCTAAAGCTGTTTGTTGACGACCTTGTTTTTGATTAACATGGTTAAAAATATTTAATAATTCCGGATGTGCCTCGAACATCATTTTATAAAAACAAGTAGTAATTTTTGTTCCTTCAGTTTCTAAAATTGGTGCTGTTGATTTAACAATATCTATTGTTTTTTGTGATAACATTTAGAATCTCTCCTCTTTTTTAAAGAAGTATTTTGAATACATCTTTAAGATACTCCTCGAAATTGTTAAAAGCAATATTTCAAATACATCTTTAAAAAAGCTGTCACATTTTAGACAGTGAATGTTCGTAAACGGTATAATGTAAATAGAATGTAAGAAGGTGATTAGATGAGGTTAACAAACTATACCGATTATTCGCTGAGGGTTCTGATTTATTTAGCTTCACTCGAGCCCGGGAAGCTATCCAATATAAAGGAAATCGCAGAAGTATATGGGATTTCAAAAAATCATTTAATGAAGGTGACCCATGAATTAGGGAAGATGGGAGTGATAGAAACAATCCGGGGGAGAAACGGAGGAATCCGTTTAGCTTTGCCCCCGAAGGAAATTAATATTGGCAAGATCGTTCGTAAAACTGAGGAAGACTTCCAATTGGTCGAATGCTTTGATGGCAAGCCAGGTTCATGTATCATCTCTCCAGTGTGCGGACTGAAACACCTACTAAATAAAGCACTAGTCGCTTATTTAACCGTGCTTGATCAATATACATTAGCAGACATCGTCCAAAATCCGCTGAACTATCGGATGTTATTTCAATCACAAGAAGAAGGTTCTTAAGAGAGCCTTTTTTTGTCGCCACAGGAATGAACTTGCCATTTGCGGCAGTTCCTCCATCACTTGCAAATTCATAAATATCTTTAACAATGGAAAAAGGTGCTTAAAGCATGCTGCGATGCGCAATTTCGTGTCTTTAACTTTCCCCGGACTATTCTTCTAAATAATGTTTTAAAACGACGGCTTGATTATGTTCCTCATCTTTTGCCGAATAGACAAGTGTCACAGTGTTTCCATCACTCATTTCGATTAATTTATCCAATTCCTTTTTCTTTTCTGGTTCCTTCAGTTCCTCCTTGTATTTCTGGCTAAATTCTTCAAATTTCTCTGGATCATGATTAAACCATTTCCTAAGTTCATTGCTCGGAGCGATATCTTTCATCCATTCATCAATTTTTGCCTTTTCCTTTGAAATTCCCCGCGGCCATAAACGATCAACTAATACTCTTTTTCCATCGGCTTCATTAACAGGTTTATACACACGTTTAATTGTAATCATTTTTTCCTCCATCGATTTATACTTTTCCTCCATTCTATCCTTTTTGATAAAAAATATTGTGTTTCCTTTATGTTGTTCGATTGTTAAAATAGAGAAGAAGATTCTGAAAAAAGGGGAGAATACATACATGACAACATTTCAAGAGAAGCTTGAGAAATATGCAGAACTGGTAGTTGTAGTCGGCGTAAATGTACAAAAAGGCCAAACACTTGCAATAAATGCTACAACCGATGCTGTAGAATTTGTGCGACTTGTCACAAAAAAGGCATATGAAGTTGGAGCCAAAAATGTAGTTGTAAACTGGAATGATGATGTTGTTTCAAGGCTAAAATATGACTTAGCACCCGATGAAGCATTTACAGAATATCCAAAGCATCGTGCGGCAGAGACGACAGAACTGGCGGAAAATGGTGCTGCCTTCATTTCAATCGTTTCATCCAGCCCGGATTTATTAAAGGGTGTGAATCCTAAACGTATTTCTAATTTCCAAAAGGCCGCTGGTCAAGCATTAGAAACATATCGTCAATACATTCAATCGGATAAAGTAAGCTGGACGGTTATTGGTGTTCCATCTGAAGCATGGGCCAAAAAAGTATTTCCAGATGTGTCTTCGGAAGAAGCCGTTGAAAAGCTTTGGGATGCGATTTTCAAATCAACACGTGTAGACCATGCCGATCCTATCCAAGCTTGGAAAGAACATGATGCATCCTTACATGAGAAAGTCGATTATTTAAATGAAAAACGCTACAAAAAATTGCACTATACTGCCCCTGGAACAGATTTAACAGTTGAACTTCCAAATGGTCATCTCTGGGTAGGTGCCGGAAGCCTGAATGAACAAAATATTGAATTTATGGCGAATATGCCTACTGAGGAAGTATTTACCGTTCCACATAAAAACGGCGTTGACGGCCATGTCTCAAGTACAAAACCATTAAGCTATGGCGGAAACATTATCGATGAGTTTACCGTGTATTTTGAAAAAGGGCGCATTGTCGACGTGAAAGCAAAAGAAGGCGAAGAAATTTTAAAACAACTAATCGAAACAGATGAAGGATCCCATTATCTTGGAGAAGTCGCTCTCGTTCCTCATAATTCGCCGATTTCTCAATCAAATATTCTTTTCTTAAATACATTATATGATGAAAACGCATCAAACCATTTTGCGATTGGCAGTGCGTATGCATTCTGTATTGAAGGCGGCAAAAAAATGTCACGTGAAGAACTGCTGAAAAACGGCTTAAACCAAAGCATCACACATGTTGATTTCATGGTAGGCTCAGCCGAAATGAATATCGACGGAATCAAGGAAGATGGAACAGCAGAACCAATTTTCCGTAATGGGGATTGGGCGATTTAGATAGGAATGAACTCACTTTATAGTGGGTTTTTTTCTTTTTATAAAGTAAAGTGCGATTTAAAATTCAGTTCTTTTTGGGAACTATGATCCACAAATGGCTTTTTGTGATCCTCAAACCATATTCCATGCCGCACAAATTATATTCTATGATCCACAAACTGAATATCCATCTTTTCGAAAAGAAACCAATCTCCCTATTGTCCACCCTTCCTTTTCCAAGTAAGATAATAAAGTCAAATACAAAAGTGGGGTATCATCACATGAGACTTAGGGATTGGGATAAAAATTTAAAAATTCGACTTATTGGGGAAGCATTGATGAATGTTACATTTTGGATGTTTTTTCCCTTTTTAACAATTTACTTTACAGAATCTTTCGGTAAAGGGACTGCCGGGGTATTACTAATTGGCTCACAAATTTTTTCGGTAATTGCCAATTTATTAGGCGGATATTATGCGGATCGTTACGGCCGCAAAAGAATGATGGTCATATCCGCTTGTGGGCAAGGAATCGCCTTTTTGATCTTCGCCATTACAAATATGCCGTTAATTGGATTTATTTGTTTTTCAATAGCAAGCATTTTCGGCTCATTTTATTATCCAGCCAGCCAAGCGATGGTTGCGGATGTCGTGAATGAAAAAGACCGAAGTGATGTGTTTGCAGTCTTTTATACATCCACAAATATTGCTGTCGTTATTGGTCCGTTAGTAGGAGGAATCTTTTTCGCTTATTATCGTTTTGAACTGTTGCTCGCATCAGCTTTCGTATGTATCGTTTTAGCCTTTTTACTTTGGAAATTCACGAGGGAAACTTCTCCGATTCAAAAGCAGAGAGAAGAACAATCAGATAAATGGCAACAAGTATTAAAAAAACAGTTCTCATCTTATGGGATCATTTTTAAAGATAGAATATTTTTACTTTTTATCGTTGCGGGAGTACTAATTGGTCAAACCTTTATGCAATTGGATTTATTAATACCAGTTTATACAAAAGAAGCCATCAATAAATTTTCCCTTTTTCAACATTTTTCACTAAACGGTGAGCAAATATACGGATTTATTCTTTCTGAAAATGGCTTTTTAGTTGCACTTTTCACCGTGTCTATTACGAGATGGATGGCAAAATTTAAGGAGAAAAAAGTATTTATTCTTTCATGTATTTGTTATGCAATTTCGATGTATTTTTTCGCGATTTTCCCAAATTTATGGGGTTTCGTCTTAGCAATGGCGATCTTTTCTTTAGGAGAATTAATGGTAGCAGGCATTCAACAAACGTTTATCTCGAAGCTTGCTCCTGAACATATGCGTGGACAATATTTTGCAGCGGCGAGTTTGCGGTATACAATTGCTCGGACGATTGCACCTATTTCCATTCCGTTAGCTTCATTCATCGGCTATTTTCAAACATTTAATATTTTGGCCATTATTGCTGTTTTAAGCGCTGGTATTTATATCATCATGTTTAATAAACTGCAAATGAAACAGGGAAGTACTATGTAACTTTTTTACAGTTATTTTTTGATGTAATTGGATAAATAATAAGTACAGATTAATTTCTTTATGAAAGAAGTGGTTTATATGCTTACGAATAAGCAGCTTTCAGAACTTCGATCCCAATTACTTCAAGAAAAACAAGAATTAGAAGAGCGCTTCAAACTAAATGATCATTATGATTTGAGCAAAGGACATGCCCATGAATCTGTTGGAGAGTTATCCAGTTATGACAATCATCCGGGGGATGAGGGAACTGAGCTATATGAACGTGAAAAAGATATTGCCCTTAATGAGCATAGTGAATATGAATTACACAATATTGATAAAGCTTTAGAAGCGATGGCAAATGGGACTTACGGAAAATGTGCGGAATGTGGAAAGGAAATTCCCGAAGAACGACTGGAAGCCATTCCAACCACATTATACTGTAAAGAACATAGTCCAGACCAAACGGTATCGGAGGATCGACCTGTTGAAGAACGAGTCATTCTCTCTTCTTCCTTAGGAAATTTTAATTTTGACGATGAGAAAGATGAACATGTCGGTTTTGATGATGAGGATTCATGGCAAGCAGTAGCTGAATGGGGTACGTCGGAATCGCCTTCTGATTTAACCAATCCACCTGACCATTATAATGATATGTATATTAATTCCGATGAAAATGTTGGTTATGTAGAGGATTACGAAAACTTTGTCGGGAATGATATGTATGGAAAAAACACAAAATTTTATCCAAATCCCGGATATGATAAATATACCGAGGAATTAGACGAAGAAGGAATTATGACAACCTTTGGTGACTTACCCGCCTATGAGCATGATCCATATGTTGAAGAGGATGAATAAAGCGGAGCTCTTTCTGTAGAGCTCCGCTTTTTTTATACTGTTAACCATTCAGCCAACGCTTCAATATCCTTTGAAAAAATCCGATCTTTCACGATGCTTGGTACAATTTCTCGTCCTTTATCATAGAACTTTTTCGTTGCGGTTGCCATCTTTTCAGTTCCGCGATATTCGGCCCCTTGCATCGCACAAATCATCTCAATGGCGAGCACCCTTCTTGAGTTTTGAATGATTTGGTATGCATGTCTTGCAGCAATCGTTCCCATGCTCACGTGATCCTCTTGATTTGCGGATGATGGTATTGAGTCAACACTTGCAGGATGTGCCAACGTTTTATTTTCAGATACTAAAGATGCCGCAGCATATTGCATAATCATGGCACCCGATTGAAGTCCCGGTTCTGGACTTAAGAAACCTGGCAAATCGTTTAAACTTGGATTTACGAGTCTTTCGATTCTTCTTTCAGAAATATTGGCAAGTTCCGCTACAGCAATTTTCATAAAATCCATCGCAATCGCAATTGGTTGTCCATGAAAATTACCACCCGAAATGACTTTTTCTCCGTCATCAAAAATTAATGGATTATCAGTAGCGGCATTGATTTCAATTTCTAATTTTTCTTTTACATAATCTAGTGCTTGCCATGAGGCACCATGTACTTGTGGGATACATCTTAATGAATACGCATCCTGTACTCGCAGCTCGCCTTGCCGGGTAATAAGTTTACTGTCAGATAGATATTCACGCATTCTTCTTGCAACATCCACTTGTTGTTGATACCCGCGGGCAACATGAACATCCTCATCAAAGGCATCAATAATCCCTTGTAATGCTTCTATTGTAATAGAAGAGATTAACTCACTTTGTTTTGCTAGTTGCTCCGCCTCAATATAGGCCACGACACCCATAGCAGTCATTGCCTGTGTCCCGTTAATAAGGGCCAACCCTTCCTTCGCCTGCAAAGTAACAGGTTCGATTCCTGTATCGTTTAGGGCTACTTCCGTAGGAACTCTTTCACCTTTATAAAAAACTTCCCCTTCTCCCATAATCGCAAGTGCAAGATGTGATAATGGCGCTAAATCACCACTTGCTCCTAATGAGCCTTGTTGTGGCACGACCGGATGGATGCCGGCATTGATAAATTGCACAAGCGTTTCAATGATTAATGGACGCACACCGGAAAATCCTTTTGTCAAAGCATTTGCACGTAATAATAGCATCGCCCTTGAAACGATTTCAGGAAATGGTTCACCAACCCCACATGCATGAGAATGGATCAAATTTAATTGCAGTTCTTCGACATTTTCTGAATCAATGTAAACATCACTAAATTTTCCAAAACCAGTTGTAATTCCATAAACAACTTTCTTCTCTTTTACAATTCGTTGTACTGCTTCATGACTCTGATTTACTTTCTCCATACTCGCTTTAGCGATTTCGACTCGTTCATTGTCGAATAACACTTTTTTTACTTCATTGATTGTTAATGTATTTCCTGTTAATTGAATCATTTGTTCTTCCCCCTTGATTAAAATAGTACGGTAGTGAACTAAAGAAAAAAGGCTTCATCCCCTTTGGCGGGAACGAAGCCTAAAAAAATTATGTGGATGTCGAAAATTCCTAGCAATTTGCATGAACATGTCGGATCCTCCACGAAAGTAATAACCTTATTTATAGATTATGTGTAATCCCTCTTCTTTGTCAATTGATTTCATCCATATTTTAACAAGTCATCAAAGTAATAAGCTACTTCATTACTAAGGTAAAGGCTATTTTAATATAATTTCTCGGTAAAATTATGGTATTATTAACTAGTCAAATAATCATGATGCTCATTGGATATAGTAAAATTAAATTGAGGTGAATAAAATGAGTAACCGTCCGACGAAATTTATGAGAGAAACGTTAACAATAAAAACGAGTCATGTTCTCCCGCCTGATACAAATCATCACGGAACATTATTTGGTGGCAAATTAATGGCTTACATAGATGACACTGCATCGATTGCAGCTACCAAATTCGCAAGAAATCCCATTGTTACTGCATCAACTGACTCAGTTGATTTTATCAAACCGATTCGGGTCGGCGATGCCGTTACATTGGAGGCGATGGTCACTTATACAGGACGAAGCTCAATGGAGGTCTTTGTAAAAATTACTTCCGAACGTCTTTTAACAGGAGAAAAAGCGATTGCCGCTTTATCTTTTCTAACCTTCGTTGCCATAGACGAAAACGGTCGTCCGGTTGAGGTTCCGATTGTCGTTCCTGAAACTGATCAAGAAAAATGGTTAAATGAAACAGCAAAAAGAAGAGCCGAGCATCGTAAAATGCGCAAAAGAGAAAGTGAAGAACTTGCGCAGTTCTTTTCGGAGTAAATAACAACTAACGCTTGGAATTAAATTTCCAAGCGTTTTTGTCTAATGCTATTCTAAATATTCATGTGCTAGATTCGGATTCAAGTACCTGGCCATTCCCGTTTTTAATTTTTTCAAACCAAGCCTCTTATAGAAGCCCTCATTTCCCGTTGTAGAGATTAAATGAACGCAGGAAACATCACTTAGCTCATCAAGCAAATACTGCATAATTTGTTTTGCGATCCCTTGTTTTTGGAAATCCGGGTGTACAACAACATCATAAATTGCCGCATTAAACACGCCATCGCTCATTGCCCTTCCAAATCCAACAATCCGACCATTTACGGTGACAAAAGCAAGTACATTACTCGCTTCGAATACTTGCTTAATAATTTCCTCGGAATGCTTTGTCCAACCGACAGATGAATATATTTCTTTCATTTCTTCAAGATTTACTTTCGAAAAATCATTATGTATTTCCATATGGCCCCTCCTCGTAGATAATTTCTACATGATTATCGAATGTTCCTCCCTCAATCTGTTTGTAGCATGAATTCATTTCCATTAAAGGAGTTTTTCTACTCATACGTAATTTTAATAGTGTGCTATAATAGACAAGTTAATTTTAGTCGAAGAACTTCCATATCTATTCGGAGGTGGATTAATTGTTTTCTCAATCATTTTTACAAATGAATACAATTTTTATTAGTATATTAATTGAATCATTGCCATTTGTTCTATTAGGTGTCATTATTTCAGGCGTAATTCAAATGTTTATTACTGAAGAGATGATTGCCAGGGTAATTCCAAAAAATCGCTTTTTAGCGGTGCTGTCAGCTACAATTATCGGTGCATTATTTCCAGCGTGTGAATGTGGAATTGTTCCGATTACAAGACGATTAATGGCCAAAGGTGTCCCACTTCATGCAGCGATTGGTTTCATGTTGACCGGACCGATTATTAATCCGATTGTTTTATTTTCGACTTATATTGCTTTTGGAAACAGTTGGAGAATGGTGCTTTATCGAGGCGGGCTTTCTTTTGTTGTCGCCCTTATCATCGGATTCATTTTGTCCTATCAATTTAAAGATTCCCAACTAAGAAATGAAGCACATGATCATCACCATCACGATCATGGACGTGGTTTTATTGGAAAAATGAAAGGGACGCTCCAACACTCAATTGATGAATTCTTTTCAGTTGGTAAGTTTTTAATTCTCGGTGCATTTATTGCCGCAGCGATGCAAACATTTTTAAAAACATCTACTTTAACTGCGATTGGACATGGTGATTACTCATCGAATATCGTGATGATGGCATTGTCGTATATCCTCTCTTTATGTTCAGAGGCAGACGCATTTGTCGCAGCATCATTCCAAAGTACGTTTTCATTGAATTCATTAGTTGCCTTTCTTGTGTTCGGTGCAATGTTTGATATTAAAAATACGTTAATGATGTTAAGTGCATTCAAATCTAAGTTTGTTCTATATTTATTTATCTATGTAAGTATCTTCGTCTTTTTAGGTTCAGTAGTTATAGGATTTTTATAAGTTAGGAGGGAAAAAGATGCTTAGATTTCTTATTTTACTTGGATTTTCGTTTCTTTTCATGCATCTGCATGTAACAGGCAACATCTCTAAATATATTAATATGAAGTATTCTTATATCTCCTACATTACAATTTATGTTATGTTTTTCCTTACGTTTGTTCAACTTATTATTTATGTAAAGGGAGATAAAGCTTCTGAAGACGATTGTGGACCTGGGTGTGATCATCACCATGTTAGAAAAGGGTGGAAAGAGTATATTTTCTATCCTGTTCTGATTTTCCCGATAATTTCTGTCTTCTTTATTCCGATTGCAACACTTGATTCTAATATTGTTAAGGCAAAAGGCTTTCACTTTGATGTGTATAATGATAAAGATTCATCTGCCATCCACCAATTTTTACAGCCTGATTCAAGTATTTACTACGGGAAGGAAGGCTATGACGAGTACATGGATAAGGCGAAGAAAAAATTTGTTAACAATGAGCAAAAAGTTGTCTTGAATGATAAAGACTTTCTCATTGGGATGGAAACCATTTATAAGTTCCCGGGTTATTTTGATGACAAAACCATTCAGGTTCAAGGCTTTACGTACAATGAAAAGGAACTTGAATCGAATCAAATTTTCTTATTCCGTTTTGGAATTATTCACTGTATTGCCGATTCTGGCGTTTTCGGGATGCTCGTGCAGTTTCCGAAAGATATTCATTTCAAAAATGATGAATGGATCAATGTTGAAGGAAAATTAAGTAATCAATATTATCAACCATTTAAGAAAACGATCCCTGTTTTAGAAGTAACAAAATGGAAGACAATCCCTAAACCAGAGGATCCGTATGTGTATCGTACGTATTAATAAAAAAGGTTCAAATCGCATCTGATTTGGACCTTTTTTATTAAACAGGGACTCGTATCTACGAACCAAAAATCGCCGTTTGAAAAGTGACTATGATCCACAAATGAATTTGTATGATCCTCAAACTAAAAATTTCTCATTCAAAATAGAGCCTATGATCCACAAACGTTTTTCTATGATCCTCAAATCAAGTTGCATGCGGCACAAACAAAATTCTATGATCCACAATCTGATAATCCGACGCTCGTTAAGGTAACGATGATCCGCATAACGATATACACGTAAAACCGATCCACCTGATTATTTTGTTACATTACAATTTTTAAATTTAGTTAACACACTCTTTTTTTAAATAAAAACCAATCGCCCCTACCCCAGTCTTATCATGGCTTGTCTAAAATATTCCTATTTTAAAAAATGTAATATTACGTAATGGAATAAACTGTATTCATAATTACCCTCATAAATACCTTATACTTTATTGAAGTAGTATATGTAAGAAGAAAGTCATATGAAAAGGGTTAGGTGAACATATATGTTTTCAGGTACAGAAATAGGGATCGATTTAGGTACTGCAAATATATTAGTCTATAGTAAAAATAAAGGTGTTATTTTAAACGAGCCATCCGTTGTTGCAATTAATACTGAAACGAAACGTGTACTGGCCTTTGGTACAGATGCAAAAAACATGATAGGAAAAACTCCTGGAAAAATCGTGGCGATTCGTCCATTACGAGATGGAGTTATTGCCGATTATGATATTACAACTGAAATGTTGAAATTAATCATGAAAAGAATCGGCAAGCAGTTAGGTTTTGCTGTTCGCAAACCAAGTGTTGTAGTATGTACTCCTTCTGGTGCAACTTCTGTTGAGCGTCGCGCCATCCAGGATGCGGTTAAATTTGCGGGTGCAAAAACGGTTCATTTAATTGAGGAGCCGGTTGCTGCTGCGATTGGTGCCGATTTACCGGTGGACGAGCCAGTTGCGAATGTGATTGTCGATATCGGCGGTGGAACAACAGAAGTAGCTATCATCTCCTATGGCGGGGTAGTAACTTGCAACACTCTTCGCATCGGCGGGGACAAAATGGATGAAGATATCATTCAATACGTTCGAAAAAACTACAATCTTCTCATTGGAGAACGTACCGCTGAACAATTAAAAATGGAAATTGGCTATGCACTTGTCGATCATGAGGGGATTTCAATGGATGTCCGAGGCCGTGATTTAGTATCAGGACTCCCAAAAACAGTTAGCATCCACTCAAAGGAAATCCAAGGTGCAATCCGCGAATCCCTCCTAAGTATATTAGAAAGTATTCGCGCAACCCTTGAAAACTGTCCTGCTGAGCTTAGTGGCGACATCGTTGACAGAGGAGTGATTTTAACAGGTGGCGGATCTATGCTTAATGGCATTCAAGAATGGCTGAGCAAAGAAATCATCGTTCCTGTTCATTTGGCTCCAAGTCCATTAGAATCCGTTGCTATCGGTACAGGACGCTCATTGCAGTTTATTAATAGACTGCAAACAGTGGCAAAATAAGTCTATTATTCTAGTAACCCATCGCTAACTTGGCGATGGGTATTATTTTTGAATATTGATTACCGAGATTGATTGGACTGGCTATAATGGATTAGATGGCTCAATCTGTATCATATGCATTTTTTTGATATACATAATTCTTAGTTTTGACCTTTTATCTATGTCATTTGAGCGCTTTGACATACATAATTCGTAGTTTCAGCCTTTTATCTATATGATTCTAGCTCTTTCATATACATAACTCCCCTTTTCAAACTCCAACCAATATAAAACTGATATGGATATACTATTATCTTCATTTACTATCCTATAATCTGTCCGATTCCTTTAACAAAATAAATGCACTAACCGCTAGTTAATTGGTAATACTAAATCATAAACAAACAAAAAGTGAGTGATTATTATTTTAGAACACCAAATCGAGGATATGTTTATTTACTCAGGGTATGGGCATCTGTATAATCATTTAAAAACTCCCATTGAAATCTCGGGCATATTATCAAATACAGATCCCGATGTATTAGAAGACTTCTTTGATGACTTTGATTTTATAGAGTATGACCGTCTTCTTTTTGATGAATTCCGATATTTCTTCTCCATTTACAAAAACATCCGTCAACAAGAAAAGGAACAACTAATCGAGTAGTTGTTCCTTTTCGTTCTTATCCTTTATTCTTCTTTATCAGCTGCGAGCTGACCTTTTGTTTCTTTCATTTCATACGTTAATTGATCGATACTGCCGCGAATATTGTGTTTTCCTGATAAGTTTTCAAGTAATTCTTTTACATCAATACCTGAAGATGCTTTTAATGATTCTTGTAAAGTAGACATTAAGTTTGTTGCATAGCCTGTAATTTTATTCGCGCCACCTTCACTGCCATTTCCGCCTGTATCAACGACTGTAATCTTGTCGATGTTAGCTAATGGACTAGCCACTTGTTTCGCGTATTCAGGAAGCATTTTCATCACCATGTCGAGAACAGCCGCTTGACCGAACATTTCGAACGCTTCGGCGATTTTTCTCTTCGCTTCTGCTTCCGCGAGACCTTTTAAACGGATAATTTCAGCTTCAGATTCCCCTTGCGCCCTTTGTGCATCTGCTTTTGCAAGACCGTCTACACGGACTCGTTCCGCTTCTGCTTTTGCCATTGATTCAATTCGATATTTATTCGCATCTGCTTCGGCGATTTGTTTCGCTTTATTTGCAACCGCTGCCTGTTCGACTGCATAACGGTCGGCATCGGCTTTTTTCTTAACCTCTGAATCGTATTGACGTTCACGACGAAGTATTTCTTTTTCTTCCAATTCAATTTGTTTTTGACGCTCGATGATTTTGATTTGCATTTCTTGTTCGGTTACGTCTTGTTTCGCACGAGCCGTTTCTAAATCATATGCTTGGTCGGCTTTCGCTCTCGCAATATCTTGTTCACGGCGGAATTCAGCAATTTTTAACTGATTGACTTTTTCTGCTTCCGCAATTTCAGTTGCACGTTCGAGTTCTGCTTTTTGAGCATCCTTTGCAGCTTCTGCCCGCTTAATTCTTGTTTCTTTATCTGCTTCCGCCGTTGCGATATCGGCATCACGTTTCACCTGAGCAATTCTTGGTTTCCCTAAAGAATCTAAGTATCCATTTTTGTCGCGAACTTCTTTAATCGTGAACGAGACAATAATCAATCCCATTTTGGCTAAATCTTGTGATGCGACACGTTGAACTTCTTGAGAAAATTTATCACGATTTTTATAAATTTCTTCAACTGTCATCGAACCAAGAATTGAACGAAGATGACCTTCCAATACTTCTTTCGCTTCGTTCTCACGGTCTTGTTTTGTTTTTCCTAAAAATTGTTCAGCTGCTGTAGCTATTTCACCAATGGATCCGCCAATTTTGATAATTGCCGTACCATCAGCCATGACTGGCACACCTTGCTCGGTATACACTTCAGGCGTTGTTACTTCGAGTTTACTAGATAGTAAGCTTAATGGTTGTGCTTGTTGGAATACAGGAAGTACAAATGTACCTCCACCTCGAATGATTTTTATTTTGTTACCTGATTCATCTGTATGAACATTGCGTCCACCTAAATAGCTACCTGTTACGATTAATGCTTCATCAGGGCCCGCTGTTCGATATTTTGTAATGAATACACCAATTAATGCAATAATCAAAAATGCAACGATCCCAATGATAACCCATAGTCCTACGCCTTCAAGCATAGCTTCTCCCCCTAACAAAAATTATATCGTTTCTATTTTTTCGAGGTCTTCATTATATAGTCGATTATTTTCATATGGAACGACATAAAGAACCCCATCTTTTACTTCGATGATTAACACCTGTTTGCCTTCTTCAATTGCATGATTTTCGTAGCTGGCAGCGGGTTTAGAAATCATTCCGCTTTTGCTGTCAATGACTATTTCACCATATCCGTCTTGTGGAATCGAAATGATTAATTTCCCTACCCGTCCCTTTAAAGATTCTTCAGTGTAGCTAAGTGATTCTTCCGCAGAAGATAGTGGAATAAGGACAAATACATTTAATAGTGTGACGAGTATAATTGCAATAATTGCCGAAATGGCCATAATAAGAATGCTAGATAATGAGGTTACGCGCTCAAAAATATAGCCGGATGCGGAAAAAAAGGTGATAAAAGATAACACTAATGTTGGATGTAAAAAACTGAGTGCCTCCCCGATTCCGTGGAAAATATCCCCAAACAGGATATAAAGAATCGTAAGACTCCCCGCAACAATTAGGAGAACTAAATAAATCGTTTCAATTGATGTTCCGAAAATGGTCATTCGCACCAAATCCTTTACGTGTAATTGTGAAAACGATGAATGATGATCACACCCTTCAAATTTTCTTTATGATTTATTTACGGATAAAAGATTAAGAAGGTTTCAAAAATATTTCAAAAAGTTTACGAGTGAAGAAAGTGTATGTAGACAAAACTCTTCGATGCAGAGAATGTCCTCTGCATCGACATACATCTATTGTACCATAATTTAGACTAGGACAAATATTCTATTTCTTTCGAAATGGAGTTTATTTTATTTTTCCGAATAATTTTTACCAATAAATAAACAAATGGTGTGGCAACTATGGAAGCAAGAAATTTAAATACGTATTGTGTAAAGACAAGTGTTGCTAATGCAGCAACAGGCATTGTGCCAAAAAAGGCGATTGAAATGAAAATCGTTGTATCCACTAATTGACTAAGCATAGTCGAGGCATTGTTTCGAAGCCAGAGCTTTTTCACTCCATGTTTTTGCTTCAGTTTATTAAAAACAAATACATCCAGATTCTGACTAACGGCGTAAGAAACAAGACTTGCGATAATGACCCGAAAGCTGCCGCTTAAAATTGTTCGATATTCTGTTTGATGCTCAAAAAATGGTGCAGACGGCAAATAAATCGTAATCGTAATAAAAATAATGGCGAGCATTTGTGTCATTAAGCCTGCCTTTACCGTTTTACGTCCCGCATCCTTTCCATACACTTCAACAATCGTATCCACAATCGGATACGTAAAAATGTAAATGATGACAGCAGCAGGCAACACTGCCCAATCACCAATGCTAAATAATTTTACCGCGACAATATTAGATAAAATTAATAAACCTACAAATATTCCATTTAAATATAACAGCATAGTCGCTTGATTCCTTCCTTATCGATTATCTACTGTTTCAGGATACATATCATGGTTCATCAGACGATATGCTGCCATATCCTCAAATTTAGTTCCCTTTTTTCCATAATTACAATACGGATCAATCGATATCCCGCCGCGTGGCGTAAATTTCCCCCAAACTTCAATATAACGCGGGTCTAGTAACTTGATAAGATCATTCATGATAATGTTTACACAATCCTCATGAAAATCCCCATGATTTCTGAAACTAAATAAATACAACTTTAAAGACTTACTTTCTACGATTTTTTTATCAGGGATGTAGCTGATATACATGGTTGCATAGTCGGGTTGGTGTGTGATTGGGCATAGTGAAGAGAACTCCGGACAATTAAATTTCACAAAATAATCACGATCCACATGCAAGTTATCAACCGATTCCAAGATTTGTGGAGCATATTCGAATGCATATTTCGTTCCTTGATTCCCTAGTAATGTTAAATCATTTAGTCCTTCTTCTTTTTTTCTTCCGGACATAAAAAAACCTCCTTTAAATGTTTCGTACATTTAAGAGAGGTTCACGTTTTTCATAGCTACTATAATAAATGGTCAAAAAGAAAAGCCATATCCTGATATGGACATGGCTTTAAATGACATGAATCCATAGTTTTTTATAGAGGGTTTCAGCTATGAACCTCTCCCGTATGTACGGGTATGAATTTGTACAATTTTTAGCATATAAAAAATGGTCATATCCGTCAATAGGCAATTATTTAGAATCTAGTGCCTGCCCTAAGTCTTCGATGAGATCCTCGATATCTTCAATCCCTACTGATATTCTTATTAATCCATCCTCAATTCCAAGCTCTAAACGACGCTCCCGAGGAATCGACGCATGTGTCATTAATGATGGGATCGAAATAAGACTTTCAACCGCACCAAGGCTTTCTGCTAATGTAAAATATTTTACATTTTTCAATACAGATAATGCTTTTTCTTGGCTTTCTACCGTAAAGGAAATCATTCCCCCAAACCCATCTGCTTGTGCGCGATGGATTTCATGACCAGGATGATCAGGTAAACCCGGGAAGAAGACTTTTTCCACTTTCGGATGCTCTTTAAGAAATTTCACGACATCCAACGTATTTTTTTCAATTTCCTCCATGCGAATTCCTAATGTTTTAATCCCACGAATTAATAACCAACTATCTTGCGGACCAAGAACACCGCCTGTTGAGTTTTGAATAAAATGAACATCCTCACCCAATTTTTCATCATTAACAACAACTAAACCAGCAACGACATCACTATGTCCGCCAAGATATTTCGTTGCACTATGAAGGACGATATCTGCACCTAAATCCAATGGATTTTGCCAGTAAGGAGTGCTAAAGGTATTGTCGACAATCAGTTTTAGTCCTTTCTCCTTTGCAATCTCATTCACCGCACGAATATCAGTAATTTTCAACAACGGATTTGTTGGCGTTTCAACGTAAATTGCCTTCGTATTTGGTTGGACGGCATTTTTCACTGCCTCTAAGTCACTTGTATCGACAAAAGTGACTTCAAGATTGAAACGATTTAATACCTTTGTCATCACACGGAACGTCCCGCCGTACACATCATCTGTTGCAATAATATGATCGCCTGATGAGAATAAATTCATCACAGCAGTAATCGCAGCCATCCCAGATCCGAAGGCAAAGCCGCGCGTTCCATTTTCAATATCTGCAATCAGTTTTTCCAATGATTCACGAGTTGGATTTCCCGTTCTTGAATATTCATATTTAAAATTCCCGACTCCCTCTTGTTTGTACGTACTTACTTGATAGATAGGAGTTGAAACAGCTCCTGTATATGGATCACGACTAATGCCGCCATGAATAAACTTTGTTTTTTTCTTCATCTTTTTTCTCACCTTTCATTGAATTGATAAATCCCGCTGCTTATATATCGTTCACTGCTATCTGGAAAAATGGTCACAATATTCGTGCCAGGTTTTGCTTGCCTTGCTTCTCTTAAGCATGCTTCTAAAGCAGCCCCCGAAGAACTCCCCACTAGAAGCCCCTCTTTTCGCGCAATCTCTGCTAGGCGAAAAAACGCATCCTCATCCGGGATCGTATGAATCTCATCGAAATACTCCCGATCAATAAATGGCGGCAAAAATTCCATTCCTATCCCTTCTGTCCGATGTGATCCAGACTCACCACCATTTAAAATGGAACCTTCTGGCTCAACAACAACTGTTTTAATATTAGGGAGTTTTTCTTTTAAAAAGCGGGAAGTTCCCATGAACGTACCACCGGAACCTGCACCCGCCACGAACACATCAATCTTCCCATCAAGAGCATCGTAAATCTCCGGTCCTAAACTTTCATAATACGTATCCGGATTCGCGAAATTTTGAAATTGTCCAGGGTAATAGGAATTAGGAATTTCTTTTAAAAGTTCCTTAGCCTTCTCAATTGCACCTTGCATTCCCAATTCTGTAGGCGTATTTACTACCGTTGCACCAAGTGCCCGCATGAGTGTTTGCTTTTCAATGCTAAACTTTTCTGGTGTAACGAAAATCGCCTTTACCCCAAACTTAATAGCAGCCAATGCTAGGCCGACCCCCGTATTACCAGCTGTCGGCTCAATAATGGTTCCACCCTCCTGCAGCTTCCCTTCTTCTAATGCTCGTTTCACTAAATATTGACCTAAACGATCTTTGACACTGCCTCCTGGATTAAAATATTCCAGTTTCGCAAATAAACGAACACCCTTTGGAAGTGAATAAGATGTAATTTCAACTAACGGTGTATTTCCAATCAATTCACTAACATGCTTTGCATATTCCATTGCCTATCCCTCTTTTTAGCTAATCGTATCTATGAATCTACTTTTTCAGCATCAATCAACCAAACAAATGGATTCAATTTCGTGAATGAAACGGAAAAGCCATTTTGATTAAAAATATCTTGTAAAACTGAGATGGTTGTATAATACTCTCGTTCCAAATCCTCCGCTAAGCGGTTGAAATTTTTTCGCTTCGCATCCCGAATCATTTCATCTTTGGCATCCAAAGTTGCAAATACGGTATCGGCAAAAACAATTCGTCCACCCTTATTTAATAACGTACTATATTTTTTAATCGCTTTCGCTTTCTCCTCATCTGTTAAGTGATGGAAAGCATACGTACTCACAAAAGTATCGATCGGCTCCGGAATCTTTGGAAACTCTAGAAAGTCTCCATCCATAATCTTTACAAACGGTATTTTTTTTCGAGCAATTTTTCGCATGCCTTCAGAAGGCTCCATACCATAAACATTTAATCCTCTATTTAATAACTTCGCCGTTAAATTTCCGGTTCCCACACCAAACTCAACAACGGTTCCGGAAGAATGTTCAGCGACTTTCGTTAATATTTCATCATAATGAATAAACACATCTTCATATTCCGGATCATTTCCGGAAACTGTATTGTCATAAGAAAGGGACCATTCATCAAAAAGCTCATTAAATTCTCTGCCCAAACTTAATCCCCTCATTTCCTATAAATTAACTATGAATTAACTTTAGCACGGAATAGGTGAAAGTGCAATTACTTGAATAAAAAATGGGCAATATCCATCATAGTGGTCGTTTTCACTTGAACGGGACTTTTGCTATTTCAAAAAAATTTTTCAAAAGAAAGGATTTGCATTAAAATAAAAAGTGGAGATTGTTTAATAAATAAAACTTGAACATTCACATTCTAATTAGAGGTGATATCATGACATTATTGTCTGAAATTCTAAGCTATAACGAGGACTTTGTTTCTCAAAAAAAATATGAAGATTTTTCAACGACGAAATTTCCTGATAAACGATTGGTCATTTTAACTTGTATGGATACTAGACTAGTTGAACTTTTACATAAAGCGACCAATACGAAAAACGGGGATGTAAAAATCGTAAAAAATGCTGGGGCGATCGTCTCTCACCCTTTTGGAAGTATTATGAAAAGTCTATTGATTGCTGTTTATGAACTCCAGGCTGACGAAATATTAGTTATTGGACATCATGATTGTGGAATGAGCGCAATCGAGAGTGCCTCCATGTTAGAAAAAATTAAACAAAGAGGCATTGACGAAAAAACACTGGAAACGATTAAGTATTCTGGGATTAATTTAGATGAATGGTTCCAAGGATTTGATCATGTAGAAGAAAGTGTAGAACATAGTGTTAAAATGATTAAACAACATCCTTTATTATCAAATGACATTCCCGTACACGGTTTAGTTATTGATCCGGAAACAGGAAAATTAGATCTTGTTGTTGATGGATATAAAAACTAACTCTTTCCCTGCCTTGTTCAGGGAACTTCTTTTTAACGTTGCTTATCTTTATAAGCAATTCCTTGCAAAATATATTCAAAATAATGTTTAATATTTGATTTCCGCTTTTTGATGATTTGAAACATATGCAAGAGCTCTAGTAATTGTGTACGGCTGAGATGAGTGACCAAAACATTTATAATTGTTTCGGTATTTACCTCGCGTAATTCCCCCTCTTTTGTTCTAATTTTTAGTCCTGATAATGGGGAAATATACATTTTTAACAACCCTATTAATTGATTTAAACTAATTCGTACATTTGAGTAATCCGTATGTGTGTCAATGTTAATTGACGGTTTTTGCATTATAATCCCCCCATTCCTAGTGAAATTAATAAGAATAGAAATAAAAAAACTATTCCTAAATGAAGAAATAGTCAAATAAGACATTCAATAAGTATGACTATTCGGTGGCCCGGCGATCATCATTCCTTGGAACCTTAGACCCGTAGCTTTGCGTCCCTCACTTTCGCAAGGTTTGCCATTATCGTAAAATCAGTGTTTTAAAATTTTGCTAATATACATTTTATATCTGTCCTTATCTTTTATCAACAATTATTGCTATTTTTCGACATCTTTTCACGCATTTTTCAAAATTATTTTTCGAATATTTATAAAATTACAACCAGTAGTGGTATTATAGTCTTATATAAACAATAGGAGAGGGACTCGAATGAAAAAAACTGCACAAATTGTTTTAATTTCTATTTCAATCCTATTTTCCGTTGGCCAAGCTGTCATTAAACAAACCTTTCATTTTAGTGACATCATTGACGCTACCATTGCGACAGTTATTGCCTGGTTTGTTGGCTGGCAATATGATAAGCTTCAATACTTTGCAAAGAAAAAAAAAGAAAATGAAGATGGTTATAGAAAATTAATTGATTGGTTACCAAATCCGATTATCATTCATGACAATAAAATTATTATTTACGTAAATGAAGCGGCGATTTCAATGGTAAATGCTAGATCAAAACATCAAATCATCTCAAAATCAATAATCGACTTTATTAGTAAGGAATATACTGATAGGGTTAATGAAAGATTGCATCAAATAAAAAAAGAAAGACAACCACTTCCTAACATTGAATACAAATTGACTCGATTTGATGGGCAATCGATATTTTTTGATGCAACGTCAGTATTATCGCGATATGAAGGAAAAGATGTCATTTTAACGATTGGTAAGGATGTAACAGATCAAAAAAAACAAACCGATTCTCTCCTTCAAAAATCGGAAAAGCTGGCACTTGTTGGACAAATGGCGGCCGGAATTGCACACGAAATTCGTAATCCACTTACTTCTATTAAAGGTTTCATTCAATTATTCCGATCAAATACAAAACAAAAGGAATATTATGATCTCGTACTAAATGAACTAGAAAGAATAAATATTATTTTAGGTGAATTCCTTGTTTTAGCTAAGCCTTCTGTTGTTGTTTTTAAAGAAATTGACGTAAAAAAGTTAATCAAAGATGTCGTTACCCTAATCAATTCACAATTAATGTTAAATAATGTCCAAATAAAAGTTGAAATGGATGAGCATATACCTTCAATATCCTGCGAGGAAACCCAAATGAAGCAAGTATTTATCAATATATTAAAAAATTCAATCGAAGCGATGCCGAATGGTGGGATTATTGAAATTAAAGTACAAGAAAAGAAAAAAGGGAAGCTCTCCATTTGTATTATCGACCAAGGGACTGGTATTCCTTCAGATCGCATTTCTACATTAGGAGAGCCTTTTTATACAACGAAGGAAAAAGGGACAGGACTGGGACTAATGACATGCATAAGAATCATCGAAAGCCACAACGGAACCTTTCATATTTCCAGCGAACTTAATAAAGGGACAACCGTTGAAATAACAATACCAACCATAACACAACCTTACATACCTATTATGATTCAATTAGGAGATACAAGTAAGTAGGGGTTATCTATAATAGTGACAACCCCTCTTTATAAAATGAATTTGTTTCGTGTTTAGTTTTTAACATCCTCCTCAATATCCTCCTTTTGGAAATAATCTTACTAACTTTTTATACTTTCATTCCATGCCTTGTTACTCAAAAATGTTTAATATATATAAGTTTGTACAATAAGGTAATTTAAGTTAGTATACATTTAGACATTGAGTATAACTTTAAATTTAGGTGATAAAAATGAAAAATCGAAAACAGCATGTGATGAATGTAGCCCATCAATTATTTATCCATAAAGGGTTTCAAGCAACCTCTATTCAAGATATTTTAGAAGGTAGTAATATTTCAAAAGGAACATTCTATAATTATTTTTCTTCGAAAAATGAACTGTTACTCGAGATCTTCACGGATTCATATAATGAACTTGAAAAAAAAAGAGAAAAATTACTAATTGGTCAAAATCGGTCGGATATTGAAATTTTTATTAAACAAATTGAATTACAAATGGAAACGAATAAACGTGATAAACTGATTTCTCTTTTTGAAGAAGTTACCGTTTCAAAGGACGAAGATTTAAAGCAATTCTTTAAACGTACACAATATGTCAATCTTGTTTGGATGAATGAACGGTTAATTGATATTTTCGGTGAGGACAAAAAGCCTTATTTGTTGGATTGTGCCGTTATGTTTACCGGAATTCTCCATCATAATTTTCATTATAATTATTTGGCGAAGTTTTACTCTAATGCATCTACCTTACAGGTTATCCGCTATAGTGTAGAACGGTTGAAGAAAATCGTGGAAGATGTATCGAATTCAAATGCACAATTGCTGGACCCCGAAATCATTGAACAGTGGCTTCCAGGGTTTTCAGAGAAAAAAAGAGGATATAAAGAGCGTGTCCGTCAGCAGATCAAATATTTAAAGGAACTGTTGGAAGTGATTGAGGACGACGAAATGAGAGGGAAATATAGGGATTCGTTAGACTTCGTTCAAGAAGAGTTATTTATATCAAGAAAGCCGAAAATATTTTTAATTGAAAGCATACTCTTTACGATGAAAGATTATCCTTCAAAACGATGGAAAGAACAGATTGAAGTATTAAACCAAATTGTTCAAGAGTACGTAAAAGAATTATAATACTTTGTGACAATTTTGTTTCTCATTAATTTTTCATCTTCCTTTCATTCAGATGTAGGAAAATTATTTTATGATGTATTTACCAAGGACAAGCAATGCTTAATCCTTAAACCTAGACTCTTCCCCCCTAAGAAAGTCTAGTGAACCTCCTTTTTTATATACCCGGTCTTTTTTAAGACCGGGATTTTGTTTTATAAAAGCTGTTTTCGTATTAAACCGTTCCTTTCCGCTGCAGGCACTTGCTTTCCGCGGGGAGGAAGTCGAGCCTCCTCAGCGCTACCGCGCCTGCGGGGTCTCGACCTTTCCTCTACATCCCGCAGGAGTCAAGTGCCTTCCGCTCCAATCCACTCTGTGCTTTGTTTAGAAACTCAATCCTTTAAAAGGACTCGCGTAAACTTCGGATGATTTTTTCGATGTCATTTCCCATACTGGATTCGACGGCAGCTATATAGGCTCCTTCTACCAATGGAATATTTTCCGCTATTTTTATATTTTTATAGCCTGTCAGCTCAAAAGCTAGTTCTGCATTCATCATGGCACTTCCTAGATCGTATAGAAGAATGACCCCATTTTCATTATGAACTTGATTGATTGCTGCTACTATTTTTTCAATACTCGTACCTATTTCATTTTCAACTGTTCCCCCGGCCACTCCTATTGGAACATTATTCACTACTTGTGTAAGAATATCTTTAATGCCCTCAACAATTTTTGGACTGTGGGAGATGAGGACAATGCCAACATTATTCATTTTTATCTCCTTCTGTCATGACTTCCGCGAGCGATTGAAATAGATAGTAAGAGGATGCTGATCCCGGATCAATATGTCCGATAGAGCGCTCTTTTAGATACGCCGCCCGTCCCTTTTTCGCCATTCTTTCCTTCGTTTCTTCCATTGCATGCTTAGCCGTATTTTCTACATCATTCCAATCAACATTACCGTTTTCTATGAGAAGTCTTAAAATGGGCATCCACACATCGAGAAGTGTTTTATCGCCTTCACTCGCTTTTCCTCGTTGAATGATCCCATTTATCGCATCGTCGATGGCTCTAGTAAACTCTTCTTGATTAATTGATTCCTTTCCTTTTACGGACATCGACATTTTCAAAAATGCCGTACCAAAAATTGGGCCTGAGGCACCGCCAACTTTTGACATTAACGTCATCGCCACATCTTTGAAACAATCAGAAACTGTTTCATAGTGGCTACTGGAAAGCTTTTTTACAACTTCTTGAAACCCTCTGGACATATTAATTCCATGATCACCGTCACCAATTGCTTGATCGAGAGAAGTTAAATACGCTTTATTGGCCTGAATTTTTTCATTTACCCTTGTCATCCATTTTAACGTTTTATCAACAGTTAGATTCATCGGGACACATCCTTTATTTATTTGCGGAATGCAGGTGCCAGTGATTCAGCAGCTAATAATTGTTTAAGCTCCTCATCGAGTTTTAAAAGTGTAACTGAGCAACCAGCCATCTCTAAAGAAGTCATATATTCACCTACAAACGTTTCGTATACTTTGATCCCTTTACCGGATAATATTTGATGGACTTTGCCATTTACGATAAACAGCTCCATTTCCGGTGTTGAACCTAAACCATTGATCATTACTGCCACTTCATCCCCACTATTTAACTGCATATCGTCCAGTATTTTATTCGTCAACTCTTCTGCAATTTCGTTTGCACTTGCTATTTCCTTTTTCTCCGTTCCTGGTTCCCCGTGAATCCCCATACCTATTTCCATTTCATTTTCTTCGAGTTCGAAACTTGGCAATCCGGCGGCTGGAACAGTGCAAGGACTTAACGCCATCCCCATCGATCGAACATTATTTACCACTTTTTCGGCAATTGCTTGTACTTCCTGTAATGTCGCTCCTGATTCTGCTTTCGCACCAGCAATTTTATGAACGAATACAGTTCCGGCAATCCCCCGGCGTCCGGTTGTAAATGAGCTATCCTCTACGGCGACATCATCATTAACAATTACCTGCGCTACCTGGATTCCGTCAGCTTCCGCAAGCTCCGCTGCCATTTCAAAATTCAACACATCACCCGTGTAGTTTTTTATGACCATGAACACCCCCGCACCACCGTCGACCGCTTTAATCGCCTCATATACTTGATCAGGTGTTGGCGAGGTAAACACTTCACCAGCAATTGCAGCGTCAAGCATCCCCTTCCCAATATATCCTGCATGGGCTGGCTCATGCCCGCTGCCACCCCCACTAATAACCCCCACTTTATTCAGTATCGGTGCATTTTTCCTCGCTATTACCGTCGTTCCCTCCACCAGCTTCAACTGATTTGGAAACGCCGCAATCAACCCATCCAACATATCCTGCACAACCTCATTCGCATCATTAATAATCTTCTTCATATCCATGTCTCCTTTGGTGTCAGGCACCATTTATACATTTTTTGAATATTTATTCAAATATTCCGAATAGAAAATCCGTTTATTTATTTATTTATTAAGACGACCGCATAGCATCGTGGATTTGTGTAGAATCTTTGATGTGTGCGGTCGTCTTTTTCTAGAGATGATATAAGGTAAGATATGGCAAGGACTGTGCCGTTATTAAGCTTGTGTTGTGCATGTTTTCTTATTTGAATGCTCTTGTTGCTGCCACTGCTTTTTGCCAGCCTTCATACAACTGAGCACTTGTTTCTTCATCTAATTGGTTTGTAAATGTACGGTCAATTTTCCATTGCTTAGCAATTTCCTCTTTGTCTTTCCAGTACCCGACTGCAAGGCCTGCGAGATAGGCGGCTCCGAGAGCAGTTGTTTCACTGACAACCGGACGGTCAACAGGTACACCGAGAATATCGCTTTGAAATTGCATAAGGAAATTGTTCCTTACCGCACCCCCATCTACTCGTAATGTTTTCAAATCAATTCCTGAGTCTGAAATCATCGCATCCAAAACATCCTTTGTTTGATAAGCTAATGATTCTAAAGTGGCACGGATAAAGTGTTCCTTCGTTGTTCCGCGTGTAAGCCCAAACACTGCACCTCGGGCATCACTATCCCAATACGGTGTTCCCAATCCAACAAAAGCTGGTACCATATATACACCATCAGTTGATTCCACCTTAGTCGCATACGCTTCACTGTCAGGTGCGTTTTCGAACATTTTTAGTCCATCTCGCAGCCATTGAATGGCCGATCCTGCAACAAAAATACTTCCCTCAAGTGCATATTCAACTTTTCCATCCACACCCCAGGCAAGTGTCGTTAATAATCCATTTTCAGATTTAACACCTTTTTCACCTGTGTTCATAAGCATGAAACAGCCGGTTCCGTACGTGTTCTTCGCCATTCCCGTTTCAAAACACGCCTGCCCGAATAAGGCCGCTTGCTGATCGCCGGCAATTCCCGCAATTGGTATTTCATGACCAAAGAAATGATAAGAAGCTGTTTTCCCGTAAATTTCTGAGGAAGGTCTTACTTCCGGAAGCATGCTTTTCGGGACATTAAGAATTTCTAATAATTCATCATCCCATTTTAAATCGTAAATATTGTACATCAATGTTCGCGATGCATTGGAATAGTCTGTTACATGTTTCTTTCCACCTGAAAGCTTATACACAAGCCACGTATCAATCGTTCCAAACAACAACTCACCCTTTTCAGCTCTCTCCCTTGCCCCTTCAACATGATCAAGTATCCATTTTACTTTTGTACCTGAGAAGTAGGCGTCAATAAGCAATCCGGTTTTGTCCCTAAATAAATCATTGTAGCCCTTTTCGCGAAGCTCCTTACAAATATCATCCGTTTGTCTTGATTGCCAGACAATCGCTTTATACACTGGCTTACCAGTATGTTTATCCCAAACAACCGCTGTTTCCCGCTGATTCGTAATCCCAATTCCCGCAACCTGATCAGGTTCAATATCGGATTTTCTTATCACCTCTGCAATACAAGCAAGTACAGATGTCCAAATTTCATTCGCATCATGCTCAACCCACCCCGGCTTCGGAAAAAACTGTTCAAACTCTCTCTGTGCAGTCTCAACAATTTCCCCTTCATGGTTAAAAAGAATCGCTCTTGAACTCGTTGTTCCTTGATCTAATGCTAAAATATATTGACTCATCGCTATTCCCCCTATACGGCTTCTTCAGAAGCATGTCTTTTTTTCAATTCACTATTAAGAGCAGCAATTAAAACGACAACAACGACGATACTGACAATCCAGAATGTTACTGAATAATCACCTTTAAAAATCGCTTTATAAAATAATGCCCCATATGTTCCGCCTAATAACGGACCGACAATCGGAATCCATGAATATCCCCAATCAGAGCTCCCCTTGCCGATGATCGGCAGCAATGCATGGGCAATTCTTGGACCCAGGTCACGTGCAGGATTAATCGCATAACCTGTTGTTGCCCCTAATGATAAACCAATCGCTGTAATTAATAAACCGACAATGGCAGGATTTAATCCTTCTGTAAATTCATTTGCTCCGATAAACAATAACCCCATAATAAGGACAAATGTACCAATCATTTCACTCACAAGGTTCGAAAGTGTACTGCGAATTGCAGGACCGGTTGAGAAAACGGCTAACTTATCGCTAGGATCCTTCGTTGCTCTCCAATGTGGCAAGTATTGAAAAAAGACAATTACACCACCAAGAAATCCTCCAATCACTTGGGCCGTCATATAAAGAGGAACCTTTTCCCACGGAAATTCACCGATCGATGCGAAACCAAGCGTAACGGCCGGATTGAGATGTGCTCCTGAAATGCTGCCAACTGCATAGACCCCCATCGTTACCGCTAATCCCCATCCAATCGTTATGACAATCCAACCGGCACCCTCTGCTTTTGTCTTTTTAAGGACTACTCCGCCTACCACACCACCACCAAAAATAATTAGAATCATTGTTCCAATCATTTCAGCAAGAAATTCGGACATACTCCTTCCCCCCTAAAAATTTATTTAGAAACGCTTACAAAACAAGTTAAAATGACGACAAAAAGACCCACATCAACAAAAATCATATTTATCATTTGATAAATATCATTTCGTAAACGTGGATCTCCAGTTTCTCCATCACATTTTAACTTGTAGTTACAGAATAGTCTGAATTCACAACGATGTCAATCCGTTTTTTTATAAATATTTTTTACAATTCCCACAAATGGACGAAAGAAGTAGTAATCGCTTTTGCACCCTTATTCAATGCATTTTCAACATCCTGTTTTGTTCGGATCAAACCGCCAGCAATGATAGGAATCCCTGTTTTTTCATAAACCTCTTCTAAAATTTCCGGAACAACACCAGGTAATATTTCAATATAATCTGGTTTTAATGTGTTAATGATTTTAATATTATGTTCAAGTGCTTGACTGTCTAAAGCAAATAATCGTTGGATTGAAGTCACTTTATTTTTTTTTGCATGAGAAATGACATTGGACCTTGTAGATATTAACCCATCAACTTTAATATCCCTTAAAAGAAATTCAATGCCAAACTCATCTGATTTTAGTCCTTGAATTAAATCTGCGTGTACCAACACCTGCTTATCCATTTTTTGCGCGTATTTAACCGCATGACGAAGAAGTGAAAGTCGAGTTTCTAAGAGAATAATATATTTTTGTTTACTGTTAAGAATTCGATCAAAATCCTTCATGTTTCTTACCGCTGGAATAACTCCTTGTAATTTGATCATACGTATTCACCTCTCTTCTACTATCTTTAAATAACTATGCGTAAACGAGAAAAATAGACGATCATTGGTAAAAGTATTTTTCTCTTGCCCTACCTGTTCTATTTTTTTCGTACAGGCATATACATTGGACTGTATGACAAAAAGAAAACGTTTTCTATTAGGGGGGGAGGATTTAGATATGTCAGGTAATAAGGCAGTTGTGTACAATGGGGTCGGAAAAGTGGCAGTAAAGGATATTGGATATCCTGATTTAGTTTTGCGGGATGGACCTGGTGTGAATCCGCTAAATGTCGGACGTAAATGTGAGCATGGCGTTATTTTAAAAGTGGTTACGACAAATATTTGTGGCAGTGACCAGCATATGGTTCGTGGACGAACTACTGCACCGGAAGGATTGGTTCTCGGACACGAAATTACTGGTGAAGTCATTGAGGTAGGACGGGATGTCGAATATATTAAAAAAGGAGATCTTGTTTCCGTCCCATTTAATATTGCTTGTGGCCGCTGCCAAATGTGTAAGGAACAAAAAACCCATGTATGTTTAAATGTAAACCCTGATCGACCTGGCTCCGCTTATGGTTATGTCGATATGGGCGGATGGGTTGGTGGTCAATCAGAATATGTTATGGTTCCCTATGCTGATTTCCAATTACTGAAGTTTCCTGATAAAGAACAAGCAATGGAAAAGATACTTGATTTAACGATGCTATCAGATATTTTCCCAACAGGATTTCATGGGGCTTATTCTGCCGGTGTCAAATCGGGCTCTACCGTATATGTTGCCGGTGCAGGACCCGTCGGTTTAGCAGCCGCACATTCTGCCCAGCTGCTTGGTGCCTCCGCGGTCATTGTTGGTGATTTAAATCCAGAACGTCTAGCTCAAGCAAGAAGCTTTGGCTGTGAAACGATTGATTTAAGCCAACATGATAATTTAGGTGAACAAATCGAACAAATTCTTGGTGAGCCTGTCGTTGATGCAGCAGTTGATTGTGTAGGCTTCGAAGCACACGGACACGGGCATGGTCACTCAGAAGCACCAGCTACAGTCTTAAATGCGATAATGGATGTGACACAAGTTGGCGGTCGTCTCGGTATACCTGGTCTTTACGTAACAGGTGATCCAGGTGGTGTTGATGAAGATGCGAAAATTGGTTCTCTAAAAATTCGCTTTGGATTAGGCTGGGCAAAGGCACATACATTCGTTACTGGTCAAACACCAGTTATGCAATACCATCGTGGATTAATGAAGATGATTTTACATGGAAAAGCACAAATTGCGAAAGCAGTAAATGCGACATTAATTTCTATCGATGAAGCTCCTAATGGCTATGCTGACTTTGATAAAGGGGCAGCAAAGAAATTTGTCATTGATCCGCATGGGTCTGTAAGAAGATAGCTTGTAAGGCATGGCACATTTCGGTGCTCATGCCTTTTTATTTTTCATTAAATAAAATTTTCCTAAAGGAATCCGATTTTTTTATGCACTTTGATAAATACTATAAATAGATTTCCCTCTACATATTTTCAGTTCCCAAGATAATCCAATTTCTTTCCTAATCATCTCTAAAAATATGTTTATTGCCAAATTTTCTATAAAAATTTTTCATTCACCAATGGACAAGAGTAAAGAAGTGGAGTAGCCTAATAGTGATGCCTAAAGAAAAGTAAAGGAGAATTGAAAATGTCAGAAACTAACAATCAACTAAATGCTGAGCTACGCCAGCAACAACTTGATGTTCTTGATCAGTTATTAAAGCCAGAAGTTCAAGAATCATTAAATGTTCTTGTTGAACAACTTCCTAAATTGGCCGAACTTGTTACTATTTTAACAAAGTCTTATGACTTCGCTAAATCCGTAGCAACTGATGAAGTATTAAAAAATGATACTGTTGGTGCGATTACAGAAATCGTTGATCCTATTAAAACAGGTGTTAAAAACATTGCACAAAAAGCAATCGAAGCTAAAGATATTGCTGATGAAAGTACTGAAGTAATCGGTTTATTCGGCCTGCTTAAATTGTTGAAAGATCCACAAGCACAAAAACTTTTCCGTTTCTTAAACGCATTTCTTCAAGTTTCTGAACAACGTGAAAATCAAAGATAATATTTTTTATATAAGGATGGAGGATATACTATGTCAAAACATATCGTCATTTTAGGTGCTGGGTATGGTGGCCTTCTATCAGCCTTAACATTACGTAAATATGTAGATAAATCAGAAGCAAAAATTACTGTTGTTAACCAGTATCCAACACACCAAATTATCACAGAATTACATCGCCTTGCAGCAGGTAATATTTCTGAACAAGCAATTGCAATGCCTTTAGAAAAGCTTTTCAAAGGAAAAGATATCGATCTTAAAATTTCTAAAGTCACTTCTTTTTCAGTAGATAAAAAAGAAATAATACTTGCTGATAGTTCGATGCTAAAGTATGACAGACTTGTTGTTGCCCTTGGAAGTGTTACTTCTTATTTCGGTATTCCGGGACTTGAAGAAAACAGTATGGTATTAAAATCAACAAGTGATGCCAATAAAATTCATAAACATATTGAAGGTCGCCTTCAAGAATATGCTAAAACGCAAAATGAAGCAGACGCTACAATCCTTATTGGCGGCGGCGGCTTAACTGGTGTTGAACTAGTTGGTGAAATTGTTGATACAATTCCAGGCCTAGCTAAAAAATATGGCATCGATCCAAAAGAACTTAAAATCATGCTTGTTGAAGCAGGTCCAAAAATTCTACCAGTATTGCCGGATCATTTAATTGAACGTGCAACTACTAGCTTAGAAAAACGCGGCGTTAAATTCCTTACAGGTCTGCCTGTAACAAATGTAGAAGGTAACACCGTTGATCTTAAAGATGGACAAAAAATTGTAACGAATACTTTCGTTTGGACAGGCGGAGTTCAAGGAAATCCACTAGTTGGCGAATCAGGTCTTGAAGTAAACCGCGGCCGTGCAACTGTGAATGAACATCTTCAATCCGTTTCCCACCCTGACGTATTTGTTGTCGGCGACAGTGCCGTATTAATGGCACCAAATGGTCGTCCATACGCACCAACTGCACAAAACGCATGGCAAATGGGCGAACTTGTTGGCTACAACGTATTCGCTTCATTAGAAGGGAAAAAACTAGAAGAATTCTCTCCAGTTGACTCTGGTACACTTGCAAGCCTAGGACGCAAAGATGCTGTTGCTATTATCGGAGGAAACCAAACTCCACTTAAAGGATTCCCAGCAACAATGATGAAAGAAGCAAGCAACATCCGCTATTTATCACATATTAAAGGACTATTTAGTTTAGCTTATTAATCAACATGGTCATATATTTTTAATTATAAAATCCGGGCTAAAATGCCCGGTTTATTTTTTGGGAAAGTGCTTGAAAAATGCATAGGTATCTGTTCTTTACCTATACATTTTTGGATGAATGATTGAAAAATGTATAGGTACCTTTGCTTCGCTTATACATTTTTGGATGGGTGCTTGTAAAATGTATAGGTTTCTGCGCTTCGCTTATACATTTTTGGATGCATGCTTGTAAAATGTATAGGTTTCTGTGCTTTGCTTATACATTTTTGGATGGGTGCTTGTAAAATGTATAAGTTTCTATGCTTTGCTTATACATTTTTGGATGCATGCTTGTAAAATGTATAGGTTTCTGCGCTTCGCTTATACATTTTTGGATGGGTGCTTGTAAAATGTATAAGTATCTGTGCTTTGCTTATACATTTTTGGATGGGTGCTTGTAAAATGTATAAGTATCTGTGCTTTGCTTATACATTTTTGGATGGGTGCTTGTAGAATGTATAGGTTTCTGTGCTTTGCTTATACATTTTTGGATGGGTGCTTGTAAAATGTATAAGTATCTGTGCTTTGCTTATACATTTTTGGATGGGTGCTTGTAGAATGTATAGGTTTCTGTGCTTTGCTTATACATTTTTGGATGGGTGCTTGTAGAATGTATAGGTTTCTGTGCTTCGCTTATACATTTTAGATGGGAATATCGTAAAATATATAAGTATCTATTCTTTGCTTATACATTTTGGATAGGGATATTGTAAAATGCATAAGTATCTGTGCTTCGCTTATGCATTTTTAAATAGATACTTGTAAAATGAATATGCAGCTAAAACTCGATTTGGTATCTTATCAGATCCCTATTGTTCCAATTCAATGAATATTAATAAAGTATTACAATATAATTTTCTTTTCAAACACTATTAATTCCTTTATAATATATAATGCACATTAAAAAAGCCTTCATATCATGGCTCCGTAGCTCAGCGGATAGAGCGTTGGTTTCCTAAACCATGCGTCGGAGGTTCGAGTCCTCTCGGGGCCGTTATACCAAGTTATAACAACGTTTATAGGACATTGAGGTAATCGTTATGCTAGTTAATAGCCCCGTTTTACGGGTGTAAAAGTATACCTCTTTTAAAGAACCGTATTCAGTGGATTATTCCTTTGATACGGTTTATTTTTTTGCCTATGAATTTTACACTATTAAAAGGGATTATAATCCAAAGAAAATTAAAGTATTCGTTCTTGTCTATTAAAATTATTTATGGATTAGCCCGAATTTTTTTAAATATTACGTAATCAAACCGGATAGTTTATAGTGAATCCTCCTAGGTTAAACTTATTAAAAACATCGAAAGGTTTGTTTGCATAATGTCAAGAGCAAAGACTAGAAAAAAGAACCTGTGGAACCAACGTACTACATATGTGGCATTAGGGTTAATTATTTTTATCGGGTTGACTGAATCGGAAGAGGGTAGACGATTGCTTTCATGGATATTTATTATATTATTGATTACCGGTCTTGCTTACGGATATTATTATTTTTTCATACGAAAGAAGAATTTTACACATATTGTCGATCTATACGAAGTTGACAAAATGGACGGCTATGATTTCGAGAGGTATCTTGTTCCTCTATTCACGTGCATCGGATATAATGTGGTGGTTACTAAAGGATCCGGCGATTACGGAGCAGATTTAATACTTAAGAAGAAACGTAAAAAATATGTGGTACAAGCTAAACGTTATAGTAGCAGTATTGGGGTCGCAGCGATTCAGCAAGTCGTTGGAGCAATCAGATATTATAAAGCGGACGGTGCGATGGTCGTAACTAATCAATACTTTACGCCAGCAGCTGAGGAATTAGCGAAGCATAACCGCGTAAAGTTAATTGATCGTGACGAATTGACTTATATGATTAAAACTTATAAAAGTAGGTACGATAAATGACGGCAGAATACCTCGTATTTTTCGGGCTGCTTCTGTTAGGAATTATGTTTGCCATTAACTTTAAAACCGTGCAGCCAGTTCGATCTGACGCACAAATCCAGCGTTCGAAATGTGAAAGTTATATTGAGGCGCGCTTATATGATGCGTTGGTATATAGAGGCTACAACGTCCACACGCAAGTTAATTGCGGTCCCTATCGCATTGATTTAACGGTTCCTAGCCTTCGGTTAGCGATTGAGTGCGACGGAAAGGATTACCATAGCTCACCGGAACAAAAAAAACATGACCGCAGAAAAAACGCTTATTTACGAAAGCATGGATGGAAAGTAATGCGGTTTAGTGGACGTCAAATAAACCGAGAATTACCGAGAGTGCTGGCAAAAATCGAATCTGCCATAAGTTAACCCCGCCTTTATAGACGGGGATTTCCTTTTATACGTTAAGCTCATTAATGTGAAGAATACTTCCTCAGAACTACCAAAGCCAGCCTAGATCCAATGGTACAATAAAGAAAGCTTTAACAAAATTTTTTATTCAGAAATACGGATTTAATAAAACAATAGCTAAATATATTGCAAAAGCATTTGTCTTAATAGTTTTTAAAAAAATTTATTAGAAGTGGGTTGTTATGAGTAAAAAATATCAAATTTATCTGGGAATTCTATTGTTTTTAACTGTTGCTGGGTTTTTTGTTAATATGATAATAGATTCGCAGCATCTATGGATTAGAGGTTATAATTTATTAGTTGTTATTCTTTGGGGAATATTTATATTTAGCGGACGGAAAAACAATGATTACAAAAATTTTTAGCCCTCTCAAATGAGAAGGGCTGTTTTTGTGTAATCATGTTGGAATATTAATCTGATGGAAACATCCTTTTTATTTATATAAAATTCCCTTTTTGTAATCTCCTAAAATATGCATAATAATCCTCTAAATCCAACTTGCTCCCGCTAATTAATCTGCGGAACAACTCATTACCCATTATGGTAATAAGCAGGAAATCTTCCCCCTCCAATCGAATACCCATAGAAGAATACAAACGGAGGTAAAACTATGAACCTATTAACTGGCGAAACAATAAAATTAACAGCTTTAACTGAGGACGATTTAACTTCAATCACTACTTGGTTTGAAAATACAACTTTTACCCAACTTTTCGACGCATTGCCGGCTGTACCTAAAACGAAGTCAGAACTAACTAGTTGGTATGAGGAGTTTACGGATACGAATACACAATTTCTGTTTGCCATTCGAACCCGGAACAAGAACAATTTCATAGGTTATATTGAGATTGACGGGATTTTATGGAATCACGGGGTTGGTTGGATTTCCATCGCGATTGGAGATAACAACAATCGCGGAAAAGGATATGGCTATGAAAGCATGGAACTTGCATTAGACTTTGCCTTTTACGAACTAAATTTGAACCGTGTTCAGCTAACTGTCTTTGATTACAATCAATCATCTATCTCCTTATATAAAAAACTAGGTTTCCAACAAGAGGGAAGTTATCGTGAGTTCATTCACCGATATGGAAAAAGGCATGATATGCTCCTATTTGGTCTATTAAAAAGAGAATGGGAAAGTAGAACAGAAAAACTTGAATAATTAGTGAAAAAAGATGAAATTTCAATCATGCGTCCGCATACCTTTTATAATAAAGGGGATGAAGATGATGTTTGAATGGATAACGACGATTGGTGTTCTTGTGACAGTTGTAGGATTTGGGTGTTGGCTGTTTATTTATTCTTTTAAACTAGCAGTAGACCCGGAAGATGCGTACAGGATTGATCCCATACCAAAAGAAAATGAGGAATGGCACCAATAGGATGTTGGTGTCTTTTTTTTTGATCAACAATTCTTGTGAAACACATGACTTATGGTAAAATTTTATTATTAAAATATAGGAGTTTTTACATAGTGAGGAATACAAACTACCTTCGCGCGTTGAACTATCTCTCACAATTTAATACTCGTACGATGAATCGAACAAATGGCTTACACCATCAAATCATGCAGGATTTACTGAATTTGTTTTCAATTCGTCCACATGATTTCAAACTTGTTCAGATTACTGGGTCTTGCGGTAAGGGAAGTACCGCTCACTTTATTTCCTCCATCCTGTCTTATCATTCCTACCGCCATGGGTTATTTACGGGACCACATCTTAATCGGTATGAAGAACGATTTATGTGCAATGGTGAAATGATTGAACAAGATGAATTTTCGGCAATTGTTTTGGAAGTAGAAAAGAAACTAAGCGGTTATCATTATGAGCAAGAAGTTGGACATATGCATGTTATGATCGTCATCGCTCTGCTATTTTTTCAAAGAAAAGGAATTGATCTAATTATCTTTGAAAATGGTGTCGGTGGAAAAGCAGATCCGTCTAATATTTTTGACCCGATCATTGCGGTACTAACCGAAATTACACTGGACCACTCCCATTTGCTCGGATCGACGATTGAAGAAATTATTATTGATAAATCATGTATTATTAAGGATTCTACAAAATATGTTATCTGTGGCATGAATAATGTACAAGCACGGAATTACTTATTAAAAATTGAAGCACATGACCCGGCAGCATTCCTCTTTTTTAATCGTGATTACGTAAATTTAATTAAACAAGCGGATGAAACAGGAAGTACCTTTCATTTCAAAAGTGAACATCTTTTATTAGAGAATATTGATTTATCACTTATAGGAACGCATCAAGTACAAAATGCGAGCAATGCTTTAGCCGTAATTGAAGCCTTCATCCGGCTCGGCTATGAATTTAACGAATACATGATTCATAGTGCACTTAAATCTGTTCACATCCCTTGTCGAATGGAGATTCTTGAAAAAAACGGTGTGAAGTTTCTATTCGATGGCGCCCATAACATATTGGAAATGAAAACTTTAAAGAAAAATATCGATTCACTTGGTTTACCGATTTCAACCGTTATTTTATCGATTTCATCTAATAAAGATATAGCAAGAATGCTTCAAGCGATTGAAATTGCCAATGCAACATACATCGTTACACCACATCCATTTCTTGAGCGGAATATTAGTCGAAGAGAAATAGAAGAAGCATTCCAGACATTTGAAACTAACAACTATATGTATAATCTGAATCTAGAAGACACAATCAAATCTATTTATGAAAATACAAAAGGGAATACATTTATATTAGTAACCGGATCACTATACTTAGTTGGGTATGTAAAAAGTATCCTCTTTCCGGATTAAAAAACTTTTGTGGACAGGGAATCCGTTATTTTTATAAAATGACGAGAATTTAAGGGCTATGCGGGCATAGCGGGCCCCATGGTTAGGGTGATAAATCTGTTATGGTACCGGTAAGTGGCGAAGCGGGCCCTTTGCTTGAGTGATTGACCTGTTATGGTACCGGAAAGAAGCAAAGCGGGCCCTTTGCTTGAGTGACTGACCTGTTATGGTACCGGTAAATGGCGAAGCGGGCCCTTTGCTTGAGTGACTGACCTGTTATGGTACCGGTAAGTGGCGAAGCGGGCCCTTTGCTTGAGTGACTGACCTGTTATGGTACCGGTAAGTGGCAAAGTGGGCCCTTTGCTTGAGTGACTGACCTGTTATGGTACCGGAAAGCAAATAAAGGAACTGGTGTCCTCCAAGATCATAAAAGACCAAATCGCAATACCGATTTGGTCTTGATTTATTGTGTTAGGCTCCTTCTTTAAAAAACAACCCGATTCCGTCCATTCTCTTTCGCTTTATACAAATGCCCACCAGCGATTTTGACAGCTTGTTCAAGTTTTGAATCCGGAAATAATGGAGCAATTCCGATAGATATTGTAATTTTACTTAACGGATCACCTGATTCCGTATAAAACTGCTGGGCTTCAACATATTTTCTTAGCTCATCAAGTGAAGATGCAGCATCTTCAATGGTCGGAGCTAATTTGTATGCGATAAACTCCTCTCCGCCATATCTTGCAATAATCGATCCTTTTCTATGAAACTTTAATAACGTTTGGGCAAAATCAATTAAAACTTGGTCTCCTGCTTGGTGGCCAAATGTATCGTTAATTCGTTTGAAATGGTCAATATCAAGCATCGCAATGAAAGCTTTGTTATTTTCCGTTTGTTTAGTTTTCATAATCTCTTCATTGAATCGTTTCATATTATAGAGCTTCGTTAACGGATCATGATCGGCAAAAAATTTAAAACGAGATAACAACTGATTATGCTGAAATGATAGTTTGGTGAATGAAAACAGAATTAGCATGCTGATTTGAAATGTAATATAGCGTAACAAATAAAACTCAGCATCTAAATGAACATAAAAAAGAAAAGGCAGATCACAAGCCGCCCATATAATCGTAGAATACAATAATCCTTTACCATAGTTTATTTTTTTCCAATTTACACAATATCTAATAATTAAACTGATTACTGCCGGAACAGTAATGCCAAAGATTACTCCAGGCAAAGCGCCGAGTCCCCCTAAAGATAATCTTCCAATCGCAGAAATAATGACCACCGGGATAACATATAAAGGTCCATGAAGGATTCCAATAAAGGAGATAGGTATCGCTCTTAGATCAAAGCGAAAACGATTCTCTATTAGTATCGGGAAATAAAATAATGCGATGACGGTTAATGAGACAATGATAACATGTAATATCGCTGTCCTTTTTTTCTTTTGTCCATAAGTAAGGTAAAGATGTTGGACACAACGATGCATAAATAAGATAATTGCCATATTGGCTAACATTGTTTTTATCAAAAACGGTAACCTTCTTCCGCTATTTCCACTATTAACCAATATAGCAATTCTGATAAAAAAATAAAAAAATTTTCAACTACCGATATCCCATTTCAGAAGAAATATCTTTAGCACTTTTCTTTGTCTTTTCCTTAATCATTTCAAGATGTGCACCTTCAAAACGATAGGATGGTCCACTTACAGCTAATGCGGCAATCACCTTTCGATGATAGTCATAAATAGGAAAGGAGATTCCTGTCGTTCCTTCATCTTGCTCTCCATAACTAATGGCAAATTCATTTCTTTTAATTTCTTCTATTTCATTTATAATCTGGTTTTTATTTAAAGGACGAATAGCTGCTGCATCTAATATTTCTTTTCTTTTTTTATCAGGCAAGAAGGCTAGTAGTAATTTTGGTCCTGACCCTAAGTAGAGTGGGGATCTTTTTCCTATCCTAGTGTATAGTCTTACCGCATGGGTGCTCTCTACTTTCTCAATGTATACAGCCTCATCATGATTGACAATGACGAGATGGACGACCTCATTAATTTCATTTGCTAGTTTTTTCATATAGGGAAGCGCCACTTTTCTAAGCTCTAACTGCTCTGACACTAATTGACCTAGTTCCATCAACTTTAGGCCAAGTTTATAACGCTTGTCATACTCCGAATCCATCGTTTTAGTCAAAAAACCGCAATATTCTAATGATGTTAGCAGTCGGTAAACGGTTGGTTTTGGCAATTGCACGCGCTCTGTAACTTCTTTTAAGCTAAGTTCTGGTTCTTCTTCAGTAAATAAATCCAACAATCCTAACGCTTTAATAACACTTTGATTCACTTTGCTCCGACTCCTCAAGGTATGAAAATACTCCCTCTAGTACGTAGAGGGAGATAGATTTCCATTTTTAGATTACACCGTTACATTTAAGCGGGATCCTTCACTTTTATCAATAATATTTACATCCCGTTTCGCCATTTCCTTTATATATTCCTTACCAGGAACGATTTTTTCAGGCGCAAAGACACCTTTTTCAGTAATTAATCCACTGCCAATCATTTGTGCAACAACCGAAATCGTATTAGCGGTTGCACGTGCCATTGCTGTTACTTGATTTTCACGATCCTTATAAGTAATTAGTTCATATTCATATTTTTTCTTTTCTCCATCTTTTATCCCCTCAACAATGACGCGGAGAAGGACGGCATCATCTTTGTCACCTAGCTCAACGATCGGATCTAATGCTTTTAAAAGAACATCACGGGGTTTGATTTTCTGTCCATTCACTTCAACTTCGTAGTCATTTCTTGTTAAATTCAAGTCAACAAGTAATTGAAATTTCTCGGCATGCCCACGATAACGAATTGTCTTATATTCAAGTGTCTCTACATCCGGGTAAGATAATGACAGTGTTGATGTTCCTCCGGCAGTATGAAAGGCTTCAAGCGGACCAAATCTCTCGAAATGGATCGTTTCAATTTCCGATAAAGATGGAACCTCTTGCTTTATACCGTTTCTGATAACTAACGATGGATCGGTATAATGGTCAAATACACCTTCCATTGAAAAAACATGGTTATATTCTAATGGAGGCTCCGGTACAACCGGTATCCCACCTACATATATTTTAATTGATTTAACCTCATCTAACTGGCTGGCACCGTAACCTGAAAGAATATTGATCATTCCTGGTGCGACCCCTAAATCCGGTATTAAGGTAACGCCTGCATTTTTTGCCTCTTCATTCATGGCAAGTACATGATCTGTTGCATGACCAATATGTCCGCCTAAATCTACACAGTTAACTCCTGCATCGATGGCAGCCCTTGCGACCCTTTCGTTAAAAGTATAAAAAAGGGCATTAATTATAACATCATAATCCCGAATAAAATTTGTTAATTGATCTTGATTCGTCGCATCTAAATAAGCTGTTGATAGTTTCGTAGAGTTCAGTTGCTGACAAACGGCTTCCGCTCTGTTTACATCAACATCTGCTAATGTAACTTTCTCAACCCCTGCACTATTCACTAAATCTCTAGTTGCTTCTTTCCCCATAAGTCCTGCTCCAAGAACCGCAATTTTCATATACATTCCTCCCTAGTATGTTCGTATCGATTATCAATAGACAAAATTATTCCACATCTATTTGTGCACGTTGCAATTTTCCACTATAATCCACATACACACTTTTCCACTCTGTAAATACGTCAAGTGCTTGAACGCCGGAATCTCGATGACCATTTCCAGTGCCTTTCGTTCCACCAAATGGCAAGTGTATTTCAGCACCCGTTGTACCCGCATTCACATAGACAATTCCTGTATCCAGATCACGCTGTGCAGCGAACACGCGATTTACATCTCTTGTAAAAATGGAGCTGGATAATCCATATGTAACTCCATTATTAACCTCGATTGCTTCCTCAAAGCTTTTTACAGGAATAATCGAAACGACAGGTCCGAAGATTTCCTCTTGTGCAATTCTCATATCAGGTTTGACATCTGTAAATAGTGTCGGCTCGTAATAATAACCGTTTGTGTACTCTTCATGTTTAACAATGGATCCGCCTGCTAATAACTTCGCACCTTCATCCTTACCAATTCCTACATACTTATGAATTTTTTGCAGTGCATTTCCATTAATAACAGGGCCAACTTTGACACTCTCATCTAACCCATTACCAAGAGTTAGTTTTTCCATTGCTACTAAAAGTCGTTCTTCTAATTGCTCTTTCACACTTTCGTGAACGATGACCCTGCTGCATGCTGTACATCTTTGTCCGCTCGTTCCGAAAGCACTCCACAAGATGCCTTCAACAGCAAGTGTTAAGTCCGCATCATCCATCACGATGACCGCATTTTTTCCGCCCATTTCAAGTGATACACGCTTTAAAAGTCTTCCACATGTTTCAGCAATTGTGCGACCGACTTCATTCGAACCTGTAAACGAAATGACATCTATATCGGGATGCTCAACCATCGCATTTCCTACTTGAGAACCTGAACCACAAACGAGATTAATCACTCCTTTAGGCAGACCCGCCTCTTCAAATATTTTGACTAATTCTCTTGCCATTAATGGCGTTTCCGTTGCCGGTTTCCACACCACCGCATTTCCACCAACAATTGCGGGAAATGACTTCCATGTTGCAATCGCAATTGGGAAATTCCATGGAGTAATAATTCCAACGATACCAACCGGTACACGAATACTCATAGCGAATTTATCCTTTAATTCTGAAGGTGTCGTATTTCCGAATAATCGTCTTCCTTCACCAGCCATATAAAACGCCATGTCAATTCCCTCTTGCACTTCCCCGCGTGCTTCTTCGATCACTTTCCCCATTTCTTGGGTTAAAATGCGGGCTAACTCCTCTTTTCTTTCCTTCATAATCAAGCCTACCCGATATAAAAGCTCTGCACGTTGCGGTGCTGGAACTAATGCCCACTTCTTTTGTGCCTTTTTCGCAGCTTCTACTGCACGATCTACATCTTCTTTCGACGATAGAAGAATGTCACCGATTGCTTCACCGGTTGCCGGATTAATGATAGCCGCATACTTTTCTTTTACTGGAACCGTCCATTCACCGTTAATATAATTTACTACCTTTTCTCCACTAATAACTGCATTAGACATTATAGAATCTCTCCTTTATGAGTTGTTTCGAATTTGCTCGATCGTTTTAGACGTTGAAATTTGTTCTCGCTCCATTTCAATTTCAATGACCGTAGGGATTTTGCTCGTCATCGCTTCTTTTAATGCCAGTTCAAACTCATTTCTTGTATCCACTTTTACTCCATTTGCATTCAAGGAATGAGCAAGCCCAATAAAATCAATCTGTCCTAAATCCGTTCCACTAATTTTATTCGGATAGTGCATTTCTTGATGCATACGAATCGTCCCATACATTTGATTATTAAACACGAGACTAATGACTGGAATTTGGTAACGTGACGCTGTTTCCAACTCTTGAACGGTCATCATCATTCCGCCATCACCGGATAAAGAAACAACGGTTCGATCGGGTTTTGCCAATTTCACACCAATCGCAGCAGGCAGTCCATACCCCATCGCTCCTGATGTTGGACCAACATACGTTTTTTCCTTCTGAAATTGAAAATAAGAATGGAGCCAGCCAGCAAAATTCCCTGCATCATTGGTGATGATTGCGTTATCCGGAAGATGTTTTTGCAGTAATGCTATCACATCAAAATTCGTTAGCTTCCCATTGTGGTGATTAATTGTTAACTTGGATGCCTTTTCATAAGTTTGGCGACGTTTATTTACCCACTGTTGCCAATTTGGTTGGACAGTTACATTCATGCAAGCAAGTAAAGTCTTTCTTGCATCTGCGACAATCCCAATGTCGGGTGGATAAACATTTCCTAGCATATCTGCATCAATATCAATATGAATTAATGTTTGATCTTTGGAGAGTAATGTGTAGTCTTGTGTTGTCACTTCAGAAAGTCTTGTTCCTATCGCGATAATAACGTCGGCTTCCTTCGTTGTTTCGAGAACTCCTTTTGCAGTTCCTAACCCTAGATGACCGACATATAAGGGATGTTTATTTGGAAACACATCATGTCTTCGAAATGCTGCTATAACAGGTAAATGGAATTTTTCAGCAAAATCGATCAGCGCCTGTTCCCCATTTGAATGGATCACCCCTCCACCAGCAATAATAAGTGGATTTTTAGCCCTTTCTAAAATTTCTTCAACTTCCTTAACCTCTTCTCCAGACGGAGATGGCCTTGGAATTTTCACTTTTGGACCAAATGACATTTCACTTTCAACTTTCAACATATCTTCGGGCAATGAAATAACCACCGGTCCGGGGCGACCTGTTTGTGCGATGCGGAAAGCACGCTGGACAAGTTCGGGCACCCGTTCGGCATCTTTAATCTCAACCGTCCATTTTGCTATATGGCCGAAAAACTGGTCTAAATCCACTTCTTGAAACCCTTCACGACCGCGAAATTTATTATGAACTTGACCAAGAAAAACGACCATTGGTGTAGAATCTTGATAGGCAGTATGGACCCCGATTGCTAAATTTGCACCGCCAACACCACGAGTAGCCATGACAACACCTGGTTTTCGTGTTGCTTTTGCATACCCTTCCGCCATAAAGGAGGCACCGCCTTCATGTCTTGCAGAAATTAAATCGATCGTCGGCTCATCATAAATTGCATCCAATACCGGTAAATAGCTCTCTCCAGGTACACAAAAAACCTTCGATACCTCTTCAATTTTCATGCACTCAATAATCGCCTTTGCCCCAGTCATGACTCGTTTCTTCTGTTCTTTTTCAATGATTTGGGACATGTTTTGTCACCTCTAGATTCAGAGATTTTATTCTTTTTACCGCTTCATCTAATCGTTCAGTTGGGACAGATAAAGAAATGCGAAAATATCCTTCACCGGATGGGCCAAAGGCATTTCCCGGTGTAATGATGACGCCCGCTTCTTCCAACACTTTTTCAGCAAATTGCTGCGAGGTGAATCCAGTTGGCACAGGTGCCCAAATGAAAAACGAGCCTTTTGGTTTTTCTACATGAATACCGATATCCTTTAAGGCATCCAACATTTTTTCTAAGCGTTCGTTATACACAGCATTATTCTGTTCAACAGTTTTGTAATCACTGTTTAGCGCTTCTGCAGCTGCTTTTTGAATGGGTAAAAATTGACTTGTGTCACAATTGCTTTTTACCTTTGATAAGGCACGAATAATTTCTCGATTCCCGACGACATAGCCAATTCTCCAGCCTGTCATATTAAAGCTTTTTGATAGGGATCCGAATTCAACGGCAAAATCTTTTGCACCGTCAATTTGTAAAATACTTGGGGCTTTAAATGAATCAAACGTAACTAATCCGTATGCAGAGTCGTGGATGACACCTATTTGGTGTTGTTTTGCGAAGGCAACTGCTTCTTCGAATACATCTAATTCAACAGTTGCGGCTGTAGGATTTCCTGGATAGTTTAAGAACATGAGCTTCGCTTTTTCACAAATCGATTGTGAAAGCTGAGAAAAAATCGGACGATATTGATTCTTTGGATCAAGCGGCAAATCAATACATTCTCCTCCTGCTAAGTACGTAGCAGTTCGATAAACAGGATAACCGGGATCTGGAATCAGAACGGCATCTCCATTGTCAATCATCGCTGGAATGACATGGGCAATCCCTTCCTTCGAACCGATTAAAGTAAGAACTTCGGTATTAGGATCTAATTCCACATCATATTGTTTTTTATAAAAGGCAGCAACTGCCTCTCGGAATTCTTGGCTTCCGGAATAACCGGAGTATTTAAAGTTCTGTGGATCCTGTAATTCCTTAATTAACCGCTCAACAATAAAATTCGGTGTCGGTAAATCAGGTGCGCCAATGCCTAAATCAATGACGTCTACCCCTTTTTCTTGCAACCGTTTCTTTTTTTCGTCAATGACGGAAAATAAATAAGGCGGCAAACCTTGAACCCGTTTGGAAACTAAAGAAGACATCCGATTCCCCTCTTTCCATATTCAATTCCCTGCATTTCATTATATGAAATACAGTTTCATATATTACAAATTTCATTATATGATAGCGTTTTCATTAATTCAATAGTTAATTCTAAATTGTCTAAACATTTTCTTTTGTTTTCTGATAACAAAGCATGCGAAAAAGGAAACCAAAAATTTCAGTGGTTCCCTTTTGAATCGCTATGTGATTGAATTGGTGATTCCGATCCCTTATCGGAGCTTTTCCTCAATTTATGAGACCGCTTTTCCTCTTTCCGGTACCTTAACATATCCTTCTCTCATTCCATGGGACCGCCGCTATTCTTTCCGATACTTTAACAGATCTTTCCCTCATTCCATGGGACCGCTTCTCTTTTTTCCGGTACCTTAACAAATCCTTTTCTCATTCCATGGGACCGCTTTAAGGAAAATGGATGCTATTGAGTTCAAAAACTATCTTTCCGTTCTCTCAACTAACCTAAATTTCTGCCACGGTCTAATTTTATTTAAAAGGAAAGTTTCTTCTTTAACTATATATCCAATCGTATTCGTCTTTCCCTCATTCTCCATTTCTTGTAAGGCGATATGTAATTCACCTTTATATCTCTCGTAGTGATCATTATCAATAGTTACACTTCCACGCTTAATTGATTGTGTATCGTGAGCAGGGATAGATTCCTGTTTATATTGTACGCGGCTTTCTGTTGAGCGAATCACATAGGCAGAAACATCCCCGCGGTTCACATGTATTTTTTCTAAGGCAATTTTCTTTTCTAGTTCTGAAACGTTAGGTACAAAATCCACACTTAGCTCCAATAAATAGCGATTTAATTCGGATAGTTGTTTTAATTCTTCATCTGAAGCAAAGGAATTTCCAATAATTAAATCGTCAATTAATCCTGTATTATATAAATCTTTCGCTTGAACGGTAATTGGCAGATAGCGATGCTCCTCCAATGTCGGAAGTCCTTCTTGCACTGGCCAAGGACCATATTTTGCATGACTTGAAGATATCATTGCAGCTGTACGAATCCCATGTTCTTTATACTGCTTTGAGCATTTGATAAAATGTTCCCGTGATAATCCTGTATATTTGCGAGGATAAAAGTTATGACAGCCAATTAAAGTATGCTTATTCGGTGAATACGATAAAATTTGCTCTAAGTAGTTTGTACCTTGGCTCATATTCAACTCAATTTTCAAGCCATATTCATTTAACGACATGATGCTTTCCTCTAAACCTGAAAATCCAAGGTCGAGTCGTAAACCGGACAAACCGAGCTCTTTAAAATAGCCTAAATCTCGAAATGACAAGTTAAGGTCTTGAAAAACACTCGGACTGACATCGGCAATAATCTCAAACCCTAATTCATTAGCCTTCGCTAATAAAACCTTTAATGTATGTAAATCTTTTTCTTCACTCGCAGACATTAGACACGTAAACATTCGAGTAAATCCATAAGAACTTGCTTTTTCAAGATAATCGATTTGTTCTTTTACAGTGCCATATTGCGGATAAACAGATATACCAAGTTGTCTCAACACTTTTCCCTCCTTTTAAAATAAATAGGGGGAGATGGTCAATATGTCCATCTCAACCTATCAAATTATTTATTCATTGATTCGTATAACTCAACAAACTCTTTTGCAAGGTCTTTAAATGTAATCGCATTCATTAAGTGGTCTTGTGCGTGAACAAGGAATAGGGTGACTTCGGCCTTATTTCCACATGCTTCATTTTGGATTAATGATGTTTGAACGTGATGGGCATGTAATAATTCAGCTTCCGATTTCTCAATAAGTTCATTTGCTGCTGCAATATCTTTTCCCTTTGCAGCTTGAATAGCTTCGACTGCGTCACTTTTTGCATTTCCACTATGTGTAATGATTTTCATGACAATTTCTTCTACGTTCATTATATGTTCTCCTTTGCTGACTATTTCGCTCGTTGAATCGGATCGGCATGTAATTGTTCGTTTTCTTTTTTCAGAAATGCACGCTCAGCCATTTTAATAAATGGAATGTAAATAATGATTGAAATGACCAAATTAATTGCTGCCAAAACTCCGCCTTTCCATGAAGCTGTCGCAACTACTCCACCAATAGTAGGCGGTGTCGTCCATGGAAGCAAGACAACAGTTTTAGGGACAATGCCTGTAGCAATCGCCAAATAACTTAGAATGGTTAAGACTAATGGAGTTAAAATAAATGGAATAAACAAAATTGGATTTAATACAATTGGCAATCCAAATACAACTGGTTCATTAATATTGAATAATCCCGGAGCTACGGATAACTTCGACAAATCTTTATATTGCTTATGTTTACGTCCGGAAATTAAGATGGCAATTAACAGTCCAATCGTTGCTCCCGACCCTCCTAAATAAACAAACCCGTCAAAAAATGATTTCGTAACAATGTTCGGTATTTCCGCACCTGCTTTTAATGCAGCAATATTTTCATTAATAGCCGGTAAATAAACCGCTTGCATTAATGGTTCTAAAATATTTGAGCCGTGGAGACCAAAGAACCATAAGAAATGGTTCACAATCGCAATGACAATGGCGGACCATAATGTATTGGCTAATTTTGCAATCGGTGCTTGTAATAAATCATATAATGCTTGATGTAAGTCAGGAATCCCTAATTTAACTGTAATAACTTTAATAAGACCGAAAATCGTCAACGTAATCATTGCTGGTAAAAGAGCAGCAAATGATTTTGAAACAGCTGGTGGCACCCCATCAGGCATCTTAATATTCAATTTAGAATTTCCTAGTAATCTAGTAAATATTTCAGTTGACACTAACGCGACAAAAATTGCAACGAAAAGACCTGTAGCACTTGCCCATGAAAGCGGAAATCCACCATCTTTCGTAGTTGCCATGATTGAGAGCAATGCTGCAATCGAAACAACCCCTGATGAAAGTCCATCTTTATCATAAGATTTTGCCAAGCTGTAGGCAATCGTAAACGCAACAAGCAGTGATACAATCGCAAATGTTCCTTGCCATAATACTCCGCCAAACATCGTCCAATTTTCACCGAAAACAGATTTCATAAAGCTTTGATAAGCATCTATTGGCAATGCGTTAATCAATGTTGCAAATGATCCAAGAATCATTAATGGCATAATCGTCACAAAGCCATCACGAATCGCAACTAAGTGCCTTTGCGCTCCTATCCGACCTGCAAAAGGAACAAAATTTTTTTCTAATACCCCTATTATTTTATTCATTATAATTTCCCCCTTTTTTCCTATCCGTCAAGCGATTGCAACGCTTTACCTAAAACGGCTTCCCCATTCATCGTTCCATAATCCATACTATCGATAACTTGCACCGGGATTCCTTTACCAGCAAGCTGCTTCTCTAGTTTCCCCTTTAAAAATCGTACTTGTGGACCTAATAGTAAAATATCAATCTCTTCAAAATGGTTTCGAGCCTCAGCTTCTGCTACTGCAAAAATTTTAATTTCTTCTCCCCTTTGTTCCGCCGCCTTTTCCATCTTTGTTACTAATAAACTTGTAGACATTCCCGCTGAACAAACTAACATAATTTTTTTCATTTCTTTTCTCCCCTTATCAACTACAATTAATTGTTATTCAGACTATAGAGAGCGCTTTCACCTCCTATAATCTATATATGCAAGAAACGTGCCAACATAGAAAAGCGAAAGCGCCTTGCTCATCGACGTAAAAACTGGAGGGACTTTGACTAAGATAAAGGAAACACGATGAGCCTGAAAGGCGAATCGATGTTGACTTATCGTAGGGAAAAGTCCTGAAGTTTTCTAGTCGATAGGCGCTGGAGCTAGACACGTATTCCTCCCCTAAACAAAAACACAAGTATGTAATTCAATTTACACACTTGCGTTTTCTAATTACACTCATTATTTACGATTCTCCATAAACATTTGACACAAGTAAGCGATTTCAGATTTAGATAAAATAAAATGATATTCCTTTTCAAGACTAGCCATGGTTTCCTTTATCACACTCATTTCACGAGCATACTTTTTTCGAAATTGTTCAAACTCGTGAAACTTTCGTACTGGCTGATTCAATTTCATATTTTCAATTAGAAAGATAAGATGGATAATAATTCCCTTATCTACCCCATCTTCAAGAATAACATTTAATTTTCGTTCAATCTCATGCATAAGATGTCGGATTCTTTGAATTAATTGCTTGATCGATGGAATCGTTTTAATATGTCCTTCAAGGGATTGTGCCATTTTCAAAAAGGGTTCATCATCCTTTATTAACCCTTCAATCTCCACAAAAGAGTTTGTTTGAAAAATATCAATCGCTGAATAAAATGGAATATCATCATATTGAAAGTGAACGGTACCAACGATGGCTAAAATATCGTATTGTTCAGTGATTTGTGCGATTTTTTCCGTAAATGCCTGACGGTTTAAAAATTGTAAAGACAACAGCTCGATATCCCTATTTCCAATAAGGCTCTTTAGCTTCGCTTTTAATTTAAGGGCGACCCCTTCCCCTGTAAAGCAGGCTGTAATAATCGCTTTCTTTAATGATTTTCCACGGGATTTAATTGTGCTAGACTGATAGTCGAACAACTGCAAACAACTTTGGTAAATATCATCTAAACTTCTCCCTAATGATGCTTTGCGAACAGCCTCCATTACGACCGGTGTGCTCGTCATTGAAATCGTCCTCGTTCTCACACCTGTTTCTTCAAAAATTAAATTTCCAAACGAAGAAAGTGACCCCATATCAACAAGAAATAGAATACCTTTTGAATGGTTCATATTTTTCACGGCATTTTTAACACGTTCATACATTTCGCCGACTTCCATTGATAACGGCATATCAAGAGCCTTTCCTTGCTGCACTCCTAGTAGTTCTTGAACAGTTTGCAGCATGCTTGTAGCAGTCGACTTCCCATGCATCATAACAATAATGCCCACTAGTTGCTCTTGATGATACATATTTTCTTCAACATCTGATGCCAAAAACATCGTTATATAGCCAATTTCATCGAGTGGGATTTCCACATTCAGCTCTTGTTCAATCATTTGTGCAATTTCAATCGAAATCTTAAATTCCATCGAATACTTTTTGCGGATATCATTTAAATTCGGATGATAAATCGCTGAATTTTGCCGAATCCTATCAATCGTCCCTTGTAAATGAAGAGCGAAAGCAAATTTCATTTTTTTGCTAAACGTTCTTTTCAATTCTTGTTCCGCAAATTGATAGATCCTTTCTGTCACTCCCCAAATATATTCATTTACTACTTCATTTACATTACTGACAGGAAGTTGGTCTAAGTATTGATTGAAATATTGATTGATATCTACTAAAATTTCCTTTTGTATATCCGACTCACTTCTCCCATCTTGATGCAAATTGTGAAGCTTACGTTCTATAACATCATATAAACTATCTTCCTTCTCTACGGTTTCTTCCATATTCTCCTGCTCATGAAACTTGAAAATCTCTTGGTCACTGCCAATGAGCTTGTTCATTTTTTCCCGAAATTCTTTCGTATCAAGCAGCCCTTTTTGAACGTGGACCGGCAAATCCATTTGTGTAATATGTAGGTATTGTATTTGAAGAGATTTATAGTTAAGGAATGCTTTCGCACATGCTAGTTTCAAATCACGTTGAAGCTGACCAATATTCGCACTCGTATGATAAAGCAATAATGCACTAAGTGCTCTTCGATCAACATACACGGTCTCATTCAGTCGTTTCGATTCTTGTATAAGAAAATATTCGATTAGCTCGTATCTTTCCTCCATCCTTCTATCCTTTAGTGGAGGAAGAGTAATTGTCATCGGAATTCTTCTAGTAAATGTTTCAAGTAAAAATGACTCCGGAATCTCCGTCGTTGCACCGATAATTTGAACAGAAGCTTTTCTTAACGATTCGGTCTCCCCTAATCTGCGAAACTCACCTTTATCAATAAATGTGAACAGCATTTCTTGACCTTCATGTGGAAGACGGTGAATTTCGTCCAGAAATAAAATTCCGTGATCACATTTTTCAAGCAATCCAGGACGATCAATATCCGCTCCTGTAAATGCACCTTTTTTTATTCCAAAAATATGCCCATATAAAAGCTGCGGATTTTGCGAATAATCCGCACAGTTAAATGTAATAAACGGAGCATTTTCCCGGATAACCTTTGAGTCCTTTGCGTATTCATACATACACTCGGCGAATAGTGATTTTCCTGTTCCCGTCTTCCCTAAAATGAGTGTATGCAATCCTCTAGGCGGGTATAAGATAGCCGCCTGTGCCTGTTGAACTGCCACTTTCAAACTTCCATCCGCCCCAATTAAACGTCGAAAGGGATAGTTGTGAAGAATCGAAGGGATTCGATACTTAATTGGTTTTCCGTTACCTTTTTCAATCTTCTTTTCTTTATATAGTTCATTTAAATACCTGCTGACATTTGTTCGATCTAATTGAAATTTTTCAGCAACTTCTTGAGCGGAATAACTTTCTTTTGTTGTTTGCAAAAAATGAAAAATTTCTTCTTTACGGCCCATTTCCTCACCCCTTTAGCCGCTCTAATGATATTATCTTTATTTTAACTTGTATATGAAGGCGTTTCCATCTATAAATATGAACGTCTTTAAGAAAACTCGCCACGTCACTCGGATGGCGAGTTATTAGAATTATTTAATTACTAGATAAACAGTTTTCGATGCTAGTATGAATGCTTTACCGGCTTTCTGAATAATAATGTTACTCCAATTTTTTTACATATCGTTACATAATGCATAAGCATAATGAGTAAGGCACCCGTATTCATGCCAAGAATAATTCCTGTCATATTAAATTGCTGATTCGAACCGAGGATATACATCATCACGAACATTATAACTGTTGACCATAGAAAATGGAGGAGCGTGTCCTTTATCAGACCGATACCAATCAAAATCGCTTGCATCGGAATCGCAAAAAAGTGAAACAAAAAATATGGCCATAGTAATTGTAAATAAAGTGGTGCAATATCTGAATCAAAAAACATATGGGTAAGTGGCTCGGCAAAAATATGAAAAATAATAATTGCAGGTATTCCATAAATACTCGTCATTAGAATGACTTGCTGTAAAAGTTTGCGAAGTTTTTCGAAGTCTTTTTTTGCATACGCTTCAGATACCGTAGGAATGAGTACAGTTGATAACGAATGAGCAATAAATGCTGGAAAGAAACCGATACTAAATGCTACACCTGTTAAAAGCCCAAAATGCTCAATTGCCATCGTCCCCGAAAATCCCGCTTTCATTAATGCAGCCTTAATTAAAAAGGGTTGGATTGCATGTGTAATGGAGTGAGAAATCCGCATTCCTGTTGTTGGCAAGGAGACAGACATCAAACTTTTTCTAACCGATTTACCCGTTAAACGTGCATTGTTTTTATTTTTAAAAAACTTAAATTGGAGAAAAAACGTGTGGATCAAATAAAGAAAAACGATCAACTCACTGCCAACCAATGTGCATAATGCAATGAAAATGGCCTTATCTAATTCAAATTGAAATAATTTATAGATAATCACGAGTAGGCCCAATTGAACGATTCTACGTAAAAAGTTGGCAGTTGCAATTTTCCCCATATGCTGTACTCCCATAAAATATCCCCTGGCAACAGATGAAAAGGATACTAGCGGGATGATTACGATGACTAACGCCCGAATATAGGGATGATAATGATTAAATACAGGGAGAATGGGCAATACCAAAATAGTGGCTAATACTAATACAATGGTAAAAAGCACGGTAAAGCGGATGGCGTGCTGAAGCATACTAAAATGATATTTCTCTTCCTTTTCAGCAATGAATTTTGAAATTGATACGGGTAATTCCATACTTGCCAACACAACGATAAAGAAAATAACTGGCAAAATGGACATATACAATCCCATTCCAACTTCACCAAGTTCATTTGCTAACACCATATTTATTAAAAATTCAACACATTCACCAATAAAAGCAACAACAACTAACAGAAACGTTCCTTTAAAAAACGTACTCATACGGTCTCTCCTATCCACTTAAAAGCTGTGTCCAATATGCAAGACATCTACTAAAGGATATGAGACAAGTCTAGATAATATTTTAAAAATTTTAATGGATACAAAAAAGAGCAGGGTTCTGATCCCCTACTCTTACGATAAAGCTGTCTATCTTTTTTTCTTTAACCCCATTGCTTGAACCATCGCATCATAAATATGCGTATTTTCATAAAAACCATTAAACAACTCTGCACCTTTTCCCATTGCAGTAAGTGGTACGTCAGCTGCTGTATGGCCGGAAGTTGTCCAATCGATAACAAACTGATCTTTGGATTTTGCTACTTTAAACGGTCCATCTTCTTTTGAAATTCCATCACCAGATTCGTCCGAAGAGTTCACTTCTTCGATTGCCAAACCACCACATTCATGGTCTGCGACAACAAGCACTAATGTATCCAGGTGTTTTTTCGCAAACCGTTTGGCAATTTCCACAGACTTATCTAATTGCTTCCCTGCCTTTAACATTAATTTCGCATTATTTTCATGGGCCATTTCATCAATCCCTTCCTCCTCTACCATTAGGAAGAAACCTTTTTTATTTTTAGACAATGTATCAATAGCCTTTTTTGTCATTGTCGGTAATGAAACAACCGGATCGTAAATATCCCCTTCACCTTCTGGTCTTTGCTCGAACATTTCTTCATTAGCAAAGAGACCTAGCAGCTTATTTCCTTTTGCCTTTTTCAGCTCTTTCTCATTCGTTATATATTTGTACCCTAGTTTTTTTGCTTTATTGACTAGATTTCCTTGTGTACCTTTACTTTGTTCAGTTGGATCCTTCGCTGGCTTGTCTGGATATGTACCCGGATTTCCTGCGGGATACCAATAGTCCTCGCCACCGCCTAATAAAACATCCACTTTACTTTTTTCTAAGTATTGTTTGGCAATGTCACTTTGAGCAGAACGATTGGTAACATGTGCACCGAAAGCTGCAGGAGTGGCATCAGTAATTTGGCTTGTTGTTACAAGCCCTGTAGATTTTCCCGATTCTTTCGCTAATTCTAGGATTGTTTTCACAGATTTTTTGTTTTTGTCTACACCTATAGCACCGTTATACGTTTTAACACCGGATGCCATAGCTGTGGCAGCTGCGGCTGAATCAGTTACAGTCGTTGTAGAACTTGTATGGACTAGCCCTGCATATGGCATCTTATTCATAGCGAGATCCCCTTTATTTCCGACAGATGCTAGACGGATGGCATCTCGATGGGCTAATCCCATCCCATCACCTACAAAAAGAATGACGTTTTTTGCGGTTTTCTTAGGTGCCTCTTTTGCATTTGCAAAAGAACTCATACTAAGGGTAGTGGCAACTGTTAATGCAAGGGCCGTTTTTAACACTGTGCTTTTTTTCATTTTTAACACTCCTCGAATATGAATTAGCTTACATGTTCATCATAGCGAGGAATCTTTAAGGAAATATGAATCCTATGTAAACAATTGATTAATAGGTATACAGTTTTAAGTTTTTGCAAGGTCGCGAAAAAAGCAACCTTGCCAATCTATTTTGATTACGAACTTACCATCGTTCCCCCATTAACATGGATGACTTGACCTGTTACATAACTCGAATCCTCTGATGCTAAATAGACGTAGGCAGGTGCAAGTTCATATGGTTGTCCTGCTCTTTTCATTGGTACATCAAGACCGAACTTGGAAACTTGCTTAGCCGAAAAGCTTGATGGAATTAATGGTGTCCAAATTGGACCAGGTGCAACTGCATTGACCCTTATTCCTTTTTTAGCAAGATTTTGTGATAATGCTCTTGTGAAGCCAACAATGGCGCCTTTTGTTGCGGAATAATCAATTAATGTTTTGTTACCTTCATAGGCTACTACAGAGGCTGTATTAATAATTGTACTTTTTTGTTTTAAATATGGAAGAGCCGCTTTTGTTAGATAGAAAAAGCTATAAATATTCGTTTTAAAGGTTCGATCCAACTGTTCGGTTGTGATGTCTAATAGACTTTTTTGCGGGAATTGAACCCCATGGTTATTAACTAATATGTCCAATTTACCAAATGTTTTAATCGTTTGTTCGACTACATGTTTACAGTGATTTTCATCTGTTAAATCACCGACAATTAGAAGGCATCTTCTTCCTAACTTTTCGATCTTCCTTTTCGTACGGTTAGCATCTTCATCTTCATAATGATAGTAATATGGAATAACAATATCTGCTCCCTCTTTTGCAAAAGCAATAGCAGCTGCTGAACCGATGCCACTATCTCCCCCCGTAATAATGGCCACTTTATTTTTTAGTTTTCCTCCTGCTTTATATTTTTTATTATCCACGATCGGTTTCGGATTCATTAATCCTTCGATTCCTGGTTGCTTCGATTGATGCTGTGGTGGAAATGATGTTTTCTGCTTTTTGCTTCGTATATAGAACGGTTCATACGGAAACCGCGAATACGGATTCATCCTTTTCACCTCTTTTTATAGGCATTTACCCGATTATTGTATTCCTCATAAGTGAAAAGGTGAGTCTTCGAATGTGATAAAGGGTGTTTATGTTAACTTAATTTATTTTTAGGTTGACATATAATGTTTAATTCTATTATTCTAAGTTATATGAAAGGGGGATGTGTATGAAATTTCGGGCAATTGATATTTGTTATGTAGGATTGTTTGTCGCTTTTATGATGGTTGGAGCGAATATTACGTCGTTGGTACCTTTTATGGTGATAGGTGGGGTTCCGATTACTTTGCAGACCTTTTTTGCAATTTTATCAGGGGCAATGTTAGGCAGTCGTTTAGGATCAATCTCAATGATCGTATATGCGGTTGTTGGATTGGTTGGGGCACCTGTATTTGCACAGTTTAGTAGCGGCTTTAGAGTGCTTATCAGTCCTACATTCGGTTTTATTCTTTCATTTATTATTTTAAGTTATGTTGTTGGAAAAATAGTAGAAAAAAATCAGCAATTATTTACTTATTTTATCGCTTCAATGATTGGTTTAGTAATAAACTATCTTTTCGGAACAAATTGGATGTATTTCGCGTATAAATTATGGGCGGCTGCCCCGGACGGATTTACATATAAAATGGCATGGTTGTGGATGGCTCCACCATTGCCAAAGGATGTCTTTCTTTCTTTATTTGCCGGGTGGATGGCCCATCGTCTCCATAAAACAATTAAAATCAGCAGCTTTCATACAAAAGCAAACATTGAATCATAGAAAAAAGGGAAACGCTGAGTTTCCCCTTTTTTCCATTTTATAAAGTAATAACAATCGGTTTATCCTTTGTTACAATGACAGTGTGTTCTACCTGTGCAACTAAGCTTCCATCAGGGGTTTTATATGTCCAGCCATCGTCCATTTCTACTACTTCTTCTGCTCCAGTTGAGATGAAAGGTTCAAAGGCAATTACCATTCCATCTTTTAATAGGTCATTATCCCATGGTTCATAGTAATTCATGATATAATCAGGTTTTTCATGAAGTGCCCTACCTACTCCATGTCCCGTTAAATTCATGATTACTGTGAAACCGTTTCTTTTTGCCTCATTCCTAACCGCTTTTCCAATTTGATTTTGCTTCGTACCTGCTTTAATTTTCTCCAAGCCCTTATCAAAGGCTTTTTGGGCACACTCACATAATGCATCTAATTCGGGGGTTGATTGTCCAACAACAAATGAGATTCCTGTATCTGCATAATAACCATTCCATGAACCAGATACATCAATATTAACAAGGTCCCCCTCTGCAATTACACGATCACTCGGAATGCCATGTGCCACTTCATCATTTACACTAATACATGTATATCCAGGAAAATTATACTCCCCTTTTGGTCCCGAAATCGCATCATTTTCTTCAAATAGTTGGCCTGCTCGTTCATCTAATTCCTTGGTTGTTACTCCCGGTTTCGTGAGGTTTTTTAATTCATCACGAATTAGAGCAACAATTTTCCCGATTTTCTTCAAGCCCTCTACATCTTTTTCGTTTCTTACTATCATTTTATCTTTCCTTTCAAAATTGACATAGTCCCTTTATATTATATAAAAATTGCGCTTCTAATCCAAAATTACTTTTCTATCGGCCGAATAAACCCTATAATAATCCAAATAATGGATGAAACCTCATGAAAAAGGTCTAATTTTGTAATATTGTTGTAACATTTGTTTAAACCAACTGTAAAAAAAATTTCGACAAGTTTCTGTTATATTTAAATTACTAGAAAACTTTGAATATGAGGTGGCCCTTTTAATGAAACGTATCGCATCCCTATTAGCAGCAATGATTATCGGAATTACACTTTTTCTACCAGTTCAATCTAGTGCAGCCTATTCTGCAAAAAATGTAATAAAAGAAGCGAAAAAACATATAGGAACACCATATAAATGGGGCGGCGTTACACCAAAAGGGTTCGACTGTTCAGGATTTGTCTACTATTCTTTTAAAAAGAACGGGAAGAAACTACCACATTCATCTTCGGCTATGTACAAAAAGGGAACAAAGGTTAAGAAGTCTAAATTAAAACCTGGTGATTTAATATTTTTCAAAACAAATGGGCGCAGCATTTCCCATGTAGCGATTTATATCGGTAAGAACAAAGTCATCCATTCGGTGTCAAAAGGAGTTAAAATTGACAACCTTAAATCATATTATTGGAAAACAAGATATGTTGGAGCAAAGAGATTAAAATAAAAATTTGTAATAAACTGCATATCAATTGATATGCAGTTTATTTTTTTCTTCTCTTTATAAAGACGTCTGTCTACCATGTAAAGTTTCAATTTCACTCGATTATTTGGGCTAACTTTTCGTATATCTCCTCCCTCATACTTTCGAGACTCCTTTGTTTAGCAGTTAATTCCTGAAGATGATCCAACTTTATCGTTGACTTTATTTGTGTTGTAATCCCTTCAAGTTGTGATTCAATTGTTTCTATTTTTCCTTCTAGCTCTTCCACTGAAACGTTCTCTTCCTTTTTCTTTGATACATTTTCAGCTTTTACTGAAAGCACTCTTTTTTGTCGCAATTCACTCATTTTCTCCTTCGCCCAGCTATAATCACCATTAAACAAATGAACAGCTCCATCTTCTATCCAATATATTTTTTTAAAGAGGCGATTAAGGAAATAACGGTCATGGGTTACGGCTAAAATCGTTCCGTTAAATTCATCGAGGGCTTCCTCCAATACTTCTCTCGAATCAATATCTAAATGGTTCGTCGGCTCATCAAGAATGAGGAAGTTGATATCTTGATACATAAGCTGAGCCAATCGTAATCTCATCCTTTCACCACCACTTAATTGATTTACCTTTCGAAAAACAGAATGACCGTAAAACAGAAATTTAGCTAAAATATGCCTTGCCTCACCTTCAGTTACACTTATCTCATTTCGAAACGTATCAATAACAGAAGTATCAGTTGTTTGACTAAAGGCTTGCTGTGATAAGTAGCCAATCTTTAAATTGCTGCCAAGAGTAGCCTCTCCCGAATCGGGTGTAATTTGTCCGAGCATTATTTTCAATAATGTTGATTTTCCTGTTCCGTTTTCACCTATAATGGCAACTCGATCAAGGTATTGGATATGCATATTTACGTGTTGAAATAGGTGTTTATCGGAAAAAGATTTTGAAACTTCAACTAGCTTTACAACATCTTTCCCACTTCGATGGACCGCTTCAAAATCAACATTGATTTTTTTTCGTTCGAGAATAGGACGATTGATTTTTTCCATCCGCTCCAAGGCGCGTTCCATATTGCGGGCACGTTTATGCAATCCTTCATTTGGCGGATTGGCTCGATTGGCCCACTCTCTCAACCGTTTGATTGCTTCCTTCATTTTTTTAATTTTTTTCTGTTGTTCTTGATAAGCATGGAATTCCTGTAATAACCGTTCTTCTTTTTCTTTGACAAATCCCGAGAAATTCGTTTTGTATAGGTGAACTTCCCCATCTTCTAAGTCAACAATTCTATTTACAATTTCATCTAAAAAATATCGATCATGGGATATGACAACGACGGTGCCTGGATAGTCTTTTAAATAGTCTCCCAGCCACTCAATTGCTTGTAAATCCAGATGGTTCGTCGGCTCATCAAGCAGAAGTAAATTAGGATTTTTCAATAATATTTTTCCAAGTCCTACTTTTGTCTTTTCTCCGCCACTTAAATCGGAAAACTTTTGCGGTAGTAATGATGTGATTTGTAATCCATTCGCAACTCGCTCCAGGTTCGTCTCCATTTCATAGCCGCCTTCTCGAATAAATTGGTCTTGGAGATCCCCATATTTCTGTATATCAGCATCCCTGCTTTCTTGCGCCATCTTTTCTTCAAGGCTTTTCATTTTCATTTCTATTTCTACTAATGATTGAAAACTTGTTTTTAATACTTCTTTAACTGTTTGGTCATGTTGACTATCGGGTATTTGTGATAAGTAGCCAATTTCATATCCTTTTTTCCAATGAATTTGCCCTTCATCTGCTGTTTCGATGGCTGATAAAAGTTTCATCAATGTTGTTTTTCCACAGCCATTGCGGCCGACTAATCCGACTCGATCTTTTTCCTTGATTTCGAAACTTAAATCTTCAAAAATGACATTTCCGCCATAGGATTTACTAATTTTGTTTACACTGCAAATAATCATTTGTCATCATCCTTTTTGTTAGTTGTTTTTGTGGATAAACCGTGACCGTTCCTTTCCGCTCCAATCCGCTCTGCGTTATCAAAATTATTTAAAGCAAAACCACAAATTCTCAGAAAAGAGCATTTCGTAAAAAAAGCCACAGGAAAGAGATCCCGTGGCTAATAAGTTATAAATTAATTTGGTTAAAAAAATAGAGAGAGCTAGAGCCCTCTCCTAAACCGAACCGAATTTAAGTTATAGTGGGTATAGAGATTTCTCACCGTTTTTTCCATATGAAGTTGCTAAAAATGGGCAGACTGATCCCGTTAGCAGCTTGAACATGAAAAATCGCACGGCAAATATACATAAAATCTAATAATTGCCCGCGAACAAAAACGGTGTTACTCATCTCTTCCCCACCTCCTTAATCAATAGTTACCCTTATTTTAAAAGTTTTCAAAATTATTTGCAAGCCCTTTTCATATTAAAAATAATCCCAAAGATGCTTCACTAAACGAAGTAAAATCCGAAATGGCCAGAATAATAGTTCAGGTATCCAAAATAAAAGATCCAAAATGAAATCCCAAAAGGTATATCGTTCATTCTTTTGTTTCCTAATCGATTTTCTGCTTTGCTTTTTCATTTAACAACTCCTACGATTATTGCCTTTAACAATTTAATAAATTCCAACAACTTTTCTGCGTAAACGTTCTTTTCCTCTTTTTAAATGGGTTTTTACCGTTGATAAAGGCAACGCTGTTTTTGTCGAAATATCTTTCATACTATAATCATGAAAGTAATATAACATTAAAGATTGCTGATATTTATTTGGAAGTTCGTCAATTTTTTTCATTAGCTCTTCCTGTAAACTTTTTTCCATTACCGTTTTTTCAGTTTCATCCTGCATGACGATTTGTTCAATAGACTCTTGTTTCCCCTCTATTAACCGTTGTTGCACATTTTGTTTTTTCCATTCATCTTTACATTTATTTGATGCGATTTTGAATAACCAGTTTTTAAATGAAGATCGATACTCGAAGGAATCATAGCTGATAAAAGCAGATAATAATGTTTCCTGATAGATATCCTCCGCTACCTCCCATTTTTTCATCATCGAATATATATAATTAAGTAATGCTTTACCATGTGTTTTTATGAATAATTCTATTTCTGCAGTTTTCTGTTGTTCTTTCGTCATCATTATTTCCATTTTACAATACTCTCCCTAAATATTTTCTAATCTTTTCCTCATTATAAAGATTCTTTTTTAAAATATAAGAAACAGTTTCTTAATTTTTACTTAAGATTGTCTTTAAAAAGATTTAAAAACGAGTGTTCAACTAAAAATGAACGAATATTAACAATAATGTCACTATCTTTTTAGTAATTATGTTACTCTTTTTTTAATGGCATTTAAAAATGAAATACTACGGAAAATCATACATCTTAACCGACAAAATAAACTCCGTCTTAAGTCTTAAAGCCAATTACAACTGTGGTTCGTATGTCAATTGTTCAAGATTAGATAAGATACAAACAAAGGGGAAAAAAATGAACTTTATTCAAAATAAAACACACGCTTCCCTTCCTAAATTATTATTTCCTTTGGGAGGACAATCCTGTGAATCAACGTAAAATCTATTTACTGCTTACCGATACGGGTACAATGTTTACCCGAATGATTAAACTTTTTACTCAGGAGCCTTTAAATCACGCTTCATTAGCTTTAGATGATCAACTCTTTGAGGTATATAGCTTTGGCAGGAAAAAAATACGGAATCCTTTCATCGGGGGTTTTGTAAAAGAAAATATCCGATCAGAACTATTTAAACAAGCCAATTGTGCGATCTATTGCTGTACCGTAACAGATGAACAATATAAAAAAATGCGCAGAAAAATACGGAAAATGGAAATGAATAAACAAAAGTATAAATACAATCTTATCGGTCTAATCGGCGTTCTATTTAAAATAGAAATCGAACGAAAAAATGCTTATTTTTGCTCCCAATTTGTTGCATCCGTTTTAACTGAAACCGGTGTCGTTATGATGAACAAACCAATTGCCTTTGTAAAGCCACATGACTTAAAAGAATTTCCAACATTTGAATTAGTATACGAAGGAAAACTGGATTTCTATTGTTTTCCCGAAGAGATCACTCCCCCACTAATGATGAAATCGATATAGCAATAAAAATGGTGTTTGGTACTTTTCATTGCCTAACACCATTTTTTTCTATCGTTTTAAAAAAAATAATTCTTTCAATTTCATTGGTTAGTTCGCTATAATTTTTATATGTGTGAAAAGAAATTAACTGAAAAAGGTGTATATAGATGAGTATTTTATCAGTGAAAAACCTTAGTCATGGTTTCGGTGACCGTGCAATTTTTAATGATGTATCCTTTCGGTTGTTAAAAGGAGAACATATTGGATTAATCGGTGCCAATGGAGAAGGTAAATCAACATTTATGAATATTATTACCGGCCAGCTGCAGCCCGATGAAGGGAAAGTAGAATGGGCAAAGAAAGTGCGTGTCGGCTATCTTGATCAGCATGCTGTGTTGAGAAAAGGAATGAGCATGCGTGAAGCATTAAAAGGTGCATTTCAATATTTATTTGATCTTGAAACTGAAATGAATGGTCTTTATGAAAAAATGGGTGAGGCAACTCCGGAAGAGCTTGAAAAAATGCTCGAAGATGTCGGTACCATTCAAGATATTTTGACCAATAATGATTTTTACATCATTGATGCGAAAGTAGAAGAGATCGCCCGTGGACTTGGTCTTGATGATGTTGGTCTAGATCGTGATGTCCAAGATTTAAGTGGCGGGCAACGAACAAAAGTATTGCTTGCAAAACTACTATTAGAAAAACCGGATATTTTACTACTGGACGAGCCAACTAACTATTTAGACGAGCAACATATAGAATGGTTAAAACGTTATTTACAAGACTATGAAAATGCGTTTATCCTAATTTCTCACGATATCCCATTCTTAAATAGTGTCATCAATTTGATCTATCATATGGAGAATCAAGAATTAAATCGCTATGTTGGCGACTATGATGATTTCATGAAAGTATATGAAATGAAAAAGCAGCAACTAGAGTCTGCCTATAAGAAACAACAGCAAGAAATCTCTGAATTAAAGGATTTTGTTGCAAGAAACAAAGCAAGAGTATCGACACGTAATATGGCAATGTCTCGTCAGAAAAAGCTTGATAAGATGGATGTTATCGAACTAGCACAGGAGCGGCCTAAACCGGAGTTTCGTTTTAAAGAGGGGCGTACGTCCGGAAAGGTTATTTTTGAAACGAGCGATTTAGTGATCGGATATGATGAGCCTCTTTCCAAGCCATTAAACTTGCGCATGGAACGCGGGCAGAAGATTGCGTTGGTCGGCGCAAATGGTATCGGAAAAACGACGTTATTAAAAAGTATTTTAGGTGAAATTAATCCTTTATTGGGTTCAGTTCAACGCGGTGATTATTTGCTTACGGGGTATTTTGAACAAGAGGTCAAGCAATCCAATTATAATACATGTATTGAAGAAGTATGGCAGGAATTCCCTTCATTCACTCAATACGAAGTGCGTGCAGCCCTTGCAAAATGCGGCTTGACGACGAAACATATCGAAAGCAAAGTCGAAGTACTTAGTGGTGGAGAAAAAGCTAAAGTACGCTTATGTAAACTAATTAATAATGAAACAAACATATTGGTCCTTGATGAGCCTACCAACCACCTTGACGTTGATGCAAAAGACGAGTTAAAACGCGCCTTACAAGCCTATAAAGGCAGCGTCCTCATCATCTGCCACGAACCGGAATTTTATGAAGATGTAGCAACAGAAGTTTGGAATTGCGAAAACTGGACGACAAAGGTGTTTTGATTTGTAAACAACTAAAAGAGGCGATCTCAAATCTTTCCTTGAGATCGCCTCTTTCCACTTTATTTTAAATCAAAATCACCGAAACCTGTTCTTACTTTAAGCTTAATTGTTCCTGACCCTATCTTCCCAATAATTCGATGCTCCGACTTGTCAGTATAATTTGCCCCAGAAACACTAACATCTCCCTCACCAGAGCCTCCTTCATAGTCAATGATAATAATCTACACTACTGATTAAAAAAAATTAGACAGTTACTGCCTAATTTTTCACTTTCTTTCATCAACAATGTTACCCGCATATAAATATTTTTGTTTCACAGGTACATGAAGTTCACGACAATATTGTTTTAATGTTCTTTCTTCCCTCGGTGTTACGATGGATATGACGGTACCCGAATTAGCTCCAAGTCGTCCCGTTCTTCCCGAACGATGCGTATATTGTGAAACATTTTCCGGTAAATCGAAATGAATCACAAACGGAAGATTGGCAATATCTAGGCCTCTTGCAGCTACCTCTGTCGTTAATAATAAGGAATCCTTCCCGCTTTGCAATTGAGAAATCGCTTTTGCTCTTGCTTCTTTTTTCAAGTCACTATGTAACTCACCAACAGCATGTCCTTTATACTTCATTTTCTCTGCAAGAACCGAAAGTTTACCTATATCATTTAAAAAGACAAGGGCCTGCATCGATTCGATTCGGCTCAATTTACTCAATACCTCGATTTTTTCCCTATCTTCACAAACAATATAGATATGTTCAACTTTACCTTCATTTTCGGACCTAGTAACCTGAATAATTTCTGCTTGTTTCATCAGCTTTTGTGCGGTAAGAATGGTGTGTTCCTGAAGCGTTGCTGAGAATAAAAGAAGTTGGCGATCACTTAAAGATGATTTAATAATTCCTTTAATTGTTGGCATATACTCGTGAGTTAGTAATTGATCTCCCTCATCAAGCACTATCGTCTTTACCTCGTGCATTTTCACCTTTTTTTGCTTAATTAATTCAAAAACCCTTCCTGGTGTTCCAACAATAATTTGTGGTCGTTTTTTTAACTTTTCCAATTGACGTTTTACATTCGCTCCGCCAATAAAAGAAGCTGCCTGAATAGCACTGCCTTTCGACCATGTTTGGATTTCCTGAAGGATTTGCATCACCAATTCCCTTGAAGGGGCTATGATCACTTGTTGGATGTTTTTATTTTCTTCATTGATTCTTTGAAGGAGAGGGAGGACATATGCTAACGTTTTTCCTGTTCCTGTCGGTGAACCGGCAATAATATCTTTTCCTTGCACTATAAGTTCCGCTGTCTTTTCTTGAATTGAAGTCGGTTGTTCAAATCCGGCTGCTTCCCACGCCTCTTGAAGATGGGGTTTTAATGTTGATAAAAACGGCCAATTACTTGTCATATTTTTCTCCTTAAACGTATTATTTCTATTTTTACACTTTATCATACACTACCCACTATTTACATGACAAATAAGCAAGTTGACCATCTTCAGAAAAACCAATGAGATATTGATCTCATTGGTTTTTCTTTTCTATGGCAGGTGAACCGTTTTTAAATGCCCAAATTTCCAAATAACTGCTTGGCCATTAGCGAGTATTAACTCAATCATATTATTGGATACATTTTTCAATAAACCTATTTTCTCGGGATTATCGCCTAAATCTAGTACGACTAATTGACCTTCATATTTTTTCAATTGTTCTTCAAATGATCTTGCGAGTGGAATACTTGCTGGTACAATAGGAAGCTCTTTATTTCCTAATGTGTATGGAGTTAATTGATGTGAATAAGGGGTAAACCATTTTAAGTGCTGCATTGAAATAAATATCGTTTTATACACTGGTGAATAAAAGACAAGATAATCGTTTAACACACTAGTTATATAACCATGAATTGAACGATTTCCAGTTACAAATAGCTCGATGAATTGACCTTTCGCATGATTTAGCGTTTTTCGATAGGATATTGGTTCTGTTTCATTAAATAGTAGAAAAGTTTCAGGAGGTTCGGATTCAATTTCTTTCAAGGCTCTCTCTTTCATTTGATGGACATGTAATAGCGGTATATATAAATACCGTGTTCCATCGAAAATAACAATTATATCTAATCCTACATCAATAAGAATACCCGACAAAATCGTTTTTCCAGAAATCTCTAACTCAATTTCACTATTGATAAAACTTTTCATTCCATTCATCCCAAATCCTCCTTTCAAAAACGTATTGGGGGCATTACAAAATCAATGCTCCCCCATTTTGTATTTAATATGATTTATTGATAGAGTTATCTTGTTTTCCATGTATAATCAATAGACTTAACTACCTTTTCTCTGCTCCGTCTCGTTTCGTTTCTCCTACTCGTTCTTCTCTCTCCTGATGAACGTCTACTTCTTCTAGATGTTCTTGACCATTCTGTTCTCCTATCAGATGAACTCGATGTAATTACTTGATCACTAGAGGTTAATACATTTTCCTCACTACTCGACTCCTCTTGTTTGTTATCATTCTTGTTTTCATTGTTTTCTTGTTTTAAAGCTCCCTTTGGTCCGACACTGATACTCCTCACGTGAAATGGATGAATACGAAATACTTCTTGATTATTTATTAGTGTATAATATCCGTCTGTATTTTCGACAAGAATTCCTTCTAACGCTTCTGGGCCATTTCGATTGATCGAAACCCAGCTATGTGTCATATGCATGAATAACTGATTAAAACTTGTTTTCCTTAGGAACTCTGGTTGAACTGCCGTGTTTTCGATATTCTCTTTATTATCCATATTTTTTTGAGCGTTTTTGACACTTTTTATATGATGGATATTATAATAAACAATTCCATCATCATTTGTTTGTAAAACTAAATAATCATTAATGACCTCTAGTAACAATCCATTTTTTGCATCAGGACCACCTTGGTTAATTTGAATCGTATTATTTCTAAAATGATTCATTAAACTTACAAAGTTTTCAGCATGTAAATAATCTACTTCCTCTTCCTGATTAGCATTCATATTGATTGAATTTGCCTTTGAATCCTCTGTAATGCTTTTAATATGAGATGCTTGATAATAAATAACGGTGTTTTCTGAGTAAAGCACGATATAATCAGGTTTTACATCAATAAGTCTTCCTGTCTTAGACTCTGGTCCCCCTCGATAGATGGTCACATTTTTTCCTTTTAATGAATATGGTAGCAACTGAAAAGACCGAGGACGATTTTGATAGTTCATTTTGCTTTTTCCCATTTTAATCCTCCTTATTTTTAGCTAGCTGTTATTACACTCAATTAGCGAATGTAAAACTATTAAAACGGTGATTATCCGCTACTGATACAGCTCCCTTGCTTTTTTCCTTTTTATCCATAATGGTAATTTATACACTATATATACGTGCCTTAGTAATTTTGGAAACCGGATAAATAACCATTTGTTAAAACTTCAACTCCAGCCTATTAATCTAATTTATAAAGGTTAGCTGTAAGATAATTTTTTCTTAATTCTATAAATCGATAAATATAATTTGGCTCAGTTTCAAACCTTTCCAAATGTACTTTTTTATAAGGATCTTTCTTTATCCCCGGTCTAATTAATGTGTATAATTGTTCAACCTGTGGTTTAATAAAATCGATGGTAAATTGGTGTTCAAGTATCTCCTTCAGAATAGTTTGATACCTTTTTCTATAGGTTTTCACACTAAGAAGTCGAGCAGTTAAAGTATTATAACCATTTATCCGAACATAATCTTCGGACATTTCCCTGCCGTTTACATCTCTTCCCCATGTTGCATCATAATCCCACGGAATCATTTCAAATAATCCCGTTTCACCATTGCGATACAATGCATAGTTGTGAACGAAACCATCATAATTTTGGGTCAAAACAACACCCGCAAGCCATCGTAAATATTTTTCAACATCAACATAACGGTGAATTTCCTTTTCAAATTCTTCTTTCAGAAGTGTATTAACTTTGAATATCATTTCTTGCAAATATTGATCATCTTGATTTGTACCACATTTTCTTTCGTATCCTAGTTCCAACGACTTTTTCGTTTCTTTATCTAAATCACTTACTAAAGAAAAGTTTGCATCACCATCTACCGCATAATAAATTGGACCATTCGGAAGATTTCTTCGCTGCAAGAAATTTTCATCTACCGATTCCAATTCCAAATAGACTCCTTCTGATCTCCCATTTAATAAAAGAAAGATATGTTTTGATTGGGGAGCAAGAACACCAATACTTTCAAAAAAATCTAATGAAAGCTTGTTTCTTATTAATGATGGATCTTTATATTCAGCATTCAAATGAATTTCTTTGCTCCCTTTATAATGACTCGGTTTATAGAAGGAAACATGGTATGACTTTTTCTTAAATTTTCTTATATGTGATCCACGAAAGACGACATCGATATCGAACTTTCTTTTGTTAATCGTTAATGTCCCAGGTACTGGCTCATCATTCCATAAATCTTTTTTCAAATCGATGATATCTGATGGATGAATGTACATTTGATAATTTAATAGACTCTTATCATTCATAATTTTATCTCCTTTCTCTTTACTTATTCGTATGATAAATAATGATGAATGACACATAAGGCATCTATCTATTTTTTTCAAATTGCACATATATCACATAACCATTTCAACTTGTTTACGTACGATATAGCAGTGAAGGGCATTAACCAAAATTGAATGTCTTTCAATTTAGGCTTTGTAATTAACTCGGTTGTTACCAATCAAGTCTCTTTGTATGCATTTTCTCTTATACATGCATCATAGGTAGATTGATCATCTATTCCTTGCAAAGCCTCTAATTAATAAAGGAGGATCATAAGATGAGCTATACAAACGATGATATTCAAAGGGCAGTAGAGAGTGCACATATGGCCGGTTTAAGCGAATTTATGCACCAAGACCCAGGCTCCGAGCGCAGAAATCGAAATACGTCGCGCCGAAGGACATCACGTCGTAGCACTTCAAACAGACGGAGGTCTCGTCGTCATCTATCGTGTACTTGTAGGGTTCGTAGAAGTTCCGACCGTCGTTCCAGCCGTCGGCGCAATACCTCTCGTAGACGTTCTAGACATCGCTCCAGCCGTCGGCGTAATACTTCACGCAGACGTTCCGGACGTCGTTCCAGCCGTCGACGCAATACTTCGCGCAGACGTTCCGGACGTCGTTCCAGCCGTCGGCGCAAAACTTCACGCAGACGTTCTGGACGTCGCTCCAGTCGTCGACGCAATACTTCGCGCAGACGTTCCGGACGTCGTTCCAGCCGTCGGCGTACTTCATGCAGACGTTCCGGACGTCGCTCCAGCCGTCGGCGTACTTCACGTAGACGTTCACAGCCAAGAAGAACATCCCGACGCCGAACATCACGCAGAAAGAATGAATTTAGAAATGTAAACACTGTGTGGCGCGATGGAAATATGTGGTCTCTTACATTATCCAATGAAGAATAAAGAATAGGGAACCCTTGTAAAAGATAATTTTTAAAAATTCTAAGCTGCTTTAAGAGGATGATCTCTGTATTGTACAGGGGTCATCTTTTTTAATTTCCATTGTTCTCTGTACTTATTGTAATAGATTATATATTTGCTTAATTTCATGTTTATAGCGGTAAATAATCTTTCTGATCTTTACTACCGTATATAAATGATATCTGTTAATAGAATTTCCCCTGGGATGCCTTGTTTAAATTCGGGATTTAGAAGGTTTGGTATAACACTATGTTCTTGTGTGGTCCTTTTAGTTTTTAGATTGAATCCAATTGCCGCCTGTATATCAAAATGAAACCCTTTTATCATATAGTTATCAAATCCTCAAGTATATTTATCTCTCTTTACCATCTACCCAGACAAAGCCCAAACTTTTTCTAAAAAAATTGAGAAATTGTGTTGACGTGTTGAACAATATGTAGACATATCTCTCGGAGGGGCATTTTTAGTAGAGAGACACCCGTACATTTAAAATAGATTTGGATTAGTATCTATTACCATACTTACAGGGGAGGAATATAGATATAAGTAAACAGACATGCAATGATAAATTCCTTAAATATTTGAAAAGGAGAGAAGGGATTTAGGTGAATTATGACATTATAATAACGAGTTTTGTTTTTCTTATGACAATGTCAATTATATTTTGGAGACCAAAAGGAATTAACGAAGCATGGCCTGCATCAATAGGAGCTTTGATCATATTATTAACCGGGGTTGTGTCTAGGGGGGACATTGAGGATATTATAAGTAAAATAGGTGGTGCTTCGATAACCATTATCGCGACAATTGTTATGGCTGTTATTTTAGAAAGCTTCGGTTTTTTTCACTGGGCTGCCGCAAGACTTGCTGGTTTAGCAAAAGGTTCCGGCTATCGCTTATACTGGTATATTCAATTGCTATGCTTCCTAATGACACTGTTATTTAATAATGATGGAAGTATTTTGATTACAACCCCCATTCTAATCCTTCTACTAAAAAATCTTAGACTAAAACCTCACCAGCAGATCCCTTATCTTTTAAGCGGAGCCTTAATCGCAACTGCTTCGAGTGCACCAATTGGCGTAAGTAATATCGTAAATTTAATTGCTTTAAAAATTGTTCATATGACCTTGTATATGCATACCGCAATGATGTTTATTCCTGCTACATTAGGATTAATATTCATGTCATGGCTGATGTATGTTTTATTAAAGAAGTCGTTACCACCAAAATTGCCAGAGGCTAAATACGATATTGAAAATTTGTTTTTCACCTCCAATTTCCATCCGCTAAAAGGAAGTATCGATGTAAATACGAGTAAGAAGCGTACAAAATTTATGTTAAAAATTTTATTATTTGTTTTTATTATGAGATGTCTACTCTTCGTCGCATCATTTCTTTCCATTCCTATCGAAATTGTAGCGGTATTTGGATCAAGCATTTTACTTATTTGGAGATGGTACTACCTTCGGACAAATCCTGTTGATATTTTGAAGAAAACTCCGTGGCACATTCTGATTTTTGCCTTTTCGATGTATGTAATTATTTACGGTCTCCATAATGCGGGACTTACAGAATTTCTTGTCAATGTTTGTGAACCAATCGTAAATCAAGGATTATTTTACGCTAGTTTTATCATGGGGGGACTCGTATCCATTCTATCAAACTTGTTTAATAATCATCCTGCATTAATGATCGGAACTATCACCTTGACTGAAATGGGACTTGATCCTATCACACTTAAAACGATTTATTTAGCAAATATTATAGGTAGCGATATCGGATCTTTATTACTACCTATAGGCACATTAGCCTCCCTCATTTGGATTCACATTTTACGACAAAATAAAATAAAAATAAAATGGCGTGACTATTTAAATGTTTCATTAATTGTTATCCCATTGTCCACGATTGTCACGTTATTTCTATTATTCTATTGGGTGCAAATGATGTTTGGTTAAAAATACCAAATAATTTTAAAAAATCGATGAAACGTTTTACCTCTATTTGTGGTGACAAATGGAGGTTTTTTATCATCCTTGGCGATTTAAACAAAGGTACTTAGGGTTGTGTATGTTTCAAGTAATCCTGCAACATTAATGAAAATTAGTGTAAATTAAAAGGGACGAGCCTCCCCACTATTCTCTTTTTTATCAATTTCTTTTACAATAATAATGTTAAGTCGTTATTAATAGGAGAGATTCTCATGACTATTGAGTTAAAAGAAGTTCGATTAGAAGAGAAAAGTATTTTAGAAAATATGCTTCATTTTTATCTTGATGACCTTTCTCAATATACAAATCAGCTAAAAGCAAATCAGCTCGGAATTTTTGAATATGATAGTATAGACCTTTTTTTCACAAAATCTAATTTAATCCCATATTTTATCAAGTATGAAGGATTAATAGTAGGATTTCTTTTATTCGTAAAAACAGTTAAAAATGAACACATCGATTATTGTGTAAATGATATATTTATTTTTACTCAATATCGAGAAAGAGGCTTTGCTGGACAAGCAGTCAAAAAATTATTTGTTTCTTATCCAGGTACATATTATGTCGTTCAGCTCGAAAAAAATCAAAAAGCGATTCAATTTTGGAAATCACTTTTTAACGAGTTGCAATTAGAATATACGGAAGAAACTGTTATTGACGGTGGGGAAAGATGCTCTGCGCAAACATTCACCATTTGCCAATAACATTATTTTTTCATTTGTGAGAAAAGGATTGTTACTACAGTCCTCATTTCTTCCAATACCTATCCCACGGTCATAAAGTAAAAAAAGCTGAATCGAAATTCAGCTTAATCTACTCCTCAATTTCCAGCAATTCTGAATCCACCTGATCTAATAGAAAATTCGAGCGATCCTTTCCAAAGAAAGACAAACGATGTAATGGCCGTGTCATGGAAACATATAAAAGTTTAATATCAATTTCATTTTCAAGGAACGAGGCACCAAGCGAACAAACTAACACCGCATCAAATTCGAGCCCCTTTGACAAATGTGAACTAACAATGACGATTTCATCCTTATGAATCTCCTCATTTTCTTTTAAAAATTGGATTGGAAGTTCGGAATGCTTTTTCAATAGCTGAGCTAATTTTTTGCATTCTTCATTTGTTTTTCCAATTAATGCAATTGTTTTTATCCCTTCCTTGTACAATTGGCTAATCTCGTTCTCAATCGATCTTACAGTGTCTTTATCAGAGGAAGTTTGATGAAAAATTGGTTTCTTTCCATGTCTAACAACTGGTTCAACAGTTGGTAAGTCAATAGGAAGGAGACGCAAAATTTGATTGGCAGCATTCATAATCTCGACTGTCGTACGATAACTTTTTTGCAACGTTTTATAACTTGCCCTCGGGAAAATATCATTCTGAACGATATTCCAATCCTTTATTCCCCGGTATGAATGGATTCCTTGTGCCAAATCGCCAACGATCGTAAACATATCTGTTTCTAGTACAGTTTTTAATGCATACAGTTGAAAATAACTATAATCTTGCGCTTCATCTACAACAATATTTTTCACACGTAAATGATTTTCGATTCCAAATAGTTTTCCCTGTAAATAAAGCAAGGAGGCTAAGTCCTCGATTTCATATATCTTTTTTGCATTCAATTTGTTCTGATACTCAATGAAAAAATCGACTTCTGATGGTTTAAGTACATTATGAGCATATTTCATAAATACTTCTTTATTAGTCACAAGTTGCTTGTAATAATAAAATAAATCATGTTTTGGGAGTTTTTTTATGTAAGTAGTAACGGCCGTTCGCACTTCTTTCTTTATATCATTTAGTGCTTCAGCTTTCTTATCTAAAGCTTTTGATACATAGCGACGGCGTTTTTCCGGTTCCGCTTTACTATACAACGCTTTTTCTAGCTTATTATCATAAAAGTTTGTCACTTTCTCAACCATTCGTTTTTTTTCTGTACGAACGTGATTTTGCAATACCCGTTTAATCTTGTCGATACGATGATAATAAGGTAAATACCTGTATTCATATTCGATGAGTTGTCTTAATTTCTTACCACTATATAAGCGAAACTTCGATACGAAAAAATCTTCGGTTGGAAGCAATGTTTTCAATACATCATCTAAGTAACGATCAACGATGTCTCTAAATAGTAATGAACCTTTAAAATCTGAGACCCATTTTACTAATTCTGGATGTTTTATATCCTGGTTTATAAAATGAACGATCTTTTCATCCGGAGGTGTTAATTTTATTTTTTTGCCAATACACAACATGACATAATCAACAAATGTCGTTTGTAGAATATTTTCAACACCAAGTTCCGGAAGAACTTCTGAGATGTAATCAATAAACAAGCGGTTTGGAGCTAAAATCATTAATTGATCGGGCATAAACTTATCAGCAAAAGTATAAATGAAGTAGGAGATACGGTGTAGCGCAATCGTTGTCTTACCACTTCCGGCAGCTCCTTGAACAATAATCGGTTTGTTCAAATCGGCACGGATAATATTATTTTGTTCCTCTTGGATTGTTGAAACAATTTCGGTTAGACGATTACTCGCACTCTCAGATAAGGACATTTGGAGTAATTCATCATTTGTTGTTAAATCAATATCGCGGATTTCTTGAAGTTCACCTTCATCAATAATAAATTGACGCTTTAATGATAAATATCCGTAGTAAGTATCCCCTTCGGATTCATAGGAAACATCCCCTAAACGCCCATCATAGTATAGGTTCGCAATTGGTGATCGCCAGTCGACAATAATTGGTTGCTGTGTTTCTTTATCAAACAATGATACTTTTCCTAAATACAAAATTTCTTCTTTATCGACTTTTTCCTGTAAAAAGTTGATTCTTGCAAAATAGGGCTTCTTTTCAAACTTTTTTAGGCGTTTTAATTCATCTCCAGTCCTCTGAAGTAGATTCGCATTCGTTAGCATGCTCATATAGCTAAAGCTGCTATCTTTAATATCCATTCCTTCCAGCGACTGCTTTAGATTTTCTCTAAATGTTTCTTCACTCGATTCAGATGCTTTAATAACGACATTCATATACTTTTTCGTGAATTCAAGCCTCTCAACCTCTTCTTGAAAATCAGGATGCTCGTTATTTGTCATTACTTAACCTCCTCGTATAATAAGTTTTAGAAATTGCTTTTATTGTTCTTTGATAACTAAATAATTAAGATATTGCTATCTATGATGGAGGCAATGCTGCTCTCTCTTTATATTCATAAATAGCACAACCCGAATTGCTTGGATACTGGGGGATATCCCTGGATAATAGACATTGGAATGGATCCAACTGGGAATATGCTGTTTCCTCCTGTAGTTCGACTACGATTAAAGACTGTGACCCAGACAATGGTTGTACTGCAAACACACAAGCTGTATCGGTGTATTTCTATACCAATGTTAGTGGACATTGGGGCAGCTTTTAGAGACGCACCTTTTGAATACTCATACGCGAGGCTGTTGCCAGACCATTGTTTCTAGGGATATCCCGCAGTATCCAAGCTTATTCCATAATCAAATGAAAGGAGGTCCTTTCCGTGAATTTATTTGTAGGTATTGATGTAAGCTCTAAAAAACTTGATGTGTGTTTTCTGGACAGCGAAGACACACGTTTAAAAGAAACGACTTTTCCAAACGATATTCATGGAGCGAACCAGATTAAAGAAAATATCTTAGCTTATCATGGACAATCCCATTACGAAAAAATCATTGTCGGCATGGAATCCACCTCTGTGTATAGCTTTCACCCTGCGCATCTTTTAGATAACGATGCCGACTTAAAACGGATTGGGGTGGAAGTGGTGGTTCAAAATCCAAAGGCGATCCATCGGTTTAAAGGCTTATTTGAAGAAGATAAAACCGATAAAATTGATGCATTTCGGATTGCCGACTTTCTTCGGTTTGGGCGCTATAATAAAACCATCATCAAGGAAGAAAAGTATGTTGCCCTTCAGCGTTTAACGCGTTCTCGTTATCAGGTCATTCATCAATTGACCGAGTGTAAGCAGCATTTCCTTGAAAATCTCTATTACAAGTGCAATACATTGACCAATGAAGTAGATACTTCTGTTTTTGGTTCGACCATGATGGAGTTGTTCGCTGAATCCTTTTCGCTGGATGAGATCGCTCAGATGGAGCTGGAAGAGCTGGCTGAGTTCCTTCAAGAGAGAGGAAAAGGTCGCTTTCGTCAGCCAGAAAAAGTTGCGAAATCCATCCAAAAGGCGATTCGTGACTCCTACCGTTTAGGCAAGGTCGTACAGGACTCCGTTGATGTCGTATTGGCCACCTATGCCAAACTCATTCAAACACTTAAAAACCAGGTCAAAGAGTTAGAAAAAGGGATTGAGTCCCTATTTCACATTATTCCAGAAGGACAGTGCTTGAAAAGCGTGCCGGGTATTGGTCCGGTTTATGCGGCAGGGATTATCGCCGAAATCGGTCAAATTGATCGATTTGAAACACAAGCGCAAATAGCTAAATATGCCGGTCTCTTCTGGAAAAAATCGCAATCAGGCGACTATGAATCGGAACGAACACCACGAGTCATGTCGGGAAATCAGTATCTTCGTTATTACTTAGTTGAAGCTGCCAACTCGGTCCAACGAAATGAACCCGCCTATCGTGAATTTTACTTAAAGAAGTATAAAGAAGTTCCGAAATTTCAACACAAAAGAGCCCTTGTCATGACTGCAAGAAAATTAGTGCGTTTGGTGGATGTGCTACTACGCAATCACCAACTCTACACGCCAAAAAGGAGCGTGTAACTCAAAAGCAAATAGCTGCTTTTGAATCCTTTCAGCAAACCCGAACAAGCGTTCTTGTGATGGTGCGGGTTTAGTTCAGTGCGCCTTTTTTTCCTTTGAAAGTCCAAAATCAACTTTATTTTTTATGGATTTTCTCTTGACTTATTACCACAAGTCTTTTTATCGACAGGCAGGAAAAAGCCATGAATACACAACGAATTCATGACTTACTAAATTTATGTTTTTCTAAAGACGTAATTGTGATTATATAATATTCGAAATAGAATGTCTAATTATTTTGTCTATTTTCGTAAACTGTGATTTTTTTGGAAGAAAGACATCCTATAAAATTATTTTCTTTTTTTATGTATACTTTTTCTTTTTGTGACGAAAATATAGGGTGTAGTTTTAATTTTATTTAAGGATATTTTTTCTATTCGCAAAAAATTCAATTTTAAACGAGAGTAGTGAATATCCGTACTCTGGAGGTATATAAATGGTAACAGGTAAAGTTAAGTGGTTCAATGCAGAAAAAGGCTTCGGGTTTATCGAAGTAGAAGGACAAGACGACGTCTTCGTACACTTTTCTGCCATTCAAGGTGAAGGATTTAAGACTCTTGAAGAAGGTCAAACCGTCACTTTCGAAATCGAGGAAGGCGCTCGCGGACCACAAGCAACAAATGTTCAAAAAGCATAATAAAAGGACTCCGGCCTGGAGTCCTTTTTAAGTTTGGTTTGTCTTTCTTGTGGGCTAATGGTTATTGATCACTGTTTTATGGTTATGAAGGGCTTGTTTCGTGGATTCGTGCACTTCGCTGGGGATCACTTTTTCTCATCTTCACGCATCTCTCAGTTTCGGGCATTTTGCTACGGCTACCTTCTTCTTATCTTACCGTATCTCTCGGTTTCGAGCATTTCGCTGGGGATCCCTTCTTCTTATCTTCCCGCATCTCTCGGTTTCGAGCATTTCGCTACGGATCCCTTCTTCTCATCTTCCCGCATCTCTCAGTTCCGGGCACTTCGCTACGGATCCCTTCTTCTCATCTTCCCGCATCTCTCGGTTTCGGGCATTTCGCTGGGGATCCCTTCTTCTTATCTTCCCGCATCTCTCGGTTTCGAGCATTTCGCTACGGCTACCTTCTTCTCATCTTCCCGCATCTCTCAGTTTCGGGCACTTCGCTACGGCTACCTTCTTCTCATCTTCCCGCATCTCTCGGTTTCGAGCATTTCGCTGGGGATCTCTTCTTCTCATCTTCCCGCATCTCTTAGTTCCGGGCACTACGCTAAGTTTATTACAGATTTAAATTCTCGCTTCTTGCGGGTTTCTACTATAATGTACGACAACTCTTAATTGAACGATTTGTTGCACACTATATAGTGGGTATTTTTACCATCAATAATCTGTTCATAATTATTGGAAAGTATTTTTTGAAGAGTTTTTTTGGGTATAATCTTACACCATTCTTGTATTGTACTTCTAGTAATCTTTTTCTCAGGGAAAAGGATCATATATTCATCGATACTTCGCAAAACAGCTGATGTCACAGATTCCTTGTAACCACATTGAGAGCAAACTAAAGATATTTTTCTAAAGGAGTTTATAAAAGAACGGCACTTCATACAAACAACCCCTTTTTTAAGACTATCAAAAGTGTATTTTGGTATTCGCTTATACGGAGACTTAGTAAGGTGAGAAGATAATAATTGTTCAATAAGTTGTGTATGATTTTTTGCTATCTTGGATGTTTTCTTAGAAAGATTATTCATAAACCGAGGAAGTTGGGTTGGGAAAATTATCTGTTGGTTTCGGGGAGCATGGTATAAATGAAACTCAGGGTTAATGAAAATTAAATACGATTCAATTGAATATTTGAAACCAAGGTTTTTAATAAATCGACGTAATAAGGATTCGGCTCGCATCAGCTGCAAGAATGGGTTATTTATTTCCAATCCCTTTACTGAATACCAAGTATCATTTTCAATATAATAATCTCCCTCATAATTTTTCACTTCGAAAAGATGAATGGTCTCAGAAAGGAGGGACAAACTATCAATTTGATAATAAGTATTATTCCAATCAAAACGTAAATCATTAAGGATGTTCCAATCATTTGATAGTGTTATTAGCCATTCATCAAACTTTTGTTCACCTTCAAATCCTTTTGCCAGATTTGATAAATCATTCTTTTCTTTGACAGATAAATTCATTCGTTCATTTAAACTCTCCAAAACTTTCAATTCATCCGGTTTGCTTCGATGTTTTATAAAACTCATCACATCACCTAGCTTTCTTTTTATTTCATTTTACAAAATTCCGCCTATATTTACAATGTTCAACAAATAAAATATTTTCCCTATTTTTTAGCTAAAATATCAATTGAAAACAACTTGTAATAGAATTTGTACACCACTGAAACATAACTGTTACATTTCCATGTTAAGGTTTATTTAACATAAAAAAATAAAAGGGGAATACTATTTTGAAAAAATTTATTCTATCAATTAGTACAGTACTCTGTTTAAGTATCGGAATTTCAAGTGGCGCATTTGCAAGCTCAAATACATATACTGTTAAAAGCGGAGATTCATTATGGAAGATATCGCAAAAATATAAAGTATCCGTTAGTAATCTAAAAAAATGGAACCATCTTAAATCAGATAATATCTTTCCAAAGCAAAAACTAGTAATCTCGCAAACAAAAAAAGCTGCGGCAAAAAAGAAAACAACTCAAAAAGTAAAAGCAAAAAAAGTAATTACAGTTTCAGCTACAGCATATACAGGAAGTTGTAAAGGATGCAGCGGGATCACTGCAACAGGAATCAATCTTAAAAAGAATCCTAAAATGAAAGTTATCTCTGTAGATCCGAAAGTTATCCCACTAGGCTCAAAAGTTTACGTAGAAGGTTACGGAAACGCAATTGCAGGGGATACAGGCGGTGCAATGAAAGGCAAAAAAATTGATGTGTTCATCCCATCAAAGAAAAAGGCCCTTCAATGGGGAAGAAAAAATGTAAAAGTTACAATCCTAAAATAAATGATTTAAAAACCAAGTGTGATCCACTTGGTTTTTTGTTTACTTGTTAACATGCAATTGAATTTGAAGAGAGAAAGTGCTTTATTTTATTTAAGGTAGTACGGAGGCATTAAACAAGAAAGGCAATGATATTTTTAGTATAATTGAAATTGTCAAAGTTTTTAATGCAAAGGAGGAAATTATGTCGCAACGCAAACTTGTTATAACCCAAAATCTTGATCAAGGTTTATATGGAAAAGTGAAAGAAACCGTTCCCGATTGGAATATTATAGCTGGGAAAGAATCTTCTGTTTGGAAAGATCATTTAAATGATGCTGAAATCATTGTAGGTTGGAAGAAAGAAGTAAAACCGTATGGAATCGATCGAGATTCAAAGCTGAAATGGTTGCAAAGCTGGAGTGCAGGGGTAGACAGTTTTCCGTTGGAAGAGTTAAACGCCAAAAACATTTTCTTAACAACTGCTAGCGGTGTCCATGCTTATCCAATTTCTGAAACAATATTCGCTTTAATGCTTGGGCTTACCCGAAAAATTCATACATATGTGAGAAATCAGCAATCAAAGACATGGCATCATGCCCACTTAAGCCTTGAAATGCACGGAAAAACAGTTGGAATTATTGGCGCTGGTGCGATAGGTAAGGAAACAGCAAAAATCGCAAAAGCGTTTGGTATGAAAGTGATTGGAATTCGCCATTCGGACATTTCAGAGGAATCCTTTGATGAGATGTATACAACAGACCATCTCAATTCAATTCTGCCGCAATGCGATTACGTCGTTGTTACAACACCACTAACAGATGGAACGTATCACCTATTCGGTAAAAAACAATTTCAGTTAATGAAAGAGTCAGCATTTTTTATCAATATTGGCCGGGGTGAGATTGTCGTGGAAGAGGACCTCGTTCACGCTCTTGAGACTGATTCCATCGCTGGTGCAGGTCTAGATGTATTTGAAAAAGAGCCCCTATCCGAACAAAGCCCTTTATGGAACTTAGAAAATGTAATCATTACTCCACATACTGCTGGTTCAACTGAACATTACGATGCTAGAGTGATTGAAGATATCTTTATTCCTAATTTGAAGCATTACCTACAAGAAGGGGTACCAAAAATTAATCTTGTAGACTTTAAAAAAGGATATTAAACGAAAATGACCTACTCAGTCCTCATGAGTAGGTCATTCATTTTGCCTATGTGCAGTTCAAGAAAGAAAACAGCAAGAATTCAATGTGTATTTGCTCGTTTGTTCAGTTCCTCACACTAAAACGCCGACAAAGAACTCTTGATATAAAGCTTCAACTGCCTTTCGTTCGTTTACTTCTTTGACCCCAAACATCATACTAACTTCAGATGATCCTTGGTTGATCATTTCAATATTAATGCCGGCATGTGCTAATGCTTTCGAGGCTCTTGCTGTCGTTCCTACGTTTTGCCGCATTCCTTCACCGACAATCATAATGAGAGCAAGACCGTGCTCCACTTTTACCTCATCTGCATGAAGCTCCTCTTTGATATAATTTATTATCTGCTTTTCAATCTCTGAATTCAATTGATTTTCACGTAATATAATCGATATATCATCTATACCGGACGGGGAATGCTCATAAGATAAACCGAAGCTTTCCAAAATTTGCAGAAGCTTTCGGCCAAACCCGACTTCGCGATTCATTAAATATTTACTAACATAGATGCTACAAAATCCTGTATCACTAGCAATTCCCACAACTGGACCGTTTCGCTGTTCTCGTTCATTCACAATCCTTGTTCCAGGCGCAAAAGGATTATTCGTATTTTTTACGTGGACGGGAATACCTGCACGATACGCGGGAATAAGTGCTTCCTCGTGAAAGACGGAAAAGCCGGCATAAGAAAGTTCTCGCATTTCCCGGTATGTAACTTCCCGAATTTCCTTAGGTTGGTTTATAATTGATGGATTGACGGAATAAACAGCATCGACATCTGTGAAGTTTTCATACACGGATGCGCCTACCCCATTTGCTAAAATCGAACCCGTAATATCTGAACCACTTCGCGAAAAGGTTAAAATCTCCCCTTGTTCGTTATATCCAAAAAAACCAGGAAAAATTAAAATGCCTGAATGACTTGATAGATCAGCTAATCGATGATAACTTTCCGGTAATACTTGAGCATTCCCCGGCTCATTGCTGACAAGTAATCCTGCATCTTTCGGATTGATATAGTGGGCTTCAATTCCACGAAGTTGAAAATAGTTAGCGATTAATTTTGCGTTTGTATCTTCCCCGCTTGCTTTTAAAGCTTCTAAAAACATAACAGAATCGCTTTTATCTTTCTGTAAAACTTGAAGAAAAGAGTTTCTGATCTCCGCAGTAAACGATTCATGAAGTCCTAATTCATTCGCAATGAGTATGTATCGTTGAATAACTTCGTTTAGAATTTCTGTTTCCGAATCATGTTCTAATATTTTTTTTCCGCAAGCAATTAATAAATCTGTTATTTTCTCATCTGATGGATGCCTTTTTCCCGGAGCAGAAACAACGACAATTTTCCTTTCCGGATCAGACAAAACAATATCAACTACCTTTTTAACCTGTTCACCTGTAGATAACGAGGAACCGCCAAACTTTACAACTTTCATACACACATCTCCCGTTGTAGAAAATTTTCAGATAAAATTTAGTTTTTATTATCTCTCTTTATCAAGAAATAATCAAGACATTTTCTACAAGTGGTGAACAATTGTCTTTTCTAGGTAAACTATTATAAAAAAAAACGCTAGTAATCTAGCGTTTTATACAACTGGATAGCTTTCTTTACTTGCATCAATGATCCACTCATATTGACGTAATTTAACTTCAAATAGTGATAGGGGATCGCGGAATTTTTCAGGGCTTGCTTTCATTCTATTTAATGTTTTCACATTATTTTGGCGTGTAGCTTCGGTTTTCTTAACAGTTTCTTCAAGCTCAAGTAAAGGATTTTTAAAGAACATGGCAATATCTCTTTCGATGGAAGTTTCAAATAGTTCAAATTGCATAAGAAACTTGTTTGTAATCGTATTTACTACTTCCTGATAATCCTCGTTTTCGATAAACTTTTTATATTTATTATAAAGAATTGTTTTGTTTTGCTGCAGTGCCCCAAATAATTTTCCGGCACTTTTTAATATAACTTGGGACGGTGTATGCCTTAGTAAAATATTTACCTTATCGATTCGGATACCGTTTTTCATTCTTTCCGCATCCCGTCTCCAATCATCAAGTACTTTCTCATCCGCAAATAGCTTTAATCTTTCCTCACCATATAATGAGTTAAAGCCCTCACGCATTTCATCTAGGAACGTCTTACACTGATAAAATTCTTCACCTGCATAGGAAATCCATTGTTGAATCGAAGAATAAAAGTTTGGTAGGACCTGCTTTTCTACATGTAATTGAATCCGATTATTCATCTCTTCATTCAATTCAATATGGATTTTTCTAAAGTCACTATTTTCTTTAATTAATTCGGAACTCCCCTTCAATAATGCAGGGATAGAATGCTTTAGCTCTTCTTTGATCTCATTTTTTATTGTTTGATAGGATTGTGTGATGTTTTCTACTTTTTCTTTTTCCATATCTTGTAGTTGATGAATCGCTCCACCTAATTTAGTAGCCATTTCTTCTTCCCATTTAATCGATTCATCCAAATCATTTTCCATTTTTTTACGTTGTTCTAAAATGTTTGACATTAACGCCCGTATGAAAGATAACATATTCGCTGTACGTACTTCTTCCACATTGATGGATTGGGTGATCGATTTTATAAAGGTCGTTAAATCTGCCGTATCTGTAGATGTTAAGACTAGGGCATACGGGAATTTTGAACGGATTTCTTCTACAAGAATAGTTATTTCTTGTTCACTGTATATCTTTTCCACATCGTTTATTACAAAATGTAATGGGGTATACGGCATTTGCTCGCTTAAATTAAATAAGTAGTCCCCATCATATTCACTCGGATTAATCACTGCCAGAATAGCATCCGGTAGATAAATATGTTTCTGACCATTGCTCGGCATATATGACAATGTCACAGCACAATTGTTTAAAAGATCAGATGGCAGCTTAAAATCAATGATTGTTTCATCATGCATCGAAATTTTATGAAATTCCTCTAAATTGTCAATTTTACTTACGCCAGTATTGGTGATTTCAGAGATGTCAATTGTATCTGCATCATCATACATAATGAATGAAGCAGATGATGTTCCGAGACCATGGCCTCCGAGTGCTGTATTGATAAAATCAGCTTTTCCATTTTCCGTATTACCGGCAACTAACACATGATGAACGCGAAGATCGAGAAGTTTGCGGACCATCCAATGTAATGAATAACTAATTTGCACCTCTTGCGTTTCCGCCCATTCTAGTATGGTTTCAAATAAATGTACACTTTCCTCTAGAACATCCGTCTCATTTTTTGCATGTACAATAATATTTTCAGCTTCTTGAATGATCGACTGATTGATGCTTGATGGAAAGATTTCTCCCCACGATAGCACAGCCGCTGAAGCAGCTAACGCATGTGTAGAATCAGCGATTTTTAGCCAATTTTCAAGATGCTCTGGAATCATTAATGACAATTCTTTTAATAGAAGCTGCCCATTTAATAGCTCCGAATATGTTTCTGCAAATAAAGCGGATAATTCATGCCAATTTCCGTTTCGACGATCTTCAATATTTATGAGGATATGATTAATCTCTTTTATCCAAGTTAGATAAACATCCCTTGTTTCATTTCGATAACTTTTCCATAGAGAGGAAACAAATGTTTCAAACAATCTTTGGTTTACTATATACAACGAAACTAATACTTTACTAAAATAGTTTGGTGCAAATCGGTTCGTTTTTCCATCTTCACTATAGGCAATTAGCACTTCAAACCATTTTGGCGAATCTGTTCGTATTGCTTCGTTCACAGCTAGTTCTATTGCATTAGCCCAATCCTCTTGTTCTTCAAAAAATTCGCGGGCTATGTCTGTTAGGTCTTTATAATCAGGATTATAGGCGACAGCTTCCTTAATTGTCTCAACTGCTTTTTCCATGTTTCCTTGCACAGTATAAATTGAGAAAAGCTTAATCGATATTTCCGTCGTTAATATAGGGGAGTCAGAAACGATTGAACGGTATATTTCTTCGGCAGTGGGGTATAAGCCCAATTCGAAATAAGCGTCTGCCATATTTTTTTTCGCCCATGGCTCTAATTCATTTTCGATATTTTCCCATTTAAAAATAGCAGATTCAAAGTCTTTGTTATGAAAATATACTTCTCCTTGGGCGAAACGAATATATGATAGTTCCGCTAACTCATTCTGCTGCTCCGCTAAGTAGGCTTCACCAAGAACCCGAATAGGATGATCGAATTCATCCTCTTTCATAAATGTATTTTTATAATAAAGCTTATCAATTAATAACTCTTCAAAAGTCATGTTATATCCTCCGATAATACATATTTACATAACCAATTAATGCGACAGAATATGTAATTATGCTTCCCTTTTGTTACAGTATTAAAACTTTTCCTTTAAGCAGTAAAACCTCTATTTTAATAGTTTAACAAATGTATATTTGCAATAAATTTCATTTTACTTTCATTTTTGATACAGACACAAGGGACATAAGTAACACTTTTAATATGGCTGAATATTTTTACTACATAGTTTTATAAAGTTTTGACTGAGATATCGGAAATACGGGTGATGCAAGGAGAATCGATGTTGACTTATCGTAGGGAAAAGTGATGAAGTTTTCTAGTCGATAGTACTGGAGCTGGACATTGCAGGATATTTTGTAAGACTGATGACATAAAAAGTTTTCTTTTAAAAAGCCCCTTTTTTTCAAAAGGGGCCTTGGAATCTTTATTTAACTCTAGGAAAGCCAAAACCTGATGCGTAATCATCACCAACTGAAGCACCTATGCCTCCTTTTATGTCATATGCTTTTGCACGTTTTTGTAACTCTGCACGTAATTGCGTATTACTAAGGCTTTTGTTAGCTGACCAAATTTTAGCTGCTAATCCAGATATATGAGGTGTTGCCATGGATGTTCCACTAATTGTATTGTATCTTCCGTTAATCCATGTTGATTCGATACTTGCACCTGGGGCTGAGACTTCAATATCCCTTTCTTGAATAATATAATCACCTGCTGTTGCAGGGTTTCCTCGTGAAGAAAAGTCGGCTACTCGATACGTTCCATTTGATTGAACATTTTCAAGAGCAGCTACAGCGACTGCATTCACTAATGCACCGGGGTAGCCTATTGTATTGCTTCCAGAACCACTATTACCAGCTGCCGCAATGACTAATACACCTTTCCCGTATGCATAATCAACTGCACTGGCTATTAGACTATCTTTTCCACTCGACCCTAACGACATTGATATAATAACCTTTGCCCCAGTTCGAGTTTTCTCATCTGCTGCATGTCTGATGGCTGCGGCTATATCATCCGAATACCCGGACCCGTTTGTTCCGAGCACCTTATATGCCCAGAGCTCTGCTTCTGGTGCAACTCCGAATACACCTAATTTATCTGAACCACCATTTGCCAAGACCGTACCTGCCACATGTGTACCATGACCATTCCGATCTGTGCACGTACCATTGACATACGTACTGCTTTGGGTAAAATCCTTACATTGCTCAACATTTTGTGATAAATCAACATGTGTTTTTTCAACACCCGTATCGAGGACTGCTACTTTTATTCCATCCCCACCGGATGGGGATGTAAGATTATTATCATTATAAATAGCCTTTATTCCCCATGGAACTTGCTTACTTGGAACAGCGGTCGCTTTGATTGGTGCCTTGGATTGAATTTCTACCTTTTCTACTTTTTCAACAGTAATATTTTTGTTTTTCTTAAGGGCTTCATATTGCTTGGCATTTACAGTAGTTGTAAACCCTTCCTTACCAAAATTGCGATGGACATCGTAAGTATTTTGCAGCTTAACTTTCTCTGTACTAGCTCCTTGAATTAAGACACGGTAAGAATCTTGAACCCCATTCTCTTTAACATCTGTTGTTTTCGCAGATGCTCCGCCTGAAAACATAGATAGGCCCATCGCTAAACTCAGTATTGCCGATCCTAACATTCTCCTTTTCTTCATTCTACTACTCCTCTCATAATTTAATTTTTTACCATGCAAATCAGGATGTAAAATCAGTTTAATAGATCCAGAAAATTTAAACAATAGTCTTAAATAATCATAATTAATTCGTAAATCGAAGCGAAAATCTCTCTTTTCCACCTATACCTACAGACTTTTGGAATTATCATTTTTTATAAATTAATCGTCCTTATTTGTAATGTAATAAAAATGAAAAACTAAAGATTACTAACGCACTAGGAAAAACATCTTATTAAATAACCAAACAGGTTGATAGTTTGTTTAACAATGGATGAGGATCATTAAAAATAAGAAACTATTGATTAATAGGAACGAATTAGTGGTAAATCATCTTAAAGGAGCTTTTTAGAAGTAATGGTTTTCATAAAAAACTTAAGGAGATGAAAAAATGGAGTCAAATAGCAGAACATATTATATCGATATAACCAACGGTGAAATTTTAGACACTCCGATTGAAACGAATCAACAATTTGAAATTATTGCTAACCACAAAGAACTTACGCAGCTTAAAGAACTTTTCAAAAAGTTATATGCTGCTGATTTAAAAACGTATGCACGAGCCCATATTCCGTTTCTTGAATACCATCATGATTCCGAAAATCATAAATATGATCAAATTCTTACTGAAGTCTACCAAATGATCTATCAATTAGGGAATGAGGAAGCACGTCAATATATTATTAAAAATGGAATATTGAATGATGACGATCCACATCTTGACCAATCAAAGGGATTAGAGAACTTTAAGTAAAGGGGATTAATTCCTTCCCCTTTACTTCATGTTACATCCTATCTATCTTCTACTTTCGTTTATTTGTTATAAAGTACTAGTCCTCATCCTTAATATCCGGGTCTTCTGGAATCGGTTCTGAATTCCAATCTTCTACTAACTTCTTGTACTTTTCCATTTGTTCTAAATGCGTTTTAAATTGATCCTTATAAATTAAGTATTGCTCCCCATCATGAACAAAGCGAATTTTACCTTGCAAAATGAGTTTTTCGATTGCAGCTTCTGACATGGATAAGTAATCTGCAGTTTCCTTTAAAGTTAAGTACATTCTTATTAAACTCCTTCAACATTTTTAAATTGATTAAAGAACATATTATAATACACCCCTCGTTTTCCAATTAATTCATCATGACTTCCTTTTTCAACAATTTCACCGTGGTCGATGACCATAATCGTATCAGCTTCACGAACTGTATTCAATCGATGGGCGATGATAAAACTTGTTCTTCCATTCATTACTTTTAATAATGCATCTTGAATGTGAAGTTCAGTTCTCGTATCGATACTGCTTGTTGCTTCGTCCAAAATGAGGAGTGCGGGTCTTGCTAACATCACACGGGCAATAGCTAGTAATTGTCTTTGTCCTTGACTTAAATTTCCACCGTTTTCAGAAAGCATCGTTTCATATTGATTCGGCAGTTTTTTAATAAAGAGATCAGCATTCGCCATTCTCGCCGCTGCTATCACTTCTTCATCTGTTGCGTCTGGTTTTCCATATTTAATGTTCTCTTTAATCGTGCCCGAGAATAAATACGTATCCTGCAATACGATTCCAAAACATTTCCGCAAACTATCTCGCGTATATTCCCTTATGTCTTTCCCATCAAGATAAATATGCCCTTCTGTTACATCATAAAAGCGTGTTAACAGGTTGACAATCGTCGTTTTCCCCGCTCCTGTTGGACCGACTAACGCCGTACTGCTGCCAATCTCTGCTTCAAAGCTAATATTTTTTAAAATTGGAACATCGGGACGGTACCCAAACGATACATTTTCAAAATGGACATTCCCTTTCGGATTGGTTAGTGTGATTGCTTCTGCTTGGTCTTCGATTTCCTCTTTTTCGTCTAAAATCTCGAATACACGCTCCGCACCTGCTACACCAGATTGAAGAACATTAAATATATTCGCTAAGTCGTTCAATGGTCTTCCAAATTGTCGAGAGTAAGTGAGAAAACTAGCAATGACACCAATGGTGATTAAGCTTTTCACAGCAAGAAGTCCACCAACAATCGCAACAATAGCAAAACCTAAGTTACTAATTACATTCATAAGCGGCATTAAAAATCCCGACCATATTTGAGCTTTTAACCCGACTTGTTTTAATTTCGTGTTTACTTCTTCAAATTCTTCAATTGCTTTATCCTCATGATTAAATGCTTTCACTACTTGAATCCCGGAGATCGTTTCTTCAATATGACCATTCAATTTTCCAAGTTGAATTTGTTGGTTTTTAAACAAAATTCGTGTTTTCTTAGCAATTGTCTTGGTAAGCAAGAAAACAAGAGGGACAGTAATTAAAGTTGCTAAAGTAAGAATAGGACTTAGAATGAGCATCATTATTAATGAACCAAGAAGCACGATTCCACCAGACATTAGCTGTGTCGTTGATTGCGAAATCGTATTACTTACATTATCAATGTCATTTGAAAGCCGGCTCATCAGTTCGCCATGTGTACGCGTATCGAAAAAAGATACAGGAAGCTTTTGCAGCTTTTTAAATAATGAACTTCGAAGACGTTTGACGATCCGTTGAGAAACACCGGCCATTAACCAACTTTGTAAAAAAGTTAAAAATGCATCGGTAATATAGGCAAATAAAAGAACAAGAACCAATACTTCGAGCAAATTAAAATCCACTTTTCCGCCAATCGTCATGGCATCAATCGATTTTCCGATAAGATACGGTGCAGACAAAGTAATGACCGAATCGATTAGTATGAATAAGAAAATGATGGATAAAATTTTTCGCTCGTTTCCAAAGTAATGCCAAAGTCTTTTTAGTGTGCCTTTAAAATTTTTCGGTTTTACAACAGGTCCGCCTCTTCCGCCATGACCTCTCATGCCACCTCCTGGTCGAGGAATAGAATGGGATTGCTGTACAGTATTTTCTTTTCTCGCGGACATCCTATTCCACCTCTTTCCCAATTTGTGACTTGTATATCTCTTGATACACCTTACAATCATTTAGTAATTGTTCATGTGTTCCAATGCCCGCCATTTCTCCATCTTCTAAAACGATAATTTTATCGGCGTCCATAATTGAAGTAATTCTTTGGGCGATGATCAAACAAGTTAACCCGCTCGCATACTTTTTCAGGGACTCCTTTAATTTCGATTCTGTCACCATATCAAGTGCGCTTGTACTATCATCAAGAATAAGAATTTCCGGTTGCTTCACTAACGCACGAGCGATAGACAGCCGTTGCTTTTGCCCGCCTGAAAAATTAACCCCGCCTTGTCCTAATTTTGTTTCATACTTTTCCGGAGATTCCATCACAAAGTCATGTGCTTGGGCCATTTTCGCGGCTCGTTCGATTTCCTCCATCGTGGCATCTTCTTTTCCCCATCGAATATTTTCTATGACGGATCCTGTGAATAAGGTCGTTTTTTGAGGAACAATCGAAATTTTTTCTCTTAATGATTTTGGATTCAATTGTTTAATATCTTCGCCATTTACTTTAATCGTTCCAAATGTGACATCATAAAAACGTGGAATTAATCCAATCAGACTAGATTTCCCTGAACCTGTTGAACCAATAATTCCTATTGTTTCACCAGGTAAGCATGTAAAGGTGAGATTTTTTAAAATTGGTTCCCCCTCCACCCCATCATAGGAAAAGGTCACATTTTCGAAGTCAATTCGACCTTTTGAATGAAAGACTTGTCCCTCTTTACTCCAAGCCATATCATTTTTTTCATCAAATACTTCGCCAATTCTTGCCGCTGACGCTTTTGCTCGAACAAACATATTAAAGACCATCGAAATCATCATCAATGAAAAGAGAATCTGTGTCATATAATTCGTAAACGCGATAACCGTCCCGGCTTGTAAACTGCCATTATCGACTCGGATTCCACCAATCCACAATACGGCAACAATACCAAGATTCACAACAAGCATAATAAGCGGACTAAAGATTGCCATAATGCGAATTGCAGATGTTGATTTCTCTTGGAATTCATTATTCGCTTTACTAAATTTACTCACTTCAAAGTCAAACCGGTTAAATGCTTTGACGACCCGCACACCCGACAAATACTCTCTCATTATGCCGTTCACTTTATCCAAAGCTTTTTGCACTTTTACGAAAAAGGGAAAGCTTATTTTCATATTTAAAATAATGATCAGAGCGACCATCGGTACAATGACGGCTAGAACGACTGATAAATGAATATTTAAGTGGGTCGCCATAATGAGGCCCCCAATACATAAAAGGGGTGCCTTTACGAAGATTCGCATTAATCCATTCACGAATACTTGGACTTGTGTCACATCGTTTGTTAAGCGGGTAACGAGTGATGCGCGATCAAATTTATCGATACTTTTAAATGAAAGAGTTTGGATTTTCCGAAAAAGATCCGAACGTAGTTCTGAACCAAAATTTTGCGATACAATACCCGAAATAACATTACGTGTCGATGCAGCTAATGCCCCAAATGCCGTAACTAATAGCATGATTCCACCATATTTAAACACATAGTCTAAATCTTTATTCGCTACACCATTATCGATAATCTTTGACATAATTGTCGGCTGCAGAAGGTCACTTACTGCTTCAATTGTAAGAAAGAGTACAGCTACACTAAAGGGCAACCAATACTTTTTTATGTATTTACTCAAAAATTTCATCTATGTTCATCCTTGTATCCGATTTTTATATATTAAAAGATACCCCTTTCCTATTAATTAGTCACTAGTTTTCAATGAGAAAGAACTGCTCAAATTAGGCAGTTCATCCTATTCTGCTCTATTAAATGATAGATGCGCAGTTTATTGAAATCTTTTATTCCCCGCTTGTCGTTTTATGTTTTGATTTAAAGGGATTCTTGGATTTTTCCTAAAGCCTATTTCACCTTGTAATTTTTACCTTCCCCTTTTACGTATTCATACTTTTATTTTATAATAGTGAGAAATAAAATGGTTGTAAATCAAAACATTTGAAGGGTGGTGTTCTTATGGCAATGACGTTTTGTTTGCCAGAATCCGCAGCGTCTCATGCAAAGCCTAGTATTAGAAAGGCGATCCTTTGCATGAGGTGGACATAACATTTATTGATTCGCCTATCTACACTTTCTAATATTTTTGGCTTTGCACCTTACTTTTAATTATCGAAAAAGATAAGGGGCTGACCAAAAATGAAATATGTGAAAGCAAATACAGTTTTACCTGAAAGCTTGCTAGCAGAAATTCAAAAGTATGTTCAAGGTGAAACGATTTATATACCGAAGCCGGCTGCATCCTACCGAAAATGGGGAACGCAATCTGGTGGAAGAAAATTCATTGATGAAAGAAATAGTGAGATTAAAACCGCCTTTAAAAACGGCAGATCCATCCATCAATTAGCAGATGACTATTTTCTTTCCGTTGAAACGATCAAAAAAATTGTTTATTCAAGAAAAGCGGAAGCGCCTTGCTCATCGACGTAAAAACTGGAGGGACTTTGACTGAGATAAAGGAAACACGGTGAGCCTGCAAGGCGAATCGATGTTGACTTATCGTAGGGAAAAGTCCTGAAGTTTTCTAGTCGATAGGCGCTGAAGCTAGACAAATAGAAAAGCGCACTGATTTAAGTCAGTGCTTTTTTATGTAGAGTTTGTTTATTAAACATTTAATACCTATCAAAAGCAAGTTTTTTCCTTTAAAGTGAATTGTGTGGTTTTGAATTTCACCTATAGGAGGGAAAAAAAGTGGAACCCTTTATTCGAAATGATCAATTTAACTTTATTAAAGATCAAGCCCTAGTTCTAGCGAATAGTCACGCGTCTGTTAATGATAAAGCTGTCCTAAGTGCAATAAAATCTTTATCCGAGGAAAAAGTAATGAATTTGTTTACGAATATAAATGAAGAACAAAAACAGTTACTCGCTCCCATTTCTGCTATTAAGGACAAAACAAATGTAGAAGACTTTTTATCTCAATTAAAACCCTTCGTTATTCCCTTTAAAAAAGTTACAGAACAATCATTAAAAAAATTGTTTCCTAAAGTAAAAAAATTAAAGGCGCCTTTTTTAGAAAGCGTGGATTTTCGAGAAATTTCGTATTTGGGATGGATTGATAAAGGATCGAATAAAAAGTTTATCGTAGCCGAAAAAAATGATAAGTTAATTGGTTTACAAGGATCGTATACAATTTTAAACAAAAAAAATGTCTGCGCGCTATGCGGCCGGCACGAAGAAGTTGGGTTGTTCTTATCAGAAACAAAAGGAGCAGTGAGAGATACCTTTTTTAAACGAGGGAACTATATTTGTCAAGACAGCACAAAATGTAATCAAAACTTACTTTCGCTAGATAAATTGAATGAATTTATTGAGCGTATCGGAAAATAAACAAGACATCGTTCACAATCTCTTGAACGATGTCTTGTTTTTGTTTATGAATCCTTTTGATTCGGGAAGATCACATTGCATTTGCTTGGTTCAAGTGCTCGTATCCTCTGCTTGCGGGTAGTTCATTTCGTATTTGCTTTGCTCAAGTGCTCGCATCCTCCGTTCACATCACATTTGCTTGGCTCATTTGCTCGCTTTGGCGACCAAGTTGGGCTGGTTGCTTCGATCTTGGGCTTCATTCCGGCGCTTTGGCGACCAAGTTGGGCCGGTTGCTCCCGTCTTGGGCTTCATTCCGGCGCTTTGACGACCAAGTTAGACTTTTTGCTTCGGTCTTGGGCTTCATTCCGGCGCTTTGACGACCAAGTTGGACTTTTTGCTCCGGTCTTGGGCTTCATTCCCTTGATTTCGGGAAGCTTTGGCCGTATTCTCATTCCCCAAGTGCATGATTTCTACTCAGCTGATATACAGTTATTAAAGCTCATTATAAATCCACCTTATAATCGTTTCATAATATAAGTTTTCATGCGGGACAAAATCTTCTTTACAAGCCAATCGGTTAATCTCAACCTTTTTTCCATCTTTATCAATCAAAAATCCTTTTATACTGACATGCTCATTTCGCCCTAACCAAAATTCATAAAAGGCATCCATTTCAATTTTTACCATGCCAGTAACTTCTTCTTTCTGTAATACAAAATCATCCAGTGTATGGTTGCTTTTATACAAAAATACATGGGCAATTTCTTTATCAATCAGCTCTTCACGCGTTACACAATAATCAAATATTCCTAATGAAATAAGATCTTTAAATCTAACATCGATTCCGATTTCTTCTTTAATTTCCCTAATGCCATCCTGTACAGTTTCGGAGGCTAATAAATGGCCGGCTGAAGTAATATCAAGAAGATTTGGATAATCCTTTTTTTGCCCGCTTCTTATTTGAAGGAGAATATACTCCTTTTCCTCTTCTTTGCTAACAAACCAGCATTGAAAGGTTTCATGCCAGAATCCCTTTTTATGGACTTCTTCACGGGAAGCCACACCGATTGGATTTCTCTTATCATCAAATATTTTTAGCAATTCTGATTCCATTTTCCCCCGCCTCTTTCAATATAATAGGGATTTCCGATAGATCATTGATGATATAATCCGCCTCTACCTTTCCCCAATACTCATCCTTTTTCCAAATCCCTTTCATCCCAGCATTTTCTGCCGCTTTCACATCATTATCCGGGTGGTCACCAACAAATAGACTCTCACTTGCCGACACATTTAACTTTCTTAGTGCCTTTTCAAAAATTTGAGGTTCCGGCTTTTTACAGCCTTCCCATTCGGAGATTAAAATGGCATCAAAATAGTTTTCAATTCCCAAAGCGGCAACATTATCCATTTGGAATTGACCTTTCCCATTGGTGATCATACCTAACTTCATGTTATTATCTTTTAACATTTCAAGCATTACAATTAGATTAGGATATAGTACACAACTATTTTTAAATTGGGTTATATAATCTTCCAACAGTTGTTCCGGCGTTATTGTGTATGGCAAAATAAAAGTGCAGAGTTATGAAAAGTAAAAGTACATAACGTTGCACTTTATTTTTATACAAAAAAAGACTTGCCAGCCATCCAATATTTCTCTACTGTAATTGTGTCGAAGCAATACAGTGGAGGTTGAAAGGAATGCTAGCAATGTCTGAAGTTAATTGTATCAAATTATTACGAAATCGAAAATCACTATCTATAAATGAAATTTCAAAAACGTTGGGGATTAATTGGAGAACTGCAAAGAAATATGCAGATGACGATCAAGTCCCCAAAGAAATGGTTAAAAAGAAAAGTGGAATGATGTATGAGGAAAATTGGGGGGAGATAGTTTCCGACTGGCTAGGAGAAGATGAAAAGTTAAAGAAAAAATTAAGAAGGACTAATAAAAAGATTTTTAATGATCTTGTAAAAATGGGGTTCACGGGGTCCTATCGAACCCTCTGTTATTTCATCGCTGACTGGCGTGAAGGTAAAGATCGCATAGAAGAAAGGGATAAGAATTCGGAACGTTTGGATCATCCGCCAGCTGAGGCACAAGTTGATTTTGGAATAACTGAGGCCGTGAAGGATGGGAAGTATATTGATGTTCATTGTCTTCTGATGACACTTCCTTATAGTAATGCAGCTTACTGTATACCATTGCCAGGCGAAAATCAAGAATGCTTTTTACATGGGCTCAAAGCGATGTTTAATCAACTTGGTGGAGTACCTAAGAAAGTTCGGATTGATAATTTAAAGGCAGCAGTTATTCAGCCGAGGGGAAGAAATCAAGAGGCAACGTTCACAGACGAATTCCTCCAATTTGCAAGTCACTACGGTTTTGAACCGCAGGTTTGTAATCCAAGAAGTGGGCATGAGAAAGGAAATGTGGAAAATAAAGTAGGTTATATTCGGTACAACTTTGTAACACCATCACCTGTAATAAATAACCTTGAGCATTTGTCTCAAATCCTAGAAGAACATTTAACCAAGGACCGTGAGCGTGTTCATTATGAAAAGCATGTCCCCATTCGAAAATTACTAGAGGAGGAACATCAATATCTTTTAGCCTTACCCGATGAAGATTATCCTGTATTTAAAGAGGAACTGATGCAAGCAAATAAGTATGGGGAAATAGTAATTGATAAAACTAAAGTACATATCCCCAAGGGATATAACTATGGTCAATTGCACGTTATAAAGTATTGGGACAAATTTAAAGTTATTTCACCTTATGGAGAAATCCTGCATGCAGAATATCGACCTTACATGAATAAAAGTCGCAAAATTCCTTGGTCGTCTATTCTTAAATCTTGGTTACATAAGCCGCGGGTTGTAACCTATTCACGTTATTCACCTTATCTACCAGGTCGAATCTATGAATATATTAATATCAGTAATTTGTCGATAAGAAAAAAAAGACTGAAATGGTTAATTAGCCTACTAGCTAATCATGAAATGGGAGAAATCAATGATCGATTTTACGAGTTATTGAATGATCAAACGGAAGAAATGTATGAACCCGATTCTCATCCCTATGATGTCAATTGGGCAATGTATGACGAACTTCAATCCCCTTCTCGCGAAGGGAGTGATAAGGTTTGAATTCTGAACTAAAAAGGATTTGTAAAACTCTTCGCCTCGCCTATGTAGCAGACATAGTTGATACTATCCCATTTGAGAACCCCGAGCAGTATCTAGAAAGTCTATTACATAGAGAGCTACAACTACGTGAGGAAGCAAAGGCTGAACGTTTAATTAAAAAAGCACGGTTTCTTAGCAAGAAAACTTTAGAGGCATTTCAATGGAGTGAACAGGTTCGTTTCCCTCCCCACATAGATGCGAAAGAGCTATGTGAACTACATTTTATAAATCAACATGAGAATGTCATTTTAACTGGTTCTCCTGGCACTGGGAAAACCTTATTAGCTACAGGGTTAGGGCGTAAGGCCTGTCAAAATGGCTACGAAGTTCGTTTCTATCGTGTGTCTGATTTAGTCGATACACTAGAAAGAGTATGGAAAGAAGGAAAGCTACAGCAATTTCGAAATAAGTTCAAAAAAGTAGATCTCATAATACTCGATGAAATGGGATATATCCCGTTCAGCAAAGATGGGGCTGAGTTATTATTTCAATTAATATCCGACTGGTATGAACAAAAAAGTTTAATCATCACATCGAACCTTGAATTTAGCCAATGGAATCGTATTTTTGTCGATTCCAGGCTAACGGCAGCATTAGTCGATCGAGTTATTCATCACGCACATATTTTAAGTTTTACAGGAGATAGTTACAGAGTTACACACGCACTTTCACGACAAAAATAATTACTAAAATTAGGCTGGCAAGCTTATGTATTTTTTATTGCACTTTTATGTACTTTTTACTTGCAAAACACAGTTATTGTATGTATGTTATATTCATTTACAAGTTGTTCATATACTTTATCTTTCCATACATAACCTCTGCAATCTAATTCTATAAACTTAGATACGTATTTTTCTTTCGGTATGTGACCAAGGAAACGATAAAAACGGTGATACTGATCACATATAAATTCCCGTACAGATAAATCACGATTTAAAAGAGTGCCATCCAGATCAAAGAGGACAGCTTTAATCATTTAAAAATAACCTCCTCGCATGATGGGAGGACCGACCCTTCTCCTTGTCCTATAAAAAGTTAGTCGACTATTTTCCTCGCAGGTGAATCTTTTTTTAATCTAAAATTATATTTGTTCGCATTTACATATTTCGGATCTAAGTAACTGGATTTCACATCACTTTTTGAGACCTTTTTGAATTTAGGAAACGACGTGTATTCTTCGTCTTTCCATACCCAAATACCGGACTTGCCCTTTTCTTTGTGAAATACATTTTTAATCAGTTTATTTTTTTGATTGGTTGTAAAATAGTTGGCGATAAATAAGCGAGATGGTCCGGCTGTCAAAATGTTTTTTTCTATCACATTGTTTTTTATATCATGCTGTAATAAAAGCTGACCTCCATCCAGCCCCTTCGTATCATTCCGATAAATGATATTTTGAGAGATCGTCGAATTTATCGTACCTCCCCTTTTTTCATCATATCCGCCAATCGAAATCCCGGTGTAAAAGTTGTTATAAATAATATTGTTTTTAATGTTTATATGTTCTGCATATTTTTTAGCGTGTTCGGAGGTTGCTTCGATACCGATATCGTTTTTATAAATAGTATTTCTTTCAATGTTTATATTTTTTCCACCATCGACGTAAATTCCGCCAGCAGAATAATCTTTTCCATAAGCGGGATTGCCGTAAGAGGATATTTCATATACTTTATTATTTTTTACTATCCCATTACGTACATAGTCAGCTTTTTTATTAGCAGAGGTTCCTTCATAGCCAATTAGATCTATTCCGATATTATCATTTCGGCGGATGAGGTTATTTTCTACTTTAAAGCCATTAATATTTCCATTAAGCACAAGAGATTCACTCGAACCGAGTTTTAATTCTTCCACAGTATTTTTCGAAATCGTTATGTCCTTCATTGGGCCGGTACCATATATTGCAATTCCATGAGCATTTCCATCTTTTGCACGTGTCTCAATCCGCCGTACATGATTATTTTCTAATTTAATATGGCTGCTTGATCCTGTTACATAAATCCCCATTACTGTTTCATCTGTTAATTTAGTTGTCAAATCCTGTATCGTGATTCCACTAATAGTTAGATAGTTTTTATTCTTAATATCGACAAGTGATGTATCGCCTTCAACATTCTTTATTTTTTTCCCACTAAGAACAACCTTTTCATTATTATAGGATTTAAAAATTATTGGTTTTGACTTTGTGCCGCTATGCTTAACAATAAGCTTTTCATAATAGGTTCCTTTACGGATATAAACGGTCGTTCCAGCCATCGCTTCAGAAGCTGCCTTTTTTAATGTACGAAACGGCTTTGATTTTGTACCATTATTTTGATCATTTCCATTTAAAGCCACATATATGTTCTTATCCTGTTTTGCATTCGTATTATTGAAAGCACAACCAATCAAGATAGCAACTGCAAACAGAAGGAGAAAAGCTAATTTTTTCATTTCATCGTTCCTTGTTAAAAATTTTGTGAATTTCATATTTAATAGTATCGGTATCTTGCTAGATTATAAAGAAATTTGCAATGAATAAGATAAGTAAATATTTGATTGCTTTCTTTAGAATTATTAGTTCTGCAAAAGATAGATTAAGAATCCAACATATTTAGGCTGTTATCGTTGAGGAATTTTCATAGGAAATATTCATTATTATCTTGTAGCTATATTGAATACGGAATTAAGGATCAGGTTGAGACCGCTGAAAAAACGCACCCCAAAAAATAGGTATCAATGTTAAAAGAAAAAAAAAATCACCTCAATTTGGGATAATAGAATTACTAAAACTATTTACCAAATGAGGTTCTTACTTAATTGCACTTTTTCGGTTTTTGAAGTGGTCAAACTAGGGATGGAATAATTCATAGCTAGATATAGTTTAACTTAAGCACAGATACTTTTTTAATTTACTTAACATTAATGTTAGTTAGAATATATCGGGTTCTCCATACTCTTTTTAGCATTAATTACTCGCTCTTCAATTTCTTTTAAAGCACCCTTATAATTTTCTTCCCCTGCTATTTTTTTTATTGTTTTTTTATTTTCCTTTGAAATTACGAAATTATCAACTACAATTATTTTTCCATCATTAAGAATATTGCCATTGTCATCTATCGAAATACTCACATTATAATCAGCATCTTCCTTAAAGCTAGGGTTGAGTTTCTTTGGAACAAAGGATGAAGCTTTACCATCATCTTGCTTAATGTAAACAATGTAGTACTTATTTTTATGGACAGTATCCGAATTTAAAATTGTGTTTTTTTCTCGTTGTGAACTCTCTTCTTTTAATGATGTATTTGTTATTTCATTTGTACCTTCTTTATTGCTTAAAAAGAAAGAAGAAATGTAAATTCCAAAAGAAAAAAAGAGTATTACAATTGTCAGGCTAATCATTACCTTTTTGGTTTGAGTCAATTTTTATTACCCCCTTTTTTAACATCACTTTTCAATTAGAATCTGTTTGGTAATATTATATTCTTTAATACTAATAAAACTGCTAATTAATAATACATCAAAACATGCAAGCCCTAGGGTTACTTTAGTAAGTAATAAAGTCCCACTAGTAATAAAAAAGCAAACCATAAAGGAGATATTCCAAAATACTAATATTACAAGGTAAACTAGGTTATGTTTTTCAAAAAAGTTATAACCAAAAATCCATTGTAAAGCCAGTGATTGTTTGTTTATTTCTAGATAATACACCGAAGAAAAGAATAGTAAAACAGTTGCTAAGATTAAGTATAGGATACAGTATATTGTTGTTAATTCGAGTACCTCTCTATCATTTGCTATCTTTAATTCTACCATTGAATAAGCAACTGAAATAGGTTGCCATATTTCATTTAAAGAGTATTTTTCCAAGGCATCCTGTGTTAACTTGAAAGGATTTTTATCCCCACTATTTTTAGTATAGTATCCATATCCCATAGAAAGGGTGTTTGCTAATATATTGGGATCAAACTCTTCATTAACAATAACAGCAATTGGATCATTGATCTCATAATTATTATTTTGTCCCATATTGGTAGAAAAAGTAAAGTAAGATTGTTTATTCATAACATACAAAATATTCGCTTTAGGCGGCTGAATATCTTTCCTATTATATATATCCATATAATCTTTTTCTATAGTGCTTTTGATATTATTTTCATGTTTTTTAAACTTTATTGGCACAATAACCGTTATTTCGTTTTTTCTAGTCTCCGGAACCTTTACTCTTTTGTTGTTAATATCAATAATTGGATTAACGGATAAATAATTTTTATTAATTTCTATTTTTCTCCCTTCCATACCCCAAGGGTTTGGGTCTAAGGGTAAGTCAATGGAACTATTCATATAGTAAGGGGATGGAGAAATAAAGATAGCTCCCTGAGACTCAAGATCCTTATATAATTGTTTAAATTGAGTTTGCTTTTTTTCATTATGTAGAAAGTTAAACAAACTTGGATTAGGAGTCGCTACTACTCCTAAATAGGAATAATCTTTCAATAATGACCATTTTTCTTGTTTAGTCATAGTACTCTTTAAACCAAGAAAAGCACTGATCCCCTCTTGTAAACCTAGAATAAGAAAAATAGCTATAATAAAGCGAACAACAATATTTAAATAAAACAACAATTTGATAGGCTTTCTATTTTTGATCATTTGAGAAATATTTATACTTTTAGTTGCCAACCATGTAACAATAAAAATAAATGTGACTATTAAAAGTACTGGAATAATATTTTTCATCCAAAAGTATAAAAAGGGAAAAAATTGTTGGAACTGATTATAAAAATATAAATATACTATTAATGCTATGAATCCAGTAGCAAAAGAATTAAGAAAAATATTAATATATTTTCTTAATAAATAACCTCCAATTTGCCAAAAGTTATACCCAAACAAATGTCTTACTGCTATTTCTTTATAGGCATTAATTACATCGTATAACAATGCAAGCATTATTAAAAAACATAATATTAACAATGCTTTATACATCATATCTTGGTAGGGGTATTTAGTAATCAAACTTTGAGACTGCTCTTTTGAAGTTTTAACAGTAAATCCATATTCTAATGCTATCTTTTTAAACCTTTCTGCATTTTCTATACCGTTCAAAGTATAAGTTCCTTTAATATCTCTTGTTTTTGAAGCAGAAATCATTGGACGAATTTCAATTGGGTCAAAACTATGAAAAATTTCAAGCTGGCCGACTTGGTTATTATCATAAGTTTCTATTGTTGAAAGAAAATCATTAGGATCACTATATCTATTCAAAAATTCCCCCGACTTTAGTTTAATATTTTTGAAGTAGTTGGTATTTTCACGAAAAGCTACATAATACACCCTTTTATCTTTATTGTTTTTATACGTTTCATAAGACGTTCGTTGTAAGTCCACATTTGCATTTACTGCCATATCTTCTAATAAACGAAAATTTTCAACCTTGCTTTTTTGAGGATTTCCTCCTTCAACAACGATGTTCAATTTATCACCTGAATTATCATTATTAAAAGATTGAAATTGTATATATTCAAATTGTTTTATTGATAAAAAACTTACAACTATAATAGTTGTTGTAAAGAGAAGGAAAATTAATTTTTTCATAACTATCCCCTTATAAATGTACTGTTCTTGAAAAGAATTTGGTTAAATCTTTATCGTGAGTGACCATAATAATAGTTTTTCCTTGTTTTTGTAATTTCTGAAACAATGCCACAATAATATCTCGATTTTCAATATCCAGTGATCCAGTAGGTTCGTCTGCTAAAATCAATGAGGGGTCTTTTAGTAGTAATCTAGCAATCGCAATACGTTGTTGTTCTCCACCACTCAAGGTATGTATTTTTTCCTTACCATAATCTTCTAGACCTACCTCTTTTAAAACTAAAGATATAGCTTCACTTTTTTGTGTTTTTTTCATCTTTTTATGTTTAAGTGCAATTTCTAAATTTTCATTTACTGATGCATTATCGATTAAAGCATAGTTTTGAAAAATAAAGCCTAATTGATCTCTTAATAAAAGTCTTTTATATTTTTTTTTATGAATATCTTTATCCATTATTTTTATAATACCTGAATCAGCTTCTTCTAAAGTACCAATTATATTTAAAAGGGTTGTTTTTCCTTGTCCGCTTTTCCCAACTACTCCAACGAATTCTCCTGATTTTACTTCTAGGTTAAAATTTTTAAAAATAGTTTTTCTATCAAATGTTTTATTCATATTAATTATTTCAATCATATATTATCTCCTTTGTTAAAGTAAAAAGGGATTTATATATTTCATAAATCCCCTTTTTTTACTTAGTTACAATATAATATACTTATTATAAGTGACAGCATACGGTCCGTTATAATCTAAATTCAATTGAGACCAATATCCTGGTTGTGCAATTGGACCAGTGTAAGTAACACCATTTTTTGTAATTGTACCATAATGTTTGAAACCGGAATGATAGTAATGGTTATACCACTGCTTGGTTGTTTTGCTATATCCATAATTCCATGTTTCCGCAGCCTTTGATGCTATTGGTACTATTGCTCCTAAAACTAACAATGCTAATAGTGAAAAAGTGATTACTTTTCTTTTCATATTCTCCCCTCCCCCTAAATTGAATTTTTATCGTAGAATATTTTTTATTTCTTCTACTTGTAATTCAGTATAACAATTGTTAAATCTAGTTTGTATTGGGAAATTAACATTAGTTTCCATCATTTTATTTAGCTTTTATTTTCCAATTTTCCTAAAGATGTTTTTTAAGACAACCCTTCGTCTCATTTAAACGCCTAACTCCTATTTTTAAAAAACCGATTTTTGGTTCATCATTCAAAATCCGATCAATATGCATCCTTTCATTGCCGATCATAAAGTTTTAATAAACAATTCATCATTTAAAAATCCGGTGTCAGTCTTTCGTCCTAGTACAATTACTGTTTCCTTCCTAAACAGATTGGATCGTCTGATCCGATCGCTAAATGATATAAGTATTTTCAAAAATAACGTATTGAAAATTAAAAGTTGACTTAAAATTGGAAAGACATAGGGTAAAGTTTCGACCCACCTAAAAAGCTTGCTCTTTTTTCTTCTGTTTCTTCTAATTTCAGAATCATATGATTCTATATTTAAGACCTTTTCTTTAACTCTTCCTAATCCCTATCTTCCAAACAATCAAATTAACAATAAACGTTATAACTATATTAAGATAGCTCTATAGCCCCTAAATGAACTTGGACAGTAAGAGTAATAAATATTATACTACTTAATGTACCAAGGAGGCTGACATAATGAAACGAACAAAACACTCAAAAGATTTCAAATTACAAGTCGTAAAAGAAGCCACTGAGACAGGCAATAATTCGTTAGTAGCACGTCGATACGAACTGAATCCGAACATGGTAAGTCGTTGGATTCGTGAATATAAAGATGGCAAATACGGTGAAGTAGATGTTACTGTGCTGCCAGATATTGATTCTAAAGAGTTATCCGAGGAAAATGAAAAGCTAAAAATAATATTAGGTGAAAAAGACCTTGAAATCGCCATTCTACGAGATCTTATAAAAAAGAAAAACCCTCACTTGCTGAAAAACTTGAAGTAGCCGATCGTTGGATTCAAAAAGGCTACCCGATCAAAAAAGTGCTGAAAATCATTGGTATTTCTCGATCCACATACTATTATCAAAAGAACTATCGTGTGGAAGAGAAGAAAGTAAGTGAGGGACGGCCAGCACCCGGTTATTCCATCAAAGAGGACGGCCAAAAGGTATCTGATGAACAAATCAAAGAATACCTACTTGAAGAAATTGCAGGCGATGGCTTCAACTATGGCTATCGTAAATTAACAAAATTACTTCGTCGAAAATACCATCTTATCATTAACAAGAAAAAAGTTTACCGGTTGTGCAAAGAACTTGATATTTTACGCCCGCAACGGCAAAAGAAAGTCTCATACCCTAGAAAACTAGCACGAAATCGGACGATTAAAAGTTCGAACAAATTATGGGAAATTGACATTAAATATGGCTACATCGAAGGTGAAGACCGATTCTTCTTTGTATTGTCCATCATCGATGTGTATGATCGTAGTATTGTCGAATACTATATGGGATTAAGCTGCACAGCAAAAGACCTAAAACAAACTCTTTTGCGGGCATTATTCAAGCGCCAGCAGATAAATGAAAGGGAAAAACCTGTGATTCGCACAGACAATGGGCCACAGTTTATCTCCCATACCTTTGAAGAATTTTGTGAAAAATATACACTAGAACATGAAAGAATTCCACCAAAAACGCCAAATATGAATGCTCACATTGAGTCTTTTCATAGAATTTTTGAAGATGATTGTTTATCAAGATGGCAATTTGAAACGTATGCACAAGCCTATGAATCAGTCGCAGAGTTTATGGTGTTTTATAACGAAAGACGCATGCATTCTAGTATTTTAGACTTATCGCCAAATGAGTTTTATGAACAGCAACAATGTGAAAACGTGAAAATCAAAGAGGTACGGGTTTAATCGCCCCTTCCATTTTTTCTTCCTTTTGTCCCAAAAATTATTTCAGCCATTTCTGGAATGGAATCAAGGGCGACGATAGTCGGGCGAAGCCTTTACCCTTGAAGGAATGGAAGCAATGGCTATGATCTCAAAAGGACAAAAGGAAACGAAAAAGAATGTAATTTTAAGATAAAGTGAGATTAAGAGAAATACTGTCCAAAATTCGGGGGTTAATCCGATAGATTCCAATACTACTAGACAAACTGAAAAAATGAATCCCAGCGAAAACTGCTATCGGGATGAGAAGTAAGAAAGCTTTCCACCCTTCGCTCTGACCGACCGTTTCAAATGCTTCTGAAAATGGAATAGCTTTTTTCAAAACTAAGAAGCAAATCATTGTATATAAAAACGAATCGATTAACACAACTGCTAAATCAGGTACAATTCTCCCACCATAAATGACAACAAAGATGATACTTAATAATAAATAGACGGGAATGTAAAGTTTAACTAAAAAAGCTTTTAATGTCCCTTTAAATAATGTGGAGTAATCCTTGATTGGTAATGTTTTATATATCCATGAACCTTTGTATTTCCCTGAATAACGAAGCATCATGACAATGGTAGGGATGATAATCATGCTAAAATAAATCGTTAAATACGAATGACCCGATGCTACTTGTTCATAGCTTCCTTCCCTGATTACACTAAAGATAAAGATAAAGGGAATAACAAAGGAAAACCCCAGTGATGGATACACTTTTAATTTAAAATCGCGTTCTTGTTTCATCATTAAGCTAGCAAATCGAAAGAAAGCACGCTCTTCTTTACTTCTACAAATACAACTTAATAAAGCATCTTTCCATTTACTTTTCTTTTTCACCTTTATTTTGCTATGACTGGATAGCTTTTGCAGATTTTTTTCAAATGTTGGAACTAAACGAAGATAAATGTAAAACGCAACAATTGGAACAATTAATGCTAAGCTTGAAAAGATTAGATAAAAGGAAGCAGTCTGCCCATTAATTAGCCATTCAAATGGGGCTGCATACCACATTGGGACAATAAACACATGCCACCATTGTGGATGAAGAACAATATTGAAATCGAAAATTTCAAATGATCGAATGAGGACTTGATATCCGACCATTAACGCCAGTGATAAACCAATTTGAACATAATTAATCATATCCTTCAGTTTCTCGCCATCGAAAAACCGTAAAATAAGGATATATAGTAAAGCGGTGATAACAACAATTAATAAATTAATTAAGATTAATTCAATAATGCCAATTAGAAAAAATACAATCCCATGTTTAAATAAGCCAACGACCATCGGAATCGTTGCAATCGAAGACGTTAGAAAAAATAAATAAATACTTATGTGTACAAATTTAGCAACACTGATGGTTTTTCGGCTAATCGGTTTTGTTTGTAAAATATTTTTATCCCGAACATCGAGCAAAACGGAAGAAAAATCTGAGATCATTGAGGACATGACCATAAACATCGTAATCCCAAAGAAAATACTCATTTGAAACATATAATGATTTCCTAATGCAATAAATGGAATGGTAAAAAGGCCTACCAGCACATAAATCCAAAGTGATTTAATAAAGCCGTTTCCTTCCTTCGTATCTTTCGCTTTTTTTCTTTTCGTTGATTGACTGAAAATGGTAGGTACCCGTCTTTGATCCATCATGAGTTTTACTTGTAAAATCCGTCTCATGATCGAATAATCGACACCCATTTTCTCAAACATACCTTTAAAACGATCAAGAACTTTTAATGTACGAAAGTCTTCCATCTCTACACCTCTTGAACGATGGTTACGAATCTTTCACCAATTTCTTTATGTTCATTAAATCCTGTTAATTGATTGAAGATTTCCTCCAACGTTCCTTCTTTGTTTTGATTTTGTAGATCGGCAAATGTTCCATCTGCAACGATTTTCCCGCCATTTAATAAGATAATTCGACTACTGATTTTTTCAACGACATCCATGATATGTGAGGAATAGAAAATCGTTTTTCCTTGTTCCGCGAGATTAGCCAAGATTTCTTTAAAAATCATGACACTGTTTGCATCCAAGCCATTAATCGGCTCATCTAAAAACAAAATTTCCGGATTATGTAATAAGCTGGAGATAATTAATAATTTCTGTCGCATCCCTTTAGAGTAGGATGAAATTCTTGAATAATACACTTCCCCAACTCCAAACAATTCCATTAATCTTTTAGCCTTATAATCTACTAAATCAAAGTCCATGCCGTATAGTTCACCAATAAATGTTAAATATTCATGTGCAGTTAAATTATCATATACTTCAGCAATTTCAGGGACATAGCCGATTTTCCGCTTGTAGTCAATGTTTCCATCTGCAATATCTCTTCCGAATAGCTTTACTTCACCAGTGTAACCTTCTTCAATCCCAAGAATGATTTTCACAGTTGTGCTTTTCCCCGCACCATTGGGACCAATGTATCCGATAATTTCTCCTCGTGTAACATGAAGATCAATTCCCTGGAGAACATCATTTGTTCCATAGCTTTTTTGTAAGTTACTAATTGTTAAAATTTCTTCCCCAATCATCCCGTCACCTCCACAACATATATTTATAATATTAGCATAATTTTACATACAATTAAAACCCATCGTTTATGATGGGTTTTCTAAGATTCACTCTATTTTTTTAATAGCAACTTCGAAAATACTCCCGCATGGTCGGATGGCCAAAGCCCCGAATACGATCGACTATTAGGCGTATCTCCGACAGTCTCTGCCTGTATTGATTCCCAACCATTTTTAAATAAAATAAAATCAATGCGGCTCGTTAAATTCGAAACATTATTTAATAAGTCTGGATCTTGACAACACGTATTTCCCGCTCCATTACCACTTTCTTCCCATGCATCTTGAAATCCGACATCAATAAAGCGCTTATAAGTAGGTGTATCATAATTATGTGCATTCGAATTCAAATCTCCTGTTACGATTAAAGGAAGATTTGTATTAGCTGGACCCTCTAAAATTTCTTTTGCTTGGTACATTTGAATATCGGAATTCGTATCTAAATGCGTATTTATCATCCTGATGTTCTGTCCCTCCAGCTGTATGTCGATTGAGGACCATCCTCGTAAAATTTCAATTTGCTGACCTGCTATTTGAACGATAAGATTTGTTTTGAAATTTTTAGCCATTCTTTTATTTATCGTTAATCGATAGCCTTTACGAACTAAAATGACATCCCTATCTAATAAACGTACAAGATTTCCATTGTTATCTGGAAGCTCGACGGATGTATTTTTGTTTTGAATAGCTACTTCATAATCTAAACCTCTTTTTTTCAATTCAATCAATAATAATTGAACAAAATCATAAGTGACTTTTCGATAATTGGGGATAATTAATTGCCACCATACCGCTTCTTGCAGACCAATAAGATCTGGTTTCTTTCCGGCAATCTCACGGGCGATTGCTTTTACACGAATAGGGAGGTTCGTTGCAAGGAATTGCCGATACACCTTTGACACAAGATTGGGAATTTTCTCTCGTGTTGAAGTAAATAACGGTGGTAATTCTACACCCATATATAGATTCCATGTGAGAATCGAAAGATGAAAACCATCCCATATTTTCATCTTTTCACCTCCAATCATTAACACACTCCATATAGTAAATGAAAGGTGTCGTTGAATGGCTACGAATTTTTTCTAAAATGAACAATTCGAGAAGAAACTAAGTACAACTACAGCAAGTCGGATTGTAAAAGTGTAATATGGGGAACAGCCCTTTTGTTTATAATGATATGTTCTCTTCCTTATTTTCTATAATGTTTACCTTATCTGTTTTAACCGTCGATAAAATAATGATTGTACTAATAATACAAAATGAACCTAACCAATCGACAACACCAAAAGCAACATGCAGCCAAACAATTGATAGAACAGCTGCTGCCAATGGCTCAATACAAGCTAGAAGGCTCGTCTCGGATGCGCTGATATACTTTAAACTTTCTAAATAACTATAAAAAGCAATGAGTGTTCCAAACAAGACAATAAACGCTACTGCAAAAAATGCGTTAAATGACCAATGGCCTTCAAACTTCCAAGGTGGATGGATAAAACTAAAACTTACTCCTCCGATCAGCATTCCCCATCCCACAACGATTGTTGATCCCCAACTAGCAAGCAATTGATGAGGCTGTAATGTATAAAATGCCAAGGCAATAGCTGAAGCTAATCCCCAAAACAATGCCAATCCAGAAATTGATAAGCTTTGAATATTGCCATGTGTAACAAGAAGAATCGTACCTAACAAGGCTAAAATTACCGCTGCCATCTCCTTAAAAGTTGGCAGCCTTTTCGATTTCATTGCTAGGTAACAAGAAATTAAAACCGGTGCTAAATATTGCAAAACAGTAGCTGTTGCAGCATTCGATTCTTTAATCGCCGCAAAATATGTATACTGGACCGCTAGCATCCCAAGAATACTAAACAATAATATGCGAAAAATATCATACTTGTTCTTCCATATTCCACAAATACTTTTTGATTCCTTTTTTGCTGCTATTCCTAATAGAATTACACCGGATAATAATAAACGGATTACGACTAACCATTCCGGACTAAACCCTTGCTTTTGAAAAAGAAACTGTGCTACAGTCCCTGAAATCCCCCATAATGAAGCACCAGTTAGGACTAGTACGATTCCTTTCGTTCTAGTATAAGATTTACCTTCTATGTTCATGTTTTCTCCTCTAATCCCTTTTATTAGTGGTGATAAACGGTAAAACACTTTTTTACATTATCATAATTTTCTATCATTATATCAAAAATTCAAATATTTCTTAGTTATTTTTGTTCTTCACTATCTCCCCAGGAGAGAAGAATTAAACGCAATTACCCCCATTTATGTAAATGGAGTTATTCGCGTTTTTGTATTCGCAATTTTTTTGGAGCAATGGAAATATTCTTTTATCGATGCATTACATTAAAGTAACTACATTTCATTGACATTCTGTTAATTAACATTTGTATTATTAAATATTGCTCTGATCGAATCAACTTTATTAGTAAAACTTCCAGTCTGGTGGTTGAACAATGCAGATGTCCCTAAAACATATACATTAGCTCCTCTTTTTAGCAGATGTGGAATTGTTTCTTTGTTAATGTTTCCATCTACCTCAATTAGTGGCCGGTTCTTGATTTTGTTCAGAATTTTATTTAATTCATCCATCTTTTTTAACACATGATAATTAAACGGTTGTCCAGCGAATCCTGGGTTAACGGTCATCATCAAAATCATTGATACATCTTCTAAATAAGGTGTGATCATTTCAATCGGACTTTGTGGGCTTAGGGCTAATGATGGTTTAATTCCATACTCCTTCAGTTTAGCTAAATCCCTATGAATATCCTCACTTGCTTCGACATGAAAGGAGAGATATTCTGGTTGAATTGGAGCAAACATATCAATGTATTTACTAGGATTGATGGTCGCTAAATGAATATCAAGAGGGATTCTCGTTTTTTGTTTGATTTCTTCCAGAACATATGGACCCATGGCTAGATTATTCACAAACACTCCGTCCATCACATCACAATGTAACATATCGACATTTGCCTGTTCTAATTCTTCAAGTTGGCTTTTTAACTGTAGTTGATTGGCACACATAATAGAGGCTGCAACTAGTTTCATTTGATCACCCTCTTGTCCCTTCATTTAATAATTCCCCATCTTCATTAAACTTTTCCAGACTAGAAGCGGTTAAAGGTTTATTAAGCATATTTTTTAATTGCATGATTACTTTTAATCCTTCAAAGGTAGCGGGAATTTTTATTCCAATTTTTGTTTGATCATATGTACGAATTTCCTGGCAGTCATTATACATTTCCTCGTATGTTTCTCCGACCGTTTGAACAAACACAGTTCCATCAGTTTTATCAAGAATTTCTTTAATTATCGATTTCCTTCTGTTAAAAGAATCGAAGGGTTTGTTGTCACACCTTTCATTATTCCAAGAGAAAAAGCTTCCGTAATTTCATTAATATTTGCAGTATCAAGATACATATGGAGACCTCCTATATCAATGATGAATAAACCCGCAAGCCAAATATAACTTGCGGGTATACTACTTTTATATGAAACAATTAGTTTGTTACTTTATGACTGAATCATCACTTTAATTTCTTCTCCAGACATAGCTGCTTCAAAGCCTTGTCGCCACTCATCTAGTGAAACGGTTTTGGTAACCATTTTATCAGTTGCAATTTTATTTTCTTCTAAAAGCTTTAATGCAATTTTCCAAGAGCTTGGTTTTTGGGAACGGGAACCGATATACGTAATCTCTCGTTGAATAATAGATTCTTGATCTATCGGATTCGTTTTATTTGCAAATAGACCGACTTGGACAAACGTTCCTTTTTTCTTCACTAATGGAAGTCCTTGATTTAAAGCAGGTACTGCACCGGAGCATTCAAACACTTTATCTACACCATACCCGTTTGTATGCTGTAACACAACTTCCTCTAAATTTTCTTGAAGGGAATCAACAATAACATCAGCACCTAAGGATTTTGCTAATTCTAAGCGCTGTGCATCTTTTGTAATCCCAGACATAATCGCAAATGCCCCTTGGGCTTTAACCACTTGAAGAAGTAACAAACCGATTGGTCCAGGTCCAAAAATTAGTACTTTGTCGTCTTTCGTAACAGTGGTTTTTTCTAATGCAGCATGGACACAGCATGCTAATGGCTCCGTTAAAGCCGCAGATAACAAGCTGATTTTATCAGATAAAACATGTACACTTTCTTCACGAGAAACGACGTATTCAGACATACTTCCATTAACCTGTGTACCAATCCCTTTTCGGTTTGAGCAAAGATTATAATCTTTTGATAAACAATATTCGCATTCCCCACAAGTTGTAAAGGTTGTTTCACTTGTTACCCTGTCACCAACTTTTATATGTTTGACATCTTTACCAATTTCAACAACTACGCCGGAAAATTCGTGTCCGAGTGTAACCGGTGTTGTTGGATTTTTATATTCCCCTTTAAATGTATGAATATCTGAGCCACAAATCCCTGTATATGCTACTTTTATTTTCACTTTATCATCATATGCTTGTGGTTCATCTATATGTTCTAAGGACATTTGGTCATATCCTTGATCCAGTTTCATTACTGATTTCATTTTATTCTAACTCCTCATTAGGGATAATCATTACTTTGTTGTATTCTTCTTCACGATTAATCATCATGTTAAATGCTTTTTGGGTATCTTCTAATTTATAGCGATGAGAAACTAATTCTTTTAATTTGATTTTTCCTTGTTGAACAAACTCGATCGTATTCATCCATTCTTTTCCTGGGAATGGTGCAGAATAGGAATTCCAAAATCCTTTTAACGTTAATTCTCTTCTAAAAATATTTTCGAAAGCTTTTTCAGAAAGGGTGACATCAGAATAAGCAATTCCCAGGTAACCTACTTTCCCTTGTTTGCGAGTAATTAGTAAGCATTGTTCTTGGGTAATTTTTGACCCCGCACATTCAAAAGCGATATCTACTCCTAATCCATTTGTATATTCATAAATTTTTTTGATCAAATCTTCTTTTAATGGATTGATAGACTTTTCACAGCCCAAATCCATTGCATCCTGCAGTTTTTTATCGGATATATCGATCGCAATGATTTCTTTCACTCCTGCTACACGAAGCCATTGAATGGCAAGAATCCCGATTGTTCCCACACCAAATACGGCGACTACATCTCCAAGCTGAGGATGAATATTTAAAACCCCATGTAAAGAAACTGCTGAAGGTTCAATCATCGCTGCATCTTCAAAGCTCATTTCACCAATTGGTAATACGTTTTTTGCTGGAATGTTCACAAATTCAGCAAAAGCACCAAATGACTTTGATCCAATCATCCCATGATTTTCACATAAAGAAAATTGACCTCGCAGACAATATTCACATTCATTACAAGGAATAAAAGGAATCGCTGCAACACGATCTCCAATCTCCACATTCGTGACATCTTTTCCTTTTTCAACAACATAACCTGCGAATTCATGACCCATAATGGCAGGAAGCGGATATTTCCATTTGCTGACCATTTTATGTGTATCTGATCCGCATATTCCGGCAGCCATGACTTTCACCTTCACCTCATTTGGCTGACATTCACTAATTTCAATATCTTGATAAATAATTTCATTTTCTGAGTGCAAAACTGCAGCTTTCATGATGTGCCTCCTTTTTAGAGATTACTAGTTTAATAGATCACTGATCTATCTTGTAAAAGAGAAGATATCGGCGTGAAGGTCGATTTCCTTATAGTCTTAAACTCATTAGAATATTGCGTGCCAAGCTTGTGAAAATTTCAAAATTAACCAGTTAAACAAGTTACCACCTAAATCTAAGCTTGTAATCTTCGTTGCACCTTCTGGCATTTTAAATTGAGCACCTTCCATCATTGCTGTGTGTACTCCGGCGAAATTAGTAGCCATGTAAAGTGCTAATGCTACCATGACGGTACCTGCAATCAGTGAATGAATGATATTTCCTCTGCGTGATCCAACAACGAAAGCGATATAGAAAGGAATTGTTGCTAGATCACCAAATGGCAAGGTTTTATTACCTGGTAAAATTACAGCTAAGAATAATGTAATAGGAACGAGAATTAATGCTGTTGACATAACTGCCGGATGTCCTACTGAAAGTGCTGCATCCAGACCGATATATAATTTACGATCACCGTAACGTTTTTGTAAAAATGTACGTGCTGCTTCTGAAATTGGAATTAGACCCTCCATTAGGATTTTTACCATGCGTGGCATTAGTAGCATAACTGCCGCCATCGAAATTCCAATTTTTAATATACCGCCAATGTCATAACCTGCTAGAAGACCAATAATAATCCCCAAAATCAATCCCATCATCATTGGTTCTCCAAAAATACCAAAACGTTTTTGAATACTTTCTGGATTTGCATTTAATTTTTTGATACCAGGGATTTTCGATACTAACCAACCAATTAAAATTCCGATTGGAGCAAAAGCTGCAGTAGAACCTGTTGGCATGGAAATACCTTCAAGCCCATAGAACTTTTGGACCATTGGAGCTGTTTTGTCAGCAACAAATAAGACAGCGATTTCATAAATAACTGCGCAAAGGATAGCAAACCACCAGCTTCCTGTGATGATATAGCCTGTTGCACCAGCTGCAATAAAGTGCCAATAGTTCCAAATATCAATATCAAGTGTTTTTGTCACTTTCAATAGAATTAAAATAATATTTACAATTAAACAAACTGGGATAAGGATCGCCGCAACTGGTGAAGCCCAAGAAAGTGCAGCCGCAGATGGCCAACCTGTATCGATAATCGTTAAATTCAAGCCGAATCTTTCAACCATTTTTTGTGCTGCTGGACCTAAGTTATCGGTTAATACACCAATAACTAAATTAATCCCAACAAACCCGATACCAATGGTAATTCCTGATTTAAACGCTTTACTAAACCCTACTCTAAAAATTAATCCTAAAATTAAAATGGCAATTGGTAAGATGACAGTAGGTCCTAAATTTAAAACGTACTGTACACCGGATAATAGTTTGTCCATGCTTAACCCCCATCTCGTAAACTACAAAATTCATTTTTGCTAACAGTGTTTCACTTTAAATGGTCGAGAATTTTTTGATCTAACGCTTCCATTCCGATTCCCGTGATATAGGCTGTTGCTGTAAGTGCTGGAATATTGTAAGTTGTTGGTAGAATCGTAGTAGATACGATTAAATCCGCGCTTTCTTGACGAGAAGCAACTTCTGCGATTTTACATTGTACAACCTCAGCATTCACCCCGTTATTTTTTAATAAGTTTTCTACTCTTTCACAGACCACTGTTGATGTTGCGATTCCTGCCCCACAAGCGACTAATACTGTATATTTTTTCATGACATTCACTCCAATTGTTATTATTTAATTTGTTCTTAAATGAAAGTAAATCAATTAAATTACTTGGTTTTTAAAGTAAATCATTTCGCTGAAGAATATTGATTATTATTTTAAATGATCAATAATTTTTTGATCTAATGCTTCCATACCTATTCCTGTTATATAAGCTGTTGCCGTTAATGCAGGAATATTATACGTAGTTGGTAAGATTGTTGTTGATACGATTAAATCAGCCCCATCTTGGCGTGAAGCTACCTCTGCAATTTTACATTGTACAACCTCGGCATTAATACCATTATCCTTTAATAAATTTTCTACTCTTTCACAAACCACTGTTGATGTTGCGATTCCTGCTCCACAAGCGACAAGTACTGTTTTTTTCATTATTATTTCCTCCTAATTGTTTTCTTCCATTTGGTTAAATACCGTATAAATATCTTCAATATTGTTTGCTAATAACATTTGCTCGATTTTGCTACCGTCTTGAATGATCTGCATGATTTGTTGTAAAACTGTTAATTGACTATGCGGTTCATTCAAGCCTAGCATTAATACTACGTTAACGTCTGATTCTTTGGTTTTGTCATCCATAAGCTGAAACGACACAGGTTTTTTTAATGTTGCCACAGCAATAAATTGTTCCTTAACGAATTCAGGATCTGTATGGGGAATGGCCACATTATAATTATTCATACATAATCCCGTCGGGAAGACGGATTCTCTTTCAATTACTTTTGTTAGAAATTGATCTGTAACATACCCCTGTTTCAATGCTTCTTTTGCCAGTATTTCAAATAATTGTTCCCTGTTCTCACACTCTAAATTGACTTTTATTAAATCATCTTTTAAGAATTGCCCTAAAGTCATCTTCGTTTCCCCTCCTTGATGTTGCATGCTTATTTTGAATAGGTTTGAATGAGTTCATATAGTTGATCTAGGGCATCCATTTGTATCATTTTTTTGATATCTGCAGATGTACTAGCTAGCTTCATCAATTGCATTAATGCTTGAAAATGCTGATTTTTATCAACTGCTGCAATAACAACTACAAGATGAATTTTTTGATTGCCTCCTACATCTAATCCATTATTTATTTTTAATAAACTCATCCCTATTGAACGAACACCATCTTCCGGACTTGCATGTGGGATCGCTATATTCATTCTAAGCAAAATATATGGAGACATCGTCGGATATTGCTCAAGCATGGTATCCACATATTGCTTTGTAATAACCCCTTTATTCAAAAGTGGCTCCGAAGCGATTTTTATCGCGTCATGCCAACTATCCACATGGTCTCGTATAACCATCGTTTCTGGTGTAATTAAATCAGACAAATAACATCCTGCCTTTTGTTTAGTTGGATCAGATTCTTGAATCGAAAAATAATCCTGTAATGCATTAATTAATCCCTGTTTTTCTTCAATTTTTGCATACTTTCCAATAATATCCACAATTTGATTCACATTAATAACGGATGAATTTAATCCAAAAATCGTTTTCATTACACGTTGGCGAAGCTGAACTTTTTCAAAATCAGTAATAAATCGTTCAACAATAAAAAGCTGTTTGTCTGTTTGCAAAGGTACTGGAGAAAAGACAATATCAATTTCTCTATTGAAATTTTCAAATTCACGAACAGATAGTGCATTATAGAAATAAATTTCAGGAAACAATCCTCTTAATGTATTTTCCATCAACTTTGATATAGATACTCCATTTGGACAAACAACGACAGCCTTTTTCTTTATTTGAATTGTTTCACCACTATTGATTAAATGTCCACCGAGGAAGATTGTAATAAACATAACTTCACTTTCAGGAATACTACATCCTATATATTCTTCCAGCGGTTTAATTGAATCTTTGACAATATAATGGATTGCATCAAATTCTTCACTAAATTTCTCAATCATCGAATAATTGGTCGTTAAATGATATTTAATTCGATAATATGCCGGTTTCATGTGCAAAACTAATCTTTCCAGTAATGCATCTTTATCTTTTAAAACGATAACTGCTTTTTTCTCAAAAAGATCTAAACTATCTCTCAATGCTTGGATGAATTGTGGCAATTCATTTTTTGTTAAAAATTGTGACGATAATACATTTGATGTTAGCAACTGCAACGTTAGAAATAAACGTTCAGCCTTTGGAATATCTTTCCCATCCTGAATGAGGATTTCAGCCGCTTCAAATTCCTTTGTATCAGATAACTCTTCATAATCAATATGGTAAGGATTAGATACGAGCTTACCTCTATTTATTCTTTTTGAAATAATAGCAATAACATAAGGGAGAAGTTTCATTCTTTCATCACTAAATTTCAAATGAAGTCTCGTTTCAACCTCTTCCATTTGTGCTTTCAGCCTTTGAATCTCTTTCCCTTGTATTTCAATTATTTGTTCAATATAGGATTCACCATTATAAATACTAAATACGGATTGTAAAACATCTACTAAAAGTTTTCTTTTGTTCCATTCAGTTCCCGAAAGATCATAGCCTTTTACTCTCGAATAAACAATTGTTAAATCATATTTAGCGACTATATTTTGAGCCGATTTCAGATCCCGCAGTATGGTGTTTTTGCTCACTTCCATTACGGAGGTAAAATGTATTAATGATAATTCCTCATTACTGCTTAAAATCATTAATAGAATTAGAACTGCTCTTTCTTTTTCCGAAGGAATATATTTTTGTTTAGATGGTTCAATCGTTTCAGTAAACAATTCGATTAATACCGGATTCACAATAAACTTCCCACTATTTGTTCGTTTAATGGCCGGAAAATTTTTTTCCAGTAACCAGTCATTGATTTTCTTAAAGCTATAACTAATTTGCCTTCGAGATAATTGATACTTTTCCTCAAGTCTTGCATTTGATATTTCGGGGTTACCAATAACCTCTTTTAATAAAGAATTACTCCTTTCATCTAAATACATAATTGATTCCCCCTAACATATTTTTAGTTTATCAGAAATTATCAAGCTATTGGTTGCGCTTTCATAACCATTTGTTGCAGGGAAAATGTGCAACGTGATGATGTATTATTATTTTTTCATAAATTTAAATAACTTAAGAGGAGGCAATTGAGCATGCAATAACCTGTGCAGTACATATCGTTGCACAGGCCCTGTCGAAACATTTCATATTGTTTTATCTTGATAATTATTTCGGATGAAACCGATACTTTCCAAGATCAATCCGATCATTCAAGCCGAATTCAATTCCTTCATTTTCAAGAGAAAATTTTTGTATTTGAAAATATTCATCATCCGTAAAGCCAATTTGGCCTTTCGCATTTACCACACGATGCCATGGTAGTCGGTGCTTTTTACTCATTGAGTGAAGGATGCGGACGACTTGTCTCGCTGCCCTCGGACTTCCCGCTAATGTCGCAATTTGTCCGTAAGTCATGACTTTACCTTCGGGGATATGTTGAATAATTGAAATGACTTGTGAAGTAAATGGAGTCATATGCATCTTTTCCTTTTTCTACTAGTTTTGCAGTAATGATTGACGTGATTGTAATATATATTATACTATAATAGCTTGAATATTTTTGAAAGACGTGGTTCGTAACCATCCCACGATAAAAAACTAAGGAGAGAAAAATATATGAAAGTAAAAACACTCGTTGTAAATGCGATTATTGCCGCATTGTATTTTGTAATTTCCCTTGTTATCCAGCCGATCGGATTCAAGGCGATTCAATTCCGGATTCCGGAAATGTTTAACCACTTAATCGTTTTTAATAAAAAATACTTTTTTGGAATTGTTTTAGGAGTCATTCTTGCGAACTTCTTTCTATCACCAATGCCGAATTTTGATCTAATTTATGGTGTGGGGCAATCAATTATTGCATTATTGATTACGATTGGGGTATCATATTTTATTAAAAATATATGGGGACGTATGATTGTTAATACTATTGTGTTCACCTTTACAATGTTTATCATTGCTTATGAGCTGCAGCTAGCCCTTGACCTTCCTTTTCTTATTACCTGGCTAACTACCGCAATCGGTGAATTTGTAGTCATGGCTATCGGGGCACCAATCTTTTATTTCTTAAACAAACGCGTCCATTTTGAAAAACAAGTATAAATAAGAGCGATTACTGTTAGAGCCCTTATTAAGACTAGAAGGTTTTTCTTTAATGGCAGTGCTGAAAGAAAAAAATTTCTCTCAGTTAAACGTAAAAGGGCATGACTGATGGCATCTACATATTCTTTTGAAAGTGTATGTTTATATTCGATTTGAAAAAACGCATTTTTGCTCATCATCCATGCCCCTTTCATGAATATATGTATTTATTGTACCAGAATGCACATTCATATTTCAGCAAAAATGGGTTAACTTTCCACAAATGGCAAATGATACTGTAAAGAAATACCGACAAAGAGAATTAGCTGAATTTCCAAGGTGGACGGATGAAGCTGATACTAATGCTCCAATGAGCATTCCCCACCCTACCACTATGGAAGAACTCCAATGCAAGTAATCGGAATGGTTGAATGATAAAGCAGCAGAGGAAACTCACTCAAATTCTAATCCTGAAATCGATAAACTTTGTATATTTACATGAGTAACAAGGAGAAACGTGCCTAATTTGCCAACTGTTTATTCTTCAAATATCCCCATATCCCTCTTGAATCTTTTTTTCGGTCAATCCCTAAAAAATCACACCTGATAAAAATAAGCGAATAACAACTAGCCAGTTGTGACTATAGGGGGTTTATAGGGAACTAAAAATCTTTAACCAGAATAAAATCCCAGATTTCGGACAAAAAGCAAGGGATTTTTGCTTTTTAAAAGACTTAGCAGAAGGTACTCTTTTTCGAGAACAGCACCGGTGGAGCTATACTAAACAGATTGCCCCCTACACGCTGAAACATGTTTGGAGGTGGTCAATAGTTGGCTTCTTATTAGGTGAATCATGTCCGCAGAACCACCATGTTAACCATATTGTTCGTATTATTAAACCGTAACGTAATTTTAGAATAGTGGGAAAATAACAATTTAACTTATGTCCAAAATTAGGGAATAAATTCGAAAACGACTCTTTCAAGGTACTTGCACCTGAAATTTAAACGATTTACTTCCTACTAAATGACCCACAACCAACATTACTCTTACTCGTCAACAAATCCAAATAAATGATGGGTAGATTATTTAGATTTGATGTATTAAGTAGGTTTAAACACCTAGTATAAATACAATATTACGATATCCCATAAGTTATAAAACATAGACTTAACCTAAGGTTCATCCCAAATACATAAAAATACAAAACTAAATAAAAACATACTTAGATTGACACCACTATTAAATTATAATATTATCTGCAATTCTCATTGCATTAGCTTGTATTGTTAATGTAGGATTTACACCACCTGCAAAAGGCATAAAGGATCCGTCAGCTACATATAAATTATCTAATGAGTGAAATCTACCGAATTTATTGACTACTGAGGAACTTTCATCTGAACCAGCCCTACAAGTTCCGTGTAAATGTGCACTTCCTAAATAATAATTTGATGGTGTACAGCTTATGTCTTTAGCTCCCATTGCCCTTAGTATTTCTTTTGCACGCTCTTTCATGTAATATAACCTCCGAGAATCTACTTCATGTGTCTTGTAATCAATTAGAATCCTAGGTAAACCCAATTCATTTTTTTTATTAGATAATTTCACCCTATTTGTAGCCATCGGTTGATCAGCAAGTATACATTCTAATTGTACAAATACTCCTTTATTTTTACTAGGTATATCAAACCAAGGATTAGTTTCATAGATTAATCCACCTAATCCTGAGGGGCAATTTCCATCAACATAATAATCTGTAATAGATATAGTTGAATATAGTCCTTTTAGTAATGGCTTTACTTCATCAAATTGATGCTCATTTACCCATCCTGATACAAACTCACTAACTTTAAAGCTTAATCCTGCACCAACTAGTCCATGCTTATTACCGATACCATTTGGCCACCACTTGTTAGTAGAACGTAAAACCAATGCAGAGCTCTGAATTGCGTTACATGCTAAAACAAAATGCTTTGCCTTTACTTCAAAATTTTCACCAGTTTTAAGATTTATACACTTTATTAAATCAACTGTATCAGGTTTACATTGGATAATTTCCATTGCTTTAGTATTTGTATAAAGGGATACTTTATTATCTTTTAATAACGGTTTCAATATTCTTGTAAAACTATCTGCCTTTGCACCAACGGGACATGCATAATCAGTACAGCTTGTTAAATTCCCGCAAATCGGAAATCCATTATCAACATTAGAGTTAATTGCTAACGGTGTAGGAAATGGATTTAAGCCTAATTTTTTTCCAGCTTCATTAATTAAAATTCCTTGTTGACTATATGAATGAGGAGGGTGCAGTTTTCCTGTACTGTATTTTGGATAAAATGGGTCTTCAGTTGTATCTCCACAAACAGTCAACATCTTTTCTACTTTATTATAATAACTATCCAATTCATGATAACCTATTGGCCATATTGGATCTAACGCATCCTGTGCTACGTAATCTCTGGCATTGAAATCAACATCTCTATATCTAAAAGAAACTCCTCCATAGAAAACAGTTCCTCCACCAACAGCTATCGCTGTCCACGGATAACCATTTAGCTTTATCTTTCCATCTAGATTACGTGCATATGCTTTCTCTGAATTTTCCATAATTGAATTTAAATTAGTGCCCGGGGAGATAAAATCTCCCTGTTCAATAATGGCAACTGAGGCACCTTTGTTACAGAGTACTTTACTAAGTATGGAACCCGCTGCACCACTACCAATAACACAAACATCATATGTTTTACTCACTACTTCACCTCAAACAAGCTTTATTTATAATTTTTCCCCTCTAATTTATATTAATAACCTATTGATATATAATAAGGTTCATTTTTCAAAAAAAGCTTTTCCATTACACAGAATACTTGCTCTAATGTTATTAACTCTATTTTATTTAAAATAGTTTGAAGTTCATAAACCTTTCCAAATAACATATAATTCCTACCAATATCAAAAACCATGTCTTGGGGGTTATCATACGAAAAAACAATATCTGCCTTCAAACGTTTTTTTAATATATTGAGATTTAGGTCCTTTTTCTTGTCGAAATTTTTAATCGTCTTCAATATTTCATTGAATGTTCTATTTTTCTTTTCCGGAGAAGTAATAAACCCAATTAAAAATTGTACACCATCTTCAAAAAAATTAGGTTTCGACCATACTTCGTATAAAAAGGAACGTTCTTCCCTTGTTCTAAGAAAAAGTTTTGAACTCATTCCTTCACCCAAATATAAATTTATCAAGTCATATATCCATCTTTCCTCTGTTTTCCAATCCCCTATTCTATAACCTAAACAAGAGTAAACTAATTCTGGGTTAATAGTTTTATTAAAAATACGTTTTTTTTCCAAACTATTTATTTTCATATTGTTACTTAATAAATAATCCGAATTATGATGGATTCTCTTCTTTATTTGTGATAAACTAAGCATGATTTTATCAAAATCACAATTACCGAATATGCTCACAAATATATTGGAAGTAGTAAACTTTTCTTTAATAAACCTAGAAATACTAGAACCATCTATAATATCTATAGTACTTTCAGTTCCAATAACAGATCTTCCCCTTTGACTTTCCGGTCCCCATAATAACTTCATCATCTCAGTTTTTATTAAATATTCAATTTCGTTATTTACATATTTTATTTCTTCTTTAATAATACTTTTTTCATTTTCAACATCAGAATCATCAAATTTAGGATCGAAAATCATTTCAATTAGAATTTTAAATGCTTCGATACTAGAATTTGAAAGAGCCTTCATCTCATAACAAATAAAGTCTTGACTAGTAAAAGCATTGATAGATATTCCCTTTCCTTCTAAATATTGAAGAAATTTAGATTTCCTTATATCTCCAATGCCTTTAAAATTAATATGTTCAACAAAATGACTCATTCCCTCAGGAAAGCCTTGGTCGTCTGCGCGTATGAATAAATTAGTAATAAAAGAATAGTTGTTTTTATTTTCTTGATAATAAACTTTAATCCCATTTTCTAATTCTACAAAAATACTAATCTCCAACCTTTACAATTAATTTCTCCTTCTCCTCTTCTAATTCATCTTCCTCAAATAGACAATAATTACTAAGCAAAAAACTTCCTACCGGGGATATAACAAAATAATTATTATTTTCTTTATAGAATTTCCAATTATCACTAGTATTTTCTAAAATAGGAACAAAGTGCACATGAATACCATTTTTAAACCTTAAATCAACAGGAATAATCCAATCTAACTTTTTTACAAATTTTAAACATTTATCCCGTTGATAATAGTACTCTCCTAATAGTCGAATATAGTGAATATATAATTTTAAAAACGATTTACCACCATACCGTTTTAACGTTAGTGGAATTACGTGTCTTATTTCCATCATAAAACTATACTTAATCAAATGAATAAACTTTATTTTTGGATCGCTATAACTTGACCTTAATATTTGGTTAAACATCTTTTTTAATCTTTTATACTGAAAATGTAGTTTCCACTCTTTGATTTTACTATTAACAAACCCTGTATCGATAGTGCTATTATTAGTTAAAAAGTAATAATCAACCGCATCTCTTAGCCTATTAAATTTATTACCTCCTGCTTCTGCAATCAGTATTATAAGATTCCATTCATCACTCGGTATATAATACTTCATTGAGTGATACTCAAATAATCTTCTTCGACTCCACATTCCTTCATCAGTAAGCCACGTACATTCTGATATAAGAAATCCCCCCACATTAAATTCTATATACACAGGGTTGTCGCTTTTCAATTCTTTATAAACTGCTATTACCCCACGGGCTTCGCCTTTTTCTAACGAAAAAGTAGGAAAATAATCAAGCTTATAACCTTCCTCTTTTAACATTGGATATATTTCAAAAAAACTTTCTATATTTTTTAATAAAAAATCAAAATCTACGGATTGACGGGATATGTGACTTGGATAGTATTTTCTCATTGCTAAACCTTTTAATACTACGTAGTCCACCTGCAATCTATTGAGGGTTGAGATTACCTTATTAATTTCTTTAAGCTTCCCCTCATTAATCATTATAGAATTTTCCTCATTATTATTTGGCATTTTAAAATCAGGATATCTATCTAAGAAAGGATCGATTAAACGGTGATTCTTTATTAAATTAATAATAGAAGTTCTATCATATGATTCCAGGTCATTTTCACTATGTCTTTTTGTGGCTATATCAAATAGAAATCTTTCAATACTCATTTTTCTTTACCCCTTATTTAATATTAAATCTACCTATATATGATTTCTCCCTCCAGCCATTTTGCTTAAGGTTTTCTAAAATTTTTAAAGACTTCTCCGAATGTGGTTCCACACTTCCTTCTAATACAGTTATTTCATTACTAATACAGAAGTTTTCAAATTTCCTTTTTAAAAGGTCATATACACCATTTCCAGAGAATTTATTTAATACATAGGAGTCTACCAAAACAGCTTTTTCATCGTGCATTTCAAAAGTAATATGTCCAACAAACTCTCCGTTTTTTTCAGCTATAAAGATTATTGTATTCTTCGAAAGGAAAAATTCGTTATAATATTGAACAATATTCTGTTCAAGCCTCTGAAAATCTACTAAATCTACAAATCCGCCTAGACTTATTCCCATCTTATAGGAATCAACTAAGCAAGAAATAACATTATGGCTATCTTTTTCTTCAAATGTCCGAACGGTAAACTCCCCTTTTATTCGCTCCTTAGTTTTTCCAAATAAATCTTTTTCAACCAAAGTAACAACAGAGTATACATCAAGTTTTAAAATATTCTCCACACTTAATCGTTCAAATCCATTTAATGTATTGGTATATTCTAAAAAAAATAAATGAATTTCGTATTCAAGTTCATATATTCTTTTATTAAGATATTGTGATAAGTTTTGAATAAAACTATTATCAATAAGATGGCAATCACCAAAAAGTAAGTCTACATAGCATTCATTTAATCCGCTAAATTCATTGTTTCCAAAATAATATCTCCCTACTATTTTATCTTTGCTGTTATCTTTGCCATAAATAAACCATTCCCCATCAAATGAACTTACAGTATAATCATCTAACTTTTTAATAGGAACAAATTCCTGTAAATTCGGAAAACTTGTAACCTTTATCATTTAAATAATGCCCCTCCTTTATTTTTAACTACTTTTTTCTGAAAACCAAAGTAAATATATACCGATAGAATTAGAAGAATGATACTTGATGATAGAAAAATATAGTTAATTTCAATCAATTCGCCTAAAGCACCTGCAGAGATAAAAGAGATGGGAGCTGCTAATTTCATAATCATGGATGATGTTCCTGAAACCCTCCCTAGTAAATGACTCTCTATTGTCTTTTGCCTAAGAGTTATATAGTAAATATTCGTTGTTATTGTGCCGAAGCTAATTAGTAATAATCCAATTGCAAGACCAGTCCAATGTGTAGATATAAAGTTCACAAAAAAACCAATTGCTGTTATGACCACCGAAGTGATAAATATTTTATCTTGTTCTAATACATCTTTTAACTTATTAGAGGCAAGTGCCGCAAAAACACCTCCAAGTGCGGCGGCAGAGTATACAATACCCAGGGTTTGATTAGATATCTCTAAATTATATAAAGCATAAAATGCAAGGACAGCACCAGAAGCAGCAGAAGCAATGTTCATAATAGTAATACTTATTGTTAACATAAAAAGTCGCCTATTATCGACTAATGCATTCCAACCCTCTAAGAACTCCACTTTTAGTGAGGATTTCTTTTTGTATACATCCTCCTTTGCCTCTTTTTTTGGCTTAGTAACTTTTAACCTACTACTACAGAACAACATGATCAACGTACCCATGATTGTAATTACTAATCCTATACTAAGGTCAACCATATACATCATTCCCGCTAAGATAGGACTAATTAAATTTACTGTTGAATCTACTAGAGTTAATGAAGAGTTAGCTTTCACTAATTGATCATCTTTAACAATCTCTGGTATAACTGTGTCATATGAATTACCTAATGTATAACTAAAAGTAAAAATAAAGAAACCCAATATATATATATGCCAAATCTCCAGCATTTTAAAAACTAATAAAAAATACAGAATCGCCAAAGACAGAATGATTATCAATGATGATAGAATCATAACGTTCCTTCGGTTATAACGATCAATCATAATTCCAATTAAGATACCTAACAAAATATTAGGAAGTACTTGTATTGCTCTCATTGTTCCCATAGCTAAGGTAGATTGAGTTAGAAAAAAAATTACAATAGGAAGCCATAAGGTGAAAAAATTAAAAGAAATTTCTGAAAGTATATTACCAGTCCAAAGGAGCTTGAACTGATTATTTGTCCATATAGAATTTTTTTCCAACTTGGAGTTATTAATAATAATTACCTCCTATCCCGTTTAAATACAGAAAAGCAGGAGTATAACTCCTACTTTTCTATTTTTTCACTTTTTAGCTTCCGATTATTTTCTTTTGATTTTTTTGATTTTTTTGTGTGTAATTACTGCTGGCATTTTTCTCACCTCCTTAAATTTTAGTATATATGTTACTATATATATAGTAACATATATACATTGAAAGTCAAATAAATTTTTAATTTTTTCTTAATATTTTTGAAATAATAGAGGCTATCATCAATTAAATTGACCGTATAGGAATTGCTTTATAGATTTTCTCACTACCCAATGTTGGAATCATTAAAAGTGTTTAGCGGCTTAAGGTCTTTTCTTCTAAATTTTTTATAGCTTCTTGTAGACATGAATAATTAAGATCACTAATATTTTTTATAATACAGGCTTTTCCAATTTCAATTGGAAGTATTAAATTCAAATTTCCACCTCTATGTAAGGAGATTTTATCTAAAGATTTATATAATTCATCTATATCTAAGTTTGATTTATCAACAAGGTCATACCCTATATTTAGTAGCAAGTTCAATATTCTATCTCTTGATGTTCCAGAGATTAAGCCCATTAGAAATGATATTTCCGTTGATATCGCAATATCCATTGCAACAGCAAGCCCATGCTTGATTGAATAATTAGTTGATTCTTCTATAAATGGGCTAAAGGTATGGCCAAAATCAACTAATCTCTCTAGGTCTTTTTCATAATAATTTTTCTCTAATTCCCTTTGCATTAAAGAAATGGCAATCTCATTTATTTTCGTACCTATACTGTCTACATCATTAAATTTTGAATCTATGATGTTGTTAAAGTTTGATTCAATTAATTCAAATAACTTTAAATCAAATATTAATGCCATTTTTATTATCTCTGCTAACCCAGCCATGAGATTCTCTTTATCTAAAGTTTTAAGTAAACTTATATCATTAATAGTTGCAACGGGGTTATGAAATGATCCCAGTATATTTTTAGAGGTTTTATGATTAACTCCATTTTTAATTCCTATACCAGCATCAATTTGAGCTAAAAGAGTTGTTGGAATTCTTAAATAGTTTAACTTCCTTTTATACATCGATGCAGCGAATCCGACTATGTCCAGAAGTATACCTCCTCCAATTCCAACCATTAATGATTTTCTATCTAAACCGAAATCCATCCCACTTTCACAAACTTTTAATACATTATTAATGTTTTTATTTATCTCAGTAGTTTTAATCGTAATAATCCTATACTGATATTCCTGTAGATGGAAATTAAAATAATTTTTTATTTTATCTAAATAAAGCTTCTCAATAGTTTCACTTATAATAATTAAACATTTCTTCTCCTTTATAGTTTCTTTAATTAAATGATTATCAATATTAAATATTTGCCTATCTAGATATACATCAAAATGAAAATCCATTAATCCATGTGTTGGTAAAACAACTTTGTTTTCCTTTAATAATACCTTCTCCATCAGGTTGTCCTCCCGTAATTAATTAGATTTTGAAACTTGGAATATAAATAAATTCATATTGTTCTGACTGTCATTTTTAAGTTCATGTTCACCGTAAAGAGGATTAATAATTACATCACCAGTAGATACTTCATAATTTACGTTATTAATTATCATTTGTCCCTTTCCTTCTATAACAAAATAAACTTCTTCATTTTCTTGATGTCTATGTCTGCCAATTGTTGAACCGGGTGGCACTACTACAAAGTCTATAAAATCAATAGAAGTCTCAAAATTAGAATCTAATCTAATCTTTTTTAAAAGCCCAATCCCGCCATGACTAACTTCATATATTAGATCACTTTTGTAAACGTTATAAATCATATTTCTTCTCCACCCTTTCCAAAAGTAATTTTTCTAACTGTTGAAAATAACCTTAATTGACTATTCCATTTCTTCAATGATATATTTTTCTTATAAAAAATTAGGATGTGAAAGTATGTACCTCGAAGAAAGAGACTTTAGATCAATTAGTAAACGATGTGAGGAACTTATTCAAAATAAGTCCCCATTTATTTCCATATTAATTGATATTGATAATTACCATGAAACCAGTAAAATAGAAAATAATGAAAGAATAAAGTTAATTAAAGATTTTTTTAATAAAAATCTATCTGTTAATATGGAATATTTAGGAAAAGATGAATTTTATTCGATAGATACCAATTTAAAATTAGAAAGTATAGCAAGTGAGTTATTTAACTTAAAACTAAAATTACCCAATGAACTTATGGATTCATTCTGTGCTTCTATTATTGAGTATCCTCAAAATGGAAAAGACTCAATAGAAATAATTCGTTTATTAGAAGAATCGATCTATCAAGGCAAACAAGAAGGAAAAAATAAGATTGTTTTTGCTCATGATGCAAAAATGAAACTCAAAAGCAATTATTACTCATTAACCCAATTAGAAAGACTTAACGATTTGTCCAAAATGATTGGTAGAACTGAGTCCTCTCTTTTGAGAGAAGCTTTAGACAATTTATTTAGAAAATACTATGATTAAGCTTTTGTTTTATTCAGAAAAAAGTTTGTTAATTATTATTAATCTGTCACTAGTATCTATAAAATCACTAGCACCGTCCATTTGTCTCCAAGCACTAATAAATCTTCTTTCGTCGTTTATGGAGAAACTACCAGTATTGTAATTAGAACTCAATTGCTCAATCACTTGAGTGATTACTTTTAACACAAAATCGTATACTTCATTTGTTATAGCTAAATTTGGACACTGATTATCTCCATTAAAAAATAGTAAGCCATTTAATAAACACAAACGATAGAACTTTTCTTCTATCTCATCATTTGGGAAAACAAACTGGAACAGGTTCCCGTTCCCATTTACATTCATATCTATTGGACTATTTTTTAATATTTCTCTTAGGTTATTTAAAAATGTGGCACCAATATTTCTTATTTGCATGTAACCATTTTGATTACGCATCTTTTTTAAAGTTCCAAGCGCAGAAATATAAGGTAGTAGTTCATAATATGAGGTATATGTGAAATCCCTCGAAAACTCCATTACCTGTTCGGGTCCTACTACACAGGATAGTCTATTTCCATTGGATAAACCTTTTGCGAACACATAAAGATCAGCTCGCTCCCCAACCATTTCTAATGAATTACCAGATCTATATCTATAACCTTGTTTAACGTCGTCGCAAATAATGTATATTTCATGTTCTCTACAAATTGAAAACAACTCGTTATAAGTTTTCTCTGAAAGATATACATAATCCGGGGATATTACAAAAGCCGCTATGTTACCTTTATTATTAGTTATTGCTCTCTTCAATAGATCTGGAACAAAAAATACATCTAATATATCATTTTTATTCAATTCATGAGGTCCATTATCGTGATACCAAAGTGGATCCCAGCCATGATAGCCTGAGCTTAATATTATTGATTTTTTTGAAGCCATTCTTACCATATTAACGCTTGCTTTAACTGCTTCAGTTCCTGTAGAAAAATAAGCTATTTTATAATGATCACGTTTCAAATCTCTTAAAATTATTTCTGACAAGGCAACAATATACTGATGTGGTCCGGTTACAGTACTTGATTTATTTGAGATTGATTCTATTAATAATTGATTAATATCACTATCATTATGCCCTAAAAGTATTGACCCTTTACCGTTTATAAAATCAACGTAACGTTTTCCATTTATATCCCAAATATACGCCCCATCACCTTTTTGAAAGATTATTTTCTCATCTTTGTAAGGATCTAAAGGTGACCATACATCTGTAGAGACAAAACTATCAATATTATTTATCAATTCTTTTGTAGACATTATATCCTCCATAATTTTCTATAAATGAAAATAAAAGATTTATTAATCTGTTAAACTATCAACTCAAAGTAATAGGTAATTTTTTTCAAAAGTAGAACAAACAACAAAATTCTTCCCTCTAGCATCTTTGCTAAGTGTATTACCAGTGACTATCCTCGTCAATTTACCTATCATTCAAACCATCTTTTCAAATTTAAGTTCAAGAGTTCATTAAACCAATTTCTCTTTCCTCGATCGCTTTACACCGATATAGCTTTCGTGAAGTGTATTTAATATGCTCTGACTTTCTTTGGAAGCCGCAAGTATCTCAGCAGGTGGTGTTATAACTGGATGAATTACTTTAGTGAACTTCTCATAGGAGGCATACATAATTCGTTCAATAATATTATGCCACTCAACAGGAATACGCCAATCACTTTCATATCCAGTTGCAAGCATGTGTTCTACCGTTTCCGTTATTACTTCTTCCCGTGTAAGCGGTTGGATAGGGCTACGAACTGGAATAAATAAAGCAAGATCAACATTAGCCTCTTTGTCACAAACAAGTTTTGCCATTTCACGTGACAAATAAGGAGATAAAGTTAATCCGTCACACGATACGTCCCTGTCATTCGCCAGAGTCCCTTAAGATTAGATTCACCCAATAAAGAATATCCATCAAGAGAAACAGGTCGATTACCAACTTGGAGACGATTCAATGTGCCTTTAGACAAATTCCGTCGGATTTGACGATATGCACAATCAATCAAAAATACGATATCATCTAAAATAGGATTATCTACTACTTTAGGAGAAATAACATTTGTGGCACCTATGTAAACTTCTCCTTTCTGTCTTAGTACAATATGCAAACCACATGCAAACGCTCTTTTAGGAGTTTTTAAAACTCTACTTGGTGATGTTTCATCCTCGGTACTTACTATTGCTGACACACCATAACCACTGACCAACTTTGGTATACTTACAGCAATATCAGGAACAGTGTCAAGTAAGTCTTGAGATTTAACTCTGCAGCTAACACTATTTTATTACTAAATAATCGCTCCCCTGATTCAAGTACTAAAGCATCAACGCGCTGCGCATTATGTTCTATTCGCAAACCAAGTTCAGTTATTAACGTACCACCGAGAAAAATAAATGACTTTTCCAATATTTATTAAAGATCAATTGGATAAATGCATGTTCATTTGGTATATAAATTGCTCTTTCCGGTCAGGATCCTGGCACGACCATGTTCACTCTTAAGAAGAGTAGATGTTACTTCTCCAAAACATCCAAGCATTGCACCTGCAGCAGTTGATGCTGCCCACGGTCGATTAGACTCACCTACTAATGCAACCGGCAACTTTTTTCTTACAAGTGAAAGTGCCAATGAAAGCCCAAGTACACCATTTCCCACAACAACAACATCATCAAATACATGTTGATTTTTCATAATAATTCCGATACCTTATTTCTTATTTGGAATTCAACCACATTGTAATAATCTAATCTCTTATACCCTTCCGAAAATATGGGATAAGAAATCTCCATCTTAACTTTCAGGTAATAACCGAATACAACTACAGCAAAACGGCTAAATTAGGATTTAGAATCTTCAAGAAAAGGGAGATTTCTGATTCTTAGTATTCTACATCCTTCTGTATCAGATATTAGAGCAACATTATTTTCAATTAACTCTATGCTGCGAGTTTCCATTAATGCTGTTTTGATTATTTCCTCCGATGAATCGTAGGCTTGAATTACATTTCCATCTTTGTTTATTTTTATTATGGTACCTGTTCCCCCATCAACTATTAATATATTGTTATAGTCTAGTACATAACAACACCTTGGCCAGAATAGGTTTATCACTCTTTCACCTAAGTGAATTTCTTTTAACTCCCATTTAATATGACCATTTTCACTGACAGATAAAATTCTATGATTAGCAGAGTCAGCGATAATCGTATTATTGTTAGTTGTATTACGATATGCCCAGTGTGGATCGTATAGAGTATTGTTTTTATAGCAACTATCATTTTTAAATATCCATTTAGCACGATTCTTTTCATCAATTTCAACAACTGTGTCCGCAGGTGAGTCGACAACAAGCCAGTTTCCATTATTAAGGATATCAACATAATGGGGGTCTTTAAGCTTAACCCACCTACCATCTGTATAATATTCTGTCACAGATCTTAATATCTTCTTGTCTGAGGATATTAAGATGATTCTTCCATTTCTTCCGTCGGCTATTAGCGTTTGATCTTTATTAATTTTCTTTGCACATCTTGGCCAAAATAGTGCACTATCCCCTGAAGATTGATCTCCGTTTCCAAATTGCCAAACTACATTATTATTACTGTCTATCTCAATAATTCTATTATTAGATGTATCTGCAACTAATATATTTTCGTTATCTAGAACCTGAATAGATCGTGGAAACGACAGTAGTCTCTGTTTCACATTTGTACCACCAAATACCCAAATAATTTCTCCATCTTGATTAACCTCGATGACTCTCTGGTTTCTACTATCGCATATCAATTTATTTCCATTTTGAGTCTCTTCAGACCACGCTGGATAAAATAAATGGTTACTTTCGTAAAAACCATCCCTTACGTTCGAATAGCACCATGTTATTTGGTTATCCCTGTTAACCTCCACTATTCTATTATTCATAGAATCGGTTATAAGAACATTGTCGTTTGCTAACACTGTTGCAGATTGAGGATAAGTTAATTGATTAACATCGCTCCCAGGTTGTCCTAGTATGCCATGTTGCCAAACTACTTTTTCATTTGGAGATAGTTCGAATACGAGTTGAAGTTCTCTATCAGTTATAAGAACATTACCGTTTTCCAGTGTTTTAATACAAATCGGATCTATAAAATATTCTTCTGGAATACGCCATATTTTTGTGTTAATAGAATCTTTATAAAAAACTTCTAACTCTTTATTAGCACCATCAAGTACTACAATCCTCCCGTCAGCCCAACTATCAAAAGTAATTGGCTTAAAATTTTCTCTTTTGCTACTATGTTTCCATACTATATCACCATCATTAATTTGAACAATTTCATCATCTAAAATAGCTAGAAATGTATTATTACCAATATACTTAATAAAAGTAATACCACATAATACAGTGTCACTCGGACTATATAAAGATGTTATTTTTTTGGTTTCCTTGGACACTAAAAATGCTGGTAGATCTTTATTTGTAGGATCAAAAATGAAAACTTCACCTGTTTCATATAATTGCTGTGCAATTACCGGGTCTTTAAGATATGGCCTTTGGTTATATTTATCTTTTCTTATACCTATCTCTTTTTCTAACTTAAATGGGATATTTTTAATTGATATTGGTTTATTCATATTCAATTATACCCTCGAATAAAAAAGATTTTGTTAGATACTCAAATTCTGCCCTATCCAATGCTATTTCTCCACCTCGAACAATACCGGCAGTACCACCGGAGAACAACATACCAGCTTTGTCTTCCACTAATTCTTCCAGATCCTCTATCTGTCTCATATCTCGACGAGCATCATAAATAGTAATTCCCTTAATCATATATCTCTTCAATACATTCAATAATAATAAATTTATTTTTGATGTAGATGTATATCCTAGAACCATTAAACCTCCTAGATCGTTAATCCAAGCAGCAAAATCTTCAAAAGATACTATTTTTTCAATTGACAAATTATCATAATCTGTATATGTAAAACTTGGAGGTAAATATCCGATAATTTCTAGTATTTCTCCGTTGAAATTATGAGTAGCAGAGACACCAATAATACAGTTAAATGATAAATTTCTTAATTCACGTATTACTTCTTTTGTCTTCAATACTCTATCAATACTAGTTACAATTCCAACCCAGGATAAATTGCTTTCCTCACTTAGAGATAGCAAAGTATTAGTTATCTCTTGTTCATCTCCATCAATTCTTAAATTCATATCTCCAAATTTAGAGTACTTAACTATATCAAGTTCAGGGAAGAATTGTTTAAATTGAAAATAGTATTCATTCCCGTGATCAGCTGTATGAATTAGATTTTCCATGTTACGACTCGTATAACCGTAATTACTTCTTATTTGTTGCTTAATATCTCGAAGCTTTTGTCCAGCATAGTGCCCCTTAACTAAATATCCAATAACATCACTTCTTGAAATGTAATCAGAGTAAATATCCATATTAAAATCTGATGTAAAACTTTCAAGAACTTGAAGTTTGGTTAGTTGCCTTTTTGACACATGCACTATTTTAATATCATTACTTTTAAGTTCTTTTATAAGTTCTTCTTCAATACCCTTTTGTACACCATCTGGCTTTAATATCACAAGACCATGCTCTTCTTTAATGTTCAATTGAATTCACTTCCTTAAGAAATATTGCTAATTTATATTTGTGTTTTGTTTGAAAGATGGTAAAACTAGATTATTAAAAAGTTATTTATTTTTTCAATCATCCCTTGAACAATTATTATTGTATTATAGTTAACATTTGAGCTATCAAAATGTTCATTTAATTCATCCATGCAAATGATCGAGTAAATTAGTATTACACTCAAAAAATACTTAAATGCTATCAAATCTTTACCGTTAACAGGTGCTTTTTTCATAAATCCATCAAATAATGTATAAATTTTTTCTATTTCAATCTCTTGTTTTAAAATGGGCTTATTATTCATATTTGGCCAATACCATGCACTTACAAGAATGCATTGCCAAGCGATATCTATCAAACTGTAATTCCAATGTGCATCATCTAAGTCTATTGGAATGAGAATATTACTTTTATACTCACGGATTACATTATAATAATGCAAATCACCATGTATCCATGAACATGTTAATTGTGAGAAATCTACTATGCCTTGAAAATCCTCCAATAAAAATTTCAAATCATCCAAGCGATTCGAAACTAATTTATCAAGTCGATTTTTTTCATCAAAGTAATTGAACAATATATTAATATACTTATGGAAAGAATTGTTTGTAATTTTTGGAAAGTTTATCTCACTGCACTTAGGAGTAATTAACCTTTCTCCTTCCATATTTACTGTTTGTTTAGCAATTTCTCCAGCTAGATTGCCGAGTTCCTTCAAATCATTCTCATCATCAGGAAATAAGACCCTTCCAAAGAGCCACTCATGCAAGGCAAAAACCCTTTTATTCCAAACAAAAAAACTTTGTTTCTCTACTGTTTCCTTGAGCTGTGCAGTTTGGATTCCACTTTTCCTAAGGAACTTTTGATAGTCTAGTACTTGAACAAACTCCTCGAATTGCAGGTAGTATGGTTTTTCTTTCAAAAAAAAGTGCCCATAATCACTTTGCACCCTCCATCTAACACTATCACCCCAAGTACCATATTTTTTTACAACTTTTGGGTTTGTAATATTATATTTATTCTCGAGCAGCTCCAACAAGCTTATTTTAGACATTTTAATACAACCTTCACATTTTTTTGATCACTCTGAATCTATTCAATTTTCTTCAGTAAACTTAGTAATGACCTCACCTCTATTAAATAAATCTTTTATCAGTATTTTATATACTAATACTTGCTTATAACACTATAGTTGTCCTTTTTTAACCAAATCCTTTCAAATCCATTTATGGTTTGACTAGGAGAACTCTCAAAATATTTATTTAGCATATTAATAATATTAGACTTATCACCAAACAAACCTTTAATTTGGCTATCATAAATTTTGATTGCACTGACCTTTTTATCTATGATGCCTTCTAGATCAACATAAAAAGCTTCATAATGGCTATTAAACCCCTTATCGTTAACATATTTAATATCCTCGATTGCGCAATATGGGAAATCCTCATAAAAAATGCAATTATAATTCTCTTTAGCTAGCTGCTTTCCAACAAAATTAACTATTTGGTGGTCAACATGCTCTCCAATTGCTAAGGGGAAGAACAATTTACAGCCCTTTACAAAGTTATGTTTAATAATTTGAAAAAGTTCTACAATAATTTTTATATCCGATTCTTTTATATTTGAAAATAACTCACGTTCATTTGTATAAAGTGGTGGATTTCCTCTAAAAATGGCATCTAAATAATTTAAGTCGTGCCTTTTTACTCCAAGGTGATCAATTGCTTTCTGATCTTCTGCATTTCTTCTTTGGTTATATAATATTGGGTCTATGGAAATAACGTCATTTATATTTAAATCATGCATGATAGTATTTTTTGCTAAGGGACTTAGTTTTATCCTAGAATCGGGGCGACCAGAAAAAACATTTAATACTAATATCTTTTCCGTTTCTTTAAATCTATGAATATAACCATACAGGCTTAAAATTGCGTCATCAAAATGCGGTGAGATAATGATAGAGTCATATGACTTTAATTTATCCATCTAAAGCCTCATCCTCTCCACCCACGATACTGTTGTAATCTTTCAATAGAGACATAAATACTACATCCTGTTGATAGATGTCCTTTATTTCTTCTTTTGCTTTTTTCACTAACCGTTTAGCAATATCTTTTTCATTTAGTATTTTTTCAACTCTGGATGTAAAACCATTTACATCCCCCGGCTCAACTAAATAACCTGAAATACTATCCTTTATTAATGTTTGTAATCCTCCAACTTTAGAAGCAACTATTGGGACTCCGGCAATAATTCCTTCAATTGCAGATCCCCCTAACTCTTCATGTTTTGATGGCATTACTAACACACATGAGTTATTTAAAACACAAGGAACAATTTCTTTAGATACAAATCCGGTGATAAAAAATCTATCAGAAATATTGTATGTTTCTACCACTCTTATTAGCTCCTTTTTTTGAGGACCATCGCCACACACAAGAAATTTTGCATTTTTATCTTTACGAGCAATATTTCTTGCTACTTCTACAAATGTTTCCCACCCCTTTTCATATGATATTCTACCAAGGTATAAAATTATATCCCCGCTGGGGAAATTAACCTTGGGTAAATTTTCCGCACAGCATTGTGGCTTTGTATGCATATGATTTATATGTTGATTCCCCACTGTATCACTGAGCTTTTTAAACTTCGCAACTAATTCTGGGAATCTTCCGACATACTTATCCCTAGTTCGATCAGTTAATACATATACAATCTCACTTCTGCTAATGGTTTTATTCTCCATAAAGATTACTAAACGATTTATTAACAAATCAAACCAATTAGTAGTTGAATAGGTGAAATTCCGACTACAGTGTATTGTTGTAATGAGCTTAGATTTAAAGATTTTACTAGCAAATATTCCTAAAATAAATGGCCAAATGACACCGCTTGAGTGTAGGTGAATTATATTATATTTTTTTTGGAAATTTTTTAATATCCAAAACAAACTCCCAAGTGCCCAACTAAAGTCTAATAAAAATGTTCCTGAATACTTAGATTTAAAAGGAAGAGTGAGTCGACGTACAGAATAAACCTTTAAGTTCCCCTTTTTCTTTAATTTTCTCTTTATTCCAGGAAAACCTGTTGTTAATATATCCTGGTCCACATTCTTATAGGATAACCATTCTGCTAGATTAGTTACTTGTATTTGTTGTCCTCCGAGAGGATCAAATCTGCTTGGCCACGACTTATTTTCGAAGTAATAATGTGGTGTTAACCTTAATATCTTCATTCAAATTCCCCAACTTATAAAGTAATTATCTCTTTAAAGTTTTTTATAAAAACATCTAGTAATTCCTTGTCACTCAATAGCATGCAATGGTGTAGGACAACTAGCTCTTCAATTGCTCCTTCTGCAATTGGGAATGATTGATTTCTCCAATACTCTTCTGACATTGATAAGTGCTCTGGATACCTATTTTTTAACCAAGGACAGAAAAGCTTATTCTTATGAATTGCATTATAAGGACTGTGGATATGAAAATCTCCCACTACTAACTTTTCTTGTAATTTATTTACTACATCTCTAGCATCAATGAATGGATACTCATTCTGGTCTATTTTAATAATATAACTATAATACGTTTGCTTATTAACGCTAATTGGCCTTTCCTGTACTTTAATACCCGGTATCTTTAGTAATTCATTATCTAAGTACTCAGCGGCCTGTTGACGATAGTCATTTTGGTTTTCTAGAAGTTTAAGTTGCTCAATTAAGATTGCAGCTTGAAATTCTGACAAACATCGATTACTCCCCTGTATCTTTCCTACTTCAATAAGTTGTAGGCTACCTTTAACTGCCTCATTCTGGTCAGCTAAAACCCTTCCATCCGCTCTAAGTTGTTCCAATCTTAGCTTGACTTCATAATCATTAGTAATAACAGCACCACCTTCTCCGGCTGTTAATACTTTTGCTTGCTGAAAGCTAAAACATCCTAGATGACCAATGGTACCAACTTTTTTCCCATTCCATTCGGAGCCATGGCTCTGTGCACAATCTTCTATAACATATAAATTATGTTTTTTTGCAATGCGCATAATTTCATCCATGTCACAAACAGAACCATATAAATGAACAGGTATAATTGCTTTCGTTTTACTAGTAATTAATTCCTCTATCTTACGCCAGTCCATACAGTACGACTCAGGATCCACATCAACTAAAACTGGTTTTGCATTTACATTTAGTACAACACTTGCTGTCGCTAACCAAGTTAATGCAGGCACTAGGACTTCATCACCGTAGCCCACTCCGAGTGCCTCCAACGCAATTAAAAGTGCATTTGTTCCACTGGTAGTTGGTACACAATATTTTGTATTATTATATTTAGCATATTCCATCGCAAATAACTTTTCTTTGCACTCTTCGCCAGTCCAATATCCACTAACTGCCCATCTATTCGAATCTAATACGTTATGTAGTTCTTCCCTAACACTTTGTGAATAAATTGGCCACTGTGGCCAATTATATTTAACTTTTATTTCCACAGAAATCACCTACTTAACTAGGACTACAAGCATATCTCTGCACTTATAGTTCCTATTATTCTCTTCATGAAATTTATTCAGTTTTTCCTGAATTGTCACTTCTTCTATTCCATAATTAGGATAAATAAATGGATAATCAATTTCTTCTGTAGTCTCTATTTTCGCTATTCTTAATCCAGATTCTTTAAATATATCGATATAATCTTCAAAATGAAGTCGATTTAACCAATCGGATTTAAAAATAGCTTGTAGAATATTCTCAACATCTTTAATTCTATATCTTTTAGAAAGCATCTCTCTAATTTCTTCTTGCGAATAGGTTAAATGAATCCAATGGGGCAATATATAATCTGTGGAGAAATCTGTAATTTCTCCTTCAATTTCAATATCTAAATGATGGCCGTCTGGTGCTGACCAAATTGGACCAAAGTGTGAGTATAGAGCCCCAGACTTTTTTAATAGTCTTTTACACTCTTGAATGGTTTCCTTTAAATCAGTTATGTGTTCAAATGCATTGCTAGAAAAGACATAATCAAAATATTCAGATTCCCTCGAAATAGAGGAGCCAATCCCTTTTATACGCTTTATAATACCGTTATCTAAATTTTTATTTAAAGGATCTACTGAAACCCATTCCTTTACTCCAGAGTCTAGAATTATATCACTATCTAATGCTCCTCCTATTTCTAATACTTTTTTGCCTTTTAGATCAAAAAGTTGTTTAAAGTCATTAAATACAGTATGTTCACTATAGGCTATAGTACCTAACATATTATTCCTCCCTCTATAAATGTTGATTTATCAACGGTTTGAGCCGTTGGTGGGGTGTCAAAAAAATATTTTTCGACACGCTTCCTAACAATATTTTTATATTATGAGAAACTATTCCATTATATGGGTACGCTACGCGGTCACTACTGGTTAATAGTGGTAAGTAGTGTCAGAGAATTATGTGATGCACAATGGATCTCTGCGTAACTTATGATGACGTACCCTCCCATGTCTCTGGGCATCTGTGTGCCTACATTCCTTCGTTCGGTCTAGTCATAAGGCAGAGGCTAGCGAAGCTCCTTTAGGGACTCTAGGTCGAATGGTGAATATAATGCCAGCTTCTCCGTGTCATCCTGTTGTCTAGGTCTGTAAAGGGGATGTAGAAATCTATATAGCCTCTGCGAGACTAGGAATATCCTTCATCATTCGCTGCGCATCAAATGCTTTGTGCTTCGTGCTGATTCCATGTAACACTTTTAATAGTTTTCCGCATAGAACCACGATAGACTGCTTCTTACGTAATGGATTAACCTGACGATTTGTATAATATTCGTGCAGTTTTCTAAAAGCCTCATTATGTCGAATCATCGGCATCATAACTCTAAATAGGAGGGCACGCAGCTTTCTTCTGCCACGTTTGGAGATGCGCTTTTGCCCTTTGTGCTGTCCGGAAGAACTCTCTCGTAATGTTAACCCCGCGAGTTTGATTAGTTGGCGTGGGTCTTCATAGTATGAAAAGCTTCCGATTTCAGCTAATAAATCAACTATCGTTGTATCTCCTAGTCCTGGTACCGTTGATAGCCACTCGTACTCTACAGAAGTTTTTACAAGCTCAACTAAGTGTTGAGTAATCCTCTCGATATCTTGTTCCAGCTGATGGTAACGGCGAACGAGCGTGGCGATTTCAATACGGGCCATCTCACGTCCTTCTGTTACTCCAATGGAATAAGCAGCGACTTCAATGAGGCGCACTGCTTTTGGTCGTTGGGGAGATTTGAGCCCCTCAATCTTTCGATAAAGGGATAAAACCTCATCAGCTTGTTTCTGTTGGAGATCACTCGGAAATGGGGTACATTCTAGTACGGCCATTGCCATCTTTCCAAATGACGGGAAGATCTGAGTGAACTCAGGAAAATAGCGATCTAACCAGCGAATAATCATGTTTTTGACAGCACTAAGTTCCTCTGTCAATTTCCCTCTAAACGTTGATCCAACACGAAGTTCAGCCTCCATGTCTTTCAAGATACGTGGATAACTGAAGCGTCCATCTTTAATAAGACGAGCGATTACTAGCGCATCTTTACGGTCATGTTTGGTTGGTAAATTGTCATCCAATTCCTTTGACTTTTTAACGTGCAAAGGGTTGGTCATGACTAGGGGAATACCCCGTTCCTCAAGGAAATAAGCTAAATTTAGCCAGTAATGGCCTGTTGGTTCAATCCCGACAATGACTTCCGTTTTTTCGTATTCTTTCATTGCAGTTAAAATACGTTGATAAAAACACTGGAAGCCATCACTAGACTGTAATACTGGGAAAGATTTTTGGAGCACCCGACCACGATCATCTACAAAGCAAGCAAAATGTTTTCGCTTGGCAATGTCAATTCCTACTACGAGTGTATTCTCGGTGACTTGATTTATTTTCTGATTTTGTTTAAAATCCACTTTGGAGTCCTCCTTGGTTAACTAAGTTAGGGGTCAATTCGCGCTATGATTTGACACCCCGTATCATACCAAGAGGGCTCTTTTTTGTTCAAGTCCCCGAAAATCCTTCTAACAGGAATGCTCCTTAATATATTTTTTAAAAAGCAAAGATCACCAATTTAATGCATTGCACCAGTATCTTTCTCTCCTGAATTCAGGATACTTACATTTTGGGTTGGAATTAGTGATCCCGTAATATTATGATTTGAACTAATAACCATCAGCGTTGTAAGAATTATGGAGTAAAGTATTTTTTTCATATTAATATGGCTCCCTTTGTAAGATATATTAGAATATTACCATTAATAAAAATACTGTGTATTTGAGAAAAACGCCGGTTATTACTTCAAAACATTGACACTTATTCCTTTTTTCTCACTAATTCATAATCTATAATAACTATAGTTATATAATTAATGAGGTGAATAACGAACTATGACTAGTTTACTAGGAGCAAAGATTAAAGAGATGCGCAAGCGGTTTTATATTTCCCAATATGATTTAAGTACTGGGATATGCACTCAAGCTTATATTAGTAAAATTGAAAAAGGGGATGTATATCCTTCTGCAGATACTTTGATGAAGATAGCAGATAAACTCGGTATCAGTATTTCCCTACTTCTAGATATCTCAAATATCCCTAGGCATGAATACATTATTGACGTAATAACTCAAATAAGGGAAGCGGTTTATGATAGAAACTATGATCTTGTAAAAGAAATAATAACGAGTGAAAAAAATAATAAATTCGTTAACGATGCTAAATTCAGGCAATTTTTAACCTGGCATGAAGCAATTTGTTTTTTTTATAAAGACGGCAACTTTAACCAAGCAATTAAAACATTAGATAATGCGATAAGACTTACTTCTTCTAAAGGAAAAGTTTATGGTGAACGGGAGGTTGAAATATTAATTAGTAAGGGCAACTTATACACCGACAATAATAATTATGAAATGGCATTAAAAACTTATAAATCTGCACTATCTCATTTAAAAAATATACCTAGGTTGGAAAATATTTATATTCCCGTGAGGCTATATTACAACCTTTCTCGATGCCTGCGTTTTAGTAAAGACTACTCAAACTCACTAATAAACTGTGATTTAGCCTTAAAAATAGGTAAAAAAAATAAATTACTTTATTTAAAAGGTGACCTTTTTATACAGAAGGGCCTCAACTACAAAGCCTTAAATAATTTTAGAGATGCTATTGAAAACTTTAAATTGGCAGAAATAGCTTTTACTTTACAAGATAGTGAAGAAAATATTAAGTTCGCACAATCAAAAATAAAAGAAACTTCTCTTTTATTATCGTAAAATTCACAGTTCTATCTCCCCCAAATGGAATTGGACAATAAGAGTAATTATACTACTTAATGTACCAAGGAGACGGCATTATGAAACAAACAAAACACTAAAAGGATTTCATATTAAAAGTCGAAAAAAAGCTACAGAGACAGGCAAAAATTCCGACGTATGATTGTAAATACAATTGTGTTCACCTTTACAATGTTTATCATTGCATATGAGCTGCAGCTAGCCCTTGACCTTCCTTTTCTTATTACCTGGCTAACTACCGCAATCGGTGAATTTGTAGTCATGGCTATCGGGGCACCAATCTTTTATTTCTTAAACAAACGCGTCCATTTTGAAAAACAAGTATAAATAAGAGCGATCGCTGTAATGGCGAATCGCTCTTTTTAATATGGTATTACATAATTTGAGATGTGGATGTAGCTGTTACTGTTTCTGCTTCCGATTCTTTCTTTTTCATAAAAAGGAATGTGTAGATAATTAATAAAAGAACTACACACACAATCGAAAATCCATAGATAAAATGAAATCCTTTATTTGCAGCAAGGATGCCAAGCCCTGTTGAACCGATGGCCATCCCGAGATCCATGGAGGAAAAATACATTGCGTTCGCCGTTCCTTGTTTTTCTTTAGTAACAAGACTAACCGCTATGGCTTGTAAGGTTGATGTCACCATGCCATAAGCCACTCCATAGAAGAATGCTGCGATAAGTAAGGTACTTGTGCTATGGGTGATAGATAAGAGAAACAATCCTATGATTCCACAAATTGCTGCAGGGTAGATGATTACTTTATGTCCTAGCGTATCATACAATCTTCCAGAAACTGGTCTTGCCGCTAACATGACAATTGCTACGATTAAAAAGAAGAGAGAAACCGATCCACCGAGATGTTCTTCCTTCCCCAGTTCCCTTAGAAAACTAATGACACCTCCAAGTGTAATTGAGAAAAGTGCACATAAAATACTTGGAACAAACGCTTTTTTATCAAAAATAGATTCCTTCAAGGAAAGCTTATGCTTCGGTTCTTCCTTCGTCATAACCGATTCTTCTTTTGAAGGCTTTATAAAAAAGCTGAAGATAAATGTAAGGACGGCTAAAACGACTGAAATAATTAATAAAAAATTAAATGGTAACGTAGCTAACAAAGCAAGTGCTACCATAGGAGCCATACTTGTACCAATACTTGTAGCTAATCCATAATAACCGATTCCTTCACCTAATCTCTTTTTTGGAATAATATTTGTAGCTAAAGTCGCTAAGATGGTTGTCATAATTCCAAATCCAATCCCATGAAACACCCGTAATAAAAGCAATAATGGAACTGACTGTTGATTGTATGCAATCGCAAGTGTAATAGCCACGAAAGCGAGTGAATAAATACTCATTTTTTTAACATTTACACGATGAATAAGATAACCGATGAACGGACGCGTAATAATTGCCGCTACCATAAAAACTGTCGTCATCAGCCCACCTTGAGCGGGGTTATTTTTGATATCGGTAATAAAAGCTGGAAACCCTGCAGTAAGCAATTGTAAACATAAAAAAAATAAAAAAGCCATTAAGACAATGGCTACATACTGACCTGTCCACAATTTATTCGATTCTTTCATACATTAATTCCTTCTTTCTAGTTGTTTACATCCTCTAGTAGTGAATCTGCATTGTCTTCAATCTGTTGCAATACTTTCAAATAAATATGGAGTGACTCTTCATCAATTCCATTGATAATTTTTGAAAAAATCTCTTCCAAATACGGAGCAACTTCTTCAACTAAGTTCTTTCCTTTTTCCGTGATCATTATTAAAAAGGAACGTCGGTCTGATGGATTCACTTTCCGTTTAATAACCTCACTTTTTTCAAGTAAATCGAGAATTTTCGTCAATGTTGCCTGATCTTTATCCGCTCTTATTGATAGTTCCTTTTGTGAAATATGATCATGCTCACTTAGCGTTCTTAGAACACTCCATTGTTCAGAAGTAATATTATAAGATTTTAAGTAAAAATTAATTGTACGACTCATTTTTTTACTAGTCCGCACAGAAGCAAACCCGATTGATCTATCTTTTGAAATGGCCACCTTACACGTTCTCCTTTCAATTATATTTTAATTATATACTAAAATATAATGTGTGTAAATATAATTTGTATACGAACTATATTACGAAAAAAGATGACATTGTCATCCTTTCATAACCATTTTTACAATCACGAATTTCCGTTTTTGAATATAAATAAGTCTTGCTGCTAATCCAATCCCAGCTGCCAGTAATCCGGATGTTAAGCCAATCCAATATCCTGGTGCACCAAGGGAGGTGAAATGTGCTAATAAATAGCCAACCGGTAAGCAAATGAGCCAGTAAGCAATAAGGGTCGTAATAAATGCGACGTTAACATCTTTGTATCCCCGCAGTGCCGCTTGTGCAGTCGCTTGAATCGCATCAGAAATTTGGAAAAATAAAGCATAAATTAAAAAATGCGCAGTTAAGTTAATAACGGCTAGTTCATTTGAATAGAAGCCTGCTACCTTGTATCTAAATAAAACTACGAGTAAACCGGTAAAAAGAGCAATGATGACAGATAAACTAATTCCTAACCAACTATATGCCTTCGCGTCTTTATAACGTTTTGCCCCCACTTCAAAGCCGACCAAAACAGTTAAAGCTAAAGAAATACTTACAGGAACCATATAGAGAAACGAAACGATATTAAGAGCTGATTGGTAGGCAGCAATCGTTGTCACACTGAACTTACTAATTAATATCGTCACAACGGCAAACATACTCGTTTCAAAAAAGGTTGATAATCCCATCGGGACACCAATTTTTAAGATTTCCTTGCATTTTTCAACTGAAAACTTTTTAAAATTGGAAAATACTCGATATGCCGAAAATGGTTCTTGTCGTTTAATGATGTACGCTGTTATCCCTGCTATAATCCAATACGTAATGGAGGTTGCATAACCTGCACCTGCTCCCCCAAGTTCTGGGAGACCCCAATGTCCATAAATAAACAAATAATTTAATAAGAAATTAAACGGTAACGATGAAATCATAATCACCATAACGACACGTGTTTTTCCGAGTCCGTAGATAAATGATCTTAAAACATTAAAAATAAATAGTGGAAGAATGCCATAACTTAATCCAACTAAATAGTCATGTGCTGTATTTTGCACACGAACCGGCAGATTCATTCGATTTAATAATGGATCTAATAGAAAAAAGCCAAGTACAATTACTAATAATGCGATCATTAACGATAGATAGACGCCATTGACTACAATAGATGATACTTCTTTATTTTTCTTTTCTCCAAAGCGCTGGGCGACAATTGGCGATACGGCTAGTAGAATTCCGCTTAATCCTGTAAATACCGGATTCCATATAGAAGATCCAATTGCCACTCCCGCCAAATCGGAAGAATGATACTTACCCGACAAAATCGTGTTAAAAAACACCATCGAAAACATTCCTAATTGAGTGATTAAAATAGGAATGAGTAAAATAAATATTTGTTTTATTTTTTCCTTCATTGTATACGTTTGATTCATTTTTCCGGTACTCCTACACGTAAATAATATTAATCGACTGGTTCCAGAAGTCCCATTTCTATACATGTTGAAAGGGATAATTTCTTGTTGCTAGATGGAAATTGAATGTCGATGCTCTCCTGTCCGATATGCGTAATTTCACCATGACCAAACACACGATGTTTGATCATTTTTCCTTCCACCAGTTGTGAACGATCCTTTATTCCATTTGGATTAGAAGGAACTTTTGACTTATTAGCGACAGCATTTAATTGTGCCTTTTCCTTGACGGGAGCAATAATTTGGCGGATATTGCTTAAAAATGGGGATTCCTTTACAGGGCTGCCATTTTTCTTTTCGTATGAAAGGAGTTCTAGATGCTGCTTTGCCCGAGTCATTCCAACATAGAAAAGACGAACAGCTTCTTCCATTAGCTCATGATTCCCTTCATCATAGCTTTTTGTTTCTGCCTTTGAAGGGATCATTCCATCCACTAAGTCAATCATGTACACGCGTTTAAACTCCAGCCCCTTCGAACTGTGGAAAGTAGAAAGTGTCACGACGTTTTCATTTTTTTGTCGCTTTGAATTTTTCATCAATGTTTCTAAATATTTTAAACGATGTGCAAACTCTTCCATCGTCTCTAATGTATCCGCAATTTCTTCTAATGTATTGAGAATTCCCACGAGATATTCCAGATTAAAGCCAAGTCGTTCGCTCATTTTCTCGAGAGCCTTCTCGTATCCTAGCTCATAGCGAATATATCGGATAGCAGAAAGAGGAGCAATTCCCTTCATATCACGGAAAATTTCCTTGCATTTTTTCAGTTGTTTTACTTGATATTCCTTTAACTGGACGAACTGAAGAAGATTGTCAAAAACTGAATCGTTATTACGTACAGCTTTTAATTCGGCCATTTGCTGTTTCGTAATATACCCATTAAATTTCATATGGATTTTATCTAAAATATCTACACGTTTATCATTAAAAGTCATTCTCATGAAATTCAATATGTCTTCAACAACCCAATGGGAAAAAAATCGATTGTCCGAGTCTTTTATATAAAAAGGGATGCCAGCTCGATCAAATAGATTAATAAGCGGAATTGATGACGAGTTGTTTCGGTATAACACAGCAACATCTCGATAGTTTGCAACTGTAGAAATTTCTTTCACTAAATACGACGTTTGATTTTTATCATTAAAATGACGTTTCACGATAATTGGTTTAGCAGCTGGGTTATCTGTAAACATATTTTTATCATAGCGATGCTTATTTCGCTTGATGAATTGGTTGGCAGCATTAACGATATCCTTTGATGAACGATAATTTTGCTCCATCTTAAGAATCGTTGCTTCCGGATATACTTTTTTGAAATCCATTAAATATTGTGGTTCCGCCGCACGCCATGTGTAGATCGATTGGTCATCATCGGCTACAACACATAGATTTTTATGCTTCTGTACGAGTTTTTCAATGATTGCATGTTGAACCATCGATGTATCTTGACTTTCGTCGGTAAGAAAATAGTCATATCTTTGTTGATACTTTAGAAGAAGTTCTCCCTCTTCTTCTAATACTCTGTTAGCTATCGTTAACATGTCATCATAATCTACTAATAATTGATTCGAACTTGTTCGTTTAACTTTTTCATATTCTCGTAAAATTTGTTCTGCCTGGGGAACAGTACATTCAACGGTTGACCATTTTTTCTGTGGAAGAAGTTTATTTTTTATATAGCTAATATAGGTTGTTAACTCCTCTAGTTGATCCTCTGTTATCACTTCGCCCACCATTTGTTTAAATAGTTCTCGAAGGATCATTTTTTTATTTAAAGGGCGATTGTTTTGATTTACTGTTGTTCCGCCCTCGATTAATTGATAAGCAATCTTTTGATGAGTGAAATGTTCGCGTACTATTTCAAAAGCTAAACTATGAATCGTTGAAAAATTAACTGGAGGAAGAGATGGAAAGAAACGTTTGAATCTCTCTTCCATATCGATGGCGGATGCTTTACTAAACGTTACCGCTTTAATCCTTGCCGGATTCACACCTTTTTCTTCTATTATATAGCCAATTCTCATGATGATGGTTGTCGTTTTTCCTGAGCCGGGGGTTGCTAAAAGTAGGAGTGGACCCTCAGTCTGAAGAACAGCTTTCTTTTGAACATCGTTCAGTGAAACACCTAATTGCTGCTGTTTAGACTCAAAAAATTTTTCTCCTAAAGACATTTGCTAAAACCTCACTAAAACTATCAAAATATATATTGTTCTAATATTACCATACAAGCTGAAGCACAAAAAGCTGCTAGCAATGCTAGCAGCCGATTTTTTAATAGAGCAAATATTTCTTTCTCGTTTTCTCAAACTTCTTTAAATCGTTTTTCCAGTTACTTTCAATCTCCTTGAGGGAAGTTCCGTCGTTTATCGCTTTTCGCACCCATCCATTGCCGATTAATTGGTCGAATGCAGAAATTCCGCTGCTATTTTCCGGACGGAAGGCAAAATCGTTTGGATAAAGATCATGAATGGTTTTGACGATCGCTACTCCCGTTTTTACAGATTGATAGCTTTTTCGGTCAGTTACATGAATTTGAATGCCACCGGAGAGTTGGCCATTAAATTTCGAGCTCGTTGGGGTGAAGTAAGCACTTCTAAACATGACACCCGGAAGCTTGAGATTATTTAATGTTTGGGCAAGTTCTTCTCCGTCTATAAATGGTGCACCGATCAGCTCAAATGGCTTTGTTGTTCCTCTTCCTTCCGAGACATTTGTTCCTTCAATAAGCGCTGCACCCGGATATACAAGTGCAGTATCTAAAGTCGGCATATTTGGTGATGGAAGCACCCACTGAAGCGGTGTTTCATCGTAGTACATATTCCGTTTCCAGCCTTTCATCTTAACAACTATTAGATCGGCACCTATCTTAAACTCCTTGTTGAAGTATTTTGCCAGTTCTCCTACCGTCATCCCGTGCTGCAAGGCAATTGGGTATAGACCGACAAATGAGGAGTATTTCGGATCTAGCACTGTCCCTTCTACTTTTGTACCGCCAAGCGGATTCGGGCGATCTAGAACGATAAATGGGATATTATTTTCTTTGGCAGCTTCCATTGCATAGGCCATTGTGTAAATATACGTATAAAATCTAGCACCTACATCTTGGATATCGAATACAAGAACATCTACACCTTTTAGCATTTCGGGAGTTGGTTTTTTCGTTTCTCCATAAAGACTATAAACAGGAAGACCTGTTTTTTCATCGATATAAAATGGAACGTAGGATCCTGCTTGTTCACTTCCTCTTACACCGTGTTCCGGTCCAAATAAGGCAACCAAATTAATTTGTTTATTATTGTAAAATTTATCGACGATACTCGTTAAGGACTGATCAACACCAGTCGGATTGGTTATGAGTCCGACTTTTTTCCCTTTTAATAAGTTAAGTTGATCTTTTAACAATACTTCTACTCCTAGTTGAAACGACTTGTCTTTATGCTTTTTCGCAGGCTCGATTGGTTTCGCTAAAGCTGCAGATAAACATGAAACAGATAGAATCACTGCTATAATCGCGACTAACCACTTTTTCATCTCGATTCTCCTCTCTTAAGTGAGAAGGAGCTGGTTTCCCCAACTCCATTTCCTACATACTCCTTAATCTAGCGATTTCGTAATTCCCAATCATTACTATTAAAATGAAGCTTTACCTTTTTACCTTTTGACTTAATTTGCGGGTCTGCGATATACCATCCTCTTCCATTTACTGAAGCATCTGTCTCATATTGAAAGCGAATAAATTTTGTACCCACAGGAATCGCATAGGTTGCTTTTTGCCATTTCATACTTGATCCTGTATATTCCGTTCCAAGGGAAGTCCAACTCTTACCGTCGTTGGAAATTTCCACCTTCCCATAATCGGCATCCTTCTCAATTCTATACCATGTTTCGAACGTAAGTGTTGCAGGTTTTTTAATGTCTACTTCTGCTTGTAATATTGATTTTTTGTTATCTCCATAACCGGCAAACCATGCTTGTTTTTTTCCTTTCATTTCAACAGGAATCGCATCCCCCGCTTGTCTTGCAACGAGTCTTCTCGTTTGGTTCGTTGAAACGGTATTGCGGGATGGATGAACTCGATTTGTTAAAAGAATAACAACTGTTTGGTTCTTTGGACTAATCACTAATGAAGTTCCTGTATATCCTGTATGGCCCATCGTATTTTCCTCTGCAAACCCATCCATATACCAACCTTGATTCAATTCATAGCCAAGACCATGATCATCCCCTGGAAATGCTTGATTCATATTTTTCTCCATTAACTTCACCGTTGAAGCTTTTAAAATTCGTGAATGACCGTATTTCCCTTCATTTAAAAATGTCTGTCCTAGGATAGCTAGATCATTGGCGGTTGAAAAGACGCCCGCATGTCCTGCTACACCATCGAGGGACCAGGAATTTTCATCATGAACTTGCCCCCATACGAGACCTCTATTCGTCCAAGGTTGATATTCCGTTGCAGCAATTCTTGATTTCAAAGATGCAGGTGGATTGTACATCGTATCCTTCATGCCAAGCGGTTTCGTAATATGTTCTTTTACATACTCATCTTGCCTTTGCCCTGACAGCCTTTCCACAAGAACACCTAAAGTAATCATATTCAAATCACTATACGTGTAAGTTGTTCCCGGAGCATTCGTGAGCTTATGCTTTAACACAATCTCTAACCTATCCGCTCTTGATGTGCCCATTTTATAAACGAGAATTCCTGGTTCAAATCCAGAAGTATGGGTCATTAGTTGACGTATCGTGACTGTTTCCTTGCCGTTTTCCGCAAATTCCGGAATGTACTTAGCTACAGGATCATCTAGTTTGAATTTTCCTTTTTCATATAACTGCATCGCTGCAATCGAAGTGAAAATTTTACTAATGGAAGCTATATCAAAAATCGTATCTTTTTTCATTTGGATGGGTTGATTGGTTTCAGTAAACTGATCATCCGTATAACGATAGGCATATCCATATGCTTGATGTTTTACCGTCACTCCTTTTCTTGCAACATAGGTGACAGCACCGGGCATGACTTTTTGATTGATTGCATCATTAATAATTGAATCCATTTCTTTTAATGGGGCTTCAGACATTCCGGCTTGCTTAGGCTTTCCCGATAGTAAGACGGGTAAAGATGGTCCAGGATGATCCCATGTATATTTTGTTTGCATCACATCATCTCGCTTGCTAGCTTCTATTGTTGATATCCCCTGCATTGAAAACAATAAAGTTGTACTCAACAAGGCCACTGAACATGTTTTAATGATTTTCTTGTTCAATTGGATCTCCCCCTATTAATAATGTAGTCCCGTACCAAATGAATATAGACCGGGAATTGTAACCGGAAGCTTTCCACTTGGTGAAATTTCTCCTACTAACGCCTTTGCCAGTGCTCTTGTTGAGATATCACGATTTCCATAGGTTAAAATATTCGCATCTACCTCGGGAAATGACATAATATCGTATGGATTTCTCATCGATGCAATTACAACAGGTTTACCTGTTTGCTTTAGTGCTTTAACCATTGTTTGCTGGGCAGTATTTGTATTCGCATTATACGTGGCAACGACGATGACATCGGTGTTTTTTGCTTTATCCACTGCCGTTTGAATTTCCGCTGCAGTTGGTGAAGTATTTGTGCCATAGGCGATAGCGTCCAAACCTTTATCGGTTAGTAGTGTGCCTAGTCTTTCAGAATTTGCCGTCGTTGGGCCGGTAATTAACACTTTTTGATTGCGCTTAAGAGGTAGAGTGTGATGATCATTTTTAATTAATGTAATGCTTTTTTCAGTGATTTCATCTGCCATCTTTAGATTTTCTGGTGTTCCTATTTTTTTAAGCATTTTTTCCTTTGTGAGTGGCTGTTTGATAATCCCACGCTTATATTTCGCTAGCAGAATTCGAGTTACTGATTGATCAAGGCGCTTTTTACTAATTTTCTTTGTTTTTACTGCTTTTAATATAGATTTATAGGCAAGTTCAACATCTGGTGGATTAAGCAAAATATCTGCCCCTGCTTCGAACGCTGCTACTGGCACTTGATCAGCAGGCAAGACATTTGCTCCTGACATATCTAAACTGTCGGTAATTATTAATCCATCATACTTAAGCTGATTTCGAAGAACCCCGGTCATAATCGGTTTGGACAATGTCGCCGGTAAGCCGGAAGAATCTAAAGCTGGAACGACGATATGCGCCGTCATGATCGCATCAACACCGGATTTAATCGCTGTCCTAAATGGGTTTAAATCAACTTCGTAAAGCGTCTTTAAATCATGATTCACAATTGGTAGCCCATAATGGGAATCGACATTGGTATCTCCATGACCTGGAAAATGCTTTCCTGTTGCAATGACATTTTGCTTTTGTAATCCTTCAATCTGTGCAGTTCCTAAGGTTCCTACTAAATTGGGGTTTTCAGAGTAAGAACGTACGCCAATGACTGGATTTTCCGGATTCACATTAACATCTAAGTCAGGAGCGAAATCCATATTTATTCCTAAACTTTTTAACTCTGTTCCGATAATTTCCGCCGATTTTTTTGCATAAGTCACAGATTTAGTTGCACCTAGCGCCATGTTTCCAGGCAATACAGTTGCTGGTTCGGTGACACGTGCGACGATTCCACCTTCTTGGTCGGTTGATATGAATAAAGGAATCTTTGATTTTTGTTTCAAAGCAATCTTTTGTAGTCCATTAGATAATGCTTGGACTTGTTTCGGATTAATAGGGGTGCCAATATTGTCGTTCCAATTAAAATAGATGACTCCACCGATATGGAATTTCTCGATAATTTCTTTATAATTTGCCCCTCCGCGTTTGGAGTTTAAATTCGTTTCCGTATAATCTGGGTCGGTAGGTGTTTTTCCATATGCATGAATGATAAAAAGCTGTCCGACTTTTTCTTCGACAGACATGCTTTTCAGCTTTTTCTTCACCCACTTTTTAGCTATCTTCTCCTGGTTCCCCTTCGGTTTTCCCTTTGCCTGAGCAGTTGGTGCATTTGGCAACATTAATGAAAGCAGAAACACGAATGTCAGCATGAACACCCAAATTTTTTTAGGCATTTGTTTTCCTCCCCTAAGTTCAAATTTTTGTAAGGGCTTACTTGTATTAAAGTCTATCAATACTGATGAATTTGTCTATATAACTTTTGCCCTTTTTTATTTAGAAGATTCCCTATATTCATAACTGGATGCCTATGTCTTTTTACATATTTTCGAAAGCGGCATTCAATACACAATCATGCCCAAAATGCTTGTGAAAAAGACACTGTAAATAGACATAGACCAGTTTTATAATCGATTTCTTTAAAACTAATTAATATGCGTTTTACTTACTTTTACGTGATTTTTTGCCTAAAGTTAAAATAGTCTGAAAGTTACTATTATTCTATCTATTTTTTCTATAAACTTGACATAATCTAGTAGAGGAGGAGATTGAATGAATAAGAAAAAATTCGTTATTCCTATGATTTTGTCTGCGGCAATTATAGGAGGATCGTTTTCCGGAGGTGCTGCTTATGCAATTCAGCCCGATGATTCAGGATATCCAAAGATTCAAAAGATGGATGCCAAGAAAAGTTTAAAAAGGGATACCAACCATTCTATCTTTGCTAAGAAGCTAGGAGTAAAGAAGAAAAAAGATGTTGCAGCAATTAATTATGTTGAAAAAAACAAGAATCTCTTAAAAATGAAGGAACCTGCGAAACACTTAAAGGTCAAAAAAATGGAGATTGATAAATTTGGTATGACCCATGTACGTTTGCAACAAACAAAAAATGGAATCCCGGTAGAGGGTGCTGAAGTCATTGTCCATTATGACAAAGAAGGGACCGTACAAACTGTCAACGGCCAATATAGTAATGATATCGCAGAGACAGATTTAAATACAAAAGCAAAAATTACTGCAGATCAGGCCATTGAAAAAGCGAAGGAGATCGTCTCTGCACCAAAAGACTTAGACTATGAACCTACTCAAGAGTTGGTCGTTTATCCTTTTAATGGCGAAAACTATGTCACTTATAAAGTAAATGTGAATTTTCTTGGGGAACATCCTGGAAATTGGGATGTATTTATCGATGCAAAAACAGGCGACGTTGTAGATATGTATAACGAATTAATGCACGTCGATGGCGACGATTATAAACCGATGAAGGGTGTAGGCACAGGGGTATTAGGAGAAAAACGCGAACTTCATATTTCCAAAAAGAAAGATCCGAAATTAGGAAATGGAATGATGTTTTTTCTAAATGATATTAATCATGACCATTTAGGAGGAATTACTACCTACGATTTTGAAAAGGAGTTCGATTCAAGAACTAATCCGCTGCCTGGTAAACTATTTGCAAAGAAAAACAATTCTTGGAATGATGATTATGATCGTGCAGCAGTCGATGCCCATTATAATTCCGAAAAAGTTTACCACTATTATTTAGACAAACATGGCCGTAATTCTTTGGATGATAAGGGCATGGAAATAAAGTCAACCGTTCACTACGGAGATGGCTATAATAATGCCTTCTGGAATGGACGACAAATGACTTATGGTGACGGGGACGGACAGTTCATGATTTCCCTTTCAGCCGGTCTTGATGTAGCAGCACATGAAATGACGCATGGAGTAACTACCCACACAGCTGGATTAAAATACCGAAATGAATCTGGTGCACTCAATGAAGCATTCTCTGATATTTTTGGTGCATTAGTGAATGAAGACAGCTGGGAAATTGGCGAAGATATTATGGCCCCTGAAGCAAAAGCCTCCGGAAGAACAGCCCTAAGAAGTATGAGCAATCCAAACAAGTTTCCGGTGAACGCAGCCTACACTCCTTACGGAAATGGAAGTGGTGTATATCCAAAACATATGGATGAATTCTACCATCTTCCAATTAATCTAGATAACGGCGGGGTCCATGTCAATTCCTCCATCATTAATCATGCTGCCTACTTAACAGGAGAACAAATTGGAAAAGACAAACTTGGACAAATCTATTACCGAGCACTTACCGTTTATCTAACTCCCGATTCAAACTTCAGCGATGCCAGGCAAGCACTTATCCAATCTGCCATTGACATATACGGCGAAAACAGCACCGAAGCCCAAGCAACCGAGTACGGCCTAAACCAAGTCGGCATCCTCCAATAAATACCATATCGGTGTCAGGCACCATTTATACATTTTTTTGAATATTTATTTCATTTTTTGTATAAATGGTGTCAGGCACTTTATTTTTTTTGACGTTCTGTGTTTAGTGATTGGATGAGGAGGAGGAGGATGAAGAAGCTTAGTGTGATGATTTCGATGGGATCCATGACGCTGAAAGGGATGATGACGTTGTTTATTGCCTTTTGAAGTTTGTATCCCATGAGCATATCTATTCCTACGGCAAAAGATAGTAATACTACTAGTAGACCAAAACTGATGCTTAGTAATTTCATTTGTTCTTATCCTTTCATAACAATAACTTCTATTATCTTTTCCGATTTTTAGAAAATAATTGATACTTGCATAAATTACCTTTAGATTGGGGAAATTTTGAAGTATACATAACCTTACGAAAATGAGGAGACATCATGCCCAATTGGTTGAAAATTTTCAAAAAGAACAAAAAACAAAATGTAAAAAAAGGGAAGGATATTAGCGGGCAAGCTACCGTCTCCATATCTGAAGATGAGATTGGAACCGATTTAGATGAAAATATAAAAAAGATTATTAAAGCGACAGGTAATAGTTCCGATATTGTGATTCGCAAAATGCATTTAAGTGAATCAATCCGTTTTGCGGTTCTTTATACTGACGGACTTGTTGACGATAAAACGATTAATGATTTTATCCTAGAAGGTCTAATTCATGAAAAGGAAATTCCCTATCCTGTTTCCGCTCAACATGCCCTTCACTTTATAAAGAATGAAATAATTGCCATTGGAGGAATTACCTCCATTTATAGATGGGATGATTTATTCCAATCGTTATTCTCGGGTGCAACAATCATCCTGATGGATAAAGCGAATGAGGCATTAAGTGTGAGTACTATAGGTGGGGAAAAGAGACAAATTTCTGAGCCAAGTACGGAAACGACAATACGAGGTCCACGAGAAGGATTCACCGAAACCCTTCGAACTAATACCGCCTTAATTCGCAAAAGAATCAAAAATCCAAATCTATGGCTTGAAACGATAAAAATTGGAAAAGAAACACAAACAGATGTTGCGATTATGTATATTAACGGCATTGCTAATGATGACATCATTAAGGAAGTTAGAAAAAGATTAAAGCGGATTGATATCGATAGCATATTGGAATCAGGGTACATTGAACAGCTTATAGAAGACCAAACATTTACATCTTTTCCGACACTCTATCATACAGAAAGACCTGATGTTGTTGCTGCAAATATTTTAGAAGGCAGAATTGCCATTTTAGTTGATGGAACGCCATTTATCCTTACCGCCCCAGCTTTATTTGCAGAGTTTTTTCAAGCAGCCGATGATTATTATACTCGATTTGATATATCAACAGGTATCCGTTTATTAAGGGTGTTAGCTTTTTTCATCTCTCTTACCGCACCATCGATTTATATCGCGGCTACCACCTTTCATCAAGAAATGATCCCTACTCTCCTTCTCATTACAATCGCTGCCCAAAGGGAAACGGTCCCATTTCCCGCCTTTGTAGAGGCAGTCATTATGGAAGTGATCTTTGAAATCTTACGTGAAGCAGGGGTAAGACTTCCAAAGGCAGTTGGACAAACGGTTTCGATTGTAGGTGCCCTAGTCATCGGTGAAGCTGCGGTGCAAGCTGGAATTGTTTCACCCGCAATGGTGATTATCGTCTCCATTACCGCTATTGCTAGCTTTTCAACGCCATCCTTTTCTATGGCGATTGCCGCTCGCTTAATTCGATTTTTATTCATGATACTTGCTGCAACATTTGGCTTCTATGGATTAATTATAGGAGGGTTAGTCATGCTTATTCATTTATGCAGTTTACGTTCCTTTGGCGTTCCGTACATGTCTCCATTAGCACCGTTTATAAAAAACAATGTGGATGATACAATCACCCGAATGCCAATATGGGCGTTTAAAGAAAGACCTAGATTGATTAGCCAAAAGAATATTATTCGTTCCGGTAAAAATCAAAAACCACAGCCACCAAAGCAACATTCTGATAAAAACGGTGAAGGAAAATGAAAAGAAATTGTCTACTCCTCACCATACTTATTACTTCCATTACATTTCTTACTGGTTGTTGGGATAAAAGTGAGCTTACAGATTTAGCAATAGTGAACGCAGTTGGTGTAGACAAAACAGATAATGGAGAATATCTGCTTACCTTTCAAATTATTAATCCTGGTAACGTTGCCAGTGAACAAGGAGGTGGAAGCAGCGGTATACCTGTTACAGTATACAGTACCACCGGAAATAATTTAGAAGAGGCGGCAAGGATTGCATCAAAAGAAATATCACGTAAGGTCTATTATGCGCATGCTAATTTAGTCATCATCGGGGAAGAATTGGCTCGAGGAGACATTACAAAAATATTCGACATTGTCGAGAGAAATCCTCAATTTCGAACAACTGCTTCAATCGTAGTTGCCGAAAATAGTAGAGCAATCGATATGCTGAAAATTCTAACTCCAATCGACAAACTTCCGGCAAATAAAATTACTAAAGCATTGAAATTTACTGAAAAGGCGCTAGGTGAAAGTATCGATGTAAGTGTAGGTGATGTCATCAAACGGTTAACTAACCCCGGAAAGGAACCGATCATGAGCACATTTATCATAAAAGGGGATCTCGAACAAGGGCAAGGCCAATCCAATACGGAAACAACCGAAGCAGCAGCACGGCTATCAGCTGGAGGGTTGGCAATTTTCAAAGAAGGAAAATTAGAAAAAGTCATCTATGGTCAGACAGCTCGTAGCATTGTTTGGATATTAAACAAGTTAGACCAAACAGTAATTGGGATAAATTGGGATGAGCAAAAACTTCCCATATCCTTTGCTGTCAATTCAAGAAAGTCGGAAATTCATCTAAAAATAAAAAACAATAAACCGATTTATACAATTCATATTAAAGCAGAAGGCGATATTAGAGAAGCTACAGTGCCTATAGACTTAACAGATCCAAAAATACTGCAGCAATTGGAAAAAAATATAGCAAAAAAAATAAAAAAAGAAATGTTACATGCCGTAAAAATTATTCAAAAAGAGAAAACTGATATTTTTGGATTTGGGGAGATATTTTATCGTAAATCACCGGATTTGTGGAAAAAGGTCGATCAAGATTGGAATGAAATCGTCTTTCCAGAGCTTACTGTTAATGTAAAAGTCGACGTATTTATTAGAAGAACCGGATTAAGGAATAATCCATATTTTTCGGATTTAAAGTAGCATAATGGGAATGGGTGATTTTCATGGAAAAAGTAAAAATAACACCGATACAATTATTTGTTTTATACGTTTTATTTGAACATGGAAGTGCACTTGTTATTTCCTTAGGAACAGATGCGAAGCAGGATGCATGGCTTTCAATTCTAATCGGTATGCTTGGGGGATTATTTTTGTATTACATCTACTATCGACTATATCAATTTTACCCAGGCAAACCACTTACATCCTATGCCCAAGAAATCATTGGTTCCTTTTTTGGTAAGCTCGTTGCTTTTCTTTATATATTATATTTCCTCTATCTTTCGTCAAGGGTACTTCGAGATTTTGGTGAATTATTATTAACCTTTGCCTATCCGAATTCACCACTTTTTATAATAAATACGATCATGATTTTAGCGATTATGTACGCTGTCCATAAAGGGATTGAAGTGCTAGCGAGAACAGGGGAATTACTTTTTGCTTTTCTCTATTTTTTAGCCATTACCGGTTTTTTACTTGTCATCATTTCCGGCTTAATCGATCTTAACCAGTTGAAACCCATCCTTGAAGAGGGGATAGTAAGAATACTTGACGTTGCATTTAAACAAACCGTTTACGTCCCATTTGGTGAAATGATTGCCTTTACTATGATTCTTCCCTATTTAAATACACCATCTAAAGCAAAGATTGTTGGTTTTTCAGCAATCATTTTAAGTGGGATAAATCTAGCCCTAACAATGGCGGTTAATATAGCAGTTAATGGGATAAATCTCGTTTCTCGTTCCCCTTTCCCACTTTTAACAACCATTCAACGAATTGAAGTAGCAAGCTTCTTAGAGCGTCTTGATGTTTTTTTCATGCTTGCTGTCATTATCGGGGGATTTTTCAAAATAAGTGTCTTCTTCTATGTCGGTCTGATTGGAACGGCAGACTTATTTAAGTTGAAAAATCATAAAAAGCTCGTCTTTCCAATCGGGCTCATCATCCTAATTTTGTCAATGTCGATCGCTAGCAGTTTTGCTGAACATATGAAAGAAGGATTAGTTATTGTACCTATCTATTTACATATACCATTCCAGGTCATCATTCCGATAATGCTACTCATGGTAGCCTTTCTTAAACATTTCATTCAAAATAAAAAGAAACATAATATATCCGGGTAACAGAAAAAAGAGCTCGATATGAATGAGCTCTTTTTCCTATTCTATTATTTTTTTGTATCATAACTGGCAATTGCTTTTGCAATTTTATCTTGAATTTCTGTAATGCCGGAAGATACATAATTATTATTTAAAATAGAAAAGATGATTCGTTCGCCACTTTTCATTGTTACATATCCGGATAATGTGCTCACAGTGGTCAAGGAACCGGTTTTTGCAATGACATTTCCTTTTGTCGGAGGTTCTTTCATCCGATTTCTTAACGTGCCACCGACAAATCGGTCATCATCTCCAGCAACAGGCAAGGAAGCTAGGTAAGATGGATACCAGCTTTTTGATTGTATCGCAAATAAAAGTTGGGATATTTCATTTGCTGGAATCATCGCAACATGTGACATCCCTGATGCATCCCTAAGCATCAATGTTTGTGTATTCACACCCAGTGAGGCAGCGGTATCTCTAATCACTTTCAATCCTTTATCCCAGCTTCCTTCCCCATAAATAACCTGACCCATTTCCTTTGCTAACATTTCTGCATGTCCATTATTGCTTAGTTTCATGAAAGGAATGAGTACATCCTTTAATGGCATTGATTTTTTTTCGGCTAGTAGTTGACCATTTTTAGGTGTTTTGCCAAGCTTCATATCATTTTTCCCGATGAATTGAATTCCCTTTTCTTTTAAAGAGTGTTTAAACAGTGACAATGCATATTCTGAAGGTTCCCAAACAGCCATCCATTCCTTAGCTGCACTTGCACCAACAGGAATTGTTCCATCAATTACAATTGTATTTTTTCCATGTTCCCGTTGAATCGTAATATTTTTCTTGCCATCCTTTTCAACAGTTACCGCTTTGTTAATAATTTTTACATAGTCGGTTTCCGGTGTCGCAGTCCATTTAGCAGGTTTTCCAACTTTTGAAGAAGGGGTGACTTCTACTATAACAGTACCAGTATCATAGTCTGTATTTGGTGATACAGTAAGTGCGGAAACCTGCGATCCATAATATTCCGTTTCGTCTGTCCATGTCAAATCTTGTGATAAGCGGACATTATCATACCATGTGTCGTCACCGATTAAATCTCCATGAATTTTTCCAATTCCTTGCTTTTTCAACTGATCGGCTAATCGGTCTAAATCTTCTTTCAGAAGTGTCGGATCTCCTTTTCCTTTTAAGTAGAGATTCCCTTGAAGGACCTTGCCTTTAACATTCCCATCCGTCAATACCTCTGTTGTAAATCGATAATTTCCCCCAAGTGTTTCTAAAGCTGCAGCGGCTGTTAATAACTTCATGTTGGAAGCGGGTCGCAATCGTACATCTCCGAAATGCTCATATAAAATTTCCCCGCTATCTGCTGAGCGAAGACTTACACCGGTTACTGAACCATCTAATTTCTTATCATTTAAAATTACGTTTATTTGGTGACCTAATTCAGCATACTCGTCCGATGCATTTACATAGGTTGTTGTTTCCTTATTTACATAAGGAATAATTGCTACCATAAATACTGCTAAGACAAGTAACCATTGTTTTATAAATCTTTTCCCCATCCAGTTTCCCCCTTTATTATCTCTTTTTCTAGCTATTAAAATAGTATGAAAGCGATAAAATTTTTACCTCTATTTTTAGATTTATCCTCTAAAATGGTTCTTTTGGATTGCCTATATACAGGCCTATTTACATAGTAGAATTTAATAGGAACATCTAGTATTGACCTGTATGCTGAAATATAATCACATTGTCCATGGACGATTATTTTTTAACCAAGTACACTCTTTCTGGTCTCCCTACCGTCCCATATGCTAAATCAGCTTCAATTTTTTCCCCCGACACAAGATGTTCCAGATAGCGCCTAGCTGTTGTTCTGCTCACACCCATTTCTTGGGCAACAAACTCTGCCGTTACTCCAACCGAAGCTGTTTTGAGAACTTCTAACACCTTTATTAAGGTTAGTGGATCAATTCCTTTCGGCAGCTGAGATTTATCCTTCGGAAGACGATTTTTTTCCTTTTGCAAAAGCTGATCGATCTGTTCCTGTGTAATATGTGGATAATCCATACCTAATGTCTCTAGCTTGCATTGAAAATCTCGATATTGAATTAATGCCTGTTTAAATCTTTCAAATACAACAGGCTTAATAATATAATCAAAGACACCTATGCTAATAGCTTCTTGCACTTTATCAATTTCCTTCGCTGCCGTAATCATAATCACGCCCATCTGTTTACGCTGTTGTTTGGCTTCTTTCAATAATGCGAGACCATCCATATCCGGGAAGTGAACATCTAATAACAGAAGGTCAGGTTGCAAAATATCGATATAGCTTTTCGCTTCTAAATAACTCGCGGCAATCCCCACTGTTTGGAATCCCTCTATTTGTTCAATGAATCGCTTTTGTATTTCAGCGACCCTTAAGTCATCCTCAATAATAAGTACCTCGATCGTTCTATTGCCAATCAAACTAAATCCCCCCATTTTTTGGTATAGCTACCGTGAATACCGTGCCCTCTCCTTCATTCGTTGAAAAGGTTATCGTTCCCCCAAGAGCATGGATCTCTTTTTGAACGAGACACAAGCCAATCCCCGCATTCGTATTCTTATTCTTTGTCGTATATCCTTCCTGGAAAATTCTTTTCGCTTCGTCCTTCGCGATTCCATTTCCATTATCTTCAACCTCTATAATTAGCTCTTTTCCGAGATCGGTTAAAAAGAGCGCTACTTTTTTCTCTTCTTTTCCATTTTCCCTAACCGCATCAAATGCATTATTGATCAGGTTGCCAATAATCGTTACCAATGAATCCCGACTTATTTCCGCGGGGACATCGATGAAGCTACTATCGCGATCAATTGAGAAATCTATTTTCAGCTCACTCGCCAAACTGACTTTGCCAAGAATGAAACCAGCTAATATTGGGTCAGGAATCTCTTTCATGAGAAAGTGAATAATTCCTTGTGCGACATCCACCTCTTTGGAAATAAAATCAATTGCTTCCTTGTATGATCCTAGTTGAATGAGACCAAGTAACGTATAAAGTCTGTTCGAATATTCATGCGTCTGGGCCCGTAACCCTTCCGCATAAGCTTTTACATGTGAAAGTTCCTGAAGCAGGTAAGACAGATCATTTTTGTTCCTAAGGCTGGCCACTGCCCCAATCACTACTCCTCGTTTATCAAAAATTGGAATTCGATTAGCTAAATAGACTTCTCCTAGAATCATAAATTCTCGATCATATTCAGCTTGTCCGGTCTTTACGACATCTAGTAGCCGTGTATTTTCGAGAACGTCATCAATCCGTTTCCCTCTAAGAAGAATATCATTCGGTACGTGAAGAATTTTGTGAGCCGTTTCATTTACAACCGTTATTAGACCTTTCGTATCTACGGCAATAATCCCTTCATGAATGGATTCCAAAATAGCATGCTTCTCCTGATACATCCAAGCAATTTCCTCCGGCTCAAGTCCAAAGATCGCCTTTTTGATATGTAAAGATATTAGGAGAGAAATCAGTAAACCGCCTAGCAAAATCCCTATTGTCGTCATGAAAATCCTTTTTTGAACTTTAGAAACTTCCTCAGCAATATCGGTTTGAAGATAACCGACAGAAACGACGCCAATCACTTTTCCTTGATAGAAGATAGGCGCCTTCCCCCTCAAGGACGGACCTAGTGTTCCGGTTGATTCTGATATGGCTGATTTTCCTTTAAAAGCCGCTTCATTGTCACCGCCCACCATCTTTTGTCCAATTCGGCTGGGATTAGGGTGGGAATAACGAATTTCATTTCGATTGCCAATTACGATGAATTCTGCGCCCACCTGTTTTCGAATCCTCTCCGCAATAGGTTGGATAATACTAGCCGGATCTTTCGTATAAAAGGCTTCTTGAATATTTGGCATATTAGAAATGGATTGTGCTACAGCTAAAGCATTTTTTCCCTTTTCATGCTTTAAATTGGACTCCATTATATTTTTATAAGTAAATTCAAAAATTCCCCCCATTAACATAATGAGAAAACTTAATCCAAGCATTAATTTCGTATGTAATCGCATCCAATCACCTCTGCTGTAAAAGCAATGTAACTTAACAAATCGAAATGAACTTTGTTTGAATTGTTACATTTTATAAAATTCTTAATAATTATACTATTTTTACAAAAAAAACTCCTCAAAAAAGGAGTTTTTCATCTATTACACTTATTGATTCTTACCCTTCTACATTAATAACCACTTTCTTGCCTCTTGCTTTTAACAATACTGGGATGGTTAACCAAAGGACTGTCACAATTAAAAACGCAAGGGAGATTGGGCGAGTGAAGAATACCCCATAATCACCATTTGAAATAGTTAAGGCTCTTCGCAAATTGTTCTCAATCATCGGTCCTAATATAAGCCCTAATACTAGGGGAGCGATAGGATAATCATTCTTGTTAAGGAAATAGCCAAAAACCCCACACCCTAGTAATAATAGTAAATCATTGGTTGAAACCTGTACGGCATAAACCCCAAAAATGGAAATAGCAATAATCATCGGGATTAAAAACTGTTTAGGTGTTTGAATAATTTTAGCAAATACTTTAACAAGTGGTAGATTTAGAATGAGCAGCATAAAGTTTCCTATAAACATACTTGCAATCAATCCCCACGCTACTTGTGGATGATCATCAAACAATAATGGGCCCGGTTGGACATTATACATCATTAATGCTCCCATTAATATGGCCGTAGTGCCCGATCCTGGTATTCCTAATGTTAATAAAGGAATCATCGCACCACCGGAAGCTGCATTATTGGCGGTTTCAGGAGCCGCTACACCAGCAATCGTTCCGGTCCCGAATTTCTCAGGATTTTTTGAAATTCTTTTTTCCAATAGATAAGAAAAAAAGGAAGCTAATGTCGCACCTGCACCTGGCAAGATCCCAACGAAGAAGCCTAATATTGAGCCACGAGCGATTGGCCCCGCCGATTCCTTCATTTCTTCTTTTGTTGGAAGCATATTATTAATTTTCGCAATGCTTTCGTCCTCTTCTTCTTTTTCCAAGATGGTCTTGAAAACTTCACCGAGGGCAAACAAACCAACTGCAATTGTCAAGAATTCAATTCCTTGGTAAAGCCAAGGTATATCAAATGTAAAACGGGCAATCCCGGATACGTTATCTATCCCAATGGTTCCAAGTAGTAATCCGCAAACCGTCATGATTAACGCTTTAGTTACTGATTTTCCCGCTAGTCCACTTACAGCAGCAAGTCCTAACAGCATAAGCGAAAAATATTCAGCAGGTCCAAATTTAAGCGCTATATTGGATAATGGTTGGGCTAAGGCAATCAAGGCAATGATTGTGACAACGCCACCTACAAATGAACCAATCGCAGCTATAGATAGAGCGCTTCCCGCCCTTCCCTTCTTTGCCATTTGATAGCCATCCAATGTTGTCACTACCGAAGAAGATTCACCAGGGGTATTTATTAGGATCGATGTCGTTGAACCTCCATACATCGCACCATAATACACACCCGCAAGGAGGATGATCGCACTTGTTGCGGCAGTCTCTGGAGGAAGCCCGCCAGTGATCGATGCTGTTACCGGGATCAAAAGGGCCACACCGCTCATAGGACCAATTCCCGGCAGCACTCCTACGGCCGTGCCAATTAATACACCTACAAACGCAAATAAAATATTATACCAAGTCAATGCCGTTTCAAAACCATGTAATAAATAATCAAATGTACTCATTATGCAACTCCTCCTTTCCTATGAAAACCAAATCGGCCAACCGGGAAGTGTTCCTTTTAATAGACCTACGAAAAGATAATAGATTAAACCGGAAAATCCAGCCGATATGATCAAAGAGGTGATCCATTTCTTTCGTTCCATCGTTTGAAAGCAAATAAAAAGAAATAAGAATGTTGTAATAACATATCCAATCGTTTCTAACGTTAATATGTAAATAAGGGTTGCCGCGAAAATAATCAAAAATGGCTTGTATTGCAACTCTTGTTTTTTCCCTTGACTTTGTGTACGGAGTGTTTCATAAAATAAACGGATACTTAATAAGGACAGTAGAATACCAAGAATAAAAGGAAAAATATCGGGTCCCACTTTACTGCCATACGAAGAACTAGCAAGTTGCTTACTTCCAATCATAAATAAGACACCTACAGCTAGAAAGACAACAGCGGCAATACGATCAAATTTAATGCTCATTTACAATCCCCCTCCTATAAGAATTAAACTAAAGCTATTCAAACGTGACCAATTCCAATTGTTCCGAATCCTGTTTGGAACTGATCACGATGAAAAGTCAACCTCACTTATTACTTTTGCATACCTAATGCTTCTAATAGTTGTTGAACTTGTGTTTCTTGTTCGCCTAAAAATTTCTTGAATTCTTCGCTATTTTTATATTCCATTTCCCAGCCTTGCGTTTCGACTTCTTTTTTCCATTCAGGCGTTTCAACTAGCTTGCCGATTGTTTTCTCCCAGTATGATTTCGCTTCGTCGGACATTTTCTCTGGACCAAACACACCGCGCCAAATCGTAAATTCTGCGTCAACACCTTGTTCTTTTGCTGTTGGAATATCTTTGAATTCTCCTTCTAATCGTTCAGAAGCAGTAATAGCTAATACTCGAACTTTACCCGCCTTTAAAAATTCCTGCACACTTGAGGCATCTGTCCCGATAACATCAGCATTTCCACCGAGCAGAGCAGTGATTGCTTCCCCGCCCCCATCATAAGAAACATATTTGACCTTCGTCGGATCGACACCGTATTTGAAAGCTGGAAGAATGGAAACTAAGTGATCCATTGATCCTGGTGCTGAGCCACCGGCGAATGTGAGTTTGCTAGGATTTTTCTTTACTTCTTCTAGAACGGATTTCAAATCTTTAAATTTTGAATCCGCTTTTACAACAATCGCTCCATAATCTTTTGTCAACTGTGCTAATGGGGTTGTATTTTTATAACCATAAGGACTATTTCCTTCTTTTTTCAAATTATTAATAATGATTGGCGGAGAATTCACAAATAACATATCATTATTTTTCACCTGTTGGGTTGCGTATTCCGCCATAAAAACGGCGCCCCCGCCGCCAGGCTTATTCTCGACCGTCATCGGAACTTCGACAAGCTTTGTCTCGCTTAATACTTTTGTGAATGAACGTGCAGTTAAGTCCCATCCACCACCTGCACCGGAAGGAGCCACAACCGAAATCGCTTTCTTCGGATAGCCTGTACTTTCCTTCTTCTTATCAGTGCCTGAAGCACCATCGCTACTGCAGGCACCTAAACTTAAGGCTAAAGCTCCTGCACAAAGAAGTGTTGAAATTTTTTTCATTTTTAACATATAAATCCCCCTTGTAAACGTTTTCTAAATTTTATAATAACTTGGGCATTTTGTTTGATTAATCATTTAAAAAGCATTAAAAACATAAGTCATATTTTGTTCATAAAATACACGAAAAGTTGCCACCAAATCTGTATTCAAAAAACTTTCTCTTTTATAGTTTGGACTAAGTAAGTTGAACTCGTCAGCGAAACGAACCTAGTAAACAATTTTATTGTTAATATGTTTCTCCCAACAGCTCTATGAAGCACTTCCTTTACAATAAAAAAAAGAAGAGTTTAGAAGCTCTTCTTTTTGAACGAGTGTATTTAAAGTGTCTATTTAAGCAGATATACGCGACTGTGTCCGCGCTACTTTTCGAAGTTCCCATTGCTTTAACCCTCTAAACATTGTAGGAAGAACAATACAAACAACGAGTACACGTAGCACTTGGACGACGACGACAAAAGTGGAATCTGCATCAAGAACGGCAGATGTCGTAGCCATTTCTGCAATCCCACCAGGGGCAAATGCGAGCATCGAAGTAATGAAAGAAATACCTGTGATGATGGATACAAAATAGGCACAAACGAGCATCGAAACGATCAATCCAATGGTCGTTAAAAGTGAAACCCACATTGTTTTTCCAATACCCGTGAGCATCTCTTTATAGAAACGTGATCCAATGCTTGAAGCGATAAAAATTTGCGATAAAATAATGGCACTATGAGGCCACCAGGCGATCATATCGTGACCGGCAAAGGTGGAACCTAAAGTTTGCAAACAACCAACCCCCAGCATTCCGCCGACTAACCATGGGGCCGGAAACTTCAAGTGTTTACCAATATAATAGCCACCCCATACCCCAAATGCTAGGATCAAAGTCCATAAGAGATAACTCCATTCAAATCCAGAGACACCCCCGGAAGAAACAACATCACTATTGGCTATAACATGGTTGGCAGGATGATGCGACCATGTCGAAGCGAAGAGCGGTATTGTCAGCACGACAAGAAAAACACGCATCGTTTGAATGATCGTTACCACGATGGTATTGGCCCCTACCTCTTCTGCAATACTAGGCATAGCACTTAACCCTCCTGGTGAAGTTCCGAAAAAGCTTGTAATCATATCTGTTTGACTAAATTTCCAAAGAACCAATCCGGATATAAGGGCAAAAATAATGGATAGAAATAGCATAACCAAAATAACTAACCAATGATCCTTAAACGTATGAACGACAGATAAATTAATTTTTTGTCCCAATTCAATTGCTAATATACATTGACCTATTCTTAGCCAGTATGGCGGGAGTCCTTTTTGTTCACGGGGAATCTTTAAAAATGCTGGTCTTTTAAATGAAAGAAAGGCTGCAATCAGTAAAGTTCCAATCATCCACCCAATCGAAAGACCTGCCAAAGAAAGAACAAGTCCACCGATACTGCTGATGATCATAAAACAAATGCTTTGAAATAATGATTTCCTTTTCAACCGATGTCCTTCTTTCTTTTGATATCTGTACTCTTGATGTGAAATAATAATTGATTCGCTATATAAATAACTATATTATAGATTAAGAAATAAATAAAATATTGATTTCTAATGATGAACCATCAAAAAAGTTGATGGCTAGATAAGGAGATTTCTATGGATGATCGAGATTGGCTCATTTTACAAACCCTTTACCATGAGAAGAATATTACGAAAGCAGCAAAAGAGTTATATATTTCCCAACCTGCATTAACGAATCGGCTGCAGCAAATTGAGAAAGAATTCGGGGTTCAAATTGTCAATAGAGGCAGACGTGGTGTGCAATTTACACCACAGGGAGAATATTTAGCAAAAAGTGCATATGAAATTCTCATAAGCATTCGAAAAATTAAAGAGAATGTTCGTAATATGGAAAACTATGTAACGGGAACTTTAAGGATTGGTGTCACAAACTTTTTTGCCTATCATAAACTTCCCGAACTATTAAAGCTTTTTAAAGATCAGTATCCAAACATCGAATTCAAAATCTCGACAGGTTTCAGCGGAGATATCGCTAATTTAGTGAGTAATGAAGATATCCACATAGGCTTTGTAAGAGGCGATTATGGGTGGAAGGAGAAAAAGCATTTATTATTTGAAGAAAAAATTTGTATTGTCTCGAAAGAAAAAATCGACATTGAACGTCTTCCACAATTACCAAGAATTGATTATCGGACAGATCATTTATTAAAAACATTAGTGGATCATTGGTGGGGGGAAAATTATTCTAAACCGCCATTAATAAGTATTGAGGTTGATAAAGCGGAAACATGCAAAGAAATGGTGATCAATGGATTAGGATACGCCATTTTACCAAGTATGATTTTAGACGATATTGACGGCCTTTATAAATCGGAAATCCGAACTAAAAATAATGAAGCCATTTTACGAAAAACATGGATGTTTTACCATGAAGAATCATTAAAGTTAAGTATGGTGAAGGCTTTTGTTACCTTCATAGAGAATATCGATTTTTACAGCATAAATAAACGTAAGTAGAAGATTCAGTTAAGGAAGTAATACACCCGGGATTACTTAATTGATATGAACATTTGAAACTTTTATACTTATTGACGAAGTGGAAACAATATTTCCATTCAACTTCATACTGGGAGGGATGCTGCCTGAAGTCCATAAAAGTATCATTGCAGATGAAAATACTTGGGCTTGTATTGTTGCTGGGATTCCTTCTAATTTTCCTCCTTACAGGAATTTTCAGTTATATGGAGAGCAAGCAAATTCAAGAGAATAAAGGCAGGATGGCACTTGAAATATCGAAAACGGTCTCATTTATGCCTACGATAATAAATGCTTTTCAAACGGCCGATCCTTCTAAAACGATCCAGCCGTTAGCAGAAAAGATTCGAAAAGAAACCGGGGCTGAGTTCATTGTCATAGGAAATAAAGATGGTACGCGGTATTCACATCCTAATAAATCTGAGGTCGGGAAAAAAATGAAGGGCGGTGACAATGAAAGGGCCCTCCTCAATGGGGAGTATTATATTTCCAAGGCGAAAGGTTCTCTCGGGCCGTCCCTTAGAGGGAAATCCCCCATATTCAACAACAGAGGTGAGATTATTGGTCTCGTTTCTGTAGGATTTCTAATCGAGGATATTCAACAGCAAATAATGAATCATCTCATTAAAGTACTTATTGCTTCTCTTTTCGCGCTTATCCTCTCGATTATCGGAAGTATTCTCCTGGCTCGCAATATTCGTAAGGACACAATGGGTTTAGAGCCATATGAAATTGCTGGACTGTATAAAGAAAAGAATGCTGTTTTGCATGCGGTGAAAGAAGGTATTTTAGCTATTGATCAAGACGGCTTTATTACGATGATGAACCAGCCTGCGAAGAAACTTCTTCATATACAAGGGTCTGTCAGGCATAGGAAAGTGGATGGACTCTTTCCATCTAATTATCTTTACGAGGTATTGAGAACAGGCATTCCTCAAATTGATAAAGAAATGGTCTGGAAAGATCAAACTGTCATTGTGAACTGTACGCCCCTTTTTGATAAAGATAAGATTACAGGAGTAGTAGCATCCTTTCGTGACAAAACAGAAATTGAACAGATGGTCAACACGATATCGGAAGTAAAAAGATACTCAGAAGATCTCCGAGCTCAAACACATGAATTCACGAATAAATTATATGTGTTATCCGGATTGCTCCAATTAGGTGAATATGATCAGGCCGTTAACATGATCCAAAGTGAAACAACGGATTTACAACTGCAAAATTCTGTTGTCTTTAACCAAATAAGAGATACAAAAGTACAAGCTATCCTAATAGGGAAATTAGGAAAAGCGTCTGAAAAGAAGCTTAAGTTTACAATCGTTCCGGAAAGTTATTTAGAAATGCTACCACCTCATATGACACTTTCCAATTTAATTATCATACTTGGAAACCTTATTGATAACGCGTTTGAGGCCGTGTATGGGGTAGAGGACCCGATCGTTAAATTTTTTACAACAGATATTGGAAGCGATGTCATTTTTGAAATAACGGATAACGGAAAAGGCATAAGTGAAGAAGAAAAAGCACTTCTTTTTAACAGAGGATATACCTCAAAGCAAGGAACAGAACCTAGGGGATTTGGTTTGTCAAATGTCGAAGAAGCTGTAAATGAAATGGGCGGGATCATCGAAGTGCAGAGTAATTCTGAGAACGGTACTGTATTTACGGTGTATCTCCCTAAGAAATAAGCGAGGTGTTCGTAAGCTTGTCTAAAATAAATGTAGTCATTGCGGAAGATGATTTTCGGATAGCAAATATTCATGAAAAGTTTTTAGAAAAATTTGAGGAAATTGAAGTAGTTGGCAAATCTCTGAACGGAGAACAAACTTTGCAGTTACTCAAAACAAAAAAAACTGATCTATTGCTTTTAGACGTATATATGCCTGACATGCTAGGGTCTGATTTACTTCCTATCATTCGTTCGGAATTTCCAAAGGTGAGCATTATCATGATCACTGCGGCAACGGATAAAGAGTTTCTAGAAAAATCCCTAAGCTACGGGGTGGAAAATTATTTAATCAAACCTGTGAGCATGGAGAAATTCGACGACGTTATTCAAGATTTTATTAAAAGGCACTCCCTTCTTACATCCAATCATGTCGTCAACCAGCAATATGTAGATCAACTTTTCAGACATAAAAAAAAAGAAAGTAGCGGAAATGGGGGAAAGTTACCAAAAGGGATTGATGAAATCACTTTAGAAAAAATAAAGGCTGTTCTTCAAGAAAAAAGAGATGGTCTTTCAGCTGAAGAAGTTGGAAATGAAATCGGTGCCTCCCGGTCGACAGCTCGCAGATATTTAGAATATCTTTCATCTGTACATGAAGCAAAGGCGGGAGTTGTTTACGGTATTGTGGGAAGACCCGAACGAAAATACTATCCAATTTAATACGAGGAAGATCCATAAGTTGCTTTCGCACAATTGGATCTTCCTCTTTTTATTTAACACGCAATCCAAATTTCAAATTACCTGGATGGGACTTTCGTGAGCAAAATGAGCAAAATGCATTTAAATCTTTTTAATAACATTATTATGCAAACGGTTACAATACTGAAAATTTCACCTATACTCAATATACAAATAAGAGAGGTGAAAATCATGTTAGCAATATTAGGATTTTTAATGATTATTATATTTATGGTTTTAATTATGACCAAACGACTTTCTGCCATGATTGCCCTTATGGTCGTTCCCGTTATTTTCGCTCTTATTGGCGGATTTGGAAGCAAAATGGGTCCCATGGCTCTAGAAGGTATAAAAAGTGTAGCTCCGACAGGAATTATGATTTTGTTTGCGATTCTCTTTTTCGGCATCATGATCGATGCAGGAGTATTCGATCCGATCATTTCAACCATCTTGAAAGTGGTCAAAGGGGATCCGGTAAAAATAGCAGTAGGTACAGCTATACTTGCGCTAATAATTTCCCTTGATGGTGATGGAACAACAACATACATGATTACGATTTCAGCGATGCTCCCATTATATAAACGCATCGGTATGAGACCACTCGTACTAGCCGGTATTGCGGTATCCGCTTCCGGGGTCATGAATCTCCTTCCATGGGGTGGACCGACTGCACGAGCAATGACTGCCTTACATCTTGAAATGTCAGATATCTTTACACCTGTTATCCCTTCTATGATTGGCGGCATATTATTTGTATTATTCATGTCTTACTGCCTTGGAAGAAAAGAACGTAAACGAATAGGCGTTTTAACTATTGATTACAGCACAATGGCTCAAATGGCCGTTACTGCAGAAGATGCCGGCTTAAAACGTCCTAAGCTTATCATTGTGAATTACTTACTAACGATCTTACTTTTAGTAGCTCTCATCATAGAATTATTACCGACGACCGTATTATTTATGATTGGATTTGCGATTGCGATTACGATCAACTATCCGAAATTAAGTGATCAAAAAGAACGAATTGCACACTATGCTGATAATGCGTTATCCGTTGTATCAATGGTATTTGCAGCTGGAATCTTCACAGGTATTCTATCTGGTACGAAAATGGTGGATGCGATGGCAAACACGATGATTACTCATATTCCTGATGCCTTCGGCTCACACTTTGCATTGATTACAGCAATTATTAGTGCACCATTTACATTTTTCATGTCAAACGATGCATTTTATTACGGAGTACTACCTCTACTAGCGAAAGCGGCTGGCGGTTACGGAATTGATCCTGCAATGATTGGACGGGCATCACTTTTAGGATTACCAGTTCATTTATTAAGCCCATTAGTTCCTTCAACCTACCTATTAGTTGGAATGGTCGGAGCAGATTTTGGAGACTTACAGCGTTCATTCCTAAAATGGGCTTGTGGGTCAACAGTCGTCATGATTTTAGTAGCTTTATTATTATCAATCATACCATTATAAGAAAAGCTCGGAGGTTATCCTTCGAGCTTTTTGCTGTCCAGCGCACCCTTCCACTACAATCAGCTTTCTTAACGGAACTCAAGTTGAAAAAAATGAGAAAAGAAATTCAATAATCGTTGTATTTAACTAATTTGAAAACGCAAACAAAATATAATAAAACTTCCAGAAGGCATAAAAAAATATTCGAAAAAACTATTCGAAAACAGCGTTCAGATAAAACCCATAATATAAAGTTCCCTGTGTCAGATATTGAAAAAATGATATTACAATCTTTATGTAAACAAACAAAAAGGATATTACTCATGCAGCAGGGGAAGGATCCTATACAACAAACCAAATTGAATACTTTACTGCTTGTCTACGGGCATAGAAACCAGCACATTTTAAGCTGGGATTGGTCATATAGGGATACCAAACAATATATGCATACAAATATACTATAAAGCATCTATAAGCTTGAAATAGGTAGTCCTTATGCTTTAAGCGTACAAAAAAGGTATTCTGTGATAGGAAACTTGTTAATTTGATCATAATGTCAGTAATCAAGTGGTTGGAAGGGGAGGGTACTATTGAAAAAATCCTATAGTGCTTTAGATGTTTTACATAATAAAATAAATGGTAATAATCAAAAAAGCATTTTTCATAGTTTTTTTCATCCAAAAGGTATTTAACTCTGAAGCTGCCTTATTACCACTATCTTCGAGGTCAGATATTTATTGAAGATATAAAGGATAATTACACAAGTGAAATTCCTTTCACATTTGATATAGCTCATTTTGTTTTAATGCTTTATATGGACTTTCTTCAGCAAATTAAAAAAGGTGTAGGAAATGAAGAAGTGGCAGCTTTTTTAGTACATGGAATGAAATCATTTTTTCCAGAAAAGGATTTTAAGAAAATAGTGTTTAAGCAGGTAAATAACACTCTATTCCAATTTCAAGAAGTCGAGGTAGAAGGGGAGGAAGATGATAATGAAAAATATGCTTATATCTATATGCGAGTAAAAGAAAAGCTTATTTTACGAGGGGAGGTTCTTTTATATGATTTATCTCCATATTTAGGAGAATTAAGTATTACTGTAGAACATTTAATCTATATTATTTTTTTGGATTTTATAAAGAACATTCAAGCCAATGGTAATACTGTAACAATGCAAGAGAATGTTGTAAGTAAACTAAAACATTAATAGTAAATTAAGACGAAGTTTAGAAATCGAAGAGAAAGATCCCGTAGAAATTTTTATAGATGGAGACATGATGATATTAAACAAATATTTGCCTTTTAATGAATGGTAATTACTAGAGAAGTAAAAAAATGAAAATAAAATATTTGCAGGAAAAATTATTTTATGTCCGGAAGGGGCAAAAGAACTTTTAGAGGAGTTGAAAAAGACAATTTATATCCAACTAAAAGAACCCTTTCACTTTGTAGAAAGGGGTCTTTTAGTTATCCACTAAGTTATTTTTATTTTTTTTGTCAGTATCCAAGCCAAAAAAAGGTAAATAGGATAAATTAAAATAGCAAAACCCATATTAAAAATCCAAGGTATAGTTCCAATGAAGACTTCAGATGAAGCACCAGCAAACCATTTTATTAAAAAATATAAACTTAATATACTAGAAATTAAAATAAGACAAAACCCTAATTTATGACTCTTAAATATTTTTATAACTAAGTATCCAATAATAAGAGAACCTACAGCAATCACACCTAATAAAATGTAATATAAATCTACAATTTTTTGAATATCCAAGTTATCCCTCCGTTATATAAAAGAGTTTATTATTTCTTTTTTATTGCTGGATATCTTTTATTAACACAATGTCCTGAATGCTACCAGAAACTTTTACAGAATTTTTTTCTTTATTCTGATTTATATTGTAAGAAGCTAAATAGGTTTGTTTGTCATTTTTAACATATGTATAAAATAAAATATTTTTCTCTGTATCTAAAATGGGATTCGATATTCCTTTTTTGATTTTAACAATTTTGATGTCTCTATCTAAATTTTTTGAGTGTTTAACTAATAATGTATTATTTTCTTTGTAATGTAAAGTGTAAAAATACTCATTATCCATAAACATTTTTACTATCCCAGTTTCTTTTATTTTTATTCTTTTTTCTTTCCATGTACCATTTGTATATCTAATAACAAAACTATTACTATTATTTGTATCAACTAAAGATATATATATATAATTTTTCTTTTTAAGTATTTCGGTTGCTATATAAGCCCCATGAATATTAATTTTTTTATCAACAGTTCCTCTTTTTAAGTCAATGATCATTAAAGAATAACTTGAAGATTCATCATTCGTTTTCATATCTTTTATATATACAAATAAATTATCATCATATTTACGTATTAAAAAAGGCACACCTTCAAATCTTTTTGTCCAGATTTTTTTGTTTTCTCTAACAAATTGATAAGTATAAAAATTAATATCTCCTTTTTCGTCATAATTGTAAAGTGTTATCTCCCCATCATTATATGGAATAATTGATAATGGAGAGGGATACCTAGATTCTTCAATATCAACTTTATTAGATGATATATGAATCAGTTCTGAATTATAACTCCCTGGAATTAAAATTTTCTTTTCTTTTAACGGTATTATCTGCTCAAGACCATTTGCATTGATTTTGGTAGTAGACATTTTTTTTAGATTATAGTTGTAGTATTCCAATTTACTAGTTTTCTCTAATAAATTACTTTGTAATAAAACTATTTCATTTTCAGTTGATGATGGTCGCACTTTTGAATTGGTCTTTTCTTTTTGTGAGCAACCAAATAAAAATAATATACTGGCTAGAATAATTAAATATTTCCTTTTCATTTAAACCCCCACCTATAAATAAAAAATGCTGTCCTATGAATAATATAAAACGTTCTAGGACAGTCACCTTTTTAAAGAATTATTTTTAATTTAAAAGACTACTTTTCTTTAAGTCACCCGGCCAAACAAATTTTCCTCTATTATAATCTAAATCATAACCCATAAGTTGCCAGGCTCTCCATACTAATTGTGAACAGTAGAACTTATCGGTAGTAGTTTTATTACCAAATGCAAAGTTATAAGGTTTGTTTAGAAATGACTTTGCTAATCCCACAGCAGATTTTTTTTCAGAAGCTGTAGCACCTATAACATCATGTCTTGTAGCATCGGGATATCTTTGTCTAAAATTATTTGTCCAATATCTTACCCCATTTTTACTAGCAACCTTTTGGTTGCCAAAAGATTCAATAGTACTGTATTGATCAACAACTATTGCTGCATGTCCACCCAAGAACTACCGGATGAACTACTGCCACTCATTGTTATTAATACAGAACCTGTTATTCCCATTGAACCATCTGGTTTGGGTTCTGCAAAAGGAGTTACTTCTTCACTTTGTCCAGATTGCTCCGTATTTTTGTTCAAACTTTTTCCTTCTTTTTCAAGATTAATCAATTCCTCATAATCCTTTTTCCCTTGCTCATATTCTGCATAATCTGATGATGTCCATCCTTCGAACTCATTTTTCGAGTTTTCCTCTGCATTGGCGTTTGTAACGTGTGAAGCCAAAATTAAACCTGAGGAAACGACCAAAGATAATACAAATTTCTTCAAAATCTCCACCCCTATCAGAATTTTTAGATTGTTACAAAATGATAATAACACTATTTTCGGAAAAAATATACATAAAAAATATTTTTTTCTACTATAGTAATCGCGTGTAAGTTTTTTCTTTTTTTGCAAAAAAGCACATATGAATTGGCCTAAAAAGTTGATTATATAATAGAGAAAACCCATGCATATAAAAAAGATTGATCAAAATGCTTGGGTTTGACTTTGAGTAGATTTAGTTTTTATAAAAAACTTCCACATTAAATCAGAATGAAATATCTCCGGATAATTTATAAACTTCGGAACCATATTTCAAATTTACAATTACTCTTAGTGGGTATTTTATACTATATGTAAATGTAGTATAAGAACACTATAACTTTCCAAAAAATTGCTTCAATTAAAAAATAGATCTTATATACTTATGTAGAAATAACAATTTTCAAGGAGGGGTGCTATGAATATTACACTAGGAAAAGATGAAAGAGTAACCAGTTCTGAGCAGTTTACTACTAATCTAGTTCTTTCATGGTTAAAAGCAGATTTTTCTTTAACAAATAAGAGAGTGGTAGGTTTTCAACCAAACACATTATTTGGTTTGTTTCCACTCGGGAGAAATGAAGTTTCATTTCTCTAAAAAATATTAAAATTGGGTTTAAGTACTCCATCCTATCCCCTCCATTCAAGTGGATTAGAGCGAAAGGAACCTGACTCCTGCGGAATATAGAGGAAAGGTCGAGACCCCACAGGCGGAAGCCGAGGAGGCTCGACTTCTCACCGCGAAAAAGCAGGTTCCTGTAGCGGAAAAGAACGGTCCTTGTTCCTCCCGAAAACAACAAAGAGGAAATATACTTTTTTCCTCACAACCTTTACGGAAAGAGCCTTAATAAAACACCGAAACTGTTTGTGCCGGCAGTTGCAGACTTTTGGATTCAATCGTAATGGTAATTTCCTTTTCACCGCTTTCTTGTGTCGTTGAGAAATTCAATAAACCATTACCTTGTGCTTTTTTACTTAGGCCAAGATCTTCTGTCGTTTTGCATAATTGTGCGTATAGTTCCGCTTCAGTTAGTACACGACCAAATTCTTTTTCAGCAATATTTTTTACTAAAGCAGCCGCACCACTTACATGGGGAGTTGCCATAGAGGTACCCGAAAGTTTAGCGAATTTCCCACCCGGATAAGTGGAGAAAATTTCAACCCCAGGTGCAACTAAATCAATTAGATCATTCGTATTTGAAAAATCCGCTAAATTCTTTTCTAAATCAACCGCACCAACCTGCACGACTTCAGGGTATGCTCCTGGATATTCCATTTCATCCGTATCATCTCTGCCGTCACCACTATTTCCCGCTGCACAAACGACTAGAATATTATTTTGAACCGCTTTTTGAATCAATCGATGCTCTTCTTCCTCTTCTGGTCCGCCTAGTGACATGGATATAACAGAAACCTTCTCTTTATTCGGACCTTCCCAATTAATTGCATAGTCAATCGCCTCATTAATCCACTTGATATCTCCTTGTCCATTTCCATCCAATGCTTTTAAGACTAAAACCTTTGCCCTTGGTGCAACTCCTACAACTCCATAATTATTTATTGCTGCTAGAATTGTCCCACATACATGTGTTCCATGACCATGATCGTCTTGATAATCACCCGTGTTCGTGAAATCTTTTCCATCAATAATTTGATCTTTTAAATCTGGATGTGTTTTGTCAACCCCTGTATCAATGACAGCAATTACAATGCCTTCTCCATAATTTCCTTTTTCCCAAGCTTCCTCCGCATGGATTAATCCAATACCTGCTGGAATATTTTCCTCTACTGAATCAACAATCTCTATCACCTTATAAGGAATTAACTTTTTTTCCATCGTCTTTCCCCTTCCATTGATAGATTGAAAACCTTTCTTTAATAGTAATAGATTTATTTAAAAAAACAAGATATTTTACTGAATTTTCTAAAAATAGTTCAATCGTACGGAATCCATCTTCCTAGTTTTAATAAAACAAAAAAAGGCCTACACCTCTTTCCGTATTCGCGGGAAAGAAAGAGTTAAGACCGTTCCTACTCCTTTCGTACTATTAACTTGGATATTGCCGTCCATTTCATCGATAATTTGCCTTGAAACCATTAGTCCTAATCCCGTTCCCTTTTCTTTTGTAGAGTAAAAAGGAAGCCCGAAATTCTCCATCGACTCTTTGCTCATTCCTTCTCCATTATCAGATATTGATATGTACACATGCTTGTAATCAGCGGTAACTTCTATATCTATTACTCCATTCCCACTAGAGGCTTCAATTCCATTTTTAATAAGATTAATAAGCAGTTGCTGAACCCTGCTACTATTTCCAGCTAAATAAATTGGCAACTTTTGGGCAAAATTTAATTGAACATTATTAAGCGTTGCAAATGTTGATAAAGAGCGTACGGCCTTATTTATTTCACGTATGATATCTAGCTTACTGACTTCATTTGATTGACTTTTGCCTAATGCCAAATAATCCGCAATGATTGAATTAGCTCGATCTACTTCTTCAATACATATTTTTATATATTCCTTTTCAGACCTAGATAAATGGTTCGATGCCAGTAAAATTTGCATAAATCCTCTAATACTCGTCATCGGATTCCGAATTTCATGAGCAACACTTGCCGCAAGCTGACCAATCACATTAAATTTCTCCGCGTTTTGAAACTCTTTTTGTAAAGCCGTTTTTTCAATTTGTGATTCAATTAAATAAATCACAATCCAAGTAACAATTACATTTTCTAACAAATATGATATATAAATTGATAGATTTGTTGATGTTATACTAACTGTCATCATCATACTTCCTATAATCGGAAGTAATAGGGAAGCAATCAATAAAAACGTGGATGAAAAGATCAGTTTCTTTTTTAATGTCCATGAAAAAAATTGCTTTTGTATTCGTATTATAAATATACTGCCTACGATAATTACGCTTATGGCAGGAAACATCCCAATACCACCCATACAAATACGGACAATAATGTAAAACGATGAAACGATAAAGCCTACGATATTTCCTCCGTATATAAAGGATAGATACCATGGGATAAATCTTAAATCTAGATGTTTCCCCACTCCCAGTGGTATGGCAAAGGTCAGTGAAAGAGAGATGCTTAATATACATATAAGTCCAAAGATAATTTTTCGTTTCAAATCATTGATTTTACCATTTGCTAAAACTAAAAATAATACGAAAGGAAATAACACCATTAATACTTGAAGTAAGATTCTTTCAAACTGAAATTCCATCAAACTTGAACCCCTTTTGAAAACTATGATGTCTCTACTGTAAGATTCGATATAAATCGGGAAAATCCTTTATTAAAAAATAGACTATGTTAAAACTTGTTATTGACTTTTTTATTTAATAGCTTGGAACGAAAAACAACCGGGAATTTAACAAATTCATTAAAAAGGAAGGATTTGTCGAAAACTTTTTTCCAGAAAAATAAAAATATGTCCCACTGCATATTGAATGATACAGTTATCCCGGTTATTATTTTTATAATTACAAATATTTTAACTTTTTAACTAAAGGAGGGGAGAAGTTAATTATTGCATTATTTTTTTAAAGGAAGGGGAAGACATAACCGTGAATAAGAAATTACTTTCTATTTTGATTTGGACAGCTATTTCGGTTTTTGGAGCGATTGCATTTGCTTTACTTGGTCTTGCAAACGGTGAAACGATTTCGGCTGCTTGGTTAATTGTTGCGGCTGTTTGTACCTATGCAGTAGCTTACCGCTTTTATAGTAAATTTATTGCGTATAAAATTTTTAAATTAAATGATAAGCGTGCAACACCTGCGGAAGTAAATGATGATGGAAAAGATTACGTGCCTACAAATAAATGGGTATTATTTGGTCATCATTTTGCCGCGATTGCAGGTGCCGGACCACTTGTAGGGCCGATATTAGCCGCACAAATGGGTTATTTACCCGGAGCACTTTGGATTATCATCGGTGTCGTCCTGGCCGGAGCTGTTCAAGATGCAGTTATCTTAATGGGATCTATGAGAAGAAATGGAAAATCGCTTGGACAGATGGCGAAAGAGGAAGTAGGGCCATTTGGTGGGATTATTGCATCCATCGGAATTCTTGCAATTATGATTATTTTATTAGCCGTACTTGCCCTAGTCGTTGTGAAAGCGCTCGCCGGTTCTCCGTGGGGAGTATTTACCATTGCTGCAACCATTCCAATTGCCGTTCTCATGGGCATTTACATGAGGTACATACGCCCAGGAAAAGTATTAGAAGGTTCTATTATTGGCTTTATATTATTGATGCTTGCGCTTTGGGGCGGGCAATTTATCGCCGCAGATCCGGAATTAGCAAAGATGTTTACATTCACTGGTGGTCAGCTTGCCATTATGATTGGTATCTATGGATTCGTCGCTTCCATTCTACCTGTTTGGCTATTATTGGCACCTCGGGACTACTTAAGCTCCTTTCTAAAAATTGGTGTCATTTTCTTATTGGCTGCAGGAATCTTAATTGTCCTTCCTGAACTACACATGCCAAAGATTAGTAAATTTATTGATGGATCAGGACCTGTGTTCGCAGGAAATCTCTTTCCGTTTTTATTTATTACGATTGCTTGTGGTTCCGTATCTGGTTTCCACGCTCTTGTTTCTTCGGGTACAACACCGAAAATGCTTGAAAAGGAGACCCATTCCCGTTTTATCGGCTACGGTGGTATGTTAATGGAATCCGGTGTTGCCATTATGGCATTAATTGCAGCATGCTCTTTACATCCCGGTCTTTACTTCGCAATGAATGCACCAGCAGCAGTTATTGGCGGTGATGCAGCTAGTGCGGCAACTGTCATTTCGGAGTGGGGTTTCCAAGTTACAGCAAATGATATTACAAATGCCGCCAAAGACATTGGTGAATCCTCCATTTTGTCAAGGACTGGTGGGGCACCAACATTGGCTGTCGGTATGGCAGAGATTTTTACCAGCTTTTTAGCAGGAGCAAAGGCTTTCTGGTATCATTTTGCGATTCTTTTTGAAGCATTGTTCATTCTTACGACAATTGATGCGGGAACACGTATCGGAAGATTTATGTTACAGGATTTAGTCGGAAATTATTATAAACCGTTTGCAAAAACGAATAATCTCTTCGCGAATATCGTTGCATCAGCTATTATTACAATTGGGTGGGCCTACATCACCTATCAAGGAGCGATTGATCCATTTGGCGGTATTAACTCCTTATGGGCATTATTTGGAATATCGAATCAGATGTTAGCCGCGATTGCACTTGCCGTTGCTACAACGATTATTATTAAAATGGGAAAAGCACGTTATGCGTGGGTGACCATTATTCCATATGTCTTCCTAACAGTAACGACATTAACCGCAGCATTTATGAAACTATTTTCAAAAGTACCGGCAATCGGCTTTTTCGCCCATGCCAAAATTTATCAAGACGGGATTGACAGTGGGAAAGTACTCGCACCTGCTACCGATATGGATGTCATGAAGCAAATTGTCTTCAATGATCGATTGGATGCAGTATTGACAATGATTTTTATCGCTATTGTGTTATTAATGGTTATAGCATCCTTTAGAGTTTGGTATAACATTTTGGTCAAGAAGAAAAAAGCGGTATTACATGAATCACCTTACGTACCATCAAAATATCCGAACATACCAATTGGAAGGTGATGAAATGAAGAAATTGTATCAGACGATGACAAAGATCCCCTGTCATATCAAAACGATTTTCGGCTTACCAAATTACCAAAATTATGTAGCGCATCGGAAGAGAAAGCATCCAAATGAGCCGATCATGTCTGAAAAGGAGTACTATATGTATGCCTTAAAGGAAAGATATGAAAGCGGAAAAGTTAATCGGTGCTGTTAAGAAAGAAGCAGATGTCGTAAAGGCATCTGCTTCTTTCAATTAATTCATTAATTTAATATAGTATGTTAATTGAACATGCTAAAAAGATGACACATCCCGTTTTCTTTTTTTGCTGGAAGAGACTAATGAGGAGCGATAGTAACCTGGCGCAATTTCCCCAGCTTTAATATTCGTTTTAGAAAATACGGCATCCAAATCATATAATTCAAATTCATTCGATAGTTGAATCATAATTTCAGCGCAAGCTTGTGCATCGCTTAAGGCATGATGATGATCGAGGATATCAATGCCGTAATGATCACAAACTGATTTAAGTGAATAGCTTGACTTGCCTCCAATTAATCTTCTTGATAGCTGATAACTACAAAGCAATTTACTCGGAACCGGCAGCAGATTATATCGATTAAGACTATCTCTTAAAACATAACCGTCAAAGGCTAAATTATGTGCGACAATCACCTGATCTTCTATTCGATGTTGAATGGATTGATAGAATGTATGAAATGTCGGAGCGCCTGCAACATCAGAAGGTTGAATGCCATGCACCGATATATTCATTCGATCAAAAGGCTCTTCCGGATCAATTAATGAATAAATAGAATCGACTATTTTATTCTCTTCCACAAATACCATTCCTACTGAACAAACACTATATCGATTGCGATTCGCTGTTTCAAAATCGATTGCGATGAAATTATTCATGTGTAAAACTCCTTTCCGACATTCACGAAGTATATTTACTTTCTATTGTATTATAAGTACGTTTAAGGATTCCAGCTTGACCATCGTTGTAAATAAAGGAATTTTTCCGAGGATTAAAAAAACCATAATACTGATATGATTCATTTTAAAAATTTTGGGTAAATAAAGAATAAGAATGGAAATTTTTACTCTCCATTTTTACTAATATAGAAAGCTGGTGTATCTTATGTTATTTTCTAACATTTTATTAGCTTACAATGACACCGATTTATCTAATAAAGCTTTAGAGACCGCAAAGGAATTGGTAAAAGCAAATCCGGAAGCTAAAATTGATATTTTATATGCTGTTCAGCTTGCAATTCCTACCTATACATCAGGGATAGTTATTCAAGAAACACAGGATAAAATGAATGAGTATGCGAAAGAAACTTTAGAAAAAGCGTTAAGGCAATTGTCCGGGCTTCCTAACCCGATTCATACATTTGTCGTTGACAAACAACCTATACCGGCCATTTTAGATCATACAGAATCACACGGAAATGATTTAATTATTATGGGAAACCGAGGCTTAAGTGGAATAAAGGAATTTTTTGATAGTGTTAGTCATGTGATCGTTCAGAAGTCTCCTATACCTGTATTACTTATAAAATAAAGATATACCAATTTAGATACAAAAAAGGAGCTTGGAATCCCAAGCCCCTTTTATTATTTTGCTTTTTTCAATTGTTTACTGCGAAGTTGTCCGCATGCTGCATCAATATCTGTTCCATGCTCTTGACGGACGACACAATTGATGCCGTTCTTTTTCAATGTGTCATAGAATTCCAAAATGGATTCTTTTTCGCTTCTTTTATATTGAATATGTTCACTCACCGGGTTGTACGGAATTAAGTTCACATAGGCTAAATGACGTTTATTTTGAAGAAGCTTAGCAAGCTGTAATGCCTCTTCTTTATGATCATTTACATCATTTAATAGAATATATTCAAAAGTGATTCTGCGATTTGTTTTCTCCAAATAATAATCAATGGCTGGCATTAATTTTTCTAATGGATAGGCACGATTAATTTTCATTATTTGCGTACGTAATTCATTATTCGGTGCATGTAAAGAAATTGCTAAGTTTACTTGTAAGTCTAGGTCAGCAAATTCATAGATTTTCGGAGCTAGTCCACTCGTTGAAACCGTAATATGTCTTGCACCAATGGCTAGCCCTTTCGGTGAATTGATATTTTTCAAAAATGTAACTAAATTTGTAAAGTTATCGAACGGTTCGCCGATTCCCATGACAACGACATGGCTGACCCTTTCGTCCTTTCCAACTTCATCTAAATGAAGCTGAACATTCATAATTTGTTCGACGATTTCCCCGCTCGTTAAATCACGATTTTTCCGCAAAATCCCACTAGCACAGAATGAACATCCAATATTACAGCCTACTTGGGTTGTTACACATACTGAAAGACCATACTTTTGTCTCATCAATACCGTTTCGATTAAGTTACCATCAGGTAATTTGAATAGAAATTTAACAGTCCCGTCCTTTGATTCTTGTTTAATCTCTAGTTGTAGAGTATGCATGTCAAAATGTTCTTCTAAAAGTTGAATACATTCCTTATTAATATTGCTCATTTCGGAAAAGCTTTTGACACGCTTTTTATATAACCATTCCCACACTTGTTGTGCGCGGAATTTTTTTTGACCATTTTCTAAAAACCATTCCGTCAATTGTTCTATTGTTAATCCATAGATGGATTGTTTATTCATTCGTTACCCTCTTTTCAAAGATACTTTACACATAACCTCTATTTTACATGAAATACGAACGATTTTCTATCACTAACTCTCAATTCCTTATTGTACCAAGATATTGATAGTCTCATACCTGCCTTCTCTTTTTCCAACTAGAAAAGGCCAGTAAAACGATATTGTTTTCTGGCTTTATTCATTAAAATTTTTATGCCATTCCTTTAAAGTATCCAAAACAAATCGTTGAAAGCTTTCCGCCTCTTCTATCATCGGTGTATGGGCTGATTGTTCAAACCAGATCCATTTTTTAACGGGTGCTTGAAGTTTGTAATAAAAATCCTCCGCAAGTTCACCTGGACATGTATAATCGTAACGCCCATTACAAAATGCAATTGGGATCTGAATCGATAAATCATCTTGATATAAATCAATTGCTTCCGCTTCTTCCTTTAATGAAGATTTGGAGAACCATTGCCCCTTTAACCATTTGATGACATCAAATAAGTGATACTCAGGGCGCTTAAATAATGGCAGGAGGAATAATTTCATAAAGCTACCCTTATGAATCACTCCACCACCCAATTTTTGTAACAAGTGATTATGGATATGTTCTGAACTCACTTTGTCCCAAGGCGGGGCTCCAATCCTTATTAATTGGGTATATGCTTTTTCATTGCCAACTTCTTTTGCTTTTTGGAGAGTTTGTTCGTATGATGAATGTTCAAGTTGTTTCCAATTGACGATTTGCGAAACAGAAATATATCCATGAAATAGCTCTGGGTGACGCTTAATCGCCAAATAGGAAAGAACGGTCCCCCATGAATGACCTAATATATAAACTTTATCTTGTTGAAATCGTGCGCACAATTTTCTTACTAATTCAATAAGATCATTTAACATCCGCTCAAGTGTCATCGATTCTTCCGTAATTTTTTTTGAATAAGAAAGACCGGCGCCACGTTGATCCCAATTGACAACAAGAAAATCTTTTTCATATTCTGAAGTATATTGACTAATAAAACCAATTTGTGCTGCACCTGGGCCTCCATGTACCCAAAGTAGGATTGGTTTCCTACGATCTTGACCACGAATGAGAACCCATTGTTCTACTCCGCCAATTGTCATCGCTTCAAGAGAAGCAATACTATTAGGTCCATTCTGAATAGCAGAGGTTTTGCGAATAAACATGAATTCATCTCCTGATGATTTAAAAAGGTTCAATAATAAAATTATTGCAGTATTATTGTATTTTGACCAGAAATTAGCTTGAACAAAAAGAACATTATTCCCACTGATATGGTGTTTGTTGATAGACGTAATAATTCAGCCAGTTGGAAAATAATAAATGGGCATGAGCCCTCCATCTATGTTTTGGCCTTTTATTTGGATCGTCATTCGGAAAATAATGCATTGGCATATACGCTTTTCCGCCTTTTTTTGTATCTCTTTCATATTCCTCTGCAAGTGTTCCAACCTCATATTCTAAATGGCCGGTAATCATAATTTGTTTTTCATCTTTAGATATCATTAAAAGTGGACCAGCTTCATCCGATTCTGCAAGTAAGATAACATCTTCGCATTCGTTAATTTGACTTTTTACATTTCCTGTATAACGAGAATGTGGAGCAAGGAATTCCTCATCGAACCCACGTACAAGTTTCACATTTGGGTCCAGAACCGAATGTTTAAATACACCTGTACATTTCTGCCCAATCTCAAATTTATCTATTCCAAAGTGATAATAAAGAGCGGCCTGTGCCCCCCAGCAAATATGAAGTGTAGAGGTCACATTCGTTTTTGACCATTCCATAATCTCCATTAATTCCTGCCAATAGTCCACTTCTTCAAATTCGAAATGCTCGACAGGTGCCCCAGTTATGATCATTCCGTCAAAGCGCCTATTTTTCACATTTGTAAAAGTTGTATAAAACTGCTCCAGATGCGATTTACTTACATTTTTTGACTCGTGTGTAGCCGTATGAAGAAACATAATATTGATTTGCAGTGGAGAGTTTCCAAGAAGTCGGAGCAACTCAGCCTCTGTCCTTTCCTTTTCAGGCATCAAGTTTAATATAAGAATATTTAACGGACGAATATCCTGACTATTCGCTCGCTCATCATCCATCACAAAAATATTTTCTTTCTCTAAAATTTCACGCGCAGGCAATAATTTCGGTATTTTAATTGGCAATCCTATCGCCTCCCCTATCTGAATTTTTTCATAATTCCATTATAGGGGTGCTCCTTATGTTTGTCATCCATTAGGATTTCTCTTTATTTTATCTATAACCTTTTCGTATGTTGAAGTTTTATCAAAGCATGTTATAATAAAAAAGTAACACCTTATAGTGTCAAATTCATTTACGGAGGTTATTATTATGGAAGATAAGAAAAACGGGACATTGCCCGATATTCGATACACAATTATCTTAAATGCGCCCATTGAAAAAGTTTGGAAGGCAGTTGCTACTTCAGAAGGTATAGCGGGATGGTGGATGCCAAATACATTTGAACCCGTACTCGGGAAAGAATTCGTCCTACATGCCGGACCGTATGGTGATTCCCCATGCAAAGTAACAGAATTAGATCCTCCAAATCGTGTAGGGTTTGACTGGGGTAAAGATTGGCATTTGGCATTTGAATTAAAAGAAGTAGATGGAAAAACGGAATTTACCCTTATTCATTCGGGATGGGATGCAGATAAGGTGACAGAGTTCAATCAACCACACACAGTTATTCGAGGAATAATGGATAAGGGCTGGGCAGGCCTTAAAGGAAAGCTTGCAGAATATTTAGAAGCGTAAATGCAATATTCAGAGTCAAAGCATGATGTTTTTCAGGCGATAGCTGACCCAACGCGCCGTCGTTTATTACAATTATTATCAGAAAAAGAAATGTCGATAGCCTCCATTACAAAGTGCTTTTCAATCAGTCGAACCGCTATCAACAAGCACCTTAAAGTACTTTCTGATGCTGGACTTGTCACAAGCAAAAGAATTGGAAGAGAAACGCGATACAGATTAAAACCTGAACCTTTAACCGAACTTAAACAATGGCTTTCCATCTTCGATAAATATTGGACAAGTAAGTTATTGGATTTAAAGGAATATATAGAAAGTAACGATGAAAAATTGTGATTAAAAGGTGTCAGGCACCGCATGTAAACTTTTCTTACATGCGGTGCCTGACACCTTTTTTAAAGCGATATTTTAATTTCTGCGTTCATTCCCGGTAAAACTTTATCTGAGGCTTGGTTGATAGAGATTTTGACAGGGACTTTTTGTGTTACTTTTGTGTAGTTTCCGGTTGAGTTTGAAGGAAGTACTGAAAATACTGAGTTTGTTGCGTATCCTATTTCCTCAACGGTTCCATCAAATGTCGTATCATCGTCGCCATCAACAGTAATATCTACACTATCGCCAACCTCAATGTCTTTCAGATCGGTTTCTTCTATGTTTGCAATAATATACATATGATCGAGGTCAGCTTCTTTTGCTAATTCCTGACCTGCTTGGACCATTTGATTTTTTCTAGCTTCGTTTTTTATAATTTTACCATCCATTTTCGCATCAACAGGGATTTCGCGTTTTCCATCAGATACCTTACCAACTACATCTTTATTAGAAACATTTTTTCCATCTTTAACATCCCAATTTGTAAGAATACCAGATGTAGGTGCAACAACTCCCATCATATCAGCTGAAACGACCGCATCATCCGTTTTGACATAATTTTTATTTTGAATGTAAAAATATCCGCCTAACGCAATTAGTAGAACAACAACAATAACTCCAATAATATTAGCAATTATAATACGTTTACTCATTGAACTTTTCTCCTCCATTTTTAATTTCCGTACTTTTACACAGTTGTTTCTTTCACAGAGGTAACTTGGACTTTCGGTTCTTTTTTCACGAGACCTATTCCTTTTCCCGTCACCATTTTTCCTATTGATGCAACAAGCATGATACAAGCGAAAACAAGCATAATCGTAAATAGATGATGATATGCTCCAAGTATGGCTGCTTTCTTTGTATTGGCTATTAGTTCATACGACGCCATACTTTGTGCCTTACTTAAAGGAAGACCGGATTCCATTAAACGATGGGTTAATTGAGCAATTTCCGATTTTGCCTCCGAACTGTTTTCCCCAAGATATTCTTGAATGTTTCCATATTGAAGTTCATTTTGCGTCGATAGAAACCAACCAACCATCGGAGTTATAATCGCCCCAATGAAGTTCCGACTCGAATGCAAGGTTAACGAACGCAATGATGCATGATGCAAATTACCTGCAAAGGCCGTTCCTAACGCCCCACCAACAAGTACCATACTTACACCCGCACCTAATAGCGCAATTTGAAAATATAAGGTTGGCAATGTAACCTCCGGGCCCATGACTCTCCATTGTAAAGTTACATAAATAACCCCGAGTGACCCGATAATCCCCATTTTTCCTGCTCCTAGCACCCCATAAAATAAAGTCTTCAGAATAGCGGTTACGACCATTCCGATAAAAAACCAAATATAAAAGTGCAAGAGATAATGAAACGGAAGATCTTTATTATGACGCAAAAAGCCATTTATACCAGCTATTGCAAGTATCATTAAGACATGGGAAGCAATCGCCATAATTGTTCCGGAAATTGGTTTGGCCGCTTTTAACGTCCGAAATGGAATTAATGGACTTTCAGCCTTCATATCAATTGAAAGAAACAAGATTAATAAAAGAAATGCAACAACAAAAAACGGCCAAACATATAAAGATGAAAAGCCTTTATCCATTAAGTTACACAATGGAAATGAAAGTACAACTAAGATTAAGATGAGCGTATATAGAAAAATTCCTGTTTTATCAACCGGTGTTCGATCCAGTTCATGTTCTTCGGTCTTAGGCAATCCAAAGAAACCGACTATTAAGCATAGTACGGCAGAGACAATATTTAATATATATAACCAGCGCCATGCATCTACACTTAAGGAAAATGAACCAAAGAATGCTCCTAATGCTGTAGCCCCAAACAATCCTGTAATAACCATAAACAAAAAGGTATTTCGGATTTTATTTGGAAACGATTTTAAACTAACAGGCAACATCGTTAAAAACAAAACGCCTGCACTTAAACCTTGTATCGTCCGTCCAAGAATTAAAAAGAACAAATCCTGTGAAATCGCATTAATAATCGACCCACATAGAAAAATTATTATTAGATATAAATAATTTTTTCGAAGTCCCAATTTTCTTGTGAACAAAGGTCCAAGTGGAACACCTAATGCGAATCCTAGATTAGATAAGGTTGAAGGCAAAAGGAGATCCTTCGAGCTTAAATGTAGCCCGTTTTGAACGATTTCTTGGTTCATCGTATATGAGAGATTGATAAAATATTGCGGACCAATCGCAAAAATCGTTAAAAATGAGATAATGATATAATTAGGAATCTTTATCGTCCTATTTGTAATGCCTTTTTGATTCATTCTGACTCCCCTTTCACTTTGTAATTGTTTACTACAATCAAATAAAAAGAATTTCCACAAAAAATGGAAATCCGCTCTTCATTTCATATATTGTATTATGCAATATGTATTATACAACTTATAATAAAAATAGCAATAGTATATTTTTGTCATTGCTCCATTATCCTTGCCCAATTAAAAAAGTAGATGATCCTAAATATTAATATAGGTTCATCTCTTCCATTTTTTAAAATCATTATTCAATCGTGACAGATTCTCTTCTAAACTTTTCAATTCCTCTGTTGACCAATCGCTAAGCATTTCTGTATAAGCCGAATAACGGGCCTTCTGGACCTTTCGAAGAATTTCATGCCCTTCATCTGTCAGTTCAACAAGGCTGATTCTGCCATTCTGGGCATCGGGAAAACGTCTTATGTATTTTTTTGCTTCTAATGCTGAGACTTGTCTACTGGCGGTAGACAGGTTTAATAATAAATTTTCTGCCAGTGAATTAATTGCTAATGGACTTGATTTTTCAAGTTCACTTAGTAAAAGATACTCTGAGCGATCCAAACTTCCTAGTTTAGGACTATGGGCTGTCGTTAAACGAACAAGTAGGGCAATTTCGTATTCAATCAATTGGAGTACATGATTAGTCAACATTCTTCCCCCTCTTACTTTCATCCCGAATTGTTATTTATTAAGTATATCATAGGAAACTCGGTGCTTTCCTCTATAATTAGGCGATATTCCCCTATTTTCTACAAAATAATTGAAAAATGAAAATGAATCAAACGTTTGATTAAAAAGTGTAAAATCCGCCACCCTATCACCTTTTCACAATTTCCCTTATGAAAAAATTGTAGAAAACCGTAAATACTATTCATCTATTCCTTTTCCAAATTCAACCCAAATTTCACTACCTCGCATTTCCATCCGGATTCCTCTCCACCCTTGTGATAATAGTTTTTGTTGACCTGTCGTGTCATTCATATTCAGTGTAACTTTTTTTGCCCAAGCTTTGTTTTCATCTACCAGCTTTTTCACAAAAACATACCGTAATCGCCCGCCGTACTTTTCTTTCAGGGCAGCGATTTCCATGCCTTGAAAAAATTTATCTTTTAAACTAGGTATATTAAATGGGGCTACTGTACAACAAATATAAGAGTACTTTCCTTTTAATTTAGATAGCTCATTCATTATAATTTTTGCTAAAATCTGTTGAAGATGGTTTCCTCTATTTTGTGGATGAACATTCGAGATTTCTTGGTAGACCACACTCGATAGTTCTTCTTCTACTAATCCGATATCGTAACCTAAATGTTCGGAATCAATCGGGGGAATTAAAAGTGCACGAAACGCAATAAGCTGCTCGTTTACAAACGCTCCAACCATTAAACCTTTTCCGTCTAAAATATATTCAAATTCTTGCTGTGTTAGTGGTTGTAAACTCTCTTTATCTTCTAGCGAAGCAACAACCATTTTCTGTAATAGTAATATTTGTTCAATATGAGAACTTGTTAATCTTAATACTTTATATGGTGTTCCATCATGTTTCAACGTACCTTCATAGATGATTTTCACAACTAATCCCTCACATGTTTTAAAATTACACTTATTGCTTATCATACATGAAATTGAATGTTTAAAAAATAAATGCCCCAACATGTGGGGCACCTATTCATAAGACCTTTTTTTCGTTTATCTTTTTTGTTTGATTACTCCATTTAAAGATCTTATCCAAAAATTGATAAATTGCTTTTGATTCTTTCGTCATGAGAGGCCCTAAAACAGCCAATATAAGAACATAAAGTGCCGTGAACGGTTTTAAAATTGGTAGTAATCCGCCAGCAAGTCCCAGATTAGCAACGATGATGGAAAACTCACCTCTGGAAACAATGGTTAGACCAATATTTGCAGATGCCTTATGGGATAACCCAGCTTTTCTGCCTGAAATCATTCCAGCGATAAAATTTCCAATAATCGTAAGGGCAACTGCCCCTAATGCAAGCCAAATGGCCCCACCTAAGGAAAACGGATCGATTGTTAAGCCAAAGCTAAAGAAGAAAATCGCACCAAAGAAATCTCTAAAAGGAATAACCAAATGTTCAATACGCTTTCGATGCTCTGTTTCTGAAAAGACAAGGCCTAAAAGCAATGCACCGATTGCCTCAGCAACGTGAATCGTTTCCGAAAAACCGGCAATAAAAAATAATGAAGCAAAAACGACAAGAATGAAAATTTCATTTGAACGGATATTAAGGAGCTTATTGATAATAGGCGCTCCCTTGCGAGCAATGATTAAAAATATAATCATGTACCCAAGGCAAATAAGAACAGATCCAATCGTGCCCAAAATGGAAGTAGAACCTCCTAATAAAAGTCCGGACATGATGGATAAAAAAACGGCGAGGAAAATATCATCGAACAAAATAATCCCTAAAATAAGCTCTGTTTCGGAATTAGCTGTTCGTTTTAAATCAACGAGTACTTTGGCCACAATGGCAGTTGAAGAGACGCTTAACAATCCAGCGATAATAAGGGACTCATAAAACGGAAATCCAACGATAAATCCATAAAGCAGACCCAACACAAAATTCATCGTTACATAGATTGATCCTCCGATAACAATGGATCGTCCTGATTTGATTAACTTTCCAACAGAAAACTCAATACCTAGATAGAAGAGGAGAAAGAGGACACCAATCCGACCTAAAAACTCAATGAACTCGGAACTCTCAATAAATTTTAGATTAATCACGCCAATCGTCGGGGCATGTGGACCGACAAGCATTCCCATAATGATTAAAAATGGAATGATTGAAAACTTCATTTTCCCTGCTACGATCGCCGCAAGCGCAATCAATACCAATGCTGTACCAACTTCTAATACTAAATGATTCATCAAGTATCACCACGCCCATTGGACAGCAGCTCACTGATTAGAGTTTTCAGTTCTTTTCTTTCCCCTGAAAGGACAAGTGTATCCCCTTCATCAATAAGAGATTCAGGGCCCGGATTCAATATTTTTTTCATATTTTTCTTTAAAATGGCTATAACCGTTACGTTATATTTGTTTCTAATTTCAAGTTCCCCGATATTTTTACGAATAGCTGGTGAGTTAGGCTCAACTTTAAACCATTCAATCACCAATCCATCAAAGGCCATTTCGATTGTTTCAAGTGTTTGAGGCTTGTAAATCATTCCTCCTAAAATAGCTGCAAGATTTCTAGCTTCGGAATCGTTTAATGTTGTGCTCGAAATACTTTCTTCATGATTCGAATCTTCATAGTAATACATTTCTCTTCGTCCATCATCATGAACAATAATCACAATTTTTTCTTTATTATTTGTAATAATCTCAAATTTCCTTCCGATTCCCGGTAACTCACTCTCCCTAATATTCATTGTATTTCCTCCCTCATATGTTTTGTAACAGATTTAGGAGCATTTGAAGCTCAAAGGTTTACATCTATTTCTGTTTGTATGATTTCGTCCTTTGTAATTCCAAGATATTTACGGGTTTCAGATGGTGTCGCGTGATGGAAATGCTTCTGAAGCAGTGAAATGGCAACGCCTCTCTTATATGCGTGGTATCCGAATGTTTTCCGCATGGAATTGGTTCCAATTTTCCCCTCAATCCCAACTGCAACTGCAGCATCATGAATAATTCGGTAAGCCTGTTGGCGTGTAATCGGTTTTTTTGTTTTAGTGGATTGGAATAAATAGGATTCTTTAGATAAATCGTTCGTGTGAATATAGTGCAGTAGAGCACTTTTTACTTTGTGGTTAAGATACACATTCCTATCAGGCAGGCTGTAAAAATTTCTTATTTTATCTTCCGTTTCAAAAACATCTTCTACCTTTAGTTCCAAAATTTCAGTGATCTTTAACCCCGTATTTATTCCAAAAACAAAGAGGACGTAATCCCGTTCTGAATGCTTTTTTAAATATCTCTTCATGGAATTAATTTGCTTAATATCCTTAAGAGCTTCAACGTATTCCATTTGCTTATTCTCCTTAATCAATGTTACTTAATCATATAATAACATATGGTTATGTAATATTACGAATGTGTTTTTGACAAAATTCAAAACAATACTGCTTCTATGAATGCCCCTTTATTATTCGTTCACAATCGGATAGTATTAAATATACAATAATCATTATGTCCAAAACTAAGGAGCGAGTAAATTGAATATCCGTGAATGTGAACTCCCGGGCATCGGACAGAAAATTGAAATTCAAACAGATGGAAATGAAAAAATCGTCGTCATTATGCATGAAGACGGTCAAAGAGAAATTTATCAATTCGACTCCATGAATGCGGAGGAAAGCTCAGGCCGTGTTACATTAACTGATGAAGAATCTAGACAAATTGCTGCAATATTAGGAGGAATTATTTATAAACCGAAGGCAATTGAAAACTTGGAGCATGCTTTTGACGAGTTAGTATTTGAATGGTGTAAAGTTGATGCAAACGCACGCATTATTCAACCGCGCAATTGGCGAAATAAAATTTAGAGATGAGTTTGGCGTTACAATCATTGCAATTATAAGGAAAAACCATGAAAGGATATTAAATCCGGGGGCAAATGAAACCTTTCACAAAGGAGATACAGTTGTTTTGTCGGGGGAACGCGCAAAAATTCAAGCGGTTATTGCTAAGTTGTTTAATTAGACTGAATTATTTCGGTTGAACACATATGATGATGCTTATATAGGGTACAAGAATAGGAATTTAGAAAGAGAGGCCTAAGCCTCTCCTTTTGTTTATACATTTTTGACCATGTAATCAAATTCATGCCCATTAATCATGATGTTTTTTTCCTTCATGTAACCAAGCTTTTCGTATAGCCGTTTTGCTCCAGGATTATCTTCTGCAACATTTAAGCTGACTCTCGTAAACCCTTTATCCTTTGCCACCTGTTCCACACTTTGAATAAGGAATGTGCCGATTCCTCTTCCTTGAAAATCAGGAACAACGCTGACCGTATCAATATAATAATCACCTTTGTCAGCTTCATTATCGAATGGCTCTACATGACTCTTCCCTATTCTTTTCAGTCTTTCAAGAATCGGCTTGTCCAACTCTACGGCATCGTCACCAGAATAGGCGATGAGAATACCTGCTACTTTCCCATCAATTTCTGCGACAATACTATTTTGATAGCTCAATCGATTATTTTCTTGACGAAATAGTTCTGATAGTACCTCTCTGATTTTCTCTGTTTCCTTTTCCCCTGTTAATGCTTCCGCAATATCATGTATCGCTAAATGGATATAATCTGCTGCTTCCTTTGCATCACTTTTCATAGCTAATCTGCATTCCATGTTGTTGTCACTCCTCTATTTTCTCGACCAATCTGCCCCAGCATCCATATGGACAAAAGGGATCGTAGTATCAATTTCTCCTGTTATCCTTTCAATAGTGATGTCCTCACCACTCAACCATCTATGCCAATCAAACTCATATGGCTCAACATCTCCACCAAGTGCAAACCATGCTTTCATTTCACGAGGTAAGTATGCCGAAGTATGAATCGTTCCCGCCCAGCTCCCATATAAATCGGAAAAAACACCTTTATCGGTATTATTCAATAAACGAAAAGCTTCCTGTGCTCCTGAAATTGCTTCTTGGTTTGCTTGTAAAATTTGTAACCTCCGCTTTGAATCAACGAGATGATGGCGATTTTCATCTTGCATTAATTCAAAATGATTCGTGCAAGCATTTGCTTGACGAACCTTCACACCCCGTGGAGTAGTTTCCACTATTTTTGTCGTACTACTTTTATCGTATACAACATATGTAAAGGAATGGCGATGTGGAATTTCTTTCAGCATTTCAACGGCTTCTTCCACATTTGCACATGATTCTAATACTAATCTTCCTATCATACAGCAAATAAACCCATCTCCTGGATTTTTGTGATTCATAAAGTTATAGCCCATCGAAAGTCCCTTTTCGTTCATCCCATCCATTCGTCCAGTGATTCGCTGACTCGGACCTATAATCGCATAACCTTGATCGGTCGGCTGAAAAAACGTATAGCGACCTTCATATGTCTTTGGATGATAATCATAATTACGAATTAAATAATGATCACCCGTTAAAATGGAACAGCCGGATCGAACATAATCTAAGCGATAGCCGCCGAATTCCATCAACACTCGTTCTATCGGCCATTCTAGTGCATCTTGCAAACCAAGCAATTCATCCCATATACCCGGAGCAAAGCGAGTAATTGCTTGTTTTACTTCCTCTACTTCCACAGTAAAGCGCGGTTTTCTTACTTGCCATTGCTTTTCGCGATTTTGAATAATGAGCGAATCCTTTAACTTTTTCCCTTGCATATAGCCAAAATCATAATGTGTGCCGCGAAATTGAATAATCTCACTATAAATTTGCCTCATGTTGATCCCTCTTAAAATTAATATGACTTCATATATTTAGGATACGGGATAATCTGGTGAAAATAAAGGATACAATCTTTTAAAGGACATATTTAGATAACGGAACTCGTGTCTGTCGCCGAATATAACAAAAGACCAAATCATAAACGATTTGGTCTTCATAGCGGCAATCTATTGCTGCTCTTTATATTTCTTAAATTCTTTCTCAGAGCAATATACAAAATGCCCCGGTGTCACTTCACGCATTTTAATTTCTTCGCCTTGTTCATATTGATGGACAGCTGGGTCATATGTTTGGCGTACACGTGTCCGTTCATAATCCGGATCTGGCAATGGAATAGCTGAAAGCAATGATTGCGTATAAGGATGTAAGGGATTATTGTATAAATCTTCTGCTGGAGCTAACTCCACTAGCTTACCAAAATACATAACCCCGATACGGTCACTTATATATTTAACCATTGATAAATCATGGGCGATAAATAAATAAGTTAACCCTTTTTCCTTTTGCAGCTTCTTCATTAAATTAACTACTTGTGCTTGAATGGATACATCCAATGCCGAAATAGGTTCATCCGCAATGATAAATTCAGGATTAACAGCAAGAGCTCGGGCAATTCCGATCCTCTGTCTTTGCCCACCGGAAAATTCATGTGGATAGCGATTGGCATGCTCGCGATTTAAACCAACCGTTTCAAGAAGATGTGCAACCATGTCCATTCTTTCTTTTGGAGATTTGGCTAATCCATGGATGTCAATACCTTCTGCAATGATATCCGCAACTTTTGTACGTGGATTAAGTGACGCATATGGATCCTGAAAAATCATTTGCATTTTTTGATGGAATTTTTTCAATTGTCCTTTTGACTTCTTCGCATGAACATTTTCTCCTTTAAAAAGGACTTCTCCACCTGTTGCATCATAAAGTCGAATAATCGTACGTCCAGTTGTTGACTTCCCACAACCAGATTCACCTACAAGGCCAAGCGTTTCTCCTTTATAAATATCGAAGGAAATATCGTCAACAGCGCGCACTTCATTCGACGATCCCATATTAAAATACTGCTTTAAATTTTTTATTTCTAATAATTTTTCTGCCATTTTTTATTTCGCCTCCTTATTAGGAGCTGACTTTTTATTAGCGTTAAATTTCTTCATGCGCATTTGAACTGCTGCCGGTGGTTCCACTTTTGGTGCATCCGGGTGGAGCAGCCATGTTGCAGCATAATGCGTATCAGATATTTTAAACATTGGCGGTTCTTTTTCATAATCTATTTTCAACGCATAAGGGTTACGAACAGCGAATGCATCACCCTTTGGCGGATTTAGCAAGTCCGGTGGTGTTCCTGGAATGACAAATAATTCTTCATCGTTCGCATCAAGACTTGGCATAGAACTGATTAATCCCCAAGTGTATGGATGTTTAGGATTATAAAAAATTTCATCGACGGTTCCTACTTCAACAATTTTTCCACCATACATAACAGCCACACGATCGGCAACATTTGCAACAACACCCAAATCATGGGTAATAAAAATAATAGAAGTATCTACTTTCTTTTGCAGTTCTTTCATCAAGTCTAAAATTTGACCTTGAATGGTTACGTCTAATGCTGTTGTTGGTTCATCAGCGATTAATACTTTTGGATTACATGCTAGTGCAATCGCAATAACTACACGTTGTCTCATCCCGCCTGAAAATTGGTGAGGGTATTGTTTCATACGAGATTCTGGTTTCGGAATTCCCACTAGTTTTAATAAATTGATTGCGCGTTTTCTCGCTTCGTCTTTTCCTAAATGTTGATGTTTCAACAGTGGTTCCATAATTTGCTTTCCGATGGTCATCGTTGGGTTAAGTGAAGTCATCGGATCTTGGAAGATCATCGAAATATCTTTTCCGCGAACTTTTTGCATCTCTTTTTCTGAAGCTTTTGCAATATCCTTTCCATTAAAAAGGATTTGACCTGACTTGATTTCGGAGTTACCGGGTGGCAACAATCGCATAATGGATTTTGTTGTGACCGATTTACCGGAACCTGATTCCCCAACAATCGCTAATGTTTCACCTTCATACAGATCAAAGCTAACTCCTCGAATCGCTTTAACTTCACCAGCGAACGTATGAAATGAAATATTAAGATCTTTTACTTCAAGCATTTTTTTCATGTTTCTCACCTCGCTCTTTAATCTCTCATTTTCGGATCAAATGCATCACGTAGTCCGTCTCCGATTAAGTTACTTGCAACTAAAATAATACAAATGACAATACATGGAATAATCATTAAGTGAGGTAAGAACTGGAATGTTTTATATCCATCCTCAATCAATGTTCCTAAAGATGCTTTAGGTGCTTGTAAACCAATACCGATAAAGCTTAAGAATGCTTCAAAAAATATCGCACTTGGAATTGTAAACATCGTATTGATGATTATAACCCCTGATAAATTTGGTAATAAATGTTTAAATAAGATTCTGCTATTTGATGCGCCAAGTGTTTTCGATGCCATGACATATTCTTGGCTTTTTAGTTTTAATACTTGTCCACGGACGACCCGTGCCATTCCTATCCATCCTGTGATAACCATGGCAACTGTTATTGATAATATCCCCGGTTCCATAATTAATAGCATGAGAATTACAACAATTAAATTTGGAATACCAGAAAGCACCTCTAAAATACGTTGCATCACGTTATCTACTTGTCCACCTTTAAACCCTGAAACAAGTCCGTATGTTACTCCGATTATCATATCGATAAGCGCAGCTAGGAAGGCAATATATAATGAAACCCTTGTTCCAAGCCACACCCGTGAAAATAAATCCCGTCCAAGACCATCTGTTCCAAACCAATAATATTCTTTGATATGTTGTTCTTTATATATATTGGTTTCAACGCCGCCAATTTTTTGACTGCCATCAAATATTCCAATTTTCTCTAAGCCAGGTATTCTAGGAGGCAGGTTGGCATGAGATGTATTTTGTTCAGTTGGACTAAAGTGTGATAGGTGTGGTCCAATAATAGCCATAATAATGATTAATACTAAAAGGACTAAACTAATAATCGCTCCTTTATTCTTCCGTACACGGAGCCAGGCATCCTTTGCGAATGAAAGCTGAGGTTTAGCAATTACTTCACTTTCATGTGGATTCACTGGAGCGGGCTCGAACATTTCTTTCGGTATTTTTTCTAACGTTTCAGCCATTATTTTTTCCCTCCCGCTACACGAATTCTCGGATCAATTATTCCGTAAAGAATATCGACAATCAAAATAATTACTGTTAATAAGAATGCAAAGAAAATGGTTGTTCCCATAATGATTGGAAAGTCATTCGTTTGAATTGATTTAACAAACTGCTCGCCGATTCCAGGTATCGCAAAAATTTGTTCAACAACCATGGAACCTGTCATTAAACCAACCGCCATCGGTCCTAATACCGTAATTAACGGAATCAGTGCATTTCGGACAGCATGTTTAAAAGAAATTTCCATTTTTGAATTTCCTTTGGCTTTTGCTAATGTTATATAATCTGAACTTAATACTTCAATCAGCTCTGTCCTCATGAACCGGGCAGCTGTTGCGATTGGGAAAATAGCCAATGCGATAGTAGGCATAATTGATGAGGCAAAACTATCCCATGAGGCCACTGGGAGCCATTCTAACTTAACTCCAATGATATATTGTAGTAGTGCAGCAAATACGAATGATGGGATCGATTTTCCTAACACTGCGAGGAATGTACTACCATAATCAATCCATGTATTTTGAAACATTGCTGCTAAAACACCTAGTAATATTCCGAAAATCGTTCCGATAAACATCGCTTGAAAGCCTAGCTGTATGGATGGTCCCATTCGATTGATGAGCAGTTTCGTAACCGGCTGATTATCAAATTGGAATGATACCCCTAAATCACCCTTTACAATGTTTAACATATATCTTCCGTACTGAACTGGAATTGGGTCATTTAATCCATACTTTTCTTGAAGGATGATCTTTTGTTCGTCAGATAGCTTTTCTTCTGCTCGAAACGGTGTACCCGGCAAAAATTTCATCAAAAAGAAAGTAAATGATGAAATAATAAACAAAGTAAGAATTAAATAAACAATTCTTTTTGAAATATACTTTGCCATCAAGCATACCTCCTAATCCAAATAATTTAAAATCTTCTAAATATGGTGATATATAAAGGGGAAAAGAGAGTAATCTTTTTATTGTAAAAAGATACTCTCTTTTTTAAGACCCTTAGTATATCCTATTGTCTATCTTCTTATTTTTCGATTGTTACATTTTTCAACGTATAATCTGGTCCAAATAAGTGTTCTTCAAAACCTTTCACATAAGGCTTAACTAATTTCAAATGGCCTCTTTGATAAATTGGGGCAATTGCTGCATCTTCTTGAACTAAAATCTTTTCAGCTTGTAGCAATGTTTCCCAACGTTTTTCAAGGTCATTTCCATATTTCACTTTTGCATCATTGATTAATTGATCATATTTTTTATTTGAGTAACCTGTTTTGTTGTTTCCACCATTAGTTACAAATAAATCAAGATATGTCATTGAATCTAAATAATCTGCTCCCCATCCAGCCATTTGAATTTCATAATCTTGCTTGTCTTGTTTTTGGATACGGATTTTAAATGGAACATTAGTTAATTTAATTGTTAATCCTGGTAAATTCTTTTGTAATTGATCTTGGAAAAATTCACTTGTTTTCTTCGCAGTTTCAGTATCATCACTTAATAATTCAATTGTTAAGTTTTTCACGCCTAATTCTTTTAAGCCTTTTTCCCAATATTCTTTTGCTTTTGCTGTGTCATAAGTTAGTAAATCTCCACTTGCATCACGGAAATCTTTACCATTCAATTGATGTACACCTTTAGGAACTAATCCGTTACTTGGGAAAGAACCATTTGAAAGAACTGTATCTGTATAAGCTTTCTTATCAAATGCCATTCCTAAACCTTTACGGATATTTTCATTTGCTAAAGGAGTTTTCTTTCCATTGCGTACTTGGTTAAATTTCAAATACCAAGAGCTTGATTCGACCATTTTTACTGCATCTTTATTGTTTGCATATTGTTTTGCATATTCAGCACTTAACGCTGCTGTTAAGTCAGCTTTACCAGTGTTATATAGGTTAACTGCTGTATTTGGTGTTTTTGCTACTTGTACATTTACTTCTTTTAATTTTACATTTGCTTTGTCATAATAATTGTCATTTTTTACATATTTCCATGTTAAACCTGTTCCATCCCAATTTTTTAATACAAATGGACCATTTGCAAGCATGTTGTCACTGTTTGTACCGAATTTATCGCCTTTTTCCGTAACGAATTTTTCATTTAACGGAGCAAAAGTAGCAAACGCTAGTAATGAATCAAGATATGGAACTGCATTTTCTAGTGTAACTTTTAATGTATTGTCATCAACAGCTTGTACACCTAGTTGGTCAGGTTTTGCTTTTCCGTTCATAATTTCAGATGCATTTTTTACTACACCTTGAAACATGTACGCATATTGAGCACCTGTTTTAGGATCTACTGCTCTTCTCCAAGAGAAAACAAAATCTTTTGCTGTTACAGGGTCACCGTTAGACCATTTAGCATCTTTGCGAATTTTAAACGTATAAACTTTCCCATCTTTACTAATTTCAGGTTTTCCTTCTGCAAGTGCTGGTACCGGAACATCTTTGTCATTTAATGTATAAAGACCTTCTAATGTTTGTCCGAATACGATGAAACTTGCTTGGTCTGTTGCTAATGTTGGATCTCCTGTTGGGATTTCCGCAGTCTCAATCATATTGAGAACTTGGTCATTTTTTGACCCGCTATCGCCATTGCTTGAGCTTTTCTTATCGCTTCCCGCACCACATGCCGAAAGTACTAATGCAAGTGATAGGGCAATAGCAGTAAATAGATAAAATTTTGACTTTTTCATTTACTTGTCCCCTTTTTCTTTTATTGAAAAGATTCTAAAAAGCTTTTCTATTAATATTATATAATATTATTCTGATTTGTACATTATTTTAAAAAACATTTTTAACTTTTTTATGACATATTTATAGGCAAAATTACATTTATCTTCTATTTTTTACACTTTTCAATCGAAATATCGTTATAAATGTCGAAATATTGTTTTATATCAAAATGGTTTTAATTTTATTTCACAAAAGTTTTGTTTTAATTTTTATATTTTTTACTATATAATTTTCATTATCTTTATCTCCTCTTTTCCATTTCTTTTATTGAAAGGAATGATTCGATTGGTTAAAAAATATGTTATATGGGTGATTGTTTCACAAATAGTTGTCTTTCTGTTTTCTTTGGTCTTTTATCACTCCATTCATTTATTGGCATATATTAATGTTTCCTTTGTTGTCGGTGCTCTTCTTATATTAATAGCTTTAACAGGCTACATTATAAATAAAGGATTTTTTGATATTGTATTTGCTAGTTTTCAGCAAATGTTTAGTAAAATGAACGATGAAGAACGGAGACCATTGTCAAAATTAATTCCATTAAGGTACCTTTTACCATTTACCGTGGGATTGGTTACGATTGTTTTAATGATCATTGCACTGTTCGTATATTATGGATAACAAAAAGGCGATTGGCGCACCAATCGCTTTTTTTGTTTACTTCTTAGTATAAATGCAAATCGCATCCCTCAAAAATTCGGTCATTCCTGGTTGCTTTTCATAGTATGATTTAAATCGTTCATCATCGACATACATTTGTGCAAGTCCTGCGTGGGCTTCTTTGCTGTATTCTTTCCAAGTAAAGGTCAACCATTGTTTATGCAAGTCTGCTGTTTTTTGTGCAAGCTCACTTGATGGATCACCCGTAGCGAAAGCTTCTACTAACGTTTCTATTACTTGTTTCTCTAGTTTTGTGAATCTTTCATATTGATCTTGAGTCATATTCATGAACTTTGCATTGGATTGGTCAATTGTTTCATTTCCGTACTTCTTTCGAACTTCATCACCGTATTTTTCTTCATTTTCCTCAATCATTTTTTTCTTAAAGCCCTCAAATTTCTCTTGATCCGTCATTTTTCTTCTCCCTTCCTTATAGCTAATCGTTTTATTTACATTTTCAATTAATAAATCTAGCTGTTTTCTTTTTTCGAGGAGTTTCTCACGATGATCCTTTAGTGCCTTTGTACTATCAAAGCCAGGAGTGTTCATGATCATTTTTATGTTTTCTAAACTAACACCTAATTCCCTGTAAAATAGAATTTGCTGCAGTCTGTCAACCTCAGTTTGCCCATAGATTCGATACCCTGATGAATTCATCCTTGCCGGCTTAAGAATGTCGATTTCATCATAATATCGAAGGGTTCTTGTACTAACTCCTGCTAATTTCGCTAGCTTTTGCACCGTATATTCCAACTTGATCACCTCCTCTTAATGTAAAGGTACACCTTTACGCAACGTTAATGTCAAATACTTTTTAATAAATTTTATAAGTAATACCCATTTTTTTGACATGGTTTGTCCTCTTATTCATATATTCAATTAAAGGAGGGATGACCATTCATACGAAAATCATTCGGTATTTAGTCGGTTATATTTTTATTACATCTGGAGTAATGAAAATAGTTAGTGAAGATTTGGGGAATTATTTTACTAGCTTAGGATTGCCTTACCCAATTTTACTAATGAATGCAGTAGCGATAATAGAACTTATTTGTGGAATCCTTATTTTAGCAAATAAATGGGTTAAACAAGCATCTATTCCGTTAATGGCCATTATGATTGCGGCAATCCTTTTAACAAAAGTGCCGATATTGCATACAGGATTGATTGCCTTTGCGTTCAATGCCAGGTTGGACATTATTATGCTGGGTCTATTAGCGATTCTTTACAAACAAGATATGAAAAACGTCCCTTTCAAATAACTGAAAGGGACGTGTAGTACAAATATAGTATTATTCGCTCAAATCTACATTATGATAAACTTGTTGAACATCTTCCAAAATTAAACGAAAAGTATTGATATATCTATATTTATACTTTTCACTTTTTGTATGAATTTTATAACATTAATTATAATTTATGTGGTGGGTTTTTACAATAGTTAAATTTCTGTATATCATATTATTTAAACTCTCTCACAAGTCAAAATCAATAATCCCTTTTTAGTCCTATCTTGGTTTCTAACTTTCCAATTTAAATCCATTAAACTAAAAGTATTATTTACTGTAAACTTTCCCCTATTAACTTCATTATCCTGTGCAATCACAATAATTTGATTTTCCGCAACTAATAACTGACTACCTGTAATACTAAATGTTTTATTTTCTACTATTGCAGGAATAAATATGGGATCACCTACAATTGTAATTGTGATTGGGTCACCAAGCCTATCATAGACAATATTCCCATTCTCATCCCTCATGAAGTCCTCAATTACTTCACCAGGAAACTCAATCACATAATTACAATGCCTAATCTTAGCTTTATATTTACTGTGACGTTTAGTTATGCTTTCAGTTAATGATAAATACTTCTCATCATCTAATGTAACTAAGTCACCCATATGGACACCTTCAAGCGTATGTATAAACCGTTCTTCATTCTCTGTTAAAGGTGAAGTTGTAACAATTGCTTGACGTTCTGCATCATTAATTAATACAGTTTGACTAGCCATATTAAATATAGATTCTATATCATCTTGATTAATTTCAAATAAATTCATTTTTCAACCTCCTAATCACCAAACGTTTTGTCAAAACTTTTATATAAAATAGGCTATAAACTACCTTAATAGAGGGATTTTTGAGCAAAAAAATTGCCACCCCCCTAAATCTAAGGATAATTGAGGTTACCACACACCCAACAACCTTAGAAAAGGAAGTGACAAGTTGTACCCTCAAATTATAACCTATTTACTAACTTTTATAAAATTCCAAGAACAAATAATTCGAACATTACTCACCCTACTTATTGGGAAGAGTATGTTTGATAAACCGAAAGATCAGCAGCCTGTTAACAAACCTTATCGAAAACTACAAGTTGATGATCTTCCCATTATCGAAATCCCAGAAAAGCTGAATTATCGAAATCTCCTAACGGAGTACCAAGAGAAGCATGGGAAATCTCTTAAACCCGTTCGAAGACACAAGAACGCAAAAGTGTCGGTACCTAAAGGAATGAAATGTCCTAAGTGTGGTGCACCATCTGATTATCTTTATGCCAATAATGGTGATAAGGGACAGTATCAATGCAAGGTATGTTCTTGCCTTTTCAGCGATAAGAATCGTTTTTCGAAAGAGGCCATTTTGAAATGTCCTCATTGTTCTAAAACACTCGATAAGATCAAGGAGCGAAAAGATTTCGATGTGTTTAAGTGTAAAAACGACGACTGTCCGTATTATCAAAAGAAATTAAACGGTATGTCTTCCAAAGAAAAGAAACAGTTTAAAAAGGATCCCCAGTCGTTTAAGTTAAGGTATATTTTTCGCCAATTCCACATTGATTTTCAACCATTATCCAAGAATTCACCGGAGTTGCCAGTTGTTGATCTGTCTAGAATCTATGCTTCTCCGCATACGTTAGGTTTGATATTGACCTACCATGTGAATTACGGTCTTTCCGCAAGAAGGACCGCTGCCCTTATGCAGGATGTTCACGGTGTAGCTATTTCTCATCAGACGATATTGAACTACGAAAATAGTGTGGCTCTTTTACTTAAACCTTACGTGGATCACTATCCTTATGAGCTTTCAGATCAATTCTGTGGTGACGAAACCTATATCCGGGTCAATGGAAAATGGCATTATCTCTTTTTCTTCTTTGACGCGGTGAAAAAGATCGTCCTTTCGTACCGAGTGTCGCCTAATCGTGATACAGCATCCGCCATTCAAGCGATAAACGACGTCCTACTGAAGATGGAAGAGATCCCTGAAAACCTTACATTCGTAGTAGATGGAAATCCAATCTATCTTCTAGCCCAGCATTTCTTCGCTCAGAATGATATTTCTTTCGATGTGAAGCAAGTAATCGGGCTGACAAATGAAGATCCCATCTCAACCGAATACAGACCGTTAAAACAGATTATCGAAAGACTGAATCGCACATTTAAAGGAAATTATCGCTCTACACAAGGATTTGGATCGGATCATGGATCTGTTTCTTTTGTCACCTTGTTTGCGGCGTATTTTAACTTTCTACGACCACATGCATCCCTAGAGGGCAAGGTACCCGTTGTGAATCCAAAGTTATCAGGACTTCCTACCATGCCTGCGCGTTGGACAAAGCTCATCGAGTTAGCTCAACGATGGATAGTCGAACAAAGATCCGCCTAACTTTTTGTTTAGCAGAGCCCTTGGACCATTTAGCAATCGGCGGAGCGAACTCTTGACAAACCGAACTTGCCAATGGTTTAAAATGAAAATACCAAGGGCTTATTTGGTATGCCTTCTTTTTGTCCCCTTCGCCCTTGTTAACCTTGGATCAAACCATTGGCGTGTTTGTCAAGAGCGATTGCGGGAGCTCCCCACCTAATAAATGGAAAGTAACCTAAACAACTATTTAGTTTTCATAGAACTTTTTACAATACCTCACCAAACAACATGAAAAAGTTAGATTCATTTGCTATTTGGTCATCTGTCTTTAATGTACGAATTTTACGTTCTAATTGGTCAATACGTGATTGTATAGATTCAGCAAAATCGGATATAGTTGTATCATCCATCTTAATTGACTTCATTAAGGTTGGATTATTGGCAACTGATTCAAGAATAGATAACGCTGACCGGTAAATATTACGCTTACTTGTGGCTGATTGTGGGTTATATTCTTCAAATGGCTGCATGTCGTTTTCTTGGAGGTATATAGTTAATTCTGATTGAGATAAATTGATTCCTTTTGTTTCTAATTCTAAGCGTTGTAGGTTGTTCATAATATCATCCCTTTCTAATAAAAGTAAAAACACCCACTAAATTAGTGAGTGCTGGAAAATTAATAAATTCTTTCTATTTTATATATAATAGTTTTTTCATTTGGTAATATATACGATTGTGAACGAGCATCCCTTGTATGTACAAAAGTTTCTGTTCTATCTAATACCTTATATTTCGTTTCCGTATTTGAACTATGGAATTGAGATGACTCTTGACATAAAATAACTACATTATCTTTAAAATATATAATGCTTGTTATTTCTCTTTCTGTATATATTTCCCCAACTTTCAAATCATTTAATATTTCATCTTCAAAGAAACTCAATTAAATATCTTCTCCTTTACATTGACTTTCTATAAGAATATAAAACACTTTATAATTTTATTTCTAAAGTAGAAACCGTAGCAGGTAGACTCATTATATCAATATTTTCATCATCCTTTGAATAAGAAGCTATTCCAGTAAATTCTGATACTTTAATTTGAAAATCACCAATTTTTAATACTGTATTTTCGTCAACCTCTAACTTTTTCGTAATTTCATGATTCTGTTCGATAACTATAATTCTCTTGGACATGAAAGCACCTCCCTTCGATCTACTACTTTCGACACAAAGGGAGATAATTCCTCTTAATATTCTTTTAATTCCTGTATTGTTGCTAATACAATATTTCGACCATTAAACTCATAATATACTTTATTATCATCTGAAAATGAGTGATAGGTGTTTACTTGAATATATTCTTTTGCTTTCTTAAATGTTTCTGCTTCAACTATTCTTTCAACTGTGATATTGCCGACTAGATGATATGTAATTTCAAACTTTCTCATTAATTATTCCTCCAATTTGATTAATTTTATAGGTAGATTTTTCCCTACTTTTTCTGGGTGTGTAAAATGACATGCTGCGACACTCATTTCCATTAATTGGGGTATCGAGTGTTATAATTCATCTAATAAAACCAAAATTTTATTCAAAATTACTTATACAATATTCATTTTAGGTTTACATAATACTGATTCTAGGAAGTTGACCATTTCTCAAACCCTTGATAACACTACATTTCACAAAGTCCAAAATTTATCAAATATACACTATTTTATACATCGTTGATTTACCAACGTTTATAGGCATTAATAAGTTTGTGAATTGGTTATAGAATGTATAAACTTTTAATTTGAGATATTCAATTGGATAATAAAATTTCACCCAATATACATGAAGCCACCCACCAATACCACTATTAAAAAATTAATGGATGACCTCATATAATAACATGGGCGAAAAAACCAATATTATCACTAATATGTCAACTGTTGATTTAATAAGGTTTACATTAAATTGTCAAGTATGTTTACTTTACACTAATATCAATTTTGTTGTTCCCACTATCTACCTTTTCAACATCAACACTAGCTAATCTTTTTAACTCCGTTGCTACATCATTCACATACGGATTCTTGGCAAGTATCGTTTCTAAACTGATCGCTTCCATACCATTTAATTTCTCAAGGTTCTCAATTGTTTCCTTATCATTGCTTGGCATATTATAATGGAATACAAAGTCTAATGTATCAAATGATTCATCATCAAATGTCACACCTTGTAAGCCTAACAATTGTCTGATCTTCTCATTCCGTTGCTCTATACCTTCCCTTATATATTGTTCATTTAATCCTGCCTTAACGTTTGCCAATGAGAATAATAACCTTATAGATACCTCTGACAAATTGGACACATCTGTCTTGTTCATTGATACCGCAGGTGTACTTGATGTATCTAACAATGCTTGGAGCAATGTCTTATAGATTGTCTCAAATGATTTATAATCCAATTTATTACTTACAAAGTCAGCGTCTGCCCCATCATCAAGATTGATTCCCTTACCAATTACCTCACTAGGCAATGATTCACCCTTTAATGTCTGTCCTTTAGTAACAAATATCGGATCAATAAACTTGTAAAATGAATCAGTATATTTACTAATCAAGTCCTCCATACTGTCCAATATTTCAATCCAATCATCTAATTCACTTCTACCCTCAACATCTGATAATTCATTATCATTATGATAAACAATAGGCAATCCACTAAGAGATACCTTTCTATCTACTAATCTTAATGTGCTACCTTCATTATCATATTTATCAACGTATTTATCAGTAAAAACTGTATAATATTCAATTCCATCATTAGCATACGCTTCAATGAACGCAATCAAATGATTTTCATGGTCATAAACTGGATAACCTTCACTAGAATCAATTAATTTTGATTTAATTACTCCATTGTCAATGTAAACATACTCTGCTACTTGTCCATATTTTAACACCTTGTCCAATATCTTTTGATTCAAACGATCATATTTACCCTTCTTATTCACCTTCAAATATTCACTAACAACCTTTTCATTCCCAGTGAATGTGATTGGATTCCCTAATAAATAATTCTGTTGAAATGAAAGAAGAGTTTTCGCATATTGAAGGACTATCCTTCTAGGAGTAAATTCTTTCCCATTATATTTATAGCTAGTCCTTTGCTTAATCTTATGACTTCCATTTAGATATTCCTTTTTGGACATTACATCTAATACACGTTGCTGATTACTAATTGATTTGACTTCCTCTATAAACCAATCACTAGCATTATCATATTTTGATTTAATATATTCCTGTAGTTTATCAGTCAATTCTTATTCCTCCTTTACAAAATAAAAAGGCTAAGTTCCCGATTTAACCTAACCTCAAATATCCACATAATATTTACTTTGTTTCATTGCTTGACAACACATTGCAGTTGCAATTACTAAGTCATCATGTAAATTAGTACCCTTTTTATTTCCCATTTTCCCTTTAACTTCTTGATAAATTTTCATTTCCTCCAATGTCTCAACACATTCAATATTAATCATGCCTAACTCAAAGTTTTCCTTTAAGTCATTAATAATAATCGGCTTTGTGGTTGTAGTAGTCATAAAACCAAGTTGTAATTTCTTCTTACCCTTTTGGTCGAATATCTTCTGCTTTAATAGATTCAAATAACCATACTCTTTACGCAACTTTTCAAGTAGTGGTAAACCATAACTATTTCTTTCCACACAAATAAAGGCATAATTAAAAAACCTGCCTAAACTGTTCAAGATTTCCGCAAACTTATAGACAGGGACATCATTTGCATAGAATGAAGCCATTTGTTGACCTTCTGCATTATAGATAGCCATTGTACTATTATCATTCTCTCCACCAGTACCCGAAGCAACGTCAACACCTGCATAATGTTTAATTGATCTTTTAGGTAGATGGTAGATAAATAGATTTTTATTGATGTATGGTTTCAACGTGTCCGGTAATTCGTCATATATTTCCTTAGTTTCCAACGGGGGAATGACATTTTGCAATCTTTCAATGATCTTTTTAGTATCAAATACTGCATTGTTACTTTCTGCAAATGCTTCATCTGGAGTAGTGGGAAATTCCCTCATAAACTTTTCCAATGAGTTTGTTTCAATATAATACCTTCTGAACATCAATTGTCTGAAACTTGCTTTATAGTTATCCCTAAGTATCATTTCATCGTGTTCTAAGTCCTTAGTGGACATTCTAGCCCCTTTGTTATGTAACTTGAACCATGGTCTCGGCTTCATCAAAACTATGCTTAAATTGGTCACTATAAGCCTTTGCAAGCCAACTATAAAAGTGTGCTTTCCATACAGATTCTTTACCTCGCCATGCCTTTACAAACATTTCTTGATACACGTTATATCCCATTGCAGTAGATTCAATTATGATCTTACTGTTTGGATTCTTAGCCAATGCAGGAATAGAAGTAGCTATAATTTCCTCTTGTGCTTCATTAGGATACTTAGCCATTTCTGAAAGGTGAATTAATTCAAATGTATTACCCGAAATAGAATCTTCACCGCCAGCAGTAGCAACTTGAATCCTACTACCGTTTTCAAAATATATTTCATCCCTGTTGCTAATTAATTTTTTAGGGAACAATTCACCATACTTATCATGAGGTAATGAAGCGTACATTTTATTAATACGTCTTAATAATGACTGTGTCACCTTGTTATGGTGAGTCATCATTAAATAGTTTGTATCAGGTTTAGTACATGCTGAATACAACATATAAGCCAATGACCACGTTGTAAAGCCAATCTGTCTCCCTTTCAGAATGATATTATATTTAGTCATTTCATTTGTGAATTGTTCCTGTTCGGGATTTAAAATAAATGGAATTGTTTCTCCATTGTTATCAATTATCTTAATGAAATTCTTAAAGAATAATCTAGGATCATCTAATACTTTTTGCAACTTCTTATTTTTACTTTTTACCGCCACTATCTCACCTCCAATAAAAAAAGAAGGACTAAATATAGTCCCCCTACGTCAAATTTGACGGCCAGTTATTCAATTCATAAAAACTAAATTGCTTATAAACGCCCATAGCAACATTAGAAAGACATTTCAACCAGTAACCCACTTTAATCCAACACTAAATCATCATCTTCCTGTTCATCTTCAACCTTTTCAAATGTCTTGGCTGCAAGTTTAGCATTGGATTGTATATCCTTTTGCATAGACAAAAAGAGACGAATAGATTTCTCGTCTCCATCTTTAGCTTTCTCCGTTACAATTCTATAAATATCGTCAAAGTCATTAGCAACTTTACTTTCTAACAGTAACAATAATAAGTTTTTATATTCCTGTGTGCGTTCCCATCTATGGAATGTATTCAATGATTTTAGTTGTAACATTTTAAGAAATTCTTTTTCTGTTTTCTGTGGTAAATTTTGATTGAATCTAATATCATGTTTCCACTTGAAATATTCCTGCTTTTTATAAGATACATTTTGCAAGGCTTCATGTATGTTCATTATTTATCACCTGCCATTTGATGAAGGATTGATAATATTTCTTCCTCACGTTTTAACTGTTGGTCATTAAGAAGTTGTAAACGTACAATATTGTCGTGTAGATCATTAATATTTTGTTTCATAGCATTGATAAATTGTGCAGATTTCATTATGATTCCTCCTAGATTAAATTTGTGAATAGAAAAAAGGATAGTCCAATGTGAACCATCCTCAAAATTAAAATATTGATAAGATTTCCCCTGGGGGACGGAAGTATATTCTTTGTGAGTGGTTTTTACGAACAAAAATATACTTACAAGGGGGTGTTTTGATCTTAACTATGTAACATATATAGACATTGGGGAAAGCGACAATTCGGGCAAAAAGAGTACCCGAATCTTACGCCTTGCATTTCCCCAAACCCCATTGCACTTATGATTATTTCATTTTATAGGGACAATTTTAATGTCATGCTTTATATAAAGGGTTACATCAATTTTGTCCCAACTTTTAGTTTGCTATTTTTTCAACAATCCAATAACGTACATTTCCACTTTTCTTTGGTAAAATAACAAATGGTAGTTTAATCATTTCCAGTCCTTCGTTGAGTTTCTTATAACTTCTTTGTTGTCTACCATTTACTTTTAAATCAATTTTTTCAATTAACTCTTTTTGATTTTCCTTTAGTAATTTATGACCTATAATAGAGTCCAAATATTCCATTAAATTATTATTCTTATATTCTTCATCAAACAAAACATAATCATAACCTTGATAAGGGTCATAGAATCCAAACATCCTCGCCATAAACTTACAATATCCAAATTCCTCCTTGACCATTTGTTGATACGTTGCACAGTCCATGACATATTTAATGTAAATAAGATAATTAATGTTTAAGTTTACCGTATCTTTTTCCTTGTCTGCTTTGTCAGCATATACTATGCAATATTTATCATAATCTCTAGGATATTTTTCAATATATTCATGTGCAGAATGATCTTTTAAATATCTAGCCATATCCATTCTCTTATTTAATTCGGTAATCATGCCGCCTAATTGCTTATTGTTGACTGATTTAATGTATAGTTCAATCTTATCGTCTTTATCCTGTATTCTTTTACGACCAATACATTGAATAAGAGTTCTAATATCCTTTACATCACAAAATATGCAGTACAAGTCTTTATCAATAATATTTACCCCAGTATCTAAGCATGTTGTTGTAATGAGAATGTTTTCCTCAAATCTTTCTTTTAGTAACATTTGATTTATTTTTTCTTCATCCACATATTTGTAGTATTTGTCATTGTGCTTGGAACAATTGAATAAGCAATGTTCTTTATACTTTTTGTACAAATTGTATGCTTTCTCTGCTGAATCAATAAAGAATATTGCTTTCTTATTTTCATCAATAGCTTGTTGAATAACTTGTTCAAACGTTTCATCTTTGTTGAAGAAAATCAATTTTCTAATAAAGTTGTAATCTATTGATATTTTGTATGGAGTTACGTCTATTTTCTTAAATCCACTTAGATATTTTTCCATTACATCACCTGTGGCACTCATGAATATTCTTATTTTGTCAGTTTGATTAAGAATAGCATTAAGGGAAATATCAGTGTATTTATTGAAATAGTCCTGCATGAAATAATGAAATTCATCACACACAATATATTGGTATTCACTAAAATCAAAGTTTTTATCATATCTAATTTTCGCTTCAATATGTTGATAAGTCTTAATGTCGATTATGTCAGTTTTATAATCCTTTTCAATTTCCATTTGAAACTGATTTACACAATTTGTTCTATGTATAAGGAATAAAATTTTCTTACCTTGTCGCTTTGCATGAGCATATAAACTGACTTTAATAAATCTACTTTTTCCTGCCCCTGTTCCTGCTGAAATCGTGATAATATCTCCGTTGCTCCATTTTTTAATTTCATCTTGCGTTACGACTTCACTTACCCATTTTTTCATTTAATTTCCTCCGATTAATTAATAGAATTAGATATAGAGTGATTGATTATTTGGATTGTGCTTTATATTCATCAAGTGCCTTTTTAAATGGCTCATTAATTTCAAACAAACTAAAAATTTTCATCGTCTTTGGGTCTTGTGCCACTGTGATGTGATGGATTTCCTTAGTTTTTAGAAAATCTGATACTCGTTTGTTGTAGCAAAAAAAGTAATTCTTCATGATTCCACCTCCTAGTTTTTAGAAATAATACTCAACAACATTTAAAACTGCAAACACGAATTCTCTAGTCTTTCAGTATTTTAACGAGAATGTTATTTTTTTCAAATGGAATTAAAAAAAAGAGACGATATTTCATCTCCCCTTTATGCTTTGTATGTATAACTGACATAAGCCTTACTTGTATAAGCTAATGAGATTAATTGATCTCGTTCGGGGACTCTCTGATTAATAGAGTGTCCTGTGCGAATATTCTTTTTAACCAAAGTAAATTCATTATCAGATAACCCAATTTTCCAATCAAAAAAGGATTGCATTTCCTCAAATTTAATATTTGAAGTAAGCAACCCTTGTTCATTGATATGTATTTTTTCATTTAGTTTGTATTCTTCTTGTAAATCATAATAGTATTTCATTGTATTAGCATTTAATCGATCAATAAGTCCATCAAATCCCATTCTTTCCAACCAAGTAGTATGAATATCCTTAAAGAATTTATTACTTGTGTAATGCCCCTTAAATGCAGAATCACATGCAAGTATTAAATCCTTTCCAATATCACTTTTAGGAAGTGGAATATCATAGTAAGCCATAATTAACATTAATGTACTGAATGGATATTTTTTGTAATAGTTATCATTTGCTGTAATATCATAGTAGATATTAGGATTCATCATAAATGGATTGTATGAACTACTGTAATATTGCTTTGTGACATGATTATCAAATGTGCGGACATTCTTAGTGAAAGCCATATCTACACCGATAAGTGGTAAACCTGTTTCTTTTGCTCGAAATGATGATTCAAAATCATAAAAATAGTTTACTTTCCAATTTCCATTTGTTAAATGTTCTAATAAGCTACAACTTAATGCACTGAATCATCACCGACAATTAAATCACGTTCTAAATTTGTTTCTGTTGCCCACTCTGGACACTGTTTTTTCATAAATTCATTCATTCTAATAGTGAAAGAGAGAAAATCTCCCACACTACTTTTAATCTTGCTCTCCCTTTTTTAACCTAACCTCTCCTTTTGCTAGATTAAAAGGAGAGTGGTCATGACGAATTTCTAAATCTATTCACTGTTTCACCTTACCTTTCTCGATTAAATTTTGATTTATTTTTTGTATGTATCTATATATTCTCTATACATTTGAATCTTCTTATCTGACATTTCACAATCACCTGTTTCATAACGTGAAATAAGGCTTTGAGAACATCCTATGTAGCTTGCAATTTTTTGCATTGAAATTTTCTTATGTCTACGTTTGAGAAAATACTCATCCTTTACATTCATTTTTTCTTCTCCTTTGATTAAATAAAAGAACGCTCCCTCAAAGTGAAGGAACGTTCATTGTATGTATTTGATTATGCTACAGTAACTACTGCAACACCTTTCTTGCTACCTACTTTAAGAGTTGCTTCAGCAATTACTTGACCTTTAATTGAATCACCAGTTTTTGCTAATGGCTCAAAGTGAGGTTGACGTAAATAAGCAAGGTCAACATAGTTATCGTTGAATACAACAATCTTATCTGCTGGAACGTGTTTAGATAGTACAAAGTGTACAGTTCCGTAGTTAGTATTGATAGATTCAACCAATAAACCAAATGAAGTAGTTACATGGCTATAACCGTATTTATCTTTGTAAATAGCGTCAATTTGTTCTTTAATATCAGCATTTACAAAAGCATATACAGTACCTTCTGCTAAATCTTGATTCCAAAGATTACGCATAACCTTTTTAACATCATCTTCTGTGACACTTCCTGTCACACTTACAGCATTAGAAGGGTCTGCCATTTCAATTAATCCACTTAGTTGACGTTTGAAAGGTGCTGCAGAACCATCATTACGTAAACCATTGATAAATTTCTTTTCCATATTGATTTTCAATTCAAGTAAACGGTCATTTACTTCTTGTGCAAATTGATTAGATTTCATAGCAACCGCAGTTCCACTGATTGAAGCACCTTTTTTGAAGATTTCAAGAATGTTATTCAATTCTGCTCTAGCAGTTTCGTAGAATACAATTTCATCTGAACCTTCTTTTGCTGATAAATCATCTGCATGGTCAAGTGTCTTTTCTCTCCATGTATACACAGTAGATAAAGCTTTCTCAACGTTTCCTTTAGCCATCAACATAGATGTTAGGGGCGTACTTTGTACTCCGATTACTGCGATTTCCTTAGCAAGTGAAATTTGTTCCATTTCAGTGAAATTTTTAGATGTGAATGTCATATTAAATATTCTCCTCTGACGTTGGTCGTCACCCAATATTTTTAATATAAAAAAGCACCTCAACATATTGTCAAAGTGCTAGTTACCCAAATAATTTACTTAGTTTTGTTGCAATCATGCCTTGTGTATCTTTCTTTGAAGCAAAGACATCATATTCATTTTGTTGCTTGTGATCGTTTGGAACATAACCATTATCAATTTTAATTTGATTAACAATTCCAGTAAGTGAATCAATCACCGTTTTTAATTCCTCTGAATCGCCTACTTTGATGACATCTGCAAATTGTTCTAAACCATTTTCTTTAAGCGTCAAGGAAACTTCCTTGTCAAATAATTCTTGTTGCTTATTTGCTAAAGCTTTTTCTTCATCTGATAAATCTTTAGGTTTGAATTGAAGCAAGTCATCCCTTTCAGTAATGATAGGATTAAGTTCTTTTTCAACCCATTCATTTTTTGCATTGGATAATGCTTCATCTAGTTGTTCCTGTGTAAAACTGATTTCTTCTGCCATGTATCATGACCTCCTATTGATTAAATTTAATTTCAACTCTCCCCCGACTTAAAATCGGTTTAGAATTATAACTGCCAGCAAACTCGAAAATAAATTCGTTCAATTCACTGGCAGGGGTGTAGTCATAAAAATAGACACCAACATTTTCCTTGTTGCTGTCATCTAAGATAAACTGCTCAATTTGTTCCTTTTTGCTATTGTAGATTGTCAATTTAACGTCTGTTGGATCAATTAATTGTCCTGTAAACGTCTTAAAGTGACATTTCAATCTAACTGTATCGCCTTGTAACATTTTAATTCACCTCCACAAATGAAGGATTATTTATTACATCTAACTGTGAGATATTCTCACTGTATGTAGCCATTGAGGGGTTATATATGACACTTGTATAAGCGTTGACTACATTATTATTAAGAGGGATTAAAACGTCTGTATGGGCTTGTATGGGGCTTACATAGGACATTACAATCCTAGTTTCAATCTTCCCTTTTGAATCACTTGGAAACGATACAAACGAATTAATAAGTGTTATAAAAGAGGTTACTTCTAACGTTTGTCCTTTTTGTACTTCTGCACTTGTAACAATTGAATTAATAGAGGATACTACTTCAACTGTTTCTTTTTTTAATATAACTTCATGATTGTGCAAAGCGTGAGATTGAATCGGGGAAACATGTGATTCAAGAGTAATAATCATAAAACATCACCTACGCAATCGCAGGTACTTGTATTTTGTGCTTAATTGTTAATTCATCATTAGCATTTTCAAATGTAAAAGGTTGAAAGTCCTCTGCTGATACTTCATTATCCACATTATCAATAATGACGGAACGTGATACAGTAGTAGGAAGTGTAAAATCTGAACCCTTCAATGTAATAGTTAATTCTAAGGTTTGATTGGATTCGTATTCTGCTTGACGATAGACCGGATCACCATATTTATCATCACCAACATATTCTTCTTTTGTTTTTTTTAAATGAGTCCATTTTACTTTAGTACCATCAAGTGTTAATTTTTTAATTTCAATGTTTTGGTCATTTCGCAATGATACAGTTTTCCAATTTGATGTTATATATGTCCTCAATACAATATAAGCATCCTTATAAGCCCCTAAATGAACTTGGACAATAAGAGTGATTTATTTTATACTGCTTAATGTACCAAGGAGGTTGACATCATGCCAAGAACAAAACATTCAAAAGAATTTAAATTACAAGTCATCAAAGAGGCGATCGATACAGGGAATAAGACCCTAGTAGCTCGTCGTTATAACCTAAATGCCAACATGGTAAGTCGTTGGTGCACCGAATACAAAAATGGCCAGTATGGAGATGTAGATGTTGCCGTAATACCTGATTTTGATCCAAAGGAGATGTCAAAAGAAAACGAAAGACTTAAGACACTGCTAGGCGAAAAAGACCTTGAAATAGCGATTTTACGAGATCTTATAAAAAAGAAAAACCCTCACTTACTGAAAAACTTGAAGTAGCTGACAAATGGATTAATAAAGGCTACTCCGTATCAACGGTGCTAAGAATCATTGGTATTCCTCGTTCCACCTACTATTATCAAAAGAATTACCGGGTGGAAGAGAAAAAAGTGAGTGAGGGGCGTCCGGCACCAGGTTATTCCTTCAAAGAGGACGGTCAAAAGGTATCCGATGAACAGATCAAAGAATTTCTGCTCGAAGAGATTGCCGGCGATGGCTATAACTACGGCTACCGTAAGCTAACTAAGGTCCTTCGTCGAAAATACAACCTTAAAATTAACAAGAAAAAGGTTTACCGATTGTGTAAAGAACTGGGCGTTTTACGTCCGCAACGCAAAAAGAAAGTCTCGTACCCTAGAAAACTAGCACGAAACCGCATCATTAGCTGTTCTAATAAACTTTGGGAGGCAGACATTAAGTACGGTTTCATCGAAGGTGAAGATCGATTTTTCTTTGTCATGTCTATAATCGACGTCTATGACCGAAGCATTGTGGATTACCATATCGGCCTTAGTTGTACAGGCAGCGACGTGATTCAAGCGTTGCAGCGTGCTTTATTTAAACGCCAACAATTCGATAAATTGGAAAAACCTGTGATTCGAACAGACAATGGACCACAGTTTATTTCCCATACCTTTGAGGAGTTTTGTGAAAATTACAAAATTGAGCACGAAAGAATTCCACCGAAAACACCGAATATGAATGCCCATATTGAGTCGTTCCATCGGATCTTTGAGGATGATTGCTTATCCAGATGGCAATTTGAAACATATGCACAGGTCTATGAAGTTGTCACAGAATTCATGGTTTACTACAATGAGAGACGCATGCATTCTAGTATTTTAGACTTATCACCAATGGAATTTTACAAGAAACAAATGCAGGAAAAGATGCAAATCAAAGAGGTTCGGGTTTAATCTGCCCTTCCATTTTTTCTTCCTTTTGTCCCAAAATAAAAACAGCTATTTCTGGAGTGGAATCAAGGGCGACGATAGTCGGGCGAAGCCTTTACCCTTGATGGAATGGAAGAAATGGCTAGACTCCAAAAAGGACAAAAGGAAACGAAAAACAATGTAATTTTAAGAAAAAGCTAGATTAAGAGAGATAGTGTCCAAAATACGGGGGTTAATCCGGATGGACTACCCAATCAAAAAAGGTGAGGTCAAACAATGTCTAAATTATTATGGAAGGTATTAACCTTCATTCAATGTCATTTGAAATGGCACTCAATGAAAATTATTACTGTGTATTCCACTCTGATAAATATACCCTATCGTTCACACATTTAATATAAAAACTAATCAGTAATTTCAACTTCATACATCATCATTGCATTATACACGTTTTCTGCTTTATTAACATTTCCCTTAGAGGGCATCCAACCTTTTCACCAAATGTAGTTATATCAACATTCTTCATAATAATAAAATAACTTTATGTGCTAGAAATGTAATAGTATGAAGGGTTACAAGGTTTTTATAGCTTTCTCGCTTTTTCCTCCTTTAGGGTTAATTAAGGAATACACTTTATAAACGTTGATATTAAAGGGTTTATTCACATTTGATGTTTTCTTATTCTTATACAGTATTGATGTATCAAGGGTTAAGTGTACTTCATTTTGTCACCTTATACTCTATTCTGATAAATACCATCCTATTTCAAAACGATTTGTTTTTTCTTCCTTTAACGAACATTAAGGAAAATATACCCCCACACCCTACGAAAACCATTATATTTATTGACATTTTCACGCTTATTAAAAGTTAATCACTCGATCAAATATTGGAACGTTGTTGATGTACCAAGTGTTCATACGATTCCTAAATGTCCACATTCCGAGCATACCCCAATACGGTATGTTATATTTTATTGGGTTTCCTATTCTGATAAATACCACTCTAAACTTGGACATTTCTAATTTTTCTTGTTCCTTTAACGAATACTAAGGAATTTAACCATTTTTTCCTTTATTTGCAATGATTTATTGATATTGTATAACTCAAAAGTTTTATGGAATGTGGTATCAGATAGGGTTGGGGTGGTTTCTAAACCCTTAACATTTTCACCTGTTCCTCTATTCTGATAAATAACAAGACAAACGCTAACATATCTATTCTGATAAATAACACTAACTGTCCACATTTTGTTTTCTCTATCATAGTAACAGAGGAATCAAAAAACGCTGTAACCGTTGGGGGACAAGGGGTTTGGGAGTTTTAAAAACCGTTACTTTTCTAATTGATTAGATTTCTATTTAGTCATTTTCCTTTAATAACTATTAAGGATTATTGCCTATAAACCTTACTGTATCAAGGTTTATCAAGATGTCAAATGAATTTTAAAGTAAATAGATATTGATATATCAATAGATAGACTAGTTTCTAAACTTGGACATTTTCATTAGTTCTCAGTTCCCCTATTCTGATATATAAGCCCTAATGCGTTACATCAATTCTACGCTCCGTAACCTAACTAATTAATCATAATCTACAAATTGTAAAATCATCCTAATGTATTTACCCTAGCCAACCGATCATGTAATTTTTTCTATTAATTTAACTTGAATTTTAGCAAATAAACTTGACATGGGTTATTTGTCCTTTTACTTTTGGTTGAGGTGTATGGACAACGGCTTTGGGCATAGTTGTTGCCTACTGTCAGATGATAAAAAAATAATCAAGTGACAATAGACAAGCGACTGTTCCTTTTGTATATCGGGTTATGGTATCCGTATTCGTAACACCCTATTTGTCGGTGGATTTTCTCCACAACATTCTACTGCAACAGATAGCCCTAGCAGGTTCAAAACCGACACAATGTCGGTTCTTACTTGTGAATGTCTTGCGAGTATATCTACTCCTATCCTTCCTTCGATCAGCACTAACGTAGCCCTCACGTTTCAGACACAAGCATAAATAGGGAAATGCTTATTGTGTCCTATCCCCATTTTAAGCAATGGCTGGGTCAATACCTGACGATTGATATTTATAGTCGATTTATCGGCAACCTCGACTGAAACACCCTTCCTATTATCGATACTTTAAACCTAGTCATATCAAGGGTTGAAGCCACCTTTCGCGACCGATTTTTGTCCATTTTCACTAAAAAAGACAATAGGAAACTAGACCCCTTGCATTATATTTTTTTAAATTTTATAATGGTAGTTGAATAGGATGTTTCTTATTCAGTTGTAAGTTTTAAGTTTTAAATAGGGAATTTATCGGCTTAGGGATACTCGCAATATCCCTAAGCCATTTTTCTCTTTATTCCATATTATAAAAATAGACCCTATGTCCTAAAAACATAGTAATATCAAGGGGTTTCATGATTTTCTAAATAGAACGTTTAAATTTAGTTGTCATCTTTGATTAACTCCTTTTGATTAGATTATAAATTTGAAAGTGGGCTCGTTGATTTGGCTAATTCAACAATATTTTCGTCATTTAGTGATTGTAAATATCTCGTTGTAATAACCGTTGATTCATGCCCAAGTAACCTGCTCAAACTATATACGTCTAGCCCTAATTTTAATTGTTTCTGTGCGTAATAATGTCTTATAGTGTGTGGACTACAACGAATAGACTCCCTTACCTTTGCTTTCTTACCTGCTTCTTTTATAATCTTTTCAATTGCAGTAACAGTTAATGTCTTTCCATTTCTCGAAAGAAAATAATTGTTATCGATCATTATTTTATCCTTAAAATACTCATGCTTCATTCGTTCGTATTTAATCATGTATTTCTTTAAAATAGGGGAAATTGGTAAATAGCGTTCTTTATTTCCTTTTCCATCAATTTTAACAACTGTATCCATCACATTTAGTTGAGTAAGTGTACACAATTCGAGGTTACGAATACCAATGTCACAGAAGGTCATTAGGATTAGGCGATTACGAATACTCAAATAGTTGTTATTATTAAATACATTTATCATTCGTTTAATTTCATCATCAGTAAACGTCTTGATTATGACCTTTGGTTCACGCATAAATTTAAGAGAAAGAATAGGATTTCTTTTTTCTGCAATATAACCCTCCTCAACTAAAAATCTGAAGAAAGAACGCATACATTTGTGAATTGTGTTAATATACAGTTCCGTTAATCCTTTTTTCTTCAAATTCATTAGATAGGATTTAATATGTTTCGTTGTAACATCCTCTAATTCTTCAATATCAAATTCATTTTTTAGGTAGCTTAGAAATGCCTTGTTGTTGTTTTTGTAACCTTTTATTGTTCTTGGAGAGTAATTTTTGATCTCCAAATCGTACAAAAACTCTTTATAAACATCGTCTAAATACAACAAAAAACCCACCCTTCGTATGAGATTTTCCATACAAAAAGTGGGTAAAATATTTATCATCAAAAATACTATGATTTTTAACAATGTATATCATCATTCGTTAAATTTGTTAGAAGTTATAATCAGTTAGATTCTAGCGAGAAGTCCTTTGTTTCTCCCTTTCAAATAACTGAAAGGGACGTGTAGTACAAATATAGTATTATTCGCTCAAATCTACATTATGATAAACTTGTTGAACATCTTCCAAATCCTCTAATACATCAATCATTTTTTCAAATTGTGCTTTTGCATCTTCTGGAAGTGTTATTTCGTTTTGGGCAAGCATAGTTAATTCAGCAACTGTAAATTCCGTGATTCCGGCACCTTTCAATGCTTCTTGTACGGCATGGAATTGATCAGGTTCGGCGTAGACAATGACAGAATCTTCTTCTTCAATAATGTCACGAACATCGATATCCGCTTCCATTAAAATCTCGAGTACTTCGTCCGCAGACTTTCCTTCAAGTCCGATCACAGCTGTTGCATCAAACATATATGCGACAGAACCACTGACACCCATATTACCGCCATTTTTACCAAAGGCTGCACGCACTTCTGATGCTGTACGGTTCACATTATTCGTTAATGCATCGACAATAACCATTGAGCCATTTGGTCCAAAACCTTCGTATCGAAGCTCATCATAGTTTTCGTCTGAACCGCCTTTTGCTTTTTCAATTGCACGGTCAATAATATGTTTTGGTACATTATATGTTTTCGCACGTTCAAGTACGAATTTCAATGCTTGGTTAGATTCAGGGTCTGGTTCACCTTGTTTTGCAGCTACATATATTTCACGACCGAACTTCGCATAGATACGACTTGTATTTGCGTCTTTTGATGCCTTTTTTTCTTTAATATTATTCCACTTACGTCCCATTATGAACACTCTCTTTCCACTTTAACTCTACTCAAAAATAGTAATACGAAATAAGCTACTTCATCAAGTTTTTTTCAAAATAGCTATGTTAAACTTGGTTGTTGATTTCCGCTGAAGGTACTCGCTTTTTCGCGGTTCTGCGATGAGCCTCCTCATCGCTTCGCTCTTGCGGGGTCTCATCTGTCCAGCTATTCCCGCAGGAGTCTCGCACCTTCCGCTCCAATCAACAGCGTCAATATCAATATTGAATTTTAACAAAGCCTTCAAAATAAGTACAAGGGAATTTTCCCCATTATTCATCGCTATATTCTTCGTTTACTATTATACATTAAATGTAATAGAAGTATCGAATAGTTAGCAAAAAAAGTAAGATAAAAAAAGTGCAAAATCCGATTCGATTTTGCACTTCTAGTAAACTATTAACCTTTTCTAAGTCGATGGACTTCGTCAGCGACAAATTGAACGGAGGTTCCGACAATTACTTGAATGCTTTGTGGTCCAACAATATTAATTCCCGGTACCCCAGTTGCCTTAATCTTATTTTGATCAACAGCATTCATATCTTTTACTTCAACTCTTAAACGAGTTGTACAATTGTCTACAGAAGTAACGTTCGCATCTCCGCCAAGACCTTCATAAATCTTAGCAGCCATCACAGTAAATTTATTATTTTTATCCGTTGCTGTACTTACGCCTTCATTGTCATCTACTATTTCTTCGCCTCTACCTGGGGTTGCCAAATTAAATTTCACAATAATAAAGCGGAATAAGAAGTAGTAAATAACGGCAAATACGAGACCTTGAACAATTAACATATATGGTTGATTTGCAATTGGAATTCTTAAACTTAATACAAAGTCGACTAAACCTGCACTAAATCCAAACCCAGCTGTCCAATGGAATAGAGCGGCAATCATTAAAGAAAGACCTGTTAATACTGCATGCACCAAATATAGTAAAGGAGCTGTAAACATGAACGCAAATTCAAGTGGTTCTGTAACACCAGTGAAAAATGCTGCGAATCCAGCAGCCATCATCAACGCAGCCACTTGTTTCTTTTGCTTTGTTTTTGCTGTGTGGTACATTGCAAGGGCTGCTGCTGGTAAACCAAACATCATTACTGGGAAGAATCCTGCTTGATACATTCCAGTAACACCTTTCGTACCTTTGTTTGCCCAGAACTTGCCGATATCATCGATTCCTGCAACATCAAACCAGAAAACAGAATTTAACGCATGGTGTAAGCCTGTTGGAATTAATAATCTGTTGAAGAATCCGTAAAGGCCCGCACCTGCAGCTCCTAATTTACTTATCGCTTCTCCGAATGAAACTAAACCTGTGTATACTACTGGCCAAACGAAAAACAAAATTACTGATACAACTAGCATAGAAACCGCTGTCATAATTGGAACTAATCGTTTTCCACTAAAGAAAGCCAATGCATCTGGTAATTGAACTTTACTAAATCGATTATACATATTTGCTGCGACAAGACCTGAAATAATACCAATGAAGGCGTTTCCAATTTTGGCAAAGGCAGGACTAACAGCTTTTGCATCAATGCTCTTTAACATTGCCACTGTGTCAGTTGATAATAATGTAGTTACTACTAAATAAGCGACTAACCCACTTAAAGCGGCAGATCCATCTTTTTCTTTCGCCATCCCTAATGCGAGTCCAACCGCGAATAGAATTGGGATATTATCTATTATAGAACCCCCAGCTTTGATTAAAAATGCTGCTGCCGCATTGCCAGATCCCCAACCTGTAGGGTCAATCCAATAACCAATCCCCATCAAAATAGCTGCTGCTGGTAATACAGCAACTGGTAACATCAATGATTTACCCATTCTTTGTAGATATTTCTTCATGATAACTATTCCCCCCCCGAATAAAAACTTATCTGATTATTTCTTAGTAGTTACTTCATCCGAACAAAACATTTTAATAAAACAAGTTTTCTATAAAATAAAATGAATAAGAGAAAATACAAAAGATGGCACTTTCTATATATAGAAGAATTCTATTAAATTATTAAAATGGTTCGTGATGTGAGTAATACTAATTACATTTCATTCCCCCTTTGCCTCACCTCCTTAATGTTTTTGATTTATTAACCCCATTGTTTTCTTAGTCTTTCAATATGGAGTGTAATATACCCTAGTTCATGTTCGGGCAAAGTAATGCGATATGAATTCAATATATTTTTTGCTATTTCTGTGGCACATTGATAGGACAGAGGAAATTTCTTTTTAATCATTTCAATCATTTCATTATCCATCGTATGTAGTTCATTTTGATTCATTCGCGTTAATGCAAATCGTAAATGTGTGATTAAGCGATGATAAGAGATATCGTCTTCATGAATATGGATGTTCAAAAACTCCGTTATTGTTTGAACAATATCTCTAATAATCGTAGTTTGAATAACGGTTTGACGCATATCGCCGCCCTGATCTTTCATTGTGTGAATATGGAGGGCGATATACGCAGCTTCATCAATGGGGAGTTCGATATTACATTTTTCTTTAATATATTTGATTGCCCAAAGACCGATTTCATACTCTTGTTTATAAAGTATTTTTATTTCATGTAATAACTTGTTTTTTAAATGAATGCCTTCCTGTTCTCTTTCTATCGCGAATGAAAGATGGTCGGTTAAGGCTATATGAATATGTTCATTTAACTTTGAACCAATATACTCTTCTGCATAAGTAATGATTTTTTCAGAGATGATAAAATGCTCTTCTGGGATTCGATTCAAAAGCTGTTGAAGTTTTTCATTTTCCTTCATGACAAATAGTTTTTCAATTTTTTGTTGATTGACAACATCATTTTTCTTTTTCCCATATGCAATTCCTGTGCCAATTGCTATTTTCTCTTCCTGCCCATCCCTTACTACAACAGCATTATTATTTAGAATCTTTGATATCTTCATCGAGCCATCTCCTTGTTTTCACTATACGAAACAGTGTATTACTTATCGGAAGATGTTATCACTATCGTTTTTCCCTGTAAACCTTCCTTTTCTTCTGTAACAGTATACTGTTTCTTACCTTCCATACTATTAGTAATTACTATCGGGGTTATCGTGCTTTTGGCATTTTTCTTAATATATTCCCAATCCACTTCAATTAGTAGTTGCCCGGCAGAAACTTTGTCTCCTTCACTAATTGCCACGTTGAATCCTTCTCCCTTTAAGGCAACCGTTTCTAATCCTACGTGGATAAGTATTTCTGAACCATCATCTGCACGTAATCCAACGGCATGCTTCGTTGGGGCAACTTGGATGACTGTTCCGTTAACTGGTGCATGGATATTTCCATTCGATGGGATAATAGCGACTCCTTCTCCCATCATCTTTTGACTAAAAACTGGATCTGGTACTTCCTCAATTGGAACAATTTGTCCATTAACAGGTGCATATATGTTCAATTCTTCTATTTCTTTTTTGAAAAAATTAAATTTCATTGTAAGGACTCCTTTTTTCCTATGTTACAAATATTCATGGTTTAGCAAACAGTGATCAAATAAAACTATAAAAAGGCATGGCAGCACAATAAAAGGGTTAACCCTTTTACATACCACCATGCCTGATCGTATCAGTAACATGTGATCAATATCTTATTATTAGGTATATAGTAACATTCTCTCTACAAAAAGACAAGTAAGCGGTAACATTTTTTAAAACTTTTTATCCACGATAAGAATTTCGATGTCGTAGCTTGTAAATGAGTGCAGCGACTAAATTAGATGGCATGTTCAAAAGATTGCCTTGAAGATTAAAATTTAGTTGTTCTTCCTCGAAGCTCATTTTTTCATACATTTCATTATGGTGCATATTTGCTTTCTTTTTTTGCTCCTTTATGGAAGAAATATTATTATACTCGATTGGGATCATTACGAGGAAATACAAAATTAAAACCGACCATATTATAATAAACGCGATATCCATACTACCACTCCTTTGTAGAAAATGATTGTTTCTACAATGTACTACGGATCAGGAAAGAAAATGTTTCATTCATTTAAATACATTTCTTTTATTTATTTGATCTCATGGATTCACTAATATTCCTTTTTACTTCCTCAACATTTGTATTACTGTATATACTTGTTCCATGACCGCCTGTTGTTTTAGCCAACCATTCCTTCACTTCATTATAAGACATGCCTGACTGCGCATTTTTTCTTTTCACGTCATCAATGCTTGTTCCAGCTACTGTAAATCCGCTATTATTACTTTGGTTTTCGCTCATAATATCCCTCCTAATACTATTTTCCATCATCAATATATTTTTATACTGTTGTCTTAGATATGCTCATAAAGTTTGTTGTTTATGAAAAAACAATGTCCGTTCCTTTCCGCTGCAGGAGCTTGCTTTTTCGCGGTGAGAAGTCGAGCCTCCTCGGCGCTACTGCGCCTGTGGGGTCACGACCTTTCCTCTATGTCCCGCAGGAGTCAAGCTCCTTCCGCTCCAATCCACTCAGCATTTTTAATATTATTTTGTGTTTAAAGAAAAACAACAATTTATCAGAAAAGAAGCTAAAGTACACAAAAAACTAGCTAAAATATGTAGCTAGTTTTTTTAATAAAGAATATTTTTTTGAATGGGCCTAAATGGACTCGAACCATCGACCTCACGCTTATCAGGCGTGCGCTCTAACCAGCTGAGCTATAGGCCCTTTATGTAAATTTGGAGCGGGTGATGAGAATCGAACTCACGACAACAGCTTGGAAGGCTGTAGTTTTACCACTAAACTACACCCGCAAATATAAAATAATTTTCTATGGGGCGGCTGATGGGAATCGAACCCACGAATGTCGGAACCACAATCCGATGCGTTAACCACTTCGCCACAGCCGCCATAATAATTGACAGGGGTAGTAGGAATCGAACCCACATCAAAGGTTTTGGAGACCTTCGTTTTACCATTAAACTATACCCCTAACTGGTGGAGGGGGACGGATTCGAACCGCCGAACCCTAAGGAGCGGATTTACAGTCCGCCGCGTTTAGCCACTTCGCTACCCCTCCGATAAAGATAGTTATTAAGGGATAAATTATATTTATTTAATGGCGGTCCGGACGGGACTCGAACCCGCGACCTCCTGCGTGACAGGCAGGCATTCTAACCAGCTGAACTACCGGACCAATTTATAAGTTTTACTTTTATGGCGGAGGAAGAGGGATTCGAACCCCCGCGCGGTGTAACCCGCCTGTCGGTTTTCAAGACCGATCCCTTCAGCCAGACTTGGGTATTCCTCCACTTTATGGACCCTGTAGGACTCGAACCTACGACCGGACGGTTATGAGCCGTCTGCTCTAACCAGCTGAGCTAAGGGTCCATCATTATTTATAATTATATAGCGGCGGAGGGGATCGAACCCCCGACCTTACGGGTATGAACCGTACGCTCTAGCCAGCTGAGCTACACCGCCATGATAAGAAAAGCACAAGCGCCTTGATTAGGCGCTGGAGCTGGACAGAAATGAAATGTCATGCTTTCATTTTCCTTTTAAAAAATGGAGCCTAGCGGGATCGAACCGCTGACCTCCTGCGTGCAAAGCAGGCGCTCTCCCAGCTGAGCTAAGGCCCCATCATACTATTTGTATATTTTGAATGGTCGGGAAGACAGGATTCGAACCTGCGACCCCATGGTCCCAAACCATGTGCTCTACCAAGCTGAGCTACTTCCCGTACTAAATGGCGCGCCCGAGAGGAGTCGAACCCCTAACCTTTTGATCCGTAGTCAAACGCTCTATCCAATTGAGCTACGGGCGCATATTATGAAAGTTATTTTGCTTCGTAAAAAACTTTGGTGCCGAGGACCGGAATCGAACCGGTACGGTAGTCACCTACCGCAGGATTTTAAGTCCTGTGCGTCTGCCAGTTCCGCCACCCCGGCAAGGGTTATCTGGAGCGGAAGACGGGATTCGAACCCGCGACCCCCACCTTGGCAAGGTGGTGTTCTACCACTGAACTACTTCCGCAATTTTGATGAGCCATGAAGGACTCGAACCTTCGACCCTCTGATTAAAAGTCAGATGCTCTACCGACTGAGCTAATGGCTCAAATTTTTAATGAAAATATTATTAAGTTTTCTTTATCGCTCATACAGCCAGTAATCCAAATAATAAGTGGTGCCGGCCAGAGGACTTGAACCCCCAACCTACTGATTACGATTCAGTTGCTCTACCAATTGAGCTAGGCCGGCGGATTAAGATATACTTCCAATATTTAATCTGCAAAATTACACTTTTAAATTATGAAAACTCAAAATAACTCGTACAAATAAATGGTGGAGGATGACGGGATCGAACCGCCGACCCCCTGCTTGTAAGGCAGGTGCTCTCCCAGCTGAGCTAATCCTCCATATGGTGACCCGTACGGGATTCGAACCCGTGTTACCGCCGTGAAAGGGCGGTGTCTTAACCGCTTGACCAACGGGCCAAAACTTGTAAATTTCAGCAAAATAATAGCCCCAAATAGGGGCATAGCCTGGCAACGTCCTACTCTTGCAGGGGGAGAGCCCCCAACTACCATCGGCGCTGAGAAGCTTAACTTCCGTGTTCGGGATGGGAACGGGTGTGACCTTCTCGCCATAATTACCAGACTATTTATTTAAGGGATTGTTCCCTCAAAACTAGATAGATGAGAAACAGTAATAACGTTGAATCAACCTGTCCAGCTGCGGGCGCTATCGGCTCGCGTCACTTCACTTCTTCTGTCGAAGTCTTCCAGACTTCTCCGCCAGAAGCTCCAGTGAGTTTCGCCAGAGAGCTGCGCGCCCTTCGCTTTTCTTATTAGGATAAGTCTTCGACCGATTAGTATTCGTCAGCTCCATGTGTCGCCACACTTCCACCTCGAACCTATCAACCTGATCATCTTTCAGGGGTCTTATTTAGATAAACTAAGGGAAATCTCATCTTGAGGGGGGCTTCATGCTTAGATGCTTTCAGCACTTATCCCTTCCGCACATAGCTACCCAGCGATGCCTTTGGCAAGACAACTGGTACACCAGCGGTGCGTCCATCCCGGTCCTCTCGTACTAAGGACAGCTCCTCTCAAATTTCCTACGCCCACGACGGATAGGGACCGAACTGTCTCACGACGTTCTGAACCCAGCTCGCGTACCGCTTTAATGGGCGAACAGCCCAACCCTTGGGACCGACTACAGCCCCAGGATGCGATGAGCCGACATCGAGGTGCCAAACCTCCCCGTCGATGTGGACTCTTGGGGGAGATAAGCCTGTTATCCCCGGGGTAGCTTTTATCCGTTGAGCGATGGCCCTTCCATGCGGAACCACCGGATCACTAAGCCCGACTTTCGTCCCTGCTCGACTTGTAGGTCTCGCAGTCAAGCTCCCTTGTGCCTTTACACTCTGCGAATGATTTCCAACCATTCTGAGGGAACCTTTGGGCGCCTCCGTTACCTTTTAGGAGGCGACCGCCCCAGTCAAACTGCCTGCCTGACACTGTCTCCCACCCCGATTCAGGGGTGCGGGTTAGAATTTCAATACAGCCAGGGTAGTATCCCACCGACGCCTCCACCGAAGCTGGCGCTCCGGCTTCAAAGGCTCCTACCTATCCTGTACAAGCTGTACCAAAATTCAATATCAGGCTGCAGTAAAGCTCCACGGGGTCTTTCCGTCCTGTCGCGGGTAACCTGCATCTTCACAGGTACTATAATTTCACCGAGTCTCTCGTTGAGACAGTGCCCAGATCGTTGCGCCTTTCGTGCGGGTCAGAACTTACCTGACAAGGAATTTCGCTACCTTAGGACCGTTATAGTTACGGCCGCCGTTTACTGGGGCTTCAATTCAAAGCTTCGCTTGCGCTAACCTCTCCTCTTAACCTTCCAGCACCGGGCAGGCGTCAGCCCCTATACTTCGCCTTACGGCTTCGCAGAGACCTGTGTTTTTGCTAAACAGTCGCCTGGGCCTATTCACTGCGGCTCTCTCGGGCTTGCACCCTAACAGAGCACCCCTTCTCCCGAAGTTACGGGGTCATTTTGCCGAGTTCCTTAACGAGAGTTCTCTCGCTCACCTTAGGATTCTCTCCTCGCCTACCTGTGTCGGTTTGCGGTACGGGCACCTTTCACCTCACTAGAGGATTTTCTAGGCAGTGTGGAATCAGGAACTTCGGTACTATATTTCCCTCGCCATCACAGCTCAAGGTACATGGTGACGGGATTTGCCTCGTCACCCCTCTAACTGCTTGGACGCGCTATTCCAGCAGCGCGCTTACCCTATCCTCCTGCGTCCCCCCATCGTTCAAACGGTGAAGAGGTGGTACAGGAATATCAACCTGTTGTCCATCGCCTACGCCTTTCGGCCTCGGCTTAGGTCCCGACTAACCCTGAGCGGACGAGCCTTCCTCAGGAAACCTTAGGCATTCGGTGGAAGGGATTCTCACCCTTCTTTCGCTACTCATACCGGCATTCTCACTTCTAAGCGCTCCACCAGTCCTTACGGTCTAGCTTCTCAGCCCTTAGAACGCTCTCCTACCACGGACACCAACGGTGTCCATCCACAGCTTCGGTGATACGTTTAGCCCCGGTACATTTTCGGCGCAGAGTCACTCGACCAGTGAGCTATTACGCACTCTTTAAATGGTGGCTGCTTCTAAGCCAACATCCTGGTTGTCTAAGCAACTCCACATCCTTTTCCACTTAACGTATACTTTGGGACCTTAGCTGGTGGTCTGGGCTGTTTCCCTTTTGACTACGGATCTTATCACTCGCAGTCTGACTCCTAAGGATAAGTCATTGGCATTCGGAGTTTGTCTGAATTCGGTAACCCGATGAGGGCCCCTAGTCCAAACAGTGCTCTACCTCCAAGACTCTTACCTTAAGGCTAGCCCTAAAGCTATTTCGGAGAGAACCAGCTATCTCCAAGTTCGATTGGAATTTCTCCGCTACCCACACCTCATCCCCGCACTTTTCAACGTGCGTGGGTTCGGGCCTCCAGTAAGTGTTACCTTACCTTCACCCTGGACATGGGTAGATCACCTGGTTTCGGGTCTACGACCTCAAACTCATTCGCCCTATTAAGACTCGCTTTCGCTGCGGCTCCGCCTCTTCAGCTTAACCTCGCTTGAAATCGTAACTCGCCGGTTCATTCTACAAAAGGCACGCTATCACTCGGCGTCTTTCCGAAGGAAATACGCACAGAGCTCTAACTACTTGTAGGCACACGGTTTCAGGTTCTCTTTCACTCCCCTCCCGGGGTGCTTTTCACCTTTCCCTCACGGTACTGGTTCACTATCGGTCACTAGGGAGTATTTAGCCTTGGGAGATGGTCCTCCCTGCTTCCGACGGGATTTCACGTGTCCCGCCGTACTCAGGATCCACTCTGGAGGGAACGAAGTTTCAACTACAGGGTTGTTACCTTCTTTGACGGGCCTTTCCAGACCTCTTCATTTACTTCGTTCCTTTGTAACTCCGTGTAGAGTGTCCTACAACCCCAAGAGGCAAGCCTCTTGGTTTGGGCTTCTTCCGTTTCGCTCGCCGCTACTCAGGAAATCGCGTTTGCTTTCTCTTCCTCCGGGTACTTAGATGTTTCAGTTCCCCGGGTCTGCCTTCCATACTCTATGTATTCAAGTAAGGATACTGCCCCATTACGGGCAGTGGGTTCCCCCATTCGGAAATCTCCGGATCAAAGCTTGCTTACAGCTCCCCGAAGCATATCGGTGTTAGTCCCGTCCTTCATCGGCTCCTAGTGCCAAGGCATTCACCGTGCGCCCTTACTAACTTAACCTCCTGGCGAATGATGAACTTCGCTCTGCTGCGTCAGCTTCCTCTTCTGCGGTGCTCATGTATTAAACCCATACACTCCGCTCCTCGAAGAGTTCGCTTCCTTGCATAGCTCGTTCCTCCTTCGCCAGTCTTCAAAAATGGATTGTAATCCATAAAGTGGCGATTCTCGGTTATTACTTGGTTATTTCTCATATTATCTAGTTTTCAAAGAACAAGGCTACTGATTTCAATCACATCATGATTAATCATCGTAGCATTTGCTTCATGCTGCCTTGCTCCGAGGTGAACCTAATCTTCCTCGAATAAGCATTGCCGCAGGAGCAATTCTATTTAGGTAACATTAGAGTCACTGTATAAGTAATCTCTAATTCCCTAAGATATACTGAAAGGAATTAACCTCTCAAAACTGAACAAAACGAGAACGTCTTTTTTGTAACCACGATAGTGGTCTTCCATATTCCTTAGAAAGGAGGTGATCCAGCCGCACCTTCCGATACGGCTACCTTGTTACGACTTCACCCCAATCATCTGTCCCACCTTCGGCGGCTGGCTCCAAAAGGTTACCTCACCGACTTCGGGTGTTACAAACTCTCGTGGTGTGACGGGCGGTGTGTACAAGGCCCGGGAACGTATTCACCGCGGCATGCTGATCCGCGATTACTAGCGATTCCGGCTTCATGTAGGCGAGTTGCAGCCTACAATCCGAACTGAGAATGGTTTTATGGGATTGGCGTAACCTCGCGGTCTAGCAACCCTTTGTACCATCCATTGTAGCACGTGTGTAGCCCAGGTCATAAGGGGCATGATGATTTGACGTCATCCCCACCTTCCTCCGGTTTGTCACCGGCAGTCACCTTAGAGTGCCCAACTGAATGCTGGCAACTAAGGTCAAGGGTTGCGCTCGTTGCGGGACTTAACCCAACATCTCACGACACGAGCTGACGACAACCATGCACCACCTGTCACTCTTGTCCCCGAAGGGAAATCCCTATCTCTAGGGAGGGCAAGAGGATGTCAAGACCTGGTAAGGTTCTTCGCGTTGCTTCGAATTAAACCACATGCTCCACCGCTTGTGCGGGCCCCCGTCAATTCCTTTGAGTTTCAGCCTTGCGGCCGTACTCCCCAGGCGGAGTGCTTAATGCGTTAGCTGCAGCACTAAAGGGCGGAAACCCTCTAACACTTAGCACTCATCGTTTACGGCGTGGACTACCAGGGTATCTAATCCTGTTCGCTCCCCACGCTTTCGCGCCTCAGCGTCAGTTACAGACCAAAGAGCCGCCTTCGCCACTGGTGTTCCTCCACATCTCTACGCATTTCACCGCTACACGTGGAATTCCGCTCTTCTCTTCTGCACTCAAGTCTCCCAGTTTCCAATGACCCTCCACGGTTGAGCCGTGGGCTTTCACATCAGACTTAAGAAACCGCCTGCGCGCGCTTTACGCCCAATAATTCCGGACAACGCTTGCCACCTACGTATTACCGCGGCTGCTGGCACGTAGTTAGCCGTGGCTTTCTGGTTAGGTACCGTCAAGGTACCGCCCTATTCGAACGATACTTGTTCTTCCCTAACAACAGAGTTTTACGATCCGAAAACCTTCATCACTCACGCGGCGTTGCTCCGTCAGACTTTCGTCCATTGCGGAAGATTCCCTACTGCTGCCTCCCGTAGGAGTCTGGGCCGTGTCTCAGTCCCAGTGTGGCCGATCACCCTCTCAAGTCGGCTACGCATCGTCGCCTTGGTGAGCCGTTACCTCACCAACTAGCTAATGCGCCGCGGGTCCATCTGTAAGTGGTAGCTAGTGCCACCTTTCAATTCTCCTTCATGCGAAGGAAAAAGTTATCCGGTATTAGCCCCGGTTTCCCGGAGTTATCCCAGTCTTACAGGCAGGTTACCCACGTGTTACTCACCCGTCCGCCGCTAATCTGAGAAGGAGCAAGCTCCTATCAGATTCGCTCGACTTGCATGTATTAGGCACGCCGCCAGCGTTCGTCCTGAGCCAGGATCAAACTCTCCAAAAAGATGTTTGAAATAGCTCTAGTTTAAAATAAATTAATTGACGTTTCGTTTTGTTCAGTTTTCAAAGATCAATTTCTTCGCTTTTGTAAGCGACTTTTATATATTATCACATCTTCTTTTAATCGTCAAATACTTTTTTGGGATAATTTTTTCAAATCTTTTTCGTATCAGCGATATTTATAAATTATATCAGACTAATAATATAATGTCAACATTGTAATCGAGTTTTTTAAAAAAAATCTTTCAATCTGCTGTATTTTATTTAGCAGAGTTATTATATTACTATTTTATTTTATATAAGTCAATAATCTAAAATGATTGTTTTTCTTTCATTGTAAAACCTATAAAAAAAGACTATGAAGGAACGTATCGGGTTCTCTTGAAGGGGACAATATAAGTAAATCGCATGCGATTTAGCATTAAATTAACCTTGTACATTAGCTGTTGTGCAATGCTATTTTTCTACGATATTAATTACTGATTTTATGTTCATTTTTTATTATATTGGAGGCTCTATTATTTTTCATTGTTGATTTTCGTGTAGGTATGAGAATTCATAAGCGGAGAATTTCCGTCTATTGTATATAAGGGTGGGTTAAGAAGAAGATATAGGCGGAGATATTCCGGTTAACTGCTCTAAATGCGACAAAATCCAAAGATTTGAATAAGATAAGCGGAAAAACTCCCCTTATCTTTAGGAAAATATGAGTATTTTCAAATTTAAACGGAATTTTTCCGTTTATTTTTCAAACACGGTAAATTCAACATTCAGTTATAATAGGGTCATATCAAAAGATATTCAACTTGTAAATAAATTCAGCTTTTCCGAATAGTTGATGTTTAATCAACACACGGTAAAAAGTTGATTAATAACGTTAAAAAAACTGCAATTTTTAAATAAAAGCGCAGTTTTTTCTTTGTCAAATTAGTGTGATTTCATATGTTATTTTTTTGTCCCCCAGAAGAGAACCCGTTATTTATTTAAAATTAATAATTAATCATCTTTCTACTATTATTTCTTTTTCAAACTAATCGTCCAGGCTGCATCTCCTATTTGTTCAAAATTAGTGACTGCATGACCTTCCTCTGCAGCCCAACGCGGGAGACTTTCTGTAGCCTGAGTGCAGTCAAATTTAATAACTAGTTCATCCCCTGATTCTATTTCTTCGATAGCTGATTTTGCTTCTACCAATGGAAAAGGACATACTTGCCCCATTACTTCTAAAACTTTTTGCATTTCATTTCCTCCTAAGCCATGTTTATTTTTGTTTGAACAGTAGGTGATTTCTTCCTTACTTTCGGACGAACAAAGATGAAGTATGATGCTGTCCATGTACCCAAAATTATGAACAACAGGGAAACCCAGCCTTGCCACGTCATCATCGCTGTCATCACCAATCCATTACCAATAGAACATCCACCAGCCAAACTCGCTCCAAAGCCCATTAGGTTTCCACCTATGAAACTAGTGATTCCGGTTTTTGCATCCGGCATTCTGAATCGAAATTCGTTGCTACCTTTTGCGGCAATAAATGAACCTAGGAAAATTCCTAAGACCAGAAAAATACCCCAGTTAACAAACAAGCGATCTCCCGTTACCAAATATTGAAGAATATTTGCTGATGGAGTTGTAATACCTAAACCGGACATTCTTCCAGTAGCTTCACTAAGAGGCCATGCTAAAATGGCAATTAGCCCTACTAAAATAGCTGAAAAAAATGGGTGCCACCGTTTTTCAAATAACAAATGTGCTAGTCCTGTACGTTTAGGTTTCATGGTCGGAATTGCAATTTTCGGCTTTTTTTGTTGTTTTATAACAATTCCTACGACAATCGCTACAAATAGTAAAATATAGATCCATACGGATAAACCGGTTGTTTCTGCAATCGAATTAGATGGTAATTGTACAGACTGAATCGATTGATTAACTGGAACGAGTAATCCGGATTTCATAACAGCACTCATGAACATATACCCAAAAAGGGCAATCCAGCTTCCTAGGAGTCCTTCACCAGCACGATACCATGTACCGGTTGCACAGCCTCCAGCTAGAACGATTCCAATTCCAAATACAAAAGAACCTAAAATGACTGCTAACCATGGAAAACTTCCTGCTGAAAACTCAATCACACCAAATTGGATAAGTGAAAATACCCCTACACTTTGAATAGCAATTGCAATGAGTAGTGCATAAAACATTCGATTATCTTTAGCGATGTACATATCACGAAATCCACCAGTAAGACAAAATCGACCTCTTTGCATAACAAAGCCTAGTAATGCTCCACAAAGCAACCCAGTAACAATCATTTGAAACATTTTGTTTTCCCCCTTTCAATTCCAAGTAAACTTATATGTATTATATAATATGAGTATTAAATAATTGCGTCAAGTGATAAAATTCCTATTGCAAATCTTGCTACATTTAATGTAAGAACGATAATTCCACAAAAAAGCCATCTCAAAAAGTAAGCCAAACATACATTTTGAGACAGCGTTTATCATTTTTCATTGGTTTGTTCTTTTTCATCCAAAACACATTGTATTGTTGATAACTTCTTCACGAAACAGCCCCAGTTTCCCCATTGAATTTTTCCGTATACTAAGCTGTGGATGTGCTTTATGAAGGACGGAGGGTCTTGCAAGTATGAGTACAATTCCAATGAGGAGTGCTGCCGATAGCAATAATATCCATTGAGCAGGAAAGACATCATACAAAAATCCATAAAGAATCATCCCTAGCGGCATTAGAGCCAATGACATCGTTTCAAGGATGGAGAAAATTCTCCCTTTGTAATCATCATCAATTTGCTTTTGTAACATTATTTGCATTGGTGTATTGAAGAAAATAACCATCGCACCGAGAGCAAACATTAGTAGCGTATAAAAGGAAAATACTTCGAAACAAGCTTACATGAATCCAATGACTCGACTTGATCTTGATTATCATGAAGCCATTTTATATTTCGCTATTGGTGATTCAAAAACGGCGATACATGTTATGGAAAAGGCAATTGATTTTTCAAAAGAAAACCGTCTATATTATCGAATAGATGATTTATATAGACTTGCTGCAGCGGAAGCACTTATGTCACATAATAAAGAGAAAAGGGAGTATTATATAAAAAAGTGGAAACAGTACGGTGAATTTGCTGATGATAGGCACTCCATTTTAGCCCATGAATTATTTCAAATTATGGCACTCATCGCTGAAGATCATAATTATCAGCATGCTTTGCAATTGATCAATCAATACAACTTAGATTCAAAGGATATAGGAAGTTTCAGATTTTGGTTTTATCTTGAAAAAGGTAAAGCCTTATATGGACTTGGACTTTTTAAAGAAGCACTCCTTTATCTTAAAAAAGTAGAAATACCCGAGAACTTTCATCACCCATTTGATTTATCACTATTTTATGTAACGGATTCGTACAAAGCTCTTTGTTATGTTGAATTACAAAAAATAGATTTAGCACTAGAATCGGCAAAAATAGCTGTGGAAAAGATTTCGCCACTTCCACATACGCCGTATAAAGAGATGATCTATAATACGTACGACAAAATAAAATGTAAGGCAAATAAGGCAAAAGAAGCGGAAGATTAGTAAGATAACTTCCTCCTTCATTTGTCTCTTTTCTATAAAACTATCATTTGTTTGTTTAACTCTACATGTCCCGGGTATACATATCAATGTAAGCATTATTAAAAAAACTTCTATTAAGGAGAGGATTTTAATGGCTGACAACAAATCTAAAACTATGAGTACAGAAGAAGCAGGACGTAAAGGCGGAGAAGCTACCGCTAGAAATCACGACAAAGAGTTTTATGAAGAAATTGGTCAAAAAGGTGGAGAAGCTACCGCAAAAAACCATGACAAAGAATTCTATCAGGAAATTGGTCAAAAAGGCGGAGAGGCTACCGCAAAAAACCATGATAAAGAATTCTATCAGGAAATTGGTCAAAAAGGTGGAGAAGCTACCGCGAAAAACCACGATAAAGACTTCTATCAAGATATTGGACAAAAAGGTGGAGAAGCTACTGCTGAAAACCATGACAAAGAATTCTATCAAAGGATTGGCGAAAAAGGCGGAGAAGCTACTTCTAAAAATCATGACAAAGAATTCTATCAAGAGATTGGTGAAAAAGGCGGAGAAGCTCGCTCACGTCAAAACAATGACTAGTTAAAATATAGAAAACCAGGTCCAATTACGATTGGATCTGGTTTTTTTATATTTTATAGAATCTATTATTTCTTTTTATTTTTCTTAGTTAATCTACCTAATAAAAATGCACCAGCCGCGACACCGATGACTGTGTTCGTTTTCTTATTAAAGACTTGTTTTACAACTAGATTTAAATTTTGTGGCCTTTCAGCAAGACGCCTCATGAAGTAGCCATACCAGTCACTTCCGAAAGGTACATACGTGCAGAAGTTATATCCTTCGCTTGCCAACTGTAATTGCATTTCTCTTCTGAATCCATACAGCATTTGAAACTCGAATTTATCATTAGGAATATTGTTTGCTTTTACAAATTTCTTTACATGATTAATGATATTATGGTCATGAGTAGCAATCGATGTAAACTTTCCATTTAATAAATGCCACTCAATTAATTTAATGAAATTTTCATCGATCTCTTTCTTCTCTTGATAAGCAAATTCCTTCGGCTCTTTATAAGCACCTTTTACAATACGTAAGCGGAAATTTTTATACTTTTGAATATCCTCTTCCGCTCTATAAAAATATGCTTGGATGACCGTTCCTACATTATCATAATTTCTTGATAACTCATCTAAAAGATCGAATGAAGGTTGCAGATGACTATTATCTTCCATATCAATATTGACATGAATGTTATATTTGCTCGCTCTATCAACAATTTCCTCTAAGTTATTTAAACAGAATGTATAATCAATATCTAAACCTAATTGTGTTGGTTTTAAAGAAATATGTGCATCCACATCATTTTCATGGATCGCGTCTATCACTTTAAGAATTTGTTCCTTCGCTTCTGTCGCCTCTTCTTTTTCATAGACGAACTCTCCTAAATTATCAACCGTACAGGAGATCCCGTGGGAGTTAAGCTCTTTAATACTCTTGATGGTCTCTTCTATATTCGTTCCGGCTACAACATTTTGCGCTCCCAGCTTTAACCCATATTTCTTAGCTGCACTATTTAATAATTGGTTCTGGGATAAGCCCATAAAAAGATCTTTCAACATGGCGATTTCTCCTTACAATTAGTTTTTTATATTTTTTAGTATTTTAGCAGTTTACTAAATAGCGATAATCTTTATAAAAGTACTTCTATAATATTATAGCACATCTTTGTGAATCCGTTATCATTCTAAAAATTGCGAAATTATTTATTAGAAATAAATACTAATTCTACTTTTGATAACGAAATGAACCAGTGTGTTAAAATAAAGTAAATTTAACTTATAAAAGAGGTGTCACTAAATGCAAAAGCTGCAATTTGAATCAGCCTGGGATAAAACACTATCTGATAATGATCGTGAACGAATTAAAAATGTTTTTTTCAAAACAAATTACTCCAATGATAATAGCATTCAATTTACACCTCTGTGGCAAGCAATAAATCATAAGGGAGAATTATTAGTGACCACACTAATTCATAATTTCAGTGAACATCCTGTTACTTTCAAAAATAAAAAACTGCTTTATTATGAAAACAATAAAATGATTGCTGATCATACCTTCTCCATTCCAAACTTATTAGTGGAAAAGAAAACAAGCATGCCGTGGACGTTTATTTTTCCTGCTGATAGTTTTCATCAAAAGGCGGATTTAATGAATGGCTATATTGAAATGGAATAAGGTATCAAAAAAGCGATTCTACAATTGAATCGCTTTTTTGTAGCAATTTTTATTACTTCCTCATCAACTGAATACCAAACAACATAAGAAAAGAAATCCCAATCATACATGCTACCCATAGCCAGGCCATTTCCATGTTCCCTGAGTCAATCGCTATGTATATTGCAGTTGGGGTAGTTTGCGTCTTTCCCGGAATATTTCCGGCGAACATTAAAGTTGCTCCAAATTCACCTAAGGCCCGCGCAAAGCTCATAATTGCACCTGAAATAATAACTTTCAATGATAAAGGTAACGAAATAAATAGGAAGATGTTGAATTCGCCCGCCCCATCCACACGGGCCGCATTTTCAATATCCTTATCGACCGATTCAAAACCTGTTTTACATGATTGATACATTAATGGGAAAGCAACAACGATCGCAGCAAGAACAGCTGCCCACCACGTAAACATGATTGGTTGTTGAAAGATCGATTCAATTAGCTGACCAATCAGACTATTTCGCCCAAAGAAAATAATTAGCAAAAAGCCAACTACAGTTGGAGGTAAGACGAGTGGTAAAAGAAAAATCGTTTCAATGATCGCCTTCCCTTTAAACCATCGATTTGCCATAAACTTTCCAAAAATTATTCCAAAAATAAATACGACAATACATGAGAAAATTGCAATTTCGATTGATAGTATGACTGGTGACCAAAAATTAGTAGCCATTTTTTTATTTTAACCCCTTAAATCCATACTTTTCTAAAACCTTTATCCCTGATTCACTTTGTAAATAATCATAAAAAAGTTGAGTTTCTTTTGGATGTGAGGTGTTTTTAACGATTCCAATGGGATAAATAATCGGTGCATGTGAATTTTCCGTAGCGGTTGCTACAATTTCTACTTTATTCGAACTCAAGGCATCCGTTTTGTAGACAATTCCTGCATCAACATTTCCCGTTTCTACATATGTAAGTACTTGGCGAACATCTTTAGCATATACAGCTTTGCCTTTAACATCCTCCCACAAATGTAAATGTTCTAACGTTTCCTTCGCATACTGCCCAGCCGGAACTGATTCTGGGGTGCCAATGGCAATCTTTTCAACTTTCGGTATATCTTCAAACGAGTGGATGTCTGTTTTGGAATTTTTAGAAACAACAAGGACGAGTTCATTTCTTACGAGATCAGTACCTTTTTCTTTATCGATGAACCTCTTTTGAATTAATTTCATAAATTTGTCTTCAGCTGCCGAGAAAAATAGATCAGCAGGCGCACCTTGCAGTATTTGCTGTTGCAATGCCCCAGAGGAGCCAAAATTAAAATTCACCTTTATTTGAGGGTGTTCTTTAACAAAATCATTTCGGATTTCATTTAATGCATCTTGTAAACTCGCTGCTGCAGATACTATCAATTCTACTTGCTTATCAGACTCTTTATTTTCTTTTGAATTGGAACACCCGGAAACTACAACCAATACTAAGATAGCTACCGTCGCTAAGTTAAAAAGCTTTTTCAAATACCCCACCCTCCTTTATAAAAATTTATTCTTATTAATTATAAATATTTATACTTATCAGAACAACAGACCGATTTTTCTTGCCTCAAAAAATAAGGACCTATTTCAAAATGAAATAGGTCCTTATTTGGTAGGTCACTAAAAAGCCCTTTAGTTCCCTGCTAATTTTGTTTCGAGCTTTTCGTTCGATCCTGTTCCAACCAAAGGATCTTCAGCTTGTTTAGCACGTTTAATAAAGAATGAAAGAACGAGTGCAACAGCAGCTATAAATACTGTTACTAAGAAGGAAAAATTAATTCCTTCCAACATAGCTTTCATTTCAATTTGTTGCTTCATTGCAGCCATTGCTGCTTCTGTAGGCTGACCTGTTAAATGTTTCATTGCATCTGCAGCTAATTCTTTTGCTGTTGATTCTGTACGGTTAGACATAATTGTTACTAACAATGCTGTACCGATGGCACCTGAAACTTGCTGCAACGTACTATTCATAGCAGTACCATGTGGGTAGAATCGTGCAGGTAATTGGTTTAGTCCATTTGTGGAAACAGGCATCATAACCATTGACATCCCAAACATACGCAAAGAGTAAAGAATAATTAAATGTGTATACGTAGTATCAAAACTTAATTTGCTGAAAAAATAAGTGGTTACTATTGTAATCGTTAGTCCGATGATGGCTAGTATTCTTCCGCCAATTTTATCAAATAGTTTACCAGTAATAGGTGACATCAGAGCCATCAATATTGCCCCTGGTAATAACAGGAGTCCTGCATCTAGTGGAGATATTCCACGAAGCGTTTGAACATAAATAGGTAAAAGCATCATGGCAGAAAACATCGCCATCGTAATAACCATTGAAATGACCGATGATAAAGCATACATTGGATATTTATAGATTCTGAAATTTAACATCGGTTTTTCTTGATATAATTGACGGATAATAAACCAAGCTAATGAAAGAACACCGACGATCAATGTTCCATATACTTGTGGGCTATCCCACCCTTTACTACCTGCTGAACTAAATCCGTAAAGAATCCCACCAAATCCTAGACTTGATAATAAAACCGATAACATATCAAGTCGGATGTTCACTTTATCTTTTTTATCTTTAAGCAAGAATAATCCAAGCAAGAAGACGACAATAGCAATTGGTGTAATAAAATGGAAGAGCATTCTCCAGTCAAATTGTTCAACTAGCCATCCTGATAAAGTCGGACCAATTGCTGGTGCTCCCATCATAATTAAACCGAAAAAGCCCATTGCTGCTCCCCTTTTTTCTACTGGGAAGCTCACAAGCATTACATTCATTAAAAGTGGCATCATAATTGCCGAACCTGAAGCTTGAATCATTCGGCCTGCCAATAATAAACCAAATACATGGGCAAAACCAGCGAGAATTGTCCCTACTGTAAATAAGCCCATTGCTATTAAGAATAAGCGACGAACAGAGTATTTTTGAATCAAAAATGCAGTGGTAGGAATCAACACTCCATTTACTAACATAAACCCAGTAGCCAGCCATTGCACTGTTGAAGGTCCCACTTCCAAATCCTTCATAATTGACGGTAGTGCAATATTTAATAACGTATTGTTTAAAAACGCAATAAACGCTCCAACCATTAGGACAGCAATAATCCCATACGGTGGGCGTTTCGTTGTTTTTATCGATTGTTCCATTGTTTTCCCCCTCATAGACAAACGGTCTACTTTTCTGAACCAGTGTTTCACGTAAACAATATCATAAACCATGAATTTGATTAATGCAATCAAAAATTTTGTAGATTTGAATGAACAAAAGAAAATAAGATACTAAACGTTTATGCAGGTGGTATAGTTATACCCAACCAAAAAGCGAACAGTTTTGCCACTGTTCGCTTCTCATCTTAACTATAGACCCGATCCCTGGAAAGGAACCTTCCCATCTCCTCACTACTGATCGGTTTACTGAATAAATATCCCTGTAATTCATCACAGCCCATCTGTACTAATATATCTCTTTCATTCACCGTTTCAATTCCTTCTGCTACTACATTTAACTGGAGTCCATGGGCAATATCAAGAATGGATCGAACAAGTAAAGATTTTTTCTCATTTTGATCGATGTCCATTATGAATTGCCTATCAATTTTTATTTCATCAATTGGTAACTGAAGTAATTGATACAAAGATGAATAACCCTTTCCGAAATCATCGATTGAGATATGGATGCCTAATTCTTTTAACTGACGGATTATCTCTGCAACATGTGAAAGGTTATCGATAAACACACTCTCGGTTATTTCCAGTTTTAAATACTCCGGAGCTAAACCTGAGACATCCAACGCATATTTAATAAGTGAAATTAAATAATCCTGTTGGAAGTGTTTGGCTGAAATATTTACTGAAACAGGTACAGTGGCCAACCCACTGTCTTGCCAAGCCTTATTTTGTTTACAGGCATTGATCAACACCCATTCATCAATTTGTAAAATTAAACCGATATCCTCGGCAATTGGGATAAACGTACTGGGTGAAACATTTCCTAGTTTCGAATCCTGCCATCGAATTAATACTTCCATACTAGTAACCTTTTCATTACAGAACTTAGGTTGATAATAGAGTTCCAATCCGCCTTTATCAATAACTGCTCTTAACGCATTTTCGATCGTGAGACTATCTTCAAATTTATTTTTCATCGATTTATCAAAGAATTGAGCGGTATTCCCGCCGTTCTCCTTTGAACTATACATCGCAATGTCCGCACATTTAACAAGGGTATCCAAATCCTCCCCATCTTCAGGGTACATACTAATACCGATACTTGCTGAAATATAGAGTAATTGTTGTTGGACGTGAAATGGTGCAACAAATTCTTGTGCCATTTGTTCTAATGTGTGATTGACCTCCTCACGATGATTCACATTCTGAACGATCACAAATTCATCTCCGCCTAATCGGAATACCTCTCGATAATCGTCATGGAGCGTGCGCAACTTATTGGCAACTAATTGAAGCAGTGTATCGCCGGCAACATGTCCTAACGTATCATTTATCTGTTTAAATTGATTAATATCGATAAAAATAATTGCAATATGTTTTGACGTATTCCTTTGAATAAGCGACTTTACAAAATCTTGAAAATATAGTCGATTAGGCAATCCGGTTAATACATCATAAAAAGCTAATCGGTGTAGTTCATCCTCTGAATGTGTTAATTTCTCGGTTTGTTTTTTCAACTTTTCATTCATGTCAGTACTTTCCCGAAATAATTCTATAATCTTATCTGCCATCTTTACTAAGTTCTCTGTAAGCAGTCTCATTTCCGACACATAACTTTGTGGCCAATCAATCTTCTCAAATTGAATCAGCTTCTGGGGTAATCCGGTCGTTGCAGTTGTTAGCTGCTTAACATTTTTCATAAATAAGTTACTAACAATGTGGACAAGTATGGCTATACATAGTGCGAAGATTAGTGAAAACTTTAATTGATCCAAAAATATTGTATAAATTTTATTTTGAAATTGGGAAATAGGGTATTGAATTACAAGTTTTAAAGGAAGCGGTTCAAGCTTCTCTGTAAAAAGATAGTTACCCTTATTCCACTTACCTATAGGATAATCCTCATTGTCATTCGGTAAAACCTCGTAAAAATCATTATTGATCTGATGAACTGAATGGTTTTTCCTCCAGTTATAAACAGTATGAGCCAATATGCGCTCAGAACTAGAAGCATAAACCAGATTTGCATAGTCAGTAATAATAATGTCATATTCTGAAGATTGATAGGATCTAACCAATACGTTTAGTTGGTTTAACAATTTTTCATTTTGCAAAGAAATTTCCTTATTACCATTTTTATTTAAGAAAGAAATTTCTTCGACGATCAAATTCATATTTTTTTCCGCTTGTTGCATGATTTCTTTCTTAACATATCTTTCCGTTGACCAAACATTTATCATCACACTTAAGAAAAAAGGGATGATAATTGAGATTAATGTCACATGGAATAGAAACTGATGAATAGATACGCTATTTTTGTTCACACTATTATTCTTAAATAATTTATAAAAAGGAACATAGGCCAAAAGCATGTCCGCCAGCAATACATTAAGAAATCCATTAATAATATTTTTTCCTATTTGAAAATAAAGAGCTTGCCCTTTTACAAATGGATGATTGATCAAATATAATGCAATCAACCCAATCGTTAACCAAAATAATGCATCAACAAAAAACATTTTTGCCTTTCTGCCTTTATAAAAAAAACACCCTACAAAAATGATTTCCGTGAGTAAAAGAAGATGAAAAGCGATATTAGAAAAATGGTGAGGAATAACGAAAAATGCTAAAACGGCCGTTAATACAGCCTGTGGAAGTCCATATAGACGAAGGATTAAAAATAAAAAAATACTCGTAAAGGAAAAGATAAATCCATACTCCATCGTCAATTTATAACTTGAAGTAAAAAGAACCATCCCGAATAAAATTATATAAAGTAAAGATTCTTTATCCCATCGCAAAGGAAAATTTCTTACGTTGAACATACTAATCTCCTAATCTTCCAAGAATTCAACTTTAAATAAAGATTACTAGTTTTATCCTATAATCCAATATATTTCATCATACCATATGCAAGAATGATTGAATATAATGAATCATAGGATAAGAATTTTCATCTATACCTCCATAAATATGAAAAGTGAATCCTTATTAAAGATCTCCTAGTGGTTTTGATCCCCATCAAAATCTATCAATGGTGTTCTCTTGCCCATTTTTAATAAATAATAACTTGCAGCGACTAGTGATAGGAAAACAACACCGACTATTAAGGATATCCGCGTACTAGAATTAAACCACATACCGACTAAAACCATTAGTAAGAAAGCAATTGTAATATAATTACTGTAAGGAGCAAAAGGCATTTTGAAAGGATGACTGCCCATTTCAGCAGCTCTAATCTTACGAAATCGGAGTTCACTAATTAATAGAACAAACCAGGGTATCATTCCAGGTAGAACACTTGAACTATAAACATATAGAAACAATTGCTTTGGTGCAAGATAATTTAAAACAATCCCAATAGCCAATCCTATAAGAACTGCGATCGTACAATAAAAAGGAATTCCATTTTTGGATACTTTCGCAAAAATTTTAGGTGCCTGTCCGTCCAATGCCAGAGTAAAAAGCATTCGGCCTGCACTGAAAATCCCGCTATTACATCCAGACATTGCAGCAGTAATCACAACGAAGTTAATGATTCCGGCAGCTGCTGTTATACCCACTTTTGCAAAAGTTGAAACAAACGGACTACCTACCGCATTAAGTTGATCCCAAGGATAGACTGTTACGATAATAAAAATGGCACCAATGTAAAAAATTAATATACGCCAAATAATTGTTTTAATCGCCTTCGTTAACGTTTTGGTCGGATTTTTAGCCTCACCTGCAGTGATACCAATTAATTCAACCCCTTGATAGGAGGCAACGACAAGGGAAAGGGCAAAGAAGAAACCTTTTAATCCGCCTGTAAAGAATCCCCCATTTTTCCAAAGATTCGATAAGCCAATTGCATGACCGCCATTTCCTAATCCAAAAAAGATAAGTCCAAGTCCTGCAATAATCATCAGTACAATTGTTACAATTTTTATTAGCGCAAACCAAAATTCAAATTCCCCAAACGATTTTACAGAAATAAGATTAGCTGCTCCGAGGATGATCAATGCAATCAAACCAGGTATCCAAGCAGGCAAATTAGGAAACCAATACTTCATATACATACCTACAGCAATAATCTCTGACATACCGACAATAACCCATTGGAACCAATAGCTCCATGCAGTCAAATACCCCGCTAGTGGATGAATATAATTACGTGCAAAGGTTGCAAACGAACCCGTACTAGGTTCTAAATATAGCATTTCACCCATAGAGCGCATAATAAAAAAGATAAACAGACCTGCAATTGCATACGCTAGCATGATAGACGGACCTGTCCATTTAATCGTACTAGCTGACCCCATAAATAACCCTACTCCGATGGTACCACCTAAAGCAATCATCTGAATATGACGTGACTCGAGTCCTCTATTTAATTCTTTGTTTGGCATAAAAATCTCCTCCAGACGCTCGGACCAACGGAAAACATGTACTACACACCTATTTTCATTAGCCATTTTTATATTTTTTTAACAAGACCGAACCACTGATAAGATATAGCAGGGAGGCTAGGTAAAAAATACTTCCAATCGTAATAAAATCAACCATATACCCGGTTAAAATGATCGCAATCGATGCTCCAACTGAAGTCCAAATATGATACCTTCCAATTTCAACTCCCGCTGTCTCTTTAACCACATTTCGAGCTAAAGTTGTTTTCTCCGTGTTTTTTTGGATTGCACCTAATATTCCCATTAAGACTTGTAGGATATAAACCTGCCAAACTTCTGTAACTATTGGAAAAAACAGTAGAAGAACTGCCATAGACCACGAATAAATAACAAGTAATGTTTTATCCCCTAGTTTATCTGAGAATTTTCCTATTAACGGATATACAAATGCAGAAGTTAAGGCAAACAACCCATATGCCCAGCCGAATTGTGAATAGCTATCACCGACATTTTTTAGAAGCAAAATATAAAAGGGAAATATCATACTGCTCGCCATAACGATGATGCTTTGAAAGTAAATAAATCGTTTATATGTCATTTCCCATACTCCTTATAAAATAAATTAACAAAGCGCTCATCCGGATCATATTTTCGTTTCATATCAAAAAACTCATCTGTACGTGGATAAGCCTGATATAGTTGCTTTTTCGTTGGATAAGAGTAATAGGGTAGATAATAACTCCCATTATGTTCCAGTGTTACATCAATCATTTTCTGAACGACTTTTTCTGTATTCAAAATATCTTGCTTCGAACGACCTTGATTGATCAGCAATACAAGAGCAAACATATTATTTTTTGCATAGGACATTACAGCATGTTCATTCTTCGAAACATAGCGAATCGTTATATTAAGAAGATTAAAATCATCATCCTTTTTAAGAACAGAACGTAAATCATCAATGTAACTAGTAAACTCTGTTACTGGAACAAAATATTCCTGGAGTATCTCCGTTCTTGTTTCACTATCATATTCCATAAAAGCCGACTCAGATCGCATGACATTATTTCGAGTTTCTAGTTTATTATTTATTGTTTTCATATATCTTTTTTGGAGGTTCCAAAAGGCATCTTTACCCCAATCACTATATCGAGACACTCCAAGCAAAAGCTTAGGAAGTGCGACAATATTGTCCTTTTTCAATTTGTTATATTGTCTCAATTCATCTTGGTTGGATGCTAGTTCATAGTTTGTTACATACATTTCTCGCAAAAATGTTTCTGGTGCAACAGAAATACGAGCTAAATGCATTTTTACCTGTTCATTGTTTTTAACCTTTTCTTCAAAATATGAAGAGTAATCTTTATAATCAATTGCCTTTGAATTGGTTACATATAATTCATCATCAGTTAATTGAATCGTTACATCTAAAATTACTCCGAACAGCCCGTATCCGCCGATGACATAGGGAAAAAGCTCTGAATTTTCCGTTCTACTTACATTCACAATTTCTCCTCTCGGATTTAAAAGATGAAAAGACTTAATTGTATCTATGAGTGCATCATTTCGTATATCTCTACCATGAACATTAACACTCAAGGAACCTCCGACAGTAAAAATGTTTTGGGATTGCATTACCTTTATAGCCAAACCGTATGGATTTATATAACGCTGTATATCGTCCCATGTGGCACCGCTTTGAACTGTGATAGTTTTATTTTTTTTGTCAAGATTTAGTATTTTATTATACCGTTTCATATCAATCATAATGGCATTAGGATACAGGGTTTGTCCCCCCTGACTATGTTGCATCCCTGCAATAGAAAGCTTATCATTTGCTGTTATCGCTTTTTTTACTATTTGTTGCAGTTCTTCATCACCTTTAGCGGATTTAATACTTTTCATTGAGACCGGTAGTAAATGTCCCATATCCTCTGCCAATGGATGGCTAAGCTTATCTCCATATGTATAAATGGATGCTCCAAAGGCTATTCCATATCCAATAATAATGAGAATCAGATATTTTTTCTTCAAGTATTCACCTTCTATTTTAAAAAAATATTTGCTTTATTAATAGAATATAAGAAAAGAAGCAGTTTGTTAATTTCAACTTTTTGCAAACTTTCCATCAAAAAGCATAAATAAAAAACACTCACCATGAGAGTAAAGTAAGTGTCTTTTTTCATAGTGCATTTTTTAAGCTTGATCGATTATGTTTACTTTAACGCAGCATCCCTTTGTTTTTCAGACACTGTTTACGATTTTTGATTTTCATTATATAAGAAATTACCCTTTAAAAATTTCTCCCTTCAGCAGATCAATTGTTTCTTGAATACCTCTCACCCCAAGATTTCCATTTTTCCTTTGTCTAATCGCTACCGATTCATTTTCAATTTCCATATCACCAATAACGAGCATATAAGGAACCTTTTGTTTTTCTGCCTCTCTAATTTTTAATCCCATTTTTTCGTCCCTATCATCGATCTCGACTCGAAAACCAGCCGATTCCATTCGAGATTTTACATTCTCTGCATAATCTATATGGGATTCTGCAATAGGGATGATTTTTGCTTGAACGGGTGATAACCAGAGGGGAAAATCGCCTGCGTAATGTTCAATTAAAATCGCCATAAATCGTTCGACTGAACCAAATATTGCTCGGTGGATCATCACTGGTCGGTGAAATTGGCCTTCTTTCCCTACATAAGAGCAATTAAACTTTTCTGGCATTAGAAAATCTAATTGAACTGTTCCACACTGCCAGCTTCTTCCTAAGGAATCTAAAATGTGAAAATCAATTTTGGGACCATAAAATGCTCCATCGCCGTGGTTAACTTGATATGCAATGGCTTTCTTTTTTAATACTGATTCTAATGCAGCTTCGGCATCGTCCCAAATTGCTTTGGAGCCCATAAACTCTTCTGGGCGTGTAGATAGTTCTACCTTGTATTCAAACCCAAAATGTGTGTAGAACTCTGCAATTAACTCTAGTACTTTTGCAATTTCAGCTTCAATTTGGTCTTCCCTAACAAATAAATGTGCATCATCCTGAGTAAATGATCGGACCCGCAGCAATCCATTTAAGGAGCCTGAAAGCTCGTGGCGATGGACTAATCCAAGCTCCGCGTAGCGAACAGGGAGTTCCCGATAACTTCTTCGCTTATTATTAAAGATTAAGATGGCGCCAGGACAATTCATCGGTTTAATTGCATAATTTTGCTGATCAACATTGGAAAAATACATATTTTCGTGATAATGATCCCAATGACCCGATTGTTCCCAAAGTTCCTGCTTCATCATAATCGGTGTCTTAATTTCCTGATAGCCGGCTTTAACATGCTTTTCTCTCCAATAATTTTCCAACTCATTTCGAATCACCATTCCTTTCGGTAAGAAAAACGGCATCCCTGGTGCTTCTTCCATTGAAGCAAATAGCTCTAACTCTTGACCTAATTTTCGATGATTTCTTTTTTCTACTTCCATTTCATTTAACATGTTTGATTCCTCCTTGTTTATTTTATTTATAAAAAAACGCACCCATCCCAAAAAAGGGACGAGTGCGGTCGTGGTGCCACCCTATTTCCACAATGCACAAACTTCGTACATTATGCTCAGGAAAGATAACGGTTTTTGCCGATTATAGTTAATTTGTTTTCTACATTTCCCTATAATTGCTCGAAGGTGGTAAACTACTCTCTTTTCTTCAGGGCTCTCAGCCATTGACCCTGTTCTCTGGTTAAGAAAAACGAAAATAATTCATGTCCTTTTCATCGCAATTAATATTAAATTTACAAATAAAAAACGCACTCATCCCATAGAAGGGACGAGTGCGGTCGTGGTGCCACCCTAATTTCACAATGTACAAACTTTGTACATTATGCTCAGAAAAGATAACGGTTTTACCGATTATAGTTAATCTGTTTTCAACATTTCCCTATAATGCTCATAGGTGGTAAACTATTCCCTTCTCTTCAGGGCTCTCAGCCATTGACCCTGTTCTCTAATAAGATGAACGAGAATAATTCATGTCCTAATCGTCGCTTTCAATTTATATTGAAATGAATTTTAACATCTATATTTGAAGAATGCAAGGATTTTTTTATTTAGGAAATTTATTCGTCTCAATCCTGTACAAATCCTTACGACGATCGCGTAATTGTCTTACGGAACCACTATTTCGTGAACGTCTAAGTTTCTCAAGATCCACATCACCGACAACAACCGTATCCACATTAGGATCACATTCTCCAACGATCCCATCTCTCGCAAATCCAAAATCAGACGGAGAAAAAATAGCTGATTGTGCATATTGGATATCCATATTCTCAACATGCGTTAAGTTGCCCACGGTACCAGCAATACAAGTATAAACCTGATTTTCTATCGCCCTTGCCTGTGCACAGTAGCGTACACGCAGATATCCTTGACGATCCTCTGTACAAAATGGCACGAAAATAATATTTGCTCCTTTATCAACGGCAATACGAGCAAGTTCCGGGAACTCAACATCGTAACAGATTTGAATCGCAATTTTTCCACAATCGGTGTCAAACACATTGATTTCATTGCCCTCGGCTATCCCCCACCACTTTCGTTCATTTGGTGTGGCATGAATTTTTGACTGATTTTCAATCGTTCCATCACGGCGAAATAAATAAGCAACATTGTAGATGTCTCCATCTCTTTCTACGAAATGTGAACCACCTATAATATTCACGTTATATCTAACCGCCAGCTCCGTAAACAATTCAATATACTGGTCGGTATAGGTTGCCAAACGTCGTACTGCTTGGTCTGGACGTTTTTCCTCTAAAAATGACATTAATTGAGTAGTAAATAATTCGGGAAAAACAGCAAAATCCGAACCAAAATCAGCTGCTACATCTACATAATATTCAACTTGCCTTGTAAAATCCTGAAAGGAATCAATTTTTTTCATCATATACTGGATGGAACAAATTCTTATTGGAAAAGATGCACGATACACTCTTCGTGTCTTCGGTAGATAGTCAATATTATTCCATTCCATCAAAGTTGCAAAGGCAGCAGATGCCTTGTCATCCGGAAGATATCTAGTATTGATCCGTTTAATTTTAAATCCTTCAAGAAGCTGAAACGACAGGACCGGATCATAGATACTATGTTTTTCAACCTCTGTCACATACTCTCGAGGCGTCATCTCGTCCTTATATTTATAATAATTCGGAATCCGCCCGCCAATGATGATGCTTTGGAGATTTAATTTTCGTGCGAGCTCCTTCCTCGCTTCATACAAACGATGCCCAAATTTCATCCTACGATATTCCGGGTCAACCATCACTTCAATCCCATAAAGATTAAATCCATCCGGATCATGATTCGTAATATATCCATTATCAGTAATGGTATTCCAAGTATGCTGATCTTCGTATTCATCAAAATTAACGATTAGACTGGAACAAGTACCGACAATTTTGTCCTCGTATTCCACACAAAATTGCCCTTCCGGAAACGTATGAATATGACTTTCTAATTGTTCCCGCTTCCATGGTTCCATCCCGGGAAAGCAACGTTTCCACAGCTCCATAATGTCATCAATATCTTCCATTTTTATATTCCTAACGATAATTTTCTTTTCATATTTCGACATATCTGTTTCTGTCACGTTCTCACATCCCTAACACAATCTTTTATCATTTATTTCTACGGTTATCATACCCTCTTATATAATTTTTTAACTTCAATCCGAATTTTTTTAAGTATCTTGAATAAAGTTTTCCTCAAAATCGTATAATAACAGTGACACACCCGGTTCCCACCACGTTTATTCCACCCCGTTCAGGGTATTTGAAAATTAGAAGTTCAAGTTTCTTAACTAGTATAGGAGGCTAACAATGGAAAACAAGAAAACAAATCAATTAAAAAAATACGCGATTAATAATGAAAAGCATGCTGGTTTAACGACTAACCAAGGATTAAAAATGGCTGAAGATGAGTTTTCATTAAAAAGTGGTTTAAGAGGCCCTACCTTGATGGAAGACTTTCATTTCAGGGAAAAAATGACCCATTTCGACCATGAACGAATTCCTGAACGTGTGGTTCATGCACGAGGAGTTGGTGCGCATGGAATCTTCCAACTATATGAATCTCTAGGGAAATATACGAGGGCAGATTTTTTAACAGACCCTTCAAAAATCACCCCCGTATTTGTTCGATTTTCTACAGTTCAAGGGTCTAGAGGATCGAGCGATACCGTTCGAGATGTGCGCGGCTTTGCAACAAAGTTTTACACGGATGAGGGAAATTTCGATTTAGTTGGAAATAATATGCCGGTTTTCTTTATCCAAGATGCGATCAAATTCCCTGATTTTGTCCATGCTGTTAAACCGGAACCGCACAACGAAATCCCCCAAGGGGCCAGTGCTCATGATACTTTTTGGGACTTTATCGGTCAAAATCATGAATCAGCACATATGATCATGTGGCATATGAGTGATCGGGCCATCCCGCGAAGCTTACGTATGATGGAAGGCTTTGGTGTACATACCTTCCGCCTTGTCAATGCTGAAGGAAAAGCACATTTTGTAAAATTCCATTGGAAGCCGACATTAGGTGTACATTCTCTAGTGTGGGATGAAGCGCAAAAGATTGCTGGAAAAAATCCGGATTTTCATCGCCAAGATTTATATGAAGCAATTGAAAAAGGTGATTTTCCGGAATGGGAGCTTGGATTGCAGATCATACGCGAAGAGGACGAACACGCATTTGATTTTGATATTTTAGATCCTACGAAAATTTGGCCAGAAGAAGAAGTTCCGGTGAAGATTGTTGGTAAAATGACATTAAATCGAAATGTTGATAACTTTTTTGCGGAAACCGAACAAGTAGCCTTTCACCCTGGTCATGTTGTTCCCGGTATTGATTTTTCTAATGATCCTTTACTTCAAGGGCGTTTGTTTTCCTATACCGATACACAGCTATCAAGACTAGGTGGTCCTAACTTCCACCAAATCCCTATTAATCAACCAGTATGTCCTTTTCATAATAACCAGCGAGATGGAATGCATCAAATGACGATCCATCATGGACAAACAAGCTATCATCGAAATGGCTTAAATGCAAATCAACCTCAGCCTGTTCCTGTTGAAAAGGGTGGTTACGAGCATTATCAGGAAAAAGTGGAAGGAAATAAAATTAGAGGTCGCAGTGAAAGCTTTCTGGATTTCTACTCGCAAGCTAAATTATTTTACAATAGTCTTGCCCCTTATGAACAACAGCATGTAAAAGATGCATTTAGTTTTGAACTAGGTAAATGTAAATCAGATATGGTGAAATATAACGCAATTGATCTTTTAAATCATATTGATCGACAATTGGCGAAAGAAGTCGCCGAAAATATAGGTTCCCTACTACCTGAAAAAAACCGCGAAGTAAACAGTTCAAAAAAGTCCCCTGCGCTTAGTATGGCAAATACCGTTCGTAAGCCCGATACAAAGTCAGTTGCCGTTCTATTAAATGGGAAACCTAATGAAGCGCAGCTTTCTGATTGGATTAAAACGTTTGTACAGCATAAAATAAATTATAGTATCGTTGATAAAAAAGTTTATCCGTTAAACGGCATGCTGAAAGTGACGGATACGTATGATACTGCCGACCCTTGTCTTTTTGATGCAATTTTACTAATGAGCAGCGGACCAATTATTGATGCCCCTGTCTTAGATTTTATTGAAACCACATATAAACATTATAAGCCTTTAGGTTTGGCTCTTGATGATCATCAAGCTTTAGAGAAAAGCCGTGTTAATACAAATGCAATTGGCGTGTACGATCTATCTAAGTCTAGTATTCAATTATTTATTGAAGGTATTGCCCAAGGCCGATTTTGGGATAGAAATTAATTTCACAGGACAGTGGACAAGGTCTACTGTCCATTACAAATTTATAGCTCCCCAATGAACTTTTTTATTATGATATGATAGTGGTAAAAAATTGGGGTGTGAGAATACGATGATAGAGGATGTTCTAGAGATTATTGTCCGCTCTACAGAAATCGATGTAAATGGACATGTGAATAATGCAAAGTATTTGGAGTACCTTGAATGGGGTCGTGAAAATTGGTATGAAAATGCCGGACTTCCTTATGAACGATTTCTTGATATGGGGATTCAAACAGTAACAGTCAACATTAATATTAATTATCGTAAAGAATGCAGACAAAATGACCGGCTTTCGATACGAACACGCCCCGAAAAAGTTGGTCGAAGCAGCTATGTCTTGCTCCAAGAAATTTATAATCAACATGGTCAAAAGTGTGCGGATGCGCTTGTAACAAGTGTAACCATGAATGCCACAACACGTAAAAGCTGTGAGGTGCCTGATGAATTACGCACACTATTTGATAGATAATTAGAATTTGATATTAATTGCTTCCGAGGTCACAGGTTCCGTTAAAAGTAAAAAACAGCGATTTCTTTGAATGTTTTTGCTAATAACGGAATCAGTGTCCGATTAGTCCTTTCATTAAGGGCATTCGCTAAAAATAACAGATCCATTGTCCTCTCAAACTCCCCTTTTTTCGACTAATTTCTTCTAATTCACCTTTTAATCAAACGTTTGATTAAAAAGCCATAAACCTGTCTTTCCACTGACTTTGTGCATCAATTACCATAAAAAATTTGTCTAAGTAAAGGAAATGAAATGAGTAATGTCGAATAAAATGATGTAATAGGAAGGGGTTAAATGAATGCTAAGTACGAAAGAATTAGATAATATAAAAAAACTTCAGCAAGTATGTGAACAAGAAGAGGAGATCCGCTTAAAATTAAATTGGGATATGTTAATGACACGGAATGAGAAGGAGAAAACGGATTTTCTTTATTATGAAGATGGCGAACTAATTGGTTTCATAGGTATATATGGATTCGGCAATAAAATAGAAGTATGTGGAATGGTACATCCAAAACATCGGCGAAAAAAAATATTTTCACAGCTTTTTTCAGAAGCCATGAATGAAATTAAAAAACAAAACGTTAGTCAAATTCTTTTGAACACACCTACCCGCTCCTTCTCAGGAAAAGAATGGGTAAAAACACTCCCCTGCCAATTTTCTTTTTCTGAATATCAAATGAAATGGGCAGAAACTAATTTAGGTGAACAGGAACATATTATCATTCGAGCTTCCACACCTGACGACATTGAAACGGAAATTCAGTTAGATGTTCAATGTTTTCGTTTTTCTGAAGAGGAAGCGAAAGTTTATAATCAAAGAATAAAAAAGGAAAATATCCAAGATTTCTTTATTATTGAAGCAAATCAACAAAAAGTAGGTAAAATACGTATTCAGCATATAAAAAAAGAAGCATGGATTTATGGATTTGCAATATTTCCACAATATCAAGGACAAGGAATTGGAAGAAAAGCTTTAAATAAAATCCTCAGACAAGAGCACCAAAATGGATTTGATATTTTTCTAGAGGTCGATTCAAAAAATGCCAATGCCTTAAAACTTTATGAGTCATGTGGCTTCAAAGCATATGACTCACAGGACTATTATGAATACAAATAAAGGAACAGTGGACCCGGATGGCCCGCTGTTCTTGTCATTAATGTGCAGTATACCCGCCATCAACAAGTAAGGTTGTCCCATTTACAAAACTAGAGTCATCACTTGCTAAAAATAAGACTGCTTTAGCAACTTCCTCCGGTTTTCCTAGTCTTCCTTGTGGATGAAGGGAAACTAAAAATTCTTTCTGCTCCGGATTCACCTCTGAAAGTAAAGGAGTATCAATATATCCAGGACAAACTGCATTTATACGAATTCCATCTTTTGCATAAGCAGTACATAAGTTTTGAGTAAGTAACTTCACGCCGCCTTTTGCAGAAGAATAGGCAGTTGGATTTGGTAACGAAACAAAGCTATGAATGGATCCTGCATTAACAATAACACCGCCGGTACCTTGTTTAAGAAACTGTTCAATAGAATATTTATCAGAAAGGAACACACCTGATAGGTTAATATCAATGGTTCTTTTCCATCTTTCATAAGATAATTCATGGGCTGGTGCATCATCAGCTATGCCGGCATTTGCATACATAATATCAAGTTTACCGTACTTGTTTACTGTTTCATTGATCATCTGTTTAATTTGATCTTCATTAGTTACATCTGTTTTAACAAAGAGAGTATCATGTCCCTTTGCATTTAATTCTTCTGAAATACTTTTTCCGCGATCAGAAAAATCGGCAATTACTACTTTTGCACCTTCTTCCGCGAATAAACGGACAGTTGCTTCACCAATCCCACTTGCTCCACCAGTTACAATAGCTACTTTATCTTTTAATCTCATGTTAAATCTCTCCTTCTGTTAAATTGACCCGATATTATCTTGATGTTGCTCCACCGTCTATAACGAATTCCGCACCTGTTGAATACGCTGATTCGTCAGAAGCTAAGAATAATACAGTATTAGCAACATCTTTCACTGAGCCAAGATGTCCTAATGGAAATAAACTTTTTCCTAACTCTTCTTTTGAACTTCCTGAAACTTCAGATGCATAATCAGCCATTCCTGTATCAATATACCCTGGATGTATTGAATTAACCCTTACGCCATATGGAGCATATTCCATTGCTGCATCTTTTGTCATAATACGAACAGCACCTTTGCTCGCTCCATATAGAACATGTCCAGGTGCACCAGTTAGCCCTGCGATAGAGGAAGCATTGATAACAGATACTTTATTTTGTTTCGCCATTAACGGCATAATATGCTTCATTCCTAAAAATACACCAGTCACATTAATAGACATGAGACGATTCCAGTCTGCTAATTCAATTTCTGCTAATGGTTTAATAATATAAATTCCCGCATTATTAAAAAGTATATCTACTTTCCCAAATGTTTTTATTGTTTCATTAGCAACTCTTTTCCAATCATCTTCATTGCTCACATCATGTTGGATAAAAAGAGCTTCCCCGCCATTTGCTTGTATATCCTTAACTGCTTGACTTCCAGATTCTTTATTAATATCCGTTATAACAATTTTTGCCCCTTCTTTAGCAAATAACAATGCGGTTTCTTTTCCGATACCTGTTCCACCGCCAGTTATAATAGCTACTTTATTTTCAAGTCTCATGTTCATCACAATCCTTTCATTATTCATGCTTTCGAACTAACGACACTTTCCTATAATTTGTTATTTGTGATAAAAAGATTCATTAACTTGTCACAATTCCATCTTACTCCTTTCATTTTGAAATACTATCCTATAAAATGCTGTATAATATGAAAGAATCTTCCCTCCGTTTATAGGTGTGTTACTTTTATAGGAGGATTTTTTGTAAGGGAGAACTATTTTCTATGGCACAATCTCTTCATTCATTTGACGAAATTACTTTTAAGCAATTCGTTTTATTTATAAAATCTCACCACCAACAATTAGAAGAAAATCTTTGCATTTACTTAAATCAGGACGACACCCTTTCACACGAGGAACAAAAATAGTAGGCTCATTATTGGACTCGTTTTTACTATTTTTTGTTACCTTTAACATCGAGGAATCTGAAGATGAGTTCGAAACCCATGTAGTCGTTTGGCTCAAATCACAATTATCGCTCTTATCTATAAAAAGTTTTAATCTTTTTCGGTTAATTTTTGAAAAAGCTTTAATTACGTTAATGATTCAAATTAAGTACAATCGAAGCACCTCTATTCTCATGTGTTTGTTATCCATTTATTCACAACTTATCTATCATTTTAATGAATGGGTAAACGAAGACATGACAGTTGTACATTCGAAATCTTTTCATGACAATACTAAACTCCAATCCTTGGATCGTTTAAATAAACTCCTTATACGCTCCTCCAGGGTTCATGAATTTGCGCATATTTTAAAAAAATGTGAGGAGTTTTTTTCGTATAAACGATGTGTATTCTATGCCTACATTCCTTGGTCCAATCAAGTTTATGGAGTAATCGGTGCGGAACTTCCGAAGGTTCAAAGCATGAAGGGCCAACTAAGTTCAAGAGAAACGACAATTTTTAATGCACAAAAAGCTATCTTTTTAAAGGATCCTAAAGGATATGTAAAGGATGAACATATCGAATTATTTAATCTTTCATCGGTTATTTTTGTACCAATTGTAAATAAACAGCAGGTTTTTGGATGGTTAACGTTTGATCAGTTAGGTGAGGAGTTCGATTGTTCGAAGGAAGAATTAGACTTTCTGGAGGAAGTAGGAAATCGGCTCGGTTTATATTTATCCAGAAGTGGCGAAAGCACATCGGGATCCTCTAATCTCCATCTAACAGAAAGAGAAAGCGAGATCCTCGATTTACTGGCTGAAGGGTATGACAATAAAAAAATGGGAGAAATTTTGTATTTAAGCGAGCATACAGTAAGAGATTATATTAGTAGTTTAATGACAAAATTAAAAGCTAAAAATCGGACACAAGTTGTTGCTTATGCCTTTCGATACGGGATATTAAAATAATTACAATCAATGGGGGCAAATTTGTTCTCCCCCTTTAAACGTATTGTAAAAATAATGTGTATTTTATTGTTGCATCAGTTTTCTTATCGAATTCACGTGAGCGAAAACCAAATGTAATTGTTACCTTCACTTCATATGGTGAAATAATTTGACTGCTTGTATCAATTGTTGTTCGAAAAAACATCCCTTCTTGGTCAGAAAAGCCATAATCAATCCCTCTTAAAGCACAATTGGCCTGATATACTCTATATGGATAGGTCCGATATGTACGAGATATGGTTCTTCCTTTTTCTAACGCTTTAGGAAAACGAACTTCATCCTCGATAATTTTCAGCATATATATCACCTCATTTGATATATATGCGTTTTTTGCAGGCAGTAGTCTTTGTTCCGGAATATATGCAGAATTGGAGTATTAACATGAAAATTGGTTTAATAAGACATTATAAAGTGTTGAAAGATTTTCCGAAGGAGAAACGACTATATTCTGCAGAAGAGGTAAAACAGTGGTTTGCAGAGTATGATGTTGCAGAAATTGAATACAGAAAGGATCCTCCCAAAACGACTGAATGGAAAGCCTGTTATTCAAGTCCGATGTCACGAGCAATTAAAACAGCTCGGCATCTTTATGATCGCGACATTATTGAGTTAGAGGAGCTTCAGGAAATTGCAGCTCCCGTTTTTAGTACGAGATTGAAGTTGCCTTTTACCGTGTGGGCATTCTTCATTCGTTTTTCCAATTTATTTAATAAGCAAACAAGAGCAGAAATAAAGCAAACAAAAAAGAAAATTAATTACGTGCTAGATGAAATTTTGAAGAGTAATAAGGAAGATGTACTCATTGTAAGTCATGCCGCATTAATGTTTTACATAAGAAAAGAACTTTTAAAAAGAGGCTTTACAGGGCCAAAATTCACTATTGCTAAAAATGGGGAATTGTATGAATTTAAATTGTAATTATTGCGTGGCCTTGCGGATCAGGATCCAGTTTTCCCCTTTATCTTGTGCTATATTGCGATGATTTCGTTTGCTAATCCTTGAGATGCGGGTAGGAAATGATGATAAATCGATGCCCACCTGCTCGAATCCGCTGCTTGCGGGCAGATGAGAGGGCGGTCTCTCTCCTTATCTTCTCGTATCCGATTATTGCGGGTAGATGAGAGGGCGGCTCCTCTCCTTATCTTCCCGTATCTGCTTCTTGCGGGTAGTTGAGAGGGCGATTCTCCTCCTTATCTTCCCGTATCCGATGCTTGCGGGCAGATGAGAGGGCGGCTCCTCTCCTTATCTTCTCGCATCCGCTGCTTGCGGGTAGTTGAGGGCGCGGCTCCTCTTCTTATCTTCCCGCTTCTGATGCTTGCGGGTAGTTGAGGGCGTGATCTCTCTCCTTATCTTCTCGTATCCGATGCTTGCGGGTAGATGAGAGGGCAGCTCCTCTCCTTATCTTCCCGCTTCTGATGCTTGCGGGTAGTTGAGGGCGCGGCTCCTCTCCTTATCTTCCCGCTTCCGATGCTTGCGGGTAGTTGAGAGGGCGATTCTTCTCCTTATCTTCCCGTATCCGATGCTTGCGGGTAGATGAGAGGGCGGCTCCTCTCCTTATCTTCCCGCTTCCGATGCTTACGGGTAGTTGAAGGCGTGATCTCTCTCCTTATCTTCCCGCTTCCGATGCTTGCGGGTAGTTGAGAGGGCGATTCTTCTCCTTATCTTCCCGTATCCGATGCTTGCGGGTAGATGAGAGGGCGGCTCCTCTCCTTATCTTCCCGCTTCCGATGCTTGCGGGTAGTTGAGGGCGTGATCTCTCTCCTTACCTTCTCGAATTCACTACAGAGAATTCATTTAAAATAACCGCATTTTTTCTGACACATGCTTCCCATCACCAATTACATATCCCATCGATTTATAACCAACTAATCGTTTATCATACATTTTCTTTAAAATAGAAACCCTTACGTCCACATAATCCTTTATTGAATGTTTATATAGTAAATACATTTTAGAAAGATAAACAAGATTTTCAGTTTTCTATCACGTACTTTAGACACAAAAGTCAGGTTATTTCTGACTAAGCTCACTTTTTCTATATATTTCTCTACCAAATGTATCAATATGATTTTTCAAATTTTCATTATTTATTTCTTCATATTGCACGATGTCAAAGAAATAAGGTAGTGGAAATTCTTCGTTTAAAAGATCGTCCAACTGATAAAGCGTTTTACTAGTCACATTTTTACCTGATATCGCAATATCGACATCTGACCCTTTTTTATAGTTCCCTAGAGCCCTACTCCCAAAAATGATCGCTTTATCAATTTCTTTTAAATTTTCCATTGCTCTTTGTATATACTCAAAATCTCGATCCAATAATCCAAACATCGAATCATTCCTTTGAAAGTTTATCATATAATGATTTAAAAATTGGAACATAAATTTTATACAGTTTTCACAATTGAAACATCCTAACTTCTTTTAACCAATTTTACTTGTTGTCCCAGCAAAAATCCACCGATATAACGTCCATATCCATGCTCATTAGGATAAAAGACATTCCTTTTTGTTTTACATCCGATTGGGTGTCGGCAGCCCCAGTACGGTCAATGCATCGCCAATTGTTTCTTTGAATTTTAACGTAAGCCAAAGTCTAAACGCCTTTTTGTCATTATCGGCTTTAATAATTGGGCAGGCTGCATAGAAGTTATTGAACAAAGTTGCTAACTCATGTGCGTACGTACATATTCTGTGCGGTGATAATTCTTTAACAGCCGTATAAAGAGTATCCTGCCAAGTGGCGATATGTCTGAGTAGTGCGTATTCAGCCTTATCCATCTGATTTATTTTGTCCGGAACCAATTGCTCCGAATATAAGTCAACTTCGGCTTTACTTAAAATGCTAACTGCACGAGCATGGGAATACATTAAATACACACCCGTATTTCCTGTCACTTCTGTCGCCTGTTGGATATCAAAAACGACCTCGGTTAATAAACTAAAACGAAGAAGGTAGTAACGGATCGATGCTACCGCAATTGTTCTACTCGACAAACCACTTTTATCTGAACGTTTATTTTCAATAATCCCTTCCATAAGATCAACTAAATCAGATATTTTTATTCCTATTCCTTGTCTTCCAGACATGGCATACGATGCTTTTCCATCTGTTGTATCTAAACCAAGTTCCTTCGCAGCCGCTGGGCTTAATGAAACGACACCGTAACTGACATGTCGAAGTTTCTCAGCCTGTTTTGTATATCCCAATATTTCAAGTGCTTGTTTCACCATTGCTTGCGGGTATTCTTGTCTGTGGTCAATAACATTGATGACGAAGTCCGCTTGACCAAATGACGCATCCGTTCCATTCATACTCGTTGTCCATAAACCTTCTGTAAAACGTTTATACATAAAGTCCTTTTCCAGCAATCCAAATTTCCATAGATGATAAGCAATGTCTTTTGCTGTATAAGTTAAAATGCCATTGGATCGAACTAAAACTTTATCCATACTATGTTCGGATTCGGTATCTTCTGCGACAGTTGTAGGCTGTTTCAACACCCAGCACCCCTTCAACTTACCGGAAGTTTCTTGGTGAAAATGTTCTGTTTGTTTAAGTAAGTTAAACGCCGCAGTCCAAAATCCTTCCCTTACAATATTGCTTTCCCATACTAACAAATCATAATGAATGTCAAACTCATTCATTTCTTCGATATGTTCGCGAACAATTCGATCTACAACAAGCAACCCGACCCAAGACAAATTTTCATTCCCCTCTTCAAGTGAATGTAAAACATTTGTCCTTTGTTCAAGTAATGAAGGATTTTTTTCATACTGCTTATTGACCGTAGAGTATATATCCCAACAGAAATCACCAAAACGAGAGTGCTCTTTTTTATATGGAATATTCAAAATACCAACAACTGTGTCTGCAAGCTGATTCCCCAAATCATCGATGTAATTATGCACTTCTACCTTATATCCCGCTCTTTTTAAAAGTCGTACAAGAGAATCACCGATACACGAATTTCTTAGGTGGCCAATATGGGCTGATTTGTTCGGATTGATGGATGTATGTTCAATGACTACTTTTTCTCCGTTGTTCAAAGGAAAAGTGAAATCCCTCTGAGACCACTGATTCCAATCGATATACATATTGATAAATCCCGGTGGTGCGACTTCAATTTTGTTAACCAAATTCTTCAAGTACCCATCTTGCTCCAGTTTGTTTTTCAACATTCCCGCAATTTGAATTGGTGCTTTTCTCAAAACTTTTGCAAGCTGCATGGCAATATTCGTTGAATAATCGCCATGTTCCAAATGTGATGGCTGTTCAACAGAAATTTTCAAATCCTCATTGTAGTTGAGACCTATTTCTTGAAAAAGACTTATCACAGACTTTTCGATGTTGTTTATAATCAATTGGCTTATCATAAAAAAACCTCCTCGTATAATAAGTTTTAGAAATTGCTTTTATTGTTCTTTGATAACTAAATAATTAAGATATTGCTATCTATGATGGAGGCAATGCTGCTCTCTCTTTATATTCATAAATAGCACAACCCGAATTGCTTGGATACTGGGGGATATCCCTGGATAATAGACATTGGAATGGATCCAACTGGGAATATGCTGTTTCCTCCTGTAGTTCGACTACGATTAAAGACTGTGACCCAGACAATGGTTGTACTGCAAACACACAAGCTGTATCGGTGTATTTCTATACCAATGTTAGTGGACATTGGGGCAGCTTTTAGAGACGCACCTTTTGAATACTCATACGCGAGGCTGTTGCCAGACCATTGTTTCTAGGGATATCCCGCAGTATCCAAGCTTATTCCATAATCAAATGAAAGGAGGTCCTTTCCGTGAATTTATTTGTAGGTATTGATGTAAGCTCTAAAAAACTTGATGTGTGTTTTCTGGACAGCGAAGACACACGTTTAAAAGAAACGACTTTTCCAAACGATATTCATGGAGCGAACCAGATTAAAGAAAATATCTTAGCTTATCATGGACAATCCCATTACGAAAAAATCATTGTCGGCATGGAATCCACCTCTGTGTATAGCTTTCACCCTGCGCATCTTTTAGATAACGATGCCGACTTAAAACGGATTGGGGTGGAAGTGGTGGTTCAAAATCCAAAGGCGATCCATCGGTTTAAAGGCTTATTTGAAGAAGATAAAACCGATAAAATTGATGCATTTCGGATTGCCGACTTTCTTCGGTTTGGGCGCTATAATAAAACCATCATCAAGGAAGAAAAGTATGTTGCCCTTCAGCGTTTAACGCGTTCTCGTTATCAGGTCATTCATCAATTGACCGAGTGTAAGCAGCATTTCCTTGAAAATCTCTATTACAAGTGCAATACATTGACCAATGAAGTAGATACTTCTGTTTTTGGTTCGACCATGATGGAGTTGTTCGCTGAATCCTTTTCGCTGGATGAGATCGCTCAGATGGAGCTGGAAGAGCTGGCTGAGTTCCTTCAAGAGAGAGGAAAAGGTCGCTTTCGTCAGCCAGAAAAAGTTGCGAAATCCATCCAAAAGGCGATTCGTGACTCCTACCGTTTAGGCAAGGTCGTACAGGACTCCGTTGATGTCGTATTGGCCACCTATGCCAAACTCATTCAAACACTTAAAAACCAGGTCAAAGAGTTAGAAAAAGGGATTGAGTCCCTATTTCACATTATTCCAGAAGGACAGTGCTTGAAAAGCGTGCCGGGTATTGGTCCGGTTTATGCGGCAGGGATTATCGCCGAAATCGGTCAAATTGATCGATTTGAAACACAAGCGCAAATAGCTAAATATGCCGGTCTCTTCTGGAAAAAATCGCAATCAGGCGACTATGAATCGGAACGAACACCACGAGTCATGTCGGGAAATCAGTATCTTCGTTATTACTTAGTTGAAGCTGCCAACTCGGTCCAACGAAATGAACCCGCCTATCGTGAATTTTACTTAAAGAAGTATAAAGAAGTTCCGAAATTTCAACACAAAAGAGCCCTTGTCATGACTGCAAGAAAATTAGTGCGTTTGGTGGATGTGCTACTACGCAATCACCAACTCTACACGCCAAAAAGGAGCGTGTAACTCAAAAGCAAATAGCTGCTTTTGAATCCTTTCAGCAAACCCGAACAAGCGTTCTTGTGATGGTGCGGGTTTAGTTCAGTGCGCCTTTTTTTCCTTTGAAAGTCCAAAATCAACTTTATTTTTTATGGATTTTCTCTTGACTTATTACCACAAGTCTTTAAATAAAAAAAAGCCTTCATCTCCTTAAAAAGAGACGAAAGCTTTGCATTCGCGGTACCACTCTTGTTGTTAAACTTACCGTTTAACCACTCAATAAGATAACGGTCTTAGCCGTGACTTCCTACTAATACATTCAAAAGTCATTCTCATGGGTCCGTTTCATTGTTAACTCGGTACCGGCTCTCACCAACCCGGCTCGCTTTGACTCTCATCAACAATTACTCTCCCAGTCCTAGAAACTGTTGTATTTTTTAAACATTATATCCGAATAAACAAAAAAGTCAATCTTCATTAAGTACCACAGAAAGTTCGATAAGGTGTGGTTGACTTTGGCAAAGTAGCGTATTCAAATTGTTCATCAGAGTGTTCATAGGGATTTGAAAGTACATGTAATAGCCGATTCATCACACTATAGTCTTCTTTTTCAACAGCGGCTTCTAGTGCTTCTTCCACCCGATGATTCCGTGGAATCACTGCAGGATTGCTATTTCTCATCAATTGATTTGATTCTGCTTTCGATTCCGGTTGTCTACCAAGTCTTGATTGCCAGCGCTCATACCACTGAGCAAACTCCTGTGTTCCAAATAAATTATTATTATCACGCTTATCAAACGTTAAAGCAATAAAAGTATTCGTATAATCCGCTTGGTGTTTTTTCATTAAATCAAGGAGATCCTTAATAATGGAATCATCTTGTTCCTCTTCGTTAAAAATTCCTAGTTTCGCTCTCATTCCTGCGATCCAATAGGAGTGATATAGTTCGCCAAATTTTGAAATCTCACCTTGGGCCAGCTTAACCGCCTGCTCTAGATTATCATGCAAAAGCGGCAATAAAGATTCAGCAAAACGAGAAAGATTCCATGCTGCCATATACGGCTGATTGCCATAAGCATAGCGTCCTTGAATGTCAATCGAACTAAATACCGTTTCAGGATCATATGTATCCATGAATGCACATGGACCATAATCGATCGTTTCTCCACTAATCGTCATATTATCCGTGTTCATTACGCCATGAACAAAACCAACTAGTTGCCATTTAGCGATCAGTTTAGCTTGGCGATTAATTACTTCCTCAAGTAATGAAAGATATCGGTTTTCAATATTCTCAAGCTCTGGATAATGCCGCTGTATTGTATAATCAGCCAAAATTTTAAGTTCCTCCACTTTACCCAAATTAGCGACATATTGAAAAGTGCCGACACGAATATGACTGGCAGCTACACGGGTCAATATTGCACCTGTTAGTTCCGTTTCTCGGATAATTGACTCACCCGTTGTTACTACGGCCAGACTACGGGTGGTTGGAATTCCAAGAGCATGCATGGCTTCACTAATAATGTATTCCCGCAACATCGGGCCAAGTGCCGCGCGACCATCTCCCCCTCTTGAATAAGGCGTTCTGCCTGCACCCTTTAACTGGACATCAAACCTCTCACCTTGGGGAGTAATCTGCTCACCTAGAAGCACTGCCCTTCCGTCCCCTAACATAGTAAAATGCCCAAATTGATGACCTGCATACGCTTGAGCAATCGGGGCTGCACCTTCAGGAATCTTATTCCCCGCAAGCATTGCTACCCCATCATCACTTTGCAACTCCTTAACGTTCAAACCCAAGGATTTTACGATCTGATCATTGAGAATGATCAACTTAGGCGCCTGTACAGGTGTTGGGTTGGTGGGAGAAAAAAATAACTTTGGCAGACGAGCATAACTATTGTCAAAATTCCATCCAAATTCCTTATTTGCTATCATTGATTCTCCATCCTTATTTGTATTTTCGTTCATGAATACTATCGTACTTATACCACCCATATTACACAAAAAGATAGTTAAAAGACATTATGTTTAATTTCTACTCTCAGCGATTTATTATGCTGACGTATTCGCAGATTTCAAATTTTTTCAATAATCGACTAAATCCAACCTGTTCTTTTCTTAATCAAACGTTTGATTAAATAATGGATAAAACGCTTCGTTACTGACTTTTGACTGAATGTAAAGAAAAAAATATGTCGAATAAGAAAGTGGTTTTTTCCATAAAAAAAGAGAGTATTCACTTACCCCTTAGGGAAATACCAATTTAAAATTTTTCGGAACAGCAATCTTGTCTGTAGAAAGTTATTTAGTTCAAATTACTACTATCAACAAACAACGTAGAGTATAATAACGAGTAGCTATCATGGTTAAACTAACTAGAACAACAACTATTGGAGGTAATAAAAATGGTCTTGCCTAATTTTGAGGATAATTTACAGAAATATGCAAAACTTTTAGTTGCAAAAGGAATCAATGTTCAACCGGGTGATTGGGTAAAAGTTACAATTACTGTTGATCAAGCGCCTTTAGCACGATACATAACAAAAGAAGCTTACCAATTAGGTGCTGAAAAAGTCATTATCAAATGGTCTGATGATGAAATTAGCAAACTACATTACTTACATCAACCTAAAGAGGTTCTCACGAATATTCCTGAATACGAAATTCAAGAATCCGATGACCATGTACTAAATCACCGGGTTAGTCGTTTGTCAATTGTTTCAAGTGATCCAGGTTTACTTAATGAAGTTGATCCCTCTAAGGTTGCGGCTTATCAAAATGCAGCCGGTAAAGCATTCAAAGCCCAACGCATCGCGACTCAAAATGATGACTTGAAATGGACAGTTGCCGCTGCTGCAGGAGCAGGTTGGGCAGCACATGTATTTCCTGATCTTTCAACTTCCGAAGAACAAGTAGATGCGTTATGGGATCAAATCTTCAAAACTTGCCGTGTCTATGAGGATGACCCAATTGCTGCTTGGGATGAGCATAAAAAAACATTAAATGAAAAAGCGTCTATATTAAATGAAATCCAATTTGATGCGCTGCATTATACAGCACCTGGTACAGATTTAACTTTAGGTTTACCAAAGAACCATATTTGGGCAAGTGCTGAAAGTATTAATCCAAAAGGGGAAGAATTTATCGCCAACATGCCTACAGAAGAAGTTTTCACTGCACCTGATACCCATCGCATGGAAGGTGTGGTCCGCAGCACAAAGCCATTAAGCTATGCAGGTACGCTAATAGAAGGCATTGAGGTTCACTTTAAAGATGGAAAAATTGTGGACATTTCCGCCGAAAAAGGTGATGAAGCGATAAAAAAATTGGTATTTGACAATGAAGGTGGTACAGGCTTGGGTGAAGTTGCCTTAGTTCCAGACCCATCCCCAATTTCTCAGTCAAATATTACTTTCTTTAATACACTTTTTGATGAAAATGCATCGAACCATCTCGCGATAGGTTCCGCGTATCCTACAACCATCCAAGGTGGTACGAAAATGAGCCAGGAAGAATTATTAAAGCATGGCATGAACACGTCCATCGTTCATGTTGATTTCATGATTGGTTCTGACAAAATGGATATTGATGGCATCAAACAAGATGGCACCGTTGTTCCGATCTTTAGAAATGGAGACTGGGCGATTTAGTAATAAAAGATGGCAACCCTCCTTGTACAGAGGGTTGCCGTTTTACTAATCACGTTTCATTATTTTAACATTGTCGCTTTTAAAAATTCCTTCGTACGTGCTTCCTTTGGACTGTTAAAGAATTTCATTGGATTGTTTCTTTCAATGATTCTACCTTCATCCATGAAAATAATCGAATCGGCGACCTCACTGGCGAAGCCCATTTCATGGGTCACTACTACCATCGTCATTCCTTCATCAGCCAATTCTTTCATTGTTTCCAGTACTTCACCAACAAGCTCGGGGTCGAGGGCAGATGTCGGTTCATCAAATAGCATAATATTAGGTTTCATCGCAAGTGCCCTTGCAATGGCTACACGCTGTTTTTGCCCACCGGAGAGTTTACTTGGATAAACATCCGCTTTATCCTCAAGGCCAACTTTTTTGAGCAACTTTTCCGCCTCTTCAACCGCCTCACTTTTAGAAATTTTTTTCACTTTGGTCGGTGCTTCAATAATGTTTTGCAGAACCGTTTTATGCGGAAAAAGATTGAAGTGCTGAAACACCATCCCCACCTTTTGGCGTACATTATTAATATTATGGGTTTTCGGTGTAATCTCTTCACCTTTGATGAAGATTTTACCATTATCCTTTTTTTCTAAAAAATTCAAACAGCGTAACAACGTGCTTTTACCCGAACCTGATGAACCGACTAGGCACATAACTTCACTTTCATAGATTGAAACATTAATATCCTTTAAAACATGCAAACTTCCAAAAGATTTATTCAAATTTTCGATTCTAATTATTTCTCGTTCACTCATAAACCTTTCCCTCCTATCATTCACTTACTGCCAATCTTTTTTCGACCAAGCTCACAACAATTGTTAACAAGGCAACAAGCACTAAATAATAAACGGCAACGATTAACAAATAAGTCATTTCATCAAAATTATTCGATCCTAAAGTCGTCGCAACATTGAACAATTCATTCATCGATATGAAGGCAGCTAGTGAAGAATCTTTCAATCCGATAATAAACTGGTTTCCAAGTGGAGGCAGAGCTCTCTTGAAAGCTTGTGGAAGAATGATTCTACGCATGGCTAATCCTCTTGTCATACCGAGGGATCGTCCGGCTTCCATTTGCCCTTTATCAATCGACTGAATCGTCCCGCGGAAAATTTCTGCAATATACGCACCGTTATGAAAGGCAAGTGCGAGTGCTGCTGCCCAAAAGTCGGGAATAAGAAAAATTCCACTAAAACCGAAATACAAAATAAAAATCTGAACAATGAGCGGGGTACCTCGAACAAGGAATACATATATATCTGAAAGATAGCCGAAAACTTTTACTCTTGAAATTTTTAACAAGGCAAAAAATAATCCAAATACAATTCCAATTAGGATGGAAACGACCGTTAACTTCAAGGTCCATAACATGGCCTCAAGGAAAAGACCTTTACTGTTAATTAATGTCTCGATAAAATGTGAAATACTTGGCAAAATAAGATCACCCTTTCTCTATTATTCTGGTTTTCTCGTTATATCTTGACCGAAATACTTTTTACTAATTCGGGCAAGTGTCCCATTGTCACGCAGTTTTTGAAGTGCTTCATTCACTCGTTTAAGCAGTTGGGGATTATCTTTCGGAACGACAATAGCCTGTTCACTTCTTTCTATTAATTGTTTCCCTATTATGTCAAAGCCCTCTTTTTTTGCACTTTTTCCCGTGACAAAGTCGGTAATCACTGCATCATGTCTACCTATACTTAAAGCCTTTAATGCCGTAATATCACTGTCGTACATTTTAATATTGTTTGTGTACTTTTTTGCTGTGTCAGCATACGTAGAACCCTTTGCTACAGCAACTTCTTTTCCTTTTAAATCATCCACGGTTTCAATTTTGCTATCAGGCCTAGTAAATATTTGGGGTCCCGAGTAATAGTATGGAGTGGAAAAAGCAACTTGCTTGGCCCGTTCGGAGTTAATGGTGTGGCTGGCAACTGCGACATCCGCTCTGCCCGTCTTAATTCCTTCAATAAGTCCTTTAAACTTCATTCTCTTCTGAACTGGTTCGAGACCTAATTCTTTTCCAATAGCATTACCTACCTCGATATCGAAACCAGTCATCGATAAGTCATCATTTTTCACATAACTAAAGGGTTTGAATTCTCCCGAGGCAGCAAAGATAAACTTCTGTTTATCAATCAGCTCGGTTCCATCCGATAGTTGTTCCTTCTGGGCACATGCTGTCAATACAGCTATTAAAAACATGCCTGTGATCATATGTATCAATCGTTTCCTCATGCCTGATGATTCTCCTCTCTTTTCAAGCCATACTATGTATTACCCAGCAAGCATTAGTTTCAACCATAAAAAAAGACACATTCCGTGCTATTTAGGCATTCTATATAATTAAAAAATACAAATATACCAAGATTTAGGTTCCTTTTTATATGAAGAAAAATGTTATCATTAAAATAGGAAACTCCTCCAAATATCTAAAAACTATGAAACAATTAAACGATTTCTTCGTCTAAAATAAAGACTATATTTTGATTTAGAAAGGGTATAACATTGAAAAAGAAAAAGAGAAAAGGAAGATTTTTATTTATTATTCCACTCGTGTTATTATTGCTTTTTTATATACAATCAACTAAAAATCCAAGTAATCATTTGACTAATAACTTAAATAAAAAAAATACTCCCACTTTCCCCACGGAGCTCAATCCGATAGTTAAAGAACGAACTAAGCAATTAATCCAAAAAGCAGCGAAAAAGGGAATCACAGTCGTGATTACGGATGACTTTCGTAGCGCAGCCGATCAAGATCGACTTTATCAAAAGGGGCGGACAGCTGGCGGAGCGATTGTAACGAATGCCAAAGGTGGTGAGTCTTATCATAATTATGGGCTTGCAGTTGATTTTGCACTAAAGAACCGTTCTGGAGACATTATTTGGGATATGCAATACGATGGAAATAAAAATGGAAAACAAGATTGGTACGAAGTGGTGGATATAGCAAAAGCCTTAGGCTTCTCATGGGGTGGCGATTGGGTGAAATTTAAAGATTACCCACACCTTCAAATGAATTTTGGCTTAAGCATTTCTGATTTACAAGCTGGTGCAAGGCCGAATACTTCCTCCTTGACTGCTGATACGAATGAAACGAAATAATATTAGTAATACGCAAAAAGGCAGTCCCTCAGGGAACTACCTTTTTTTGTTTGGTTGCTCTATATCAATGTTTCATATACTCGTTTTTAGGATAACTTACAAAAAAGCTTATTTTTCTCTTAGTTCGTATATCTAAATTCATACTTTCAGCCCGATAAGGAAAACTATAACTATAACATCAATAACTGGAGCGAAAATGTATGAGAAAAGTGTTTCAAATTTACAAAAATGATTGGGTAAATGTGTTTAAAACACCGATTGCACTGTTTTTGATCATTGCTTTAATGATTCTCCCATCATTATATGCCTGGTTTAATCTTAAAGCTTCGTGGGACCCATATGGAAATACATCACATATTCCTATCGCTGTAACAAACGCTGATGAAGGGGCTGTTTTACGAGGTAAAAATATTGATGTGGGCAAGGAAATTGTCAACACATTGAAAAAAAATAATGCACTTGGTTGGACATTTGTCAGTGAGGAAAAAGCCGCGCATGGATTGGAACACGGGGATTATTATGCAACCATTTATATTCCAAAAGATTTTTCAAAACGGATCACCACTCTCTTAGATGATCAACCAATAAAACCGGAGATCACATACAGTGTTAATGAAAAAATCAATGCCATTGCCCCAAAGATTACATCGAAAGGGGCCTCAACAATAACGGAAAATGTCAGTTCTAACTTTGTTAAAACAGTTAGTAAGGCCGTTCTTACCGAGTTTAATAAAATAGGCATTGAATTACAAAGGGAATTACCGACTATTTTAAAAATGGAAAATCTTTTATTTGAATTAGAAAAGCATTTACCAGATATTCGAGACATGGGAAATAAAGCATTAGCATTTGAAAAGAAATTACCGGAAATTCGAAAGCAAGGACAAAAAATTATCGCTTTAGAAAAAATGCTCCCCGAAATCAATCAATCATCAAAAGAGATATTGAAGCTGGAAGATAAGCTGCCGGAACTTAAAAACATTGGAAATGATATCGTAACTTTACAAAAAAAGCTACCAGACATCCAAAAAGCAGCAAAAAAGGTAACGGAGATTGATCAACATTTTGACACGATACAAAAAGGGATTCAAACTGCATTAGATGACACGGCAAAGGCACAGAAAATCATTCAAACTGCCCTAGGTTCAATGCCTAAAGTGGAACAGGTAGTAGGAAATGGAAAAGAGATGGCAGAGGCGGCAAATAACTTTTTAGCTAAAAATGAAGCTGCTTTTGCCTCGATGATCCCGGTTTTGAAGCAAAATTTATTACTTTTAAAACAAACAGCTGATACCGTTAACGGGTTAACGAACAGCTTAAAAGATAATAGCATGAATCCGGAATCAGCACTACAAATGTCACAAGCTTTAGATGAACAATTGACAAACGGGATCAACGAAATCGATCGAACCATTGGAATGTTTACTCGCATCAATGAGAATATGCCAAATAAACCACTTTCAAGAGTTATTCAGAAACTTGGGGATGCAAAGGCAAAATTTGAACAACAGCTTACACTCGTCAAAAAAATTGAAGCACCCTTAAAAGAAGGAAAGCAACCGAATTCCCAATTGATTTCTCAATTAAACCAAACATCTCAACAAGCAAGTCAGTTATTAAATAATATTCTTGGTCGATACGATTTAGAAATTGCGCCAAATATGACGGAAGGGTATAAAAAGCTTATACAAGTAGCGAAAGATTCAGTCTCGGTTTTAAATACAGCCAAAGAAAAGCTACCTGATATTAAGCAAATTTTACAGGATTCAGCGAAAGCTGCGAACTTTGGCCACGATCGTTTAAAACAATTGCAGCAAGATCTTCCTAATATTGAAAAAAAGGTACATGAAACAGTACAAAAAATTCAAACAGTCATGCCAAAAGTCGTTCAAGGAGTAAATGCCGCGGCAAACTTTTTTCACAATGACTTTCCAAAATTAGAACCAAAAATTCATAAGGCAGCGGATTTTGTAAGAAATGATCTACCAGGTGTTGAAAATGATATTCGACGGGTAGCGGAACTCATTCGCACAAAGCTTCCTGAAGTGGAAGAAGCAGCACATAAAATTGCTAATTTAGTTCGAAATGACTTGCCCAACCTTGAAAAGGCAGTTAAAAATGCAGCAAATAAAGTACGGAAGTTTAATAATGAGGAAAATTTAGGAGACATCATTGAACTGTTAAAAAATGATATCAATAAAGAAAGTGATTTTCTAGCAAACCCTGTTCTATTAAAGGAACATAAAGTATTTCCTATTCCAAACTACGGATCAGCGAATTCACCTTTCTACACGACATTAAGTCTTTGGGTAGGTGCACTGCTCTTGATTTCCTTATTAAGGGTGGATGTGGAGAATAGAGAATCTTTTTATTCCCCTTATCATGAATATTTTGGGAGATTTCTTACTTTCGCTACAATAGGTTTGTTTCAAGCGTTAATTGTTACTTTAGGGGATTTGTTCCTCCTGAAAGCATATGTAGCAGATAAAGTCCCATTTATTCTTTCCGGTATTTTTATTAGCTTTGTATTCATGTCCATTGTTTACACACTCGTTTCTATTTTCGGGAATGTAGGTAAAGGATTGGCGATTATTCTGCTCGTACTTCAAATTTCAGGATCGGGAGGGACGTTTCCCATTCAAGTAACCCCACCTTTTTTTCGAGCAATCAATCCATTTTTGCCATTTACCTATGCCATTAATTTAATGCGAGAAACGGTCGGCGGAATGGTACATGATCTAGTTATCCATAATATTCTGTTTCTCTTGCTATTTTTAATTATCGGGTTTGCCTTAGGTATACTCTTGAAAAAACCATTAGCGAAGCATACTGAAAAAATAGCTGAATTAGCGAAGAAAAGTAAGCTTATACATTAGAATAAAAGGGACGAAATTTAGCTTGAAACTAGATATCGTCCCAAATCCCTAACAGGTACGCTATAATAAAAGAAAAAGGAGTTGGTAAAATGGCAATTAGGAGAGAAGATATTCATAAATTAATTGAAGAAGTACCCGACGAAAAACTTTCAGATCTTGTAAAGGTCATTAAACTTTTGACCATTTCTGAAGAAGAACCAACTAAAGATGAAAATAAGTTAATTAAAGAAGCTCTAAAAGAATATGAAAATGGTGAAACTAGTTCGTATACAATAGATGAATTGCGTAAGGAATATTTAGAAGATGAGTAAATATATACTTGAATTGTCTAAAGGCTCTAAAAAGTTCCTTGATAAGAGTGACAAAATTACAAGAGAACGAATAATTAATGTCATACATGCTCTTACTGAAAATCCCTACTCCTATGCAGGAACTATAAAACTTACTGGGTATGAGAATATTTACAGAGTTAGAGTAGGAAAGTACAGGATAATATATCAAATACTAAATGAAAAGCTTATAATTTTTATTCAAGATATCGATAGCAGAGGGGATATATATAAAAAGTTATAATAATCTATGCATAGAATATTCTTTATGAATATTAACCAATTTCCTACCAATTAACTATAATCCCACATAATAAAAACATTCAGCACAAAAAAACCTTACCACGTATTCAACATGGCAAGGTTTCTTCCAAATCACTGTATAAATTCTTTCATAACTTCTGATGGTGTTAGAGTGGGACCTGATGATCCCTTATTTCACCTCAGCAGGTTTCATTTGTGTGCTTTCCTGTGAATTTAACTCACTGATAGCTTTGCTACTTGTATCGACACGTTTAACAAATAGGGCTAATACTAAAGCGACAATATTTATAGCAAGAGCTACATAGAATGAATATTGTATACCGGCTAATAAAGCCTTTTGCGTTAATAAAGCTTCTGTAGCTTTTGTTAAAGTTGTTGGGTCGACGCTTGTCATTAAGTCTTCTGCTTTTGTTTTTGTCACGGAATTCATAATGGTTACAAGAACGGCTGTACCAATCGAACCGGACACTTGCTGTGCGGTATTGTTAATCGCCGTACCGTGTGGATTTAAGCGATTTGGCAGTTGATTTAAACCGTTTGTCATTATTGGCATCATTACCATTGACATACCAAACATACGAAGCGTGTAAACTAAAATAATATAAGAGTAACTAGAATCGATTTGTAAGTTTGCTAACATGTATGTTGAAACTGCTGTAACTATAAGGCCTACCACAGCAAGAATTCGCGGACCGAATTTATCGAATAGTTTCCCTGTTATTGGTGACATAATCCCCATTATAATTGCACCAGGAAGCATCATTAAACCGGAATCAAGTGGTGATATACCTCTTACACTTTGTACATATGCCGGTGTTAAAATCATACCGGAGAACATAGCTACCGCGTTTACGATTGCAATTATGGATGCAAGTGTAAACATTGGGTACTTATATGCACGTAAATCTAAAAGCGGTTCCTTCAGTTTTAATTGACGGATAATGAAAGCGACTAAGGCAATAGCACCCACAATTAAAGTAGTTAAGACTAATGAATCAGTCCATCCATCTGAACTTGCGGAACTAAAACCATATAATAATCCACCAAAACCGAGAGTAGATAATATAATGGAGAAGAAATCAACAGTAGCCTTTTTGTTTTGATCCATTACATTTTTCATTTTCCAAATTGCTAACAGTAAACTGATGATCGCTAAAGGCAAAATCATTTTGAATAGTAATCGCCAGTCATAATACTCTACAATATAACCTGATAATGTTGGCCCAATAGCCGGCGCTGTAATCATAACTAATCCGAAAACTCCCATTGCTGTCCCACGTTTTTCACGAGGGAAGCTAACTAACATAATATTCATTAACAAAGGTCCCATTACCGAAGAACCAGCTGCTTGGATCATTCGCCCAGCAAGCAATACACTAAAGTTTGGTGCAAAGGCTGCCGTTGCAGTACCTAGTGTAAAAATCGCCATAGCTGTAATAAATAAATTACGATTTGAAAAGCGTGTGATCAAGAAAGCTGATGCTGGAATTAAGACACCGCTGACTAGCATATAACCTGTGGCCAGCCACTGAACGGTTGAATAATCTTTAATTTTCAAGTCCACCATAATAGACGGCAATGCGACATTTAATAGCGAGTTATTTAAAAAAGAAACAAAAGCTCCTATAAATAAAATCGCCAGCATTAAATACGGTGGTTTCTTTTGTTGTATAATTGAATCCATATTTTTGTATCTCCTTATTCTGTAAAATTAACTCAATGGACTATTCTTCTAGGATCACCTAGGCATTTTGATTGCCCATATATTTGAAATTAGGTCGTTTACAAATCCGAACGTTTATCCCTTTTTTTTGAAGTTTTTCCACAATGTTTTTTAAATTTATCTTCTTCTTTTTCCTTGCTTCAAAGGTCATTAGTCCTCTTCCTTATATAAGCCTCTTTTTAGAAGTTCTATTTGATCGATATAATTTTTTAATGTTTCTTCGTCCGATAATTCCTTACCAAACATATGAACAAGATTATGAAAGGTTACTGCTGTAGCAATTTTCATTATATGATGCAGATCCTTTTCGTCCTTTATGTTCAAATTTTTAGTATTAATCAAATGAATGATATCGAAATACTGTTTTTTCTGACTCTCCTCGTAAAGATTATTCACTAATGTGTTTTCAAGCTTATAATTCATATTTAAAAAAGCATTTTTAAAAAAGCTTTTATGCTCAGGATTTTTGTGAATTCTAATCATAAATTGAAAGGATTCGATAAATGTTTCAAAAATATCACCATCCTTCTCCTTTAAAATGGATATGAATCGTTCCGCATTTTTTTTCGATAGTTGATTTAACAAGTAAAAATATAAATCCTCTTTATCCTCAAAATACTGATAAAAGCTGCCTCTAGGAATTCCGGCATTTTTAATAATATTTGCAATCGATGCTTCATGTAATGGGACTCTGGAAAACTCCTCTTTAGCGGATATAATTAAAGTTTCCTGCTTATCTTTAGATAAGTGAAAAAACGTTTGTTTTGGCATTGTTACTTTCTCACCTCGATTTGTGACAACGTGTCATATGCAATTGCATTTCATTATTATATATGACACATTGTCATAAGTCAATAATAAAAATGACGTTGTGTCACATTTTTTTAAATATAAAATCCATCGAATAATAATACACGTCTAACACCCTACACTTTCATTAAATTCATTAACAATTGGGCATATTAATTTGACGGCAATGTAAGGTACCAAATTGATTCCAACAATTCACTATTTAAATTCTGGCAATTTTGCGACAAATATGTTCAAATAGAGCGGTCATTTTGAACAGTGGAGAATGTCAATTTGACCAAACCAATACCAGAGATTACTTCAGAGACTACTTCAAAGATTAATATATAATCCCTTGTAAAACAGGATGGTATTAATTTTGGCAGTAATTTAAAAATATTTGTTTAGTGGGTTTCTTTTTTATCGTTTAATTTATATAAGTGAAACCACAAGTTATCAAAACCGATGATCAACATTGCAGGATAAAGAGCAATGACTTCCAGGATCAGGCTTAGACATGGCTTGTTGTGGTTATGAGGTAACAAGTATAATATAAATAGATAATAATTGTAATGAGGAGCGTGATTGCATGGCTATACCACGAAACGATAGCACACTTACGTACTCAGAATATCTGGAATTGGGCGATGATATAAGGTATGAGGTAATTGATGGCCAAGTTTACAATATGTCCCCAGCACCTTCCACTAAACATCAAGCCATTCAAAGAGAGTTGTTAACTGAATTTAATATTTATTTAAGAGGAAAAAATTGCAGTGTTTTTGGATCTCCACTTGATGTTTGTTTCACTGAGGAAGATAACGACATTAAAAAAATTAAAGAATGGGTAGAGCCTGATCTTGTTGTGGTATGTGATAAAGATAAGATTCATGAAAAACGAATAGTTGGCGTTCCTGATTTAGTTGTTGAAATCCTTTCTAAATCAACGGCAAAAAAAGATAAACTTATTAAGTTCAATCGCTATCAAAAAGCAGGTGTAAAAGAATACTGGATTGTTGATCCCTTACATGAGACTATTGACGTTTATTTGCTACAAAATGGAGCCTATAAACATGCTGGTATATATTTTAAAGAAGATCATATTCCAGTTAACTTGTTTGAGGATTTTTCGATTGATTTAATGAATATATTTAGAGATACGGATTATTAAAAATACCTGCCCTAAATGTGTTAGTGTTAACGGATAGAGGGTTGAATTTTATAAACACATCGAAAAAAATCCCGGGCTACTCTTAGAGTAAACCCGGAATAAGATTAGAAAAAGTGTATTAAACAGCATCTTTATGCTGCTTATTTGCTGGGGTGACATCGTGATTTTTCTTCTTCACGAGTAAATAGACAAGTGATAAGAAAACAAGCCACGGAACCCCAAATTGAAGCATGATTTTAAAATCAGTAAACCATGCGGTAATCATTAAACTTAACAGGAGGAGACCGCCCAATAATGTTAAATATGGAAAACCAAGCATTTTCACTGGTAATTTGCGGCCGCCGGCTTTCTCCCATCTTTTTCGGAAAAATAAATGGGAAACAAAAATTACTAACCAAGTAAAGAGAGAACCGAACATCGAGATTCCCATCATAAAAGCATAGGATGACCCCGGCATTAATGCACTGACGACAGCAGCGACGATGATTCCTGCTGTAGAAACAGCTAATGCTACGGTTGGAACTCCTTTTTTATTCAGTTTGCCAAATATTACTGGAGCAAATCTTTCTGTCGATAAAGAGTACATGGTCCGTGAAGATGCATACAGCTGACCATTCATAGACGATAAAGCGGCTGTCAGCACAATAAAGTTCATAATACCGGATGCGCCCGGGATATTTAAATAATCCATTACTTTCACAAATGGACTTTCTTCAATACCAGCCTGACTCCATGGAACAATCATTAACATGATGGTCATCGTCAACACATAGAATACAGTTAAGCGGAATACAGTTGCTTTTAATGCCTTTGGTACAGCAGTATCCGGATCCTTCGCTTCACCTGCTGTAACCGCTATCAATTCCGTGCCTAAAAAACTAAATAGCGAAATAAATACCGCTATCCACATTCCTTTGAAACCGAAGGGAAAAAAACCACCGTCACTAACTAGATTATTCATGCCTCCGTGATGTTGGCCGGTTGGTCCAAAAAGAACATATGCCCCAAGAAGAATAAATCCTACAATGGCACTCACTTTTATCATTGAGAACCAATATTCAAATGTTCCAAATGCATTAACACTTGTCAAGTTTACATAAATTAGTACAGCTCCGAAGACGATGATCCACACAATTCCTGGAACCGAAGGAAACCAGTATTTCATATAAACAGCAATAGCACTTACTTCAACACCAATCCCAAGAACTTGGGCAATCCAATACGAATATCGGACAAGAAATCCAACCATTGGATGAAGGTATCGGTCGGCGATTGTTCCAAATGAACCTGATGTTGGATGGGCAACCGTCATTTCTGCTAGACAACCCATTAATAATAAAACAATAAATGCACCAATCGCGTAACTAATAATTACACTTGGTCCTGATGCCCCAACTGCCAGTCCGCTTCCTAGAAAAAGCCCTGTTCCAATTGCCATCCCCATTGATATCATTGACAGCTGTCCCGTTGTTAACTGCCGCTTTAATCCCTCACCGCCAGTGCTCCCTTTCATTCCTTCATCCCCTCCATCTTCCATTCCCCAACTTATATCAGAGGGAATGAACCCTTCGATCAAGTTTCATTTTTTCCGTTTTAAGCTACGATCTCACGTGTGTTTTCAAATTTCTCATACTGTTTTTCCACCACAATTTTCTTCAAAATCTGTACTGCATTCCAAACATCCTCGTAGGACGTATAAAGTGCAACAGGTGCAAGACGAATCCCTTTGGGTGCTCGGAAATCCGGGATAACAGCATTTTCTTTCAATGATTTACAAATTCTTGCGGCTTCCTTATGCTCAAGATACACATGTCCGCCACGTCGTGCATCTTCCCGTGGTGTTCCAATGGTATATCCCAATCCCGCTAATTCCGTATCAATTAAATCCATTAAATATTGGTTTATTTTCAATGACTTTGTACGGATATTTTCAATACCGGCTTCTGCAAATATCTCTAATGATCCAATTAAAGGAGCCGTACTTAACACATGAGGGGTGCCTATTTGGAAAGCCCCTGCTGTTTCGGCAGGTGTTAAGGTTAGTTCTAAATCGAATTGTTTATCTTTTCTCGAACTGAACCATCCTGCCATCCCGGGAAGTTTGCCAAAATGTTTCCGATTGACGAATAGGCCGGCAACACCGCCAGGTCCTCCGTTTAAATGTTTATAGTTGCACCAAAAGGCAAAGTCAACATCCCAGTCACTGAAAGAATGCGGGATGGAACCTACAGAGTGACAACCATCAAAGCCGATTAGTATCCCACGTTTATGCGCTTCTTCAGTTAATCGTTTTATATCTAATATTTGTCCGCTGCGATAAAGTACAGTTGGAAGCACGATCAAGGCAATCTCATCAGTCATTGCGGCAATAATATCTTCTTCTTCTAAAAAGCGGCCATCTCTGCTTTTCGCAAGGACTAAATGTGTATCTGGATTATAACCATGATTTCTTAACTGACTTTGCAATGCATATAAATCGGTTGGAAACGTCAGTTCATCCGCCAAAATTTTCGTCCGGTTTCCTTCTGGTTTATAAAAAGTTGTAACGAGCTGATGGAGATTAACTGTTGTGGAACCCGTAACAATTACTTCTTCAGGTGAAGCACCTACTAGCGGTGCGAGCTTTTTGCCTAATTCCTCTGCCATAAAGAACCATGGATGATTTCCCATTGTCCAGCCATCTATTCCATACTGTTTCCAATCATCTAAAGATTCTAGAAGAGTTTTCTCTGCTCTCTTCGATAGGAGTCCCAGTGAGTTACCATCTAAATAAATGGTACCTGGCTTTAAGTAAAATTCTTCACGAAAATGTGAAAGAGTATCCTCTTTATCTAATTGTTTAGCAAAATCTAATGTTGGTAAAAATGTTGATTCCATTTAAATCCCCGCTTCCCTCTATTGAAATCGTTTACAAACAAAATATAACAAACAATATGACATCATGTCAATATTATTATTTTCTGAAGATTTAACACTATGTAAATACTTAAATCCAAAATTGGTTTTTCCGTTTTTTAAAACTAAGCTTTTTTCCTCATAAAACGCTTTGAAACTAAATGGAAAAGAAAACGATTACTTTACTTCCTTTTTTTATTAAATCCTTATATGCTAGAGATAATGGAGGGTTCGTATGAAACAGAAAGAGGACAAACGACATTTGCGATCAGCAAAAACAAGGAAAAAATTATTAGAAGCTGCTATGGAGGTCTTTCTTCAAGAGGGATTTCAAAAAGCAACGATTTCACAAATGATAAAAAAGGCAAATATTGGTTATGGGACAGCCTATGTACATTTTGAAGGAAAAGAGGAGCTTTTAATTGTATTGATGGAGGATGTTATGGATCGCTTTTATGAGATTGCGGAAATCTCATTTTTACCACAATCTAAAACGGAGGCAGAGAAAATAATTAAACATCAGGCAAAATCCTTTTTATTACTAGCGGAAGCCGAACGGGAGATGTTACGTGTCTTTGAACAGGCAATTGGTGTTTCTAGTTTAATTTCGGATAAGTGGAAAGCGATTCGCGAAAAATTTATTCATAGAATTTCAGATGACGTAGCTTATGCCCAACAAAAAGGGTTGGCCAGATCTGAATTAAATCATGAGCTAATCGCACGCGGCTGGTTTTTCATGAATGAAATGTACCTGTGGGAAATTGTACGAAACGAGCATCCCTACTCAGTCGAGGAGATTGCCAACTCCATTACTGTCTTATATGTCAATGGACTTTATATTTAAGTAGTTGTTATCATCAACAAAACGATTAATCAAAGTAGATGGAATGGCGGTATCTTTTATGGATTTCCCATTCCATCTACTATTATTTAATGGAGCTTTCGCAACCAACCCGTAACATGCATATAAGCATATGTATATATGGAAACATATTGGTCAATAATAGCTCATTTTATAAAGATTATTTGAAAGCAAGTGGTCACCTTTTAAGTCATCAGAATGCTATCCCCTATATCGGATAGCTAGCCCTTTCAAGAAGTTTCTAGCGAAATTATCTCCACACTCTTTATAATTTTTATGTCCTTCTTTTCGTAATAAAGCCCCTAGTTCTGCCTTTGATACCCGTAACCCTGCCTGTTTAAAAATATCTAGCATGTCCTCCGTCGTTAAAGCCAATGCAATTTTCACTTTCTTTAAAAGAAGATTATTCACATTTCCACTAGTCTTTAAAGGAGCTTCCGGAGGATTAGCTTGTCCAGGTTTCGGCTCTTGTTTCCCTCTTTTGTAAATTATCAGGCCATTTAAAAATGAATCCAACATACTATGTGTACATTTTATTTGATCTTCATTCTCGAAATCCTCCTCATCATATGTCTTTATGAGTATCTTGACCACCTCCGGTACTGATACCTCTATGCCGCCAAGTCTAAATATCTCTGCCATCTCTTTATTTTTTAATTCCAACGCGTATCGTAATCGAATTAATATATCGTTATTGTCCATCTTCAGACCTCCGTATAATTTGTGCAACCCTATTTAAAAAATATAATTCAACTTCAATTAAATATACCAACAAAACTTATCCGAAGAAAGTGTATTTGCCGCTCAAACATTAAAAGAAGCAGGTTTTTCCCATATTGGGAACCTGCTTCTTCTGCGATATTACTTCCATGCGTGTTTAGTGTGTAACTATCTCTTCCAAATACAGCAGATGTACACTCAGAATTTAGTACATTTTTTATATGCTGTTATTTAACCATTCTATTAGTTCAGATTCTGTAACTTTTTCAAAGTTGATTTCTTTTTCCACTTCAGAAGCTATAGATAATTTCATACCATTCGGTAAATCTCTTGAAAAAAAGGAACAAAAGTCATCTTTTAAAAACCATCTTTCCTTTATCTTGTTGAAAGAAATGTTTGTAGGGTCGATGAAAAAACCTCTTCCTATTAACTTTAAGTAGGCTTCCTTTAATGTCCATAGCGTTGTAATAAAATCAACCTTGTTTTTACTATTATTAAGAAGTTCATATTCCTCATCAGCTAAAAATAATTCAAATTCATATCCTAGTGTTGATAGATTTTTTTCCACATCTATCCCAACTTTATTAGTAGACATTGCAACTACAATCGTATTCTCGCAATGTGATATAGAAATATGCTCTTGATGACCCGTTAAATATGGTTGGCCAAGCTCGGTATGTAATAGACTCAATTGCACATTAAGCTTCTTATTAGCTAACCTCTTTGCCAACGATAATGCGAGTAAGGAATTATACCTATCTGCAAATTTTTTGTACTTCATTAAATAATCTTTTTCACCCGTATTGATGAAACGAAATAATTGATCATAGACTCTAGGGTTAAAGCTAGCTGATATTTGACAAATTCTTATTGTATTATCTTTGGACAGCATTTTACATCTACTTATACTCTCGCTAAAACTGCAGGTCGATTGAAATATCCTACGTGTATAGCATGCTCTAGCATACGAAAAACAAAAGCTTTGTCTGGAGTTGGCACTTTCACCCCATTTTTATTCAACACACTCATTGTATGAGGACAAGTGTAAACAAGTGGCGAATCTTTAGCACCGTCTCCCTCTAAACCTGCCATTGCTAACTCCAAGCCTTCCTTATCCTTCGGTTGATCGGAGTACAAGTAATCTACATATTCTTGTTGAGGTAATAAATTTATGTCATACCCAAAGTCGTTTATTGATTGAATAAATTCTTTATAAGAGATATTCAATGGATTGCAAATGTTATAAACTCCACCGATAGATTCATCTAACATAGCAATCGTCGTAATCGATTTACTTGCAAAATCAACCATAGTAAAGTCCATTTTATAGTCCACATCCGGTGCTACACCTAAGAGGATGAATCCTTTTAACATTCGATAAACAGCATTATCATTAATGTTCATTTGAAACATGCCCGTCTCATATTGACAAGTAATGTTTCCCGGACGATAAATGGTAACGGGCAATCCTTTTTTATAATACTCCTCGACTAATTTCTCCGATTCCAGTTTACTATTAGTATATAAGCTCATAATTTCGGGAGCATCTGCTATATTAGTAGCCTGTAAGAACCTATCCCAATTCCCTTCCATTGCGAGGTCTTCAGGGATTCCTAATGTCGACACATAATGAAAACGAGCATTACATAATTGTTCGGCTAGCTTTAATAAATTCTTCGTGCTATCCACGTTCGTCTTCGTGAATTCTTCTTTGCTTCCAAAGTGGCGTACATCTGCACCACAATGGATGATCGAATTCACTTTTTCTTGGACCTTTGCATAGTCTTCTTTAGATAAGCCCAAATCAGCTTTCGTGAAGTCACCAGGTATAACAACCACTCGGTCTTTCAAGTTATAGTTAATATAGAAATTCTGTGGTGCATAGTAACTAAGCGTTGACTTTAAACGTTCTAAGCCTTCTTCCCGGGATTTCGCTCTTACTAATGCATAAACGGTTGTATTAGTATCTCTTACTAAATCGATTAAAATATGCGAACCAAGATAGCCCGTTACCCCTGTTAATAGTACTCCCGTTTGCGAAACTGCCTTATAATCCAAATTTGTATGTAAGCGTTTTGGATGTTCATATAAATCTGTTTCCTTTAAGTTAGTAAATACATTTTCCTCTGTTTCTACTACCTGATCGTGCCTAATCTTTTGAGCTAATGCTTCAATCGTCGGATAGGTGAAGAAATCATTGATTTTTAAGGTTGGGAAATCCTTTTTTAAGATTGATAGCGTCGCTAGAACCTTTAACGAGTGACCTCCAATTTCAAAGAAGTTCTCATCGACACCGACTGATGATAGTCCGAGAACACTTTTCCATGCTTCAACAAATTTTTCCTCGACTTCATTTGAAGGCGCCTTTTTATCCTCATCAAAGCTTGACTTCAACTCGATTGGTCGCGCGGCTAACTCTTTGCGGTTAATCTTTCCGCTTGGTAATTGCGGCAGATCCTCTAACTCTATGATATAAGAAGGAATCATATATTTAGGTACCTTTGTGGTTAAAAAGTCTAACACCGCTTTTGGTGATCCAATCTCATTATCTTTTTGTTTATAGTATGCAACCAGAATTTTGTCGCCGTTAACATCTGCTGCTACAATGGCGCCGTCTTCGATGAAATCTACTTGCAATAGCTTATCTTCAATTTCACCCATTTCGACACGATATCCACGAATTTTCACTTGGGAATCTTTCCGACCAACAAATTCAATATTTCCGTCATCTAAAAGTTTCACAATATCTCCGGAACGGTACACCAAATGATCGGATAGATGAGTTTTTACGAATACCTCTGAAGTTTTTTCCGGTAGATTTAAATATCCTTCAGACAGGCCTTCTGTTTCAATAAGCAATTCACCTGGTACACCAATTGGATTTAAATGATCCTTTTCATTTACAATATAAACGGAATAATTCTTCAATGGTTTTCCGATTGGAATATTGACTAAGTCTTCCGGTATCTTATCTGTCACAGTATAAGTGGTGGAGAGTACGGAACATTCCGTCGGTCCATACACATTAATTAATGGAATATTTCCAAAGCGATTTTGGAATAAACGAGCGGTTTCTCCTGTTAAAGCTTCTCCTCCGACTCCAAAATATTTTAAGTTACGAAAAGCTTCTACATCTTTATCTGTTGCATATAAGGAGAACTGCTTCAACGCACTCATCGGTAACATCATGGCTGACGTGATATTTTCGCGCTTAATGGCATCTGCAAATAGACTTACATCTAACCGTTCTTCCTTTGAAAGCATATATAAGCATGCACCAGTGAAAATCATCGGGCAAAGCTCCAGTAACGATGCATCAAAAGTTAATGTATAAAATTGTGTTAACGTATCTTCACTCGTAATATCGTAAATTTCTAATTCGGAGTAGCCAAATGTGATAATACTTTTATGTGGAATTTTAACCCCTTTTGGTTTCCCCGTTGACCCTGAAGTATAAATAATATATGCAATATCCGTCGCTTTCACATCTACATGAACAGGTGTTGCTGGGCCGGCAATATTTTCAATGTTCATTATTTGTGCATCTTCAGGCGCTACGCCATCAATGAGATGCATGCTTTCCCGATTTGTAAGAACGACTTTTGTATTGGCATCCTGCATAATATATGCATTTCGCTCGTTTGGGTTGTCCGGGCTTAGCGGCACATATACCGCTCCCGCCTTCATGACCCCTAACATTCCAACAATGGCCTCAATGCTTCTTTCCATATACACGGCGATATAATCCCCTATTTTGACCCCATTCGTTACTAAATAGTTTGCTACTTGATTGGAGTATTTCTCTAATTCTCGGAAAGTAATTTTTTCAGATTCATTGGAAAGGGCATATTTCTTAGGATAATTTCTAGCCGTTTTAGAGAAGATACCGTGTAAGGTTTCCCCCTTCGGAAAGTCCTTTTTATTATCGTTGATGCTTTTCCATAGATCTACTTCTTCGGGTGTTAATATTTCTAAATCAAGTACCGCCTTTTCTTTATTGTTATTAAGGTCAAGTGCTAGAATATTGAAGCTAGATAAGTAGCGTTGCTCAAAATTGGCATTAATTATTTGCTCTGTTCCAGCTAAATAGAAGCTATTCCCTTCTACAACCAACTGAAATACAATACCTTCCACGTCTTCGATTTGCTTATCTGTGAATATAATATGGTTTGTACTAGCCTCTACTCCGTCTTTTAAAAGAGCTTCTTGTACCATAGAAACTACTGTTTTAACTGTAGTCTCCTTTGAGAAAGTGATTTCCAACGGGTAAAATTGACCATCCTTATGTATATCTAGAGAAACCGTCTCTTCATTTGTCATGCGATGAATCCATGAAATAAAAGCTGTTACAAGCAAAACATTGTCTGTATAGGGTAAGTTTTTCAAGGAGGTTTTGAATTTATTGGAAGTTGATTTCAGTTCTTGTTTTACTGGAAAATTTAACGTATTAATAATTTCATTGATATTTGCTTTGATGTTAATCTGTTTTGTCATAATCCCTCTATCCTTCAATTATTTATGGTAGATTCATAAAGCTCTAACAGGTGTTCTAGATTTCCATCACGAACACCTGTCCATTCACCTTTATACCTATCTTTCAGCCTTTAAAGTTGATACAACACTATCTAAACCTTCTGCCACTTGGCTCATATCTTTAGCTGATTGGATGATTGTTTTAAAAGTTGCTTCTTGTTCCTGAATATTTTCCGAGATCGTCTCTACTGTTTCATTATTTTGATTTGTGATTACCGATAACTGTTCAAAAGTTGATGTTACTTGTTGGTTCCCTGCAGCAATTTGTTGTGTTGCCGCCGATACTTCTTGTATACGAACAGCTACTTTACCAGCAGAATGCAAGATTTCAGAGAAAACTTTCTCCGTTTCTTCTACCAATTTGACCCCTTCATCAACAAATTTTGCTTCACTTTGAATGGATTCAACTGCTTTCTCTGTTTCAGTTTGAATACCGGAAATAAGTTCTTCAATCTGCTTAGCTGATTCCCTTGACTGCTCTGCAAGTTTCCTTACTTCATCAGCTACTACTGCGAATCCTTTTCCTTGTTCTCCTGCCCTTGCAGCTTCAATGGCAGCATTTAAAGCTAATAAGTTAGTTTGGTCTGCGACGTCGGTTATTAACTGAACAATCTTACTGATTTCATCTGAGCGTGTTTTCAAAGCTAAAATGCTATCTTCCGAATTTTTCGTTGAACTACTGATATAGGCCATTTGCTCTTTAACTTTGTTGACTGATTCATTCCCTATTTGAGCTTGCTCTTCCGTTTTAACAGAAAGCTCACTGACATCTGTTGAATTACGTGCAACTGAATCAACACCAGTAGCTAATTCTTGTAAAGATTGGAGAACTTCATCTGTTGCCTCCGTCTGAGTATTAAAACGCGACGACATTTCGGTAATTTCACTTGTTATCTGTTCAATTGTTTTACCTGACTCTTCCACTGAGGAGTAAAGAGTATTCGCATGATCTGTAGTCTCACTAGATGCAGATTTCACCGAATTTAAGAGTTTTCCAACCGTTTCAACCATCACATTAAATTTAACTGCTAATTGACCAAACTCACCTTTCGTCTCTTTTAATTTAACTGAATAATCTCCATTTGATACCTTTTCAATCCCAACCATCATGCCCTGGATAGGTCTAAATGCTCTGTTCATAATAAAGTATTGAATCACTGATGCCACAATCAATAATCCTATTAAAATACTAATAATAATCAGCGTTTCATGATGTTTACCCTCAATATAAGATTTTGCTTCAAAATCTACTCCGTAATAAGCTACTACATCACCTTGCGCGTTCATAATTGGTTTTAACACCGTAATCCATGTTCCAAAAGAATCTTTATAGGGTTCAGAAGAGACTAATGACTTTGTCTCTTTCATTTTCTTAATGGCTTTGGCAATGATTTCAGGCTGTGTATACATATCTCCGATGTTAAGATTGGATTTCTTGAAATCCTCCATAAGAAAGGTTGGTCCTGAAACAACACTCGTATCTGTACCATTTTTCAACTCAGTCCCAAAAATGTACCCTTGGGCCACTGCAGGTTGATATTTTGCTAATTTATCAAAATGTTCGACAAGACTTTTCGAAATCTCACTATTCTCATCCTTACTTTCCATTAAGGATAAAATATCATCATTATTTAAATCTTTTGACCAAGCCTTTACCGTGTTGGTCGAATCGGTTGCTAACTTATCCATTAGAAAATTCATGTCTGAAAAATAACTAATGCTTGTAACAACAATAGCAACTACTAATGTACTTATGACGCTTACCATCGTAAATCGCGCTTTGTATGAAACATTTGCAAAACTAAAGAACTTCTTCAAAATAATCATTCCTTTCATTATTTTATTAAATCTCTCCAGATAATTACCAAATCACTAGGTCTATACTCATTCATTACCATCCATGCGCTTCCATCAAATATAGAGGTTTAATAAAGGTTTTACACAAGAAAAAAAAGCTCACCAATTAAAGATTGGTGAGCTTCTAATAAAATGAAATTAAATAAAGCTATAGCTATACTTCTAAACTCATTTCAAATTTCCAATCCTTCTTGGTAACCCGGCGGTCCTAGCTTATAAGCCTTAGATCCGTAGCTTTGCGTCCTTATCTTTCAATAAGTTTGCCATTATCATAAGGTAATCCTTTATTAAATTGTATTAGCTAGAAATCTGTTTCTAATTTAAAGATAGGATGTATAAGTAGACCTAAATAACTACCAATCCAATAGGATATTGTACTCAAGCAAAAGAGGGTTACTTGGTTAATTTTACCCATACTAAAACATTATACAGGGTAAAATGTTATATGTGAATAATAAATAGGGAATTACTTTAAAAATGTGAACTTTTTGTGCAAACCATTATTGAGTAACTAGTGATATATAAATAAGCGGAGATTCTCCGGTTATACTGCTGAATAAAGTTTGGTTTGGGGGATATAAGCGGAAATTTTCCGATTAAGCAAAGAAAAATTACCTATTTTCATGTTTTTTGAGTAAATAGCCGGAAAACTTCCGTCTATTTTAGCTAATTTCAGTGCTATTATGCTAATTAAGGGAACTTTCTCCGCTTATTTATCAGACTCGCTTTAGCATCTAGTGCGCTTGTGATTTTGTGAAAAAAAAGAGTCTGGGATATAACTAGCATCAAATAGTGAGAAAGGTGAATCCTTATATTACTTTAGTAGTTAGCGGGAATTTTCTTAAATTCCCTGCCATTAATGTGAGGACAGAATGATATTGAAATTCAATACGTTTCTGATTAGGGCACATATAGGTATCTGTTTCTTCATCTGAAGCCGGCTTTCAATAGAAGGTCGGGGCTTGAGGTGGGACCCAGATATTTTTCAGCCAATTTATAAGAGCCTTTCCACCCCTCGATGGCATCTCCTACTGCTTTGCCTGAAATTATCATCTGTTGGTTCGATGATTCATACCTTTGCGTCTCTTGGACTTCCTTAGGGATTCTCTAAATAGGAGTTTATTCGCACTGGGTAGCCCCTCATATAAAAAAAACTTGAGGTAAATACCCCTTCAAGGTTCTACTAATAGTGTTCTAAATAAAATTATTTTTTTCCTTTAAATGTTATAGTAATCTCTACTACTTTCTCTCAGGAAATCAAATTTAGATTGCATGTAATTAAACTGTGACTGTTGAAAAATAGAGCATTCTGCCTAAACAATAAATTCTTTTTACGTACCATTTTATTTTGGCAAAACATCATATAGGGATTAAATAGATTATTCTTATTAAATGTATAAAAAGCTATTTACTCGTCTCTTAGTAGTCCCACAAAAAGGAAACCTTGAAGACACTTGGCCAATCAAGGTTTTCTTTATAATAATTCTATTTTGTTTTAACAGCTTCTTTTATTTGTTCAATTACTTGATAGAGCCACTGAAGTGGTTCTAAACCAAGAGGGGGAAAGTACACACCATCTGCACAAGATTGAATGTAATCATTCTTTTCATTATTCGCATATTCACTTTTGATAAAGTCTGTTAAAAAGACAATGGCAAATTCCAGATACTCTTTACTTTCCTCTGCTAATAATTCTTGTAATGCCTCTTCTGGAGAATCAATATCCTGATGAAAAGTTCCAGCCAAGAATTGAAAAACAGGTTCTTCTAGTTTGTTGGAAGACAACATAATATCTCACCCCTTAGTATTAAATTGCTTGTTGGTCAAATGAATGCAGTTGATGAAGGGGCGTCTTCACCTTTTCTTTTGCCCGTTTAATTTGATCATTGTTTCATCATCATGTAATTTTGGTAAGTGTATAATATCTCTGACTTTCTTCTATTTGAACAATTTATACTTTATTCGCCACCTCATATAAAAAATAATACCTTAGAAGATAATAAATCCTCTAAGGTAACTGATGTTATGATTGTTTTAGTTTTGTAATATCACAATACTTAATAGAAAATTTCTTTAAAAAATCCAAAGCATTTTTAGTTACCACTAACTCTCCTCTTGATGAAAGGCAAAAATGATGTCCAGACCAATCATTGAAATGCTCTCCTTCTACTTCAACCTTGCCAAGGGGAATAAATCTAGTAAAAGAAGGAAGTTCTTTATCAGGATACAGTTCCATAAATACATCATACCTTCATTTAAATTATCCTTTATCACTTTTCTATTACTGTAAGCCTGTTTTATCGCATTTGTAACTTGAACTCTATTCCAATCACTTGGAAAAAATGTGGAAGGCACCTTTTTATTTTTCTCTTCCAACTATTGCACGGTATACCCCATGTTTATTAGGAGAGTCCGTTACCTCAACTATTTTGCCCCCCATTATACTTTCATGATGATAACCTACAGCTTTACGTTTTTTGTCTATCTCACCAGAAATACATGATTAAACGAACCATTAGAAAATATATCATCTTTCTCTATACCCTATGTTGTAAAGCTGGTTTTATTAAGAAACCTTGAAAGAGTTTTTACTCAATCAAGGCATCCAATGTTTCAAAGTCCTATTTCGTTATTACTGCTTTTTTTAATTGCTCCACAACATTATTTAACCATTCAATTGGTTTTAATTCTATAGCCGGAAAGTAAATTTCAGCATTTGATTCTATAAACTCCTCTTTTTCATTGTCAGAAAGGTTACTATTTAAAAAACTTTCTGCACAGTAAATTAATATTTGAATCCAATCTTTACTTTGCCTATCAATATAATCTTGTAAGGCTTGTTCTGGAGACTCTATATCTTGATGGAAATTTCCACCTAAAAAATTGCTTAATTCATCCTCAATATTTACATTAAAAAATTCTTGCATTTTGTCCTCCCTATTTTGTTGGATAGCCAGTTAGGATAAAATTCGACGCTGAAGTATCTTTTTGTAAAATGAATTTTAGCATTTGAGTAGTCTTCAACTTGAGTTGTGCCTCTCTTAACACCTCTACCGATTGGTGTACCATCACCTTTATAATTTAACACTAAATTATCCTTTGAGGAGCTATTCATCCAATTTTCTATTTTCTTAGCATTGGTCGGATCATTAAAAGTTTTATTCACTACTTTTTCTGCAGTAGCTCTATCTTTAAATGCTGATGAAGCAGTTATCTTGGAATTCCTGCATATCTTGCTAGTTTGTCAGAGTTTGTGAACCAATGAATAACACTAATCTCTGCAATTAAAGCGGATGAAGTAACCGTATCAATTCCTGGCATGGTTTCAAGCTGCATCCCTAACGTTTTAATGGTGTTACAGGTACTAAATAATTTGATTAAACTTCATAAAGGGCTTACAATCCTTATCTCCGCTTCGAAAATAATAAGCAGTTCATTCGGCACTAGGCAGCGCCCACAAAAATTAAACCTTGAAAGACATTTTGCCAATCAAGGTTTATTAATAACTTCTCAATATAATCAATTATAATCAATATTTTCTATATATAATTCATCTCCATCTCCAGCTAATTTCCCCATCGGGATAAACCGCAGGTATATATATACCCTTTTTCCTATTTTCATTATCAATAATATACCAATTGCTATCATCTAACCATTCTTCGCTATAATTAGTTTCTTCAAAATCATTTTCCTCATCAACAATCGCCGAAAAAAAATCGTTGAATTTGTCTATATTTTTTGAAGGGATAATTTTAGCATTAATCCACATTCCTTCAACATTAATATTGACTATATCTCCTAAAAATTCGTTTAAATAGTATAGTTTCAAAATTCTCACTCCTTAGGCAAAACCTTAATATATTGGCTAGGAACTTCCCCTTTAATCAAATATTCATTGTCCCTTTTAGTCCAGTTAATCGCTCTATTCTTCCAAAAATCAGAAGAAACAGTATCTCTCTCAATTAACTTTTGAATTTGCTTTGGAGAGAGTATAACAACGTCTTTTACCTTTCCAGACTGTATATCTTTCCGTAAGGCTGATATATCTAGTTCAATTGCATTTTCTCCATAATTTCCAATCACATTTTTATTATTTGTAAAACTAGTATAAGGACTATTAGATTTAGCTCCTTTTCTGTAACCTCCAAGTATATGCTCTGTAACAGTCACTTGTCGCCCTTTATATAAACCTTCCTTACTCGCTGGAACTAAATCACCTGAACTCGATATATGAGGTTTACCAGTTCCATTTGGTCTAGTTGGAGAGTGAAGTAAACTATCACCTCTATATAAATTACTTCTTTTGTTAGTAACAGTAGCATTATCTATACCCTTAGTACCATCCCCAAACGCTTTCCTCGCCACTAGCTGAATCTGATCCTCCAGACGATTCATCACATTATAAGGAATGGGTCCTGCTGTCACAGTTCCCAAAGACGGACTCAGTCCCTCAACTTTTGTTGTTATCCCGCCAAATCCGCCAACTTTCGTACCTAGATTGCCAATTTTGCTGATCCCTTTATCGCCTAAAACTCCAATTCCTAAAGTCGTAAAAAGATAAGTAAAATATTCACTCCTACTTTCCGCATCTCCGTTGATGACATCCCGTACAAAACCGTCTTTTACAGCTTTCACCATATATTTGCCTGTATCAACAGCTCTTCCGAATACAGCTTTTGAATCAAGGTAAAGGTCGGTTCCGATTAAGCCTGCTTTCCTTAGAAGGTCGGGGCTTGAGGTGGGACCTAGATATTTTTCGGCCAATTTGTAAAGGCCTTTCCAGCCCTCAATGGTATCTCCTACTGCTTGCCCGGAACCTACATATATTCCTTTCAAGATGTTATCAATTGTTGGTTCAATGATTCCTACCTTTGCGCCGTCTTGGACTTCCTTAGGGATATCTGTGACGACTTCATAATAAACATTTGAGTCCTTTCCAATCTTCTGGTATTCCATAACGATAAGCCCGTCTGGATAGACCAGGTATTTAATACTTTTGTAGTTTCCGTAAGCTTCCCTTTTAATCGTTTGAATGGGAGTCATGTTTCCTTTTTGTACAAATTCACCTAGTAGACTCCGATAGGCTTCTTCCCTCATTAATTTCTGAGGTGTAAAGTTGGTGATGATTTGCTTGTTTCCCTTAAGATTCGAATCCATTTGTTCGATAAATCGGGACATCGTTTGAATGTCTTTACGAACGGAATCCAGTGATCGTGTTGCTTGTTTGTCAAAAGAATGCAGCTGATGAAGAGTCGTCTTCACCTTTTCTTTTGCCTGTTTAATTTGATGCATTGTTTCGTCATCTTGTAATTTTGGTAAGTGGACAATATCACTGACTTTCTGCATGATGCGATTGCCTTCGTCCGTTAGTGAACTTGTTACACTTTCAACCTTTTTTAGGCCATATTCTAAGTTGTAATCAAGAAAAACTTCGTTTATCAACCCATTTTCATCTGGTTCTAGCCCATGCAGGGAATGTTTCATATTTTCTATCATCGTATCATAATTTGCGAGAAAGGATTGAAAAAAGAGTAGAAATGTTTGATGAATTTCTTGATAGTAGGAGCGAATTGCCTCGCCGCTTTTCCCTTTTAACGAATCTTCCAGTGTAATGATTCCGTCAATGGCATGCTGTAATTGTTCAATTTGCTCATTCAATGCTTCCAGTCGTTCTTGAATTTGATCCATACCAGCACGGAAACCGTGAACATCAAGTACTTTCATTTTTCACCAGCTTTCTATTTCATCGCCTGAAATTGTCCAGATACTCTTCTTTCTTACTTTTAATCGCTTACTTCGCGGCTATTTCACTTTTTAGTAAAAAAGATTGATAGATATATAGAAGTTTTTGCACATTAAGTCGCGAAATAATTATGGTTATATTATCCAACTAAGGATAAATAGAGTCAATTTGAATTTTTGTTGTGAAATAGAGGGTCTTTACTCCTATTTAAATAATTTTTTATCATTGAGGGGTGAAAAACTGAAGATTTGCGGTTCTTATTGCGCTGATACTTTCCATTAAATTACACATTGTGGATATTAGGAATGGATTTTTTGTAGATTAGAATTTTTTAATCAAGAAATTCAAATAATTTTCACAAAAAATAACCAAGGGAAAATTATCGATAAGAAATCCCCTTTGTTACGAAATTCCTTCTAACCTCTTCTAGATTAAAATTGTTCTTCATACTTATAAAATAATTGTTGAATAAGGGAGGCTTGGTGAATATCTCTTATAAACCGTATCGGCCGTACTATAGCCAGGTTAATCCTTACCTGCCAAACTATACACATTTACCTTCGCATAGGGGGAAAAGAGCAGAAAGCTCAAGGAATTCAATTTATGATCCATATAACAAGTTCAGAAAGCCGGTAAGGAGTAGCCGTTCAAAATGGCGACAACGCTACTCCGACCAAAAAATGTTTCCTTACAATTATTTTGAACATCCTTCCCTTCGTAATGGGAATAACGTCATTTCTCAGTTTCAAATACCCGAAATAGGCATGCAACCCGAATCAGCAATACAAATGATACTTGATGAAATGATGTTGGATGGCAAACCTACTCTTAATCTTGCAACATTCGTTACTACTAGAATGGAACCTACCGCAGATCGTCTCTATGCAGAAACATACAACAAAAATCTCATTGATAAGTGCGAATATCCACAGACAATGGCGATAGAGAATCGTTGTGTTAGAATATTAGCCGAGCTCTGGCATTCTCCTGATCCGCTTCATTCAATTGGTGTTTCAACATCAGGTTCATCAGAAGCATGCATGCTTGGAGGGCTTGCATTGAAACGGCGGTGGCAAAAAGCACGAAAGAAGCAAGGCATGTCCATTCATCGGCCAAATATCGTCTTTAGTTCGGCAGTTCAAATTGTATGGAAAAAATTTGCGAACTATTGGGATGTAGAACCGCGCTATGTAAACATTACACCAGATCACCTTACTATGGATCCTGAAGGGGTACTTGCTGCGGTAGATGAAAACACAATCGGTGTGGTGCCTACTTTTGGTGTGACCTATACTGGCCTGTATGAACCAGTCGAGAAAATCGCAAAGGCTTTAGACGAACTTCAGTCAAAAACGGGTCTCGATATACCAATACATGTTGATGCTGCATCGGGTGGTTTCGTAGCACCCTTCCTTCAGCCAGAATTAGTTTGGGATTTTCAGCTGCCTAGGGTAAAATCCATCAATGTTTCCGGACATAAATACGGGTTAGTATACCCGGGTATTGGATGGGTCATTTGGCGTGAAACTGAAGATCTCCCCGAAGATCTCATCTTTCATGTATCCTATTTAGGTGGGAACTTCCCAACATTCGCCCTGAGCTTTTCTCGCCCAAGCGCCCAAGTACTGCTTCAATATTATAATTTCCTCCGTCTAGGAAGAGCCGGGTACTATGAGGTACAAAAAGCCTCTCAAACAATAGCACATTTTCTTAGCAGCAAGCTTCAAGCAATAGGACCATTTGAAATTTTGACAGATGGCTCAGATATTACGGTAGTAACTTGGCGACTGAAAGAAGGATCCACCTCCAATTGGTCTCTTTACAATTTATCTCACCAATTACTTGCATTTGGCTGGCATGTTCCAGCATATCCTTTACCTGCAAACATGGAAAATGTAACAATTATGCGTGTTGTCGTTCGAAATGAATTTTCCATTAATATGGCTCAATTATTCTTGAATAACCTTAAACAGGCCGTATCTTATCTAAATTCTTTGGATCACCCAACGCCACATGAAACATACTGCGACATTAATTTTCGCCATTGATCTATATTAGAAAAGCCCAGTTTCGACACTGGGCTTGGATGATTATTCCTTTTTATGCTTCACAGAAATCTTCACAACATCATCGATATATTTCATTGTATTATATCCATGAATAACCAATCTTTTGGGAATCACTTTTTCTTTAGGATTGTCGGTTTGTAATGTCATATTATAAACAGTTTCGAAATAACGCGGCTGCTCGATTTCTTCATATGCGAAAGGGTTTAAATTCATATCGTATTCTTTACCGTTTTTATCAACGAGCACTCCTTGAGTCTCACTTTCCATTGAACTCGGTTCATTTTTACCATCACCAAAAAATTCAAAGTCGAGCGTCTCGTATGCACGATTCTTAATTTCAGAATTGCTTATTACAACCTTGGTAGGTTTTCCAACCTTCACCTTGTCAATGGAGATTTTACTTCCCGCATATTCAAAGGTTTGAGGATATTTTTTAGAAGCATCCAGTTCAATAGTTTTTTCGTCTTTAAACGTTAATCGAGCAGAAGCGAATTGAACGTTTACCTTTTTTGGTTTTTCTCCAAAAAGAGGGTTAAAGTTCGACTGATAAATGATCCAATCCCCGACATATTCAGCGGAATAACCGTTATACAAATCAGCTTTCACTTTTTTATCATTTACTACTATATTGTCAAAATTAGGACCCTCGACTTGCTTATCCGTCCGTTCATTATTAATAGCAAAGTCCAGAACCGTTGTTGTTGGAGCTACGGTTAACTTATCAAAACGAACTGGAATCCCCTCAATCTCCGTTTCTCCATTCAAGGCATATTCAAAAGATGGCTTTTTTGTTAAAGGAATCTCGAAGTTCCACTTCCCGGATTCTGCTTCTTCCATGCCCTCGTAACCCCATACGCTATTCCTATTAGAGGAATCACGAACTAACTTCTGAAGCTGTGTAATTGAAAGTTTTATAACCCCTTTATCTTTTAAAAGTGGCTGCAGACTAATCTTTCCGTGATACACGTTCTTTTCTTTCTTGTTTATATCCGATTTTAGATCAGGAGGATAGAACCTTAAATCTGCTTCGCTATTCATTTCAATTTCGTTATCGACAGAAACCCCTTCCCCATTATCTATAAGATATTGATTATCTCCCTTTGTGTCTTCTATTTCATAAAAAACTAGTGTCTGAATATCATCAGCAATCGCACTCTTAATTTTAATTTTTATCCCATTGTTTTCAGCTTCCAAGTTCAGCCTTTCACCCAAGCCTTTTTGCAGAAATGGGCGCAATTCTGGATCTTCTTCTGTCCATGTATAGTAAAGATTAGTAAATGAGCCAGTAAATATCCCTATACCTATTAACAATGCGAAAAGGCTTGCAATAGCAATCCCTATTTTTTTGCGTTTCTTGTTTTTCAATTTTCTGTTCTTTTCCTTTTCCGCGAACCTTGCTCTGACATTTTCCATGAAATCAGAAGGTACATGGAATTCTTCAAACATCCTTTTGGTTGAGTTTAACAAAGTTACCATGACTTCTTGAAAGGACGCCAAATCCTCCCGACAGTGTTGACACTGATGCATATGTACCTCGAAATCTATCTTTTTAGAACGATCAAGATTTTTTTCTAAGTAATCAACGTAATTCCTATGGTATTCATTACAGCCATTAAATGCTTGCTCATAGCCCATTCCTTTTCTAAGCGACTGGATTCCAAAGAACAAATGATCTTTCAACTTTTCTACTGAAACTTGGAGAAGATGTGCCACTTCCTCCTGCGAAAGTCCTTTTATATAAGTGAGGGTCAACGCTTCTTTCTCATATTTATTCAACTGATCAAGGACATTAAAAAATTGCTGGTGTGTTTCATTTTCCTCTATAGCTTGTGGACTTTTTTCATTAGAAAGCTCCCGGCAGGTTTGTATAAAAATAGATGTAACCTTCGTTTCAAATGATGTTTCTTTTTTTAATCGTGGCAACTCTTTGTGGACATTTATAATGGTCCGGTAAAAAAGCTCCCCCATTTGCATTTGATTCCTAAGATAGGACCACCCCAAAGTATAGAACGACTGTTTATGCAGATCGAACCAATCGATGATGGATTCCATGCCCTTTTCTCTTTTTGTAGTAATGAAAGTGGGCTCTATTTTTGCTGGAATCATCAACGCATTCCCCCCTCGAATATTCTCATTAAACCTAATGAAAGTTGTATTTTAATACTACTCTATCATTCTTTCTTTTAAAAAGGTTATCATTATTCTGATTTTTATTCTTAGATGTTTTCCGTATAAAATCTCCCCTCTAAAAAACAATATTATCCCTTTCTTTTTTATTGTACATGATTTCTTTTAAAGCGTAATTGCAAGAAAGGTACAAAAAAGCTATCACATTTAATCAAGTGATAGCTTTTTTGTTTTTATTTTTGAAAGTTGTTGATCAACTTATATTGTTCCAAGTACAGCGATACTCTAAAACTCAGCCCCGGTTTGATAAGGATCTTCTTGCGGTGTATTGTTTGTATTACCGTTATCGTTGTTGTTATTTGTATCGCTGTTATCAGATGTACCGGATAATAATTGCTTAAATGTTGTTAGAGATTGGAGAGGATTACATAAGTCATCAAATAATGCTTGGTTATCCACAGAACTAGCACCTGCATATTGATCAGCACCCGATACGTAACCCGCAGCAGCGGTTGTTGCCCAACCAGTTCCATATTTTTCGGCTGCATCTTTATTGGCCTTCCAATGGGAACCACTATTACAGGCCTCCACAGCAATCCACACAGCATTGTCTAAAAATACACCAGATTCGGCAGTATTGTTACATCAGTCGTTATCGCGCTATAAAGCTTATGCAAAAATTTTATGGGTAACAGCCGCCAGAATTTCATTACCAGTCTCTAAATCTTTTCATTGTAAACACTGTTTATCCCGTTGAGTAGCGATGAAATTCAATACATGATGTTTGGCCGGAGCAGCATGAATGGCTCCTTTAACGGAGGCAGTTAGGGCCCCACTTGCATTAGCAAATGCAAGGATTCGCTGATGGTTTTCGCTAACTTTTTCACAAAGATTCTCAATCGTTATGTCTAGTGATTGTAATTCTGATAGGAATCCCCCGATAAAAGCATCACCCGCGCCGGTTGTATCAGCTACTGTCACTTTAAATCCCTTGTCTTCATAGTGATTTCCGTTTTTCAAATAAATGACAGCTCCCTTACTTCCTTTTGTATAAATCACTACTTTTACATTTCCTGTAAAAAGAGATTGGATTGCTTCATTTTCTGTTTCAATCCCAGTTATAAAAGTCAATTCTTCATCAGAAACCTTTACTATATCGGCCAACGGCAAAAATTCATGAATAGTTCGGCGGCAGCTCTCTTCATCTGGCCATAAAGGAAGCCGGACATTTGGATCAAAGCTCACAATTCCGCCTATTCTCCTAAAATCTTCAATAACCTTTTTATGTGTTAGTTTTATCGGACTTTCAATTAAATCAACTGAACAAAAGTGGAGAAGGTCCCCCGGCTGAAACCATTCTGACTTTACCTCTTCTGGTGAAAGCAATAAATCTGCGGCATTTTTCCGATAAAAATTAAAACTTCTTTCCCCATTTTGATCCACAGAAACAAACGCTAACCCGGTCTCGCCTTCATGGCTTCGTAAACAGTATGAAGTGTCTACTCCATTTTCCTTAAGTATGTCCATTATATAATCGCCAAAATGGTCATTGGCTATTTTAGTTAACATGACAGAGTTGCCACCATATTTCGCTACAGCTATCGCAACATTCATGGGTGCCCCGCCGGCAACTCGCTCAAAGCTGGTGACTTCTTTCAATGTTTTATTTTTCTGAGCTGGAATAAAATCGATTAATGTTTCACCAATACAAAAAACTTTTTTCAATGTTTTCACCCCAAAACAAGGAACAAGCGCATAACGCTTGTTCCTTTGTATTTTATCTCCATATATCCTTTAGTTTCCAATAGGTAAAATCAATTACATGGGCATCGCCATTTTCAGTAAATAGTTCGATACCTAATCTTTCCTCTTTGGGATAAATGCGGCTAGTCAACGTTGCCTGACCATCATTAACAAATACCTCTATAGAGGATCGATCAATAAACACTCGTAAGGATAGTACCTGATTCGATTCGACCTTTGTTCGTCTAACCCCATCTTCACCCTTACCGGACTTAGTGCAATCGAGCGTTAACTTTTGATTTTCTATTTGATACAGTAATGTAGTCTCTTCTTGGTTAATTCCACGAATTTTCAAGCCAACAGATTCAGCAGCGGTTTTCGTCAAGTCAAATTCTAGCTTTAATTCAATTAGATCCTCTTTTGTTTCAACTAAATGAGTTCCAGAGAAAGATTTATCGGTACATACACTATTCTTTAATTCACGTAAAAAAGTTAACTCCTCAACAGGATTCATTAAGATTTCGATATTTTCTCCTAATGTTAATTCCCTTGGCAGTGTTAATGCACCACACCAGCCATCTTCCTTCGTTGGCATATTTGATTCCCACATATCCATCCAGCCAATCGCGATTCGGCGGCCTTTATCATCTAGGAGTGTTTGGACAGCATAGAAATCATGCCCATGATCTAATTCAGTGAAGGAACCATGTATGAACTTATTTGTTTCGTAATCATACTCACCGATTAAGTAACCTGTTTGAAACAGATTATTATATAAATCTCCTTTTGCTTCCATACCTTGTGGCGAGAATATTAAGACATATTTTCCGTCGAGTTCAAAAAAATCCGGACATTCCCACATATACCCAAGGGTTTCATCACTTTCAGCCAAGACACCAAGATACTCCCATTGTCTTAAATCCTTTGATTTATACAGAATCACTTTACCGGTATTTCCTTTTCGAGTGCCTAGAACCATATACCAGTACTCCCCATGTCTCCACACTTTTGGATCCCGGAAATGTCCGGATCCTTCCTTTGGGTGCTTTGAAATCACCGGATTGGCGGCTTCTTTTGTAAAATGAATTCCATCTACACTTGTCGCAATGCATTGTGATTGATCAACTATATCTTTTTCACGATCAACAAAGATATTCCCTGTATAAATTAAGGTTAATACCCCATTATCATCTACTGCACTTCCTGAAAAGCAACCATCTTTTTCATAGTCTTCTGTCGGTGTAAGGGCAATCGGCAGGTGTTCCCAGTGGACCAAATCCTTACTCTTCACGTGTCCCCAGTGCATAGGTCCCCAATTTTCATCAAATGGGTGATGTTGATAGAACACGTGGTACTCCCCTTTGTACTGAATTAAACCATTCGGATCGTTAATCCAGTTTGCAGGAGCCATGATATGGTATCCTAATCGATACCGATGATTCATTTTCACCTTTGCCTTCTGAAGGGCTTCTTCTGCTTGTTGAATTTTAGATTGTGTTAACACTTACAAAACCTCCTACACGACTTCTTCTAACATACCTACAGGTTGATTAGTTCTTTTGTTTTTTTTAGAGTTTAATAGAGTAAAAATTGAAATAATGGTAAAGGTTAGGACAACCACACCCAGTGTGAGATAGGTCTGACGAAAACCAATACTATCATATAATCGGCCAGCAATTGGTGAAAGAATCGATTCACCAACCTGTTTAGCAAATTGGAATCCTACTAAATACAATACAGAAGATAAACGTGTATCAAAATTAGCGGCTAAATATTTAAAAATAGCAATTAGCATAATTGGTAATTCAACCGCATGGATTAATTTCATAGATGAAATTCCAATTGGTCCAACAACAAGTCCTGAACCGATAATTCTTATGGCCATTAAAAATCCCGCCAAAATTAAACTGTTCTTCGCACCTAGTTTATTAACGATAAATGGGGCAAGGAACATCATGCCTGCTTCTAAAAATACTTGGAATGAATTTAAATATCCAAAGACTTGATTTCCCATTGCCTCATTCGGGAATAACGATGAATAGTATACAGGGAATTGTTGATCATAAACACCGTAAATACAGGTAACCCCAATAACATACAGCATGAAGAACCAAAAATCTTTTAAAAAAAAGAGCTGTCCGGCATCCTTCAATGTAATGGACTCGGCTCTCTCTATTTCCTGATTTGTGATCTCTACCTTTACAGAGATGATAATACCTACTAGTATAACCGCCGAAATAGAGGCAACCCAAAAGTTAATATTCGGATTGACATTAAACAGTTGTCCTGCAAAGAAGGTAGCAGCCGCCCAGCCAAGTGAACCCCACATTCTTGATTTCCCGTATTCAAAACCATATTTACGGCCGATTTTTTCAACATATGATTCGATTGCACCAATCCCCGCGAGAAAGGCGATTCCTAAGTAAAGTCCTCCAACAATTGCACCTAATAGAACATTATATTGTAACAGCGGTCCATAAACATAAATATAAAATGGCCCGACAAGTACTAGTAAAATACTGATAAAGAACAAGATATTTTTCTTTAAACCTATTTTGTCAGAGATATAACCATAAAGCGGCTGCATACATAATGCAAAGATTGCGTTCGCAGAAAAGATGATACCTGTCTCTGTCCCGCTTAATTTCATCTCTTGCCCTAACCAAATGGAAAACAAAGAGTAACTAGATGACCAAGTAAAAAAGAAAAAGAAAAAATAAGCACTTAACTTCCAATAGAGAGTTTTTGATTCCTTCATGTTCATTCTCCTCGTATAGTAGGGTCTAAATTATTTTTAAAAAAATAGTTTAGGTGAAAGCACTTTCAAGGAGATTATATGTCAACCGCTTTCATATGTCAACCCGTTGACATATAAAAAAATAAAAAACACTGCAATAAGCAATGTCTTTACGCTGATGTCCCTTTTGATAATTTAACAGGGAGCCGTGTTTCTAGTGGAAAATCAGTAAATTCTCTTTCTATTTCTTTTAGTAAGATATCGATCGCTGTTTTGGCGATTAATTCAATAGGCTGCTTAATAGTTGTTAATTGAGGCAATAAAATTTGAGCTGTTTCCGTTCCGTCATAACCCACAACCTTCACATCGCCTGGTACATTTTTTCCTCGGCTTGTGGCTTCATTTATAAAGGATGCGGCAAATATATCGTTTGTTGCAAAAACGCCGTCGACCTCCGGACACTCATGAAACAATCTGCTAATGACATCCTGCTGGCTTTTCTTATCAAATACTTCCGGAATTTCATAAATAATGGGGGCCCTTCCGTACTCCTCCATCAAATCTACATACGCTTTTCTTCTTAATCTTGCTGGTGTTTCTAATTCCCCCACTCCATCTATCAGAGCAATACACTTACAACCATCTTCAATTAGTAGATCGGTCGCCATTTTCCCACCCTCATAATTATCAGAGCTTACAACAGGAATCGTTTCTGAGAGATAACGGTCAATAGCAACAACTGCTAAACCCTGCTTGTGGTAATCTAAAATACCTCGATTATGTGTGCCAACGATAATTCCATCCACTTGATTTCTCAATAACATCTCTAAATATTTTTCTTCCTTATCAATCTGGTTTAAACTGTTACAAAGTAACACTTTATATCCCAAAGATGCACAAATGTTCTCTAAATGGAAAGTAAGTTCACCAAAAAAAGGATTGGATGTTGTTGGCAAAATTAAGCCAATTAAGTTTGAACGTTTATTGAATAATGTACGTGCAACATCGTTAGGAAAATAGTTGAGTTCATTCATCGCTTTTTGCACTTTATCTCTTGTTTCATTACTTATGTAACCGCGATTATTTAAAACACGTGATACTGTAGTTGGTGAAACCCCAGCTAATTTTGCCACGTCTTCAATTTTAGGCTTCATTATAAGTCCCCCTGCAATCTCTACAAAAATCAACCAATTATATTATATCATAAAAGAATATTCGCCCACCCTATTACCAACATACCCAATGATAACCAATCCAATATATTACATTATAAAATCCGGAACGTACTTTCCAATAGTTTTATATTTATTGATTTTTCGTGCGAAATATCTAAAATAAGGATTCCAACGTAAGGCAGTAGAATAATAGGTAAAAAAACGATAAAATCCAAACGTTTAACTCCTGCACCTGATCGTAATACGGAAAGATGTGTAAGGTTTTCGATTATGATAAAATATGGGTAAGTATAAGTTGAAAGGAATGTTTTAATGGCCATTCCGAACGAAAAAGAGAAATATTCATATGCCGATTATCTAACATGGAATGAAGGTGAAAGGCTTGAGTTAATTGATGGAAAAATTTTTAATATGTCTCCTATCCCTTCACGCAGGCATCAACAGGTTCTCAGGGAATTATCTACAGCTTTTTCAGTTTTCCTGCGAGAAAAAGATTGTGAAGTTTTTTTCGCGCCATTCGACGTACGGCTTTTGGCAGATAACAAACGAGACGATGATATAAATAATGTTGTTCAACCCGATTTATCAATTGTGTGCGATAAAGAAAAGCTTGATGATAAGGGGTGTAAAGGGGCTCCGGATATGATTATCGAAATCCTTTCACCTTCATCTGTTAAGTTAGATCGTTGGAAGAAATATCAACTTTACGAAAAAGCAGGTGTACACGAATACTGGATTGTTGACCCGGTTAACAATTCTGTAGAAATACATCTTTTAATCGATGCTCAATACAAGTTTCAGGGAGTCTTTACAAAAGATGATACAATTTCAGTTAATCTTTTTCCCGATTTTAAATTAGACCTAAATCGAATATTTGCATAGATAACTTTAATTTGACTCTCCTAATATTTAAGAGCCACTCCTTATGGAAAGGCTCTTTTCTTACGTTGCATATATTATCTTACTTACAAGCAATGTGGGCAACTGATGAATTAGTGAAAATCATATCAACGAATCTGTTTTGAGACCGAAAAATTTAATGTACAAGGAGAAAATTTATCACCATTGTGGGTGCATTTATGGTTTTCAGCTCTTTTCCATGATTGTCATAAATACTTATCGTGTTATCGGTATTATCAACGGTATAAAATTTTTGTTGAATATAAGACAATTTTTCTACTGGATGTTTCGTCTCAAAGCTGTTCAGTGTTTTACCTGTTTTACTGTCAACGATCACTACTTTAGATCCTTCGGCCAATTTATCCGAAAAATTCGTTACCGCAAGCTCATCATTATTAATGTTTAGTATGGAAGTATGCATATTAAGGAACAAATTATTAGAAATTAAATGGATAATAATTTCTACCAATCTATGCAAGCTATATATGGGCAAAAAAATAGGTCGGAAATGTAGTAAAAACTTCATCTCCACCCTATCATCTGTTTTAAGAAGGTGATGGTGCAGGTCACACTAAGGTTACTATCAATAATAATTTGGTTTTAACGAATTATTTACTCTAAATGATTAAAGAGGGTTTGGTTTCCAAGCGTTTTCACATATTGGGTAATTTTAAATTTATTTTTGATTTGCCCTATCTTCAATAAAATAAATTATTTCTAATATTGAGGGCTCTACCATTCTTATTTCCTTTATTACGGTTTTTAGAAGGCTATTTCTGGATAAATCACCTTCTAGTAAAAAACCTTTCGATTCCCAACGGTTTTCATCCCATACTTCAAGTGTATCATCTAAACACTCGTCCCATTCATAAACCCCTTTCTTAGTTGAACGCAATCGGATAGGACAGCTCCTTTTCCGTGCAGATTGCTCGTGATAAGTTACCCATAGTTTCCAATTATAGTTTTTATCAAAAGTTAATAAAAAGAATACCGTTTTTGTCTGGTCCTTGGTAGTATGAATAATTGATTCGTGAATCCACGGGGCAAAGAGTATTCCAGAAATTGCAGCATCATTATATTTGTTCATTGCAATTGAAAACCATTGGTATTCTTCATTTTGTAACTCTTCCCAATGTTTTTCAGGTTCTATTAATTCAATTTCCTTATGGCGAATATCCCAACCATTTATAAGCTCGTAGGATGGCGTTGGGTCAACTAACATCCAACGGTCCCCGTCAAAAAAAGCTGCACATATATGGTCCTGTTCGTCATTATAAACATCTCGTTTAACTCGAACATATTTTGTTGGAATATCCAAATGAAGCATACAAGAAACGAATAAATTTGAAAAATCCCCACAGGTCCCTTCCCTTAATGAAAGTGTGTCAACATCTGTTCGTACTAATGGAAAATGGGGCTGCTTTAGACGGCTATAATTAATATTCGATACCAGCCAATTGAATATCCAATATACTTTTTGCTGATTATCATATTGGCTAGGAATTTGTCTAATTAAATCTACAATAATATCAGCTTTGGGATGGCAATAGGTTCGTTGTTTAAATATTTGTTCAATTTGAGTGCCTTCCCACTTATCTTGATTCCTTGCCTGATTAACCTTTGAAGCTGATTTTTTGACATCAGAAACTTTACCATTGATTAATTGTTCAATTTCATTCACATAACTTACCATTTAAGTCCTCCGTTTTTTTAGAACGTCGGTAGTTTATAGGGGTATGATACGTCCGTTCAAATCTTTTTAACCCCAGTTAGTTGTTTTAGATTTAGCATAATTAACCGCCCCCTTTATATTTATACTTTTATTGGTCATTTTGTTGTTCTGAGTTGTTAAATGATAACTTCATATTTAAGGATACATAGTTATTCTAAAATTCTAACATTTAATCAACTTTTGCCACAAAATTATACCAATATGTGTGTTGAATTGTATATCGAAGGCATACAAAAAAAGTAGTCCAATTTGAAGTACTAATTTTCATTTTGTACTCCAAAACTGAACTACTTGCAATTAAAGGATATTACAGCCTGATATTAAAATCTTACCCAACGCTAGGGTGTCTTCAAATAGCGCTGAACCCCCATATAGTCCGTATAGTGATTATCCATTTGAAGTTTCATACTCTTCTACGCACTCCTATATATGACCGCTCGATTACCTTTATTTCTTCGTTATTGGTGTGAAAGATATATAATTCGCGGTTTTGATTTTCAGAATGCAGTTTTTTATACACTTTCCATGCTGCATTGCCGTTTTCAAAGTCATCAATTACTGACATCTCTTCGATGATTCTTTCTTTTCCTCTTGTTTTTGATTTTAAAGCTTCTACTAAGACACACCGTTCCGGAAAATGTTGACGTACTTCAGACCATTTCATTCACATGCGCCTCCATTCATAAGTGATATTATTTCATTATTTTTTTATTCTAACACTAGGTTTGCTCCAGATAACATACATGCCTCTGTAAGAACACTTTTTAAACCATTTTAGCCTCTTCCATTGCCCTTCTCCGCTTCTTCCCTCGCATATGCTAGGATAGACTCTTTTTAAATAGTTAGAAGGAAGATTGTAGGCGTTGAATACCACCCACTCAACTTTATATTTTTTAATTTAAATCGTCTCTTTTCCTTATTTAATTTAGTGTAATATCTAGATCACTCTTCCTAACAAAACTATTAATTCCATATTATCATAAAACATTGCTCTATAGCCCCTAAATGAACTTGGACAGTAAGAGTAATAAATATTATACTACTTAATGTACCAAGGAGGCTGACATAATGAAACGAACAAAACACTCAAAAGATTTCAAATTACAAGTCGTAAAAGAAGCCACTGAGACAGACAATAATTCGTTAGTAGCACGTCGATACGAACTGAATCCGAACATGGTAAGTCGTTGGATTCGTGAATATAAAGATGGCAAATACGGTGAAGTAGATGTTACTGTGCTGCCAGATATTGATTCTAAAGAGTTATCCGAGGAAAATGAAAAGCTAAAAATAATATTAGGTGAAAAAGACCTTGAAATCGCCATTCTACGAGATCTTATAAAAAAGAAAAACCCTCACTTGCTGAAAAACTTGAAGTAGCCGATAGTTGGATTCAAAAAGGCTACCCGATCAAAAAAGTGCTGAAAATCATTGGTATTTCTCGATCCACATACTATTATCAAAAGAACTATCGTGTGGAAGAGAAGAAAGTAAGTGAGGGACGGCCAGCACCCGGTTATTCCATCAAAGAGGACGGCCAAAAGGTATCTGACGAACAAATCAAAGAATACCTACTTGAAGAAATTGCAGGCGATGGCTTCAACTATGGCTATCGTAAATTAACAAAATTACTTCGTCGAAAATACCATCTTATCATTAACAAGAAAAAAGTTTACCGGTTGTGCAAAGAACTTGATATTTTACGCCCGCAACGGCAAAAGAAAGTCTCATACCCTAGAAAACTAGCACGAAATCGGACGATTAAAAGTTCGAACAAATTATGGGAAATTGACATTAAATATGGCTACATCGAAGGTGAAGACCGATTCTTCTTTGTATTGTCCATCATCGATGTTTATGATCGTAGTATTGTCGAATACTATATGGGATTAAGCTGCACAGCAAAAGACCTAAAACAAACTCTTTTGCGGGCATTATTCAAGCGCCAGCAGATAAATGAAAGGGAAAAACCTGTGATTCGCACAGACAATGGGCCACAGTTTATCTCCCATACCTTTGAAGAATTTTGTAAAAAATATACACTAGAACATGAAAGAATTCCACCAAAAACGCCAAATATGAATGCTCACATTGAGTCTTTTCATAGAATTTTTGAAGATGATTGTTTATCAAGATGGCAATTTGAAACGTATGCACAAGCCTATGAATCAGTCGCAGAGTTTATGGTGTTTTATAACGAAAGACGCATGCATTCTAGTATTTTAGACTTATCGCCAAATGAGTTTTATGAAAAGCAACAATGTGAAAACGTGAAAATCAAAGAGGTACGGGTTTAATCGCCCCTTCCATTTTTTTCTTCCTTTTGTCCCAAAAATTATTTCAGCCATTTCTGGAATGGAATCAAGGGCGACGATAGTCGGGCGTAGCCTTTACCCTTGAAGGAATGGAAGCAATGGCTATGATCTCAAAAGGACAAAAGGAAACGAAAAAGAATGTAGTTTTAAGATAAAGTGAGATTAAGAGAAATACTGTCCAAAATTCGGGGGTTAATCCGATTGTCACCTTTTTATTGATGCTTAGCACGGCCCGAATTTTTTTGCTTCCCAATTTGTTCTACACGATGTAGTCCCTAATTTTAATTTCATAGGCAAAGACAGCTCAAAATTAAAAGAGCCATATAGGCTTGGCTCTTTTAATTTACATTAGTATTAATTTTGCAACGCACTCAACATGTGTAGTGTGCTGTCTGTAGAACAAGAATAACAAGAGTAGTGGAATTCACCTAAAGTTAAATTTACTGTTATAGTTTACCGTGGTGATTTAAGAGGCAAAAAGATAGACGAGAATCTAGTACACTCGTCTTTGTTATTTTCTACTTATTGAAAACCATAAACCAAGCTCTTTAGTGAAATTTACTGCATATTTAAAGTCATTTACTATAATTGCACTCTTTGTTCCGAACTTTATATCGAGTAAGCCCAAGTCTCTAAATATATTATTTCTAAATTCAACATCTTCCTGTGGATTCAAACAAGCAATTAAGATACTTATTGCGATAATTATATTTGCCCCTGATTGTGTACTACCATCACCTGACGCAATCATATTGATACTCTTCAATATCTTTTCATTATCATACTCAATGATGTCACCTAAAAAGGCAATGTTTTTATTTCCTTTTAACTTAATATTAAGAATCCTATTATCAATACTTATTTCAAGATCACTATAAGGGTAATTAAATTCTACTGCGTAACTATTCCATCTTTCTTGAAATTCGTTTAAGCTCACTGCAAGGCTATCGCTTAATCTAATTTTACGATCATATTCATTCAATCTTAAAAGATAACAATAAAATTGGTTAGACATTACTACACCTCTTTCATTGACGATATATCGCAATTGGTGTAACTGCAATTTCAGGAAATGAAATAGATAGTCCAGACTTTTCAATATCCCTTAAAGCATCGAAAACAGTCTGCAATCCTTTTTCAAGGTCATTTTGATTAAAAGACAAATCCACTGCATCAGTAGTTTTGTTAGGGATAGATGCAATTTGTGCAAACATATACCAATCATCTTGCGGTGCTGTGCCATACTTGTATATAATATTTTCTATGCTTTCTCTTAAATACAGTTTATTCAATGTTCCTACAAACCTAAAATTAGGTCTTTCAACAAACGGAATGTTTTTAATAACTACCCTATCATTATAAAAGTTTTTTAAAAAAACCTGCAATGCCTTCTTTATGTCTTTCGGTAGATTATATTCATTTATTCTTTCCTGTACCATTTTATTTCTTTGTGTTTGGTTTGCCTTCTCGAATTTCTTATCTGCTGATTGTTCACCAGTTATTACAGACTTCAATATATCATCAAAGTTTTCCAAAATTCTTTGCATATAAGTAAAATCATTTATGATAGTTTTCCCTTTCACCAATATAAATGAAGTTGAAGTTAAGTTTCCTGCCATCTTGTCGGGATTGGATATGTTTTCAATTCCAAAATCACCTGGAATATTAGTTAACAGATCTTTTTCGTTTAATGATGATTCAGCAAGGTTATATAGGTAATCATGCATAGTATGGCTTTCAGTAGCTTGATTCTGCCAAAGAAAAGAACTTTCACTCCCAACTTTCAATATTTTCAAGAAGTCTACTCCTGCATTTATTTTACTTTCATCTCCGTCAGTAACCGTAGTAGAAGTACTTTCTATTAAACCTTTATTAAGTTGAGCAACAATGGACTTCAGTCTCTCTGTATCCATATAGATAAAATCTCTAAATAGATTTTCCATTCTATAAAACTCTCCCATCTGCATTAAGTAGAATTTTTATAAATTTAATGATTCTATCATGCGTTGAAATCGATGCCATTTAAAGGTAGTAATATAAGTCACCTATTGGACTTTTGACGGCATTCAGGTGACTTACTATTGTACTTAGATACTAAGTTCACTACTAATAGAAAAACTGGGGTCTGCCCCCCAATTTGCAGACCCTAAAGCAGAAAAATGAAATTTACCTGCTTTAATTTGTCTAAAAAATTGTTCCTTTATCGACAATAAGTAAATATGACTAAGGCTTCTTTATTCCTCAAAAAAATCATTATCTAATCTTTTGGTTACAAAAATTTCTTCATTTGTAACTCCAACATCGTATTTAAACATTAAATCAGTTAATTGTTGACCATCAATCAATATTACCCGTTTGTCTATTGAATTAGCATAATCATATGCGGTCTTGGAAAATGCTGCAGTTGTGATAAAGATGCCTTTTGACGCCTGTTTTCCTACAAGACTACCAACAAATGTTTGAATCTCTGGTCTTCCAACTGTAGAATCTTTTTTCCACCTTTTAGCTTGTAAATAAATCATCTCTAATCCTAAGACATCCTCTTTAATAATACCATCTATACCCTCGTCTCCGGTTCGTCCAATAGCCTGACCAGCATCCTTTACAGAACCGCCATACCCCATCGAAACTAATAGTTGGACAATTAAACGTTCAAAAAATGCTGGTGAGCATTCTAATATCTTCTCTAAAATAGCATCCTGAAGTTCCTTTTTAAGGATATTATAGTTTTCATCAATGATTTCTAAGGGAGTTTGTTGTTCATTACTAGGTTTTTCATTGTCAAATGTTGATTCATTATTCTTATTAATGAATTTATTAAAGCTCGGGTAACGAGTTAAAAATTTCTTATCAATACGAGTAACATTTAGATTATTTATTACATTCATTCCTTCTTCAGTAATACAAAAAACCGCTCTTCTTATAACTTTAATTAGCCCCGCCTTACTCAAATAAGTTCTTGCCCAACCAACTCTATTATGTAATAAGGTTTGCTTACCGCTTGGTAATGTCTGGGAAACTTCTTCTTCAGTTAAATTAAAGTGTTCTGCTAATTCAATATAGAGATCCTGTAATCGATGTTCTTTCCCATCTTTCAACATTTGTAGAAATGGATACATAAACTCTTGATAGCCCGGAACAGCCATTTAATCACCCCTTAGTCAAATTCAATCTCGTTAGCATGTTTTAATACGTTTGAATAGTGTTGTTGTTCTTTTTGGATTCTATTAGTTTCCTCTCGTTCTTTCATGAGCATATACTCATTATATTTCTTATTAGCCTCTTTCACAGCCAAAATTAACGTATCCCTATGATAGTTCTTTACCTCTTCAATCGTAGTTCCGTCTAAAACTATTTTATTTGATACAACTCTTGCAATTCCTGGGCGGTGCATCAAAGTAAATCGTGGAGGTCTATTCCAACATTGTACAAAAATTTTCGACCAAGTATAGTCTGGAATCCTATTCAATTTGAAAGGAACACTATATAATGCAGATCCTGGAGTTCCATCATTCCTTGGGATAGTTACCTCATCGGTAATTATACCTTCTATCTTTACATCTTTACCTTCTTCTTCAAATACTATTTCTTCAGCTTTGACTCCCATTCTTTTGGCAAGTTGAAGTCTAGTATCAACATTTTGCTTTTTTCTTATTGTTACATTGCATACCGTCGTTAATAGATCTGTGTAATTCTGTTCAAACGATGCACTTCCTATTGGTTGGCTTAAGTCCACATACATATTCCCCTTAATAAATTCTGGAGCGACTTTATCCCATTCCCCACCAACGTAAATTGGAATGAATTTTTTAATATGTTGATTTGCTAATATGTTTGATGTTATAATTTTTGCCTCATATCCACTTCCACCAATTCGGTTATCAGCTTTTGTTTTGTACCCCTCAGAACATATAATCAATACATAGTCAGATTCTTTAATAGCCCTCTCCATGTATAAAGCTAATTCATCACCAGGTCGTACATCCCACTGGTCAATAGTAACCTCTAATCCATCATTTTCAAGTTTTTCACCAAGATCGTTCACTAGCTTTTTATGTTCTTCACTTTCCCATGAATAAGAGATAAAAATCCTTTTCAACATATTCACTTCCAATCCCCATATATATTCATTAGTTAATTAAATTCTTCTATCCTTTACAAGCCTCCAGTAATGATAGCCTAAAGCTGTAAGTTTACAAGATTTTGAATTCATTGCAGCAAAGTACATATGTTCTTCATCAACCGGAACTACTAAGCCTACTCCTTCGAGTTTTTGTAGTTCTTTAAAAATAGATACATTCTCTTCATTTGCATATGGCTCAATTACTTTATGCTCTATATTGGGAGAATTGGTATCTTCAAAAGAAGGATCTAATCTATACTCTTCTTCTGGACTCGGAAAATATTTTACTAAGTTTCTAATTGTTGTTACCGGAACTTGTGGAATCACTGTTCGTAATGATGTAAATCTTGAAATGTTAGTTTTAAATACTGGTCTTTGATCCCACGGACCCAAAGCCTGATCAATATAAGCATAAATACTTCCAGGTGTGATATGCCCTCTTAAATCGGCAGCCCCACCTTTTAAAGCATCCAATAATAACGTTGTAAAAACGCCCTGCCCATTTACCTCAAGAGAGTACTCATAATCTCTACTTGCAGTTAAAATAGTAACACCCTCGGCAATTTGGGTAGCATTAGCTCCACTCACTCTTGGAGTACCTAGTGCCCCTGAATGACAACAATCCAATATTATGATTTTATCCTTTGCTCTTGAGTTATTTGCTATAGTAAGTATTTCATCCATTGAAACACCAACATCATGTGGTCGCATATCAGGTGTTACAATATATCCACCTACATCATCTATATAACCATGTCCTGAAAAGTAAAGTAATGCTGTATCACTTTCGCCTTGAAAAAGTTCATGGATCATTTCCTTTAGAATTGACTTAGTAGGAACATCTGTATTCAATCTAACGTCAAAATTTGGGGAACCATCACCGTTATTCTCTATGATACTAGCAAATGATGTAGCATCATTTATACACCCATGAAGCGGTGCAGAAGGATAATTATTAATACCAACAACTAATGCTTTTCTCATCTAAGGGAATCTCCTTTCCTATTACAACGTTTTAATCCAGTTCGCAATGTTATCCCATGTCCAATTAACAATTCTTACACCTTCAAGCTCTGTTGGTAGACTTGTAGGCTTATCGTCTTTATAACCCCACACTCCTCTGGTAGGGATTTCTTCTTCCTTAGCACATTTCACTTCCCATAACTGGCCATCAGCCTCTTTAGTATTTTTAGTAACTATAACCAATACACCATCACACCCCTTTATTCTAGTCCTACAATTTGTTTTCCAGGCTGAATCCCAAGGCTTTTTTACAGACATATCAACAAATTCAAATGGTGAATTATCATTTCTTGCTTGTCCTACCAAAAAGTCTCTTAAACTCTGATCTTCCATTGCAAAACTTATAAACACTCTTTTTTTTGACATACAAATTCAATCCTTTCTATTTTCAAAATTCATTTTACTGAAAGCGTATGACTTAATTGTTAAATACAGTATATAACATCTGCACCAAAATTCCAAGTAAAATCTTTTCAAAAAATAAATAAGCACTGAAATTAATCAGTGCTATCAGATTGGCAGTATCCTTTTTTGCAAATGGAACTGCCTTCTTAATATAAACAGTAATTCACTATCATAAATCCTTCACAACTTCTTCATCCAAAATTGCTTTTCTCTTCTCCCAATCCGGCATCAAAGAATAAAGCATTTGATAGAAGTTTTCACTGTGATCGTTGTACTTAAAATGAATGAGTTCATGTAGAACCACATAGTCGATACAGTATTTCGGTGCCTTTATAAGTTCTGAGTTCAAAAGAATTGTATTCTTATCGATTAAGGCAGAACCCCATCGTGCTTTCATCAACCTTATATCAATTTCTGGTTTCTCTACTCCGTATTTTTGTACCAATGGATACATTTTTTCAAGCGACGCATTGAATGTTATTTGGGCTTTTTCTCGATACCATTCGTCCAGCAGCTTTGCCTTTCGGATAACATTATCAGTGTCCTTCACATACAAATAGATGAAGCCACGGAAGTATTTTACCATTTCTTCTTCCGTTGCCTTCTGAACCCGTAAGCGATATTGTTTTCCCAAATACTTAAATGTCTCGCCACTTACATATTCTCTTTCACTTTGCTTTAAAGGCTGAACGTCTTTAAATTGCCCCACATTTTTGAGAATCCACGAGCCTTTTGATTTTACAAAATCAGAAATAAAGTCTAACGGTACTCTGTCATTTGCAGTAACCTCTATCGTCATATCCGGTTTGACATTGAGGTTTACATTTTTCACGTTTTTACGTTTCAGAACGAAATCAATGACTCTATTTGCGTACTCGATCTGATGTTTTTCCATTCTAAAACCTACCTTAGTAACGTCTTAGAGCAACCGTTTTGATTTGCTCAATGATCTTATCAATCGTATCAAAGTCAATATCTATATTGTGCTTTTCTTTAAAATCAAAGAGAAGATCATCCAGTTCTTGTGCAATTCGATTATGAATCTCCAAATTATCATGCCAATCTACTTTTTGATGTTCCCTTATGATATTATCCATTTCGGATGCCAACTCACCTAACGTATTCGTGTCATAACTTGCAGCCGTTTCTTTCGTTTCACTCAAAATGTCCTTTGTAACGCCATAAAAGGCTTGTGCATTGCGATTTTCTTTAATCACGTTAGGATATTGTTCCGTTGTTTGACCGCTCTGATAATCCTTCATAATATCCTTCATACGGTTCAAATATTCAGCTTCGGAGATCCTTTTGTCTCGATATTCTTGAATGGCTTCTTGTATTCGTTCGGAAAACTTTTTGTAGTAGGAAGGATTTTCGTCCCATTTTGCATGAACACTCTTTGTTAAACGAGTCCGAATCGCATCGGCTTTCGCACGTTTGGAACCAAGTCGTTCTATCTCCTCTTCAAAAGCCTTTGTATTTAAAATATCAACTGGATTAGTAATACGAATGACTTCCTCTGCAGAAATGTAGTTATCCATCAACTTCTGCATTTTTGCCTCATATTCTTTATGGTCAATCGTATCCGAATACCTTAGCTTTACAGTTTTTCGCAAATCCTGGAAAAACTTGAAGTCTTTTTTGTATTTTTGCAGTTCTTCAGGTGGTAAGGCATTATAGATTTTTTCCGATTCTAAAGCAATACTAAGATTTCTTCCAAAATTACTTAAAACGTTGTAAAAGCCTTCTCTACGTTCTTCATCTTCCAACCATACCTCATACTCTTCCCTATCATTTTTGTTCTTAATCGGTGCAAATATTTGCAGTAAATCGGAATAGTATTGCCTTAACGAACCAATGATACTAATAACATCATAAATCGCACCTTTTAAATCTTCAGGATCGAAGTTTTCCAACCCTGCTCCAGAATACATCTGCATCGCTTCATCCAATTTGTCCAACAGACCACGGTAATCAATGATTAATCCATAATCTTTTCCTTCATAAAGACGATTGACCCGGGCTATGGCTTGTAACAGTGTATGTTCTTTCATTGGCTTATCGACATAAAGCACCGTCGCTCTTGGCGCATCGAAACCCGTCAGCAATTTGTCCACGACAATCAGCAAATCCAGTTCGTCGCCGTTTACGAATTCATCTTTGATCGCATCCTCATATTTTTCAGGCGTTCCGTAGCGATCCATCATTCGTTTCCAAAACTGCTGGACTTTATCTTTCGATTCCTGATCTACTACTTCATGTCCTTCCCGTTGATCAGGCGGGGATATGACAACGGCACAGTTCAAATCACCCAGTTCCTCAAAAGCCTCAAGATAGCGTATCGCTTCAATTTTACTATTGGTGGCCAACATCGCTTTGAATTGGCTTCCTTGTGTTTTATAGTTTTCTACAAAATGTTTGTTAATATCTTCCGCAATTAAATAAATTCTCTGTTCCGAAGAAGCAAGTTTTTCATATTTGCTCCATCTTTGCTTTACTTCCTCTTTTTGCTTGTCATTCAGATTGCGTGTAATCATTTCTAAACGATGATCGATCGCCTTTTGATTCACCGATTGTTCCACCATTTTTCCTTCATATAAAAGGGGAACGATCGCTTTATCCCGAACACCATCGGCAATTGTGTATTTATGAATGAGTTTGCCGAATTTGATCAATGTGTTCTTTTCTTTTTTCATTAATGGTGTCCCCGTAAAGCCGAGATAACAAGCATTTGGGAATACTTTCTTCATTTTTAGATGAAGCTCGCCATATTGAGTCCGATGTGATTCGTCCACTAAAACAAAAATATCCCTTGATTCAATTGGCTTTTGTTTGGAAGACGCAGTATCAAACTTATGAACTAAAGTCGTGACAATATCAGAATGGTTATCATTTATTAAATCTACTAAATGACTTCCAGAAGTTGCACGATTTGCTTTTAATCTTGTATGGCTGAATGTTTTATGTATTTGTTTATCCAATTCAACTCGGTCCGTTACGACAATAACTTTCGGATTGTAACCTCGCAGCTCAGATAAAATATACTTGGCCAACATCACCATCGTTAGTGATTTCCCTGAACCTTGTGTATGCCAAATCACGCCGCTTTGACGATTGCCGTTTTCATCTCGTTCTTCAATCGTTTTTATAATTTCTTTAATGGCAAAGTATTGTTGATAACGGGCTACTTTTTTCACGTCTTTATCAAATAAGGTAAAGAACTGGGTTAACTCTAGCAAACGCTCGGGGTGAAACAGTGAAATGATGTTCTTATCTTGCATGGTTGGCAGTCTGCCTTCCACTGTTTTATCCAGCCAGTTCTGCAGCCATTCCGCTTTTTCTTCTTTCCAAACAGACCAAAACTTCTTCGGAGTATTGCATGTTGCATATTTGGTTTCATTTTTATTAGTGGACATCACAATTTGAATAAACTTAAACAATTGTGGCACATAGTCTTTTCCTTGATTGCGAATCATTTGACTGATTCCTTGATTCATAGAAATTGACGCTTTTTTACATTCAATGACGGCAAAAGGAATCCCGTTCACAAACAACACAATATCCGGCCTTACAGTACCGCGCCCATCCATGCGCTCTACTTCAAATTCTTCCACCACATGAAACACATTATTTTCGATGTTATTCCAGTCGATATATTGAATGGTAAACGATTTTTTCGATCCATCCGGCAAAAACTCCGTATAGCTTCTCCCGTTCATGATGGTCTCATAAATCACTTCATTCGTTTTCACCAGTCCATTTGTCAAAGGCTCATCTAAATCACGAATGGCTTGGCGAATATTGGATTCACTAAAGTTATAAATTTGACCTTGATACTCATAAGAATTCAACTCTTTTAGCTTTTCCTCTAAAACGGTTGTCAACAATACATGATGTAGGTTTCCCCTCATTCTTTCTGCTTCTTCCGGTGATAGGTATTGATATCCTAACTTCTGTAATACCTCAATTGCCGGACCCTGGCTTATATACCGTTCATCATAACTCTTCTCCCTTGCCATCCTCACACCTCCTGTTGAAAAAATAAGGGAAGAGTAAGGTGTTTATACCTTTACTCGGACTTTTCCGGTTAAAAGCAACTGCATAAGGCCTTTCTTTTGTTGTTTTATTTGTATTAATTCATTCTGTAAGAGATCTATTTCTTTATCAAAAAGAGACAATAATTCCGCTACAGCTTTCTGTTCATCATAATCCATTGGTAATCTGCATTTTAAACTATAAACATCATTTGAGTTCAATGATGGTAAGGCTCCTACATTTGAGAATCTACTTAATTTCATGTTAAGTAACAAATAATAAACGTAGTTAAAATCAATATTTTCCTTTACAATTAAGGCCATCATATTGTTGTCAATACAAGAATCATATTTAAGTATTCTTTTTCTCTCCAATAAAAGTGCTGCTCCTACTTTTGCAAAAATAATTGAATTTTTTGGAATGATGGTTGCTTTTATTTCTGAGCGAATCTCTTCGTTAATATAATTATTTGCATTTAACATATACTTCTCATTTTCTTCATTATTCATATCAGATACTTTGAAAAACGGATACTTACCACTTATTACATTTTGATATTTTTCAGGAAAAGCACTTCCTCCTTTTAAAGTACCTAAATCTTTTATTCTTACTTCTTTCCATTTTCCTTTAAACCCAGGCAATCTCACTTCACCCGTCAACAACTTCTGCATTAACCCTTTTTTCTGCTGTTTTTTCTGCTCAATTAGCTTTTCTTTTAGTTCAATCGCCTTGTCCCATGTGGAAAGGATGGAAGATATTTTCCTTTGTTCCTCTAAAGGAGGATATTGAACTTTTAAATCTTTAAAATCATTATATCCAATTTGTTTACCATCCCTGATTCCATAGATAACTGAATTTAGCCTTGTGATAAAGTCCTCTTTTTTGAATAAGTATTTGTAAAAGTTTCCATCTATTTCTATTTCGTTTTTTAGTACTGTATATGCAGGACTAACAAGTCCCTCAAACTTAGAGTATTCTATTCCTCCTTGAAACGAACGAAGACTTATTACAAAATCTCCAGGTTCTACCTTTTTATAATTTTTCAGACTATCCATATCATATTTAATATCAATATCCAATTGACTTCGAGGGATAATACCTCTATCTTGTGTTGCAGATAATACTTCTAAATTTCCCTTATGATTTTTATTAGTATGATTACTAAATATTTCTCCAGCTTTTAGTACTGACCAATCCTTAGGTAATAATCCAATACTCGTCTTAATATATTCTTCATTCACGTATTTTTCACTTTTGGTAAACTGATTCATCTTTTCACCTACAATCCCAACTCTTTCAAATACTGTTCCATCTGTGCTTCGACTTCTTGGAGTTCTTTTTTAATTTTCGCAATGTTTTCCTTCACGGCTTCCATATCGACCGGTTCTTCTTCTTCAAAGGTGTCGACATAGCGTGGGATGTTCAGGTTATAATCGTTTTCTTTGATTTCATCCAATGTTGCGACATAGGAGTATTTATCGATTGTCTCCCGTTTCTCATAAGTTTCGACAATTTTTCGAATATCCTGCTCTCTTAATTTGTTTTGGTTTTTCCCTTTTTCGTAGTTTCCTTCACTAGATGCGTCAATAAATAAGACATCTTTACGTGTGCGGTCTTTTCGGAATACCATGATACATGCAGGAATACCAGTACCATAGAATAAACCTTCAGGTAATCCAATGACGGCATCTAATAGATTCATATCAATAATTTGCTGACGGATTTTCCCTTCACTTGCACCCCGGAATAAGACTCCGTGAGGTAGAATGGTAGCCATACGTCCGTTTTCCGCTAAGGAATACAGCATATGCTGGACAAAGGCATAATCCCCTTTTGAACTTGGTGGAACTCCCCACTCAAATCTTCTATATGGATCAAGTCCTGGTTCCATTTTGAATTTCTTATCACTTGTTCCTTCACCAGCAAAGCCCATCGCCCATTTGTCTAATGAGAAAGGAGGATTGGCCACGATGATCTGGAATTTCATTAGTTTGCCGTCTTCCAGATGCAACGGGTTGGCGAGTGTGTCGCCCCATTCAATTTTCGCATCATCGATGCCGTGCAAGTACATGTTCATCAAAGCTAATGAGTGAGTGGCACCATTTCGCTCCTGTCCGTAAATGGCAACTTTCCTGCTCGGTACTTGTTTGGCCACTTTTATCAACAAAGAGCCTGAACCACAAGTTGGGTCATAGATACGGTCATTTTCTTGCGGCTTAACCAGTCGGGCAAGCAGTTCTGATACCTCGGCAGGCGTATAGAATTCCCCGCCTTTTTTCCCGGCATCTGAAGCGAAAAGGCCAATCATGTATTGATACGCATTTCCGACAATATCTTCATTGCCCAATTGCGATGGGCGAAGGGAAAGCTGTTGAAAATCCTCCAATAAGGAACGAAGCATGGCATTCCGTTCTTTTGCTTTGCCGAGAATAGCTTCACTGTTAAAGTCGATATTGCGGAAAACGCCACGCAGCTTGCCGGTGTTTTCATTTTCAATCCGCTCTAATGCTTTATTAATAATTTCGCCAATTTCAGGATCGTTCCTTTTACTATATAAATAATCAAATGTGGATTGTTCATCCAATACAAATCGTTCTCGTGACAATGCACGCTGAATCCGCTGCTCATTTCCATCATAACGTTTCGTATATTCTTCCAGATGTTCCTTGTAAGTGTCACTCAAGTACTTGATGAACAACATGGTCAGAATATAGTCCTTATATGTTGATGAATCAATTTTTCCTCTAAAAGTATCGGCAGCTTGCCATAGCACACTGTTAATTTTATCCTGTGTTATTTGTTCAGCCATTTTTTCTTTCCCCCTGCTTCAAAATTTGTTGGACAATCGTTTGAAAATACAACTCTTTTTCTTCCATCAATTTTTTGTAAAGCCTTTTTTCCTTTTGGTGGAGCTGATAAAGCTCGATCAGCGTTTTTTGCTTGGAAGTGGGCAAAAGTTCAAAAGGAAGATTTCTGATGACATGCTGATTGGTGCTGGGAATCCTGCTGCCAGCTTGCGAGCGTTCTAATTCCTTCTTTACATTTGATGTATTCAAATACCAGGCCAAGTATTGAGGCAAAACTTTTTCCTGATCCACCTTTATAATCGCAAAATAGGATGGAATCAGTAAACCGGTATAGTGCTTGTCTACATATACAGCCGTATACGGCTGGCTCAGCCGCATCAGGACATCGCCTTCTGCAGTAAAATAATGGTCATCCAGCTTATCATGACTAATAAACGCTTCAAACGAATCATTTTCGATGAATCCGTCTTCACTTATATTTTTGAGTGAGAGGAGACTGTATGTAGCTTTTGCTTCATATGGCATTTCCGCTTTCTTTCTGCTTAGAACAAGGCCGGTTTGTATTTGAGCAATATCACCAAGTTGCATGTTACACCTCCCATTCGAATGTTAAATCCATCATTTGACTTATTATTGTCAAATACAGTATATAACTTTTTGATTGGTAGAGTCAATCTTTATTTCGTGATGAAACGAACCCTATACATTGTACAAAATACAGTGAAGGTACAGTTATATCGAATAGATTTTTATCTATCATACATTAACTTCATAAAAAGAAAGGGGTTTTGTGAATTGGATAAAGACACATTCATTTCAATGTCACCAACAAAAAGAGTACAGGAAGTCAACAAAATGCTACAAAAGTATGATTTGAAGGAAATCAGCAAACTTCTTGGAATTCCTTCAAGCACTTTCAGTAAACTTATGAGGGAGGGAGATTACCTTTATCATCAAGCGGACAAGAAATACTATCCGTTTGTCCGCTCCGAAGCGGAACGAACGGCAAGTACCACTACCGAACACAGTGATGAAATAACTTTCATCAAGAACCATTTAGATACCTTGAAGAAAGTTGTTCATCATTTTGAAGAGGCGGGGAATTTACTGCTAGATAAACGCATCTACAGTAAAGATGCCGAGTTCGTCAACAAAAGCATTAGGATGAACAGTGCCATTTACGAGAATTTCAGCCAATTTTGCGAAGAATATTATCCTCATTTAAAAACTCAAGATGTAATAGCTCAAGCACTGATTGACGCAATGAACCGCTATAAGCCAGAAGGCAGACAGGAACCATGAAACAGCTCTTGTCTTTTTTTGGACAATTTTTTGAAATGTGTTTATAGTGTTAGGAGCAACACATTTTAAACACCTTCAGTGTTTTATGTTCAAATATTTTTAGATTTTGAAAGGGTTTTTTAAACAATTGGGGTAATCGGTACGGTTTTTTGGAATGAGAATGGGATTTATTCCGATACTTTCGAGTTCATGAAGGTATTTCCGATAAGTAGGTAGGGACATGTGTTTCTTAGGGGTGTCAATGCTGCCTTTGGAGATCATAACGAAGAAATTGCGAAGACTTTCTTTTTTTCGTTTTGAAAATTGACTGTGACCAATTAGCTTCTCAGCTTCAGTGATTTTATAGTAATCACCTCGGTGAACGATGGGCAGAACGTGCTTTTCCATGTACTCTTTCCATAGTTGGTATGAAAAGTAGCTTCTTAATTTCTTTGGCCTGCCTTTTCCTTTATCATTTCTTTTCATACTATTGAGATGACCATTTTTCAATCTCAGTTCGTATCTGACCCGGCCAATTTCGTACGGTTGGATTTTCTCACCATTTGCAATCCGTTCTTCTTCTTTATCATAAATGAACAACTCCGTACTGTTACATTTATGATATTGCGATGTGTCATATTTAAAAGGATTTCCATTTTCATCCTTCCCCCATTTGATTTTTTGTTTGTAGGCATATTTAGCAGTGTATTTTTCAAGTAGATGAAATAACAGTTCCCGGTCTTTTGGATTTGGCATTTCCACATCCATTCTATAATCAATTCTTGTTAGCGTATGAGAATCGAAATAATCCGAATGTCCAAAGTGTCGGATAAGGAATTTTCGAATATCGGATTCTATCAAATCATAATCATCTTCTATAATCTCTCCTCTATTCAACAGTTTGACAGCATCCACCTTCAGATGTAGATGCCAATCCCCATCCGCACGACAGTTCATCCAAGTAATAGAATAGGCAGGAAATCTCTTTTTTACTTCACTGTTAAGTTGTCTAACCGCAGCTCCAAAGTAGTCATACTTGTTAATGTTTACACTGTACATGGAAAATAAATGTTGAACATCATAATAGGCTATGAGCAACATCATTTCAAATGTGTGAATCAAATTAAACCATCTCCTTTATTTTCGTTCACGGGAATAGTGAATCCCTTTGTTGTCAAGAGTTTTCAGAACTCTGTTTTTCCCGTCCCAAACTAATTTATATGACCTCCAACACATGGATAGGAACCAATGTGTCACGAAGTATTGCATGCTATGTAGTTGTAAAGAAAATATTCATCAAAGCCCGAAAAAAATCGTTCAACTGTATGACAACATGTTCATAAAAGTAAAGATTCTGCACTCTGTTAGTTCCAACACTTACCAAAGTCTGATTACAAGAAAAAACCGTAAAGACGAATTGCTTTACGGTTTCGTTTATTGGTTATCGAATTGTGTCAACTATTCTTCCATCCTCTTTCCTTTCCAATGACATACAGCCTTCACTATGTACACCAATGGATTTATCTTACACATGCAAATGATTACATTTCTTGGACTAGCCTTTCCCATTTCTCCATTTCCTCTTATCTATAAACGTCCCTTTGTGAAAAAATTTTTTGACCCTCGAACCTAAGAATTTTGATTTTCAATTACGGGCTTGTGTAAGATTAAATCATAACCGAAGGTAAACACCCTCGAATCAAATTCCTTCGGTGTCTCCACATCATCCCCATATCACTTGATTCCAACAAAAAATAAAAACAGCAGGAGGAAAACAGAATGACCCCCGAAAGAATCTTCAACGATCAATCCCCGATTACCCTCGAAGACATTTACAAATCCATCTTGAATGAAAAAATTGACGCACTTATCAAGGAAATCTATGATAATAATAAGGTGAATTCCACTGACTCTTCAGACAAGAAAGGAGAGGAAGTGGCTTGAAAGCTGCAATTTACATTCGAGTATCAACAAACAAAGAAGAACAAAAGCAATCTCTTGAAAACCAAAAAGAATTGTTTATGAACCTATTAACTGAAAAAGGTTGGGATTTATACGATATCTACTTAGATATCCAATCCGGTACCAAAACGAAGAAACGTCCTGAATTGAAACGAATGATTGAGGACGCAAAAATGAAAAAGTTTGATATTATTCTAGCAAAAGAATTGTCACGATTAGCGAGGAATGGGCAACTCTCCTATGAAATTAAAAATCTTGCTGAACATCGTGGGATTCACATTCTTACATTGGATGGTGCCATTGACACACTTTCTGGAAATACGCAGATGTTTGGGTTATACGCATGGATGTATGAACAAGAATCCCAAAGAACAAGTGAACGTGTGAAGACGGCTCTAAAAATCAGAGCAAAGATCGGTAAATTTAAAGGTTCCATTCCACCCTACGGATACTATGTTGAAAATGGAATTTTAAAGGTCAGAGTTGATTCTACACCTGATGTAGTGCGTCGAATATTCAACTCCTATCTCTCAGGTAAAGGATTTGACAGAATTGCAAGGGAGCTATTAGAGGAAGGTATACCGACTCCTTCTGAAATTGCTGGAAAGAGAAATGCAAGTTCACTTTGGCATGGATCCACAGTTAGAAAAATACTAGAAAATCAACATTATATTGGTAATCTAGTACAACAAAAAGAAACTTCAATTAGTGTAACAACGGAAAAACGCAAAAAGATTGATTCAGCAAATTATATTGTCATCGAAAACACACATGAAGCTATTATCCCCAAAGATGATTTTCATGTTGTTCAACAGATAATCTCTGAAAGAAAACGTAAACGGCCCTATGCTAAAAAACATCTCTTCACAAATATTTCCTATTGTGCTGATTGTGGTAAGAGCATGCACTATAAAGCCAATCGTAAAGGATACATTTGTGGGGCATACAATAAGTATGGTCATACAAAATGTTCAGATCACCACGTAAGAGAAGATAGATTGATTGAAGCAATTTCAAATGATGTGAAGCAATTGTTTTCAGCACTTTCTACAAAATCAATTCAAAAAGACATTGAGAAAAAGATTGCAAACTTCATTCAGCGGGATCAAAAACAACTCACTAAAATTCTCAAGGAGATAGAAAACATAAAGAAAGACAAAACGGTTGCACTACGCATGAAAATACGTGGTGAAATCCAAGATGAAGAATACAGATTGCTCATTGAGGATAATAGTACCCAAATCGCTAAACTGAATGGGGAAAAGATAAAATTAGAAAAGGGATTACTTCAACAAAAACAAACGATTGATTTTACAAGACTTATCCAACAAGTTGAAAGGTTTGTTCAAAACCCCGTTCTTGATGAAGAAATGCTACACAAACTAATAGAAAGAATTGAAATAAAAGAAGATGGGAGTCCGAGAATCCATTACCGATTCTCGGACCCTTACATATCTTCTATTTTTTTACGAGCAACACACAGCACTCCACGTGTGTCGTCTGCGGAAACATATCCACCGGCTGCACTTCAACCGTCCGATACCCGCCATCCTCCAACACTCGCAAATCCCTTGCTAATGTCGCCGGATTACACGAAACATACACTACCTTCTTTGGTTTCATATCAATAATCGTTTGCAGCAAGGTTTCGTCACAGCCTTTTCGCGGTGGATCAACGACTAGTACATCTGCAATTATTCCATCTTCATACCACTTTGGTATCACCTTCTCAGCTTCGCCAACAGCAAACTCCACATTTGAAATTCCATTGAGTTCAGCGTTTCGCTTGGCGTCTTCGATGGCTTCAGGGACGATTTCAACCCCGTATACTTTTTTTGCTTTTTCCGTAAGGAAGAGTGAGATTGTACCGATGCCGCAATATGCGTCAATGACGGTCTCCTCGCCGGTTAGGTTGGCATATTTTAATGCTTGGTCATATAGGACCTTCGTTTGTTCAGGATTTACTTGGTAAAAAGATCTAGCTGAAATGGCGAATTTGATGTTGCCGATATAATCGTAAATGACTTCTTCTCCCCAGAGTACTTTTGTTTCATCGCCAAAGATGACGTTTGTTCGTTTCGGATTAATATTTTGGACGATGGATTTCACATCAGGCAGCTTAGCTATGATTTCTTCAATGATAGATTTCTTATTTGGAAGTTCTGCCGTACGGGTAATGAGGACAATCATAATTTCGCCTGTTTTCATACCATAGCGCGCCATAATATGGCGTAGTGTTCCTTTATGTGTTTGTTCGTTGTACGCGCGGACTCCGTAGCGGTCACAAATTTCTTTTACCGTTTGAACGACTACATCATTTTTTTCCTGCTGGATGAGGCAGGCTTCCATGTTAATAATGTCATGGCTGCGGTTTTGATAAAACCCAACGATGAGTCCGCCTTCTCGTTCACCTACTGGAACTTGCGCTTTATTGCGGTAGCGCCATGGATCCTCCATTCCGAGAACAGGGTGAACAACGACATCTTCGAGCTTTCCGGTTCTTTGTAGAACGTCCTGTACTTGTTTGCGCTTTGCTTTCAACTGACCTGAATAGCTTAAGTGTTGGAGCTGGCATCCGCCACACTCCTTATAAATTGGGCAGTCCGGTTCGACTCTGTAAGGGCTTGCTTCATACAATTCGATTAAACGTCCGAAGCCGTAGCCTTTATTTACTTTTATCACTTTTACCTTTGCTTTTTCACCCGGCAAAGTATTGGGGACAAAGATTGGGTAGCCATCGACCTTGGCCACGCCATTTCCGTCATGGGTTAAATCAACAAACGTGACATCTATATAATCATTTTTTTGAACGGGTAGCTGAATTTTCATGTGTTTCTTCCTTTACTTTGTACCGATTTATATAATGAAACGATTGTATCACACTATTGTTTTCTTTGCGAAGTCATAGGACACAGAATAAATTTTACAAAAAAAAAACAGATTTCTAAAAAAGAAAACTGGTTTATCATAAGCGGTTTTGTTATATAAGCTTCTGACCACAGTTCGGACAGAAATTTGCCTCCCCCGTTTTGGTTCCGCAATTCGGGCAGAAGTTTGGTTTCTTTTGCCCATCTGCCTGCGCCTGTGGCTGTGAAGGAGCTTGATTAGGCTGATTTTGATTCATCTGGTTCATCATTTGATTTGCAACATTCATTCCCATCATCATTCCAGCCATATCTGATGCTGTCCCGCTCCCGGACATTTTACCAGATGCCATCCCATCAATCATCGAAATTTGCTGATAACGATCGACATTTCCAACCATTCCAAATGACGCATTTTTTGTAATCATATCTTGAATTTCTTTTGGATAATTGAAACTCATGACGTTGAAACCGGTTATTGATAAGCCGATATCAATGAGCTGCATATCTAAGTCCTCTTGAATCCCTTTTGAAATTTCAAAGGAGTTGGCCTGAAGGTTGAACATATCCTTACCTTCCCTTGCGATCCATTTCATGAATAACTGATCAAGGATGGACGTGATTCGTGTCCTCACATCTTCTACTAAGTATTGTTCCTTTACACCAGCGATTTTATCGATTAAGGCAATATAATCGTTTACCTTAAAATTAAATGTGCCATTCGCACGGATTGGAATTCCGCCTGGAAGCCCTGGTGCAGGCATATTAATCGCATTTTTGGTTCCCCATTTTACATTAAATTCCTTCGTGTTTATAAAAAGGACTTCCACCCGCATGCCACTGTTAAAGCCGAACTTAAATCCCTTCAAGGTCGATAAGAACGGAATGATTTGCGATTCGATATCGTATTCGCCTTCATCCTTAAATACACCTTCAATTTTTCCATTGTTTAGGAAAATCGCATCTTGGCCCGGACGAATGATTAATCGACTTCCCTTCTTAATTTCACGATTTCTCCATTTATAGAAAATCATATCATCTCTGAATTCTTCCCATTCTACTACATTAGCAAATTGGTTTCTAAAAATAGACACCTAGCATCTGCTCCTTTCTACTTCTTTTGCATTGCCTTTTTTAAAACTTGCGACTGCCACCGCTATGCGAGTGACCACCTCTTGAAATTCCGCCTCCACCACTACTGCTATTATTATTGGACGGTTTTTTCTGTTTGGTCACGGTTTGTCTAACAAATCGATCAGACTTATTAATGATTCTTGATTGATTACTATTCAAATACGTATGTGAATTTACGGTAACTCTTCCTCCTGATCTATAGGCCATTAAACCAACGATAAGCCCAGCAACACCTATAGCGATGAGTAACTGAAACCACCACTTAAACACTAAATTGTCTGGACTAATCCCCGGCCTGTATCCCATGTACTCATGTGAAAGAGTTATAAATTTTGAGAATGCATGAAAATAATCACCATTTGATAGATCTGGAGTTATTTTATCAAGAACTAAATCAATGCGCTTATTGTCTAAATAATCTTCTGCCTTTTTATATCCCGCTATATGCACATCTCTATTTTTCATATCAATGAATAATATTGCTGTATTTCCATGAGGCTTATCATACCCCGGGGCTTTTTCATCGTAAAAGTCTTCTACGTATTGAACGAAGTTTTTTCCTTTTGTTCCATTGACAGTGATGATGAGAAAAGCAGTGTTTCTTTCCTTGCTCAATTTACTAGATAATGCCTCTAACTCAGCCTTTTCTTCATTCGTTAACAGCTTTGCATCATCATACACAAATTGTTTTTGATTAAGCGATTCCGCCTGCGCTGTTATTCTCGGCAAAAATAACACAAAAATGATGGACAATAACATAAAGAAATGGCCAATTTTTCTCGCTTTACTCACCAAAAGCCACCTCCCATAAATAAGGAGAAGCATTTTAAGGCAAGAAAGGTGCCGCTAGCAATTCCCCCAAACCACATAGCTATTTTTCCCTTGCTGAGAGGCGGTTTTCCAACAACTTTTCCTGTCTGTCCGTTCATCGCAAAGGTATGCTCGGATTTATTGTAATCATAGCTGACCATCCATACAGGCAGAAGCACATAATCACTTTTCACATTTCTCGTATCAACTTGCTTATTTCTATAGCTTACGGAATGATAGCCGGAAAAAGTAGAACTAACATAAGAGTCGATATAGCTGCTAATTTTATGCTTCGCCCGAGGAAGCAACTCTTCATCCGTATAATTATATTTTTCAGCAATATAACCAGCTAAGTATGGGGTTTTAAAATCCTTTAGCTGCTCATATGGATAAGGCTCCAGCTTATCCATTAACTCATCATTCATTTTCTCAGACGCATCAACAGGAACTTTTACATAATCAAGGTTCAAATCACGGAACGCATCATAATATTTCGTTTCCGTGTAAATATAGTCTCCTCTTGTGTACGTTCGGACCTTCGTACAAACCGCATCAACTTGCACCTTACTATTTAAATCAAATAGCCAAAACGGCACATACATTCCTGTAATACTTTTAATTCGATCCGCAGTCATAAATCCTTTAGGGGTAAGCAGTCCTTTTCTGCACCATTTCTTAAAAGCTTCTCTTGCCTCTTCCTTACTAATGGTAAACGGAATAACCTTTGCAGGTGCAAGATGACCTGATAAGCGGTCAGCTATGACTACACCTGCACCGCAAAAACTGCAGCTTGTCGCTACAGTTTCCGCTTCGGTAATTAGCACCGCTCCACAATTTTCACAATGGTATTCCTTTGCCTCATCTTCTGAAAATCTTGATTCGATTAACTCTTCAGGGTAATTTTCAATTGTTTCCTGGTTCCCGCAGCTTTCACAGGACAATTTTCCGGATTCACTGTCAAACCCCATGTCACTGCCGCAGTTCGGGCATTTATAATGAAGTATCACGTTTTACTCACCTCGTATTTATCAAGCATGGGTAGGAATCAGCCCTTATTCTTCATTCTTTCCTTCAATGCAGCAAGTTCATCTTCCACATCTGGGGCATCATCATATTTAGCAGTTAAATCCGCAATATCATCTTTCGGACCAGCATTCAATTCAGCCATCGCATTCGCTTCATCTAAAGCGCGATTTACCTTCTCTTCCATTCGCCCAAAGGCGGAAATGGAATGACTTGAATCTGCTGCAGATGACCCTAGCTTATTCAACCGTTCCTGTGTTTTAGCCACTGACCATTTTGCTTTCAACATATTTCTTCTTGATTCTAGTTCACCGATATCTGCAACAAGCTTATCATGCATCTGCTTCATCTGTAGAGAATTAGAAGATGCCAATTGATACGAAGCTTGTAATTCTGATAATTTCGTTCCTAATGAGCCCTTCTTTTCCAGAAACTTTCTCGCATCACCTTCATTTCCTGCTTCTAATGCTTTTACCGCATAGCGTTCCATTTTCTCCATTTCTTCCTGACACTCATTCAAAGCTCTCTTTGACCGCTGTTCTTCTGCCATGACAGATGCCGTTTCTGATTTTACCTTTCCTAAATCTCTATTTAAATTTCTTAAATATTGATCGATCATTTTCTCAGGATTCTCTGCCTTATCTAACAACGCGTTAATATTGCTGGACATAATATCTTTAAATCTTGTAATAATACTCATACTTTCTCATTCCTCCTTATTTTCCTTCATGAATTTTCTTTAACTTATATTTTTTTATACTTCATACCTACTACAACTATATACTAAAAATCTTAAAAAAAGGTTTCATTTTCTTATATCTATATCCCTCCCCAGTAAGTGTAGTAATAGATATGATCGATCTGAAACCTAAAAAAGGCTCAACTCCAAAAGTAAGGAGTTGAGCCTTTTTTAATCATTTTTTACACCATCACTTTACAAATATCATTCGTAAATTCAACAGGATCGTTGATTGGGAGTCCTTCAATTAAAAGAGCTTGGTTGTACAAGAGATTCGTAAATAATTTAACTTTGTCTTTGTCTTGTTCAAAAGCAGCTTTTAATGATGCAAACACTTCATGATTCACATTGATTTCTAACACTTTATCTGCTTTTACTTGCTGATTATTTGGCATTGCGTTTAGAACTTTTTCCATTTCGATGGATACTTCGCCTTCAGCTGTTAAACAAACAGGGTGTGATTTCAAGCGCTTAGAAGCTCTGACATTTTTCACTTTGTCAGCTAATACTTCTTTCATATAATCGAAAAGTTCTTTGCTTTCTTTCTCTTCAGATTCTGTTTGTTTTTCACTTTCTTCTTCAATGCCTAAGTCACCACTAGAAACGGATTTGAATTCTTTTTCTTTATATTTCATAAGCATTTTGATTGCGAATTCATCAACATCATCAGTGAAGTAAAGAATTTCATATCCTTTTTCAGAGACAAGTTCTGTTTGCGGCAGTTTGTCGATTCGATCGATTGAGTCGCCTGTTGCATAATAAATGTATTTTTGATCTTCAGGCATTCTTGATACATATTCATCTAAAGTAACTAGTTTCTTCTCTTTTGATGAATAGAACATGATTAAGTCTTGCAACACGTCTTTATCTTGGCCAAAATCGTTGTAAACGCCAAATTTCAATTGTCTGCCAAACGAGTTATAGAACTTTTCATATTTTTCACGGTCGTCTTTTAACAGACTTTCCAATTCACGTTTAATTTTGCTCTTAATGTTTTTCGCAATGAATTTCAATTGTTTATCTTGTTGTAAGATTTCACGTGAAATGTTTAAAGATAAATCTTCTGAATCAACCATTCCTTTTACAAAGCTAAAGTAATCAGGAAGCAGGTCAGAGCATTTTTCCATAATTAACACGCCATTTGAATAAAGCTCTAGTCCTTTTTCAAATTCTTTCGAGTAATAATCGAAAGGAATATTTTCCGGAATAAATAAAATCGCATTGTATCTTACTGTCCCATCGACTTTAATATGAATATGTTTTAACGGTTTATCGAAGCCATAACGTTTTTCTTGATAAAAATTGTCATAATCTTCAGGTGTTAGCTCGCTTTTATTTTTTCTCCAAATCGGAACCATGCTATTAATGGTTTGTTCCTCTTTGAACTCTTCATATTCGTTTTCGCTGCCTTCTTTTAGCTTGCTGCTTGTTACTTCCATTTTGATTGGGTAGCGGATAAAATCGGAATATTTCTTGATGATGGCTTTTAAGCGATATTCATCTAAATATTCGTCATACTGTTCATCTTCCGTGTTCTCTTTAATTTTCAGAGTGATTTCAGTACCAACGGAATCTTTATCACATGGCTCAATGCTGTACCCATCGGCACCTCTTGATTCCCATTTGTATGCCTCATCACTGCCTAGTGCTTTACTGATAACGGTTAGCTCGTCGGCAACCATAAACGCGGAGTAGAAGCCGACACCAAATTGACCAATGATATCATGGCCATCTTTTGATTCATTTTCATTTTTGAATGCGAGGGATCCACTTTTCGCAATCGTTCCAAGGTTGTTTTCTAGCTCTTCCTTTGTCATCCCAATCCCAGTATCAGAGATTTTTAATGTTCTATTTTCTTTATCAGCATCGATTTTAATAAAATAGCTGTCTTTATCAAAACGTAATGAATCATCTGTTAATGCTTTGTAATAAATTTTATCGATCGCATCACTAGCATTAGAAATCAATTCTCTTAAGAAGATTTCTTTTTGAGAATAAATGGAGTTGATCATCATTTCTAACAGTCGTTTCGACTCTGCTTTAAATTCCTTCTTTGCCATTTTCGTATCTCCTTCCAAATTAAATACTCTATCTTTCATTTTAGCACTCTAACACGAAGAGTGCTAACTACATTATTTTAATAACATAAATGATTGGTTACTGTCAATTTATTGGAGGGTTAATTCTTTGGTCTTAAAGAAGGAATTTTTGGCCCTCCTAACGAAACCTTTTCGGTAATCACTATTGAAAGAGTTGAGATGAATGAATATAAGAGTTATACAGCAAACTGATGCACTTGCATTTGCACAGCTATGTAAAGAAATTGATGAATCTGGATTTATGCTTTATGAACCGGGTGAACGAGTCATCGATCTTGAGAAAGAAGAAAAAAGAATCGAAAACTTTTTAAATGATGACCGTTCGATCATTTTAGTTGCAGAGGACGACGAAAAGCTCATTGGGTATATAGTTGCAATTGGAGGAAGCGTAAAACGGACTAGACATTCAGCATATCTAGTATTAGGTGTTAAAGAAAATTATCGAGGACGTGGTGTTGCCTCCCGTCTTTTCGAAAGCTTGTTTGCATGGGCAAAAGAAAAAAGGTTTACAAGACTAGAACTATCCGTCATAAAAGATAATGTTAAAGCTGTTAATTTATATCGAAAAATGGGCTTTATTATTGAGGGAGAAAAGGTTCATTCTTTAATCATTGATGGAAAACCGGTTAATGAGTACTATCTTTATAAATTGCTTAAATAGTGAGGGAGTACCATGAATAAAAATATTATAAGAAATTTTTAAACAAAAAAAATTAATACCAGTAAGGAGGGAGTTTGTGAAAAAGAAAGGGTTATGGATTTCTAGCTTAATTGTTTGCTTCATTGTGTTATTTCTCTTTTGCATCAATTGGTATTTTCCCTATTCACCTTTTAGCTTTACTAAATCAATTTCCTATAATGCTAGTAATATTGTTGTAAAAGAATACCAAAGAGAAGTAAATGATTTTAAAGCGATCTACAATTCGGAGAAGAAAAACACACTAACCGACGATCGTACACAATATATTCTGCCAATGTTTGAACAGCAATGGTTAGTCAGTGGTAAACCAGTTAAGATGAAAGTATCCGATCAACTCCATACGATGTTAAATGAAGTAAAAGAGACGAAAGACATATTAATCGAACTAGCCTTTCGCGAAAAATATTCACTGGAAACGAAAGAATATTTAAAGATAGCCCTTTTAACATGTCTTTCCTTGGAGAATGAGATTGTCGAATTAAAAAACTCCAAATTCCATTCAAGATCGACCTTGAATAGACAAATTCACAATCTACATATGAGCTTTATTAGATGTTTTGATATGTATGCAACGTTTTATAAAGAGTATCGGCATTTACGATGAACGAGTTATGGGAATTTAAATGATTTTTAAGATGATGAATTATTGAAGACCTTCCTTAAACAAGCCTGGAAAAATTTATTTCACGTTTTAATCATCATATGCTAAATGAATAGTACAGGAAAAATGTTCATTGAATAATTCAAATGATCATAAGTACTAAGTGCATGTATTCGCTCAATTCGAGTAGATTAAGTCAGAGTCACTTGCCCCAAGTTCCCGCATTCGTCCGATTCGGGCACTTCAACCTCAGGGCACTTGCTCCAAGTTCTCGCATCCATCCCATTCGAGTACTTCAACTCCGGATCTCTTGCTCAAAGTGCTCGCATCCATCCCATTCGAGTACTTCAATTCTGGATCTCTTGCCCCAAGTTCCCGCATCCATCCCATTCGGGCACTTCAACTCCGGGGCACTTGCTCCAAGTTCCCGCATTCATCCGATTCGGGCACTTCAACTCCGGGGCACTTGCTCCAAGTTCCCGCATCCATCCCATTCGGGCACTTCAACTCCGGATCTCTTCCCCAAAGTTCCCGCATCCATCCCATTCGGGCACTTCAACCTCGGGGCACTTTCCCAAAGTTCTCGTATCCATCCTTTTCGAGCAGATAAATTTAAAGAAGCGGTTCGTTAGACAAGTATGCTGATGCTAGATTCTAGATACTGTAAAACTATTATTTCAAAATATCAATTTAACTATCTACTAATCGCTCATGAAATAGGGGAATAAGCTCCATTTGGATTATTAGCAAAAATTATAATTTTACAAAACATACTTTTATTATATAATGAAAAGGTATTCATTATAACGAAAATTCATACAACTAGAGGGAGATGATTTGATGACAGAAGATGTGTATAAACTTATTGCCATCGGCCTTTACATGGTGCTGATGTTATTAATTGGATTTTACGCTTATCGTAAGACAAGTAATTTAACCGATTATATGCTTGGCGGACGTTCTTTAGGACCGGCAGTTACCGCATTGAGTGCTGGAGCTGCAGATATGAGTGGTTGGTTATTAATGGGGCTACCTGGTGGACTTTATTTAAATGGGTTAGCTGATGCTTGGATTGCAATTGGATTAACGATTGGGGCTTACTTAAACTGGATTCTAATAGCACCGCGTTTACGAACCTATACACAAGTTTCCAATGATTCGATTACGATTCCATCTTTCTTAGAAAGCCGTTTTAAAGATTCTACGAAACTTTTAAGAGTAGTTTCTTCACTTGTTATTTTAATATTTTTCACTTTTTATGTATCATCTGGAATGGTATCAGGGGCTGTTTTCTTTAAAAGCTCCTTTGGATTGCATTATACTACCGGATTGTTCATCGTTGCCGGAGTAGTTGTTGCTTATACGCTGTTTGGCGGATTCCTTGCTGTTAGCTGGACCGATTTTGTTCAAGGATTAATAATGGTCATTGCACTTTTACTTGTACCGGCTATTGCAATTTTTAAAACAGGTGGTCCTGTCGAAACATTTAATACAATTCGCTCAATCGACCCAACACTCCTAGATCTATTTAAAGGAACGAGTGTATTAGGGATTATATCTGCTCTTGCATGGGGACTTGGTTATGTTGGGCAACCACATATTATCGTTCGATTCATGGCAATTAAAACGATTAAAGAAACAAAAAGTGCTAGACGAATCGGAATGAGTTGGATGATTCTTTCATTACTAGGTACATCTTTAACAGCATTAATTGGGATTGCTTATTTCCATAATATTGGTGCTCCACTTGGAAAAGCCAATGCTGAAACAGTATTTATCCTATTAGGATCAATATTATTTCACCCACTTGTCGCAGGATTTGTTTTAGCTGCCGTTCTTGCAGCAATTATGAGTACGGTATCTTCGCAATTAATTGTTACCTCTAGTGCATTAACAGAGGATTTATACAAATTGATGTTCCGTCGGAATGCTTCTGATAAAGAACTTGTCTTCTTCGGTCGAATGGCCGTTTTAGTAGTTGCTCTTATTGCCACTGTTTTAGCATTTGATCAAAATTCAACCATTTTGAAACTTGTATCTTATGCATGGGCAGGCTTCGGGGCATCATTTGGACCGGTTGTATTCTTGAGTTTATTCTGGAAAAAGATGAACAACTGGGGAGCACTCTTTGGAATGATTACCGGTGCTGTCACCGTCATTATTTGGAATATTGTTGGACTTGATGAAATACTTTATGAAATTGTACCAGGGTTTATTGCAAACTTAATCGTTGGTATTGTTGTTAGCTTAGCTACCTACAAACATAATGAGGAAATTGAAAAGGAATTCGAAGCAAGCAAAGTCTTATTGAAACAAGGGTAAAGTGGAAGGCCACCAATATCGGTGGCCTTTTGATTTTATTAAACTCTATCTTCAGGACGGATATGATCAATCGGTACAAATACTTTTAAATGTCGATATAAGTTTTCAAATTCAGCGGGGACTAGTCCACCAAATTCACCATCGATATTTATTTGCATTTTTTCCGTTGAAGTGACTTTAATATGATTCGCAGAAGTATATATGATGTTCGGATCATTCACATGGTTTCCTGTAATTGCAGAAGAAACGACTCGAATAAACTCGGCTAGGTTCGTTTTCTTTAAAATAATTAACGAAAAGAGTCCATCATTGATTGATGAATCTGGTGCAAGCTTTTCAAACCCACCGACAGAGTTTGTTAATCCTACTAAGAAAAGCATTGCTTCCCCTTCGAATAATTTTCCATCATATTCAATCCTTACCTCTGTAGCACGGATCGATGGGAGCATTTCAATACCCTTCATATAATAGGCCAACTGACCAAGCATCGTTTTTAATTTACTTGGGACTTCATAGGACAATTCAGTTAATCGCCCACCACCGGCAATATTAATAAAATAACTATCGTTCATTTTTCCAATATCGACTGGGATGGTGTCACCTTGTACTATTATATCCGTTGCTGCTTCAATATCACGCGGGATATGGAGAGCTCTTGCAAAATCATTTGTCGTTCCAACTGGAATGACACCTAATTTCGGGCGGTATTTCTGTTCGGCAAGCCCGTTAACGACTTCATTAATGGTACCGTCCCCCCCGGCCGCAATGACAATGTCATACTTACGTTTAACAGCAACTTTTGCCGCTTCAATCGCATCTCCGGCACCTGTTGTCGCATGACATGAAGTTTCATATCCGGCAACTTCTAATTTTTTCAAAACTGTCGCAAGATGTTTCTTAAACACTTCACGCCCAGAGGTTGGATTATATATTATTCGTGCTCGTTTCATTTTCATCATCCTACTCTTTTTGTTACAAAATAAATAAAAACTCATCTCTTTTTAGTATATATTACAACTTTTTTGAAACAAATAGGTATACTACTCAACTCGTTCTACATAGAAAATCTGGCCATAGCCAGACCATTATAACTTATTAATTCTAACGACAATATCATACCGCTTTTGATTGTAAAAATCTAGTACTATTGAATTTTTGTCGCATTTCATCAAAACAAGCTACCCCCAATAAATGAATCCAAAATAATCATTATATTATTCACTATGATGCATTTATTTATGCATAAAAATGAAACCCCTATAAAAAAAGTACTAGTCCTCACATTAAGGCTAGTACAAAAATTACAAATTAATTATTTTTCAAACAATACCACTCCGCGTTCTTTAAGAAATTGCACAGATTCAAGTAATGAATGTTCATCGATCTGGTACACCTCTTGTACCGTCGTTTTCCATTTATTAAAATCCTTCATTTGAATTTCTCGGATATTTCGGTAGGTCATCACCTTTATCGTGTGATCTCTTAAAAAATAGCATTCATGCCCATTAAATCGGACAGCTGAAATTCTTCTCATCGTTGTATTAGCATCATCATCAACGTAGGATTGTTGAATATCTTCTATAATGTCTGTCTCAGATAACGGCGTCCACTCAATTTCCTTTTTTACGAAGGATTTCCCATTCGAACGGCGATCAATTTCGAATTTATCCATCGTTTTTTGGGTAAAAGCAATTTCTTCACCAAAACCATGTAAAATATGTTTTCTCTTTGCTTCTAGCTCAACTGGCTTCATAATTGGTGAGCCATAACCAACATCCACATAATATTGCCTTTGATCAAGCGTCACCATAATGGCTAAATGGCCCGGGTTTACCCTTACTAATGAACAAGCAAAGCCTAATCGGGATAATAGTCGGGAAAAATTCATGTTTAATGTATAGCACGTTCCTCCCCAACCTTTTTCCTTTAAGTTTTCTACAAAAACCTCAATTGGGGGAACATAGTTTGAATGCTCTTGAAAATAATGAAACTTACTGAAGGTTTCATAAGGAATTCGTGATAAATGTTGTTGTATCAACCGCTGCAAATAATTTAAAGATGGAGTTTCTTTTTCTAATTTTAAATAGTTTAAATAGTCCTCGATTGTTTGTTCCACATTTACCACTCTTTCATTATGCCATTAAGAAAATATATCTTTTATTCATTCTCGCAAAAAGTGAAAAATCCTGCAATATGATTGAATCGTATGTTAGAAAAACTTAATATTAATCTATTTTTTATTTCTTTATATATTTATAGACATAGGAAACAAGGAATTTGTTTCATTCTTTTTTTCTTTATTGAATACCCCCTTTTATATCCGGCCAATGTCTGGAATTTTTTGTTATAAAAAATTAAATTGACTTTTCTCATGCATTTGTGTAATTTAAATAAATAAGATGTAACGTTAATTTCATATTGTATCTCTTATAAAGAGTAGCGGAGGGACTGGCCCTATGAAGCTCGGCAACCTTTCATGATGATCATGAATCGGTGCTAAATCCTGCAAAACACTTGTTTTGAAAGATAAGAGAGGACGATTTCTTGTATGATGAGGCCTCTTTTAAATTGAGTGGCCTCTTTTATTTGTTCTTTTCTAAAAGGTCGTTGCTTTTCTGCAGCGGAAAGGAACGGTCCATTCTCAAAAAACTAACTTTACGAAAACAGCCTTTATTTTTAAGGAATGAAGAAAATCATGGAATATTCCATCATCATATCCAATTATTCTTATAAGAATAATAAATATATTGTTTAGATTTAACTGAAAAAGTGGTCATTGTACAGGATATTGCGAATGTCGTTGTTTTTTTAGCATCAGCATTTTCCGACTATATAACCGGGCAAGGAATTAACGTAACAGGTGGAATGACAATGAACTAAGGAGGAATTAATGTGACAAAACAACAAGAAAAAAAAGGAAGTCTTCTCGCACTATTACCATTATTAATTTTTGTACTTCTTTTTATCGGAACGGGAATTCTTGCAAATGATTTTTCCAAAATGCCTTTAAGTGTGGCGGTCATTATCGCGGCTACAGTCGCATTATTAATGAACAGGAAGGAATCATTAACTAAAAAGATTGATATCTTTTGTAAAGGGGCTGGACATTCAAATATTATTTTAATGTGTGTCATCTTTGTTTTAGCCGGAGCTTTTGCCGGTGTTGCCAAGGAAATGGGAGCGGTTGAATCAACGGTCAATCTCGGATTAACCTTGCTTCCTGCAAATTTATTAATGGTGGGACTTTTCATTATCGGTTGCTTTATCTCTACCTCGATGGGAACTTCTATGGGTACCGTTGTCGCATTGGCGCCAATTGGGTTGGGGATTGCCACACAAACAGATATCCCTACAGCATTAGCTATGGCCACCGTTGTTGGCGGAGCGATGTTTGGCGATAATCTTTCAATGATTTCAGACACAACGATTGCTGCTGTGCGAACACAAGAAACACAAATGAAGGATAAATTTAAAGTGAATTTCTTTATCGTTTTGCCTGGTGCCATTGTTACAGCCATCCTTCTTGGAATCATCACCCTTGGAAATCATGCAAGTGTTGCCGGCGATCATCCGTATGAATTGGTAAAAGTTTTACCTTATGTAGCTGTCTTAGTCGCCGCTCTACTCGGAGTCAATGTTTTAATTGTACTGCTGGGGGGAACCATTTTTGCTGGAATCATCGGAATTGCTTATGGATCATATGACTTTCTAGGATTTCTACAAACCGTTGCAAAAGGCGTCATGAGTATGGAAGACATTGCGATCGTGGCAATTTTGATTGGTGGTTTAGTGGAAATTATTAAATATAATGGCGGAATCGATTATCTATTACACTTTGTCACTAGTAAAATTAGGTCAAAAAAAGGTGCCGAGTTTGGGATAGCCAGTTTAGTCAGCGTTGCGGATATCGCAACGGCAAATAATACGATTTCCATTATTATTACTGGACCATTAGCGAAAAATATCGCAGATGAATATGAAATTGACGGAAGAAAATCAGCAAGTATTCTCGATCTATTTTCTAGTTGCTGGCAAGGAATTGTTCCATACGGAGGTCAATTGCTCGCAGCTGCCAGTATTGCTTCCATTTCACCAGTGAGCATACTCCCTTATTCTTTCTATCCAATCTTGATGGGAATTTGCGGGGTGATAGCGATACTAGTCGGATATCCAAAACTTCAAAGAAAAAAGGCTATTCTTACTAATCCGCCTTTAAAAGAAAAGTCTTTATAATGTGTTATAATATAAAGATAATTCAAAATCTAACTTAATTATTATAGGAGTGAATATATCATGGTACAAAAAATGAATGTAGAAAGCTTTAATCTTGATCATACAAAAGTAAAAGCACCATATGTCCGCTTAGCTGGAGTGATTCATGGACAAAATGGAGATGTCATCCATAAATACGATATCCGTTTAAAGCAACCAAATAAAGAGCATATGGAAATGCCTGCGCTTCATTCACTAGAGCATTTACTAGCTGAAAATGTACGTAATCATCTCGATCATGTAGTAGATTTAAGTCCTATGGGCTGTCAAACAGGCTTTTACCTTGCCGTCCTTAACCATGATGATTATGATGGGATCCTTGACGCGTTAGAAAAAACATTAAATGACGTATTAGAGGCAAAAGAAGTTCCAGCTTGTAATGAAATTCAATGTGGCTGGGCTGCAAGTCATAGCCTTGAAGGCGCCCAAGAGCTTGCTCGCGAATTACTTGCGAAGAAAGACGAATGGAAAGAGATATTCGCAGATTAATAATCGTACAAACAGGCTGCTTTTCAATAGAAAGGCAGCTTTTGTTTTGTTTAAAATTGGTTTATATTTTCAAATTTTCATATATAATAGAGAAAATAACATTGGGGTGCTTTTATGGATATTGAGAAAATCTATGGCGATCTGCCTACTTTGGAAACTGACCGCCTCATACTAAGAAAAATAACCGGAGAAGATGTAGAGGATATGTTTTCTTATGGGTCCAATGATGAAGTATCGAAATACGTGTCTTGGGATACGCATCGTACGTTAGAAGATACAAAGGAATTCATTGATTTTGTTCTTGGACAATACAAAAACAAAAAGGCCGCACCATGGGGAATAGAATATAAAGAAAATGGCAAATTAATTGGAACCATTGAATATATCGGGTGGCAGCCCCGACACAATAGTGCGGAAATCGGCTATGTTCTTCACCAAGAATACTGGGGAAAAGGAATTACAACGGAAGCTGCCAAGGAGTTACTGGCATTTGGATTTAATAAAATGGAACTAGTTCGTGTTCAGGCAAGATGCTTCACTGAAAACATCGGTTCACAGCGAGTAATGGAAAAGATCGGAATGTCGTACGAAGGAACGACTAGAAAAGGGATGTTTATAAAAGGGAAACACCGCGATTTGAAGGTATACTCGATATTAGTAGAAGAATTTTTAACAAGTTAGAAGCAGCCTAAAGTAAGCTGCTTCTATTACTGTTATGAGAAATTTTCGCGATACCATTTCACGGCGTTCATCACTTCTGCTTCTGTTAGTTGATGGCCATAGTGGTCCCAAAACATGGTGACATTTGCTTCTTTTTCTTCAAGCATTGTTTTTAATTCCTCAGTTTCAGATGTACGAATTAACGGATCATTTGTGCCTGCCCCAATAAAAATTGGTGTATTTTTTAAAGAAGGAATGTTTAAATCTCTTCTTGGCACCATTGGATGGAATAGAATCGCACCTTGTAACGCTTTTTCAAAATAAAAGAGCAAGCTTGCAGCGATATTTGCTCCATTTGAATAGCCAACCGCAACAATATTTTTACGATCAAAGTCATGTTCCTTTGCCGCTTCATCAAGGAAGTTAGAGAGTTCCTTTGTTCTAAATTCTAAATCCTCTAAATCAAATACTCCTTCACTTAATCGTTTAAAAAAACGTGGCATTCCATGCTCAAGCACATTCCCTCTTACACTTAACACGGGTGCTTCTGGGTCAATCATTTCGGCAAGCTGTAATAATGAATGTTCATTTCCACCTGTTCCATGTAGTAACAATAATACAGGTTTCGAACTGTTGGTTCCCTTTTGAAAATAATGTTTCATGTTTCATTCACTCCTTTTACTTGGTGTAATCGGTGGTAATACCGTTTCTAGCCGTTCTCTATACATTTCATATCTTGGAGGAAGCATTAATTTATCACCTAGATTATCCACTGGCTCGTCAATCATAAAACCTGGTGGATCAGTTGCAATCTCGAATAAGATTCCACCTGTTTCGCGAAAATAAACGGAATTAAAGTAATTACGATCTTGAACAGGTGTTACTTGATATCCTAGTTCATTTAAATACGTTTGCCATTGAATTTGTTCCTCATCATCTTTCGTTCGCCATGCAATATGGTGTACCGTTCCGACCCCCATTTTCCCTCTGCTACCATAAGGAGTGCGTTTTACATCAATGATATTGCCAATATCTGCTTCGGATTTAAATCGGATATATTCTTCATCCTCCCCCACCTTTTGCAAGCCTAGGTTTTCTTCTATTAATCTCATTGTTTGATTAGGTGAGCTTGAAAATAGTGTTGCGCCGGCAAAACCTTTGATTGCTACTTCGGAATGGATTTGACCAACACTCCATTCACTTGTGTTGCCTTCTTCTCTTTCCACGATTTCCAATAGTAATCCATGTGGATCTTTAAAAAGAATGGATTCTTCATCGAAACGTATAATGGTCATAAATTCAATATTGTGTTCGTTTAATCTCCTTTTCCAAAATGGTAATGCACCTGTTGGAACCGCGTAGGATGTGACTCCAACCTGCCCATCTCCAATTTTACCTGGATAGGCATTTTCCCAAGGAAAAAAGGTAATAATTGTACCTGGGGTGCCGTTTTTGTCCCCAAAGTACAAATGATACGTGCCAGGATCATCGAAGTTTACCGTTTTCTTTACTAATCGAAGGCCTAATATATCGGAATAAAAATGGACGTTTTCTTGCGGATCACCAACAATCGCAGTAATATGATGGATTCCTACACTTTTCATATGTGTATCTCCTTTCAAAAGAGTAATTTATGTCAATGCGAAATTATCTCGAATTCGAGATAATTATATAAAAAATTTTCCCCTTCGTCAAATGAAGTTATCGATTCTTGGTCATATACTTCAAAAATTTATATACAGCCAGGGGTTCCTTTTACATTTTTGACCTTCTAAACAGAAAATCTATATACAAGCCGGCTTTCCTTTTACATTTTTGGCCTTCTACTCCATAAATCTTTATATAAAGCCGCTTTCCTTTTACATTTTTGACCTTCTACTTCATAAATCTATCGCATTCCTATCCTTATTATAATAAAAGACGTGTAACCGGATCACACGTCTTTTCCTTCTTCCTACGCTTTTGCTAATGTTTCTTTCAAGCTGCTATAAACTTCATTCCACAACTTTTCATCTTCGGTAAACGCTTGAGTGATTTTCTTGAACACTTCTTTTTGTTCTGCCTCAAAACGTTCATCCTCTTTAGGCGGCAATACAGAACGTAATTCCGTTACGAATTCTTGTACTTTTGGTGCGCGTGGTCCCCAAACGGCTTTTTCTTCTCCATTTTTATCGATAAAAATAAAAATCGGTATGGAGCGTGCTGTTCCGTTCGTTAAATATTGATCCATTAACTCAAGGTTTGAATCACGTAAAACCATGCGAATTTCGATATTAGAAGCCTCCGCTATTCTCATAAGGATTGGCTCGTTCATCATTGCATCTCCGCACCAATCTTCCGTAATCACAATAGCACGAAGCTCTTTTGCTTTCAATTCCTCAAAAAATGCTTGATCAGCTTCTGAAACTTGGAAACGATTATAGATTGATTGCAGGCTTTCTTTATGTACGTTCATCGAATCAACAAAGTCTTGTACTGGAATTCCTTTTTCAAACCATTCGTTTAATGTTGGCATATTTATCACTCCTATCCGTTATTGATTTAAAAATATCATAAACCATTCAATATTTCATTTTTGAACTCCGAACTATCCAATTTTCTCATCATTTGTTTGGCTATGCATAATGTTTAAGCTTTTTACTTTTATATAATGCTCTTTGCAAAAATAACCTAATAATTTATCGGTTTCCCAGTCATAAACGGGATATACAGTATCAATTTCTTTTCCAGCCTTTTTCAAACAATATGAACATGTTGTTTTAATATCAAAGTGTGCTTCACACATTGTTTGGTTTCACCCTTTACAATTTAATTATCCACGGAATATATACCCACCTTTCTGAAATTAAAACAAAGGACAGAAACTATGTTCTGTCCATATTTTTTAGCGCTTATTTAATTCCTGAACTAATAACTTATTCACTAAAGGCGGATTAGCTTGACCTTTTGTCGCTTTCATTATTTGCCCGACTAAAAATCCAACCGCTTTCGCTTTTCCGTTTTTGAAATCATCAATGGATTGTTGATTGGATGCTAATACTTCATCGATAATTTTCAACAACGCACCTTCATCGGAAATTTGCACAAGGCCTTTTTCTTTTACAATCTTTTCAGGATCGCCGCCATTTTCTACGAGCTCCTTAAAGACGGTTTTGGCAATTTTGGAAGAAATCGTTCCATTTTCAATGAGCTTGATCATGCTAGCAAGGCTTTCCGGAGTTAATGGGATATCATGCAATTCTTTTTGCTCTGCATTCAAGTAGGCAGAAAGTTCACCCATGATCCAGTTAGAAGCTTGTTTCGCCTCTCCTCCTGCCGCAACTGTTGCTTCGAAGAAATCAGCCATTTCCTTCGTTACGGTTAAAACGTTCGCATCGTATGCTGGCAGGCCAAGCTCTTCAATGTAACGTTTTTTCCGCGCATCCGGCAATTCTGGTATTTCGGCACGGATTCTTTCTTTCCACTCTTCATCGATAAAAATGGAAACAAGGTCCGGTTCAGGGAAATAACGATAATCATCTGAACCTTCTTTTACACGCATCAACAATGTTTTACCTGTTGCCTCATCAAAACGGCGTGTTTCTTGATCGATTACACCACCTGCAGATACAACTTCGATTTGGCGTTTTTCCTCATATTCTAGCCCTTTACGTACAAAGTTAAAAGAGTTTAAGTTTTTCAATTCCGTCTTTGTTCCAAATTCTTTTTGGCCTACCGGTCGAATTGAAATATTCGCATCACAACGCAAGGAGCCTTCTTCCATTTTACAATCAGAAACTCCTGTGTATTGGATAATCGATTTTAATTTTTCCAAATAAGCATATGCTTCATCTGGTGTACGAATATCTGGTTCCGAAACAATTTCAATTAACGGTGTTCCTTGACGATTTAAATCGACAAGTGAGTAGCCGTCACCTGTATGCATTAATTTTCCTGCATCCTCTTCTAAATGAAGACGAGTGATTCCAATTTTTTTCTTTTCACCTTTTACCTCAATTTCGATCCAGCCGTGTTCACCAATCGGTTTATCAAACTGAGAAATTTGATAGGCCTTCGGATTGTCTGGATAAAAGTAATTTTTGCGATCGAATTTTGTTTCAGGTGCGATTTGACAGTTCAGTGCCATCGCCGCTTTCATTCCGAACTCTACTGCACGTTTATTCAAAACAGGCAACACACCTGGGTATCCTAAATCAACAACCGTTGTATTCGTATTTGGCTCGGCGCCGAAATGGGCTGGTGCTGATGAAAAGATTTTAGAATCTGTTTTTAACTCGACATGGACTTCTAGTCCGATAACCGTTTCATAGTTCATTTTTTTCACCCCTTACAACTGTGGTTTTTCTTTATGGAAGTTCGTTGCTTGCTCAAAGGCATGCGCTACTTTGTAGACAGTAGCTTCATCAAAATGTTTTCCAATGATTTGCAATCCCAGTGGCAAGCCGTTTGTAAATCCGCATGGAACGGAGATTCCTGGGACACCTGCAAGGTTAACTGGAATCGTTAATAAATCATTTGCGTACATTGTCAAAGGATCCGATGTCTTTTCGCCGATTTTAAATGCCGGAGTTGGTGTTGTTGGTCCAATAATTACATCATATTTTTCAAATACAGTTTCAAAATCATTTTTGATCAGTGTTCGAACTTGCTGTGCTTTTTTATAATATGCATCATAATAACCTGAGCTTAGCGCAAAGGTTCCAAGCATGATGCGACGTTTTACTTCCTCACCAAAGCCTTCAGAGCGTGACTTTTTATATAAATCAATCAAGTTTTTCGCATTCGGTGATCGATAGCCGTAACGGACTCCATCGAAACGAGCTAGATTTGAAGATGCTTCTGATGATGATAAAAGATAATAGGCAGCCGTTCCATATTTTGAATGGGGCAGACTGACTTCTTCCCATGTAGCCCCTAAACTTTCTAGCACTTTTAATGCATCTAAAACGGACTGGCGAACCTCTTCGTTCACACCTTCACCCATATATTCTTTAGGGACAGCGATTTTCAATCCTTTAATATCACCTGTTAAACTTTGCACAAAATTTGGCACATCGACATTTGCAGAAGTAGAATCATGTGGATCCACTCCGGAAATCGCTTGAAGAAGATAGGCGTTGTCTTCTACATTACGTGTGATTGGACCAATTTGATCGAGCGAGGATGCAAAGGCCACTAGACCAAAACGAGAAACGCGCCCATAGGTCGGCTTTAAGCCAACGACTCCACAAAAGGCAGCTGGTTGCCGAATCGATCCACCGGTATCAGAACCAAGAGAAAATGGCACTTCACCTGCGGCAACAGCTGCTGCTGATCCACCTGAAGACCCACCTGGAACCGTATTTACATTCCACGGATTAAACGTTTTCTGAAAGCCTGAATTTTCCGTTGATGAACCCATTGCAAATTCATCCATATTTAATTTACCAATTGTAATTGTACCTGCATTATGTAATTTATCCATTACCGTTGCATTATAAATTGGGTCAAAATTTTCGAGGATTTTACTGGCACATGTTGTGCGAAGATCTTTTGTAACGATATTATCCTTGATTCCAATTGGCATTCCAAAAAGTGGTTGATTCGATTCATCCGAACCAAGTGCTTCATCCAATTGCTTAGCTTTAGCACGTGCTGTTTCTTCGTCTAGTGTAAGAAATGCCTGGACCTTGCTTTCAACTTCTTGGATTCGTTGGTAAGATTCTTCAACTAGCTCCGAAACCTTGACCTCTTTTTTATGTAAAAATTCATGTAACTCAGAGATTTTATGATCAAATAAAGCCAACGCTACCCCTCCTACTCTATAATTGATGGTACGCGAATTTGTCCATCTTTCTTATCTGGAGCATTCTTCAATACTTCCTCTTGCGGCAATCCCGGTTCCGCCTTATCCTCACGAAGGACATTGCGAATATCTAATACGTGAGAGGTTGGCTCCACGTTTGTTGTATCCACTTCATTTAACAATTCTGCAAGATTGATAATATCATCTAATTGCTTCGTGAATTTTTCCGTTTGTTCTTCATCAAATTCTAACCGCGCTAAATTAGCCACATGGTTGACTTGATCCTTTGAAATTCTCGACATTTCCTTCACCTCCGAAAGTGGGTTTGAAACAGTAATAATATTATTGATAATATCAGAATGGCTTGTATATAGGCAAGGGGACAGACCTTATTAAAGGCTGCCCCCATTACTTTTTTACTTAATCATTGTTTCCCTTATCGTTGAGAAAGGTATTTTTCACATAATTATTTCGTATCCACAAATTGCTCCGCCTCAGTCGACCCCTTTAACGCAGTCGTTGAGGAAGTACCGCCGGTGATAATCATCGAAACTTCATCAAAGTAACCTGTTCCGACTTCGCGCTGATGTCTCGTAGCTGTGTAGCCATACACTTCATTTGCAAATTCAGCCTCCTGCAATTCGGAGTAAGCTGCCATGCCTCTTTCTTTATAGCCTTTTGCCAGTTCAAACATACTGTTATTTAAAGCATGGAAACCTGCTAACGTCACAAATTGGAACTTATAGCCCATTTTCCCTAACTCTTGTTGGAACTTAGCAATCGTCGCTTCGTCTAATTTCTTTTTCCAGTTAAATGAGGGTGAACAGTTGTAGGCGAGCAGTTTGCCAGGGAATTTCTCATGAATGGCTTCGGCAAACCGTTTTGCTTCTTCTAGGTTAGGTTCGGACGTTTCGCACCAAACGAGGTCTGCATAAGGTGCGTAAGCTAAACCTCTTGCGATCGCTTGATCCAGTCCCGCCTTTGTACGATAGAAACCTTCAGGTGTCCGGTCACCAATGATAAATGGTGCATCGTAAGGATCCACATCACTTGTAATTAAATCAGCTGCATTTGCATCGGTTCTCGCAATCAATAATGTTGGTACACCCATAACATCTGCTGCAAGACGAGCGGAAATTAAATTTTTCACCGCTGTCTGGGTAGGCAACAATACTTTTCCACCTAAGTGACCGCATTTTTTCTCAGATGATAATTGATCTTCAAAGTGAACCGCTGCCGCTCCCGCTTCAATCATTGCCTTCATCAGTTCAAATACATTCAATTGTCCGCCAAAACCTGCTTCGGCATCTGCGACAATTGGGGCAAACCAATCAATGGAATGATCCCCTTCCACATGATGAATTTGATCGGCACGTTGCAATGCTTGATTAATTCGTTTGACTACATGTGGAACACTATTTGCAGGATATAAACTTTGATCCGGATACATATGTCCCGACAGATTCGCATCTGCTGCTACTTGCCAGCCGCTTAAATAAATCGCTTTTAGTCCCGCCTTTACTTGTTGAACCGCTTGATTTCCTGTTAAGGCTCCTAACGCATTCACATAATCCTCTTCGTGAAGCAAATGCCAAAGCTTCTCGGCACCACGTCGTGCCAATGTATGTTCAATGTCTATCGATCCACGAAGCTTTAATACGTCCTCTGCCGAATACGTACGTTCAATTCCTTTCCATCTTTCATCAAGCTCCCATGATTCTTGTAATCTTGACACCTTTTCGTTTGTCATTCTATATTCCTCCTAATCTATTATTTATAAAATTTCATAACCAGGGATGGTTAGAAAATCAATGAATTCATCCTCTTTAATGAGTTGGTCAAAAAGTTTAATTGCTTCTTCCAAACGTTGAAGTTTGCTACCATGTTCATTTTTAATTTTTTCGAGCTCTTCTTCTTTTAGTTGCTCATATAGTTCAATTGTTACCTTTCTGCCGTCCTCTAAAATTCCTTTCGGATGACGGATCCATTGCCAAAGTTGTGCACGTGAAATTTCAGCTGTCGCTGCGTCCTCCATTAAGTTGTCAATCGGTGCAGCTCCCCTGCCACTTAGCCATGATTCAATATATTGAATTCCGACATTAATGTTTTGGCGAACGCCCTTTTCAGTAATCACGCCGTTTGGAACCTCTAACAAATCAGACTCAGTTATCGTGATATTTAGCTGTTTGCTTGAATGAATCTGATTTGGTGTCTGCATTTCCCGATTGAATACTTCCAGTGCTACAGGAACAAGACCGGGATGAGCGACCCATGTGCCATCATGACCATCGCTTGCTTCCCTTTCCTTATCTGCACGTACTTTAGCAAAAGCTGCCTCATTTTTTTCCGGATTATTCTTTACAGGAATTTGTGCAGCCATCCCCCCGATCGCCGGCGCTTTTCTCATATGACATGTTTTGATTGTTAGTAATGAGTACGAACGCATAAATGGCACTGTCATCGTGACAGCAGAACGATCAGGTAAAAGCACATCCTCGGTGTTTTTCAATTTTTTCAAATAGCTAAAAATATAATCCCATCTGCCACAATTAAGACCCGCAGAATGTTCTTTCAGTTCAAATAAGATTTCATCCATTTCAAATGCTGCCATGATCGTTTCTATGAGCACTGTTGCTTTAATCGTACCTTTTGGAATACCGACATATTTTTGTGCAAATAAGAACACGTCATTCCATAAACGTGCCTCCTGATGACTTTCAAGTTTCGGTAAATAAAAATAAGGTCCTGTTCCACTCTGTACTAATCGAACGGCATTATGAAAAAAGTACAATCCAAAATCAAATAAACTTCCCGAAATCGGCTGACCATCCATTAATACATGCTTCTCTTCCAAATGCCAGCCTCGAGGTCGGACCATTAATACAGCCGGATTTTCATTTAATTTATATTGTTTTCCATTCGTTCCTTCAAATGAAATGGTTCGATTCACAGCATCCCTTAAATTAATCTGCCCTTCCATGATGTTATCCCAAGTCGGAGATGTCGCATCTTCTAAACATGCCATAAAAACTTTCGCACCCGAATTCAAGGCATTAATAATCATTTTTCGATCAACCGGTCCTGTGATTTCTACTCGTCGATCTTGCAAATCACCCGGCAATGGAGCAATGGTCCAATCTCCCATTCGAATATGTTTCGTTTCTGGCAAAAATCCAGGTAACTTTCCTTGATCGATCTCTTTCTGTCGCTTATTTCTTTCTTCTAGAAGTTCTCTTCGTCTTGTACCAAAATGTCTCTCTAGCTGCTCGATAAATTGCAATGCTTTTGGAGTTACTATTTCTTCATACCCTGGTTTCATAGTTCCTTTCACTTCAATTCCAGCTGTTTGGGTTCCCAAATGATTCCCTCCTCAATATTGTTATACTACAGATTAATATTAATAATTGTATTATATAACAGAACAGCAAAAGTGCAACAGAAATTTTGAAAAATATTCAGAAATCAATCGACAAAATTCGATTCGGCAAAGTTCCGAGTCATTGCTCGTGAAAAAGTAATCTTTTTCCTTCTGAAGCTTCTACCATAATTTCTTGTGGGATTGGTTTTGTTTTTATTTGACCAGGTTAGCCAATTTATCCACCCTATTGCCTCAAAAAAAACAGACGGAAATTCCGTCTGTTTTATTGATAAATATGCACTTCGGGTTCTTTTTCTCCAGGATTGCGGACAATTAATGCCTTTGGTCCGTTTACAGAGGTGACACTTACTTCAAGTGCGATATAATCAGGGAATGTATTAATAACTAAACCTGTAATATATTGAGTAAAGCCAATGACTTCGCCTTGACCATAAAATTGAATTGGGATTTCAATACTTAATTGGCTTAGTTGCTTATCTTTATACAACCCACGACCAATAACGCCATTGTAGTTTGGAAAATATTCTTCAATATCTTGTTTAAATTTTTCAAACATGTTTGCATCGTCTCGATATGCTTTCGTTGTTGAATCGTCCGGGAATAAATAATATTTTTCCTTTATCTTTTTCCAGTTATCAATAGTGGAACTTCCTGCGCCTACTTCCGCATAGGACACAAAATTACCCGGCACGACGGAGTCTTTCGATTTTTGCTCGAAAAGGGCTATCGTAATGGGGACATCTTTTAAACCATTCATGTTCCGAAGACGTTTAATGACTTCTTGAGCAATCTTTTTCCCTTCTCTTTCCGTGTTTTTAATATCTTGCTGGTACACGGCACCATATTGTTCTTTTTGATAATAATGGACTGTATTCAAGGCGAGACCAATGACCACTCCACCTAATTTTCCTGTCCCTTTTTTTGTTTTAATTAAATAGTCATGTTCTAAAATATGTGCAAGGTAAATCGGGCTTTTCTTATTTTGTTCTTCAATCGAACCTTTTTCATTAATTACCGGGTTCAAGCCTACATTTTCACTTGCTGATAGTTTCTTTTCTTTAAGCTGGCTTTTAGTATATTTCCGATTTAACCACGCATCAATTGTATCTTTATCTAAATATTGACCTTCTTGAAATAAGTACGTGTCCGTTGAAAAAGATTTTTGTGCAACTCGCATCAATCCCGTTTCAAACTCTTGGATATCATAACGAGTATTTAAATTATTGACAATTCTTCCTCTTGCCTTACTTGGTTTGAAAGGTATGATTGTTCGATAATATTGATCAGAAACTTGATAATTTGGAATAATCGCTGTTTCCTTTTTATTATTTTTATTTTGTACGACTTTATTTTCTGTTTCAAATTTTGGTGCGCATCCTGTTATAAGAAGCAAAACAGCAGCGAACACCGGCAACCACTTTTTCATGCTTATTTGCCACCTTTATTTCGTCCGTTATTCCTACTTCGGCTGGACTTTTAATACTAATCATTTTAATAGACTTTATATAGTAAGATAAAGTTTCATTTAACGATTAAATTCTTCCAGCATTTTTTCTTCGTCCCAAACTTCGATTCCAAGCTCGTTTGCTTTCGTCAATTTCGAGCCTGCATCCGCGCCCGCAATAACCAAATCAGTTTTTTTGCTCACGCTTCCTGTAACACTTGCACCTAAAGCTTCAAGTTTTTCTTTCGCTTCGTTTCTCGTAAGCTGTTCCAATTTACCGGTTAAGACGACGACTTTTCCTGCAAAGATGGAGGAAATCGATTCTGTTTCAACGGGCATAGGACCTTTATATTCCATATTTAAACCCGCATTCTTCAATTCTTGAATAAGCTCACCGGCTTCTTCATTTTCAAAATAAGTAACGATAGAATCAGCCATTTTTTCGCCAATATCTTGGATAGCTGTAAGTTCTTCCTTTGTGGCAGCAGCTAAGGCATCCATCGTTCCAAATTTTTGTGCTAATGTTTTGGCTGCTTTTGCGCCAACATGGCGAATTCCAAGACCAAAAAGGAGCTTTTCTAATGAATTCGTTTTGGAGCTCTCAATTGCTGCTAACAGATTAGAAACAGATTTTTCACCCATCCGTTCTAGTGCTAAAAGTTGTTCCTGTTGTAAATGATAAATGTCTGCCACATCATGAATAAGTTCATGCGCAAATAATTGACTAATCACTTTTTCACCAAGACCATCAATATTCATGGCGTTTCTTGAGACAAAATGAATCAATCCCTCGCGGATTTGGGCAGGACATTTCGGATTAATGCAGCGTAGGGCCACTTCCCCTTCTAAACGAACAAGTTCACTTTCACAATCTGGACAGTGTGTTGGCATCAAAAATTCTTTCTCCTCACCCGTACGTCTTTCAACTAATACATTGACGACTTCAGGAATGATATCTCCTGCCTTTTTAATGACAACATAATCACCAAGTTTGATGTCCTTCTCGCGGATTAAATCTTCGTTATGCAAAGATGCCCTTTGAACCTTTGTACCTGCAACGCGAACCGGATCAAGTAGCGCGGTCGGTGTGATTACTCCTGTGCGTCCAACACTTAATTCAATATCACGAAGCTTTGTCACGACTTCTTCTGCGGGAAACTTGTAAGCAATAGCCCACCTTGGACTTTTCGCTGTAAAACCAAGGGCTTTTTGTTGCTCAAATGAATTTACTTTAATGACGATTCCATCAATTTCATATGGCAGGTTTGCCCGCTTTGCTACCCATTTTTCTACATATTGGAGAACCTCATCAATATTTGCACATTTTTCTCTTTCCTTGTTCACTTTAAAGCCAAGTGTTGTTAAAAAATTCAATCCATCATGCTGTGTAGTGACGCCTGTTTCACTAAAATCTCCAATCGCATAAAGGAAAATATCTAAGTTTCTTGAAGCTGCAATCCGTGGATCCAATTGGCGCAATGACCCCGCTGCAGCATTTCGCGGATTAGCAAAAGGCTCTTCCCCATTTTCTTCTTTCACTTTATTTAATTGTTCAAATGATTTTTTCGGCATATACGCTTCGCCGCGGACCTCGATTGACATCGGTTGGTTGATTCTAAGCGGGATCGATCGAATCGTTTTTAAATTAGCGGTAATATCTTCCCCAATCGTTCCGTTACCTCTTGTTGCACCTTGTATAAAAAGTCCGTTTTCATAACGAAGTGATATCGCTAATCCATCAATCTTTAATTCACAAACGTATTCAACCTCATCGCCAACCACTTGCTTTACTTTACGATCGAAATCACGAAGATCACTTTCATTAAAGGCATTTCCTAAGCTTAGCATCGGGATATGATGTTCCACTTTTTGAAATGCCGAGAGAATTTCTCCGCCGACACGCTGGGTCGGCGAATCGGGTGAAATCAATTCTGGAAATTGCTCTTCAATGTTAGTAAGCTCTCTCATTAACTGATCATATTCAGCATCGGGAACCGATGGTTGATCCAATACATGATATTCGTAATTATATTGGTTCAGCAGATTATGAAGTTCCTTTATTCGTTTTTCAGCATCCTTTTTTTCCATAACAACAACCCTTCCATATAGAAGTTGGAGGTTGGGCCCAAGGTTGGAGAAATCGGCAAAATTGCCGATTTCCGCGATTCATCAACTTCTATTCAAATTTCAACTATCATTAGTTGTATTATACTTTTGTTATTGGTGCAAATTCCGCTAACAAGCGTTTAATTCCAACTGGGCTTGGGAACGCAATGTCCAGTTCCACGCTTTTTCCTTCCCCTTTTACACTAACAACTGTACCAATTCCCCATTTTTTATGTTCCGCTTTATCGCCAACTGTCCAAGAAACTTCATTGCCGCCCGTACTAGCTGATACAGGTCTCATCACAGGACGATTCATAGCAGGCTTACGCGCGGAACCGAATGGCTTATTAATTTGTCTCGCTTCTTTTTGAACAGGTTCCAATATATCCTCAGGAATTTCACTAATAAATCGTGAAACGGGATTCATATTCGTCCGTCCAAATAATGTACGCATACCGGCATTTGTCAAGTATAGTTCTTCCTCTGCACGCGTAATCCCAACGTAAGCGAGCCGACGCTCTTCTTCCATCTCAGCTTCTTCCATAAGAGAACGGCTATGTGGAAAGACACCTTCTTCAAGTCCAATTAGGAATACGACAGGAAACTCTAATCCCTTGGCAGAGTGCAATGTCATTAATACACATGTTTCATTTTTCGTTTCTTCCTCGTCTAGTCGATCAATATCTGCAACAAGGGCGAGATCTGTTAAAAATGCCACCAGGCTTTTATCATCATTAGCTTCTTCAAAATTCTTTGTTACGGATAAAAATTCATCGATATTTTCAAGCCTGCTTTGTGATTCAATCGTTTTTTCCGCTTTTAGCATTTCGCGATAACCCGACTTCTCTAACACTTCTTCAACTAATTCTGTGACAGAGAGGTATTCCTGCATTGCAGTATACCCTTTAATCAACTCGTAAAATCCATTGGCAGCGTTGGCGATTTTCGGACTTACTCCGATAAAATCGATTTCCTTTAACGCATCCATAATGGAAATGTCATGATCGGCTGCATATCTGGCTATTTTATCAAATGAAGTTGCACCGATCCCTCGTTTAGGTACATTTATTACCCGTTGTAGACTGATGTCATCATTCGGATTTGCAATTAACCGTAAGTAAGCCAAAATATCCTTAATTTCTTTACGGTCATAGAATTTGATTCCACCGACGATGTTATATTCTATATTTGATTTTAAGAGGACTTCCTCTATTACACGTGATTGTGCATTTGTTCGATAAAGGATGGCGATGTCGGAAAGTTTCCGCTTGCCGGAATTAGTTAATTCTTTAATTTTTCCTGCAACAAACTGTGCTTCCGTTTGTTCACTATCTGCACGATAATAAACGATTTTTGGTCCATCTTCGTTTTCCGTCCATAAATTTTTCGGTTTGCGATTTGCATTATTTTTAATCACTTCATTAGCAGCCTGCAGAATCCGTTTCGTCGAACGGTAATTTTGTTCTAATAAGATGACCTTTGCACGGGGATAATCTTTTTCAAACGATAAGATGTTGGCAATATCTGCACCACGCCAACGGTATATCGATTGGTCCGAATCACCGACAACACAAAGATTTTGAAATCTTGACGCAAGCATTTTCACAAGCATGTATTGGGCGCGGTTCGTATCCTGATACTCATCCACATGAATGTATTGAAATTTCCGTTGATAGTATTCTAATACTTCTGGAACACGCTGAAATAATTGAATAGTTTTCATGATTAAATCATCAAAATCCAGTGCTTGATTTTTGCGAAGCCGCTTTTGGTATTCCTCATACACATCACTGACAACTTGTTCGTAATAACCCCCTACAAGTTTGGAATACTCTTCTGGGTCAACTAATTCATTTTTGGCGCTGCTGATTGTTCCGAGAATAGACCTGGCATCAAATTTCTTCGGATCAATATTTTTATCTTTCAAGATTCCTTTTACCACTGATTGTTGGTCTGTAGGGTCCAAAATCGTAAAATTACGATTAAACCCGATTCGATCAATATCACGTCTTAAAATACGAACACACATTGAGTGAAAAGTGGAAATCCATACATCTTCTGCAGCCCCACCCATAATACTTCCAATCCGTTCCTTCATTTCTTTCGCTGCCTTATTTGTGAAGGTAATCGCTAAAATATTATAAGGATTGACGCCTTTTTCCACCATTAAATAGGCAACACGATGGGTAAGAACCCGGGTTTTTCCACTTCCGGCACCGGCCATTAACAAAAGTGGACCGTCCGTTGTTTTTACGGCCTCTTGTTGCTCTGGATTTAGCCCATTTAAAAGTCGATCCGTTAAAAATTGCATTATTTTACACCACCATTCGGAACATTTGTTCCTATTATATATGTTTATTTTACACTATGTCTATTACCTTAATCCATTACAGCTTTGACTGTTTTCAGTGCTTCCTCGAAATTTTCATACAAGGCATTGCCAACAACAATTACATCGGCAAATTGACCCATCTCCTTCGCTTGAGCCGCAGAAGAAATTCCCCCGCCATAAAACAATTTCGTTTGATTTAACTGTGCTTTTGCAGCTTTTACTAGATCGATATCTCCATATTTTCCGCTGTATTCTAAATAGAAAATAGGCATTTTAAATAAATGTTCGGCCATCATTGCATAGGCGACAACATCCTCTTCATTCAAATCAGTATTAGCTCCTGTTAACTTCGCTGCCTTGCAATCATTATTTAAAATGCAGTAGCCTTCTACGAGAAGCTCGTCCCAATTCATTAAAACCCCATATTCTTTTACCGCTTCATGATGAATCCCCTTAATCCACTTAGCATCTGTCGTGTTAAGTACTGTTGGGATAAAATATAAATCAAAACCCGGTGTGATAGATTCAATAGTAGACACTTCCAGCACACATGGTACCGTATATCTTCTTACTCGAGACATTAAATTTAGAACATTTTCCAATGTGACTCCGTCTGAACCACCAATAATGATCGCACTTGTTCCTGATTCACATATTTTTTCTAAATCTGCATCTGATATATCCTTATTAGGATCTAATTTAAAGGCGTGGCGCCACTCGCGAACGTCATACATCCGTAAAAAATCCTCCATTCTATATTCCTTCATCATTATAGCATTTGATTGAACAAGCTAAAAAGAGTTTCCAATGATATTAGAAGGTAATTATTTGAAACGATATAATTAGAACTACCCAACAGAGACTGAGTAAAGGCGAAAGTCCTATTATTTACATGTAAATGTATGAATTTGTATAATTATTAATGCAAGTTAGGAAAACTTGAAAATTTAATGGTGATTTATCACAATAATTTCGTGTTATTTTCCCAAGTTAAATGTCCTAGAAAGTATGGTATTATAAGGATAAGAACTTTTCCACCAAGCAATAAAATTTGTTAGGAGGATGAAAAAATGATAAAAGAAAAGAAACCAGCGAAAATTACTAAAAGGGAAATCGACACATTGATATTCAAGATTGATCGATTATTGAGCGAAAAGAAAACTAACGAATTGCAAAAAGCATAATAAAACAAAGGCTTTTGGCATAGACCAAAAGCCCTTTCTTTTATTTTCTTATTGTTTTTGGGATATTTTCGAGATATTCTAAATATAATAAGTAATACATCTATTCTCATCTATCTTTTCTACTAGATTTATAGTAATCTCAAAAAAATTATCTTATTATTACCACTTCACATAATTTTTAATATATAATAAGGTAAATATGCAGGTTTAGGTGATTACTATGAATATCGGTGCCATTATCAAGTTAAATAGAATAAATCAAAATTTAACACAAGAGGAACTAGCCGATGGAATTATCTCAATTTCCTATCTTTCAAAAATTGAAAATGGGAAAATTGAACCTAATGAAGAAGTCATAAAGCTTCTCTGTCGCAAACTAGGCATTCAAATCAACAATCAGATTGATGACAGTACAAAAGTAATATGCAATGAATGGTTTCACCTCTTGCTAACTTCTTCAAACATCGAAGAAATTAAACAGAAATACAAAGAAATCAATGAAGTATCTAAAACGATACACGATTCCGAATTACAGTTATTAATCAAGATTCACATGATCAGATACTATTTAAAAATTGGCGAAACAACGAAAGCATTAGAACAAATTAATAATTTAAAAGATGTAAGCGGTACATTTAATAATTTGCAGAAGTATTATTGGTATAAGTTTAATGGGAATTACTATTCGATTGTTGAGGAAGAGAATGAGGCCCTTCAAAAGTACGTACTTTCAGAGGATTTTATCCCGCATCTCGACCTCCCAGAAGATGAAATAGCAGATATTCTCTATTCACTTGCTGTTACATACAGTAAACATCGGTTAACATCCGAAGCACAAAGTCATGCAAACAAAGCTTTAGAATATTATCGTCAAATGTACAACTTTTCTAGATGTGCAGAGTGTCATATAATTTTGGGGATTTGTTACAGACGAATTAATAATCATCAAAAGGCTATTAAAAACTATCAATTAGCAAAACAATTAGCCGAAAGTACAAATAATCAGAGGTTAATTCAACTAACACATTTAAATATGGGCTACCTCTATTTCGTTCAAGGGAACCCTAACCTCGCAATTAAGCACCTTGATATAATTGTAAATGCAGAAGAAAGTCCCCTAATTGACCGTCTCTCTGCCCTTACCTCAATTATTGGTGAATATTTTAAGAGTAAAAATTATACTGAAGCAAAAAGAAGAATACAAAAAGGTTTAAGTTGGATCAATCCCGAGAACAAAAATAAATATTTATCGTTTTATTATGAAATTTTAACTCATTTATATTTAATAGATAACGAAGATGAAAAATTTGTGAATCTCTTAGAAAATAAATTTATTCCTTATTTAAAAGAACAAAAGGATTATGCAAAGCTTACAGAATATGCTGAAATTCTCGGAAGGTATTATGAGGATAAGCACAAATATAAAAATGCTGCAATTTACTATAAATTAGTTAATTTTTCTTATAAGCAATTTGTACAAATCTAGGAGGGGAATATTTTGAAAAAAATTATTTTATCTTTAACCGTGGGGGCTTTCCTAATGAGTGGTGCATTAATCGTGAAAGATACTCAAAATAGTAGTGAAAGTAAAAATATAGCAGCAGGTGGAGAAAGGGAACCAAGTATCCTTTCCATTAAAACTCCAAAATATGCATAAGTGCTACTAAAGAAGAAGTAATCCTGATTATTACTTCTTCTTTTTCATATTTCTCTTGCATAAATAAAAATGCACGCAAAAGCAAGTTTGGTAAATAAGCGGAGAAATTCCCCTTAATTAGAAAATAGCACTGAAAAAAGCATAAATAGACGGAAGAATTCCGGCTATTGACTCAAAAAACTTGAAAATGGGTAATTTTGCTTTGCTTAATCGGAAAATATCCGCTTATATTCTTCGAATCAAGCTATATTCTACTGTTTAACCGGAAAATATCCGCTTATTTTGATTCTCTTTGATTGCTCAAAAAGTACGTCAATTTAATTAATTAGCATTTTGCAGGCAACATTAGTCAAGATGTTTTTAGGCTGCGATTTTACTTGCTAATTAAAGTAGATATCTCATAATCATTGATATATAAGAAAAATTAAAGACCAAATCATATGCAATTTGGTCTACTGATCAGCATATTATTTGGTATGCTCTCCATCGAAGCGGAATTACATACAATAAAATACATGCCTTAGATAATTTTATTCCTCTGCTTCTTCCCGATCTGACCCTTTAATCCGCTCCAATACCATCTCATAAGAATCGTTTCCATAATTCAAACATCTTTTCACCCGTGATATTGTGGCTGTGCTGGCGCCTGTTTCGGATTCAATGATGTGATAGGTTTTCTTTTCACGTAGCATTCTGGCTACTTCTAAACGCTGTGCCAGTGATTGGATTTCGTTTATCGTGCATAGGTCATCAAAGAATCGATAACATTCTTCTTTATCTTTTAGCGAAAGTATGGATTCAAATAATTGATCCAATGCTTTCCCACGTAATTTGTCTATTTGCATTTTATCCTCTCCTCTTTAACCCATTACTCTGAAAATGACACATCTTTTAAATTTGGTACGATGTTGATCCATGTTTTCCCCGGTACAAATTTAGCTGGAATCCCGTTTTCGTAAGGAATTATCTTCCCTTCTACATTGCGCCACTCTACTTCACGGTATGTCCCCTTTTGGATAAAATAAGCTTTTCCTCCAGAAGTTAAATCAATACTGCGACGTCCGTAATCATCGATAATTTTGTGTTGCATTTCAACAACCAATAAATTATCCAGCAAAACAGGTTTCTTCGTTTCCAAATCAATAGTTTGCTCATTACCTGAGAATCGTTTAAATTTCTGCAATTTTTCATCATATTTATATTCAGCATTAAATATAGAATTAGTTGAATAGCGAATGAGTATATGTTTTACTTTTTGTCCTGTAATTTGCTTTAATTCCGTTTCAGAAGCGAAACTTAAAGCTTTCGGTGGTGTATCCATATTGAAATTTTTCATTGTTGCACCTTTACGTATATTTTCATACGTAATATAGGAATTATGGGGTGCTTGCCTATCACTTGATCGCTTAAATAGAGTACCATCATACTGGATACCATTTATATTATCAATATATCCACTCTCGAGCATTTTTTTAGCCTCAGGGCTATAGCCATGGGCAATATAAAAGCTATTATATCCTTTTGCTAACTCGATAAAGTAATCCCTTGAACTACGAACTGGACCAATTCTATTTGGTTGTTCGCTTTGAAAGATCGCTAAAAATCGTGTAATATCACCTTCAGCTAATACTTCGTAAACAATATCAGCTTCAGTTAAACCCGATTGCGGACGTGCTTTTGGGTGATTGTTGATCATCACGGAAACGGCACGGGTTCTTGGTTTTTCATTAGCTTCTAAACCTGTTAATGGAAAAGTGAATTTCACGTTTGGCTTTTTATTTCCTGAAACTTCCCCTCTTTCAGGAGATTTAGCGGCTTCATTTTTTTCTGTTTCCCTTTTATGACTACAAGCCGATAATACACAAACAAGTACTATCGCAAGTAAAAAAGTTTTCTTGAACATATATAATTCATGCATCCCCTTTTTTAGGCCGTTTTACCACATGTAATTTTACCTCATAATCGTTGGAAAAAGTACCGTTTTATTCATTACATCAAATATTCCTCTTTGCGTTATACGGATATATGGTAAATGTGTCGCTGAGAAGAATAGTAACGAATAGATCGGATCATTATGCGGATAGCCTCTTTCAATTAAAAGCTCTTTAAGCCTCTTCTCTTCTTTAATTAATATATCCATTGGCTTATTTGACATAAATCCGGAAAGATTTAATGGAATTTCGTGAATGACTTTTCCTTTTTCAGTCATCACAATCCCCCCGCCAAGTTCTTTCATCCGATTAAATGCACAAACCATATCATTTTTATTTTTACCAATTAAAATAATATCTCCAGTGCTTGAAAACGAGGATGCAAAGCCCATTAAGCTATTTGAAAAACCTTTCACCATCGTATTAATTCTCCAAGATCCATCCCGTCCAATCAAAATTAGAAAGCTTTCATCATGGTCAGTCGTTAATTCATCCGTTGCAATATCAAAAGTAACGGAATATGGCTTGGTAATTACATCATTAATCATTTCAATCCCAAATGGCATCGAAAATTGTAAATCATCGTAATCAAGTTCCCAATCGAATTGCAATGGAGCAAAACCATACTCTTCCCACTCAATATCTTTATCTTCTATTATTGCTGTTCCATCTTTTTTTAGCCATTTCCCTTTAGAAAGTACGGAAATTGGTGTCGGATTGTGTTCATCCTCAAGGAAATTAATGCTGGCAACACGGCCGGTTGCAATTAATCCGTGGAGGTGTTCAATATTATAATATTTCGCCACATTAAATGAAGCCATATGATATGCATCAATAACAGGTACCCCATGTTCTATGGCCATTCGAATCAAACGATCGATAATTCCATTTTCGTAAAAGGCTGGTGTCGAACCATCTGTATTGAAAAACATTGAGTCATATTGATCGATTCCTAATCTTTTCATATCTTCCAAAAGTACAGGAAGATCTGGACGGATCGAGGAGTGACGAAGTGAAACCATATAGCCTTGCATTAGACGTTTGTATACTTCCTCACCAGTCATTGCTTCATGATCACAATCAGCTCCAAATAGCATCATTTTTGCGAGTGTTTTCTCTGATGCACCCGGAAAATGGCCTTCAATTTTCTTTCTCATTCGCTTCGCTTCTTGCATCCAGTGAAGTATTAAATCATCTCCGTCAAGCAGCTTAGGCCATCCTGTCAATTCTCCGCCTTGTAAAACCGCATCATGCTCAAGCCACGATTTCACCTCACCATGTGAGAAAATAGTCTCTTCTTCCCTTAGCTCTGTTTGTGAATCAAATCGGCTCCACCAATACATTGTTACAGGTGAATGTCTTAGTTCCCTAATTAGAGAAAACGCTTTCTTTTTTCCTAATTGTAAAGCAAGCACTAAATTATCATTAATAATTGTTGTTGTCCCCGATTGTGATGCATATCGTGCAAACGATTGGGGATTATATAACTGAAATGGGTGAACATGCGGTTCAATATATCCCGGAACAAGTGTGAGACCTGAACAATCAATTACTTCACAGTTAGCCGTATTTTCAGGAAGCTCGTCCCCGGTATACACAATCCGATCTCCATATATCCAAATATGACCATTCATCCATTTACGAAACATTGAGTGTAAATACCGTGCATTTTTCAAAAGTAATGTCGGAGATTTTTTACCGCTGACAACTGCTACATGATCACGGATTTGCTTATTCTTCCATCGGTATCGTTGATCTAACATGAACTTCCCTCCCTAGGGAGTTTTCTCTTTTTATTTACAATCGTATCATATGTTACCTTTTAACGCATTAAAGTTTTGAAATAAATTGTAAAAATTTTGTGAAAGGGTGGGATTGAGATGAAAGTGAACAAAAACATCGGAATCGTTAATGCAATGATTCGAATTACCTGCGGGTTGACCTTTCTTGCTTGGTCTACTGCAAAGTTATCCAAAAAACCTCGATGTAATTCATATGTATTAGTGATGCTGTTAAGTGCAATGAAAGTTGCTGAAGGCATTGTTAGATTTTGTCCTGTGACAGAGCTATTAAAAAACTGCCCATGGACAAAACCTCAACATACAACTTCTAGTAGTAATAGCAATGAAGGTCAACATCAACAGCAATCTACTCAAAGCGGTGGAAATGAGATTGATTTGATGGGTGAAATGAAAAAGTTCCAAGATCAATTAGAAGATTAATTAACAGGTGAAAATCGGACTCAACTTCGAGTCCGATTATTTACAACGCTTTTAATCCTATATCACTTCTATAAAAAAAGCGGTCTGATTTTATTTTATCCATTTCTACATATACCTTTTTAACGGCGTCCTTAAGATCATTTCCTTTTGCGGCAATGAGTAATACCCTTCCTCCGTTCGATACGATGGCATTCTCTTCATTTCGTTCAGTTCCCGCGTGAAAAACAAGTGTAGATGATTCGAAATTATTTAAATTTGGTATTTCTATTCCTTTTTCATACGTACCTGGATAGCCATTTGAAGCAAGGACTACACCAACAGAACAATCATTACTCCAAGAAAGCGTCGGTGTTGTTTCATTTTGTAAATCAAGAATAACTTGGACAAGATCCGATTCCAATCTTGATAACACAACCTGTGTTTCAGGATCACCGAATCTCGCATTAAATTCAATCACTTTCGGACCTTCGTTCGTTAGGATTAATCCCGCATAAAGAATCCCGCAGAATCTTCTGCCTTCCGCTTTTAAGGCATTGACCGTTGGAATAAGTATTTCTTGCACCGCTCGTTCTACTTCTTGCTGCGCAATTTGCGGAACCGGTGAGTACGCCCCCATTCCACCTGTATTCGGACCTTTATCACCATCAAATGCCCGTTTATGATCTTGAGCAATCACCATCGGATAAACAGCTTCCCCATTCACAAAAGCCATCAAAGAAAATTCCTCACCTTGAAGAAATTCCTCAACCACTACCTTTGTAGAAGCAACGCCAAAGGTTTGATTGACCATTAATTGCTCAAGTCCTTCTAAAGCTTCTTCTACTGTGAGAGCAACGATTACCCCTTTACCAGCTGCAAGACCATCCGCTTTTATCACTACAGGTGCTCCATGTTCTTGGATATATTTTTTAGCTTCATCATATTGTTCAAACGTCTCATAAGCGGCGGTTGGAATGAGGTACTTTTTCATTAAGTCCTTAGCAAAAGATTTACTTCCTTCTATTAATGCTGCCTCTTTAGTAGGACCGAATACGTTTAAACCTGCTTGCTTAAACTCATTCACAATTCCCGCTGATAAAGGATCTTCCGGACCAACGATGGTCAAATCAATTTCGTTATCTTTTGCGAAAGCAATTAAATCAGAGAAATTCATCTCTGAAATAGGAACGATTACCGCATCCTCACGAATCCCCGCATTTCCAGGAGCACAATACACATTTTCAACAAGTGAACTTTCTTTAACCTTCTTACATATTGCATGTTCTCTTCCACCACGGCCAATTACTAAAACATTCATCGGAATTCACCTCATTAATTTAGGAAGTAAGGGACATGGTTTATTTATTCGAACCCATGTCCCTTTGAATTGTAAAATAACCTTAATGTTTGAAATGGCGGATGCCGGTAAATACCATCGCTATGCCAAATTCATCTGCTTTCTTGATGGAGTCCTCATCACGAATCGATCCGCCTGGCTGAATGATCGCTGTTATCCCGGCTTTTGCTGCAGCTTCAACGGTGTCATCCATTGGGAAGAACGCATCCGAGGCCATGATCGCCCCTTTCGCTTGCTCGCCGGCTTGATCCAACGCAATTTTCGCTGACCCTACTCGGTTCATTTGACCGGCACCTATTCCGAGTGTCATTTCCTTATTTGTCACAACAATGGCATTTGATTTCACATGTTTAACGACTTTCCATCCTAATTTAAGTGCCTTCCATTCTTCTTCAGTTGGTTCCCTTTTTGTTGGAACAGTAATATTAGCGTTTTCCAAAGTAAACGAATCTTGATCTTGTACGAGTAATCCACCTTCAACTGATGTGATGACACGTTCACCTTTATTTTCATGATTAAACGGAACCGTTAATAACCTTAAATTCTTTTTGGCTGTTAAAATTGCTAAGGCATCATCTGAAAATGAAGGAGCAATGATAATTTCTAAGAAAATTTCATGTAATTGCTCGGCCGTTTCTTTATCAACCTCACGATTAAAAGCAATAATTCCTCCAAAAATTGAGGTTGAATCAGCAGCATAGGCTTTAGCAAATGCTTTCGATGGACTACTTCCAACCCCAACGCCACAAGGATTCATATGTTTAACAGCTACAGCAACCGGTTCAGAAAAATCTTTTACAATTTGAAGGGCTGCATCTGCATCATGAATATTATTGTAAGATAGTTCCTTCCCATGTAATTGTTTTGCATGAGCAATAGAAAACGGAGAACCAATCGGATTGACATAAAAACTAGCCTTTTGATGCGGATTCTCCCCATAACGTAACGTTTGCTTTAATTCATATGAAAACGTGACACGTTCAGGATTTTCCTCATCTACAAGTTTTGTCATATAATCTGCGATATAGGAATCATAAGCAGCAGTATGACGGAAAACTTTTGCGGCTAATCGTTTGTTCGTTTCTTTAGAAACATTCCCATTACTCTTCAACTCTGCTAATACACCTTCATAATCGTGGGAATCAACAACAACTGTGACATACTCATGGTTTTTCGCAGCAGATCTAAGCATGGTTGGTCCGCCAATATCAATATTTTCAATGGCGTCTGCTTCAGTTACATCTGGTTTTGCAATAGTTTGCTGGAAAGGATAAAGATTGACACAAACAAGATCGATTGGTGAAATTCCTTGTTGATCTAATTGCTCCAAGTGTTCGGAGTTGCGTTTAGCTAACAGTCCTCCATGAATAAAAGGATGAAGCGTTTTTACCCTTCCTTCCAAAATTTCCGGAAAGCCCGTTACATCTTCAACACCTATAACGGTTAACCCCGCTTCAACTAATGCTTTTTTCGTTCCGCCTGTTGAAATAATTCCAAACCCTAATTCAAGTAATCCTTGAGCAAATTCAACGATTCCTGTTTTATCTGAAACACTAATGAGTGCACGTTTCATCGTGAAGCTTCCTCCTTTTCCAACAAAAAACTTTTTTGAAATAGTAATTGTATCATTTCTGGGTATAATCGGTGTTCAATTTTATGTACCTTTTCAGCTAACGATTGCTCTGTATCTGATTCTTCAACCTTTAAAGACTCTTGGGCAATAATTGGACCCGTGTCCATTCCTTCGTCTACAAAATGAACAGTTACTCCTGTCACTTTCACGCCGGCTTGAAGGGCTTGCCCAATCGCATTCTTTCCGGGAAAAGATGGTAGAAGTGATGGATGAATATTAATGATTCGCTTTGAAAATGCTTGTAATAATGTTGGCCCAATCAGTCTCATATAGCCCGCCAACACAATTAATTCAATCTCACGTTTTTGTAATTCCAACACAATTTCCTTTTCAAATGCCGCTTTCGTTTCATATGTTTTTGGCTCAAATGCAAAGATAGGTGTACTTTCCTTTTTGGCCCTCTCTATAACAAACGCATTTGGCTTGTCACACACAAGCAGCTCTATTGATGCATCTAATGCCCCATTTTTTACGGCATCAACAATTGCTTGATAATTACTTCCATTTCCAGAGGCGAATATGGCTATTTTGTTCATCTTGTTAACTCCCTGAAACAAAACGAACACCTGGTTGTTTTGTAATTACACCAATTTTATAAGCATCGTCTCCGAAGAATTCAAGTGCTTGATTCGCTATTTCCTGATCAACCGCAACGACAAAGCCAATCCCCATATTAAATGTATTAAACATTTCTAGTTGATCGATTTCACCATATTTTTCGATTGCTTTAAAAATAGGTAAGATAGGCCAGGAGTTTTGCTTAATTTCTACCCCTAATCCTTCCGGAAGCATTCTCGGAATATTTTCAATGAAGCCTCCGCCAGTTATATGCGCCATTCCTTTAATTTCAAATTGAGTAATCGCATCTAAAACTGGCTTAACATATATTTTGGTAGGCTTTAGTAATTCAATGCCAAGGGGATCATCTAATTCAGGAAGCTTTTCTTCAAGAGAAAACTGATGGTCTTCAAAAAAGATTTTTCTTACTAATGAATAACCGTTACTATGAATGCCGTTCGAAGCCAATCCGATTAAAATATCGCCTTCGTGTAGATATTCACCCGTAATAAGTTCCGTTTTTTCACATGCCCCCACGGAAAAACCAGCTAAATCATATTCATTTACTTCATAAAGTCCCGGCATTTCTGCAGTTTCCCCGCCAATTAGTGCACAGCCAGCCTGTTCGCAGGCATCTGCAATTCCTTTAACAATGGCTTCAATCTTTTCCGGAATGGATTTCCCACAAGCAATATAATCAAGAAAATATAAAGGTTCCGCACCTTGGACAACAATATCATTCACACACATCGCTACACAGTCAATGCCAATCGTGTCATGCCGATCCATTTGAAAAGCTAATTTCAGCTTTGTTCCAACACCGTCTGTACCCGAAACGAGCACAGGCTCTTTAAGATTGAGCGATGATAAATCAAACACACCGCCAAAGCTCCCTAATTGGCCAAGAACACCTAATCGATTAGTACGTGCAGCATGTTTTTTAATCCTTTCCACCGCTTCATAACCAGCTTCAATATCGACTCCTGCATCACGATACGTATTTGCCATTTCCTTCACAGCCTCCTAGCGCACAAGTTCTTTTTCATGAGGTAGTACAGTGTCTGGATAAATTTCCGTCGGATAGTTACCCGTAAAGCATGCTAAGCATTGACCGCACTGATTTCCGTCTTGAGGTCTACCAATCGCCTTTAACATTCCATCCACGCTTAAAAATGTTAAGGAATCGGCTCCAATCATTTCTCGAATTTCTTCGACACTATGTTTCGATGCAATTAATTCTTCATGAGTTGACGTATCAATTCCATAAAAGCATGGATTTTTCATAGGGGGTGAGCTAATACATACATGCACCTCTTTCGCACCTGCTTCTCTTAGCATAGTAACAATTCGCCGACTTGTCGTTCCTCTTACGATTGAATCATCAACCATGATCACACGCTTGCCTTCAACTACACCTCGAACCGGAGCTAATTTCATCTTTACTCCTTGCTCTCTTAACGATTGAGAAGGCTGGATAAATGTCCGTCCGACATAACGATTTTTAATTAACCCAAGCTCATAAGGAATGCCTGCTAATTCAGCATAGCCAATGGCAGCTGAAATACTTGAATCTGGTACACCTGTTACAACATCTGCATCTATTTGAGCTTCCATCGCTAATTGTTTCCCCATACTTTTTCTTGCCGTATGAATATTAATTCCGTGAATATTACTATCTGGTCGTGAAAAATAGACATATTCCATCGTACAAATTGCACTCGAAGTAGAAAGGGTAAATGGTTCTGAATGGAGACCGCGATCATCAATGACAATTAGTTCTCCGGGCATAACATCTCGCACAAATTCAGCTCCAATAATGTCAAAAGCACATGTCTCAGATGCAACACAATAAGCATCACCTATTTGACCAATTGACAGTGGACGTAAACCATTTGGATCTAAGGCGACCATCATTTCCGTTTCTGTCATTAGTAAAAACGCATAAGCCCCTTTAAGCATAGTCAGCGCATTTTTTAATTGATCATTTAACGATAGGTAACCGCTTCTTTTGATTAAATGTGCCAAAACTTCAGTATCCGAGCTTGTTTGAAAAATACTTCCTTGTGCTTCAAGCTGATGCTTCAGTGCATTCGCATTGACGATATTTCCATTGTGAGCAAGTGCTAAACTGCCGTTTTGCGAATTAAAAAGAAAGGGTTGAACATTTTCAATTCCTCCCCCGCCTGCAGTTGCATAACGAACGTGACCAATCGCAGACTTTCCATGTAATTTTTCAATTTTTCCTTCATTAAAAACTTCAGTAACGAGTCCTTCTCCCTTTAAAACTTGCAGTCTGCCGCCATTAGATACAACGATGCCAGCACCTTCTTGGCCCCGATGTTGCAAACTATGCAGGCCATAGTAAGTAATTTTCGCTGCATCTGGATGTCCCCAAATTCCAAAAACACCACATTCCTCATTTAACCCTTTTAGTTCAGCAAGCATGGAATAGCTCCTTTCCAAGCCTTCTCACATTCATTTACATCAGCTTCAATTAATACCGAATTATTTTCATCTTTAATTTGAAGCCTTTCATTGCTCGTTACTTCACCAATCAATACTGCATCTTTGACAATTGCTTCAAATTTAGCTTTATTTTCTTTTTTCACCGATATAATAAAACGAGATTGTGTTTCGCTAAATAATGAAACAACCGGATCACCCTGCAACACGATTTCTGCTCCTAAGCCTGTTGTGCCAAATAGAGATTCAGCTATTGCAATCGCCGCTCCACCTTCTGCAATATCGTGGGCTGAGGAAACAATCCCTTCTTTAATCGCTGTCAACAATTGTCGTTGTCTTCTCGCTTCAACTTCTAAATCAATAGCTGGTGATTTCCCAAAAATTTTATTACTCTGCATTTTTTGAAGCTCACTGCCGCCAAATTCAGGCATTGTTTCACCAATCATATAAATCAAGTCCCCAGCCTGTTTGAAATGTTGGGTCGTAATATGGTCTAAATCCTCAATCAAACCGACCATCCCAACGACAGGGGTAGGATAGACAGCTACTCCATTTGTTTCGTTATAAAGTGAAACATTCCCTCCGATTACTGGACTATTCAGTGCAAGACAGGCTGCACTCATCCCATCCGCCGCTTTTTCAATTTGCCAAAAAATTTCAGGTTTTTCCGGATTACCAAAGTTCAAACAATCAGTGATTGCAAGCGGTTCTCCTCCAGAGCAAACGATATTTCTTGCAGCTTCTGCGACAGCAATTTTCCCTCCCATTTCTGGATCTAGATAAAGATAGCGAGAGTTACAGTCAGTTGTCATAGCCAGCGCCTTTCGTGTTCCACGTATTCGTACTACTGCAGCATCTGAACCTGGTGTAACCACAGTGTTTGTTCGCACTTGATAATCGTATTGTTTATACACCCATTCCTTACTAGCAATTGTCGGTTGCTGTAAAAGATTTAACAAAGTTTCCTTGTAATCTACTACTTTCGGAATCTCCACTTCCATCGCTTGAAAATCTCGGAAATACGTTGGTTCAGCTGAAGGCTTATGATATACAGGTGCTTCTTCAGCAAGTGCATCAGCTGGAACATCTGCTACAATTTCACCATGATGAATGAGTCTAAGCATTTTATCCTCGGTTACCCGTCCAACCGAAACTGCTTCCAAGCCGTATTTTGAAAATAAATCGATAATTTCCTGTTCTCTTCCTTGTTTTACAACGATCAGCATTCTTTCCTGTGATTCAGAAAGCATCATTTCATATGCAGTCATACCTGTTTCACGTTGTGGAATAAAGTCTAAATTCATTTCGATACCAGAACCAGCTTTACTTGCCATTTCAGCAGATGAACTTGTAAGACCTGCTGCTCCCATATCTTGTATACCGACTAATGCATCCGATTTAACAAGTTCGAGACATGCTTCTAAAAGCAGCTTTTCCATAAATGGATCTCCCACTTGGACTGCAGGGCGTTTCTCTTCTGATTTTTCACTTAATTCTTCTGAGGCGAACGTTGCTCCATGGATGCCATCTCTGCCTGTTTTGGCTCCAACATACATGACCGTATTACCAACACCTGTTGCTTGGCCCTTTTGAATATCTTTATGATCAATAAGGCCAACACACATCGCATTAACAAGTGGATTTCCATCATAGGATGGGTCAAATTGAATCTCCCCGCCTACTGTTGGAATTCCAATACAATTTCCATAGCCTGCAATGCCTGCGACTACCTCTTTAAATAAATATTTCACTCTTGAAGACTCTAACTCTCCAAAACGAAGGGAGTTTAGTATAGCAATAGGTCTTGCTCCCATCGAAAATACATCACGGATTATTCCGCCAACACCTGTTGCTGCACCTTGATAGGGTTCAATCGCGGAAGGGTGATTATGGCTTTCAATTTTAAATACGACCGCTTGATTATCACCAATATCGACAATTCCGGCACCTTCACCTGGTCCTTGAAGGACTCTATCACCGGAAGTAGGGAATTTTTTTAGTACAGGCTTCGAATTTTTATAGCTGCAGTGTTCCGACCATATAACTGAGAACAGGCCGGTTTCTGTATAGTTTGGTAATCTACCTAAAATGTTTTCGATCATCGCGAACTCTTCATCGGTTAAACCCATTTCGCGATAAATCTTTTCTTCTTTAATTTGGGATGGATGTGGTTCAAGCATTAACGACATGTGCTTCCCTCCAATTTTTCACTATCGATTGAAATAATTTAAGTCCATCTGCACTTCCTAATAATTCATCAACCGCTCGTTCGGGATGAGGCATCATGCCAAGGACATTGCCTCTTTCATTCGTTATGCCTGCAATATTGGCGACACTGCCATTGGGGTTGTTGTCATACGTAAATACGATTTGATTATTATCTGTTAAGCGCTTAAGTGTGTCGACATCACAGTAATAATTTCCTTCGCCATGGGCGATTGGAATTCGTATGACTTCGTCTTGATTATATTGAGAGGTAAACATTGTATTGTTGTTTTCAACTTTTAATTGAACAGTTTGGCAAATAAATTGCAAGCTTTCATTTTGTTTCATCGCACCAGGCAGTAACCCGGATTCTAGTAAGATTTGAAATCCGTTGCACACTCCTAAAACAGGCTTTCCAGCTTCAGCCTCTTTTACGACCTGTTTCATCACATTGGAGAAACGAGCTATCGCACCCGATCGTAGGTAATCACCGTAGGAAAAACCGCCGGGCAGTAATATGCCATCGAAAGAATCCAGATTTTCTGAATCATGCCACACATATTCGACCTCTTCTCCAAGTTCGTCTTTAATGGCGTGAAACATATCTACATCACAGTTAGAACCAGGAAAAACGATTACCGCAAACCTCACTGTACAACACCCTCCTCAATCTCATATCGATAATCTTCAATAACAGGATTTGCAAGAAGACGTGTACATAGTTCATTAACTACTTCTTCAATATCACGTTCTGTTTTTTCAATCGTTAGCTCCATATATTTTCCGATTCTGACATCAGCAACCTCATTGTAATTCATGCTGTGAAGTGAGCTTTTTACAGCTGTACCTTGTGGATCTAAAACACTTTCTCTTAAAGTTACATACACTTTTACTTTAAACATGTGTCGTTTCTCCTCTCAAGCGGTTTAATATTTCTTGGTATACCGTTGTCAAATCACCTAAATCTCTACGAAAAACATCTTTATCGAGCTTTTGATTTGTTTTTTTATCCCAAAGTCGACATGTATCTGGTGAGATCTCATCAGCTAGCAAAATTTCTCCATGCGAATTCTTGCCGAACTCTAGTTTAAAATCGACTAGATGGATCCCAAGCTCGGAAAATAGATTTGATAGCACTTCATTAATTTTTCGCGCTTTCTGCTTTAGAAGGGTTAACTCTTGCGGACTAGCAATCTCCAGTACTTCAACATGATCCTCTGTTATTAATGGATCGCCTAATTCATCATTTTTATAATAAAATTCAACAATTGGGTGCTTTAATAGTGTTCCTTCTTCAATACCAAGTCGTTTTGATAAGCTGCCGGCCACAATATTCCGTGTGACGACCTCCAAAGGAATGATTGAGACTTGCTGTACAAGTTGTTCATATGCTGAAATCTTTTCAATAAAGTGACTATCAATCCCACTTTCTTTTAAACTAGCAAATAGTAAACTGCTAATTTCGTTATTCAGCTGCCCTTTTCCAGTAATTTCAGACTTTTTTTCTCCGTTAAAAGCTGTAGCTGAGTCCTTATACTCCACCAACAGCACACCATCACGTTCCGTACCAAAAATCCGCTTCGCTTTTCCTTCATACAATAAACCTAGCTTTTCCATCACACATGCCCCCTATGGTGTCAGGCACCCACGGTGTCAAACACCGTGAGTGTGATCCTGCTATAGTCCAAGTCGTTCAAAGATGAAATCTACATTTTTTAAGTGATAGTTATAATCAAAGCAATCAGCAATTTCTTCTTTCGTTAGTTTGCTTTGGATCGTTGGATCCGCTTCAATTAGCTCTCTGAAAGGTACTTGTTTTTCCCATGCTTCCATTGCTTTTGGCTGTACTGTATCATAAGCTGCTTCACGTACCATTCCTTTATCAATTAACGCAAGCAATACACGCTGTGAATAAATCAAGCCGAGTGTTTTATCCATATTCCGTTTCATATTTTCAGGGAATACAGTTAAGTTTTTCACGATATTCGCAAAGCGATTTAACATATAATTTAATGCAATTGTCGCATCAGGTAAGATAATACGTTCCGCAGATGAATGAGAAATATCTCTTTCATGCCATAATGCTACATTTTCATATGCAGTCATCATGTATCCACGAATGACCCTTGCCATCCCTGTCATATTTTCAGATCCAATTGGATTTCGTTTATGCGGCATAGCAGATGAACCTTTTTGTCCTTTTGCGAAAAACTCTTCTACCTCACGTGTTTCACTTTTTTGCAATCCGCGGATCTCTACCGCAAATTTTTCAATAGAAGTAGCTATTAAAGCAATCGTTGCTAAATAATGTGCATGACGGTCCCTTTGCAATGTTTGTGTAGAAATCGGCGCCGCTTGTAAGCCAAGCTTGTCACAAACATATTTCTCAACGAATGGATCAATATTTGCATATGTACCGACAGCACCCGAGATTTTCCCAAATTCAACACCTGCAGCGGCTTGCTTGAATCTTTCCAGATTGCGTTTCATTTCCTCATACCATAGGCCAAGCTTTAATCCGAAAGTTGTTGGTTCTGCATGGACACCATGGGTTCTCCCCATCATCACGGTGTACTTATGCTCTTTTGCTTTTTCACCAATAATCCCGATAAAATTCTCAATGTCTTTTAAAAGAATTTCATTTGCCTGTTTCAAAATATACGATAAAGCTGTATCAACAACATCCGTAGAAGTTAAGCCATAATGAACCCATTTCCGTTCTTCGCCGAGTGATTCAGAAACCGCTCTTGTAAAAGCAACGACATCATGGCGTGTTTCTTCCTCAATTTCCTTAATCCTTGCCACATCGAATGTTGCATGTTGGCGTATTTTCTCTACATCTTCTTTTGGAATATCTCCAAGTTCCGCCCATGCCTCACAAGCTAAAATTTCAACCTCAAGCCATGCCTTAAAGCGATTTTCCTCTGTCCAAATTGCGCCCATTTCCGGACGTGTATAACGCTCGATCATAAACTATTTCCTCCGATTCTACTTCCAAATTCCACTATCATTTAGTTGTGAGAGTGTTCTCTCAATATTATCTGTTAAAACTGTAATATGTCCCATTTTTCTTTGATATTTCGCCTGACTTTTCCCGTATAAATGAATAGACCATTCAGATTGTAATGAAATTTGTTCCATTAATTTTTCCACATGTTGCCCTAAAATATTGACCATTACTACCGGCTTTAAAAGTGATGGAGATTTTATAGGCCAATTGCAGATCGCACGGATATGCTGGTCAAATTGAGAAAAATCACATGCTTCAATTGAATAGTGACCTGAATTATGTGGTCTAGGTGCTAACTCATTCACAAAAATTTGGCCATCTGCTGTAAGAAACATTTCTACAGCTAATGTACCGATGAGTTTGATATGTTCTGCTATTTTTTCCGCTAGTTGAAAGGCAGCAACCTCGATGTGCTTATTGATACGAGCAGGGACAATTGTTTGGTATAAAATATTATCAACATGAATATTTTCCCCTACTGGAAAGCATTCCATGTCCCCATTTGCATTTCTAGTAACAATCACAGAAATTTCCTTTTCGAATTCAACCCAAGATTCGAGAACACATGCCCCATATTCTAACAGTTTTTTAGCCTTAATTCTATCATCCGCACATTGGATGACCTGTTGTCCTTTACCATCATAGCCCCCACGGCTTGTTTTTAACACACAAGGGAATCCGAGCTCTTGAATGCCTTTATTCATTTCAACTTCTGAGTGTATGACTTTAAATGGTGCCACCTTTACACCTGAAGCTACTAATGTATTTTTTTCAATTATGCGATCTTGAGTGATACGAATAATTTCTGCACCTTGAGGAACATGTGCTATTCTCGAAAGTGAAAGTAATGATTCATAATCAATATTTTCAAATTCAAAAGTAATAACATCACATTTTTTCGCTAAATGTTCGAGTGCCTGTAAATCATCATAACCCGCCGTGATTTGTTCATCAGCAACCTGACCACATGGACAGTCATTCGTAGGATCTAAAACAATGATTCGAAAGCCTGCTTCCTTTGCAGCAAGAGCCATCATTCTGCCAAGCTGGCCACCGCCGATAATCCCAATTGTTTTCCCTGGCTGAATGATTTCCCTATTCAAGTTGATCACTACTTTCGATTACAGTTTCTTTTATTTTTTCTCGTCTTTTTTCTAGTTTATTTGCTATCTCAGAATCATCTATTGATAAAATTTGCGCAGCTAGCAATCCGGCATTTTGTGCACCAGCTTTTCCAATTGCTACTGTAGCTACTGGAACACCACCAGGCATTTGCACAATGGATAATAAAGAATCAAGTCCGTTTAATGCCTTCGATTGTATAGGTACCCCGATAACCGGAAGAGTCGTTTTCGCAGCGACCATTCCCGGTAAATGAGCAGCACCACCTGCACCGGCAATGATCACTTTAATTCCTCTGCCTCTCGCATTTTCTGCATACTCAAACATTAATTCTGGTGTTCGATGTGCAGATACGACCTGTTTTTCGTACGGAATCTCTAATTCTTCTAATATAGAACTTGTATGCTTCATTGTTTCCCAATCAGAAATACTTCCCATTATTACTCCAACTTTGGTTATCATAATAGGCCTCCGTCAAATTTTTACTAAAGGTTCAAATAAAAGCAAAAAACCAGACAAACTGCATTCATAAAGAGAAAGCAGCTCATCTGGGGAAAAACAACACAAATAAACGGAAAATAATTCCCAAAATCCACTTTCTCTCATAGTCCAATCATTTACGGTAATTGGGTAGAAACGTATGGGCCATATTCCCATTATATATGAGAGTTGTATTTATCTTCGACAATTACATCTTAACAATAGGCTATTTACATGTCAACTAAAAATCGAACATTTAGGATTTTGGCATAATTAATGTTCGTGTTTTACTCAATCCTTAGTGCGTCAAACACTATTTTTCTGCTGACGGGTTGATATTCTGTTTGATTATTTTTTAGCACTTCTTTAAAAATTGGTTTCTCAATTCTGCGGACTGGACGGTATCCCTCATTTTCCATTCGTGTTAGACAATCAGCTATTGTTTCATTTGCTAACACTTCAAATTGCTTTTTTTTACTCATGTTTCAATTTACCTCTTTTCACACTTTTCACCCAAAATCCACCATATATTGTTTTCGGTTCATATGCAATAATAAATGCTTTAGGATCTAATTCTTTTATCTTTTGATACAATTTCAGTTCGTATTTTCTTGGTGTTAATATTTGCAAAGCCATTCGATCTCCTTCAAGACCATTTGCGGCCCAGCTTGTTACCCCATACCCACTGTCTCGTAGCTGTCTCGGCAAATCCTTATCATATTCCTTAGTTATCACATTTACCGTTATATACCCTAATGCCAACTTTTCCTCGATTTTCATTCCAACAATGACACCAATCCCATATCCTACTGCATAAGCAATGACATTTTGGATATGATTTAAATTATCAAGCACTAATCCTAGCCCCATCACATAGATTACAATTTCAATCATACTTACAAAAGCCGCAACATAGCGGTATCCTTTTAAAGTTAAAATCATGCGTATGGTAAAAAATGATACATAGACGATATTTATAATTAATATAATAATTACCATGACAATGCTGTTTTGAAGCAAATTAAGCACTCCTTTAAAGTTACATTCTTTCTTTATATTTTTCCTAAAATGCTTATAACAAACAAGTTTTTTAGAAATATTTTTATTTGAAAATTATCCGGTTATACATTTGATCTATGTGATGAATAATAATTATTTAAGATTTTCCGTACTGGATGGATTTGTTTTTCATGATTTAATGGATTTTCGTTTATTTTGAGAGATTCGTAACTATTTTCGATTGGTTTGCACCCTTCTTTGATCGGTCTTTTTATTTTTTAAACGGTTTCATAATAGAATGTCTTTTCATTGCATTTTTTTATGTAAACTATATACAAAAACTAACAGATACAGTGGTCCAATTTTTTCTCCACCAAATAGATAAATAAAATGGAATAAATTGATATGCTTCCGCTAAAATCAAAATGAAAAACACTTATGTTTTTGCATAATAAATTCTCTTTAAAATTCGTTTTCTTAATAACTGTTAGGGCAGTAATCATCGGACTTACTACACCCAGAATATATAATAGCTTGCATTAACATCGAAGAACCAAAAGAAATATTATTTATTTGAGTAAAATTAATAATTGTTACTAACAAAATGTATGTAATTAAAAAAATTGGGTATTACACATTTTTTTAATTTTGTCATACCGCATCCTTAATACCCACTAGTATCAATCTCTTTATTTTATTTTACGATTATTGTATAAATCTTTCTTATAGGAATTCTATTACGTTAAGTTTTGTGTCTCTATAAAAAAACTTAAAGAGTTTTTAAAGGAAGAGTACATTGAATTTTTTAATCTTTCACCCGCCATTTTTGTACCTATGACGTTTAAATAGCAAATATCGGATGGTTATCATTTAATTATTTAAAAGAGGAATTAGAAGAACAATATTTGCTAGAGGAGAACGGAATTCGATTAGGGCTTTATTTATCTAGAAGTGGCAGAGATGCAATATAAATTCCTAATCCTTACCTAACAGAAAGAGAAAACATAATCCTAGATTTACTTGCTGAAGGACATAACAATAAAAAGGTGAGAAAAACTTTGTATTTAAGTGAACACACTTTCATAGATAATGTGAGTAGTTAAGACAAAGCTTAAATCCAAAAATCGTATACAGAATGTTGCCCACTCCTTTCGCTATGATTTTTTGTTCCTTTAAGAAAATTGTATGATCATTTAACTGCCAATGATTCTTTGTTGAAATCTTTAAAAAAATTGATACTAAAATTTTGTCACTTTTTGTCGTTTTTACTGTTTATTCATAAATATATCTATTTTTAGTATCCTTCAGTAGTAATATAATGTATTATTTAATAGACACAATTTTATATTCAACAAGGAGAAGATTAGTTTGAAAAGTATTAAAGTATTTTTAGCTTCTTTATTATCAATATTATTTATGGTAATAGTTCCATTGTCACAAGTTCATGCAGAAGAGAATAAGTCTGTTGGAAAGGAAATTACTTTTAAAGATGGAATTACAGCTAAGACATTAGAAGATAATGAAGATGTAAAAAAGGTTGAAACTAAAGACGACAATAACATTTTTGTTGCAACATATTATAAAAAAACCGGTGAAATGAAGTACGAAACATATAATTTAGATAGAACATTGATAAATGAGGAATTAATAACAGATAAACCATCCTCTCAAAACGAATTAAAAGTACAAACTATGGCTGGATCTTTAATTAGAAAAAATACATTAAAAGATGTATATGGTTATTGGATTTATAAGAAATCAGGAAAATACATTTGGGTAACAAAACTTCGTAATGGTGTATCAAAAAATCCTACAGAAAAAACCAAAAATAAAGACGAATTAAATAATTTTAAATCATCAGTAGATAGTTTTATGAGTAACAAAGATCAAATGGTAGCTAAAGTTGGTAGTGGAATTATTGCGACAATTGTTACATTATATCTAGTGCCAGAACCTACATGGACAAAAATATTAGCTGGATTATTAACAGTTATTTCAGGTGCAATTGCATATGCAGAAGGCAAAGCAATGTACAATGCATACAAGGATTCTAAATACTATTTTGCACGAATTACTATATGATTAAAAAGGTTGTATATATATGTTAATAGAATTATTAGTAATATCTGTTTTGTTTTTAATTTTACTTATGGTTTCTATCAGTAAGATACCACAAAAAAAGTCATCAGTATTTTTAACAATATTGATTGGTGTTTTATTTGGTGGAAGTATTATCTACTTATGGGTCTGGTATTTGTTTTTTTAAACCCTGTAAACTTTGTATATTTTATAAATGATTATTTTAATCCTTGGATTTTCTAATATCCAAGGATTTTATTTTTTTGATACAAACCCCTTTCGGATACCCAGTGCAAGACATAGACATCGTTTCTCAAATTAAATAAAGTTTTCTGTTGATTAATTTCCTTTTTAATGAGACACTTTCTTACTATTTTACTAGGGTCTATCTTCGTTTGATTATGCATCTTTAATAATAATTGTTCTAAATAAAAGTTTTCTCATATTAATTGAGCATATTCTTTTATACCCATCCATCGACATTATGTTATGTATAATAGATTATAAATAATAAGTTTAAGAGAATATCAAAAGAAGGTACAAAATCATTTTTAAAATGACTAATTTAAAAAGAACAATACCCTCAAGAAAAAAAGTTTGAAACCATTTTTAGGATTACTACAATCCTTTAA